>OZ244163.1:0-2316925 GCA_965216495.1 Acidimicrobiia bacterium | reverse complement strand
TGGCGCTGGTGCCATGGCCTCGGACCAGGTTGAGGCCGTGAGGGCTGTTCGGCCCATCAATCGCGTGCTGGTGTGGTCTCGCACTCTGGAAAGCGCCGAGCGACTTGCCTCCCAGATTGGGGGAGAGCCTATGGCTGATGCGGACGAAGCCGTAGCACAGGCTGACGTGGTGTCGTGCGCCACGCCGGCTCGCACCCCGCTGTTCGCTGACGACACGGTGCGTTCGGGCACCCATGTCAACGCGGTTGGAGCGTTCACACCTGAGATGGCGGAGCTGAATCCGGGTTTACTCAGGAAGAGCTTCGTGATGGTTGATGATGTTGAGGCCGCAGCCGCCGAGGCCGGGGACTTGATTCAGGCCGCCGTATCGCCGGACGCAACCTTGAGGGATGTGCTTTCCGGCATGGCTCCCGGCGATGCCCCCACCACGGTGTTCAAGAGCGTTGGAGTGGCAGCCCAAGACGTGGCAGCTGGCTACCGGGCTCTCCTCAACGCTTCTCGTGGAGGCCTGGGCACCCCTCTTTGAAGCGTTGCACGTGCATTAAGGGGCGGATTCCGCAACTTGTTGCTATAGCAACGCGCTAGGTCCCGCGTATTTGGAGGCTGGCGAGCAGTCTTTGCGATGAGGCGCTGATCTCAGCCACGGCTTCTTCGAAGACCTCGGTGTTGTGGGCGGCTGGTTTGGTGAATCCGGAGATCTTGCGGACGAACTGACGGGCAGCCGCCTCGATTTCGTTTTCGGGAGCGGGAACCGCTCCCTCCCTGAGCCTTTTGATTGAGCGACACATTGGGCCAACTTACCGATATCGGCGAGAGCCGTGTTCCGCGTGCACCAGGGGGCGAAACCGCCACCTGTTGCTATAGAAACTCTTAGGCGCGGCGGATCTCGTTGGTGATGACGGCGATGAGGAAGGCGGCGAGGATTGGAGCGATGCCTTCCGCCCGCGCCCCGACAACGAGGGCGGTTGCCACAACCAGAATCCCGACCAGCGAACGAGTTGCGTGAAGCCGGTCGACTCGGATCAGCGCAGCGTGACGAGCGTCCACCCTGGTGGTGGGCGGAGCGGGGTCGCGCCCGATGAGGATGAGAGCGAGGATGACTGCCACGACTGCCCGCCCGGGATCGATGTTTGTGAGGGTCTGGGGCAGAACGTCGGTTAATGCTGCAACGATCGTCGCCCCGGCAGCGGCACCGGCCGCGCCCCATTGCTGGCTCGGCCGACTCTGGTCCGACATGTGATCTTCGACGAATAGGGCGACTCCGAGGCCGAAGCCGGCGACCCACCCCTCGGCTGTGTGGGCAATTGCGCTGGCTCCTACCGCGATGGCTGCGACGTCGGTGGGTAGAGGGCGCCTACCAACCGATCCCAGGACCAGTCGACCGGCGAGCATCAGACCGCCGATCGCCAATCCCGCCAGCGTAGGTCCACCTAGTAGCACCCAGATTCCCGTGACCAGGGCACCGATCAATGCTTCCCATTCGTGATCGGGCGCGATCTCGCGAAGAAGGGTCCAGATCAGGAACGAGTGCACCGGCGCCTGCCACATCAGGCTCCAGTTGCCGCCGTTGAGAGCCATCACAGCTCCAGTGATCCCAGCGATGGCGGCCAAGGCAAGCAAGGCAATGTTGGTGGGATATCGGGGATCGATCGTTCGACCGACGTGGGTCTTCATAGGTTCGTCGATTCTGGCGCTCTACGCTTCAGTTCGGTGCTCAATCAGAAGCTCAATCTGCGGCGAGTTCCGGCTTTCGATGCTTTGGCGGGTAGAGATGCGGGTGGCTTTCTGCTGCTCGCTGCCCTGGTGGGCGTCGGCGTTGGCGTTGGGGCCGCGGCCCTGGTCGTGGTCATGGAGTCGATTGCTCACCTGGCCGATTCCGACAATGCCGCGTTGTCTTTCTTGTTGATCCCCATTGGTTTTGCGCTGGCCTGGTGGCTGGCTCGCCGATTTGCCCCCGAGGTGGCTGGTGACGGTGTCCCGTCAGCAACTGAGGCCCTCTTGGTTCGAAGCGGTCACATACGGGGACGCGTGGCACCGCTCAAGATCTTGGCTACAGGCCTCACGGTCGGGCTGGGCGGTTCGGCCGGTCGCGAGGGTCCGATCGTTCAGATCGGTGCGGCAATTGGATCGTGGTTCTCGAGGCGCTTCAACATGGGTGAAGACCAGGTGCGATCTCTCGTCGCAGCCGGGGCAGGAGCGGGCATCGGCGCCGCCTTCAACACTCCAATTGCGGGGATGCTCTTTGCCTTGGAGGTGATCTTGGTCTCCTGGGCCCCTCGGCACATGTCCGCGATCGTTGTTGCATCGGTCACCGCAGCGGTGACGTCACAGAATCTGGTTGGGGGTGAGATCGCCCTCAATGCGGGAACCTATGGTCTTGCTTCCTTCGCCGATCTCTGGTGGTACGGACTCCTAGGGCTTGTTGTGGTGGGCGTCGGCTTCTTGTTCCTTCGCCTGCTCGACCTGGTGGAGTCGTACAGCCATCGCCGGGCTCAGCAACTCGGGGTTATCCGTCCGCTTCTGGCTGGTGTTTTGGTTGCGGCCCTTGTGGTCATCGAGCCGGCAGTCAAGGGTACCGGGAGGTCAGTCTTGAACGCTCTGCTTTTGGAGGAACGGATTGCTGACATCACGGGGGCTGCGGGTGACGTTTGGTGGGTTCTTCTTGCGTTGGCGGCAGCCAAGCTTATCGCAACCACCTTCACGATCGGATCGGGTGCCTCGGGTGGAGCCTTTATGCCTTCGCTTTTCATCGGCGCAGCGTTGGGGAGTGCTTTTGCTCGGCTGATAGGAGACCTCGGCGGAGCCGAACTGCAGTCCGGCGCCTTCGCTGTTGTCGGTATGGCTGCGATGTTCGCCGTGGTGGGCCGCGCTCCGCTGACGGCGATTCTCATCGTGTTCGAGGTGACGGGGGCCCGGGACTACGGATTGATCCTCCCTCTCATGTTGACGGCGACGGTGGCAACGTTCTTGTCGGAGAAGTTTCTTCGGGACTCCGTCTACACAATGGCATTGCGACGCAAGGGGATCGAGCTTCCGAAGTCCGGCGAAGTCGACCTTCTCGACACAGTGACGGTGGGTAGCGTTGCTCAACCGCCTCCATTTGTTGCCTCCCCAGACGAGACCTTGGTCGATGTCGAAGCACTGCTGGATCGTCATCGGTCGCATGGGGTTCCTGTGGTTGAGGACGAAAGATTGGTCGGCATTGTCACTGTGTCTGACATGACGAGAACCGATCGTCCCTTTGAGACGGCGCAGGTGCGGGATGTCATGACACCGCGGCCGGTAACCGTTTCGCCTTCTACTCCCGTTTCCGTGGCTCTCGAGCGAATGGCGGCTTTGGGAGTTGGTCGACTCCCGGTAGTTGCTGATGATGACCCGGGGTGCCTGGTCGGTTTGTTCCGACGAGAAGAAGCGGTCACTGCCTATCACCGTGCCCTGTCGGCCTCGACGGAGCACAACCTGAAGCGTCAACGATTGGCTCAGCGAACTCAACCAGGAGCAGGCTATTTCGACTTCCGCGTCCCTCCGGGGAGCCTTGCGGCGGGACGGACAGTCCGGGAGGTGACCTGGCCCGAGGGTTTGACCTTGGTTTCTGTCAGAAGGGAACGTGATGTTCTGATTCCATCTGGCGGAACGATCCTTCATGCCGGTGACGTGGTGACGGCGTTTGGGTCGGAGCCGTCTCGTCGCAGGCTCATCGACCGTCTGAACGCGGGAGCAGATGAACCGACAGCCGAGGTCGTTCTCGCTGACTTTGATGGGAACGATGAGGCCGACTTCGGGAGCGGGGCCGAGTCGGAATAAACTCAGGTCGTGACTCCCAAGGATTGGACATCGTGGAACCTTTTCTGATCGTGTTAGCGATAATCGTCGTGCTCCTCGTAGTGGGGAATCTCTTCCGCTCTAGGCGGGAGAAGATGAAAGCGGCCGAGAATCAGTCGAATGCGGCCTACGGGTCGGGCCTCTCGACGGCAAAAGATCTGTTTGCCGACGAAATGGCCGGGACCGCTCCTGTCGACTCATTTCACGTCGTCGGAGAGGAGGCAATAGTCACCTTTTCGGTCCCGCTGGGAGATGACGACGACGAGGTCCTCAACGACCTACTTGTGGCCCAAGCCGTCGAGGTAGTTCGGGATAAGAGGAAGCATCTTCCGATCGACGGAGTTACGGAGATCGTTGTGAATGCGGGTGATCCGGCCAGAGAGGTTGGCCGCGCACCCCTTCCCGAGCCAGGTCAATTGCCCCCTCCTCCAGCGGATGGCACCTTCGGCTTTCAGCATGTTGCCCACGATCCGTTCGCTGCCCCCTTTGATCAGGAGACTGACCATTCGGTGTCATACGACACTGCTGCAAGGGCCCCCTCCGACGACCTCGGCTCCCTCAAGGACGAGCTGAAAATCCCCAAAGGTCTCGAGCGAGGCCTACGAGCCGCTGGCAGCGACCCCGACGCAATCGACGGTCCCGACTTCGTCATTTCACTCCTTCGGATCTTCGGCTACTCCCTGACCGAGCATTCAACGCCTGGCTCGTACATTGCGATGAAGGGCGGCAACACCACCTACATCTACACCCATGCCCACGAAGAGGGCGGGCATCCGGAGTTGGACGAGGGAGTGATTCGCAGGTTCATTGGCGAGTTCGCCTCCTCTGGTGCCGATCGTGGGATGTTGGTTTCTGACAAATACGGCCCGTTTGCCGTCTACGACATCGAACGGAACCAGCCGAAGGTTCGTTTCGTCACCCGAGAGCGGCTGCAACAGTTCATCGATTCGATGGCTGTGGGCTAGGCCGCGAACCAGAACGCAAGGCCGGGTAGCATGGCCAACAAGGAGGTTTAAGTGCCTAGAGGACAAGAGTGGCTCATCATCTTGCTGGTGGTCCTTCTGCTATTCGGTGCCCGGAAGCTGCCTGACCTGGCGCGCTCACTCGGTGCTTCTGCTCGGGAGTTCCGGAAGGGGATCGAAGACGGTTCCAAAGAGGAGTCCGACCTCTCGGATTCCTAGGAACTGAAAAGCCCAGCGCGTCGTTAGTCGAGTAGGTCTCCCAGATGGAGTCCATACCGCTCACATGGGAAGAGGTAGCCCGTGTCTACGGCCGGAAAATCTATAACTTCGCCTATCGGCTCACCGGCAATCCGGACGATGCTCATGATCTCGTCCAGGAGGTCCTGCTCAGAGTCCGACGCGGGCTGGCCAGCTATCAGCCGGGAAGCTTCGAAGGCTGGCTGTGGCGTATCACGAGGAACGCATTCCTCGACGATGTCAGACGCAAGAAGCGACGCCCAACGGCACCGCTCCCAGAAGAGTTCGATCGGTGGGACAAAGTCTCTAGCCCCTCGGCTGATGTTGAATTCGACCGCATCGCACTCGGGGATGACATTCAGAAGGCTCTTCTCGAGTTGCCCATCGATTTCAGAGAGGCGGTCGTTCTCTGCGACGTCGTTGGGCTCTCATACGAGGAGATCGCACTCGCGGTGGCTGCCCCGATCGGTACTGTGCGCAGTCGAATTCATCGCGGGAGGAAGATGTTGAGGGATCGGCTGGCATGACTCACCCATCCGAGATGATCAGTGCATATCTGGATGGCGAACTGACCGCTGACGAGCGAGGTCAGTTGGTCGGCCACATGAGTTCCTGTGGGCGGTGCGCCAACGAGCTAGAAGCACTTCAGTCCGTCAGGATGGCCGTCCGTTCCCTGCCTGTACTCGAGCTTCCGCTGGGTTTGGTTCCGGAGGCCGATCCAATTGTCGTCCCCTTGCGGCGTCAGAAGGGTCTCTGGGCCGGTGTGGCCGCAGCGGTGGTGGCGAGCGTTGTTGCGGTGGCCGCCCTGGTCACCCCCGACCCGGGGACCGTTTCGATCGATGAACTGACCAGCCGCTTTGGGGCAAGGGCCTCGCTTGACCCGGCGTTCGGTCCGGCCAAGATCGTTCCGCTACCGGCGGAGTTGTCCGAATGAGACGTCTGGTTCTGGTCGCCGGTCTCCTAGTTCTTCCGGCCACGCCTGTCCTCGCAGCAGACCTCGACGAGCTGCTGGACCGCAGTTCGGAAGCCTCGTTCAGCGCGGAGCAGATCATCTCTTGTTCGACACCTGACGGGGTTCGAGACGCTCTTTTGGAGATGGAACAGGACCGAGGAACCATTCGTGTGAACTCCCCTGGGGACGATGCACAACTCTCAGTTGGTGCGGGTGGCTGGACCGTGCGCGATGGCGACGGGTTTGTTTCGGGCACGTCGGTCGACTCAGCCGGCTCGACGGCCCAACCCCGGTATGTGGTCGAGGACGGATCGAGTGTCGAGTTCCTTGGTCGTTCGGCAATGTCGTATCGCTTGCTGCGGGACGGAACCCCCAGAGCAGAGTTGGTTTTCGACGATGCCACTGGCGCGCTGATGCACGTGGTCACCTTGAGTGCGGATGGTTCGCGCTACTGCGAGAGGCGGTTCGTGTCGTTCGAACAAGGTCTGGCGGAGTTAGCCGCGTTCTCCGATGACGCCGAAGTCACGGTTATCAACCAGGGAGCCGGTCAAGGCTTGCCAGGTGAGGTGGCCGGGTTTGAGATGCTGGACGTCTATGAGGATGCCGATGGGTTTGCCTTCGCCTACTACTCAGACGGGTTCTTCTCGTTCGCGGTCTTCCAGGCAAGGGCGCTCGTTGAGGTTCCGGGGTCTGTCGTCGCGGAACTGGATTCGGGCATATACAACCGATCGTTCTCAGCCGGGTATGTGACCTATGCGTGGCAAGGTGGTTCGGGAGGTATGGCCCTCGTCGGTGATCTTCCCCCCGATCTTCATGCTGCGGTTCTCTCGGAGTTTCCCCACCCCAGAGATCCTGGGATCTTCCGCCGTTGGTGGCGGGCTCTCTTCGGCTAGGCCAGGGCCGCTAGATACTCGTCGAAGGGCCGGGCCTCACCGATGTGAGCCGAAGCCAGAACCTTGGTGATCGTTCCTTGCCGATCGAGGAAGTAAGTCGTTCGTTCGGCGTAGCCGCCCAGCTCGTTGAACGTTTGGTACTCCCTCGATACGTCGCCATGGGGCCAGAAATCGGAGAGGATGTCGAACTCGAAGCCCTGGGACTCGCTCCAGGCTCGGTTGGCGTGGAGCGTGTTGCAGGTTATTGCGACCACTCGCGCGCCGCCATGGTTGAAGGCACCGCCATGATCCCGAATTTCGCATAGCTCACCTTCACAGGTCGACGTGAATGCAAAAGGGATGAATACCAGGACGGCAGGCGCTCCGGCGAGGTCATCCAAGCTGACAGCCTCACGATGCTGATTTGGCAACGAAAACTGAGGTGCGGTGGATCCGATTTCGAGTGGCATTGCAGAACCGCCTACGTCCAACCGTCCAGCAAGACTCGAGCCGCCCACTCGGTGGGGTCACTCAACTCGGACGCTGACGGCATCCGGGTCGGGTCCGCCCAAAGAGTCTCCAGAGCGTCGTCTCCATAGCGCCTTTCGACTTCCTGATTGAACTCGTCGCCGGCTGCGATGGTCTCGGCGGGAACAGCATCGACACCTATCGCCTGAGTCGCTGGCCTTCCGGATCGGTTTCGATCGCGTCGCTCGGTGATCTCGTCGAAGGCTGGGCACAGGTCGGAAATGGCTCTCCGAGCCAGAAGGCGGGCGCAACCGCTGAGAGTTCCGAGAAACGCTTCAAGCTCGCGGCGCGGTCCCTCTGCCTCGTCTCCTCCGACCAGGCCCTCAAGACCTCCAGCTTCCTCAATCGCCTTCTCGAGTGCAATGGGGTCGCCCCCACCGAGCACGAGGCCAGACAGCTTGGACGGATCTATCTGGCTCGCCGCTGCGTAGTCATTCAATAGGGATGCCAGGTGATCGTGAATCCAAGGAATGTCAGAAACCGCACGAAACGAGACCTCATTTGCGGCGACCCAGAGTCTTACTTCTCTCCGATCCACTTCGGGCATGTCGAACGCCTCGATGTTGGGAACAATCAATCGGAGCGGACCTTGAGGAAACGGCGGCAGCCCAGCGTCGAACGATGCCATTGCCCACGTTGACAGTCCACCCACGAGCGAGCCGACCTGCAGGCCGATCATGGCCGGAGCGAGCTGGCCCATGATGGCGCTCATCTCGTCGGTTCCGATCGCTCCGGCGAAGGGCTCAACGAGTGGGGCGTATCCCTCGAGGCTCTTCTCGGCCCAGGTACGGCCATCGAGTGGGATGACGTCCTCCGCCGGCCGAAGACGGAAGGGTGCCACCAGCTCCAACCTCGTTTCTGTCAGACGAGTCAGCTCCCGGAACTCCTCGGCTGCCCACGGTTCGATTGGCTCACGTTCGCCTGCCAGGTGCCGACTTACCTCCGCCGCCAGCTTCCAGTTGACCGGACCAGGCTGGTTGAAGAGCTCAAACAGCCTCGAGAAAAGGTCGTCGCTCATGGCTCGAACCTTCCAAGGGTCACGGACAGGACAGCTTCTCCATCTGCCCGAAGGATACGTAAGTCGGCGACTTGTCCTGCACGCATTCTTCGCAACCGAGCAAGGAGGCCTTCGAACGTCTTCACCTGGTGGTCATCGATGGCCACGATTACGTCGTTCACCTGCCCTCCCGCAGACTCATAGGCCGATCCTGACGCAAGATCCTCGACCAGCACGCCGACCGGAAAGGCGGCCGGTCCGTCGCTGGCCGATTCCGTTCTCCCGTTGATCCCCAACAGGGCGTGGCGGACTTCGCCGTGGGTGATCAGATCTTTGACAACGCCAACCACGAGGTCCACTGGTACGGCGAAGCCGAGGCCCTCTGGGCCCACCTCAGAGACAGCGATTGCAGTGGTTATTCCGATCAGCCTGCCGGATCCGTCGACCAGCGCTCCTCCGCTTGATCCTGGTGCGATGGGGGCGTCTGTTTGGACCAAGCCATACAAGGTGGCGCTGTTTTGCGGCTGAAGGCTGCGATTGAGTGCAGACACGATTCCGGATGTCACTGTGGGACCGCCGCGAAGGCCGAGCGGGTTCCCGACGGCTATAGCCCTTTCGCCGATCATCAGACTGTCCGAATTACCGAGCGCGATCGACGTGATGTCTTGACGGGTGACCCTGAGCACCGCCAGGTCGGTCAACGGGTCGGATCCAACGATCTCTGCCTCGAATCTCGCTCCGTCCGAGAAGACGACAGCAACCGACGAAGCACCCTCCACGACGTGATGGTTGGTAACCACGTGCCCGTCGGTTCCGAACACGACACCGCTTCCGCTGCCTTCGAGGATGAATGAGTTGACCTCGACCGCCACGGTGGACGGGATCACCGCGGCAGCCAGGTCAGCTGCAGTGGGTTGGTCGCCGATGGTCGGAGGTGATGCTGAGGGAGGAGGGATGGTCAGCGTTGGAGGGGGCGGAAGAGTTGGAGGTGTGGGTTCTTCGAAAACACCCACCGCACCGAGGATTGCGAACGTGAGTCCCGTTCCAAGGAGGACGCCTCCAACGATCCCGAGAACTATCCCCCATGGGTCGTTTTGGCGACTCTTCTGTGGGCTCGTTGGCGTCGGCTGCTCAACCGTCGGGGGCTCCGGCGGTTGGAAACTCGTCATATGGTGGGGATTCTATGGACGGTTCTCGCCAATCGATACGAGTCCGAGTCGGTGATGATCCGATCGATGTCGGGCTGGTGGCCGGAGAAGTTGGTCGCACTGACGCCGGAGCCACCGTCGTGTTCGTCGGGACAGTGCGTGATCATTCGGAAGGCAAGACCGGCGTTACCCACCTCGACTATGAGGTTTATGCCGAGAAGGTGGAGTCCGAAATCGCACGCATGGTGTCCGAAGCTGCCGATCAGTGGCCCATCCTCAATGCAGTCGTTGAGCATCGTTCCGGTGTCGTGAATCTCGGTGAGGCCTCGGTGGTGGTGGCGGTTTCATGTGCCCACCGAGGCGACGCATTCGAAGCGGCTCGCTACATCATCGAGGAACTAAAGAACACCGCACCCATTTGGAAGAAGGAGTTTTGGCCGGGAGGGTCTGAGTGGAGCCGAGGCAGCTAGGTCCGAATCCGCCTACCGATAGGGGGCAGAGATGGACGACGCGTGAGTCGAGAACTCTCTAGGCTCGCATCACTCCATGATCGAGGACATGCGATGACGACGGTGGTTGAGCGCCCCGATGCTGCGTCGGCGGACGTTGGTTTCAGGACGGCAGCGGCGATGGTTCGAGAGCACGCCGCGGAGCGACCCGACAAGGTTGCGTTTCGTGAAAAGGACTTCGGAATCTGGCAGGAAACGACCTGGGCTGAGTATTGGGATCTGATCCTCGATGCTGCTCATGGCCTGTTGGCTCTGGGAGTCTCCGTTGGCGACCGAGTTTCGATTCACTCCGAGGATCGACCCGAATGGGTGATCCTCGATATGGCGACAGTCGCTATCCGCGGTGTGACCGTTGGGCTTTACCCGACCAATCCGGCGGCCGAGGTCGAGTACCTGCTCTCGGACTCTGGGGCTGAAGTTCACCTGGCTGAAGACCAGGAGCAGGCCGACAAGGTCATGGAGGTGATCGATTCGCTTCCGGCCCTGCGCAAGATCATCCACGTGGAGCCTCGGGGGTTCCGCAAGTGGCGCGACGACGAACGCTTCTTGTTCTGGGAGGACTTCCTCGAACTTGGGAAGGCCCATCGAGCCGAGCATCAGGGGGCCGTGGAGGCTCTGATGGCTGAGTCGACCGAGGACGACATCATCACCCTCGTCTACACCTCGGGTACTACTGGCCCTCCCAAGGGAGCCATGCTCACCAACGGCAACTTCGCCTTTTGTGTCGATCGTCTGATCCACGAAGAGGGTCGACTAGGTAGCCCGGGCATGTTTGGGGGTTCGGCTGCGCCGGTCAACGATGAAGACATCATCCTCACCTATCTGCCGCTTTGTCACGTTGCCGAGCGCATCTTCTCCACCTGGACATCAGTCTCGAGTGGTTGCTCGCTGAACTTTGCCGAGTCGATTGAGACCGTTCAGCAGAACCTCCGAGAGATCCAGCCAACCATCTTCTTTGCCGTGCCTCGGATCTGGGAGAAGATTCACGCTGGCATTTACATCAAGGGCCGGGACGGCACGCCCTTCAAGCGGGCCCTGTTCGCAGTTGGTCTGAAGTTGGCGGGGTTTATCGGTCGCCAGCGGGTTGCAAACGACGGCAAGCACACTCCGCTTTCGGCAGTTGCTTATGCCATTGGGTACCCCCTGGTGTTTAGGGCGCTTCAGGAGAGGGTGGGGCTCCGTCGTCTTCGCTACTCCGCATCAGGTGCTGCGCCGATCGCACCTGAGGTCCTTCAAGATTTTCTGGGTATGGGGATCACCATTTACGAGCTCTATGGCATGACCGAGAACTCGGCCGTGGCAACCACCAACTTCCCGGGACGGAACAAAGTCGGCACTGTGGGGGAGCCCTATACGGGCATCGGTCTTCGTATCGACCAGGACACAGGTGAAATCCAGACCAAGCACGCCGGTGTCTTCAAGGGTTATTGGAACAAACCTGAAAAGACAGCGGAGGCGTTTACTAAAGATGGCTGGTTGAAGACAGGTGATGTCGGGGAGTGGGTGGACGGAACCCATGTCAAGATCGTCGACCGGATGAAGGACATCATTATCACCTCAGGTGGCAAGAACATCTCGCCGTCCGAGATCGAGAACAGCCTGAAGACCTCACCGTTCATCAAAGAGGCAATGGTCATTGGCGACGGTCGCAAGTTCCTTTCGGCGCTCCTGGCCATTGAGTTCGACACGGTTGGCGACTGGGCAACCCGACGCAACATCCCGTACACCACCTACCGCGATCTGTCTGAAAAGCCAGAGGTCCTCGAGTTGATGCAGGGCATCGTGAACCAGACCAATGAGAAGTTTGCCCGTGTCGAGAACATTCGGTCATTTCGAATGATCCCCAAGGAGCTCGATCACGAGGACGGTGAGCTCACGGCGACTCAGAAGCTGAAGCGTTCCTCGATGATTGATTTGTTCGGAGATCTCGTCGAGGACATCTACCGAAAGTGAACTTGAGTCTGACCATTCTCGCGCAGGTCGACACCGCCTCGGCGGCCGATCGGTTCTTCCAAATGGTGGTCAACGGATTGGCGATCGGATCGATCTATGCCCTCCTCGCCCTTGGCTTTGTCCTGATCTTCAAGGCGACCCAGGTCGTCAACTTCGCTCATGGAGCGCTGGTGGCGATCGGGGCCTTTCTCGTAGCGGTCATGGCGATCGAACTCAATGTCCCGGGCCGCTGGATGCCAGGTGCGCCGTATTGGTTCACCTGGATGTTGGCTGCGTTGATTGGTGTCCTCGCTGGCGGGATTGTCGGACTGATCTTGGAGCGCCTGTTTATCCGACCCATGATCGGTGAACCTCTGTTTCAAGTCGCCATCTTGACCGTGGGTTTGGACATCGTCCTTCGAACGGTCGTTGACGACCTCGCCGGGCTGGACGGTCGACCCCTCGCCGACCCATGGGGCATTCAGACCCTGAATCTGGGCGGTGTCGTGATCCCCCAAACCCAAGTTGTCCAACTCGGGGTGACCGCGGCTGTTGTGGTTGGGATCGCCCTCTTCTTCCGGACCCGGACCGGCGTAGCCATGCGCGCAACTGCGTTTGACCAAGAGGCGGCGCGTGCTCAGGGGATTCGGGTCGGACTGATCTTTGCCCTTTCGTGGTTCTTGGGGGCCATGCTGGCCGGTGTCGCCGGAGTGTTCTCGTCCGTGTTCCCACGGGCGGCCGGCATGAGCAGCGCTACGGCGTTCGTTGCATTTCGGGCCTTCCCGGCCATCGTGCTCGGCGGTCTCGACTCGATTGTGGGAGCAGTGGTGGGAGGGCTCATCATCGGCTTGGCCGAATCAGCCACCGCTACCTACCTTTCCGATGTTGCCTTCTTGGGAGCCGGATTCTCAGCAATCGTCGGATACGTAATCATGCTGATCGTCCTTCTGATAAGGCCTTATGGTCTGTTCGGGACTGAGGAGATACGTCGGGTATGAGAGGTCGCCCACTCCTTTACACCTCGTACGAGGCTGATCAGGCTCTCCTCAACACCAACACCAAGAAGGGGACCGTCACGCTCGCCCTGCTGGTCGCTTTGGTGCTCCCGCTGGGGTTCGTTCCAGGGCTCAGGTGGGCTTCGGCGACCGACTGGCTGCTCGTGTTCACCGAGGTCTTCATCTTCTTGGTGGCGGCTCATGGCCTCAACCTTCTTACCGGCCTGGCTGGTCAGGTCTCCCTCGGTCATGCCTTTTTCATGGGTATCGGCGCATACACAGCGGCAGCCTTGGGAGCACCCGAGGGACCATTGTGGGGTTTGGGTCTACCCATCTGGATTTGGCTCCCTGCGGCTGGGATCGTTGCTGCCTTGGTTGGAATCATCATTGCTCCGACTGCCGTGAGAGTGAGGGGCCTCTACCTGGCAATAGTGACCCTTGGCCTGGTGTTCATAGGCCAGCACCTGTTCCGCAATCTCGACTTCATTACCGGTGGTTCGCAGTCGGGGCGCAGCTTTCCTCCTCTGGAGTTGAAACTGTGGAAGGAGGAAACACCTCTCATTGATTTCACAGCTGACGGTGCTTGGTTCGGTGTTGATCTGAGTGGCCAAGCGAAGACGTACTACCTGATGCTCTTCTTCGCTGTGGTTGGCACGCTGTTGGCTAAGAACATCCAACGGACGCGATCTGGACGCGCCTTTATGTCGATTCGAGACCGCGACATCGCCGCTGAGATCACGGGTGTCGACGAGTTCCGCTACAAGACAATGGCTTTCGCCATTTCGTCCTTCTTCGCCGGTGTGGCCGGCGCTCTGTTCACCTCGTTCATTACTCGGGATATACCTGAGAGCTTTGCGTTGCCTCTCTCAGTCGAAGTGATAGCGATCGTTCTGATAGGCGGCGCGGGCATCGCCAGCGGCATGTGGCTCGGAGCATTGTTCGTTGTCGTCCTACCTCAGGTGGTTCAGATCGCAACGGAGAAACTATCGAACCTCGCCAAAACGGGTGAGGGGTTGTTTGCGCAAGTCGCCGACTTCTTCATTGCCACAGGCACTTTCGACTCAGGGTGGTTCAGCGTGGTACCCGGTTCTGGCCCGGGTCTGAACGTGTTCCAGCTCAACCAGGTGCTCTATGGTCTGCTCATTGTCTTCTTCATCATTTTCGAGCCGCTGGGGCTCTACGGGATTTGGATTCGTATACGCAACTATTGGAAAGGTTGGCCGTTCACCTACTGAGCGGTCGCGATTGGGGTCATTGACCCCGCTTAAAGAGGAGGAAGGAAAACCATGAGGCTAAGAACCAGGTGGCTCGCAGTCTTCTTGGTGATGGGAATGGTCCTCGCCGCTTGTGGCGGTGATGGATCGACCGACACCACGGAGGCAAGCAGTCCCGATACGACTCAGCCCGCGGCGACCGACACGACAGAGGCTCCAACGGAGACGACGGCTGCTCCGTCGGGCGAACCGTTGACTGATGTTGGTGTCGACGTAGAGAACAAAGTCATCAAGTTGGGTTATCTGTCTGACCTGAGCGGCCCGTTCGCTGCGTTGGTCGGTGCTATCAACGTTGGCGTCGAGTTCTACTGGGCGGGAGTAAACGCCGCTGGAGGCATCGACGGCTGGACCGTGGAGATGGTCGTTCGTGACACGGGCTACTCAACCGACAACCACACCCAGTTCTATGAGGAGCTGGCCACCGAAGTAGCAGCCATTGCACAGAGCACAGGCTCGCCACACACAGTCGGAATCCTGTCGAACCTGGCAGAGGACAACATCCTTGCTGTGCCGCTGACGTGGTATTCGGGTTGGACCGACGAGGCGCTCAACGCGAATCTCGTCCATCACGGAATGCCGTACTGCGTTGAGTCGCACAACATTCTCGGATACATCATGGACAACAATGACGTGTCCACACTGGCGATCACTTCGATCCCCGGTGACTACGGCTTGGACGCCGCAGCCGGTGCTGTTCAGGCTGCTGAGACACTCGGTTACGAGGTCGTCTACAGCGAGCCGGGAGCCATCATTCCCGAGGCTGACGGCCCGGCCAACCCCGACGAGATTGCCAACGCCATTGCCGCGGCCAATCCAGATGTCGTACATCTGACCGGTCGTTCCCAAGACATGGAGGCCATCTACAGCGCAGCCGTGGGTCTTGGAGTCGATGCGATCTGGACCGGAGGATTCCCGTCCTTCAGCCCACGTTTCATCGCCCCAGGCTCGCCAATTGCTGAAGAAGCCGCCGCGGACATGATCATGAGCATGGCCTGGACCCCGTGGGATGCAGGCACACCCGGGATCACTGCTTTCAGCGAGCAGGTCCTGGCTGCTGGAATTCCAGCGACGGAGTTCTACACCGAGGGCGTAGTTGAGGCCACGATCATGCATCGGATCCTCGAGGCTGCATTGGCCAACGGCGACCTCACCCAGGCAGGCATTCTTGCCGCTGCCAAGGGTCTGGAGAGCGTCGACATGGGCGGCGTAGCCCCCGACGAGCGCTTCACCGGTTCGATGAACGAACAGCTCCAGAGAGTCGGCAACATCGTGAAGCTCGATCCGGCCAGCCTTGCTGCTGGTGGAACCGGTTTCACTCTGATCGCTGGTGATTACACCCACCAGTCGGTGGCTGATTACGACTTCACGGGAGCGTGCTTCTCGCTTGAAGGCTAAGGAGGAAACCTGGAAGTGATGGGTCGCATATTTCGCGACCCATCACATCCATGATTACGACATGTTGACCGTCGAGAACCTCGAAGTCGTCTACAACGACGTGATCCTCGTTCTGCGAGGGATCTCTCTCGAGGTGCCCGACGGTCGCATTGTCGCCTTGCTCGGCGCCAACGGCGCGGGCAAGACAACCACGATGAGGGCTATTACCGGTCTGCACGATGTTCATGAGGCCGATATCACCAAGGGTTCTGTCCACTTCGACGGTGAAGAGCTGACCAACAAGCAGCCCTCGTACATAGTTCGCAAGGGAATCTCCCAGGTTATGGAGGGCCGTCGGATCTTCGCTGAGCTCTCAGTAACTGAGAACCTGAAAGCCGGTGCCTATCTCAACCGGTCGGGCTACCGCGACTCTTTCGAGAAGGTGATGGAGTTGTTCCCTCGTCTCAGCGAGCGTAGGTCCGCCACTGCGGGTTATCTGTCTGGTGGGGAGCAACAAATGCTGGCCATTGGGCGAGCGCTTATGCAGGATCCCAAGCTGCTGATACTCGACGAGCCTTCACTTGGGTTAGCCCCCCTGCTTGTGCAAGAGGTTCGGGACATCATCGTCGAGATCAACGAACAGGGAACCGCTGTCCTGCTGATCGAGCAGAACGCCAACATGGCACTGTCGATTGCCCATCACGGCTACATCATGGAGACGGGGAAGATGGTGATGGACGGTGACCCTCAGAAGCTGCTGAAAGACGAGGATGTCAAAGAGTTCTACCTCGGCCTTCACGCTTCGGGTGAGAAGAAGTCGTTCAGAGATGTGAAGCATTACAAGCGGCGTAAGAGGTGGCTGTCATGAGTGGTCAGCTGCTTCAAAGACGGATCGAGAGGACTGGTCCTACCGACTACGAGCACCTGCTCGAAGTAGACGACATCCACCTTTCCTTCCGCGGCGTCAAGGCCATCGACGGTGTGTCCTTCCATGTCGATGATGGAGAGCTGTTCGCCATTATCGGCCCCAACGGTGCGGGCAAGACGTCGATCTTCAACTCGCTGAACCAGGTCTATCGACCGCAGGAGGGCGATATCCGCTGGAAGGGCGAGTCACTGATGGGGCTCAAACCCAATTTCACCGCGGAGAAGGGCATCGCCCGGACCTTCCAGAACATCGCCCTCTATCCGCACATGACGGTGCTCGAGAACATTCTCACCGGCCGACACGTCCGAATGAAGTCAGGTTGGCTTGCTGGCGCCGTCTGGCTCGGCAAGGCCAAGCGCGAGGAGATGGAGAATCGCGAGATCGTTGAGAGCATCATCGATTTTCTCGAGATCGAACAATGGCGGAAACACCCGGTGGGGTTGCTGCCGTACGGCGTTCAGAAGCGTGTCGAGCTCGGCAGAGCTCTAGCCATGGACCCCGAGCTTTTGCTTCTCGATGAGCCGGTTGCCGGAATGAACCTCGAGGAAACCGAGGACATGGCGCGGTTCATTATCGACGTTCAGGATGAACTCGGCATCGCCATCATCCTGGTGGAGCACGATATGGGATTGGTTATGGATATTGCCGACCGTGTCCTTGTTGTCGACTTCGGAAGACCGATCGCCACCGGCACTCCGATCGAAGTCCAGGGCAACGAAAACGTCATCAAGGCGTATTTGGGCGAAGAACTCGAATCCAATGGCTGACCGCTTACCGGCGCCTGAACTTCCTGATTGGCTCGAACGCCTGGTTCCGTTTGAGCGATACGCGATCAATGTCGACGAGGGTGTGGATGTCCATGTGATGGAGCAAGGTGAAGGGCGGCCCGTCATTGCCTTTCATGGAAATCCAACCTGGGGGTTTCTATACCGCAAAGTCGCTGCGGAGCTGGTGGGAGACCCCTGTCGGGTCATAATGCCCGACCTCGTGGGGTTGGGCTTCAGCTCGCGGGTACCGCGGGAACGCTACACATTGGAGAACCACGCCGCCTGGATGGCTCGACTGGTGCAAAGGCTGGACCTGAAGGACGCTATCGCCGTCGTCCAAGACTGGGGAGGGCCAATCGGGCTCGGGGCGTTTATCAACCAACCTGACCGCCTGGGTGGACTGGTGGTTCTCAACACAGTGATCGGCCCTCCTCGACCGGGGTTCAAACCAACGGCCTTCCACCGAATCTTTGCCACCGGCGCAGGGGAGTTCCTATCTCGGCGATTGGGCCTCCCTCAAAAGAGGCTCGGAATTGCCCAGGGGGATCGAAAGAGCATCTCTGGAGAGGTCCAGAAGGCCTACTCGTACGCCTTGCGAGGCAAGAAGGATTATCAGGCGGTTGTCGACTTCGTGCGAATGGTTCCCTCCTCCTTGGAACACCCGTCGATTCCTGCCATGAGAGAAATCGGCGACCTTGTGGACCATTTCACTGGACCCTCGGCGATCGTGTGGGGAGACAAGGACCCGGTCCTGGGGCGCGTGCGGCGCAGGGTGTCGCGTCAGCTGCCTGACGCGACGGTGATTGCCACGGATGGTGGGCACTTCCTTCAGGAGGAAGTTCCGGGCGAGATAGCAAGCGCGGTGCGTGCGGTAGGTGGATGGGTCACCGTTTCGGGGGGCTGAGTTTCCAAGCTGTCGGAACAAGCACACCTGCAGCGGCTGCCTTGATGAGGTCGCCTAACAGAAACGGGACGACGCCCTTGGCCACCGCTTCGGTGACCGGCCATCCGGTGGCACCAATGAGGCCAGCAACACCAAACAAATAGATGAGCAGCGTTGCGGCGATGAACGCCGTGAACATTGTGGCGAATGTGCGATCCTGCCCGCGTTCTGAGAGCTTCCCAATGAGGACAGCCGCAAAAACGAAACCCACCAGGTAGCCGCCTGTTGATCCTGTTATCACCTCAACTCCTGAGCCACCACCTGAGAACACAGGAGCTCCGAACACGCCCGACGCCAGGTAGACGACTTGGCTTAGGCCCCCCAGACGCCAGCCGAGAACGGCTCCGGAGATCAGAACCGCAAGCGTCTGACCGGTGACTGGAACGGGTGTGAAAGGCAGGCGGATCTCCCACTGTGCTGCAGCTGCGGTGAGAGTTGCCGCCGAAAGAACTAACAGTATCGACATCAATCGTGTGTTTGGGAGATTGTGCCGGGCTACGGCTACGGAACTCATCTAACTCAACTCCTCACTGACGACGCTGGTCGGACACTCGGACCTCTAGGCAGCACCCGTCGTTACCCTCATCTTCAATGGACAGCCTGGAGCAAGCAGAACGGGTGGCTCGTTGGCCGTTAGCGCTCATTGGCGTGATTGGTTTGATTTCGTTTCTGACGCTGGCCGCCTGGAACGTGGAGCTCCCTTATCTTGCGTATTCACCTGGGCCAGTGTCCGATGCCGCTGACTCGATACTGGTTGAGGACGTCGATTTCTATCCACCCGAGGGTGAGTTGTTGATGCTGACGGCGGTACATCAGGACGTAAATATCTTTGAGGCGGTAATCGCCGGGGTTGATCCCACAGTTGACTTGGTTCGGAAGCAAGCTGTGCGGCGGGCTGGTGAGTCTGACGAGCAGTATCGAAACCGAGTCCTCCAACAGATGGACGACTCCAACTACAGGTCGATAGCTGTGGCCCTCGACTATCTCGGGTACCAGCTGATTCCGAAAGAGGTCGTCGTGAACGACCTTGTTTCCGGTGCACCGGCGGAGCAGGTTCTCGAACTGGGCGACACCATCGTGGCCGTTGATAGCCAGCCGATATCCACTGTCGAAGACATCGGGAACGCCTTGGAAGGCAAGAAGCCGGGCGATGTCGTCGCCGTCTCGGTGCGCCGTGGTGACTCGTTGATCGACCTCGAAGTGGAACTGGCTGAACGTAGCGACGCGCCTGGATCGCCATTGGTGGGCATCGTTCCCGGTGTCCTCACCGAGCCTCCGTTTCCAATTGAGATCGAGGCCGGTGACGTTGGCGGCCCTTCGGCAGGAATGATGCACACGATCGCCATCATTGACGCTCTCACCGAGGGCGAACTAACCAAGGGTCACGTGGTTGCCGGGACAGGAACGATCAATCTGGACGGCACTATTGGGGCCATAGGGTCGGTTCGCCAGAAGGTTGTTGGCGCCGAGGCGGCAGGGGCCGAGTACATCCTCGTCCCAGCGAGCAACTACGAAAAGGCCCTCACTGCCGAGCGAACGGATATCGAGATTGTCCCGGTGACGACCTTGAGTGAGGCTCTGGAGTTTCTCAACTCTTTGGAGCAGCGCTGACAAACCAGGTGATGGCAGGTGCCGCCAGTATCTTTAGTCGCTGAATGTCGTCCGATATCACTCCTGAAAGTCTTCGACGAGCGCAGTTCCGTTCTGTTCTGAGGGGTCTCGACCGCTCTGAGGTGGAGGCCAAGCTGAATGAAGCCGCCGATGTCATGGAGGCCTTGAGCGCGAAAGCAGCGGATCTCGAACAGAAGCTCTCCGCCACTAGTGGCTCCGATCTTTCCCATGAGTTTGAGAACGTGGGCAAAGAGGTGGCCTCGATTCTCGAATCTGCCCGTGAGGCCGCCGAAGCGATGCGCGCCCGGGCCAGCCTCGACTCGACTAGATGGCGTACCGAAGCTACCGAAGAATCTGAGAACATCAGGCGTCAGGCCGCATCCGACGCCGAATCCCTGCGCCGAGATGCGTGGGTGACCGCATCGGACTTGCTTGACCAAGTCGTCAGTGAGACTGAGAAGATGAGAGCTACGGCCGAGCGTGACGTGCTCACGGTCATGGGGGCCGCAGAAAGAGAAGCTCACCGGCTGACTTCGGGAGCGAGACGGGAAGCGGAGGATTTGGTTCGTTCCGCGTCTATGGATGCCGAGCAAACGGTCAATGATGCAACTCGCCGTCGAGACGAGATCATTGACGCAGCCAACCGCCAGGCCGCCACCGCACAGGAGAGGACGCGTGCGCTCGAGGAGAGACGGGACGAACTGCTGGTCGAACTCGAGAACGTCCGGTCGACCCTCACCAGGCTCGAGGGATCTCTGGAGGAACGAAGGGGTGTCCTCGATTTGAGCGCCTCTTCAGAATCCTCGAGCGTCAAGGTTGTTCACCCACCGCAGGATCCGCCCAACGAATGGGATGTCGGGGAAACCGTGAGGGTTGTCCGACCCGAGAGTCGGCCCGTCCCTGACCCGGACCCGGTGTTGGCTGAGGAGGTCAGTCGCGAGGTTGCATCGATGTCGGACCAGATTCCCGATCAACAGGAGCTGGTACCAGAACCGGAGGGTGCGATCGAGGACACCATCGAAGAGCCCGCGGACGAAAGGGTCACGGTCGACTCAAGCGATGATGTGGGGGCCTTGTTTGCTTCGTTACGCAGCGGTGACGAAGGAGCCGATACCGAAGAGATCACTCCCGATCCCGAAGAGGATCCAACGGTTTCGGACGACGAAGAATCTCAAGATGCGCCACAGCAAGCGGAGGTCGATTGGATCGAGATTCGGGAGGCTCGCCTGCTGCCGATCACCAATCGTGCGTTGCGTGGTCTGAAGAAGTCGATAACGGAGATTCAAAACATCGCACTCGATGGACTCAGGACCGAGGACGAATGGAAACCTGACGGTGCGAGCATGCGCGATGGGTTGCGAGCCGAGGTTGTTGCAGTGTGGTCTGAGGCCTTTGCGGCTGGACATGACACAGCCGGTGAGATGACCGGCATCAAAGCAAAGCGACCCCGAACGCCCGCTACCAAGGCTGATGAGCTGTTGGGTAAGGACCTGGCTGAAGCTGTCTCCGCTGCCCTCGTCGAGGCAGGGGACGGAGCGCGTGAACGTCAGTCTGCGGCTTCGAGGGTGTTTCGGGTCTGGCGTAGCGACGAGGCCGAACGGCGACTGCGCGAGCTCGCCATCGAGGCCTATGAAACTGCCATTGCTCAGAGCACAATCAACGACGAAGCCTGAACCAGCTCCGGTTTCCCCAGCCGCAAAATAGACTCGGACCAGATGTTCACGCGTGTCCCCAGTGATTATCAGCCGGAACGGCGCCGTCCGCTCGGCCTGATCCTTGGATTTGTTGGCCTTGTCTATCTCGTTCTGACAGGAGCGGGCACTTTGTGGACCGACTTCTTGTGGTTTGACTCAATCGATTTCCGCGAGGTCTGGCTTCGGAACTGGGGTATGACAATCCTGCTCGGAGCGATTGGTGTCGTAGCCACATTTGTCGTCATCTGGGGTGCTCTCTCTCTGGTTGATCGAATCTCTCCCCGGTGGGCTCCATTTGACCTCAGCGAAGAAGAGGAACTCGTGGAGCGATTCCGCGAATGGGTCGAACCTCGATTGCGGCAGTTCAGGTTCATGGTGACCGGTGGTGTGGCCTTGCTGCTGGGTTTGAGCGTGGCCACATGGCGGGACGACTATTTCCTCTTTAGAGACGGTGGAAGCTTCGGAGCCACAGATCCCATCTTCGGCGTGGACCTTGGTTTCTACGTGTTCCGGCTTCCCTTCTGGGAGAACCTTGTGGATTGGGTGTTCAACCTCATGGTTTTGATGATCATCGTGGTGGCGGTGAACCTCTACCTGAACGGGGGGATTCGTTTCGATGGTCGCCGACTCTCCACGACCCGAGGAGCCAAGATCTATCTGTCCGTTCTCTTGGCGGTCACTGCGATAGTCCGCGCGTTTGCCTACCGGCTGGACATGTTTGACATCTTGTATGCCAATCGAAACGCCCCAACTTGGGCAGGTCCGGGATTCGCAGATATCAACTCGAGGCTTCCCGCAATCCAGCTCTTGATGATCGTGGCACTTATCGCCGCCGGTCTCTTCATTCTCAACATCTTCAGGAGGGGATGGGCCCTTACGTTGGTGACCCTCGGGTCTTGGGTGTTGGTCGCCGCTCTCGCTGGCTCCGTCTACCCCGCTTTCGTCCAGCGTTTTCAGGTGCTTCCTAACCAACTGAGCCTCGAGACGGAGTTCATTGCCCACAACATGGAGGCGACCAAGGCCGCTTGGCTCATAGATGAGGTTGAGGTGCGTGAGTTCCCTGCATCCGACGATCTCGATGCAGACGCTATCGCTGCCAACGAAAACGTCGTGGACAACCTCAGGATCTGGAACACGTCCGTGCTTCCCCGCACCTACAAGAACTTCCAAGAGCTGGAGCCGTATTACGCCCTGGATCGGGTGGACACCGACCGCTACACCGCCGACGGATCGCTCAGTCAGGTGATGGTGGCGGTACGAGAACTGGAGGAAGGTGCGGTTCCTCCGGACTGGCAGAACCAGCGACTCTTTTATACCCACGGCTTCGGTGCTGTTGTGAACCAGGCCAACGTTGTGCAGCCGGATGGTCAGCCGGACTTTCTGTTGAAGGATGTACCGCCCGTCGCATCCGTGGAGTCACTCGAACTGCTGGAGCCCCGTGTTTACTTCGGCGAGACTTATGATCCCGGTCGCCCGGTGATCGTTCGGACCGGATCGGAGCCCCAAGAGATCGATATTCCGCTGGCTGAGGGCACCGGGTTCAACGAGTATTCCGGCGAAGCGGGAGTGGTGCTCGACAACCTGGCGAAGAGAATCGCCTTCGCCTTCAGGTACCGCGACCTCAACCTTTTGATCTCCAGCCAGATTCGACCGGACAGCCGGGTGCTCGTAGAGCGGAACGTCATGGAGATCGTCGATCAGGTCGCACCGTTCCTGGCGAGTGACGCGGACCCTTACCCGGTGATTCTCGACGGAAGGGTGCTTTGGGTTCTCGACCTGTACACCACGAGCGGTTGGTATCCGTATGCCCAGCCGGTGGACCTCGATGGTTTCGACCGGCTGGGTGTCACCACCGGGATTCGCAGAGGCATGAACTATGTCCGCAACTCGGTGAAGGCGGTCATCGACGCCAACGAAGGCGATGTGACTCTGTATCAGGTTGATACCGACGATCCGATCATCAACTCATGGGTCGACACACATCCGGGGATGTTCACTCCGGCGTCGGAGATGCCGGACGGCCTCGAAGGACATCTCCGCTATCCCCAGGATTTGTTCCGAATCCAATCTCAGATCTATCTCCGCTATCACGTGAATCAGGAGAGTCAGCTCTTCTCGGGTCCCGACGATTGGTCGTTCCCTGGCGACCCATCCGACGTGGTACGGGCCGACGCCGAGCAGCTTTGGGGGGAGCAGCGGGTTCGCAGCGAGCCGTTTGAGGATCAGATTCTGCCTTACTACCTGCTGACCGAGCTACCGGGTGAGGAACAACTGTCATACCTGCTACTCCAGCCTTTCAACCCGAAGGCCAAGCGGAACATGGTGGCGTTCTTGGTGGCGGACTCGACTCCGGGTTCCTACGGCCGCCTTATTGATTTCCGGATGCCACAGGGTGAGTTGGTCGACGGGGCTGAGCAGGCCGGCCAGCGGATCGAGCAGGATGCGGAGATCTCTCAGCAGTTGAGCCTGTGGAGAGGTGACGGTTCGTCAGTCACGAAGGGCGACATTCTCGTAGTGCCCATCGAGACCTCGGTTATCTACATTCAACCCATCTTCCTCGAGGAAGAAGACGGGGCATTCCCCGAGTTCCGACGGGTGGCGGTTGTCTATTCGGATCGGGTCGAGTGGTCCGACACGCTGGATGGTGCCCTTGAGCTCGTGTTCGGTGCTGAGTCCAGTCCCGATCCGGGTGGTCCCGAGCCCGGTGAAAGCGACGCCACTTTGGAGGAACTGGTGGAAGCCGCTGAGCAGGCATTTGCCAATGCTGAGACCGCCCTGAGGTCAGGCGACCTGGCCAATTATCAGCGTTGGGTAGGTGAGGCACAGCGTCTCCTCAACGAGATCGCCGATCTCGTCAACCCGCCGCCTAACGCCCAGGGCGCTGGGCCGCTCTAGGCCTAGCTCACTCTGACGGCCTAAAATCACTGTCACATGGCAAAAGACAACGAGGAATACATACGGATGCGGGGCACCGTCACCAAGATGCTCCCCGATTCGACCTTCGAAGTTCAACTAGATAGTGGCCTGGAGCTGCTTGCAAAGCCGTCCGGCCGCATGCGCCGCGGGCGGGGAATCCGCGTTCTCCCAGGTGACCAAGTTGACGTCGAGGTCTCGACCTATGATCCGACGCGCGGTCGGATCGTCTGGCGCTACCGCTAGAGCCTTACCGCCTGCTGCTCGTCTTCCTCTCTCTTCCTGGTGGTCGCCAGGATCACCACTCCAAAGAGAAGACTGAGCAGTGCTGTGATCACCTTCGGTAGGACTTCTGCTCCGGTGAACGGGAGGGTCGGTGGATTGGCCGTTACCGATACCGAGGTGCTCGATATGTCGTTCGATGGGTCAGGATCAGGTGACGAACTCGATACCGCTGCGGAATTGGTCACATCGGATCCAGCAGACGAACTGTCAACCCGTACCGTGATCGTCACGACAACGAGGTCGTCGACCGCCATATCTCCCACCTGACAGGTCACGATCTGTCCGGCGATGTCACAACTCCCACGACTTGTGGTGGTTGAAAGGTGCGTGACTCCGTCGGGCAGGGTGTCAGCTACGACAACTCCATCTGCGGCAGTGGGGCCGGCGTTGGTAACCGTGAGGGTGTAGATGATGGTGGCTCCGGGGGATACCGAACTGGAGTTGCTCGTCTTCTCAATGCCCACATCCGACGTCGGGGTGACGCCGACAGAGCTGACCGACACGTCATCGGACGGATCGGGATCTGATGGATGCGAGCTAGAAGCAGTGTTGGCAATTGTTCCGACGAAGTCGCTCTCGATCACAGCTACGACTGTGATGGTTGCGGTGTCGCCCGGACCGAGATCAACGCCGGTGGAGATGTCTCCGGTGCCGTTCGATATTCCGCAGGAAGCCACTGCCGAGCCAGACGCTGCGCAGGTCCAGGTCCACGAATCAATTCCGAGCGGCATCGGATCCGTGATCAAGGCACCAAGGGCTGTGTCTGGTCCGCCGTTGGTGACCACGATGGTGTAGGTGACTGTCCCACCGGCAGCCACGGTGTCGGTATCCGCGGACTTGGTCACTGAAAGGTCGGCGACGGGAACGGCTCCCTCAGATATCTCGACGGTGTCTTCGGCGGTTGTTGAGTCTTCGTCGGATGAGATGTTTGCGGTGTTCGGGATTGTGCCTGGTTCGACATCGGAGGTCACCGAGTAAGTGACGGTCACGGTGACGGTGGCTCCGCTAGCCAAGGTGGTCAACGAGCAAGTGACAAGATTTCCCGTGCTGGTCGAACAGTCCGCTCCGGAGTCGGCGGACACGTTGGTGACCGTCAACGCAGGGTCGACGGTGTCGGTGATGCTGATGTTGTCAGTAGTGGAAGTCCCGTTGTTGGTGACAGCGATGGTGAACGTGTTCCCAGTTGATCCGGCTGTCACTGGATCTGCTGTGAACGTTTTGACCGCTGAGAGGGTGACGTCTTCGACCACGTCGACGGTGTCCTCAGCGGTTGTTGAGTCTTTGTCGGATGTGATGTTGGCGGTGTTGTTGATGGTTGATGTGTCGACGCCCGCGTCTACGTCGTAGGTGACGGTGACAGTGACAGTGGAGCCTGCTGTCAACGTGGCGAGGGTGCAGTCGACCGACTGTCCCGAACTGGCGGAGCAGTCGGCACCCGAGTCGGCTGAAACGTTGGTCACTGTGAGGGCGGAGTCGACGGTGTCGGTAATCGACAGGTTTTCGGTGTCGGAGGGTCCGTTGTTGGTGACTGCGATGGTGAACGTGTTGCCCGTTGATCCGGCTGTCACGGGGTCTGCTGTGAACGTCTTCACGGCCGACAGGGTGACATCCTCGACCACATCCACTGTGTCCTGCGCAGTCGTTGAATCCTCGTCGGAGGCGATGTTGGCGGTGTTCGAGATCGTTCCCGGTTCGACATCAGAGGGCACTGAATAGGAGACGGTTACGGTGACTGTGGAGCCTGCTGTCAGTGTGGCGAGGCTGCAGTCGATGTTGTTGCCTGACGAGCTGCTGCAGTCAGCTCCGGAGTCGGCTGACACGTTGGTGACGGTGAGTGAGGCATCGACCACGTCGGTGATGCTGATGTTGTCAGCGGTCGAAGCACCGTTGTTGGTCACTGCGATGGTGAACGTATTTCCGGTGGTTCCCGCGGTCACCGGGTCGGCTGTGAACGTTTTGACCGCCGAAAGTGTGACATCCTCGACAACATCCACAGTGTCCTGCGCCGTCGTTGAATCCTCATCGGATCTGACGTTCGCAGTGTTCGAGATCGTTCCCGGCTCCACATCAGAAGGCACTGAATAGGTGACGGTTACGGTGACTGTGGAGCCTGCTGTCAGTGTGGCGAGGCTGCAGTCGATGTTGTTGCCTGACGAGCTGCTGCAGTCAGCTCCGGAGTCTGCTGACACGTTGGTGACTGTGAGGGCCGGGTCGACGGTGTCGGTGATCGACAGGTTTTCGGTGTCCGACGGTCCGTTGTTGGTCACGGCGATAGTGAATGTGTTACCAGTCGAGCCGGCTGTTACCGGGTCGGCGGTGAATGTCTTGACAGCTGAAAGGGTGACGGCTTCGACGACGTCCACTGTGTCTTGAGCGGTTGTTGAGTCTTCGTCGGAGGCGATGTTCGCAGTGTTCGAGATCGTTCCCGGTTCGACACTAGGGGGCACGGAGTAGGTGACGGTCACGGTGACTGTTGAGCCTGCTGTGAGTGTGGCGAGTGAGCAGTCGACCGACTGGCCCGAACTGGCGGAGCAGTCGCCGTTGTCGATCGTGACGTTGGTCACTGTGAGGGCTGGGTCGACGGTGTCGGTAATCGACAGGTTTTCGGTGTCGGAAGGTCCGTTGTTGGTGACTGCGATGGTGAAGGTGTTCCCAGTCGATCCGGCGGTCACTGGGTCTGCTGTGAACGTTTTGACCGCTGAGAGGGTGACGTCTTCGATGATGTCGACGGTGTCTTGAGCGGTTGTTGAGTCTTCGTCTGAACTGATGTTCGCCGTGTTGGAGATGGTGCCTGGCTCCACATCTGCGGGCACCGAATAGGTGACGGTGACCAATACTGATCCGCCCGGTATCAGTGATGAGACAGAACAGTCGACATCATTGCCGGAAGATGCTGAGCAGTCTCCGCTCGGCGAGATCGACACACCAGTCACGATCAATGCCGAATCGACTGTGTCAGTGACACTGATGTTCTGAGCGACACTCAATCCCGTGTTGGAGACCATGATGGTGAACGTGTTGCCAGTCGAGCCGGCGGTCACTGGGTCGGCCGTGAATGTCTTGATCGCTGACAACGCGACATTCTCGACGACAGTGACGGTGTCCTGCGCAGTCGTCGAATCCTCGTCGGAACTGACGTTCGCAGTGTTCGAGATCGTGCCCGGTTCGACGTCGGACGGCACTGAATAGGTGACGGTGACAGTGACTGTGGAGGCTGCTGTGAGTGTGGCCAAGCTGCAGTCGATGTTGTTGCCTGACGAGCTGCTGCAGTCGGCTCCGGAGTCTGCTGACACATTGGTGACCGTCAACGCTGGGTCGACGGTGTCGGTGATCGACAGGTTCTCGGTGTCGGACGGTCCGTTGTTGGTCACGGCGATGGTGAACGTGTTCCCAGCTGATCCGGCGGTCACCGGGTCTGCCGTGAACGTCTTGGTTGCAGCCAACGTGACGTCCTCTGTGACGTCGACGGTGTCCTGGGCGGTTGTTGAATCCTCGTCGGAACTGACGTTCGCAGTGTTCGAGGTCGTTCCAGGCTCCACATCGGAAGGCACTGAGTAAGTGACGGTCACGGTGACGGTGGCTCCGCTAGCCAAGGTGGTCAACGAGCAAGTGACAAGATTTCCTGTGCTGGTCGAACAGTCCGCCCCGGAGTCTGCTGAAACGTTGGTGACGGTGAGGGCCGGGTCGACGACATCGATGATGCTGATGTTGTCCGCGGTGGAAGCACCGTTGTTGGTGACGGCGATGGTGAACGTGTTTCCTGTCGAACCTGCGGTCACCGGGTCTGCTGTGAACGTTTTGACCGCTGAGAGGGTGACGTCTTCGACCACGTCGACAGTGTCCTCAGCGCTCATGGTGTCTTCGTCGGATGTGATGTTGGCGGTGTTGTTAATGGTTGATGTGTCGACGTCGGTGTCTACGTCGTAGGTGACCGTGACGGTGACGGTGGCTCCAGCAGCCAGCGAGGCAACCGTGCAGTCGACCGACTGGCCAGAACTGGCGGAGCAATCGCCGTTGTCGATAGACACGTTGGTGACGGTGAGGGCTGGGTCGACGGTGTCGGCAATCGACAGGTTCTCGGTGTCGGACGGTCCGTTGTTGGTCACGGCGATGGTGAACGTGTTCCCAGTTGATCCGGCGGTCACTGGGTCGGCGGTGAATGTCTTGGTTGCAGCCAACGTGACGTCTTCGACGACGTCCACTGTGTCTTGAGCGGTGGTGGAGTCTTCGTCGGAACTGATGTTCGCCGTGTTGGAGATGGTGGCTGGCTCCCCATCTGCGGGCACCGAATAGGTGACGGTGACAGTGACTGCTGACCCGGCGGCGAGGGTGGCGAGGGTGCAGTCGACGTTGTTGCCGGTCGAGCTGCTGCAGTCAGCTCCGGAGTCTGCTGAAACGTTGGTCACGGTGAGGGCCGGGTCGACGGTGTCGGTGATGCTGATGTTGTCTGCGGTGGAAGCACCGTTGTTGGTTACGGCGATAGTGAACTCATACCCGGTGGTTCCTGCTGTTACCGGATCTGCTGTGAACGTTTTGACCGCTTCAAGGGTGACGTCCTCGACCACATTCACTGTGTCCTGTGCGGTGGTGGAGTCTTCGTCGGATGAGATGTTGGCGGTGTTGTTGATGGTTGATGTGTCGACGTCCGCGTCTACGTCATAGGTGACGGTGACAGTGACCGTTGAGCCCGCTGTCAACGTGGCGAGGGTGCAGTCGACCGACTGTCCCGAACTGGCGGAGCAGTCGCCGTTGTCGATCGAAACGTTGGTGACGGTGAGCGAGGCATCGACGACATCGGTGATGCTGATGTTGTCAGCGGTGGAAGCACCGTTGTTGGTCACAGCGATGGTGAACGTGTTCCCGGTCGAACCAGCTGTCACTGGGTCGGCGGTGAATGTCTTGGTTGCAGCCAACGTGACGTCTTCGACGACGTCCACTGTGTCCTGTGCGGTGGTGGAGTCTTCGTCGGATGAGATGTTGGCGGTGTTGTTGATGGTTGATGTGTCGACGTCCGCGTCTACGTCATAGGTGACGGTGACAGTGACCGTTGAGCCCGCTGTCAACGTGGCGAGGGTGCAGTCGACCGACTGTCCCGAACTGGCCGAGCAGTCGGCTCCAGAGTCGGCTGAAACGTTGGTGACGGTCAATGCTGGGTCGACGGTGTCGGTGATGCTGATGTTGTCAGCGGTGGAAGCACCGTTGTTGGTCACAGCGATGGTGAAGGTGTTCCCGGTCGAACCAGCTGTCACTGGATCTGCTGTGAAGGTCTTGACCGCCGACAGGGTGACATCCTCGACCACATCCACAGTGTCCTGTGCGGTCGTCGAATCCTCATCGGAACTGACGTTCGCGGTGTTCGAGATCGTGCCCGGCTCGACGTCGGAAGGCACCGAATAGGTGACGGTCACGGTGACTGTTGAGCCCGCCGTCAACGTGGCGAGGATGCAATCGACGCCGTTGCCGGTCGAGCTGCTGCAGTCAGCTCCGGAGTCAGCGGAGACGTTGGTCACTGTGAGGGCCGGGTCGACGGTGTCGGTAATCGACAGGTTCTCGGTGTCGGAAGGTCCGTTGTTGGTGACTGCGATCGTGAGTGTGTTGCCCGTTGATCCGGCTGTCACCGGATCGGCTGTGAATGTCTTGGTTGCAGCCAAGGTGACGTCTTCAGTGAGCGCCACCGAGTCTGAAGGTGTAAGCGGACCGGCTACCTCGGTTGACGTGACACTGGCGGAGTTTGGAATCGTCGCTGGCTCCTGTGCGCTGTCTACCGAGAATGTCACCGTCACGGTGGCGGTCTCGCCGACCGGAAGGCTGGCGATCGAGCAGTCAACGGAGTTGCCCGAGCTAGCCGAGCAGTCTCCGCCTTGCGTGGAGGTGATGTTCGTAACTGTGAACGCTGAGTCGACGGTGTCGGTGATGCTCACCGAGGTCAGCGGAAGTTCGCCGTTGTTGGTGGCCGAAATCTCGAATGTGTTACCGGTCGATCCAGCGATCACCGGATCAGCAGTGAAAGTCTTGGAGGCTGTCATCGACGGAAGAGCCGCCCGATTCACAAACGTGCAGGTGACGTGGTCCCCATCGGCCAACGTGACCGAGGCGGGATTGCCACCACAGGACGACGAGTCCAAAACGTAGCCCGCCGGTGCGCTGGTCTCTTCGACCTGGTGGGTGCCGACTGGCACGGGAACAAAGAAGGCATCATCCCCGACAGTCGATTCGCTGTAGGTGCCCGTGCCTCCATCGGAGCCGGTGATTGTGACGGTGAAATCGGTGGTCACGGCTGCGTCGCCTACGACGTCTTTGACCACCGTTATCCCCATGCCGGGTTCTAAGACGCAATCAGGCGGATTGGAGTTGGGTTCCGAAGAGTTGAAACTGCACGTGTTTGTCATCGTGGCCGTCGGGGCATTGACGTCGTCCATGTCGATAACGCATGTCGCCAGGGTGTCTCCTGCGACAATTGCGACAGAACAAGACGAGACGAATCCAAAGACTTCAACAGCTCCTCCACACCGATCGCTCCGACTGTCAGCGGTGCAGTCATAGAGACGTGGAGAGTTGGCCTGTTGGCTCGCGGGGTTGCCGCCGATAGTGACGCACATCGCCTTGTTGGCGTTTCCGTCTCCGTCGGTATCGAAGAGCCCACAAGCGTCGCCGGTGTTGCTTCCAGGGAAGGAGGTCTCGTCCCAGGTCCATTGGACGTACAGCTTGGGATCCGCGTCGCCAAGGTGGCTGTAGTCGACATACATCTCGACCAGGTCCGCCTGGGTGCCTGCGTCGTCGGGCCCTCCCGAGTCCTCAAACAAGATGTAGTTGTGTGACGCCTGGGCATCGGGGGCTGCTGGCGTGACGATCAGGGAAACGACAGTGATCATCACGGCGGTGACGCGGGCGAGGGCGCGTTTGGTGGTTTGTTTCATGATGCCTCCCGACAAGGTCATCCTTTATCGGCTCCTGACCACGGCAGCTTAAGACCGCCCAAACCTGGCATCTGGCCTTGTTCGGATGGGAGTTTCGTCGTGTCCACGGCGGGTGGATTCTTGCATTGGTGGCTACATTGCTCGGATGGACTGGCTGATCTTCCTTGGTGGCCTGGTTGTGGTTTTGGTCGTAGTCGCCATCTACGACCTGACTCAGAAGAAGCACGCGATTCTGAGGAACTTCCCCATCATCGGGCACTTCAGATATGCCCTCGAGTCGGTCGGCCCGGAGCTGAGGCAATACATCGTCACCGACAACGATGAGGAGCGGCCTTTCACGCGTGATCAGAGACGTTGGGTGTACAGCACAGCCAAGTCGGAGAACCCCTATTTCGGGTTTGGGACAGATAACCGCCTCGAGACACCCGACTACGTGTTCATCAGGCATTCGGCCTTTCCTCATCCTGAACCTGAGGTTGAGGATCCTTTGCGTCGGATTCCAGTCGCCAAGGTGCTTGGAGAGTGGCGAGGACGGTCTGGTGCTTTTCGTCCTGAGTCGTTGGTGAACATCTCCGGGATGAGCTTCGGATCGCTGTCCGGCCCGGCGGTGGAGGCACTGAACAAAGGTGCTGCCCGGGCCGGAGCGTTGCACAACACTGGTGAGGGGGGTGTCTCGGTACATCACCGACATGGCGGCGAGCTCATCTGGCAGATCGGCACCGGATACTTCGGTTGCCGGGCACCGGATGGTGGGTTCGACATCGGCAGGTTCGAGGAGACGGCTTCGATCGACGGAGTCAGAGCCATCGAGGTAAAACTCAGCCAGGGCGCCAAGCCAGGCCTTGGGGGAGTATTGCCGGGGGTGAAAGTGACACCTGAGATCGCGTCCGCCCGTGGTGTTCCTGCGGGCCGAACCGTGCACAGCCCAAATCGTCATTCGACATTCAACGATGTTCCCTCCCTCGTCGCCTGGGTCGAGCAGCTGGCTGAAGTGTCGGGCCTTCCGGTTGGCATCAAGTCTGCGGTCGGTGAAGTCTCCTTCTGGGAAGAGTTGGCTGCCTATATGGCCGAGTCGGGTCGCGGGCCTGACTTCATCAACATCGACGGCGGCGAAGGAGGCACGGGGGCGGCGCCGCTTGTGTTTTCCGATCACGTGTCGCTGCCTTTTCGATCGGGGATGGCAGCAGTCTTCAGTGCTTTCTCAGAAGCGGGGATGCAGGACAAAGTGGTGTTTGCCGGCGCCGGCAAACTGGGATTCCCAATGCAGGCGGTGGTGGCCATGGGGTTGGGCGCCGACATGATCATGGTCGGTCGCGAAGCCATGCTTGCGGTGGGTTGCATCCAAGCTCAGAAATGTCACACCGACCACTGTCCAACAGGTGTTGCCACCCAGAGAGCGAGATTGGCACGCGGTCTTGACCCCGAAGACAAGGCAGACCGCGTGGCGAACTATCTGGTTGCGCTACGTGGAGACCTTCTCAAGCTTTCGCGGGCATGCGGGGTAGCCCATCCTGCCCTGATCCCGATGGAGGCTCTTTCGGTGCTCGAGACCCCTGACTCGACGCTGTCCCTGGCGGAGAGATTCGAGTACGACACGGAGTGGCAGTCCCTTTCCGAAATCAAGCGGGTTGAGATCGCTCAGCTGATGGGGTAGCCGAGTTACTTGAACTTGGTGTGCCGGAATAGACCTTTTTCAGGCTTGTAGACCTCGTCGGAGAATTTCTCGGCGAGCTTCCAAACGCACCCATTGATGGTCTTCGGGTGGAAATCGGGGTGGATGGTTTCGAGGCGTCGTAGCAAATCAGTCCAGCGGATCCCGTCGGGTTCTTTAGCCAACAACTCGATGGCCGTTGCGTTGATTTGCCCGGTGATTGTGGGCTTGCTGCCAGGCATGAGTTTCAGCCTATCTCCTGGGTGGCGGGCCGATGACGGGCGACCATCACAGCAGCAGCGATGATCGCGATGGCCGAAAGCGTTGCGAAGTTCGCCAGCCAATGAAAACCGACAGTCGCCTTTACGAATCCAGATCCGATTGCAGCGGTGGCGCCTAGCGCGCTCATGGCAAGGTCGGCGAAGCCCTGGGCCCCGACCCGTTCGGAAACTGGGAGACTCTCGGTCAAGAGTGCCGATCCGGCGATCAGGGCAAAGCTCCACCCAAGGCCGAGGAGGAACAATCCTGCGAACATCAGGCTCGGCACGTAACCGGCTCCGACAGAGATGACGGTCCCGGTGGCGAGGACGGTTGCGCCGAGGATCAGCATTGGGAGTCGCCCAAACCGATCTGCCCATCGACCGACAAGCGGAGATAGGCCATACATCCCGAGCACGTGGACCGATATGACAAGAGTGGACAGGTCGGCGTGACCATGGTCCCTCATGTGGAGAGGTGTCATTGTCATCACCGCCACCATTGCCATCTGACTGACGGCCATGGCGATGATCGCAAGGCGAGCGCGTCGGTTGCCCCATATAGCCGACATGGTTCGGCCCAAGCCATCGAATGGTCCAGAGGATTCGGTATCTGTCTCCATCCCACCGGCCAGGTCGAGGGGATCAGGTTTCAGCCGGGATCCGACGATTACGCCCGAAATCAAGAACGCAGCCGCACCTACCAGGAGGGGTGCGGTCCACTCGGCTAATCCGAAGTCAATACCAACCCGGTTGGCCCACAAGGCTCCGGCCGGCCCGACGACCGCCCCGATGGTGGCCACCCAAACGACGAGGGAGATCGAACGGGCGCGTGTCTCTTCGGTGGCGAGGTCGGCTGCGGCGAACCGACTCTGCAGGTTCGAGGTCCGCGCTAGGCCCAGCAATGCCATGGCTGCCACCAGTGGCCAGAAGGCCCCGGTCTGGCCGGCGATAAATGCGCTCACGGCTCCTGTTGCTCCCAGCAGATATCCGATTCGGATTGCTCGGCGTCGTCCGACACGTCGTGCCCTCAGGGCCAGGGGCGTGGCTGCCACTGCGGCGCCCAGAGTTGCCGCCCCTCCAGGAAGCCCGGCCAAAGAGTCGCTCTCAAGGATGTTGCCTGCGAGCAGCCCAACAACGGCGACGATCGCGACGACCCCCGCGTGCCCAAAGGCGCTGGAGAACATCAGCGTTTGGACAGTCCGTCTTTGGACTTGCTCGTGCGGCATCCGGCAAAGCTAACCGGAGACGATGGACAGGGGCGGTTGTGTGTTGGCGTTCCGACTGTCGTAGAATGTCATCTCCATCGACGCGGGGTGGAGCAGTCTGGTAGCTCGTCGGGCTCATAACCCGAAGGTCGCAGGTTCAAATCCTGCCCCCGCTACCACCGGAAAACCCAGGCACTGCCTGGGTTTTCTGGTTCTAGTCGTCAAACATCCGGCTTGATCGGGTTGTGGCTCACCGGCTCAACCAGAGTTGTACTTCGATGATGCCATGGTCCTCGACTGATAGAACGAGTGGTCCTGTCGGCGCCGTTATCCCATAGTCGGGGAAGTCGATTACAGCGGTTGCTGTAATGAGGATCATGCCGTCGATCAGTTGTGCTTCAACCTGGAACTCCTCCGGGTTGGTAGAGCCGTTGATTGTGAGGTCGCCAGGCGCGGTGACACTGATGCGTTCGCCGGCTCCAGCTTCGCTCCCAAGTTCCATGGGGTCGGTTAAGACGAATACCGCATCGGGGTTGCTGGATGTGTCCAGTGTCTCCTGGATGTGGTCGTCTCGACGCGATTCGTTGCTGATGATGGCAGTGAGGTCGCCCGTTATCTCAGCCGAGGTGAGGGTGGTTCCTTCGATGACGATTGATCCCACAACGTCGGGTGTGCGGCCCACAGCCGTGTTCGACCCGATGCCGTCGAGGACCTCTTCGACCCTGAAGCCGACGAAGGATGCAGTCGTGGCATCTTCGAGGGTGAACGACCCTACGGTGGTGTCGACGTTCCAGGTCCCTTCGATACTTGCCGTTGGCTCTGTGGGCGCCGCGGTTGTTGAGGTCCCGGTCGCTTCCTCACTGGCTATCGAGGATGCAGTTGCGGCCAAGTCGACTTCAGCGGGTTCGTCACCGCCAAAGAACCAGAAGAGGCCCCCGCCGACGACGAGGATCGCAACCCCGACGCGACTAACCCAGATCTTTGTATCCATTCTGATGCTTCCTTTGTTGCGTGTGGTGGGAACAGTGGAGAGCTGACCTGGGTTTTGACTGCGGGAATCCTCAGCGTTTGCTGGCAAAAGGGCGTCACGACTTGTCAGCGCCGAGATCCCTCCCCGTCCATGAGAAAGAACCTTGTCCACGTCGTCTGACGTGGACAGGGTTCTCTTTGTTGCTTGGTTGCCTGTCGGTTAGGCGTTGGTCGTTGCGGCTCGCCGACCCCGTAGACCCATTCGATAGTCGTTGGGTTCACCGTTCATGATGTCTTCGGCCTTTTCGCGAACTCCGGCGCGCATTGTGGCGGCTTCCGATTCGTCGATTGTGCCGTCGGCGAGGGCATCATCGATGCGACCGTTTGGAACGGCCGTCAAAGCGTCGATGACCGACTCGGTGTCGACACCGTTGGCGTCGGCGACATCGTTGATGGTCTGGCCACTTTCGAGGTCTGATGCCAGGTCGTCGGTTTCGATCCCGAGGACTTCAGCCGCCCACATGATGAAGCGATACCCAATTCCTTCGATCTTCTGCCTCGTGTCGAAGGCATGATCTTCCGTCGAAACAGCCACGCTTTCGCCAGCTGTTTCCGCCTCGGCCGGCATCGCAAACGCAACGACAGCCAGTAGTGCGGCGGAGGCGAGGACGATTGCCGCCGTCCGCCTTGTTAGTGAAATGTCCAAGATAGGACCTCCTTTGGATAGGTGGTGCCCATCATCAGACACCCGTCTTGGACAGTCCTTCGAAGGAGCTTGGAGTTCGATCAGAGTCTCCGAGCGAGAGATAACACACTTTTCACAGGATTCTCTCAGGAACTTCTCAGTCGATGCCAAGACTCCAGTCGTACTTTGGCTATTTGAGCCTCGAACTAAGGAAGCAAACATCATTACCGAGTCAACGGACGCCGCCCGGGTCCTCGTTGTCGACGACGAGGAATCGCTGTCGGACATGGTTTCGACGGCCCTGCGTTTCGCGGGGTACGAAGTGGCCACAGAGCTGAACGGATACGACGCTCTACGCGCTATCCGATCTGAGCCGCCAGACGTGATAGTCCTCGACGTGAACCTCCCCGACGTGGATGGATTCGACGTTTGTCGCCGCATCCGCCGCGATGGTGTCGATGCACCGGTGATATTTCTTACAGCGCGTGACCAGCCGGACGACCTGCGGGCCGGATTCCAGGGAGGGGGCGACGACTACCTCACGAAGCCTTTCAGTCTGGAGGAGCTTTCGCTTCGTATTGAGGCCCTGGTTAGGAGAAGTCGACGGGATACCGAGGTGGGTCACCGACTGGCGGTGGGTGACGTCACACTCGACGAGGATTCTCACCAAGTGTTCGTCGCCGAGGTTGAGGTCGAGCTCTCCCCAACCGAATTCAGACTCCTCAGGTATTTGATGCTCAACCGTGGTCGTGTGTTGTCCAAACTCCAAATACTCGATTTCGTTTGGGAGTACGACTTCGACGGCAACGTGAGCGTGGTGGAGACCTACGTCAGCTACCTGAGAAAGAAGTTAGGCCCTGCCGCGGCGGACTCGATCAAGACGGTGCGGGGAGTCGGATACATGATGCGGCCGGCAGTGGAATAGCCGGTGAACCTCAGAGCAAGGCTCGTCGTTGCCATAGGGGTCCTGCTGCTGATCGTCATCGCGGTACTCGGGATCGTCATCGTCAGGTCCACGAGCGACGTTCTCGTGGGTCAAGTCGACGAGTTGCTCGACGGAGTTCAGGCCCGGTCTGGCGGCCGTCAACCACCACGTGTGCCGCTCGAACCGGCAAGGGGGTCGAGAGAACTCGTGACCTACTCGGCTGCCCGCATGATCGTTACCGAAGCTGGAGAGGTGGTGGTGGCCGAGCCCTCGGGTTTTGCCGACGACCCGGACCCCCTTCCCGATCCTGCTTACGTCGACGCGTTGTTGGCCTCCGGCGAGATTGAGACCATCCCGTCACTCGATGGCTCGATCGAGTACCGAGCCATCGCCGCCGACATCGGGGGAGGGTTGGTTTCGGTGGTGGCTGTTCCACTCGAAGACGTGTCGGCAGCCGTCGAAAGTCTGGTTAGGTTGCTCTGGCTGACGGGTATCGGGATGGCCCTGGTGGCCGGTGGCGTCGCTTGGTGGATTGTCAGCCGGGCGATGAAACCCGTTGACCAAATGGTTGACACCGCGACGGCAATCGCGGGTGGCGATCTCTCCCATCGGGTGGGCGACAACAACCCCGAAACCGAGTTGGGAAAGCTAGGAATCGCACTGGACGACATGCTTTCAAGAATCGAGATTGCCTTCGATGAGGAACAGCTCGCCAAGGATCGTCTCAAGGAATTCGTGGCCAACGCTTCCCACGAGTTGCGTACGCCAATCGCTGCAGTCCGTGGTTACACCGAGTTGTACCGTCGTGGGGCGCTCTCCGACGTCGACGATCTCGATCGTGCGATGACCAGAATCGGGATGGAAAGCTCACGTATGGAGCGTCTTGTCGAGGACCTCTTACTTCTTGCAAGGCTCGACCGGGGCATGACCTTTGAGCGCCGCCCGGTCAACCTCGCAGCCGTAGTTGGCGATGCGGTTACAGACAGTCGGGCCATCGACCCCGACCGGCCCATCACGATCGAGGGGCCGAAGACGATCACAGTCGTGGGGGATGAGCAGCGTCTTGTCCAGGTCGTCGCCAACCTGTTGGCCAACGCCCGAACCCACACACCACCTGGAACCCCGGTTTCAGTCACCCTCGAGGCGGGTGCGGACGCAGCCATCGTTGAGGTCGCCGACCAAGGTCCCGGTCTGGCTGGAGATGCGGAAAAGGTGTTTGACCGCTTCTATCGCTCCGACGAGTCGCGAGCTCGGAGCAGCGGAGGCACCGGGTTGGGCCTTGCCATCGTTGCCGCAATCGTCCGTGCGCATGGAGGGACCGTGGAAGCCGCCAACCAGGAGTCCGGTGGCGCCGTGTTCAGAGTGGTTCTTCCGGCGGGTCAAGATACCAACATCATCCCTGTCACGGTCAGAGACATCGACCAGTCGCAATACGTCTGAGGCTCAGAGACCTCTTAGCCGACTCACAGGAACTTCGGAGGTTGGACGCGGATCCTGGTCTTCATTCGAACCAGGAGTAATCAATGACCAAACGCTTAGCCGCCCTCGTGGTGGCCGCGTTGCTGTTCGCGGCATGCGGCGAAGCTGCAGCCAACGTAGCCAGTCTCGAAAACGCTGGCGGCGTCGAGGACCCACAGTCGAGCCAGGAAGAAGTCGACACCGAGGTCGCACTTCTCGACTACGCGCAATGCATGAGAGATAACGGCGTCGACGTCCCCGATCCAACAGTCGACAGTGAGGGCAACGTGCAACTGCCCCGTCCTACCGGCGCTGACATCGACCGCAGCGCAGTCGGCGCAGCGAGAGAGGCGTGCTCCCAGCATCTCGAAGGCCTCTCCCTCGGATTCGGCGGAGGCGGAGACCAAACCGAGATCGCCGACCAACTGCTCGCCTTTGCTGAGTGCCTACGAGACCAGGGTCTCGATGTCGACGACCCCGACTTCTCTGAAGGCGGAGCCAGAGGCCGGGGAATCCTCGGAGGGCTCGATCAGAACGACCCCCAAGTAGCAGCAGCCCTCGACGCCTGTGGCGACTTGTTCACCTTCGGTGGCGGGGGCAGAGGAGGGAACTAATGACAGACCAAATCATCACCATTGACGAAGAGACAACCGAATCCGATCTGGTCGGAGCAGCCGAAGACGGTCCTGCAGAAGCGACACCGTCACGGTGGAAACGCCGGTCGCTCATCATCGGTGGCGCCATCGCTTTGTTGCTCGTGATTGCCAACCTCGGCGCCGGGAGCGAAACCGCGGATGCCGGTGCAACCGAACTGACCGTGGCCGATGTGGTCGTCACCGACCTCACGCAGGTCGTCACATTCGAAGCGACGCTCGGCTCGACCGACGACGACCCGGTGGCGACCCAGATCAGTGGCACCGTCACAGGTATCGCCGAACCGGGGACGACAGTTGCTCTGGGAGAGCCGATGTTCTCCGTCGACGGCGAGCCGGTTGTCCTACTTCATGGCGAGCAACCGATGTACCGGGATCTCACGATCGGTCAGGACACCATTGATCTCACGCCAAAACTGAACGGCACCATCACATGGCTTGCCGCCCCGGGCACTGTCGTCGAGCAAGGCGATGTCCTCTTCGAGGTAGACGGCCAGCCGGTGGTCCTTCTATACGGAACCGAACCGGCCTACCGACGGCTGTTCGATGCGCCAACGAACCTCACCGGTGACGACGTCCTCCAGCTGGAGACGGCGTTGGTCGCTCTCGGCTATGACCCGGACGGGTCTCTCGATGTCGACGGCGAGTTCACGTCGGGGACTCGGGGCATCGTCGAAGCATGGCAAGAAGATCTTGGAGCCGAGGTGGATGGATCCGTCGACTTCGGCGAGGTTGTTTTCCTTCCTGGACCGGCCCAGGTGATCAGTGTCAGCACGGCCCTTGGTGGCAATGCAAGCTCCAATGCTGCGGCGATGACGGTGTCGAGCGGTGAAGCCGCCAGCGGGCCAGACGTCCTGCAACTCGAGGCGTCCTTGGAGGCGCTGGGGTTTAACGCTGACGGTGGATTGGTCGTCGACGGAATCTATGACTCTGCTACGAGAGAGGCCGTTCTCACCTTCCAAGAGAACAGCGGGCTGACACCAGACGGAGTGCTTCATCTCGGTGAGGTCGTCTTCTTGCCAGATGACGTGCGGGTCACGGGCCAGCTCGTCTCCGAATCGAGCCAGGTCGGCGCCGGCAACACCGTGATGTCGGTGAGCTCCCCTGAAAAGGTCGTTCGATTGGATCTTCCCGCCGACCAACAGGGATTGGTAGCGCCCGGGTCTGCAGTCACGGTGAAGCTCCCTGACTTCACTGAGATAGCGGGGACCGTGGTATCTGTTCCACAAACAGCAACTCGCAGTAACGACGGACCGGCCACCTTCCAAGTTCTGATCGCACTCGACGATCCTTCACAAGCCGGCGACCTCGACGAGGCGCCAGTCGACGTCATCATCGAATCCGACTCAGTCGAGTCGGTGATTGCCGTGCCCGTCTCAGCCTTGGTCGCCCTCCTCGAAGGCGGGTACGCAGTGGAAGTGCCCAACGAAGACGGCACACGCAGTCTGGTTGCCGTCGAAGTTGGCTTCTTCGCCGGCGGATTGGTCGAAATCACAGCAGGCGCCATCGAAGCCGGCGACCAGGTGCTAGTGCCATGAGCTGGGGATTCGAAGACGCGGTTCTAGACGTGATCGATGTCAGAAAGGAGTACCCGACCACACCGCCGGTCCACGCCCTCGCCGGTGTGACGTTCAGTGTTCGCCGAGGTGAGCTGGTTGGAGTGGTGGGCCCTTCAGGCTCGGGCAAGTCGACCCTATTGCATCTGATGGGCACACTCGACCGCCCCACCTCGGGTGACATTGTCGTCAGCGGCTACCGGGTCTCCGAGCTATCGGACCGCGACCTGTCATCGTTGCGAGCCCATCACATCGGCTTTGTGTTTCAGCAGTTCCATCTGCTCAACGGCATGTCGGCTCTCGAGAATGTTGCAGACGGGCTGCTCTACACAGGGCGGTCCCTCGACGAGCGGTGCCAGTTGGCCGAGATCGAGCTGCTTCGGGTGGGGATGGGGCACCGTCTGAACCAACCCGCAACCAAACTGTCAGGCGGTGAACGGCAGAGAGTGGCCATTGCGAGGGCGATGGTGGGAAGCCCGTCGATCATCCTGGCCGACGAGCCCACGGGCAACCTCGACACCAAGAACAGCGACGCGATCGTTGAGCTCATCGAGGAAATCCACGACAACGGAGCAACGATCCTGGTGATCACTCACAACCGGGAAATAGCCGACGAGTTCCCCAGGGTGATAGGTGTCCGTGACGGAACGATCGACTACGACACCGCGCTCCAGGGAGCGACCGCGTGAGCCAGTCGTTACAGCAAAGCGAGATCACATTCGCCGACCTGGCCCGAACGGCCACAGTTGGTATGAGGACCCGCAAGCTCAGGACGGTGCTGTCGGCACTAGGAATCATGATCGGAATCGCGGCGATGGTCGGAGTGCTCGGTCTGTCCGAGTCTTCGAAGTCTGAGCTGCTATCGCAGCTCGACCGCCTCGGAACGAACCTCCTCACGGTCGAACCTGGCGAAGGAATCGGCTTCGGCACCGGAACCCTCCCTGATGAGGCGGCCGAAATGGTCGCACGCATCGGGCCCGTAGAGTCGACGAGTGTCGTCAGTGCAGTGGACGCCAACATCTACAAGAACGACCTCATTGACCCCGGCCAGACCGGCGGCATCACCGTCCAAGCAGTTGATCTCAGCCTCCTCGATGTGCTGGCAGGTTCGGTCGCTGACGGCACATGGTTGGACGCCGCCAAGGCGGACTATCCAACCGTGGTGTTGGGCTCGGTGACGGCCGAACGTCTCGGCGTTCTCGATGTTTGGGGCACTCAACAGGTGTGGCTGGGCGACAGTTGGTTCACCGTGGTTGGCATCCTCGAGACATTTGACCTTGCCCCCGACCTCGACCGCTCTGCCTTGATCAGCATGGAGGCGGCCGCAACCTATCTCGGTCATGACAACGAGGCGACTCGGCTCCTTGTGCGGGTCGACCCCCAGGCAATCGACGAAGTGACTGCAGTTCTCGCTGCGACCGTCAATCCAGAGTTCCCCGAAGAGGTCGAAGTGGCCCGACCAACGGATGTCCTGGAAGCACAGGAGGCAGCCGACGACACGTTGACAGCACTCTTCTTGGGATTGGGGGCGGTGGCTCTGTTGGTTGGAGGAGTCGGGATCGCCAACGTGATGGTCATTGCTGTTCTTGAACGACGAGGCGAAATCGGTCTGAGACGAGCCCTTGGCGCCACGAGGCGAAACGTGGCCAACCAATTCCTGGGTGAGGCGCTTCTCGTCGCCATCATCGGAGGGATAGGAGGTGTGGCGCTCGGGTTCTTGGCCACTGCCTCCTACGCGACGATCAAAGGTTGGGACACACTCGTACCGCCGGTCGCGTTGATAGGCGGGATGGTGGCGTCACTGCTCATCGGAGGCATCGCCGGCCTTTACCCGGCGACCCGTGCTGCACGTCTCTCTCCGACTGAAGCCTTACACACGACATGAGGAGCACGCCAGAAAGCTACGGCCGACTCGCTCGGGGCCTCCACTGGGGGTCGGCCATCCTGATCCTGGCTTTGATCCCCATCGGACTTGTCATGGCCCGCATCGACGACGGACCCACCCAGACCGTTCTCTATCGAGCTCATGTCGGCATCGGAATGACTGTCCTGGTGTTGACGCTGGTGCGTGTTGCGTGGAGAGTGATCGAGCCAACACCAACGCCACCGTCCTTGCCGCAGTGGCGGTTGAGGCTCTTCAGCGGGGTACATACTCTGCTCTATGTCGTGCTGTTCGCCCTCGCCATCAGCGGCATCGTCACTCTGCTGAGCAGCGGAATGACGCCGCTTCCCCCCGATGTCATCCCCGGCAACATCGACGAAGAACTCGCTTCCCTCACCGCCCATAAGGCTATCGCGTACATCTTCATTGGCCTACTCGTAGGTCACGTAGCGGGAGTGATCTCCTACCAACTCACCAAAGGAGATGTCATGACGAGGATGGGGGTCAATGTGCGGGCCCGGCGCAAGGCGGAAGTGTGACCGCAGAGCTACCAACCGGCATTCAGCTGTGTCCGGCTCGCCCGAGGATCGAGGACCTGGCGGCTCGCGTTTCTTGGCCCCCTAAAAACCCTGTTCGCGGGTCGTCGGTTCGGGTTTGCGGGGGTCGGGTGGCGGGTTTTACGCGTCGGTGCCCCCAACGGACACACCTCGTCGGGCTCATAACCCGAAGGTCGCGGGTTCAAATCCCGCCCCCGCTACTACCGAAAGACCCTTGCACTGCAAGGGTCTTTCGCTTGTCCGTCTGGCTGTAATGATGCGCGGCGCCCTGCTCGACCACGAGGATGCCGAAGACATCACGGAGCGACTCCGAGCGGCCGCTAACGAGGGTTAGCGCCGGGGGACGGGCCGGACGGGTGGCTCGGTCGCGGTGTCTCCCGTTGGGCTGGCGAGCGCTCGCTCCAGGGATGTGAACAGTTCGAGCACTTCGGGTGCTTCGAAGATCCGGTAGCGCTGTTTGCCGATGTTGCGCTGGATGAGTATCCCGGCCCCGACGAGGCGGTTGACGGCGGAGCCGGCGGCAACGTCGGATCTCTCGGTCAGGCGGGCAGCGGATTCGACAGTAAGCAGCGGAACGCCGGGAAGGACATCGAGGAGGAGATCCAAGGCCGAGCCCTTGCGGACGGTGTCGAGGGCGCTCCGCCAGTGTTTGACCAGGTCGTCGATGTCGGCGGCGTAGGCCTGGGCGTCGTTACAGGCTCGCAGCGCGGCGCCGGCGAAGGTGCGAAGCCAGACGTGGGCGGCAGTCGAGCGATCGGGGCTGTCGGCTGGGTGGAGGTGACGAAACGCGGTCAACCCTGAGATGTAGTCATCGACCCAGGTGGCGAGGACCAGGCTGATGGGTGGGACGAAGGAGGGGGCGACGCCTCGCCGGCGGAGGATGATGTGGATGAGGGCGCGGCCGGTGCGGCCGTTTCCGTCGGCGAAGGGGTGGATGGTCTCGAATTGGGCGTGGGCGATGGCGGCCTGGACGAGCGCCGGGTGCTCGTCTCCGTTGATGTAGACCGTGAGGTCTTCGAGGAGATCCCTGAGGAACTCGGCTGGCGGTGGGATAAACGTGGCGCTGCAGGGGTTGTATGAGCTGCCGCCGATCCAGTTCTGCTCCTCGCGGATGACACCCCCGAGTTCGGGGGTTGGGGATCGCTCCATCAGGATCTGGTGGATTCCCAGGAGGTCGGCGAGGGTGATTTCGCGTGCTTCATCTGCCAGTGCGATCGCGGTCTCCATGGATGCGATGTTGCCGAGAACCTCGACGGCGACCCGGTCGGCTGCTTCCCCGCCCTCGGCGAGGAGAGCTTCAGCTTCGACCAGGCGACGGGCTCCAGCGTCGAGGCCCTCGATCTTTGACGAGGCGACGGACTCGGCCCTGAGGAGGAAGCGTGCGAGTCCTTCCAGGCTCACGTGAGTCGTTCCGGCTTGGTTGAGGTCTCTGATCGCGGCCTCGGCATCGGCGATGTCTGCGGCCACGTCGCCGGGCAGGGTTAGCCCCCAGCCGGAGAGGGGATCGGGGAGGTAGGCGTCGTAGTTGCAGCCCTGCCGGTCGCGGCGGGTCATCCCCTGAAAACGGGTTTCCCATCGTTTGCGGAGGAGTTGAGCCATCCTTCGGTTCCAATCCCTTTAAGCAAAGGTTACGAGATAAGCTTAGCTTAGGGCCACGCCAAGTAAAGGACACTGGAATAGGGCTGCGGTTTGTCGCGGACTCAGTCCCAGTTCACAGATGCGGCGCCTCCTCCGAAGCGGTCCCACTCGGGCTCGGCGGGAAAGCCCCCTGGAGGTCGGGGGCCGTCATACACCCACTCGTCCGGCGGAGGTCCCACGGCCCCAATCGCGAAACACCATTCAGAAGGCGTCCGCCGCGTTGCATACCAACTCTGGCCATCCGCCGACACGAGCATCTCGATGCCGTGGTCCTCGGCCAGCCCATCTCTCTGGAAGTGGGACTCCACAATGCCGAGTAGGTCAGGCCGGTATCGTTGGTCCCGATTCCGGTAGTGGCCCATGTGACACGTGGAAAGGAACCTCAACGCTGCCTGAGTCTCCTCGAACTCGCGGCGGTCAAGCCGACGGCCAGAATCGTCAGTTCCCTCGACTCCGGCATAGTCGATGAGACGCTGCCTTGCGGCAGCTTCATCGTCGAGCCGTTGCTGATGCTCCTCCTTGAGGATTCCGAACTCCCTCCACGAGCCTCGAAACGTCGTAGTACGAGCGAGACGCTGAGTAGCCAGTCCCGAGAGGAGTCTTAGCTTGCCGAGCCTCACGTTGGCGCGTGCTAGTACGGCCAGCTTCTGCGGAAGGAGCTCACCCTCCTTGTTCCAGATGCGCATCCGTCGGAAGAGGCCCTGGTACGCAGCCACGACCGCGAACCCAAGCAGCCACGAGACTCCCGCTTTACCCATCGATGAGCCGTTGCATCACTCTTTGGAGGAGGTCATCACCGATTGCTCCAGGGTCAACAGCGTTTTGAATGATCAATCCCGACCCGGTTGCCATGGCGATCGAGGCGATCTCGGTCCAAGTAGCCCATTCGGGCTCCGGTCGACCCTGAGCGATTGCGCTAGCCGATTCGGTTCGAGCCTTTTGGTACCGGTCGGCCAGAACGGCCCGGGTTTCAGGCGTGTTCACGGCATCCACGAAGAACTCCAGGGTGGCGAGCGCCCAGGTCGTGGGGGATAGGTCTTGATCAGAGTTGATTGCGTCTGTGCCCTCAAACTCGTTGTCGAGAAGGGCGAGAAACAGATCTTCCTTGCTCGACCAGTTCGAGTAAACGGCACCTTTTGAGTAGCCAGCACTCTCAGCGATCTCATCTAAAGAGGTTCGGCGATATCCGAATTGCCCAAAGAGCTCTCGAGCAGCCCTCAATAGTTCAGTTCGAGTTTGCTCCTTTGCTTCTTCCCTTGTCAGCCTTTTCGGCATTGCGGCCTCTTTCTTTGTGTCGCCCTAGCATACTTAGGGTATTGACAAACCGAGAGTATTCAAATACTATAGGTATGTGAAAGAAGGAGGTTCTATGAAAAAGTTGAATCAGCAAACAGTTGTCGGTGCTGGGCTGTTGGCGGCCGGCGCAGTGATGATGGCCATCGGAGGCGGTCAGGAGTTGTCCGATATCAAGTTGGTGCTTGTTGTCCTCGGCGCTGGCTTGGTGGCAGCAGGATCGACCCTCGTCCTCGGCGCGGCATCGCTGAGTCATTCACAAGAGATGGTCGTTGGGTCTGTTCTCGCGACTACAGGAGTCGCTACGGCGGTGTTGGCTGCTCGAGCAGGCCTCGGTGAAGTTCGGCTAGCTGTGGTCTCCGTGGGAGGCGCCATCTTCATCGCGGGACTGATCGAGCTGGTGACTGGAGCCTTGTCAGCGGGTATGGAGCTTGGCAAACAGTGAGGATGTGCGGGGAAGGTTGATCTCAGCGTTTTGGGATGTCTGCCTTCCAGCCATCCCATTGTTCGACAACGCCTCCGTACTCCGATCCGCCGTAATACGGGACGGTCATGTGTCCAGGCGGCACCAATCGGTTGATCGCTTCATAGTCCGCCTCGGATAGCTTCACATCGAGGGCACCCAACGCCGACTGGAGGTGGTCGCCGGTCCGGGGGCCGACAATCGGGCTAGTGACACCGGGTTGATGCAGGAGCCAAGCCAGAGCGAGTTGGGCGGGGGAGCAGCCCTTTTCTGACGCGAGAGCCCCTATGCCCTCGATGACGTCGTAGACGTGAGGCTTGGTGTGGGCGCCTCGGGCACCTCCCCAAAACACGTCGTATCGAGAGCCGGTCGGGACGCTGGCGTCCCGTTTGTACTTGCCGCTTAGAAACCCTCCGGCCAGGGGGGCCCAAGGAGTCACCGCAAGACCGTACGTTTCAGCCATCGGGATGAGTTCCCTCTCCACCCGTCGGTCAAGCAGATTGTATGGAGGCTGTTCACTGACTATCGAGGTCACACCCATATGAGCAGACAGCGCCTGCGCTTGGACGTGACGCCAGGCCGGAAACCCACTGGCCCCTGCATGCCGGATGAGGCCGCGCTGGACGAGTTCGTCGAGGGCGCTCAACGTCTCCTCCAGGGGGACCTGGCGATCGAAAGCGTGGAGGATGTATAGATCGATGTATTCAGTTTGGAGTCTTCTCAGTGAGGCTTCGCATTGGGAGACGATATGCTCGCGTCCGTTTCCCTGATCGTTGGGCCCGTCTCCCATCGGATAGTGAACCTTGGTGGCAAGGCAGACGCCGTCCCTCTTCGACGAACGCTTTAGGGCTTTACCGACTATTTGCTCGCTACGGCCCCTACCAACAGTGAAATCGCCGGGCTCGTGCCCGTAGACGTTGGCGGTATCCAGGAAGTTGATGCCTGCCTCTAGTGCGCGGTCGATGATTTGGACAGAAGCGGATTCGTCGAGTCGACCGCCGAAGTTCATGCACCCCAGTGCCAGCGCTGACACCTTGGTCCCGGTGCTCCCGAACGTGCGGTACTCCATGGCACCTCCGAAATGTGCTGGCACCTTCTAAAGCCCTTCGTAGAAGCGTCGCTTGTTATCGAGTACCTGAAGGTGATTCTCTAGCTCCGCGATGCGGCTTCGAAGTAGTGCTCGGTGGTCATCGAGGATTCGACACCTTGCTTCGACGGTGTCCGCGCCTGATTGTGCGAGGGCTACGAAATCACGAAGTCCAGAGATCGGCATACCTGTTGCGCGCAACGCTCGAAGTAGCCGGATCCATGTCAGGTCGTCGATGTCGTATCTGCGATGGCCGTTTTCTGAGCGTGGGATCCCGGGTATCAAACCCTCCTTCTCGTAGTAGCGGAGAGTGTCGGTGGAGACTCCGGCGAGTTCAGCAGCCATCCCGATGCTGTAGTTGTGCTCAGCTGGGTCGGTCATGGAACCGAGCCTATCTCTTGGAGTGCGCTCCAAGTCAAGCTCTGGTCAACGATCCGAACCGTCAAGGACAGGGAACGTTTACGCCGGCTGGTAGACGAATTCGAACTTGGCAGAGCGCCCGAACTCGTCCTTGACCGTGACGAGGAAGGGCTTGTTGGCCGGGGCCGATTCGAAGATCACCTTCTTCTCCCAGTTTCCTGACTCACCCACCTCCACGATGGCGGTGCCGTAGTCAGATACGATCTTCACCGTTGACCCCGGGTGTCCTGTGCCGTAGTAGACGTCGTAGGGCGGGTCTTCTGCACACGACCCGAACTGTGAGAATGCAGTGAACTCTCCTAGTTCTTTGGCTTCCGTTGTGGTAGTGGTCGATGGCTTCTCGGCCACGTAGGAAACCGTGATGGCTGCTTCGGCTTCGTTGCCTGCCGCATCGCGGGCCGTGAAGCGCGCCACGTTGGACCCTTCGTTGAGGATCAGCACGATGCTCCAGGTGCCTTCGACATCGACTTCGGCCTCGTAAGGACCCACATGAACGGTTGCGCCAGGTTCGGTTTCGCCTTCGAACCTCACACGTTCGGTCTTCAACTCCGCACCGTCCTCGGGGGAAGTCACAACGATCATCGGCGGAGTCGTGTCTTGCTTCGTTGTCGGTGTGGCGGGTGCCACATAGGCCGTCGTGGGTGGAGATTCCTCGCTTACGGTCGAAGCACTTGACTGGCTTTCGACTGTGGTAATGGTTGGTGGTGTCTCCTCAGATCTTTCCGAGAAGACGGCTTGCACCAGGCCGACGGCGACGCTGGCGCCGATGAGAAGGAGCGCCATAATCAGCACCGGCCTCAAGGCCATTGCCGGGCGACGCGTTGGCGGCGACGGGGCGACCGACGTGAATTCAGTTGCGTCGATGGCCCTTTTCAACTCGCTGGAAGCCTGACGAGCCCGCGTATCGAGATCACGTGACATCATTCACCTCCAGACCGAGTCGGGCCCCGAGGGCTTTGCGGCCTCGGTGCAGATGAACCTTGGCCGTCGATGGACTGCACTCCAGGATTTCGGCGATTTCAGAGACAGGTCGGTCTTCGAGGTAGAACAGTGCCGTGGCCTGAGCCTGGCGTTTTGGCAGGCCACGCAACAGGTTCCAGAACTCGTCGTCTTCAGCCTCGAGGGCAGGGATGACGTCCGTTCGCTCGTTGGCGAGGCGTGCCAGCGCCTTCCTCTCCGCGCTCTTACGGCGAAACCCGGAGACGGCCAGATTGGCGACGACTCTTCGGACCCAGGCACCCGGCTTGTCGAACCCACCTATCTTCTCCCACCGTTTATGGGCGGCGATGAATGCCTCCTGGGCGAGGTCCTCGGCGCCCAACCGACTACCAGATAGGGCGTAGGCCAGCCCGACGACATTTCGGAACTCCCTCCTATAGAAGCTCTCGAAGGTCTCATGACTGACGTTCATCTCCTCACCACGGGGGACCGGATCGGGTTTGGTTCCAACGGTCACGACATCACACGAATCGGCACGCTTCGAGGTTTACCTGAGCGTCGGTAAACCTTTTTGGTCCCTGCAACGTGTGTGCTTCACGCGGCGGATCTGGGTGGACACGAGAAGGCAAGGAGTGCCAAATGCGAAACTGGCTTGCGGTCCTGATCTGGATCCTGGCGGTTGCCGGCGGAACCACCGCTCTGGCTCTAGCCGGTGGCGAACAGACCGAACCAGGAACCACCGAATCGGTGCAGCCCGAAACCGGGAAGCTCGAGATTCCGTCCATCGACGACGAAGTAATCCCAAAGGGGATGCTCGAGGACGACGAGACACCAGAGAAGGCCGAGCGTCCAAAGGATGAGCACCCAGAGGAGGAACATAAGGACACAACGCGCCCCGAAATCGTCATCCTCCATCCTGAAGATGGCCAGGTATTCGAGCGCAAGGAAGTGGTGTTCGAGGGTGAGACCGAACCTGGGGCTCGAGTCTTCGCTGGCAAATACGAGGCCGACGTTTCTGAGAGTGGGGCTTGGCGAATCGTGCTCCATCTCTATCCGGGCGACAACAACGTAAAGATCAAGGCGATCGACGAGGCGGGCAACGTTGGCTTCGACACGGTCCTCGTCAAGCTCTACGTGCCCAAAGAGGAAAAGGCCGAGACCCCAAAGGAACAGCCGAAGGAGGAGGAGAAGCCCAAGGAAGAGAAGCCTGAAATGCCCAAAGAGTGGGAGTTTTCTGCCCATCAACTCTATGGAGAGTGTGGTGAGACACCGCCATACGACGTCTTTCACGGCACCGGCAAACCGGGAACTCTGGTTCACGTCAAATCAGAATTCGGTTCCGGCGTCGCGGAGGTTGGCGAGCAGGGCGGCTGGGAAATCAAAGTCATCTTTGAGCACGCCCCGGTCGGCAAGGTGTTTGCCGTCTACGTCAAGGATGACTTCGGCAACAAGAAGACCTTCGAGTTCGTCCACACTGACTGATTGACCGTTCGAGCGAAGGGAGACGCCGCCCCTCCCGTCTCCCTTCCCACCCCTCGACTCGCTAGTGGCGGTTGTGTTCAGGTTCTTACCTCGACCCCATCTACAGTTGATGGCGGCTGATCAATCAAACCTCGGTCGGTCGCGGCTCTGAAAGGGAATCGGTAATGCCTGCACCTAGCTGGCTCGCCAAGTTGAATCGCGCTGTCTTCAATCCTCGTGAGATCAAGAAGGGAAAACGGCCAGTCCTGCTCCACCGTGGCCGTTCCACCGGGCTGGAACGGCAGACGCCTCTCGACGCTCACAAGGTGGACGACGGCTACCTGTTTATCGCCGTTTATGGGCCCGATTCAGACTGGGTTCGGAACATCCTGGTGTCGGGAACAGCGACGCTGCGGTTGCCAGGCGAGATGATCGAACTGGAGTCACCTCGACTGCTCGATACCGAAGGGGCCCTGCAACTCTTGCCTCCTGGATTCAAAGTTCCCGGTGGTGTCCTCAATGTTCAAGACTTCCTCCATATGAAGACTGCCTAAGAGGGTCCCTCTCCCGATGGACTAGTCCATACGGGTCTCGACCGAATGGTCCTGTAGAAAACACTCTCCGACTGCCGATCTAACGAGAAAGCGCTGGACTCCCGCGTATTGGGGGAGCTGGAGAGGAAAAGATGATCGGCATCAACCGAACAAGGACCAGGTGGAGGGGAACCACGGTTTCACTGGCCTTGGCAGCATCGATGATCGCGATGCTTTTGCCCACCCCAACACCCGCGCTCGCGGGACCCAACGGGCAGATAAAGGGAACGCAGTGGGAAGACGCTGCGGCAGTTTCGTATAGCGCGCCGGCCGAGCAGGCCGGCTCGATGTACTGGTTGACTCATCAGGGGACCGGGGCAGCCGACTTCTGGGCCAATGGATACGACGGCTCCGGTATAGATGTCGCCGTAATCGATACCGGGTTTGTCCCGGTGCCTGGTCTCAACTCGTCAAGGCGCGTGGTTCACGGGCCGGACTTGTCGTTTGAGTCGCAGTCCCCGAAACACGCGAACTTGGACACTTTCGGTCATGGCACACACATGGCCGGGATCATCGCAGGCAGCGATTCTCCGGTGGACACCTCGAACGATCAGAAGTTCCACGGTGTTGCTCCGGGGTCGCGACTCATCTCGATCAAAGTTGGGGACTACCAAGGTTCCACGGATGTGAGTCAGGTGATCGCAGCTATAGATTGGGTTATCCAGCACAGGAACACCGACGGGATGAACATCAAGGTGCTGAACCTCTCTTTCGGAACCGATTCATCGCAGGCGTATACGTCCGACCCATTGGCGTATGCCGTTGAGCGGGCTTGGAGATCTGGAATAGCGGTAGTTGTCGCTGCCGGTAACGATGGCAACGGATCGACGCTTCGAAACCCCGCCATCTCCCCATGGGTCATCGCGGTGGGCGCTTCTGACCACAAAGGGACTCCATCAATCGAGGACGACACGATTGCCAGCTTCTCGAGTTGCGGCACCTCCAGTCGACATGTCGACGTAGTCGCTCCTGGGAAGTCCATCATCTCTCTGCGTAGCCCGGGATCCTATATTGACACCCAGTATCCCGAAGCTCGTGTCGGCGAACGCTTCTTCCTCGGTAGCGGGACCAGCCAGGCAGCTGCAGTCGTATCCGGTGCGGCAGCCCTTATCTTCGACCAACGGCCGGGCATCGACGCCGACCAGGTGAAGCATCTGCTGATGACCACCGCCCGTCCGCTGAATGGTGTGAGCAGCACCTGCCAGGGAGCCGGAGCCATCGACCTGACCATGGCCGGTGGGACGCAGACTGGTTCTCCAGGCCAGACCTCGCAGTGGTATCCGGAGTCACGAGGTGACGGTTCTCTCGAGGCTGCCAGAGGTTCGATTCATGTCGAGCACAACGGCGTCAAGCTCACGGGTGAACAGGACATCATGGGTAACGCGTGGTCACCGTGGTGCACTCCGGCCAACGGCAAGAACAAATGGAACTGTTCGACGACCAAGTGGTCGGGTGGACAGTGGAACGGAACCACATGGTCCGGCACTACGTGGTCCGGAACGACCTGGTCGGGCACCACGTGGTCCGGAATGACCTGGTCGGGTACCACATGGTCGACGATTCAGTGGTCCGGCACTACTTGGTCTGGGACTACTTGGTCTGGGACTACTTGGTCTGGGACTACTTGGTCGGGAACCACCTGGAGCGGTGCCGGCTGGTCTTCGCTCAGGGATCGGAGGGCTTCATGAGCCGCAGCGATCTTGGCCAGACCTGGGGCAGAGCTCCGGTTGGCAGACCTCAACCCGGTCAAACCTGGGGATTGATTCAGCGGGACCAGGGTCAGACCTGGGGCCGCACCACCAAGCAAAGTGGCCAGACATGGGGATAGCTGGCCAGACATGGGGATAGCTGGCCAGACATGGGGCTGAACACCCCTTAGGAGAAGAACCTCGCCCGCCGATAACGGGCGAGGTTCTCGAACGCATGACAGATACAGCTCACAACCAGGACGACAGCAAGACTGGGGTCAAGCCCCTCTCCTTCACACGGCCGGGCCAGGCCAGGGTCTGGGCGCTCAATGTTGTCATTTGGCTCGCCGCTGCGATCGGCATCCAGTGGATCCGAACTTTGCCGGAAACGACTGGACTCGGTGTCAGCGTTAGTTGGATCTGGCTCGGGCTCGGTTTCTATGCCGCCGAGCTGATGGTTGTGCATCTCCAGTTCAGACAAGACGCGCACACGTTCTCGCAGAGCGAGGTCCCAATGACATTGGGGCTGTTGATGTCCAATCCCGCAGCACTGTTGTTGGGCCAGATGGTGGGAAGCCTGGTGGCACTTGGCGTCCACCGGCGCCAACGGCCCGTGAAGTTGGTGCTGAACCTCGGGCAATTGGTATTGCAGACTGTTGCCGCTGTAGCCGTGTTCAGGGCCATAGCTGGCGCTGTCGTTGCCTTCGACATGCGGACGGTCGGTGCCTTAGTGCTTTCAATGTTGGCCGCGTTGTTCGTAGGCCACGCCGCTGTGTTGGGAGCCATACGTGCTTCAGGGGGCACCGAGTCGATGACGGAAACGGCTCGGGTGTTCACGGTTTCGTCAATCGGGACTGTTGGCACGACCCTGCTTGGCATCGTGGCCACGATGGCTCTGACGGTGAATAGCAGCGTTGTGTGGGTCGGATTCGTGCCGATTCTCCTGGTGTTTGTCGCCTATCGGGCGTATGTGAGTCAGGTGCAGGACAAGGACCGGGTCGAGGCACTGTTTGAGGCCGCCACCACCCTTCACCGGACGCCCCAGATCGATCGGGCGGTCGAAGCCGTGGCCAGTCAGCTTCTCGACCTGATCAAAGCGGAAACGGCGGCAGTGGTCTTGTTCCCGACCGAGGACGACCCCTCGGCGTACCTCGCTGTGGTGGATACCGACGGCACGCGTCGACGAATGAGTCGTACAGACCTGACACCTCCAGTGCTCGAGCTCTCGTTCAACGAGGAGAGCAGAATCCTGGATGAGAACGAGGAGCAGGCGGTACTCGACTTGCTTCCCTGGATCGAGGTCCGCCAAGTGCTGGCCGACATCCTGACCGTGGATGATGATCCAGTGGGACTTCTGTTGGGGGTGAACCGTCTTGGTGATGTATCGGACTTCGAGAGCGGCGATCTGCGGGTTCTGACGACGCTGGGGTCACAGCTGTCGACCACCCTCGAGAACAGCCGCCTGACCGACAACGTGTCCGAATTGAGGGTTTTGAAGCGTCAGCTAGAAGCACTGATCGAATCGAAAGACCAGTTGATCGCTTCTGTGTCGCACGAGCTGAGGACACCACTCACCAGCGTGGTCGGCATGTCCGCCTTGGTGCGGGATATTGCGTCGGAGGCGCTCGATAGTGATTCGACTGAGATGCTGAACCTGATCGTCGAGCAGGGCACCGAGATGTCGAACATCATCGACGACTTGTTGGCTCACGCGCGGGCCGAGGCAGGAACCCTCTCCATCCATCCTGAGCGTTTCGATCTGGTCGAGGAGATCGAGATTATTGCCAGCTCCCATGACCTGGAGGCACCGGTCACCGAGGGAGGTCTATGGGTACTGGCCGATCCGTTGCGTGTTCGTCAGATTGTTAGAAACCTGATCACTAATGCCCGGCGCTACGGAGGCGACAACGTATGGCTGGCATATGGCATTCGTTCCGATCGTGTTTCGGTGTCCGTGGTGGACGACGGCAGCGGTGTCGAGCCTGGATCTGAGGCATCGATCTTCGAGCCCTACAAGTCAGCGCATTCGCCGGCGGGACAGCCCGGATCTGTGGGACTCGGGCTAGCTCTGTCTCAGTCGATGGCACACATGATGAGTGGCGATGTCACCTACAAACGGCGCGATGGCGAGACGTGGTTCACCCTGGAGCTGCCGGCCGTCAAGTCTCCTGCCACCGCCGTGGCGGATGACGTGGTGGTCGATGACGGCGTGGCTGCAGTCCACGACATAGAAGTAGAGCGGGCCCGCCGCCAAGCCTGATCGGAACTCTTAGCGCTGGCCTGAGCTGTGCAGATGGTCCAAGCCGTCGAGAAGTAGGTCAAGGCTGAACTCAAACTCTGTTTGGTCGTCGCACCATCCCAACGTCGAGTCGGGATCGTCGTGTTTAACGCCCACCAGCATTTGCTGGATGTGGGGAAGGGCTTCCTCGATCTCGGAAAGGGCACTCGAATGCTTCTCGAGGTCCGCTTGGCTAACGGGGGCGAACAGCTCCTGCACGAACCCAAGACCCTTGCTGCCTAGTGCGTGCATGGCGTGATGTGTCAGATCATTCGAAAAGCCTGCGGCTTGGAATATCGCCACGATCCCGTCGAAATGCTGCCCGATGGGAAGAGGCATTGGCGACCGGCTCTCAATGACCCTGGGAGCCCACTTGTGCCGAAGCATTACCTGGCGAGCAGTCAGGATGCGTTGCCGCAGTGACTTCTTCCAGCTGTTCGTGGCATCGACGGGAGGGTCCTTTTCGATCTCTTCTTTGATCTCTTCCATCACCACCTCGACCAGTCCGTCGAGCAGTGCCTCCTTGTTGGAAACGTGGTAGTAGATCGACATGGCCTCGACGCCGAGATCCTGGGCGAGCCGTCGCATCGTGAGCCTGTCGAGCCCTTCGCGATCTACCAGGTCGACGGCGGCGTGCAGAACTCGCTCTCGGCTCAGGGGTTTCTTGTCGGTAGAGGCTCGCGCTGTCGAGGTCATCTGTAGGTAGATTCTACCGTACGATGTAAGTCCCTGCGGTCGGTGGTCTCTGGCCCTCCTTTCCAAGACCGGCACCTTACGGCGTATGGTGAATGGTAGGGTGCGGGAATGAAAGCCTTTCGCCGCCACGAGTATGCCCATCCCTCGGAGCTCTCTTTGGAAGATGTGCCACGACCCGAGGTGGAGGAGGGCCGGGTCCTTGTTGAGGTCAAAGCCACATCAGTCAACCCTGCCGAGTGGCATTTCGTGACCGGGACTCCAGCCATCGCAAGGCCAACTATGGGATTCTCCTCTCCGAGGGATCCCAAGGTCGGATCTGACTATTCCGGTGTGGTCATCGAGGTTGGGCCCGGCATCGAGGGTCTAGAGCCTGGCGATGAGGTGTTTGGAGCCGCGCCTGGCGCCTTTGCCGAGGTTGTTGCGGCCCGCCATGACCTCGCCGTACGCAAGCCACCAAACGTGTCTCACGAGCAGGCGGCCTCGGCAGGTATTGCTGGGTTAACGGCGCTGCAGGCGCTCAGGGATCATGGAAAGGTGGCTACTGGCAATCGGGTGCTGATCAACGGTGCATCCGGTGGCGTGGGCACGTTCGCGGTCCAAATAGCAAAAGCGCTCGGTGCAGAGGTGGTCGCCGTCTGCAGCGAGCGGAATGTCGACCTTGTCAGGTCGCTCGGAGCCGACTCCGTGATCGACTACACGAACTCCGACTACTTGGCGTCCGGAGAAATCGTCGATGTGATGGTTGACAATGTCGGCAATCATCCGTTCTCCTCAAATCGGCATCTGCTCAGGGCGGACGGAATCTATGTGGCCGTTAGTGGACCCAAAGACGGTCTTCTCGACCCAATTCCGCGAATGCTCCGCAATGCCCTCCGGTCTCTCTTCACAAGTCAGAAGGCGACCGTGTTTGTCGCCAAAAACGTCGGATCTGACTTCGAGTACCTAGCCCGCTTGATGGCCGAGGGCCAGTTGGTCCCTCATATCGAAGAGATCTATCCCTTCGAGCGGCTGCCAGACGCGTTGTCGAGAGTCGGCGAGGGTCATCTCCGATCGAAGATCGCCGTTTCGGTCTGATCAGTGACTATCCGGTTGCCCCAACCTACGCTGAGCGAAGTCCTTCGTCTCGTAGCGACCCTGCGATCTGCCTGAGAGCGGCCCGTGCCTTCTCAACCTCCCGTAACGGGGTGAAAACCTCGTCATCTATTGACTTGCTCACAGCCTCGGTTGCCAGTTTGCGTGCCCTGCGACCAGCACGAGCCCCGATGAGGGAAGAATGCACACCTACGACTGCCGCGATAATCACGCTCGCCAAAAGCGATCCGGCAAGTACAACGATTGGGGCGGGGAGTGGCCCCACGATCGGAACGTCGATGTCTCCAACCGGGATGTCACCGGGTCCGAAGGTGAGTAACAGGATCCAAACGATTGCTAGAAGGAAGACGACGGTCGCGACCCATTGGAGAGTGGCCAGAACGTTCCACAGCCACGGTGTCTTCAGTTTTATCTCGGCAGCCACGGCGCTTGCGCTTTGATCCAGGGCGGCGGACACTCCGGATCGGATCGACTCAGGGTCAAAGCGACCCATCAGTCCTGCCCGGGCATTACCGGATACGCCGCTACCCGCGTCGAGATAAGCCTCTCGAGCCGGGAGGACCACACGCGCCAGGTCTCCACGCTCATGCCATCCCTTGGCGAATCGAGAAGGGTTGGCCTCACGTGCTCTCTTCCCTGTGATCATGCGAAGCAATCCTCCGGCTCTTCCGAGCAACGATCCGGCCCGATCGCGACCACGTTCGCGGTAGGCGGTCCTGGTCTGTCTGGCGAGGCCGTCAGCGTCGAAAATCTCCAAAGCTCCCTGGGTCGCTCGCTCCAGATGACCGTCGAGATTCTGGAGCATTCCGGCGTGGCCCACTTCGCTTGACATATGCCCCACGGTGTCGCTGATTCGAGCTGCAAGCTGGGAGACGATCACCGATTTGGCGTCGCTTTCCTGCCGGATATGTTCGAGGAGAGAGTCGATGCCCGTGCCGGTGCCGGCCGACACAACGAACACGGGCACCTCACGTCCTAGAGAGATTGTGACCCGTTGGTTGACATCCTTGGTCAGTGTGTCCAAAGACCCTGCGGGAACCAGATCTGATTTGTTGAGAACGACCTTCACGTTTCGGGCTCTTTCACCCATCCCACGCAGGTACACGTGCTGTCGTTCGTCGTCGTACTTGTCCTGATCAACCACCCAGATGACCGCATCCAACTTGGGAAAGGCTTCGTCGACTCGTTTCCTGTGGTCCTCCATCACAGAGTCGATGTCGGGAAAGTCGACGATGGCGACGTCCTTGAGAGTCGACTCTTGGTGTTCGACGACCTGATCAACTTCCAGCCACTCAAGAAGCTCCGTCATGTCGAGAGCGGACTCCTGGTGGAGCCAAGCTGTCGGCATGGCAGTGGTCGGCCGCAGTACGGAGGCTTTTGAGACCTCGGTACCAGCCAGAGCGTTCAATAGAGTTGACTTGCCGACGCCGGTTCCACCGATGAGAGCCAGTACGTACTTGTCGCCGGTGAGGCCAAGACGCTTCTCAGCATCGCTCACCAACTGGTCGATTTCGCTCACGTCGAGACCAATGGTCTGGGCCTCGGCTGAGGCTCGCTCGGCGAGTTCGAGGATTCTGAGTGCGTTCATGCTGTTGGCGCTCGATCGAGATCGACGACCGATTCCCTCAGCTTGGTGGCTAGTTCGAGGTTTTCCGGACCCACCGCAAGCGCCTCCCTGAACCGATCCAGTTCGGATCGGAGGACCGAATCGATTACTTCGTCGAGCCTGGCCCGCGATCGCTTGATGAAGGCAGCGACGTTGCCCTCACCAAAGATGGCCTCCAGAAGAGCCTGATTGAGGACTGCGGTCACAGCGGCGATTCCTGCCTCAGCACCGGTCAATCCGCCGGTGTGGGCAAAGACAGCGATGATCGCCCCCGTGCCGACCACGTTTACGCCGAGACTGGCAACCTTGGCGATGCCCTTTCGGTTGTGCCCCATCTCGTTGATCTCTGCTGCGATGGTGGTCGCCCAGGATTCGAGGTTGGTCTTGACCTGGTCCATCAGAGATGGAGTCGAGCCCCAAAGGTGAGCGTCGGTTTCGAGAGCGAGGCGCCCAAGGTCGCGGTCATTCCACTTCTCCGCTGCCGACGCGGCGGCTTCGTCCGATCGCGAGACGACAAGGGCGGCAAGGTCTTCTAACGCCGAGGTACGTACCTCATTTGGACGTGCCTCCGGACCGGGATCGAACACCGAGCGTATAGACGCGGCCACTCGGCCTATGCCTTCGGAGATCACTCGGGTCACCCGATTGGCTCCCACGAACTCCTGCCATTCGCGAAGCACCTCCGCACGGAGGAAAGAGCCGCGGTCAATGTGACCCTCAATGTCGCTTCTGGCTCTTTCATACGCCTCGGCGGCCACTTTCATGAGGTGGACTGCAGCCTCGCCCTCGCGCTCGAGGTCCGCGATGATTCGGCTCGTCGGATCCGCCAGACCCTCGACTGCGGCCGTCATGCTTTTCGCTGCAAGCTCCTTGCGCGCTTGATCGCTTTCCATCAGCTTGTCCAGCACGGTGAGAACTGGTCGCGCTGCATCGGCGTCGAGGCCCGATATGACAGGATCGAGGGCGTCACGGGGGACGGTGATCACATCAAGTGCGCCAGCAGGGCCCTGGTCAGCGAGACCGTTTTCAGCAATGAGTCGCTTGAAGTCGGTGAGCACCGCATGGGCGTCCTCGTCGTCCAACGGCAGACGGTTCATCACGGCGACGATGGGTACACCACGTTCGCGAGCTCGTAGGAGAACTTGCCACGGCACATCATCGGCGTAGCGAGTGTCGGTCGTCACGAAGATGAGGAGATCCGCTGTTTCCAGCAGCGTTCGCGCCAACGTTCGGTTTCCTGTTTCCACGCTGTCGAAGTCGGGCGAGTCGACCACAGCCAGTCCTGTGCGAGCGGCCTCATCCACGACTATCTCGACCAGACCTTCCGAACGCAGCGTGGTCAAGCCCGCAGGCAGACTGTCGCGGGGGCTCGTAACAGCGACAGCTGTCATGGTCGTCGGACGCACGACGCCTGTCTTGGAGAGCGACTTACCCGACAGAGTGTTGAACAAGCTCGACTTCCCGGCCCCGGTGGATCCCAAGAGCACGACGACTAGTGGTGAGGTGAGGTCCAGGGCGCGGGGAATCAGAAATTCATCGACGTGGTGGCGTAGCCGGTCAGCCGACGTCCGCGAATCCTCGTCTGGCGCTGTGCTAGCTCTCTCCGCCAACAGCGCCGCCATGGTGCGCAGGGCGCTGAGCAATGTTGACTGGTTTGATTCAGGGATGACCGCCCCCAAGTGGTCGGGTTCGGGTCAGATTCTAGATTGGGTCGTCCTGGCGGGCTAAGTCACTTCCGAAGCGTCAAAGACTCTTCGTGCTTTGCCTACCTCGGTGCGGGGGACGCTGCCCGGTTGCCCGACGTTGACGTTGACCCTCAATCGAACTGTTTCCATCAGTTTGGATGCGAGTCGTTCTGCCACCTGACCTGCTGAAGACGCAGCGTCGGCGGCGAGTTCGGTGCGAGCTTCGACCTCGGGGAGAGGGCCCGAACGATCTACGACGATCATGTAGTTCGCGCCTGTCTCAGGATCATCCATCAGGATCGTTTCGATGGTGCGGGGGTACACGTTGATTCCGCGGATGATCAGCATGTCGTCGGCTCGGCCTTCGAGCCGGGCGATCCGGCGGCCAGTTCTGCCGCAGGGGCATTCGCCAGGCAGGAACCGAGTGATGTCTCGGGTCCGATATCTGATAACTGGCTGTGCTTCCTTCGTGAGAGTGGTGAGCACCAGCTCTCCGGGCGAGCCCTCGGGCACCGGCTCACCGGACTCGGGGTCAACGATTTCTGGGAAGAAATGGTCTTCCAACACGTGCATGCCGCCCTTGTTCTCCCGACATTCGACGGCCACTCCTGGCCCGATGATCTCGGACAGCCCGTAGATGTCACAGGCGTCGTAGGTACCTCCCCAGGCTTGTTCCATCTTTGTGCGCAGTCCTTCGGACCACGGCTCTGCCCCATGGATACCCCACCGCAACCGGATCTTGTCGAGCATGCCGGCTTCGGCTGCCCTCTCGGCAAGTATCAACGAGAACGAGGGTGTGGCTGCCAGTCCGGTGGCACCAGTGTCGGCGAGCAATCCAATCTGGAACCCCGGGTTGCCGCCCGAAGCAGGTACCGCCACGGCTCCAAGCGCTTCCACCCCGTAGTGCAGCCCGAGGCCGCCCGTGAAAAGCCCATATCCATAGGCGACGTGGACGATGTCGTCGGGTCCGCCTCCTGCGGCGGCCAGAGCGCGCGCGTTCGCCTCCGCGAAGACTGAGATGTCGTGTTTGGTGTATGCGACGATCGTTGGCTTGCCCGATGTGCCCGACGAGGCGTGGACTCTGACGACTTGATCCATTGGGACGCTGATCATGCCGTAGGGGAAGGTTTCACGGAACTCGGCCTTTTCAGTGAATGGCAGAGTCTGAATATCGCCGATCTGCCCGATCGGCCTGACTCCACTCATCTTTTGCTCCCAGAACGGAACCTTGCTGGCTGCAAGCCGCTCGGTTAGGTCGGCTATTCGGGAGTCTTGGAGGGCTGTCAGATCTTGGCGGTTGAGCGTTTCGATATCGGGAACGTGCACAACTTCGATCATACGCTGACATTTGCCGCCCCTGTCCGCGTATCTTTGGGGTATGGCTTGGATCCGACGACTGACAGACTCATGCGTCTTTGTGAGAACCGACCAGGATGCGACGTTGATCGACCCCGGCTTCCACACCTACCAGGAGGCTCCCGAACTCGAGGCACTGGGCGATGTGAGTCGGGTTCTGGTCACCCATCGGCACCGAGACCATCTGAGTGCTGATTTCGTCAATTGGCTGATTCGGCGCAAATCAGATCTGGTTGTGTACGCCAATCAGGATGTGGCCGACATTCTGGCGGACAAATCGATAGCGGTGTCGACCGAGGCTCCGACCAACGTCGAAATCGAAGATGTGCTCCACGGTCGCATCCCCAACGGTGACCAGCCGCCGAACCGTTCATTCACCGTCGAGGGATTGTTCACTCATCCTGGAGACAGTCGGGAACCAACAGTCTGCGGGGACGTTCTTGCCCTCCCGTTGATGGTTCCGTGGGACTCGATGACAGGTGCGGTCGAGTTCGCCCGCCGGCTGAAACCGAAGTACGTGCTCCCGATCCACGACTTCTATTTGTCGCCGATGGGTCGCGCCTTCGCTCGGGGCATGGCACGCGACGTGCTGGCCGACGATGGCATTGAGGTGGTCGACGTTGACTGGGGGCACGGGTTCACCGTCTGAAAACCGGCAAGCTGGAAGTCTGGCTAGAACAATCCTCGCCGTGAAGCCCAGATCAGGGCCTCGGTTCGGTTGGCGACACCAATCTTGGAATACATGGCCTTGATCCTTCTGAACATGGCTCGTTCGGAGTAGGCGGCCTCCAAAGAGATCTCGTAAATGGTCAGTCCATCCGCCATTTGATTCAGCCACGTCAACTCGTCCGGAGTGAGCAACTCGACCCCGGCCCTCGCTGGCATACGAGCGGCCCACGTCTTGGCGATAGAGGGAGGCACGACGGCCAGGCCTGCGGCTACGGCTTTGATCGCAGATTCAAGTGTTTCGTCTTCCTCTGGCTCGACGATCACCCCGTTGGCTCCGAGCTCGAAGAGCAAGGTTGCTGCCTCAGGTGAGACTTCCTCAGAAACAACCAGCAAAGGGAAGTGCGGCAGATCGTCACGAAATGCGTTGAGGTCGTGAGTGTCGCCATCGAACAAGTAAACCAGAAGCTCGCCGTGTCGCCCGGCCCTGAATCCTCCCAGTTTCGGTTCGACCAAATGAACCTCGAATCCGGCGACGTTCAACTGACTTGCCAGACCCCGTCGGGACAAGGAGGAGCCTCCTGCAACCGCAACTCTTACCACAACGCCAACCTACAGCACCCGACCCATGTGGCAGTCGACTGCCACGACACGTCATTGAATCTCGCTTGTTTTGCACGGATGATCGCACTCTCAGCTACAGACCCAGATCGGGTCACCAAAGGAGGTTGAAGTGACTGAGACAGGAATCGCAGGTCGGGTGAAGGAAAGCATCACCGGCGTGCTCAAAGGCACCGGAGGCATTGTCTCCGGCACGGCGGACGTGGCTCGTGATGTCACGGTCACAACGCTCAACGATGCCGGGGACGTTGCCAACGCCGTGACCGGTACGGCATCCAACGTCATCACAGGCGCTCTGGCTGCTGTCCAGGACGTCGGCACCGGACTGGTACGCACCGTCAAGGGCGTGGTCGTCGGAGTGCTTGAAGGTGTCGGCGAGATCGGTGCGGCAACAGTTGGTGTGGTGTCCGACACCGTTCGTGCCGCATTCAAAGGCACAAAGGACATCGGTGTGGACGCAACGAGCACCGCGCAGGCGGTAGCCGAGGGTGTCATCGTTGCAACCAAGTCGACTGGTGTGGGCCTGGCGGAGGCGGCATTCGCCCTCGGTCAGTCCGTACTCGGCGGTACCAAGGATGTGACCGGGAGCTTCATCGACGTTGCTTCCAGCACGGTCAACGGTGCCGCGACAGGTGCCGCGGAGATCGGTGGAAACGTTCTCGATGCCATCAAGGGCACTGCAAAGGGAATTGTCTCCGGAGCGGGCGAACTCGGTGTCGACATCGCTGATGCCACTACGGCGGCTCTTTCGGGCGCAATTGCTGGGGCCAAGCAGGTTGGACTCGGCGCCGAAGATGCGGCCACAGCTGCCGCTAAGGGTGCGCTGGAAGCCGCGGAGAGCCTCGGAGAGAGTGCAGTGCACGCTGTCAGAGATGTTGCAGCTTCAGGTGTGGATGGCGTCAAGGCCGTCCTCAAAGGCGAGCAAGACACCAACTAGTTGAGACGAGTGAGAGGGAGCGGTCGAAAGGCCGCTCCCTCTTCTTGTGGCTGCCACCGGACCCGAGGTGTGCCTCAACGGTTTACCGTTCGGGTGTGAAGTGTTTGTGGTTCGCCTGTGGCCTTTTCCTTCTTGTCGGTTGCGGCCAAAACGACGTCGAGACGCTGTATGTGTCGGCGGCGGCTTCGTTGGCCGAGCCCTTCTCCGCGATCGAGTCTGAGTTCGAAGCGAAACACGACGTCGATGTGGTGTTGAACTTCGGAGGTTCAACGACTCTCGCTTATCAGATCTTGGAGGGTGCCCCAATCGCCGTGTTCGCCCCTGCTGATGACGATTCTGCCCAGCGAGTGGTTGACGGCGGTCTGGTTGTGGGCACTCCAAGTGTGTTTGCAACCAATAGCCTGCAACTGGTGGTGCCTATGGGAAATCCCGCCAGGGTGACGGGTCTCGAGGATCTGACTCGTGGGGAACTGGTTGTGGGCCTGTGTGCTCGCGATGTTCCCTGTGGTCGTCTATCCGACGAGTTGGCGTCAACGATGGGCTTGGCATTCGAGGCTGACACCAGAGAGGCAAGCGTGGGATCACTGCTGTCCAAGGTCATTTCGGGCGACGTCGATGTCGCCCTCGTGTATTCGAGCGACTCACATCCGGGCGTCGAGTCCGTTGACTTCGGCGCGGGTATCTCCCCCCAAACTTCGTACCCGATCATGGTTCTGGAAAATGGCCGGGCCCAAGGGCTGGCTGGTCGTTTCGTTGACTTCGTTCTCTCGCCGTCGGGTCAGGAGCTCATGCGAAATGCTGGGTTCGGGTCACCATGAACCGATCCGGGCTTCCCCGATGGATGGTTGTCGTCGCCGTACTAGGTGCCCTGCTCTTCGCTGCTCCGATTCTTGGACTTCTTTTGGAGGTTCCGTGGAACGAACTTGTACATGTAGTCGGATCACAGGTGGTCTTGGAGGCGTTGACGTTGTCTTTGGTGGCATCAGTGTCGGCAGTGGTTGTGGCGATTCTGTTGGGGCTCCCGATGGCCATGCTTCTGGCGCGCATCGAAGGCCGCTCGGCGGCACTTCTGCGCGGTGTGGTGCTCCTGCCCTTGGTGCTGCCTCCTGTTGTCGGAGGCTCAGCCCTCCTGTTCACATTCGGCAGACGGGGGTTGATTGGTGGCCCACTCGCCGATGCCACCGGCATAGTCCTTCCCTTTTCGATTTGGGGAGTGATCGTTGCTGTGTCGTTTATCGCGGTGCCATTCACTGTTGTCACAGTCGAAGGTGCTCTTCGAGCAGCCGATCGGCGACTGGAGATGGCTGCGCAATCGCTTGGAGCTGGGCCGTCGAAGGTCTTGCGTCGGGTGACGCTCCCCGCCATAACTCCTGCTATCTGGTCAGGTCTTGCGCTCACGTGGGCTCGAGCGTTTGGGGAGTTCGGTGCCACGATCGCGTTTGCGGGAAGCCTGCAGGGAAGGACTGAAACGTTGCCACTAGCGGTCTTTGTGAACCTTGTGACGGACCGTGATGCCGCCATTGCTATCAGCCTTGTCATGGTCGTGGTGTCGTTGATCATCTTGATTGCGATGCGAGACCGGTGGGTTGGTGGTGGACGATGAGAGCCCTCGAAGTTGCTGCGTCCTTGACCACGCCGACCGGATTCACCTTGCAAGTCGACGTGTCTGTTGGAGCAGGCGAGACTGTTGCTGTTATCGGCCCGAACGGAGCTGGCAAATCGACCTTGGTGATGTTGGTGGCCGGGCACCTGGAGCCGGGGGATAGCACTGTCGTTCTCGACGGGGTGGACATAACTGAGGAGTCACCGGCGGGTCGAAGGCTGGGCGTCGTGTTTCAGGACGGCTTGCTGTTCCCCAATATGACCGTGGCGGAAAACATCGGGTTTGGGGCCAAAGGCGACCCTTCCGATGTCGTGATGGCGATGGGGGTCGGTGATCTTCTGGCAAGGTATCCAGATGCGTTGTCAGGCGGTGAAGCTCAGTTAGTCGCTGTCGCGCGTGCATTGGCGATGCGCCCTGCTGCGCTTGTCCTTGACGAACCGACCTCTGCGCTAGACGCCTCCGTGCGGCCTCGGGTCAGGTCGCTGCTGAGCCAGTTGAGCAACGTGTTTATGGGGCCGACGCTCATCGTTACCCACGACCCGGTAGACGCTTTCCTTCTCGCCGATCGAGTGGTGGTCATCGAGGACGGCCGGGTTGTGCAGTCGGGCGTCACCGATGATCTGAGGATCAAGCCGAAGACGCGGTATGTGGCGGACATGATCGGCACCAATCGGATGGCGGGAGTCTGTGCAGGCGACCGGGTGGACGTCGAAGGATTCACCCTGACGGTTCCCGGAGATGTTCCCACTGGGTCGGTCCAGGTCAACATTCATCCGACTGCAGTAAACCTTTCTCTTGAGCGACCGAAGGGAAGCTCTCGCAACGTGTGGAAGACGCACATTGACCGGGTCGAGGATTCCGGCTCCAGGGTGCGTGTCGGTCTGGCCGCCCCGTTTCCCTTGACAGCCGAGATCACTCCAGGAGCCCGGAGTGAAATGGCGCTCGAGCCAGGTCGCAGTGTTTGGGCGTCGGTCAAGGCCACCGAGATCGGGGTCACCGCGGCCGAGTGATCCCTACCAGCCTGGTGTGATTGCTTCTGGGTCGATACGGGCGGATGGCGAGTAGGGGAGGATCTCGATCAGTTCCCCACCGTTGATACGTTCCTGAATCTTCCTCCACGGTTCGACTTCGAAGATGTCGCCATGTACGGATCCGAGAGCTGTGGCCAACGATTCGGGCATGCCGAGGAAGCGTCGGTGTTCTTCGGGAAAGACATCCGAAGGGCCTACCGAGAACCAGGCGCCGTCGCTCATCTCTTCGATGTCATCTCTCGCCTGGGGGATATGTCGGAAGACTATGTCGGTCAATGGTGCGATTTCGTCATAGTCATAGAAGACCACTCGGCCGTGACGGGTGACCCCGAAGTTCTTGGTGAGGAGGTCTCCCGGAAAGATGTTGGTGCAGGCCAGATCCTTGATCGATTGCCCGTAGTCGAGGACGGCAGCTCGGGCTGCTGAATCGACCGCCGCCCTGACGTAGACGTCGAGTGGGATCACTCGACGCTCGACGTACATGTGGCTGATGACCACCTGGTCGCCGTCGAGTCGCACAGTCTTGGAAGCCTTGGTCGTCAGTTCCTTGAGCAGGATGGAGTCGAAGCGCTCGGCATCGAACGTCAAGTGTTGGAAATTCTGCGCGTCGATCAGTCGCCCGGCGCGGTCGGTGCGGGATACCAGTTCGTACTTCTCCATGATCGACTGGCGAGTCGTCTTCTTTTGCGGAGGGAAGGAATCCCGAATGACCTTGAATACGTCGTCATACCCCGGCATCCCAAAGACGATCATCACCAGACCCTCGGTCCCCGGGACATATTCGAATCGCTCGTCGGTGGAGTGCACGTGTCGCAATAGATCGCGGTAGAGCTCAGTCTTGCCGTGTTTGTTCTGCCCGACGGAGATGTAGAGCTCAGCGATCCTCTTGCGTGGCATGAGGCGGCGGAGAAAGCGTACGAGGTCGTACGGTCTCGGCGCGTCGACGTGGAAGTGCGACCGGGTGAAGCTGAAGAGGATGGAGACCTCATTCTCGTTGAGAAGCACTGCGTCGACACCGAGGCCCTCCGAGCCATGCCGGAAGGCGATCACCAGCGGGATCCGAACAGACCCTGAGTAGAGGAGGCCGATGATGTACGCCGCCTGACCTCGATAGAAGAGGTAGCGGATGACCTCTGCGCGATCGGCTGTGGGAAGACCGCCGCGTTCGACCAGGGCCTGGGAGGTCTTGACGCTGACCGATTCCACGGCGTCCGGAGGGATTGAGGCGCCGAAGAAGGATGTGATCACTTGCTCGAGCAGCAGGTGAGTCGATTCTTGGCCACTGAACTCGAGGTAGACGGGCTCGGTTGACGGGTGGGGAGGGCTGTCGAAGTCCGTGTCGACAAACTCGATTCTCTCGTCCACACCGACCGTGTCGAAGATCCGTCTGGTCACCGAGTTGTGGAATGTCTCGGCGAGTTCCCAGTCGTCTCGGTCGCGAATCAGGTTGGAGTAGACCGCCTTGACCGCGACCCACAGAAGGGGATCTGAGACCCGATCGCCCAGGGACTCGCTGACATCGTCCACGACCGCATCGAGCACCTCGCCGTACAACTCCAGGCGTGCGTGCGCATCCGATCGGGCCGCGGGCCAATCTCGTGCTGAGAAGTGTTGGGGAAACCGAAGCGTGATTTCGTTGAACCGTCGTTCGTACTCGTCGAACCCGTCCGCAATACGCCTCGCGGCCAGGTTGGACAGCCGACTGTCAGTAGCCATTCCCGCTCGGTTTTACCAACGCCCACCCACAACCCGAAACCCTTTGGTTCTACGAACCTCCGGTTGTTAGCCCCGGATACGGGCCTAACAACCTCGAGAACGCCGGCGACTGGGGTCGATGACCTTCTAAGTTGCGGAGATTGGCCACTCGACCCTCGTCAAAAGCTCTGCCTCGGGGACCTGCGTCGGGTCGTTCAAGTAGATCTCTCGAGGTGGGCCGGCGGGTTCGTGGCTGTTGACCCGCATCCAATCGCTGAGCGCGTGGTAGGCGGGTGGAATGGCGGAGTAGGCACCCCGGTGGGTCGTCGATGCGACGAGACACCCATCAATGACCTTGTCTGCCATCTCTTCCGAGACGGGGGCGCACATCTCGATAGTGCCCGAGGTCTCCTCGTCGATGACGTCGTGGTAGATGATGAATGGTGCTCCGATGGGTTGCTGGCCCTTGGGAATCAGCCTTCCCATGATGTCGCCAAAACCCTCCTGAATAGCTTGACCCACGTCCTGGAGGTTCGTTTCCCGACTGATCGACATCACTGCCTGGGGCTCGGTGGTCTCCTTTGAGACTTCGTATGGCATTAGGGTCTTCCTTCCTTCGATGATTTCGTCGAACGTGTCGAGCATTCGTTTCCTCTGGCTTAGCTGCTCAGTGAGCCGATTTCGGTGCCTCTCCATCGCCCGCCGTCTGCTTTGGGGATTCGAGTTCAGGATCGTCCCCATCTCAGCGAGAGGGACGTCGACACTTCGCAAGATGCGGATTGCGTGTCCCTCCTTAACCTGGGTAGGCGCGTAGTAGCGATAGCCGGTGTTCGGGTCGACGAGCGCAGGCTTGAGGAGCCCGATCTCGTCGTACAGCCTCAGGGCCTTTACCGATAGCCTGGTGGCCTCCGAGAACCGACCAATCGACATCAACTCGGCTGGTGACTCGTTCATATCCCTCATCCTGGTGCCTACCCCAAGGGGAGAGTCAAGTTCTTTCGGAGCGGAAGCCAGCAACGCCACCGTTCTCGAGGCAGTTAGACCCGTATACGGGCCTAACAACCGGAGGTTCGCAAAGGGGGGTTACTTGGAGCGGAGTTTGGGGTCGAGGGCGTCGCGGATGCCGTCGCCGATGTAATTGACGGTCATCACCGTCAACGAGATCATTACGCCCGGAGCGATGACCCACGCAGGGTTGATCTGCAGATGGTTTCGACCGTCGAACACCAGACGGCCCCAGGTCGGGAAGTCTTGAGGGAAGCCCAACCCGAGGAACGAGAGGGCGGACTCAGTGAGGATGGCGGCGGCGATCCCAAGTGCGGCCGACACCATGACTGGGCTCAGAACGTTTGGAATGATGTGACGACCGATCATCTTTCGACTCCGGGTGCCGATGCTCCGGGCGGCCAAGACGAACTCCTCCTCCTTGATGGAGAGCACATCGCCTCGCACGACACGCGCGGTCTGCATCCAACTGGTCGCCCCGATGATGAACACCACCAGGATGAAAATGCCGATTTCAGGCCCAAGTGCGTCTTTCAACGGCTCCCGGAACAACATGATGACGACAAGCAGCAGTGGAAGGATCGGCAACGCCAAGAAGAGGTCGGTCAGTCGCATCAAGAGGCTGTCCAGCCGCTTGAAGAAGCCAGCCAGCACACCGACGGCCGTCCCCAAGAACACTCCGAAAACCATGGCAGCAAATCCGACCGCCAAGGAGATCCTTCCGCCAAAAATGACACGGGCCAGGACGTCTCGACCGAGATTGTCAGTTCCGAGCAAATTCGCAGAGCTCGGTGGTTGATTGGCGTTGGTCACGTCGATGGCGAAGGGATCGACCGTGTAGATAAAGGAGCCGAAGAGCGTCACCAATACGATGATCGTGAGCAGGACCAGGGAAACCATTGCTCCCTTGTGGCGCTTGAACTGCCGCCACACATCCTGACGAAGCGTTCGGTGTCGTTCGCCCTGCTCCTCGAGAACCGTCTCCTGGAGGTGCTGTTCGATCTGGTCTTGAGTCGTGGCCATGGCAGCTGCCTCTCAGTCGTATCTGATTCTTGGGTCGAGCGCCCCGTAAGTGACGTCTGCGACGAGGTTGAAGATGACAATCAGGACGGCGAAAATAAATGTCAGGGTTTGGACCATTGGCACGTCGCCTTGACCGATCGCCGTGATCAGCAGGGCTCCGAGGCCATTGATTCTGAAGATCTGCTCGGTGATGATCGCTCCACCGAAGATACCGGGAACTGATAGGGCGATCAGCGTGACGACGGGGATCAGGCTGTTGCGCATGACGTGAGTCATGACGACCTTGCGCTCACCGAGACCCTTGGAGCGGGCGGTCCGCACGTAATCCGAGTTCAGATTGTCAAGCACCGATGCCCGGGTGAATCGACTCAGAGCAGCAGTGTTGAACAGGCTCAGCACCGCCACTGGCATGATCATCTGTTTGATCTGGAACAGGACTGAGTCCCAATTGCTCCACTCGACGACGTGAGTTGTGTCATAGAAGGAGGGGAACCAGCCAAGCCAGACGCTGAAGATCATGATCGCCAGAACACCGGTGAAGAAGGTCGGTACCGAAAAGCCGATCATCGTGACGAACGTTCCGATGTTATCGAAGGCCGAATACTGCTTGTAGGCACTGAGGATTCCGACCGGAATGGCAATGAGTGTTCCGAACAGGAACGCCAGCCCGAGGACCCACAAAGTTTGAGGAAGTCTCTGGTAAATGATGTCGACGGCCGGAGCCCGTGAGGACCACGAGATGATCCTTGCCCGCGACTCACATTCACCGATGCACGTGCCAAAAATCGAATCGATGGCGTTGAGTGGTTCGTTAATGAACATCAGCTTGACCCACTTGAGCCAGGCCACCACCAGCGGGTCATTTACGCCCAATGACTCCCTGATGGCCTCCTTGACTTCGTCGGGCAGTGTGAGAGGGAGCTGGGCCGTCGGGTCACCTGGCGCCTGGTCGAGGATGGCGAAGATGATGAAGCTGATTATTAGCAGCGTGGGGATCGCGAAGAGGCTACGGCGGAGGATGTAGGTGCCCATGTCCTATATATCGCTTTGCTCGGCTGTATCTGTCGGTCGGTCAGACAAGTGGTCACAATAGCAAGAGAGCCTCCCGAGTGACTCGGGAGGCTCTCTTTTCTGAGGTTTTTGTTCTACGGACTAGCCGTCGACGCGAACCCAGTTCTCGACGTTCCAGTACTCGGAGTCCCAACCATTGGGGTCGCCGAATCCTTCGATCGAGTTGGAGATACCGGACACGTTTCCACGGTGGATCAACGGAATGATCGCACCCTTTTCAACGATGATCTCCTGCAGTTTCTTAACAGTGTCGGTGTACTCGGGGTCGGTCGAGGAGAGGGTCAGAGCTTTGTCTGCCAACTCGTCGAACTCGGCGTCCGAGAAACGCGGCATGTTGTTGTTTGCGGGCCAACCGAGTGCAGCAGTGGTCACTTCCCTGGTGTGGAAACCGGAGAGGTAGCTGGCTGCGTCGGGGGTTACCGAACCGTTGGTGAACATCTCCATATCTGAGAAGAACTTCCAGATGGAGAAGTCAGAAGCGCTAGTCCCGTCAAAGAACAGGCTGGCGTCCTGGTTGCTCATTTCAACGTCGATTCCGATCTCGGCCCAGTTCTCCTTGATGATCGCCTGGTTGGACTGACGCACCGCATTGGTGGAAGTCACATAGGTGAAGGAGAGGGGACCGAAGTCCGGATGCTCGCGGATTCCGTCGCCGTCAGAGTCCGCGTAACCGAGGTCATCGAGGATCTGGTTGGCTGTGTCGACATCACGGGTCAAGCACCAGTCGAGGGCCGTGGTGGCCTGCTCGCCGACCGGCCAGAATGTGCAGGTCGGGGTGCCGGTTGGGCCGTAGCCCACCTGGACGAGAGCATCACGGTCGATTGCCAGCGAGAGGGCCCGGGCGAACTCACCGTTCTGATAAAGAACGGGGTGCTGCGACGGGAACTCCGATGGCGGATCGGCCCATGGGTCGGTCTGGTTGAGGTTGATGTGCTCGACGTTGGCCGTGAACGAAGTCACGATCGAACCGAATCCGGCGGCCTCCATGGGCAGCAGAATCTCGGGAGCGACCTGAAGGTTCCAGGCGTAGTCGGCTTCACCAATCTCGAGGACGGAACGTGCCGCTGACTCAGCATCGCCACCACCCTTGATGGTGATGTTGCCGAAGAAGGGCTGACCGTCCGCGTTACCGCGGTAGTTCGGGTTGAACGCGTACGTGACGGTGTCCTCCGGACGGAGGTCCGTGACCATGTACGGTCCGGTGCCGATCGGTGCGAAGTTCTGGTCGGTACAGGCACTGGCCTGCTCGCCAACACAGCCTTCGAACTGAGCGCGCTGAACCACTGGCGACGTGTAACCGACGAACGCAACGCCGTACGGGTACGGCTGTGGCTCGGTGAAGTTCACAGTGACGGTGTAGTCGTCAACGACTACGACGTCGGCGATCTTCGACCAGTCGACGGTGCAACCGGTGAGATCGTCTGAGCAGTACTCATGCGTGAACAGCACGTCATCAGCAGTGAACGGGGTTCCGTCGGACCAAAGCACGCCTTCACGCAGTTTCCACGTGATCGATGTGAAGTCCTCAGCAACGCCACCGTTCTCCACGGTTGGAACCTCTGCAGCAAGTCCGGTTGCGACAATTGAGCCGTCCGGAGCAATTTCTGCAAGAGGTTCGAGCACTAGCGAACCAGCAAGAAGGTCCTTGGTGCCCGAGGAGATCAGGGAGTTAGCCTGAGACGGAGCCTGCCACTGCAGGATCAGCAGATCGCCACCTGAACCCGCCTCGGCACCCGTTGCCGGGGGAGCCGTGGTGTCAGGCGTCTGCTCTGCGGTGGTAGTAGTCCCACCCTCACCGGTGTCCGCGGTGGTGGTGGTCTCATCCCCGCCGCCGCCGCATGCCGCGACCACGAGGGCCAACACGGCAAGCAAAGCAAGCAGTCTGGGTAGTTTCATTGGATATTTCCTCCATATGTCGGAACGATCGTCCGACATCGGCGAAAACGCTACCACCCATTTTTGGAAGTGGCAGCCCAAACGGGATGTGGTGACCCCGTCAGCCTCTATGGGATAGAGACCAGTTCGCCGACGCTCTCGGCGAAATGGCAGGCCACAAAGTGGCCAGGATCAATCTCGCGCCACTCGGGCTTTTCTTCACGGCAGCGGTCTTGGACTACCGGGCAGCGAGTATTGAACGGGCACCCAGGCGGGGGATTTGAAGGCGAGGGAACGTCACCCTCGAGGATCACACGTTCTCTGGTCGCCTCGATGACCGGATCGGGTACCGGAACAGCGGACATTAGAGCCTGCGTGTAGGGATGGCGCGGGGTGTTGTACAGCGAGTCGACGTGGGCGAGTTCCATTATCTGACCGAGGTACATCACGGCAACTCGATCGGCGATGTGTCGCACCATTGACAGGTCATGGCTGATGAACAGATAGGTGAGACCTAATGCCTCCTGGAGATCCTCAAGCAGGTTGACCACCTGGGCTTGGATCGAAACATCGAGGGCGGCGATCGGTTCGTCGGCAACAATGAAGTCCGGATTCAGGGCAATTGCGCGGGCGATACCGATCCTCTGGCGCTGACCTCCGGAGAACTCGTGCGGATAGCGGTTGGCATGCTTCGGCTGGAGGCCGACCAGGCTGAGCAGCTCCTCAATCCGATTACGACGCTCCTCGCCCCTCGCCGCCGCATGTTCAGTCAAGGGCTCTCCAATAATCCTCGCCACAGTCATCCTTGGATTCAGAGAAGCGTGAGGGTCTTGGAAGATCATTTGCATCCGAGGCCGCAGTGAGCGCAGTTCGCCACCCTTGACCTTGGTCAGTTCGATCCCCTCAAATGTGATGCTGCCTTCGGTCGCATCGTCGAGTTGGAGAATCACACGTCCCGTAGTCGACTTGCCGGAGCCTGACTCGCCGACAAGGCCGAGCGTCTCGCCTCGGAAGATGTCGAACGTAACCCCGTCCACCGCTCTCACGGCGCCAACCTGGCGTCGGAAGAGGCCCTTCATGATGGGGAAGTGTTTCTTCAACCCGTTGACCGTGACGATGGCATCGCCTTTGCCGTTGGGTTGCGTGGCTTCTGGGGTTGTGGTCTCAGTTGTCATAGCGCGGCCTACTGTTCTCGATATCCCACCAACACGCGACCTTGCGGTCTGCGGTGATTTGGGTCAGCGGGGGATTTTCCTGGGTGCACTTCTCGAAGGCGTAGGCACAGCGTGGGGCAAACGGGCAGCTCGTCGGGGGTTGATACAAGTTGGGTGGCTGTCCCTTGATGTTGACGAGTTCGATGCCTTTTTGGTCGAGGCGAGGAAGCGAACCCAGCAGACCTTCGGTGTAAGGGTGCTGTGGATTCCCGTACAGGTCTCTGACGCCGGCTTCCTCGACGATCAGGCCGCCGTACATCACCAGGACGCGATCTGCAACGCCTGCCACTACGCCGAGGTCGTGAGTGATCCAAATGACCGCGGTTCCGAGCTTCTCACGCAGGTCCTTGACGATCTCGATGATCTGAGCCTGGATTGTCACGTCGAGTGCGGTTGTCGGCTCATCGGCAATCAAGAGGTCTGGGTCGCAGGCCAACGCCATGGCGATCATTGCTCTTTGCCGCATACCCCCCGACAACTCGTGTGGATAGTTCTTGAGACGAGCGGCTGGGTCGGGGATTCCCACCATGTCCAGTAGCTCTTCGGCGCGGGCTGCCCGTTGCTTCTCGGGGATGTCCGTATGCAGGCGGAGGTTTTCCTCGATCTGATAGCCAACAGTGAGTACCGGATTGAGAGAGGTCATCGGGTCCTGGAAGATGAACCCAACCTTGCCCCCACGTACTTGGCGCAACTCGTCGATCGTCATGGCCAGCAGGTCTCGGTCTTCGAATATGGCCTCACCCGAGACGATCTCTCCCGGTGGCATGGGGATGAGCCGGATAAGCGACATCATGGTGACGCTCTTGCCGGAACCAGACTCTCCGACGACTCCGAGGAACTCGCTTCTCTTGAGGTCGAAGGTGACACCGTTGACCGCATGAACCGTCCCGTCCTGGGTTACAAATTGCGTCTTTAGGTCGGTGACCTCGAGGACCGTCGGTTCTTGCGTTTGTGTCATCTGCGCACCATTGAGGGTCGGAGCGTAACGCCCAGTATCGGTCTGTGTTGGCGAAAAGTGGCTACAACTGATCCCACACGTCGCCGGCCGCCATGTCGATGATGGTGTGCGCCATAGTCAAGGCGCCATGTCGAATGGCGGCTTCGCCGCTTGGCGTGATGGTTGCGGCTGTGAACTCCTTCTGATGATTGACGGCTCCGTTTGTCTCGATTCGGACCATTGGATGAATCGACGGAACCACCTGACTCACGTTGCCCATGTCCGAACTGCCTCCTCCGGCACCGGTCTCGGCCTCAGTAGGCATGTCGACACCTAGTGCCGAAGAGTTAGCGGCGAACAGTCGAACCATCGTCGGGTTGTTCACCATGTTGAGATACGGGTGTCCGATGGGTTTGATCTCGACTCGGCAGCCTGTGGCCACTGCTGCGGCTTCGAAACAGGCGTGCACTTTCGGTATCAACTCCTCGAGACGCTCAGAAGTGGCGGATCGGATTCCCCACGTCGACTTGGTGTACGAAGGGATGATGTTCGAAGCGTCTCCGCCGTGGTCGATGATGCAGTGCGTTCGATCGGTGGGCAGCATCTGCTGTCGAAGCGTCGCGACGTTCATGTAGGCCTGGACAAACCCGTCGAGAGCGTTCACTCCCATCGAAGGGGCAAAGGCCGCGTGTGATTCCTTGCCGAAGTACTCAACGGTGAAGCTGGACCGGGCTTGGAAAGATGGGTCAAGCTGATAGTCGGGAGCCGGGTGAATCATCATCGATGCGGCAGCGTCTTCGAACGCCCCGGCATTGATCAGGTCGACCTTGCCTCCGCCGCCCTCCTCGGCCGGGGTTCCCAGGACCGTGACTCGGATGCCAAGTTCGTCGACGAGGTCCGCGACTGCAACACCAGCACCGATGGCGGCTGTAGCGATGATGTTGTGCCCACAGGCATGACCAACCTCCGGCAGGGCGTCGTATTCACAACAAATGACCACGCGTGGTCCGCTGGTTCCGACCGTCGCTTCGAAGGCCGTTTCCAAGCCGTGGGTGGGGTACTTGACTGCGAACCCTTTGTCTTCGAGATACTTAGACAGGCGTGCTGATGTCTCGAACTCCTGGTATCCGATCTCCGGGTTGTCGTGCATCCACTTGGACAGATCAGCCAGCTCTTGGTGGATTGCGTCGAGCCGGTCCTGTGCGCGTTCTTTGTGTCCCATGTCAGTTCCTCGTTTTCATAGCTGGTCCCACAAGTTCTCAGTGGCAAGGTCGATGATCGTGTGCGCCATGGCAAGAGCGCCGTCCCTGATGACGGTCTCGCCGGAAGGTGTCACTGTTGCGTCGGCGAACTCAGGCTGATGGTTGACAGCGTCGGTGACGATTGCGACGGAGGGATGGATCGACGGAACGCGGCGGCTGACATTCCCCATGTCGGAGGATGCCGCAGTTGGAGTCGCCAACTCAGCCTGGGTTGGCATGTGCCGTCCTAGGGCGACGGAGTTGGAGGCATAGACGGCGGCGAGGGTCGGATTGCTCACCAGATCCTCATAAGGCTCACCTTCGAACTCGATGTCGAGGGTGCAACCAGTGGCCGCCGCAGCCGCCTCGAAACAGTTGAGGACTTTCTTTCTGAGAGCTTCGAAGCGTTCTGCCGTTTCCGATCTAACGATCCAACTCGAGCGAGTGAGAGCCGGGATGATGTTGGGGGCAACGCCGCCTTCGCTGATCACCCCGTGAACTCGATCTCCTTCCTCGAACTGTTGTCGAAGAGTCGACACGTTGTTGTACGCCTGAACAAAAGCGTCGAGAGCGTTCAGGCCAACCTGTGGGGCAGCTGCGGCGTGGGCCTCCTTGCCAACGAAGGTTGCGGTGAATCCTTGTGCAGCGAGAAGGGTTGGGTCGACGACGTCGCGAGGGCTTGGGTGGATCATCATCGATGCGGCGACGTCGTCGAAGGCGCCGGCCTCGATCAGAGCCACTTTGCCGCCGCCTCCTTCCTCGGCTGGCGTGCCGAGCACTGTGAGTCGGATGCCAAGTTCGTCAACCATGCCGGCGAGAGCGATGGCCGCTCCGAGGGAAGACGTAGCGATGATGTTGTGCCCGCAAGCGTGGCCCACTCCGGGAAGGGCGTCGTACTCAGCGCATATGACCACCCTCGGCCCGTCATTTCCCAGACTCGCCTCGAAGGCTGTCTCAAGCCCGTATGCCGGGTAGGTCACCTCAAAGCCGTGTTGTGTGAGTACGTCTGCCAGTCTGCGGGACGATTCGAACTCCTGGTAGGCGGTCTCGGGGTTCTCGTAGAGCCAACGAGAGAGACTCTTCAACTCGTCGTAGTGGGCCATGAATTGCTCTGTGGAGCGTGACTTGAGCGTCATCAGATCAACATAACCCCTTCCCGCAATTGATGAGTTGGCGGACGTCAAGGCCTTGGCGTCAAACCCGCACTGCGATACATGGCGTCGATGACCTCCATGTTCCCAATAGAGTCTCTGCCTGTCACGGTCGGTTCGGACTCTCCTGCGATGGCTGCCACGAACTCCTCGAGTTGAGCTTCATAAGTCGATGGTCCGGCGACTTCCTCTGAGCCGTTGTCACCCCCGATGGTCCAACTCAACTGGTTTCCCTCTTGAGGAGCCAACGGGTTTTCTGCCCTCATCCATCCGTTGGCAGCTTCGGCATGAAGGAACCACGCAAGTTCTCCCGCAATCATCGAACAGCTGATATCGGCGACGCTTTCGTCGGCAAAGGTCAGTTTCCCCCGGGCGGTGTCGTCGACACCGTCCACCGTCACGTCCATGTCGGCTTCGATACCGACGGGGTCACCCAACAACGTCCGCACCCAATGCACCGGGTAACAGCCGAGATCCATCAACGCTCCGCCTCCGAGGTCCCTTTGGTACCGGATGTTGCCCTTCGGCACGCCCGGTACGTCAAACCTCGCTTTGATCCGCACCGGCCTTTCGAGGCCAGCGAAGATCTCAATCATCCGTCCAGCGAAGCGGTGGAAACGCCAGTGGAACGCCTCCATTAGAACCAGGCCTGTTTCGGCTGCCTTCGACACCATGTGCCGTGCGTCCGCTGCGTTGCCGGCGAGGGGTTTCTCGCAGAGAACATGCTTTCCACCCTCCAGAGCGGCGATGGTCCACTCAGCATGTAGCGACGCCGGGGTTGCGATATATATGGCGTCGATATCAGGGTCATTGATGAGTGCTTGGTATGAGCCATACCAGCGCGGGATGGAGTGTTCGTCAGCGAAGTCATGAGCTCGCTGAGAGGTTCGAGCCGCTACACCCAACACCTCAATGTGCGGATTCCTTCTGGCTGGCACAACCACGGCCGGCGGGGTGATGCGTGCGGCTGCGAGCAAACCAAGTCGGATCATGAGGCTGACGCTAACTGACCGCCTGTCTGGCCTCAGACGTCGGGTACCGTCGAGGACGATGGATTCGATATACGAGGTGGCCGACCAGTACGTGACCGAGGCGACCGAGCACAGTCCGGTGTTAAAGACCTTTCTCGGCATCCCCGGAGCGAATCACGAGTGGGGCCTCAGCGGACTTGACGCACATGAGGAGAGGGCGCGGCATGCCGAGCGTTATCTCCAACTGATCGCTCCTCACCGCGACAGTGAAGATCCTGACGCTTGGCTTGCGGCAAATGTGATGGATCTCGGCCTCAACACGGCGCTCCTCCAGTTCGACCACTTGGACCATTTGCGCGACCTGAGACATCTCGGGTCGCAGTTCGGGTTGTTCCGGTCGATCTTCGACGTCATGCCCAAGAGGACCGAATCAGACTGGGATGATGTCGGATCGAGACTGAGGACGCTGGACGAGCCGCTCGACGGATACCGCCAGCAACTGCAGGCGGGTATCGACTCAGGAGAAGTTGTCGCCAAGCGCCAAGTGGAGTCGATCATCCGCCAGGCTCGAAAGCTCGCCTCTGATGGGTCTCCTTATCTCCTGTTGGTCGCTCAGGCCGAGGCTCAGGGCCAAGACACCGCGGGGCTGACTGAGTCCGCCACCCAGGCTCGAAGCTCGATGGGTGAGTTCGCCGATTGGCTGGAGTCCACCTATTTGCCGGAGGCCGATCGAGAAGACGCGGTCGGTATCGAACGGTATGAGCGGGCGGCCGATGCTGTCCTGGGGATGGCCATCGACGCCCACGAGACCTACCGGTGGGGATGGGAGGAGTTCAACCGATTGGTCGGGGAGATGCGCAGGGTCGCCGACGTAATTGTTCCGGGCGCTTCGGTTCTGGAGGTCAAGGATTTCCTGGAGTCCGATCCCGAAACGACGGTCCAGGGAACCGATGCGCTGCTCGAGTTCGTTAAGGGTTCCCTCGACGATGCCGTCGAGAAGCTGGCGGGCGAGCATTTTGACGTGCCGGAAGACATCAAACCGTTGACGGTGCAGCTCGCTTCGCCGGGAGGTCCTCTGGGCGTCTATTACTTGCGACCGTCCGAGGATCTGAGCCGGCCCGGCGGCGTTTGGTATGCGATTGGTGACCAGAAGGTCTTTCCGACGTATCAACACTTGTCGACCGCATATCACGAGGGGTTCCCGGGGCATCACCTTCAGATCGCCACCGCTACATATGGGAAGGACCGGCTGACCCGTTACCAGAGGACCATGATGTGGTATCCGGGATTCGGCGAGGGTTGGGCGATGTACGCCGAAGTACTGATGGGAGAGCTTGGCTTCTTATCGGATCCGAAGTTCTACTTCGGCATGTTGGCAAAACAGCTCTATCGAGCTTCGCGTGTGGTCGTCGACATCGGGCTGCATCTGCGGTTGGCCATCGATTCGTCGTCGCCGACATACGCCGGTGAGCCGTGGAGCTTCGAGCGCGCGGTCGACTTTATGGAGACCTACGGATTCCGGACACGGGATCAGGCTCGCGATGAAGTGCTTCGTTACCTGGGTTGGCCTGCGCAGGCGATCTCGTACAAGGTTGGCGAACGGGCGATCCTCGATCTCAGATCAGCCATGAGGCGGCAGCTCGGCGCCGATTTCGAGCTGCGTCGGTTCCATAAGGCTGTGATCGGTCACGGAACGGTTCCGTTGGGCCTCCTTAGCGAGGTCGTGGAGAAGGATCTGAGTGAGGGATAGTGCTGTCCGCCGGTGGTCGGCGATACACCGCTGGCTGTTTGCGTTGACCGGTGGCCGACTGGGCAATCGCCTTGTGGACAACGACATGCTTCTGCTCACCACGACGGGTCACCGCACTGGTGAGCCGCATACGGTGCCCTTGTTGTATCTGCGCGACGGGAACCGCCTGGTCGTTATAGCGTCATATGGTGGTCGCCCGAACCATCCGACTTGGTACACAAACCTGGTTGCCACGCCGGCAGTCATTGTTCAGATCGGCTCCCGGCGAACCAGCTACGTGGCTCGCACCGCCGACGCCGACGAGCGTTCCGTGTGGTGGCCTCGTGTGGTTGATGCCTACGACGGATATTCGGAGTATCAGCACCGGACTGATCGGGAGATCCCGGTTGTCTTTCTCGACCCGACCGGACAGCCGAACAGCTGAACGCTGCATTTCTCTAGTAATCAGCAGTTCGACCGATATACACTCTCATATTGAAACGCTCATAGAGAGCGGCTGAGGGACAGGCCCTGCGACGCCGCGGCAACCGACTCGGATGAGAAACGGTGCCAATGCCTGGATAGATGAGTGGCCTCGAGTTGAGACGAGAGGTGCTCAAAGCGTTTCGTTGAGAAACAGAGGAGCACCCTTGGACAAACGACTCTCCTATCTAGAAGCCCTTCAATCCGGTGTGGTCGTCTTCGATGGCGCCGCGGGCACCAATCTCCAAACGGTTGGCCTGACGGCTGAAGACTTTGGCGGCGAGCACCTCGAAGGATGTAACGAGATTCTGAATCTCCGCCGCCCGGACGTGATTGCAGACCTGCATCGTTCCTTCCTCGATGTCGGCGTGGACGTGATTGAGACCAACACGTTTGGGTCCTTTGGCGGACCGCTCGCTGAGTACGGCCTCGAGGGTCAAGCAGGGGAGATCACCATTGCCGGCGCAGAAATTGCCCGTTCGGTTGCGGACGAATACACCGCAGCTGACAGCAGAACCAGGTTCGTTGCGGGTTCCATGGGTCCGGGCACCAAGTTCGCCACGTTGGGGCACGTTTCGTACGACGAGCTATTCGACGCCTATCGCGAGCAGGCTGAAGCCCTCATCGCCGGTGGCGTAGATCTCCTGGTTGTCGAAACCCAGTTCGACCTTCTCGGCGCCCGGGCAGCGGTCAACGGGGCCCGCAGCGCCATGCAGTCACTCGGCATTGAGGTTCCCATCCAGACCCAGGTCACTATTGAGCTTACGGGACGCATGTTGGCGGGTACCGAGATCGGAGCGGCGCTGACGTCGTTGTCCTCGCTGGAACCGGACGTCACAGGCCTGAACTGTGCGACCGGACCGACTGAGATGTGGGAGCCCCTGCGTCACCTTGTGAGGCATTCACTTGTTCCGGTATCTGCCATCCCCAACGCTGGATTGCCGAGCGTGGTCGACGGCCAGATGCGCTACGACCTGAGCCCCGACGATCTAGCAGGGCACCTTCGCGACTTCGTGACCGAACTAGGTGTGGGCGTGGTGGGTGGTTGCTGCGGAACATCTCCAGAACATTTGGCTCGGGTGGTCGCTGAGTTGGAAGAGAGTGATCTAAGGGGTCGAAATCCCGAGCGGGTGCCGTCTGTCTCCTCTATTTACAGCCATGTGACCCTCGACCAGGACACGTCGTTTCTCATGATCGGCGAGCGATCCAATACCAACGGGTCCAAAGCGTTTCGCGACGCCCTGCTGACCGACGACATTGAATCATGTGTCGCTATCGGACAATCTCAACTCCAAGAAGGAGCACACCTGGTGGACCTTTGTGTCGACTATGTCGGAAGGGACGGGGTTATCGACATGGACCGTCTGGCAGCGGCCTATGCCACTGATGTGGCGCTTCCCGTGGTCCTCGACTCAACCGAACCTGAGGTGATGGAGGCCGGTCTCAAACGACTGGGGGGTCGAAGCATTCTCAATAGTGCCAATTTGGAGGACGGTGACGGACCGGAATCTCGCTTTCACAAGGTGATGACACTGGCCCGTGAGCACGGCTCTGCCGTCATTTGCCTGCTCATCGACGAGAAGGGTCAGGCTCGGGATCGAGCTTGGAAACTCGAGATCGCCGAGCGGATCTACAACCTAGCGACCGAGCGTTACGGACTCAACGCGGCGGATCTGATCTTCGATCCACTCACATTTCCGCTCACAACTGGAGAGGTAGATCTGCGCGGTGACGCGATTGAGACAATCGAGGCTATTCGCGAAATCAAGAGTCGCTTCCCTGGGGTCAGGACCGTGCTGGGTGTCTCGAATGTCTCGTTCGGGCTGAACCCCGCAGCCCGACGTGTGCTCAACTCGGTGTTTTTGCACGAGGCGGTCGAGGCTGGGCTCGATGCCGCCATCGTGCACGCCGGGAAGATCGTGGCGCTCAACTCCATCGATCCAGAACAGCGCTCTGCCTGTCTCGACCTAATCCACGATCGCCGAGCGGACCGCTACGACCCATTGGAGAGAATTCTCGAGTTGTTCACCGACGTCGTTGCAACCGACAGCGCGATTGATCCTTATGTCGACCTCAGCGTGGGCGAACGGTTGGCTCGGCGCATTGTTGACGGCGACCAAGCCAACATCGTCGAAGATCTGGATCTGGCGCTCGAAGCGGGGCGGAAGCCTCTCGACATCATCAACGATCACCTTTTGGACGGGATGCGCGTGGTGGGGGAGCTCTTTGCTTCTGGAGAGATGCAACTTCCGTTTGTTCTGAAGTCAGCCGAAACCATGAAGAAGGCTGTGGCACACCTCGAGCCAATGATGGAGTCTGAGGAAATAGCCGCTCGCGGTGCGGTCGTGTTGGCGACTGTGTCGGGTGATGTTCATGACATCGGGAAGAACCTGGTTGACATCATCCTTTCCAACAACGGGTACGAAGTTCACAACCTCGGTATCAAGGTGGGAATCAACGAGATGATCCAGGCCCTGGAGGAACACGATGCCGATGCTATCGGGATGAGCGGCCTCCTCGTCAAGAGCACTCTCATCATGAAGGACAACCTCGACGAGCTGGATCGGCGAGGACTCGGAGACGTCCCTGTGATCCTTGGAGGCGCCGCCCTGACCCGGAACTATGTAGAGGCTGATCTGCGGGCTCGATACAACGGTCCGCTCTATTACGGCAAGAACGCCTTTGCCGGACTGGACGCAATGGGGCGGATCGTCGCCGGGGATCCTGCTCCCGGCCCGTCCCAAGCTCGTCAGCGACATGTCGACCCGTCGCCTTCTGCCACAACACCCAGTCGGGCGCCGGGTGTGGCGGCGGACAACCCGGTCTTCGAGCCGCCGTTTCTCGGGTCGAGGGTGGTCAAGGGACTGAACATTGACGAGGTCAGCCAGTACCTGAATCTGACCGCCCTGTTCCGGAATCAGTGGCAATTCCGTCCTGAAGCGGGAGAGTCCGACGCTGAGTTCAAAGATCGGCTCCGACCGGAGTTGAGAGATCTCCTCGCGGAGGCGAGAGCCAAAGACCTCCTTGTTCCTCAGGTGGTCTACGGATATTTTCCGGTGAATGGTGACGGTGATGACCTCGTCGTCTTCGAGCCAGGGGAGCCCGAAAAAGAATTGACCCGGTTCTCATTCCCGCGGCAAGTCAGCGACCCATTTTTCTGCATTGCCGACTTCTTCCGTCCGATCGAGACCGGCCAGAAGGACTACGCCGCGTTCCACATCGTGACTATGGGAGCGGCTGTGTCGGAGCGAACCGCCGACTTGTTTGCCGCCAACAAGTATCAGGACTACTTGAAACTGCACGGGCTAGGAGTCGAGATGGCTGAAGCCCTAGCTGAGTTCTGGCACTGGCGGGTGCGCGATGAGTGGGGTTTTGCTGACGAGGATGGGCCATCCCTGACAGGCTTGTTCAAGCAGCAGTACCGCGGTGGGCGGTATTCGTGGGGATATCCGGCTTGCCCCGACCTTGAAGACAATCTCACGGTTGCCCGTCTGCTGGACGCCGGTCGAATCGGTGTTTCGGTATCGGAGGAGACTGGTTTTCAGTATCAACCTGAGCAAACAACGTCGGCGATCATTGCGCACCATCCGCAGGCCAAGTACTTCATCGCCCGTAAGCCCAGGGAGGCCCGCCATGCTGACACGTGAGAGCGGATGGCTCCGCATCGCTGAGATCAACCCGCCAGAACTGCCGGAGGCGCGACATCACGATCTCTTCCCTGCGTGGAAGAACGTCCTCGTGACGGACAACGTATTCGGGCGGATCAGGTTGTCTCCCTATGCGTTCTCGGCCCGGATCACCCACGACGTTCCGCACGTTCATCCCACAGTGGTGGTTTCGACTCGTGACCGAAACATCCTTGCCATCGAGTCAGAGGTCCGTGGCGCGTTGATGAACGGTGTCGGGTCGTTCTTGGTGGTCATCGGCGACACGATGCCCCACGTCGATCATCTCGCACATCATCACGAGATTGTTGACCATCTCACCGACCTGCAGCGAGACCTGCCGCAGTTCGAGGTAGGCATGCCCACTCGATTCGCCTCATGGCAGTTCCGCAAGCGGATCGACCTGGGCGCCCAGTTCTTCGTTGCCGGACCTGTGCTCGATCCCGAATCGGTCGAGGAGCGAGTAGCCAAACTCGGCCTTGAGGTAGGGGACCCTCCGTTGTTTCTCATGGTCATCCCGCCTTTCAGTCCGAAATGGGTCGAGCGCATGGAGGAGATCGGAGCGGTGCCCGCCACTGACGGGCTGAAGAAGAGATTGGCTGAACTCTCTCCCGAAGTTCGCCGCAAGGCGGGTTGGGAGGTCCTTTCCGAGATTGAGGCTCGTGCGAAAGATGCAGGTTGTGCTGGGGTTGTGCTGATGGGGATGAAATTCGATTCGGTGGTCCGGGAAGCACCCCAAGCGTGGGCGCATCCTTGATCAACTCGAAACCAACCGCTTCTCCAGTGGTGTTCGAAACCTTGGCGTAACCACCGTTTCGCCGAGCCATTCCTGGAGTTCTGATGCTCGGGCGGCGATGGCCTGCAACGCCTCCCCGCCTACATCGACCAGTATCTCGTAGCTAACGCGACCGTCCTTGCTCTGACCCCACCCGCCCACTATTCGTCCATCGGCCCATATGGTCGGTCCCACATTCCCGTTGCGGTCGAACAACTCCGGTTGCAAGTCTCCGAGATACCAGTCGCGTTCTTTCCAACCCATCGGGGTCGGATCGAGCGCCGGCAGCAGGGCGATCCAAGGGGCTTCCGTCGACATGTCCTCTTCGTCGCCGGGAAGAACAAACCCGGTCTTGCCGTCCAGGTCTACCTCGACCACCTCGAGATCGGCCAGTGCCTTCCTCACGGCAGTCAGTGTCCAGCCTGTCCACCAGGAGATGTCGACTTCTGTTCCTGGGCCGAACGCAGAGAGCCATTGCTTGATCAGATCCGCTCGGGCTAGGTCGACCGGCATCGATTCGACCGACGATCCCAGCCAGTCCTCGACCGTTGACCACCGGTATTGGCTGTTCGTCCATGAGCCGACCGGGTCGGCCCGCACTATCTCGGACTCGAAACCGAGTTGGGTCAACAGCCGTGATCCGGCAGCGAAGGAACCTGTGACCCGTCCGGCTCTGTTGGTGACGGTGACCTTCTCTGCGAGCGGTGGCAGTTCACGATTGATCTCTCGGGTGAGGGTGGGACCCTTTCGTTTGAGAAGCTCGATCACCGTCTTGCCGTGCTCCGTCATCCAGGCCTCACCGTCATTTGTGATATCTCCTTCTTCCAGCATCCGCGCCACACGGCGACGCTCCCGCTCGGCAATGCCCACGGTGGATGACGAACACATCACGGGGAGAGCCTCTCGGGTCACGACCCACAGGGTTCGTCTCATTCCGTGTGCTCTCACCAAATCTCGCGATTCGTAGAGTGCGGCTTTGAGCTCGTCTATCCGAAAGGTCTCCTTGCGGGCCCAGCTGGACAGGAAGACCGTCGCGGGATCGGTGGAATGCAGGCCAAACATCCCAGAGACAACCTCTCTGACATCTGAGGCGGGCCTCGCAAGCATGTGGCGCCGACCCAGCCGGGCCCGCCTCTCTTCAATCCCTATTCGCCGCATCACTGGGTGTTTACCACTCTGACAAGAAGCGTTGCACGTGCATTAAGGGGCGGTTTCGCCACCTGTTGCTATAGCAACGCGTTGTTTTGGTGCCTGTGGGCGGTACGTTGGCAGGCATGATTCATGACAACGCGGCGCTGGCCGAAGCCCTCGACACAGATCTGATTGGTTTCATCACAACAGTGAACGCGGTAGGGCAACCGCAGACCTCTCCGGTCTGGTTCGTCCGCGACGGAGACGACTTGATCATCTTCAACCGATCTGATGCGGCCAAGCTTGCCTCGATCGAAGTCAACCCCAAGGTGGCGTTCAATCTACGTGGCGATCTTCGCGCCCATACCGCGGTGACCCTCGAATGTGAGGCTGCTGTCGATCCTTCGCTCCCGCCTTCGACCGAAATCCCCGAATACCAAGCGAAGTACGAGCGGGAGATCGAGCGCCTCGGATGGACGGACACGTTTCACAAGGACTACCCCACCGGGATCCGTCTCAAGGTCACCCGGGTCCGTAGCTGGGGCCTAACCCGAACCTGAGGTTCCTACGCCCGTATATGGGCCTAGGAACCTCAGGTTCGCTTTTTGGTATGAGATTGACCGAGTAATCAGCTGAACGGCTGGCGTCTGTAGTGGTGAGCAACCAAGGAGCTACACCAATGTTGAGACGACGATGGCCCTCGGCTGGCCTGGCCCTGGTGATGGTGTTGTCGTTCCCCCTCGCCGCGGTAGCCGGAGAGAGAGATTCCGACCGATCTCACCAGGACACCACTTCCGAAGAGCGATCTTCCGAGGAAGGTTCGACCGAAGTGCCGGCCGAAGATGGGGCCAAGGCTGAGGTTGACATGGTCACCTCCGACCATGAGGTAGATCGTGTGAGCGACAAGGTTCGGGACGTGATCAGAGACCGCGTAACCGACAAGCTGCGAGACCGCGTGACCGACAAGGTAAGAGATCGAGAAGTCGACCGCTGTATTCAACGGCGTGTCGATCGGATATGCCCACACGATCATCCCATCGATACATGCGAAGAGCTGGCCGATAATCCCCGTAGATGTGTCGACCATCACCCCCACGACATCAATATCAGAAAGCTGATCTGGCGCCTCATTCACGCTCAGGAATGGGAGTTGCTGGTCAGGCTTCTGATCAGGCTGGGCTTGCCTTAGTCCAGCCCTCGATGTGTTCGTTGCACACGCCGTTCCGACAAGGGGGGTGGGGATCAGCCGGGTAACCGAGCCTGACTCACACCCCCTCGATCGGCATGTGGCCGGTGTCCGCCGGCGCGACGAGGAGGCCTTTGCCGCGGTGTACAACGCGGTAGTCGATGACTTGGTGTCCTTCGCGTTCGGGATGGTCAGCGACCGTCAGACCGCCGAAGACATCGTCCAGCAAGCTTTTGTCGAACTAGTCAAGGCAGCGCCAAAACTCAAGGGATCCGGCTCTGCGCTTCGAGCGTGGCTCTTCAGGGCCACTCGATTTGGATGTCTGGATGAGTATCGAAGGCGGTCGCGTCGGCCGGAGGCCCCCCAAGAGACGATCCCTGAACCAGCTTTCGAGCCCAACTACCTGGAGAACCATCTCGATCCAGAACTCGAGCGGGCTCTCTCCGCTTTGACTCGACGCCACAGAACGTTGGTACTGCTCCGCCATGTCGGCGGCCTGGGCGGCGACGAGATCGCCACGGTCATGAAGACGACGCGACGCGCCGCCTACTCGGCCCTCGCTCGCGCCGAATCGAACCTGCGATTGACCCTGGAGGCCAGCCGTGACATCTGAGTTCGGTCTACTTCAACGTTCACGTGTCACGGTCGACGCGTCCGTCCGAGCGGCACACCTTGGATCGATCCGTGAGGAGCTACGCAGGGCCCACCGACCGACTCGGAGATTCAGGCTCTTGGCTGTTGCGGTGGCAGTGGTCTTCGCAGTTCCTGTCATCGCCCTCGCAGCAGACAGGTCCCAGCCTGGGGATTTCCTGTTTCCAGTCAGGCAGGTTGTCGATCGGGTGACGGATCTGGTCGCCGCGGAAACCCAGAGGGATCACTCGCTGGAGTCGGACATAGCACCAACGGACGCCGGAACAAGTGAACCGAGCCGAGAAGAGTCTCACGATCAGACGATTACTGATCGAGATCATGAGACCACCGATCGGCAGGATCACGCGACCGAAACCACGACCACGCTCGGGGAGCGGCACCGAGATGTTCCTCCAGATGACGGGCACGGCGACCAGTCCAGGGATCCTTCATCTGATGAAACGAGATCCGACGATCGGCATTCAGACCGGGAGGGTGGCTCGCAGCCTTGAAGCTTCGGTAACGTGCCTGGTTCACAACGCTAGGAGACAAATGTCTATTGAGAGCAAGGCCAGCACACGATGGGAGGGAACCCTTTTCGAAGGTTCCGGAATGACATCGCTTTCAAGTGGCGCAGCCGGACCGCTTCATGTCGACTGGAAGGCTCGCGCCGAGGAGAAGGGCTCAATCACCAGCCCTGAAGAGCTGATCGCCGCCGCACACTCCGCCTGCTATTCGATGGCCTTCTCGAATACGTTGGCGAAGAATGACACACCGCCAGGAACGCTAGACGTCTCGGCGACGGCGACGTTCGTGCCTGGAACGGGTATCACCGAGATGTTGCTAGTTGTTGAGGCCGACGTCGACGGGATTACCGAGGAGAAGTTCGCCGAGCTTGCTGAGGCCGCCAAGAACGGTTGTCCGGTGTCTCAAGCTCTGTCGGGCAACGTCGAGATTTCACTCGAGGCCAAGCTTCGCTAGAAACTCAGTCGGCTTTGCGTTTGCGGTAGGCGGACACTGCCTCTCTGGTCGAGCATGTGTTGGAGCAGTGTCTGCGGCTGCGGTTGCGGCTGGTATCGACATAGACCGATTCGCACCCGTCGGCGTCGCAGATCCCGAAGCGATCCAGGCCGCACTCAACAAGGACGCTCGCTAACCCCATCGCCGTGATGGCTCCAAGCCAGGACGAAATCGAAGTGTCGAGAGGCTCGAAGTGGAGGTGCGGGGTCCCACTGTGGTTGGAGATGCGGGGAGTGGCGTGGTAGGTCTCGAGCAGCTCGTTCAAAGCGGCTGCTGCTGCTGATTCGTCTGCTGCCGCGAACACCTGTCTCAGGCTATGGCTCAGTGCCCTGGCGGGTTTGATGTCCGCTGTTCTGGGGGCTCTAGCAACGCCTTCCCAAAGGAACTCGTACGGCTCGACCAGGTCCACCAGATCGCCGACCGTCCTCAGTGAGCTTGAAGGGCCCTCAGCGGTGTTGGCGAGGGCTACAGCCAGTTTCACTGGATTGGTTGTGTAATGAGAGAAATCCATTTGACTTGTTACCGGCCTCTGGTACTGTAATGAGTGTAAGAGGAAACACCGCTTACCGCAACTGTAAGAAAGGAGTCGTCATGTACGACGTTGCAAAGGCGATCCTTGCCGATCGCAGGCGAGAGGCCCTCAATGAAAGAGTGGCTCACCAAGTTCAGATCGATCGTTCGGCACAGCGCCATCGCAACCGCCTCATGAAGAGAGCGGCTCGGCCCGACCGTCACGTCGGCTGAACATCCAATCGTTGAATCAACAAGCTGGTCGGTAGGCTTCCTCCATGCCTGCCGGCCAGTTTCCGTTTGGAGCCGAATCCACCGCCGATCGACTGATTCGTGAGGCCATGGAAAGAGGCGAGTTCGAAGACCTTCCAGGTGAAGGCAAGCCCATCCCAGGGCAGGGCAGCGTCGATGACGAGCTGTGGTGGGTACGAAAGTGGTATCAGCGCAACCGCACCAGCGAGAAAAGCACTGAGGTTGGTGACGATTAGTGGTGAGCCCCTACCCCCATAACGGGGGCTCAGACCACTATCCGACCGACTTATGCAGTGCGACGGTCAATCGACCGTTCGAACTGACCCCTGTCGGCCTTCCCTGACAACCCCTCGAGAAACTGGATGCTGACGTGCCCACAAGCTTCGCACACACGTCTTTCCACTGATGACGCCCTGACCACGACGTTCTCGTGGTGAGGACAAGATTCACGGGCTCGATGCCTCCCAAACTTCACTCTCACGCCTCCCTAGCAAAGTGAACAAAACCCATTGTGCGTGCTGTGCGACAGGAATTCCATAAGTCTGGCGACCCAACCTTTAGGTCTTGACGGCGGTTTAACCGGCCATCGCGATGATGTCTTCAACCAAGGCGTCAGCATGTGTGATGGGTCTATCTGAAGAAACTATGAACAAAGTGGGCAGGGCCGGCTGGTACCCGTACCTTCGTGGCATGGCTAACGCATCATCGGAGCCACGGTCCGTCCTCGTAGTTGATGACGAGGCAACCGTGCGCGAGGTGGTTTCCGCCTATCTCCAAAGGGATGGCTTTGAGGTTCAGGAGGCTGCGGACGGGGCGAGCGCAATTGAGCTTCTCGAAACTGGCAAGCCCGACATCGTGCTCCTCGACGTCATGATTCCTCATCTAGATGGCTTCTCGATCCTTCGGACGCTCCGTGCTACCAGTCAGATTCCGGTGATCTTGCTGACTGCCAGAGGGGAGGAGGCCGATCGAATACTGGGCTTGGAGCTGGGCGCCGACGACTACGTCGTCAAGCCCTTTTCGCCCCGCGAGCTGGCTGCAAGAGTGAAGACAGTCTTGCGGCGAACGGGAGCCCCTACCTCCCTGGATGGGGATCGTTTGGAGTTTGGGGATCTGGTCATCGACCCAACAACACGCGAGGTGACAGTTTCCTCTCGGCTCCTCGACCTCACGCCCAAGGAATTCGATCTTCTCCACTTCCTCGCTTCGTCGCCTCGACAGGTGTTCTCACGCAATCAACTCTTAGAACAAGTATGGGATTCGAGTCCCGACTGGCAGGACACCTCAACGGTCACGGTTCACGTCAGGCGGCTCCGAACGAAACTCGAATCGGACGCAGGAGAGCCCCGCTGGTTGACCACCGTCTGGGGCGTCGGCTATCGGTTCGAGCCATGAGATCGGTGCTTGTTGCCACAGGTCTGTTCTTGGTCGGCATGGCCATCTTCGAGGTCACCATGCGACCAACCCCGGACGACCGCATGGGGGTCGCGCTGATTCTCGGCCTGATGGCCGCAGGGACTGTGGCGGCTGCCCAATTCCTTGCGCGGCATACCCGGTTGGCAGGGTCTCTTCGTAACACTGTCATATGGCTGTCGCTTCTTTCGTTTCTGGTGGTTGCGCTGGGGATAGGGGTTGCCAGCCAGCAGATGTTCCTGTCGCCTCATGACCTATCGCTACTGCTTGTGTTCCTCGGTTTTGGGGCGGCAGCCGCACTGGCGTTTGGACTGTTGGTGAGCCGACCCCTGGGAGAGGACCTGCAGCGCATCGCAATGACGGCTCGGGCGATTGCTGATGGTGAGTTAGATGCACGTGCCAATGTGCTGCGAGAGGATGAGGTCGGAGTTCTGGCAGCGGCCGTTGACGAGATGGCTGATGCCCTCGAACAAGCGACTCTCGATCGAGAGGCAGAGGAGCGTGCCCAGCGAGAGTTCTTCGCCGCAGCCGGCCACGACTTGCGCACGCCCTTGGCTTCTTTGCGGGCGGCCCTGGAGGCGGTTCAGGATGGCGTTGGGGGAGACCCTGAGCGCTTTTTTACGACCATGGACGGCGACATCAGCGCTATGTCCCGGCTGGTGGATGACATTTCAGAGCTGGCCAAGATCGACTCGGGCCATGGGCGGTCAGTGCCAACCGAAATCGACCTCACTGAGATTGCCGACGAGGCAATTTCGATCTTTGCGCCAATAGCGGCCAAAAAGGCCGTGTCACTTGACCTCGATGCACGTGAGCGCGTGATGGCATTTGCCGGCTCTCACGAGATCAGTCGTGTCGTACGCAACCTGGTGGACAACGCGGTGCGTCACGCGCCGAGCGGCACCAACGTGTCAGTAGTGGTTCGAAACGGCGATGCTGCCCAACTCGAGGTTGTCGACCAGGGATCAGGTTTCTCTGCCGATCTTGTAGATGTGGCATTTGAGCGATTCAGCCGGGGTGACCAGGCAAGACACCGCGCCACCGGAGGTTCGGGTCTCGGCCTGGCAATCGCGCGAGGGTACGTAACGGCCTACGGGGGTTCGATCAGCGCCACCGTAGGGAAGCCGGGGACTGTGGTTTTCACGCTTCCCAAACCCGGACCAAATTGACGTCGATCTGAGGGGCACGCCCATGTGGATGGTGCCTAATCTCGGACTGTGAGTAGAGCTGGGAGGGCTTGGCGCGACGGGAGTCGTTGTGACCATCGCGCAAGTCTCACAACGATTACGGCCGGGCTGGCGCGACGCGTTTGCGAAGTATGCGGGCATGTCTCTGTCCAATACGTCGAGAATGCGGTCCAGACCTACCCCAATGTCGAGTTCGCCGAATCGGCAGGCTGGGAAGCCCTCACCGCTTGCGATTTCTGCAGCAATATGGCGATGTATCAGATACCAAACGCCACTGCATGCGATGCTCACGCGTGGGAGTTGGCGTCGTCAGTCGACTGGTTCCACGAAACGATGTGGGTGCCGATTCGGCTTTCGCTGTTTCGCAGCTAGGCGAAAGTTGCCCATAGGGCCACGAACGAGCCGAGTGCGACGATGGGTGTGAAGAGCATCCGTTCCCACCGCGAACCCTTGGCGAGCCCGAGAAGTGCCGCGACGGCGAGTAGCGCGCCGACGGCAAAGGTCGCAGACTTCGCGAAACGGGCCGGCACGAGTTCGCTGAACTCCACTGGACCGGCTGAGATGTTCCCTACGCCGAGAAGCACGATGGCAGAGAGAACCAACAGGACGCCGTAACCCAACGAGGCGAAACGGCGGCTCGGATCGATTCGGCGAATCTGACGACCGCCCCAGACCAGCTCGCCCTTGCGTGAACCCGCCGCCATCATCAGATAGATCAGCGCCACCCACGCAAGAAGTGCCGCTGCGGCAAGACTTGCGTTCTCCATCGGGTCCGAAGATAACGCCCTCGAATGACCCGTGCGCCGTCTGATAGCTAGATTCGGCTCATGCGACTCATTGAGCACTGGATCGACGGCTCCTACTCACGTGGCGTTTCGGGGCGAACCGGCCCCGTGTTCAATCCGGCTACCGGCCACCAGACGGCAGAAGTTGCGTTTGCCGGATCCGAAGACGTGGACACCGCCGTCGCATCGGCACACCAAGCGTTTCAGACCTGGAGATATTCGTCCCTCACGCAGCGACAGAACATCATGTTCGCGTTTCGCGAAATGGTGGCTGCCCGTCGCAAGGAGATCGCGGCTGTCCTTACCGCGGAACACGGAAAGACGCTTGACGACGCCCTAGGAGAGGTGCAGCGGGGCCTCGAAGTCATCGAGTTTGCCTGCAACATCGCACATCTTCTGAAAGGTGAGTTCTCAGAACAGGTGTCGACCGGAGTTGACACCTACACGATCCGGCAGCCGCTGGGAGTGGTCGCCGGGATCACCCCTTTCAACTTCCCCGCGATGGTTCCGATGTGGATGTATCCAATTGCCATTGCGTGCGGAAACACCTTCGTGCTGAAGCCTTCGGAGAAGGATCCGTCGACCTCTCAACTCGCTGCCGAGATGCTGAGCGAGGCCGGTCTGCCTGACGGTGTCTTCAATGTGGTTCATGGTGACAAGGAGGCAGTTGACGCCCTTCTCATCCATCCCGACGTGGCAGCTATTTCGTTCGTGGGCTCCACGCCAATCGCTAGCTACATCTACGAAACCGGAACCCGAAACGGGAAGCGGGTGCAGGCACTTGGGGGCGCCAAGAATCACATGGTTGTCTTGCCAGACGCGGACATGGACTTGGCCGCCGATGCCGCCGTCAGTGCTGGATACGGGTCTGCCGGCGAACGATGCATGGCCATCTCGGCAGTGGTAGCTGTCGGTGACGCGGGTGACAGGCTCTTAGACGGTGTGACTTCTCGAATCGAGAAGCTCAACGTTGGCCCAGGAGATCAGCCCGGAGTCGAGATGGGACCTTTGGTGACCAAACAACACCTGGACAAGGTGCGGGGATATGTCGATGCAGGTGAGCGTGAAGGCGCTTTGCTGATCGCCGACGGCAGGAACTTCGTCGTCGATGGTTATGAAGACGGGTTTTATCTCGGACCCACCCTGTTCGACAACGTCGAACCTTCGATGTCGATTTACACAGACGAGATCTTCGGTCCCGTTCTGTCGACCGTCCGTCTCGAGCACTACGAAGAGGCCATCAAACTCATCAACGACAACCCCTATGGCAATGGCACCGCAGTGTTCACGAACGACGGAGGCGCCGCGAGGAAGTTCCAGCAGGAAATCCAGGTCGGCATGGTCGGTGTGAATGTTCCGATCCCGGTTCCCCTTTCGTTCTACAGCTTTGGTGGCTGGAAGGATTCGATCTTCGGATCTCACGCCATCTATGGCCCGGAGGGTGTCCATTTCTACACCCGACAGAAGGTGGTCATCTCACGCTGGCCAGATCCAATCCATCGCGGGGTCGACCTCGGGTTCCCCACCCACGGCTAAGCACAACCAAATGTTCCTATCGAGCGTTGCTATAGCAACAGGGTGCGGAATCCGCCCCCTCTCGCTATAGCAACGCGAAAAGAGGCACCGGGTCGCGCCGGTGCCTCCTTCGTGGTTGGGGAAATGTCAGTCGTCTTGGACGTCGCCGGTTGTCGAGATCTCCTCGTAGTCGGCAGTCATGCCGCGTTCCTCGGGAGTCCCGGGAATCAGGTTGTCCAGGAGCAAACCCAGGACAGCCGCCGTGGCGATGCCGGACGATCCAACCGAAACGATGATGTCGGTCAACCAGTCGACTCCGAAGAAGTCGAAGTCCGGGTTGGAGCCGAAGTAGTTGGGGAACACAAACCCGGCGAACAGTACGAAACCGACGATGAGAAGGTTCCGTTGGCTGTCCATGTCGATCCGCCTCAAGAGCGACAGGCCGATGGCTGCGATCAGTCCGAACAGCGCCAAGTAGGCACCACCAACGATGGGCGAAGGGATGGTTGCCACTATCGCGCCGAACTTGGCGATCAGGCCGAACACCACGAGGGCTCCAGCACCGAGCATCACTACGTAGCGACTGGCGACACGAGTCAATCCAACCAAGCCGATGTTCTCCGAGTAAGAAGTCGAAGCGAATCCACCCAGCAAGCCGGTCGCGAAGCAGCCGAGACCCTCGGAGCCGATACCCCGGTTGATGGTTTCGGAGCTTGGGTCGCGACCAGTCGCGATTCTCGATACTGCGTGGTAGTCACCGAACGACTCGATCATCGACGCCAGATAGGCGGCCAGAATTCCGATGAGGAGGGTCCAATCGAAGAGCGGGGTGCCCCAAGGGAAGAGGATGCCGCCCTCGCCGATACTCAGACCCCTGATCCAGTCAGCCTCGCCGATGCCAGCGAAGCTCACCGCGGCAACTGAGCCTTCTTCGAAAACCCCGAGCCAGGTGAAGATCAAGGCAACGGCATAGGACGTCAGAATCGCCAGGAGAACCGGGAACAATGAGAAGAACCGGTACTTGGGGGCCAAGACCAGGGAGTAGATGAAGACCAGGGCCAACATCAGCAATGACAGGCCCCAGTGGGCTCCGGCAGTTCCAGCGGCCGGCGCAAAGAGCGAAAGGCCGATAAGGGCAATCACCGGAGCGATCGTTATCGGAGTCACGTACTTGCGCAGCAGCCCAAAGAGGCCTCCGAAACCGATCGTCACCTCAACCAGGGCTCCGACCAGGATCATCCCTGCGATGTATCGCATCGCGTCGGTCCCCGGATGGGCCGCGATGATCGCAAAGAACGGAACCAAGAAAGCGAACGAGACGCCCTGGACGATCGGCAGGCGTGAGCCAATCGTTACCTGGAGGAACGTCGCCACTCCTGAACAGATGAAGACAGAGCTCACCAGGATCGCGATCTCGGCAGGACTCATTTCCATGGCCGGTCCGAGGATCAGCGGAACCAGGATGGTTGCGCCGAACATCGTGAGGACGTGCTGGAGACCAAGCCCCAGGGCACGTGTAAACGGCTGTGGAACGTCATCCAACCCGTAATTGAGATCAATCTGACTCGGGCTGGTCGCGCTCATTGCGCCTCCCTTCGTAGGTAACAGTTGCGAACCTAGTGAGGCGGTGTCTGTCGATGTCGGCCGAAACGGCCCCGTCGTAAACGTCGGAGGTATGGTCGCCCGTACCGTCTAGTGAAAGGCCCCGACGTTGCGCCCCCTTGAAATCGGCTTGGTTTTGCCCCTACTCGAAGACGTCCCGACGGGAAGGCCGTATCGGTGGGATGAGTTGAAGGCGCGGGCCTTGCATGCTGAATCGGTCGGCTATGACACGATTTGGGTGCCTGACGAGTTGGTTTGGTCCGGGGAAAGCATGCCCGAAGCGCGTGGCTTTTGGGAGGGGGTGTCGATGGCGAGTGCTCTGGCTGCGGTGACCGACTCGGTGAAGGTCGGTAGCTGGGTCTTCTCCGCCTTGCATCGCAATCCCGGTGTCACCGTCAAGGCCGTCGAGGCGATCGACGAGATCAGTGGAGGTCGTTTTGTCTTCGGCTTCGGTTCAGGCCATTCGGGAGCCCAAGGCAGGGCGTTCGGCTTCCCCGAGGACAAGATCGTCGGGCGCTACGAAGAGGCTTTGGAGATCGTCATCAGCCTGCTTCAGGACGGCCGCGCCGACTATCAAGGTCAATACCACAGCGCAAACGAACAGCTATCGCGGCCGCGTGGACCCCGCCCTGGGGGAATCCCTCTGATGTTGGCCGGGCATGGACCAAGGACGATGGGTCTGGCCGCACGGCACGGTGACATTTGGAGTTGCTTCGCGACCAAGACCTCGTTGCCGGAGGGTTTTGCCGAGATGATTGAGAACTTCAATCGGGTGTGTGAGGGTCAGGGCCGAGATCCGTCCGAGATGGGAAAGTCGGTCGGCATCTTCATCGAGCCGACCGAGGTCACCATTGCCGAGGAGGCCGGTCTTGGCGTGCCCTTGAGAGGTTCGCTTGAAGAGTTGGTCGAGAACGTCCACCGATTCGCCGAGATGGGGTTCACGATGCTCGAGCTGATGCCTCTTCCCGACACTCAAGAAGCTGCTGAACGCCTGGCGCAGATGATCTCAATCCTCGATTCATGAGCTCGCCGAGCCGCCAGCGCTGTTAGGCGACTCGGCCGAGTCCGTCTTGGTGTAGGTTTCGGCGTACGTAACTTCAGGAGGTTTTCATGGCCAACATTGTGCGCGCCGCGCTTGTCCAGACTGCGTGGACCGGCGACAAGGAATCGATGGTCGAAAAGAACGTCGAGTTCGCTCGGAAGGCCGCAGAGCAAGGCGCTCAGGTGATGTGCTTTCAGGAGTTGTTCAACGCCCCATACTTCTGCCAGGTCCAGGATGACGAACACAAGGACACAGCTGAGGCTGTTCCGGACGGGCCGACCACTCAGCGAATGATCGAGCTGGCGAAGGAAACCGGCATGGTTTTGGTGGTGCCGATATATGAAAAGGAGGACGACGGTTTCCTCTACAACACGGCTGCCGTGATCGACGCCGACGGCTCCTACCTTGGCAAATACCGCAAGACCCACATCCCCCATGTGAACGGCTTCTGGGAGAAGTTCTACTTCAGGCCGGGCAACACGGGATACCCCGTCTTCGACACCGCCGTGGGTCGCATCGGTGTGTACATATGTTACGACCGTCACTTCCCGGAGGGCTGGCGAGCCTTGGGCCTCGCTGGTGCGAAGATCGTATTCAACCCATCGGCGACCAGCCGGGGACTGTCGATGTACCTGTGGAACTTGGAACAGCCGGCTGCGGCGGTGGCCAACGAATACTTCATCGGTGCGATCAACAGGGTCGGGAAAGAGCCATATGGCGACAACGATTTCTATGGGTCCTCTTACTTTGTCGATCCCCGCGGTCAGCTCGTAGGTGACGCGGCGTCGGACACTGATGAAGAAGTGATCGTGCGCGATCTCGATATGGACAAGATCGACGAGGTCAGAAAGGTTTGGGCCTTCTACCGCGATCGGCGTCCCGATGCTTACGACAGCCTGGTCGCCCCGTAGATGGGAACACACGCAGATCTCCTAGCTCGCCACAAGGAGGTATTGCCTTCCTGGATGGCCCTCTACTACGAAGACCCGATCTCTCTGGTGGACGGGGAGGGTCGCAGGGTGGTAGACGGTGAGGGAAATCAGTACCTCGACTTCTTCGGAGGCATCCTCACCACGATGACGGGCTACCGGGTCCCAGAGGTCGTTGCTGCGATCAAGCAGCAGGCCGACAAGATGCTGCACACTTCGACCCTCTACCTGATCGAATCGCAGATCGAGTTGGCAGAGAAGATCGCCTCGCTCAGCGGGATTCCCGATGCCAAGGTGTTCTTCACCAACTCAGGGACCGAAGCGAACGACGCCGCGCTGATGCTGGCGACGCAGTACCGACAGTCCAACCAGGTTCTCGCAATTCGAGGCAGCTATCACGGAAAATCGCACTCCGCGGTGGCGATCACGGGCCAAAAGGCCTGGTCGGCAACCAGTCTCTCGCCTTTCAGCGTCACCTATGTTCACGGCGGGTACAAGCTACGCAGTCCCTTCGGTCATCTCCCTGACAATCAGTTCACGGCGGCATGTGTGAACGACCTCCGCGAGCTGCTCACCGTGGCCACGGCCGGAGATGTAGCAGCGATGATCGCCGAACCGATTCAGGGTGTGGGAGGGTTCGCGACCCCACCGGACGGATTCTTTGGGTCTATGAAGGACGCGCTCGACGAAGAAGGCATCTTGTTCATCTCCGACGAGGTTCAGACAGGCTGGGGTCGCACTGGCGAGCACTTCTGGGGTTATCAGGCCCATGACATGGTTCCTGACATCCTGACCTTTGCCAAGGGTTTGGGTAACGGCCTGGCTATCGCCGGATTGGTTGCACGCGGCGAGATCATGGACTGCCTCAAGGCGAACTCCATTTCGACGTTCGGTGGCAACCCTTTGGCTACGGCCGGTGCGCTGGCAAACCTCAATTATGTGGTCGACAACGACCTTCAGACCAACGCGCTGAAGGTGGGCAATCAACTCAAGAACGGGATTCACGGAATAGCCGAAGAGACCCCCGAGATCGTCGAGGTTCGCGGCAAAGGGCTCATGATCGGCGTTGAGTTTGGCGACCCCGATGACCTTTCGCCCGACACACACCTGACCGGTCGGGTCATGGAGGAAGCGCGCAAGCTGGGTCTGTTGATTGGAAAGGGCGGTCTCTTCGGCAACACGCTTCGAATCGCCCCGGCACTGACGGTCACTGAAGAAGAGGCGGAGGAGGGCTTGGAGAAGCTCGGCTCCGCGATCGAGAACGCGAGAAGGGAATAGGCACATGTCCAAGACACTCATCAAGGGCGGGACAGTCGTTACGGCCATCGATCAGATGGAGGCAGACGTCCTGATCGACGGTGGCAAGGTTGTGGCTCTCTTGGGCAGGGAACACTCAGTCGAGGATGCAGAGATAATCGATGCCTCAGGGAAGCTCGTGATCCCCGGCGGCATAGACGTCCACACCCACATGGAGCTCCCCTTCGGCGGAACCTTTGCAGCCGACACGTTTGAGACCGGCACTCGTGCTGCCGCTTGGGGCGGAACGACAACGATTGTCGACTTCGCGGTGCAGACCGTCGGGGAGTCGGCAATGGACGGCTGGGAAGCCTGGATGGACAAGGCGCGGGGTAACTGCGCCATCGATTACGGGTTCCACATGATCACGGGGGACATCAACGACCAGACCCTCAAAGAGATGGAGCTCCTGACGAGGGAAGGTGTCACCAGCTTCAAGATGTTCATGGCGTATCCGGGGGTCTTCTACTCCGACGACGGCCAGATCCTTCGAGCCATGCAGAAGGCCGCCGAAGACGGTTCGACCATCTGCATGCATGCAGAGAATGGGATTGCTATTGACGTCTTGGTTGAACAGGCTCTCGAGCGGGGTGAAACGGACCCGATCCATCACGGGATAGTCCGCAAGTCGATCCTCGAAGGCGAGGCGACCCATCGCGCCATCAAGCTCGCCGAGCTGACCGGAGTCCAGCTGTACATAGTGCACCTGTCCGCGCAAGAAGCGCTGGACGAGGTGATCCAGGCTAGAGACCAAGGGTTGAACATCTATGCGGAGACCTGTCCGCAGTATCTGTTCCTATCACTGGACAACCTGGGCAACGGCTTCGATGGTGCCAAGTACGTGTGCTCGCCACCGCTTCGCGACGAGGCCGCGGGCCATCAAGAGCGCCTATGGCAGGGGCTTCGCACTAACGACCTTCAGGTTGTTTCGACGGACCATTGCCCGTTCTGCATGGGTGATCACCACACCTTTGGTACCCAGAAGCAACTCGGTCAGGGCGACTTCTCGAAGATCCCCAACGGCATGCCAGGAGTCGAGCCTCGGATGCTTCTCATGTACAACGGCGGGGTAGCCGAGGGACGGATCAGCCTCAATCGCTTCGTGGAGATCACAGCTACGACGCCGGCGAAGATGTTTGGGATGTACCCGAAGAAGGGGACCATTGCCATCGGCTCCGATGCCGACATCGTGGTCTTCGACCCCAGCGCCAGCCAGACCATTTCAGTGGATACGCATCACATGGATGTCGACTACTCCGCGTATGAGGGCTGGAAGGTGAAGGGGAAGGTCGAGACCGTGTTGTCAAAGGGCAAGGTCATCATCGCCGACGACCAGTATCACGGGGCACCCGGGGACGGCGAGTATCTGGTCAGGGGAACAAGCCAGTACACGATCTAGTCGTTTCGGGTAGCTTTTCTCGATGGACTTTGGCGTAGTACTTCAAACAGACCCGCCCGCTTCTCGGGTGATCGCGCTGACCAAGATGGCCGAGGCGCTCGGGTTCACTCATGGTTGGACCTTCGACAGCCATGTGCTGTGGCAGGAGCCATTTGTGATCTATTCGCAGATGTTGTCCGAGACCAGAAACATGGTCGTGGGCCCAATGGTGACCAATCCCGGGACGCGCGATTGGACCGTGCTGGCCTCTCTGTTCGCCACATTGAATGAGATGTACGGTCCGCGGACCATCTGCGGGATGGGTCGTGGTGATTCGGCGCTCCGGTACATCGGAAAGAAGCCAAAGACGCTGGCAACCATGGTGGAGTCGATGGACGCCATCAAGAGGTTGGTTGCAGGCGAGGAGATCACCTACAACGACAAGCAGGTATCCATTCCGTGGATCGAGAGCGGATGGGATCTACCGATGTGGGTGGCGGGCTACGGACCGAGGGCGCTCCACACGATCGGTACCCACGCCGACGGCTTCATTCTTCAGTTGGCCGACCCCCAGGTGCTGGAGTGGACCATGAATGCGGTTCGCTCTGCGGCTAGTGAGGCCGGCAGGAACCCTGATGAAATCACCATCTGTGTGGTTGCCCCGGCGTATGTGGGCGATGACATTGCGCACCAGCGGGAGCAGCTTCGGTGGTTCGGCGGCATGGTCGGTAATCACGTGGCTGACATGGTCAAGCGCTACGGCGAAGACGAGGCCAAGGTACCCCAGGTTCTCTCCGACTACATCCGAGCACGCGAGGGATACGACTACGACCACCACGGAAAGTCGGGCAACCGCTCAACGGATTTCGTGCCAGATGAGATCGTCGACCGTTTCTGTGTGCTCGGCACCGTCGACGACCACGTCGAGAAGTTGAACCTCCTCAAGGAGATGGGTGTCGACCACTTCGGCATTTATCTCATGCACGACGACCAAGAAGGCACTCTGCGCGCATATGGCAATGAGGTGATTCCGGCGGTCAATGGCTGAGCGTCGGTTTCATCTGGTAGACGTCTTCGCTGACGGCCCGGTCTCAGGCAACCCGCTTGCCGTCGTGGTCGATTCCGATGGTCTTACAACTGACGGGATGCAGGACCTCACTCGGTGGCTCGGTTTCTCCGAGTCCACGTTCTTGGGCAAGCCTTCGACACCGGGTGCCGACTATTCCGTCCGAATCTTCACGCTGTCCCACGAACTGCCGTTTGCCGGTCATCCAACGATTGGGTCGGCCTATGTCTGGAGGTCAGTTACGGGCCAAGAGTCTCACAACCTGGTTCAGGAGTGTGGTGTCGGACTGGTGAACCTTCGGGTCGAGGCGGACACGCTCGGCTTTGCGGCTCCGTCGCTCATTCGGGACGGGCCCGTGGACACATCTCTGATGGCCCACGTTGTCGACTTCCTCGGGGTGACACCGGACCAGGTAGTGGACGCCAAGTGGGTGGCGAATGGGCCAATGTGGATCGGGGTGCATCTGGTTGACGCCGAGACTGTCCTCGGACTCGCCCCCGACATCAGCCGGTATGGAGCCGATGAGATTCTTCACGTCGGTGTCATTGGGGCTTACCCCGCTGGATCCGATCCGATTTTCGAGGTGAGGGCGTTCTTTGACGACGGCAGGGGTGTTTTGCGGGAAGATCCGGTTACCGGCAGTCTTAATGCTTCCCTCGCCCAATGGGTGGTCGGCTCGGGTCTCGCCGACCCGCCATACACGGTGAGACAGGGCACCGCGCTGGGTCGTTCGGGCCTGGTTTCTGTCTCGGGCTCTGTCGACGAGCTTTGGATCAGTGGACGGGTGGCTCCGCTGGTCACCGGGGTCATCGACTACTGATCGAAATTTCCCGATTTCTCTGTATCTGACGCCTTGGAGGCGCCTCTTCTGGATGAGGGGAGCACCCGAAGTCGAAAGGAGATGGAGATGCTGCCTTATAACAAAGTCAAGGCGATCCAGGGCGAGATCAACGCCCGCAACTCCCGGGCCTATGCCTCACAGCGGAAGGTCGATCTGATCGGCTTCGGGAAGAAGTCGATCGCCAAGGTTGCGGCACTCTTCAGAAACGCTCGAGAGAGCCAAGCGAAGAAGGTTCGCCCAGCGATCTAAAACCTCCTGAGTGGTTACTCGTTAACCACTTCGGCAACGAAGGAAGCGCCCCCGACAAAGGGGGCGCTTCCGTTTGTTGTCATCTAGTTTGCTGTCTGAGCGCCAGGGCAGATGGTGAGTCCGTCGAGTTCGCAATCTGTCCAGTCGAGCAGCCGACCCTCTGGACGTGGCCGTTCGCCTTGGAGTCGTGCTGCCAGTGCGATTGCCGCTGCCGGTGAAGAACCCCCCCAGCAAATAAAATCAGACCGCCGGAAGCCTGAGCACCCCGCCACGTCTAGGCCCGGAGCTAACTCTGAGACCCATGTCCGGTTCAGATTCTCAGCTTGAGCCTGCACCGGTGCGTTAGCCACCTCAGGTGGCTGGGCGTCGGAGTCGGTCCAGACGATCTCGTTGCCGTCGCTGTCAGCGGCGGCCACTGAGATCACTCCTGGAAGTGCCGCTGGATACACGTTGTCCTCGCTCGCCTTGTTGCCTGCGGAGGCGACGATCGGCGCGGTCTTGAAGGTTGCCAACCACTTGTTCACAGCTAGCGACAGCAGGAGCATCGCTTCGGAGCCTGTGGCCAGTTCACCGCCCATCGAGATATTGAGTCCCACGGGGGGTGGATCGTTTCGCTCGTGTTCCTCAATCAATCTCAAGATCGCATCGGCGACATGCCACTCACTGGTGAGTTTGCGCAGCCTTCCCGGGACCCCCACGTCGTCAAGGAAGTTTGCCGCCGGCATCACACCAGGCCGCTTGAGCGATATCGCGTGGGTTGGGAGCATCTGCCTGATAACGCTCGCTATGTAGGTGCCGTGGCTAGGGGGCGGGTCGTTGTTGGGCCCTACGTTGGGGCCACCGCCCAGATTGGCTGGATCCGGAATTCCAGGGTCCGGAATGTCGGGCGGGGGGCCGCCGAGGTCGTGCTCACCCGATACTCCCGAGGCGTCGCTTAGCCATCCCGGTCGATTGACATTCGGAGCGAGTCCGGTGTCAACGATGGCGACAACACCCTTTGTGTCGTCGATCTCAGCGGCCAAGTCGATGACTCCGTGGAACGGCCTCGGTCTGGGATCACCCGAGGCGTTGTGATAGTGCGGTTCCAGTCCGTGGATCGGCTCAGCGAGGCAGCCGAGCGCCTGACTGGCTTCCTCGGTGCTGTCATCGTCGACACGGAGAAATGACAGGCCAAGGCCCGTAAATCGGTTGAAAGCGTCTCCTTCGCCCGCGCCAAAGATTGCAATTGCTTCGTCATTGCCCAGAGGCTCGATTCCGATGCCGTCAAGGCTCTGGATTGCGGCGGCGACGCGGTCGCCGTCCTCGGACTTGAACGCCAACACGCCCTTAACGATGTGGCCGGTCATTGTCTCCCCTTTCGCTGGCGGGCCTCTCCTTCCCGCACTCGTGCCAGTATATGCGCCTGGACATGACCGATGACGGAGCGCCCGACTCGAAGCTCGTTCTCCTAGCGAATGCTGATCCTCGACAGGGCCGGGATGCGGCCCTGTCGGTACTCGACGGGTCTGCTTATCCAAAACAGCAGGTAGAGGCCCTGCGAGCATTGGGGATTGCCGCGCGGCTGATGAATAGATATTCGGAAGCGGTCGAACACGGAAAGGCCGCCGAGAGGTTGGCAGAGGAGGTCGGTGACCGGGAACAGCAAGGTATGGCGCTGTTAGACCAGGCTTCGGCCCTCACGTTGGCAGGAGAGCGTGAAGAAGCGAAACAACGAATCGGGCTGGCCGAAGGCCTCGTCCAAACTAAGCCCGGATTGGGTGCCTGCCACTTCCAAAGGGGATTCGCTCACACTATGGCGGGGGAGTTTCTAAAAGCCGCGGCTGAGTACGAGACGGCCAGGTCGTACCTGGAGGGATCCCCGGACTCGCTCACCCTCCGGAAGTCACTGCAGAACCTGGCTGGCGCCCGACTGGTCGTCGGTGACCTCGACGGGGCTGAGGAGGCTCTTGCCCAGGCTCTGGAAATTGCCCAAGCCCAAGAAGACACAATTGCATTCATAGGACTTGCCGATCGGTTGGGGAGAGCGAAGGCTTACCGAGGGGACATCCCAGCTTCATTGGAGATCCTAGGTGAAGGCGACCGTCGGTTTATGGAGTACCGCCAGACCGAGACCCCACAGCACGTCACTCGGGTCGGTGTACTTACCAGCGCAGGTCTCTTCGCCGAGGCTGAGGAGCTAGCAGTTGCCATTGGTGCCGACAGGGCGCAAGACGGTGATTTGGAACATGCTGGCGACGCGTTGCTGGCGGCCGCTCGAGCCGCCGCGTTCGATCGGAGATTCAACCATGCCGCTGACTGGGCCAGCGAGGCGGAGCAGTTGTTGCTCAGCACCGATCGACAGGTTGATGCACTTCGCTGCCGACAGATAGTAGTGGAGGCTCGATATCAGGCTGATGGGCCGTCTGTTGATCTGAGGGACGAGCTGACCGGAATTGTGCGCGAGTTGGCACGGCACGGTCGTGTGCTGGAAGTACAGGATGCTCTGATCCTTGCCGCCAAAGTTGCGCGGGAGATCGGGGACGAAAGCTCAGCACGAGAGCTTCTCTCGGAGGTCACATTGAGAAGACACGGACCGATCGAGAGTCGGCTCCAGTTCCATCTGGCCGCCACGATGTTGCATGAGTTGGATGGTGACGAGGGGCGAGCCGCGCGTTCGGCAGCCGCAGGCTTGAGACTTCTCGACCGTAGCCAGGGCTTTTTGGGTGGATCCGACCTTCGGATGGGGATGGAGCGACACGGAGAGGAACTGGGAAGAGTTGGGCTTCGCCTCGCCGTCGACGCAGGCCGTCCAAGGCGGGTCTTGGCATGGATGGAGAGGACTCGGGCCAGTGCTCTTCGCTATGCCCCTGTCGTGCCGGAGAAGGACGAGGAGATACGTGGAATGCTGGCAGAGTTGAGGCAGGTCGAGACGCGACTTCGAACAACTGACGTCCCCGAACAGTTGAAACAGCTTCAGCAATCACGTCGCCGGATCCAGGAGCGCGTCAGCCGGATGGGACGCAGTACTCACGGCAAAGGTCAGCATCAGCAACGAGCAAGTGCTGATCATTTGGTTGCATCCCTTGATGGGAGGACGCTCGTCGAGATAGCCGAGGTCGGTGATCGGCTTGCGGCGGTGATCGTCTGCAATGGGCGAGCGACCCTGCACGACGTAGGCCTGTCAGTCGATGTGGGGGAGCAGTTGGCACGAGTGCGCTTCTCAATGAGGAGGGCCGCCCGGCTGGGTCGCCCTCTCGACATGCGCTTGTTGGAGCAGCTAGAGAACAGCATTCTCCCGGAATTCGACGCCGATGGAATGCCAGTGGTGATCTCGCCGCCTAAGAGCCTCATGGCAGCGCCGTGGGCTGCATTGCCACGGCTGGCAGCTGAACAGGTGGTGTTGGCTCCCTCGGCGGAGATGTGGTGGAGGAGCACCAATCGCCAGCCCAACGAGAAAGGGATCGTGGTCGCAGTTGGACCAGATCTCGATCTAGCCATAGAGGAGGCAGACAGTGTTCGGTCCCTGTATCTGGACCACTCCTTCTTCGACATCCAGACGTCGCCCGAGGACTTGAGAGATGCCCTGACAGGCACGAGCCTGGCCCACATCGCCGCCCATGCAACCTTCAACGTGCAGAACCCGATGTTCTCCTCGATTCGGCTCGCTGACGGGGATCTCAATATCTACGACCTGGAGCGGGTAGGGAACCCGCCGTCCGTGGTGGTGTTGTCGGCCTGTGACTCCGGATACTCCGAGACCCGGCCGGGTGAAGAGCTGGCGGGTCTCACATCGACGCTGCTCAGCATGGGAACCAAGTCGGTCATTGCCAGTGTCGGCCTGGTCCCGGACAGCCACGCCACCAAGGATCTCATGGTTGCGTTGCACAAACGGTTGAGCCAAGGCATTCCTCCGGCGGAGGCGTTGGCCGCTGCACAGTCTGAGGTCTCCGACACTCCAGAGGGGTTCCTCTCGGCCGCTTCGTTCGTCTGCGTCGGCTCGTAATCGCCAAACAACCCGGCGAGCCGCCCCTTAGCAATCTACGATCCGGTGATCGTTGCCGAAACACACGGAGACCTCTTTCGCCGGGCCCTGGAGGGTGACCGGCTGGCGTGGGATGCCCTCGTGGACCGCTTTTCGGGCATGATCTGGTCGGTGGCGCGAGGCTTCGGGCTCAACGACGCTTCGGCGAAAGATGTCTCACAGACGGTTTGGGTCAAACTTCTTGAGAACATGGACCGGATCGCAGATCCGGAACGTCTCCCCGGTTGGTTAGCCACTACAACCCGAAACGAAGCCCTCCGGGTGGCCAAACGTGGCGGCCGCATGATTCCGACGGAATTCGAATACGACGTTGAAGACCCAAATGTGCCTGACCTCGATGAGATGCTCGTCAGTGAGGAGGAAACGTCAGCTGTCGTAAAGGCCTTCAAGGCAATCGACGAGGACTGCCGCCAGTTGCTTCGACTGATGATCGTGTTGCCGCCTCTCAGCTATGAGGAGATATCCGAGATCACCGGGCGCCCGGTTGGCAGTCTTGGACCCACGAGGTCTCGCTGCCTCGAGAAGCTGAAGACCCAACTTTCTCGTATCACGGGGCAGTCGTGAGGCTCCTATTCGTGAAGGAGGTGATCTCTTATGAGTGAAATGAAACAATCACATAACGAAGATCAACTCGTTGCCAAGCTTCGTGCCGGACTCAACGCCATCGACCCGGCCCCAGCCGAGATCGCCGAATTTGCCAAGGCGATGTTCGAGTGGAGGTCCATCGATGCCGAGTTGGCATCCCTCGATTTCGATTCGGTCAATGAAGACGTACCAAGCGGAGTCCGCTCCACGGCTACGACCAGGATGATTTCGTTCCAGGCGGGCAAGTGGTTGATTGACATCGAACACGATCCGGTTACAGGTCGGCTGCTCGGAACGGTGTCTCCTGAATCAGACTTCACCGTGGACCTCCAGACTTCTGGGGGTCGTTTTTCGGTGCGGTCAGATGAGTTCGGTGGTTTCGTTGCTGAACCCGTGCAACAGGGCCCGCTGAGCCTGATCGTTCGTTTTGCCGACGGCAGTGTTGTCAAGACCGAGTGGATCGTCCTCTGAAGCCTTAGGCAACTTCTTGTATCAGAGAAGTTCCAGCGTCCTCTTTCGTTTGAGCCATCGCTCGATGGACGGAGAGAGGGGATGACATGCGCTTCAGACCAAATGCGAATGGGTCTCACTCGGCAGCTCGACGGGGTCGGATCAACAGCTCCATCGAAATCCTCGACAACCCGGTGAGACGGTATCTGCGCAACCGATCTGTAGGCCCCGGTCTGTGGGCTCGGATGCAACAGATGGCCAGAAACCGTATGTCTCTGACACCAGCTCTTCAGTAGCTGGTCGAAGGGGGACCGTCCGAGGGCCAGCGTGGAGACGCTGGTGGGGGAGGCCGAGCGAGAGGCAAGGAAGGAGGGTCGACGTCAGGTCGACCCTCCTTCCTTTCGAAGTAGGTCTGCACGGACATTGAAGAAGGGTCAGAACCCGGAGGCTCTGACCCTTCTGCTCTCCCCATTCGGTGGAAGAATCAGTCGGCGCGTAGTGGGCCGAAATCGCCGCCCAGTCCTTGCTGCCTTTCGACCGGGGTGTCGACAGGTGCGACGACCGCTGGTGCGTCTCCGATGTTCGCGTTCTCTGTCTGCTGCGGAGGGCTCACCGTCTCTGTCGGAGGTGTCGCCGCGATACCGATGGCCGCTCCTGCGAGGGCGGCGGCAATCACGTGGGCGAACCGGCGTGGAAGTGTCGGGTCGATCCGAGGTTGGGCAATGGTGGTCATGTCTCTCCCTTCTGTATTCATAAGAGGGGAACGAACCCGGTTAGATACCTGTTGTTGTGGCTATGGAATTGGGAATTACGAGCTTCGCCGAGACCATTGGGTCAGCGGCACGTGGGGCGCCGAGCCACGGGTCGCGCCTCCGTCAAGTGGTAGAGGAGGTTGTCCTTGCCGAGGAGGTCGGTCTCGACGTCTATGGGCTGGGGGAACACCACCGCCCTGATTTTGCCTCGTCGTCTCCCGCCGTTGTGCTGGCGGCAGCCGCAGGACGCACATCGAAAATCCGTCTGTTCCCGGCTGTCTCCGTTTTGTCCACCGACGATCCGGTGAGGGTCTTCCAGCAGTATTCGTCACTTGACTTGGTCTCCTCGGGCAGGGCAGAGCTACTGGTTGGCCGAGGATCCTTCATCGAGTCATTCCCGTTGTTCGGCTACTCGTTGGAAGATTACGACGATCTGTTCACCGAGAAGCTCGACCTCCTCTTGGCGATCCGCGATGCCGACGGATCGTTTTCGTGGTCCGGCACCCACAGGGCGCCGATTCAAAACCAGGGCGTGTATCCCAGGCCCGAGCGCCCGCTGCCCATCCGAGTCGGTGTTGGCGGCACGCCTGCATCAGTGGTTCGAGCGGCGTCCCGAGGGCTGCCGGTCGCCTTGGCCATCATTGGCGGTTCGCCGGATCGATTCAGGGTTCTTGCTGATCTGCACCGCGCAACTCTCAGAGAACACGGTTTCGATCCCGAGCAGGCACCGCTTTCGGTGCATGCACATGGTTACGTTGCCGAGTCGACTTCCCAGGCTCTGGAGGAGTACTACGAGTCTTACGCCATGGCCATGAGCAGGATCGGACAGGAACGAGGTTGGGGTCCGATGACCCGCAATCAGTTCGACATGATGCGCAGCCCGGAAGGTTCTCTCGTCATTGGTGACCCCGAAGAGGTCGCAACGAAGATCCTCCGTTGGCGGCAGATTCTTGGTGTGAATCGGTTTGAGCTGCACATCAGCGTGGGCACCCTTCCTCATGACCAGGTCCTGCGCAGCATCGAACTGCTCGGCCGTGAGGTGGCACCACTGGTGAGATCGCACTGATCTTGAAAGGGAACACCTAGCACTGGATATGGTTGAACTATCCATGCCAGCGATCAAGGACCTAATCCAACTGGGTTTTCCCTGGGAGGGCTTCGACCCCTTCATCTTCACCGTTCATCATCTGGATCGGTATCCGGAGGGAAACGATCAACTGGGCCCTGCGGTTGAGCTGACAGGACGAAACCTCGGGTCAGACTTCTCCTATCAGGACGGCTGGAGCATGTATCACGGTGTGGGAGTGCCTGGATTTCCGCAGCACCCGCACCGAGGCTTTGAAACCGTGACCGTGGTACGCAGAGGCTTCGTCGACCATTCAGACTCTTTGGGAGCCACGGCCCGCTACGGCGAAGGTGACGTGCAGTGGCTGACAACCGGCAGCGGGATAATGCACAGCGAGATGTTCCCGTTACTCAATCCTGACGGCGAGAACGTGTTGGAGCTCTTTCAGATATGGCTCAACCTCCCGCCAGAGTCGAAGATGGTGAGCCCCTATTTCGGCATGTTGTGGAGTGAGACCATCCCCACCGCCAAGCCGACGCAAGGGGTTTCGATCGATGCCATTGCTGGCAACTACGGGGAGTTGAAGTCGCCGAGCCCACCGCCTGACTCCTGGGCGTCGAGGCTTGACAGTGATTTCGCAATCTGGCTGATTCGCCTTGAGGCAGGCTCGGAGTTCGATCTGCCACGTGCATCGAGTGACACCAACAGGACCTTGTATGCCTTCCTGGGTGACGAAGGATCTGTCGATCGAACCCGTTTGGGTAGAGGGGTCGGAGCTCGCCTCGAAGCGGATCAGAGTGTCCGTGTGGCCACCGGAGACAGCCCAGCGGAGTTCTTGATGTTGCAGGGGCGGCCGATTGGTGCCCCGGTCTTTCAGATGGGTCCCTTTGTGATGAACAGTCCCGATGAGTTGCGTCAGGCTGTCACTGACTATCACCGGACACAGTTCGGAGGTTGGCCCTGGTCGCGTCCCGATCCGGTGCACGCGGCTACCGAAGGTCGGTTCGCCATACACGCCGACGGCCAGGTAGAGCACCGCGACCGGCAAATGGTGGTTAGTGACTGAGAGTCTGCACAGTTTCGACCCTGACAATTGGGAGCCGGGACCCGAAGACGAGTTGCTCGGCCCTCCCGCCTGGCGTCGACGGCTGCTGTTCTGGGTGGCGATGGTGACGGTTGTCGGCATGGCGTCTGTGCCGATCTACAACGTATTGCAGTCTCGCACCGTGGCTGCCAACGGTCTGGAGGTATGCGGCTTCGATTATTGCGTCGTACAGGAGGCCATGACAGAGGCCGGGCTCGACGGCACGATGAGCAGGCTGGCAAACACCGTCTTGACCGAAGACGAGGCCTACGCATTCGCCCTCGATTTAACGACTTATCTGCAGATCCAACCTGTCGGTTTGGAAGTAGTCCCGAGGCTGGATGGTGAGCTGGGAGGCTTCTACGACCCCACCACGAGATCGATCACCATCGAGCGACCAGCCAGTGCTTGGACCGTGTTGCACGAAGTCGCTCATGCCGAAAGCTCGGGACACGGTGCATCGTTCCTGGTCACGGTTGAGAAACTGATCCGTTGGGTCCAGGCGGCGCCTAGTGCGTATCGGGCTGCTGGGAAACTCAGTGCCTGAAGCATCCCGCGCTGACGGTCTCATCGTCTTTGGTATCACGGGCGATCTTGCTCGGAAGAGGTTGTTTCCGGCCCTATACGCATTGACCCGCGATGGAGAGCTAGAGATGCCCGTTGTCGGGGTAAGTCGCCGTGACGAAGACGACGATGCGCTGCGGGCCCGAGCTCGAGAGGCGTTGATCGCTGCCGGCGTGGGAATCGACGAGGACGTCTTTGCCCGGCTCGCGTCTAGGTTGACTCACGTTCAGGGTGATTACCGCGACGCGGCAACCTTTGACGCAATCAAGGACAAGGTCGGCGACCGCCGGTGCACCGTGTCGTTCCTCGCTATACCTCCCGACCTGTTCGATGATGTGATCCAGGGACTGGGTCGAGCCGGTCTGGCGGACCACGGCCGGGTCGTAGTCGAAAAACCGTTTGGTCGGGATCTGGCCAGCGCTGAACAGCTCAACGACATCCTTCATTCGAACTTCCCTGAGGACCGGGTTTTCCGCATCGACCACTTCCTCGGGAAGGAAGCCCTACAAAACCTGATGGTCTTCAGGTTCGCCAACACAATGCTCGAGCCTGTCTGGAATCGTCACTACGTGAGAGGGGTCCAGATCACGATGGCGGAGGGCTTCGGTGTCGAAGGTCGTGGCGGGTTCTACGACTCGGTTGGCGCGCTGCGTGATGTGGTTCAGAACCATCTTCTTGTCCTGGTCGCTCTGTTGGCTATGGAGCCACCGGTTTCTGATCGTCCTGATGCCTTGCGTGATGAGCGAGTCAAGGTGTTGAAGTCGATCAAGCCGATGACCCGAGACCACGTTGTCCGTGGCGCTTACGCCGGTTACACGGATGAGGGGGGAGTCGATCCCGAATCTAGAACGGAGACCTTCTTCGCTGCGAAGTTGGAGATCGACTCATGGCGGTGGGCGGGTGTGCCGTGGATTCTTCGCACCGGGAAGGGACTCAGTCGGACGGTGACCGAAGCAGTCGTCGAGTTCCGCAAGCCACCTCGTACGCTTTTTGAGGCAAACGGCTCGAGACCTGGACCAAATCGGTTGGTGTTCCAGAGCAAGCCGGAAGACCGGATCTCGCTAGCAATGCAAGCGAAACGACCCGGACCGGAACTGGTGAGCGAACCTGTGAGTCTCAATCTTGCCTACGAGGACAACCGGGGAGTGGTCCAGGATGCCTATCACCGTCTGTTGGGTGACGCCCTCAGTGGGGATCAGTCCTTGTTTGCTCGCGTCGACGGGGTGATGGAGGCGTGGCGTGTAGTACAGCCAGTGCTTGACGGCGGGGACGAGCCCTCTGTGTATGAGGTCGGCTCACCCGGACCGGAGGAGGCTAATGACCTGGTGCACGGGTGGGACTGGTTGACTGATCTGACCTAGGCGGTCGCCCGCCGATTGGAGGCGCGATGTCTTCGGGCTACGGGTGTGGTGGGGGTGCTGGCAATCAGAAACCCGACATGGCCGCACCGTTCACAGATCCGTCGGTGCACCCCGACCGAGATGATCTCGATGGCGCTTTCGTGACGACACTCCCTACCCAGCAGACTCGTGACAATTCGCTTCACCTTGGCTCCTTCTTGAGCCTCATGTTGGTCGCCGAATGGCCACGAATCGTGGCAATCACCACTCTTTGTGGTTGACGGGCCCCGGCGTGATTAGCGCCAGGGCCCATCGTTGCATTATCCGAGGATCGGGTCTATCACCTGTTTGAACGCATCCGCGATCTTGATATACCCGAGGTCGCTCGGGTGGATATCGGTCTGCGGGCCAGGGCTCGTTGGGTCGTAGTCACTCAACACGTAGTCCGGTCCGCTCTTCTCACACATCAAGGTGTACGAACAGATGATCCGAACGTTTTGAGGTACCTGTCCGTTGTCCTTGAAGGTCTGGAAGGTCGTCTCTACGTCAGCCACCGGCACCCCAAGTGCGCCGTACACGGCCTCGAGTGTCCCGTTGAAGGGGCTGACTAGGGCCATGCTCGCCTCTGCGATTGCTGGGTCGACCAACCAGAAGGCCAGGTTCGGGTTGTAGTAGTTCATCCCGACGATCAGCGCGTCTGGGGCAACGGCCTTGAGCGTTCCGATGATGTGAGCCAGGTTCTGTCCCATCGTCTGCAACTGCTGAGCAACACAGACCGCGACGTTGGGATCTGTGGTGTCGCATTTGAGGATGTCGTTGGCTCCCATCGTGATCGTGATCACATCGACCTCGCCGGGATGGCTGGTCAAGTAATCAGTCGCGGCGTCGAGCTGCGAGTACCCAACTGGGTAGCACAGACCTCCCCCGTAGATCATCTCCACGGTGTCATCTCCGGGGCAGGCCAGCTTGACGAACTCGCTAACTCCGTACCTATCGCGTAGGTGGCTTGCCAGACGGTCGGTATAAGCGTCGTCGGTGAACGGTTCCGGTTGTTGAGTGCCGGCCGCTACCGAATCCCCCAGAGCGAGGTAGGTCCCACCTTCATCCGCGCTTGCAGGTAGCGCTGCGGCCAGCAATAGGCATGCCAGCGTCGCCACCAGGGTTCTTCTCATCGTTTCCTCCTTCCCACGATGATGACCTCAGGGTAGTGATCCCGATCGACGCGCGTCGTTCGTATTATTCGTCTTCGAGTTCCACGACCGTTCGTAGAGCGCCCGTTGACCGCAACTGCGAAATAGAGTCGGCCCCGGCGCCCTTCAACGCAGCGAGGGCGTTGCTGAGACTCTCATCCTCGGTCTCGACCGTCACCACAAAGCCATCCCGCTCGATAGCCTCCACGATCCGGGATTCCGTGGTGGTGAGTTTCGAGGCCTCGCGGTCGGTTGCACCAAGTACGGCTCCGAGGACACCTCCGGTGACTGAACCGCCCAAGGACCCGGCCGCACCGGCAATCGCGGCCGCGGTCACGGTGCCAGCAGCGAGAAGCGCACCAACGGGTCCGCTGATGACGACGCCGGCTGAACCCAACAACACGGCCCCGATCCCAGCGACACCGCCCCCGACTGCCCCGCCCAAAGCTCCTTTTCGGGCCTCCACTGGAGCGTTTTCGAAGTGGTCGACATACACCGTGACATCGATTTCCTCAGTTTCTCGAACGGTGCGTTCACGCCAGATGACGCCGAGTGATTCCGGTTCCACGCCCTGGTTCACCAGGAAGTCAATCGCCCCCTCCGCCTTGTCGCGATCGTTGAAAACCCCTATTGCGGTTGGCATGTTGCGCCCTTCTTCCCTGTGAGCCCCAATTCTAGCCAGTCGCCCAATAGGGACTTTTTCCTCTGGCTTCAGTCTCCAAAATCAGGGATCATGTGAAAAGTTTCACAAAGCTTTCAAGAAAGGAAAGAAAGATGGCAAAGCGTTTGCAAACCGTCGGGATCGTGCTCTCGTTAGTAGGGCTCGGATTCCTGATCGCTGGCGGAGTTGCGTTCGCACAGATCCAAAAGGGTTATGACTCACTTCAGTCGTTTAGCGAGGCGCAGAATGTGACGTTGAGCTACAACGAGGATGGTCAACTGACAGACCGCGGCACCACCGAAGGCGCCGAGGCCATCATGACCCTTCTCACCGAAGACTGGGGTTACCCGGTCGACATGGCTGAGCTCGACCCTGCGGATCCGCTCGTCAACACTGACAGCGAATACATGTACCAGATGGCAGTGATCGCCTATCACGTTCTTCATGGGACACAGACAGTGACCCTCGCAGAGGATGTTGAGTACAACGGCGAAATGTTCACCGCCGGTGAGTACGAGTTCGAAGTTGATGGTCGTTACTGGACCGACTTCGACCGTCGGCATCCGATCGAAGGCCCGGCACGTGGCCAGGCTTGGTCGGGAACCGCACACGGTTTGGTCGGTGAGCTTGGTGTCGGCACCGTCACCCATTCGGCGCTTCAGATGGGCCTCGGCCTGGCTGGAACACTGGCGGGGATCGGATTCTTGGCACTGATCGCAGGTTTGGGCCTGATGTGGGCAGTCCGTGGCGATGATTTCGCCAGAATGTTCAGAGATGAACCCAGCCGAGAGCCGGTAAAGGTTTAACTAGCAAACCTTCGAATTGAGATCGGGGCCTTCGGGCCCCGATCTTTTTTGGTGTTTCAGTCCAACGTGGCAGCGAACCTCCGCAGTGCACCCGAAGCGTCTTGGTTGATGGGCCTCGAATGGGCGAAGAATGCCTGTCCGAAGTCCCGCCTCGAAGCGTGGATTACCGACGCGTTGTAGATGGGGTTGTGTCGATTGAAGAACCCTTTGGCGACCGTGCCGTCTTTCTGAGCCACCGCCAGATCCCCGGCAAACAGGATCCCCTGACCCCGGTCCAGTAGGTAACACACGTGTCCCGGTGTATGGCCTGGCGTGTCCAGAACTGAGAAGTCCTCAGGCAGGCCAGCATCTTCGGATTCGCTGACTTGCGCATCGACCACGACGGGTTCGGCGCCCGGAAGGAGGCGGAACAGATACTTGAACAGCCCACGTGCCATCGGGGGAGGAGGAGGTGGTTCCTCTCCTTGTATTGCGGGGGTATCGACAGGCGACGCCAAGAGGCTCGCCCCCGAACGCTGCTTGATCCTTGCTGCCCCTCCCGAGTGGTCGGCATGACTATGGGTCAACAGGATTGCCTTCAGGTCTTCCGGTGTGCGGCCAATCTCGGAGATCTTGTCGAGGATGGCGCCGTGCTTCTTGGGAAACCCTGTGTCGATGAGCACGAGGCCGTCGTCGCCATCAACGAGAAAAGCATGAACCGATCCAGCTGAGATCTGATGTATACCCGATTGAGTCATGCGCCAACTATTGCACTGTGGCTCTGTGGGTGCATCGTCAAGTCTGCATGTGCCCTCGACGTATGAGGTTCTTCGTGGCAACCGGCCAAGTCGCAGTTGTCGGTAGCATCGCAACGTGGCAGCCAAACCAGACCGGGTACCCGAAGACAAGCTCGAGCTCTACAAGGCATTGATTGCGACGCACCCAGACATTGAGCTAAAGGGCGGGGTCAAGCTGCCCTACACCTCGGTCAACGGGCACATGTTCAGTTCGCTCACCAAAGACGGGCGTGTCGGTTTGCGGCTCTCGGCTGACGATCGCCAGGTTTTGATCGATGAGTACGGTGCCATTCCGTTCCGCAACTACGGGGCGAACATCAAGGATCACGTCGAGCTTCCAGGTGCGCTTCTAGCTAATCCCGAAGTCGCGGCACCTTTCCTGGCGAAGGCCCTTAAGTACACGCTTACCCTGAAACCCAAGTAGCCGTGCGGTTGACAGTCGGTCGTCGCTGCTGTAAAAACTTCGCCACATGAATCACATCTCTTCGCAGCAGTGGTGGTGGTCGTCCCTTTAGGGGTGGCGACTACTCGATGCTGCTGAGAGCGAATCGACCCACCTCACGACCTGGAGGTGGGTTCTTCTTTTGCTGAATCACTCCTCGGGTCAAGCGCAAGGAGTGAAATGAACGACACAGCTTTCGATATCCCAGGGGACCTGCATACTCCGGTCTCAGCCTTCCTGAAACTCCGACCATTGGGAGCCAGGTATCTATTGGAGAGCGTTGAGGCCGGAGCCGCTGGCCGCTATTCGTTCATTGGATTTGGTGAGGCGCAGTCCATCGAGGTTGACAACGGCCAAGTGATGGTCGACGGCAATCAGGTGGGGAATGGTGTTCTCGATGGTTTACGAGCTGCACTGGATATCGCTCCGGAATGCCTCACCGCCAGCGGATCCCGGGCAGCCTTCAGTGGCGGCCTGGTTGGCTGCACCAGCTTCGACTTCGTGCGAGATCTCTATCCGATCGCACCTTCACGTCACCTGGCCGGGGTGCCCGCTGGAAGCTACGTCGCCACTGAGTCCGTCTTGGCGTTTGATCACCTGACAAGGCGGATGGCGGTGCTCCACAGCGGGACGTCAGCCGAAGCAAGGCGTCTCCGGTCCGAAGTTCAATCAGCCCTACGAGGTCCGATCGATCATGGAGCACAGACGGGGGCCAGCGGTCCCCCCGCGGCGTCCATGACCAAGGATGAGTTCATCGACAGGGTTGGTGCGACTCGTGATCACATCACCGCTGGGGACGTGTATCAGCTTGTGCTGTCGGTTCGGTTCGAGGGGACTACTGATGTCGATCCGTTCCTCGCATACCGGGCGCTTCGGCTAACGAACCCGTCTCCCTACATGTACTTCATCGATCTCGACGACCGACAGGTCGTCGGCTCTTCGCCCGAGGCTCTCGCCAAGCTCACTGATGGAGTTGCCGAGTTGAGGCCGATTGCGGGCACTCGACCGCGAGGAAGCGACGACGGCGAGGATCTGCGATTGGAGCGCGACCTGATGGCCGACCCCAAAGAAGCCGCCGAACACGTGATGCTGGTCGACTTGGCTCGCAACGACGTGGGACGCACGGCCGAGGTCGGGTCAGTCGTCGTTGACCCGTTCAAGACCATTGAGCGCTATAGCCACGTGATGCACATGGTGAGTGGTGTCAGGGCGCGGCTACGAGGCGGGTTGGATGAGTTCGACCTGTTTGCAGCCACGTTTCCGGCAGGGACAGTGTCTGGGGCCCCGAAACTCAGGGCGCTGGAGTTGATCGACGAACTAGAGCCCGTATCTCGCGGGTTCTACTCGGGTTCGGTTGGTTACTTCGGTCACACCGGCGCTATGGATCAGGCGATCACCATCCGAACCTTGGTCTTCGAGGAAGATCGCTACGTCTATCAAGCCGGCGCCGGGTTGGTCGCGGACAGTCGGCCTCAGTTCGAATATGAAGAGGTGCTGGCGAAGGCCGCTGCCATGCGTTCGGCCCTCGAACTCGCGAAGGAGGGACTGTGAGCCGTGTTCTGATGATCGACAACTATGACTCGTTCACATACAACCTGGTCCAGGCATTCGAAGTGCTGGGCTCGGACGTCGACGTGGTCTACAACAATGAGCTCCGGCCCGGCGAGCTGGCGGAGGACGCCTACACCCATGTGGTCGTATCCCCTGGACCCGGCCGTCCCGAGGACGCTGGAGTTTCTGTCGATGCGATAAGGGCCTATGCCGGTCGACTCCCGATTTTGGGTGTTTGTCTCGGCCACCAGGCCATCGCCCAGGCCTTCGGGGGCAGGGTTGGCGCAGCACAGTCCCTGATGCACGGTAAGCCGTCAGACGTATACCACGATCGCCGTACGATCTTCGCTGGTCTGCCGAGTCCCATGGTCGCTGGGAGGTACAACTCGCTGGCTGTCCCCGAAGAAGGTCTACCGGCCGGATTCGAGATCAGTGCGTTCACTTCTGATGGCGAGGTGATGGGGATACGTCACAAAGCCCTCCCTGTTGAGGGAGTGCAGTTCCATCCCGAAAGCATTCTCACACCGCTGGGCTCTCGCATCATGTCGAACTTCCTGACCTTGAAGCCCGTTAGGCAGGAGGTCTTGGCGTGACCGAACTGGTTCATCGACTGCTCGACGGCCAGCTTCTGGACGAGCCCGAAGCCGCGGATCTTCTGCTCCAACTTGTGACTGGCGAGACCCATCCTGGAGTTGTAGGAGCCGTATTGGCTTCGCTGCGAGTTCGAGGTGAGACGGCCGACGAGGTGCGCGGATTCGTCAAGGGCCTCTACCAGCTCGCAACGCCATCAGGTATCGCCGACGTCTCGAACGCCGTCGATATCGTCGGTACAGGGGGTGATTCCTCGGGGAGCTTCAATCTATCGACCGGAGCTGCATTGGTGGCTTCCGCCGCCGGTGTTGGGGTAGTCAAGCATGGAAACCGTGCTGTGAGTTCAAAGTCAGGCAGCTTCGACGTGCTGAAAGCACTCGGCCTCGACTTGCCCATGGAACCTGAACGCGCAGCCCGTCTCTATGAGAGGACAGGCTTCACCTTCCTTCATGCGCCGACCTATCACCCTGCCGTGGGACAAGTTGGTCCGGTTCGAAGTGCCCTCGCAGCGCGGACGATTTTCAACCTGGTGGGTCCACTTGCCAACCCGGCCAGAGTCCGTCGTCTGGTGGTCGGTGCCTTCTCTCTCGAAGTGGCAGCCATGATGGCCGACACTCTCGCCGGCATGGATATCGATCGAGCCTTCGTGGTTCACGGTGGCAACGGATGGGATGAGCCAACTCCAGTCGGTCCCTATCACCTCTTCGAGATTGAGTCTGGCCACGTCGAAAGGTCGATCGAGGATCCGCAAGACTTCGGTTTGAGTCGGTGTGTCGAGGCGGATCTCATCGGCGGCAACCCCGATCACAATGCGCAGGCGATGCGGCGAGTGTTTGAGGGAGAAAGGGGCCCTCATCGAGATTCGCTGATTCTTGGAGCGTCGTTGGCCCTGCGGCTGTTCGGAACCGACAGCGAGGAGGCCGTCGACACCGCCACCTCGGCGATTGAGAGTGGCTCGGCCGCCGCGGCACTCGACGAGATCCTCAAAGTCGATGGCTGATTTCCTTCAAGAGATGGCTTCGAAGAGCCGGGATCGTGTCGTCGAGCTTCGGCTGGCTCACGATTTTGCGGCACTCGAGCGGCGAGCCCACGAAGAGTCCCCGCCCCCGCCCCTGGCGTCCTCTGGGTTTGGCGTCATCGCGGAGGTGAAGCGATCGAGCCCTGCGGTGGGGAAGCTCGACGGTCCCGGCTTTTCCCCACGAGATGTCGCCGCGAGCTACCAAGTGGGTGGAGCTTCGGCCATCTCGGTCTTGACCGAGCCGAGCAGGTTCGATGGATCGATGAATGACCTGGCCCAAGTGGCTTCCGAAGTCAATGTGCCCGTCGTGCGCAAGGATTTCCTGGTCGATCCGATTCAGGTTGTCGAAGCCAGGTGCGCAGGTGCCGGAGGCGTCCTGCTGATCGCAGCCATTCTCGATCCGGGAGCCCTGAGGTCGATGTGCGACGTAGCCCTCTCTTTTGGGATGTTCGTTTTGGTGGAGGTCTTCGACGAGAGGGATGTTGATCGTGCATCTGTGGTCTTCGACTCCGAGGTCCTTATTGGAGTGAACAGCCGTGACCTGCGTTCCCTCCAAGTCAACTTCTCTCGATTCGAGGATCTGGCGGATCGGCTGCCGGGCCACCTTCGCAAGGTGGCGGAAAGTGGTGTCGAGACCCCGTCACACGCAGCAGAACTGGCCGGGATGGGTTACGAGCTGGCACTCGTGGGATCGTCATTGATGAAGTCGGACCATCCAGAACGTTTGGTGGCTGAAATGATCACCGCCGGGAGGCGAGCCGGGGAGCCAGTCCGATGAGCCTCTTCATCAAGATCTGCGGGATGACCGATGAAGCGGCCGTATCCGAAGCACTGACCTCGGAGGTGGACGCAATCGGCTTTGTCTTTGCCGAATCGCCGCGCCAGTTGTCACTCGACCGAGCCAACCGGCTGGCCGAGCCAGCACGAGGGCACACAAAGCTGGTCGCTGTGTTCCGCTGCCCTAAACCGCATGAGATATCCCGGATCGTGGATGGCTTCGTCCCCGATCTGATCCAATGCGATATCGAATGTGTCGGAGCGACCGACCATCCCGCGTTGCCAGTCGTGAGGCCACGGTCCCGGTCCCTGGTACCCACCGTCTTTGACTCGCCGATCGTTTGCGAAGGCCCCAACAGCGGTGAGGGTGAGTTGGTGGATCTCGATTTCGCACGCTCTCTTTCTTCTGCCGGCCCGATCGTTCTGGCCGGCGGACTCACACCGCAGAACGTGGCGAAGGTCGTTGCCGAAGTCCGACCTCACGGTGTGGATGTCTCCTCCGGTGTCGAAGTCACGCGAGGGTTCAAGGATCCAGCCCTCATTCGATTGTTTGTTGCAAATGCGCGGAAAGCCCAAGAAAGGTTGATCTCTCTATGAAACCGGCAGATTCACTACTCGAACGTCCTTCTATTCCGCCTCCAGACGGACGGTTCGGCGATTTTGGTGGCAGGTACGTTCCCGAGACGCTGGTTCAGGCCGTCGGAACCCTCGAGCACAACGCTGTGGCACTCCTTGAAGATCACGCGTTCCGATCCGAACTCGAAACCGAGTTGGTCGATTTTGTGGGACGCCCGACTCCTCTCACTGAGGCGTCCGCACTGGGAACGGCCTGGGGTGTCAAGGTCTATCTCAAACGAGAGGACCTGTGTCACACAGGCGCACACAAGATCAACAACGCCATCGGCCAAGCCCTTCTTGCCAAGAGGATGGGCGCCCGACGGATCATCGCTGAAACAGGGGCCGGCCAGCACGGCGTTGCAGTGGCTGCAGCCGCCGCCCGTGTCGGTCTTCCGTGCACAGTGTTCATGGGTTCGATCGACGTGGCACGGCAGGCCCCGAACGTTTCGCGAATGCGACTCTTGGGGGCAGAGGTCCACCAGGTCGACAAAGGAGACCGGACCTTGCGCTCTGCGATCGACGAGGCGATGCGAGCGTGGGTAGCTGATCCAGTTGAGAGTTACTACCTGCTGGGCTCCGCAGTCGGCCCACATCCCTATCCCTGGTTGGTAGCGGAGTTGCAGTCCGTGATCGGTCGAGAAGCAAGGTCTCAAATGATCGAGTCCGCAGGACGCCTTCCCGATGTCGCCGTGGCCTGCGTCGGTGGAGGTTCCAACGCAATTGGATTCTTCCGAGGGTTCGTTGACGATCCCGACGTTCAACTGCTTGGCGTCGAGGCGGGTGGAGATGGATCGTCACACGGAGCCACTATTGCCAACGGCACGATGGGGGTGCTGCACGGCGCCAAAACGACGCTCCTTCAAGATGAGGCCGGGCAGATTCTCGAAACGCACTCGATCGCTCCGGGGCTCGACTATCCAGGCGTCGGTCCCGAGCACGCAGCACTCGCCCAATCGGGGAGAGCCAGGTATGTGACGGCGAGCGACGGTGAGGCTCTGGATGCCTTGAACCAATGTGCTCAGCTCGAGGGCATCCTTCCTGCTCTGGAGTCTTCCCACGCCCTTGCCGGTGCCCGGGTCTACGCCCAACAGAATCCAGGGTCCATCCTGGCTGTGTGTCTATCCGGTCGTGGCGACAAGGATCTTGCGATCATCAAGGAGGCCCAGAGTGGGTGATGGCATCGAAAAGGCGATCCGGAGTGCTGACGGTCCTGCGATATGCGCATACGTGACAGGTGGTTACCCGGACGCTGACCGTTTCGTCGAGGTTCTCGAGGCGGTGGCTGACGCGGCTGACGTTGTGGAGGTTGGCATTCCGTTCACCGACCCCATGGCGGACGGGCAGACGATCCAGAACGCCAACGAAAGAGCTCTCGGCCAGGGTGTGACTTTGGAGTCCATCATCGAGACCGTGGCCGGGTCTTCGCTGTCGGCTCCCGTCGCCCTGATGGGGTATCTGAATCCGTTCTTGGCGTTCGGGTTCGACCGCCTTGCATCGGTGCTTCCTTCGGCTGGCATCTCCGGCTTGATAGTTCCCGACCTCCCATTGGAGGAAAGCGGTGGACTAAGGGCAACGCTCGAGCCGGCCGGTGTAGGCGTGATTCAATTCACCTCCCCCACGACACCACGAGCGCGGCTTGGTTCGCTTGCCTCGGCCAGCAAGGGGTTTCTCTACGCCGTGACCACCACAGGTGTGACCGGCGGCGCCGTCAGCATCTCGAGTGAGACCAGGGCCTACCTGGACCGGGTGAAGATGGCCAGCGAGGTCCCGGTGCTCGCAGGATTCGGCATTCGCGATCGATCACAGGTTCGCGAGATCGGCCAACACGTCGACGGTGTGGTTGTCGGGTCGGCTCTGCTGGAGGCGATTGATCGTGAGGATGACCCGGCCGCGTTCCTGCGGTCGCTGCGGCCAGAAACGGTGGCATCGTGATTGTCGTCCTCGATGAATCCTGCACCCTTCGGGACAAGGCGGCGATCGTCAAGGTCGTCGAACAGGCAGGAGGCCGGTTGGTTGTCACCGAGATCGGCGACCGGGCGCACATCGGGCTAGTAGACGTCAAGGCGAGGTCGCTTGCAGAGACGATATCCACGATGCCCGGCGTCGATGAGTTGATTGCGGATGCGCCTGCATATCTGCAGGTGTCTCGAGACCACCAGGCTGCCGACCAAATGGTGCCTCTTGGCGAAAGGGCCATCGGAGGGACGGAGGTTGTGGTGATCGCCGGCCCGTGTTCTGTCGAGTCTGAAGCGCAGTTGAGTGCCGTAGCCGAATCGGTAGCGGCCTCCGGCGCTCACGCCCTGCGCGGTGGAGCCTTCAAGCCGAGGTCATCCCCATATTCGTTTCAAGGGTTGGGGGAGGAAGGCCTACTGCTTCTAGCCGCAGCTCGGGAGATGACGGGGCTCCCGGTGGTTACCGAGGTCGTCGCTCCTGAAGATGTGGAGCTCGTCGCGACCCATGCCGACATGCTCCAGATTGGAGCTCGCAACATGCAGAACTTCCGGCTGTTGTCCGAGGCTGGTTCTCAGCCAAAGCCGGTTCTAATCAAGAGAGGCATCGCTTCGAGCATCGAAGAGTTGCTCTTGGCAGCCGAGTATGTCGTCGCGGCAGGTAATCCCAATGTCGTGCTTTGCGAGAGAGGCATAAGGACGTTTGAGGATGCGACTCGCAACACGCTAGACGTCAGCGCCGTGCCGGTTCTGAAAAGGCGAAGCCATCTTCCAGTGATTGTTGATCCGTCCCATGCCGCTGGCGACCGGGAGCTGGTGCCCGCACTCGCAGCTGCTGGGGTGGCCGCCGGTGCCGATGGGATCATCGTCGAGGTGCACAACGATCCAGACAAGGCCCTGAGCGATGGCCCACAGAGTTTGACCCTTCCGGGGTTCGATGATTTGGCCCGGTCGCTGCGTGCGGTGGCTGGGGCCGTCGGTCGAACGATGTAGGCCACTAGGTTCTCGCTCGTGACTTCCGAAGTTGCTGCCTATGTCGACGCTGTTCGAAAACACACTGACGACGGGTGTTTCGTTTGCGGTCGTGAAAACCCGATCGGGATGCACATGGACGATTTCGCCATCGACGATGGTGTGGTCTCGGCGACCTTTTCTCCCAGAACCGACTACCGCGGCATACAAGGAACACTGCATGGAGGTTTGTCGGCAGCGGCTCTCGACGAGATCATGGTCTGGGCCGGCATTCTGACCGAGGACGTGCTGACCGTTACCGGAACGATGGAGATTCGATACGGCGGGACCCTTGGAGTCTCTGACATGGTGGTTGCCCGAGCGTGGGTGGATGAGCGTCGAGGTAGACGTCTTCGTATCTCGGGTGAGTTGCGGGTCGGCGACTCACGGCCCGTGTCAGGGTCGGGTCTTTACATCGTGTCGGCTGAGATGAGTCACATCCTCAACCTGTCGGAATGACGACAGACGATGGTAAGCCTGCGATTGAGCGGGGTTGACAGTCGTATGAACTCGAGATCTAAAGGCATCAGCTACGCGATTGGGTTGGGGGTCATTTGGGGTGTTTTGGCAACGTTGAACCCGACGAGCACCTATCACCTGGCCCCGCTTCTCGTCGCTGCTTCTCCACCGGCATTGGCTGGACTCGGTGGGGTTGAGGAGCGGCGTGACCTCGGTCTGCTGGCTGCCATGGGAACAGGCCTGGCGGTCGTGTTCTCCGTCGGGCTTTCGGCTGCCGGGAGTTTGAACGGTCCGTCCTTGCTGCCGGTCGGAGGTCCGGCGGTTGAGAGTTTCGTCTTTGGCGTTGCCGGCGGGTTGGCCGCGTACCTCATCGCCACAGGTCGAAGGTTTCGTCCCTCCACATGACAAACGGTACCGATTGGCTGGCGCCGAGTTTCTGGTCCTAAACAGTCAAGATCGATATGAATCCCGCCGAAGTTCCTATCGAAAATGTTTGCAATAGTCTTGTTAGGTCTGGCTTCGCTAGTCGTAATCGCGGCGGCGATCATGTTGATCGACTGTGCGCTGCCGTCGCTGGAACTGCCCTTCGGAGATCCTCTTCAAGTCTGCGATACGGTCGACCAGTTGGGCTTCGGATCGAGCCCGGACATCGTCATCGGTTTTGCCGCATTCGCCGGCCTTGCAGTTCTCGGATCATGGCTGGAATACGCCCGACGAGTACGCAAAAAAGCAAAGGCCCCGGTCACAGCGCTAGCTCGCAATCTGGAACGTCTCGAGCACCTCGGCTCGGGTCGATCGGAGGACGAGAACGGCACCCAAGACGAGTCGGCCGCCGCAGACGTTGATGAAACGACGGCGGAAACCGTCGAGGAGCCGGAACCCGCAGACTCAGAGGACGGAATATCTGCATTTCACAAGCTCGTCGAACTGGAAGAAGAATTCCTCTCGTCATCGAATCCAGCGGGTCTGTCGGCGAAGTGGCTGGCCCTGCTGCGGGAGGCCAATGACCTTCACAACAGCGGAGACCTCACCACGCGTAGCTTTCGGGAGATCAATACCCGGACCCTTGCTCTGCTTCCCGCTCCAAAAGAATCACCAGTTGACCGGGAGAGCTTGGTCAACTCCTGACTCCGACAGCTGGCTTGATCTGGCCGCAGCCGCCTGAAGATCAGATGGTCAAAGAGTCAGACCGTGACCGACTGGGAACAAGGCTGGCTCGTTCCCAGAACCCAGGCCCTCGGCCGATGCCGGCCATGGTTGGGGCGTCTTCCCTTTGAATGGTTTACGGCCAAGTACCAGGTCGGACAACGCACCAGCTTCCGTGCCCGGAAGCCAGGCCGCAATCACCGAGTCGGCCCTATCAAGTAGTCCGTCCATAACCAGAGGTCGTCCGGAGTAGATGACTAGCACGACCTTCTCGCATGCGCTACGCACCCTCTCGAAAACAGCCAAGTCCTCGTCGGTCAGGCTTGGCACTGCCTTGTCACCCGGCCCCTCTGCGTAGGGAGGCTCGGCCAGACAGACAATTCCCACACCAGTGGGCTCGATCCCGGTTCCATCCGGGGAGTAGGTGACCTTGCTGTCGTGTGACTGAAGCAAACCTTCGAGAAGGGTCTGTCCGGGGGTGGAGGCACCGAAATTGCCCTGCCAGCCAACGGACCAGCCGCCACATTGCAGACCAATGTCATCGGCGGCCACACCGGCCACCACGACTGGTTCCTCAGGCGGGACGGGGAGGCCGCCGCGGCTGGTCAGTAGAACCGCGCTTTGTGCCACAGCCCGTCGGGCGATGTCTTGGTGTGTTTTGCTTCCAACCACCCTCAGGTCGGGCGCCTGGGTGTCGTGGGTCCTCAACTGATCCTTGATTCTCAGGATCCGGGTGACAGCCTCATCGACTCTGGCCAGCGGTATCGCTCCACTTTGGGTAGCCGACTTCATGGCGCTGATGAACCGCTTGTAATCGTCGGGGACCATCACCATGTCGACTCCGGCGTTGATTGCCATGATCACGGCCTTCTCGTAGTCAGGGTCGAGCTGGTCAACTCCCATCCAATCCGAAATGACGAAACCGTTGAACCCGAAGTCGAGCTTGAGGGTGTTGGTCAACAGTTCAGCGTTGCCGTGCATCTTCTGGCCGTTCCAGGAGCTGTATGAAGCCATAACCGTGCCAACCCCTGCCTTCACGGCGTCGCGGTAGGGGAGGAGATGTACGTCGAACATCTCCTCAGCGCTGATGACCGAATCGCCCTGATCCATTTGCCAGGCGTCGCCCCATCCGTCCCACCAGCCGACCCATTCCGCTTTGGAGGCGGTGCCCCACTCAGTCGCGCCGTCGGCGACGAAGTGTTTGGCACAAGCAAGAACGTCGATTCCGGGTCCCGATCCTTGAAAGCCTTCGATCTGAGCGTTGGCTAGGGCGGCGACGAGATCAGGGTCTTGACCGAAACCCTCATACGTTCGACCCCAGCGGATGTCGAGCGGAAGCGAAACCGCTGGAGCAAAGGCCCACCTGATACCAGTTGCTCGCATCTCAGCGGCTGTCGCTCGAGCGATTTCTCTTGCAAGGTCAACATCGCGGGCAGCGCCGAGCCCGATGTTGTGCGGAAAGATGGTGGCTCCGCGCACGTTGGAGTGACCGTGAACCGCGTCCACGCCGTAGACAATTGGTACCCCGGTCCTTGACTGAGTGGAGGCTTCCGTGACCTCGCTAACGATCTCGGACCATCGCTCAGGTGTGTTTGGGTCTGGGTTCCCATCCCCACCGCTGAGGATCGAACCTATACCGAGGTCAGCAATTTCAGCCGGGGTGATGGACTCGACCGAGACCTGGGTCATTTGGCCGATCTTCTCGGCCAAGGTCATCGATTGGACGGTGTCGTCAGGGGTCCAGCCGGTCACGAGGTTGTCCTCGAAACAGTCGGCGCTGCGGTCGACTCGCGAATGATGAGTTCGATCGGCATGATCTCTGAGGTCGGGACGCTGGCGTCACCGTCGATCAGCCTGTTGAGGAGATCCACCGCAGCAGCGGCTGTGCGGCGCACGGGCTGTCGAATTGTGGTCAGTTTGGGGATTGAGCTCTCTGAATGAGGCAATCCGTCGAACCCGATCACGGAGATGTCGTCGGGGACCCGGATCCTCAACTCTTGTAGTGCCCGCAGGGCTCCGCTTGCCATGGTGTCGGACGCAACGAAGACTGCCTCTGGCTTTTGCTCAACCAGCTTGTTCATCGCCATAAACCCGCTCTCTTCGGTGAAGTCGCCATGCTCTCGAAGCTCCGGCGGCAGGGCCACACCCGACTCTGCAAGGCCGTCTACGAATCCTGCGAGACGATCAACTCCAGCAGTGGTCGTGTCTGGCGCCGAGATGACCCCGATTCGTCTATGCCCAAGGGATGTCAGGTGACGAGCCGCCTCGAGGCCGCCTCTTTGGTTGTCGACATCGACATAGGAGATGCCTCCGACGTCGGGTCTTCCAATCATCACGATGGGCAACGGACTCCCAACCAGTCGTTGGAGCAACGGGTCCTCGGTTCGGGTGGCAGTGATGATCAGTCCGTCCAGGAATCCCGAGGTAACAACCCTGGGATACAGCGAAGCATCCTCGTCATCGGTCTGGAATAGGAACAACGACAGTGTGATGCCCGCCCGGTTGGTGGCGCTACTGATGCCCTGGATGAGGCGCGAGAAATACGGGTCCTCGAAAAGGCTGTGTACCCGGCTAGGGATGACCAGGCCGATCACGCCACTCTTGCCTGAAACCAGGGAGCGCGCAGCGGCGTTCGGCACATATCCCGTGCGGTCTATCACTTCCATCACGCGATCGCGCACGTCCGAGCTCACGCTCTCTTGCGAGTTGATGACACGAGAGACCGTTGAGCGGGAAACGCCGGCCAACCGGCCGATATCTTCGAGTGTGAGAGTCATAGGATTTGCGTGTGAGAGCGTTCTTAGCGGTCGCTGGAGTCGAATTTAGCATACGACGCTTGACGGATGCAATGAGTCTCTTGTATGGTTGGGAGCGCTCTCTCAAATGGAAACCAGTTTGGGAACGCTCCCAAAGTGAGTGAGCCGAACTATTAGGAGGTTCAAGTTGCGTAATAGGCGAACACAAATCGTCTCGCTGCTTCTGTTGTTGGCTTTGGTCATTGCGGCCTGTGGTGGGGACGGCAGTTCCGACACCACACAAGGGGAAACAGACCCCGGCTCGACCGACACCACAGCCGGCGAGTCGACTGCTCCGGGAGAGGATGTGACCCTTCGGGTTCTCATCCACCAGAACCCGCCAATGGTGGAGTTCGTAGAGCAGTTCAATGCTGAATTCGAAGCAGCCAACCCGAATATCACCGTGGATCTCGCTGTCGTTGAGGCGGCTGATCTGAGCACAGTGACTCAGACTCGTCTCACGGCAAACGACGTCGATGTGATCGACATCTTTGGCTTCTCCAATCCCGTTGAGGGCTACATGGGCGACGCCGTTCCGCCGAACTGGCAAACTCTGATCGAAGCCGGCTTGTTGCTGGACCTGACAGGTCAGGCATTTGTCGACAACTACGACGAAGCGACGATCCGTGACGCCGGTTCGTATGACGGCAAGGTTTATGCGGTCAACCTCGGGCGTGTCTCCTACTCAGGCATGTTCGTCAACAAGGACCTGCTTGCCGACGTAGGCGTCGAAGTGCCCACCACTTGGTCGGAACTCGTAGCCGCTTGTGATGCCGTCAAGGCCGCCGGGAACGAGTGCATGACGGCCGGTGGAGCTGATGGCTGGCCGATCTTTGTCGGAGCTTACGGTCTCCTCGGCAGCCTCTATCCCGACCAGCAGGCTCTCATGGAGGGTCTGTACAAGGGCGAGATCAAATGGAACGATGAGGCCGGACTCGAGCTGTTCAACCGTTACCAGGTCTTCGCCACCGAGATGCTCGAGCCCGGAGTCACTGGCTTCTCACACGATGCGGCTCCAGCTCGCTACGCCGCCGGAGATGTCGCTTTCATGCCGACGGGCGTGTGGCAGGCTCCTGCCCTCGAGGATGCCGGCCCCGAATTCGAGTGGGGATACATCCCATTCCCCGGTAGCGACAACGCAGAGGACAACCAGTACCTGTTCGGCAAGTACGACCAGGGATGGGCGATCGCGTCGGATTCGCCGAATCAAGATGCGGCCCTCGCTTATGTCGCGGCCTTCTCCGATCCTGCGAACTACGAAGCCTTCGCCAACGCTGTGGGATTCATTCCGACTCAGCCAACGGCGCAACTGAGCACTCAATTGGGTGCCGAAGTAGCTCCGTATTTGGAGAACTACCGAGTCGGTTTCGAGCAGTTCTGGGTTGAGCCCAAGGGCGCTGGCCAGTGGGCCAACGGTGCACAGGGCGCGTCGTGGTTCGCTCCGTTCAACGAATGGACGGACGCAACAGCACTAGCCAACCAAGTCCAGGCGGACTTCGAGGCTGGTCTCAACTCGAACTAACAAGCAGCCAATCGTGCGTCCCAGGCGAGTGGGACGCACGATTACTCTCAAGCAAGGAGCGCTATGGCGTTGATGAGGAAGAACTACCTGTTTGGAAGCGGTTGGGCTGCTGCCGCTCCGTTCCTCTTGCTGCTGCCCGGCGTGATCCTTTATCTCTTGGTCGCCTTCGGTCCTTCGCTGGCGACGGCGGTGTATTCATTCACTGATGCCACCGGCATCCGAGGGGCTCCGGTCAACTGGATCGGCTTCGACAACTACGACGAGTTTCTTTTCCAAGGCCTTGCCTCTCGAGACAATCTCGCAGCCTTGACCCGGACACTCATATTCTCGTTCGTAGTCACCACAGTTCAGTTCAGTCTCGGTCTGGGTCTGGCGCTCCTCCTCAATCAGCGTCTTCGAGGCAGAACTGCATTCAGAACCCTGTTCTTCATGCCGGTCATCCTCGGCGTCGTCATCCAGGGCCTTATGTGGAAGCTCTTTCTTCTCCCAAGCTCGGGGCCGATGGCTGAGTTCCTCGGTCTCTTTGGTCTCCAGGGCGAGTTCCTGGGAGGGCGACCCACTGAGGCCTTCTTCTGGGTGATTGTCGTTCAGATATGGGCCAACGTCGGCATCACGATGGTCATCTTCCTTGCGGGGATGCAGACCATTCCCTCAGACCTTTATGAAGCGGCAAAAATCGACGGAGCCAGTGGATGGAGCCTCTTCCGCAACATCACGTGGCCCCAGCTGACGCCAGCGGTCAACACCAATCTGTTGCTCAATATCATCGGCTCCCTCCAGGCGTGGCAGCTGTTCTTGGTTCTGACGGGCTACAAAAACGGTACTCAGGTGCTCGGCTACCTGGTGTTTGCCGAAGGATTTGGGCAGACCGATGGCAGCGTCAGTTCGGCATTTAGACAAGGCTACGCGGCTGCCGCATCGATTGTCCTGTTCTTCCTGGTGTTGATAATTGGTTTGTCGGTGAACTGGTGGGTTCGCCGACGTGAGGAAAGGCTCTTGGGATGACGGCGGAAGCCCCAACGGCGATCTCTAGTGCTCAGCCGAGCCAGAAGAAGCTTCAGACACGGAGCAAGGTTCTCTCATATGTGATCCTCGGCCTGTTCTCGATTGTGTATATCGGGCCTTTGTGGATGCTCGTCAGCACATCTTTCAAGACGCTGCCTGAATTCTTCAAGAACCCAATTGGTTTGCCCGAATCGTTTTCCTTTCAGAACTTCTTCGATGCTTGGGAGCTAGCGAATTTCCCGACATATATCTGGAACTCGTTCCTTTACACGGCAGTCGCCACCGCGATATTCGTAATCACTTCAATCTTTGTGGCGGTCCCCATTGCGCGCGGCTATTTCAAAGGCGCCGGCGCCTTGCTCACCATGTATGTGGTCGCGCTGTTCCTTCCGCCGGCGTTGATTCCCCAGTTCCAGCTGATTCTGAATCTCGGTGTTTACAACACCCGCCACGGATACATTCTGTTGTTCGTGACCAACGCGATCGGGATGATCATCCTGGTCAACTACATCAAGGCCATTCCGCGAGAACTCGATGAGTCGGCCGCGGTCGATGGGTGCGGATACTTCCGATTCGTTTGGAAGATCATCATGCCCCTGATTCGACCGGCGATAGCCACTGTTGTTGTGCTTCATGCGATCGGTATCTGGAACGAGCTGATCCTTCCCACCATCTACCTAACCAATGACGACTTCTATCCGATAACTCGAGGGCTGATTGTCTTCGAAGGACTCTACGGAAGCAACTGGCCAGCTCTTGCGGCCGCCGTGCTGATGCTGATGATTCCGATGTTGGTCCTGTTCCTGTTCGCGCAACGTTCGATCATCTCCGGTCTCACCGCCGGATCGGTGAAGGGTTGATGTCAGTACGGGCAAGGCACCTTTTGGCTCTGCTGGCTATGGCCGCGTTGATTTCGGCCTGCGGCTCCGGTTCAGAGAGCGACGACGACATAGCCACAACAAGTTCAACGCAAGCGCCAACCAGGTCGGCCCCCTCAACAACTACGACCGTACCGCCCACCACTACGACCACGATCATGACTCCCGATCCGATTCCCCCAGAGGCCGGTGAGGGTTGGGAGTTGGTGTGGTCCGACGAGTTTGACGGTCCCGAGATCGATCTCTCCAATTGGAATTACGACATCGGTGGTTGGGGATGGGGCAACGGCGAGGCGCAGTACTACACCGACCGACCCGAGAACTCCTATATCCAGAATGGTTTGTTGGTGATCACGGCTCGCCAGGAGCAGTACGAGGGTTCGTATTACACCTCAGCTCGGATGAAGACGGAGGATCTGCGGGAGTTCCAATACGGTCGTATCGAGGCACGCATGAGAGTTCCGGAAGGGGCCGGTCTCTGGCCTGCGTTTTGGATGCTTGGAGCCGACTTCGACCGCAATCCCGATGCGCCCATCGAGTCGAATTGGCCCCACGTCGGTGAGATCGACATCATGGAATACGTTGGCCGTGACCCCGACCTGGTCATGGGCACGATCCATGGTCCGGGTTACGCCGGAGCCGGCGGCCTCACCAAGTGGAACCGACAGGACTTCCCGATCAGTGATGACTTCCATACCTTCTCCATCGAGTGGGACGAGGAAGGCATACGGTGGTTCTTCGACGGCGAGATGTATTCGGACATGGGTCGAGATGTTGTCGGAAACCGCGAGTGGGTTTTCGACAAGCCCTTCTTCATGATCTTGAACTTGGCGGCTGGCGGCACTCTTCCGGGACCGATTGGGCTAGATACGGAGTTCCCTGCTCGGCTGTATGTTGACTACGTGCGGGTGTATCAAAAGACGTCCTGAAAGCGGTCGTTAGACGGAGGGGAGTCGAACCACGAACGTGGTTCCACCGCTTCCCGACTCAACTGTGATCGTTCCTCCAACCCGCTGGACAATCGTGTGAACGGTGTGGAGTCCAAGACCGGTTCCGTGTCCTGGTTCCTTGGTGGTGAAGAACGGGTCGAAGATCTTGTTGACGACCTCAGGAGGGATACCGTCTCCCGTGTCAGTGATGGATATCACCACGTCAGGCCCATCGTTGTGCCCTGAGACGGTGAGGGTTCCGCCCGACTCCATCGCCTGAGCCGCATTGTCGATGAGATTGGTCCACACTTGGTTCAGTTCTCGGCCCGGCGCTTCAACCGGAAGCAAGTCGTCGTCGATGGCGACCTGCACGTCGATATCCCGGAGCTGGTGCTTGAGCAGCACCAGGGTGTCCGACAGACCTTTGGTCAGATCCACCGTCTGTATCGGAGCTTGATCAAGGAACGAATATTCCTTCACGACTCGCACCAGGTCGGACACCCGTGAGCTGGCCAGTGAGATCTCGCCCACGAGTTGAGCAACAGCCGAGCGGAGTCCGAGCCAGCGGGCTACTCCTGGGTGAAACTGAGGATCGGTGGTTGCCACAGACGCCGCGATGCTCTCACGATCCCAGCCTTCAGCGACCAACGCGGGAACAACGTCCCATATTGGATCTACCCCCATCTCACTCAACAGGTCAGCGATGTCGCGCTCGGCTTCGGAGCGCTGGAGTGCCGACATCGATTCCGCAGGCGCGGGCCGAGCAACTTTCAGGTCGCTCATACCCGCCGCCAGGAGGTCCGATTGGTCCTCCAGCTCGGATGTCACATCGGCAAGAGCCTGGCTCGATCGGGCAATGGCAGCCGCGGGATTGTTCATCTCGTGCATCAGTTGTGCCGCCATCTTTCCGAGTGCCGCCATCCTTTCGTGATGCCGTAGCGCCTCTTCGATGCCACGCATTCTTTCGGTGACGGTGAGGAACATGTTGCGCAATACGGTTGGATCCTCCAGCAACAGCTGCACAGATTCCGCCGAGATCTTCAGGACGGTCGACTCGGTCTGGGCGCTTACCGTGGCCGAGCGAGGCGCCTGTGAGAGCACCGCCATTTCGCCCACGACGTCACCTGGACCAAGTTGGGCCACCTCGATGACGGACCCCGGCTGGGCCTTGGTCACGGCCAGCGTCCCCGCGATGACCACAAACATTTCTTGTGGCTGGCTGCCCTCGTCTATGACAACCTCGCCCGGCGCCAACTCGACTGCCGACGACCCCATCGCGACCCGCGACAAGAGGTCAGGATCGAGATCTTCGAAGTAGGGCAGGCCGCCGATGACAGCCGCAACGTCGGTCACAGGTCGGCTAGGTGTGCGTGGACGAATCGAATGGCGGTCGCACCCTCACCCGTTGCTCCGGCAACACGCCTGATCGAGCCGCTACGTACGTCCCCTGCAGCGAAGATTCCGGGGACCGACGTTTCAAGCGGTGTTGGAGCTCGGCCCACATCCCAGGTCGGTGAACTCCTGACGCCATCGCCAGTCAGAATGAAACCGTCCTCGTCCTTGGCCACCATGTCCTCCAGCCACTCGGTTCGTGGCTCCTGGCCGATGAAGATGAACAGTGCGCCCGCTTCCATGTCGGCTGCTTCTCCACTGTCGATGTCTTCGATGCGGAGGCTCTCCAACCGACCTTCGCCTGTGGCGCTCAAGATCTGAGATCGTGTGCTCACCGTAACGGTCGGGTTGGCGGCGATGTTGTCGATCAGATACTGCGACATAGTCTCAGCGAGGCTGTCCCTCCGAATCAAGATCGTTACTTCGTTGGCGAATCGCGAAAGGAACAATGCGGCCTGGCCCGCGGAATTGCCCCCGCCGACGACGAACACGTTTTCGCCACGATGTGTCTCGGCCTCGAAATGCGAGATGCCGTAGTAGACCCCGGCTCCGATCAGCTCGTTGAGCCCCTCTGTCTGTAGCCGTCGGTAGCTGACACCGCTGGCGACTATCAACGATTTGGTGGCTATCGACGATCCGTCGCTCAGGTGTAAGACCTTGTAGGGGTCCTTTCGCTCGACACGGATGACTTCCGTCGGAACAAGAATCTCGGCTCCGAGTCGCGTTGCTTGAGAGGCCGCCCTTCTGGCCAAGTCGGCGCCGCTGATCCCACGAGGGAAGCCCAGATAGTTCTCTATCAGTGACGACTCACCGGCTTGGCCCCCCGGGGCAGATGATTCGATGAGGACAGTGGACAAGCCCTCAGACGCACCGTAGACAGCAGCGGCCAACCCAGCTGGCCCGGCGCCGACGATGGCAACGTCATATGTGGTCCCCGTGGCTTGGGACCTCAAACCTATATGGTCGGCTATCTCGCGTTCTGTGGGCTTGGTGAGCACCCCACCGTCTGGGAAACACAACACCGGAACTTCGTCGACGGTGGCTCCCGAGGCTTCGAGCAACTGAGTTGCAGCTGTCCCAGATTCCAGTGGCACAAACCGGTAGGGGATTTGGTTGCGTGCAAGAAACACTCTGAGATCAAAAGCCTCCTTCGACCACTCCTGGGCCACAACCTGGATTCCACGGAACTCCGGCTGATAGCTGGCCTGCCAGTCTTCAAGCAAGTCGTCGAGAATCGGGAAGAGAAGGTCTTCGGGAGGATCCCACGGCTTCATGATGTAGTGGTCCAGGCCGACCTCGTTGATTGCGGAGATGGCAGCGTCGGTGTCGGCATAGGCCGTCAGAAGGGTGCGTTTGACCTCCGGAAACGAGTGGAGTGCTTCCTTTATCACGTCGACACCAGTGATCTGCGGCATCCTCTGGTCGGCGACTATCAGGGCCAGGCCGTCTCCGGCGACTGCAAGCGACTGGACGACTTCAAGGGCCTCAGCACCACTATTGGCTGCGATAACTCGATAGTCCGAGGCGTATCGACGCAGTAGGTCTCTTTGGACGGCGTTGAGAACCTCTGGCTCGTCGTCGACAGCCAGGATGACTGGCGGGGGGACGCTCACCGAACGGCTACCTCATCTTCGTAGCACCACCGCCAAGTCTCTCCGGGTTCAATCGACTGTATGAGGGGGTGGCCGTGCTGTTCCCAGTGCTTCTTTGCGTGTGTGTTTTTTGAGCTTTCACAGCACCCCACCTGTCCGCAACGGAGGCATGACCGGAGGTGCACCCAAGTGTCGCCAACGGCGACACATTGATCGCAGTCGGTTGAAGTCGGCTCTGCCACGGATCGCAGATCATTGAAGTGCTGACAAGGTGCGCTACCCGATTCTGTGGCCATAGGGCGACCATATCAGGCACTTGTGATCCAATGTTTCGAAACACGGGATGGGTTCTAACGACAGCCAAGTACCGAAAACTTGGGGTAGATTCGAGCGTGATGACAGGTGCGGTTAAAGGTCTGGTTGGTGAGCGACGGGTTATTACGGCGTTGTTTTGCGACGTTGTTGGTTCCACTTCGATGGCCGAGGGTATGGACCCAGAAGACTGGGGTGAGTTAGTCACAGGTCTGATTGGGACGATGACGGCTGCGGTCGATCGGTACGGCGGCACAGTCACCGAGTTTGGTGGAGACGCCGTAGTGGCGGTCTTTGGTGCGCCCATGGCTCACGAGGACGACCCCTACCGGGCGGTCAAGGCTGCCACGGAGATAGTCGAATCAATCAATTCGATGGGTGAGGGCCACAAGTTCGAGGTTCGTGCAGGAGTCCACACCGGTCTGGCTGTAGCGGGAGATATCTCCACTCGGGGTCTGCAGACGTTCTCGGCTCTGGGCGACACCGTCAACGTGGCGGCGCGTCTTCAGAGTGTGGCTCAGCCAGGAACGGTCGTCATTTCCGCCGACACCCGCCGGTTGTTGGGTCGCAATGTCGAAGTGACCTCTCTGGGTCCAACATCTCTCAAGGGTCGCGTGGACACGGTGGAAGCGTTCTCAGTAGATGCCATCGAGGAACCCGAGAATCGCCGACGTGGGTTGCCCGGACTCACGAGCGACCTCGTGGGGAGAGACCAAGAAGTCAACCTCGTCCTTTCGAGAGCGACCTTGGCCGGTGCCGGCACCGGCAGGGTGCTGGCGGTCCTGGGAGAGCCGGGGGTTGGAAAATCTCGTCTGATGTCTGAGGTGGCGTTCCGTCTGGCGGCTTCGGGGTCTGGGATCTGGGCCGAGGGAAAGTCGGTCCCCTTTGACAGCCATATTCCTTATCACCTGGTCGCATCTCTGGTGCGTTCGTTGGGAGGCGTTACCGCAGCCGACAGCCACGAAGTGGTATCCGACGCGTTGTCGAAGCTCCTCCATGGTCTTGAGGCGGAGTCTGAGTTAGGAGTTCTGTCCCGGCTCCTGGGGCTACCCGGGGACTACGGGGAGGTGACCCCTGACGAACTCCTCGCAACTTACAGACAGGCAGTATCCAACCTCATTGTCCGGGCTGCCAAGGCGGAACCGCCGCTGGTGCTGGTCTGCGAAGACGCCCACTGGGCTGACCCCTCATCCGTTGAGCTGTTGATCCAAATTGCCGAGGTAGTGCCGACCGTTCCGGTTCTGCTTGTCTTGGTGATGAGACCGGAAACTGAGTCCGACGGATGGGCCCTCCTCGAAACTTGCCGTCGGGAACTGCCGGAGTCTCTGACTGAGATTCCTCTCTCTCCGTTGGACGATGTTGGATCGAGAGAGCTGATTTCCAACCTTCTCGAGATCGAATCCTTGCCCCTCGATTGGCGTCGTTTAGTCCTCGACAAGGCCGAGGGGAATCCCTTCTTCCTGGAGGAAGTGGTCCGGATGCTGATCGAACGCGATTTGGTCGAGTCCGATCGAGGGCGGTGGGTGGCTAAAGGAGACCTCGCCAACGTCGAAGTTCCCGAGACGATCCACGGGCTGTTGGCATCGAGAATCGACCTACTCCCTCCAGATGTCAGGCGCTCAGGTCGGATAGCCGCTGTGCTGGGCCGGACGTTCTCGTCGGCTCTCTTCGCCAAAGTCGCTGATCCAGACGCTTCCGACCATCAGAGCACCCTCCATCCTCACGTTGCGCGGCTCGAAGCAGTCGGGATGGTCCGTCTCGAGGACATCGAACCCGATCTGGTGTTCGGGTTTAGACATGCGTTGATTCATGACGTGATGTACGAGGGTTTGCTCAAGCGAGAAAGGCGCGAGATCCACGGCAGAGTGGCCGAGGCAATCATTGAGCTGGCCGGCGACGATCTCGAGGGATCAGCCGCTGAGCTAGCAGCTCATCTCTACGAGGCTGGCGACTACTCACGTGCGGCACGATTCAGCGTGATCGCCGGCCGTAAGGCCATGGCACAAGGGGCACGTGTCGAGTCGGAAGCGTTCTTCGCCTCCGCCCAGCGGGCCTACGACGAAGATCCTGACGCCGACCCAACTGCCTACATCGACGCGGTCCTGGGACGGGTGCACGCAGGTACCGCCTTCATCCCGGGTGACAAGGCCCTCAATTGGATTTCCGGAGCGATCGAGCTGGCCTCACAGATCGACGATCCGATTCGGTTGGCGCACCTATATGAGCGCTCCATCTTCACCCGGAGCATGCAGGGGGAGACCTTTGCCAGCGAAGAGTTCCGCAAAGAGTTGAACGCTGCTCACGATCTTGCTCAGGGAATCGAGGACGACGAGACGATTGGCTTGATTGAGGCGGCTGTGGGGTCGGGCCACCGCAGCGTTGACGAGTACGAGGCGGCCCTGGAACCACTCGGTAGAGCGGTTGAGAGCCTCTCGCGCTCAGGTCGCAATGCCGTGGCTTCGTTCAACGCGTCGATGCTCGCTGATGCCTTCGCCCAGCTTGGCCGATTCGACGAGGCCGCCGAAGCCATCGATCTGGCCACCGAACTCGCGGAGGCGAGTCGCGACCCCAACGCCAAACTCGACGCCGACCTGATCAGAGGTGGAATAGCGGGCGTGCGTGGCGACCTGTCGGAGGCAATGGAGTACACCAAGAAAGGTGTCGACGGGGCCGAGGCTGTTGGAAACACCTTCTGTGATCTCGCCGGGAGCTTCTGGCTCGCCGACCAGCATCTGCGACTCGGCGAAGTGGACACCGCAATCGAGCATCTCGAAAAGAGCACCGGTTTGGCTCAGTACTGCAACGCCGGTGGATACGAGGCGCTCGGAGCGGCGTGGTTGGCGTCGGCGCGCGCCAGAGCTGGGGATCTTCGACCGGAGGACTTCGAAGCTCCATTGGAGGCGGCCGTAAGCGCCAGCAGCCGGAGCACTGAGGGACACGTGAGACTCAAGCGTGCCGTTGCATATGCAGACAGCGGGCTTCACGAAGAGGCAGAAGATGATTTTGAGAGAGCTATCGAGCTGTTCGAAAGCTATGGAGGTCTCCCGAACCTGGCACGCGCCCGCCATGCCTATGCAGAGTCTTTGACAGCGGCTGGCGACTCCACCAGGGCAAAAGGCCAGTTCGAAGCCGCTTCGGCCCTATTCGACCAGCTGGGAATCATTCCAGATACAGCCACCGTTTCATGACAGAGCATCATTGCGATGTCGTCGTGGTTGGGATGGGTACCTGTGGTGAGGACGTATCGCTACGCCTCGCCGGTGCCGGGCTCGATGTCGTGGGTATCGAGCCCAATCTCATCGGCGGCGAGTGTCCATTCTGGGCTTGCTTACCTTCCAAGTGGATGGCGCGCAACGCTCAGTTGCTTACGGAGGCCCGGCGCGCCGACGGACTAGTCGGGTCAGTCAACGTCGAGCCAGATTGGGGCCTGATTGCACAAGGTCTCCGTGCCGAGGTAACTGGCCCTTGGGACGACAGTGGGGGCGTGGCTCGCTTCGAGGCCAAGGGCGGAACCTTTGTCCGTGGATGGGGCGAGTTGGTGGGTCCTCGGCGGGTCGCCGTCGATGGGGATGTCTATTCGGCCCGGCTAGGGGTAGTCGTGGCCACCGGCTCGGTGCCTATCGTCCCGCCGATTCCCGGATTGTCCGATGGACCGTTCTGGACCCACCGGGATGCCATAGCCGCCGAGTCGCTGCCCGAATCCCTGGTCATCCTCGGTGGAGGCGTCATCGCGGTCGAGATTGGTCAGATCTACGCCACGTTCGGATGCCAGGTGACCATCGTCGAGATGGCAGATCGGCTGTTGGCCAACGAAGAGCCCGAGACCTCAGATCTGATTCGGCAGCGACTCGAATCGTCCGGAGTAACTGTGCTTCTCGGTCAACCGGCCGTGGGCGTCGCATACGACGACGGGGTCGAAGTGGAACTAGGCGACGGGACCAAAGTGGGTTCGGATCGCTTGCTCGTTGCCGTCGGACGTCGGCCGGCGGGAGATTCGATAGGTGCAGATCGGGCGGGCGCATCTGTTTCTCGTGGAGTTATCGAAGTGGACGCCAAATTGAGAGCTGCCGATGGTTTCTGGGCCATTGGGGACGTCACGGGTGTCAGTCTGCTGACCTCAGTAGCCGAGTATCAAGCTCGGATTGCCGTCGAGGATGTACTCGGTGCGGACCCGGATCCAGCCCGCTATGACGCCATACCGCGAACCATCTTCACCGATCCCGAGATAGGCGCGGTCGGCATGACAGAGGCCCAGGCCAAGGAGCAGGGTTTCGATGTCGACGTTGTGGTCAAGAACCTCCAGGCCACGTTCCGAGGTTGGTTGCACCGGGTCGGGAACGAAGGCTTGATCAAACTCGTGTCGGCTGATGGGCGACTCGTTGGAGCCACATTCGTGGGCCCCCACGCAACGGATGTAGTCGGGTTTCTGAGCCTTGCCGTTTCAGAACGCGTGCCATTGGCGAATCTCGTTGACTCCGTTTATGGATTTCCTAGCTTCTACGGTGCGATCGGAGAGGCCCTGGGTGCATATGGGCGAGGCATCGTTCGGGTGTTAGATCCAGAAACGGCCCCATTGATCGACGACCCAGATCCTCGAATCTGACCTCAATCGGCGTGAAGCTTGTCGGCGACTCGGTCGAATATCTGGTGGTCTACGAGGTCGGCGTATTCCGGGTTGGCCTGAATGAACGCCCACACGAACGGGCAAATCGGGATCACGGATCCCCCTGCCTCTCTCACCTGATCTAGAGCGTGTCGAACTAGCTCCTTCCCGACACCCGTTCCCAAGAACTCCTTGTGGATCTCGGTGTGCACGAAGAAGAATCGGTCGCCACGTCGTTCGTGGTAGACGGTGAACCCTGCTGGCTCACCATCGACTGCGAGTGTGTATCGCTGTTCTTCGGGCAGGTTGGTGATGGTTAGTCGCCCTGCTTCGTGTTGCACCGTCGCTGATTTGGTCATGGCAGAATCATGGCAACCAGCGCGCCGACCCAGAGGAGACTCTCTGCCCTCAACACTTGGCCAAGTCGTACACCGGCGGCAGCGGCGTCGCCCCGGTTCCCTTCTGCGACCGCCATTGCCAGCCGTCGACTGGCAGGTCTGGCGACTGTCGCTCCTAGTCCGATAGCGGCCAATACCAGCCCCGATCCAAGCCACACCCCGAGATCGACTTGGTCGGCCCCGACCTCGAAAAGAAGAGCGGTGCCGAATCCAAGTGTGCCCAGCCCGGTCACGATTCCAAGGTTCTGGGCTCGGCGGAGCCGGTCGATGAGACCGTGGGCCCGAGCGTCCCCGGTGGCGGCTGATGCCTTGATGTCCTGGGGAATCAACAGTTTGTGACCGAACCACGCAGCGGCAAAAAGGATATGGAGAAACTTGAAGAGGAAGGTCACGAATCAGAGGCTACATCGGGGCACGTCGGCAAGGGCTTGGCTTCGTCTCAATCGTCGAGGTGGAGGTTCTCGATCCAGTCGAGGACGACTTTTAGCAGTCTCTGCCGATGGTCGGTGAAGGCGTGGTCGGTTGCGAGAACCTGAATGGAGACACTGGTGCAACCCGCGCGTTGAAGGGTGCGGTACAGCGGAAGGATGTGGTTGTCGACCTTCACACTGGTGTCGTCCCATGCGCCAACCAACAGAATCTGGCGATCGGCGAGTTGGTCCGCAGCCTTTCGGAGGTCGTAGGGAGTGATGTCGTGAACCTCTTTGCGGTAGTCCCTTGGCGTGGCGCCGGGCGCCAACCGCCACGGGCTGTCGGGCCGAGCCATCTCCTCAAAGATGTGATCCACCATCTCTCGGTATCGCTCATCTGTGGCGTATTCCCGCATGAACTCGCCATGGTCTGTACCAGCGATAGAAAACAACGCCCGGACTTCGGGATGGTTGGCGGCGTAGGTCATTCCCATACCGCCTCCATAACTCCACCCTCCCAGCACGACCAACGAAGGATCGATGTCAAGTTGTTTGCGGTTTGTCCGGATGAATTCGTATGCCGCGGCAATATCGGCCTGAGTGGCAGCAAAGCTTGATAAGCCTTCACTTCGGAGGGTTCCGCTGTAGTTGAAGGTGAGCACGCTGATTCCAGCTTGGGCGAGTCCGGATCCCAGACCCAGCACGTCTTCTTCATTGCCTGGGCTCCCTTGAAGCAGGAGCACGGCTGGCCCCCGGCTCGACCGCTCGGCTCTGTGAAATCGGCCTCGGAGCAGAAGTCCTGCTCGCTTGATCTCAATGTGTTCGGAGTTCACCTCAGGTCCACAGATATCTGAAGGCCCGGGTTCTGGCGCATTGGGCCAACGGAGTCGCATCCATCAGCGGGCCATGGAATAGAACTCGTCGTTGGGTCGCATCGACGTGAAGTTGGCCATGCGATTGCTCATGCCGAAGAGGGCAGTGATGGCTGCGATGTCCCAGATGTCTTCATCGTCGAACCCGTGGCCGTAGAGGGTGGCGAAGTCAGCATCGTTTACGAGGTCTGAGTGGTGAACCACTTTCACCGCAAATTCGAGCATGGCTCTTTGGCGTTCGGTGATGTCGGCCTTGCGGAAGTTGATTGCCACCTGGTCGGCGACAAGTGGATTCTTCGCCCGGATTCGCAGAACTGCCCCATGGGCGATGACGCAGTATTGGCAGTTGTTCTCTGCTGACGTGGCCACGACGATCATCTCTTTGTCGGTCTTCGACAAGCCGCTTTCGCGCTCCATCACCGCTTCCAGGTAGCTGAGGAACGCTCGCAGTTCATCGGGCCGGTGAGCGAGTGCCATGAAGACGTTGGGTAGAAAGCCGGTTCGCTGCTCGACCTCACGGTTGATCTCAGCCAGATCGCTTGGTAGATCTTCCAGGTCGGGGATGGGATAGCGACTGATTGGGGGCTGGTCCATGGGACCAATCATCGCAGGCAAGCGGCCGGCGCGCCTGTGAAGATGTCGGCGATGCTTGAATCCGACCGATGTCCAACATAACGATTTATCACAATCCCTACTGAGGGTCCTCCAAGAACGCCTTGGCGGTCGCCGAGGAAGCTGGAGTGGAACACGACATCGTGCTCTACATGAAGGAACCCCCGGATCGGGAGACGCTCGAACATCTGGTGTCGATTCTCGAGGATCCCGTTGAGGATCTGGTTCGGAAGGACTCCAAGTTCAAGAAACTTGAGTTGAACCCAGACGATTACGTGGCCAATCCCGCTGCGGTGGTTGACATCTTGTTGGAGCACAAGGCGCTCATGCAGCGTCCGGTGGTGGTGAAGGACAATACGGCGATCATCGGTCGACCCAAGAGTCGGATTGCCGAACTCCTGGCCTGATTGCGCTGAGGCGGGGTCTTAGAAGAATTGATCGATCAGGATCGAGTTTCCGTCGGGGTCGGTGAGAGTCAAGCTCGCCGGACCTGACGATGTGTCGATCTCGCCGTCGATGGCTACCCCACGACGGGCCATCTCAGACTGAATCTGTCTGACATCGGCGAAAGATTCGATACGCTCCATTCGGTTGGTCAATCCCGGGTTAAAGGTCAGGATGTTTCCCTCGAACATTCCCTGGAACAGGCCGATCACCGCCTCACCGTTGACCATGATTAAGTAGCCCTGATCGGGAGCGCCTCCGGTAGCTTCGAACCCAAGGTTCTCGTAGAAGAGACGCGATTGCCTCAAATCCTTGACGTTCAACGAGATCGAGAAGGCTCCCAGCTCCAAGTTGCCGGGTCGTGATTTGTCGCTTTCAGCGATAGTCGGAAAGTGGTCAAACATGCGGTGAACCCTATTGGACCGACCGGCGTGAGGTCGAAGGTCCCTACATGAAACGTAGAACGGGGTGCCTCACGGCACCCCGTTCTTGAATTTCCCCTACTCGGTGGCCCCTCGAGACCGCAACCTGGGACCAATTGTGCAATATTTCGAGGCGGCTGCCTATCAGGGTTTACCCCGATGCGCGGATCTCTTGCTCATGATCGAAATGACATCGGAGCCGGGGTCCGAATAGCGTGTTGACCATGCGAACACGTGTCAGCCGCAAGGGTGAGATCGTCGAATCGACTCTGACCCGGATCGTGACATTGATGCGCCTGCTTGGCTGGGTTTGGCTCGTGCTGTTGGTAGTTACGACCGGGCTGCGTAACGACGAGGCCTCCATACCGATTTTGGTGGGGGCCGTGGTGTTGGGAACGGTCGGCGTTGTATTGCTGCTGTTCGCAATTCGGGCAGGGTGGCTTGCCAACCCTCGGTTCGCAGTTTTGGACGGCGTGATCGCCTTTGCCCTGATGGGTGCTGGGTGGGTCGCCGGAGCTGGCGACTTTGTGGCGGGTGGCTACCCCACTTCGTGGTTGTTCGTTGTGGCTTTCGCCACCAACCTTCGGTGGACGTTCGCGTCCTCGATTGCTGCGACGCTGTGGTTCGGATTGCTCCACATTCTGATGGGTCTGCCGCCTGTCCGAACTGTGGGCAGCATTCAGTTCATTGTGTTCGCGTTGGTCGCCGGGTGGGCTTTTGACGCAATCAGAGGCATGGAGACTGCCCGGTCGAAGGCAGTGGATGACCGAAGCGTTGTCGAAAAGGAGCTGATCGAACAACGTGAAACCGCAGCCCGACTGCAGGAACGGACTGAGATTGCTCGCGAGCTCCACGACTCCGTACTTCAGACGCTGAAACTCATTTCTTCGGCAGCCGAGAATCCGGACGAGGTCCGCTATCTGACGCGTGCTCAGGACCGGGAACTCCGTCGGACTCTGGATCAGGTCCGGTTCCCGCCCGATGGCTCCCTCGAGGCCCACCTGCTTGACGTTCGCGCCGACATCGAGGACCGATATCGTGTTGAGATCGAGTGTGTTATCCGTCAGGACACTCAGTTGACACCGAAGCTGGCCACCATGGTTGACGCGGCGCGAGAAGCGATGAGCAACGCTGCCCGACACTCTGGCTCTGAAACCATCGACCTGTATGCCGACCTCACCAAGAAAGGGTTTCAGATAAACGTCCGAGACCGTGGGTGCGGTTTTGACCCTTCCAAGCTGGGGAGGGGAGGAGTCACCGACTCGATTGTGTCGCGTGTCGAGGAGATCGGTGGGACGGTGACCATCAGGTCGCGTCCCGGCGTGGGGACGGATGTCGAGATGGTGCTTCCGACCGATGCCTGAGAAGCCTCGCATCTTCCTCGTTGAGGACCATCCATTGATGCTGTTCGGGCTTGAGAAGGGCTTAGAAGAACGGTATGAGCTTGTCGGCTCGGCGAGCGAGGCCCAACCCGCGGTGGACATGATTCTTTCGCGCAATCCTGATTTGGTGTTGCTGGACGTTCGAATCCCTGGCGGGGGAGGAGCTGCTGTCGTCGAAGCGGTGAAACGAAAGAATTCGGAGGTGAAGTTCCTGGCATTCACGGTGTCCACTGAGGCAAATGATGTGCGGCGAATGTTCACGGCCGGGGTTGACGGGTACGTCGTGAAGAAGACCGAGATCGGTGAGTTGGCCGAGCAAATTGATCTGACGCTCGAGGGAGGGCGGCCGGTGTCCAGGTACGTGGCCAACTATCTGCTTCAGATTGACGATGTCGCGTCGGCCTCGTCAGAAATCGAGTCGTTGACGGACAAAGAGCGTGAGGTCGTGACTCTGATAGCCCGTGGCTATCGCTATCGGGAGACTGCTGACGAGCTCGGAATGAGCGTCAAGACACTCGAGACTCACATGAAGCACATTTTTCGAAAGCTCGGGGTTGCCAGTCGCCACGCCTTGACCCGATTGGCCTTCGAGACGGGCTTTGTCGCGCCTGGCGACCATAAGCATTGAGGTGGCCGGTCTGATCCGGGCAAACTGATGGCGAGCTTGTTGGCTCTGCTCTCGGCTCTCTCGTTCGGAGTTGGTGACTTCTTCGGTGGACTGGCAGCACGACGTGGCGGCGCGCCTGCTTCAGTGGTCTTGGTCGCTCACATCGTCGGATTGGCGTTGATGACGATCATCGTGACATGGGTCGGCTTCCAGGTAGAGCCCGCTGACGTCGGATTCGGGCTTGCCAGTGGTGTCGCCGGGGCCATCGGACTGGTCTTGCTATATCGAGGTCTGGGGATCGGGGCGATGGGAGTCGTTGCGCCTATTACGGCACTTGGAGCGGCCGTCGTTCCGGTCGGCTTTGGTTTGCTCGCGGGCGAGCGCCCGGGCGCCTGGGCTTCCCTCGGTGCGGGGCTGTCGTTGCTGGCGATCTATCTCGTGAGTCGATCGAATGGCGCGGAGGATCCGAGTGGCGCTGGTGGCACTTCGGGAATTGCTGAGGCCCTCGGAGCGGGCGTGGGGTTTGGGGTCTTCTTCATCCTGCTTTCGCAAACGAGCGCGGAAAGTGGCCTGGGGCCCCTGGTGGCCGCCCGTGGTGCCTCCGTGGCGCTCCTGGGTGTTTGGGCAGTCGCACGACGGAGCCGGATACTGCCCCTTGAGGCACAACCCAGGCGTCTGGCTGTCGCCGCTGGTGTCTTCGATGTCGCTGCGAACGCCCTGTTTCTGATCGCCACCAGGACTGGCCTTCTGTCCTTGGTGGCTGTGCTCTCCGCTCTGTACCCCGTCGCCACCATTCTCTTAGCCAGGGTGGTCCTTTCTGAGAGGCTGACTTCCACCCAGCTCTTCGGGCTTGGGGTAGGTGGCGTAGGAGTCACGTTGATAGCTCTGGCGGCCTGACTGGGCGTCGCTCTTGCCATCCAGGTTCGACTGCTTGGTGAAGAAATCTCAGAAAAGGGGGTTGACATGTATCTGAGGATTGTGTACAAACTCTTCTGGCCGTAACACCCGATTTGGGAGTTGCGGCTTTTTTGTTTTATCGGCCAGTGTTGGCCGACGAAGGAAGAGAAATGATTTCAAGAGATATCACAAGCGGATCAACGGCGCCACAACCGGTGCTTGACAGGCATGTCCTGACTATTCCGCCGGCCGTAGGCGCTTTGCGTGAACGGCATCTGAAATCAGAGAGATTTGCGGCTCGAATGGGAGTGGCGATGGGGTGACCCCCAACGCTGTTCTGCTGTCCGAGCCGCCCAAAGGGCGGCTTTCTTTATTGGAGGCCCCAGGCAACTTGAAAAGTGCATAGAGGTCGCATCAAGCGGGGGTACCCAGCCTCCGCGACGAGACGGCGCGGGTTCAAAGGAGCCAAGGGTGAAGGTTTGTTACGGCCTAACGACCGAGATCCCAGCTTGCCGCGAACCCGAGCTGTCTCCTGCTCTGGAAGCCCAAAGGACGGGCACCGGCCTGCGAAGCCGGAGAGTGCAGGTTCGAATCCTGCTCAGAGCACACGAGCGAACGTGGCGCAATGGTCAGCGCACCTGTCTGATACGCAGGAGGTTGGTGGTTCGACTCCACCCGTTCGTACTGTGGCCATGGTCCAAGAAGAGGACGCCGGGGTGTGAACCCGGAGGTACCGGTGTGAGTCCGGTTGGTCACCCCACTGGAGAAAGCCAAAGCGGTGCGGCGACGGACTCATGATCCGTAGAAGATGGTTCGACTCCATCTCTCCAGACGTCGGTTCTTCAGGGAGCTTGGCCCACGTGAGAACCAGCACAGGCGACGAGCCGGGCTCAGGCGGGCCTCCAAAACCTGCCGGGCGGGGTTCGACTCCTCGGTCGCCTGCCATTCCGGAGTAGCTCATGAGGAAGAGCAGTGGCTTAGTAACCCACATGACCGGGTTCGACTCCCGGGTCCGGATCTATTCAGGGTGTAGCGCAATGGCGGCGCGCCGGGTTTGGGACCCGGAGGATGCAGGTTCGATTCCTGCCACCTTGACAAAGGGCACTGGGACCCCGGTGCCCTTCGCCGATGGCAGAACAACGGGTAACGCGAAGGCTGGCCCGTAATGCAATCGAGGCATGCAGCCTGTACCAGGCCGATTCGGTGAGGTACAGCCGGGCGAGGACGTTCGCTTGGGCATGTGTCCGACGGGACAACTCGAGGTTCAGGGGAAATGGTTCGATTCCACCACTCTTTGCCCCCTGTTGAGGGAAGTGACCCCCTCTCGGCGCCCCTTCGGGGGATCTTGGCGCAGTAGCTCCAATTGGCGAGAGCAACTGGTTGTCAGCCAGAAGGCTGCGGGTTCGAACCCCGTCTGCGCCGCTCCGCTACCACGGAGCCGTCGGGGAGGACAATCCCCTACCCGACGGCAGCTTGGCTCGATGGTCGATAGGTATGACGGGAGGCCCTCAACCTCCAAAACCGGGTTCGAGTCCCGGTCGAGCTACCAGATATCTCTTTTGGAGGATTGACAGAGTGGCAATGTGCAGGCTTGCTAGGCCAAGGCCGCGTCAAGCGCGACGAAGGTTCGATCCCTTCATCCTCCTCTCACGCGGGTGTAGCTCAGGGGAATCAGAGCGCCGGTCTTCGACACCGGGCGACGGGGGTTCGAATCCTCCCACCCGTACTAAACCTGCCACCGACGCCGAAACGGAACGGCATCAGGTCTTCTAAGCCTGAGTCTGAGGGTTCGAGTCCTTCCGGTGGTACCACGACTCCAAGTTGGATGTCGCCAGCTCCTGGCCCCCGACGAGACGGGGACCGGCCTTTTAAGCCGGATTGAGTGGGTGCAAGTCCTACCGGGAGTACCACCCCGATCTTGACACTGGGATGTCAACCAGGCCGTAACCCTGGCGCCCGCATGGGCTGGTGAGGTTCGATTCCTTGGGTCGGGACCGACCCAGAGTTTCCTCTGGGGCAAGCGATCCGGTGTAGCCCAACAGGTAGGGCAGCTCCCTGTTAAGGAGAAGGTTGGAGGTTCGAACCCTTCCGCCGGAGCCACGCGAAAGCGTGATCGACGGGCTTGTAGCCAAACTGGAAAGGCGTCTGCCTTGCACGCAGAAGACTGAGGGTTCGAATCCCTCCGAGTCCACGTGACACCTGAGGGGGGACGCCCCCTGACTTGATGCGGTGCCCAAGCTGAAATGGCCCAAGCGTCCGGTTGAAGCCCGGAAGACCCAGGTTCGATTCCTGGGGGTACCACGATCTGACGATGCGAAGGCAGCGAGATACTTCGTAAGAGCGCCGGGGCCGGTCCCCGGAGGTCGCCGGTTCAAACCCGGCCGGGCCGACTGCCGTTTGGCGAAACCAACGGCCCGTAGCTCAGCCTTCCTCGAGGCCGACTTGGGTTCCCGTCAGATCACCTGCCCGGTTAGTTCAATGGGAGAGCGCCTGTCTTACAAGCAGGTCGGCGATGGTTCGATTCCATCACCGGGTACGAACGTCGATGCGAAGAGACGGGTTACTTCCATCCTAAGGAGAAGATGCGGGTTCGAGTCCCGCCGGGCTTCGGTCCGTAGCTCAATTGGCAGAGCGCCTAATACCTGCCTCGAAGTGGTTCCCGACGTTCTCATGGGATCGAAGCATTGATGGTGATGCTGCGGACTCTTAATCCGAAGAGCGGGGTTCAAGTCCCTGCGGTCCCACTGTGACAAGTGAGGGGGGACGACCCCCCTCCGGCCGCCTCCCGGCGGCCACCCCCCGCAGCAAGGACACCCGTTCCCTGCGATTTCGGCCCGTCAGGGCCGCAGGGGGTCTCAGGGGGATCGCTCCCCCTGGCAGACAATTGGAAGGTGGTGGGCGGTGGTGCCCAACCGGTTTCGAAAACCGGACCAGTTTCACGGCTGAAGGTTCGACTCCTTCACCTTCCTCCGATGCCGGATGGTGTAACGGAAGCATGCCTGGCTCTGAACCAGGAGGTCGGGGTTCGAATCCTCGTTTGGCAGCGAGGCCGTCGAAGACGGTCGTCCTCGTGATCGTGGTGTCAACGGAAACAGCACGCCAGCTCGCCAAGCTGGAAGTGGGAGTTCAATTCTCCCCGGTCACACTCATGCGCCGGTGACGAAACTAGGCAGACGTACTGGTCTCAGAAACCAGCGCCCGCGAGGGCATGTGGGTTCGACTCCCACCCGGCGTACCAAAGTCGCCGATGCGAAGAATCGGGTTACTTCTGGCATAGGAGCGAGAGCTCAGGGTTCAAATCCCTCAACCCCGATTCGTCGGGTTCCCGGCGACAACTCTTCATCGTCGATGCGAAGAGAACGGTTACTTCACTCTCACTGAAGGCAGCGGCTGGAGTGGCCGCAGCGGTCCGGAAAACCGTTGTAAGTGATTCAACGGTTGCGGTGGTTAGTGGCGGGGGACCGTGCCAACCGTTCTCTGGGTGTTCTCGACGATGAACTCGTACCCGGGCTAACCGGGACTTTGGGGCGGCGCGCTAAGCGTCGCCCACGAACGACACAAACAACTGATCGCTAAGGAGGTGATTGCCATGGTGAAGTTCGCAACCAAGTGGATGCGCCCAAACGCGGGTGCACCGATCAAGACGAAGGGTGCAATGAATAAGCGCACCTTTGAGGGCGCACGCGCTTACAAGCGCGACGCAAAGTCGGAACTGTTCCTTCTGGCGATCACCAACATGGTGGCGGAGGACACGTTCTACGAGGCAGGTGGCAAGCGTGATGAGCGCTTCGTGAACCTGGTTCACAAGGTGACCGAGATCGACCCGGAGTGGATCGCCCGCTTCGTGCCGTGGCTGCGTAACACCGCCAACATGCGGTCGGTAGCCGTGGTGATGGCAGCCGAGTATGTGGCTGCTGGCGGCCCGAACGGTCGCCAGGTGGTGGCTTCGGCTCTAGCCCGTGCCGATGAGCCGGCCGAGATGCTGGCATATTGGATGGCTGAGCACGGTCGTCGTGTGCCGCAGCCGGTGAAGCGTGGTACCGCAGATGCGGTGAACCGTCTCTTCACCGAGTATTCGGCGATGAAGTATGACGGTGTGGCTCGAGCATGGCGCCTGGGTGACGTCATCGAGCTGACTCACCCAAAGCCAGTGGACGTTAAGCAGTCGGACCTGTTCCGATACCTGCTGGATCGACGCCACAACCCGACCGAGATGACGATTGCTGAGTCGCTCGAGATGGTGCAGCGCCGTGCACGTCTCGAGGCGGTACCAGTCGATCGACGTCGTGAGGTGCTGCGCACCAACGGTGCGGAGATGCTGGGCGGCGCTGGTGCCACGTGGGAGTGGCTGGCTGGTTGGCTGCCAGGCGGCATGGACGCTGAGGCTTGGGAGGCTGTGATCCCTTCGATGGGTTACATGGCCCTGCTGCGCAACCTGCGCAACTTCGACCAGGCAGGTGTCTCGGACCAGGCCGAGGACTACGTGAAGTCGGTTCTGACCGATCCCGATGCGGTGGCGCGCTCGCGCCAGTTCCCGTATCGATTCTGGTCGGCCTACAAGAACGTGCCCTCGCTGACCTGGGCGCCGACTCTGGAGCGCGCTCTGGATCTGTCGGTGTCCAACATCCCGAAGCTGTCGGGTCGCACTCTGGTGCTGACCGACACGTCGGCGTCGATGACGTCTCGGGTATCACGCCACTCGTCGATCACTCACCTCGAGATCGCGGCCCTGTTCGCTGCGGCGGTTGCCCGTCAGGCAGATGAACTGGATCTGATCTCGTTCGCGACGTATTCGGAGCGAATTCGCTTCGCGAAGACTCAGTCGGTGCTGCGCACCGTTGAGAAGGTGGAGGGTCGCGTAGGTCGTGTTGGTCACGGCACCAACCTGGGTCGAGCAATGTCCAAGTGGTACGACGGTCACGATCGTGTCGTTGTGTTCTCGGATATGCAGACCCATGACCAGCTGCCTTCGATGGCAGGTGTGTCGGTGTACGTGTTCAACACTGGTGGCTACCGAACTACCCCGTTCCGAGTTGGTGGCAAGGGTCACTACGAGCTGGGTGGTTTCACTGACGCCACTTTCCGCCTGATGGCGATCCTGGACGAGTTCCAGGACGCAGACTGGCCGTTCTGATGGAGTGGGTCCCAACCGGTTGGGACCCACTCTGGGAACACTGCGACCTCTATGGACTGTTCAACGGCGTTGCGCTAGCAACAGGGTGGGGAAACCGCCACCTCTTGCTACAGCAACGCTTAAGAGAAGACGATTGTCTTCTGGCCGATGGGGATGATCCGGTCTTCTGCCTGGTATCGAACCGCACGGGACAGCACCATTCGCTCAACATCGCGACCCATTCTCACCAGGTCTTGTGTGCTGTGCTTGTGGTCGACACGCTCCACGTCCTGGGCGATTATCGGACCCTCGTCGAGGTCAACCGTCACATAGTGTGCCGTGGCGCCGATGAGCTTGACGCCCCGCTCGTGTGCTTGGTGATAAGGCCGCGCTCCTTTGAAGCCGGGCAGGAAGGAGTGATGGATGTTGATGATCCGCATAGGAAGCTGATTGCACACATTCGCCGACAGCACCTGCATGTAACGGGCGAGAACCACAAAGTCGACATTGAGCTCTTCGACCCTGCGTAGCAAGACTGACTCTGCCTCATTTTTGGTGTCGGGTGTGACGGGAACCTGCTCAAAAGCGACGTCGTAACGCTCTGCCAGCGGCTGGCAATTGCGATGGTTCGAAATGACAAGCGGGATCTCGATATCGAGTTCTCCGTTGCGATGCCGGTACAGGAGGTCGAGAAGGCAGTGTTCTTCTTTGGAAACCATGATGATCGCCCGTCGGGGACGATCGACCGGACGAAGCGAGGATTGGCCTCCCAGGCTTTCTGTCACATCGTTGGTCGCCGACTCCACGAGGGTGTTTGCTTCGTCGGTGTCGAACACCACCCGCATCGTGAAGATGTCGGTGTCCGGATCGCCAAACTGAGCGCTCTCGCTGATGTTGGCCCCGACGTCCAGAAGCGCACCGGTCACCCGGTTGACGATCCCGGGGCCGTCGGGGCATTGCAGCGTTAGTACGTATCGGGCCATTGCACCCAGGTTGGCACCCCTTCTGGTGTCACGGCAATACGATCAGGCTGTGTCTACGAATCGATCCTTGTGACGTCCGGAGTGCGCGCAGAGATAAGTGAGCTGATGTCGGGGAGAGTTGGCATCGCTGACGGGATAATCCCTCCAGCGATCTTTGTGACGATCAACTCAATTTGGGGCCTGAGCCCTGCCGCCTGGGCCGGTATCGGTTCGGCCGTCGCGATCACGCTCTTTCGGCTAACTCGTCGACGGCCTGTGCGGTTTGCTTTTGGCGGTCTTCTGGGCACAGTGATTGCTGTGGGTTTGGCCCTCCGGACCGACTCGGCCGCTGACTACTTCCTCCCGGGAATCATCAGCGGATCCATCAGCACAGTTGTGTTGCTGGCGTCAGTGCCTCTGCGCCGGCCAGCGGTTGCGTATACCAGCTGGATCACGAGAGGGTGGCCTATCGATTGGTACTGGCATCCTCAGGTGAGACCCGCGTATGCGAAAGCAACTCTGTTGTGGGTGGGATTCTTCGGGTCCCGAACTGCAGTCCAGTGGCGGTTGTTCCTCGACGGCGAAGTCGAATGGCTTGGAGCGGTGCGGGTGGTACTCGGATGGCCAGCGCTGTTTGGCCTTCTGGTGGCGACCTACGTCCTCGGGCGTCGCTGGCTCACCGAGCTTGACGGTCCCTCCGTCGATGAGTTCGAGGCCGGGGTGGCTCCTCCATGGGAAGGCCAAGCGGCTGGATTCTGAAACAGTGCCCCTGGATCCAAGCCCGGTGCTCTCATTTTGGCTGCAACCCAAGTTGCTCGACAGTGAGCCGACCAGCCTGGAATACTCGGACGTGAAGGAAAGGATGCAGAGTGTTTGAGTTCGTTTGCGAGAAGTTGGTGCCGGGATGCACCCACAGGGATGAGGCAGAGAAGCGTGAAGAGTTGCTCGAACGCGTCGCGATCCACCTGAGGGAACATCACAACCTCGATCATCGAGACGAACCGATAGCGGAGGCGTTGAAATCGAGCGGGGTTGTGTTTCTCCGTCCCCTTTAGACCTCACCTCTCACCCGGGTTTGAGGTGGGAAACAACCAAAGAATTGAGGGCCCGTCTCCGGGCCCTCCTGGGTTTTCTGGTTATCCGGCTTTCTTGGGGTTACCCCAAGGAGCCTTAGTTGGATTGCATTCGTGTCCTGGCGATTCACCGAGGAACGCCTTGGCCTCATGTGTGGTCAGCCCGAATCCGTTCTTGACCAACACCAAGAAGACACCGTAAGACTGCACGTGCCTGGTTTCGAACTCGTTTATCTCGTCGTTCAGCCCTGAGAAAGCGCAGATCGAAGCTGGTCCATCACCGGTCCAGAAATCTGCAACAGGGGTCGCTCCACCTTCAGCACCGTTGTCGCCCGGTGGCCCTTTCACCTCGCCGGCAGCAGCAACGGATGCAAAAGACATCACCAACACTGCCACCAGGGCAGTTAGACGTGAGAGCCGTTTCATTTTCCTCCCTTTCCCGGTCGCCTTTGCGAACCAGTCATCAAAGCTATCGATTCCTGCTGGGGTGGGATCCGGATACCGATGGCCATTTGCCGCTCCTCGCGATGACTAGTCATCTGCAAAGCAAACCCTCACATCAATACACTTCCGAACGATGCGTGTGGCCATGATCTGCCTCCTAGCGTTGGCGGCCTGTTCGCCGGGCCAGAGTCCTACGTCTACGGCACCTCCCAGCATTCCTTCCTCAACACAAGGGGGCGAAACCCAGCAGACGGTCCCACCGAGTCTCCCCGATGCTGAGTCGTCAATGGGCGAGCCATTATTCGTGGCGACGCTTTCAGAAGCTGTTGCCGTCGGGCTCGCTGCTCGCGATGACCTGAGTCCGGTTGTCGCCTGGACCACTTCGGAAGGAGTCGGACTTGGGCGTCTGGACGACGCAGGCGATCTGATCGATGTCGAGTTCTTGTCCGAAGTCCAACCCTTTGCCCACCCGATTGAACGACCAGCAGTGGGTCTTCGCCCCGATGGAACCATCGATCTCGCATTCACCGGGTTCGGTGATGGTGGCGGCTCCGTGTATTACACGACCGTTCCGGATGGATCTTCGCCCCGACCCATAAGCGGGGTACCGAGACCAGAGACGAACCTGGTCCACTTGGCCTATGACCTATCCGGGTCGCCTTTGTTTGCCTGGCTGGAGGATTCAACGTTGTCGGTGGCGTATGGATCGCCGGACCCCGTCGAGGTCGAACTCGTAGACGACTTGACGTGCGACTGCTGTAACCCGGTGCCGTTGCTCGTTGGAGGAACACCGCTGGTGGCCTACCGAAACCTGGAATGGGTCGACAATAAGTTGGTGCGTGATGTTGCAGTGGTGCGATCCACAGGCACCTTCGAGGAGTTCGAAACACCACAAGTGATCGCCGATGATCGCTGGTTCATTGAGGCCTGCCCGTTTTCGGGGCCATCGGCCGTCGAGACTTCCGATGGGGTTCTGGTGGTCGCATGGATGGATGCCCGCCAGTCGATTCATCCCAACCAGGACGGCACCACGATTTGGGTCGATCGGTCTTCAGACGGAGGCGTCACTTTTGGGACCGATGTCGCTGTTACCGAGGGAGGCATTCACCGGTGGCCAGTGATGGCAATCGACGATGACGGGACCATCCACCTTGTGTGGGAGACCGATGGGATCAAAGGTGGCCTGTCGTACGCCTCGTCTTCAGATTCGGGCCTCTCGTTCACTCAGCCGTTGCTCTTGGTCGACGGCTCTATCAGCAGCAGCCCAAGCTCGCCTTCGATCCAAGTTCACGATGACGTCCTCATCGTGACTTGGGCGGACCGGGAGCAGGGATACGCCGCCGGCTGGACCGTGGGCGAGTAAGCGCCCGTTCGGTTCACCGCCATCTCACAGCGTCTATCTTGGCCGCAAATGGCACCCCGCACGGACACAAATTGAGCGTCGTCGAAAAGGTCCGCTATTGGTCTCGAGAAGTGCCCGAAGGGTCGTTCGATTACATCGTCATCGGGTCGGGGATGGGTGGAATGACTGCTGCTGCGCTGCTGTCCAAGCTGGGCAAGCGGGTGTTGGTAATCGAACAGCATGTGATCCCCGGCGGCTTCACTCAGACATTCACCAGGCCGGGATACAAGTGGGATGTCGGGGTGCACCTCGTCGGCGAGATGACCGAACGGAGCTACCTGGGGAGGCTGCTGAAGGACCTGACCGATGGACGTCTGGAATGGGCGTCAGTCGGTGAGATCTACGACGAGTTCAACTTCCCCGACGGATTCACCATCCAGTTCCCCAACTCCAAGCCTGCGTTTCGAGACACACTGTATGAGTACTTCCCCGCCGAACGATCGGCGATCGATCGCTATCTCGAGATGGTCAGGACCGCTTCTAGAGCCGCCGCCGGGTTCATGCAATCACGGGCTGCCCCGTCGATTCTCGCCGCAGGCGCCAAACGAAAAACCGCAAGAGCAGCGTTGCCGTTCATCAATGTGACAACCGCAGAGGTGCTGGCCGACTTGACCGACGATCCAAGATTGCGGTCAGTGCTTGCTGCACAGTGGGGCTACTACGGATCGACTCCATCGAAGTCATCTTTTGCCATGCATTCCCTCATGGTCGCCCACTTCCTCTGGGGCGCGTACTACCCCGTCGGAACGGCTGAATCGATCGCCCGCGAGATGTTACGAACCGTCTCAGAAGCAGGTGGTTGGACAGTCGTGCGAACCGAGGTGGGCGGCATCCTCCTTAAGAGCGGGAAGGCTGTCGGCGTCGTGTTGGCCGACGGAACTGAGATCTCAGCCGGTGCGGTGGTTAGTGCGGTTGGAGCACCGGCGACAGCTGGGTTATTGCCCGATGGCACGCTCGACCAACCGCTTGAGATCACCCCAGGGCCGGCCCATGTAAGTCTCTACCTCGGATTCGAGGGCGACCTCGCCCGAGCCGGAGGGTCGACCTACTCACAGTGGTTCTACGAGACCTGGGACATGGAACGCGACCTCTGGCCGATCCAACCTGAGGAGGACCTACCGAGAGCCGACGTGTTGTACTGCAGTTTTCCCTCTCTGAAGGACCCCTCCCACGACCCCGGTTCAAGCCAGAGACACACGGGCGAGATCATCACATTCGTCCCGTGGGAGCCGTATGAGCGTTGGCTCGGTAGCCGCTGGAAGAAGAGAAGTGCTGAATATGACGAGTTCAAGGAGAGGGTATCCCGGGCGTTGCTGTCGCAGTACCTCGAGCACTATCCCGATCTGAAGCCCTTGCTGTCATTCAGCGAGTTGTCGACACCACTGTCGACCTATCACTTCGCCCGGTCACAGCGAGGGTCCATTTACGGTCTGGCGTCAGAGCCCGACCGGTTTACAAGCGACCACCTGGCTCCAAAGACTGGCATCAAGAATCTGTTCATGGCTGGGGTGGACGTCATGGCCCCAGGGATCGCTGGCGCCATAGGGGGAGGGGCGTTGGCCGTGGCCGCGGCCGAACCTGTGGCTGCGATGCGCTATTTGCGTCCCATCATGAGAGGCTGAACTACGGCGGCTGTTCCGCTGCGCTACTTTTCTGTCATGGGCAACGGTTCAATCCTCGGGGCCGCGGTCAAGCGCGCCGAAGACCCCAGGTTCGTCAAGGGTCAAGGGACCTATGTCGGGGACATAGAAGCCCACGACGAGCTGTGGATGGTGCCGGTTCGTTCGCCTGTGGCTCATGGCACCCTGTTGTCGGTCGATATCGATGAGGCACGGAACGCACCAGGGGTGGTCGACGTGTATCTAGGAGATCGCCTCAGACTGACCATGCCCCCTGGCGCACCAGGTCTCGGGGCGGAATTCGGTCGGCCGGCCATCGCTGTCGAGAAAGTCAGGTTCGTCGGCGACATAGTTGCCGTTGTCGTTGCCGAGTCCGAGGTGGCGGCGGTCGATGCGGCCTCTGTGATTTGGCCCGACATCGAGCCTTTGTCAGCAGTTGACGATCCTGCGGCTGGCGTGGCAGAGGACGCCCCGCTGTTGTTTCCGGAGAATGGGTCAAACATTATCTACGACCGTGGCGACGCGGACGAGTCGGTTCTCGCCGACGCTGAAGTGTTGGTCGAATCTCTGGTGGTCAATCAGCGTGTTGCCCCTGTTCCTCTGGAACCCAACGGCGCGCTGGCGGTTCCCCGGGTCGAATCGGGTGTTGATGTTTGGCTTGGGAGCCAGTCCGTCTCGTCACAGCGGAGCGAGCTCGCGTCGGTTCTTGGTCTGGACGAGAACGAAATCCGGGTGGTGGCGCCAGACATAGGGGGAGGATTCGGTGCGAAGATAGCCCTCTATCCCGAGCAGGCCCTTTGCGCCGCCATCGCCCTCGATCTGCGAAGGCCTGTCAGATGGATGGAGAGACGCACGGAGAACTTCATTGGGATGACCCACGGTCGGGCCCAAACCACGAAGGTCCGGATGGGAGCAACTCGAGACGGTGTCATAACCGGGGTCGCTTTCGAGATTCTTCAAGATGCCGGGGCATATCCCCAGTTCGGCGGGTTCCTCCCTCAGATCAGTCGACGAATGGCCGTTGGTCCGTATGCCATTCCCAAGGTCGAGTTCAAATGGCGGAGCGTTGTCACCAACACCACGCCCGTTGACGCCTATCGAGGTGCCGGCCGGCCCGAGGCAACGATGGCTCTGGAACGAATCATCGATCAGTTGGCAGACGAGCTGGGCCTGGATCCCGCGGAAGTGCGACGTCGGAACTTCATCCAGGCTGAAGCATTCCCCTACACGACGGCTGTAGGCGAACGCTATGACAGTGGTGCCTATGAGGCGGCCCTCGATCTTGCCTTAGAGGTGTCGGGCTACCACGCCCTGCGATCCGAGCAGGCGAGAAGGCGAGAGTCTTCCGACCGGTGGCAGATGGGCATTGGCCTTGGCTCGTACGTCGAAATCACTGCGGGTGGTGGACGAGAGGACTTCAGCACCGTCGAGATCAGGTCCGACGGCTCCGTCCGAGTTTCTTCGGGGGCCGTCTCCAACGGACAGGGCCACGAAACCGCCTTCCCTCAAATCGTGTCCGCAATCCTCAAGGTTCCTCTCGACAACATTGAGTTTCTCCAAGGCGACACCGACTTCGTGCCGCGCGGTGGCGGAACTATGGGATCGAGGTCTCTGCAGGTAGCCGGATCGGCAGTGTTCTCAGCGAGTGGGGAGGCCATCGAGAAGGCCAGGTCCGTGTACGCGCTCCACCGTGAAGCAGCTTTGGACGACGTCGTCCAGTTCGACGACGGCTCCATTGGTGTGATCGGAGTGCCCGGGTCGGCGATGAGCCTTGCCGAGTTGGCCACGATCGCCGCTGATCCTTCGAGTCTCGGTGAGCGGATGGAGCCCGGGTTGATCGGAGAAGGAAACTTCACCCAGAAAGAAGCAACGTTCCCCTTCGGTACCCACGTGTCAGTGGTTGAGGTCGATACCGAGACTGGAGACGTCAGGCTGGTCGATCACTTTGCGTGTGATGACGCCGGCTTGATCCTGAACCGTCGGATCGTCGACGGTCAGGTTCACGGTGGGGTTGGGCAGGGCGCCGGCCAGGCACTGTTCGAGCGGGTCAGCTATCTGGACGGGAACCCTCAGACAGCGAATCTGACCACCTATCCGATCCCTTCATCCACTACGTTTCCCAACTTCACGGTTGCTCACACCGAGACGCCAACCGATCAGAATCCCTTGGGAGTCAAAGGTATTGGCGAAGCCGGCACGATCGGTGCAACGCCGGCGATTGCGAACGCAGTCATCGACGCTTTGAAGCCATTCGGCATTCATCACCTGAACATGCCGCTGACCCCCTATCGGATCTGGTCTGCGCTTAACCCGTCTGACTAGGTGACGTAGTCGGCGGCCAAGCGGTTCGTGATCGACACGCTCCACCTCGTCATGTTCATCCCACCGTGTCCGTCATCAGCGAGTAGCAGTTCGGCCCTTGGGCCACCGTGGACCTCCGCCTGCCGGTTTATTGCATCAGCCACAGAGACCGGGAAGTCGACCGGTGAACTGATATCGAGGCGCCCATGACTGAGAAACGTCGGGATGCTGGCTATTCGCGCAACGTTTTCGATCAGTGAACCATCTTTCAAGAAGGCTGCGTTAGCCCAGTAATGGGTGACGAGGCGGGCGAAGCACAACTGGAATGTTGGTTCGGCCTCCGCGAGTTCGGGCCTGAATTCCCCTGCAATCGACATGTGGTGGTCCTCCCACTGACACCAAGCAAGAGCTGCCGGCTGATGTACGGCCGGGTCGGGATTCACCAGCAGCTCGTTGTAGGCCTTAGCGAGGTTGCCATCGCGGCGATCGGGTGGCAGGTGTTCGCGGAAGGCTTGCCACGCTCGTGGGATTATCCGACCCACGGTCCTCGTGGTCCATTCGACGTCGGCGCTGCTTGTGCTGCACACGGCGTTCAACATCAGTTCGGTGACAGCCTCGGGATGGGCCTGGGTGTAGGCGAGGCCCAAGGTGGAACCCCATGATCCACCCCAAACCATCCACTTGTCGATGTCGAGCATCGTGCGGAGCTTTTCGATGTCGGCGATCAGATGTTGAGTGGTGTTCGCTGACAGATCGACCACTGGGTCCCCGGCAAAAGGTGTGCTGGCTCCCGAACCGCGCTGGTCGAACTGGACTATGCGATAGCCAGCGGGATCAAACATCCGTCGGTGGCCCGGTGAGGACCCTGATCCCGGGCCGCCATGGAGAAGCACCACAGGCTTTCCGTTTGGATTGCCCGTGACTTTCCAGTGGATCGAATGACCGTCACCAACGTCGAGCATGCCTTCGTCATAGGGCTCGGTGACTGGGTGCATATCAGCGATCGGCCCAGGCTAGATGAAGGTGTTGGGTGTCTGAGTAGCGCTCGTGTTGTGGTGCCGTCCCCAGCCAGGCTTGGATTTCGGTACGGTCCGGTCATGAAAACCTACGGCATCAACCACGTCGCTCTCTACGTCGAAGATCTCACCCGATCACGCGACTTCTACATGGAAGTCTTCGAAGCGACTTTGGTTCGCGAGAACGAGTCGGCCTGCTTCCTCGAGGTTGGCGACGACAACTTCTTGGCCTTGTTTCGGCGTGACCCGGCGCACATCAATCACTTCTGTTTCACCGTCGACGCCTACGACCCTGATACGGCCGCGGCCGAACTGGAAGGCCGAGGGCTAGAGATCATTCGACGTGAAGACCGAGTCTTCGCCCGTGACCCCGACGGCCATTTGGTCCAGGTGTCCGCTCCAGCCACAGCGGAAGACTTCTCAGGCTGAGAGTGCACGAGACGGATGTGTGGCGGTGCTAGCTATCCGACACCGTTGACCTTCCAATGCCGAGTGTCAGGCTGCCGCACGAACCACCTCTCGGATGTGATTGGCAACCGTGGTGGGCTCGTCGCACATCGGGAAGTGGTTGCCATCGGGGATCACAACCTCGCTGGCTTCTGGAAAGACCTCTTTGAATCTCGCCTGAAAGCCGAACGGATCATTCTTCTCTCCGTACACGGTCAACACCGGCTTGTCAGACAACCTTTCAAGGGAGGTACTGACCCCACCTAGGTACCCGCTGTTGGCCAGCGCGGACGCCATCAGCCGGTGGAACCGGAGCCTCAATTGTCGATCGCGGTATGGCCCGAGAAATGCCTTCCGTCCGGCGCTGTCGAGATGGCGTCCGACCCCAAAGCTGCTCGAGGTCAATCGAAAGACCAGGTTGGTAGCGGTGTTCAATGACGTCACTGCTCCGGATGCCATCAGTTTCAGCATCAGCCGTAGGCCCCGCGTGTCCGGCTCCCACGCGAAGGTGTTCACCAATGCGAGGGCATCAATCATGTCGGGATTCCGAACGGCCAGCCCAAGACCTACGGCACCGCCTAAGTCGTGGACCACGAGAGTGAAAGACTTCAGCCCCAATGAGGCAACGAACTCCTCGAGGAAAGCCGAGTCAGAAGCGAGTTCAACGGGAGAGCCGTTGGTCGGGCTTAGCCCCGATCCGGGAAAGTCAAGGGTGATCACCCGATGGTCTTTGACCAACTCAGCAATGAGTGGTGCCCACACAAACGACCAAAGACCGTCAGTCAGTAAAAGTATTGACGGCCCCTTTCCTTCGTCCGTATAGGCAATTGGGCTACCTGAGATGTTTGCGGTTTTGATTTCGTAAGGCCACGCGTCGGTTGTGAGCCAGTGGGGTCGGACGATTTGGTGATTGTCTCTTTCAGTCGTTGTCACAAGAATGTCCTTTGTCTGGTGCGTCTTCTGTCGTGTCGGACTTGGGCTCTCCTCCGTGGTGAAAAGCTGGGGGAGAGCCCTTTGAACTCTGGCAAGGTCTATCGAGTTGCAGTCACCTCCGAATCAGCGGTCATAATCGGCTCGGCCACCGCAAGTAGGCGATGAAGATCGATCTCGATGTCGTCCTTCAGCATCTCGGGCGTGTTGTCGGATGTGACGCCGGCGAACAGATACAGGATGATCGCGACGATGCAGTGGAGTCTCCACCCCAACTCGTCATCAGTCAGGCCAGGGAGCACCTTTCCAAATGCAGCGTGAAAGCGGTGTTGCGTCTCGGCGAACTGTCGACCCATGATCTCGCTCATCACATCCGAATTCTCCGAATACATGCGACTGACGAATCTCGGCAGATCGGGATGGCGACCCCTTAGTTCGGAGATAGCAATTAGGTCGGGTTCGAGGAAAGCTGTCAGGATCTGGCGGACCGTCGGCATGCCGGCCGACTCCAAAGCGTCAAGGCGCGACAAGCGTTCCTCAGTTATCGGTTTGACGATTCGATCTAAGACTGACCCAAGGAGTGCTTCTTTGGATCCGAAGTGGTAGTTGACCGCGGCGATATTGACTTGCGCGTCTTCGGTGATCTCTCGTAGAGAGGTTCCCGCGTAGCCGTGCTGTGCGAACAGCACCTCCGCTGACTCAACGATTCTCTGTCTAGTTCCCATTTCAAACGATCGTTTCAATCGTATGTTTGATTCTTTCGTTTGTCAATTGCTGTTTGACCGTGAGAGCTCAAGAACTACTCCGAGCATCACTGTGCGAAGCACCCCCTTCTCACCACCGCCATTGTTTGGGCTACTTAGACTGCCACCGACCAGGGAGGTTTGGTTTGGCCGTACATGGAGGAGAAATCGTCGCCGAGATGCTGGCGGCTGAGGGTGTCACGACGGTCTTCGGGATCATCGACGGCACCTACTTCGGCCTCTACTCCAACCTGGAGAAGCACGGAATCAAGCTCGTTTCTCCAAGACACGAAACCTCCGCGTTGCACATGGCCGGTGCCTACGCCCGCTTGACCGGCCAGCTAGGCGTCGCGATTGCTTCCAACGGCCCCGGCGTCGCCAACGCACTACCTGGGGTTGCGGTGGAGTCGGGCGAAGGCCATCGTGTTCTCCTCTTGACGTCGTCTCGTAGGTCGGGAATCACGTACCCCGAGCGGGGTGGAACGTTCCAATACTTCGACCATGTCGGAGTCATCCAAAGCATGGCGATGTGGTCGGCGGCAGTCCCTGACCGTGGCCGCATCGGTGAGATGATGAGACGTGCTTTCCGCACGTCCTGGTCGGGTCGACCCGGTGTGGTCCATGTCGACATCGCAGAGTCAATCATCAATGGCAAGGGGAAGCCTGATCAGTCAGCAGGTGCCACACCAAGTTCCTACCGGCGTGTCGAGCCGATCACACCCGATCCCGAGGCTGTGTCTCGAGCGGCAGCGATGCTGCGAGATTCGAAGCTCCCGTTGATTCACGCAGGCACAGGCGTGGTGCACTCAGGGGCGTTTGACTCACTGCAGAAGGTGGCTGAGATCCTCGGGGCACCGGTCACCACCAGCTGGGGAGCAAGGGGAGTGCTGCCAGAAGATCATCCGCTCTCGGTCCCGATGACCCTTCTCGACACCTACAAATTGCTGCGAACAGAATCTGACACCGTCCTCATCGTGGGGTCGAGGATGGGAGAGACCGACTGGTGGGGTAAGGCCCCTTACTGGGCACCGTCCGGTGAACAGCGAGTGATCCAGGTAGACATCGATGACCACTGGATGGGAGTGAACAAGCCCGTCGACTTGGCGGTCTTGGCCGATGCCGATCGATTTCTCGAATTGCTGGCCAAGGAACTCGAGTCGCAAGACGAGGTGACCCAACGAGCCAACACGTGGGGTGAGGTTGCTTCCAAGGAACGAACGAAACTCAACGAACGCCTCGACGAGTCCCGCTCCGAGGGTCTCAATCCAGGCAGAGTGCCTCAAATCTGTCAAGAAGAACTCTCCGAAGATGCCACATGGGTCTTCGACGGGGGCAACGCCACCGTTTGGTCGCAGTTCTTCCATACCGCCGTTCGGCCCAACTCCGTTCTCGCTACGTTCAAGTTCGGGATGCTGGGAGCAGGCGTCGCTCAGGCCCTTGGTGCCGCGGTCGCTCGACCCAACAGCAAGGTTTGCTGTCTCATCGGTGACGGTGCGATGGGCTTTCACCCCCAGGAGATCGAGACCGCTGTCCGCCATGGACTACCGGTGGTCTATGTGGTCTTTGTCGACCGGCAATGGGGGATGGTCAAGATGAACCAGCAATTCGCCCTGCGTCCCGTCAAGACGATCGTCAAGAAGCGGCTCGAGGAGGAAGAGACGATCAACGCCGACTTCTCCGAGATCCGCTTCGACGAGGTGGCTCAAGCGATGGGCGCTCACGGTGAGCGCGCCTCAACCGAAGACGAACTTCGAGCCGCGTTGCAACGGTGTCTCAGCGCAGGGGGTCCGTCCGTGATTCACGTCGATGTCGACCCGGTCACCCATCTGTGGGCGCCCAAGCTACGGGCCTTCAAAGATATGCACGCCGAACCGAAGGGCTGATGATGGAAGGTATCGACCAGGTAGCTCTCAGCTTCGACGAGTCGACCCTGCTTCTCCTCAACGTTCTGATCGGACTGATCATGTTCGGGGTGGCGCTCGACATCCGGGTGGAGGACTTCAAACGAGTCATACGCGATCCGCGGGGTCCGCTCATCGGGTTAGGTGCGCAGTTCATCTTGCTGCCGGCCTTCACGTTCCTATTGGTCTCGCTGGTGGAGATCCCTGCCTCAGTCGCGCTGGGAATGATCTTGGTGGCAGCCTGTCCCGGAGGGAACTTTTCCAATTTCCTAGCTTCCTACGCCGGCGCCAACGCCGCGCTGTCTGTCTCGATGACTGCCATCTCGACCGCCTTGGCCATAATCATGACCCCGTTCAATCTGGCGTTCTGGGGCAATCGATCAGAGGCCACCAAGGCCATCTTGGAGGAGGTCAGCCTCGACCCGGTCGATCTCCTGGTGACGATCTTGTTGATTCTTGGAATCCCGCTCGCTCTCGGGATGTGGACAGCAAAGAGGTGGCCGGATCTGGCTCAGCGCCTGCTGAAGCCGATGAGGGTCTTCTCGCTGACTGCCTTCGGTTTGTTCATCCTTGGTGCTCTTGCGGCCAATTGGCAGGCGTTCTTGGATCACGTCGGCGCCATTGCTCTGCTCGTCGCCATCCACAACGGCCTCGCTCTAGCCCTTGGCTATTGGTCGGGTCGTAGTCTCGCCAGTCCTCGATACGACTCGAGAGCCATCTCCATCGAGGTCGGGATTCAGAACTCGGCGCTCGCCCTGGTGCTCATCTTCGGCTTCTTCAATGGGCTGGGCGGCATGGCGATCATTGCTGCTTGGTGGGGGGTATGGCATCTGATCAGCGGTCTCACCATCGCAACACTTTGGGCTCGTCGGCCGGTGCCGACTCCAGAGCTTGCATGACTCTGCGCGTCCTCGTCACAGGTGGTTCAGGTTTCATCGGCCACCAGGTCGTGGGCCGGTTGGCTTCGGCACCTGAGGTCGGTCGTGTGGTCTCTGTCGACCTGACGGATGGAGATGAGAAGAACGATGTTTTTTTCAAAAAGATGGATGTTCGCGATGAAGCGCTCGGCCCACTGGTCCAAGAGGAGGGAATCAATCGGGTCGTTCACCTGGCGTCCGTGGTGACACCGCAGCCTCACCACACCCGGGATTTTCTCTACTCGGTGGATGTCGAAGGGACCCAGAACGTCATAGAGGCGTGTATCTCAGGTGGCGTCGAGCATTTGGTGGTCACGTCCAGCGGCGCTGCCTACGGATATCACTCCGACAATCCGGATTGGATCGACGAGGACGACCCTCTGCGCGGCAACCCAGAGTTCGCCTATTCCGACCACAAGCGCATCGTCGAGAAGCTGCTCGCGGAAACTGCGGAGAACTGTCCAGAGTTGGCCCAGCTCGTGCTTCGTCCCGGGACCATCCTCGGCGAAACGGTGGACAACCAAATCACAGCCCTGTTCCAAAGGCCGCTGATCCTTGGTGTCGCCGGATCCGAGACACCGTTTGTGTTCATTTGGGATACTGACGTGGTCGACATCATCGTGCAAGGGGCCATCAACAAGAGCACCGGGATCTTCAACGTGGCCGGTAACGGTGCTGTGCCGTTGAGGGACATTGCGGCGGAGTTGGATAAACCCTATGTGCCGATTCCGGCTCCCCTGATCAAGACCGTGCTGGCCGCACTGCATCCGCTGAAGTTGACCCAATATGGCCCGGAGCAAGTCGACTTCCTTCGCTACCGACCAGTGCTGTCCAACAGGCGGTTGATCGAGGAGTTCGGGTATCAGCCCACGAAGACTTCACTCGAGGCGCTCCGGGCTTGGCGGGCCAGTCATGGCTGAGAGTCTGTCCGGAAAAACCGTGGTTGTGACCGGTGCCGGCGGGGGCATCGGGTCGGCGCTGTGCCAACGCCTTGTCGCTCTTGAGGCGCTGGTGGTCGCCGTCGACATCGACCGAGAGCTCTTGGCCAGCTTGGCGAAGAGGACTGACCTGCATCGCTCAATCGCAGTCGATCTCACTGATCCCGAAGCCACAGTCCAGGCGCTGGGTGACCTCCGGTCGGTCGATGTGTTGATCAACAATGCAGGTGTCACCGCTTTGGGGCCCGCTGAGGAGATCTCTGTCGAGGCGGTGGCTCGCGTTTTGGAGGTCAACGTCCTTGGTTCGGTACACGCGACCCGTGCGCTGTTGGGATCGCTAGTAGCGGCCCGAGGGCGGATCGGCGTTGTTTCCAGCGTGGCCGGATTTGCACCGTTGCTCTACAGGACCGCCTACTCGGCGTCGAAGCACGCCTTGCACGGATACTTCGAGAGCCTCCGGGCCGAACTGGCAGACAGGGGAGTGTCCGTGACAATGGTGTGTCCCGCCTTTGCTGACACCGGGATCGAAGATCGAGCCGTCGCTCGCAGTGAGGGCAGCGCAGGAGGGTGGACGACAACCGGCGTCCACATGACAGCCGATGAGGTGGCAGGGGAGGTCATAGATGGGGTGGCGCGGAGGAAGAGACTGGTGCTGCCTGGGAGGACCGCCAAGACTGCCTATTGGACGTGGCGGCTGGCGCCAACGATCTACGAGAAGATGATGAGAGCCAGGATCACGGCGGGTGAGTAGTAGTTGTGCTTTGGCTACGAGCCGCCGCACCAGACGACCCTATCGTCTGGCTCCAACCCTCCGAATGGTCTTCCCTGCCGATCGATCAGGACCCACACCCGTCCGGCCAGGAACGCGTCCCCGGGTTCGGGGTCACCATCGCCCATGAGGTCAGTGGCCAGTTCCACCGCACCATCGCTATCCGATACTTCGACTGGCGGCTGCCCGACGGTGATGTTCGAGAGATCGTGCCACTGACCATCGCATCGCAGTGAGTCGATCAGCTCGACTGCGCTATCGAAGGATTGACCCCGGAGGTCGTCTACTGACGTGCGGGGCGAAGTGCAGGCTGCAAGGAGCATCACCGACACCAACGCCAAGGCTATCCGGCGGGGAGGCCTCACGGGAAGGAAAGGGATGCGAGTTCCACGTTCGCTTGAAGCTATTGAGTCGTGCCGTTGGTGTCGATCGGGGTTTACCCCGATCTCGCATCGCGTTCTGTCTGTCATGCCTTCGTCATACCTAGGGACAGAGGAGGAAGGGCGAAAGAGCGATTCCCTGGATTGACATATGGTTGCGGGTGACATCAGGTTGCGCAATAATGGTCCTATGACACAGCAGGAGACGACAGCCACCGAGCGGGCTCGTGAGATCGCTGAGTCTGCTGACGTTGCCTGGATTCGGGAACTCGTCGATGCTCTTGACCGTGAGATCAGGCGGCGTCCGCTCGAACGATTCACAACCCTTTGGGATCTTTCCAACGCCGCCGCCGCACGCTGTTTTGGTGTTAGTCGGCAGGCCTTTTCGAAATGGCTCGTTTCGGGGCCTCCGGCAGACCGAGTCGATGACGTCTCTCAGGTCGACGCCATGACCGACCTTCTCGACCGATACGTCAAGCGGGAACGCATTCCTGCCGTTGTCAGGCGGGCCGCGTCGGGCTTGGACGGCGACACTCTGATCGGTGTTCTCGAGGCCGGGCAATATCGGCGAGCCGCCAGTGCCGTGGCTTCGATGTTCGACCTGGGACGCATCCAGCCTTGACGCCTCTTGTCGAGAGGCTGCGTGACGGGGTGGTGTGGCTCAGAGTGGCCGACCCCGGTTGGACCGACCCGCTCGATTCCAACTTCGCAGCGCGTCGCGGAGGACGTTGGAATCCGCCGAGTTCCTTTCCGACTCTGTACCTGAATGCGGATCTAGACACCGCGAGGGCGCAGGTCGTACGCCTCCTCGAGGGGTCGCCCGTTGAGCCCGAGGATCTCGACCCCGGATTCGATCTGGTGGTGGCGACTTTGCCGCGTTCTCAAGATGTTGCGGACGCACATTCTTCTGGCGGTCTCGAAGCGCTTGGCTTGCCCGAGACGTACCCGGCGCATCGCAATGGCCGCCCAGTCACTCACGAATCGTGCCAACCCGTGGGAGCTCAGGTGAAGGCACATGGTCTACGTGGAGTCCATGCCCGCTCAGCAGCCACACGCAATCCGGAGGGGCGGGAGCTGGCCTGGTTCCCGGCTACATCTCGATCGGCAGCGGTTCTGATCCAGCGGATCAGTTTCGATGAGTGGTGGTACCCCTGATCCCGGCGACTTCACCGACCCCGACCGACCTAAGTGGTCAGGCCTGAACTGCGTAGACCTGCCAGGTGCCGGGAACGCCTTTGAGCTCACGACTGCCCAGTTCTTCGTAGTCGATCCCCGCTCCGACGGAGAGGTCGCGAACAACAGAAGACACGATCAGCTGGTCGGGGGAGGCTTCACCGATAAGCCGGGCGGCGATGTGGACCCCGAGACCCCTCAGGTCACCGTCCTCGACGACCTCCACTTCGCTGGTGTGTAGGCCCCCTCTGATGGCCAAACCGACTCCTTCGACGCGCTTGGCAATGGCACGCCAGCACCCCACAGCTCTGGCCGGTCCCTCGAAAACAGTCATGAATCCGTCGCCAGTGTGTTTCACGACTCGGCCCCCGTGGCGACCCACCTCGGTGGCGACAATGCTGTCGTGGGTCTTCAGCAATGCCGACCATTCGCGGTCTCCGAGATCTGCGGCTTTCTCGGTGGATGAGACGATGTCGGTAAACAGGATGTTGGCCAACACATGTGAAGCCACGGGTTCGACGCTGTCGCCGGTGACGAACTCTTCAATAGCCGTGAGCACGGGCTCGGCGTCACCCATCCAAGGAAAGTGGTCAGCCCCGGGAAGCTCGAGGATGGTCGCGCCCTCGATTTGGGCAGCGATGTCTCTGGCTCCGTCAATAGGGTTGGCCGAGTCGTCGGTGCGATGGATCACCAACGTCGGAGCGTGGATAGCCGACAGAGCGTGTCGCACGTCGATGTCGGTGTTCATTGCGGTCATGGCCCTGGCGGCCGCCGGACTCATGCTCGCCCGCAGCGTCCCCGCCCACCATTCTTGAAAGCTGGAGTCCGCACCCGGGGCCAGCAGATCGGCACCTACCGGGCCACCAAACTCTTCGCGAATCATGGTCTTGAACCCCTCGTAGAACTCGGGCGCGATGGCGTGGGGATAGTCAGGAGAGCTGATGCGCTTGGCGTAGGTGTTGATCAGCACCAGACGCTCGACGCGGGAGGGGTAGCTGGCGGCGAACAGGGTGGCGAGTGGGCCTCCATCGGAATGTCCGACCAGGGAGCCTGAGTCGATCCCCGCTTGGTCCATCACCGACAGCAGGTCTTCCATCCGTTGTTCGATGCCGGGCAAGGCATCAGGCGACACCCGGTCAGACAGTCCGGTGCCTCGCTTGTCGAGGAGGGTGAGCCGACTGAACGACGCAATACGGTTGTAGAAGTGAGCCAGCTGCGGCAATTCCCATGCTCGTTCAAGGTGAGACCCGAAACCGGGGATCATCACGACATCTGGACCTTCGCCCAGCGTCATGTAAGCAATGCTGACATCGTCACTTTCGGCATACCTGACTGCGGGTTTCGAAGGGAATGGCGTTTGCTTCATGAGGCTCGACAGGGACGTTAACTTCTGGACCGCTCGTCCGAAGGACCGGCCGGCTGTCGGGTGGACTACGCGGGCAGCGTCAGGGTGAACCTTGCTCCGGATACGCCGTTCTCGGCAGTCAGGTCGCCACCATGCGCTCGGGCTAGGTCTCGGGCAATGCTCAATCCGAGACCCGATCCCTTCGAGTCCGCTGCTTTCTCGAAACGGTCAAACACCGATTCGACCTGGCCTTCCGACAGGCCGGGGCCGGTGTCCATAACCACCACGGTGCCCCCGGTGCTTTCGACCGTCAGAATGCCGCCTTCGGGCATGGCGTTGATTGCATTAGCGACGAGATTCGAGATGATCTGATGAACCCGATGAGCGTCGGCTTCCACGAAGCGTCCGCCGTGATTGGCCACGCGTAGCTCGACTCCCACGCCGTCGGCTATCGACTGGAACGAGGCCACGGTCTCTGACACCAACGCTCCGAGGTCGGTTGGCTCTTTGGCTAGGTCGAGCTGACCGGCTTCGACTTCTGACAGAGTGCGAAGGTCGTCCAACAGCCGGTCCATCAGGCCAACCTCGTCGACGACGTTCGCCAGGCTTTCTGGCCCGTGCAGCCCGTCGAGCACCGCTTCGATTTGACCGCGGACAACAGTCAGTGGCGTCCTTAGCTCGTGGCTCAGGTCGGCAAGAAGCCTCCGTCGTTGCTCGTCGTTCGTTTCGAGTCTCGAGGCCATGTTGTTGAACGACATCGACACGGCTGCCCACGGTCCCCGGGTTTCGGGAAGCCGTACGTCGTTCTGTCCGTCTCCCAAGGCTGTGGTCGCGTCGATGAGCTGGGAGATGGGAGACCAGTTGCGACGGAAGGCGCGTGCGATGGTGAACCCAACTAGAACAACGATTCCGAACCCTAGAAGGAGAAACCCGAATCGACCAGGGGCGAGAGCCCACGAGATCAAGCCACCGACCACCGCACTCACGAACAGCAGGAAGAACAGGAAGCCGAACAGACGGCCTCCTATTGATCGCCCCGAGTGGTGGTGTGGTCTATGCCTCATCGTTGAACCTGTAGCCAACCCCGTAGACAGTCTCGATGTAGCGGTGGTGATCGGTGTCGAGCTTGCGTCGAAGATTCTTGATGTGGCTGTCAATCGATCGTTCGTACGAAGCGAATGTATCGCCACGAATCCGGTCGAGGAGCTGACCTCGAGTGAATACCCGGCCCACCGGGTTGACGAGGGCGAGGAGGATTTCGAACTCGCTGGCCGTTAGGTCGACGGCCTCACCGGAGCGGCGGACTCTTCGTTCTCCGAGGTCGATCTCCAGATCAGCCGCCCTCACGGTCTCGCTGCCCACGACCCCGTTGGTCCGACGCAGCACTGCTTTGATTCGGGCAACCAGCTCACGGGGACTGAAGGGTTTGGTTACGTAGTCATCGGCGCCCAGCTCCAACCCGATCACCCGATCGGTCTCCTCTGTGCGCGCCGTCAGCATCACGATCGGCACAGATGAGGTCGTACGCAAGGCCCGGGTCACATCGAGACCGTCGACCTTGGGAAGCCCGATGTCCAACACCACTAGATCCGGCCGCTCCGAGCGTGCCAGGGCAATAGCTGTTCTTCCATCTCCAGCTGTGAGCACGTCGAAGCCCGCCTCGACCAAGTATTCCTTGACGAGGCGGGCGATCTTCAGCTCGTCTTCGACGACGAGGATTCTCGACATGGGTTGATTCTTGTCGAATCAGGATTCATCGGCGTCGGAAGAAGGGTCGACACCGTGAGCTTTGTCGTGCCACCGGTTCATCCGCTCTTCCATATGGGTGCGGTAACCCTCATGACCTCCACCCTCCATGTGCGCCCGCCAGTAGCGACGGCCGAAGAGGATCTTGGCGAAGAGCCCGAAAAGCAAGAAGGCAAAGAACAGTTTGAACATGAGACCGATAACTCCTAATCCGTAATACCCGGGACCGGGGTTGGCCACGACCACCTGATTTGCGGCGTCGAGCGTTTCCAACAGGCCCTGCTGATAGCCGGCGTTCCAAACGCCGAACCCGAGAGCAGCGATGGTCCCGAGGAACACGAGACCGAAAGTCACTCTCCAAAACGTGCGCATTAGCGCTCCTTTCGTATGACGAGGTCATCGTCGATCACGAATGTGGAGAAAGTGTGGAGAGCTGATGGAGGGTTGGTCGTCTGAGACGAACCAGCTAGTGCCCGTTCTGTCCTAGCTAATTGGCCGATGTTGTGGATCGGTCGATGTCATCGATCGTTACGTCGGAATCTCTTGTTTCCCAACCTCAGGTCGAGGTCCTCTTTTTCGCCGGGCTCGTAGGCTCTTTCGATGTCCTTGATGAGTTTCGGGTCCGGCTGGCGAGACTCGCGCTCAACTGGTTTCTTCGATTGGGTTTTGGGCTTGTCGGTCATTCCGTTTATCCACCGATCAAGTTGATGGCACCGAATACTGCGCTGCCTGAAAGGCTCGCCAGAGCAACCTTGAGTCTAGAGGCCTTTGTCGACAGAAGATCGTTGGTGCGGGTGATCATCACTTCCATAGTGTCGAGGAGCGTCAGTTGGGTGAACCCCAACTCGCTTGCGGCATAGTCACCGAGTCGCACAGGGTCGATCGCCGGAAAGTGTCGGGGCCAAAACGCGGCCACAGCGGAGATGGCTGCCAGGCCGGCGAGACCGATGGACACGATTCCCAGCACCGAGTTGGCGTCCGGCACAAGGGCGGTCAACACGCCAGCGAAACCGAGCACCAGTCCCGCTTTGGTGTCCAAACTGTCGAAGTGAGATAGCTGGATGTTCCTTTCGGCCATGCTCACCTGTAGCAAGAGATCGACGGATGAGTCTGAAGTCATCTCGTCAACGTAGTCCTCGCCGACGACAGGATCCCGTGGCGGCCGGGTCTCCATCAGGGTTTGGTCGAGCCTCAGTGCAGAATCATTTGGTGCGCATTCGGGATCTTCTTGGATTCCGGTCAGGTGTCGGATGCCCGAGGGGACGCCGCTCGCAGGTCTTCGAAACGATCAACCTGGCGTAATGCTGGAAACGCTGCCATGGCGATGCCGACAACTGCCAAAGTGCCAATACCGCCCAGGACAACTGCGGTAACCAGGCCAAACCAGGCAGCTGTAAGCCCCGATTCCAGAGCTCCAAGCTCATTTGAGCCTCCGATGAACACGTTCTCCACTGCAAGCACCCGGCCTCGCATGTTTTCGGGGGTAGCGAGGGGTACGATCGTGGCCCGGATGAAAACGCTTACCGAATCCGCTGCACTCAGGACAACCAGGGCGACCACCGCCACGATGTAGGACTTGGTCAGGCCCAACACGATGGTGGCTGCCCCGAAGGTCGCGACGACGCCGAACAGCACCAGGCCAACGTGACGCCGAATTGGGCGAACTGCCAGTAGGGCAGAGGTGATCAACGCTCCGATGCCTATGGCCGAGTAGAGAAACCCGATGGCGGCTTCATCGACTCCAAGCTGCTTCTCTCCGATCGCTGGCAAGAGGGCGACTGCTCCACCGAACAGGACGGCGAAGAGATCGAGCGTGATCGCCCCCATGACCACAGGCGTTCGCCGTACAAACCGGAGCCCTTCGACGGCGTCGCGCACAGCCTGTGCCGGTCCAGTCCGGCTTGCGATACGGGCGAGTCCGGTCGCCGGCACCAAACGGAGAAGCGCCACCGCCACCGAGAAAGAGAGGAGCGAGAGTGCAAATGGGAAGGAGCGGTTGACCGTGAACAGGAGTCCGGCGACCAGGGGCCCGACGATGTTCCCAGTCTGGAATGCGACAGAGCGGAGGGCCACCACCCTTTCGACGAGTCCAGGTGGAGCCAGGTCGATCGGCAGCGCTCGACTCGCCGGGGCGTTGATGGCTGCCGCCACTCCGAAGATGAGAACCAACCCGAGGATGGGCGCGATCGATGTGGGTTCTCCTCGAGCGAGGACGAAAAGGGCTGCGGTGCTGGCCATCTCGATGGCAAGCCCGACTCCGAAGACGACCCGGCGATCGTACCGGTCGGCCATCGTCCCGGTGAACGGTGCCAGCACGAAGACCGGAATGAACATGGCCAGACCGAGGAGACCGAGGTCGAGCTCCTGGCCGGTGATGTCGAACACGAGCAGTCCGAGGGCAACCAGCACGCTCCGACTCGCCACTCCCGTTGCGAAGAGGGCACCGATGAGAAGCTTGACTCCGGTTGGAAGAGGTTCATGTGCGGCCTGTCCGGTCGGAGAACGCTGGTCGGATTCAGGCATGGCCAGTGCACGCTACCGCCGACGTGCGCCTCGGCAACGTTGTACCTTTGTGCGGGCAGGGAGGAAATGAGCACCCCACTCACCGACAGGCAAGTGGGGTGGATCGACTCAGTCTTAGATTGAGTCGATCGATATGAGGTCTTAGTGGACGGAAACCGTGGCTATCCGACAGGTCCTCTTACACACTGAGCGTCAAAACTGAACACCGGTTCGGATCCGTCTCTCAACACGTTGACGAGGGTCACCTTGAACATTGAGCCATCCGGTGCTTCGTGCATCTCTCGGATAGTCGCCTTCACCCCGTTCTGGTTCTCGACAAGGTGGAGAGTCGCCAGCGAGGTCTGCTGTTCACCGATCGATCCGAGTAGGCGAGCGTGAGTGATGCTGGTGTTTTCGTGGGTGTGCTGGCTGAACAGAATCTCCGTTTCGAGGAGAATCGGATCACCAGTGCACGGGTTGATGCCGAACTGTTCGGTTTCGACCACCCACTGTTGCGGCGCATCGGCGGAGGCTGGTAGGGCCAATGCCACTGACATCAGACCGAATACGACGACTACGGCCAGCTTCTTTTTGTACATGGTTCTCTCCCGTCATGGGCCTGCTCATCAGGCTCGGTTACCCACCTTTTGTCCACACGGGGAGAAAGGTGAGGAAGACCTTGCTCACCTCGATTGGCTGGTGGACATAGTTCTCACATGGATAGGCCGGAGCTGCGATGGTTCCCCAGGTGACTGACCTGCAGTCGAGATTTGCCGCCGTTTACCAGGCAAACGTCAGACTGATCTACGCCTATTTTCTTCGTCGGCTTTCCCCTGATCTGGCCGACGACGCGGTCGCCGAGACGTTCCTGGCGGTGTGGCGACGGATCGACGATCTTCCGTCCGGCGATGGCGAGCTGGCTTGGATCTATGGCGTTGCCTACAAGGTGCTTGGGAATCAGAGGCGAAGCCAGTTCAGAAGTAGAAGATTGGCCCAGCGCCTGAGCGGGCTCCGGGTCACTCAGGTGGTTGCCGTTGAGGACCAGATCGTGAAGGGTCAGGAGATCGATCGGGTTCACCAGGCGGCGGCCCGGCTCCGCGATGTCGATCGTGAGATCCTACGTATGTCTCTGTGGGAAGAGCTGCCATACGCCGACATCGCCAAGATCCTGAACACCACTACCGAGGCCGTGAAACAACGTGCCTATCAGGCCCGGCGAAAACTCAGCCGCGAGCTTGAGAAGCTCGACCACTTCGGCCGAACCAAGTCTCGTCCTGTCACGGAGGGGGATTCATGAGCGATCGATATCACGACGCAGCCGTTGCCTACAAAGAGGCCAATCCTGTCCCTAACCCCGATGACTTGCAGTTGATGCAGGTCGGCGAGCTAGTCACCCGCGAGTTTGATGTCCCAGAGCGCACGGCCACCGGGTGGACGCCAAGCGACGTGGCGTGGAATCGACCCTGGCTCCGAACCGCCGTAGCTGTTGCAGCCATAGTGATTGTGCTTCTGGGTCTTATAGCTGTGCTCGACCGTGCCAGTGATGAGTCGGTTCCGGTGACTCAGGTCCCGGTTCCAACGACGCAGGCAACGACTCCGGACACGACGCTGCCTGGGACTAACTGGGATGACATCCCCGCGTGGGCCGCGGGTAGCAGGGGTCCTGGAGAGTTCCGGTCGCTTCACTTCGAACCCGCGTTCCGGTTCGAACTCCCAGCGGGCTGGATCACTTCAACGGAAGGAGCAAACACGACTGCCGCGGTTCGGCCCATTGAGCTGGAGGCTGAGTCGGGTATCAGCGCCATCTACATCTATTCCCACGATGGGTTGGACAACACCGTCGTTGCCAGCCGCCCAGGGGTCCAAGAGCTGATCGACTGGATCTCCGCGAACGGAAGCGCAGCCAATGTTGTTCAGTCCGCGGTTGAGATCGGTGGTTTGCCGGCAACGAAGATCGACTTCGATCTGACCCGGCACATGCTCTACATCAGAACCAGGGGAGTGGACGGCCCGAACCTGATCCACGACTTCGAGGAGGATCACGAGGTGGCCATCTATGTCCTCGACGTGGACGACCATACCGTTTCGATCGTGTTGGAAGCTGAACCAACCACTGATCTCGAGACGCTCGAGATAGCCGCCCAGGACGTGCTCGACTCAATCGTATGGAGGCACTTGGAGGACTAGAACTAGAGGGGCCTGGTGAGCGTCACCTTGATATTCATTTCGGTCGCTGCATCGGATGGCGCCGCTCGGCAGCTTGCTTCGCTCTCTCTCAGATGTCACAACCCGTAGGTTGGGTACACATACCTGGAGTGAATCGGGCTAGCCGGATGAAGAGCGACGAGGAGACGTTCTCCGATCTTTACGAGCGATACCTAAGCCGTGTGCGCGCCTATTGCAGGCGTCGTGTCCCCGGCGAGGCCGTCGACGATCTGGTTGCCGATGTCTTCGCCGTGGTCTGGAGAAAGATCGACGAAACACCCGAAGAGCCCAAGACTCTTCCGTGGCTCTACCGAATCGCATACCTGACGACGTCGAACACCTGGCGGAAAGGGAGCCGACGCCGACTCCTAGCAACCCGGCTTGAGATTGAGCCGACGCCGTCCGCCGACTCGCTCGAAGATCAGATCATTGTCCGGCACGAGGTGAGGACGGCATTGTCGTGCCTTGACGAGCTGCGGCCATCCGATCGCGAACTCATCCGGCTATCGGGGTGGGAAGGGTTGGATCACCAGCAGCTTTCCGCAGTCCTCGATTTGAAGCCCGAAGTCTTACGCCAGCGCCTGCATCGAGCCAAGAAGCGACTGGCTTCCCTTTATGAAGAGAAGACCGCGTCCGCGGAAAGGAGGTGATCGATGAGTGCTGTAGACCAAGTAGTGGCATTGATTGACGAGGGAAACCCGGTACCAGAACCCGATTTGATCGAAGACAACTACCCGACGCCCATCGACTACCTCGCATCCCTGCAAGCAAGGAGTAACAACGTGACACAACTGGATCAGCGAATGGATACGGATCAGGAGAACAAGCGTTCTCGACGGGTGACTATTGCGGCTGCGGCCGTCGTGATCCTGGCTGGCATAGTGGCATTGGTTCTCAATCAGGCGAACCAGGAGCCACCTCCGGCAACGGATCCTGTCCCGAGCACGACCATCCCCGCACCAGGCCTTGACGCTACGGGCTACTGGGTGAGTAGCCCTACCGAAAAGCTCTTCCTTGGCGAGGACGGAACCTATGCATGGCTGGTAGTGGGATCGGTTCGGGACCGAGGAGTGTGGGCTGTCACCGATGGAATCATCAGCTTCGAGTCGGGCGATCAATCTGGCAATTGCCAAGTGCGGGATACCGCCACAGCGTCGATCGTGAGCGCTGCTGAAGGCACCCTGACGATGATGCTCCAGACCGACGATTGCGCCGACAGGCGAATGTTCGATGAGGGCGACACTCTGGTGGTCGAGGCGACAGACAGCTTCGAGGTGCCGGCGCCGCTTTCAGCCGAAGAGTTGGCCTGGCAGGCCTTGCCGTTGCTCAACGCACCGGCTGGAGAGAAGGCGAGGCTGCCCAACTTCATTCCCGCTCTTGCGTTTGACTCGCACTTCCCGCTCGTGCTTGGCGTGGGACCAACCCGCGACGAGTTCGTTCCGCTGTTCTTGAGTACGGCTTCGGACATACAGGCTGCGATCAAGTTCGTGAGAGTGGATGACACGACGTTCGAATCGCTTGTCGGTGTGTTCGAGGATCCCGAACGTTGGGAGATCATCGAACGAGGAGACGTCACGGTTGATTCGTCCGACGGTCAGCGGATTCTTGCGACTGCGCTTTCTCCGAGGAGCTTTGGGGCCGACTTCCCGATCTTCGTGGGATCTGACTATGTGACCTACGTATTCGACGTTGGCGGTGACATTGTGTTCGTGATGGGTCTCTTGTCGGAGATCGACCTCGAGTCCGTAGACACTCTGGTCGCATCGATTGACTGGAAGGAACTCGGCGACTGAATCAGTTGATGTCTGCCAGCGACCTCTCTTGGACTAGAAAGTCGGTCCGCGGCGAATAGTCCGATATCGCTACGCTCCCAGATCGATGCGTGGGCATTTGGTTATCGCCGACATCTCGGGCTACACCCGCTTTCTCACCGAGAGCGAGCTCGAGCACGCCAACGGCATTATCGAGGACCTACTCAACGCCACTATTCGGGCGATTGACGCCCCACTTCGCCTTTCGACCATCGAGGGTGACGCGATCTTGCTCTACGGCGAGCTGGTCGAAGGAACCGTCGGACAGACGATGGTTGAGAGTGTCGAACGTCTCTACGTGGCGTTTTCCGGAGCCCTCGAGACCATGGTGTTGAACACGACGTGCCAGTGCAATGCCTGCGTCAACATCAACACCTTGGGCATGAAGATCGTCATGCACTGTGGGGAGTTCGCCATGTCTTCAATTGGCGGACGGGAGACAATCACCGGACCTGACGTCATTGTCGCCCACCGCCTACTCAAGAATCAGGTGGTCGAGAGGACAGGAATCGAAGACTACTTCTTATTGACCCAAGCGTGTGTCGACGCATTGGGTGTCGAGTCGATCGTCGCCGGCTGGACCAAACACGCCGAGGAATACGAACACGTCGGTTCTGTGGACGGATACGTGGCATCTTTGAAGGACGTTTGGGAGTTCGCCAGAGGCCAAAACGAAGACAAGGTCGTCCAACGAGACGCGTGGTACACCATCAACGCATACTCAGCAGCGCCCCCAGAACTGGTGTGGGACTACGTGATCAACCCGGTCAAGAGAACCGAATGGATGGGGGTCAACAGTGCCGAGGTCGAGGGCACCGTCGATGGGAGGATCGGGCCTGGTTCTGAATACCACTGTGCGCACGGTCCAGACAACGACATCGCCATCTTTGCGATCTCAGACATGAAGACCGTCGACTACGTCACGTATGTCACCACGCTCGCACCAGGAGTGGCTGTCAAGTGGACCGACTACGTCATTGCCAGCGGCGGGGGAACGAGGCTGATCAGTTACGCGGCCGAGCCTTTCGACCCTGACTCAGGGGAAACACTCGCTTCTGAAGTTGCGGCTCAGTTCTACGACGGTGTGTTCCAGGGTTGGAAACAGAGCGCCGAACGGTTGGTGGAGCTCGCGGATCGAGAAATCGCAGAGCGCCAGCTGGCGTAGACTCGTCCGAACGTCCATATCGGTCACCTGTAAGGTTGGCGCCGCCGCTGTCGACTGACCCTTCCATCATGCTTCATCAAGATGTATGTTGACGAGGTGGCTCTTCAGAAATTCTCATCACAGGCCCGCCCGGAGTTGCTCGAAGAAGTCCGGGCCATCGCGTCGGAAGAGGGGAGACAGTTTCAGGCTGTCTTGGACGAAGCGCTGGCTGAATGGGTCGCACGAAAGCGTGGCGATGCTCCTCGTCCCGAGGTGATTGGGCATTTGAGGGCGTCCATCGCCCGCCATCGCAAGCTTTACGAAGAGCTAGCCAGGTAGTTGTCTCAGTATCTGACTGTGGTTGAAGTCCTGACCCTTCACGCCATTCTCGTCGACGAGTTTGGGGGTACCGATGGCGTCAGGGACCTGGGAGCGCTCGAAAGCGTTGTCTTTCGACCACAGACAGGTTACTACGAGGACGCCATCGCCGAGGGGGCTGCTCTCCTCGAGAGCCTGATTCAGAATCATCCTTTCCTGGATGGCAACAAGCGGGTGGCTGTCGCCGCCGCGGACGTTCATCTCCGGCTTCATGGGCTCGAACTTGCAGGAGACTCAGTCAAGCATCATCAGTTTCTGGTTGGCCTCATGGAGGCTGGCGTGGTGGACTGGAAGAGCATTGATCGATGGCTGCGAGCAAACGTGGAGGACTCGCGCAGGCTTGGGCGCCAGCTGAGCGCTCCGCTCACCGAAGAGGAGACTGCCTGGTTGGATGCGGACCTAGATTGAGTCGGTTCGCCTTCCCTCATTCTTGATTCCACTCTGGGATTGGGTACGGCTCACCCAGAAACAGGGCGAAGCTCTGCGCCCAGTTCGTTCGCTTTGGCGAGGGCGTCGAAGATGGCTTCGGTCGATGTGTCGCCCTGAAGATTCGTCGTGAATGGAAATGCAGCTGCTCCTGCGGCGATTACCGACAGGCTGGCTGCATCGCGGTCGTCCACTGACAACCCAGCCAGCGTGACCGGAAGTCCGACCTGGTTCAAGAACTGACCAACCCGCATCAATTCTTCGTTGCGACCTTCCAACGCCAGTTGGGTAAGGAGACCGAAACCGACCATCTCTCCGTGGAGGTACTGGTCGTGGACGTGGGTGAGGGCGGTGAAGCTCATGCCGACACCGTGCGCCACTGCCAGGCCACCGCTTTCGAAGCCAACACCACTGAGAAGTGTGTTCGCCTCGACGACGGCCTCCAAGGCGTCGTTTACCTTGTCGTCCGTGGCTGCCTTCATCGCCTCGATGCCATGTTCGAACAAGGTCTCCGCACACTCTTTGGCGATGGCTAGTGCGGCGCGTGTGGGGCGCGAGCCGAATGTGGACACACCGGCTGGATTTCTTGCGACGGCATCGGCCTCATACCAGGTTGCCAGTGCGTCGCCGATGCCTGCTGCCAGGAACCTCGAAGGTGCGTTGGCGATCATCTGTGAATCAACAACCACCAGCGCCGGGCTGGTGGGATAGAACTCAACGTCGACGAATGTGCCGTCGTTGTCGTAGATCACTGAGGACGATGAGCACGGCCCGTCGTTTGAGGCGAGAGTGGGCACCACGGCGAGGGGCACTGACAGGCGGTGGGCCACTCCTTTGGCGGTATCGATGCACTTGCCCCCTCCGAACGCCACTACTAGGTCGGGTTGGACAGAGTGGAGGCTGAGGACACACTTCTCAATCTCATCGAGGCTGGATTCGCCGCCGAACTCGGCAAACTGCGCTGTGATGCCCCGAGCCTGCAACGCGCTGGCAAGGCGGGCTCCGTCGGACTGCTTTCGACCGGGCGAGGCAACGATTGCAGCTGTCCGCGCCCCAAGCGGTGCGATCAGGTCACCCAGTCGGTCAAGAACATTCGGTCCCTGGACGTAACGGCCCGGCGATGCGAAGACTCGGACGTCGGCGAGGCTGGAGAAGAGGTCTTGTGGGTTGTAGGAAGACACATCCGAACCATATCTGCGATGGAGCCACACGGCTGGCTGCTCGCGATCTGAAGAGGTCGGTTCACGTTCTGGTCGCTACCGGTCTTTGGGTGTCCCTTCCCTACAACCCGTTGGGCAGCCAATCGGGAACGATGTCTCCTACTTCTGGTTCGGACCGCTAATCCGTCCAGGGGTTGTAGTCGCCGAAACTCCAGATGTTCCCTTCGAAATCGCGACAGCTGTAGCTGCTCCCCCCGTAGTCCTGTTCTTCGGGGCCCATGAAGATGTCGGCGCCGGCTGCCCGGGCGGTATTCGCATGCCCAGCAACGTCGTCAACTATTACGTAGATCCCCACTGTTGGGCCTCCCGCCGCTTCAGCGGTTGTGAGTTGGCTCCCATATTCGTCGCTACGAACGCTGCCGATCATCACCATGCCCGACCCATGGCGAAGTTGTGCGTGTGGGATCGACCCGTCGTCGTCGGTGACCACCAGACCTTTCTCGAAACCGAACGCGTCGCATAGCCACTCGACGGCTTTGCCAGCGTCGTGATAGCGAAGACCGGGGATAATTGTGGATGACATCAGTGGCTCCTCCTTTTGGTCCAAACCTAGACGCCGACGGCATGGTGCGTCACTTGAGTTCACCATCCTCTAAGCGCCAGGTGGTCGTAGTGGTGCTGGCGGCAAACTCAACGTCGTGAGTGACCAGCAACACGGCTCCGGGGTATCCGGCTATGGCTTCTTCCAGCCGCTCGATGGACAGTAGGTCGAGGTGGTTGGTCGGCTCATCGAGGATCAGGCACCACGCCCCGCCACCCATTCCCAAAGCCATAAAGAGCTTTCTGGTCTCGCCCGGTGAAGGCAACGCACTCGTAAACAACCGCTCAGGCTCGACTCCGAGTGCAGCAACCAGGCTCAGCACGCGCCCTTTCTGTTCTGGTGGCATCCGCTCCAGGTCATGAAGAATCGCCGAGGCGGCGCTTCGGCTGAGCTCCTGACGGAGGTAGAAAAGACGGTCATCGGGAAGTGTGCTCGCTTCCGCAAGTGCCTCCAGGAGTGTTGTCTTCCCAGCTCCGTTGGGGCCGCGCAGCCAAACCCGATCATCACGGCCAACGTCGGCTGTGATCTCGTCGGCAATTAGGTGGCTTCCTGCCTGTAAAGGGCCTTGGTATCGCAGAAGGCGACTGCGACGTGGGGGTTCGTAGCCAAAGAAGAACGATCGACCCACGTCGCGTCGCATCTCGAAGCTGGCCAATTCGGCGGCGGTCCGGTCGGCAGCCGAGCGAGTAGTTCTCAACTGACGCGTAGCGGTGGCTTCACCCGCCACGTGCCGACTCTTGGCTTCCATCGAGCTTGCGTCGTGATCCTTGGGTGCGGCCTCACGTAGCTTTCGCTTGTGCTTGGCACGCTTTGTTTCGGCTGCCCTGCGTTGATCGGCGATCCGTCGTTTCAGCTTTCGCTGTTCGGTCTTCAGGCTTTCATAGGCCGCCATCTGCTGTGCCTCTACTTCTTTCCAAGCCGCCTGTGCCGTCTCGTAGTTGCCGTTGGTCAACTCGACCACGCCGTGATCAACCCTGATGGTCTTGGTCGTCAATTCGTTCAAGAAAGAGCGGTCGTGGGAGACCACCAGCCCAACACCGCGGTACCGCAACAACGCGTTGGCAAGTATCGATCGGGCGGTTTCGTCCAAGTGGTTCGTCGGCTCGTCGAGGAGCAGAATCTCCGGTTCTTCGGCCAGAGCTGCTCCGATCTGCCACCGCTTGCGTTCTCCCGGTGACAGCGTCGGCCACCTAGCGAGCTGATCGGGGTCCAGATCCAGTTGGCCGAGGATGCGGCGACTCAGGCCGTCCGACGTTGTGGACAGGGCATGGACGGCCTCGTCGGCTTCGCCAACCTCCTGGGGGCACAGCGTGGGCATTGCCCAGGTGGGGTCGGTCACGATCGACCCGCTGCTCGGGTCCAGCTGGCCGCTGATGAGACGCAGCAGGGTGGTTTTGCCGCTGCCGTTAACTCCGACCACGCCTACCCAGCCGGGACCGATGCTCAGGGTGGCGTCGTCGATTACGTCGTCTACTGCATATGAAAACGAAACGTGTTTGAGATGGATGGATGGCATGGACAACTCCAGAGATAAGCCCAGGGTTGGGGAGACGAATCATGGGCAGTCCTTAGCGCATCTCTCTCTTTCGTTCGACGGAGCATGTTACCGCTCGGGGCACGCGCCCCGCACGAGACTTAGCCGGGCGTTCTGCGGCACCCCCAACAGGTCGCCATGCCTCCGGACCGATTTCGACTGTGCATGTCGTCACGATCTCTTTCCAGGGTGGTGAAGATCTGATCGACTATCAACCGGATAGCCAGACGGCGCTTGGGCTACTAGGTGCAGTGGCGGGCGAGGCGTCTGTGGCTGTTGGTCTTTCGGGTGTTCAAGTGGTCGGACCAAACAGGGGGCAAACCATCAGTAGATGATGTCCAGGGCGTAGCGGAGTGCGTTGTCGAGTTGGGCCCTTGTTCCTAGGTCGAGGTGTCCAACGGGAGCCGGGTCGAGATCGGCCTTGGCAACGGTGATCACATTGTCACAATTGATAACGGCGTTCTCGCTGAGACCATGTTCAGCGCCAACCTCCACTTCGGATGGTATTCCCCTAATGGTTCGGGTGATCGGTGCGCATGTGACCTTGTTGAGGAGAGGGACCGCCGAGTCTCGGGTGAGGATGCAAACGGGTCGCCGACCAGAGGGGGGTCCGAGGTCTGCCCAGATGATGTCGTTGCGGGCTACCACTCCGGGGCGTTCTCAGCGGCCAGACGTCGTGAGGTTTCCAAGAGCACGGGGTCAGGTGGATACTTGGTGTACCCCTCGATCATTCGCTTGTCAGCTTGGGCCCACTCGTCAGCCTCGATAACCGACTGTGCGGCTCGCCGCAGGAGTTCGGATCGGCTGACCTTGGTTCGTTGCGCTATCTCGTCCAGCCTCTCGACCAGATCGTCGTCAAGCTGTACGAGCACTTCACGTCTTGGCACGACCATATGGTAAACCATATGGTCCACGAGAGATGTGTCTAGAGGGTGACCAGCGCCCGATATCGCTATAGCTCATCAGAAGCGGCCTCCAGCTGACTCAACTCCGCAGCGAGATCAGCTTCCAGGGGGCTGGCTGTGGTTATCACGGTCCAGCCGGCTTCCCTCCACTGACGGTGTTTCTCGGCGACGAACTCCTCGTCATATCGGGTTTCCCTGGTCCAACCCATGTCTTCGAGGCCCTCAAAGACCCGATCTACCGCCACCGCCACCGGGATCTGGTCATAACTCTCGCCGTTGTACCGATATGTGCGGTTTGTCTGATCGATCACCAAGTAGCGGCGGGTGATCCCATGCTTGTAATGCTCGAGAACCGCACTGCCCTGTTCCAGCCGGTACATCCACATGAACCCATCACACCAACTCAGAGGCAACACGACGTGTAGTGGCTTCCAGTCAGGCTCGTCGCCGAGGAACTCCTCCGCCACTTGGTCGACGACTCGGCTGATCGCGAGCGTCTCCTCGTGGTGTGATCCGGAATCCAACTTCTCTTCATTCCCCATGGCCTCTCACCATGCCGGACTGGAGCGGCCAGGGGAAGGGGGTTGACCTGACAGCCGACTTCATTCGTCGCTCAGATAGCTCCCGTAGTGGTACCGGCTCGCCGCACTCAGACTGGTGATGACGTCGACGAAAGCATCGGCGCGACGTTGGTCTGTGGTCCTTGGCTCGTCGGCGTTCTCCGTCACCAGGTCGGCATCCTCGATCAGCAGGCGGGCTTCACGTCTCATCAAGGCTCGGAGGAAGGGCGCCACCACCTCAAAGGGAACACGCTCTGCACTGACGTTGACGGTGCCGGCACGGGTCTTCGTCGTCTTGAAGTAGGGGATTATCTGAAGAAGGGTTTCCAGATCTTCGCCCAGGACTTTGGTTGGCTGGCTCATCTCGTGAACGTACGAACCGGTCATGACAGATTCACGCGTTCATCCGTCCTGAAGGAAGGGGGGCACCTCGAGGCATCGATTCTCGGCGTCGCAGGTTGTACGAAGTACTAGCTAAGTCTTTGGCTGTTCGAACCTAGAGCGAGAGATGAAGTTTCAGAGCCTCGTCGACGTCCAGCATGAGTGGTGCAGGGACGGAGCCAAGTGTTCGCCCGACCCTGTCGACAGACACCGAACGGACCTGCTCCGCCTGTACCTTGGAATCTTTTTTGAGCCCGCTGTCGTCGGCCGGTAAGAAGACTTGAAACGGGTAAACCCGAATGACATTGGAAGTTATGGGAACGACAGTGATGACGCCTCTGCCGAGCCGTGCCGCCGTTGAGTTTGCCCCATCATTGCTTACGATCGCAGCGGGTCTCTGACTGGCAGATTCACCAGGCAGAGCCTGGCCAAAATCGATCAGACGGATTTCTCCGCGGAGCATTAGGCGAGGCCGTCAGAGGTAGCCTTGTCCCAAAGTGCCGAGTCTTCGGACGTCTCCCACTCGAGCCATGCGTCGGCATAGGCATCTCCAAGTTTTGACGAGCGGAGCATCCGCACAGCGGAGTGGACGACAGCTGAACGAGACTCGAAACCCTGAGAACGCGCGTAGCTATCGAGGAACTCGACATCCTCGTCTGGCAGGCTCACACTTATCTTCATACCTAGATCCTACCAGGGGTAGTAGAGGTTGGCTACCACTTCTGTTCACGCACACTCGGGAACTAGGTGCGGTGATGGGGGAGAGGGGCTGTAGCTGGCGTTCCGATCGGGGAACCTCGTGTCAGACGTACTACTCGGTGGGTTCCTCGAATTGGACCCGTTCTCGAAGCCACGCGGCCGTCCAAACCTCGTCGACCTCCCCGGCGGCGATCTTCAACATGGCTTCCTCAGCTTCGTCGACGTCCGGTGGGTCGGGTTGCCAGGTCCCATCATTCAGGTCGATGAACATGACGAGGCAGGCCCAGGCTGCGCGCTTGTTGCCGTCTGGTAGTGGATGGTTCCAGGCAAGCCGGCAGACCAACACGGCAGCTTTGTCGATGATGTCTGGGTAGAACTCTTCGTCGCCGAAGGCGGCTTGAGGAGCGTGTAGGGCGGAGTCGGCCAAATCCGATCGAGAGGCTTTGGCGAGAACGTTCGCATCGATCCCGGTGACTTGCTCGGCTAGCCAGAAGAACTCTCCGAGTGTGATGTGCCGGATCACCTAGCGAGTCGTTCTAAGAGCTCCTTATCCCGCTCGAGGAGTTTTCTTGCCCTGCTCGTGAAGTTCTCATCGCCACGAACGCGCTCGATTTCGTTCCTAAGAGCATCGACGATCAGACTGTTCACGCTGGTCCCTTCCACACGTGCCACGGTCTCAGCATCGGCAGCCAACTCGTCTGGGAGGCGTACTGTCGTCTGTTTAGTCATGAGGTCATGATATCACGACATCGACGGACTGTGAACCTACCGCACCTGGTCTCTGGTTGAGGTAGGTTGCGCTGACCAGGGGTTTTGCGAGCTCGCGTCAATCGGGAATTAGGTGCGGTGGTGGGGAGGGGCCCGTGGTTATTGGGGATTCCAAGGGTTGCTGGGATGGCGTCAAACGGGGGTCAAACAAACGAAGGGACGACCGAGATGCCACCGTCGATTTTCGCGATCTTGCCTCTGTGGAGAACTCGGCATAGAGTTGCTCACAACACTGTAATTACACAGTTGAAGTCTGGCTTGAGAGAAGCGGACACTCCTCTCAAACCAGAGCTACATACGAATCCTCGGAGGCACCGAGGACAGCGCAGCCAGGACCTTAGAAATGTCCCGGCGTCACTCAAAGTACCTCCGAAGAAGGCAACCAAGGAGGTGCCGAATGACAACGCAAGCCCTTTTTCAACGTTTCCACGATTCATTGAAGCTGCCGCGGCGAGAGGTCGAGTTCGCTCGAGGCTTCAGGTCCGTGATCGAGGAAGGCCTCAAAGCAGGAGGCATTGCGGTGCAGTCGTCCTTCCTGCAGGGATCCTTGGCGAAGAAAACAATGATTGCACCGCTGAAGGACGTTGATCTCGTCATTGTGCTCAGCCGGAGCGCCTACGAAGGGTATGACGTCGCTCAGGTGTTTCAGCTGGTGGCCAATGCTCTTCGAGCCGCTTTGCGAAGCGAGTACCAGTATCTGGTCGTTGGCGTTCCGAAGAAGTACGCGATCCCCATCGATCTCGGCGACAGTCTGCCGTCGTTCGACATCGTCCCTGCCTTCGAAGCCGAGGACTCGAGTGACGACATTCTGATTGGGAACACCGAGAACAACCAGTGGGAGACCTCGAACACGCGGGAGATGATGCGAGCTGTGTCCGAAGCGAACCAAGCGACGGGCGGAGTGCTCGTCCACGTTGTTCGCATGGTCAAGAACGCTGTCCGTCGACATTTCGACGACGGGATTCCAGGCATTGCTGTTGAAGGCGCTGCCGTGAGGGCGTTGAAGGATCCGGCCCCATATCCGGATGCATCGACGGTTCTGTTCGCACGCTTGGCAGACGAAGTCGCACGGGGCATGATCTATGACCCCACAGACACAGACGACCTGATCGAGAAGCTTGAAGATGGCGCTTCGGACTGGCTGAACAGCAAGGCCGCTGAAGCCGCAAGGGCATTGCGCCTCTCTGAGGCTGGCAACGAGGATGAGGCCTGGCTCTGGTGGTACCGGTTATTCGGAGAGCCTTTCCCGACACCGCCAACCGATGATGTCGACGGGTTGAAGGAGATAATGTCCGGTCTTCATGTCGGTGCCTCTGGGCCAACCCCTACACGGGCGTGGTCTCGTCATTTCTGACCCGGTTTGTCGGTGAGAGCTACCGACTCGGGCGCTCAGAGATCGAAGTGATGTCGAGGTTCCTCGGGCGGGCCGGTTTTGGAATCGAGGTGCGTCTCTTCCCGGGTGGGCACCTCGTTGCGGCCGGGTTCCCTATTGAGGCAGCGAGTGTGTGGATTACACCTCGAGGCGAGGGCAGGGCATGGCCATTCGTTGGTCAACGTGCTTTTCATCATCGGAACCCGGAGGGTGACTTGTGCATGTGGTTTCCGGGGGATCGTCCTGGTTTGCGGTGGACACCTGACAAGTCGCTGCTAGATCTGGTGCTCATCGTCAGGCGACACTTGATCTTCGAGGAGTTCTATCGTCGCCACCAATACTGGCCAGTGGAGGATATAGCGCATGGGACTCCTAGAAGTGCCGAGGTCCCGATCGAGACGTCGGCCCTGAGACGGAGACTGAGGAGTCACCGGTGACAGAGTCTGTGCTTGTAGCCGCCGTGGTGGCAGGAGTTATCTCGCTCCTTGGTGTCGTTTTCTCGACCCTTGTTCCCTTGCGATCAGAGGTCCTTGCGCGCAAGCGAGACCGGTACGCCGAGGCCGTGGGCGCTCTCGTTCAGTGGTTTGAATTGCCCTACCGAGTTGCTCGCCGTGTCGATGATCAAGCCGAAACGCTCAAGCCGCTCATCGATTCAGCACACGATCTTCAGGTGGCACTTGTCATGTATCAGACGTGGATTGCCGGTGAGTCGGCGACGGTGCATCGATCGTTCTCCGAGACGGCCACCTGGGTCAAGGCTCACTGCCGGCTGGCACTCACAGAGGCTTGGGAGCGCAATCCCAACCCCCGGCAGATGAACATTGGCGATCTCGGGCTTAGTCGCACAGCCCTCGAGGAACGTGTGCGGAACCTCGAGTACTTGATCGGTCTGCGTTTCGGTTGGAATCGGCTGCGTCTAGTTAGGAGGTTCGGTGCGTGGAAGGAGGCACAGAAGCGAACCTAAAGCCGAGTCCGCTCCGAGGGATCGATCAACCCCCAAACCGCACTGCCCTCGCCAAGGCGTCCGCCGCCTCCCGTTGCATCCCCGGCATCACATGCGAATACCGGTGCAGGGTGAACTCCGGTGAGGCATGACCCAACCGTTCACTGACCACACCGATGGGCACACCCGCCTTCACCGCAATCGAGGCATGGGTGTGTCGCAGATCATGCAGGCGGATCCGGGGCAGCTCCGAATGGTCGACGATCCACCGGAACGCCCGGGTCAACGTCGACGGATTCAGCGCCGACCCGTCCTTCCTGGTGAATACGTACCCGCTGTCCTCCCACCGCCACGTCTCGGCCGCCTCTTGAAGCTGATGTTCCCGATGCTCCCGCAGCTGGTCCACTGTCGCCTGATCGAGATCGACCTCCGATGGCTGAATGTCGGATGATCAGTTTGGTTTGGCCGGTTTGTGCTTTCTGGGCCGAAGGTCCAATCGGTGTAGGACGAAGGAGAGAACAACTATTGACAACTCTGAAGGCGATCGGGTGCTGAGCGCGTCGGTGAGGTCTGCGCCAAGAAGGAACTCTTCTAGCAGCGCGCGGCGAGACCTAAACGTACGCCGGATTTGGTCCTAGTGGCTCGGCGTGGCTTGGCCAGTACTTGACGGACTGGTGGTACTCAGTGGCTTCGGCCGTTTCAGTGAACTCGAGTAGGTTCCCGACCTTCTCAGTAAGGGCTTCTCTTACGTCAGACGGAGAAGCGAAGAAGAACTCCTTGCGACTATTCGCAACGTTGACAGCTCCCTCAGCGAAGTGCTGATGAAGTTCCGTTTCGAGCGACACTGCATCTTCTGAGAAGAAGAGTGCGTGCACGTCGAATCTGAAAGGAACAGAAGCACCGCTGAGTTCAGCGATTCGATCCTGTGGCTCAAGCCTGCGGGTCAGCCCGATCTTCACAACGTTATCCCCAAACGCTCCGCGGTTGGAGATCACATAGACATAGCCCGCTCGCACGTTGGCCGCCCGGTAGTCGTTCTGAGCGATGGCCTCGTCGATCTCCGTCAATCTTGCTTCGAGGTCCGGGTCGGTTTCGCCATCAGCACTCAACGCCTGCAGCGCCTGTTCCAGATGGGCTCGCTCCTTGTCGAGACGTTCTCGCTCCGCCGCCAACTCCTTCTGGACTCGTCGCTCCTCCCTTAGGCGGGCTCGCTCTTCCCGAGCCGCCTCCTTTTCTTCCTGACGCTTCATCAACCAGTCGGCCGTCAGTTCGATCTCTTCGATCCGGAGCTCGTGGAAGGCATCCGAAATTCGCATCTCCATCATGCGACCCAACTTCGCTATTGACGAACGGGAGGCTTCAAGGCGCCGCTTGGCGGTTTCAACGTTGCCGAGCCTGAGCGATCGAATGCTGTTGTCGGCTTCAGCGTTGTAGGCGCGGAGCATGAGCTTCGCCAGGTCGTTGGTCATCTTCCGACCCTTGGCCAGGGAGTTGTCGAATGTGAACATGTTTGACTTCTCAATGGCCTGGCCCGACTTGACTAGTTCGGCGACCCGCGATCCCTGTTCCTTGAGGCGTTCCTTGTAGGCAACCGCGTTCTCTAGCGGATGGTGATACCGGTAGATGCCGACGCTCTGGAGCACACGCTCATCATCCAGGATGACCAGATCGTCGGATTCGTCCTGAGCCTCAGCCAGGCGGGAACGGAGCGCGGAGATCTCTGACTCGAGCAGAGCGACGCGGGCCGATTGGTCGACCGCAGTCTGCTCGATGGCGGAGACAGCTCCCTCCTTGGAGGCTTCGCCACTGTCATCCGCAGGGTTTGTCTCAGCCTCCGGGGGCGGTGCAGCCTCTGACTCTGGAGTTAGCCACAGGTGCCACCCCTCAGGCGGCTCAGGCCATGCCGGATCTGGTGTCCAGCCGGCAGGCGGCTTCCAGCCCGATGGCGGCGCCGGCCATCCAGGAGGTGGGTTGAATATGAGGTCTTCGTCGCTCACGACTTACGGATACCGCTCGTGTTCGCAGCAACCAGATCGAAGGGGTTCTTAGACACCGAAGCCCCAAGATGCTGAAGGGTCGCTGAAGGGAGGACAGCGGAGAGATCGAAGTCCATGAACACGTCTCGAGCTGCCGCCACCGCGACGAAAGGAAAGTAACCCTGTTTGCCGGTGGCTGGGATGATGGTCTCGGTCCCCAATTCCAAAGATATCGCCTTGATCAGCCCGCGTCGATCCGCCTCGAATACCTCGTGCAACGTTCGGAGGGCAACCTGCTCAACCGCTCCCCGATACCTGTCTTTGGACGCCTTCTGGCTTTGGGCTGTTGATGAGATCTCGTCGGTCGTCTTGGTGTACTTGTAGGTCTTGATGGTCGGCACCGTGCTTGGTCCTGGCACCAATGTCTTGAGCTGCAACTCTGCCGTTGAAGGTTCAAACTCGAACTCATGCTGGACGTCGAAGTGGTCCGGATACACCGAGTTCGAGAGCACGATCGACACGTACTCCTGGATGGCCTCGGCGGTTCCGTAGCCCAGGTTCGCGACGAGAGCGTCGATGGACTCGTTGTGCTGCGCTACCTCGGCTTCACGTTCTGAGCGTTCTCTTTCGTACCGAGCACGCTCGGTATTTAGCTCCTCGATCCGGTTCGCTTCAGCGGCCGCATGTTCATCGGCAGCCTTGGTACGCAATCCGGGGAGTGCCTCCACTTCGACTTGCCACTTCTCAAGGGAACGTTCGTATTGTTCTTGAGCGGCGGCGGCGGCTTCTGCAGCCTTCTTCTTTCGTCCGAGTATCCCCTTCGGGGCTTCGGGCGCCACGAATTCGGGCTTCGGGGGTTCCGGGATCTCGCGGGGTGGCGGGATGGGAACTTCGAGATCTGACCGATCGAATGGAGGGTGTTCCACTGTTCGCCTCAGCTCGTCCAGGTCGACGAAATCGTCTACTTCAAGCGTTGCCTTGAGCAGTCCGTCGATCTCGTCGTAGGTCTCGGCCAGTTGTGCGTTCAGCTTGACAACTTCGGCGAGCTTGGCTTCGACGTGGGCTGCCTTTGCCTCTTTCTCCAGGCGTTTCCTCTCGGCTTCCTCGGCTCGAGCAGCCTGCGCCAGAGCACGTTCCTCAGCCTTCCGAGCTCGCTCGGCCTCGCGGACCGCTGCTTCATGCTCACGAACTGATTGTCTCTGGCGACGCTCTGCCTCTCTCTGCGATGCACGAATCTGACGCTGCATCTCGGCGAGGATGCTCTTCTTTGCCATACGAAATCAACCCCCTGTGTTGTTCCTTTCACCTTACATATGAGGGCGCTCACAACGCCGAGCCAGGCGGTGTGAGCCAGCGTCCGGAACGGATCAATACCCGTGTGAGAAGGCGCGACCGGCAGGCGCAGGGATTGTTTGGACGGTGTGCAGGAATCTTGGGTGGGCGTGATCGGGTCCTTCCACCTCAAGTGATATGAGGTCCGGATCCCAATGGTCCCTGAGAGCGGCGGGCGAGCCCAAGAGAAGATAAATAGTTCCCCACTCGTTCTCAACGGAAACCGTATCCGAAGATCCGTCCGTCGGGATGGTGACTGAGTAAATGCCGTTCGAGGTAGTCAGTCTCCCCGGGGCTGACTCGACGAGACCTGGGTTTTCAACCCACTGCCCGTCAACGAGCGCGTTCTGTGGTGGGGTTGATATCTGAGCGTTCGTTCGACCACCGGTAATCGGAGTGTGGACGCTGTATGCGTCAGGGCGGTAGCTCTCCGCCGCGGGGTCGGTGGCATCGTTTTCGGCCGCTCGAAGGATGGGAGATGGAAGCAGGCCTGAAAGCATGGACGCAGCTAGCAATAGGACGCCCAAGGTCCGAATTCTCGGCGTAGTCGGGTCGGTCACGGGAGAGGTTCCACCGTGATTACTCCGTCCAGCCTTCCGGAGTTCTGCTCTTCAATAGCGTAAGGGGTTTCGACGGTGAAGTCAGCCAGCCAACCGATACCGGCTGTCCCTTCGTGCTCCTCTACCACTGTGAACTTCAAGGGAAGGCTGATCTTGCAACCGCCACCGCAATCTTCGGGCAGGTTCCAGTCCCAGCGGAATTCAAACCTACCTAGGCCAGCCTTTCGTCCTCCGATAGCCAGCGGGTCGCCACCAGAAACTTCAAACGCGGGTACTCGACCACCTGATCCCATGACGCTGCCTTTTACGGTGAACCAGCCATCCGTCGCTTCGTCAAGTGCGCCTGGAGCTATTTCGATGCTTACGCGGTACTCAGCTGAGTCGCCGAGCTTGCTCAAACCTGATTGTTGTGGCTCGGAGGTTACTTCGAGGCCAGCTCCGCACGCCGAGACGAGAAGACCGACCAGAAGAACTTGAAGAAGCCGGGTACGACCTGGCGCTTGTGAGTGGGCGTGCCAACGCTTGGATTTCGGTGCGTCGACATTCAAACTCCGAGTCCGGCTGCTATCGGCCGGGTTCGTGTCGCCGTCAGCGAATGTCACGGAGATGACCTTAGAGTAGAGCTTGGCGGTCGCCTTGAGTTTCTCCACTTCGGCCCTGATAAGACAACGCCAACAAAGGCGGTATTACCACCCAAACGAGATTGTTTCGGCCAGTACACACTGCCAAACAATACCGATGCGTCGGCAGCCGTCTATAGGGGTTTACCCCTACCTTGCGCCGGGTCTCGTTCCTCAAAAGTCGCGTGGGTTACCAGGTTCGATAGTGGGGCAGAGGTGAGTGGTTGTTGGGGATTTCGCCGGTTGGTGAGGTCAGGTCAAACAGCGATCAAACATGTCCAGCTGCCGTCGGCCCGATCGGCGCTAGCTCGGCTCATCCTCGGCGGACAGGAGTATCTCTTGCAGCTTCCCCATGATGTCCTTGAAAGCGATTGCGGCAGTTCGCTTCGATGGTCCGAAGCGTTGGCATTGCTCATACTGGTTAGCAGGTAGTTCCGAAGGCTCACACGTCCAAGATCAGACGATCGCCACTGGTCGAGTATTGAAGCGAGAGTCGCGCCTCCGCTTTTCGAAAGACCTTCGACCATTTCGAGTTCTCCGACATCGAGAATGCTGAGTGGTGCGACCCGAACATCCGCGAACAGCCCTTCTACAGCTACCTCTTCTTCGATGACGGAGGCGATCATCGGATTCACAGGGTATGTCCCCAGGTTGACCACAACCGGGTAATAACGGCGGTGTTCGGGTGCTTCTTGCCCGGTCAGGGGGACCTCGCTGCGGAGGAGCGCATCGATAGTGTCCGACAACTGCCTCGCCTTTTTGTAGACCAGCTTTTCGGTGTCGGCCTTCAGCCCGACCGGATCTCCTCCAATCCGAGTACGGGTTGTGAGACGACCTCCCACAATCTCGAAAACGACGAACTCAGCGCCGAAGTCGATTCCAGCGTCAGCGGTCTTGCCACCTTCGAGCTTCGAAAGATCTTCCTCGTTATAGAAGGTCGATCCTCCGCCTAGAAGTGGTGGCGCCAACCGTTCTGCGATTGACCTCACGTATGTTTCGAACATTTCAGCGAAAGCTCGTGTCCATGCGTCCCTCATCTTCGAATCGAGTCGAGCCTCATTGTCATGGACGTACCAAAAGAGGCCGGCAGTGCATCGATCTATTAGGAGAGTCGCGTCTATTACTAGAAAGTCGCCGTCCACCTCAACTACGGGTCGCTCTTCGAAAGGAAGGAGGCCCCAATTGGCGTCTGCACCGATGAACGCCTCCGCGAACTCTTCTGGAGTGCCCGCGATCGTGCTGAAGAACGACTGGGCCGTGCCTTCGTCGGCGCTTTGAAAGTAGTTGCCCGGAATCCACATGGGTCCGCCAGGCGGGTTGCCAAGACGATGCGCATAGAGGCCGAACCCAAATGCGAGCCACTCGGTGGAGGTCAAACCGGTGGCTTCAGCCAAGAGAGTGTTGGGCGACTCTCGAAGTGGCTCCTGAATCCCTAGGCCGTAGAGATTCCACATGGCGTGCGTTCGAGCTAACAGAGCAAACGGGTCCTCCGTCCGATTGAAGACTTCGTTGCGGGTGATCTCCATTGTCAGTCCCGCGTCGAAGGGGCCAAACTTGGCTTCCTCACGCTCCTCTGTGTTCAGATCATCCGAAGCGAGGTGAATCAATAGGAGGGCCTGGGCAACCCCGAATTGGCCTTCGTCGCTCGCCTGATTGTGAGATCGAATTACTTCCCGGGCCGCGACTAGAACAGGCTGGCGAGCAGTCAATTGACGCGCTGGACTGTCGAGCTTGAGAACTATCTCGAGGCGAGTTCTGATTTCGGGCTGCAGGAGCGAGGCGTATGCCTGGGCGAGTTCGTCAAGAGACCCGTTGATCACGTGGTGGTTCACCGCCGCCACCTCGGTGATGCGTTGCCGGAAGGTGGCATGACTGACTAGGGAAGTTCTAAGAGCTGATGTGAGCTCGGTTGGCAGATCTGTGGTGTAGTCACTGAGAGTCACGTATGTGCCGACTAGATCAATCGGCTGTGGCTGGCGGGCAGTGTTCGGAACAATCAGCCCACCTGCCCGGGTGACTTCGAATTGCGCAATCGCTGGCGCCGTTGTGCCGGCGAGAAGCACTCGATCGGACGGTATGAAGAGATGGTTAGCCAGCTCGGCTGGCTCGGCAGAGGTAAGTAGTTCTTCGAGGGTAGAGGCGCTCTCGCGTCGGTGATCTGCCATGGCCCGATTATTCCTTGTATGCACGACAAAAGCCGCACGGCTCTGCCGTATCACGTCACCCCCCAACCGCACCGCCCTAGCGACCGCATCCGCCGCCTCCCGTTGCATCCCTGGCATCACATGCGAGTACCGATGCAGGGTGAACTCCGGTGAGGCATGACCCAACCGCTCACTGACCACACCGATGGGCACACCCGCCTTCACCGCAATCGAGGCATGGGTGTGCCGCAGATCATCCAGACGGATCCGGGGCAGCTCCGAACGATCAACGATCCAGTGGAGTGCCCCGGTTCTAGTTTCAACTCTCTAGTTCAATCTTGAGCGTGGCGTAGTTGCCCGTGTCGAACCCTCTGAGTTGAAACTCGCGATTGAACTCTCCGACCGACCATGCCGCGTTGGTGGAGGTGTCTACTGCAAGGATGCCGTCCAGCCTTGTGAAGTCGAGCGCAATCACCGCGTCGGTCGCCGATCCAGTTGGGTCGATCGGTGCGTCATCGGAGGAGCCGCAGGGCGTTTCGTCGTACTCAGTTAGGTCCACCCTTACGATGCCGCTTGTGACTCCCGCCGGAACCTCGAGGACGATCTCGATGTCAGTTGACACTGTCGCTACATCGTCGGCGGGACCGAACTCCTCGGTCGACGCAAAGTCGGCTGCCGCGACGTGCAACGTTCCCTGTGGGTCTGGCGCGCCGCATGGCCATGGGTCTGTGTCATCGAGATGAACCACAGGCATCGTGACAGTCAACAGGCGATCTTCCGTCGGAGCAGGGATTGAAGGGTAAAGGGGAGCGATAACGCTCCAGTTCGCTTCCAACTCGGCATGATCCGACATAGTCTCGTGCTCGAACGTCGCCCAGTAGGCATCGCCCGTCACGGTCCATCGTGGAGAGATCGGGTTGAAATCGACGGCCGGATCGAACATCGCCATGTTGGCCACGAAGAAGTGGTCAATCTGGCCGGCGCCTTGAGCAGAAGGGTCGGATGTTCCAGACACCCATCCCTCGGCGTTGGTCGGCCCGAGATTGGGGAATGTGACGAGGACATCCGGCGCCACAGCTGCTTCGAGAGCGCTAAAGAGGTCGTCGAACTCTTGCGAACCCGGCCCTGACCGAATGTTGAAGTCGCCCGCAATCATCAACGGTCTGCCTGCGACATGATTGTCAGCCACGAGTTGAGCCAACTCTGTGATCTGTGTGTCCCGCACATGGGCGGACGTATCGAAGTGCGTCGTGAACAAGTCGATCGCGGTGCCATGAGCCGGCGTACCCGGTGGGTCAATCGCAACTTCCCACGCACACTGGTTGTTGCTCTTGCCGAGTTCTTCGACCGAGCTGCAGATCAATGTCCCCATCTGTTCAGCGGGCAGCCCAGTGAATGGGTCGATCAGACGGCGATCTGATACCTGAACCGCAGCGTATAGCGCACCCTTTGCTGCCAGCCGATCGAAGCCGCTTGCCTCACTAAATTCGACGTGGTCCGTGGCCACCACCATGTGGCGCGTGATTATGCCGATCTCCTCGTCGATGACCGGCCGCGGCTCAGTCGCACCGATTTCAAGAGTTCGGTGGACGTAGCTATCGATGTCAGCAATCTCCCGAGCGAGCTCGTCAGCTCCTGCCTCACTAGCGAACGAGCGGAGTTCAGCCTTTATCGCGTCTGATGCCTTTCGGACCAGCTCTTCGAGAATGGCCGCCAACGTATCGGGCTTCGCGTAGTCCTCGAAATCCCAGTCGTGCTGCAGCAGCACTGTGTCGAATCTGAAGATTCCCTCGCAACCAGGTTGCTGATGCAGAGACTCGTCGATCTCAGACCGGCGATCTTCATTCACTATCTCGTTCAGAAGTACGAAATTCTTGCACCCCAGTGATTGCGCTACCCCATCAGCTCTGGTGGGATCGTTCGGCCAGTGACCGGGGAGCGTCCCCGGAAACCAAGTTGGTGTGAGGAACTGAACGTTCCAAGCGCTCGTTGCGCCGTTCAAAACCACTTCCTCTTCCACAGCAATTGCTTCTTCGCTTGACTCCTGGGTCGTAGGCGTCGACTCGGCTGGCTCTGGTTCTTCTGTCTCACCGCCGTCACAGCTAGTGACGGCCAGTAGCGCTAAAACGGCCAAGAGTCGGATCGCTCCGTGGTGGCGAGCGTGATTCTTTCTAGGTTGCATGATCTTCCCTCCTTGAAGGTAAAGAGAGAGTCAGCTGGCCGGAGATACATTTGATCTCGGTGGAACGATATGTGCCTGGCGAGTAGAAAAGTCACCTCACCCGAACCGCACCGCCCTCGCCACCGCATCCGCCGCCTCCCGTTGCATCCCCGGCATCACATGCGAATACCGATGCAGGGTGAACTCCGGTGAAGCATGACCCAACCGCTCACTGACCACACCGATGGGCACACCCGCCTTCACCGCAATCGAGGCATGGGTGTGCCGCAGATCATGCAGACGGATCCGGGGGAGCTCCGAATGGTCGACGATCCACCGGAACGCCCGGGTCAACGTCGACGGATTCAGCGCCGACCCGTCCTTCCTGGTGAACACGTACCCGCTGTCCTCCCACCGCCACGTCTCCGCCGCTTCCTGAAGCTGACGTTCCCGATGCTCCCGCAACTGGTCCACCGTCGCCTGATCGAGATCGACGGTCCGCCCCCGCCCACTCTTCGGAGATGACACGTACACCTCGCGGTCGCCGGCCAGCAAGGTCTGACGGATGGTGATCCGAGCAGCGTCACGATCGACGTCGACCCACCGCAACCCAGCCACCTCGCCGCGTCTGGCTCCCGTCATCGCCAGCAGATGAAAGGCCGCCTCGAGCCGATGTCCTTCGATCAGTTTGAGGAACTCACGCAACTCGGCCGGTGTCCAGTAGCGAAGTTCGCCACCTTGTGACTTGGGACGGGGCGGCTTAGCTCTTACCGCCGGGTTCCTGGGGATCAGCCCGGCGTCCTCGGCGTCGGCCAACGCTTTTCGCAACACCAAGTGGACGCCGCTCACCGTCGCCGGAGCCAATCCTCCTTCACCGTCACAGCGCCCGCCGGCCAACAGCTGCTGATACAGGTTGTTGAGCATCTGTGGTTTCAGCTTCCCGATCGCCACACCACCGATCGTCGGGTTGATGTGATGGACGATCGCCGACCGATACGCCCGATACGTCGTCTTCTTCACCCGGGTCTTATGCACCGGCAACCAGTGGTCGATCAGCCACTCGCTGAGCAGCATCCGTGACGGCTCAACGTAGAACCCGGTAGTCAACTCGTGGACGAGACGGGCCCGGACCGCCTCCGCAGCCTTCTTGGTCTGGAACCCGCCGTGCCACTTTTGCCGACGCTCGCCATTGGCTCCTCTAGGCAGATCGACTACCACGTACCAGAGCGTCGACTTCCGACCGTTCTTGCAGGTACGGACACGTTTGTGGATGTGCCCTTGCATCAGTGATCGCTCCCCATGCGATCGAAACCAGAGTCAGCAATAGGCTGAGCCATGGCGTCACCTCCTAAATAGGTGTCGTCCAGGCCCCGGGACGTTGCTGCGTCGCCGGGGCCACTTCTTGGACGTGAACGTATCGGTCGCGTGTGACACAAACCGGGGGACCCAGTTGTGCTCAGCGGGTCAGCCCACTAACTCTCGAATCATGAGCCTGGAGCTACATCGGTTGTCGATGTCACGGGATGGCCTGGATCCGAGACGATGGTGTGCCTCTGTTGCGCTGATTCAGAGCCGCTTCTCGTTCTGTTGTGGACCTTCTGTGGACTCTTCGAGTTCCGGGACGGTCAACCCGGCTGCGCAAACGCTCCCCTTCAATCTGTCATGGCCGAGCGCGATGATCAGGTCATCGGGGGTGGGATACCTACCATCGTTAGGAGTGGACATGAACACGAAGTATTCAGGTCGTCTCGAGCTGACCTGGACAAACAAGCACAAGCGGCTGCTGGCGCACGATGACATTTCGTACGAGTGGGTGGCCCCCGCTGACTATCGGGTATCCGAGGTCCGACTACTACGCGACGCAGGCACCGTCGGCGAAGTGGTTCCCGAGGAAGCGAGAGCAGGGAACAACCTTCTGATTCAGGGTGACGCGCTTCATGCACTTACGTCGTTGGTCTCACTCCCCGAGTTCGCCGATGTGTACGCCGGGCAGGTGAAGCTGGTCTATATGGACCCACCCTTCAACACCGGCGTCACATTTCAGCAATACGACGACAACCTGGAGCACTCGGTTTGGTTGACGATGATGCGTGACCGACTGCTCCAGGTTCGTGATCTGTTGAGTCCTGATGGGTCCGTTTGGGTGCACCTCGATGACAACGAGGTGGCATACGCGCGAGTTCTCATGGACGAGCTCTTCGGCCGTGATGGCTTCGTGGCGACCGTTGTCTGGGAGAAGGCGGACTCGCCTCGCAACAGTGCCAGGCAATTCTCAACGGACCACGATTATGTATTGGTATACGCAAAGGATCCGGCGTGGCGACCGAATCGGCTACCACGTACCGATGAGTCGGATGAGATCTACTCCAACCCTGACGATGACCCTCGGGGGCCGTGGCTCCCCTCGGATCCATACGCAAACAAGCCATATTCGAAGGGTCTCTACACGATTAAGGGTCCAACCGGCCGGAAGTTCAAGCCGCCATCGGGCCGGTATTGGCGCGTCTCCGAGGAGAAACTCAGAGAGCTTGAAGCGGATGGCCGGATTTGGTGGGGACCGAATGAGGACGCCCGCCCAAGTATCAAGAGGTTCCTCAAGGAAGTGCGCGATTTGGTCCCGAGGACCCTGTGGCATCGCGAGGAGGTGGGGAGCAACCGTACGTCAAAGAACGAGGTGCGGCGACTCTTTCCTGATCTGCCAGCATTCGACACACCGAAGCCCGAGCGTTTGATGGAACGAATCATTCACATCGCGTCCAACCCCGGCGACATTGTTCTCGACTGCTTCGCCGGATCCGCGACAACTGCAGCGGTGGCCCACAAGATGGGCCGGCAGTGGGTCACAGTCGAATGGTCCAACGACACCCTTCGAGACTTTGCGATTCCCCGGCTGACCAAGGTCGTCGGCGGCGAAGATCCTGGAGGAGTCACCGAGGCCGTCGGATGGCAAGGAGGTGGGGGATTCCGCATCCTCGATGTTGCTCCGTCGATGTTTGAGGCCGATGAGGGAATGGTGTTCCTCGCGGACTGGGCGACTGATTCTGACCTGGGGGAAGCGACGGCTGCGCAGCTCCGGTTCGAATACGAGCAGGCCAGCCCGTTCTGCGGTCGTAAGGGCCGTCAACGCCTCGCGGTTCTTGACGGGATAGCGACCCCTGAGATCCTCGACCTCCTAGTCAATTCGTTGGGAGAAGATGAGAAGCTGGTTCTCTGCGCCACTGCGATCGCGCCTGACGCGCATGAGCACCTCAAGAAGATCTCGTCGGGTTCGCGGATCCGCAAGATCCCTGCTTCGATCCTGGCCGAGTACCGGGTGGCCTATCGCAAACAGAGGCGGAGCGAACTCAATCTCGAGGCTCTGGATGCCGACCTTCCAGAGAAGGTTCCCGAGAGCACCACCATTTAGGCCGCATGACAATCGACACTTCCCCTATTGACGAGAACGCCCTAGATGCTGTCGCCGCGTCACTTGATCTTCGTGAGCCAAATCGCAAGGCGTTGAAGACGATCGCATTGCGCTTGGCTGAGCACCAGCTGAACGGCCACGGGGACACATTCGAGGGCGTCGTAGATGCTGCCGTCGGTGTAGGCAAGACCTACATCCTGGCCGGAGTCATTGAGTATTTCGCCACGGTTGACGGCATCCGCAACTTCGCTGTGATTGTCCCCGGCCAGACGATTCTCGAGAAGACGAAGACCAACTTCACTCCGGGTCATCCGAAGAGCCTCCTGGGAGGTATGTCGGTACAACCGGTTGTCATCACCTCCGAGAACTTCCAGAGCGCGGCAGTCCGAGCCGACATGGAGGACGATTCGAAGGTCAAGCTCTTCATCTTCACTGTCCAGTCCCTGATCAAACCGACCACCAAGGCGGGCAGAAAAGCTCACGACTTTGAGGAGACGCTGGGCAAGGCCTTCTACGAACACCTGGAGGGTCTGGACGACTTGATCGTCCTCGCGGACGAACACCACGTGTATTTCAGCCGTAACGCCAAGGCTTTCTCTCGGGCTATCACAGGGCTCGATCCGCTGGCGCTGGTCGGCTTGACCGGGACGCCACATCCAAAGACCGAGGACCGGGTCATCTATCGCTATCCGCTTGCGGCGGCGATCGCCAACGAATACGTCAAGACGCCGGTCGTGGTTGGACGTCGCGACGACCGCAAGGACGACCTGACGAAGCTCTCCGATGGCGTTGTCCTACTCGAGGCCAAACAGGCGTTACTCGATCGCTATTGCGAGGCCACCGGGCAGGAACCGGTCAATGCAGTCATGCTGGTGGTGGCGGGTTCGATCGAGGAGGCGCAGCGCTTCGCTGCCATCCTGACTGCTCCCGATTTCAGGGACGGGAGATACGCGGATGCGGTCCTTGAAGTTCACTCTGAGTCTCCCGACGAGGACTTGGCGGCCCTGGCGGCGGTAGAGGAACCGGACTCGCCGGTACGCATCATTGTGTCTGTGGACAAACTGAAGGAAGGCTGGGACGTTGCCAACGTCTACGTCCTCGTTTCGATGCGAGCCTCCATTTCCAAGATCCTGACCGAGCAGACCCTCGGACGGGGCCTGCGACTTCCGTTCGGTGCGTATACGGGTGAGGAATTCCTAGACACCCTCGAAGTAGTGGCGCACGAGAGGTACGACGACCTGCTTCGGAGCAAGAAGGTATTCACCGAAGCGTTTGTCGATTACGAGACCGAGGCGATCACCGTCGTTGATAGTTCTGGGGCGGTCAAGGTCCGCACTGAGCAAACCCGACTCGACATCGAACCTGCCGACCTCACTTCGGCAGGCTCCGCTCGAACCGGCACCGCGACGTTCGGAGATGTAGAAGCGCGCACCGCCCATGCCAAAGAGCTCAGCGTCAAAGTCGAGATGCCATACAACACGACCGAGTTTCTGGTGATCGAAGTCCCGTTGGTGAAGATCCACAAGATGGACTCGGTGTTCTCTCTTGGTCACATCACCGACCTGGACCCGTTTCGCAATCTGGCTCGCCGTATCACCGAGCAACCAGAAGAAGAGCTGCGCAGGATGGTCTACGGCGCCAAGGTGGTCACGGGCCCCGATGGGCTCCCTCAAACACAGGTGGTGCTCCGAGAGGCAGCCGACGATATCGTCGCCGCACAGCTGGACCTCCCGGAAGAGCAGATCCGGGCAAGACTCCTCGAAGTGATCCTGGCTGCCGAGTTCGTTGCTCCGCGCAAGAATGAGCGTGCCCACGCACAGCGGATACTCGATGCCTTCTTTGAGAGCCTGGACGAGCCAGCGCTCTCAACTCTGGCGGCGCACCTCGACCGCTGGGCCGCGGCGCTACTGGGCGAACTTCGGAAGTCTTACGAAGCGGCCCGAAGAACACCGACAATCGACACTGTCGTGGAGACGCAGCCTCTCGACAAGATACGAATCGCCCGTCACGAGGTTGCCGACTCTCGCTTCGGGCCATTCAACCGGAAGGCGGGTTATGAGGGATGGGAGCGAAGCCCTTACGCACAGGCGTGGTTTGACTCGACGCCGGAACGAGACGCAGCAATCGCAATTGATTCTGCGGACGAAGTCGAGCTATGGGTTCGCCTCCATCGAAACGACCTGCCGATCCTTTGGTCCGAGTTCAACGAGTACAACCCCGATTTCTTAGTTGTCGAGCACGACGGCCCCGCTTACATCGTTGAGATCAAGGGCGATTCCTCGGCAGAAACAGATTCGGTCAAAGCCAAGGCGGAAGTCGCTCGGCGATGGGCCAACGAAGTTTCAGCAGACGAGAAGGTCGACCGGGAGTGGCGATACCTGTTCGTCACCGAGTCCCAGGTCAAGCAGGCCAAGGGGTCATGGGGCGCGATGAAGGCCCTCGGTACATAGCGCTCCGGTGCGTGGAGGGCTTGCTGGGGCCGGTGTTTGGTCGACCGTGACGGGATCCTCGATTACACGCAGAATCGACGCACCTGGCAACTAGCCTCGAATAGCTGACGAGTGTGATCGCGCTCCTGCAGTCGCATCGACCATGGCCTTGCCGGCACCAGGAAACGTGATCACATGGTGGCTAACGACTAGCCACATTGGCTCAGAAAGGCAGTTCATGGCCAACAAGATCCAAATCTTCAAGCTGAGCGACTTCCTCGGTTGGCAGCGATCGGGCAGCCTTACGCTCAGCCCCAGCTTCCAAAGGAGGCCCGTTTGGAAGCCAGCCGCGAAATCGTTCTTGGTCGATTCGATCGCACGTGGTCTGCCGGTACCGCTTGTGTTCGTGCGAGAGCGGCTTGATCTCAAAAGCCAGAGTACGGTCCGTGAGGTCGTTGATGGTCAGCAGCGGCTCCGCACGCTGTTTACGTATGTTGATAGTTCGTCCCTCGAGGATTTCGACCCAACACGCGACAGCTTTGAGGTGCTGAGCCAGCACAACCCCGATTTGGCGGACAAAGCGTTCGCCAGTCTGTCGTCAGAAGTGCAGTCGCAAATCCTTGGATACGAGTTCGGTACCTACGTGCTCCCGCCGGAAACAGAGGATCGCGCAGTTCTGACGATCTTCGCACGGATCAACTCAACTGGGGTTCGCCTCAATGGGCAGGAACTTCGTAATGCAGAGTTCTTTGGAGATCTCAAGAAGTTGATGTATGAGTTGGCACTGGAGCAGCTTGATCGCTGGCGATCTCTAGGTGTGTTCAGCGAAGATGCGATTGCTCGGATGGAGGAAGTCGAATTCGTCTCAGATGTCACGCTCTCGATGACCTCGAAGGCAGTGACTGGTAAGACTCAGAGTCGGCTCGATCGTCTCTACCGCAAGTACGACCCTGCATTTGCATCTGGACCTGCGGTTGCCACCCGCTTCAGAAGAGTAATGGAAACGATCGATGAATCATTAGGCGAGACGCTTGCTGAAACTGTATTTGACAGTCCTGTCAACTTCTTTTCTCTTTGGACATTGGTTTATGACCTCCATTATGGGATTGAATCTTCACTGGAATCCAAGGCGAAGCCGACCCCGATCAACCACGCCCGACTTCGTAAGGCAATTCTCGAGGCGTCGGAGCGTATCGTGGAAGAAGATGTGCCTGAAGACGTGCTCGACGCCATTCGACGGGCTTCATCAGATACTGGGAGAAGAGCCAAAAGGCACGAGTTCCTGAAGAAGATCTATGCCTAAATCCACCGCTGAGGTGGTCGACCGGGTGCGAGCAAGGGCGGTGTCTACTGCGGGATATCTGAATCGGATTGACACTGTTTGCTCTGAAGGCAGAATAACCACGCTCGACGCTGAGCACGCGTATCGGGGTGCATTTCTGGCCTTTCATTCCCACATTGAGAACACGATTGAATACTTGTTTCTCGGACTACTTCGCGGACGTATCACTCACAGATTGACGTCAGTTAGGTCGCTTGTAGCCATCCAGTCCGACGCGGTTGCCACAAAGATCGTCTTCGACGGGCGTCGATATGCCGATTGGCTCCCCTACAGCCGGCACACATTCGACCGCTCAAAGCTCTACTTCGCGTCAGGAAGGCCGTTCACGCTTCTGGACAAGGATGAGCGTAGGGCGTTGGATGACCTCACCGTATTGCGGAATGCGCTGGCGCATGAGTCGTCGCAAGCGCTTCGGAGGTTCCGAGACGAGTTCACGTCGGGCAAGGCCCTCCCAATTGACCAACGACGTCCTGCTGGCTATCTCAGAGGGTTTCACGCTGTGGGGCAGACGAGGTTCGAGTTCCTAATGGCGCAGGCCGCCAAGAGTCTCGAGAGCCTCGCTTGAACTCTTGAATCTTGGCGCCGACAGGTATAGCGGTGGTCGAGAAGCGCCGCCTCGACACGGACGCATCGCGAATCCTTCCATGTGGACACAGAGTTGGTGGGCTTCTCTAGGGCGTCTACTCATAGTCGCGCGTTTGACCCTCGTTTGACGCCAAACGACTGACCCACCGAATCCCCAGCAACGACAGGCCTCTCCACGCCTACCGCACCTAATCCGGGGTCGGCGTCACCCTCGCTCTGGCCATGACTCTTTCGTAGGTCGCTCGGAGCCCGAGGAGGGGTGCACGGCGGTCTTCCTCGTCGACCGTGCTCTCGATCAAGGTCCAATCAGCGTTCTCGCTTACGGCGCGGCACAGCCGCACAGCTTCGTCGAACGTCACACCCGTTCGATCAGTTGCCTGCCGGATCCGATCCAACACGAGGGACTCGGTGCTGATGACCAAGAGGACGTCGTCCGCATCTAGCGACACCTTCATCACCTCCCCATCCACAACTGAATCCGGGAACTCGACCGGCCACTTCTCCCCATCATCGAACGTGTAGAGAAAGTGGTCGCCTTGGAGGTGCTTGAACCCCAATCTGCCAAGCGCGGCGCGGTCCTCTTCATCCAGGTATGCACAGAGGTCTACGTCTGTTGGTTTGTAGACCGCGGTGTGGAGGTTGACCGCCGCGCCACCTACCAACACGGCGTCGCGGCTTATTGCATGATCGGCAGCTTTGGCGAGCCAAACGCTCCGGTCGATCTCGTCGCTTGCCTGCTCGGCACGGTCGAGCGCCCTCAGGGCCGCCTCAACGTTCCTCATTGGCGCGTGCCGATGGCATCGCGTTCCACTGATGTGTCGAGCCCGCGCAGGGACTTGTGTGCGAGCCGCTGCCCAGGATCGGACGGGCCGAGTTCAGAGGCCATCAGGTCCGCTGCGGCTCGTTCGGATCTTCGTTTTAGTTCCTCGAGTCCGACGCTGACCGGGGGAGCGGACTCGAGATCTTTCAAGCTGGCGCCGTAGCACGAGAGGAGTTGGGTGACAGTTGACATTCTCGGGTCGGTCTTCCCAGTTTCGATATTGCTAATGGTTGAAACACTCACGCCAGTCATCCGATAAACGGAAGTCATGCTGAGACGCTTGACCTCGCGGATCTGACGTAGCTTCGAACTGTTGAAGTAGCTCATTGGGGTTTAGTGTAAACGCTAAAGACCGTCAGGCAATGCACTAACGAGTTCTCAGCGGCAGAGCTGAAACGACGACGTACGCAATCTCTGTTCGAAACCCGGTCCAACCTCAGTAACTGCGCCCACCATCAGAAGGAGCCATCCTGAGTGAGAACTCCCGACCTCGTCTGAGGGCGACGGTGTAGGTTCGTTTCCAGGCGCCACGAGGAGGAGTTGGTAATGAGGAATCGGACATCGACGATCGCAGTTGGTGTTGCTCTGCTGGCCAGTTTGCTCCCCACTACGGCCCTCGGCGCTGCACATGCCGGTGGAGGTAACTACTCGATCGATGTGGTGTCGTCTCCAGCCGAGTATGTGTCGGGTGACGACGCCCGCCTGTTGATCGACGTCCCGCCCGGACAGATCGACAAGGTCGTCATCACCGTCGATGGTGTCGATGTGACTGAGGCCTTCGCTCCGATCGACGGTGACACCCTCGAAGGGGTCGTCGACGGCTTGGCGTTGGGTGACAACACAGTCGAGGTTCGTCAAGAGAACAGCCGCGGCTCCGCCAAGGCGACGATGGTTCTCACCAACCACCCCATCACCGGGCCCATCTTCTCTGGACCCCAGCAGGATCCGTTCCTCTGTTCCACGCCAGGCGACTACGGCGGTGCAGAGCTGGCTGGCCCGATCGATGAGGACTGCTCTATGGAGACGGTCGTTTCGTTCAAATATCGGACCACTTCAGGTGGCTGGGCCGACTACGACCCGAGCGGTCCGCCACCCTCCGACCTTGCTCAGACCACGACCCTCGACGGAAAGACCGTCGACTACATCGTCCGTTGGGAACGTGGGACGATCAACCGGTTCATCTACTCGATCGCCGTCCTCTCACCCGACTCCCAGGACGTCGAAAGTCCCGACCTCTCCGCATGGAATGACCGCCTCATCTATCGATTCCAGGGTGGCGTCGGCATCGGTCACTACCAGGGCGATCCTTCGAGAAGCAGGATGCTTTTCGAACCCGGGTTGTCCAACGGCTACGCAGTTGTCTACTCCACCGGAAACAAGACCGGCGAGCACTACAACCTCGTTCTCGGTGGCGAGACCGCCATCATGGTCAAAGACAGGTTCGTTTCCGCCTACGGGAACCCCGATTACACCGTTGGTCTTGGTGCTTCCGGCGGAGGTATCCAGCAATACGTCTACGGCCAAAACCACAAGAGCCTGCTCGACGCGGCCATCCCCGTCTACTCCTATCCCGACATGGTGACCCAGACGATCCATGTTGGTGACTGTGAACTAATCGAGCGTTGGGCGGATACCCAAGTGCTTCAGGGGAACGCCAAGTGGGCGGATTGGGAGAATCGAACTCTGATCGAGGGGATGAACGCCATAAACGGTGCCCCCAACCCCTATCTCCAGTTGCTGCCGTTCCTGCCCCAAGGCTCCTCGGAGTGCGTCAACGGCTGGCGTGGTTTGTCCCCGCTAGCGCTGAACCCCAACTTCGGGACCGCCCCGGGAGTCACACCTGAGCAGCAAGCAGGTACCGAGTGGAGTCACTACGGCGATGCGATCAACGTCTACGGCGTGGCCGCCGACGGATTTGCTCGTCGTACGTGGGACAACGTCGGTGTCCAGTACGGGTTGGAGGCTTTGGTCAATGGTGACATCAGCACCGCAGAGTTCCTGGATCTCAACGCCAATGTCGGTTCGTGGAAGAACGAGCCAGACATGGTCCAGGAAGGCTGTCCGTTCATCGCCGCGCTGTGTCCGGCGCCGGCGGACCTGGCCGGATTGGCACCTGTGCCCGACATCTACCCGAATCTGATCGACGTCTGGTCATGGCGCAACATGAACCTGTCCGCCGACGGGGGTCTCACCCCGGCACCACGGGCTGCAGCCGACCCTGAAGCTATTGAGAACGCCTATGCCGCCGGTCACGTGTTCATAGGTGACATGGAGATCCCAACGATTGATTGGCGCAACTATCTCGAGCGTGAGCTGGACATGCACAACTCGCATCAGTCGTTTGCCGCACGGCAACGATTGCTCGACCACGACGGCGACGCGTCCAACCATGTGATCTGGTTCACCGATGGCAACGATGCCGGAAGCGATTTCGATCAAACCGCCCTTGCCTTTGCTGTGATCGACGAATGGATGGCCAAAATCGATGCCAATCCAGACAAGTCGGTGGCCGAGAACAAGCCGGCGATGGCGGTGGACTCGTGCTTCGACGTCGCTGGCAATCTGATCTACGCCGGCGCTGACGCGTGGAGCGGCATCCTCGACGACGGAGCCGAGGGGACCTGTACCAGTCAGTTCCCGCTGTTCTCGACCAGCCGGATCGTGGCCGGCGGACCGATCTCAGGCTACGTGTTCAAGTGTGAGCTGCAGTCGGTGGACTCAGCCATCGCTGCCGGCGTCTACGGCGGAGTGAGCTTCGACGATGCAGATATGGCGCAGCTCGACGCCATCTTCCCCGACGGTGTGTGCGACTACTCAAAGGGTGACGCCCGAAGACCGTAAGTCGGAGGGCTGGATCGCGTAGCCAGCTAGGGCAGCCGCCTGAGCGGCCTGCCTCATGGCTGTTGGGTTTCCCCTTGGTTATCAGGTCGACAGGTGCGCCCGTAGGAACGCCGTCTGAGCACTAACCGAGCGTTCGAACTCGGCCGTTGATGGGTAGAGCACTCCGAAGTGACCCCCATCAACACTGACCAGTTCCTTTTGCGCCGTGGCATTCGCGTAGACGTGGCGGGCGACATCGGCATCGCTCTCCTCATCCTTGTGAGCGATCACCATCAAGGTGGGTGCGGTGATGTGAGGAACACAAAGCTGAGCGTCGAAGGGGGCTGGCGTGTCGAGACGGGCGAGGGTCGCTCTGTTCTCCCACCCCGTGTCAAAGCGGCCGCCGCTTTCGATGAACCACCTGTACGCAGTGAGGGTTTCGACTAGCGACGGGTTGTTGAGTTGGTCGGCCGATACGACCGGGTGGGGGCCTATCACGGTTCGTTCGAAAGCGTCCAGGTCGCCCTCGAGGAGGGTGTTCACGATGCTTTCGAACTCAGAGTCATCTGCGTCGGGTGGCGAGATCGCTTGCCCGAATCCTGGGACCACCAAAACAACCGCCTTGAGGTCCGCTGACGCCGCCGCCACCACGGCGGCCACTGCGGCACCCGAGCTGACTCCCCAGATACCGAGCCTGTAGGAGTCGATCCGCTCGTCTCCCTGCAGAAACTCGATCCCGGCGAGGCAATCTCGGGCCTGACGCCATCCATTGATTTCGAGTCGCGGCGTTCCATCGCTGTCCCCGAATCCTCGGTAGTCGAAGAGAAGGGCTGCCACGCCTACCTTCGCCATTTCCTCCGCATGACGCTCAAACATTGTGAAGCGGCTGGTTGCTGAGAACCCCGGTGCCATCACTACCCCTGGAGACGGCCGCCCCTCCGCAGGTGAGAACAGACGGCCACGAACTGTGTCGCCCTCGGACAGAAACTCGACGTCATGAATCATCAATTGGTCACAAACCCAACAGGCAAGGGATCAGTTTTAGAGACTGCAGTCGACCGGGTCGACCACCTCGAGATCGAACGTCACTTCAACCGGTCCGGATCCAGCATCCAGCATCACCGTGCCAGTCGCCTGATTGCCGTCGAGCTCCCATGGCACGAAGTCGAGGGGAGTGGCGTCGGGTGTGTCGCCTCGGGCGATGGTGAAGCCGAGAGCCCCGTCTTCATCCACATACCAGGAGCCATCCGCTCCCTGCGCGTAGACGACGTCGTCGTACAGCTGCCTATTGCCAGATGAGTCTGTGAGTTGCATGGAGGCTATTACCTGGAGATAGGGGGCCGCGTCGGGACCGAGAGGGAGGTCGATGTTGGCGATCTGAACGAACAGGGCGTCAAGGCCTTGGCCGAGTGCGGCAGTCAGGTCTAGGTCGCCGGGTAGGGGGTCGAACTGAGGGTCGATCAAACAGTTGAGAACAGTCGACGACTCGATGGTTTCCCCTCCAACTGTGACGGTGCCCGTCCCTCCCTCCGGAAGTCCGCTGGGCGCATCGTCGGGGGGATCCACTTCACCTCCGCCGCTCGGATTCGTTGTGTCTGGCGTTCCCGAGTCGGTGGCGGCCGTGTCGGCTGGGCCACTTGTTGCAGGTGAGTCGCTGTCTCCACCTCCACAGGCTGCCAAAACCAGCGCCAACATGCAGACGGCCGTGATTGTTCTTCGCATTGATACCTCCGTAGCCCTATCGAGCGGAATAGCTGTGACCTGGGACCGCTCGGTCCTTGTGGACCCTAGATCTTGAATCCTTCGGCTGTCGGGTGTGCAGCCTTGTTCGACAAGTCGTTGCTAGGGGAGTCCCAGGCCTCCGAGCCGGTAGCCGATGGTCATGATGACCTGAGGCGCCACGAACGCCCCGGCATCCAAAGCTCCTTCCAACCCGGCTTCCTCGAACCCTTGTTCCAACACGCCAATGGTTTGCTCGATCTCGGCAGGAGTGCACGCACTCAGCGCCATTCCGAGGGTGATGACCAGCGCACCAAGCCTGCGGCGGGCCTTGGAGTGAACGTGGCTAATGCTCTGGTGTGTCATCTGTTCGAATCCTTGACTACCCCAGTTAGGTCAGAGCCATCGTCGGCGACGATCAAGCAGATTCCTTGCCGGTCCCCATCTGCCCAGTTGGTCTCCGACGGCATCAACCATTGCACGTCAAAGATCGAATCCTCGTGCGCTACTCCAACATACGACTCGAAAGCGTTGGAGCAGGTGGTGGCGGCTTGGGTGTCCAAAGCGTTATCACCGGGGAAGGGCCCGTCGTCGAGTTCTGCTGCCAGTGAAACCTCTATCTGTCGAGCACCGTCGCAAGAGACTTCTGTCCAACCAGTCAGGATTCCATTTGACACTTCCAGGTCGTAACACGGCCCCGCTGGAGCATCTGTAAAGCTGTCGAAGACGTCGGTCGCCTCTTCGATTTCAGGAAGAACCTCGTCTGAGATGAACTGCCAGACGAAGTATCCCCCCACGGCCAATGCGCCAACAACGATGAGGCCAAAGATCAGGCAGCCCACCCGAAACCGGGATTTCTTTGGCGGTGGAGGTGCGTATGTCGGCTGCTGAGGCGGCTGCGCCGGAGGCGCACCGGTGGGTGGGGTGGGGGCAGTCGTAGCCTGGGAGTGCAGAGGGGTTCCGCAATGTTGACAAAAGGTGCCCTCACCCGGATCTGCCCCACAGGCACTGCATTGACGCTCCACGTTTCCGACCCTATCAGCCTCCTCTTTCCGATGGCGCCCCGATTGACGTGGGCGTTGCGGCTCCGTGCTTTGGGTATGGGGGTAGGCGGAGCGATACCGGTACTCTCCCCGGTTCGATGTCTGGAGCTCCATTCCGCAATGTCGCTTTGATCGCGCATGTCGATCACGGCAAGACCACTCTGGTGGACGCCATGTTGGGCGCTACCGGGATATTCGCGTCGCATGAGGCTCGTGTTGATCGCGTCATGGACTCGAACGACCAAGAACGAGAGCGCGGAATCACCATTCTTGCCAAGGCTGCCTCCGTCGAGTGGAAGGGCACCAAGATCAACCTGGTCGACACCCCGGGACACTCCGATTTCGGCGGTGAGGTGGAACGAGCTTTGGCACTTGTCGACGGTGTCTTGCTGCTGGTCGATGCGGCAGAGGGTCCAATGCCACAGACTCGTTATGTGCTCTCGAAAGCTCTGGCGCTGAATCTCCCTGCCGTGGTGGTGATCAACAAGGTCGATCGACCTGACGCTCGTATCGACGAAGTGGTCGACGAGATCTACCAGCTCTTCTTTGATCTCGACGCTGACGATGAACACATCGAGTTTCAGCTCATTTCGACCATCGCCCGCGAAGGCAGGTCGATGGCGGGTATCGGTATGCCCCCTCAGGAAGCCGACCTTGCCCCGTTGCTCGATGCGATCGTTGAGACGATCCCTTCACCATCCGGTGACCCGGGTGCGCCGCTGCAAGCCATAGTGACGAATCTCGACGCATCCGACTACCTGGGTCGGTTGGCTATCGGGCGGGTCGTTCAAGGGACGCTCTCTGCCGGTAGCCAGATTGCCCTGTGTCATTCAAACGACGAAGAACCACCTCTTCGCCGCAAACTGGGCTCGTTGATGGGGTTCACGGGGCTCGGCCGGCAGGATGTCGAAAGCGTTGTAGCCGGCGATCTCTTCGTGGTTGCCGGATTCCCCGAGGTCGAGATCGGCGACACCCTCGCCGACCCCAGCGACCCAGTTCCACTTCCACGTCTTACGGTCGACGAGCCGGTTCTGCGAATGACCTTTGGTGTCAACACGTCGCCACTATCCGGTCGCAGCGGCAAGTTCTTGACCTCTCGCCAGATCCGAGAGCGACTCGAACGTGAGGTCTTGGGCAACGTATCGATACGCATCGGCAACACGTCCTCTCCAGAAGTCATCGAAGTTGCTGGGCGTGGAGAGCTTCAGCTCGCGGTCCTCATCGAGACGATGCGACGAGAGGGTTACGAACTCCAAGTGAGCCGGCCAGAGGTGATCATCCGGGAGAGGAACGGCGCACCACACGAACCGCTCGAACGAGCTGTCGTTGATGTCCCTGACGAGCACGTGGGAACCGTGACCCAAACCGTCTCCCCACGCAAGGGGAGGGTTACCGACCTGCGCCCCGGCGACACCGGTCGGACGATCGTGACGTTGGAGGCACCGTCAAGAGGTCTGCTGGGATTCAGGTCGCTCCTCATGACTGCTACTAGGGGGACTGCACTCGTCCACCAGCATCAGGCTGGCTGGATTCCCTGGGTTGGGGAACTACCTCACAGGATCGGTGGCGCGATGACCGCTGACCGCAAAGGAACATCGACGGGTTTCGCTCTCGACAATCTCCAAAAGCGTGGGGAGATGTTCGTTGGTCCCGGAGTCGAGGTTTACGAGGGAATGATCGTCGGCGAAGCATCACGTCCCGAGGAGATGGTCGTCAACGTCACCAAAGGAAAAGAACTGACCAACGTACGAGCCAGCTCGTCCGACGAGGCCATCAAGCTCCGGCCAGCCCGAAAGCTGACTCTCGAGTTGGCCATGGAATGGATCGCAGACGACGAACTCGTCGAGGTGACTCCCGACGCCATCCGGGTGCGGAAGCGCTATCTGGCCGAACACGAACGCCGGCTCCACAACAAGAAGTCGAAGCACGGCTGAGTAGGCTCTCCCGATGCCGATCTTCATGGACGTCCACGAGAATCTGGGAGACGTCACCGAAGAAGACATCAAGGCTGCCCATCAACGAGACCTAGAAGTCCAACAGAACCACCCAGGAGTCCAATTCCTGACGTTCTGGTTCAACAGTCCGGCGGGGGACGCATTCTGCCTGGTGCAGGCTCCGAACAAGGACGACGCCATAGCGGTCCACAAGGAGTCACACGGTCTGGTCCCCAGCGACATCATCGAAGTCGAACGTCCGACCGTCAGCCTGTTCATGGGGGATTGGGAGAGAAATGTCCCCAACATCGCCCGCCACACAACAGGAGAGATCGACACTGGACTTAGAGCGATCATGTTTACCGATCTCGTCGGATCGACCGAGATCAGCACCAGGGGTGGCGACGAGGTGGCTATGAAGGTCCTGGCGTTTCATGACGAAGTGGTCAGAGACGCACTCTCGATGACGGGTGGCCGCGAGATTAAACACACCGGTGATGGAATCTTTGCCTCGTTTAGTTATGTCAGTCGTGCTGTGGAGTGCGCACAGGGCATCCAACGGCGATTCGCCGAAGCCGGTGAGGCCAACGACGGAGCCCAAGTCAAGGTCGGCATCAGTGCGGGCGAGCCGGTCGACCACCATCAGGACCTGTTCGGAGCGGCCGTCAATCTGGCAGCCCGCATCTGTGGGCACGCCGCACCTGGTCAGATCCTGGTGTCGAGCGCGGTGAAAGAGCTATCAGTCGGCAAGGGTTTCGAGTTTGGTGACATGGGCTCGATCGCCCTCAAGGGGTTCGACGATCCGGTGAAGCTGTTCGCGGTCCACCCACCGCGACCCAACTAGCGGCCGCGCACGGATCGAATTCTTCGGTTATGCCGCGCTGAGGTCTTTCTGGGCATGTGGATGGCAGCGGACAGCAAATAGAGGAACCCAAATCCCCATGCCATTGCCGAAAAACCCCAGTTTGTGAGGAGAACGCCGCCAATGGCAGATCCGAGCAGATATCCGAACTGGCCCGCTGCCGTGCCCAGACTCATAGCGGCTAGGCGTCGGCCGTCTGCAAGCCGGAGGCCTGTGGAGATCCCTCCGATCACACGCCCAGCTGCGAAGAACGCGGCGACGGCGAATCCAGCCACACCGACAGCAAGTGGAAACTGACCCGACCCAAATATGACCACTGCGGCGCCCGCAGTAATGGCGAACCCAACGAGCAAGATTCGATTTCCGCTCTCGAGCAGGCGCCGTCCCAAATAGTTGCCAGGTAGGTAGAAGACGGCCCCCGTTCCGAGGATCATGCCGGTCGCACTAACGGCCACGTCGTAGGCGTCGATGAACACCGCGCCCGCGTAAACAAGGGCGCCACCCCATGCGGTAGCTGCGATCAGATCGGAGAGCAACCACGGTTTGATGCCTTGTAGTCGCCACAGACCCAACGGGTCGCAGTCCTGGCCGGCGTCCGGAATCGAGCGGCTACGAGCTACCACCGCAATACCTGCCAGTACCGCCGAAGCGAACGGCACTGCGATCCATGCCCATCGCCAGTCGTTTGCGGCCACCCAACCAACAATGGGCTGGCCCACTACCCACGCCACCGGAGCACCGATGAGGGCCAGTGAGAGGACCCTTCTGCCGTCCCCGTCGTCGGCCCAGGTTTCCGACGCTGCCATTCCAGCCGAAAGCACGGCGGCCAGACCAACCCCCATCACAACGTGGGTTCCGACAAGGACACCCACGTTCGGTGCCCAGGCGCTGATGACAGATGCCAAGGCGAGGAGCCCGAGACCCCCATAGAGGAGCCACGTGAGGCGAAAACGATTCCCGGTCACGGCGAAGACCAGGGCCACGCAACCTGCCGTGATGCCAGACACTGACCGCAGCTGGGCGATGGCCGATGTCGTCACTCCGAACTCTTGTGCCATCTGTGGCAGGATCGGAGAAAGGACGAGGATCGATGCCTGAGCGGCGAACAACACAGCAAACAGAACCGGTCCAGCACCTAGCCCTCGTTCTTGAGTCCTGAGCACCGGTGGAGCCTAATCACAGCCGTCAGAGGCTGAGGGCCCGCCGCCTCGATGAGCCTCCGTTAGCTCGCTACTAGCGGGTTCGAGTGGGGTCTGACTTGCGTACCTTGAGAGTTCGTCCTGACAAAGTGGCGCCTTGGAACGACTCGATCGCTCGGGCTGCCGCCATGTCGGGCATCTCAACGATCCCAAATCCCTTGGACCGTCCGCGCCGGGTTGCGATTTCGCTGCGAGTCACGTGCCCGTGACGGCTGAACATGCGATCGAGGTCATCCGATGTCGTCGACCAGGGCAAGTTGCCGACATAGATCCTCGTTGATCCGGCCTCAACGGGTTGAGTTCGCTCGACCGGTCTCTGGTGCGGCGCAGGTCGGCGGTTAGGGCGTGACGGTCTTTTGGGTTCGTTCTTCAGATGTGAGTACTTCGGTTCACCCAGGTGGGCCTTCATCTTGAGCTGACGCATCATCCTCAGAACGGACCTCTTTTGGTCGCCTAAGACAAGGCTGACGACGGTTCCGCTGGCACCTGCTCGACCAGTTCGGCCCGACCGGTGGACATAGTCTTTGTGGTCGCCGGCAGGGTCGTAGTGCACAACAGTTGCGACGTCGTCGACGTGGATGCCCCGTGCCGCGACGTCGGTGGCAACCAGAGCGCTTGCTTTGCCCGTCGCAAACTGCTTCAGCGAGCGATTCCGCTGACCTTGAGACAGCCCACCGTGCATCGCGACCGCATCGACGTCGTGTCTGCTGAGTTGCTTGGCGAGACGGTCGGCTCCACGGCGAGTCCGGGTGAACACGATCGTCTTGCCTGTTTTTGAGATGATTTCGGCGGTGTGCTGCACCCGCTCGGTGCGGTCGACATGCCAGAAGTGGTGTGTGGCGTCGACCGTTTCCGGCTCGATGGCCTCGGCCTCGTGGCGTACCGGGTTGGTCTGGTACGCGCGACTCAGCTGGGCGACATCACCGTCGAGCGTGGCCGAGAAGAGCAGGGTCTGTCTGATCCGGCTGGTCTGGTCGAGGATGCGTCTGACAGCTGGCATGAAGCCCATGTCAGCCATGCGATCGGCCTCATCAATGACGACCCGGTCGACTTGGTCGAGGCTGATTGAGCCTTGCTCGATGAGGTCTTCGAGACGTCCCGGCGTGGCGACCAGGATGTCGACACCCTTTCGGAGAGCGTTCTTCTGTGGGCCGTAGCTGACACCGCCATAGACAGCAGCCACGCTGCGACCGACCGCCTTGGACAGGGGCCCGAGTTCCCGATAGATCTGTTCCGCCAGTTCACGAGTCGGCGCCAGGATCAGCCCACGCGGTCTCTTCGCCTTCGCCTGATCGACCTTGGCCAGAAGTGGCAGGCCGAATGCAAGCGTTTTGCCCGATCCGGTCGGAGCTTTCCCACTGACGTCACGGCCGGCGAGGACGTCGGGGATGGTGGCGGTTTGCACCGGGAAGGGCGTATCAATCCCGCGCCGGGATAGAGCTTCGGTTAGCTGGCTCGGTAAGCCGAGCGCGTTGAAAGTGTTGGACATAACTACTCCAGTGGGCCATCGAGCCCGGTTGATTGCGGTTTGCCATCTCGCTCGGATCCACGCAACACGTGCCATCCGAGATTCGGCCGAAGAGGCAGTCCAACCGGTTGAGGAAAAGAACCATTTCGATCATCGGGGAAGCGACGAAGCGCTGGCCTCCACCCGATGTGGTGCCATCAGTGTACCAGCCGGGCCCTGGATGGAAAGAACCCGGCTAAGAGTGATGGGCCAGGCGGTCGGCTCCACTCCTTCACATCTCGGTCGTTGGACCGGTTCTAGTCACCCTGATCTTCGTCGTTTGGGCGTGCCTTCGTAGGTAACGGCGTCTCCGTCATCTCCACTGCAAGGCTGCATCCTAAGCCTTGACTTCAGCGAGTATATCACGTATATATACGCAGTATTAATGCCGAGGGGTTGTCGTGAGTATCAAACAAGCTCTGTTGTCTCTTCTTGCCGAAGGACCAAAATACGGGCTGCAGCTGCGAGAGGAGTTCGAGTCGCGGACAGGGGAGGTGTGGCCTCTCAACGTGGGTCAGGTCTACTCGACCCTTCGTAGGCTCGAGCGAGACGAGTTGATTTCCCCCGAAGGTCCAGACGACCATCGTGAGAAGACCTACCGAGTGCTCCCAGCGGGTCTCGAGGAACTGAGAAGGTGGCTCGAGGAGACCCCTTCGGCCAGTCAGCCTGAGCGAAGAGAATTGACCATGAAGGTGCTGATTGCAGCCACCACCTACGGCGTCGACGTGTTCGAGGTAATCCAACGCCACCGCCGCAATCTGGTATCGATCATGCAGGAGTACACGCGATTGAAGGCGGACTCGCCGAACGATACTGCGTTCTTGCTCGTGGCCGACTCTGAGATCTTCCGCGCTGAGGCAGAGGTTCGATGGCTCGACGCGTCGGAAGTGAGGTTGCGTCAGGTCGAATTGACGGTTCCCAAGCCCGCCCGGATCGAGGAGCGAGTTGATGATCGAGTTTGACAATGCCACCCGCACCTACGGCCAAGGGCACACCGCGATCGACGCAATTTCCAATCTCAGCCTGAGAGTCGAGCCAGGAGAGCTAGTGGCTGTGATGGGTCCATCGGGGTCAGGAAAGTCAACGATGCTGTCGCTAGCGGGTGGATTAGATGTCCCCACTGCTGGGAGCGTCGCGATTGATGGCCGTGATCTCGGGAGTCTCACCTGGGATGAGCGCGCCGGGTTGCGTTTGCGGACGGTTGGCTACGTATTCCAGGATTTCAACCTGCTTCCCGGCCTAACAGCCATCGAGAATGTTGCCTTTCCACTCGAGTTAGCAGGGCTCCGAGGCCGTGATGCCGAAGCGGAGGCGAGATCTCAGCTTGCCAGGCTCGGGGTGGAGCACCTGGGCGAGCGATTTCCCGACGATCTCTCCGGAGGGGAACAGCAAAGAGTCGCGATTTCTCGAGCGTTGGTGGGCGGTAAGCGGGTTGTTCTGGCTGACGAACCGACCGGGGCCCTTGATTCGGTGAATGGCGAAAAGGTGATGGCGATACTCCGTGCAGCGTGCGAGGACGGAGTGGCCGGGATCGCCGTGACCCACGATGCACATCTGGCCGCGTGGGCACATCGTGTGGTGTTTCTCCGCGATGGGCGGCTGGTCGATGAAGCTATTCCTGAACCGATTGAACTTGCGAGCAATTGATGGGCTGGCGCCGTCCCATCCTTCGCTGGAACTGTCGGATGATCCGAATCGAAAAGAAGCAGTGGCGGCTTGTCATTGCGCTGATTGCTCTCGCTGTCGCTGGTGGCGTGGTTGTGGTCACGTCAGGGTTCAATGTCGGTGCTCGAGAAAGATCACCTGAATTCGGCGACGCTACCCACCTGATAGGTCTGCAGGATCCGGCCGCAAAACACCTTCTTTCTGCGGCTCAGGGTGAATTCCAAACAGCAGACGTGGTTGAGCTGGCCACCGTGACTCCAGTGGGTTCGGCATCACCAGTTCAAGTCAAAGCATTCGACCCATCGGGCCCGAATGTCCGCGCACTTGCCTCCATCGTCGAAGGTCGATATCCGGCCAGTGCTTCTGAGATAGCAGTAACACAGCGTCTGTTGGCGCGGCTCGGCACACGCTTAGGCGAGCAGTTGGAGCTCGATGGCGAATCGCTCACTGTCACCGGAATAGTCGAGAATTCACTGCTTCTGACCGATCAGTTCGTTTTTGCCCCGAGAGGAGTGTTTGATCCAACAGAGGTCAGAATCCTCGTCACGACCACCGACGCGGAGCTGGACCAGTTCAGAGAGGCGAATCCCGGTTTCTGGGAGACGAAGGAGACGGAGAACGCAAGGACCGCCACGACCGTGCTTCTGACACTGGCTACAGCGGTCGTCTTGCTGGAGGTCACCCTGCTTGTGATCTCGGTGATAACGATGCTGGCACAGAGGCGAGTTCGGCAATTGGGCCTCCTCGCCGCAGTTGGTGCCGGCAAGAAGCAAATCAGGTCGGCGGTGGTTTCTGCAGGAGTTGTCGCTGGGATCATCTCGGCCGGTATCGGCGCTCTGATCGGGGTCGGAGTGTCAGCAGTAGTCGTCCCCAATCTGGAAACCTTTGCCAATCGGAGAATCACACAGGTCGACTGGCCCTGGATGGCAATTGGGGCCATCGCCTTGCTGGCCCTTGCGGCAACGGCCAGTTCCGCCTGGTGGCCAGGGCGAATCATGAGCAAAGCGACAGTGGCGGGCGCCTTGGCCGGACGGCGACCTCGATCGACCAGACCGGTTGTAATGACTGTGGTCGGATTGATCCTTTTGGGTCTCGGCGTTGTGGGCCTCGTGTCGCTCTTTTCTCTAGAGGACCGGGACCGTCCAGTCTTTCTCGACGTTGTGGCGCTACTCGCCATTCCACTTGGATCTGTGCTTTTGGCACCAGCCGCTGTTCGGCTGCTGGGCCGTTGGCCGTTGCTGAGGGGAGTTGCGGCCAGGCTGGCTCAGCGGGATCTGCGACGATATCAATCTAGGTCGGCGGCTACGACCGCCGCGTTGATCGTGATCCTGATGATCCCGATCATGGCTGCGACCGGCTTTCGGATCTTCGCCCAATCTCCATCCAGCGTGCCGTCGATGGCGGGTGAGCATCTGCAGATAACTCCATCGAACATCAACCCGGCCGACTCGGGCGCGACCGATCAACAGGGTTTCACGTCAGCGGTTGAAGCCCTCGTTGGGGAGGCGCAGGTCGTCGAGCTGCGCCAGCCTGTATTCATCGTGGGTGGGAGCTCTCAGGGACCCGTGGTGATCAACCGGGGAGGGCTCGGCGAAGGGGAGGAGCTGGTGGCAGATGACTTCAGGCAACCTTTGACGTTTGGGGTAATCACCGAGCGATCAGGAGTGGACTTCGGCCTTGAGGTGATTCCGACCTACGTCGGGACCCCTGAGTTGATGGCGGTACTGGGTTTGAGCGGCTTCGACGGCGCAGACATCATCACCAACCGAGCAGGGCCTCATGGGGCGATCGATCTGGAGGCGGGTGATGTCTCGCTTGATCAATCGATGAAAGTGGCAGTCGTCGACTTTCCCCGATTCTCGGTAACCCCGGGGGCTGTGATTGAACCTGGATACGCGAGCGAACTCGGCTTACCCGTGGAGACCACGGGTTGGCTGATATCAGGGTCCGAGGAGTTCTCCGACGAGGACATCGCCCGGATCACACAGGATGCTGCGACACTTGGCTTGACCGTTTCCAGCCGTACTGAGGTGGACACTGGGTCTGGAGTAATCGTTGGCTCTGTTCTTGGTGCGACTCTTCTGGCGATCGGCGTGGTGGCGATTGTGGGATCCCTCCACAGGGCCGAAACGTCCAGCTCGGCGGCCACCTTTGAGGCTGTGGGGGCCGACCTTACCTTCCGACGCCGGGTTCATGGGATGACCATGGGGCTGTTGGCGCTGCTTGCAGGATGTGTTGCGGCCCTCGCTGGGCTGCTATCTCAAATCGGCTTTGCGATTGAAATCCTCGGAGTCGGGGGCATATGGCGTTCGATCCCGCTGCTCGTCGTCGTGTTGGTTGTAACGGTGGTTCCGGTTGTGGCATATGCCTTCGGGTATTTCACAACGGAGAAGTCATATCTGAAGTAACCCCGTACGTGACCTAGAGCCCTGCTGGCATGGACTTCATGAGGCCTATACGGCCTCGAAGATCTCGATCGAACCTCCGGCGTTGAAGATGGGATTCCCTTCAGTTAGTGCGACCGCGTCGGCCATCGTGTCAGCCTCTACGATCGTGTAGCCAGTTGCTGGGTTGGGTCCGGCGTCGTCGGCGATGCTTCCGTCGGCGTGCACGGTCTTGGTTTCGCCTGCTGGGTTGCCAGGGTCAATCAGCGAGGGGCCCACACCCTGCATCCATTCGGCCCAGGCAGCGACTAGCGCTTCCGACTCCTCGATATTGCCCGGGGATGCGCCGCCGTGAAAGATGAGTACGAACTTGGGCACGAGGGATCGTCCTTCCATGGCTGGCAGCGTTAGTCAACCGTAGATACGAAGGTGATGATCTGCCTCGGCAGAGTCTCAGTCGGTTGGACTAGCGGGAGCTATTTCGATCTCGGGGGTGAGTTGCGGCTTGCCTGCCAGCTTGGCCCCATACCAACCACCGATCAGGCCACCGCCCACTGCGAACAACATTGAACCGGTGTCATCAGCGAGAAACGACCCGTAGATTTCGAAGACGTCGGCGGTTGAAACCCCGACGAATTCCTGGTTCAACAGCCAGGCAAATGTGAGGAGCTGACCTAAGAGCACGGCTCCTACTGTGAGTATTCCCACCATGATCTGAATCCCCAGGTTTGTCTTGCGGGCGCCAATGGTCACCAGGTAACCGATCAGCAGACCTGCTCCAATGGCGACAAGCCAGAACTCCCGATCGGTAACGACAGCTATCACGGCCCAGGCCAGAGCCGAGACAACCACTCCGATCAGACCGAAGATCAGAGCTGGCAACCACCGAGTAGAGGATTGTTCATACTCATCAGCGATCAGGCGTCCACCCTGCTCGATCTCGGCGACATCGATTTCTGTGAGGAATGCGGGTGTGCCGTTGACAATGGCAGGTCGCGCGTGTGGCTTTTGGGGTCCCGCGAGCGGCGATAGCGCTGCCATCTGCTCGATGCGGCCGGTCAACTCCTCGGAGTCGATGCCTCCCGCGACGCGTGAAGGCACAGAGGCGAAAACGGCGCCTTCCTCGACCGAGATCATTCCCTTCTTCAAGAATGGGATCTCTTCGAGCCACCGCTCCCTGGTTGCTTCGGCCTCCGAAATCGATGACACCCCGACCGCCACACCGAGGATTGCATTTCCTCCGTTGTCGGCTCCCTCGAAAAGGTGCACCGGGCGCCCTGCGAGGGCGCCGTACAAGGATCCGTGTGCTGATTGGATTAGGTTCCATCTTTCCTCAGCCTCATACGCGAAGAACGGGAACTCGAACTTGGACATTGGTCCTCCCTTAGCTGCGGGGACAGTCACAAACTAGAACACCAAGACTGTCCCCGTCGCGACATTTGGCCAACGCTTCTTTGTCTCTCCCTGATCGCTGAGGTCAGGCGAAGCAAGGTGTTCGGATCGGTGTGGCGACCTGGCTAGGAACTGGCCTCAGCGGCCACGTCAGGCACCACGATTGCGTTGAACAGAATCCGTCTTCGTCCGGTGGAGTGCTCGTTGGCCACAAAGGGTTTGAGGGCTGCCTGCAACGCTTCGACCATCGCGGCCGCCTCGTCATCGGAAAGCCACAGTGGTATCTGCCGATATCCGAAAGGGTCGTGGCCGGGTTGGGATCCATCAGAGTGCAGATAGCGAGAAGTGGAGTCGATCACCGCGCCGACAAAAGTGGTCAACCCCGTGAGGTGTTCTTCAGTGCTCATGCCAGCAGCTTCTTCAGGGGTGACGCTCGCCGCGCTGTCGACCAGGCAATACGTCTTCTCAAATCCCCCTCGATTCTGTGTTTGCTCGGCGACGTCGAGCACGCCTCCTTCGTGAAGGATCGCCACGTGGCGGTAGAGCGTCGCCTGGGGGACATCGCTCATCCGTTGCGCCAGCTGAGATGTGGTCAGTTGTTCGCCGGCCATTGCCATCACGATTCGGAGGCGTACCGGATGGAGTAACAAGTCGGCTCTGGTGGTCACGATGAGCTCAGATTAGCGAATTGTTCTCAGTAGTGATAATGTTCTCAACAATGAGAACAAAGAAAAGAGACATGATGGATCGCGAGGTCAGTTTCAGATCCGGTGGATTCGAACTTGCCGGCTCGTTTCGAGCTCCGGAAGAAGCCTCGTTTCCGGCGGCATTGATTCTGGCGGGTTCAGGCCCGCTGGACAGGGACGGGAACGCAAAGCGGATGCCGTTGTCGATCAGTCTGCAACTTGCCGAGTCGTTGGCCGAGATAGGTTGGGCGACGCTCCGTTACGACAAGCGGGGTGTCGGGCGCTCGGGAGGGGAATACTTGCCTACCGGCCTCTATGACGAGCTAGAAGATGCCAGTGCTGCCTACCACTGGCTCGTGTCTCAACCCAGGGTCGACAAGGTAGTCGTCATCGGACACAGCATGGGAGCGAGTTACGCGGCTGAGCTTGCGGTCGCCCAACCCGATCTCTGCGGCATCGTGATGTTGTCCGGGACAGCCAAGACCGGCGAGGAGACGCTGCTCTGGCAAACCAAGAAGGTCCAGGACACGTTGCTACCAAAACCCATCCTCACCCTTCTGCGGCTCTTCGGCACCGACGTGGTCAAGCAGCAGGCGAAGTCTCTGGCGAAAATCAAAGCCACCACGACCGACGTGTCCCGAATCGGGCTGGCCAAGGTGAATGCCAAGTGGACAAGAGAACTGATTGCCTACGACCCCGAGCCCGCGCTGTCGAAGGTGGAGACGAAAGTCCTTGCGATCACCGGATCGAAGGACGTTCAGGTGGATCCTGCGGATCTAGCCGAGATCGCCAGATTGGTTCCGGGAGCTTCGACCTTTGAGATTCCGGATGTCGATCACCTGCTTCGTTACGAGGAAGGTGCCCACTCGAACGTTCGGAAGTACCGCAAGCAGATCAGGAACCCTATTGATGAGCGGGTTCTGGATGAGATCACCAGATGGCTAACCGCCATCCTTTGAGGATTCGGCTGCCCGCGACAGGGCAAAGAGCTCTAGTGGCTCTTCGACTCCACGAAGCTCGATTCGTCCGACGCTTTCGGCGGTGATCCCCTCCGGTAGTTCGACTGCGGACACCACGTCACCTGAGGCGAGGAACTGGCGTTCGAGCTGTTTGCAGGCCTCTTCGATGCGTGCCGCGGTGTTCAGTGTGTCGCCGAGGAAGGCAATCTCATGCTTGATCGATCCGATCTCCCCGGCAACCACTTGACCAACGTGAAGACCGGCCCAGAAGGTGGGCGCAACGCCAAACTCGCTGAGGTATTCCGATTGCGCCGCCTCCAACGCGTCGGAGATGGCAAAGACGGCCCGGATGCTTTTGGCATCTTCTAGCCCCTTTTCGGCAGTCCAGGTCAGGATCACCTCGTCGCCCACATAGCGGTGGACCTCGCCACCAAGTCGGTTTACGGGTGCCGTCACATCCGCGATAAACCGTTTGAGAAACGTGTGATAGCGGAGGTTGCCTAGCTGTTCGGCGATCTGTGTTGATTGACGCAAGTCGATCAGTAGGAACACTCGGTTCTCTTCGCGTGGTCTGTGATAGCGACCAAGCATCAAACGAATCAAGACCCCCCGCCCGAGTAGCCGGTCCACCTGAGCGATGAAGTTCGACAGCAGAGCAGCCACGAAGCTCAAACCCACCGCGATCTTGAACTGCTGGTCGACTAACTCCTCGTAGTTCAGGCCGCCAATAGTCAGGAGAGGGACGCTGATTCCAAGCACGATCACGGCTAGCCACACCAGGCTCCTCGAAGTGATGACCACCAGGAATCGTGCCTCCCGCCACCGACGAGGGATTAGTTCGATCGCCCAACTCACGTCGAAACTGACGATTCCGGCAGTCACCAAGAACCCAATCAGGGCCCCGGCCGCCGTGGCTGAGCCCGACCCGCCGATAAGGCGGCCGAGACCGAGCCCGATGAGTGATCCGAGAGGAACGGTGACGGCGAGCACACGCGCCAGAGTGCGCCACTTTTCCGACTGGGTCATGTGTCTGCTGTCACCTCGATGGGAGAAGGTGTGAGGGTAGGGGAGGCGCTGTCTGACCAGCTCGACAAATCATCATCGGTGCCACCATTGGTGTCGTGAAGAAAGCGATCTCTGCTGTGGCCATTCTTGTGATGGCGGTGGCGTGCAGCCCCGTGGGTGATGGAGTGACTCTTGGCACTGCGACATCCACACAGCCGTCCGGAGCACGCATTCAAGAAGCGCTCCAAGTCGCACGGCAGTTCACCGAGGCTCGCGTTGAGCGAGACATCGAGAAGTTCGCTGCCAACTCCGTCGAGGGGTTCATCAATGGATTCGTGGTCCTGTCGGTGCAAGAAATGCCCAACGAGTTTGCCTGGCTGGAGGCGATCGGTTGGGAGATCGCCCTGCACGGATGCCAAGTCACTGAAGCGGACGAGGCGACGCCGACCATCAGGTGTGACGTGACCCACTCCAATGCGGTGAGTGAGGCTCTTGGGGTCGGCCCATACGAAGGCAGCTACCACCTCAAGGTTCGGTTTGAGGGTGACGACTGGCTAGGTCAAACACTGACGCGTACCGCGGTGGTGGAATCGCATCAGACCGAGTTTCCGGTGTTTGCCTTCACAGTCGAGACATGGCGCCCATTTGTGGAGTGGTTGGAGCAAAACCATCCCGATGGGGTCGACTCAATGCTCGGCTCTCCAGTTCTCGACGATGTTGGGCTGATGTTGGAGGAGGGAGAACGTCGGCCCTTGCTCACCGATGAATCGATCGGCCTATGGCTGCAGTTGTCTCGCGAGTTTGTAGACGAGCGGGCTACACGGGATCCTGAGGGGTGACCAATCCTGTCTCAAAGGCCCAGCGTGTCACCTGAAATCGGCTCTGGACCTCGAGTTTCTGGAAGATGTGGGCGATGTGGTTCTCGAGCGTCTTGACACTGATGGGTCGCGAGAGTTTCGAGGCGATCTCGCGATAGGTGTAACCCCGGGCGATCAGCTTGGCGACCTCACGCTCCTTAGGGGTCAGCCGATCGATGCCGGAGTCGGTCGGGATCCCTTCGTCTATGTCGAGGAGATGGCCCGCTATCTCTCGAGAAACCGGACGCTCGTCGGCGAGGGTTTTTTCAATGGCATCAAGCAGATCCGACTCCTCGCTCGATTTCACGATGTAACCGTTGATCCCTGACTGAAACATGCGTACCACGTCCTCCTTGGATGAGGACACGGTCAACACCAGGATCTTCGTATCGGGAAGATCACGACGAATCGCCTCGGCAACCGAGGACCCGTGGCCATCCTTGAGCTGAACGTCGAGGACAACGAGGTCGGGAAGGCGTTCGGGGATCATCTCGATGGCGGAGTCGATCTCGTCAGCGGACCCGACCACCTTGTACCGGGAGGCGACGGTCGACTCGATGCCTTTCCGCATGATCGGGTGGTCATCAACGATGAAGATCCTGACCTGGCTAAGCATCACAGGCCACCGTGATCGTCACTTCGGTTCCCTCGCCCGGTGCGCTCTGTACCGAGACCGACCCTCCTGCCTTCTCGACCGGGTCAACAATTGAGAGGCTCAGGCCCCTCCGTGGTGTCGAATTCGGATCGAAGCCTTTGCCACGGTCTCGGACATGGATGTGCATGTGGGCGCCTTCCCTCTCGCTGTACAAGTCGACTGTCTCTGCCCCCGAATGCTTTGCAGCGTTGAGCATTGCCTCTCTGGCTGCTCGGAGGGCAACCTCCAGAACTGGAGTCACCTCAGCGTCGTCTCGGACCACCTCGGCGATGTCCAACCTCGGGTACAGCTCGGAAACCTCGTCACGACACTTCATCAAGGCTGATTTGAAACTGTTGGTGTACGGAGAACGAAACTCGGCGATCGTCCGTCTCAGTTCCCTCTCTTGACGACGCGTCAGATAGCGAACTTGGTCAGCGTCTTCGGCGGCCGCCCTTGTCGACACGAGGGTCTGGAGGTAGGAATCGTGGAGTTGGCGAGCCAACTCGACTCGAGCTTCATATCTCGCGCTTTCGTGTTCTTGTTCCGCCAGTTTCTGCTGAGCCGCCAGACGCAGAGCCTCGCGCGTTCGGAGCGTTTCGAATCCCCAGCCAGCTACCAGGGCAAACACCAGGAACTGGAACACACCCGCCGTTCGGACCGGGTCGAGCCCGTGGGCTAGGTGGAGTGGTACGTGCTCAAGGGCTAGCAAGAACCCAGCGGCGAGTGTCCAACGCTTGTCAGCGGCATATGCCACAACAAACAACCACGAGTTTGGCCATCCGCCGTTGATGAAGTCCTCAGTTCCAGCCAGGAGGCCCGCAGCCCCAATTCCGAGAGACAAGACAGTGTCAGTTGCGACAAACCAAGGGCTAGACAGGCGTTCGTGGGTGCGCGCCGCCCACATGGTCACACCAGCCCAAATGGTGACGGTGGCGATCACCAAGACCAGAAATTCGCGATTGCCGGGACCATCGTTGGCGATGATCACACTGATCAGCATCACCACCCATACCCATGAAAGGAAGCGGAAGCCGGCAACGATCCAGCGAAGAGTCTCGTTGACAGGTGGGATCTTCTGGTCTTCGACCGGAGTCAAGTCCATGCCCAACAAATTACTCGCAAAGACCTAACGCCCCATAGTCCGAACCATTTGATGTTCAGGCTATGGCGATGGGATCAAACGGACCATGGGGGAGGCACCCCATATCACCGTTGTCTGTTGCCGTTAGGGTCTCGATCATGAGATGGGGAGACTGGATAAAGCGTGGGAGCGCCTGTCTGGTTGCGGTGATTGCCATCACTGCAATGCCGTCGACGGCGTTTGCCAAGCTGCGCATGGAAAATGAGTTCACTTTCACGGTGGACGCCGAGGCAAGTCGTCTGATTCAGGAAATCGACATGCACCTCGTGAACACGACGCCCAACAAGACTTCTGGCAACACGATCACCCGCTTCTACTTCGATCGTCTGGAGCTGTGGGTCCCCGAGGGTGCTGAAGATCTCGAAGCCACCTCGAACGGTCGCGCGCTCACGGTCACCATCAAAGAAGACCCCGAAGAGGGGTACGACATCGCCGAAGTTCGATTCGGCCGGCGGCTGTTCTTTCGGCAGTCGATGGACATCAAGATGAAATGGTTGGTCGAGGGAGATCAGCCACGTTCGGATTCGCCTTTCCGGGTCAACCCCGCATATTTCTCGATTCCTGTCCTTGTGTTCGGCGAACCTGGGAAAGTCGACGTGAGCGTTCTGGTCCCGATCTCCCATCAGATCGACCGCCTCGGAGATCAGCTGGTCAACAAGGGCAGCGAAGGCTCCAGACAGGTGTTCACCGCTTCTGACATCGAAGAACCGGAGACTTGGTTTGCGTGGGTCACCGGGACCGACGACAGCAAACTCGTCGTCACCCCCATCGAAGTCGCTGGTGTCGAACTCGAGGTGCGAGCCTGGCCCGGCGATGACGAATGGGCTGAAGACGTCCTCGAAGCGACCGAAGTGGGCTTTCCGATCCTCGTAGAACTGATAGGACTCGAGTACCAGGAAGAGACAACGTTGCTGGTCAGTGAGTCAGCGCATGTCAATCAGGCTGGCTATGGCGGTTGGTACATCGAGTCAGAGAACCACGTCGAGATCGGTGAGTTTGTCGACCCCGATCTCGTTCTGCACGAGCTGGCACACATTTGGTTCAACGACGAACTGTTCACCAGCCGGTGGATGTCCGAAGGACTGGCCGAGATATATGCCGCCGAGGCCGCGGTTCGTGCCGGTCTTGCCGAATCTTTGGACGTCAGGGAGCTGGTCTTGCCCGGGCGCAGAGATGATCTGCAGCGACTCAACCAATGGCGATTCGTGACCGCGACAGACTTCGACGACCTCGATGACTGGGGCCACTATGAAGACGTCGGCTACTCGTTTTCTGAATGGTTCTTCCAGAGAGTGGTCGACGAAGTCGGTTTCGAGGCGCTTCGAGATGTGATCTCGTCAATGGCCGACCACGAGATTGCCTACGTGGGCGAACCAGAGCCAGAGACGGAGGAGTGGTTTGGCGGCTGGCGTGGATTCCTTGACATGCTTGAAGAACAAGCGGGGTCTGAGCAGGCCACCGAGCTCTTCGCCGACTATGTCACTGACCAGGACCTCACGGAACGCGCTGACGCTCGAGAGGAATACCAGCGCATCCAGGATGTGGCCGACGGCTGGGAACTTCCAGTGTTCATCCGGGAGCCCATGGCCCGATGGCGATTCGAAGAAGCTGTGGAATCGATGTCCGCTGTTGGGCCCTTGATCGATAGCCGCCACGAGATCGAGGGAAAGCTGACCGAACTAGATCTTGAGGTCGACCCCACGCTCGAAGATCTCTTCGAATTGGCCGAACAGGACTTCGCCGATGCAGAGAGCCATGCGGCGGAACTGCTCGATGCCGTGGACGACGTGCTGGATCTGACAGAGGAGCACGAATCAGACCAAGGCCTGATCGCAGACGTGGGTCTAATCAATGTCGATGTCGAATCCGAGTATCGAGATGCCGTCGACGCGCTAGATGCGGAGGACTTCGACGCTGTGGTTGTCGAGTCCAACGAGCTGAGGGCGATCTATGAAGACGCCAGTCGGCAGGGGCTGATCCGCATCGGACTAGGACTCCTCGCATTGGCCATTTTCGTGGGAATCGGCTGGTTCGTGTGGCGTCGGGTGAAGGCTTCCCGCATTCCCAAGGACCGGATCGTCGAAGCGGGCTGAGAGACCGGCTGAGGTTGCTACCAACGCTCCCAACGAACCAACTCAGCGATCGGCTTCCGACTCGACTTGGTAACCGACCTCATGACCGACCGAACGGTCTGTTCCACTCCCGGATCGGGGTGGCCAAAGGCGATGGCATGTCGGGCCGGGCGGTCGTCGGGTATTCCGAGGAGAGCTGCAACCGCTTCCTGGTCGTGAAGGGTCGCCGGGCACGAGCCAAGCCCAAGCTCGGAAGCAGTCAGCATCATGTTTTGGGCAACGCGTCCCAGGTCGAACTCTCCGCGACCGGGGTCACCGACGAGCACGATCACAAGAGGGGCACCTGCCAGGTGGGCCGCAAAGCGACCCGTGGCGGAGAGGGTCTGTTTGGTCTCTGAGTCCGTGACGACCACGAACATCCAAGGTTGAGAGTTGAGCGACGAGCCGGTCCACCTGGCTGCTTCGAGAATCTCACTCAGGTCGGAATCTGGGACGGGTTGGTCGGTGTAGGCCCTTGTGGCCCTTAGGTCCTTCAACCAGCTCCGATGACTCATCGCCAAGACTCTAAGCAGAGCAAACGCGCCAGTAGCTGGCGCTAGCGTTTTGAATGGCGGCTAACAGAAGGGACCACATGAAGAAGCTTCTACTCCTCGTTGCCACCGCAGTCCTGGTTGCAGCATGCTCATCCGATGGCGGTGACTCCGACCCAACTACCACAGCAGCGCCAGCTGCCGACACGACAGCTCCGGCTGACCCCACTACCGCCCCTTCGGGAGGGGACGACCCTCTGATAACCATTGAGGGTTTCGACTTTGGAATCCCAATTGAGGTTGGTGTTGGCCAGGAAGTGACCATCCGCAATGTTGACGCTGTTCCCCATACTTGGACATCCAACGACGATGCGTTCGACTCCGGATCCATCTCTGGCGGCGGAGGCGAGTTCACCTTCGCCTTCGACGAGGCGGGCGACTACGGGTTCTTCTGCACCATCCATCCGACGATGACGGGAAGCATCTCGGTCACTGGCTAGGCCAACCCAGCGATTCGATCATTTCGACCCGAGCAGGTCTTTCATCTGCCGGTAGATGATGTGGGTAGCTCGGCGTGGCGCCAAGCGGCTTAGAAGATTCATCATCTTGGAGTCCTTGCCCACGTAGATGTGCAGGTCGTCGGCCTCGATTCCATCGACGATGATTCGTGCAGCGTCCTCTGGCGGTAGTGCCCGATAGCTCTGCGCCTCAGCGGACTCGGGGTCGATTGGGGAATCGATTCCCGAGTTGGATCCAATGTTCGTGGCGACAGCGCCTGGCATGACCACCGATACTCTGACGTCGGTGTCGAGCAGCTCAGCGTAGAGGCCTTCGGTCATCAGTTTCACCGCAGCCTTCGAGGCTCCGTAGATGGTCTGACCTGGCACCGGCAGGAACCCACCCATGCTCGAGAGGTTGACGATGTGAGCCTCCGGTCGGCCCAGGAGGTTCGGGAGGAAGGCCTTAGCCATGTGAATCGTGCCATAGAGATTGACCTGGATGACCCTCTCGATGTCGTCGTAGTTCAGAGCGGAGAGAGGGACGAACGGCTGGATGATTCCCGCGTTGGATATGTAACCGTCGACGGCCCCATGTCGGACAATCACAGCCTGCACGAGGGCCGTCACGGCTGCTCTGTCCGTGACATCAACCACATGCGTGCTCAAACGACCATCTGCACCAGCCAACCTGACGGTTTCCTGCAGTGTTTCCGGTCGGATGTCGGCAGCTGCCACCTGGGCACCGCGACCAAGTAGTTCGAAGACTAGGTGCCTGCCGATTCCGTCACCGCCCCCGGTAACAACAAGGACCTTGCCATCTACCTTCATGATCAGCCTCCGTCTGACTTGGTTGTAGGCCAGCTGTTCAGATGCGCCTTCGGTTGGATCATCGAGTCAAAAGACTGTTCCTGGCAAGAGGCCAAGGACCCATCTGTGGTTACGCAAGGTCAGGAATTCGGTAGATCTCCACTACGTGCCGAGCGTCTTTGGTTCGTCGATGGGGTCGGGAAGACCTGGCGCCGGAACCTCTTCGGACCTGGTGCGATCGAGACGCCTCGCCGGCAACATGAACAGGAGAGCGATCAAAGCCACTACCAGGCCTGCGGCGATGAGAGCCCTTTGCACACCGAAGATCGCCGCTAGCGACGGAGCCAAGGCAAGCGGGATCAGATGCCCTCCCTCAGAGTGAATGTGGCTCACGCCCATGATCCTCCCCACCATGGGTTCGGGCGAGTTCAGTTGCAGCATCGTCCGATGCAGGGGCGCCATCACGCCGATGATGAACCCCCAGAAGATCCCCGCCACGAATACGACCGGAAGTCTGTCCGTTCCTACATAGGCCAACACACCAACGGCATTCAACCCAACGACGATGGTGAGGAAAGTCGCTGTTCGGAAGAGCGAAGGCAGCCGACTCGCCACGACAGAGCCTCCTATGAGGCCGAAACCAAACATCGTGTTCACCCAACCCAGTGCGTCGACCTCTGTCATCAGAACATCACGGAAGAAGAGAGGCTCCAGCGCACCGAACGTGCCAAACAGCAGCCAAACCGAAGACCCGAGCCAAATGTAGAACCTGAGACGCGGGTGGCGATAGGTGTATTTGAAACCCTCGATGAGTTCGGCCAGCCCTCCACCTCGCTCGCTCTGGTCAGAGAGATCACGGGTCTTGACCGGAATCAGCAGGAGGGCACCAACTGCCGAAGTCACTGCGTCGAGGACGAATATCGAGTCGAGTCCGATAGTGGTTACGAGGGCTGCTCCGGCCGCCGGTCCCAGCACAAAGCCAGCCCAAGACACACCTTCGAGGTACGAGTTGATCTGGCTCAGCTTGTCCTCGTCATCGGTCAAGAACGGGGCGAACGAGGCAATTGCTGTGAACACCGGAGTCCCCACCAGACCGAGAGCGAAGGTGGCAACTGCGAGCTGAGGTATGGACGACACGAGCATGAACGAGAGCGCCGTTGGGATGAACAGCACCTCGCCTGCAACAACCACTTTCCTAGGTCCAAAACGGTCGACCAGCACACCGGCAATCGAGGCGCCGATCAAAGACGCCACTCCGAGTGCACCCATTACGACAGCCAGCTGGGTCGGTGATGCGTCGAACTCGAAGGCCGCTTTGCCCCAGATGCCAACGAAGAACGCAGCTTCGCCACCGACACGCGAGATGAGGCGCGCGAGAAGGAGACGGCGAATGTCAGGGTTGGACCACATGGCGCGAGAACGCTATCCGATGAGTACCGACAGCGCAGCCGAATAACGCCAGGCCATCAGTTCGAGTCGAAGACGAAGGTGGTTCCTACGTTGGAAGGCATGTAAGCGTCGGGCAATGCGTTTCCAGCTGCTTGCGCCGCTGTCCAGCCGGTGCAGTGCCCGGGGACGATCACATCGGGATCAAGTGTCACCAGTTCGTCGATGGTCTTTGGGATGATCGGCTCAAACAAGCCACCCGTTAGATGAAGGCCGCCGATGAAACCGTGGATGTTTTCGATTCCCGTCGTCTTCTTTACGTGACGAAGAACGTTTATGACGCCTGAATGGCTACAGCTCGAAAGCACGACGAGCCCCTTGTTCCGCACATTTATGGCGATCGCTTGGTCGTCCCAGATCCAGGTGTCAGGCTCCCATCCGCTGGTTGTCTTCATGTGTTGAAGCGGGAAACCTTTCTCAAAAGGGGTCACCCGATCGATTTGGCCGGTAACCATTACAGAGCCCCCGAGAAGCAATGAGGGTCCGAGTTCGTCGACAACCTGCCAACCCTCTCGATCGAGGTCGTTGTGGCTTGGGGGAGGCATCCGAATCTCCGTTCCGGTTGGGAACACCACCTTGCGTTCCCGCCAGGCATGGGGATGGACCACAAGCGGCATCGACTTGCGAACCCTTCCGAACAATCCCTCGAGGCCACCATGGTGATCGGCATGTCCATGTGACAGAACGACTGCCCGGTAGTCCTTTGGGTTGATGCCGAGGACATCAAGGTTGTGAACCGTTGCATCTCGAGTAAGCCCAGCGTCATAAAGGATCATCTCCGTGCCGCTGTCGTGATGCACTGTGACCGACAGGGCGTAGCCGTGTTCAGCTCTCAGTTGATCTTTCTCCGACCAGTTCCACGACCAGGCCGGCCGGAGAACGCTTTCGGTAGGAGCAGCGAGGAGATCGATAGCGTTGTCCATCACCACAGTGATTTCCACCTTGTTGACGGGAGCCAGCTTCACATTCTCATTCATTAGAAGTCACCACCATCGAGAAGCTACCGATCTTCGCTCACCCGTTGCCGCCAGAATGTGGTGTTTGGGAGTACGCGACACGAGCACCCCCAAACCGACCGTGATCACACCAGCTTGAAGAATCTCCAGAAGTCGGCCTCGATGGGAAGCTCGACGATCTCTGAGAAACCGGCCTGGTGAGCATATGACCGCAGCGTGGATGGCCTCATGACTGTCCCGGTTGCCGCTGAGTGGGAGTGTGACTTTGCGTCCGGCAGGCAAACGAAGTTGCTGAAGCCATACATCAGGCGCTCGACCTCGTCGGCCGAAGCCGGGTCAAAGGAATCGGCCACGCGCATGTCACCAACCACGACCAGTCCACCAGGCTTGGCGATACGGCGCATGGTCGACAAGGTCGCCACCGGATCAGGAAGATCGTGGACCATTTCGATGGCGAAGACCAGGTCATAGTCGCCTTCGATCCATGGGTCTCCTGCGTCGACCTCGTGATAGGTGATCGATTCACCGACACCGGCTGCGTCCGCGTGTGACCTTGCGTCCTCGACAGAAGGCCCGTCGATGTCGAAAGCGTCGATCTGGATGCCGGGGAAGGTCTTCGCCAAACCAATGGATGCCCAGCCGTGACCTGTTCCGATGTCGGCGACACGTGCGCCAGGTACCAGCCGTTGCGCGATTTCGGGAACCGCCGAGAACCATTCCTGGGCGAGTACCCCTTCGAGAACGGGCCGATTGAGGTCGCCCTGGCTCTGTCGCATTTCGTCTCCGAACTCTTCCCACGACACGCCGCCGCCATTGCGGTGAGCTGCGGCGATCTCGGGGAGTTGGAAGCCGCAGGCCAGGATCTGTCGAGCCAAGGGCGCGATGAACGACAGGCTCGTCTCGTCCGTCAGGGCGTTGGCGTATCCGTCGGGGAGGCGGTAGCGGTCCTCGTTCCCCTGCTCGATATCGACCAGACCTGTGACGGCTTGCTGTTCGAGCCATTCGACTGTGTAGCGCTCGTCTGTTTCGGCGATAGCAGCAAGTTGAGCCGCCGTCAGAGGGCCGTCGACGGCCAGCGCCCGGTAGTAGCCGAGGCGATCACCGACGTAGATAGCAAACAGGTCGAGAGTGCCCAGAGCGGACTCAAACACTCTTTCCGCCAGTGAGTCGGCGGTGCGGGATTCGTGGATAGTGGTCATTGGTGCTCCTTTCTTGAGCTTTCATCGCTAAAGCGTGAGGAGGCACCTCGCGTTGTGAGGCAGCTTCGGGAGGCATCCGGTAACTTCGCCCCATCAGGAATAGGTCGTGACTCAGTCCCTCATCGGTAGAAGCCAGGAGTTCAAGCAGCTGCAATCGCTGCTCGCCGACAACCGACTGGTGACGATTGTTGGGCCGGGAGGGGTCGGCAAGACGACGCTGCTCGCCGCTGCCGCCGCGAGCCTTAGCTCCAATGCCCAGATCGTTCGGTTAGCGCCGCTGTCACCGATCGATCTGAGAGATGCAGTCGCCGGAGCTCTCAGATTCGCTTCCTACAGCAACTTTCTCTCGGGACTCGAAGACGACTCGTTCATTGTTCTGGACAACTGTGAACACGTGTTGGATGTCGTTGCTGGAGTTGTCGACGAGCTTCTTGAGACAAGTCCGGGCGTTCGGGTGGCGGCCACCTCGAGGGAGCCTCTTGGGGTCAGAGGTGAGAAGGTTCTCGAGCTGGCTCCGCTTTCAACGGTGGGGGATCCGTCGCCGGCCAGCGCTCTTTTCATGGCCCGGATGCAGGAACGCGGGTTAGATCCCCCTGAGGATCGATCGGATATCGACGCACTGTGTGAGCGGCTCGACGGGCTCCCGCTCGCTCTAGAGCTCGCCGCAGCTCGTACGGCAGGGATCACTCCCAGGGAGATGCTCCTACACCTGGCCGACAGAATGGATCTGGTTGCGAAATCAAGAGAGCGTGGGCCAGCCCGTCACTGGTCGCTTTCCGCCACGGTGGGATGGTCCTTCCAACTGCTAGAGGACGAGCTCCAGGAGCTATTCCTAGGTCTTTCAGTCTTCGATGGATCGTTCACGGCTCAGATGGTTTCGTCGGTCACACGCGAGCCGATTGAGGAGGTCACCGAGGGTTTGCTGATGCTTGTTGACCGATCTCTAGTGGTGCACGAGCCGACTGCCGGGGAGAGCTGGTATCGGACTTTGTCGACTATCCGAGCCTTCGGCAAAGAAAAACTCCTCGGGTCGGGGCGGTGGGCAGATCTCAATGAACGCCTAGTTGACGTCGCAGTAGACGAAGCCGCCGGTTTGTCAGAACGAGCCGTCAGTCAGGCGGACCCGTCGGCGGGGCCCGCGACGGGTCGGATCTTTGGTGTCCTCCGCTCCGCCATCGAATGGTGCTTGGAGCACGATGTCGGACCCGAGAGAGCCACCGTGTTGATCTCGCCGCTTTGGTCGCTGGAGGATGTCGGGCATCAAGGTGAGGCGGCCGACCTGGCCGGCCGTGTCATCGATCGATGGGACATCACTGACGCATATGCGATCGGCAGTTTTGCTTTGGTGAGTAGGTCCGCGGGGCGGTTCGACGATGCGGAAGAAGCTGGCCGCAAGGGGATGGAGGCTGGGGGACCTGGCGCGGCTCTCGGCTACCGGGCCCTTGGCATGAACGCTCGTTCAAGGGGCGAGTACGAGCCGGCGATAAACCTTCTTCAAACCGGCGCCGACTTTGCGCGAGGTCACGATCTGGGAGGTCTCGCCTTTGAGTTGGATTGCCATCGCGGGTTGGCTCTCGCTCGGGCCGGATCGATCGATGAGGCGCTCTCGACGTGGAGCACCGTAGGTCAGGGTGCGAGGGACTACTCAATGGCTGAAATCCTCTCATATCTGTTCTCGACTTTGGTGTTGACTGCAACAGACCTGAAGGCAGCCCGTCGTGCCGCGCAAAGGGCTCTCGCTCGGGCAGTCGAGACTGACTATGCATGGGCGGCAAACCACGCTCGTCAACAACTCGCACTCGTCGATTATCTCGAGGGAGATCGGGCGACTGGGATTCTGGGGATGGCAGACACGATCGGCTTGTCGATCGTCAATGGGAGCCGTTCTGAGATCTGCCTTGGATTTCAATACGCCGCTGCCTTGTTCTCTGCTGCGGGCCGAAACGATCTTGCATCGTCGGCGCTGAGAGAATCCGAGGCGGTGTTCGGACGACCGGATGTTGGGCCATCCGAACGGCGCGTGCTTGATGCGATCAGCTCGACGCCGCTGTCGTCCGAAGGGGCCGAGAGAAAAAGTGGGGTTGAACTCGTTGCCGAGCTCCGCCAACTCGCTTCATCGGAGGATGGGGAGCCAACTGGCAATCGCTTCCTACGGACGGGTGAGCTGTGGGAAGTGGTCTTCGGGGGTCGACGCGCATTGTTCGCCCACGCTAAGGGGTTCGCTGACCTGTACGTTCTGTTGCGACGCCCCGGTGTCGAAGTGGCTGCTTTGGATCTCATGGGAGCCAGCGTTGTGTCGGGTGACAGTGGACCCGTCTCCGACACAACGGCTCGCCGCAACTACGAGGCTCGCATCCGCGAACTGCAGGGTGAGATCACAGAAGCCGAGGATGCAAACGATTCATATCGGGCCGAGAAGGCAAGCGAGGAGCTAGACGCTTTGGTAGAGCACCTCGCCGAGGCGTACGGGCTAGGTGGACGGGCCCGCACGGCTGGTGACGTCGCCGAGAAGGCCCGAACGGCCGTCACCTGGCGGATTCGGGCAGCGATCAAGAAGATCTCTTCGGAGCTGCCCGAACTGGGGGATCACCTCACTCGGGCCGTGAAGACTGGTCGATTTTGCTCATACGATCCGGAGATTGAAGTCTCGTGGGTTTTCGGCGACTGACGAAATGAACCAACCGTTGCGGTAGTTGTGAATGGCATGACAGTGGATATGGGCCATGTTGGGATTTGGCGTAGAGCTGCAGAAACGGATGCCGACATGGCACGCGCAGTTGAGCAAATGGGGTTCAGGTCGTTGTGGGTCGGCGGTTCGCCACCCGGTGATTTGACTCACGTCGAGAGTCTCGTCGCGGCTACCGAGTCGATCGTCGTCGTGACGGGAATCGTCAACATGTGGAAGGACGACGCTGATCTCGCGGCGGCGTCCTTCAGGCGCATCGATACTCGTTATCCGGGGCGCTTCGTTCTCGGCGTTGGCATCGGACACCCGGAGGCCACTCGCGAATACGACAGCCCGTATCTGACGATGGTCGACTATCTAGACAGGCTCGAGACCCTTGGCGTCCCCAAGCAGCAAATGATCTTGGCTGCACTCGGTCCCCGAGCCCTGCGTTTGTCAGCTGATAAGACAGCTGGAACTCACCCCTACTTCACCAGCCCGCGACACACCCACATGGCGCGTGAGATTGTGGGGCCAGAGATTCTCATTGCCCCAGAGCAGACCGTTGTCCTAGATACAGACCCGGCGACGGCGCGGCTTGCGGCTCGGGGCTTCATGAAAAGGTATCTCCAATTGGTCAACTATCGGTCCAGCCTCCTTCGTGAGGGATGGCACGAGGCCGACTTCGACAACGGAGGAAGCGATCGACTGGTGGACGCAATTGTGTTGCACGGTGGTGCTTTGGAAGTTGCCGATGGGATCAAAGCCCATCACGCTGCTGGAGCAGACAACGTGAATGTCCAGGTCCTCGGTTCGGAGCAGCTAGCTGCTTACGAGTCGCTTGCGGAGGTGTTGTTGTAGGCATCCTCGGGTTATCTGCATGTCTCACCGTGAGGGGTCTTGGGGTCGGCAAGATTCAAGCTTCGGGTGGGGGCTTCCGATGCTTCCATCGTGCAAAACCCACCGAATTCGAGACGTGTTGGCGCTGGCCTGGTCGCATTGGGCGTGCTTTTTGTCATGTCTGGACTTTCGATGGCGGCGGTCGCTGCACCACCTCAGGGCAACGATGACGTGACTCTTTGTCACTGGGCCGGCCGGGCTGATGGCGGCAAATACGAAACGCTTACTCTGCCTCCACAAGCGGCGAACGGGCACATCGACGAGAACGGGACACCGGTGGCAGGCCACGAGGCCGACTATCTGGGACCCTGTAGCGAGTCTTCGACCACCACCACGACACCTTCGTCAACTACGACGACTGTGGCTCCGACTACTACGACGACTGTGGCTCCAACCACTACGACCACAGTGGCTCCGACTACTACGACGACTGTGGCTCCGACTACTACGACGACTGTGGCTCCAACCACTACGACGACTGTGGCTCCGACTATTACGACGACTGTGGCTCCGACTACTACGACGACTGTGGCTCCGACTACTACGACGACTGTGGCTCCAACCACTACGACGACCGTGGCATCCCCCACAACCACCACTACATCGCAGCCGGTCCAGATCGAAGCGATCGATGAAACCCCTGGCAGTACGACGACTACTTCCACCACCGTGGACCCCACATCGACTACGACAACTGTTCAGGCCGGGAGTACCGAATCGACGCAGTCGACAACTACCACCACGTCCCAACCAGCTTCCGTCAGTCCCGAAGCCACTGGTTCGACAGCCTTCGACACCCTGCCGTTTACTGGTCCTCGGCTCTACCTCGTGGCGCCAGGGGTGTTGATGGTCATCTTCGGGATGTTTGCGATAGCCGTGTCCGGAGGAACCAGGGCAGCCCACGTCGCTCATGACAGCGTTCGATTTGGCCTCGGTCTCCGACGCGGCCGCCACGAACGCTGACCAAATTCTCCTTGAGCCGAGGGTGCGGCGCTCATAGACTCGATTGAGCAATCGATGGGGATGGGAGTGTTCTTTCCGTCGTGGGCCGGTTTCCTGATCGGATGCCTACGCCCCTAGGAAAGGAACACATGTGAGACGACTCATCGCAGTAACTGCGGTGGTCTCCCTTCTCCTCATCCCGATGACGGCTTACGCCGCATCCGTAACACTGACCGAGCATGTCCGGCTCGGGTTCACCGCCGAGTTACCGCTTTCGGAATCCATTTCCGATTCGTGTTGTCTCGGTGCCGCCGAGTACTCGGTGGGGTTTGAGGGGACCGCATCACTAACGGTGGATATGGGAGCCGACATTTCGGCGACCTATGACACCGCAGATCTGATCAACGGTGGTTCGCTGCCAATTGATCTTGGATACACACCTACGAACGACGCTGGTCCCGAACTGGTGTTGGATGTCAGCGGCGACTTCACACTCGACTTCGACATCCTCGGTTTCATCGACGCCGGTGACACGGCCAACAATGTGACATTCGCCGCGGCAGTCGGTGACTTCACGGCACCGATGGCAGGAGACGCTCCGGTTGTGGTGCCACTCACCAGTGACACCCTGAGCTTCCTGGTCGCCGGGATCAAGGTCGCCGACGCACACGTCGAAGGCACCCTGACTCTGGAATCCGTTCCATCAGGGGCGGTGCCGGGGCTTGGTGGAGCTGTCGGTGGCGTTGCCGTCGGTGGTGATGGAAGCTTGACCGCTCCAGCGATTCCCATCGTGGAATGGCAGACGCCAGGTACCCAGCTAGCAACAGTGGCGTTGGCCAACCCACTTGACGGTGAGATTGACGTGTCTGTATCACCGGTTGTCCATTGGGTGGCCCCCACCCTCGACGTCAACCTGGTGGTCGACTTGGTCGGCGCCATCAACTTCTTTGGGATCGATGACGTAACGGAGTCTCTGATCTCTGGAAACCTCGGCTCCGAGTTGTCGGCAGCCGGGTTGGACGATCTGGTCGGCGACGCAGTCGGTGGTCTTGCCGGGCCATTTGTGGCTGACCGGATTGCAGCCGGGTTCCTCCCGATCCCACTGCTCGATCCCGAGCTAGACGCCATCTCATTGACGTCGACGCCGACACTCGGTTCGGTCGACTTCACCATCGACGGTGACTCGGACGACGACGGTCTTCCCGATGGCCAGGAGATCGCTATCGGCACCGACCCCAACAATCCAGACACCGACGGTGATGGTTTGAGCGACGGAGATGAAGTCAATGTCCATGGGACCGACCCGCTCGACTCCGATTCCGACGATGACGGTCTGAGCGACGGTGACGAAGTCAATGTCCACGGGACCGACCCGTTGGATCCGGACACCGATGACGACGGACTCAACGACGGAGACGAGATCGCCGAAGGCACGGATCCTTTCGATCCTGACACCGACGACGATGGTCTCACTGACGGTGACGAAGTCCACGTGTACGGAACTGATCCTCTGGATCCCGACACCGACGATGACGGATTGAACGACGGTCTCGAGGTCGACCTTGGAACCGACCCGCTGAATCCAGACACCGATGGTGACGGAATTCCCGATGGTCAGGACACCGAGTTCATCGAGAACGCCATCGGCGGGCTGTCTGACGACGCATTCAAGGACGAGTCGAACGGCAAGGGTCTTCGTAATGCCCTGCTCAAGCACCTCGAGAATGCCGAGAGGGCAGTTGCCAGAGGGCAGGTCGACAAGGCCATCCAGCATCTCCAGACTCTTCGGGGTCACTTGGATGGATGCGGAGCTGAGGCGGACAACACCGACTGGATCGTTGACTGCACGGCGCAAGTCGAAATCCGTGATCTGCTGGATCTGCTGATCAATAACCTGTCGTCATAGGAGACATGACGACTAGACAGCAATCGACCGGAAGGTGGGCGGCGAAATCCGCCCACCTTCTTGTCACCCTTTTGGCGATGGTCCTACTGGTTTCTTGCGAAAGTGATGGTTCCAAGGGCAGCGAAGGGCTTTCGGGTTCGGATGCCGCGACAGCTACCTCGGAAGACTCGGTGGATCAACAGGATGTTGCTCCAGAACAAGATTCAGTCAGGGAAGTTCTGGAGTCTGATGATCCTGTCAGCAGGGCCGCCGACGAAGCTTGCCGACAGTTCAGATCGGGCCTCACAGTGGCTGATTTCGCAAATTGGTTTGCCGATGGGTTTGAGGGGGACCAAACCCCGAACGACGAGATGTTCCAAGAGATCGTCGAGTTGGCCATCACTGAGAGGTGTCCGGAGGTCGTCCCCGACGACTGAGATTTGGTTCGTGGTTACAGCCTGTTGCCTACCGCGGTCTAACTTCACGATGTGAGTCAGGCTTTGTTGGCATGAAGGCGATCGTCTGGACGGGTTACGGACCGCCCGAAGTTCTCAAGCCGCGAGATATCGAACTCCCGGCCGTGGGTGAGAGTCAGATGCTGGTTCGTATCCACGCGGCGTCCGTGACCGCTGGCGATGTCGAAATGCGGCGGCTCAATCAGCTGTCGGTTCTGACCTTGCCCTTGCGCCTGTACTTCGGTTTGTTCAAACCGCGTGGGACCCGCGTTCTAGGTCAGGAGTTCGCCGGCATAGTCACAGATATCGGTGGCGTAGTCAGCAAGTTCTCTGTGGGGGACAGGGTCACCGGACATGCTGGTCTCAAGTTCGGGGGATACGCCGAGTACGGGATCCTCTCTGAAAAGGATCTCGTCACCATTGTTCCGAGCGACGTCAGTCTCGAAGAAGCGTGCACCTTTCCGACCGCTGGTGTTTATGCCGTGTACTTCGTGAGGGCGGCCGGAGTTCAGCATGACCAGGCGGTTCTCGTCAACGGCGGGGGCGGCGCAATCGGAAGTGTCGCTATCCAACTCGCCAAGCTGGCTGGTGCTCATGTCACCGGTGTTGATCGCTCGGACAAACTGGAGTTGATGCGTGGGCTGGGGGCTGACGAGGTGATCGACTACCAGACGGAGGACTTCACCCGCCGCACCGAGACCTATGACGCAATTCTTGATGTCATCGACAAGTCCTGGTTCGGGAAAGCAGCTCCTGCGCTCAAGCCCGGAGGGGTCTACTGCCACACCAGCACCTCGCCGATCCGTGCCCTGCGGAGTCGTTTAAGCCGTCATCGGAAGACGAGGAGAACGACATTCGTCCCCGGTGCCAACGATGCTGCCGATCTCGACTACCTCATCGAGCTAGTTCGGTCGGGATCACTCGAGGTCATTACCGATTCGGTGGTCCCTCTCCAGAGGCTTCCCGACGCACATAGACACGCCGAGACCGGCGCCAAGAAGGGCAACATCGTGATTCGGATTGGTCAGTCTGATGAGTGAAGGCCTGGCGCCGGGATGAGCCAGCGCCCCATGTTGACGCCGGACGACGCTCGGACCATCGGCAAGGAGTTCTACGGCATCGACGCCGATGTGACTCCGCTCGTGGGATCGGTCGACCGCAGTTTTCTTCTGCGTGGAAACGATGAGGCACTGGTCCTCAAAGTCGCCGACGGAAGAAGCGCCGACCAACTGGAGGGCCAGGCGGCCTCCATTGAGTGGGCTACCACCGAAGACCCACTTCTCCCGATAGCGCCCGTCGTGTCAACGCAATCCGGCAAACCAACCGCCGCGTTTGGCGCCAACGTGTTCATGGCAACTAGGTACGTCGACGGAGTTGCCGCCAGGGATGTCGAGCCGGGCCCTGGCTTCCGGCGAGCCCTCGGACGCTTTGCCGCCAGGTTCGCAACGGCCATGCACGGGTTCGATCACATTGCTCTCCACCGTCACGACCCATGGAACCTCCTTTCGTTGCTCGAGCTGAGAGAGTTCCTGCCCTTGGCACTCCAGGTCCCTGAATTGATCGCAGCCGAGTTGGACAGGTTCGAGGATCGCGTACTTCCGGCACTGAACCGTATGGCTGCCAGCCCCATTCACGGCGACCTCAATCCCGACAACATCAAGGTCGATGCCGATGCTCCAGAGTTGATCGTCGGAGTGTTCGACTTTGGTGATATTGACCACGCTCCGCCGTTGGTCGATTTGGCAGTTGCCCTTGCCTATCAATGCCGCGTGTCCGACCCTGCGGCAGCCCTGGTTCAAGCTCTGGTCGCCTATCACATCGAGAGGCCGCTCAAGTCGTCTGAGGTGGAGATCCTTCCCGACTTGGTGGCGGCGCGTTGTGCCCAATCGCTGCTCATGGCTGGCCGGAATCTCGCCGCCGACCCGGACAATGCTCGCTATTTGGAAGGTGACACCGGTGCAATGGCAGAGGTTCTCTCCTGGTTGGAACCGGAGCGGCGATCCGATCTCGTCGACCACCTTGTGGCCGCTTGCTCCCTGGACCCGACGAAGCGTGTGTCACTGGGAACCGCTATCTCGACTCGGACCAAACATCTCGCTCCGAGCTATCGCCTCAGTTACGAAACGCCGGTGCAGGCAGAGTCCGCGAAAGGCGTCTGGATCACCACGGTTGACGGTGACCGCATCCTCGACGCCTACAACAACGTTCCCCATGTCGGACACGGCCATCCACAGGTTCTGGCAGCACTCAGGAGCCAGTCCGAGCGTCTCAACACCAACACGCGTTACGTGGTCGTAGGTGTCGCGGAGTATGCCGGCCGCCTGGCAGAGCTGCTCCCGGAACCGCTGGACACAGTGTTCTTCACCAACTCCGGAAGCGAGGCCAACGATCTCGCATACCGGATTGGGCAGGTGGTGTCGGGTGCCCGTGCAGTCGTCACCTCAACCAACGCCTATCACGGGGCGACTTTGGCTACCGCAGCGATGTCGCCCGAGGAGCACGACGTGTCACGGCTGGTTGATTGGTCGATCCAGGTGAACTTGGCTCCCCATTTCGGCGTGGCGCGTCCCGACCTGGACGGCACTTTGGAGCATCTGGATCTCACCTTGGAAGAACGAAGCTTGAGCCCCGCGATGCTCATCGTGGACACGGTCTTCTCGTCTGAGGGGATCTTCCCATTTCAACTATCAATGCTCACCCGGCTCGCTGAGTGGTGTCGTTCTCGAGGAGGGTTGTTCGTGGCCGACGAGGTGCAGGCAGGTTTTGGGCGCGTCGGCGAACGGTTTTGGGGCTTTGGTGACGTCGTCCCCGACATCGTTACCCTCGGAAAGCCGATGGGGGACGGTTATCCGATGGGTGCCGTTGTCACTTCTCGTTCGATCGCTGAGGAGTTTGCGGCCACCTCCACGTTCTTTTCGACCTTTGCTGGCTCACCGGTTGCGGCTGCGGTGGGTTCAGCCGTACTCGACGTGATCGAGTCCGAAGGCCTGGCTCAGAAGGCCGACGCCGTGGGTTCATACTTGAGGCAGTCGATTCTCAATCTGAATCATGACGCGATATCTGATGTGCGGGGAGCAGGTCAGTTCACCGGTGTCCAGGTCGCCGGGGCTTTGACTGCTTCGCAGGTCTCCAACGAGATGCGTCGCCTGGGAATCTTGACCGGAAGCACGGGCCCGGCAGACGACGTTCTCAAGATCCGTCCTCCGCTCATCTTCGACCGTCATCACGTCGACCGTGTAGTAGAGACCCTGGCAAAGGTGCTGGCTGGCTAGGCCCCAGTCAGGGCGTTTCGTTGGCGATCATTGTCACCGTCGAGGTGACGTGTCCCTCCTGGGTGACCGTTCGCAGGATGGGCATGCCGGGCAGGTCGATCGCGAACCAGAAGTCGTAGGTCGCCAGCCCTCGGGTCACCGTGTAGTGGAGGCATTCGAATGATCCCAGGGGTGTGGTGATCGTCTCTGCTTGGTCATGAGTTTCTTCTTCGGGGAACGACGCATGTGACTGCAGCTCTCTCCATGAAACGCGATGTGTGGTCCCTTCGACCTGAACCGACACGCCTTCGGAATCGCCGTTCTCGAACCTCACTTCTTCAGTCGTTTCTGTCCCATCGACGTTCACAGCAACGGAAACGGCATGTCGGCCATCGGGACAACCCTCGCGGATCTGTTTGGCCGTGAACGGGGTGGGAGCCATGCCGGGAGCCATGACGCGCTCGTCCTGTGTGTCTTCCATACCCTTCCAGTTTGGGTGAATAATCCTGCACCATTGTTGTTCGTTATGTGCAGCGGGGTGTGCCGCGTTGATGCGTGCAACCTGACTCCACCATCTTCTGGAAGGAACCCAAGTGACACAAACCAAGAACTGGACTGCCGATCAGATTCAGGACCAGGCGGGAAGGGTGGTGATTGTCACCGGCTCAACGAGTGGAATCGGTGAGGAGGCCGCACGGGTCTTGGCGGGGAAGAACGCCACCGTCGTTATGGCGGTGCGTAACACCGAGAAGGGTGTTTCCGTAGCCGACACTATTCGTTCTGAGTTTCCGTCGTCAGATGTTCGGGTATTGGAGCTCGACCTCTCGGACCTCGGGTCGGTACGAGCCTTCGCCGATCGGTTCGCGCGGGAGTTCGATCGTCTCGATGTTCTCATCAACAACGCTGGTGTGATGATGCCTCCCTACTCGAAGACCACCGATGGGTTCGAGATCCAGATGGGCACAAATCACCTCGGCCACTTTGCTCTGACGGGGCAGCTCCTGGACCTGCTGCAAGCCGCTGACAGTTCCAGGATTGTCAACGTTTCCAGCCTCGCCCACCGGTTTGGGGAGATCGACTTTGATGACCTGGCATGGGCGTCACGCGACTACAACACGCAGCGGGCATACGGCGACAGCAAGATCGCCAACCTTTACTTCACCCACGAGTTGGCGAAACGCTTAGGTGACAGCAACCCTTTGGCCGTCGCCGCCCATCCCGGGTGGACTGCAACCGATCTCCAGCGTCACTCAGGCCTGTTTTCGTTCCTCAACCCCATCTTCGCGCAGACGCCCGCGATGGGTGCCCTGCCGACCCTGCGAGCTGGCTTCGACCACGAGGTGACGGCAGGGGAGTTCTATGGCCCGGCTCGCTTCGGCCACTGGAGGGGGTATCCCGTGGCTCATGAGCCCAACGAACTCTCTCGCAACGGGGCCATAGCCGAGCGACTCTGGGAGGTATCGGAGGATCTAACCGGGATCGACTATTCGATCTGAGCGACCGGCCAAAGTCGCCTTCGCTATCTTCCCCTACTTCATGGCTTTCTCATTGGATGAAGAGAGAAGCGCAAGCTTCGTAGAACTGTTCTTCGACCTGGTCTTTGTCTTTGGTGTGACTCAGATCGTGGCGTCAATACATGGACATCTGGATCTTCCAACCTTGGGCAGGGCGGCCGTGATTTTGGCTCTCATGTGGTGGGCCTGGTCTCAATACACCTGGCTGGCCGGGTACACCGACTTCGACGATGTGCGCGCCCGGATTGTGCTCCTCGTCGCGACGGCGGGCTCGTTTGTGCTGGCCACCTCGGTTCAGGGTGCTTGGGAAGACAGTGGCGTGGTGTTTGCGGTGTCGTACTTCGTGGTGATGGCTGTCGCAGCCGTCTTCATGATCTTCAACGCTTGGGTCGACGAGAAGGAAGGCACCAGCGTCGAGAACGAGATGGCCGGCGCCATCGCGTACGTCTGGCGAGTGATGATCGGGTCGGCTCTGGTCTTGATCGGTGGGTTTGTGGCGCCCGACATTCGGCCTTGGTTTTGGGTCGCTGGTGCCGTTGTGAACTTCTTGAGTGCGCTGGCAGCGGGATCGTATGAGTACCGGGTCAACGCGTCTCACTTCGCCGAACGTCACGGCCTCTTCATGATCATCGTCCTGGGCGAAGTCCTGATCGCGATTGGAATTGGACTCGTGGGGATCGAAGCGACGACGGCCTTCTACGTTGCGGGTACCGCCCTCCTGGTCATAGCGCTCACAATGTGGTGGTCCTATTTCGACTGGCTCTCTCACGTTGGAGAACACAAGCTCCAGGCAGCCGCGGGACAGGAGCGGACGAAACTCGCTCGGGATGCCTACACCTTTGTCCACCTTCCAATGGTGGCCGGTGTGATCTTGTTCGCTGTCGGAACTGAGGAGTTGTTGGCCCATCCAGGTGATGTCGCTCCTACGGAAGTCCGCTGGGCGTTCTTGGGTGGGCTCATCCTCTTCATTGCTTCCCAGATGGTGATGATTCGCCGGGTCACTCCGAATACCCCGGTCGAGAGGTTCGTTTTGATCGGGTCGCTTGCCGTCGCCGGTGCCGTGCTGACGGGCGTCACCGGGGCAACCATTGTGCTGGTGACCGCACTGGTGTTCCTTGTCACGCTCGGGGTGGAGACCTACCGCTACATCGAGCAACTGCGCTCCCTGAGGAGCGCCAGAGCCTGAGGACGGTGCCCGGACCGCCGGGCGATACGTTCTACTGTCGCAACCATGCAGGGTCCGGTCCGTCTATACCTGTCCGTTCGTGAGCACGACGACTTAGGACTGATCGCCGCCGTTGTCTGCTCTGCGATCCTGTTCGCAGCTACCCCTTTCCTGATCCCGGTGGTCGTGTCCGAGTTTGGTGTGACCCTGGGGACTTCTGGACTTCTGTCAACAGCACAAGTCGGCGCCTTCGCCATCACTGTGTTTGTGGCGGGGCGGAGATTGCGAACCCGTCGCCGCTATTTGGTGGCCGCAGGTGTCGGATCCTTCCTCGCTAACGCTTTGAGCGTGTTCGTGCCCGAGTTTTGGTCCTTGCTTGCTGTCCGGCTGATAGCGGGATCAGCCGCCGGGCTGATGGTTTGGCTGGGGTGGGCAAAGGCCATGCGGGTGTCGAAGGTCATGCGCAGGGTGGCCGCCGCAGGCCCGTTGTCAGTGTTCGTTGGTGCTCCAGTTGTTGGCTGGCTCGCCACGAATCACGGGACTGACGGAGTCTTCATCTTCCTGGCTGCCCTCTCGCTTCCCGTCGCCCTGCTCCCAGCTTCATTTGCCGGATATCGAGTTGAGCGCAGCGGCATGAGTCCATCGCGGTCGAATCTCGCCTTGATAGGAGCCCTTGGCTTGTCGACCCTCTTTGGGTCTGCGCTATTCGTGTATGCCGGTGCAGTGGGGCGCAGCCTCGCCGTCCCCGGAGCCCTCATCGCCGCAGCATTTTCAGTAAACGCTTTCACCGGCTTCACCGCGGCTCGCAAACCGAGCCGGACCTGGGCAGCGGTATGGATTCTCGGAGTTGCGATATGCGTTGTGATGGTGGGGTTGTCAGGGAACCGGGTGCTCTTCTTCGTCGGCCTTGCCGTCTGGGGTTTCTGCTTCTGGAAGGCCACGCCGAGTGTCCTGTCGGCGATTGGCGAGTGGTCGCTAGTGCCTGACGAGCGCGCCGGTGACACTCAGTCGGCTATGGCTCTGGGGCGAGCCCTAGGCCCGGCGCTCGGTGGCTACTTGGTTGGTGATGGCGACTTCGGCCGAGTTGCGGTGGTCAGCTCGGCGGGTCTCGTGGTCGCCGCAACGATCGTTCTCATGGTCGAGCGTTATCGGGTAGACAACGACAGTCCGGTTCCGTGAACTAGCGCGGCGGTCGCGGGATCAGCACCGGGGTTGACGCCTTGTATTGCTCGTATTCGGCCTCGCCTCCCCACTTCTCGTCGGCTCGCCGCTCCAAAGGGGGGATTCCGCTGACCTTGGTGAGAAGGAGAGTCACGAAGATGGGGCTGATCAGCACTACCCACCGCCATCCCGTCAAGATCGGAACGGCCAGCAGTGCCATGCCGGTCCACAGCAGGATTTCACCGAAATAGTTCGGGTGCCGCGACCAGGCCCACAGACCGCTCTGAATGAATCGTCCTTTGTTGGCAGGGTCGGATCGAAACGCCGATTTCTGTCGATCCGCAACCACTTCAATAGCGAAACCGATAACCCAGATGGCTAGCGCTAGGTATCCGATGGGCCCCAACTCCTCCCGGGCAGTTGACGTGATGATGGCCAGGGCAGCGGCCGCAGTCAGCAGAACCCAAAGCCCTTGGACGGTCCATGCGGCTAAGAACCTCACCGGGCTGATCTTGATCTCGTCGAATCGTCCGTCTCGACCATCTCGCTTTATTCGCTTGAACAGAAATGTCCCCAGGCGAAGTGCCCAACCGGCAACCAGGAGGCCAGCGAGGTAGGCGCGTAGGTCTAGGTCGCTGCTCAGTGTCAGTGCTACGAGCGTGACGGTCAGGTAGGTGATGCTCCCCGTCAGGTCGTAGTACGCCTCGGTTTTGGCAGCGTTAGCGGGCACGAAAGCGATCCAGTTGATGGCAAAGGCGAGTGCGGCGACGATGGCGAATACCGCCACCCCTCCAGACTCCTGACTGCCCTGGCTCCCTGCCATCGCAACCAGTGCGCCGACGATGATGGCAACGACTGTTGCGATGGCTGCGTTGCGAGTAGCCGTTTGGTTTCTTGTCTCTGTTGTCACGCGGATACTTCGTTTCTGAGGCTCACCTGGATGTAGATAATCCGCCAGATCAGCAGGAAAACGGTCGTTGTGATCCAGGCAGCGATAGCGAAGGGCACAGATATCCCGTCGGGTATGGCACGTCCCCGCACCAGGGCCCACAACAAGAGCCCAATCGGAAAGCCAATCGGAATCCATGACATGGCCAACCGAGAGGCGGTCTTTGAGATCGAGCTGACCACCTCGGTTTGGAACAGTCCGAACCAGGGCGCCACTGCGAACCAGCTGATCACGAAGGGCATGAAGGAGGTGAGAGCCCCATACAGGTCTGCATTGGACAGCTCATGTGTTCCCCGTCCGATGAGGCCGAACACGGCAAGTGTTATGGCGTCACCGATGGGAAGTCGACGATCACGAGCCCTGGGTTCAGTGCGTTTGCTGTTCACCTGCCCGATCATTGCAGGCTGTCACGCGACTGAGAATCTGACCAACGACTGCGTGTTTGGAGTCAGCCGAAGACGCCCAGCATTCCCATCACGAGGACTATCGGCCCGAGAACGATGATCCACGTTCGGACAGATTGGTCACCGGTCAATAGTCGAGCCGCGAGCGTGAATAGGAGAGCGAAGCCCGCACCCAAAGCAAAGATGAAGATTGTCAAGGGAAGGGTGAGCTCATCGAATTTCCCCGACGGTGGGTTGGCTTTGTAAAACGACATCGCAGGGATTGCTGCCAAGGCCACCCACACGTATGTGATGGTCCAGTGCCGACCTGTCAGCGGTGGCTTCTTCTCACGCATCGGTCCACCAGCCTGCCATAAGCCGGTCGACTTGTTCCAGTACGTGACCCGACTTCCTTCGGTATGACTCGACCAGGCCCGCGATCATCAGCACTGCGATCCCGATACCGGCGCCTGTCACCCAGAACCCAACCGATTCTGGAGCGGCATCGGCGGCTGCCGCCGCCAGAGTCAGGACCGTGGTCGACAACGCAACGCCTGCCGCCGCGTAAACCCTTCGCGACAGTCGAGTGAGTACGCCCCACACGAGGCCTACGAAGGCCAGTATCAGAGCCACGCCGGCCAGGACGAGGCCGTCGGTGAAGATCGCAACAAGTGGTGGCAACACGGTGACCGCAGCGCTGACCACTTCAAGCGCTAGCGATGCTGTTGAGTCGGCATTTTGGCCCCGCTGCTTCTGGACGGCCCGCAGGATATCGACCTCGGCCAGCCCGGCGATGCCGACTGGAATGGTCCACCACAAGGGATTGCGGTCGGCACCTTCTGCAACGGCTCTGATCAGGGCAAGGGCGGCAGCCGGTGGTGCTGCCAAAAGCAGATTCGGCCGATTGAGAATGGTTCCGGCGGCTACTGCCTGAGTGGCGATAGACAAGCTCACCGCGATGCTGATCTCGGGTCGATCGAACATCGCTACCGCCAGAATCAACGCTGTTGCGTCGGCCAGAACGGTCAGCGTCTGCAAGGGTCCCGCCCAACTCGTCTCCGGATCGCGGTGCCACAAGGCCAAGTAGGTGGCCAGGCTCAAAGCCCCGACTACAGAGGCGACGATCACCATCTGGGACGAATCCAGGCCAGTCACCCACGCAAGGTTCAGCAGCGCACCGACCCACATGACGGAGGCCGCCGAGCGCAACCACGACATCTCAAGCGGTCGCGCCAACCTGCCCAGCCCGATTCCGCAAACCGCGAGCGTCCCGGAGACAGTCCAACCCAGAGGGACGTTCCCGGCCACGATCGCCAGCATCCACATCCAGAGGATCAGCACTGACGATGTAGCCACACGAGACGCAAGGACGGCCGGGTGAGATCTCTGCCAGCGTTCGAGCTCACTGGCGATCAAGAATCCGACGGTGGCGAAGATGGTTGTGGCGATCGCGGCTGTTTCGCTCCTCAGGACGACTGAGCTCAGTCCGAGGAACCACGCCGCCGCCAGCAGGGGCGCCGTGGCGATCCGTGCCAGGGTGTGGGTCTGCTTCCAGGACACCTCGATAGCGCCCGCAAGAGCCGCTACACCGATGGCTAGCCCGATTCTGATGTCCGATGCAGCGGTGTCGGCTGCTCCCATCACGGCTATTGCCGTCATAAGAGTCGAAATGCCGCCCCAGAACCACAGCCAGTCCTCTTCGATCAGTTCGATCCGCGCTGCGACAGCCACCAGGAGCGACGCAATGCCCCAGGTCAATCCTGTTAAGTCATACGCGGAGGATTCAGTGACGTTCAGGAAATTGAGCAGGAGCATCCACGAGACGGCAGCGGACGCAACCGACACGGTGTGGTAAACCAGCCTTGGTCCGCTAACGCTGTAGTGCGCAGACACGCCGCTCCGCAGGGCCAGAAGGCCAAACGCCAACGCCGCCCAACCGGGTCCACCGAGAAGACCCGCACCCAGTGTCAACAGATGGCCGAAGTAGGATACGTGGACGGACTCGCTAGCGCGGCTCCACACGGACATCGCCACCAATACGGCGCCCGTGGCCCCAAGGCTGATAGCACCTACTTCATCGGGGTTCTCGAAGTGAGCAAACTGTGAGCCGAGCGCCGCTGTGAGAATCGGTGCCGACAGCCAGAGCCGAGGTGTCCACCCCAGATTGGAGAGGCCGACAACCAGCCCGGCCATCACGAGCGATGCCGTTCCCTGGAGGGGAATTGGGCTGGTCAGGTTGTCGATGATGTGCAGTGACAACAGAATCGATGCCACGGCTGGCCAGAACTTGGCCAACCGATGCTCGACCGTGCGAGTGAGGAGCGCCACGGAGACGATCACGACTGCTATGGCCAGATAGGCGTCGGGCCGGGACATCGTTTGAGTCAGCCCGTAGGCAACGCCGAGCGGGGCCAGCGCCGCGATCAGCTCGAACTCACCGTTTGAGGGATCCCGTGAGAGTCGGTAGACACCCCACGCTGTGGCGAGGGCAAAGACGACAACGGAGGTCCATCCGGCGCCGAGTGCTGCGATTGCGCCATAGACCATGCCGAGACGTGCCCACACCAGTGGTGTTGCGGTCTGGCCGCGTCGTGAGGACCATTCATACAGGCCCAGATAGAGCACGAAAATGGCCAACCCCAGTAAGTGTCGCTCGGTGGCAGGGAACAGCGGGGCAACGACACCGCCCACCAGGAGGGGTCTGACAGCCTCGAGCCGCGTTGCCGCCGTGGTTCCGAGTGCAAGGACCTCGATGCTGACGAGGGTCGCGGCTCCCGACACGAGGAGCGCCGCTGTCGGTTCCCAGTTCTGGTTCTGAGCAAGGATCAGGGTGAGCAAATGGGCGCCGGCGGCACCAAAGATGGCAGGCGTCCGCACCTGAGTCCGATTGCGGGCGACCAGGAGCGAGATTGCAATCGCCAACGCAGCCAGCGCGGGTTGTTCCGTAGTCAGACGGGTTATCGCATCACCTGAGAGCGGTTCGTTGGTCTTGAAGAAGAATCCGACAACGAGGGCCGCCAACCACCAGAGCGGCGCAACGAGATAGCCGAGCACCGAATCGGGTTTGCGCGACGCCCACCACGAGTAGACACCAGACAGTGCCAGAGCCGTCACCGTCATGACGACGATCAGAGTTGTCCCTTCGAAATCCGGTGGGATCGGGGCTCCGTCGACGTAGCCGGCGAACGCGACGAGGGGGAGGGCCATCCCTCCGATCAGCTCCATGGCCTTTCCGGCTTGCACTGCTCCCTGTCGCCTCAGGTACCAGCCACAAATGAAGAACACAACGGCCATTGCCAGCTCGTAGAACGGCTGTTGGCTGTCTGGTATCTCGGCGAACGAGAACAGAAGGAGCCCCAAGAGGCTGCCGAACACGACTAGCACACCCAGGTAGGTGATTCCGTGAAGGCTGAGGTCCGAACCGACGGCTTTCAAAGCTCGTCGGACGTTTTGACGGGCTGTTCCGGCTGTTGTGTCCATGGTGACAGTCTTCGTCACAAGCCTTCGAGTTGCCTATGGGGTATCGCCCCCAGGGGCCGGTTTGGGGCGTGTTAAGGCTTTGTTCATCGCCCGTTGATAGGTGTGTTCTTTCTATGTCTGAAGCTGTTCTAGATCCGGTGATAACCGGCGATTTCGAGACTGGAGAGAGACATGCGTAGGAGCGCATTCATCCTTGCTGTGGCTGCGATGTTGATGGCAGCAATGGCTTTGCCCGCGGTGGCCCGCGGCAATGGAAATCCCAACCCACAGCCCCAGGTCTATGTGACCAGCCAGGGATTGGTCTACGACTCGATTGTTACGGCTGAGTCTCTGCCGTACAACGGTCAGGACAACTGGCAGCTGTTGGAGATGGGTGGCCCGACAGGGCTTCAGACCGAGTTCGGTCCTGGCGATCCCGGTCATTTCGGTGGACGGTGGTACCTGGAGATGGACGGGGTTGAAGGACCATCAGAGGGTGACCACTTCTTCCTTTGTCCGCTCCTTGGTCCCGGGCAGGCTCCCTGATCGATGGTGATCGAGATTGGAACGGGCGTCGCTTCGGCGGCGCCCGTTTCTCATGGGGTGAGCTTTGAGACGATTTCGGCGACGGGATAGACCGTGGTGTTGTCGGTGTTTGGCACCGGAAGCGTGATCCACGGTCCGGATCCAGTGCGCCAGCGGGCGAACCAGTCGTATTCGACGGTGAGGTCGAAGTCGTCGTCCTTGTTTTCGTAAATGTGGTGGGCAGAGCCGTCGGGGTACCCGGAGAGGACGGTTTCGGTGGCCGGGTAGGTATTGACCGAGCCGTCGCCCCAACGGACGACCACGTTGGGGACTCTGATTTCGACCGTGATAGAGGAGAGTCCTGAGCTGAGGGTCGTCGAGTGGTCGGTTGGAATGGGGACCGAAACGTAGGTGGGAAGGCCGGTGACACCTTGCCCTGGGGCCGGGTTGAGGGTCGGTGTCGGCGGTGGGTGGATGTAGGACATGACGTAGTTCCATGCGCTGGCTGCGGGGTCGGGTGTGGGGATGGGTTCGGAGGTGCAACGGGGGAGTGTGGGTCCGATGGCGACGATGCTGGAAGGGTCTGTCGGGTCGGTCAGGAGTCCGATGTCGGCGCTGCCGTCTGCGTAGCGAGTTATCACGACATACGGGGTGGAGGCCGAGGTGAGAAACCAGCACTGGCCGGTGAGGTCGCTCCCGACGTTGGGGGAGAGGACGCCAGGTACAGAGCTGTCGTTGGCGTAGTCGACGGTGTCTCCTCCCGCGATTCGGCAGCGGGTTACTTGCTGTCGGTCTAGCGTTACAGGGTCAACTACCTCGGTTACCCAACATGAGACGTATTCCGCAGCGATTGCTGGATAGCCGAGTGCGAAAACCGCAGCTAAGGCAGCTGCTGCAACTGAGACTCGCAGTCTTCCTCCCATAAGTCTTCCTTGAACTTCCAAGCTGTGGCGAACTTCCAGCCGTTCTCGGTCCATCGAAGAACCTGGACGCTCGAGCTAACAGCGCCGTCGCCGCGAAAGCTGGACACATCGACAGAGCCGAACGTAACCAGGCATTTCTCATCGGAACGGAGTATCTCGAGTTCCAGCTTGATGCCTTGAAGGGTGGGAGGGTCCGGAAATGATGCTCCAAAGGCGTTTAGTGCGGCATCAAGTTTCGATTTGCTCGCCACTACCTCCCGAATCCGGTCTTCGTCCTGGTTGTAGATCCCCTCGAACCACCCAAACCAGAGCTCGCGGAGGACCTCCTCGGCCTCTTCGACGTTCTCGACTACGTGAGAGCCGGCCTGGGTCGTAGACGTTGTGGTCACTACGGAGGTTGAAGTGGTCGTAGCGGGTGGCGCGGTGGTGGTTGTGGTAGTCGTTGGGTCCGAAACTGGCGGCTTCGGGTCGGAGTCAGGCCAGAACATGACGATGAGAACGGCCAGTAAAAGCACGACCAGAGGTGCGATCGCCCTGCGCAACACTCCTCCAACCTATAGGAACGGTCGGCATGCGTGTAGGGCCTCGTCCGAGAGCGCGAAAAATCGAGAAATGTCAGGGGAGGGGGTTGAATCTGTCGGCGGGGTGGTGTAGGGTATCGAACATATGTTCGATCATCCGGAATCAGGGATCGAACTCTCGGACCAAAAGTCCAAGCGGGGGGAGGTCGAGAATCTCGATGAGTTCTCTTATCGGCTCACGCTCGAGGCGATGTCGGAAGACTGGCCAGATGAGCCCCGTGAAATACTGCCTTCGGCGCTCAGCCGGTTGCCCTTAGAGGCCCAGGCCGTCATCGCATTGCGGACTGATCGGAAGAAGCTAAACGGGCACGATCTCGTCACCCAGATGGAGGTCGACTCCGGGTTGGGCGCGGTCTTCGAAGGCCGCAAGTTGGAGAGCATTGCCGAACTGGCTCACACTCCCTCGGGTGGTCGTGATGCAGATGTCTGCCGTGTGGATGTCCCTGACGTGTATACCGCTCTCGACGTGGCAGCCGCACTCAACATGACCCGCCGAGCATCCGAAGATCAGCTGGCCGACGCCCTCTGTCTGCACGATCAGTTGAGTCGGGTCGGCGAAGCACTGAGACTTGGAGCTATCGACGTTCAGCGGGCTCGAGTATTCATTCGACAGCTCGGCTATTTGAGTTCCGAGACCATCGAGGCGGTGCTTGATCGCACCATCGACAAGGCTGCCGACCTGACCACGGGTCAACTTCGAGCTCGTCTCCATCGCATCGTCCTCGAGCTCGATCCCGAGGGCCTTGAGTTGGGTAACGAGTGGGCCAAAGAAGAACGAAAGATCGTCGCCACTCAGAACCCTGACCAGACGTCGGGCATTTCCATCCTCGGCGGCGATCCTGCCTCGGCTGCCGCTGCAATGCGGTACATCAACAAGCTTGCTCGCCGGATCAAGACCAAGACCGAGAAACGAACTCTCGATCAGATACGCCACGACATTGCCATCGACCTTTTGAATGGGAAGCACATTCACGGCGAGAGCGGGTCCGGCTCGGTCGACCTCGTGATCACATTCGAGACGTTGGTGGGCTTGAGCGATGCACCAGCCGACCTTCCCGGATTTGGTCCACTCCTTGCCGAAATGGCTCGCAAGACCGCCCTAGCCAATCGTGACGGCGAGTGGCGTTTCACAGTCGTGGACAACGGCCAACCCCTTGCCACCGGGACTCTGGCCCGACGCCCCACGGCAGCAATGCAACGTCATCTTCACGCTCTGTATCCAACATGCCAGGCGATCGGTTGCCGGATGCCCGCTCGCTACTGCGACATCGACCACATCAATCCCCATGCTCGGGGTGGCCGAACCAACTTGAAGAATCTGATCCCACTGGGTCGCCATCACCACATGGCGAAACATGCAACGCGATGGAAGGTCGAACGGGTTGCGGACGGTCGAATCAAATGGACGAGCCCCCACGCCCACACCTACATCAAGGAACGAGACCCTCCTGACTAAGTCGAGGGGTTGGCCCCCTCCAACGAAACCTCACGAACCTCAACGTCAACTTCCCGCTGAGTTCTCAAGAACTTGAAGAAACACCACGTGGCCACCGCCGACAACATGTGCCAGACGGCGTGCGCCTGCAGCAGCGAGTCCGGTTCACACGCAGGATGTACATCGGTGCCAGTAGTCCAGATGGCGTACCCAACCATGAAAGACACGATCCCCGCCCAGAACCACGGAACGTACTTGCGCCTTGCCCTCGGATGACGATCAGCCAGCATCCCGGGCAACCAGAACAGAACCACCCACCAGTGTTCCCCGGGTGACTCCAGCATCACGGCCGGTGTGACCCCGAAAACGCCCGCAACCAAGAACCCAACGAGTCCCGACCACCATCTCGCTGCCGGTGACCAGAACCGGAACAACATCTCCGAAATCACCCAAAGGGCAATCGACACCCCAAACAGGTTGAGACCGATCCCCAGATCCGGACCGAAGAACCAGTAGGCCGCGGCGTAGGCAACAACGACCGATGCATAAACCCCGAATAGCGTGCGGTGACTCCAGCCACGGAACCTGGCCACGTTGTAGAGCCAGGGGATGCTGATGTAGGCGACCATCGACACGTTGTCGATCCAGGCGCCGAAGAACGTATGGCTCCCATGCATCACCATCGATCCCGGGCCGAGGAACACCGCGGCTGACGCGTAGAGCAAGGCAATCGGCTGATTGCCGAAGAAGTCGTTGTGGATGTCTACGCCGTTTCGGGTGTCTCGTGCCAGCACCCTGAACATCGCAAGACCAACAACCACAAACCCCAGATTCCCCAACGTATTGGCCGGTTCCCGCATGATCCCGCCGCTGACCCGTTCACACCATCGGGATATCTCGCCGATGGCCGACTCGTAGTCGGCAGGTTCCCACCAACCGGTCACTCCTCCTGCCACAAACAAGACGCCGAAGGCAGCGAGGGCGCCGAGAGCGACGATCGTGGGTCGATTCGGAGAGTCCATCGGACACCGATCCTATTGATTCCCGCCTGTGGGGATCGAGCACCAAAGGACCCGGCTAGCCTCGCCTGAGTTCGATCAGAAGGTAGAGGTCCATCCCAAAATGAGTGCGCTCCAGTCACCGCTGGCCCAGGAACTACTAGAAGCAATGGAGTTCCGTTGCATCGGACCCACCCGCGGAGGGCGAGCCGTGGCAGTGGCCGGTGATCCGAGCCGCAAGGCCGTCTTCTATTTCGGTGCGGTCGCCGGCGGTGTATGGAAGACCGTGGACGCCGGGACGACCTGGCAGAACGTCAGCGACGGATACTTCAAGACCAGCTCGGTCGGTGCCCTCGCTGTTTCCGAATCCGACCCCAACGTCATCTATGCCGGGATGGGGGAGAGCTGCATCCGTCTCGACGTCTCTCACGGTGACGGTGTCTACCGCTCAGGCGACGGTGGCCAAACCTGGACCCACTGTGGCCTATCCGACACGCGCCACATCGGAGAGATTCGGATCCATCCCAAAGATCCGCACCACGTCTACGTCGCGGCACTGGGTCACGCTTTCGGCCCCAACGACGAGCGTGGGCTTTACCGCAGCACCGACGGCGGTAAGAACTGGGATCGCATCCTCTACAAGTCCGAAAAGGCGGGCGCTGTTGATGTCGCCTTTGACCCCCACAGTCCTGAGGTGATCTACGCCACCATGTGGGAAGCCCACCGCAACTTTTGGGAGATGTCCAGTGGTGGCGAAGACAGTGGGCTCTGGAAGTCCACCGATGGCGGAGACACCTGGGTGGACATCTCACGGAATCCCGGGCTTCCTCAGAAGGGCCTGCTGGGCAAGATCGGAGTAGCTGTGTCTCCAGCCCGGTCGGGTCGAGTTTGGGCACTGGTTGAAGCCTCCGAGGCCGGCGGCCTCTACCGGTCGGACGACTTCGGAGAGACATGGAAGATGGTCAACTCCAACACGGATCTCCGCTATCGGCCCTGGTATTACATGCACGTCTTCGCGGATACCCAGGACCCTGACACTGTTTACGTCAACAACCTGATGATGTGGAGGTCGACCGACGGTGGTGAGAACTTCAAGCGAATCGCCACACCTCACGGCGACAACCACGACCTTTGGATCGACCCCAACGACAACCAGAGAATGATCCAGGGCAACGACGGCGGAGCCAACGTCTCTTTCAACGGCGGCGAATCGTGGAGCACCGTCTACAACCAGCCCACGGCTCAGTTCTACACCGTCACGACCGACTCTCGCCAGCCCTACTACCACGTGTACGGGACGCAACAAGACAACTCGTCAATCGCCGTTCCGAGCGGTGCCAACGACGGTGCCATCGTCTGGGCCGACTGCTACGCGGCAGGCTCAGGAGAAAGTGGCTTCATGGCCGTGCACCCTGAAGACGACGACATCGTGTTCGTAGGTGCCGTGGGAAGCTCGCCGGGAGGCGGAGGTGCCCTTCAGCGATACGACCACCGCAGCGGCCAGATCCAACTCGTCAACGTGTGGCCCGAACTGCATGGCGGTATCGGTCCCGGCGACCTCGAATACCGATTCCCGTGGACCTATCCGATCCTCTTCTCGCCACACGACTCCTCAGTGCTCTACACCGCGGGCAACGTCGTGTTCAAGAGCACCGACGAAGGACATACCTGGGAGCCGATCAGCCCGGACCTCAGTCGAAACGACCCTGACAAGCTTCAACCGTCTGGTGGTCCGATAACCAAAGACACCAGCGGAGCCGAGCACTACTGCACCGTTTCTACGCTTCGTGAGTGCTCGCTCGAGCCAGGAGTCTTGTGGGCCGGCAGTGACGACGGCTTGGTTCACGTGTCTCGCAACGGCGGACAGGACTGGACCGACGTAACGCCACCCGATCTCCCCGAGTGGAGCTTCGTACGCACCGTGGAGCCGTCCCCTCACACCCCGGGCACGGTCTACCTCGCAGCCACCAAGTACAAACTCGACGACACCACGCCTTACTTATACCGAACCACCGACTACGGCGAGACCTGGGATCCGATTGTCGGAAGCGGAGAAACCGCCCTCCCAGATCACGACTTCATTCGGGTCGTTCGCTGTGACCCCGCCGCGCCTGGCCTCCTGTATGTAGGCAGCGAGACAGGTCTGTACGTTTCGGCTGACGACGGCGCTAATTGGCACCGCTGGCGGTCGAACTTCCCGGTAACTCCGGTCTACGACATCGAGGTCAAGGGTTCTGACCTGGTCATTGCGACCCACGGTCGTTCGTTCTGGATAATGGACGACTTGACCCCTCTCCATCAGGCGGTCGGAGACGAGATCGGCTCACCACACCTGTTCGCGCCGCGGCGAGCATGGAGGGTTCTGCCCGACTTGTTCGATGCCTGGATAACCAAGGAGGGCCGTGATTACTGGGTCTCGTTGGGCAAGGCTGCCACCTTCGAGGCCGCGACGGACGAGACCGGTCAGACCCGCCGCAAATTCCTCGACGCTGGCGCCTCCGCCCCGATCGGGGTGATGATCACATACGTTCTGTCTCCGGAGTCATCCGACATCACGTTGGAGTTCCTCGACTCCGAAGGTGAAGTCGTAAGGACGATTATGCCGCAGGTGGATGGCTGGTCGGACATGACCGCCGAAGACAAGGCGTACCACTCAGGACCTTGGCTTACCGTGAAGCCAGGTATCAACCGCTTCGTTTGGGATCTCCGCCACGAGGGCGCCGCCAAGGTCCACGGCAACAAGCTTGGCCAGGAGGCCAATGTCGGTCCTTTGGTCGTCCCGGGGGACTACCAGGCGCGGCTCACTGTCACTGACCGCGAAGGCGAGCATGTATTCACCGAGAGCTTCCGTGTGGACAACGACCCGCGTGCCGCGGTTACTCAGGCCGAATTGGAGTCTCAGCTGGCTGCGTTGATAGACATCCGTGATCACATCTCGAGATCACACGTAGCGGTCACCGCGATTCGCTCAGTGAAGAGTCAACTCGACCATTGGAGGTCACGGGGCGATCTGTCTGCGGAGCTTTCTGACGCAGCCAACCAACTCGAGTCGAAGCTCCATGAGATTGAAAATGAGTTGATGGTTCCCGGTGAGCACACGGACACCTTCGGTCTCAACGAGAAGTCGCGTCTCACCGAAAAGCTGGCATCGGTGATCAGCATCATCGCTTCCGCCGACGCCAAGCCAACTCAGAACGCCCTGGCGGTAGCTGGCAAGTACACCGCCGAGATCGACGCGGAGCTGTCCAAGCTCGATGGCGTGTTCGCCAACGATCTGCCTGCTTTCAACGACGTCATGATGGAAGCCGATCTGCCCGCAATTCAGTACTGATACGAGGTGGAACCGTGGGTCCTGGTAGCCACACTGGCTGCCGTCGTCGTCGCCTTCATGGTCTCGGCGTCGGCAGGGCTCGGTGGATCCTTGGTGCTCGTTCCCACACTGGCGCTGGTGCTAGGCACCAAAGAGGGAGTGGCGATGGCTGCTCTCCTTTTGGCTGGGAACAACCTCGTCAAGGTGTGGGCCTACCGCAAGACCCTGCCATTCCGCAAGGCCCTGATGGTCGTTCTCCTGGTAGCAGTTGGCGCCTGGGTGGGTGCTCGTCTATTGGTTGCCGCGCCCGAGAGGCTGGTAACGATTGCGGTGATCGTCAGCTTCATTGCTGCGCTCGTCGCTGAGCGGCTCGATCTGACGAGATTGCGACGCGCCGGCGGACCTCTTCTGGCCTTCGGTGCAGGCGCAACGTCCGGGTTCTCAGGGACATCAGGTCCGCTCAAAGGCATGTCGATCCGTCAACTCGAACTCGACCGGGCTCACTTCGTCGGAGCGGCCTCGCTTGCCTCCCTGGCGGGTGACGCCACCAAGGCCGCTGTTTTCACAGAGGCACAGCTCCTGACGGGCGACAGCTTCCTGATTGCGCTTGCGGCCGTGCCCCTGATGTTCATTGGCACTTTGTCCGGCCGCAAGATCAATCGCTCGATTGGTGAGGTCGGCTACACCGCCCTGTTTTGGCTAGTGATGGTGGGTTACACCGTCAGACTTCTCGTCAACTTGTAGCCTTCTCTGGTGACGGCCACCCCCACCAGCGTTCTCTCTCGCGAGCTGCTCCCGGCATCGATCGCGATATTCGCAACGTCGGCGCTGGCCTCGTTTCAGGCACTCGGTATCGCCGCCGCGCTTCCCGACATAGCTGGGGACCTGGGAGACGTCGCCCTTCTCCCGTGGGCAATCACCGCCTTCTTGGTGACATCGAGTCTGGCCACGGTCATCGCCGGGCCTTTCATCGACGGGGTTGGAGCGTCGAGACTCTTCCGAATCGCCGTTCTGCTGTTCGCTTCGATGGGGTTTCTCTCGGGTTTTGCGCCGTCGATGAGCGTGCTGATCGGGCTGAGGGCCCTTCAAGGTGTCGGCGCCGGCCTCATAATGAGCACCGGCACCGCCGCAGTGTCTCTCGTCTATCCATCTCACCTGGTGTCGCGAGCCTTCGCAGCAAACGCCACAGTTTGGGGGATCATGGGCGTGGCCGGGCCGGCGATAGCAGCTGCCATCCTCACCGTGTTGACCTGGCACTGGATCTTCTTCGTCAACCTTCCACTGGGATTGTTGGCCCTTTGGGCCGGGTGGAAGGTTCTGCCGGGTCCATACGCGAAGGATCGTGATCGAGTGGATCTGACTGGTATCGGGCTACTTGCGCTCGTCACCGTGGCTCTGTTGCTGGCAGTGGATCGCCTCAATCTCGAGTCGCTCCTATGGGTCGGCGTCGCAGCTTTGGCGGTGGTGCTCTACGTCAGGCATGCCCGACGATTCCCATCTCCGGTGGTGCGTCCAGAACACGTGATGCCTCAGCCACTGAGGGGACTGGCATTGGCGACTGCGTTGATGCTCACAGGCACGTTTGCCATGAACTCGTACATACCTCTCTACGTTCGCGCAGGGAAGCTCGGATCCGCCGGCCTCACAGCTTGGTCGGTGCTCCCGCTCACCGTCGGCTGGACCGTAGGTGCAACGGTCTCGAGCCGAATGGCCGACAGATACTCTGAGTCACTGATCACGGTTCTCGGCTTTGTGGTCAACATCCCGGCACTGATAGCAGTGTGGGTGCTCGTCGGGTTCGACGCTCCGATCGGAGCTCTGTTCGTTCTCTTCTTCCTGGCCGGGGTCGGTGTGGGAATGACCACCAACGCTGCCCTCACTCTGATGAGAACGGCCGCCAAGCCGCCCGAGATGGGTCGGGTGTCCGCTGCCCACCTGTTTGCTCGCAACCAGGGATTCACGTTCGGGGCCGCGATCGGCGGGGCAGTGCTCCTGTTCGTGGTCAGCGCACAGCTTGGCGATCCGGAGTTGGTGCGGGAACTGATTGGTGCCTCTGCAGCTGTCACCTCGCCCGAATCTTCCGCGGCGGTTCGCACTGGGTTTGGGGCGAGCGTCGGCGCTGGTGCGGTCTTCTCGGGTTTGGGTGTGGCTGCGGCTCTGTCGATGCGAAGGGCACTTGCCGAAACTCGGCAGAGCAAGCGCAGCGAGCCGAGTCACGGTTGATCCGAGAGTCAAGGAATGAGGCGAAGCCAGCCTCCGTTGGTTTGAGCATGACGACAGCTCTGGTCCTGGGCGCAGGCGGCGCTGCTGGTTGGGTGTTCCACGTCGCCGTCCTCAAGACGCTCAGCGAAGCGGGTATCGAACCGATGAGTTCCGAGGTCATCGTCGGAACGTCGGCTGGCTCCGCGCTCGGGGTGGCCCTCCGCTCTGGTGTCGATCTGGACGAGTTCAAGAGCCGTGCGACGCGGCCTCCAACTGAGGAAGATCGGCGCGCCATGATGTCTGAGCTGCGCAAAGCAAAGAAGTCATTGATCCCCCTCGCCCCAACCATGGTCCGAGAACTGAGACCGCGGGGTGCCGGAGCCTCGCTTGCTTTCGCAGGTTTGCTTCCCCCTGGGTTGTTTCCTACGGGATGGGTGTCCTCGCTTCCAGGCCTAGACCGGGTTGATGGCTGGCCGGCCAACTTGTGGATCCCAGCTGTCCGCATCCCCGACGGAGACAGGGTCGTGTTTGGTCGGGACCGGACAGACGTGCCGGTTTCAGTTGCCGTCGAGGCTTCGTCAGCAGTGCCCGGGATGTTTCGCCCCAAGAAAATCGGGGAAGAAACGTTCGTCGACGGAGGGGTGATGTCGTCTACTCACGCTGACTTGGTGTTGGGGTCAGGCGTGGACCGGGTGGTGATATCGGCCCCGATGAGTCGCCGGTCAGGTGGACCATTCGCTCGCAACGCCAAGAAGCGCCTCACCGAGGAGTTAGAGGCACTGCAATCGGCCGGGATCGAGTCGATTGTTGTCGAGCCCACGGACGAGTCGGTGTCAGCAGCCAAGGGATACCCCAGACGCCGACCCGATGCAGCCCAAAGCATCGCAGCCCACGCACGGCGGGCCGCCATTACGGCCATAGCCAACATCTGACAGCTTCCATTACGCTTCAGAGTCCATGCGGTTCTTCTCGATTTTCGCCCTCGTAGCCGTCCTCGAGATGGCCACCTTCTTCTGGGTGCAATCGTGGATAGGTCTGGGATGGGCGCTTGCTCTGGCCCTGCTTACCGCGCTGATCGGTTCGGTGCTCGTGAAACGAGCCGGCGTTGCGGTTATTCGACGATTTCGTCAGAAGGTCGACTCGTCTCAGGTCCCGGGTCGCGAACTGAGCGACGGAGCGTCGGTTCTCGTTTCGGGGGCATTCTTGATTTCGCCCGGTTTCATCACCGACATCCTCGGATTCTTGCTTTTGGTGCCGACCGTTCAGACCTGGATCTATCGCAACGTCACCAAGAGAATCTCTTCCCGGATCAAAGTGGTGCGGGTGGGAACCTCCCGGTTGATCGGGGACGTAATCGACGGACGCAGGTCTGGCGGTTCAGTGATCGACGTCGAAGAAGTCGACTGACGTCGCCTATCAGCGACCAGAACCCTTGAGACTTCCCGTCAGCTTTTCATCAGGTACGTAGAGAGCGCACACGACCTCTCGGTCGTCAGCTGTGTCCCAAGATTCCTGCGTAGGCGTAACAGGAAAGACGTAGACCTCGGACGTGTCGTAACTCGCTCCCACGTAGGCCTCGAAGGCAGGGATGCACTCAGCTTCCACTTCGGCGTCGATCGCATCGTCACCAGGGAACGGACCGTCGGCGAGGTTGAACTTGAAGTACACCTCGTTGTCATGAGGGTCGGCACACGGAACAGCGGCCACGTCGCTGATCTGTTCTGCTCCGTCTGACGGGTCGTTGAAGCAGTCTCCTACGGCGAAATTGAAGACGCTGAGGCTTCCAGCTTCTTCGATTTGACCTGTGTCGCCACGCTGAGCACCTCCGCAGCTCGTCGCCGCCAGAGCGAGGACAAGTACAGCGAGTGATGTTCTTTGCTTCATGGGACGCGCCTTTCTGTGACGTCATCCACTGTATCGGCCGGCAGGCCGCGGCATGAAGCTTGGGCGGAGGAGCGTAGGATCCGGCCCATGTTCCCGATGGGCGATGTCAACCCTACCCGAATCACTCCTTGGCTAACTGTGGCGTTGATCCTCGTGAACCTTGGGGTCTATTTCGGGATACAGGCCCGTCACACCGAGACCGAAGAAGTCGAGTTTCTGTATCGACGTGCCGCGATCTCATGCGAGATCACAACCGGCGACCCTCTGAGTACCACTGAGATCACCGACGCGGTCTGTCTCGATGACTCCGAATCGCCGGTGTTTCCCGCCAAGAGTCCATGGGTGGCCGTGTTTTCGTCGATGTTCCTCCACGGAAGCATCGGCCACGTCCTTTTCAATATGTGGTTCCTGTGGATCTTTGGCAACAACGTCGAAGAAGCTTTTCGCCGGGTCAGGTACCTGCTTCTCTACCTTTCCGGTGGCGTCGCCGCCACGGCCGCCTTCGTGTTCTTGAATCGGGACTCAGTGATCCCTTTAGTTGGCGCCTCAGGAGCCATCGCTGCCGTGCTCGGAGCCTATGCCGTGCTCTTTCCACGTCACCGGATAAGAAGCCTCGTCGGGTGGATGATGTTGCCAGTGCCAGCCTGGCTATTCCTCGGCTTTTGGTTCGTGGCCCAGTTCGGTCTCGGTGGAACCAACATTGCATGGGAAGCCCACGCCGGTGGCTTCGTGTTTGGGCTATTGGCTACTTTGCCGTTTCGACGCAGTCTGTTGCGGCGGACCCGCTGACTTCAGCTGGCGCTGACCGCCAGGTGCGCAGCCCGGTCGATGGCATCTGCTTTCCGCTTGAATTGTGACCTATGAACGTCGCGACTGATCATTGACTCGTACCTCACGCTGACGTGCCCACAATCCTCGCAGATGACCCTCTCGAGTCCCCCTGTGATTACGTTGAGCGTCGCCATGTGAGTGCAATCACGCCTTTTCGGGTGTGTCCGCACCAAAGTGACCTCCCAGCCATCTCTCTGCTCGTCAGGCTCGCACCAGCTCAGCCCGATTCAATGACCATCCTGGGCGTCGCGTTACGGACTAGTGCGCTAGTTAGTGATGGAGTAAGCCTTCGATGTCCAACCGGTCGATCAAGCCGCGTTCCCGCTCGATGGCGGCTCCGGCCACGGGAATGCCGGTCCCATCGGCAACCCGGTTCATCATCTCGAAATTGCCAAACACTGCGGCTGCGTCAGCCAGGGCGTCCGCGCCCAACGTGTCGATGACCTTATGTTGAGCTGTGTCCAGCGGCTCCGTTTCGAGCATGACAGCGTCGACCAGTTCCAACAAGACCTGTCCATCGGGGATCCCGGACGACGCCGAAGGGTCTCTCACCGCGTCAATGTTGAGATCGAATCCAAAAGCCTGCGCGCTCGCCCGGAGCATCGTCACGTGTGACAGCGTTCAGTAGAAGCACTCGTTGTGGATCGAGGTACGAGACGACACCAGCTCAATGTGAGCCCGCGTGAGCCCGGAGGCTCGTGAGAAGTCGTCGAAGGCCATCTCCTCGCCGGTCATGTACTGAGGTCCGAACAGCGAGCGGTAGGCGGAGGCCTCTGTCGGAAGGAGGTCGAGAGCAAACGGAATGGAGCCAGGAGGCATCGGTACATGGGTTCGCCGACGTTTGAGGCCCTCTTGGACAACGTGTGTGGGAGCACCAGGTTGTGGTGCAGGCAGCGGCTCGACATCTGCTCCGAGGGCTCGATGACTCCCATCGATGGCAGCCAACATCGACACCAGAGCGATCACCTCGACGACTGTCGCATCACCGACCACGTCAGCGGCCTGTCGAACCAGTGGTCCGTTTACCTTCCGTGGCTGGCGATAAAGGGTGAGAGCAAGGCTCTTGGTTTCGGCTCCGAATCCAGGCGCTTCGAGTTCGGGGTTGCGAACGAATCCGAGAAGCTGGATGCGTTCGTGCCCGGTCAATGTTGGCCCCGGCGACGCAAAATGTCTCCAGGCAGCGTGGTATGCATCAACGAGATCTGACCTGACTTTTACCCGGGAGCCGTCAAACACCCGGCGAGCCTAGTGAGTCCAAACGAAGAAGGACCCCCGCCAGTGCGGGGGTCCTCTCGTTGTTTGCTTTGGTCTTTCCTAGAAAGGGCCGCCGTCGATGGGTGTGATATCGATGTCCATCTGCTCCTTGTCGCAGGTGCTAATCGAGCCCTCATTGTTCCCGTCACCGGTGTAGGTGACCTTCCAGGAGTACTGACCATCGGCGGTGATGAAGAACGTCGTGTTCGACGTCTTGTACTCGCCAGCGCCATCGACCGATACCGTCTCTTGGTAAAGAGCTGTCCCGTCACAAGCACCACCAGAGTGGAGCTCAAACGTCAGTGACCCGGTCAGTGTCCCAAACCCGCCACTCAATGTCGCGGTGTCGTTCGGCAACAGGTTCGGTGCCGTAATCAGGGCCGTGCTTGCTTTGATGACGGTGTCGACTTCTCCGGTTGCGCCACATGCGTGGCTGGCCGAGTTGTTGTTGTCGTCACCGCTGTAGCTGGCCATCCAGTAGTAGGTGCCTGGGGCTGTGGTCGTGTATGACACTGGCCCGTAGTCACCGTTCCCGTTGACTGACACCGAGTCTGTATGGATCGGGTCACCTGAACAGGTGGCATTGTCGTAGAGGGCGAAGTCGATCGTCCCGGTCGGGTTGACGCCTCCGCTCAGGTTGGCTGAGTCGGCGATGTCGGAGCCGACTACCACGTTCTCGTTGGCCGAGGTTGTGATCGACGGGCTTGCCTTGATGACGGTGTCGACTTCTCCGGTTGCGCCACATGCGTGGCTGGCCGAGTTGTTGTTGTCGTCACCGCTGTAGCTGGCCATCCAGTAGTAGGTGCCTGGGGCTGTGGTCGTGTATGACACTGGCCCGTAGTCACCGTTCCCGCTGACTGACACCGATGTTGTGTATATCGGGTCACCTGAACAGGTGGCATTGTCGTAGAGGGCGAAGTCGATCGTCCCGGTCGGGTTGACGCCTCCGCTCAGGTTGGCTGAGTCGGCGATGTCGGAGCCGACTACCACGTTCTCGTTGGCCGAGGTTGTGATCGACGGGCTTGCCTTGATGACGGTGTCGACCTCTCCAGACACCGCACAGTCATGGGTTGATCCAGCGTTGCTGGCATCGCCCGTGTAGGCGGCCAACCAGTAGTAGGTGCCCGGAGACGACGGTGCGAAAGACGCCGGTCCATAGTCACCGTTCCCGCTGACTGACACCGATGTTGTGTATATCGGGTCACCTGAACAGGTGGCGTTGTCGTAGAGCGCGAAGTCGACGCTTCCACCGGCTGAGTCGGTAGCACCGCTCAGCGTTGCAGTGTCGCTGACGGACTGTCCCACGACCACGGTCTCGTTCGCTGAGGTCACCAAGCTGGTCAGCTTGGTGTTCTCGAAGGTGAGATCGGCATCGTCACCGGTCCGGTCAGAGCAATCAGACATTGAGTCCACGGTGAATGACTGGGTCAGAGTCTCCGCCGAGTATCCGCTAGGGACAGTCGTCTCGACGACCGTGTAGTCGCCGTAGACCAACTCGTCGATACAGAACAGCCCGATTTCACCGGCGACTGCCGGAATCGTCGTCTGATCATCGGTCGTCCCGGGGTCACCGTCGGCATCTATCGAGAAGCCGGCTCCGTCGACACGAACCGAAGTAGACGTCAACACTTTCTCAACCAGGATCGATCCGTACAGCCGGTCGTTCACGAACGTCCCCAAGTCGAGTTGGGTGCTGTTGGTGATGGTCACCTTCTTCGGCAGCAAAGGAGCCTTTTGGTGATTGGCAGGTACGACGGTTTCGTCGATCCAGTACTCACCAAAGAGGATGTTGCTGATTTCACAGAGCCCGGAATCGTCCGATGTGCATGAAAGTGTCACGCCGTCTGAGTCGGTTGCTATCGGGTCGTCTGTGTCGGGCTCGAAGTCGCCGTCGCCGTCGCTTTCATACAACGTGAACACCGCACCCTCGAGCGCCGCGCCGTCGCTGTCGACCTTGGTCAGCTTCAGCGAGCCACAGTTGGTGATCTGGACCGCATCGGTGATGTCGGCCAGCACCGTGTCTTTGTAGTCGGCAGTGTCCGAGTTACCGGTGACGGTTCCTGGGATCACATTGGCGATGCTCAAGCACTCCTCGGGTTCTGGTGGGAACACGATTCCGAGATCAACGACCGCCTCACCCTTCCGGTTATCCGGGCTCAGGATTGCGTCGGCTTCGTGCTCGTCGAGAACCACAGGGTCGCCAAAGGCGATGCCGTCGAACGTTCTGATCGATATCTCGATGTCATTGCCCACCTGGTCCCAGATGAGGATGAAGTCGCCTTCTTGGCGATTGGCCCACGGATTGCATCCCGCGATCAAGTCGGCTTCCGAAGATCCGGAATAGTCACACGCCAAAGGTGCTGCTGCCTGCTGGAACTCAATGGCGATAACCCCTGAGCCCTTGTTGGAGTCACGCTCCCAGGCGAAGTACAGCCAGTCGGTGCCGTTCGCAGTGTTGGAATCGAACCACACGTTGACCAGGTCCACCTGGCCGTTGGGATTCGAATTGCCCAGTGTGGGCAGGGCGTCGTCGTGAATCACGCCCAGCTTGGTCGTGTTCTGATTGAGCGGTCCCAACTCCTTGACATTGCCGAACTCATCGGCGAAGACGATCGCGCCCGCGTCTGGCACGGAGCCGTCAATCGCGAAACCGCTGGCGTCAGGATGATCCGCTAGCGCGACCATCCCAAGAGTCAGGACAACTGCCGCGGCGACGAGAGCGATCACCCCACGTCGCGCATGCCGCAGCCGGTCCTTGGTTCTCTGAACCATTTGTTACCTCCCTTGCGTGCGGCGTTGCCGCCACACGACCCGTCGGTCTGCATGCAGACCGTCTCTCTTGTGGTGAAGCGTGGCCGATTCGATGGGGCCAGCCAGCTCCACGAAGAACCTAGGTCGCTAGGCCTATTGGAGTAAGGGGGGAATTCTGAATGTCCGGAGTGACTAGACCGTTGAGTGCCGACAAAGTGAAGGGCCCCCGCCGAGGCGAGGGCCCTTCACTGTCTAGATCGGTTTGGCTACTACTTCTTTCCGCTGAACTGGATCCCAACGATCACCGGATCGTGGTCAGATGCGCGGTACTCGTTTGGTTCGTACAACGCATCCTGGCCGTCGCTCTTGAACGTGGTGTCATAGTCCAGGAGGTCTGGTTCGTCAGCGTTGATGTGGAACGACGTGGCACCCGTGATCTTGTTCAGCATCGAACGAGATGCCAGTACGTAGTCGAGGTAGCCGAGCTGACCGTCGAACACGTAGCTATAAGCGTCCGCCCCGATGAAGTGCTCGAGGAGGTCGGTGTATCCCGCACCCTCGAGAGCCCTGACGGGGTCTTCCATGGCGTAGCTGTTGAGATCACCGATCACCAGCACACCCATGACGTCGTCCTCGAAGGTGTCGATGAAGTCGAGCAGTGCGTTGGACTGGGCGAGCCTCGTGAGGTTGCAGTTGCCCTGGCCGTCACCGGTGTTGGGGTCACCGATGTTGGAACACGGAGAGCCCTTCGACTTGAAGTGGTTCACAACGACAGCGAACTGCTGGCCGCCACCCTGTTGGACCGTTGGACGGAAGATCTGTGCCAGCGGCGGACGGCCGACCGGCTCAAAGGTTCCGGGACGGTTGAGGTCGAACGCCTCGTCTGCATACGCCATCGGATCTCCGATCGGCTCTACAGCGTCAGAGCGATAGATGATCTCGTTCCGGATCGGGTAGTCGTTGTAGTGATTTGCCTCACCAACCCATGCCCAGGTTCCGGCACCGTCGAGAGCGTTCAGCTCCTCGACGAGAGTCAAGACTGGGTCATGTGCCCGGTTGCCGTCGAGCGTCTCGTCCAGGATGTCATTCTCGATTTCCTGGAGGCCGATGACGTCAGCGCCGCTCGCCCGGATTCCGGCAAGCAGCTTCGCCAGCTGCCTGTCGTACTCCTGCTGGCTGTCGGCACCACGGCAGTCGCTTCGTTGTGTCGGACCGCAAATGTTCGGTCCGGCGTCAATGTGGGTGAAGAAGTTCAACACATTGAACGTCGCCACTTGGATGTCGCCGCCCACGTCGTCGGGACCCGACGGCCGTGGGTTGTCTTCCACATGCTGGCCATTGCCGACGCCGGGGTTGGCTGGCACAACGGAGAACCTCCCGAACGAGAAGTTCACGACGCCTGTGAAGTCGACCAGGCGGTCGCCGCCTCGGAATCTGTTGTCCAGAGTGAACGGCGTGCCGTCCGGATGGAGAGTGACCTCTGGGTTGGACACCGTGCGACCATCGTCAATGGTGACTCGATTGGCTGCATTGGCTGCTGCGATGGCGTTGGCATCAGCACCCGGCAATGCCGCATGGGTGCCCTGATACTGCCTTGTAGTGGTACCTACGACCTGGTTGAAGCGATCGAAGTTGAAGTACTCCGAGATGTAGAGGTCATGGCTGAAAGTGACCAGCATGCCCTCGTAGATCTCCCAGTCAGCCACCGGAAGCGCCACCGAGGCGCCGACTACTTCGTGCGGTGCAGATCCCACCTTCTCGACATGGAGAGTTGGGCTGATCTCGGTGTAACCGAAGAACTCGACAGCCGTACCCACAACCTTCACGACATCGCCGACGGCGACTTCAGCGAATGGTGCGAAGACGAAGATGCCCTCTGAGGTGTTCGGGTCGGCGTCTTGGTCAGCTGCTTCCTCCTGAAGCATGAATCCGCCAAGTCGCTGTCCCAGCTCAGGGGTTGTCTGATAGACACCAACCACAACGCCTTCGATCTCTACCGTCTCACCCTGCACGGGGCTCGACGAGCCGGGGCCTTGTACTTCACTGATCAGATACGGCGTGCCGGTCGGCGGTGGAGGTGGTCCCGCATCACAGGTGTTGACGGCCCCAGGAGTGTCGTCGGCCGGGGAGAATGATCCAATCAGCCAACCATCTTCGGTGCAGTCGTATACATGACCAGGTACGAAGGTCCCGTCTGGGCCCACCGTGGCGGTCGAGTAGATCTGGTCGCCGCCTCCCGGAGACTCAACGAGCGCGATCGAGTCGACGATCGAGTCCCACGGCGTGACGTCGAGAATGCCGTCGTCGTCGGTGTCGAGGTCTTGCTGGTTGGTTCCGGTGAACCCGGCTACCAGCATGTGCGTGACGTTGTCGCTGTTCTCAAAGCCCAGCGACGTGACCAAGTCGGCCGTTCCCAGCGTGAAGCTGGACTCCGCTGCTACGAAGTAACCGTCGCTGTCCAACGCCATGCCACTCAGGTCGGTGATCGACTCGATGACACCAGAGCCACCGGCGCCATCACCAATCACGATGTAGGCGTGGCCGCTCAAATCGGTGCCGGCCGGACCCGTCAGCTCAAAGTATTCATCCAAATCGGTGCTTGGCTGATCGATTCGAACCTCGTTGATGGTGACGCCATCGCCAGCCGCCAACACCGTTGTGGGGATCAACGTCGATATCAGTGCCACCACTGACAACAGGATCCCAACTCGCTTATTCACATCTCTCCCTGTGGTTGCGTGACCACGCAATGTACACGAATTGAGAGTGCTGCAAGTCGTGAGATCGGGGTCAATTCTTGGCTCGTGAAGGTCGATCGATGTTTCGGTTTGCTAATACATGTGTCGTGCGCCTGTCCTTGAATGACCACCAGATGCTCGATGGCCACCACGGAGAGGCCGTTGCCACCGCCATGCGGATGGTTGTCACAGTGGCGGAGTCAGTCGGAGCCGAAGAGCTCATCGACATTGAGGGGGCACATATCGATGGGTGTCTTTTCCACGGTCAGGCCGGCCTCGATTTCGCTGAGCAGCTAGTCGCAGGTGGCGGTCAAGTGGGCGTGCCCACGACACTCAACGTCTCTTCATTGGATCTCCTACACCCTGACTTGTATCGAGGAGATGCTGACTCGGCTCGTGCGGCGAAGGCCCTGATGGATGCCTACGTCGCCCTCGGCTGCCAGCCGACCTGGACATGCGCCCCGTACCATTTGGTCAGTCGCCCTGCATTCGGGTCACAGGTGGCATGGGGTGAATCGAACGCCATCGTGTTTGCCAACTCCGTGCTCGGAGCCCGGACCGAGCGATATGGAGATTTCCTCGACATCTGCTGTGCCCTCACCGGCCGGGCTCCTCAGTTCGGGCTACACACAGACGATGGTCGACGGGCGCGGATCCACCTAGAACTCCAGACTCCTGATTCTTGGCCGGACTCTGACCTGTTCTACTCCCTGTTGGGTCACGCGGTTGGCCGGCTCGTGGGTACCGAAGTAGCGGCGATATCTGGATTGGACGAGCGCGCGGACGAAGACCGCCTGAAAGCGGTTGGTGCGGCCGCGGCGTCGTCCGGAGCCGTAGCGATGTTCCACGCCGTCGGTGTCACGCCCGAGGCGGCGACGCTTTCAGAGGCATGCCAAGGCATTGCGGTCGAGGAGACCTACGTAATCGACGAGACCGCAATTCGAGAAGCGTTGGCTCAACTCAATCGGCCGAAGGGGGACTTGACTGCAATCTCTGTGGGGACTCCGCACGCCTCGAAGGCGGAGTTGCTTCATCTGGCTGAACTGGTCCAGGGTCTGACCACCCGGTTGCCCTTCTACGTCAACACTTCCAGGGACATGCTGACTGCGGTTGGTCCGAAGGTTGAGGCGGCTATCGCGGCCTTCGGGGCAACAGTCGTCACCGACACATGCACCTACATCACTCCGATCATTGGAGACCTCAGCGGATCGATCATGACCAACTCCGGGAAGTGGGCCTACTACGCGCCCTCCAACCTCGGCGTCGGTGTGGTGATGGGCAGCCTTGATGATTGTGTTGCTTCGGCGGTGGCTGGTCGCCCCGTCCAAACGGGGTTCGCATGACCGTTCTGGTCGAGGGGAAGGCGGAGGGACCGCTGATCGCACTCAGTGAGCCTCTGTCGTTCTGGGGTGGCTTCGACGCCCGTTCTGGTGCGATCAACGACGAGGCTCACCCCGAGTGCGGCACAGTGCTCACAGGGGGAGTAGTGCTCCTCCCTCATAGCCGGGGGTCGAGTTCGTCCTCATCGGTATTGGCCGAGGCCATACGACTCGGAACAGCTCCTGCCGCACTCCTGCTTCGAGAGCCAGACCACATCCTGGCGATCGGGGCTTTGGTGGCCAACCATCTTTATGGCACCCATGTGCCCGTCATTGTTGTTGCGGAGTCCTTGACTCTGGAGCCGGGTTGGTGCTCGGTAGCTGAGGACGGGTCGGTGTTGCTAGAGCGGTCGGCGCGCAATCACAGATTGGAGTAAGGTCGCTGAAGTCACTGGGGAGGTATTTGAGATAGTGACAGGGAGACTGGGGTCGTTCTACGGCTGGAAGCTGGGTGCGTTGCTGCTCAGCGCCGTACTGATGGTCATGGCCCCGTCCGTGGCACTGGCTCAAGTCGACGGAAGTCCCAGTGAAGGGCCCAACGTCGTTGCGGCCTCCTCCACCGAACAGGCCGAACTGCAGGACGTACTTCCTCCTGATGCCCTCATCCAGCCGGTCGCTCCGTCGCCCGTCGAGGGTTCGCTCACATTTGGTGATGACGGCATGCCCTTGCCGACGACTGGCGAGGCTTTCGATTACGAAGCTGCTCGCCAGGCCGAAGCGGAATTCCAGGCTCAGCTGCTCGAAGGAGAGCCGGTTTCAATCTTCCCCGTGCTTGGTGGCGGGGCGTTTTCTTCGAGTTTCGGGGCGCCTCGGTCCGAGGGTCGCCTGCACAAGGGCAACGACATCTTCGCTCCCAAAGGGACCCCGGTGCTTGCCGTTGCCGATGGTGTCGTCATCGGTGCTTCCACCAGCCCGGGCGGCAACTGCTGCTGGGTGAAACTGAAGCACTCCGACGGAGCACACTCGGTATACCTGCATCTCAACAACGACACAGCCGGTACCGATGATGGCGCAGTGCTTGGGGTAGCCGAAGGGATCGTCAAGGGGGCCAAGGTGAAAGCCGGCGACGTGATCGGGTATGTGGGCGACAGCGGCAATGCCGAAGCCACGCCTCCCCACCTGCATTTTGAGTATCGCATAGGTGGCACTGACGCAATCGACCCGCACGCATTGCTAGCGGCGGCTCCCGTTGTTGACCAACTCGTTGGTGCGGTTCCAGTGGTGGCAGCTGTCGAAACCCTGCCGTTCACCGGATCTGAATCTGTGCCGCTGGCGGTAGCGGCTTCGGTGCTCATCGTTGCGGGCGTGGCGGTGCTCAGGAGCGCTCCGCGTTTCGAAATTCGGCCAGGTCGCTGACTCGCATCGGTTAGCGTGACTCACCGCTAACCAAGCTTCCGCTCTGGTCGCAGACACTCGAGGTGAGTTGTTGATCCCTGTCCGTGCGTACATGAATCTGTTGCGCCAATACCTGAGGCCTCTCAAGGGTCAGGTAGGGCTGCTCGCGCTCGTGGTTGTGATCGATATCGCCCTCCAGCTGATCAACCCTCAGCTCATCCGTCGTTTCATCGACGGTGCAGTCGGGGGAGCTGATGCTTCAGCCCTGATACCGATCGCCGCCTGGTTCATGGTGATTGCCATTGTCCAACAGGGAATGGCTGTCTGGTCCACGTACCTCGCCGAGGACGTTGGATGGTCGGCGACAAACAACCTCCGTGCCGATCTAGCCGACCATGTGGTTCGGCTTGATCTCGGATTTCACAAGGCCCACTCGCCAGGTGAGCTGATCGAACGAATCGATGGCGACGTCACCAACCTGTCCAATTTCTTCTCAGCAATGACGTTGAAGGTCATCGGCAACGGCCTGCTTATCGGCGGTGTGCTGGTGTTGCTATTCAGGGAGTCCTGGGTCGTTGGTGCCAGCGTCACTTGCTTCACGGCGGTAGCCCTATACGCAATGGGACGCCTTCATGCTGTGGCGGTGCCCTGGTGGAAGGCAGTGCGAGGAGCGAGTGCCGAGTTCTATGGATTCGTCGGCGAGCAGGTGGAGGGGACTGAGGACATCACGTCCAACGGGGCCGCGGCCTTCATGCAGCAACGCTTCGCCTCGATGCTGGCTCGGTGGCTGCCGCTCGAGGTTCGAGGATGGATGGGGTTTGCCCTTCTCTGGTCGACGAACATCGTGCTCTACGGCCTCTCGCTAACCATCGTGTTCGGGCTGGGCTCATGGCTATTCGGCGTGGGAACGCTGACTATCGGATCTGTCTACCTGATCTTCCACTACACCGAGATGGTCCGCAGGCCGATTGAACAAATCAGATCACAGATGGAGGATCTCCAGCGCGCCGGGGCAGCGATTGCCCGCATCGAGGAGCTGCTTGCAACGGAGAATCGGCTTCGGCCTGCCGGCTCGGGAGAATTGTCCAGAGGCGCCCTTTCGGTCTCGTTCCAAGACGTGACGTTCTCGTATCAGGACGAGGACGGTGACCAGCCAGTTCTTCGCAACGTGTCCTTCGATGTCGCCCCCGGACGGATCGTCGGCCTGCTGGGCAGGACCGGCTCGGGCAAGTCCACCATCGCACGTCTTATCACCAGGCTCTACGAGCCCCAGGGTGGTTCTGTAGAGGTCGGGGAACGGGCCACGTGGGATGTGCCTCTGGCTGGCCTTAGAGATCGGGTGGGAATGGTGACACAAGAAGTCCAGTTGTTCCGGGCCACCGTTAGGGACAATCTCACGTTCTTCGACGATTCAATCGATGACCACCGCATTCTCGAGGTAATCGCTCGACTCGAGCTCGAGGAGTGGCTCGAGTCGCTTCCAGACGGGCTCGACACAATGCTCGAATCGGGAAGCGGTGGGCTGTCCGCTGGTCAGTCTCAGCTGCTTGCCTTCTGCCGGATCTTTCTCGCCGACCCTGGTGTTGTGGTTCTCGATGAAGCTTCGGCGCGGCTTGATCCAGCCACGGAGCAGCTCATTGAACGTGCAGTGGACCATCTCCTCGAAGACAGAACAGGTTTGATCATCGCCCACAGGCTCCACACCGTCACTCGCGCCGACGACATCTTGGTGCTCGATGATGGAGAGGTTCTCGAGTTCGGAGAGCGGGCCGTGTTGGAGGCAGACCCGAACAGTCGCTTCTCGCAGTTGCTGGCAACCGGTCTGGAAGAGGTGCTGGCGTGAAAGTGCCGATTTGGAAGGTCATCTTCGGGCTGATCAAGGCCATGCCTCTCCGCTACGTCCGGAGTCTCTCCATGTGGATGTTGATCTGGGCCATGCCCCTGTTTATCGGAATTGTGGCTGGTGGATTCTTCGACTCGCTGACCGACCAGACGGCTGGCTGGAACTTGACCACCGTGATTGTGGCTACCTGGGGTTTCGTGGTTTCGCGGATCCTTGTCGTAGTTATCGCGATGCGTATCCACTCCGATCTGCTCTTCCGGACTTCGGCCTCGATGAGACGATCGATGATGCGCTGGCTCTATCGCCTGCCTGGTGCTCAACCCGTCGATGAGACTCCTGGAGAGGTGGTTTCTCGGTTCCGCGACGATGTCAACCACACCACCGAGGCGTACGACTTCACGGTTGATCTGATCTCGGCGCTGGTCTCAGCGACGATTGCTGTGCTCTATCTCGTCTCGATCGACCCGTTCATCACTGCCGTCGTCTTTACCCCAATTGCCGTCGTCATATTGATAACGAGTCGACTCGGGGGGGTGATAAGGAGATACCGCACTCTTGCTCGGGATCGCACCGAGGCTATTACTGGATTTCTCGGTGAGATGCTGGGCTCGGTGCAGTCCATAAAGGTTGCCGATGCTGAAGCGCCAATGCTGGGTCACTTTGTCGACCTGAACGACCAGCGCCGGTTCGCCATGGTTCGCGACCGCACGTTTACAGCCGGCATTGAGGCCGTCTTCCACAACACGGTGAGCATTGGGACTGGGCTCATCCTCATTCTGGTTGTCGGGTCGTTGAGCGTGGATGGAACAGCTGGGCTCAGCATCGGCGAGTTTGCCGTGTTTGTCGTGTTCCTGCAGATGGTCACTGACTCGGCGTTCTTCATTGGTGTGTTCTTGGCCAGGCTTCGTCAGGCCGAGGTATCAGTGGAACGAATGGTTGCCCTGATGCGGGGATCGACCTGGGAAGATCTTGTGGATCCGATTGCGCTCGAGGCTGAGATTGCGGTTCCGATCTCGCCTGAACCTGCTGCGCTGGAAGGTGCACCGCTCCTAGAGGCTCGTGGCCTCTCATTTGCCTACCCGGGCACCGAAGCTGGCATTGAGGGTGTCAGTTTGTCTGTCCCGCCAGGTGCCTTCGTGGTGGTCACCGGAAAGATTGGCGCCGGGAAAACCACCTTGCTGCGGACCCTGCTCGGACTGCTGCCGGCCGCCGAAGGGGAGACGCTCTGGAACGGAAATCCGCTCGACGACCCAGGTAGCTTCATGGTTCCACCGCGTGCGGCCTACACCCCGCAAGTACCTCGGTTGTTTTCGATGTCGCTCCGGGACAATCTGCTTCTCGGTGCCGATGTCACCGATGACGAACTAGCTTCCGCCGTTCGGACAGCAACCATGGAGCGGGATGTCCAAGCGATGTCGGATGGCTACGACACCTTGGTGGGCCCTCGTGGCGTCCGTTTGTCCGGCGGTCAGGTGCAGCGGTCGGCGGCAGCCAGGATGCTCGTCCGAAAGCCGGCGCTCCTCGTGTTCGATGATCTTTCGTCTGCTCTCGACGTTGAGACCGAAGCCACGCTTTGGGAGCGAATCTTCACTGAGTACAAGGGTTCGGCCGCCCTGGTGGTCTCCCATCGCCGCCCCGCCCTCATACGGGCTGATGAGGTGATCGTGATGGATGCAGGACGGATCGTCGACAGAGGTCGGGCAACAGAGTTGCTCGAGCGGAGCGAACTGTTCAGGGAGTTGTGGGGTTAGGCCGACTCTCGGGATCTTGCGATCACCAAAGGGACGGCGGCGGCCAACGCAAGTGCGAGTGTCATGGCCACAACGGCGGCCTTCGAAAGTGGCACAACAGAGCCGAGTGTGTCTTCGACCGAGCTCACCGAAGCCAGGGCTTGGCTGGCATTGTCCGAAGCTCCCAGGAGAACCTCTTCGACGCCGAGCATATCGATCCGGGTCTCGAGAAGAACACCGGCAAGAGTCCCTGCGCTCGACGAGATGCTGTCCAGTTCGGTCTTCAGGGAGTTGATTAGTTGTGACTGTTGTCTGATCTGGTCCGGAAGCGGCGCCAAGGAGTCGTGGAGATCTGCCAAGGATTGGTCGAGAGGCACTTCAGGGTCGTACTCGACTCCGACAAAGCTGAGTGTCGTCATCGCGGCGTGTATCACTCGCCCGGTCGAGATGAGAGCGGGGAAGGCGGCCACGGCGTCGTCGAGGCTTGCTGCGACATCCTCCTCAGCAATCAGGGCGGTTTCGGCTAAAACCGTGTCCAGGGCGTCCACCGCCCTTGCCGACGAGCGGGTTGCGTCCTCAATGCTCTCGACGGCCTCACGCGTTCTGGTGACCAAGGTCGTTGAGGCATTGACCGTTGACGAAAGGTCGCTGACTACCGCCTGAAGAGACCCAATCGAGCCAGTAACGGAAGCACCTGCCCTCTGGACGGCCATCCAGCCACTGATCCCAAACGCAAACGCGGCGATCAAACCGATCGTGCCAATGGTCTTGAGCGCCGACGATGTCCGATCCATTCGCGAAACCATAGGGTTCCATGATCCGAGAGCCGTCTCAAGACTGGCGACAACCAAGCCGATACTCCTCGCAACGAATGGACGCTCTTTGATCCGGCAAACTCTTCTGAATAGAGGCTGGGGCGCCGTTACACCTGCCCTTCGGACGCGGGTGTCCCTCGTGCTGACCCTCACGCCCGCCCTCTCGGTGGTCATCTACTCCGTGTTGGCCGGTTGGGATCCCAATGCGTTCATCGCAGGAATCACGGTGTCAGTTCTGGTGGGACTCGGCGTCGCTGGCTACTTGGTTGACGGAATCGAGGATGAACGGGACCGGCTCGCCACCAAGGCTGCCAATCTCGAAGAGCAGATTCGTCGCAAGGAGCTGTTCTTGGCGGGCGTTTCACACGAGGTGCGCTCGCCCTTAACCGCCATGATGGGATTCATCGAGTTGGTCAACGAGTCGGGCGAGGCACTTCCTGTGGATGAGCGAGCCGAGATGCTCCAGACCGTTTCGCGACAGGCAACCGACGTACTTGGCTTGGTGGAAGATCTTCTTGCGTCAGCCCGCGTCGAGGCCGGGAACCTGTCCGTGTCAGACGTCCGTGTGAATCTGGGGGCCCAGGCACGCCAAGTCATCGAAGGTATTGGCGATGTGAGGAGATCCATCACTTTCGTTGGAGAAGACGTGATCGGAACGGGCGATCCGGCCCGCATCAGGCAGATCGTCCGCAACCTACTGACCAACGCACTCAGATACGGCGGGGAGGAGATCGTTCTCGCCACAGAGGTCGCCTCCGACCGAGCGGTCCTAGAGGTGGTCGACAATGGCGCAGGGATCCCTATCGGTGATCGAGAAGCCGTCTTCGAGGCTTTTGCTCGTTCCTCAGGTACCGCTCAGGTGAAGGATTCTGTGGGACTTGGTCTTCATGTGTCTCGTGATCTGGCCCGACTCATGGAAGGTGACTTGACGTACAGGTATGTCGACGGGTTCAGTCGGTTCCGTTTGGAGTTGCCGCTGTACATCGATGGCGTGTCGAGTCGGCCCGTCGTGACAGAACTGACCGCCTGAGGAATCGCACTCGAACCAAGACTGGACGAGGTCAGCGGTCGCTATACCCTCCCCCCGGTGAATCTTCGACTCCTAACCGTCAACCTGCTCATGGATGGAGCCGGTCCCGAAGCGCTGGTCCGGTTACTCGACGAAGTTGATCCCGACGTAGTGTGCGCCCAAGAGCTCGACGAACGGTGTGCCGAAGTTCTCGCTGCGAGACTTCCTCACCACCGTCTGCGGCCTGAACTCGATTTCACCGGGCGAGGTGTGGCCAGTCGCGTGTCCGGTGAGTTTGGTGACGTCGAAATGCCATTACGGCCCGGGACCTCACTCAGGCTCGAGGGGGTGTCAATTCTCGGGGTTCATATGGCAAACCCGATTGTCTATCCATGGTGGAGCCAGGTCAACGCTCGGATTGGTCAGGCCAAAGCTGTTGAGGACTGGCTTGGGTCTTTCAGTGGTCCTGCGGTTGTTGCGGGAGACTTGAACGCCAGCCCCCGGTGGCCTTTGTACCGGAGGTTGAGGGCGAATCTGAGTGACCTGGTGCTCGAGGGCGACTCAGCCGATATCGGTAGTGCAGAACCCACTTGGGGTTGGCGTCCCGGATGGCCGGCCATGCTTAGGATCGACCATGTTCTGGGTCGGCAAGTCCGCCCCGACGCAGTTACGACCCACACCGTCGAGGGCTCTGACCACCGTGCCGTTTGCGTAGATGTGATCGTTGGCTGATGTCGATCCTCCGATCGGCCGTTCGTCACGAGATACATGATGACTAAGGAAGTCGATTGCCGTGGGTGCACGGCAATCACGGAGACTTACGGCAGTGGTCCCGAGATCGTGATCGTGGGATCCGCCGTTCCAATGATGTGGGCCCGAGAAGCGTCGGTGGCAATCGCAGAACACGGATTCAGGGTGACCAACTTCGACTATGGATCTGGTGCGGAAGAGACGATGCCGAGAACTGCATTGGACCAGGCGCGCGATGTGTTGGATGTCATGGACGCAATGCAGGTCCGGCAAGCAACACTGGTTGGCTTGAGTCGTGGAGCCATGACGGCCTATTGGTTGGCTAGCCAGGAACCGGAACGAGTTTCAGGGCTTGTTCTGGCATTCCCGGTGGCGGGATTTTCCGACGTGCTGTTATCAGAGTCCGCCGACAGGCCCACTGACGCGCCGCCGTCGCTTGATGAGGTCCTCGAATCGCTCTTTTCGCCAGAGTTCTTGGACAAAGAGATCGACACGGCGAAGGCGTTGGTGACAACTCCTCCAGGTTCGGTTGCACGCGTGGATCGGTCCGCCGAAGAGCCGTTTGCTGAGCATGATCCGGTCGCTGGCCCGGTCCTCGTTGTTGAGGCAGGACAGGATCAGGTAGTTGCGACCAGTCATGCGGCCCGCTATCTCGTTGCGTGTCCCCAGGCCGAACACTTGGTGATCGAGGGTGCTCAGCACGGGTGGCTGATGGAGCAGCCTGACGAGTTCGCAGCGGTTGTAACGAGTTTCGTCTCGAAGCTTGGCGGCTGAAGCGGCCCGGCTACCTATTGATTTTGTCCCACGATGGGTTACCTTGACCGTCAGGAGTGGAGCGAGCTGGGGGAGAGGATGCCCCTATGCGCCATAAGGTTGCCGTTTTGGCAGTTTGCCTGCTGCTTTTGCCTGCACTCCCCGTATCTGCCGCTGAGGCAGTCGATTTCACTACGTGGGTCTCATTCAATCAGCCTCATGCCGGCATAGGAGCACCGGGCAACGGGTCATGGCAGGTCACCCCAGCGGGCGATGAGGTCCACCAGACCGTAAATGGGCTACCTACCTTTTTTGCCTCTCCCGAAGGGGCCGACGGCAACCGCATCACAGCGACGTTCACGACTCCCGCTTTCGATGACGACTTCTTTGGGATCGCACTTGGTTTCGACACCAATCCTGCCGATCCCGCCACCGACTACCTGTTGGTCGACTGGAGGAAGGGAACCCAATCCATCGACTGGGGTGAGGGCACAGGCCCGGTAACCGGTACAGCGGGCCTTGCCGTTTCCCGGGTGAGCGGTGTGCCAACCTTGAACGAGATCTGGGGTCACGTCGATTCGGCGGTCAACCCGGTTGGCTCTGTCGTTGAGTTGGCCAGGGGAGCCATCCACGGCAATGTCGGGTGGGTCGACAACAGCAGCTACGACTTCGTGGTCGAGTACACGACAACCTCCCTGAAGGTATGGGTCAACGGTGGCCTGGAGATCGATCTGGCTGGTGATTTTCCAGTTGGCCCCATGGCCCTCTACAACTTCTCGCAGCCTGACATGTCGATGAGTGCGGTGACTACCGAGCCTCTCAACTCCCCGCCCGAAGTTGTTGGCTCAGGTGCAGCGGACGTGGTCGGCAACGAGGGTTCGGTGGGTTCGACCTCGGGTGCGTTCACGGACGCTGATGACGACTCCCTCACGTTGTCTTGTGAGGGTGATTGCTCCGGCTTTGTTCCCTCTTCTGATGGTTCATGGACTTGGGACGCACCGCTGGTGGAAGGCCCAGCGTTCTACTCGGTTTCTGTCACGGCGTCAGATGGTGTCGAAGAAACGGTTGACACGTTTGATGTCACGATTCTCAACCTTGCCCCGGTGATAACCGGCTTTTCCAATGTGCCGGACAACCACGACATCGGATCAACCCTGGATGTGGAAGTGGCTTTCACCGATGCGGGTCTCGAAGACACTCATACCGCGACTTTCGATTGGGGAGACGGAAGCTCGTCAGATGGTCTGGTCGTTGAGGTTCCGGGTTCCGGGGAAGCAACTGCCAGTCACATTTATGCCACTCCCGGAACTTACGTTGTGTCGGTCACCGTCTACGACGACGATGGCGGATATGACACCGCGATCCTCGGCGAAGTCTTTGTTTTCGATCCCGACACGTTTGTCACAGGCGGAGGCTGGGTGCGTCCTGACGAATCGGGCAAGGCAACCTTCGGGTTTGTGGCTCGGTACAACCGCAATGCAGACGTCATGGGCAGTCTCCAGGTTCAGGTCCATCCCGGTCTCAATGTCCACGCAACGTCTCTGACCGATCTGCTGATCGTCGACGGTGTCGCGTCATTCAGTGGAACGGCAAAGGTCAACGGCGAGTCTGGCTATACCTTCGAGGTCGTGGCCAGGGACGAACGCTATGCCTCGACTTCGGCGGATCTGTTCTGGATATCCGTCACCGGTCCGGGCGGAGTCATCTACAACGACGGCCTATATCCGAGTGAAGGTCTGGCGGTTACCGGCAAGGGAATCCAGGTTCACCGTTGAGCGGGAAGTCTCTAGACAAACTCAAACCCCGGGCGAGCTGCCCGGGGTTCTGAGTTCCCCCACAAAGTGGACTATCGGCTTTAGGTCGTCAGTTTCTTAACCGCCCGCTCCTTGGCCTTTTCCCTGATCTTGGCCTTGTCCCTGGCCTTGTCGCTGGCCTTGGCCTTGGCCTTGTCCCTGGCCACGGCCCGTGTTCTCCTCGGGGCGGTTGCCGAGTTCCTTGGCACGCTCGGCGATTTCTTGCCCGAAATCACGGTTACGGAACTCGTAGGTAGAGAGGAACTCGAGTAGGTCCGCGACCTCTCCACGAAACTCGATCACATCTTCGGGTCCCTTTTCGTTGGACCGGATCCTCTCAGAGGCGTCGAACAATGCGTCGGAGGCTGAGGAGCTTTCTGGGGGCAGGTGCTCGGCCAGGTGCTCCAAGGCATCGGCGGACTTGCCGCGCTCGGTCAGGGTGTTTGCCTCAGCGACTCTCTCGAGAACGCCTCCGTTGCCTATTCCGACACTTTCGAGGGCACGGTCGATTCCGTAGAGAAAGTCGCCTGGTGCTGCAGAGTCGGCGGCTACGGCGGTTCCGGCGGTACCAACAAGAAGAAACGCGGCAACCGCTGCGGCAGCCAGACGCGGTGTCAGGGAAGGCCCGCGTCTAAGACGTGCGGTTGCCGCGAGCTTGACCGGGTTGCCGGTTCGAGCCAGTCCAGCGGCAGTCTTGGCGAACTCATCGACATGTTGGGTCGGATCGAAGGTAGCCCGGGCGGCGCGTAGCGCGCGAAAACGATCGGCAATCTCTGCCAATTCGGGGTTCGAGGGTTCACTATTGGTGAATACGGCCTCGATCTCAGCGTCAGTTAGCCGTCTGTTGACCATCTCATCTGGGTAATCGCCTTTCTCGGTCATTTGGATACCGCTTGGTCACCGAGTTGGACATCAACGGATCGCCTCAATGAAGCAATTGCGCGGCGCTGCAACGCCTTGACCGAGCCGACCCTCTTTCCCATCACATTCGCCGTTTCCTCCAGCGACATGTCAGCCATCAGCCTCAGAGTGACCACTTCCCGCTGCTCGTCGGTGAGGCACTCCAGCATTTCGAACGCATCTTCCAATCCGAGTCGTTCGATGGCCTCGAGCTCCACGTTTCCACCGACCACGGGGTGCTCGCCTGTCATCTCTACAGCCTCGACCCGTCTGGCCTTCCGTCTTCGCCCATCAATCATCCGTCTGTGGGCAATGACGAACACCCACGAACGAAATGCCGCTTCATCTCCCTCGAACGTTGAGATGTTCCGAGCAACGCTCAGCAGAGTTTCGGAGGTTTCGTCCTCGGGTTCGAGGGCTCCCCTCATGGCTAGGTATCCGGTGAGGGACGGAGCTATTGAGCTGTAGATCTCTGACCATGCCCAATCCTCTCCGCTCTTTGCGGCCGTGAGGATCTGGGAGAAGTCCTTCAGCGTCACCGCCAAACCGTACCGCCATCCATGAAATCTCAATAACGGCAGTATCCCGGCCCACCTGTTGAACGATTACTGGATTGAGGGCGGACTGGGACCGACCAGGAGATATGAAAAAGTGCTGAAAAAGTGGACGATTTTGCTGACGGTCATCGGATTGATGGCTTTCTCGGGACTAGCGCTCGCTGTCGAAGGTGAAGAGGAGCCTGAAAGCGACAACGACACGGTCCTGACTTATACCTATGACGAAGCTACGCATTTCCTGGTCTGGAACATCACGTCGATCGAGTTTCCCGATGCTTGTGACGAGGAGCCAACCGAGGGCGAGGAAGAGGCAGCCGAGGGCGAGGAAGAGGCAGCCGAAGGCGAATGCGTTTCTGGTGAGGGCGAAGTTGGCGGACCCAACGGGCAGATAAACCACGGCCAGTTCATGAAGCTCTTCAACTCCCTCTACGAGGGCAAGCACCGTGGATGTTTGGTTCGACTTCTTGCTCAGTCGGATCTCGGCAAGGGTGACCAGCAGGTCAAGGTCAGCGACATCGAAGAGATCGAGGAAGGCGGCGAAGAAGACGCTGTCGAGCCAGTCGAGGGTGAAGAGCCCGAAGAGGTTTCGATCGAAACGACCTGCGAGCGTGGCAAGGGCAAAGGCGGACCCGACAAGGAACGCCCTGACAAAGGCCCTAAGAACGAGAATCGTGGCAAGTCTGGTGACGCTCCTGGTCGCAACAAGCCATAAATAGTCGGGGAGGACTAAATGACTCGGGCCGCTCGTGGGTGGGCGGCTCGAGTCGCGTCTAGATTCGGGTCATGGCTCATTCCATTCAGATCGTCATCGCCGCCAGAGATCCCGAACGACTAGCTCGATTCTGGGCGGGGGCGCTCCAATACGAACTCCAGCCACCACCTCCTGGGTTTGGTAGCTGGGACGAGTTCGCCGATTCGGTAGGGATTCCGGAGGATCGCCGCAACGACATGGCCGCAGCCGTTGATCCCACCGGGGAGGGTCCGAGAGTTCTGTTTGAGCGGTGGGAACCAGACCCCCCAGGTAAAAGAGTTCACCTCGACATCAACGCTGTTGGTCACAGTCCCGATCTGGACGATGAAGCCCGTCGGTCTCTTCTCTCAGATGAGCGTGGAAGACTTGAGGCCCTCGGGGCGACATTCGAGCGAGAAGCCACCGGACTTGCTGGGGAGATCTGGATTGAAATGTACGACCCCGAGGGCAACTGGTTCTGCGTGCAGTGACCTCAGCCAGTCGGGCTCGGTAGGGGAGTTCCGGTCTCGATCAGGCTCTTGAGGCCCGACACGATGTAGGGAAGTCCTGCCTCGAAGTCGACGAGAGTCTTAGGGCCGATCTCATAGAGTTCCACGGTCAGTTCGACCATGTCGCCCTTGGCTTCGACGATCCACGCCTCCCGCACATGGCCTTCCTCTTCCAACTCGGAGTCCCACTTGGGGAGAAAGGTCATCTCGACCCGTCTTCCCTCCTCGATGGCGAGAATCTCGCCCGTTGCAGCTTCTGACCCATCGGGATACGTATAGGCGATGTCGGCTCCAACCTCCCAGGTGGACTGGACCGATGTCCCGTAGAAGTACTGAGACGTCAGCCGGGGATCCGTGATGGCATTCCAGACTTCGGCAGGCGAGGCCTTGATGTAGACCCGATATACGTGGGTTGGGTTCTCCATTTCCTTGGTTCCTTTCTCGGCGGTTCGTTTGATGGTGGACAGGGCCCCTAGGCGATGCTCGGCGAATCGGCTGATCCATCGATCGTGTATCAACCTGATGGGCATTGGGTTGAGGTAGTGGAACTTCATTCGTCCCTGCCGTTTGGTGGTGATCAGGCCGGCGTTCTCCAGAACTTGGAGATGGCTCATGACTCCGTAACGCGTCATTTGCGGGAGCAAAGCTGTTAGCTCTCGGAGGCTCTGTTGGTCCCGTTCGGCAAGTGCGTCGAGCAGTAACCGTCGGCTCGGGTCGTTTATGGCTTTGAACACCTCATCCATCCCGCCAGACAATAGGTGAGTAAATACTCACATGTCAACATGTGGAGGGCACGATCAAGTAACCAACCCACCTCGGCTCCAGTCTCAAGGGCACGTCGATCTACTCGAGGAGGCACTCAATGGACATCTTGGTTCTGCTTGGTCGGATACTGCTCGGCTCAATCGCCGTCGGGTCAGGGTTGGGTGGCCACTTCGGTGCCACCGAGGCCACCGCGGCGTACGCGGAGTCACGCGGGGTCGGCAACGCTCGACTCCTGACGCAACTGACCGGAGTGATGTTGGTCTTGGCAGGGTTGTCCCTCATTCTCGGTATCTACCCGGACGCGGGTGCGCTCTTGTTCGTTGCGTTCCTCGTTCCGACCAACTTCATGGTGCATCACTTCTGGACCGACACCGATCCGATGGCAAAGCAAATGGAGATGACCCAGTTCATGAAGAATCTCTCCATAACCGGCGGCGCCCTTCTCGCCTATGTCTTGTTCCAGATGCTCGGTGCTGATGCGCCGTTCCAGATCACGGGTCCCCTTTTCTAGCAAGCCACGTAGCTGCCCCTGCCAGCTTCTCGGTGCCGAGGAGCGCGGGTATTGTCCACCGCAGGAGGTGTATTTATGGGACGTGAGATCGAGTTGGCCGAGCGCCATCCCATCAAGAACCTGATCAGGGTTGCCATCGTTGCCGGTGTGCTGTTCGCCATAGCCAAGGTGGTCATGGAGAAGAAGGCCGAATACATGGACCTCACTGAGACTCAGGCGAAGGACAAGTTTGTGGAGAAGATGGGTCCTCGTATGGGCGATGAGCAGGCGGCCGAGGTGGCCGAAGAGGTCGTGAAGAAGCTGGTAGAAAGGGGTCTAGTCAAGGCGGATCCGGTGATGGCCGCTGAAGACTCCGAGGAGTGACCGACAGCCGACGATGACTCCCGTTAGCCTGGCTCCGTGAGTCGGGCTGGTATTGGCTCCCAAACCGAGACTGGACGAACGTTCAATCGCGTTCTCACCGCCTTGGTGATCGTGACCATTGTGTTGGTCGCCTATTGGGGAGTGAACGGTGGATTGGATCAGATCGTGGTCGAAGTAACCACCACCAGTGTCACATCTGGTTGAGTTTGTAGAGCCGGTGGTCGCTCGTTCGTCAATCTTTCGAAAGCTAGTCCAGGAGGACACATGTCTAACAACCCCATAGTCCATTGGGAGCTAATGGGCCCCGATGGCGACGGTCTGAAAGCGTTTTATCAGAAGATCTTCGATTGGAAGATGAGTGCGGTTCCGGGGTTCAACCAGTATTTCACGACCGATGGCGACGGAATGGGTGTGGCCGGTGCGGTTGGCGCATCCAGCGATGACTCGGCCTACCAGGCGCTTTATGTCCAGGTTGCCGACATCGATTCGACCCTCGAGCTGATCGAAACCGCTGGGGGTACGACAGTCACACCGAAGACGGAAATCCCCGACATCGTCACCTTCGCCCTTTTCAAAGATCCGGCCGGCAATCTCGTAGGGATAGTCGAGGGCGAGTAACGATAGAGTCCGGAATGTGATCAGGTCAGAGCCGGGTGGCCCCCAAGTAGATCCGTTGAAGGCCCAGTTTGAATACCAGAGGTCCGTCGCGGGGCGTCCCTGGGTAATGGCCAACTTCATCACCACTATCGACGGAGCCGCCGTCGTGGACGGTGGCTCCACTGCGATCAATGATCCCGACGACAAGGCCATGTTTGATGCTATCCGAGCTGTTCCTGACTTCATCGTTGTGGGTGCTGGGACAGTTCGGGCCGAGAACTATCGACCGATAGATCTCGATCCCGAGCGGCAAGGTCTGCGCCGAGTGGCGGGACTCGAGTCCAACCCTCACCTGGTTGTGGTCTCGGGATCTCTGAGCCTGGATCCTGATGCCAGGGTGTTCTCCGACCCTGAGAACCGAGTGACGATCCTCACGACGACCACCGCTGATGCGGATAGGGCAGAAGCCCTTGATGAAGTTGCTGATGTCATCAGGCTTGCGGACCTGAGTGCATCTGGGATTCTTCACTACCTGCGGATGGCTCGCGCGGTCCTGCTCGAAGGGGGCCCCAGCCTGTTCGGACAGTTCGTCGCCGGGGGTTACGTCGATGAGATCGCATGGACCATTGCTCCTATGCTCGTTGCTGGTGACTCCCCGAGGATGGCCGTTGGTGAGTGGGCCGAAACGAACCAAGAGATGAACCTCGATCGGGTCTTGTATGGAGATCGATCTCTCTTTCTCCGGTACGTCAAGAAGTCGGCCTAGAGAAGGCCTTTCAGATCGATTTCACACGACGGATGCCGGAGCTTCGCTAGTCCGCGTGACTCGATCTGTCTGACTCGCTCGCGGGTTGCGTCTATCACTCGGCCAACATCAGCGAGCGTCCACGGCTCATTGCCGTCCAGTCCGAATCGAAGCCACAGCACTTGTTGTTCCTCGTGGTCCAAGTAGGTCAGTGCCTTGATCAGTCGGTCGCGACGCCAAGCAATTGCGGCTTGATCTTCGGGATCTGTGGCAGCGTCGTCCTGAACGAAGTCCTGGAGAGCAGCGTCGCCGTCCTCTCCGATTGGCCGATCCAATGAAACCGTCTCAGCCGGTGCCTCCAGGGCGGCCAGGACACGATCTTGCGGCAGTCCGGAGACGTCGGAGATCTCCTCGAGCGTTGGCGCCCTGTGAAATTGGTCGTGCAGAGCCTGTCGGGTGTCGTGCACCGTCCTAACCACGTCGACCATGTGAACGGGGAGCCGGATTGTGCGTCCGTTGTTGCCGAGTCCTCTGGTGATGGCCTGACGAATCCACCACGTTGCATATGTTGAGAACTTGAACCCCTTGCGCCAATCGAACTTCTCGACTGCTCGGATCAATCCAAGATTGCCCTCCTGAATCAAGTCGAGAAGGTCGAGCCCTCGGCCCGTGTACCGCTTGGCAATACTTATTACCAGGCGAAGGTTTGACCGAATGAAGGCCATTTTGGCTTGATCTCCTGCCGCGACGGCCCGGTGAAGCCGGATGCGATCCGCGGATTCGAAATCGCCGGAATCGAGGACAGCTGCTGCTCTGCGACCCTGCTCCATGGCCCGCGCCAGATGCACCTCATCTTCGGCTGTGAGGAGTTCGTGCTCGGATACCTCGTCGAGATACAGCCCGACAGTATCTCCCGAGCTAGAACCTCGATCTAATGGTTGCTTAGCCTTGGTCGCTCTATCCAAAGCGCGCTCCTCGATTCCGGGCCAGCCGCTGTGGAAAACCTACCGGCCCTGGAGGAATCTGGCAACCGACTTAGCCCACAATGCCGGTGTCGAATTACGATTCACCAACGTGACCCGCCGGACCCAATTCCGACTGCTGGTTGCGCTCAGCTTGGTTTGGATCGCGTGGTCCGTTTGGTCCCTGTTGGGCCAATCGCACCCATACGAGTTGAGAGTGCTCGACGATGCCGGGGTTCCCGTAGCTTCTGCAGTTGTCGACATCGCCGGTTCGCAGGCTGGGACGACTGACTCTGCCGGTTCGCTGGAACTGCGATGGGACCGCTCTTCTCGAGTACTGACGGTCAGCGCTCCTGGGCACGTCCCTCAGACAATCACACTCTCTGACCGACCGGAGCAGCGCTTCGACGTCGTACTCCGTGCGCAGGTGCTTCGGGGTCAAGTGAGTGACGAGGATGGCCAGGGGTTGGGAGAGGTCTTCGTCGATGCCGGGGGAGTAAGTGGAGTGACCGACCCCCAAGGTCGCTTTGAGTTACGGGGGGCAGAGAGCGGCGAGGTTGTGGTTAGTCGGCCCGCTTGGCTGGAACACCGTTTTGACTGGGATGGGGGAGCAGGCGAGATGGAGGTCACGCTGCGACCTTTCACCGCCAGGGCCGTCCACATCGGGGGAGAGAATGTCCGCGACGAGTTCGAGACGTTCGTAGAGATGGCCCTCGACACCGAACTGAACTCTCTGATGATTGACCTCAAGGACGAGTCAGGGAGGGTCTTCTATGAGACATCCAACGTGGTGGCCGAGTCCTCTGGCGCGGCGGTCAGGGCGTACTCTTTGAACGATGTGGTGCAGGAAGCGCACCAGCTGGGTCTCTACGTCATAGGTCGGATCGTCTTGTTCAACGATCCGATAGTTTCGAGGAGCCATCCCGAGATGGCGGTGTGGGACGCCGATCTCAACGGCCCTTATCAGGCGAACGGCCAATACTTCCTCGACCCTACCGATCCCGATGCCAGGGCTTACGGGTTGGACTTGGCCATCGAGGCATGCCGACTGGGGGTTGATGAGGTGCAGTTCGACTACATCCGATTCCCGGACTCACGCCGTGAATCTGCCACGTTTGATGGGGGAGTGACTCCGGATGTGCGTCTCTCCACTGTTACCGGATTTCTCAAAGATGCAGTGGCGGAACTTCGACCTCTCAGATGCGCGGTGGCGGCTGACATCTTCGGATATCTGACCACGGCTACAGACGACGGTGGTATTGGACAACGCTGGGAAGAGATCTCCGGAATCGTCGACGTGGTGTCTCCGATGCTGTACCCGTCCCACTACGACTCAGGTTGGTGGTTCGACGAACCCAATGAGCATCCCGGCGACGTCATACGAGAGGCGTTGGAGGATGGCATGGCAAGGATGACCAGTAGGGCGATCGTGAGGCCGTGGCTCCAAGACTTCGGATACGAGGCGAATCAGGTGCGCGCACAGATCGAATCAGCAGAGGGGTTCGGTTTGGGATGGATGCTTTGGAATGCCCAGTCGAGAGTGACGACTCAGGCTCTGCGTTCGGTCGAGTAATTCGCACTACCGCCATAGGGGAAATACGATCGGCGGGTCCACAACAGATTCACTCTTCTCGATGTTTGACCAACGTTCATTAGATCAACTGGCCCAACGCGCGCCGACATGGCGGGCTGAACAGATGAAAGCTTCCATGCCAACCTTCCTGGCGCTCGACGAGCCGACGGGAGTCGAGGAAGACTGGAGGTACGTCGACTACGACATGCCCTTCGAGGGGCTCGTCCCCCCCGTGACCCCGGGCGACTCGATGGAACAGGGAGTGTTCCTCGGTGCCATTGGCGGTTCTGCCGCTGCCGCTCGTATCGTCGATGGATTCGTTATCGAGACCGGGCACGGACCGCTCAAAAGGATGTCAGACGTCGATGACTTGATGTGGACGCTTCCGGCGGATCACAACAAGCTGGCTGCAGCCGCCTCATCTTTTACCCACGACGGTTTAGTCCTCGAGGTCTCCGATGGCGAGGTCCTGGAACAGCCGCTGGTGGTCGATGTTCAGGGTGTTACTCCCAACTCTGCATCGTTTCCATACTTGAGGATCGAATTGGGAGAAAACTCCCAGGCTTCGGTGGTGGTCGTGTACCGCAGCGCACCCGGAGCCCGCCTTTTGATGGTCCCGACTGTTGAGTTGGCGGCAGGGCCAGGAGCCAACCTGTCTTTCGTCTCGGTGCAGAATCTCGATCATGCCGCAATCCAGGTGGTTCACCAACGTGTAAAGCTCGCCCGTGATGCCACTTCGAGACTTGGCGAGGTCGGTCTTGGAGGGAAGCTCGGTCGTCTTGACCTTGCCGTTGATCTCGAGGGTGACGGAAGCTCCTCCGAGGTTGTTGGGCTTTACTTCGGAGAGGGAGAACAGACCCTCGACTATCGGATGGTTGTCAACCACTCAGGGAAAAGCACCTCGTCTGACATCTTCCTCAAAGGGGCGGTCGAGGATGCAGCCCAGAGTGTCTTCACGGGACTGCTTCGAATCGAAAAGGATGCGCAGAAGACATCCACTTTCGAAACCAACCGCAACTTGGTGCTGTCCGAAGATGCAAAGGCGCATTCGGTGCCGAACTTGGAGATTCTCTGTGATGACGTCGTTTGCGGCCACGGATCGTCGGTGGGGCCCCTCGAAGAAGATCACCTTTACTACTTGCAGAGTCGCGGCGTTCGTCGCGAGCGAGCGGAGCGAATGCTCATCAGAGGGTTCTTCACCGAAGTCGTTGATCGCTTGCCGGTCAGCGGTCTTGCCGGCGCGGTGACCGATGAGGTGTTCTCGAGGTTTGTAACAGCCCAGGAAGAAGGGCGCGTCGGATGAACGTCGAGATCGGCCCGCTTGACCAGTTCCCCCGCGGTCGTGGGCTCAAAGTCAAGGTTGGAGATCGCCGGATCGCCATGTTCCGCATCGAAGATGATGTCTATGCGATTGGTGACCGATGCTCTCACGCCGAGGCGTCCCTTGCCGAAGGCGAACTGTGGGACAACGCAGTGGAATGCCCCCGGCATGGCTCGGAGTTCAGTCTTGAAACGGGTGAACCGGGATCGTTGCCCGCAACGGTGGCCGTTCCGACCTACACAGTGACCGTGACCGATGGGGTGGTGTTTTTGGAGGTGGACGAATAATGGCTGCTGCGCTTGAAGTTCGAGATCTGACCGTCGCAATTGAGGGAAAGCAGATCCTGGACGGTCTTTCGTTGTCGGTGCCTTTTGGCGAGGTTCACGCTCTCATGGGCCCCAATGGCTCGGGGAAGTCCACTCTGTGTCACGTGCTGACGGGCAAGGCGGGTTATCAGGTTCAGGGTGATGCCTCGGTCGACGGCAAGGATCTCTTGAAGCTGTCGGTAGACGAGAGGGCCCGAGCCGGTCTCTTGCAGAGCTTTCAGTATCCGACCGAGGTGCCAGGTATCCGGCTCGAGGAGTTCCTCGAGGTAGCGGGCCAGGAGCGTGGTCTGGATGACGATGATGTTGAGCGCCGCATCAAAAGCGAGAGTGAGCGTTTCGGCATGGCCCCGTTCCTTGGTCGGTTTCTCAATGACGACCTGTCGGGCGGGGAGAAGAAGAAGTCCGAGATCTTCCAGATGGCTGTTCTCCAGCCCAAGGTGGCACTCCTCGACGAGATCGACTCAGGACTCGACATCGATGCCGTAAGACAGGTCGCCGAAGCCGTCGAAGAGATGCGGGGCCCTGGCGTTGGTGTCTTGATCATCACTCACTACAGCCGCATTCTCCGCTACCTGTCCACAGATCGAATTCACATCCTCATGGACGGGCGAGTGGTTGACTCGGGTGGCGCCGAGTTGGCCGAGGAACTGGAACAAGGCGGATACGACTCAGTGCGGGAAAGGCTCGGCATCGTTCCGGCCGAGACCGGTGGCCCAGTTCGAAAGCCGTCTGAGTTCTTCACCAGCACACCTTTCGACGTCTGATGGCCGACCGGGCCACGGCTGAGAGGTGGCTCACCCAACTCACCGCCATACCGACGGCCTCCGGTCATGAGGGTCGCGTCGCCGATTGGGTGCGGAGATGGGTAGACCGGCGGAGCGACTTGCGCATGAGCCAGGACTCCGGGGGGAACCTGATCATCACGCAGAAGGGACGCAAGGCCAAAGATCCGGTGCTGGCTGTCGCCCATATGGATCATCCGGCGTTCGTCCTCACTGACGCTGACGGCAGTTTCGAGTTCCGTGGTGGTGTCGACGCTGCCTATTTCGAAGACGCTTTGGTGCGGGTGCCCGAAGGAGCATCCGGGCGCGTTGTCTCATACGACGCCAAGTCCCAGCGCGGCACGATCCGATTTCGCGGAAAGGTCAGCCGTGGCGACATTGCTGTCTGGGCGCTTCCCCCGTCATCCATCGTTCGGGGCCGGCTCCGCGCTCCAGCATGCGACGATCTCGCCGGGGCGGCAGCCGCCCTCGCGGCGCTCGACGCGGCCCGCTCCAAGCCGGGTCTCAAGCATTTTGGCGTGTTATTGACCAGAGCTGAAGAGGTCGGGCTGATCGGCGCGATCCATGCGGCCAAGTTCCAGACATTGCCCAAAGGAAGCCGCCTTCTTTCAATCGAAACCTCACGTGAGCTCCCAACAGCCCGAATTGGCGATGGGCCGATCATCAGGATCGGAGATCGCTCGACGGTGTTCGATCGAGACATGTCCAACGCAATTGCGTCGGCAGCGTCCCGACAGGGGCTCTCATTTCAACGAAAGCTGATGGACGGTGGCGGGTGCGAAGCGACGGCTTTTGGGGTGTACGGATATCGAGCCACCGGTCTCTGTTTGGCGTTGGCCAACTGGCACAACAGGGGGAACCTGGAACAGGTCGAGGCGGGGGATTTGTCGGCTGCCAAGCCAAAACTAGAGGAGATCTCGATCGCCGATTTTCACGGTTTGGTCAAACTCCTGCAGGTCGCAGCAGCTGCAGTGGACGACACCGATGGCCTGCGGCCGTCCTTCGATCGGTTGTACGAATCCAATCGGAAATATCTCAGTTAGCGTGCGAGGTATGGAATATCGCATCGAAAAGGACTCGATGGGTGAGGTGAAGGTCCCAGCAGACGCGTTGTACGGAGCCTCGACCCAGAGGGCAGTAGAGAACTTTCCCATTTCGGATCTCCGCTTCAACCGAAGATTCATTTGGGCGCTCGGCTTGCAGAAGGGATCGTCGGCCACCGTTGCGGAGCGCCACGGCTTCATCGACAGCGAGTTGGCGCGGGCTATTCGCGACGCGGCTGACGCTGTGATGGCTGGTGATCACGACGGTCAGTTCGTGCTCGACATATTTCAAACCGGGTCTGGGACGTCGACCAACACCAACGCCAACGAAGTGATCGCGGCGCTGGCTTCCAACACGGTAGACGGGGAAGTACATCCCAACGATCACGTGAACTTTGGCCAATCGTCCAACGATGTCATCCCCACCGCTATCCACGTGGCCGCGGTGGCCGCCGTTCGTGAGGATCTGCTACCTGCCCTCGATCAGCTGGCGACTTCGCTCGAGGCCAAGGCCGAGGAGTTCACGGATGTCGTGAAGTCAGGTCGCACCCACTTGATGGATGCCACACCCGTCACCCTGGGGCAGGAGTTTGGGGGGTTTGCAGCTCAGGTGCGCAAGGGAAGCGGGCGGGTGGCGAGCACACTTCGTGATCTTGAGGAGCTGGCTCTAGGTGGAACGGCCGTAGGGACTGGAATCAATGCGCCGGACGGTTATGCACGCGATGTCATTCAGCTCATGGCCGAGCGCTCGGGATACCCCTATCGCGAAGCGCCAGATCACTTCGAGGCCCAGGGAGCCAAAGACGCTGCCGTGATGACGTCTGGTGCCCTGAAAACCGTCGCAACCTCTCTATACAAGATCGCCAACGACATTCGATTTCTGGGATCGGGGCCAACATCAGGTTTAGCCGAGTTGCGAATTCCCGCCCTGCAGCCTGGGTCTTCGATCATGCCTGGGAAGGTCAATCCCGTTATGTCAGAGATGATGATGATGGTGGCTGCTCAGGTGCTCGGAAACGACGCTGCAATCACTCTGAGCGGTGCCAGCGGGAACTTCGAACTCAACGTGATGATGCCGGTACTGGCTCACAACTTGTTGGAGTCGATCGAATTGCTAGCGAATGCTGCATCGACCTTCGCCGAGCGGTGTGTTGATGGTCTGGAGGCGAACTCAGAACGTGCTCGAGAGTTGGTCGAAAAGAACGCGATCATCGTGACCGCTCTCAACCCTCATATCGGATACGACAACGGTGCACGCATCGCCAAGCAGGCGGTTGCTACCGGCCGGTCGGTCAGGGAACTGGTGCTGGAGGAAGGACTGCTTTCCGAAGACGAGCTCGACGAGGCGCTTGATATCAAGGGGATGACTGAGGGCGGCCTCCGTTAGCCGCTGAATCCTCGTTTTCGAGGGCTTCGAGAAGTGTGTTCCAGGCGAGACTGGCGCACTTGATTCGGACGGGATACTGACGGACACCCTGTAGTGCCTCGATGTCTCCAAGTACTGAGCCAGGTCGCTCGGGGTCCAAGCCGGCGTCTTCGCCCTCCTCGATTGACATCATCCGGCGGAACCGACCAGCGATCTCTTGAACTTCGTCGATGGTCTTGCCTTGAATGGCCTCAGTCATCATCGAGGCAGACGATTGGCTTATCGAGCAACCCTGTCCCGACATGCCAACGCCGGAGACGACTCCGTCCGTTACCAACAGGTCGAGGCTGATTTCGTCACCACACAACGGATTTACCCCTTCAGCGGTGTTGGTGGGGGACTCGAGCTTGGTTCGATTGCGTGGATTTCGATAGTGATCGAGGATCACTTCGCGATAGAGGTCTTCCAGTGCCATTTCTTGGGTCGAGGCTAGTTGCTGCCAGATAGTGACCAACGCCACTGCTCGCAACGGCATTCCATGCGGCGGGTTCGGATCCGAATACGGGTCTTTGTGCCCTAGCCATCTACTTTACGTTGTAAGACAGTGTCGGTATGGGCACACACCGACAGCGACTAGTCGTGCTTGGTGCCGGCACGGCAGGAACAATGGTGGTCAACCGCCTGCGCCCCCTTCTGGATGCAGGTAGCTGGGAGATCACCGTTGTCGATCAGAGCACCGAGCACCATTACCAGCCTGGTTACCTGTTCATTCCCTTCGGGACGTACCAGCCCGACGAGGTTGTGAAGCGAGGATCCGACTTCATTCCTGATGGGGTGGAGTTGGTGGCCGGAGCCATTGACAAAGTCGACCCGGAGCGCAACCTCGTGTTGCTGGAGGACGGCACCGAGATTCCATACGATCAGCTGGTCGTAGCCACGGGAGCGACGCCTCGGCCCGATGAAACAGAGGGAACTCTCGGTTCTCTATGGCGCGAGAAGGTCTTCGATTTCTACACCTACGACGGAGCGGTCGCACTGTCCGAAGCGCTTCGGACATGGTCCGGCGGGCGGTTGGTCGTTCATATCACCGAGATGCCGATCAAATGCCCGGTGGCCCCGCTCGAGTTCGCGTTCCTCGCAGACTCCTATTTCAAAGAGCGCGGAATGCGGGATCAGGTCGAGCTGGTGTATGTGACGCCGCTCGACGGTGCATTCACCAAGCCGGTCGCCTCAAAACACCTGGGGGCGATGTTGGAAGAGCGGAAGATCGCTCTCGAAACGGACTTCTACGTCGAACGCATTGACAACGAGCAATCGGCCCTGGTTTCGTTTGACGAAAGAGAGATCCCCTTCGACCTCCTGGTGACAGTGCCTCTCAACATGGGAGCCGACTTTGTTGCAAGAAGTGGGCTGGGGAACGAACTGAACTTTGTGTCGGTCGATCCAGGCACCTTCCAGTCGACGAAGTATTCCAACATCTTCGCGATCGGTGACGCAGCTGATATCCCGACGTCAAAGGCGGGATCGGTGGCGCACTTTGCCGTCGAGGTCTTCGCCGAGAATTTTCTGCACCACATCCGCGGTGAAGAGATGCCTGGGCGTTTCGATGGCCACGCCAACTGCTTCGTCGAATCAGGCGACGGTCGGGCCCTTCTCATCGACTTCAACTACGACACGCAGCCGCTACCCGGCAAGTACCCGGTGCCAGGAGTTGGCCCCTTCTCGCTCCTCAAGGAGACCGAGATGAACCACTTTGGCAAGCTGATTTTCAAGTGGGTCTACTGGAATGCGTTGCTGCCTGGTCGTGACCTGCCGCTTCCTGCCCTGATGACCATGGCAGGGAAAGAAGAGGTGACTCAATGACAAGTCTCGATCAGCAGTCCGCGGTACTCGAGGACATTCAACGACAGGTAGCACTTCTTACGGCAGAGGCCGAAGAGCGTCGTCGAATTCGTGAAACCTTCAGTGAGTTGACTGGCGATCTTTCCCCAATCGCCCGCCAGGGTCTCGACTCGGTAGTCAGCGCAATGTCAACGGCCGAAGGCAAGGGATACATCGACTTCACCAGGAGCGGACTCCAGGTAGTTGACAACGTCGTGACCTCGTTCACAACTGAGGACATCGAGGCCCTTGGCCAGAACGTCGTTTTGATTCTCGAAACGGTCAAAGAGATGACCCAGCCCGAGATCATGCAAATGATGAGGTCGACTCTGCACGACCTTGGCGACGTCGAGGAGCCCACCGAACCACCGGGTCTGGTGGCGATCTTACGGCGCATGAGAACACCCGAGGCTCGACGGGGGCTGCACCGACTGGTAGTGCTGCTCGAGAGTCTCGGATCTTCAGATTCAATCAAAAACAACAAGGAGGTAAGGCAGTGACCACTGCGACGATTGCAGGTCACGAGGTCCACGTTGACGACGAGGGTTTCATGACCGTATACGAGGAATGGTCCGAGGAATTGGCCAACCAGCTCGCCACCAACATCGGCATAGAGCTTGGCGAGCGCCATTTGGAGGCCATCAGATTCCTTCGTGACGATTTCAAGGTAGAGGGCGTGACTCCGACTTTGCGGCGAGTCAGCACCAACGCAGGAATTTCCACCAAGGAGCTGTTCCAACTATTCCCCAAGAAGCCTGCCAAGAAGATGGCATATATCGCCGGGCTGCCGAAGCCGGTCGGTTGCGTCTGAAGGAGAATCAAATGACCACAACCATGACTGCACCGATCCCGGTGTTCGATGACACCGAGACGGATCGAAAACTGGCAATCATTTGCTCCAAGGGTTCGCTCGACATGGCCTATCCGGGTTTGGTGCTGGCGAATGCCGCCCTCGGAGAAGGGATCGAGACTCACCTGTTCTTCACCTTCTGGGGTTTCGACATCATCAACAAGGAGACGATGGCGCACCTGAAGTTCACGCCGGTGGGCAATCCTGCGACACACATGCCTCCAATGCTCATGGGTCTGCCCGGCATGACAGCTTTCGCTACTCACATGATGAAGCGTCAGATTGAGGGCATCGATATTCCCGACGTCCCGGAGTTCTTGGAGTTGATCACCGATGCCGGAGGGCATCTATGGGCCTGCCGAATGTCGGCTGACATGATGCACGTCGGCGAAGACGATCTCTACGACCGGGTCGAGGGCATCATCAGCGCGGCTGATTTCATTGAGATCTCGGAGGGCGCTCAGACGCTGTTCATCTGAAATCTGGATGTGGGGCTAGGCGATGGCGAACAGTTCGCCCGCCTTGCGAAGCCCGGCGGCCAGGGCGTCGATGTCTTCTGTGTCGTTGTAGACATAGAAGCTCGCTCTGGCCGTCGCGGCGACATTGAGTCTCCGCATCAGCGGCTTGGCGCAATGATGCCCTGATCTCACCGCCACGCCCTGCTCATCGAGAATCGTTGCCAAATCGTGTGCATGGACGCCGTCCATGACCATCGAGATCACGCCACCCCTCGACTCGAGGTCGTTGGGTCCTTGGATCGATAGAGCAGGTACGTCAGATAGAACCTTCAGTGCGTACTCGGTGAGGATTCGGTCGTGCTCAAAGACGTTCTCCATTCCCAGCGAGTCGAGATAGTCGATGGCGGCATGAAGCCCAACCGCCTCGATGATCGGTGGGGTTCCGGCTTCGAATCGGTGGGGGATGGGTGCCCACGTTGCGTCGTGGAGGGTCACATTGGCGATCATCTCGCCACCACCTTCGAAGGGCTCCATCTCTTCAAGGGCGTCCATGCGTCCCCATAGGACTCCAATCCCGGTGGGTCCGAGCATCTTGTGGGAACTGAAGGCCACGAAGTCGGCGCCAGTCTCCACCACTTTGATCCCGGAGTGAGGGACTAGTTGGGCTGCGTCCACGAGAACCCGAGCGCCAACCGATGCTGCTTGCTGCGTAATCGACGTGAGGTCGGGGATCGTGCCGAGAACATTCGACATGCCGGTGACAGCTATCAGCTTGACGTCGGGTCCGAGACGGGAAGCGAAGTCGTTCATATCGAGCCTCCCGTCGTCGGTGATTCTGATGTGGTCGAGTCTCGAACCGGTTCGCCTGGTCACCATTTGCCACGGAACGAGATTGGCATGGTGTTCCATCTCGGTGGCGAGGACCCGGTCACCGGGGCCGAGGTTCTCAAGCCCCCAGCCGAAAGCCACGGAGTTGATTGCGGTGGTGGTGCCCCGAGTGAAGACCACCTGGTCGGGGCTAGGCGACGCGATGAATTCGGCAACACGTCGGCGAGCGGCTTCGAACGCATTCGTTGCCTCGACCGACAGTCGGTACGCCCCTCGGTGAACGTTGGCGTAGGAGGTTCTGGCAAAGGAGTCCATGGCGTCGAGCACCTGAACCGGCTTTTGGGATGAGGCTCCAGAATCGAGGAAATGGACCCCGGACTCCAGGACGGGGAAGTCAGCCTTGGTGTAGGAGAGATCTGTCACGTGTGACTAAGTCAACACCGTTCTGAAGGCGTCGTATCCCTCTTCTTCGAGTTTTTGAGCCAAATCGGCCCGTCCCGACTCGATCACCTGACCGTCCATGAAGATGTGAACGTGGTCTGGGGTGATGTAGTCGAGAAGCCGCTGGTAGTGAGTGATGATGAGAAATCCACGGTCCGGTGTGGTCATCTGATTGACCCCTTCGGCGACGGTGCGCAAAGCATCGATATCGAGACCAGAGTCGGTCTCGTCCATGATCGCGAGCTCCGGCTGCAGGACTGCCATCTGAAGCACTTCGTTTCGTTTGCGTTCACCACCTGAGAACCCTTCGTTGAGATAGCGGTCGGCGAACGAGGACTCCATGCCCAGTTCCTTCATGGCATCCATCACTTTGAGTCTGAGCTCGAGCACTGTCAGGTCTGTTCCGGTGCGGTTGGAGAGCGCCTGACGCAGAAATTGGATGACCGAGACCCCTGGGATCGATTCGGGGTGTTGAAACGCAAGGAACATTCCGGCGGCTCCCCGGTCTGTGGGAGGGGCGTCGGTGATGTCTTCGCCCTGGAAGATTACCGAGCCATCAGTGACCTCGTATTCGGGGTTACCCATCAGCACGTTTGCGAGTGTTGATTTCCCCGAGCCATTGGGACCCATCAACGCATGTATCTCGCCACGGTTCACGGTCAGGTCGACCCCTTTCAGGATCTCAACATCGCCGGCCACGGCGTGGAGGTTGGTTATCTGGAGAAGGGGGGCTTGGCTCACCGAAGGCATGCTATTTCCACTATCCGCATAGTGAAAATCCCTACACGGTCAGGTGATTTCTGCCCAGAGCGGAGATGCGAGACGATCCAGGTCGGCAATCGAGATCGGAAACACCGACATTGGGGTCCCAGCTGCCGCCCAGACCGGGTCGTGACGTTTCAAGGACTCGGCAGCAAAGATCCGCACCGGCGTTGCATGCCCGAACGGTGGTGTTCCACCTGCTGCGAATCCTGTCGCTGCGCGCACCTCATCCAGGCTGGCGCGTGCCGCCGTCGAACCCCCTGCGATGGCGGCAAGTTTTCGAAGGTCGAGACGCTCGTCGCCGGGAACCAGGGCCAAGACTGGTTCGCCATCGACTTTGAAGACCAAGGACTTGACGATGGCGGCTACGTCACAACCGACTGCCCGAGCGGCATCTTCAGCGGTCTTCGTACCTTCGGGAAAGATGTGGATGTCAGGGTCGAAGTCCACAGCTTCGAACAGTCGTCGACTTGCTCGAGGGATCTCAGCCACGGACCACTTCGACAGCCGTCTTCATCCCCTCGATGTCGTCGAGGTCCAGCCACTGGATGTACATACGGTCGACGCCGGCACCCTCCAGCGCCGCGATCGTCTCAGCGACCCGTGATGGCGTGCCAACAACCAGTCCTCGTTCGACCAAGGTCTCTTCGAGCTGTTCTGCGGTCGTGCCTCGTCGAGACGCCATCTGTTCCAACCGCGCCTGCAACTCCTCGTCTGTGCGACCAACGATCGCGGGTCCCATGACCGTGACCTCAACTTGCCGATCGCCAGCAGCCTTCTTCATCACGGCGATCCGCGCCTGAGTCTCCTCGACTGTCGTGGTGAAGAAGTTGTACTCATCCGCACGTTGTCCGGCGAGTGTGGGAGTTCGCTTGGGTCCGCTGCCGCCGAGAACCAATCTGAGCCCGGTTGGCTTGGGTCTGACGTCGGCATCCAATGAGTAGTGCGCGCCCTGAAACTGGCCGACACCATCGCCAAAGGCCGCATCCAGGTAGTCCAATGCTTCCTCGAATCGGGCCCAACGTTCGGGCCATTCGGGAAACGGCAGCCCGAGTGCCTCGTGCTCCAACTCCATCCAACCGGTGCCGACGCCAAGGTCGAGACGGCCACCTGACATCTGGTCGATAGTTGCGGCGTTCTTGGCGATCACCGCTGGGTGCCTGAAGGTGATCGGGGAGACCAGGACACATAGCCGTATGTCAGAGGTGTCTCGGGCGAGGCCGGCCAAAACCGCAAAGGCGTCAGTTGCGTCCGGGGTCGGGTCGCCGCCAGACAAGAAATGATCGCAGCGAGCGAACGAGTAGAGACCTTCGGACTCGCACCACTTTGCTGCTTCTAGTTGCTGGTCATAAGTGCCGCCAAGGTGCGGCTCGGTCATCAGTGAGAACTTCATGGTTTCCGACCCTAACGGCCCATATACGCATCCAGGACGATGTCGAAGTCCATCGGATCGTCCTCGCCCAAGAAGACCTGGGGATAGAAACGCTGACAACCCGCTTCTTCGAGGGCCGCGATCATCTCGGCACTCTTGGCACCTGATCCGTGGGGGTAGCCTCTTTCGTCCCAGACGTCTTCGATGTGGTCTGGCGTGTGACCGGTCAATTCGGCCATCCCTTCGAGGATTCGGCGGTAGTCAGCCTCTCGTTTGGCGGCGACTCCTGGGCCGGCCGAGGTCCAGAAGATGGTGTCGGGGTCGCGACCATTTTCCGCCGCGAGAAGACGCGTCTGGTCTCGGATCTCTCGAAACTCGCTGGGTTTGCGGGCATAAAGGTTGTACTCGTCGGCATAGAGGGCTGTGATTCGTCGTGCCTTTGGTCCCCCTGCTCCGCCGCCCATCAACCGCAAGTCTGAGGGTCGCGGATGGGGGTCGAAATCGGCAAGTGTGAAGTGTTCGCCTCGGAATCCATGGGTGCCGGGAGTGATGGCGGCTCGCAGGTAGGCCATGGCCTCCTCATATTGATCCATGCGGGTCTTGAGGTCCGGGTAGGGAAGGCCGTAAAGCTCGAATTCTTTATCCATCCACCCAGCACCCAGCCCCAAAGTAAACCTTCCGCCCGAGATCTCGTCGATTGTCACACCCATCTTGTAGAGGACGGCCGGGTGGCGAAACCCTATGGGGGATACCAGCGACACCAGCCCGAGGTGGCTGGTGATAGCGGCTAACCCGGCCAAGTGAACGAGGTGGTCGTAGGCGGGCTCGTCAGGCGTGTCACCTCGGGCGAGATAGTGGTCGGGGACAGCAAGGGCCTTGATGTCCCCTCGGTCCTCGGCCCACTTTGCTGTCTTGGCGATGAACTTCCAGTCGCCACGGGTCTGGATTCCAAACTCCATATCAGGTCCGCAAAGCGTCCTGGAGGAGAGCGGCGACATGAGTTTCGACGTCGAAGTCGTCGTCAATGACTTTGTGGAGGGCGATTCCGTTCAAGGCGCTAACCAAAGTCTCAGCTCGTCGTTCGCTGTCTGGCTGTTTGAGGTGAGGGTGTTCCGAGGCGATGGCGGCAGCGAATCTGGCCACCCGGCCTTCGTGATGTCGGATTACCCGGCCGGCCAGGTTCGTCCCGTTTGGTCCCCCGGAGACCGCCAGTCGGATGTACACGCGGGCGAGGTCGTCCTGTTCGATCAGGAATCGGCCAAAGGCTTCGACTAGATCGTGGAGCTTGTCAGGGCCCGTGTGATCGGGGTCCGGGTCGATGGCGTCAATCGCCTCTCGGACCACCGCCATTATGGCTTGCTCCTTCGATTCGAATTGGTTGTAGAAGCTTCCCGGCAGCACTCCAGCGGCATCGCATATGGCCTTGATGGTTGTCCCGTCGAGACCCGCCTCTGAGATGAGACGCCGTGTGGAATCCAAGATCTTTTCCCGGGTTTCGATGCCCGCTTTGTATCGCACTGTCGCCACCGTACACCGTGTCCTTTGCTGGGTTCCCTTAACCCGATTTGGATGTATATTGAGTGGAGACTCAAATTAGAGCGTTCACTCAACAACAGGTAGAGAAATGGGTCATTACAAGGCGAATCTGAGGGACATCGAGTTCAACCTCTTCGAGGTAAACCGGGTGCATGACTACCCGGAGAGCATCCGATCGGGTCTGGACCAGGACACCATGGGGGACATCCTCAACGAGATCGAGCGGCTGGCTAGGGAGGACTACTCGGCCTCATACGTCGATCAAGACCGCATCCCGCTCAAGCTCGAGGACGGCGAAGTCAAGCTTCCCGAATCTGTCAAGGCCAGTGTCCGTGCTTTCAAAGATGGCGGGTGGGACCGTTTGGGTCTTCCAGAGGAAATGGACGGAACCCCGGCGCCCCCATCCCTCATGTGGGCTGTCACCGAAATGCTGACGGCAGCTAACACCACGGTTCAGTTCTATGCCGGCGGTTCGCTGTTCGCCCGTGTCCTTTTCGAAGAAGGCACCGAGGAGCAGAAAGCCTTCGCCAGGCTCTGGATGGATCAAGGTTGGGGTGGGACCATGATTCTCACCGAGCCCGATGCCGGTTCCGACGTCGGCGCCGGTAACACCAAGGCCTTCGACCAGGGTGACGGAACCTGGCATATCGAAGGTGTCAAGAGGTTCATCACCTCCGGGGAACACGATGCCGTAGAAAACATCATTCACTTGGTTCTTGCCCGACCCGAAGGTGCTGTACCTGGGACAAAGGGACTCTCACTGTTCGTTGTGCCGAAGTACCTGGTCAACGACGACGGTTCGATTGGTGAGCGCAACGGTGTGTACGCCACGAACATCGAGAAGAAGATGGGTCTCAAGGGTTCGACCACTTGCGAGATGACGTTTGGCTCAGACGAGCCTGCGGTCGGGTATCTGGTCGGTGAGCGCCACGATGGAATCCGCCAGATGTTTCGCGTCATCGAATACGCCCGGATGATGATCGGTACCAAAGCCATGGGAACCCTGAGCACGGGTTACCTGCACGCCCTTGAATATGCCCAAGAGAGGCACCAAGGGGCAGACCTGGTGGAAGCTACGGACAAGACGGCGCCCAAGGTCCCAATCATTCGTCACCCCAACGTTCGACGAATGCTCATGACCCAAAAGGCGCATGCCGAGGGTCTCCGGGCGTTGGTTCTGTACAACGCCTGGGTGCAGGATCAGGCAATCCTTCATCCTGACGACGACACCTGGGAGCGGCGCAACGATCTCCTCCTCCCGTTGGTCAAGGGGTACTCGTCGGAGAAGGCCTTCGAGTTGCTTTCGATGTCGTTGCAGGTCTTCGGAGGTTCCGGATACACCCAGGACTATCCGCTCGAGCAATACATGCGAGACGCCCGCATCGACACCATCTATGAGGGCACAACTGGAATACAGGCTCTCGACTTCTTCTTCCGGAAGGTTGCTCGTGACCAAGGCGAGACCTTGGCCAAGCTTGCCGCTGAAATCGTTGAATTCGTGAAGGATGGCCACGACGGCGACCAGTTCGCGGAGGAGCGCGAGATGCTCAGCAGGATGCTGGATGACACCCAAGCGCACCTCGGTTCAATGGTGGAAAAGTTGATGGGATCGCTAGGTGACGACAAGGAGTTGATCTACCAGGTAGGGCTTCAAACCAACTCGCTACTCGAGTCGATGGCAGAGACGGTCATCGCCTGGCTCATGCTTCGTCACGCCGAGATCGCACAACCTCGTGCTGACGAATCGGCGTTCTACTTGGGGAAGGTCGAATCCGCTCGTTGGTTTGTCAGGCATACGGCGCCGAAAGTCCGGATTCGCAAGGAAGCCGCCCTTGTGGAGGACGGCTCCCTGATGGACCTTCCAGTGGAGGCGTTTTAGACCTCAGCCGGTTGCGAAGGTCACCTCGATTCGGCGGATCGCTTCAACGGCGACACCCGAGTTGTCGACCGCCGTCATCTTCACGGACCACACTGTTCTCCCGACCGCACCCGGCGCCAGTCCGAGGTCGACCTCGGTGTTCTTGCAGTCGTTGACGATGGCGAAACCGCCGCCACCACCGGTTCCTGGGAAGTTGCTACCGGTGCAGATTTCGAAGCTGTACCCAGTGTCGGCGGTCGCCGTCCATCGGAAGCGCCGCCCAGAGATGGTGGATCCGTCGGTTCCCTTGGCCAGGCCCGTCAACTCGATGTTGATCGTGTTGGCCCCGATGCCGACACTCATGTCGGCATTTGGTTTGATTATGGATGCCGAGGGTGGGACGGCACCTGGCGGCAAAGGCAACACGTCGATCGTGACGGAGTCAGATCGTGACGTTCCATGCAGGTCGGTCCCGGTGAGGGTGATCTCATAGGTTCCAGGATCGAGGGCTGTGATTAGGGAATGGCCGGTACCGGACCAGACTTCTGACCCGGCTTCTGTAATCGACCACTCGACGGCTTCATCAGGCAACGCAGCGTTGACGAAGATGTCGGGATCATGTGTGTAGGCCACCATCGACAGAGCTGCACCCTCGTAGATGGCAAGCCCGTCTTCGGGGTTGATGATCGTCACGATCGGCGGCTTGTTGTCGATCTTGATGTTGATGGCATCAGTCGAGCTGAGGCCCCGGCGGTCGACTGCAGTCGCCTGAATCAGGTGGTCGCCTGGGGAAAGGTTGGCGCCGATGGAAGCAAGCGATGGAAAGTCGTTCAGAAAGCCGTCGATGTTGGAGTGCCAACGGATCGCCACCGGTTCACCTACATAAGAGCTTGCGCTGGCGCTCAGCGAGATCACTTCGTCCACAGGAAAGGTTCCACCCTCGGTTGAGATGCTGATCGTCGGGGGAGTCCACGTGACGCCCAGCGCCGAGGCGACGGCCATGTGGGCATCGATCCGGCGTTGGTTCCCACCAACTCCAGGCCCGAGGCCCCCCAGATGGGCGGTCTGGTAGAGGGTGTCAACGATGCCTGATGCAGAGATGCTGGGATCCGCCACCCGCAGCAAAGCGGCAACACCTGCCACGAAGGGGCTTGCATAACTGGTTCCGCATCCACGTCCGATGTCGCCGTTGGACACATCTGATGGGTCTTCGTACACGTAGGTGCACATCGGTCCGTAGATCTCGACGGAGTTCGAGTCGGCCTGGGTGCCGAAGTTCGAACCGTCGTGCCTTTCCGTCTCATCGACACCCATTCCGCCAACGCAAACGACGCGGCCGCTGGCGCAGGGGAGGTACGGGTTGGAGGTGGTGTCGACGTTGATGCCATCGTTGCCCGCCGAAGCGAAAGCAACTGTCTCGTTCCAGCGGCGCGCCCTTCGAAATGTCTTGTCATATTGGCGGCGAGTTGCGTCTGGGGAGGTGTTGGCAATCGTCCCGAAGCTCATGTTGACGATGTCGACGTTCTCTTCCTTGATCACCTCTCGAGCTTCTTTCATCGTCGAATACGTACCGCCCTGGGTAGGCATCACGATGAGCTGAATCCAGGGACCGGCCACCCCGGCGGTACCCCACAGGTTGTCGTGCTGACCAGCGACAGTGAGGGCCACCTGGGTTCCGTGATAGGGGCATGGGTTGTCATTGGTGCAGGTCCAGTCGTCGTCTGCGCCCCATCCGCCCTTTCGTATGCGGGCGTTCGCCGGGAAGTCTGGGTTCTGGACAAAGCCGTTGTCGATGACCAGGACCGTGACACGGTTCTGATGTTTGCCATGGAAGTCGAGCATCTGCCATGCGGTGTCCAGGCCGATCGCTTGAGTGGCCAGTGAGTTGACGAACGTCCAGTTGAAGGCGTTGAGATCGTCCTGGAACGCTTCGAGAAGCTTTCCTTCCTCAACGTCATGGCCAATGGGCACATAGTTCAACCCGAGCGTGTGTCCAGTCTCGTTCCAGAGGCGACCGAGGATGACGCCGGTAGCGGCGGTCTCTTCACTCGAGGCCAGAAGTGTCCCGGCCAGAGTTGGATCAACTGCCTCGAAGCCCCATGCAGCCACCGTGTGATCCAGGGCTTCGATGTTGGTCGCCCTGACAAGGACGTCGAAGCCATCCTCGGGGAACTCTTCGTCAACGTCGAAGTCAACGATTTCGATGTCCGTGCGCTCAGCTAGCTCGTCGAGTGCAGCCTGATCGGGCACTTCGATAATTGCTTCACCGATCACGAAGTCGGAAGCGAGCCCCTCTGGCGTGATCGTTCGACCAACCGGCCTCGGTGGCCCCTCTCCGCCGAAGCCCGGTATCTCGGGCACCGCCGGATTGATGTTTGTGTCGACCACGACCTCGAGGTCGATGTCGGGCAACGTTGTTGAGGTTTCCGGAGTCGAGGTGGTCGAGTCGCCTGCCTCGGGGACTGTTGTGGACGAAGGTGTGGTGTCACCCAGCATCATTCCTATGACGAAGGCCGCAATGAGCGATATGGCACCGCCCGCGTATAGCAGACCGCGGCGTTGGTTCTTGGAGAGATCCATCAGGCGGCCAATGCGGTTAGAAGGTCTGTCCAGTCGGAAGCCGTTTCTGGGTCGATATCCGGGTCGATATCCGACAATGCGATACGACCGCTGACGAGGGCAAAGAAGCCTTGTCGGCTGGTGTTGACGGTGTCAGAGCCTGAGGGTTGGCACACAGCGATCTCGGTCGCTGTAACGGCAAGACCGAAACCGAATCCGTCTACGTTGAAATCGATCTGATGGCCCGCCAACGCCGATAGATGGGAGCGATGGGCATCCGTCAACCGCCTTGTCAGGTAACTGAGGCTTTCCTTGGTCAGGTCATGGCCGTCCATCAGACCGCCGCCGAATCGAGCGACAGCATCTACCAAAGCGCGGACGTCGGCACCGTCCCCAACGAGTTGGTAGTGCTCCCCAGGTTTTTCAATGAGTTCTTGGTCGAGCAGTCGGCTTAGTCGATCTGAGAGCACAGCGGGCGGGATCCCCTGGTTGTGGGTCTCGAAAGTCCCGAACCGTGCAGGTCCGTACCAGGCGAGGTCGCGCAGGATCAAAAGGGTCCATCGATCTCCCACGAGGTCGAGTCCGGATGCAACAGGGCAGTATTGGCGGTAGCTCTTCAGCGTCGACTCCTTAGGCGGTCACTTCATTTTCTGAAGTAAATCTGGTTTGTCAATGACCAATTCCTGGTGGTGTCGCCGAGGGATCTACCTTCAAGGTGTGTCCACTGAAACCGTGGTGACGTTCGTGGCCCTGTTGGTCGGGGTCTTGTTGACGATCATGGCCCTGATGGTTTGGCAGGAGGCGAAGCGCCGTCCGTCATACGAGCCACTGGAATATGTCATCAACGACGCTGTGAAGCATGTGCTCGCCCGGCTGCCAGAGGGATCGACTTTGCGTAGCTCCGATATACAGAGAATCCTCGAATGGGAGGTCTTCTACCTGCAGGGTCTTGCGCAGAAAGACAGGTCGCAGTCGGTTGAGACGGTCGCTGGAGGGCACGAGGCTTCGATCGAATTCATTTGTCGCCAGATCGAAGAGACTCACGGTGTGTCCTACTCTCAGATCGACGTCAGTGACGTGTTACGTCTCGAGGCCGACTACCTGGCGGCGATCGGGGCCATTGGTGAACCTGTAGGAGAAGAAGAATGAGAGTCCGTTGTGGTTCGTGTCGCACCCAGTTCGAGGTCGCTGGCGCGGGTCGATTCGCCTGCCCGGTGTGTGGCTCCGTCAATGTAGTTAGAGGAGCTCCGACTGAAGAGAGCGCTGGGGGGCCGGCGACGATGGGCGGCTACCAGGCGGCCCCCGGAGTTGGTGGGATGCCTCCTGGCTCGGCCAGTCCTCCTCCGCCTGAACAGCCCATGCCCAAGATCAAGTGCCCGGAATGTGATTTCACGTTCATCGTTGGCCTGGTTCCCAAAGTCTCCTGTCCCATGTGCGCCGCCGAGGTTGCTACCGGTATCGAGGAAGACGAGTAATGGGTCGGTTGGCAAGGTTCGAGGATTACCGATTCATCGGGATTCGTGGGGCAATGATCCTGATTGACTGCGACGATCCGGATCAGTTTGAGGAGTTGGAAACGCTGGTCCAGGAGAAGGACCTCGTCAACGCCAACCTCCTCCAATCATTCTCCCCCGACACCCGGGAAGAAGCCGCCAACCGCGGCTACCAACCGTCCTCGAGGCCTTGACCGACCAGGTCGCCGATGCGGCTGCCACGGCCGTGGAAGAAGTGGTCGCCGGGCGTCTTCACCAGGTCGATGCCTTGCTCGGCGGCGTAGGTCTCCAGAGCTGCGGCGTCGATGACTTGCTCCCGGGTACCCAAGATGATGCGCTTGGAACTCTGGGGCAGCTTCTCGGGTAGCAATGGGGGAGCAGGGGCAATCCCGACATATGGGGTGCTCGACCACTGTTCTGCCAACCATCGCAACCCAACCCCGGCACCGAAAGACCACCCGGCTATGCCGATGGGGAGGTCGCTAGTCGCTGCGCGGTCCACGGCTGCCTGAACGTCGAGCGTTTCCGCAGTGCCAAACTCGTGTTCACCCTCACTCGCCCCCGTGCCTCGGAAGTTGAACCGGATCACCCGGTGGCCACGGCGCACAAGCTGCTGCGTCACGGAGATCATCAGGGGAGCATTCATCGAGCCACCGTGCTGCGGATGTGGATGGCAGAACACTGTGACCCATCGAGGGTTCTCCAGGGAATCGATTCGTGCTTCGAGCGTTAACCCATCTGAGGTCTCGAGGTGAATTCGCTCAACCATTACAGGAGACGGAGAAGCCACAAGGCGCCAGCAACGAGTATCACGACCGCCAGAAGGGCCGACGCGATGAGGAGAAGACGAGTCTGCATCCAGGTCGAGGCTAATTCGGTGGCTAACTAGGCTCGCAACACAGCACAGGAAAGGTCAGATTTGTCAGACATCGTCATCGTCGGAGGGGGCCCGGGTGGGTATGCCTCAGCGCTCTATGCGCACAACTTCGGACTCGACGTCACTCTGGTTGAGAAGGAGCGCCCCGGTGGCACCTGTCTCATAAGAGGATGCATCCCCGCCAAGCAATGGCTGCAGATCGCTGAGGTCTACAAGACTGTGGCCTCCGCTGCTGACTTCGGCGTTGTTACTCACGACCCTGAGTTGGACTGGTCGGCAGCGCTCTCACGGAAGAACCAAACGGTGGAGGGTCTCGTCCGTGGTTTGGGTGGGCTGCTCAAGAAGCGCGGTGTGAACGTTGTCGAAGGATTCGGCCGCCTTGCAGGAGACGGAAAGGTCGAGGTCGAAACTGACGAAGGCACGTCGTCGATCGAGGGGAACAAGATCATCCTTGCGACGGGATCGCATGCCCGCACTATCCCGGGCTACGAGATCGACGGGTCGAAGATCGTCACGTCAGACCATGCCCTCGATTGGGACGCCAGGCCCGAGCGCGTAGCGATCATCGGGGCCGGAGTCATCGGTTGTGAGTTCGCGTCATTTCTGGCCGACGTTGGCAGCGAGGTCCACGTGTTTGAGATGATGGATCAGGTTGTCCCCGGCACAGACCCCGAGACCGCCAAGTTCCTTCAGCGTCAACTTCAGAAGCGAGGTGTGAAGTTTCACCTTGGGGTTGGAGTCGGCCCGGCGCAGCTTGGAGAGTCGGTGACCGTTCCTTACGGAGACGAGAGTGTCGAAGTCGACGTTGTCTTGGTTGCTGTGGGCAGGGGTCCCAATACCGAAGGTGTCGGCCTGGAACGCACCAGCGCCGTGGTCGACAGGGGATTCGTCGTGGTCGACACCGAGACCATGGAAACCGCCGAGGACGGTCTTTACGCAGTGGGCGACATCGTCGCCGGGTCGCCACAGCTAGCCCATGTCGCTTTCGCCGAGGGAATCGCGGCTGTGACCCACATAGCTGGTGACGGCACCCATGCCGTCGACTACCAGGCCATCCCGCGGGTGACGTACACCCATCCCGAGGTCGCCGAGGTCGGGTTGACTGCAGCCGAAGCCGAAGAACGCGGATTGAATATCAAGACCACCAAGCACGCCTTCAACGGGGTAGGCAGAGCAATCATCATCGGCGAAAACCAAGGCCATGCCAAGGTGTTCGCTATCGAAGACGGTCCGATCGTCGGGGCTAGTGTGGTGGGCCCCCAGGCTGGAGAGATGATCCACGAACTGATGTACTCGGTTGGGTGGGAAGCTCTACCTTCAGAGGCGGCGGCATTCATTCATGCGCATCCGACACTTTCGGAGGCCATCGGTGAGACACTTATGACAGCAGCGGGCAAGAGCCTGCACTGAGAGGAGCGGTTTTGGCTACAACGGTATCGATGCCCCAACTCGGTGAGACGGTCACCGAGGGCACCATTCTCAAATGGGCCAAGCAGGTGGGCGACCAGATCGCCGAGGACGAGGTTCTCGTAGAGATCTCGACCGACAAAGTCGACACTGAAGTCCCGTCCCCGGTGGGCGGAACAATCCTCGAGATCCTCGTGGCCGAGGGAGACACGGTCGAGGTTGGTGTTGATCTGGTGGTTATCGGCGAGGCTGGCGAACAGCCGACAGCTGCTCTGGCCGACGAGTCGGAGCCCGAGCCGAGTGAACCCGCCACGGAACCGGTGGCGGTCGAAGACCTCCACCCTGCATCAGAAACACCGCAAGGCGCTGACGAAGGCTTTGCGGCAGGAGAGAAGAGCGGCCTGTCGGACGCGGACGTCGACGCATTCTTCGAGGAGCCCGGTAAGGCTGAAACCCCGCAGCTTCTTAGCCCGGTCGTGCGCAAGCTGGTGCGCGAGCACGACGTCGATTTGGCCGCTGTCACGGGCACCGGACAGGGTGGCCGAATCACCCGAAGGGACATCGAAGCGCATCTCGCTTCTGGCTCCGCTCCAGCGGAAGCTGCTCCTGACTCGTCTCCGCCTCGCTCCTCCGAGGAGCCAGCAAAGGTCGAGACACCTGCCCCAGATCCAACTCCCGCTCCGGTCGCACAGCCTCCCGCTCCCGCTGCCGCTGCAGCGAACGCGGAGGTAGTCGAGTTGGATCGGCTCCGGGTTCGAATAGCCGAGAACAACACCAAAGCCAAGCGAACGGCGGCGCACGTGTGGACTTCCGTAGAGGTTGACTTCGAGCGTGTGGAGCGGATTCGGCAGGCCCACAAGGCCCGATTCAAGGCCGACGAGGGCTTCTCATTGACGTATCTGCCGTTCATCTCTCGAGCCACGATCGATGCCCTGAAAGCGTTCCCTGTGGTCAACTCCGCTTTCGACATCGAGGCCAAGACGGCCACCTTCTACAAAAAGGTCGACCTCGGCATCGCAATCGACCTCAACCAGGAAGGCCTGGTTGTAGCCAGAGTGAGGAACGCCGATGGCCTACGTCTGGTTGGCATCGCCCGGGAGATAGCAAGCCTGGCGGCCCGGGGCAGAGAGGGCCAGTTAGGGATCGACGATCTAAGTGGCTCGACGTTCACGATCACCAACCCTGGTCCATTTGGTTCGTTCATGTCGGCTCCCATCATCAACGTCCCGAACGTTGCGATTCTCTCGACAGACACGATCACCAAACGACCGACGGTGGTTACGACTCCGGATGGCCAGGACATGATTGCCATTCGACACATCGGCTACCTGGGGCTGTCTTGGGACCATCGCGCCTTCGATGGTTCCACCGCCGTGCTGTTCCTGAGGAAGATCAAGGAGAACATCGAGACCTGGGACTGGGAGCAAGAGCTGGCGTGACCACCCTCCGTTCCAGGTGGTTAGGACGGCTTCCATACGAGGAGTCGTGGGATCTTCAGCGTGCCCTCCACGAGGGACGGGTGCGGGGGCGGTCCCAAGACGACTACTTGTTGTTGGTCGAGCATCCCCCGGTGTTCACGATCGGCCGCAATGGGTCGGTCGACAATCTCCTCGTTGGCCCCGATGGGGCGCTCGATCGGGGTGCAGAGGTGCATCACATCGACCGGGGCGGCGACATCACTTATCACGGGCCAGGTCAGCTGGTCGGCTACCCGATCCTCCAACTGGACGACCCAAAGCAGATTGTTCCCTACGTTCGCAAGCTCGAAGAGGTTCTGATTCGGACGATTGCTGACTTCGGTGTCGACGGCTGGCGTGAGGAAGGGTTCACAGGGGTGTGGACTGACAGGGGCAAGGTGGCCGCTATCGGGGTCCGAGTTTCCCGCAGAGTGACCATGCATGGGTTCGCCCTGAATCTGGATCCGAATATGGACTACTTCGACATGATGAATCCGTGCGGGATCACCGACCGCGACGTGACGACTCTTTCCGATCTGGTTGGTCGTCGTGTGACGCTTGAAGAGGCCGTCGGGGTGTTGATACCTCACTTCCGTTCCGTGTTTGGTTACGAATTGCACGAGGAGCAGTTCTCGGCTTTTGCTCGTGGCCAGGGAGCAGCACCCGCCTACGAGGTCGATCGTCTTCTCGCCGACGGGACCTTCTCGGCAGAAAAGAGAAGCGCAGACCCTGTGATGGTGAATGGAAAGTTGCCAGGCGAACCGGAGCGCCCCGACTGGATGAAGATCAAGGCTCGGATGGACTCCGACTACCTGGAGTTGAAGAAGCTGATGCGTGGCCTCGAACTGAACACCGTTTGTGAAGAAGCCAACTGCCCCAACATCTATGAGTGCTGGGGGATGGGGACCGCTACGTTGATGATCCTGGGCGACAAATGCACCCGTGCGTGTTCTTTCTGCAATGTCACCACAGGCAAGCCAACTGAGTTCGATATCTTCGAGCCGTTCCGCGCCGCCGAAGCGATTGCGAAGATGAGCCTGCGCCACGCGGTGATCACGTCAGTCAACCGCGATGACCTCGACGACGGTGGATCGGGGATCTTCGCTCAGACCATCACCGAATCCCGGAGGCGGTCACCGGGCACCGAGATTGAGGTCCTTATCCCCGATTTCAAGGGAGATCGTCAAGCTCTTCAGACCGTCATGGATGCTCGGCCCGAGGTTCTGAACCACAACACCGAGACCGTGATGAGACTGCAGCGAGATATCCGCACATCAGCCAATTACGGCAGATCTCTGGCTCTCCTATGGCGAGCCAAGCAGATGTATCCCGAGGGCCTCATCAAGTCGGGGTTGATTGTTGGCATGGGGGAGCGGCGCGAGGAAGTTCTGGCAACTCTCGCCGACATGCGGGCAATCGGGATCGACATCGTCACTATCGGCCAGTATCTGCGTCCGACCGTCCGTCACCGCCCAATTCATCGCTACGTTCACCCCGACGAGTTCGCTGAGTACAAGGCTTTCGGGGAGGGCTTGGGGATACCGCATGTTGAGTCAGGTCCGCTGGTGAGGTCGAGCTATCACGCCAAGGAGAGCCGGGAAGCGGTTCCTGTGACCATCGGGGCGAAGCCGAACTAATGGCCAGTCGACCTGGCAGCCACTTGGCGGGCAAACCTGCTCACGTGATCCGGGCTTACCGAGCCTTGGTCGAGGCTTGTCGGGGTTTCGGTGTTTTTGAGATCAAGGCCAGCCCCGACGCAATCGAGTTCATCGCCGGTTCTGTGTTCGCTGAGGTGACTCCAACTGCGAAGGGCGTCGAAGTCGCGCTGGTGGCAGGAGGCAAAACGACCCATTCGTTGCGACGACCCTCCGAGATAGACGAATCATTGAGGTCGCTCCTCGAGGATGCGATGTCGGCAGCAGGAGAGTATGAGGGTCCCGTTGTTTGATTACGAGTTGAGGGTCAGACGTCTCCAGGAACAGATGGGGGCAGCCGGGTGCGATGTTGTTCTCTTGTCGGTCGGCGCTGACCTTCCGTACTTCACCGGGTATGAGGCAATGGCCTCTGAACGCCTCACGGTTTTGGTGGTGCCGGACGTCGGTTCGCCGAAGCTCTTTGTCCCCACCCTCGAGGCTCCCCGCGTCAAGCAACGGGGTTTCGAGGTGATCGCCTGGGATGAGGCCGACGACCCGGTTGGGATGGCGTCTGCAACGGTTGGGTCGCCGAGGAACGTGGCTGTTGGGGACCACATGTGGTCAGTGTTTCTCACCCGGTTCCAGAAGCACTGGACGGGTGCCTCGTGGCGTCCGGCCTCGGAGATCACGCAGCAACTGCGAATCATCAAAGACGAAGCCGAGATCGAACTGCTGCGCAAGGCCGCGCATGGGATCGACCGGGTGATGGCACGGATCCCTGAGGAAGTGCCGTTTGCTGGAAGGTCGGAAATCGAGGTAGCTCGCCATCTTGGTGAGCTGGCCGTCGAAGAGGGCCACGACAGTGCCGAGTTCGCCATAGTGGCGTCGGGACCAAACGGTGCGTCGCCTCATCACCACCCTGGCGCGAAGGTGATCGAGGAAAGTGAACTGGTCGTCTGTGACTTTGGTGGTCGGTGGGGCGGCTACTACTCGGATACGACTCGAACCGTCGTCGTAGGAGAGCCAACCGAGAGGCAGATCGAGGTGCACGCCGTTGTGTCCGCAGCTAACGAGGCGGGACGATCAGCCGTGGCACCGGGCGTCGAGTGCCAGGAGATCGATCGCGCTGCCCGTGCAGTTATCGATGGTTCGGATTATGGGGATTTCTTCATCCACCGAACGGGCCACGGTATCGGCATGGAAGTCCACGAGCATCCCTACATGGTGGAAGGCAATCACCTGCCGCTGGCACCGGGGATGGCGTTTTCGGTCGAGCCGGGGGTCTATTTGCCCGGTGAGTTCGGGGTACGTATCGAGGACATCGTCACGTGTGGAGAACGCGGGGCCGACACCCTGAATCGGGCCCCGAGGAGCCTCATCACGGCAAGTTAGGGAAGCGGCAGAACGATTGAGTCAAAAACGTCACCATTGACATCGATTGCTTCGAGGGTCAGCTCGTCTTGACTCTGGCTGAGGGCCACGAAGTGAAAGGCTTCAGCGCCGGCTAACCGCGGTGGGTGTCCCTCCGCACACTCTTGTAACGGACGGAGGTGCCGACCACCGCCACCCGTTACGACAAAAGCGATCTCTTCTTTCTCGAACCGCTGATAGCTGTGTTCGTGCCCGGCCAGCACGAGAAACACATCCTGGTCGAGAAGGCCCATGAATGCGTCTACGACCTCCGTGGTGGATCCATGATGAGAGCAACTGTAAGGGGGGTGGTGGAGGGCGACGATCGTAGGTCGATTGGATTCAGCCATCGCTTCAAGGAAAAAGGCTGCCTGCTCCACAGAACCTACCTGGTTGGAGTCGAGGATGATCACATCGATTCGACCCCACTGATGAACAATCCACCGTGGAGGGTTGCCGAACGTCTGATTCACGACCTCCTCCCGGGATGCTGTCTCAATGTCGTGATTGCCCCAGGCAATCCAGTAAGGGATTCCTAGCTCTTCGACCCATTCGAACGGTTGCATCAAGAACTCCGCGTCGTCTGAGTAGAAGTTGTCGCCCGTGGTCAAGATCGCATCAACTTCGTTCGATTCTGCATAGCGCTGCATCGCCCCAGCGACCGCTCCTTGCGGCAAAGTTCCAGAGCCCCAGTCGCCAACAACGAGGAGATCAGATGCCAACGCGGGTTGTGTGGTCGTCGTTGTTGATGAAGTTGTCGAGGCGACCGTGAGAGCAGCGGCTGATGTTGTTGTTGCTTCGGGTTCGGCAGTGGTGGGCGCGGTAGGAGCTGTTTCCGCAGTCGGCGTCGGTGAACCGCAGGCCGCTAGTAGGGATAGGGCTAGCCCCAGAGCCGTGAGCGTCCACCTTGATTGTCCTTGCACACCCATAGCGTAGGTCAACAACGAGCCAGGACTGATCGAATCGAGGAGCCGTTGGGTCAACGACCAACGGCTGAGCCCAGGAGGTCTCCGTGTTCGGCCGTTCCCTGCATGCCGTCAAGACTTTGGTTCAGTCTCAGGTTGCCGGCGGCGCCTATCCCTTGACTTCCTGCGAAGAGCACAGCGATATCGCCGGCGTCGGCCCAAGCCGTTAGATCCTCCAGGGGAATACCGACGACGAGATCTAGTTGACCATCCTTTTCAAAATCCAGCAGACTTATCGCGTATCCGAACTGGTCAGAGATCTCGCCCGTTCCCAGAATCCCGACGTCATCCTGATGCCACAGTTGGTCTCTCGATGACGGCTCGGCGAAACCTCCGAACACCAACGAGACGCTGCCGGCATCGAGAACGCCCGCGATGTCCTCGCCAGGTGTTCCGACGGCAATGTCGGAATAGCCATCACCGTCAATATCCCCCACCGCCACCGATGCCCCGAAGAGATCCCCTGGTTCGACTCGTCCTTTGATTCCGTTCGTGTCCTGATGAATCAATCGATCGCCGTAGTCGGTCAAACCGGATGCGGAACCCGGAACGAACATGATCATCCCGGCGCGACCGGAGCCGTGTATTCCTTCGCCAGGGACACCGATGACGAGATCGTCGTATCCATCCCAATTGATTGGCCCTGCAGCCAGCGCTGAACCGAGTTGATCTCCGGGCTCTGCCAAGCCCTTGAACCCCGATTGGTTCTGCTCGATCAGAATGTCGCCGATGACGCTGAGTCCAGCCTTCGAGCCTGGAAAAGCGTGAACCATTCCCGCATCGACTGCTTCATCAACGTCTTCACCGGGAACGCCGACGGCGAGGTCGGCGTAGCCGTCGCCGTTGAAGTCTCCGGTGGCAAGAGCCGCCCCAAACGAATCTCCCGGCTCGCCGACCCCTTTGACATTCTCTTTGTCTTGGTAGAGCGATGTGCTGCCCGAGCCACTTAGACCATCTGATGAACCGTATAGGACAGTGACCATTCCGGCGCCAGAAGCGCCGTTGACGCCCTCAGCCGGGACCCCGATTGCCAAGTCGTCGTAACCGTCGCCATCGAAATCACCGGAAGCGAGAGCCGCACCGAAATCGTCGCCGGATTCTGGGACACCGCCGACACCTCGGGAGTTCTGGTGGAACAGTTGGTCGCCAAACTCTGAGAGCCCTGATTGGGTTCCATAGAAGATGTTTGCGGCACCCCCGTCAGCTCCGCCGAGGTGCCGATCTCCGGGTGCACCAACTGCCAGATCGTCGTAGCCATCGCCATCAAAGTCGCCGCAAGCCAGTGATGCTCCAAATCGTTCGTTATCGCGTGCCACACTCTTCACGCCGTCGTCGTCCTGATGCCAGAGTTGGTCACCTTCGGTACCCGGAGACCCTGAGCGTGATGGCAGTACCATCACAGCCCCAGCATTGGTCACCCCGGCGACATCCTCCCCTGGGATGCCTGCGGCGAGGTCGTCGTCGCCATCGCCGTTGAAGTCACACTGCGTAGGACGGGCGGCCTCGATTCTGTACGCACTGGAGCCTGAAAGCACGTACAGCTCCCCAAATCCGTCTTGACCAAATGAATACACGTTGGATGGGAGTTGCCCGACCTGATCAGACCAGTCGGTTTCGTGGCTGACAATCTCGTCCTCAAAGCGAAACGACATGATTCTGCGAGCACCGAGATCGGAGTAGAAGTAGGTCCCGCGCAGCCATGGGATAGACCGGCCGCGATAGACATAGCCTCCAATAACCGACACGCCTGCATCGGGGTTGGCGTATTCGAGGATTGGCAGGGTCTTGTCTCCTGTGTCGCAGTTTGTTGGTGGCTCAAAGCACAGCGAACCTTCCATTTCGTCCCACCCAAAGTTGGTCGCGTCGCTCGTGCTTGCATTCAAAACGTTGATCTCCTCCCGCCGATCTTGACCGACATCTCCTATGAAAATGTCCTTTGTCGGGTGGTCAATGCTGATCCGGAATGGATTGCGTAGTCCATAAGCCAGGACCTCCGGGGCTCCACCTCCAGAGATGAATGGGTTGTTGGAGGGAATACCGTATTGACGACCCGGTGAAGTCGTATCGATGTCGATTCGAAGGAGAGCACCAAGGAGCGTGTTCGGATTCTGGCCATGCTCTTCTGGGTCGCCGCCCCCTCCGCCGTCGCCGAGGCCGATATACAGAAACCCGGATGGACCAAAGGCAAGTCCGCCGCCATTGTGGTTGGATGACGGCTGGTCAACCTCGAGGATGATTCGCTCGCTGAGAGGGTCGGCCATGTAGTCGTTATCCGAGACTTGAAACTCGGAAATCCTCACGTCCCCTTCGGCATCTGTGTAGTAGAGGTAGAACAGGCCCGTGATGTCGTACTCCGGGTGAAAAGCCATCGCTAGTAGACCTCGCTCTCCACCGGTTCCCACCCGTGATCGAATGTCGAGAAATGGAGTGGTTCGGAGCGACCCGTCCTCCCATATCCGGATGCGTCCCGGTAGCTCTGCGATGTAGAGCCTCGCGTCTCCGGTGGGAGAGCGAAGGTCTACCGGTGTCGATAGCCCGCTCGTCACCTCTGACAAGCGGATCCGTGTCAGAGAAGAATGGGCTGCCTGGGCTCCGGCTGTAGGTAACAGCGAGAGCATGAGCAGTCCGACGGTCAGAATGATGCTGCGCCGCATGAAGGGAAGGTATCACTCTTCTGGAGCCCCAACATCAGTCCGATGATGCCGCGCTAGTCTCAGCTAATCGAATTGGGAGCAGGGGTTGCTACGAATTGCGGGAAGAGTTCTGGTCGGATGGTCGGCCTGCCTTGGCACCATGATATTGGTGGCCTCGATTGCCGGTGCGGGACCAGTTAGGGAACAAGTTGTCGAACTAACCCAACCTGACGGGTCCGTGGTCCTTGCCGTGCCGGTCGGAGACGAAAACTGGAACGGCTACGAGACGGTCGACGGCTACACGATTCTGCAGGCTGATGACGGATCCTGGAGGCTGGCTGAGATCGGACCTGACAATAGGCTTGTTCCGTCGACGACTCTTGCCGGGCAACCACCGCCAGATGGGTTGATCAGTCACCTGAGATCTGATGTAGCCCGGAATCTGGCTGCCAACTCACCACTGCGTAGCCAGAGCACCCGGCCAACCCCCGCTTTGAACCTTGGAAGTCGCCCAACGATCGTCTTGCTCGTTGAGTTCAATGACCAAGCGTCACAGACCACCGCAGCCTCTTGGGCATCTCTATTGTTCGGGACGAGCGACAGCGTTCGCGACTACTACCTGGAAGCTTCTCACGGGAATTTGACAGTCGATGCGGGCGGTGAGTCCCATGGAACCCCCGACGACGGAATCGTTGGGTGGTTGAACCTCGGTATCGATCACCCGAACACCGCGGGAAGCACCAGTACCGTGAACCACGACTTGACTCGGTTGGCCATCGCGGCTGCCGACTCATATGTCGATTTCTCGGTGTTTGACACGAACCTCGACGACGTGGTCGACCTAAGCGAGTTGAGCGTCGTCATAGTCGCTGCCGGGAACGAGACGTCCTTCGCCGGGGCTTCGAGCTGCTCTCCGAGTGTGTGGGCACACCAGTCGGGCGTTTTCACAAACCCACCAGTTGCCGACGGGGTTGAGGTCGCTGGCTGGAACACTGGTGGTGGTTACACCCAATTCGGGGAAATGCACTGTGGGGGCGCTTTCAACCACCAGGCAACAATCGGCATAATGGCACACGAAATCGGACATGATCTCGGATGGCCCGATCTCTACGACGTGGACGGATCGAGTGCAGGCGTCGGGGAATGGTCAATCATGGGGCATGGTGCTTGGTTGACCGATGGTGGAGCCTTCGGGTTCTTTGGCGACACACCCAGTCTCCCCGATGCGTACTCGCGTGTATACCAGGGCTGGGTGGATCCGGTTGTGGTGCTACCCGGCCAATCCGACGCAACCGAGATTTTCGCTGCATCCTATGGCCCCGAGGTGTTCCAGTTCCTTGATAACCCTGGTGGTGTCGATTGGGAGTCCGGCCACACCTCAGGATCCGGGGAGTACTTCCTGGTTGAACTTCGCATCCAGGATGGATACGACTCTGCGTTACCCGGATGTGGGTTGTTGGCATGGCATATCGACGAGAGTGTGACTCATACCAATTTCGCCAATGCCGATGACGAGCGCCGACTTGTCGATCTTGAAGAAGCGGATGGTTTCTATGACCTCGACCACTTTGACAATCCCGGCGACAGTGGAGACCCGTTCGGCTCGGGTGCCGAGTTCGGGCCAAGCACCGATCCAGACAGCTCCCTGCATTCGGGTGCGTGGACGGGCGTCACTTTCTCTAATACCGCCGGTTGCGGGAACTTTGGGGAAATCACGTTTGAGGTGCTCGAACCTCTCGTAGCTGAGACTGCCTGCGACTTCAACGGTGACGGGTTCGGGGACCTGGCGACAGGCGTTCCCGGAGAGGATCTGGAATCGAACAATGTTGTCGACGCTGGAGCTGTCAACATCGCTTATGGTTCCGGCGCCGGCTTGAACCTCTCAACATCGAAACTGATTCATCAGGGTTCTCCCGGAATCCCAGGAGTCAATGAGACCGCCGATCAGTTTGGGATATCGCTGGCGTGTGATGACTTCAATGCCGACGGCTACGCAGATCTGGCCATCGGATCCAATCTGGAGGACATAGGGAACATTCAGAACGCCGGGGCAGTCACAGTCATCTATGGCTCTAAATCGGGCCTTGATACGGCGACGGCCGACAGTTTTCATCAGAACAGCCCGGGAATCAAAGGAATCGCCGAATCGAACGATTGGTTCGGTGAGGCTTTGACGACCGGAGACTTCGATGGGGATGGCTTTGCCGACCTCATCGTCGGCATTCCCGGCGAGGATGTGGGTGCTGTGGGGGACGCGGGGTCGATTCAGATCATCTTTGGTGCGGAGGAAGGGCTGTCGACCTCGGACCTCCAAATCGACCAGAGTGCGCCCGGAACCCAGTTGACCGCCACGGTGGGCAACCAATTCGGTATGTCTTTGGCTGCTGGAGACTTCGACGGCGATGGCTTTGATGATCTTGCCGTGGGCGCCCCACGGGCAGGTGTTGCTGGTCATTTTGGAGCCGGGCTGGTTCACATCTACCTTGGTGCCAGCTCGGGGTTCTCCGACTACGTTTTACATCAGGGAAAGCCCCAGACACCCGGCTCCAACGAACCCGGAGACGTATTCGGCTGGTCGCTGAGCGCTGGCGACTTCAACGGCGATGGGTACGCCGACTTGGCCGTCGGTCTACCTGGTGAAGATATCGGTTCGATTGTTGACGCTGGCGCTGTGATCTGGAACCTCGGCGGTCCGGATGAACTCGGCGTGAGAGGAGCCGGATTCATAAGCCAAGATTCCTCAGGAGTGAAGGGGATCTCGGAGGCCGATGATCTGTTTGGTTGGTCGGTGGCAGTGGGGCCCACAACGCTCGGCCCCTACGACCAGCTCCTCGTGGGGATCCCTGGCGAGAACCTTGGTCGGGGAGCCGTTGCTGCTTTCGCAAGCGACTCCAGTGGTGTCCGGAGTTTCGACCAGCTGTGGTCACAGAACACGAGTGGTATCGCGGGGACTGGCGAGGCTCGAGATTACTTCGGGGCCAGTCTCACCCTTTCTGATCTAGACGGGGATGGCAACATGGACGCCGTTATCGGAGTACAGGGTGAATCGATTGGGACCAAGGCTGCCGCTGGTGCAATCAATATCCTGCGCGGCGGGGGCATGGCACTAACCGAGGTTGGGAATCGTTTCGTAAGTCAGGATTCGGCAGGCGTACCAGGCTCGGCGGAGCCGGGCGATGTTTTCGGCTATTCAGGTGCAGGCGCCGGGGCACCGGTGAGTTCGGCCTCTCAACGGCCCCTCACGGGCAATTGGACGTCCCCCAACTGACACAGTCAGCGATATCGCGATGGGGTGTGTAAAGCACGACCTTGTCACCACCGTTGTTGAGGATGCCCTTAGATTTGGCCCAAAAAATCTTCGTGGTGCTGTTCGTGCCTGAGCCAATGTAGATCGTTACGGTGTCGCCCGGCCCCATGACTCTGCTTGCCGTTGGATTGGTCTGATAGGGAGGTGATTGAATCTGCCAATCCCGTAGGTCGATGGCCGAAGCACCCACGTTCTTGATCCTTATCCACTCTCCGTTCGGATTCAAGCGGTCGTCCCCAGGAGCGTTGTAATTGACCTTGTCAATCACGAGATCGGGTACCGGCCCACAGTTCGAGCATGGCCAGCGGAAGTGGTTGATCGGTTGACCTGAGGTGTTGCGAAGCCGAACGTATTCGCCTGTGTTATTGAGGATGCCGCTAGAGAGGCCCCAGTACTTCTTGAGTCGACTAGTTGTACCTATGCCTACCCGAACACGAACTCGTTCGCCTGGATAGAGCTTTGAGTCAGAGTCGAACGTGTAAACATACGGGAAGGATTCGAGCTGGTATCCGGCGAGGTTGATCGTCGAATTGCCGATATTGGTGATGTTTACCCACTCCCCATTGGGGTTGGTCGTGTCGTTGCCGGCCGCGTTGTAGTTGGCTGTGATTGTCAGCTTGGACGACGTTGCTGCCCCCGGGCAAGTACTCGACTTCCACGAAAAGCAGTCGGCGACATCACGGTGAGGTGATCGGAGTTCTACGGTGTCGCCATCGTTGTTCAGGATGCCCGAGGTCTTGTTCCAATACATCGTTGAAGAAGTGTTGGAACCTGAGCCGACATAGACCACCAATGTGCCGCCTGGGTGAATCGGTCGACTGAGGGTGGAAGTGAGCGAATATGGCCAGGAGTAGACCTGCCAGTCACGAAAGTCGACAGTCGCAGATCCAACATTCTTGATCCTGATCCACTCGCCGTTTGGGCTCGAAGCGTCGTCACCGGGCGCGTCGTAGACGACCTTGTCAATGATCAAACCCGGTGGTGTGGAGCAGGTGGGGGTACACGGATACGTGAACTTCTCAACTTCGATGTTGTCGAACGTGTGAACCCTTACCGTGTCCCCGCTGTTGTCGAGTATGCCGCCGGATTTGTCCCAAAACTTCTTGAGACGTGTTGGCGACCCAGATCCCACGTAAATGCGCATTCGCTCGCCGGGCTGCAACTCGGAGTTCGAATCGAACTCGTAGCTGTAGGGCCATGACTCCAGCAGGTAGCCATGGAGGTCAACCGCTTCGTCGCTGGTGTTGGTGATGTTGACCCATTCACCGTTTGGGTTGGTCGAATCGTTTCCCGCGGCGTCGTAGTTTGCCGTGATCTCGATGGCTCCCTGGAGGGGGTCGTTGCACCCGGCATAGCACGGATATGTGAAATGAGCCCGAATGTCGCCGTGAGGATCTACGAGGTAAGCCCCGTCACCGACCGAGTTGTTGAAGATTGGCGAACTCAGACCCCAATAGAACTTTGTCGAAGTGTTCTTTCCAATGCCAACGTGGACTGTGATTGTGCCTCCCTTGGCGATGGACGCTCCTCCTGGGAAGTCATATATGTTGAGGGCGGAGTCTCGTAGGGTCCAGCCGTTCAGAGATAAGTCTGAACCGCCGTCGTTCTTGATCCGAACCCACTCTCCGTTCACGTTCTGGTTGTCGTCGCCGTCTGCGTCATATTTCACCCATAGACGGAGTGGGTTTGACTGCTTCGGGCCCGAACCGCATTTTTCGTCGTCCCAAATTCCGAGTCGTTCGCCCTGAGCTTCGTCGGCTGCGGAGATGTACTCAAGGTTGTACGTCGTCTCCGTGGAATGAGGAAATGCCAGCACAAGGCCTTCTCGCGCTAGCTGGGCGCCGATGTTGGCGCCGTTGACTTTTACATGCCGCGCCAGCCTTCCTTGCATAGAGACGTTCGGGTCCTCGGACCCGATCGAAATGGTTTTGCCGCCGATCAGCTCTGTGAGTCGCGACGTTGCTTCTGCAGCGTTGCACTCCCCAATCTCCATCGCCTGGATGCCGATGATCCGAATTCGCTCGGTTTTTGGGCCAAGGTCGATGTCGAACGTATCGCCGTCAGCGACATGAGTTACAACGCCGGTTTGCCACGAAATCGAGGCGGCAGCAGATGGGAGAGACGGCGCTACCGCCACGGCCGACGTTATGACGAAGAGACTCAGGGCGATGCGAAACATCGTCAAATTATCGGCTTCTTGGGCGCGCTTCTTGAAGTGGCGAAACGCCGGTCTGCTTCAGATGAGTAGGGCGACGCTCGCCGCGATCATCGCAATGCCCGTTGCGTTGAAGACCGGCGCCTTGAGATCAGCCATCCGGAGGTGGAATCTCAGCAAGCGTTCGGGAGTGTCTATCCGTCTCGCCAGTAGCAAAAGCAGACCACGAAACAAACCGAAAGTTGCGCCTATGGATGCTGCGGCGAGTGGAGACCCAATAATCAAGGATGCACCGAGCATGGCGTAGTAGCCCCAACTCATGACGAAAACGGCGAAACCGACGCCCAACTGAATCCCAAACGCTGCTCCATAGACCCAACCCCGGTATCTACCGATCCAGTTCTCATTGACCTGTCTGCGAGGTGTCCACGGACGCAGGGGAGACAAGTCCAACGTGCCGGCCAGAATCCCTAGTCCGGCGATGCCCAGAAGGGCAGGTCCGGATCCAATTCCAAAGTGGGATCCCAGCCATCCCATCAGTGAGGTCGTGGCGGCACCAGCGGCCATCGATGCAACGGTGAAGGAAGTAATGGTGATACCCCATACATTTCCGCGGCTCCGCTCACCAAGAGGATGTATCTGTGCCTGCAATGATTCGCCGCAGGGGGACCAGTTACCGCGTAACGCGGCTCCAATTGCGATTACGAGCGAGATGGCTAAAGGGCCGGTCATTGGTCAGCAAGGCTAATCGGCCACAAGCCAGTTAAGGCAACCGGCTGGGTTGCTCAGCAGCGTCCTCGCGTGCCTCGAGAATCGCAAGACACGCCGATACATCGTCAAATGGGAGTCCTGATAGCTCCTCAGATGGCAAGTTCCACCACTCAAGGTTCTGGAGTTTGATGATTGTTGGCTCATCGAAGCGAAACCGAATGTGTCGAGCCGGGACACCGCCAACGATTTCGTAGGGTGCCACATCTCGGGTGACGATGGCCCCGGCGGCGATTACCGCTCCGTTTCCCACCTCGATTCCTCGTGGAATCACTGCGTTGGCTCCAATCCAGACATCGTTTCCGACTCTGGTCCCTGAGGGCCTGTCGAAAGGCAGTCGAGCTGAGTCGCCGTATCCGTCGACAGGTGTGAAGTGATCCCGATTGTATTGAAAGGGATGGATGCTCAACCAGTCTGTTGGATGTCCAAACGCCCCAACCTCGACGCCTCGCGCAATCGCACAGTAACGCCCGATGACGGTGTCGCTCGAGACCGTGGAATTCCTTCCAATGTATGTGTATCTGCCTATGTGGCATCGCTTATTCACAGCGGCGTTCCCGTAGAGCTTCACCGGGTATTCGAGTTCAGACGTCGGATGGACCTTGGACTGTTTCGGTAGCAGAGTTGTGACTGTCACGGAGCAACACGGTAGCTGGTGGGCGCTGGCAGCTGATTCGTCAGAGCAAGCCCAAAGCTGACGGTGCTTCGCCTCACCAGGCCGAGAAGGCCTCACTTGGCATTGATATCTCTGGGGCTAATCTCGCCTGGTGTTTGTGGCGTCGTCATATGTGTTTGCCCTGCTGCTGGTAGCGACAGGGCTAGCGAAAATGCGTCGCCCTGAGTTCACGTATCAGGCTCTTCTGAAGGTTGGTGTGAGCCTGGGGCAGACCGGTGTGCGGCTGTTCGGGCTGTTCGAAGTCGTGGTTGGGTTTGGTGTGCTGGCCGGCTCCGGGATTGTTCCCATAGTTAGCCAGACCCTTCTCTACGGCCTCTTCCTGGCCTGGGTCGCTTTTGCTCTCGTCTTAGGGGTGCCGCTCGAAACGTGTGGCTGTCTTGGCCGCGAAGATACCCCTCCCTACTGGGGGCACGTTTTGGTCAATGCAATTGGTTTCGCCTCAAGTTTCGGGGCATCCCTGACTTTCAACCCATCGACGTCGCTCTCGGGACTTGGCGCTGCCACGACTTGGTTCGTTGCAGCAGTGGGAGCGCTGCTTGCATGGTGGATCATTGGGGAAGCCTCTCAGGTAACCCTGAGGCTGAGTTCGCGATGACGAAGCTCGTAGATCTGGCGATGCGGGCCACATCGAGAGATATGAGTCGCCGCGGTTTCCTCGCAAAGCTGGCGATGGCCTCGACCGCCATGGTGGTGGCACCGATGGACTTCATTTTCAGGCCGATGACCGCGCAAGCCGCTGTGTGTGGCCCGGCTCCGGGATGTACGGATGGCTATTCAGCCTTCTGCTGTACTGTCAACCGAGGTATCAACAACTGTCCGCCGGGCCATGTAATGGGCGGATGGTGGCGCGCTTCCGGTTCGGCGTATTGCCTCTCGGGTGGGCAGCCGTCGTCGCGCTACTACATCGATTGTCATCCACGCTGCACTTGTTCTTCTGGCTCTGCCAGTTTCTGCACCTCGAACTGTTACGCCTGCAACTGCGAGTGCCCGGACACCACCACATGCGATAAACGGCACACTTGCTGCGCTGTCTTTCGCTACGGACAGTGCAACACCCATATCGGGCAGATCGGTCCGGTCACATGCCGGGTAGTCACCTGTACCCCTCCTTATCAGATCTATCCTGACTGCGGTTCAACGCTGCTGAGCGACAACAACACTGCCCAGCAAACAGCACCTTGTCTGGAGCTGTCATCGTGACAGCTGTGTGGTCGGTGACCATTGGCTTGGCGCTTCTCGTGGTGTTCTTGGGGATGCTGGTGGTTGGCCTTCTGCAGAGTCACGCGGAGATCCTTCGCCGCCTGGACAAGCTGGGCGTTCGGCTCGATGACGATAGCCAGGGGCCGCGGGAGTTGGCCTCCATCGGTAGGAAGCCAATCCAGACCGATGTATCCGATATCGTGGGCGTCGACACTATGGGCGAGCCTGTGGTCGTATCGCCGTTGGTGGGCAATGATCCCACGCTCATCGCGTTCCTAAGCACGACTTGCTCATCTTGCACCGTGTTTTGGGAGTCTTTTGATCGAAGCCACGTGACGTTCGGCGATAGGCGATATCGGGTTGTGGTCGTGACGCTTGGCGAAGGCGAGGAAAGCCCGACGAGAGCAAACGGGCTGCGTAAAGGGTCCGCCGAGGTGGTCATGTCATCTGACGCCTGGAGCCAGTATGAGGTTCCGGGTGCCCCTTACTTCGTGCTGATAGATCCGTCGCAGAGCGCTGTAATCGGAGAAGGAACGTCCTCGACTGTCGATGCCCTCAAAGGATTCCTAGCTGATTCGGCAGGTGACCTCGAATGGGATCAGACCAGGGCCTCTCTTCCAGACCGAACCGACCAGGACCGCGAGGCCATGATCGACGAAGAGCTGCGGAGGGCCGGACTCGAACCAGGCGACCCAAGGCTGTATCACGGTCGAGAGCACGATCATGACGATTGACAAAGCACCAGCACCTGGAGGTTCACAGTCGGTGGTTCTGGACGGCCTTACGGTGACCCCGCCTGGAGGCTGGGAGGTTCGTTTGCGGCGGTTGGAACAGGGCGACGATGGTCAGACTCTCCCCGTATTGCATGCGGCAACAGTCCCACTCCCATCCGACAGAGGAGACTATGGAGGTGGCGTTGTCGAAACGTTGGGAGCTCGCGATGTCTTTCTCAGTTTGGCGGAGTTCGCCTCTGAAGATGCCAACTCAGCTCTGTTCCGGACGGTAGATGAGTTCCCCCGCTCCATTGACGAACGGGATTTCCATCCGCGGCAGTTGCAGCGAGTTATCGCGGGGCAAGCCGGTCAGCAGGTCTTCTTCACGTTCGAGGATCGCCCGTTTTGCCTCTATGTCGTCATCGGTTCGGCCGCCTTATCCTCCGAACTGGCGCGTAAAGCAGAAGAACTTCTCGACAGTGTTTCTGTTGAGGCGATTGGCCGGGAGTCATCTGTTGTCCTTGATCACAAGAGGTTGACTATCGAATGAGCTGGCGCGTGGTAGCTCTGGTACTCGTTCTCGTATCCGCACCCCTTAGCGTACATGCAGATGAGAACGCCATTGAAGTCGCCTTCCTGGCGAGGGGGGACCACGATCTCGAGTGGGAAATCCACGCTCTCAATGGCCACGGGACGATTCGGGAGGTGGCATCGAAGGGCTCCATCAGTCGACCGGCGGTGTCGCCCAACGGTAAGAAGATCGCCTTTTCCGGGCTTCGCGGCGATGGCGATGAAGGACGGTATCCGCTTTACGTCATCAACCATGACGGAACTGGGTTGGATCGGATTACTGATGTCATAGGAGCCGACACCGACCCAGACTGGTCTCCTGACGGCACACGGATAGCATTCTCGCGAGACGCTGTTGGGAACCTCGATCCTGACACGTGTTGTGACGTTTGGGTCGTCGACGCGGACGGTGACAATCCGTTCGAAGTTCCAAACACGCAGGGCGGAATCAATCCGTCTTGGTCTCCTGCAGGTGATCGACTGGCCTTTGAGACGCCGGATGGGATCTACACGATCACTCTGCAGGGCGGAGCCAAGACGCAAATCGCCGCGTCGGGGTCTCGCCAACCCAGTTGGTCGCCGTCAGGTGAGCAGATTGCATTCGTTCGGTTTGCTGACGGTGCGCAAACCGAGGACGAGGTCGCGGTCTACAACGTTGCCGGTGGCACGACTTCGGTGGTCTACTCCCCAGGCGTGCGCGCAGAGTCTCCCACGTGGGTCGATGAAGACCTTTACATTGTGACCTTCGACGGTTTGGGCTTCGATGATCGCAAAGCATCGCGAATTCGAGTGTTGCGAGCCTCGGGTGCCGTCAGCACGCTGTTCAATCCCTCAGAGGAAATCGTTTTTGCCAGTCAGGCGATCCAGAGGTGTTTCGGCGTCACGGCGCTGGGGGTGGGCGTCGGGGATGTTGAGGGGATCGCGTCGACTGGAGACTGTTTTGGTGGTGCGGTGGTCGCGGGCGACTTCAATAATGACGGGGCCGACGACCTTGCCATTGGAGTCAGGGGAGACAATGGCGCCGGTGCGGTGAATGTGCTTTACGGCGGAAACGATGGCCTTTCAACGACTAATGATCAACTGATCACACAGGATGACACAGCGGCCCTCGGCAGTTCAGAGCCCGGTGACGGCTTCGGCCATTCGTTGGCGGTTGGAGATTTCGACAATGACGGTCGAGACGATCTTGCGATCGGCGTACCAGAGGAGAACGACGGATCGATCGTCGACTCTGGCGGAGTTGAGGTTATCTACGGTTCGAACAACGGTCTCGACCTGAGTAATAGCGTCTGGTGGAGCCAGGATTCATCTGGCATTAAGGGTGTTAGCGAGGCCGGTGATCTTTTCGGCTGGTCTTTGATTGCTGGTGACTTCAATGACGATGGCTCCGACGACTTAGCAATCGGCGCTCCCGGTGAAAGCATCTCTGGGAATGTTGGCACGGGTGCCGTCAGCGTCCTCTATGGAGCGAGGCGCTTGGGACTCACCAGCACTGACGATCGTTTCGATCAGGACTCACCGGGTATCAAAGGGGTAGCCGAATCTGATGACCGATTTGGTTGGTCCGTCTCCGCGGGCGATTTCGATGGAGATGGAGCAGACGACCTCGCGATAGGTGTACCCGGCGAAGACATTGGGTCTGATGTCGACACTGGAGCGGTGGGCATTCTGTACGGAGAGCGTGGGAACCGCCTTACGACCCGAGATCACCGATACGATCAGGATTCACCTGGCATCAAGGGCGTTGGTGAGGTCGACGATCTCTTTGGGTGGTCGTTGGCGGCAGGCGATTTCAACTCCGATGGGACAGACGACCTTGCGGTGGGATCGCCGGGTGAGGACATTGGGGGAGAAGTAGATGTCGGCGCTGTTGCGGTCCTATATGGCAGTCTCGGAGTCGGGGTTTCGACAACGGATCAAAGGTTTGATCAGGCGAATGCAGCGATTCCGGGATTGGCTGAAGAAGACGATCTCATGGGCCACTCGTTGGCAATCGGTGACTTTGATGGTGATGGATATGCGGACCTGGGGGTCGGACTTCCGGGAGAGGACCGCAATGGACTAGTCGACGTCGGAGGATTCCTAGGGATTTACGGGTCCGCAAGCGGTCTCGGAAACGGTCGTGGAGAAGTCTGGATCGATCAAGGCACCTCGGGCGTTCCAGGCGCCAACGAGGCGGACGACCGCTTCGCCTGGAGTTTGGCTAGTGGTGACTACGACGGTGACGGCTTTGGTGATGTTGCGCTAGGCGTCCAAGGCGAAGACATTGGTGTCAAGGTCGATGCGGGCGGCATCAACATCATCTACGGAGCCTCCTCCGGCCTAATCCTCGGCGGGAGTAGATTCGACCAGGGTGCCTGAATCGGCAAACACCTAAAGGAGGTGTACCACTCGCCGATTCGTTGTTCATGAGGTTCTCCGCCCGGCTCTTCATACCCTTGGCAACAATCGTTGGGCTCCTTCCATCTTTCGACGTTCCGGCGTCGGCGGCCACTGTCTACAACATGGCATTCCCAGTGGTGGGGGAGAACACCTTCTCGGACACCTTCGGAGCTCCTCGTTGCTGTGGTAGAACCCACGAAGGCATCGACATCATGTCGGACAAGCTCACGCCCGTGGTGGCAGTTGCGGACGGGACCGTGGGTTGGGTGTCGTCGTCGTGTTGTGCCATGGCGCTTAACCATGACGATGGATGGTCCTCGTGGTATATCCACCTGAATAACGATCGGCCAGGAACTGACGACGGACTCGGTATTGGGTTCGCTCCTGGAATCCAATCGGGGGTTCATGTTGTCCGAGGCCAGCTTCTCGGCTGGGTTGGGGATAGTGGTAATGCCGAGGGAACAGCCCCTCACCTCCACTTCGAGTTGCATGATCCCGATGACTCGGTGATCAACCCTTTTGAGAGTCTTCTGGCGGCCCAGTCAACCCAGCCTGTGACATTCCCTCAACAGTTCGACGCTTGCGACTTCAACAATGATGGTTATGACGATATCCCGACAGGCGTCCCTGGCGATGGGAGCGACGGACCAGATGCCGGAGCAGTGATTGTTAGGACTGGAGACTCCAGCGGCCCATCGGGCCAACCGATGGTGCTCAAGCCGGGTGGTCCCGGTGGAGAATTCGGGACGTCTTGGGATTGCGGAGATTTCGACGATGATGGCTTCGACGATCTAGCCATCGGAGCGCCGTCGGCGAACAACGGGGCCGGGCGTATCCACATATTTGCAGGCTCGTCGAGCGGGTTGTCCGAACCTGGCATTGCTTACGATGCGTCGTCCTCCGGGTTTCCTGGAGCGAAAGAAGGTGGGGATCTCCTCGGTTGGGCCCTGGCGTCGGGCGACTTCAATGGAGATGGTCATGATGACCTTGCCGTTGGGGCACCTGGTGAAGACGTCGCTGGGATCGTGGATATCGGGGCTGTAACGATCCTGTATGGATCATCGTCGGGCCTGTCAACTGCAGGAAATGTTTTCTCGCAGCGGACCTCCGGAGTGGCTGGGGCTGGTGAGGCTGGCGACTATTTCGGCTTCTCTCTGGAGTCTCTCGATGCCAATGGCGACGGTATTGACGACTTGGCAGTCGGAATTCCTTACGAGGATGTCGGCTCTCAGGTTGACGCCGGGTCGGTCCAGTTGCTCTTGGGCACCGGGTCGGGGCTCGGTTTCGCTGGAGACCGGCTGTGGAGTCAGGCGACGAGTGGGATCCGGGGTTCGGCCGAGGGAGGAGATCTCTTCGGATATGACCTATCAGCCGCTGATACTGACCAAGATGGCAGGGATGACTTGGTTGTTGGTGTTCCCGGCGAGGATGTTGGCGCTGTCGAAGACGCTGGTTACGTGATGCTAATTCGAGGCGGAGCGGCTGGCCTGACCGCGACCTTTGATCGAGGATGGCACCAGGGCTCAACTGGTGTGGTCGGTACCCCTGAGTCAGGTGACCTCTTTGGCGAGAACGTAGCCGCGGCTGACTTTGGAGGCGATGGGTTCGTCGATATCGCAGTCGGTACACCGGGTGAAGGCGTGGGTCAAACGCAAGGTTCAGGTTCGGTCATCGTACTCAGTGGAGGCCTGTTTTACTTCTACGATGCTCGATCCTCGACGTCGATCACTCAGAGTTTTCCAGGAGTGCCGGGTATTCCCGAGAGCGGCGATGGGTTCGGCGCTTTCGTGGGAGCAGGCGATCTAGACGACGATGGCATTGTGGATCTGGCTATCGGTTCGCCGGGTGAAGATATCTCGGGTTCTCCTGACGCCGGCTATGTGGTTTTGATGTCGCTTGTTGACTGGGATTGGTCCGTCGCAACGAACTTGAACGGAATTGAGGGGCTAACAGTGGCTCCCGACTCTCGGCTCGGGGTGGTCAACGGATGAGATTTCGGTCGCGTGCACAAAGGGCGATGCTCGGGCTGCTCACGGCGCTGACGTTGGCGATTCCCGCCTCGTCAGTGCAAGCGGCGGGATCGGTGACGTTCATCGGCGGGGGGTACGGTCACGGTGTCGGAATGTCGCAGTATGGAGCGCTTGGTCAGGCACTCGCTGGGAACAGTTATCAAACCATCGTTGAGCATTACTACACCGATGCCGATCTCACCGACCTGGCGACCGCTGTGGGTTCGGACACGTCCCCTCTACTCGAGTACAGCGAGCCGCTTTGGGTTGGTATTGCGACGAACGAGACTGCCGTAGATTTCAAGGCCTTGAATGGGAGCCTCTCGATCTGTCACGAGGGCGGCGACTGCCCGATTTCGCCTTCCCCTCAGGCTGGGGAGACTTGGTCGCTGGTCGTGAGCTCACCTGGCGTTTGCATATTCAAGCTCAACGGCCAGCAGCAAGGGTCATCTGGCTCGTGCACCGCCGATGTAACTCTCAATGGCGGTCAAATTGAGTTCCCGGATATCCCGAAACCAATTCAGAACCAACAGAACATGACGGTTGGGCACGGAACGATGAGGATCCGTCCGGTCGGCGGCGATCCTGGGGCCGACGAAGTTCACGTTTCCTTCTCCATGGAACTGGAGGAGTATGTCTCGGGCATCGCAGAGGTGCCATCGTCGTGGCATGTCGAGGCGCTCAAGTCCCAAGCCGTTGCCGCCCGCAGCTTCGCTGCAGCGAAGGTGCATCAAAGAGAGACCGGGACGCGATCAGGGCCGACCGGAGACCCAGCATTGTCCCAGACTTGGCTTGATCGGTGTTTCTGCCATCTCCGTACGACCGTCTCTGACCAGGCCTATGGCGGGTGGGCAATGTCGCAGATACCTACGTGGGCTGGTGCTGTGTCCGACACGCAGAGCGAGGTATTGACTCATCCGAGCACCAGCTATACCGAAAAGGGAGTGGTCGAGGCTTTCTATTCATCCTCAACCAGCGGGGTGACGGAGACGAATATCGGTGGATTCGGGTCTTGCTGTCAGTTCCCCTACCTGGTGTCGGTGGACGACCATTGGGGTGTAGATCCGTCCGTGGGTAACCCATTCGCCAGCTGGTCTAAAACTGTTTCGGAAAGCGCCATACTGGCTGCCCTGGCCAATGCTGACCGGCCCTGGGAGGTGTCTTTCAATGGGCTCACCGACGCCGAGCACTTGAGCGGACCACCTGAAGTCTGGATCCGTTTCTCTGGAACGACATCATCTGGTGCAGCATCGGTAGACGTCCCAGGCTGGTGGCTCAGGTCTGTTCTTGGGCTAAGAAGTCCTCAGATAACAGGGTTGTCGCACACATTCGGCCTCGACGGTGAAACGTGGCATCAAGACTCGGGTTCCGTTCAGAGCTTCGTTGAACCGGGTGACCGGTTCGGAACGACCTTGGCTGTTGGCGATTTTGATGATGACGGTCGAGAGGATGCGGCGATCGGCGCCCCCTTCGACGGAGTGAATGCCATCGCCCAAGGGGGGTTGATCAACGTTCTGTACGGGAGTAGTTCGGGGTTGACTGACACGGGCAATGAGATGTTCCACCAAAACGTTGCGGGCATGGACCAGGTCGCTGAGACGAATGACCGATTCGGTCAGGTGATGACGGTAGGGGACTTCAATGGCGACGGATACGACGACCTAGTGGTTGGAGTGCCCGGTGAGAACATCGGCTCCAAGGTCGATGCCGGAATCATCCAGATTCTCGAGGGTGGAAGCTCGGGCCTGACTCCGTCCCGAGTGATTACTCAATCGACTTCCGGTGTTCCTGGCGTGGTAGAGGCGGGTGATCTGTTTGGGGCTGCTCTGGTCTCGGCTGACTTCGACAATGACGGGTTTGATGATTTGGCGGTCGCTTCTCCTGGGGAGGGCATTGGATCCCACGGAGATGCCGGCAGTGTGACGATTATTCCAGGCTCATCCAACGGTCTCAGCACACCTTCCTCGTACAGCCTCCATCAGGGGACCTCCGGGATCCAGGGCGCAATCGAGGAAGGTGACTCGTTTGGTTATGCGCTTGCGTCAGGTGATGTTGACGGCGACCAGTACGCCGACTTGGTCGTCTCCTCACCTGGTGAGGACATCGGAGTTGCCGACGTGGGAATGTTCCACGTCATTCCTGGTTCGGCGGGCGGTCTCGATGCGAACTCATCCGTAGGTTTCCATCAGGACTCGTTTGGGATCCCTGGAGTTGGGGAAGGCGGCGACCGGTTGGGCGACGCCTTGGGGACTGCTGACACCAATGGTGATGGTCGAGACGAGGTGTTGGTTGGAGCGCCGCACGAATCGATAGGTTCCGAGAGCGCAGCCGGCATGGTGGTCCATGTCGAGCTGAGTGGTTCCTTGCAGATTCAGTCGGCGTCGGCGCTGCACCAAGACAAACCAGGAGTCGATGGCGTCGCTGAAGCGGGAGACCAGTTCGGATATTCGATTGCTGCAGGTCGTCTTTTTGGCGGCTCTCGCGACGCACTTGCGATAGGCGCACCCGGCGAAAATGTGGGGACGCTGGCCGACGCTGGTTATGTCCATGTGTTCGCGGGCAGCGCTGGCGGACCGGATACGAGCAACGAGGTCGGCTACTCACAGTCTGAGATGCCTTCAGCCGGAACATCTGAGGCCGGCGACATGTTTGGGGCGGCCGTTGCGATCGGTCACCTTGAGGGCGGTTCAGCAGCGCATCTCATTGTCGGCTCACCGTTCGAGGCCGTGGGGTCGACGGCTGACGCGGGCATGATTCAAACAGTCGAGTTCTCCTGATCAGACCAGGGGGGGATGCCCCATCCGAGTCAAACGCCAGACGGTGGACCATTTCATGGGCTGACGCGGCCCACAGTCGCCGCTGACACCTTCGACGAAACCCGACCAGGTTGACAACAAGTCCGCCACCTTTCGCGATCGGAGGGTTGAGATGGTCAGCCATGCCACAGCATGAATCGCGGCGAGACTGGTGGGGAGTCGCCTCCTAGCCAGCCAGACATGATTTCTCATTGACAGCCGTGCGAACTCCGGATGACGAGCCGTCTTGGTCGCTTGATGGTGGACAACGATGGAGGGGGCGAATTGAACCTCAAGCCCGCGATCGAGGAAGCGCCAGGCTAGGTCAGTTTCTTCATGGCCGTAAAAGAAATGATCGGCAAGCATTCCTACTTCGATCAGATGCTTCCTCCGGATTGCGCAGGCACCCCCTGGGAACCGAGTCGCTGGGCCTCCGTTCGCGACCGAGCTGCGCGGCCGGGGAAGCCACCGACGCAATGTCACTCCTGATTCCGGGTCGACGATCTTGAAGCCCACTGCTGCGAGGCGGCCGTTCTGGAAACACTCATGGAGACGTGAGACAATTTCTTTCGTCTTAATCACCGCATCGTCGTCCAGAAACAAAAGAACGTCTCCCTGGGCGGTCTCGGCCCCTAGATTTCGCGCCGCTGGGATTCCGATGTTGTCTGGTGTCGAAAGTCCTCTGTAGGGGACTTCGAGACGCAGATCAGCCTTTTCAACCCCGTTCCAAACGACAACTATCTCGTCAACTGGCGGCGAGAGATTCTCTACAGAGGTAATGGCGGCGGAAAGTGCGGCCTTACGTGTCCCCTGGGTGATGATCACGGCAGAGGTAGTCATGGATCAAGCCGGTCACTCTTCATAACCAACCACAGCCGAATGGGGATACCTACTACAGCTATGGCCAGTAGGCATATAGCGAGAACTCTCTGGAATGTATCTGGTCTCGACAACACGACCTCGAAGGTGGCGACCACGAGGACTGCGATTGAGAGCTCGACAGCACCGAGCAGCCTTTGGAGCGGGATCCGGCCGATGAGGGTACGGAGCCTTCGAGCCTGAGGTGTCCCAGGTTGATAGGCAGCATCCTGTATAGGTCCCAATTGAGCAGCCGCGCGGCTCGCGGTGACTAGATCAGACTGGACCTTTACGAGGATGGCGGCGACGGCGGTGACTGCTCCGACGAGCACCCACGCAGGCTCACCCTGTGAAACACGAATACCCAGCGCGATTAGTAGCAACGACTCCACGAGATAGTGGCCGAAGCGGTCGAGGAACACTCCGCGAGCGGAGGAGGTTCCGAGCACCCGAGCCAGCTCGCCGTCGCTGCAATCCAGGACCAGGTAGAGCTGTATGAGAAGCGCCGAGCCGAGTGCCCAGCCAAGGCTGGGACCAGCGAGCGTGATGCCGCCAAGTACGCCGACGAAGACCATTAGGACGGTGACAGAGTCGGGCCGCAAGCCTGCTCGATGTGCGGCGAGGGTGAAGTACGGGCTGAGCCTGCGGGCGTACAGGTGCGACATCCAATGCTCCGCGTTGCGGCGCGATATCACATCTTCTGGCTGTCCCAGCCTTCTGATGTCCTCGATGTCAGGGCGTGCGTCGCTCAAGAGCTGGAATCGCGTCGATACATGTTCAGGGTGTCTTCTGTGGGCCCGTCGGCTAGGACACTCCCCTTGGAAAGGTACACCGCGCGCTTGCAAAGCCTCTGGATGTGCCTGTCGTTGTGTGACACGACCAGGACTGTCCTCTCCTTTTCGAGTTCGCTGATCGTTTCGAGGCATTTGGCTCGAAATCTCCTGTCTCCAACGGCCAATGCCTCGTCTATGAGGAGGATCGGATGGTCGAGCTGTGTGATGATCCCGAATCCGAGTCGCGCCTTCATCCCCGAGGAGAAGTGACGGACTGGCGTGTCAACGAAATCGCCTACCTCTGCGAACTCGATAATGGAATCGACTCGCTCTTCGATTGCCCCCGGTTCCATGCCGTGGATGATTCCGGAGAGCGTGACATTGTCACGGGCGCTCAAGTTGGGTGAGAACCCAGACGTGAGTTCGAGCAACGCAGCTACCGGCTCATTTACCACCACTTCACCTTCATCGGGTATGAGGACACCCGCAATCAGTTTGAGTAGCGTGCTTTTGCCCGAGCCGTTGGCACCGACGATTCCAACAGATTCTCCCGATCGAATCGTCAGATCGATATGTCGAAGCGCCCAGAAGGTGTCCATGTCAGCGCTCGTCCGGAGTAGCACTTCCTTCGCTCGGAGCCTTCGCTTTCTGTTACGAACGAACTCGATCCCGAGGTTGCGAATTTCGATGACACTGCCGTCGGTCATGTCAGATTTCCTTGAGAACGACAGGCTCTAGGCGCTTGAACACGGTCCATCCGGTGGCGAGCATGACCAGGGACAACGCCACAGATGACAGGATGGGCCCCCAGCCAACGAACAGTTCTGGATAAAACCCTTTTCGGTATAGCTCCATGGGTCCAACCAGCGGGTTGACATACACCAGCCATTGAATTGCTTCCGGGAATCTGTCTAGAGCGGCTGATACTGGGTAAAGAACCGGTGTTGCATAGAAGGCTGCGCGCAATGTCGGATTCAGGATCCTCTCGACGTCGCGAGCTATGGCATTGAGGGCTGAGATGAGCATCGTCAGACCAATGGTGAATGCGACCTGGATCACGATGGCTGGAATCCACCACACGAGGTCGATTGTTGGTTGTCGACTCGCTACGAGAGCCATTACGGCGATGATTGGAAGTGAAGCAATGAACTCGACTCCCTTGGCACCGACCACGCTGAGAGGAGCGAGTTGTCTGGGGATATACACCTTGCCAAATAGGCCCCGATTGCGGGTTATCGAGTTCGAAGCCCCTCGCACTGACGTGTTGAACCATGTCCACGGCAGGATTCCGAGAACAAGAAAAAAGGGGTAGTCGGCGATGTCGAATCGAGCTACCAGTCCGAATACGACGTAGTAGACGCCGACGAGCATCAGAGGCTCAAAGACAGTCCAGAGATATCCGAGAAAGGCACCCTCGTATCGCAGTTTGAGGTCGCGAACAACCAGCTCACGCCAGAGGCGTTGGGCCTTGAGAACCTTTCGGAGAGCGGTTGGCTTGGTTGCGATCAACAGAACGGGATTATGGCACCCGACATGGTCAACCCCTCGCGTCTAATCGTTCCGTCGTGGATCGCTTCTTTCCTTGGTCCAAGCATCCCGTTCCTCTACGACCCATTGAACGGCTGAGATGAATCGAGACGCCCCTACGTGCTCGTCGTAGCCGGGGCCAAGGTGCCGTCTCGCAAGGTCCTTTCGAGCTTCGCTCGCCGAATCCTGCTCTAGCGCCTGAGCGATCAGCGAAACCACGTCCGTCACGGTGGCGGAGGTTAGAACGCCCCCAGCCTCGAAGAACGGCGATGTGGTTTCCCCCGAGGTGTCGGTAACGAGAAAGGGGCGGTCGTGGGCAAGCCAGTCAACGACCACTGAGGACTTGTCCCCCACGAGGAAATCGGCACCGTCCATCAATTCGCTGAGTGGCGATTCGGTGTCAACCAGATGACCCGTGGATGACACCAGTCTTCGGATGGCTCTATCGGCGTTCGCCACTTCCGTCTCGTGAACTCCAGTAAGGGGGTGGGGTCGATAAATCACGCGGAACCGATCGGATTCGATCAACAGCCGCACCAACTGCTCACCGAACAGGGGGAGCGACGTGTATGACGAGCCAGTGATGTCTCCTTCGTAGGTCGGCGCATACAGAACGGTGGGGATGGTCGATTTGATCCTGTTGGAGCCCCTTATCTGAGGTCGGCCGATGTGGATGACCTTCGCCTTGTCGAATCGGTACAAGCGAGTTACCAGTCGCTCTTCGGCTGCTGCTCCTGCAACGAATACGAAGTCATAGGCCTTGATCTGGTTTGCGGCCATGTACGCCTTGTTGCTCTCACCATGTCCGATATGTACGTGGAGCATCTCAGCGAATCGAAGCATCTGGTAGTTGGAAGAGGCATGATTCACGTAAAGCGCAACTTTGATGTCTGACCTGTCGACGATGCTGCTCAGGTCCCTGTATGAGTCAACAAAGACGACGGGCAGATCCGTAATGTGGCTCAGTGCCTTATAGAGTCGCCAGTCCCTAACGACCAGCCCCAGCGATTGATGTTCGGCGAGGTCGCTCAGGGGGCCAAGCCACGAGCTCAACTGGTACAGCGAGTGGCTCGGCGAGCCGAAGTAGACGATGACGTCGAAAGGAAGCGGCTGAACGTTCGCATCCATCCCTGACGCTCCACTCCTCATTCTTATGGCTGAAGCCAGTATCCGTTTGGCCTTTGCGCGCGTTCTTCTCAGTAGATCGAGAGCTGTGTTCGGGCTGAACTTCCCCACGATTCGATCTTAAGTCCCTTGGGTGGTGCAACCTCCGGTTCTGGGCCGTCCGCTCATAAAGTGATGCTGTGCGTTGGATGAGGAGTTCGCTCGGGGTTTGCTTCTTTGTGAGCCTGATGTTGATCCTGCCCCCGTCCGCGTTGCCTTCAATGGCGACCGATGGTGAGATCGAACAGGTCACGGATACCGGAGGGGAAGAGCCTGGTTTCAACGAGACCACCGTGGCTCCGTCCTTCAATGAGTCTGGTGGTTGCGGTCTTCCGGTCGGTATAGCGCCTCCAATGAGCACCACCAACACGCTTCCCGGAAGAGCGCTCCCTGCTGATCATGAGGTGAGAGGACCTTGGGGGTCGTTCTTTGGGCGCGATCGGACTGACGTCGGTGGACGGATGGTTTGGTGGACCGTGCCTATGTCGGGCGGAACGAAAGTCTCCGTGCACGAACGGGCTTTGCCCGCGTTCCAGCAGGTAACTGCGAATCTGGCTGCGGAGCAGGCAAAAGGACGGTTCTACGATGTTCGCCTCGCTTCCTCCTTCGTGTGGCGACGGATCGGAGGTAGCTATCGCATGTCGACTCATTCCTTTGGCACGACTATCGACATCAATTGGGATACCAATCCGTACATCGATGATGAACCGTTGCCCCCGCTTTCGGTGTATACCGATATGCCTTCGTGGTTCGTCCAGGCTTGGACCGAGGCAGGATTCTGCTGGGGCGGAGACTGGGTTGGCGTCAAGGATGCGATGCACTTCTCGTGGAAGGGCCCACTTGCAACCCCTGGATACGGATCGGTTCCGCGTCCGATAGCGCCTGAAACGAGCCTCAGGGGATTCACCACTCAGGTAGCCAGCCATCAGTCACACTTCTCCGCGAAGCGTTCTGACTCGCACTACTACTTCGGTGACGGCAACCGAGACGGAGCCCCTGATCTTGTTCGAGTGCGCTCATACGGCGCCGGGCACCTCCTGCTGGAAGTGAGTCGATCGAGCCGCGAGTTTCGGGAATGTGGAGTCAGCAGGTTCGTTGCCCTCCATGCCGACCGCCCAGGCGAGGTATTGGTGGGCGATGTTGTAGGCGATGCGCGTCTCGATCTGGCCGTTGTCGAGAGCCACAACAGCCCAGTGTCTATTCGCATACATCCCTACTCCAGTGGCTATTCGTTGGAGGAGACGATCCAGACTGGCGTCACGAACGGTCAAGCGAGGGAGTATCTCCTTGGCGACTTCGATCGAGATGGTGTGTCCGATTTGTTCGTCGTGGATCGAGCTGGACCGTCTGGCAATGTCGCAGTTGAGGTCTACTCAGGCTCCGAGAGCTACCAACAAGAGTTGCTGGATGTGGTGACTCCAGTGGCCGGGGCACCCTTCGGCGAAATGAGGTTTGCCATAGGGGACCGTGACGTTGACGGAGTGGCGGACCTCTACATAATCACGTTGGGTGCGGAGCTCGGCGTTGAAGTGCTCACTGGCTCCACCAACTACCAGAGCGGGACTGCGCCTTTCGTGACCTCAGCCGGTGTCGCTGAGTCTTCGGTGTACGGGCTCGGTGACTACGACGGTGACGGTCGTGATGATCTCATGCGGATGAACGAGACAGGGAGGGTTACGGTGTTTCAGGGTGGCAACCAAGGTGGCGACAGAACGTTTTGGTTTCGCAATGCCGACTGGGAGTGTTCTCCCTTGGGATCAGCTGTTGGATCCGACACCAATGGTGACCGCTTTGCCGACCTCGTGGTTGGGGTTCCAGGCGAAGATGTGGGAGCTGTCAAGGAAGGTGGGGTTGGCCAGGAGATCTACGGTGGTCGCAATGGCATCTCCACCGCCGACATCATGTGGCACCAAGATGTCGGTGTTCTTGGGTCATCTGTCGAAGAGGGGGACAAGTTCGGTGCTGCACTGGTGAGCGGCGACTTCGACGGTGATGGATTCGCCGATGTCGCGTTCGCGGCACCAGATGATGGGGTGGGAAACATCGCCAGCGCTGGCCTTGTGAACATCGTGTACGGAACTGAGACTGGCCTCGAAGATGACGACACCCTGATGATTCACCAGGACGTGCCTGGCGTCAAAGGCATCGCAGAAGCTGGTGATCGCTTCGGCACGGTTGGCGCTGCGGGCGACTTCGACGGTGATGGTTTTGACGACTTGGTAGTGAGCGCCCCGTTCGAGGATGTTGGAGCGGTTCGCGATGCTGGAGCTCTAAACGTCTTCTATGGCCGCCTCGGAGGGATAGATCTTCGTGATCAGAATTGGAGCCAGGCAAGTTCGGGGATTCCTGGGCGAGCTGAGACCGATGATCACTTCGGTGCAGCTCTCGCGATAGGAGACTTCAATGGAGACTCTTTCGATGATCTCGCGATCGGTTCCCCCAACGATTCGGTTTCCGGTTCCGACGCTGCCGGTGTTGTGAACGTGATCTACGGAACATCAAGCGGGCTCTCAGCAAGTGGAGCGCAGATCTGGTCGCAGGGATCTCCGGGAGTCACGGGTGCTCTTGAAGATGACGACTGGTTTGGCGCAAGTTTGGCTGCCGGTGACTTCGATGGTGACGGCATCGAGGATCTAGCCGTCGGTTCTCCAGGTGAATCAGTGGGTCAGGTCGTTGAAGCGGGAAGCCTGACGCTCTTGTTTGGGTCGGTGGCAGGACTCACCTCTTCCGGTGATCGCGTTGTTCACCAGGACACGCCAGGGATTTCAGGGTCCGCAGAGCCCAGCGATCGATTTGCATCGACGTTGATCTCTGGGGATTTCGACGCTGATGGATTCGCTGACCTGGTCGTTGGCATTCCGGGAGAAAGCGTGGGAGAGATACAGTCGGCAGGCATGGTCGCCGTCCTTGCTGCCCCCGGCACACCGGCGTTCGCGGCCAACGATGTGTTCTGGCACCAGGGTTCGGTCGGCGTTCCGGGAACCCCAGAGAGCGGGGACCGTATGGGATCGTCGCTCGACGCACGTGATTACAACGGTGACGGTTTTGATGATCTTGCCATTGGCGTTCCAAACGAGAGCGTTGGTTCCTCGGCTGCAACAGGCGTGGTTCTGATTGGCTACGGTGGTTGGTCAGGTCTCGCGGTGTCGTTCGACATGCTGCACCAGTCGTTGGCTTCCATCAAAGGCGTTGGCGAAGCCGGCGACGGCTTTGGGATTCTTCGTGTTTCGAGTTGGGGTTCTGAATGATCGCCCACATCCTTCGTCCATTTCGCTCCTTGCGTCATGCGATCGGAAGGCGTCTGCGCAGGCGACTAGCAATGCGCCCTCGCAAGATCCCCCCAGCGATGGACTTTGCCCGATTCAAACATGGCTATGAGATCGCTCTGTACTTCCCCGATGGACCAGCCAATCTCTATCAGCTGAGTCAGTGGATCGAACCGCTTGAAGTCCTAGCCGAGGATCACCCGACGTTGATCGTCGCGAGGAGCCACGCCAGTTTTCAAAGGATTCAACAGATGACTTCACTGCCGGCGGTGTTTGTCCGTCGCGTAGGCGATCTGGACAGCTTCGTTTCCGACGGGAATCTGAAAGTCGCGATGTACGTGAATCATGCGAGATCGAACTTCCAGATGCTTCGGTACGGGTCGATGCTTCATGTTCATATCGGTCATGGAGAGAGCGAGAAGGCGTCGATGGCGTCGCATCAGATCCGAGCCTATGACTACGCCTTTGTTGCTGGCACCAGGGCTATAGCCCGGTATGAGTCTGCGCTTCTCGAATTCCCACCAGCATTGCGGGAGAGAATGATCCAGATCGGACGCCCTCAGCGGGATGTCCGAACCGAAGGGCTATCGGCTACCTCGAGCCTGCCAACCATCCTGTACGCGCCTACATGGGAGGGCGATCGGGAGACGATGAGATACTCCTCGGTGGGCGAACTGGGGGTGCGAGTCGTATCGGAGATACTGCATTCCCGAGAGTTCCGGCTCATCTACAGGCCTCATCCTCGGACTGGAGCATATGAGGAAGATGTGAGAGAGGGTGACCGTGAAATCCGGCGTCTGATCGAAGAGGCCAACGAAGTCGACCCTTCGATTGGCCACATGGTTGATGTCGAGTCGTCTCTGTATGAACAGATTGACCAGTCAGCTGTAGGGATTGCCGATGTCTCTGCCGTGACCCTTGACCTGCTTGCGTCGTCGAGGCCGGTGTTTGTGACTGACGTTGCCGACCGGTTAATGGCTTCGGCCGAAAGCCAGGAACTCCATGATGTGTGCTATCGGATCGGCGTCGACTCCGAATCGGTGGTCGCTCTTCTACAAGAGGCGGTCACAAAAGATCCGATGCGATCTGATCGAATTGCTCTGGCCGAAGAGTACTTCGGTGATCTGAGTTCGGGTAGTTCGATGGACCGCTTTGTTCAAGCAACTGAATCCCTGATACGGGAACGGGACCGACTTGCAGCGAAGGCCTCAGGAGAAAGTCTCTAGAGCCCTTTCTAGGTCTTCCTTGAAGTCGATTTCGATACAGGGGAACTCAGATATATCAATTGGCTTGAATCGGGCTTGTCCTGCGGCAACAGCCGTCTCAATTCCCCGTTCGAAGTAGTCATTGTCATCGCACATCTCGAGGTGTTCTATCAACGCGGCCTTGTCAGCGCCGGTCACGTAGTTGATTCCAACGGCTTCGCCTAGCGGTCGACGCACAGTCTTTGAGAGTTCGGCGATGTAGCCGTCGCCATCCACGGTGTACTTGACCTCCTCGGGGCCCACCTTTGCAGTGTTAACACATACGAAGGACTCGTTGGCCAGCACGGCCTCACTGACCAACCCGACCAGGCCTGCGTCAAAGACGACGTCCCCGTTGAGCCACAACACGGGATCTTGACCACTTGCCTTCAAACCGCGGAGCAGGCTCTTCGACGTGTTGGTCTCCCCGAAATTGCTGTTATAGACGAAGACTGAATCCGGAAACTCCTCCATGAGCATGGCTTTCTTGAATCCAACCACGAGAGTTGGTCGAGCTTCGGGGAAGCTATCGAGTAGTAGACGTTGCTGTCGAGCAAGGATCGTTTCACCGTTGCTGAGCGGCGTCAACGGTTTCGGGAAAGGTTTTCCCAGTCGTGAACCGACGCCCGCGGCGAGCTGGATGATGTTCATTCGGAACTCACTATCTAGTGGGTGGCGTGCTGACAATCTAGGTGATCAGGTGGTCGAGACGTAACCGAGGCCCCACGATAGATGCATGGTGATCAGGGAGAGAGCCATCCGGATGTTGAAGCTTGATACCGCCAGCATTGACACCGCATAACCCAACGGAACAAGGAGGGCTGAAGTCTCGAGGACTGATAGTCCGACCGACGCGGAGAGAGCAACGATTAGCGCCACGGGTGCGATTTGCCGAGAGCGGAGGTTGCCCGGATGCTTCCGGTTGAACCGCCGCTTTCCGCGGCCGTACCCGAAGTACTGGCGGGCCAAAGCACGCAGAGAGCCCCTAGGTCGATACTCGACCCGCAGTCGAGGGTCAAACCAAACGGTGCCTCCCGTTCGGATGATCCGATGGTTCAACTCGTAGTCCTGGTTTCTTACAAAGTCCTCGTCAAAGCCGCCGACGCGTTCCAAGGCTGCTCTGCGAAACACGCCTAGATAGACAGTTTCAACAGCTCCTGGCTCACCGCCGATGCGGTAGCGGGCATCGCCAGCGCCAAAGCGTGAACTCATCGCGCCGGCGATCGCCCTTTCCCACTTGGTTTCACCGCTCGGGATCTGCATTCCTCCAACAACGTCTGCGCCGGTTTCGTCAAGGATCGAGACCGCAATCTCAACGTAGTCTGGTGGCAATTTGGCCTGGGCGTCGCACCTCACGACAACTTTGCCCTGTGACGACGCGATGGCGAGGTTCAAACCTGCCGGAGTCGTGCCCGCCGGGTTGTCTACGACAGTGACATCCTTTGCAATCCTCGCGGTCTCTGGATCCGCCGCTGCCACGACAATGTCGACGATGTTCTCGTAGGTCTGATCCTGAATGGCCGCCAAGGCTCGGTGCAGGTCGGCCGTCGCCTCACGCGCCGGGACTACAACTGAAACGGATGGGAGGTTCTGGCTCAATGGGTCATATGATGCCTCGCCGTGCCCCCTGACCTGCAGTCAATAGCGGAACCGAGTGTGATCGTCGTCGCCTGGGCCGCCGGGATTGCTCTTTCTGCTGCCGCCACTTCCTTCGCGAGGATCGTTGCCCGTGGCTTCTTTTGGCTTACTTCAGGGTTCGCGGCGCTTTTGGCAATCCCTGGCCTATTCATCGAGCATCGTTGGCTAGCGGCGGCTGCCATCGCCGCTCTGGTCGGAGCTGTCGCCACAGCTGGGGATCCCGCACGAGCTGGAACGCTGAACACGGCCGGTGGCGCTGCCCTCGTTGCTCAGGCCGCTCTCGTGGTCGGACTCATTCCCGCGTTGACGTCATCTGTGGCGTTGGGCGCGGTTACGGCTGAGATGATGCTTGGCCATTGGTACTTGGTCGATCCTCGTCTTCCAAGATGGGCGCTCCGTGGTCTGGCAATCGCCGGCATTACTGGCCTGGTAGCCGACGGCCTGTTGGTCTCCTCGCTGGGAATCACGGGAGGGGGACCAGAGGTCGCCTTCTGGGTCCTCCTGGCGGCTTCAGTGGTCTTGATGATCGCTGTCGTTGGGGCACTTCGATACCCTGCCTATAGCGGTGTCATGGCCGCTACCGGTCTTTCCTATTTGGCCGTACTCACGTCGTTGGGTGCCGTTTTCCTAGGTCGAGCAATGGTGGCCGGTCTCGGGCCCTTCGCTATCTGAACAAGGAGCATTTGTGGAACTTCATCCGGTTGAAACCATTACCGCCGGCGCCGATTCGGTGATTGTTGCGGGTGTCCTCGAAGGGTTGGAACCCCTGACCGGGTCTGAAACGGCGGTGGCAACTGTCGATGAGAGCCAATTCTCGGCTGCCGGGTTTGAGGGGAAGTCCGGTGAGATTTTGGTCGTGCCGTACGAATCGACCAAGGGCCTCATGCTGGTCGGACTCGGAAAAGAGGTTTCCTTTGACTCACTGCGCTCTGCCGCTGGGTCTGCCATCCGCCGGGTCAAAGGTGAGAAGGCGGTGATCCTCCTGGCATCGGCCGATATTGATGGAGCCACTCGGGCTGTCGCTGAAGGAACCCTGCTGGGCGGGTACGTGTACACCGACTACAAGACCGACGACGATCGGGTCCGTCCCGCGATCGTGGATCTTGTCGGGGCAGACCCCGAGGAGCTCGCAGTGGCAATTGTCGCTTGTGAGGCAACGATGCTGGCCCGCGATTGGGTAAACACCCCGGCCAAGGACAAAGAGCCCCAGGCATTATCACAACGTGTGGCCGAAGCCGCGGCGGGAACGGCAATCTCGGTAGACATCTGGGACGAGTCGCGTATTCGCGCCGAAAAGCTTGGGGGTGTCTTGGGGGTCGCCGCCGGGTCGAAACGTCCCCCTCGTGTTGTCATCATGGAGTACCGACCTGAGGGCGCCGAGCTGCATCTAGCCCTGGTTGGTAAGGGGATCATCTTTGATAGCGGCGGACTCTCACTGAAATCCTCTGCGTTTATGGAAGATATGAAAGACGATATGTCCGGTGCGGCCACAGTCCTCGCCGCGACGATCGGAATCGCGAAGCTTGGGATACGGGTAAACGTCACGACAATCGCGCCACTGACTGACAATGCGGTCGGGGGTGATGCTATCCGACCAGGAGACGTGCTGCACCCGGTGGACGGGCCAACGGTTGAGGTTCTCAACACAGACGCCGAGGGTCGGTTGATCCTGGCCGATGGATTGGGGTTGGCCAAGCGTTATGAGCCTGACGTGACTGTCGACGTTGCGACTCTGACCGGGGCCGCTGCGGTCGCCCTCGGGCAAAAAATGGCTGCGGTCTTCGCCTCTGAGGATGATCTCGCCCAAGAGATCCTCGAAGCTGCCTCTAGGGCGGATGAAGCCTTTTGGCATCTTCCGCTGTTCGGCGGATACCGGAAATCGTTGGACTCCAACATTGCTGACTTGAAGAACATCTCCGGTTCTCGTTATGGAGGCGCAATCGTTGCGGCGCTGTTCCTGGCTGAGTACGCCGGTGACGGCCCTTGGGCCCACCTCGATATCGCAGGGCCAGCGAGGGCCCGGGAGACTGGTGGAGAGCTGGTCAAGGGCGCATCAGGTCACGGAGTCCGCACGCTCATTGAATACGCGGGCTCCTTGGCGGGCCAAGCTTGATACGGATGAATCGGTGTCCGAAGCCGTAGAATCGCAGTTCGGGTGAGAACTCGTTTTCTGCTCTCGGTCGCGATCGCTGACCTGATTTCTCTGGGGGCTGCCATGGCGGTCGCCTCCTGGTTTGTGTTCGGCAAGATCTGGCCTGGTGATGCCCCCACCCCAGGCTCGCCATGGCCGATGGTGGGCTTCCTCGCTGGGGGACTCGTCGTGGCCTCAGTCGTGACCGAGCAGATGTCGGGCCATGGTGTCCCTCGGCCAACCTACGGACGGATGGTGGCGATCCTGTTCGCGATGCTCTTTCTCACCGCCGGCATGTTGGTGGTGTTTCGGGAGGCGTACTTCTCTCGCGCCTTTCTGGGATCGACCGGCTTGCTGTGGCTGCTTCCGGCCACTCTCCACCGACTGGTGCGCCGACATCGACCCTGGACCGAGAAGATTGGAATCATCACCCACGAGAAGCAATTGGCTGAAGATCTCGACGAGTCTGACCACGCTCGAGTGGTTTGGTTGCTCGGCCCGGACGAGGAGTCCCCAACCAACCTGCCGGAACGTGATGTAACCATTGCTGTCGATCTACGAGCCGTCTTGTCCGACTCGATGGCGCAATACCTCTCGTCGTGCGATGTGGCGGGATACACCATCCGGCCGTTTTCCTCGATCTACGAGGATCACACGGGGAGAGTGCCGTTGGTCCACCTGGCCGAAGGTTGGGAGATCTCTGCGCCATTGCTGGAAGTAGCCCGGTGGCTGCCCGGGAAGTGGGTGTTTGACTCGTTCCTCGCTCTCATCTCCTCACCCCTCTGGGTGGCGATCGGTCTACTGGTATCCCTCTATGTCAAAATCTCCGATCCGGGGTTCAGCATCTTCCGCCAGGAGCGGGTGGGTCTCAACGGAGAGACCTTCACCATGTACAAGTTCCGCACGATGGGGCTCGATGCCGAGAGCGAGGGTGCACAATTCGCCACCAGGGACGACCCGCGGTTGATCAGAGGAGGTGCCTTCCTGCGCAAAACTCGCCTCGATGAGATCCCACAGCTGGTCAATGTGATCAAAGGCGACATGAGTCTGGTCGGACCGCGGGCCGAGCAGGTGCCCTTCGCCGAGGAGTTCCGACGCGAGATTCCGTTTTACGACCATCGCCACATGGTCCGTCCTGGCCTGACCGGCTGGGCTCAGGTCAACTATGGATATGCCGATGATCAGGCGGAGACAGTCGAGAAGCTCACCTATGACCTGTATTACATCAAACATATGTCGCCTGTCATGGATCTACGCATCTTCTGGAAGAGCGTATGGACCGTTCTGACGGGCGCCGGGGCCCGCTGACGGCCGGTCCCGAAACCGTGACAGCGTCGCAGGAACCGAGGGGTTTCAAGGCACCAGGCACCTCTTTCATGGTGTCTGGGGGGCTGGTTGGTGCCGTGGCGGCGTATGCCTTTCAGGCCTATGGCGGCAGGGTGTTGGGCGAAGACGCCTTCGCTCCCGTCGGGCTGCTCTGGACAGCTTTCTTCATATTGGCGACCGTGCTTTTGGTCCCGTTGGAGCAGTACGTCACTCGGGAGGTCACCCGTGGCAAGAGGTCGCTTCCCGGCGACCTGCGCACATCCTTGATCCTCGCGTTGTTTGGGTCGGTACTTGGTGTTGCGTTTGTGCTACTAACGCCGATCTTCGAGGGTGACTTCAGCTACGTGGCGCAAATCATTTTGCTGATGGTCGGATACTCACTTCTGTTCCTTGGAAAAGGTGTGCTGGCTGGAAGCCGGCGATTCGGAGATGTTGGCTGGGTTCTGATTGTCGAATCGGTTGTGCGCCTTGCCGCCGGAATCGGCCTGCTTGCACTCGTGGCCAGCGCAGTCTCAATGGGCTGGGCAATGGTCATCGGTGGCTTCTCGGTGCTTGCCCTTCGCTGGTGGCGACATGACCAAGGGGTATCCGAACACGAGCCTGCTCCGGTCGGTCGGTTTCTGGGAGGTTACGTAGGGGGCACAGCCTCGTCCCAGCTTCTGCTGGGCGGTGCGCCGATTGCCGTGACAGCTGTTGGAGGTTCGGCGGCCCTGGTATCAGTCATCTTCGCCACATTCACACTTTTTCGTGCCCCTTTGACACTCATCTTTGCCCTTCAGGGGCGGATCCTTCCTCACTTGGTGGGGCTAAGTGAAAGGGACCAGCGGCACCTCACAGCGGTTGCGCGAACCATCGCTGTCTTTGCCTTTGCCTTGGCTCTGATAGGTGGGCTGGCAGGTTGGTTTCTCGGGCCAACAATCGTCAAGATTCTCTATCGCGAAGGTTTTGCACCCACAGCCGCGGTTGCCATGCTCGCTGCCTATGGCGTAATGGTTGCCGCCGGTGCACAGATTCTCAGCCAGGTGTTGGTTGCTGAGGGCCGTACTAGTCGGCTGAGCTGGGCCTGGGCAGGCGGCCTTGCCGTCGCAGTGCTTTTCATAGTGCTGGGTGGAGGCGATGCAGACCTACGTGTGGCTTCGGCATTTGCGGCAGGGGAGACCGCAGCATTTGGTCTGATGGCTGTGCTGTCTAGTCGGCGATAGTCGAGGCAACGAACCGTGCGTGTTCGGCTGCAAGGTCAGGGCCGAACCTCCAGCGTAGCTCGGGCGGAACCAGCGGAATCTTGGCTGCGACCGCCAGTGAGCCCTCACGAATATGCACCAACTCTGAACGGAGCAGTTGAGGTAGGTGTCTGGGTAGCCGCACATCCTCTCCCTTTTGGGCGGCACTGACCAGGCGTAACAACTCAGCTACAGCACCTGGCCCCAATGCGGCGACCCAGAACTTTCTCACATACGCGTCAGCCGGGTCCAGGCCATCACCCCGCTCGGCGAGGCAGACAGGAACAGTCGGTCTGACCCGGGCTGTCGGTCGAACCAGGGCATCAACATGCCCCGCGGCGCTCTTGATCGGAGGACGATTCTGGCCGTCTGCTGATGCCCTGGCTCTCATGTGTAGGACATCTACAACTATCGTTAACTACCGTCAACCCCTGTAAGTCAGTGCGCGAAACTTTGACCTATCCGCCCCCAGCAACGCCGACCGAAACCACAATCCCCACCGATCCAGTCACAGTGGCCCCCGGACCCGGTTCGGTGGCGGCGATCTTGCCGACGAGTTTGGAGTCCGTTACCTCGACATTGGTCACCGAAATGGAAACGGTCACACCCGATTCAAGGAAGAAGTCGTCGAGTACATCGCCTGCTTCCTCAACCGTGAGGCCGATCAAGGACGGCAGTTTCCCTGTCGGTTCCTCCCCGTTTGACACGTAGATCGTCACAAAGGTCCCTTGGGGTACGGTGGATCCAGGGGTCCTCGATTGGGCGACGACCGTGCCCTCAGGTTCGAGGGAAGGAAGCGAGCGGGTCGAGACATTCAGGAACGCTGCCTCGAGCTTGTTCACCGCAGCACCCTTCGTGAGTCCAACGACGGACGGCACCTTCGTGGGCGGTGGAATCAAGTAGTCCTTGATGTTGGCCGGATCGGACGGAAACTCGGTTACCGGCAAATCAGCTGTTACCACGGTCATGAACTCGGCCCAGATTGGTGCTGGCACCGACCCTCCGAACACCCTCGGATAGCTCTGACCCCTGATTACGAGATTCTCCAGGGGGAGTTGTTCAGCTTCATATCCCACCCAGACTGCCGTCGAGAACTCCGGAGTGAAACCTACGTACCAGGCGTCTAGATAGGACTGGTGGGTGCCAGTCTTGCCACCTTGGGGCCGTCCAATGTTGGCCCTGCGGGCCGTTCCGCTTTCGGTTGGTACTTTCTCCAGAGCACGGCGAGAGGCGGCGAAGATGGCGGGGTCCGCCACCTGGTTCATCTCGGGTTCGTGTTCGTAAACAACCTCGCCTTCGTGATTGACGATCTTCGCCACGATGTAGTCGTCGGCATGAAGGCCGTTGGTGGCGAAGTTGGAGTAGGCAGACGCCATCTCGAGTGGGGAGACTGCTGACGAGCCCAACACAATCGAAAGAACCGGGGAGAGCGACGACTCGGTGATGCCCATCCGTCGGGCCATGTCGACAACGTTCTCGGGCCCGGTATCACGAGAGAGTTGGGCATACACAGTGTTGACTGACCGATACGTCGCCTCCTCGAGCGAGATCACCCCGGTCGAGCGGCGACTGGCGTTGTTGACGGTCCAGATGTTGGTGCCGTTTGGAGAACAGATGAAGTCACACTCGATCTCGGCCGGGCTTCTTCCGGAGTATTGATGACCAAGGGTCAGGCCCCTCTCGAGGGCGGCCGCCAGACCGATTGCCTTGAATGAGGAACCCGGATTGCGACGACCCTGGATGGCAAGGTCGAACTGGCTGAATTCGAAGTCGAGGCCAGACGCCATCACCTTGACCGCTCCGGTGTGGTTATCAACCATGGCGATGGCTCCCGTAGGGCGACAGGAGTGCGTCTCGGCGTATGTGGCGTAGAAGTCTGCGTTCTCCTCGTAGTCGGGGAATACCGAGGCGCACGCATTGAGGTTCTCCTCGTAGGGGAGCAGCGGTAGCCAATCACGGAGAATGCGGTTGGCCTCCTTCTGGAGGTTCAGGTCAATGGTGGTGAAGATCTGAAGGCCACCGCCTCCCTCACATGCCACGTCATCGGCAGGGCAGCCGAAGATCGCCTTCTTGCGTTCTTCGTTGGTGGCTCCGAGGAAAGCAAACTCCGGGTCCTGCAGGAGTTGCCGTCTTACCTCGGCGACCACATGGTCGGCTTCGCCTCGCAACGGAGGCGAGTCGACAACGTCGAGAGGTTCATCCATGGCATTGGAAGCCTGGACTGGAGTGATCCACCCTTCCTCTTCCATCTGGCGAATCACGTCGTCGCGACGCTCCAGAGTGCGCTCCGGAAATCGCCGGGGGTTGTAGAAGCTGGGATTTCTGACCAGCACCGCCAGCGCGGCTGCCTCGTGGATCTCAAGGTCCTTCATCTCCTTGAGGTAGAACTCCTGAGATGCAGCCTTGACGCCGTAGGCGCCGGAGCCGAAGTACACCGAGTTCATGTAGAACTCGAGGATGCGCTCCTTGGGGAATCTTCTTTCCAGCTCGGCGGCAACGAATGCCTCGTCGACCTTTCGCTGGATGGTCACCTCGCTGCCAACGAACGCGTTCTTGACGACCTGTTGAGTGATGGTCGACCCACCGCGAGTTGTGTCGAAGATTATGTTGTCGATCGCAGCCGAAGCGATAGCCGAGAAGTCGACGCCGTCGTGGGTGAAGAACTCGTTGTCTTCAGCTGCCAGGATGGCGTTGACCAACAGCTCAGGGACCGCGGTGTAGGGAACTGGCTCGGAATTGCGTCCGTCATGAAGCTCAGCAAGGACCTCACCCGATGCTGCGTAAACCCGGCTGATCCGGCTCAGATCCGGGAGGTTCAGGTCCATCGACCGTGTGTCGGGCACCCACTCTTCGGTCACTTCCTCAAATGTTCCGTACGCCGAGTTGGCTCCGAGGAACGCAAACAAGCCGATCCAGCCCGAAAGGAGCAGTGACATGGACAGGAGAGTCGCCAGGGCACCAAACCATCTGCCCCTGCGCTCGCGCGCCTCGATCCTATGTATTAATGCTTTCCTGGCCATTAGGGATATACGACGATCCGGACTGTTCGATAGTTCCCGCCTACGATCCGGGTGAAGATGTCAGGTTACCGCTGCTATGGCTGAATCTCGTCGCACGTCGAGTGATATCGAGGTCGAGGCCGTCTACGACCAGGTCCCGGAAGGATTCGATCTGGGACAGCCTGGGGAATATCCCTATCTCCGGGGCCCATACTCATCCATGTACCGGGGTCGGTTGTGGACCATGCGGCAATACGCGGGATTCGGGACGGCTGAGCAAACCAATCGGCGCTTCCGCGATCTTCTGGATGCTGGTCAGACAGGCTTGTCGGTGGCGTTTGATCTCCCTACCCAGATGGGATTCGACTCGGATCATCCGTTGGCGGTCGGCGAAGTTGGCCGAGTCGGGGTCGCAATCGACACCCTGGATGACATGCGGCGCCTGTTCCAAGAGATCCCTTTGGGCGAGGTTTCGACATCGATGACTATCAACGCTACCGCCCCGCTCCTATTGCTTCTGTATCAGTTGGTCGCCGAGGAGCAAGGCGTCCCCTCGACTGATCTACGGGGAACTGTTCAGAACGACATCCTCAAGGAGTACGTCGCCCGCGGAACATACATCTACCCGCCGGAACCGTCGATGCGACTTGTTACCGACCTTTTTGCCTACGCCGACTCCGAGATGCCGAAGTGGAACACAATCAGTATCAGTGGATATCACATTCGGGAAGCCGGTGCGACGGCAGCTCAAGAACTGGCCTTCACCATCTCGAACGGCCTCGCATATGTGACAGCCGCCGAGAAAGCAGGGCTCGACGTGAATCGATTCGCCCCTCGGCTCTCGTTCTTCTGGAACGGTCACAACAACTTCTTCGAGGAGGTTGCGAAGTTCCGCGCAGCACGGCTCATTTGGGCACGCCTGATGAGGGAGGAGGTCGGGGCAACCAATCCCAAGGCCTGGGCGATGAGATTTCATACTCAGACAGCCGGGTCGACCCTTACCGCGCAGCAACCCATCAACAATGTGGTCCGCACCACGCTCCAGGCGCTGGCCGCAGTCCTCGGGGGGACTCAGTCGCTCCACACCAATGCATACGACGAGGCCTTAGGCCTTCCGACCGATGACTCCGCTCTCGTGGCCCTCAGAACTCAGCAGGTCATCGCCTATGAATCGGGTGTGGCCGACACAGCGGATCCACTGGCCGGTTCGTACTTCGTAGAGCACCTGACAGACGAACTCGTCGATCGTGCTTCTCAGATGATCGCTCGTATTGCTGCGATGGGCGGGGCCGTTAAGGCTATCGAAGATGGGTGGATGCAGGCAGAGATAGAGGAATCGGCCTACCGAGAGGCGAAGCGGCAGTCCTCCGGTGACTCGGTCGTGGTGGGTGTCAACAGGTTCGCAGGAGGAGAGGTCGCCGATGTACCCGTTCTCGATGTCGATGCCACCCTGGAAACCGCTCAAGTCGAACGTCTGTCGGGGTGGCGCACCGACAGAGACGACACGGCGGTAGCCGCTGCTCTAGAGGGTGTGCGAAGCACTGCCGGTGGATCAGAAAACGTGATGCCCGCCCTCAAGGAGGCTTTGGCCATTGGTGCCACGGTTGGCGAGGTCTCTGACTCTCTCCGGGATGTGTTTGGTGTTCATCGACCTGGCTCGTGATCTCCGAGACGTTTGGCAACCGGCCGGTTTCAACTAGGTTCGCTGCCTGAATATGGCCAGTCTCCATTTGCTCGTGATCGGTGGAGGGCCTGCCGGTGTGCAGGCTGCAACCACTGCTGCCTCGCAGGGGGCCACCGTCACCGTGGTCGAAAAAGACGTGATCGGAGGAGCGGCCCACCTCTGGGACTGCATCCCTTCAAAGACCATGGCGGCTTCCGCACTGCGACACACCTCAGTACGCAACGCCTTCAAGCTCGGACTTGTCAATGATCCTGGCCAGGTGGATATGGCCAATCTCTCCGATCGCATCAAGGAAGTCACATCGGACATCAATGAGCGTTGGGTGGATCTGTTATCCGACCAGAACGTGGAAATGCTGGAAGGCCGAGGCCGATTCGTCGGGCCTAATGAGGCTGAGGTGGATGCCTCCGATGGTCCGAGGCGAGTCCACTTCGATGTGGCATTGATTTCAACCGGATCGGCGCCCAGGGTCCCGGACTGGGCACCCGTGGATGGCAAACGGGTGCTGACAACGAGAGACGCCTACGACTTCGACGAGGTGCCCGAGCACATGATCGTCGTGGGCTCGGGGGTTACCGGGGTCGAGTTCACGCACATCTTCGAGGCAATGGGATCAGAGGTGACACTGGTGGTATCCCGCCAGCAGATCCTGCCGCATCGCGATGCCGAAGTGGCCGCGGTTCTTGAAGAAGACTTCCTGGAACGAGGGATCAAACTGGTCATCGGAGCACGAGCGGAATCGATTGACGTCAGCGACTCGGGTGTCACGGTGTCATGCAATGACGGACGCACGATCCGCGGTTCCCACGTGTTGTTGGCTGTCGGCTCGGTTCCGCTGACCGATGGTCTGGGGCTTGCTGAGGCCGGAGTGACGACAGACGATCGCGGTTATGTCCCCGTTGACGGGTTTCAGCGAAGCTCGGTGAGTCATATCTATGCGGCCGGGGACGTGACCGGACAGATGCCCCTTAGTTCTGTGGCCTCGATGCAAGGCCGCAAGATCGCTCGACACATGCTCGGTTTGCCCGTCGACCCTATCGACTACGACAAGGTGACAGAGGCGATATTCACGGAGCCTGAGATTGCATCGGTCGGCCTGGCTGAGGTTGACGCTGCCGCTCAGGGTCGCAAAGTTCGCACCACCAAGGTTCCATTCACTTCGAATGCGCGATCTGTGCTGCAAGATTTCACCCGTGGATTTGTGAAGGTCACCTCGGACCCGGCCACCGGAATCGTCTTGGGCGGCACCATCGTGGGGCACCGTGCCTCGGAGCTGATTGGTGCCATCTCGTTGGCCGTCCAGGCGAGGGCCACGACGCACACCTTGGTTGAAACTCTGCTTGCTCATCCGTCGATGATCGAGGCGATCAGCGACGCCGGCGAGTAGTCGGCCTTTCTCGCTTCGCGAACTTCGATAGATTCGCTTCAGGGTGCCGTTGTAGCGCCGATCAAACCTCCATGAGGTGTCTCGGAGACGAGACCCCCACGTTTCCCGTGGCTGTGGTCGCTACCCCGGCCCCAGCCGCGGGAATTCCCAGCTACTTGACGATGGCGATTACTTGGCCGGCCGTAACGGTGTCGCCAGGTTCCACTCGCAGGTCGGTTACATCACCAGCGGCTGGTGCGGTGACCTCGTTCTCCATCTTCATTGCTTCGAGAACGCAGATTGCCTGGCCTGCCTTGACCGAGTCGCCTGCCTTGACCGAAACCTTGACGATTGTTCCCTGCATCGGCGCTGCGATCACGCCGTCGGTGGCCGTGGCGGCCCCGCCCTTGGACAACTTGGGGCGTTTCCGTCGGACTTCGTCGCCCTGGCCCCGATCATCAGACCAGTAGGAAACCTTGAACAGTCGACCGCCAACCTCGACTGTAAGCCCTCTCTTCTCGACATCGGCGTCCTCGGGGACAGCTGCGACTGCATGCGGCTCTCCCTCCTCAAAGACCACATTCTCTTCGAGCCATTTCGTGTGGTGTTTACCCTCAACGAAGTCAGGGTGGTCAAGCACCACTAGGTGTGCCGGGATCGTGGTCGCCACACCATTGGCCTCGAACTCCTCCAGCGCCCGGCGTCCTCGGGCAATAGCGGAATCGCGATCGGGACCCCAGACCACGAGCTTCGCCAGCAAATTGTCGTAGAACTGGGACACGGCCGAACCCGGCCGAATCCACGAGTCGACCCTGACTCCAGGCCCAGAGGGCTCCCGCCACTCAATGACTTGACCGGGGGAGGGGAGGAATCCGTTGTGCGGGTCTTCGGCGTTGATCCTGAACTCGATTGCGTGACCCCGTGGCTGCGGTGGCGCGAAGGCGAGCTTTTCGCCTTGTGCGATTCTGAGCTGCCATTCGACTAGATCCAGTCCGGTCACCATCTCGGTAACGGTGTGCTCAACCTGGAGTCGTGTGTTCATCTCCAGGAAGTAGAAGTCGTGGTTCTGGTCGACCAGGAACTCCACTGTCCCGGCGTTGACGTAGTCGCATGAGCGCGCCGCGTTGAGAGCAGCCTCCCCTAGTGCTGCCCTGGTGCCTTCGGGTAGGCCAGGAGAAGGCGTTTCCTCGACCAGCTTCTGATGACGACGCTGGACCGAGCAATCTCGCTCGCCGAGGAACAAGCCGGTTCCGTGCTGGTCGACGAGGATTTGGGCCTCAACATGGCGTGGCCGCTCGAGATACTTCTCCACGTAGACCTGGGCATTTCCGAAATAGGCATCTGCTTCGCGTCGGGCGCCTTCGAATGCGTCAGCAGCGTCTTCAGGGCCGTGCACAACCCTGAGACCTTTGCCGCCGCCCCCATGAGCTGCCTTGATAGCAATCGGGAAACCAAACTCTGTTCCAAGATCCAAGACTTCCTCGACGGTGGTCACCGGGTCGGTGATGCCAGGAACGGTTGGAACCTTGAAGGCCTCCGCGTTCCGCCGCGAGGTGATCTTGTCGCCCATCGCATCGATGGCTTCCGAGGATGGCCCCACCCAGATGATTCCCGCCTCGGTGACTGCCTTGGCAAGGGTGGAGTTCTCGCTGAGGAACCCATATCCGGGATGGATCGCTTCGGCTCCGGACTGAGCTGCGACCGCGAGAATCCGCTCCTGGTTTAGGTAGCTTTCGGCCGCCGGGGCGGCCCCAACGTTCCAAGCTTCGTCGGCTAGGTCGACATGAAGGGCGTCGCGATCCAGTTCCGAATAGATGGCGATGGTTCGGATGCCCATTTCACGCGCCGTCCGTATCACGCGGACCGCGATCTCACCGCGATTCGCTACTAGGAGGCTCTTCATTGGGGTCCGTTTCCGTGTTTCTTCGGTGGGAGAGCTTCTCGCTTGGTCCGCAACATCTCCATTGCACGGATGAGTTTTACTCGGGTCTGGCGAGGCTCGATGATCTCATCCACGAGCCCGAGTTCAGCAGCCACATAGGGGTTGTTGAATTTCTGCTCGTAGTCGGTGATCAGTTCAGACCGGCGCTCATCGGCGTTTTCAGCTGTTGCCAACTCACGTCGGTGGATGATGTTGACCGCTCCTTGGGCACCCATAACCGCAATCTCGGCCGAAGGCCACGCAAAAACCAGGTCGGCTCTTATGCCTCTCGCGTTCATTACGAGGTACGCGCCACCGTAGGCCTTGCGGGTTATCACCGAGATGCGTGGGACAGTCGCCTCGCAGTACGCATAGAGCAGCTTGGCGCCATGGCGGATGATTCCTCCGTGCTCCTGATCGACCCCGGGCAAGAAGCCGGGCACGTCGACAAACGTGAGGATGGGGATGTTGAAGGCGTCACAGAACCGAACGAACCGCGCACCTTTCTCGGAGGCCGTTATGTCGAGGGTCCCGGCGAGGACTGCCGGTTGGTTGGCCACGATCCCCACCGAGTGGCCGTCCAGGCGACCAAACCCGACGATGATGTTTCGAGCCCACTGCTCGTGGACCTCGAAGAACTCCCCCGAGTCGAGGATGGTCTCAATAACCTCTCGCATGTCGTACGGCTGGTTTGATTCGTCGGGAATCAGCGAGTCGAGACTGTCGTCTGAGCGGTCTTTCCGGTCCGAAGGCGCGTAGTACGGAGGGTTCTCCATGTTGTTGCTCGGGAGAAACGACATCAAGTATCGGACTGCTTCCAGAGCGTCCTTGCCGGAGGGATAGACGAAGTGTGTCACGCCGGATTTCGAGGCGTGTGCGGCAGCTCCGCCGAGGTCCTCCATGGTCACTTCTTCGCCGGTCACCGTCTTGATCACGTCCGGACCGGTTATGAACATGTGAGAGGTCTGGTCGACCTGGACAACGAAGTCGGTCAGTGCTGGGGAGTAAACCGCGCCTCCGGCGCATGGGCCCATGATGACCGAGATCTGTGGGATTACTCCGCTCGCCCTCACATTACGTTCGAATATGCGTCCATAGCCGTCGAGCGACGAGACGCCTTCTTGGATTCTGGCTCCGCCTGAGTCTTTGAGTCCGATCACAGGAGCCCCGGTCTGGATGGCGAGGTCGAGAATTTTGCAGATCTTGTCCGCTACTACTTTGCCGAGACTGCCTCCGAATACGGTGAAGTCCTCGGCGAAAACGAACACGGGCCTTCCGTCGATCGTCCCGTGCCCCGTGACGACGGCGTCGCCCAGGGGCTTCTTGTCCTCGATTCCGAAGCCCGTGGACTGATGCTGGACGAACTGGTCGATCTCGTTGAACGAGTCCTTGTCCAACAGAGTTTCGATACGCTCTCGGGCCGTCAGCTTGCCTGCTTCATGTTGGCGGGCAACGGCGCGCTGGGTGCCGGCATGCAGCGCGTCGTCTCTCAGCGTTCTAAGTTGATCAATGCGAGCCTCTGTGCCCAAGCTTCCTCCGTATTCAGGTTGAGACTCAAGGAGAGCCCCGTTGGCTACACCATATTTGCAAGTTATCGAACCAAGCGTCGGCTCCACTCAGGACATTGCCCGTGCCCGGTTAGACACTCTGCCAGTGGCAGTGATTGCGTCAGAGCAGACTGCGGGACGAGGGCGGGCAGGCAGCCGGTGGGACAACGCCGATCGAGCCCTCGCGGTCTCACTTGCGTTTCGCGTCGATCCTCATGATCTGCGGCCATGGTCATTGATGGCAGGCGTCGCGGCCGTCCGAGCACTCGACGAAGTCTCACTCAAGTGGCCGAATGACGTGATGATCGACGACCAAAAAGCTGGGGGCATCCTGGTGGAATCCTCCGACGGGGCAGTCGTGGTAGGACTGGGAATCAACCTTTGGTGGCCTGATCGTTTGGCCGACGTCGCGGCGCTCTATCCAAGCGATCCAGGTTCGGAGCGGTACAAGCAAGTGGGAGCCTTATTCGTTGCCGAAATGATGCGCCTGATCGATGGAGACGGATGGCCCCGCCAAGAGTACGTGGAGAACTGCCAGACCCTGGGGCGCCCGATCGTATGGCAGCCCGATGGCGCCGGGAACGCACACGGCATCGACACCGATGGCGCTTTGATCGTAGAGGTCGATGGCGTTGCGCAGCGTATCGTTTCCGGAGAGGTCAGGCACGTGCGGGTCGCAGAACCCGGTTGCTAGCCGAGGTTTTCGATCTCGGCCGGTGGCAGGGTCGCTTGGAAGAACGCCTGAAGCCTTGCGAACGCATCGTCGGCGCTCCCTTGATCGAACCCGTCGTTTGTGACGTCGGCGAAACCATGGCCGGCTCCCTCATAGAGCAGCCATTGGCCGTGATCGTTGCGTCGTTGTGCTTCGTCCACACTCGAGGATGCGATCAGCTCGTCGTCGGCTCCGTAGAGGGCCAGAACCGGTACTGGCAGATGTGAGAGGTAATCAGCAACCTGATGACCCCGGTCTTCGTCGCCAGTTAGCGGCGCATATAGGAGTGCAATCGATCGCACCCATTCCCGCGTGGCCGCTTTGATCAGGGCAAACCGGCCGCCGACGTCGACTCCCAGAAGCCCAACATGCTCCGACTTGGCCCACTCGATGGCGTCCGAGACAAGGAACTGGTGCAGCTCTTCGATCCTGTCGAGCGCCTCTTGGTCGGTGGTTGCCTGGTATGAGTCGTGGGGGACTTCGGAGTCGTAGATCTCGAGAGTCAGGGCTGCAATCCCGACTCGAGCCAACCTTCGGCACATGTCCTTTTCGAAGCTACCCATACCGTCGAGCCCTGGAACCACAAATACGACTGGCACCTTGCCGGATACGTCCGGCCTGGCTAGATATCCGTCGCGGTGAGCAGCTCCGACCGGGATCGGCCAGCTGCCAAACATGATCGCATGTGCACCCTCGTGTGAGAGTACTGCCAACATCAACCTCCGTTTGCTCGACCGGAGCCTAACGGCTCATCGATCCGATGAATCCTCATGTTGTGGAACCACCGTTAACGTTGAGACGTCTAATCCCCGGATGACAAAGCCTTCGTCCCCGTCCCGTGTGCCCAGATGGGCCAAGATCGCCACCATCTCCTTCCTAGTCGTGGCCAATCTCGTGGTGCTCGCCATCATCTGGGCGATTCGTACGGGAGACAATCTTCTCGCCACGGCCGACACCAATGCTGAAGTCGCCGGTGTGCTCGACGCCTCGTCAGGGGAGGCTCTGAACTTCCTCTTGGTGGGAAGTGACTCGAGAGCAGGGCTGGAGGATCTGACGAACTTCGGGGCAGCAGGTGGTGCCAGGGGGGATGTCGTCATGCTGATCCGCATGGAGAAGACCAGTGGGCGAGCCGAAATGCTGTCGATCCCTAGAGACCTCTATGTGGACATACCGGGGCACGGCAAGAACAAGATCAATGCGGCCTATGCGTTCGGCGGACCGTCGTTGTTGGTCGAGACGGTGCAGGCGAACCTCGATGTCGAAGTCAACCACTACGTCGAGGTCGATTTCGTGGGATTCCAGGCCCTGGTCGACGAGCTGGGTGGGATCCAGATGGCCTTTCCTTTCCCGGCCCGGGACTCGAAGTCCGGTCTGTCGGTTGAAGCCGGCGAGCAAACTCTCGACGGGAGTCAGGCGCTGGCCTACGCCCGTTCCCGTCGCTATCAAGAGTTTCAGAATGGCCAATGGGTGTCGGTCGATGCGAACGACATTGGCCGCACATCCCGACAGCAGGATGTCATTAGGGCAATCGTGAGCAAGCTGAAGAGTCCAGGGTCAATCGCCGAGGCTGGCGATCTCGCCAGAGCGCTCGGGAGTCATATGACTGTTGATGCAAATCTGGCTGAATCGTCGGTGGCTTCGCTGGTTTGGGACTTCAAAGGAATTCTCACGGGTTCGATCGAGGGTGCCACCCTCCCCACGAGAACAGACTCAATCAACGGTGCCTCAGTCCAAATCGCGATCGAGCCAGATGCCAGTGAGATGCTCGACCGATTCCGCGCTGGTGAGGCCCTCGCTGATCGCCCCCTCCGAGTAGAAGTTCTCAACGGAAACGGAGTTGGGGGCGCCGCCGGTGATATGTCCCGCCGGCTCGAGAGCCTGGGGTTCGAGGTGGCAGCCATCGGCAACGCCGACTCTTCGTCCTATATCGAAACCGTTGTGATCGCACCTTCCAACAGCCGAGCAGCCATCGAAATAGTGGGCGCGCTCGGATTCGGTGTAGTTCAGGTGGGCGAGGTCGATAATGGATACGACGCGGTGGTGGTAGTAGGCCGGGACGCCGCTTGAGTCCGGTCAGGTAAGGAATAGGATTGGGTAAGTGAGAATTTCGGTAATTGGGGGAGGTTATGTAGGTCTGGTGACGGCCTCCGGACTGGCGCACTTGGGGCATACGGTGCGCCTTGGGGAAGCCAGCGACGAGAGAGTGGCGCTGCTTGAAGATGGGGGAGTGCCGATTTTTGAGCAAGGTCTACCCGATCTCATTTCCCGGGCCCGCGAAAGGGGCCTGCTCTCGTTTCACACCTCCAATGTCGAGGCCGCTGAAGGCGCCGAGCTCGTCTTTCTCTGTTTGCCGACGCCTGAGGGTGAAGACGGGCGCGCCGACCTCACCTTCATCGAGGCGGTAGTCGACGAACTCGGGCCGGTCCTCGAGTCCGGGACGTCATTTGTGGTCAAGTCGACAGTTCCCCCGGGAACTGTGGCTTCCCTGCGCAAACGTCTAGCCAATCTCGGCAGCTCAGCCCGGGTTGTGTCACATCCCGAATTCCTACGAGAAGGCAAGGCAGTCGAAGACTTTCTTCAACCGGACCGTGTCGTCATTGGCGCGTACGAACCCGGAGACGCCGAAAAGGTCGCATCGCTCTATCGCAGCCTCGACACAGAAGTGGTGATCACGGATCCAACCTCATCCGAGATGATCAAGTACGCCAACAACGCCTACTTGGCGGCGCGCCTGACCTTTATGAACACGCTGGCCAATGTCTGTGAGGCCGTGGGTGCCGACGTGGTGGACGTGATCACCGGTATCGGTCTCGATCACCGGATTGGGCCCCACTTCCTCCAGCCCGGACCCGGATACGGTGGGTCGTGCTTTCCCAAAGATACGGCTGCACTCATCGCCGTTGCCGAAGATGCTGGATATCAGTTCGATCTCCTCAAGGCGGTCATCGAGGCGGACCATCAACAACGCCTTCGGGTCGCCGAGAAGGTGCGCCAGGCGGCCGGGGGCGGCCTGCATCGCCGACGGGTCGCTATGTGGGGGGTCGCTTTCAAGGCTGGGACCGATGACGTCCGGGAGTCGCCAGCCCTCCGGATCGCTCACATCCTCCAGGCCGACGGCGCCGAGGTCGTTGCCTACGACCCCGAGGCCTCAGCTGAAGAGCTGACCATGGCATCCACGCCAGTCGAGGCAGTCCGTGACGCTGATGTGTTGCTCGTGGCGACTGAGTGGCCGGAGTTCATGACGGTCGATATGGAAGAAGTAGCGCAAGCGATGAAGGGATATCGCGTGGTCGACGCCCGCAATCTTCTCGATCCGTCAGCCGTCCGATCAGCTGGTCTCGACTATTGGGGACTTGGCAGGCCCGGAGCCTGACTCAGAGCAACCACCGGATGTCAGCGGAAGAGGTCCTCTTCGGCTGGTCGGATCAAGTCCTTGGCTCTTCCGTCGCCGCGTGGTCCCTCATATCCCCGGATAAGGGCGGCGGGTATTCCTTCCGACTTTCCCATGACTAAGTCTGCGGCAGCGGCCAGCTCGTCAATTACGGCGACCTCTGTCACGTCGAGGAGGTGACCGGCCCAGTCGCGGGTTCCCCGAAGGTCGAGGATGGCTTCCAGTCCGGAAACGCCGATCGCCACATCGGTGAGGCCGCGCCTCCAGGGTCGTCCGAATGTGTCCGAGACAATGACCGGAAGGTCAACGCCAAGCTCGATCTCTAAACGTCTTCGAATACGATGCGCGGATCGATCGGGATCGTCGGGGAGGAGAATCAGCGTGCCCTCATCGGCGTTGGACTTGTCAATGCCAGCGTTCGCGCAGATGAACCCATGCTTTGTTTCAGCGATGATCAAGTCGCCGCGTCGCCTCACAATCGAACGGGAGATTTCCTTGATGAGCTGCTTTTTGAACTCCTCAGGATCACCCTCGATGATGCGAACCGACCCTTCTGCCTTAGACACGATCTTGTGTGTGACCACGAGGACGTCGCCAATTTGCGGCTCCAGCTCAGCCAGAGGTCCGTGCAGCGCAGCGGCTACGTCATCGCCTGGCTTGACGTTGCCGACGCCAACCACCGGCTCCACAACCAGCTTCACAGGTTGATCACCTCCCAAGCGAGCCGTCGTGAGGCTTCCAGATCGGACATCATCGTGTCGGCGTGTTCGACGCGAAGGTCGGGATTGGTGTTTGGTGTTATCGCTTCGCCGTCGTTGATCACCAACGTTGTCAGTAGTCCTGAGTACGCCGCTGCAACGGCCCCGTGGCCCTGTCCGAGACCGAGAGAGTCCATCACCTCAACTACTGGGCCCTTCACGGCCTTCCCACCAATCAAAGGGCTGACAGCCACGACGTGGGGGTGCGACGCTACGACAGAGCGCACTCCCTGGATATCCAAGATCGGCCAGATCGACAGGGGAGGGTTGGAGGGTCCTATCACAATCATGTCTGCCTCTGAGATTGCTTCAGTGACACCTGGTGCGGGGCAGGCGTTGCCGATTCCCTGGTATCGAAGATTGAGAACACGGTCTCGGTGACGCCGAGCCACGAAGTATTCACGAAATGATATCCATCCATTGTCAGTGAGAATTTCTGTCGAGACCTTGTGGTCGGTGGCAGGTAGCACCGTGCATCGAACACCAAACGCTTCGGCGGTCCGCTTCGTGCATTCGGTGAGGCTCGAGCCAGAAGCAAGCCAAGTCGTGCGGGCCACCTTGAGCGCCAGATCTAGATCGCCGAGTGCGAAGCTGTTGTCAATCCCAAAACGGGCCAGCTCCTCGTTGAAAGCAAAGGTGTCGTCTCGACGCCCCCAACCAAACCGTCCCTCAACGCCAGCTAAGGCGTAGATGACTGTGTCTATGTCTGGCGAAATGGCTAGACCGTGCACCACAGTGTCGTCCCCAACGTTGACGATCACGGTGAGATCTATCTCCTTTATGGCCGCGAGTCCTCTCGCTAGGCGCGATCCGCCGACCCCTCCTGACAACTCAACGACCTTCAAAAGCCAACCTCGCAATTGCCCAACATCATGTGTGCGTTCAGAATGGCAGAAGGCATGTCGCAAACCATTCCGCAATCGGCGGAGACATCAGCAGACGGAGAAGGGTCTAGCGCGCCGAGGGTGCACGTCCTTCTATCGCAGATCGATGGCTCAGACCTCGAAGCTGCCGTGTCGGTGGTGCGCCGACAGGCCTTCGAGCCAGCGCCTTCGATTGTTGTGGTGGGCGATGGTGATGTCCCTGACGGATTGGAGCAGGTCGAGGATCTCGAGACGGCCATCTCTCAAGCGCCTAAGGACTGTGAGTACCTTTGGCTGCTCCATTCGGACGCCCGTCCTCGACCTGATGCGTTGGGTGCACTCGTGGCCGAGGCAGCCCGCAACGATGCTTCGGTGGCAGGATCCAAGCTTCTGCGGGCGGGTACGAGCGACGAACTCGAGTCCGTCGGTGGCGCCACCGACGTGTTCGGGGAGCCGTACTCGGGTCTTGACCTCGGTGAGATCGACTTGCAGCAATACGATGTCGTCCGCGAAGTCGCATTCGTCAGTTCAGCTTCGATGTTGGTTCGACGGGATTTGGCCCAAGGTTTGCGGGGTCTCGATCCGCTGCTTCCGCCGGTGGCGGCCGGCCTCGACTTCTCCCAACGAGCCCGACTCGCCGGAGGATCGGTCATATCAGTGCCGAGTTCGGAGGTGTATCACCAGGAGCATTGCAGCGCGGGTGAGCCTGGCTGGCGGGAGCAGGCCGGACGCCTCAGGGCGATGGTCACTGCGTATTCGCCCCTGACGCTGCTTTGGGTGCTTCCTTATGACTTTCTTGTGTCGATCGCCGATTCGCTGGCCAACTTGGTGCTGCTCAGGTGGCGCCCCATCGGGGCTCATCTCTTGTCTTGGCTATGGAATGCTCTCCATCTCCCGTCAACCCTGCGTCAGCGGAGGAGGCTGAGAGCGGTTCGTTCACGCGGGGACGAGGAGCTGTTCCGCTTTCACGCCCGCGGATCGGTACGGCTACGGGCCGTTTCCGAAGAGTTGACAGGTCGGCTGCTGTCGCTGTTCGACGATGACCAGGCGCTCGCCAGAGGTACGAGACGAATCTGGTCTAGTCCCGGAATCTGGGGTGCGGTCGTCGCTCTGCTTCTGGCGGGTTTTGCCAGTCGGGGCATTGCCCTGTCCGGTGTTCCTGAGGTCGGCTTCAGCATGCCATTCGAACCGCCGTCGGTGGCTTTGAGTCGTTGGTGGGGCGGATGGAACGATGCCGGGCTCGGTTCTTCATCGGCCGTTCATCCGTCAGTGGGCCTGTCCGCAGCGTTATCTGGCTTGTGGTTCGGCCTTGAAGGAGCGGCTCGGACCGTTGCCACACTGGCAGCCGCGATCCTTTCGGTCGTGGGCATGGGACGACTCGGAGGCCGTCTTGGACTGCATGGCCCTGGCCGCTATTTGGCTGGTTTGGTTCTGATTGGCGGCCCCCTGGTGGCTCATCTGACCGCTTTCGGTTCCTGGACGGTTCTTATGACCGCTGCCATAGCACCCTGGCTGGTCCGAGCCACCCTGGTTCGGGATCGGTCTGATCAGCCCGGGCTAGCTCGATACGGATCTGTGCTCGTGCTCGGAACGTTGGCTGGACTCGCGAGCCCTCTCGTTGTGGGTCTGCCTCTCCTGGTCTTCGCCACTCTGAGAGTGGCTGGCCTGCGCAGGCCCCACGTCGGTCTGCCGATTGCTGCTCTGGCGGGCGGGGTCGCCGGTGCCGCATTCGTTTTCGATGATCCAGGCTGGGTCACCGACCCCGGGCGGGGGCTGGGGCTGAACTACGACGTTGTCGTCCCCTTGTTGATCGCAGCCGGGCTCATCCACGCCGTTGTTGCTTCCAAGAAGGAACGTCGTGTGGCGCTGGCAGGCGCCGCATTGGGGTCGGCCGGGCTCATTCTCTCTCGCCTTGTTGACCTGCCCCCTGGAGTCGAAGAAACGGTAGCGATCTCGACGTCGATGGGAGCGGCCCTAGTGGTTGCCTCCGCCATGGATCGCCTGTCGCCCAATCCGTGGAAGCTTGCCTCCTTGTTGGGTGCGACCGGACTTCTGTTGGTCTCCCTCACGTCGCTTGCAAACGGCCGTCTCGGCCTTCCAGCCGGCGATATCAATCAGGATCTCTCCTTTGCTGAAACACTGGCTGATGGGGTATCCGGCCGGCTCTTGGTGGTAGCGACTGAGCGCGATTCCCTGCCTGGCGAATCTCGGTCGGGGCCCGGCTTCTGGTATCGCCTCGTCGATGGGGATGGCACAACCCATGATGAATTGTGGCTCCCTCCCGAAGAACTCGGCGATCGTCGACTTGAACTGGCCCTCACATCTGTGGCGGGAGGTGGCGAGCTGCGTCCGGGATCCCTGCTGAGCGAGTTTGGCATTGATTGGATAGTCCTCCTCGGTGGGTCGTCGATTCTCGACGAGGTGCTCGCGGCACAGCTCGATCTCGTTCCTACTCCGCTTGGTGAGGCCTCGCGTATCTTCGAGAATCCCCTTGCATTCCCGGTGGCCGGCAGTTCTAAGGGTGATTGGACTAAGCAAGGTGCCGCGTATACAGGCAGTCCCGCAGCGACTGTGGATCTGGCTTTGAATCGTGACCAGGGTTGGGACCCGTTGATCGCAGACTCGTCATGGGACATGACTGTGGCTGGCGAAGCCGGAGTCGTCGCCTATCGCGGCGCCTTCCCGTTGCTCCAGTTGTTGGCGGTGCTCGTACTGGTCTCGGGATTAGCGCTCGTCACTGTTGAGAGGTTCCGGAGATGAGGTGGATTCAAATGGTCGTTGTTCTCGCCATGGCTGCCGTGGCGGCTTTCCTCCCAGCTGGCGAGGTCTCACGGACGGGCGAGGTACCGACCCAAACTGCAGCTCCGATTGGGGTATGCCCCATATTCGAGTCCGGCAACCGAACAACCACTATCAATGTGTTGTCGGCTGTCGACGGACCTGTGCGCGTTTCCGGCTTTGCGGCGGGTTCGGAGCTTGAGTCGGTCGAATCGTCGATAGGACCCACCGGCGCATTTTCGTTGGCGGGCGAACGACTGGGAGCCGTTGGGGTCACAGGTGGGTTGATCGAGTATCCGACAGAGCAAACTGCAGCATCGATCGTTGTCTCGGGAGGGTCTGGATTCGCTATCACGGACTGCTACGGGGTGCCGACGACGACAAGCGTGCTCAGCGGAGGCAGCACAACAGGGGATTCCAAAGTCCAGGTTCTATTACTCAACCCATATGCGGGGGAGGCGATTGTGGATCTGACTGTCACCAGTGAGAACGGAATCGAGTCTGACTCCAGCCTGAGTGGCATCGTGGTCCCCGCTCTGAGTTCGCTGGCCGTTGATTTAGACGAGACTCTGCCGGAACGCCAGACCATTGACGTCTTGATCGAAGGCAGGCAGGGCTTCATTATCGCTTACGGGGTATATCGGCACGGCGAGGACGTATCGGTCATGAAGGCCGTCGAACCATCAAACGATTGGTGGTTTGTGATCCCGCCGAATCAACAAGCACGGCTATCGGCTTTCTCGCCGTCCGGAGGAGCGGTCGACTACCAGATAGACCTATACGACCCCGAAGGATTGGTGCCGATATTCGCCGAAGGGGTTTTTGAAGGTCGAGCAACAGATCTGATAGACCTGAGCGAGCTGAGCTCGACACCAATTGCGTTGAGATTGAACACCACAGTCCCCGTAGCGGTGTCACTTCGTGTTGCGAGCCAGGGGGAGGCCGTTGCTCAGGGACATCCTGCCTTGGCGACGACATGGTTGCTGCCGGGTGCTGGTGGCCCGGTGGGTGGATCCGGCCAGCTGCTGATACTCAACGGAGGAGCCGATCCCGTCTCCGTTGATATCCACTCGATTGGTTCGACTACGAGCGTTCGCTCGTTGGAAATCCAACCCGACCAGATTCTCAGTGAGCCGATGGCGGCTGTAACGGCCCATCGAATAGAGGCGAGCGGACCCGTTGTTGTCTTCTGGACTGGTCAGACCCCCCAAGGATTCGGACTGGGGTCAGGAACCCCTTTCGAAGATGGATGAAGTCTTCCTGAGAGTCGGAGTCGTGGTCGCCGCATTTGGAGCGGTCGGCCTCTACTGGTGGCTCCGGCACAGGTCGGAACGTGCTCCTAGACGAGTCACAAACACCGGCCTCGGGCCAGGGCTCTATCTGCTGACGTCGGACACCTGCGCATCGTGTGACACGGCTCGCCAGGTGCTGGAAAAAGCGGGTCTCGCAGACGCATACGTTGAAATCAGGTGGACTGGTGAGCCAGACCTGTTTGCACAGCTATCAGTGGAAGGTGTTCCTTCGCTTTTGGAGGTTGATGCGTCTGGTGATGGGACCCTTCGGCCGGGCCCGCCAAGAATTCGAGATCTGAGGCGTTGATCCTTGAACTGGAGACGGCGGTTTCCTACCGTCTGCTCCCATGACGGTCAGTTGTTCACGCTGCGGCGCCCCGGCGTCTTCCGCAATGACATTCAATTACACAGAACGGGCCGTCTGGATGGACGACCTCGGAGAAACAATTGCCGACTTTGGTTACGCAATGTGCTCCGACCATGCCGATCGGATGACTCCTCCCCACGGTTGGACGTTGACTGATCGCCGCACGGTCACTCGTTTGTTTGCTCCTGTACAAGTCGCCTGATGGCGATTGACCGTGATCTGTTGGACGCGGTCAAGGAGCTCGATGAGCATGACCTTCGTCGTCTACAAATCCTGACTCGCGCGCAACTCGATCGGGCCGGAGTTCCGGGTCCGGATATCGAACCGGATGTCAAAATGAGAAAGCAGATGGTCCGTTGTGGAAAAGCGGGCTGCACCAAATGCCCCCACGGTCCCTATTGGTACGCCTACTGGAACCAGGACGGTCGCCGCAGGAGTCGCTACGTGGGCCGCCTCTTGGATGAGTCGTTGCCCTAAAGGCCTAGTTGGCCTTAGCATTGAGGATCCAATGGACTGTCCCCGCTGTTCCCATACCGACGTACTCGAGATCGAGCACGTCCTTCCTGACGAAACGGAAGTCATATTTTTCTGGTGCCACAACTGTGAAGAGAAGTGGTGGAACCGGGAAGGTGTTGAAATCGACGTGAGTCAGGTACTGGAGATGGTGCGTCACTCCCGATCGTGACCACTTTCCGGGGCGTTTGGGAGCGCGTCCCAAAACTCGAACTGATTGTGCTCACCGCCATGGTCTTGGTGGTGTTCGTCGTGCTGAATCCGGCGCTGATCTTTTCAGCAACTACCCCAACCGGCGGTGACACCGGGGCCCACGTTTTTGGGCCGGCGTATCTGAGGGACACCCTGCTACCTCAAGGGCGCATACTCGGTTGGTCGAACGATTGGTTCGCAGGATTTCCCGCCTTCTATTTTTACTTTCCGCTGCCCTCGCTGGTGATCGTTGCCCTGGATCTCTTCCTTCCGTACGGCGTGGCGTTCAAGATCGTCACCGTGTTGGGACTGTTAGGGCTCGCTCCCGCGGCCTATTTCCACGCCCGGGCCCTCAACTTCGGCAAACACATCGCAATGGTTGCGGCAGGCGCAGGCGCCGTGTTCGCCTTCTACGAGAGTTTCACGATCTACGGAGGCAACGTTGCCTCCACACTTGCCGGTGAGTTCTCGTATTCGTGGTCGTTCTCTCTGTCGCTTGTCTACTTGGGGCTCTTGATCAAGGCCGTGCGTGACGATCGGAAGTATGTCAAATGGGCAGCCCTGGTATTGGCTCTTACAGCGCTCACTCACGTCCTCACAACACTGGTCATTGTCTTTGCTGGGCTGTTCGTTCTGCCCTGGAGAAACGGCGCGCGCGCCTTTCTGATTTGGGCGTGGGGCTTCGCAGTCGCGGCCTTTTGGGCTCTCCCGCTTCTGGTTCGCATCGGCTTGACGTCCGACATGGCCTGGAACCCTTTGGGGCGGTGGGAGGAGGTCTTCCCCGTCGAGGTCTGGATCCTGATGCCGGTGGCCATTGCTGGGGCCGTTTGGGCGGTAATGCGAACCACGCGAGCAATACCGCTGGTGGCGGCCACCCTGCTTCCGATCCTCTACTTCCCGCTTCCGACGATCTTGCCTGATCTCCTGCCTGACATCTTTGCCGAAGCCAACTGGAAGCTGTACAACGGACGGTTGATGCCGTATTGGTATTTCGGCATCGCCTTCTTCGCTGCGATTGCATTGGGAGCTGCCGTTATGGCGCTCTCCCGGAGGTTGCCCAGCCGTCTGTCTACGCATTGGCCGAGGCTGTTCCTTGGCCTCGTGACGGCTGTGGCCATCGGTCTGGTCGCCGATTCCTCGGAGTTCCCGTCATGGGCCTGGATTCCGGTGTTGGCGGCGGGACTGATTGCGGTCGCATCGACCTTTGCCTTTTCGCCGACCACAAATACTCGCAACTTCTTGGCGACTACCGCCGCTGCAGTCGTGGTGTTGGGAGCGGCCGCGGGCGTGACGTTTGTCGATGGCTGGTCGAAGTGGAACTACGAAGGATATGAGTCCAAGGCTGTGTGGCCGGAATACGAAGCCTTGATGAGGGAGCTGTCAGCGTTACCCGACGGTCGTGTGCAGTGGGAAGCGAATAGCGAGCTCAACCAATACGGCACGCCGATGTCGCCGATGTTGATTCCCTATTGGACCGAAGGCTCTCATAAGTCGATGGAAGGCCTGTTCTTTGAGTCGTCGCTGACCACTCCATTCCACTTCATCAATCACTCAGAGATGTCGTATCGACCCTCGAATCCGATTCCGGGGCTCCGCTATCACACGTTCAACATGGACCGCGGCCTGAAGCACATGGATCTCTACGGCGTGGACTACTACGTGTCCTTTACTCCGGAAGCTGCCGAAAAGGCCGCAGGGATCGAGGGAATGACCGAACTCGTTGTGACTGAGCCGTTCCACATCTTCCAGCTGCCAGCTACAGATCTCGTGGTAGCCGCTACCTACCTGCCGGCTGTTTACGACCCAGCGGTCGAGCCCGCGGCCGAAGGTGCAGTTGGCGTCGTCGCCTCGAACGGGCCGCGAAGTTTCGATGAGATTGCGTTGGATTGGTATGACGACATCGACAACATCGATCGGTGGCTCGTTGCTGAGGGACCGGACGATTGGCCCCGCGTCGGGTCGATCGCCGACAGGCCCGACGAAGAGCTGGATGTTGCAGCGGGAGCTGTTTCCGACATCGAGATCGACGACCACAGGATCTCTTTTGCCACCACAGAGATTGGTGTGCCTCATTTGGTGAAGGTTTCCTACTTCCCCAACTGGACGGCCACCGGTGCCGAAGGGCCCTACCGAGCGGCACCTTCATTGATGGTGGTGGTGCCGACCGATTCGCAGGTCGTGCTCGAGTTCCGTGATACGTGGGCCGAGACGGCGGGGAAGCTTCTCTCCTTGATCGGAATCGGCTGGCTCGTCTGGATAGGTGTCGACGCTGCTCGGAAGCGGAGGGTTGCCTGAGCGGTTGATCGCGGCGTAGAGCAGGCCGACAACAAGCGACGCGTTGACCGGAGGGGAACTAGCCGCTGTCGCCTTTGAGAAGGCGCCTGATCCGAACGAGCCCGGCCACGGTACGCGGGGCCCTCTTGAGAAGGCTCGACTTGGCTGCCCTCAGCTCTTCCACCACGACAGGGACCTCCACAATTCGATATCCCGACCGCTCGGCGCGAATCACGAGTTCTGTATCGAAGAGGTCTTGGGCAGACACCACCTGAGGAACGATGTCATCGACGAGCTCACGACGAAAGGCTTTCATGCCGTGCGTGTCGCTAACTTCCGAGCCGAGCAGCACACGTAACAAGAGATTGAAGACCCGCGTTGCCAGCTTTCGCACCATAGGCCGTCGATCGTCGCTCTCTGGGTCCCGCTTAGAGCCAATCACCAGATCGACTGTGTCCGGCTGTTCGAGCACCCCTCGCAGGAAGGCAGCAGAGAAGTAGTCGATGTCGAAATTGACGACCCATTGACCCTTTGACGCAATGAAGCCATGGCGCATGGCTATGCCGTAGTCAGGAGTCTCCAGGGAGGTGACGCTGGTGTTAGGCCCCGCCAGAGAGGCGGCAATCCCGGCTGTGCCATCCTGTGATCCATTCTCGACCACGAGGATTTCGTAGGTTGCTCTGGTTTCGTCGAGGGTTCGTTCCAGTTGGGGGAGGGCCTCTGGGATGAAGTCTGCCTCGTTGTACACGGGCACCACGACGCTGAAGATTGGGTCCATCGGTGGCGGAAGTGTAGGAAGTGGTGCCCGTTAGACCATCGCCTACACTCGCCCGTCGTGAATCCTGACGTGGTCTTCAAGGCGTATGACGTGCGCGGGCGCACCGATACCGGTGATCTCGACGCGGAGGTCTATCGACGTGCCGGCGCTGCTTTGGTTCGGCTGGTTGGGGTTGGAACGATCGCGGTGGGTCGAGACTGTCGCGCTACTTCGGGCCCGTTCTTTGATGCTCTAGTCGATGGGATCCTGTCCGAAGGTGGCGAGGTGATCGACCTAGGTGAGGTTCCGACGGACGTCGTTTATTACTACTCAGGGACCCACGAGGTTCCCGGGGCGATGATCACCGCTTCACACAATCCACCTGAGTACAACGGCCTGAAGCTCTGCCGGGCTGGCGCCCTCCCCATCGGTGCTGAAAGCGGACTATCGGCGATTCGCGATCATGTTGTCGCTGGTCCTATTGAAGGCTCCGGCTCAGGTTCGATAACGGTGGTCGACCCGATCCCAGCATTTATCGATCACCTCTTCTCCATTGTGGATGCCACTTCGATTGGCGCCTTGTCTGTGGCTGTCGACGGCGGGAACGGAATGGCAGGAGTTGCTATCGAGAGGGTCTTCGACCGAATCGCCGCCGAAATGAGCGGCCTCTACATCGAACCCGACGGGACGTTTCCCAACCATCCGGCCGACCCGTTGGTCCCGGAGAACCTCGTCGACATCCAAGAGCTGGTGACATCCGAGAGCCACGACCTTGGTGTTGCATTCGATGGAGACGCTGATCGAGCCTTCTTCCTGGACGATATGGGCGAACCCCTCCCTGGGAGCACGGTGACGTCGCTCATTGCGCGCGCCATCCTGCAGGATCGGCCACACGCCTCGATTGTCCACAATCTGATCACGTCCAAGTCTGTGCCAGAGATCATCAGTGAGTCGGGCGGCACTCCGATCAGGACCAGGGTTGGCCATTCCTACATCAAGCAAGTCATGGCGGACGAAGGGGCTGCATTTGGTGGCGAGCACAGCGGTCACTACTACTTCGAGCAAAACTTTCGGGCCGACTCCGGGATGCTGGCGATGCTCTACCTTCTTCGAGTTCTGACCCGGGAAGCGAGGCCTCTTTCGCAGCTGCGAGCCGAGGTCGAGCGTTATCACCCGTCAGGTGAGATCAACTTCGTTGTGCGTGACGCCCAGAAGATTCTCAACGGGGTGGCGGCAGAGTTCCCCGGTGCGGCTGACCTCCTCGATGGAGTGACCATCGAGACGGACCGGGGGTGGTTCAATCTACGTCCTTCGAACACTGAGCCGCTCCTGCGTCTCAACGCTGAAGCCGGAAGTCGAAAGGATCTTGACGAGCTGTTGGAGGATGTCACGAAGATGATTGAGAGACATGATGAATCTGATTGATCCCAAACTGGCGGCGATCCTGGCATGTCCGATCGACAAGGCTCCGGTTGTCGAGGATGTGGAGGAGTCCCGACTGGTGTGTTCGTCCTGCGGGCGTCGCTACCCGGTCGAGAACGGAATACCGATCATGCTGCCCGAGCGAGCCGAAGGAGGCCCCGATGAGTGAGATGCTCAAGCAAATCCAGACGTTTGGTGATCAGCTTCGCTGGGCCTCGGAGGTCGAGCCTCCGCACATAGGAACATTTTCCGAGGTCCTGTTTGCCGGAATGGGCGGTTCTGGCATCGCAGGGGACTATGCCGGCGCAGTTGCTCTATCTCACGCGACGAGAATTCACGTCCACAAGGGCTATGGACCCTTGCCTCCCTGGGCCCTGCGCCAACGACCCCTCGTCATCGCAGCGTCTTACTCGGGAAACACCGAAGAGACGTTGGATACGGTGGTCTCAGCGCACGAGTCAGGGTTGCCTGTGGCCACCTTGACCACTGGTGGCCAGTTGGGTGAGTTGTCGGCGCAATATGGCTGGCCAACGATCACGGTCCCTTCCGGAATGCAGCCTCGCGCTGCCGCCGGTTACATGGTCGGGGCCACTCTGCAGCTATTGCAGGGTTCTCATTCGATTGCCGATCAGCGCCTGGCCTTCTTGGAAGCCGCTGATCTGGCCGACGAAGCGGTGACGGAAGGTTCGCGGGCATGGGAAATGGCCTCTGCCATTGCCGACGCCTCCGCTGGAAGGGTGCCAATCATATACGGCGGCGGCCCTTTCACAGGGGTTGTGGCTCAAAGGTGGAAGACCCAGATCAACGAGAATGCCAAGGTCCCTTCGTGGTATTCAGTGCTGCCAGAACTCAATCACAACGAGATCACCGGATGGGAGACGCTGCCCACGTTGACATCGGAACATCTGGCCGTCGTGATTCTAAGAGACAACACCGACCACGAACGTGTAGGCAAGCGCATCGGACACACGCGAAAGCTGACCGATGCTGCCGTGCCCTGGGTGGGCGAGGTCAACTCTTGGGGCTCGGCCGACCTAGCTCGTCTGGTGTCGCTTACCGTCGTGGGGGACCTCACGTCTTGGATGCTGGCCGATCGACTTGGCGTAGACCCCACACCGGTGGTCACAATTGAGAAACTCAAGAAACTTCTAGCTGAGGACTGAAACATGAACTATGACATCGCCAATCCGGACCTCGCCGACGTCGGGGCAAGGCGGGTCGCCTGGGCGGGCCGCCGGATGGCAGTGCTCGAATCGATCCGCGAGCGTTATCGCGACGAGAAACCCCTGGAAGGTCATGTCATAGCTGCCTGCCTACACGTCACGGCCGAGACAGCCAACTTGATGCTTGCCCTCCGTGACGGGGGAGCGGAGCCGATTCTGTGCGCTTCCAATCCGCTCTCGACTCAGGACGATGTTGCTGCGGCGCTGGTGGCCGAAGGGATTCCCGTATTCGCAATTCGTGGTGAGGACGATGGCACCTATTACAAGCACATTCATGCGGCGCTCGATCATGCCCCGGCTGTGACAATGGACGACGGTGCTGACCTAGCCACCGTGCTTCACACCGATCGCCGTGACATCGAGGTGATCGGATCGACTGAGGAGACGACCACAGGTGTCATTCGCCTTCGTGCCATGGCTGCTGACGGAACTCTGCGAGTACCGGTGGTTGCCGTCAACGACTCAGACACCAAGCATCTGTTCGACAACCATTTCGGCACAGGTCAGTCCACGCTGGATGGCATCATCCGTGCGACGAACGTGCTTCTCGCTGGCCAGAACGTCGTCGTTGTTGGATATGGGGATTGTGGGAAGGGTGTGGCCGACCGAGCTGACGGCCTCGGTGCGAAGGTCATCGTCGTCGAGGTCAACCCGGTCAGAGCGCTCGATGCCGCGATGCGGGGTTATCAGGTCATGACAGCAGAGGACGCGGCCAAAGTCGGCGACATCTTTGTCACCGTTACTGGCAATAAGCACGTCCTAAGGTCGGAGCACTTTGCTGTGATGAAGGATGGCGCAATCCTCTCGAACAGCGGGCATTTCGATATCGAACTCGACCTGGCCAGCCTCCACGCACAGGCAACAGCCCGGCGGGAGATCCGAGAGAACCTCGAGGAGTTCGACATGCCCGACGGTCGCCGGCTGCTCGTGGTTGCCGAAGGTCGTCTCGTCAACCTCGGTGCTGCCGAAGGTCACCCAGCCGATGTGATGGACATGTCGTTCTCAAACCAGGCACTGGCTGCTGAGTATCTGATCAAGAACCAGGGCGAGCTCGAACCACAGATCTACACCCTTCCTCCAGAGATCGACGCTGAGGTTGCTTCCATCAAGCTCGCACAGATGGGCGGCGGTTTGGAGAAGCTCACCGAGGAGCAAGTTGCGTACCTGAGTGGGTGGCAAGAGGGGACCTAAGCCCCAAAAGGATCTGTCTGATCGTGACCCTACGTTGGTGGGGTGGTCTGCCAGGTCTGTCACAGAATCGGTCCCGGCCTCTGCGCAAGCTGTCAGGGGGAGCTGGTCCGCCCTCCGGTTCGGATCCTCTCGGGTGGCCTTCCGCTGTTGGCCGCCTTCGCACACCAGGGTGCGGCGAAGAGGATGGTTCATGACCTCAAATACCGGGGGGCAACGTCCTATGCCGAGTTGGTGGCCCGCTTATTGGCACCTTCATTACCCAGGCTTCCGTTGGTTCCGGTGCCCAGAGTGTGGTCCAGGCTGCTGCGATACGGGGTGGATCCGGCAGCCGAGTTGGCACTTCGGCTGGGGCGTTTGGCTGGTGTTCCGGTGGTTCGGGGTCTTGTCCGGCCCATTCACCAACCGAGACGGGCCGGAGGAGATCATGACCTGTCCATCGATTATGAGTGTCTAGTCCCTTTTTCCTATTCAGAAGTAGTCCTGATTGACGATGTAGTGACTACTGGAAAGACGCTATTGGCTGCCAGCTCGGCATTGGGTGCCGGAAAGGCGGCAATGGCTGTGGCCGCCAATGTGGTGTTGGCGCCCCCGACAAGCAAATGGGTTGAGAATGGCATCAGTAGTGATAGTTGACGACGCAGAGCTCTTTAGGGAGGCTCTGCGCGCCGCATTTACGCAAGAAGGTTTCGAAGTCGTTGGTGTCGCCGCCGACGCAATGACCGGTATCGACCTGTCGAAGAATCTAGAACCGGACCTGGTGATCCTGGATTTGTTGATGCCGGGCATGTCTGGGTTGGACGTTCTCGGCACGATCCAGAAGGCATCGCCGAAGTCGAAGGTTGTCCTGCTGACTTCTTCTGAATCGTCGGAGGATTTGCTCACCGCCATCAAATCTGGAGCCGCAGGCTATCTGACAAAGGACATACCGCTCCCACGCCTGGCATCTGGCATGCGAGATGTTCTCGCAGGTGGGGCAGCGATCTCCCCGGCCATGTCGGGCAAGCTGTTTGCGGCGTTGAGAGACATGCTTCGACACAATGGCGCTGCGGCGGGACGTCGATCTGAGTTGACGGGCCGCGAGTTGGAGATCCTCACGATGGTTGGTTCCGGGAAGACGTCGAAAGAGATCGGCGAAGAACTCTTCATATCCGAGAACACTGTTCGAAATCACGTCCGGAACATCCTCGACAAGCTCGGGATGAGCTCACGGTTCGAGGCGGTCAACTGGGCCTACCGCGAGGGCCTCATCAACGTCGGCTGAGGGAACAACCAGCAACCAACAGCTGTTGTCTAGCCACGACCCCCGGTACGATGGGGTTGTTACATGCCAATCTTCCAGAAGGTTCTTCGAGCTGGTGAAGGCAAGACACTCAGGGGATTCCACGAGATAGCTGCAGCTGTCAACGGGATTGAGTCTGAATACGAATCGCTGAGCGACGAAGAACTAGCCAACAAGACGAACCAGTTCAGAGAGCGCCTCGCCAAGGGAGCCTCCCTCGAAGACATCCAGGTTGAAGCCTTCGCCGCCGTGCGTGAGGCAGCCAAGAGGGTGCTAGGTCAAAGGCCCTACGACGTCCAGCTGGTCGGAGCGGCTGCACTTCACCAGGGAATGGTCGCCGAGATGAAGACTGGTGAGGGCAAGACTCTGGCCTCAGCGATGCCGGCATATCTGAATGCACTGGCCGGGAACGGAGTGCACATGGTGACGGTCAACGACTATTTGGCCAGTCGTGATGCTGAGTGGATGGGCGCCGTTCATCGCTTTCTTGGACTGTCTGTTGGGCTGATTCAGAACAACATGCCGACCGCCGACCGGCATCCTGCATATCGATCCGACATCACCTACGGGACCAACAACGAGTTTGGTTTCGACTACCTGCGAGACAACATGGCCATGTCGGCTGAAGCGAGGGTGCAGCGCGGGCATCCGTACGCCATCGTGGACGAGGTCGACTCGATCCTGATCGACGAGGCTCGAACTCCACTCATCATTTCCGGAAGGTTGTCCGACAGTGCCAAGTGGTACCGAGACTTCGCCAAGATTGCTCGGCGTCTTCAAGAGGGGATCCATTACGAGGTAGATGAGAAGAAGCGCCAGGTCCTGACGACTGAAGACGGTGTCACGAGGGTGGAGCAGATCCTTGGTGTGGAGAATCTATACGACCACGCCGCTGTCGACTTCGTTCACCACCTCGAAACCTCCCTCAAAGCAGAGGCTCTGTACAAGAAGGACGTGGAGTACCTGATCGATCGCGGCGAAGTGAAGATCGTCGACGAGTTCACCGGCCGAGTCCTGGAGGGCCGCCGTTACTCGGAGGGTCTCCACCAGGCCATCGAAGCCAAAGAGGGCGTTGCCATCAAGGAGGAGAACCAGACACTGGCCACGATCACCCTCCAGAACTACTTCCGTCTCTACGACAAGCTGGCTGGCATGACCGGTACGGCCGAGACGGAAGCCGCCGAGCTCGCTTCCATCTACAGTCTGGAGGTCGTAACCATCCCCACCAACGAGCCCATCGCTCGGCTCGACCAGGGAGATCTCGTCTACAAGACCGAGGCAGGGAAGTTCTCAGCACTGATTGAGGACGTAAAGCACCGCTATGACAAGGGTCAGCCGGTACTGCTCGGCACCATCTCCATCGAGCGGTCAGAAATGCTTTCTCGAGCCCTCGACAAGGTCGGGGTGAAACACGAGGTGTTGAACGCCAAGCAGCATGCGCGAGAAGCCGACATCATCGCTCAGGCTGGGCGCCCATCGGCTGTGACCGTCGCCACCAACATGGCCGGTCGTGGTGTGGACATCAAGCTTGGCGGGAACCCCGAAGGTATGGCCAAAACCGAGCTGAAGAAGAAGGGTGTGGACCCTACCGACCCTTCCTATCCGGATCAGGAAGCCAAGCTGACTGCCGAGTTCGAGGCTCAGATTGAACCTGACAAGAAGCGAGTACTTGACGCCGGTGGTTTGTACGTCGTGGGCACCGAGCGCCACGAGTCGCGCCGAATCGACAATCAGCTTCGAGGACGTTCCGGGCGACAGGGTGACCCAGGGGAGAGTCGCTTCTACCTTTCCTTGGAAGACGATTTGATGAGGCGATTCCAGGGGGAGTGGGTGTCTGGGGTAATGGACCGCCTGCGTATGCCAGAGGATCAGCCCATCGAGGCGAAGATGGTGTCGAAGTCGATCGAGAGAGCGCAGCGACAGGTCGAGTCGCAGAACTTCGAAATCCGTAAGAACGTTCTCAAATATGACGAGGTGATGAACACCCAACGCGAGAATATCTATGCCTGGCGAAAGTCGATTCTCGAAGGGACCGCGTCTGAGGACCTGGTGACGGAGTGGATCGAGGACGCCATCACCTCGACGGTTGAGGGGGTCATCTCCAATGTGAGCCGGTCGGAATGGGATTGGGAGGCACTGCAGCGAGAGCTCGGGCTCTTCTATCCAACCAAGATCGACCACTCAGAGTTCTCCGGGTCTTACGACATCGAAGATGTCATCGACTACGCCGTGGACGAGGCTCTCGCCCGATATGACGAACGCGAGGCAGAGCTGGGCAAAGGGGTGCTCGAAAGCGTTGAACGTTCTGTGATGCTCTCTGTGATCGACAACAAGTGGCGAGAGCATCTTTCCGAGATGGACTACCTGAGGGCGGGCATCGGCCTACGAGCGATGGGTCAGCGCGACCCATTGACCGAATACCAACGTGAGGGGTATGACATGTTCATGGATGCCGTGGACAGCGTTAAGCGAGACTCGGTTCGATATCTGTTCCATGTCGAGGTGGCTCAGCCCAAGACTCAGCCGAAACGGGTCACCGCCAATCCGACCGGAGGCAAAGGACCCAAGGAGCCTGCACGGTCAGACAAAGTCGGCCGCAACGACCCCTGTCCCTGCGGAAGCGGCAAGAAGTACAAGCGGTGCCACCTGCTGCAGAACGCCTGACTACAGGAGCTCGTCCGAGTTGAAGGGATGCTCGCGGGCACGCAACTCGAGGTACCAGATCGCGTAAGCAGCCCCGATAGCCGCCGCGGTCGGCCCTTGCAAGATTGTGGTTGCCCCATAGGCCACCGCCAGCAGCGCTGGCTCGAACAGGCCTCCTACAAAGAGAGGTGCCACGACGATTCCCAAGATTTGCGCCGCCACGGTGGCGATCAGCGCTGACACCGACAGAAACCCGAAAGTTGGCCACCAGCTGCCCGTGGTGAGATTGAAACTGCGTCGCAAACTGGCCAGGGCCGCCTGGTCTTCGAAGGCTATGGGTGGAATGAACAGAGATAGCTTGATGCCTGCCCAGACCGAGACAACGAGGGCTGTGAGGAACAGCGCAGCGGCCAAGAAAACGGTGACGAGGTTGGCTCCCCATGAGCTGATGATCCAGATGATGATGACCACCGTCATACCCATGGCCGCCAAGTAGCCGAGCGTGACGATCAAGGATGCACCCAAAGCGGGCCAGAAACGCGACCAGCCGAAACTCAGGGCCTCGCGCCAGCCAGCGGCCCTGCCGGCGAGATGGGCTCCTATTATCCTTGCTGAAGTCAGATAAACCATCACCGTGCCGACACTCACCAGGGCGATCCACGGAAGCATCGCTCGACCGAGGTCTAGGTAGATGTCGGTCATTGACTCCAGATCCGGTTCGGTCTCGAAGGATGCGAGATCGGAGAACGACGCAAAGGTCGAACCAAAGTCGTTCCAGAGAAAAACCAAAACGGTAAGGACTCCGAGCACAGCGAACACCGCTGCGGAAGCGAAGAGCAGTGGCTTCCACTCTTTGGCGAGCGTCCGAAACCAGGTATTCAGGTTGTCGCTGAAAGATGCCGGTCTCAGTTCCATCAGGCGACGCTAGTCCGAGGATCACCGGAATCTCCTGTATCCCTCATATGCTGGTGATCGTGGAGATTTCCGATCCAGGTACCTACGCCTCAGAGCAGAGGAAGAGGCTCGACGAAGCCAGAAGCTTCCTCGATTTGGAGGGCAAGGAAGCCGAGTTGGGCCAACTTCGTGAGCAGGTTTCTCAACCGGACCTGTGGGACGACCCCGACCGCGCTCGCCAGGTCAGTCAACGCCTAGCCCGGATCGAAGGGTTGATGGAGAAGATCAGCGGCCTCGAAAGCTCCATCGACGATTCAGAGGTCCTCTTGGAGTTGGCAGACGAGGCGGGCGATGCCGGGGCGAGAGACGAAGCCATCCAACTACTTCACGCGGTTGCAGGCACCCTCGACGGACTCGAATTGGAGTCGTTGTTCTTCGACGAGTACGACGAAGCGGACGCGATTGTCAGCGTGCACGCCGGGGCCGGAGGCGTCGACGCCCAGGATTGGGCTGAGATGATGGCGCGCATGTACCAACGGTTCCTTGCCGATGCCGGTTTTGCGGTGACCCTAGAGGAGGTGACCGAGGGCGACGAGGCCGGGATCAAGTCCGCCACAATGACCGTCAAGGGCGATCGGGCTTACGGGACCCTCGAGTCCGAAAGGGGCGTCCATCGCCTAGTTCGGATCAGTCCTTTTGATGCCAACGCCAGACGGCACACCAGCTTTGCAGGAGTCGACGTGGTCCCCGACCTCGGAGATCAGGCAGACATCGAGGTCAACGAAGAGGAGCTTCGGATCGACACGTACCGGTCACAAGGCGCTGGCGGACAGCACGTCAACACGACGGATTCGGCGGTGCGGATCACCCACCTTCCCACCGGCATCGTGGTGCAGTGTCAGAACGAGCGCAGTCAGCTGCAAAACAAAGCACGAGCAATGGCAATGCTGAAGGCAAGGTTGGCCGAAAAGGCGAGGCTGGACAGGGAAGAGCATCTGGCCGAGATTCGCGGCGAGCAGGGAGAGGCCGCATGGGGTCGACAGGTTCGTAGCTATGTGCTTCAGCCCTATCAGATGGTCAAGGACCTTCGAACTGATCACGAAGTTGGAAACGTGCAGGGTGTCCTAGACGGAGACCTCATGGGGTTCGTCGAGGCCTATTTGAGGTGGCGACGATCCCAACATGAAGCCACGAATGATTCAACCTAGGGAGTGGTTGTAGTTACCGTTACCACCCAGGCTCGGCCCCTCAGGGCACTCATCCAGCCTCGATCCCCATGATCAGACTCGACAGCGTCACCAAAGTGTATGAAGGCGGCACCATCGCCGCGAACGACGTTTCCCTCGATATCCCGAAGGGGGAATTCGTGTTCCTCGTGGGTGCCTCCGGCAGCGGCAAGTCCACCCTCATTCGTCTCATGCTTCGTGATGAACCGGTCACTCGCGGGAAGATTTGGGTTGCCGGCAAGGACATCACCACTCTGCCCAAGTGGAAGATCCCGTATCTTCGCCGCTCGGTGGGCACGGTGTTCCAGGATTACAAGCTCCTTCCCAACAAGACGGTTCGCGAGAACGTGGCGTTCGCCTTGGAGGTCCTGGGTCGTCCTCAGTCGGTGATCGGGCCTCAGGTAGACCAAGTCTTGGATCTGGTAGGGCTGTCAGACAAGGCGGGAAGGTATCCCCGCCAACTCTCGGGTGGAGAGCAGCAAAGGGTGTCAGTAGCGCGTTCGTTCGTCAATCGACCTCCGATCATGCTGTGTGACGAGCCGACCGGAAACCTTGATCCGAAGACATCGGTGGGAATCATGAAGCTTCTCGACCGAATCAATCGAACCGGTACAACCATCGTGATGGCGACACACGACCACGCGATTGTCGATGCGATGAAACGCCGTGTTGTGGCGCTCGACGGCGGTCGTGTGGTCAGGGATGACCAGTCGAGTGGCTACGAGCGGGTGCCGGAATGAGCCGAGTTCTGTTTCTCCTTCGAGAAGCCTTTGTCTCCCTGCGACGCAACGCGCTGATCGTCGCCGGTGCCATTCTGGCGGTGTTCATTTCATTGACCCTCGCTCTAGGAGCGCTGGTCGTCAACGAGATCCTCCGGCTCAACACTCTCGCGTGGCAGGAAGGGGTCCATGTCATTTCCTTCCTCAATGACGAAGGAGCCAACGGTGTGCCAGTCGGTGCACACGATTCCTTGCTGGCGGATGTCAACACCTGGGACGAGGTCAAAGACGCCTACTACTTCGACAAGCAGCAAGCTTGGGGCGAATATCAAGAGCTGTTTTCTAACCAACCTGAACTGCTCGAGATCGACCCCAACATCTTGCCGGCCTCGATTCGGATCGAGCTGACTGATATCGGGTTCCACAATGCTGTCAGGTTCCGGCTCGAGCAGCGGAGCGGAACGGTGCGTGAGGTAGCTACCGCCGCTGAGCAGATCCAACAGCTACAGAGTCTCTCCAATGTCTTGAACATTTTGGGACTCGGGCTCGCCATCGTTCTTGGTTTGGCCGCCGTCGTGCTCATAGCCAACACCATTCGCCTGGCGATCTACGCCCGCCGCGACGAGGTCGCAATCATGAAACTCGTCGGGGCGTCCAACTGGTTCATCCGAGTTCCGTTTCTCCTGGAGGGGATGATCGAAGGGCTTGTAGGTGCGGGTCTGGCTGTCCTTGCTGTGTGGCTTGGCGCCTCCAACCTTGCGGAGGCTGGGCAGTCGTTCGAGCTGTTTCGACTGGATGTGAGCCAAGCGTTCTTCTTCAGATGGGGTGCTCTTTTCCTGATATTTGGTGCGGCGGCCGGAATCCTTGGCTCGATGCTGGGACTGAGCAAGTACCTGCGCGACGCTGACGGCACCGGTCCAGATATCCCAGCCGGTTTCTAGGTATGGCCGACGGCGGCGGTGACTCAAGGGTCAAGGTGGTGGCAACCAACCGGCGTGCCCGACGCAACTACACCGTCTTAGACACATATGAGGCTGGACTCGTTCTGTTGGGTTCCGAGGTGAAAGCGCTTCGCTCAGGCAGGCTCGAACTGAAGGACTCCTACGGCGACATCCGAGGCGGTGAGATTCTGCTCGTCGGAGCCCACATTGGCCCCTACGAGTTCGCCAGAGACGGAGGCCACGAACCAGAGAGACCACGAAAGCTCCTGCTGCATCGCCGCGAGATTGACCGTGTGGCTGGGCAGATCGCAGAGAAGGGCTTGACCCTGATTCCACTGAGGGTCTACTTCAAGAATGGAAAGGCCAAGGTCGAGATGGCATTGGCCAAGGGCAAGTCGACCGTTGACAAGCGTCAGTCGCTTCGTGATCGAGAACACGCCCGTGAGATCGAGCGTGCTTCCCGCCGTCGATAGCGACCGATTCGCAATCCTGTCTTGGGACAGGATGACCGTGTTCGGTACAATGACAGTTCTCCCAAACGGGGGTGAAACGGTTTCGACGTTGAGTGTTGATGCGTTGGAAGCGAGCCGGGGTCTCCGGGGCCTCGTCAAAAAACCGGAAAAACCAACAAGTGCCGAAGATAACTTCGCACTGGCTGCCTAATTAAGTAGCCCGTCCTCCCGACTGGTTCTCACCCGGTCGGAACAGGGCGTCGCAATGTGAGATGCTCCGAAGGGGACTCCGGGACCCGGCGGATAAGACCAACTCCGGATAGGCGTGGGAAAACTCGTCGTCAGAGTTCCCACGTTCGAAGCTCGCTGACGACTGCGCTCGGAGATGCCAGCGCTGACGGCTTAGCGGACCGGGGTTCGACTCCCCGCACCTCCACAATCGATATGCAATACGCACCACTCCCAACTGAAGCGCAACTCGAACGCGTCCGAGCCGGACTGGGTTCGGAGTCGGTCGTCCATGCCGAACGCCTGAGTGGCGGTCTTGGCTGCACGATGGATGTACTCGTAGACGGGCCGACACGACTAATACTCCGGCGCTATGGACCCTGGTACGCCGACCGCGGCGTCGACGCTGCTCAGCGGGAGACACGTGCCTTGGAGATTCTCCAGAACGCCAACATCCCTGCGCCGGCCCCCATTTGGATCGACGACGGCGGGGTGTTCGACGAGCAAGCGATCATTACCTCATTCGTTGATGGCAAGGCTGATCTGACCCCTTCCAATCCATTTGATTGGGCCGAGCAGATGGCGAGGACGCTGGCTCGCATTCACGAGATCCGAGTAGTCGACGAGGACGCCGCTTTGTTTGTAGAAAGTGGTGGAGAAGACATCGTCCGTGTCACCGAGAATCCAGAGCTTGTGCTCGAGCATCCATTGGGGGAGGAGTTGTTGCGACGACGGGTCTACCTGGGCAGCCTGTCTCTCCCCGTGGACACAGTCTTTTCCCATGCCGACTTTTGGCCGGGCAATACCTTGTGGCGTGATAGCCAACTCACTGGGGTCGTCGATTGGGAGTCCCCGGGGATCGGTCCGCGCGAAATGGATGTGGCCTACTGTTCTCTCGACATCCGGTATCTGGGTATGGACAAGGTGGCGGATCACTTCATCAAGTCCTATCAGGAGGCCGCCGGTGCGTCTCTTGCCGATCTACCTCATTGGGAAGCAGTTGCGCTCTGCAGGCCCATGCCCGACATCGCCAAATGGGTCCCCGCCTGGGTGGCCATGGGTCGCAACATCACCGAGGACAAGGCGAGAACTCGATACACAGAGGTTTTGGAGAGCTTCCTACAGCGGAGCGCCTGACGAACTCGATGGGTGTTCGCCGAATACCTCGTTGGTCCCGGGGGCATAGCTGACCGTCGAATCTGGTTACCCCCGATTACGGTGACACTGTTTTGACCCGCCCATCTCGAGTCACCATTACCGAGTCGTCCTCTCGGGACGGCCTTCAGTCGCTGGGAGCGTTCGTGCCCACCGAAGCCAAGGCACGGTTGATCGATGATCTCGCCGCCGCCGGTCTTACGAGTTTCGACGCCGTGTCGTTCGTGAGTCCCAAATGGGTGCCCCAAATGGCCGACGCCGCCGACGTGGTCTTCCAGGTCCTATCCGACGTGAAACTTTTCGGACTGGTTCCCAACATGAGAGGCCTCGAGAATGCTCTGGCGGCTGGCGTCTCCAATATTGGCGTACTGACTGCAGCGTCGGAGAAGTTCAGTCTCGCCAACCTCAATGCCACGGTCGACGAATCGATGCACCGAATCCGACGAATTGTTCTCGAATCACCGGAAACTCTGACATTTCGAGCGTACATCTCGACCGCAACCCACTGTCCCTTCGAGGGCCCCCAGGATCCAGACTGGGTGGCGCACCTTGCCGAGACGGTCTTGGAGTGGGGTTGCCAGGAAGTGTTCCTCGGCGAAACGATCGGTAAGGCGGTACCGGATGATGTCGAAAGGCTCCTCGCCGAGGTCCTCGGGAGGGTCCCACCCGACAAAGTCGGAGTTCATTTCCACGACACCTACGGACAGGCCATTTCCAACACCGTCGTGGCTCTTGACCACGGGATCGACAAGATGGACGCTTCAGCAGGCGGTCTCGGTGGATGCCCTTACGCACCCGGCGCGTCCGGCAACGTCGCCACCGAGGACCTGATCTGGCTTCTCGATGGTCTCGGCATCCGGCATGGTGTAGACGGTGCGGCTGTAGCCAAAGTGGCTGGGCGTTTCTGCCAAGAGCAGGGACTCGACTACAACAGCCGAGCGGGACGAGCCATGATGAGCAACCGAGCATGAAGTCCATTTACATCAACGAAGATCTCGCAGATATCGCCCAACATGTTCGGGCCTATGTGGAGGGCGAGATCGTTCCGAGCGTCGATGCCTGGGACGCCGCCGGAGAGGTTCCGCGAGATGTTCTGGATTCGATGGGAGAGTTGGGCTTCTTTGGATTGCGGGTACCCGAAGAGTACGGGGGAGTCGGCATGGGGCATATCGCCTCAGTGGTTTTCGCCGAGGAGTTGGGCCGCTCGACCTCGGGAGGATTCACGATCACGGTTTTGGTCCATACCGATCTCGCAACGCCCTATGTCACCAATTTCGGAACCGATCAGCAGAAGGCACGGTGGCTTGAGTCGTTCGCTACCGGGGAACTCATCACAGCGATCGGAGTCACTGAGCCCGACGCTGGGTCCGACGTTGCTTCGATCCGCACAACGGCTCACCGAGACGGTGATGGCTGGGTCCTGAACGGAACGAAGATGTTCATCACCAATGGATCGATCGCTGATGTGGTGTTCATCGCGGCAAAGACCGATCTCGACGTGAAGGGATCGAGGGGCACTTCGATCTTCGCTGTGGAGCGAGGAACGGAGGGGTTTTCGAACAGTCGCGACTTGGAGAAGATGGGTTGGCACGCTTCGAACACTGCCGAGCTCGTTCTCGATGAGGTCTGGGTTCCTGAGGAGAACCTCATCGGCGAGGAGAACCGCGGGTTCTACTACATCATGAACAACTTTCAGAACGAGCGGCTTGCCATCATGGGTCAAGCCCTCGGGGAGATGCAGAAGGCGATCGATTTGACGGTCGCCTATGTCAAAGACCGCAGAGCGTTCGGAGCCCCGCTTTGGGACAAACAGGCGATTCGTCAGCGACTGGCGATGAGACAGGCCGAGGTGGATGCGGCTCGGGAACTCACATACCGTGCCGCGTGGCTGATCGATCAGGACGAAGACGGTGTCCGAGAGGTTTCGGAAGTAAAAGCGCTGGTCGGTGAGCTGGCCAACCGTGTCCTATACGACTGTGTCCAGTTCCATGGGGGGATGGGCTACATCGCAGAAACTGAGGTCGAGCGACTCTATCGGGACGTGCGAATTCACTCCATCGGCGGCGGGGCCACCGAGGTGATGCTGGACGAGGTGGCAAAACGCTTGTGACTCTTGGAGTGGCGGCTATCTACTGACAGCGGCTGCAGCCTCGATCTCCTCCGGCTCCAAAGGGTGCCACGACATCTCGAGCGCAGACCACAACGTCTTTGATATCGGATAGGCAATGATCGGTACAGCGAGATTTGCGGTGAGTGTTAAGGCCAAGACCACGGGCCAGGGGACGTCCGGCCAGGTTGCGACGACAAGCCCACCGAAGACAACAAGAAATGTGGCAAAGATGACGGTCGTGTTGATGATCACCGCGCCAACCCAGTATCCGGGCTCCCGCTCGAACCTGAGTCCACAGCCCGAACACGTCTCCTTCATCTGGAACCAGCTGGAGAAGGCCGGTTCACCACATCTCGGGCACGATCGTTTCAGGGCACGACCGACCATTGTTCCTCGATTAGCTGCCGGATCACGGGCGGTCACAGGGGCAGGGTATCGTGGCTGGATGCGTGAGGTGGCCAGCCGACTTCGGCAAGAGTATGAATCAGAAGGTCTGCTGGAAGGAGACATGGCAGACAATCCTTTCGACCAATTTGATCTGTGGATGTCCGGAGCGATGGCAGCAGGGGTTCCCGAGCCCAACGCTTTCGTATTGGCGACTGCCGACGCGAATGGACGCCCTTCAGCCCGAGCGCTCCTCTTGAAAGACATCTGCAAGGACGGTCTTGTGTTCTACACGGGAATGGAGAGCCCGAAGAGTCGCGATCTCGAAACCAATCCTTTTGGCGCCGCCACCTTTGTTTGGCTGGAGTTGCATCGGCAAATCCGATTCGTTGGTGAGCTGACGAAGCTTGACGATGACAAGGCCGACGAGTATTTCGCCTCGCGCCCGAGAGGCGCCCAAATCGCCGCTCATGTGGCTAAACAGAGCACCGAGGTTGCACGAAGAGAACAGCTGGACAGCCGTTTTGCTCAGCTTCAAGCGGAGTTCGGGGAGGATCCGATCCCGAGACCCGGCTACTGGGGTGGTTGGCGATTGGTGCCCGACTCTGTCGAGTTCTGGCAGGGGCAGCCTGATCGATTTCATGACCGAGTCGTGTATCGCCCAACGGTGGAGGGGTGGGCTCGGCACCGCCTTGCACCATGAGGGTCGATGTCTTGGGTGCTTCGGGAACCTTCCCTGGCCCGGGCCACCCGGCAGCCGGGTTTCTCGTCACTCACCAATCGGCTCGTGTGATCTGTGACCTTGGCCCCGGCACGTTCGCTGCTTTACCGATCGACCCTGACCTAGTTGATGCAGTGGTTATCTCACACGGCCATCCTGACCATTGTTCGGACTTGTTGGCAATGGTTCATGCTCGGACGTATCGACCTCAGCCGCCAGACCCGATTCCGGTTTACGCACCCCAAATGGTGTGGGACCGCATCTCCGACTTCCTTGGTGAAGAGCCTGGATGCTTCCGATTTGTGCCGACGAACGATGGCGACCAGATCTCCGTCGGACCGATTGCTGTGTCGTTCTCGGCAATGGACCACTCGGTTCCGACGGTCGGATCTCGTTGGGAGGCCACCGGGCGGACGATGTTCTACACCGGAGACACCGGTGCTGCTGGCTCATGGCGCGAGAGAGCACGGGGCGTCGACGTGATGATTTGTGAGGCCAGCTATCAAGACGCCACCGACGATCCTGGATACCCCCAACATCTGACGGCGCGTCGAGCAGGCGAGATCGCTCGTGAGGTCGAAGTTGGCTCCTTGGTGTTGACTCACATCCCCCCGTATCTGGACAAGAGAGTTTCGATTGCCGAGGCAGAAGAGTCGTTTGGCAAGGCGGTGCAGCTGGCAGTGCCAGGAGCCTGGTTTTCGGTCTGACAAGCCGGTTACCGTCTTGGTTGATGACAGATCGAGCAAATGACCAGATACGCCATGCCTCAGTAGAACTGGGGTTCACAGCTTCAACGCCAGGTTCAGTCCTGATCGCGATGGGTAACACCAGAGTCCTGTGTACCGCCTCGGTCGAGGCTGACGTCCCGAGATGGATGCGCGACACTGGCAGGGGTTGGGTGACCGCCGAGTATGCGATGCTCCCGGGTTCGTCCTCGGATCGGATCCGCAGGGATCACATATCCGGAGGACGTGCCAAGGAGATCAGCAGATTGATCGGACGGGCTCTCCGTGCCGGTGTGAATCTCAAGACCATGGGCGAGGCGATGGTCCGAGTCGACTGCGACGTGATCGAGGCCGACGGTGGAACTAGAACCGCGGCTATTACCGGTGGATGGATTGCTCTACACCACGCCTTGACCAGCGCGGTGGAAGAGGAACTGATTCCTACTCATCCCATCATCGACCAGATAGCGGCCATTTCGGTGGGCATTGTCAACGGGACGCCTGTTCTCGACCTCGATTACGAGAAGGACGCAAACGCAGACGTGGATCTCAATGTGGTGATGAGTGGTCGAGGATTGCTGGTGGAAGTTCAGGGGACCGCCGAGGGTGCGCCATTCTCGAGAGAGGATCTGGACTCGATGCTCGATTTGGCCACTGGAGGGATTGGCGAGCTCCACGATTTACAGAGGAAGGCCGTCGAGTCTTGATTCCCCGGCTGGTGGTCGCGTCGAAGAACGCCGACAAGATCGCAGAGATTGAGTCGGTGTTGGGCGAGATCGGCCTGGCCACCGAAATCGTGCGGGGCTTGGAATGGGACGATGTCGCCGAGACCGGAGGGACGCTCACGGCTAACGCTCTTCTCAAGGCCGAAGCAGTTGTGGCGGCCACCGGATTGCCGGCTCTTGCGGATGACACCGGCCTCGAGGTTGACGCGCTGGACGGGGCACCCGGTGTTCATACCGCTCGATTTGCCGGTCCGGAGGCGGGTTATCAGGACAACGTCCGGAAGATGCTCTCCGTTATGAAAGGCAAGACCAATAGGACGGCGCGATTTCGAACGGTTGTGGCGCTTGTCTTTCCTGATGGTGCCTCTGTTGTGGCTGACGGGGCGGTGGAGGGAAAGATCACGACCGACCAAAGGGGAAGTGGGGGATTCGGATATGACCCGGTGTTCGAGGTCGACGGGCAGACGCTCGCCGAGATGGGTCCTGAGGCGAAGAACGAGCTTTCCCATCGCGCTCGGGCATTGCGAGCCCTGGCCAGGGAGCTTGGTTTGTGACAGCACGAGTTGTCGTCATCGGGGGTGGGTTCGCAGGCTTGAATGCTGCTCGAGGTCTGCGGCATGCCGACGTCGAGCTCACCATTGTCGATCGGCGTAACTTCCACCTGTTTCAGCCTTTGCTGTATCAGGTGGCGATGGCCGCACTCAACCCGTCGGATATCGCTTACCCGATTCGATCGGTGTTTCGACGCCAGGAAAACGTGACACGCGTGGTGCTTGGAGAGGTCACCAAGGTCGACCTTGAAGAGCGAATGGTCGAAGTTGACGGCGAGAGTATTGGGTACGACTACCTCGTGGTGGCGTCGGGGGCGACCCACTCATACTTTGGTAACCCTCAATGGGAGAAGTTCGCCCCCGGTCTCAAGACGGTTGAGGACGCTCTTGGAATCCGTGCTCGCGTGTTGAGGGCGTTTGAGAATGCCGAGTCGAACCCAAACACGGAGGGGCTGCTGACCTTTGTGGTGGTCGGGGCCGGTCCAACAGGAGTCGAACTGGCCGGGGCACTGATCGAGATAGCGGTACACGCGATGGGCAAGGAGTTCGATCGTGTCGATCCGGCAAATGCGAGAGTGGTCCTGATCGAGGGCGCTGATCGGGTGCTGCCGCCGTATCCAGAGTCGTCTTCTGAGTCAGCGCGACGGCAGTTGTTGGATCTCGGAGTCGATGTCGTGACCGGCGAAGTCGTCACTGAGATCGATGAACTAGGGGTCACCTTGTCGTCCGGAGACAGGATCGAGGCAGCGACGGTGCTGTGGGCTGCCGGAGTGCAAGGCTCACCACTGGGAGCGATGGTGGGCGATACCGACCGGGCCGGGCGAGTGCTGGTCGAAGACGATCTGTCGGTCCCAGGCCGCCCTGAGGTATTTGTGGCTGGGGATCTAGCTGTAATCCCAGGTGTGCCCGGTGTGGCTCCGGCAGCTATCCAGATGGGCAAGCATGTCGCCAAGGTCATCGCTACTGGGGATCGGATCTCCTTCCGGTACGTCGACAAAGGCTCCTTGGCAACCATCGGTCGGGCTCGCGCTGTGGCGGATATCAACGGTTTTCGGTTCGGAGGCCTGGTCGCCTGGTTGGCCTGGCTATTGATCCACATCTTCTATCTGATCGGTTTTCGAAATCGGGCCTTTGTTCTCGCCGGATGGGCCTGGCACTACCTGACCTTCCGACGAGGGGCTCGGATAATCACCAACGTGCCGCCGTCTCCGCGATCATGAGTCGATGAAGTCACCGATCGTCGCCCTGGCAAACGTCGACTTCTCGCCTCGCGATGAGCCGGATCCCTATCTGGGAGAGATGCGTCGCTAGACGAGCGACATGATCGGTGCGGGCGAGAGGACTTGAACCTCCACGGGATTTCTCCCACAGGGACCTAAACCCTGCGCGTCTGCCAATTCCGCCACACCCGCGTGCGTTGGGGAGGATTGTTACACGTGAGCCCCCGCAATCGCAGGGGCTCGGTAGGCCGCCCGGGACTCGAACCCGGAACCCTCTGGTTAAGAGCCAGATGCTCTAGCCAATTGAGCTAGCGACCCGTTAGGAAGGGTACCTGCCGAGTAGGCCAAGACCCAACCGGGGGTACCTCGTCCTTTGGGCTGCATTCCGTCAGTCTGTGGCTGACGTTGTGCAGCGCGGTTGAGGTTGGGTGCCGTCGTTTTGGTCTGGGCTGCATTCCGTCAGTCTGTGGCTGACGTTGTGCAGCGCGGTTGAGGGGTATGCCGTGGCTGTGACAAGAAATGTCGGACAGGTACCCTTTCGGTCTCGGGCTGTGGCGCAGCTTGGCTAGCGCGCGTGCTTTGGGAGCACGAGGTCGTCGGTTCGAGTCCGACCAGCCCGACGAGCGATTTACAATGAAAATACGCGGGTGTAGCTCAATGGTAGAGCTCCAGCCTTCCAAGCTGGCGGTGAGGGTTCGATTCCCTTCACCCGCTCGGATGGGTCGCCTTCCGGGGCGTAATCCAGCCCCTAGCCCCTGTAGCTCAACTGGATAGAGCAGCGGACTTCTAATCCGCAGGTTGGGGGTTCGAGTCCTCCCGGGGGCGCGGGTGACCCGTTCACATGGTGGCCGTAGCTCAGCCTGGTAGAGCACCTGGTTGTGGTCCAGGATGTCGCGGGTTCAAGTCCCGTCGGTCACCCCAGACAAGCGAGCCGCCCGGTCACTCCGGGCGGCTCGATGTAACCCTTGAACAGGAATGAGATGACCACCACCGTTACCGAATCTGGTGCCTTCGAGCGCATCGTCCGATTTCAGCTAACCGATGAGCAGATCAATGACGCCAAGAAGTCAGCTGCTCGAAAGCTCTCCCAGGAGATCAAGATTCATGGCTTCCGCCAGGGCAAAGCCCCATTGCCCATCGTCGAAGCCACGGTCGGTGCCGACAGGGTGCGCCAGGAAGCGATCGAGGACCTGCTCAACCCCGTTCTGAACGAGGTGTTGGACGATGAGGAGCTTCAGCCGGCAGTCAACCCGGAACTGGAGTCCATCGACGATGTCGAAGGTGGAGTCGAGGTCGAGGTCAAGGTCACCTTGTGGCCGACGATCGCCACTCCTGCCTATGAAGGTCGACGTATCGAAGTCACAAGTCCCGAGGTCACCGAGGATGAAATGGCGGAGCAGGTCGAGCGAATGCTCACTCAATTCGCCACGGTCGAAGAAGTTGACCGGTCCGCCGACACGGGCGACTTCGTGTCGATCGACGTCGAAGCAACGGAGGCCGGTGAGCCGGTCGATGAGGCAAGTGCACAGGACATCCTCTACGAGGTCGGCTCCGGGCTCTTCATAGAAGGTATCGACGACCACCTGGTGGGCGTGTCGGCAGGCGACAAGGTGTCGTTCACTGGGCCTTTGCCCGTCGGCTTTGGCGACAAGGCAGGAACCGAGGTCGAGTTCACTGTCACCGTCAACGAAGTCAAGGAGCGCATTCTCCCTGACCTCGACGACGACTGGGTCGATGACAACACGGAGTTCGAGACTGTTGAGGAACTCAACGAAGCGCTGAGTGAGAGTCTTGCCGACGCGAAATTGCGTGCTGTCTCTCGGGAATACTCCGAGAAGGCGCTTTCCACTCTGCGAGAGCAGGTCGAGGTCGAAGTGCCCGAGTCTTTGGTGCGAGCCGAGATGGATCGTCACCTTCACGACTTCCTGCACCGACTGGAAGAGGCGGACATCAAGCTCGAGGACTACTTCGAGGCCACCGGCGTCACCCAGGATGTCTTTCTGAACGACCTTCGCCAGCAAGCCGAGCTCTCGATCAGAAACCGCCTGGTATTCGATGCGGTGATCGAGGCAGAAGAACTGACTGTCGAACCTGACGACATCTCGAATGCTCTCCAGGTGATGGCGGCACAGTCAGAAGATCCCGTCGCCTTCTTGAAGGCCTTTCGGGAGAGCGGTCAGGAATTGGCCCTTGCCAGTGATATTCTCCGAAACAGAGCACTGGACGCCATCCTCAGCAATGCCACTGCGGTGGACGAAGATGGGAATGAGCTGGACTTGAGTTTGAAGGTCAACGAAGTCGAAGCCGAGATCGTCGATGAAGACGAGGGCTCCGACGAGGAGGAATGAAACGATGAGAGCAGAGAACTATGTAATCCCCACGGTCTTTGAACAGACCAGCAGGGGAGAGCGCTATTTCGACATCTACAGCCGTCTGCTCAAAGACCGGATCATCTTCTTGGGGACCCCGATCGACGACAACATCGCCAATCTGATCATGGCGCAGCTGCTTCATCTCGAATCGGATGACCCGGACAAGGACATCTTCTTGTACATCAACTCGCCGGGTGGGTCGATCACGTCGTTGTTCGCCATCTACGACACGATGCAGTACATCAAGCCGGACGTGAACACAGTGTGTATGGGGATGGCCGCTTCGGCCGCTGCCGTGATCCTGGCTGGCGGAGCGAAAGGCAAGCGGTTCGCACTTCCTCATGCCCGCGTCATGTTGCATCAGCCACATGGCGGAGCACAGGGTCAGGCGACGGACATTGAAATCCAGGCGCGTCTGATCGTTCAGATGAGAGAGCAGCTCAACCAGATTCTGGCCGATCACTCAGGCCAAGAGCTTGACAAGATCGCCCAGGACACGGAACGTGACTACTGGATGATGGCCGACGAGGCCAAGGAGTACGGAGTAATCGACGGAGTTCTCACACGTCGGGAGCTCGCTGCGGTAGCCTCTTCGTCCGACTGAAGGAGAAACGTACCGGATGGCAAGACTTGGAGACGGTGGTGAGCTGCTGAAGTGCAGCTTCTGTGGAAAGTCTCAGAAGCAGGTCAAGAAACTCATCGCCGGCCCGGCGGTTTACATCTGTGACGAGTGCATTGACCTATGCAACGAGATCATCGAGGAAGAGTTCTCGACCACTGAAGAGATCACTTTCACCGAGCTTCCCAAACCATCCGAGATCAAGTCGTACCTCGACGACTACGTTGTTGGCCAGGAAGAAGCCAAGAAGAAGCTGTCGGTTGCGGTCTATAACCATTACAAGAGAATCCGCTCTGGCGAAGTACAGCGTGACGTCGAGCTCCAGAAGTCGAACATCCTTCTGATTGGTCCGACTGGGAGTGGCAAGACCCTCCTGGCCCAAACCCTGGCTCGGCAGCTCAATGTGCCGTTCGCCATCGCCGATGCGACAAGCCTCACCGAAGCCGGTTATGTGGGCGAAGATGTCGAGAACATCCTCCTCAAGCTGCTCCAGGCTGCTGATTACGACGTCAACCGAGCACAGCAGGGCATCATCTATATCGACGAGATCGACAAGGTGTCCCGCAAAGCCGAGAATCCTTCGATTACTCGAGACGTCTCGGGAGAAGGGGTGCAACAGGCGTTGCTGAAGATTCTCGAGGGCACAGTCGCCTCGGTTCCACCGCAAGGTGGGAGAAAGCATCCACATCAAGAGTTCATCCAATTGGACACCAGCAATGTGCTGTTCATTTGCGGCGGTGCTTTCGGAGGCCTGGAGGACATCATCGCCAACCGGATCGGCAAGCGAGGTGTCGGTTTTGGTGCGGAGCTTCAGTCGAGGTCGGACGGTCGTCCATCAGAGCTGATCTCAGAGGTCCTGCCCGAGGATCTGATGAAATATGGACTCATCCCTGAGTTCATCGGACGCTTGCCGGTCACTGCCACGGTGAATGATCTCGACAGTGACGCTCTCGTCAAGATTCTCACCGAGCCGAAGAACGCGCTGACCAAGCAGTATGCCCGCATGTTTGAGATGGACGATGTGGAGTTGGTGTTCACCCCCGACTCGCTCGAGGCCATCTCCGAGCAAGCATTGAAGCGTTCCACCGGGGCCCGAGGGTTGCGGGCAATTCTGGAAGAGGTCTTGCTCAACACCATGTACGACCTCCCCGGTCGAGACGATGTCGAGCGTGTCCTCATCGATCGGGATGTGGTCGAGAAGAAGGTCAATCCGACCCTCGTACCGGTATCGGATATCGCTCAGCCCGAAGACTTGAGCGCCTGAAGGCTCGATTCCTCGAATCGTCCGCACCAAAGCGCGCACCAACCGGCGCTAGTCAAGTAAGTTCGGTCCATAACGTCGCCCGCGGCAAGTGGTCGGCTGAAAGAAGGGATGCTGGGAGGCAACCAAGCGCTGGAGGTTCCTGGTACCCGTAACTAGATGGGGAACATAGTGGATGCTTCCATGAGCCGGGGATTGAGGCTCACCGTGGCGACGTTCTCGGCGATGGTCATGGTCCTGGGCGTTTTGGCGGTCACGCCGGCTGGAGCGGGTCACATCCCGCCCACTGGCCCGGTACCGAGCAATTGCGTCTCTTTTGAAGCCGGAGAAGTTGGGGTCAAGAATCCTCCCGACTACCCAGGAGTATCGATCGAACTCGTTTCCTGGAACCCAGATGGTCATGAGCCAGATTCAGTGACGTTCAAGATCAGTGGCCTTGCCGATGGAGAGTATGTAGATATCTCGATCAAGGCTGCAACGGTCATCGAGGAGAGCGGTCCTTTCGGCAACGGCACCTACACCGTCACCAAGGGTGTCAAGCACGCCATCTCGCACATCAGACTGTGTGTCTTTGAAGAGGGGGTAACCACCACGACCGCCTCAACGGCCACCACAACCACCTTGGCTTCGACGAGCACTTCTAGCGGACCGTCAACGTCGACCTCACGACCGGGTGGGGGCTCCACAACCACTACCGCACCGGGTGGTGGGTCGACAAGTTCGACATCCACGTCCACGACTGCGCCCGGCGGTGGTTCTACATCGACAACCGCCCCGGAAGGCAGCACAACCACGTCGACGATTTCGGCGACCACCATTACCAGTGGCCCCGGCACTTCGACCACGGCACCGGGAGGTGGCTCCTCGACCACAGCACCTGGAGGTGAAGGCTCCACCACGGTCCCGGAGTCGACGTCAACGACCGTTGAGATCGGCGCCAGCACGGTGACCACTGGAGGTCATGGATCTACCGCGACCTCCATCGATGACGAGGTTTTGGGGCTGGAGATTCTCCCGTTCACTGGTTCGCAAATGGCGGCTTGGAGCGTCGTAGCAGTCATGCTGATTCTCATCGGCTGGCTCGCAGTCCACAGCGCTCTCGAGACCAAGAACGATTAGATAGCTCGGCGCGGCGTTACGCTGCCTGGCCTTCATGGACTATTTGCAGGCAGTCGACTATCTCAATCGGCATATCGGACTCGGTGGCGAGTCAGGGCTCCATCGCATAGAGGAACTCCTGGCGCTGATGGGCGACCCCCAAACGGGATACCCACTGCTCCACATCGCAGGCACGAATGGGAAGACATCCACGGCTCGTATGGCCACTCTCGTACTCGTGGCTCACGATCTGACGACCGGCACCTACACCTCGCCCCATCTCGAAGCTGTCGAGGAAAGGTTGGGAGTCAATGGTCGAGCTGCAACCGCCGAGGAGTTCGCTCTTGCCATGAGCGACGTCGCTGCTTTTGCCGACATTCGGGAGCGTGCCGGCGCAGAGCCGAACTCCTACTTCGAGTTGGCGACGGCGGCCGCGTTTGCCTTCTTTGCGGACCAAGCCGTCAACGCTGCTGTCCTCGAAGTCGGCCTCGGTGGTCGTCTTGACGCCACCAATGTTGTTGACGCAGAGGTCTGCGTCGTCACCTCCATCGGGATTGATCACACAGAGTTTCTTGGCGCCGACATAAAGAGCATCGCAGGGGAAAAGCTGGCGATTGCAGGACCCTCATCGATATTGGTCACCGGACCCCTTCCAGACCTTGCACAGGAGGCGGCTGTGCAGCTGGCTCGAGACCTTGGGATCCAGCATCGATCGTTTGGCGATGACTTCGGGATCGTGTCGGCCGAGCGTGGAGTGGGCGGGTGGATGGTCGAAGTGAGAGGCGCCGAGCGAACCTACGAGGAAGTGTTCCTGCCGGTTCACGGACGCCACCAGGTGACCAACCTGGCGGTGGCCATCGCCGGTTCAGAGGCCTTGGTTGGACGCAAGCTAGACCCGGAAGCAGTTGCGGACGCAGCTGCGGTCGTGTCTTTGCCAGGCCGGATGGAACCCCTTCAATCCGGACCTCTTGTTTTGCTCGATGGGGCGCACAACGCGGACGGAATCGAGGTTCTCGTCGAATCTCTGCAGGAGGAGTACCCGAGCACAAAGTGGCAGGTGGTGGTCGGTCTGATGGGCGACAAGAACGTTGACCTGATGACCGACCGCCTGGCTCCCGTGGCCGCGGGGTTCATTGCGACTGCGGTCGATTCTCCAAGGGCAATGCCGGCGGATCACCTGGCAGAGCGCATCGCACGCAGGGAACTCGGAGTGCCGGTCTTGGCGTCGGACGATCCGGGCCACGCAGTCGACATGGCTCGCGCCGAGGCCGGTCCCGACGGAGCGGTGTTGGTGACGGGTTCCTTGTACCTGGTGGGCGCTGTCAGGAGCCTGGCCGGCACCGGGTGAGCATTTCGCCCATATGGCTTCACCCGGATACCGTTGACACCAATGGCTAATCAACACACCTTCATCATGGTCAAACCAGACGGGTTTCGACGGGGTCTCGTCGGCGAGGTCATCAGCCGTTTTGAGCGCAAAGGTCTACGGCTTGAGCGAATTCGTCGGCTGACGATAGACAGCCAGCTGGCTCGAACGCACTATGCCGAACATGTCGAGAAGCCGTTCTTCCCGGATCTCGAGTCGTTCATCACATCGGGTCCAGTTGTCGCAATGGAATGGTCTGGGGAAGATGCTGTTTCGGTCTGTCGAGATCTAATGGGTGCCACCGATCCCAAGAAGGCTGCGCCCGGCACGATCCGGAGTGACTTTGGTCTGGCCGTGACCGAGAACCTGGTTCATGGATCGGACAGTGTCGCCGGCGCCGAAAGGGAGCTCTCGCTGTTCTTCTCGTAGTTGGAGGCCGATGGCACAACTGAGCAACCCTCCCTACACTTGAGTCAACCCGCCCGGGAGCGCTAGCCGAATGGCTGAAACCCTTCTCTCATTTGCCGGCCAAGACATGGCCATAGATCTCGGAACCGCCAACACATTGGTCTATGTGCGTGGTGGTGGCATCGTGCTCGACGAGCCGTCTGTCGTTGCAATCAATAGCCAGAACAACAAGGCGTTGGCCGTCGGTATGGAGGCCAAGAGGATGATTGGTCGCACGCCAGCCAACATCACGGCCATACGCCCGCTTCGAGATGGTGTGATTGCGGATTTCGACATCACAGAGAAGATGCTTCGCTACTTCATCCAGAAGGTGCACCGCCGTCGCTGGGCTCGGCCACGAATCGTGGTCTGCGTTCCCTCCGGTATCACTCCCGTTGAGAGGCGAGCAGTAGAAGAAGCTGCCTATCACGCTGGGGCGCGTCGCGCCTACACAATCGAGGAGCCCATGGCGGCAGCCATCGGTTCGGGTTTACCGATCGGAGAGCCTTCGGGGTCGATGGTGGTTGATATCGGCGGAGGAACCACCGAGGTCGCCGTGATCTCACTCGGGGGCATTGTGGTTTCCCGTTCGATCCGGGTCGGTGGTGACGAGTTGGACTCAGCGATCATCGATTGGGTCAAGAAGGAGCACAATGTTCTGGTCGGTGAGAGAACCGCCGAACAGCTCAAGATCGCCGTCGGTTCCGCATGGCCTTACTCAGAGGAGCCTTCTGCCGAGGTCCGTGGGCGAGACCTCGTCACCGGACTGCCCAAGACCATCCTTCTCACCAGCCAGGAGGTTCGCGAGGCCATCGAGGAGCCGACCCAAGCCATCGTCGATGCGGTGAAGTACACCTTGGACAAGACACCCCCCGAGCTTGCCGCCGACATTGTTGAGCGTGGCATCGTGCTTACCGGTGGTGGAGCTCTGCTGGTCGGGATCGACCATCGCCTCGCCCACGAGACCGGCATGCCGATTGTCACAGCGGCCCAGCCACTTCAATCCGTGGTCCTCGGCTCCGGCAAGTGTCTCGAGGAGTTCGAAGCCCTTCACATGGTTCTGGTGTCTTCCGCCAGACCGTGACCTCCCTCGACGGTCGATCTCGATGCTGAGCCAAGAGCCCGGCAACCGCGCCTTTCCCACCCTGGTGACTCTGTTGGTCGTTGGACTTCTCCTGATGACGTTCGATGTTCGATCGCAGGGCGAAGGGGTTGTGCGAGTCCTGCGTTCCGGAGCCCAGTCAATTGTGAGTCCGCTTCAGAAGGGCACAGCGTTCGTGGTCAGCCCGGTTGTCGAGCTAGTCGACTCCTTGTCTGACGTAGCGAGCCTGAGGGCCAGGAATACCGAACTCGAGCGTGCTCTTGCCGAGGCCCAGGCTGCTCTGATCGCCGTAGATGATGACCTGGCCCGACTGGCGCTGTTGGAGGAGATCCTCGATCTCGAGGCGACCGGTACCGAGCTTGGCAGAACGGTTGCCGAAGTGATTGGCCGACCCAGCACTTTCGACGGCGCCCTGTTCATCAGCAAGGGAAGCAACGACGGGGTCAACGTCGGCCAGCCGGTGATAGACACCCAGGGTTTCGTGGTCGGCACTGTCACCCAGGTGACCGGTGGTGCAGCGATCGTCGTTCCGATCACCGTTGGGGCCAGCGGTGTGGGTGTAGCGGTCGGCGATCAGTTGGGGACGGTTGTGCCCCAAGTCAATACCAACATCTTGCGTCTGGACATCTTCGGAGCCCGTGAACCGATCTTCGATGGAGACCAGGTCGTTACTTCTTCGGTCTCCGTTCGGTTCCCTGCCGGGTACCCAATCGGCGAGATCGACGGCGATGCCGCTCCCGTTTCGGACACCATCACGGCGACGGTGGTGCCCTTCAGCAATCCTGACACTTTGCGAGTTGTAGTGGTGCTTGCGTGGCCGCCCGACCCGGTTACTGCAGCTACTGAACGCCCGGCACCGCCCACAACGTCGACCACATCCACCACCTCGACCACCGTGGGAGAAGGTTGATGAGACTCAGGGCGGTCATAGTCGTCTCGCTGCTTCTGTTGGTGTCGATAGTCCTTCAGTCGTCGCTGTTCACTAGAACAGGCGTGTTCCAACCCGATCTAGTCATGCTCCTGGTCATCGTGTTGGGACTCACCAGGCTCAGACCCGAAACGGTTCTGGCGGTTGGGTTTGCGGCGGGTCTGGTTGTCGACCTTCTCGGGACTTCAGTTCTAGGGCTGCGTGCCGTGGTGTACGTCCTCGTGGCCTATGCAGCGCTAAAGGCCCACCGTCGGGCCGAGGGTGGGCGAGTGAATACAGCCGTATGGGCCGGTGCTGTCACGTTGCTCGGTGTGATCATTCTCCTGACCCTGGGCACCCTGTTCGGTCAAGGATTGCTTCTTGGAGAAGGCGTCGTTTCCAGAACCCTGGTCGTGCCGATTGCGAATGCAATCCTTGGATTCGCCTTCGCTCCGATGCTGGTGCGACTGGTCGACCACGATTCTGGGGCCTTTCGATACGCATGAGGTTCGCCCTGCGTCTCAGCGTTCTCGGGCTGGTCTTCGTCACCATGTTCTCCGTGATCGGTCTCAGGCTCTGGTTCGTGCAGGTGGCCGAGGGACCAGCAATCGCCGAAGCGGCTGTCGAACAGACATGGCTCACGTCGCTGACCGAGGCCCCGAGGGGGGATATAACCGATCGCAACGGCGAGTTGCTGGTGACCAGTCGACAGGTGCCCGCGATCGTGGTTGACCGGACGTTCGTACAGCCAGATGACAGACCAGCCTTGATCGAGAAGCTTTCAACCCTGCTGGCTATCGACAAGGTAGCGCTAGACGATATGTACGAAGCTGCTGGGACCAACGGGCGCTTCCAAGTGACCACCGTCAACAACCGTCTGGCACAGCAGATCACGGAGCAGCTCGCTGATCTGCCCGGGGTGGAAATCGTTCGGGTACCTGAGCGGGTCTACCTCTCGGGTCCGACCCTGGCTCATCTGATCGGCCACCTTGGATTGCCGGACGCCGCCGACCTCGAGGAACGCCCCGAGCTAGACCAGTCGATCCGTATCGGGAAGCTGGGTATCGAGCGATTCTATGACGAGTGGCTCCAGGGTGAATCTGGTGTTCGCGAGTTCCGGGTTCGAAGGGGCCAGATCATCGACCAACGCCCCTCTATTGAGTCGGTTCCGGGGGCTTCCTTGGTCTTGACAGCGGACCTGAAACTCCAGGAGACCGTTGAACTCGCTCTCGAAGCCGGTATCGCCCTCTCCAATCAGGTCAAAGAGACGGATCGCGCGGAAGGTGAGGATGTGTTCACCGAGACCCGGCACGCGGCCGCGGTCGTACTTGATCCCAACACCTTCGAAGTGCTGGCGATGGCCTCGATCCCCGATTTCGATCCTCAACTGTTTGTGACCGGAATCGACACGGAGACCTTTTCTGCCTTGAACGAGTCACGTGCATTCAACAACCTGGCTGTGTCGGGATTGTATCCGCCGGCTTCAACCTTCAAGGCGATCACCTACTCGGTGTACAAGGAGAAGTCCTTGCCATTGCCAGACGACGCTGACGACATCGACCCGGCGGCGGGACAGGTCAATTGCAACGGCGAGTTCGTGTTTCCTCTGAACGACGGCTCTGCAGAGGTGAAGTTCGACTGGTATTACCCGGCAGATCTCGGATGGTTGGACCTACATGGCGCGCTGGAGAACTCGTGCAACAAATTCTTCTGGTCGGTAGGACTGGGTGCTTGGCTGAAGCGAGACCAGCCGAATGTCGGCGAAACCGTGATTCAGGACTTCGCAGAGAGCGTGGGCTACGGGAAGAAGACGGGAGTCGATCTTCCGAACGAAGCTGCCGGCATTGTTCCGACCCCGGCCCTTTTCGAGGAGTGGGCTGAATACCAGCGCAACAACCCGGACGAACCGCCCCGCCTCGACTCATCCAGGCTCAACCCGGAGCTTGCGAGCCCGTTCTTTGGTGGTGACCTCATGGACTTCGCAATTGGGCAGGGTGCCTTCACCGCTACCCCGCTGCAGGTGGCGGTTTCATACGCCACATTGGTCAATGGTGGTCGGGTGATGGAACCTCGTGTCGTACGCCGGATCGTCAGTCCTGACGGAGAGACCCTGTTGGAGTTGTCGCCAACAGTCGTACGTAACGTTGACATCAGAGACGAGACCCGCACCGAACTGCTCCGTGACCTCAACCGAGTGGTCACGACGGGCACCGCCCGAGCTGCTTTCCAGGACTTTGGTCCGGGTCTCGAGTTGGTTGGCGGAAAGACCGGAACCGGGCAAACCAGCAAAACCCGAGACAACCACGCTTGGTTTGTTGGCGTGGCTCCGATTGACAATCCACAATATGTGGTGGCCGTTGTGGTCGATGAGGGCGGATCGGGTGGACGTATCGCCGCGCCGGTCGCGCGACACATTCTTCAGTACCTCATGGGTAACGAGCCGACACCGATAACTGCGGGGGAGCGCACGGACTGATGACGGCTGTTCTCAATCGCATTCGAGAAGTGACAGTTGTCCGACGGGGCAACCGCACCGATTGGCTCCTCCTGTCGATGATGCTCTTGTTGTCGGTTGTCGGCCTCCTGATGATCTATTCGGCGACGAGGAGCTCCGGCACGTTCTCGATGGAACGCCAACTCATCTTCGTGACAGCCGGCCTCATAATCTTCGCTGTCTTTTCGAACATCGACTATCGGGAGTATCGGGGGATGCTCCCCACCGTATCTCTGATCATTCTGATCCTTTTGGTGGCGGTCTTCTTCTTCCCGGAGAACAAGGGTGCGCAGCGGTGGATACCTCTAGGTTTCTTCAACCTGCAGCCGGCCGAGTTCGCCAAAGTGGTGGTGATCGTCGCCCTCGCGTCCCACCTGGCGCCGCCGGTGGTTCGTGAGGAACTGAACACGCCGAGAACTATCTCGTGGCCGTCGATGCTGCAGGCGATGGGCTTGGTCGGCATTCCCGGGTTTCTCATCTTCCGCGAGCCAGACTTAGGAACGTCGCTGGTCTTCGGCTTCGTGCTGGTTGTGCTGCTCTTCGTCGGCGGCGCCAACTGGAAGCAGATGGCCTCCATCGGTATGGGAGTCGGGGGAGCGTCGTTCATCCTTTGGAACTGGCGTGAGACGCTGTTGCGGCCACACCAGATAGATCGGCTAACTGTCCTATTCGACGAGAACGTGGATCCCCAGGGAATCGGCTACCAGCTGAAGCAATCGAGGATCGCGATTGGTTCGGGCCGGACCTTTGGAAAGGGCCTCTTGGAACAGGACACCCTGACCGCCTTTCAGTATGTGCCTGAGCAGGAGAACGACTTCATCTTCACGGCTGTGGCCGAGCAGTTGGGCTTCGTAGGCGGGATCCTGGTCATTCTGGGGTTTGCGATTCTGGTCTGGAGACTTCTAGTCATCGCCGCCAACGCCCGTGATCGCTTTGGTGCACTCATCGCCATCGGTGTTGCCTCGATGATCGTCTTTCACGTCTTTGTGAATATCGGGATGACCATCGGCATCATGCCGGTGACTGGCCTGCCACTCCCATTCCTCAGTCAGGGTGGCTCGTTCTACATGGCCATGAGCCTCTCGTTGGGGATCGCAAACTCGGTTTGGCTTATGAGGACACCCGTACCGGGGGACAATCAGCTCACCTGACGGCCGCAATAGGCATTGAGGTGGTGAGAGCTTTACTCTCGTGATCCATGTACCGCCGAAACAACGACGGGTGGGTCGAAGTGATCTGTGGGCCGATGTTCAGCGGCAAGAGCGAAGAGCTCATCAGGCGGGTTACTCGCTCGAAGATCGCTCGAATCCCGGTCCAGGTTTTCAAGCCCGCTCTCGATGACCGATACGCCGAAAACGAGGTGGTGTCCCACTCTGATTGGAAGGTCGAAGCCATACCGGTCAGCGATTCGATCGAGCTGGTTAGAGCAGTTGATGATCGCACCGAGGTAATCGGCATCGATGAGGGCCAATTCTTTGACGATGGCTTGATAGACGTCGTGGACAATCTTGCCAGCACGGGGAAGCAGGTGATCATTGCTGGGCTCGACACCGACTATTTGCGGAGGCCCTTCGAGCCCATCCCGGCCCTTTGTGACCGTGCCGAGTACGTGACCAAGATGCTTGCCGTCTGCCACCGTTGTGGGGGACCAGGCCTTTACACGCAGCGAATCGTTCGCTCGGACGATCTTGTGGTCCTGGGGGCGCAGGGTTCCTACGAGGCCCGGTGCCGCATGTGTTACGACCCCACGGAACCAGAGCAACCCTCGCTCGAGCTGCGAACCTAAGGTTCCTAGGCCCTCTGGTGTCGGGAGGCGCCCAAGCCGTCATTGGGTCTTGGAATCAGGCTGTATCTGGTAGCCTTTGTTTCCAGAGGCGCCCAGGTTTTAGCGGTGTCACACTGACGTTTTCCAGCGGTCGAGTTAGTCAGGTCATTCAACTCGACCAAGCAATACCGTTTTCAGAGGAGTACAACCGATATGGCTCTGTTTCGTAAGAGAGCCCCAGAGATAGTTCGCCGGTCGTCGGCCGGTGGGACTGTCGAGGAGCGCAAGACTGTCCGCGTCAAGGGGCAGAAGGTCGAGGTCAGGCGGGTAGAAGCGCCAGCCACCCAGCCCAAGGACAAGCCCAGGAAGAATCGGCGTGAAAGGTCGCCCAAGCACAATCGGGGTGGCTCGGGTTCCAACGGCATAGCGACTTCCCGGACACGTTCCAGACGGCCGGTCGACGACGAGATCATTGTTCCTACCGAGTCGGCGCGGAAGCAGATGCTCGTCAGCTCCGATGAGTCGCAAACCCAGATGGTGATCATGGAAGGTCCGAGTCTGGTCGAGCACTACGTCGCCAAGGAAGACAGCAACTCTGTCGCCGGGAACATCTACGTAGCTGTTGCCCGAAACGTTCTACCAGGTATGGAGGCAGCCTTCCTCGACTTCGGCGCTTCCAAGAATGGTGTTCTGTATGCATCCGATGTCGCCGTTGAACGTGGTCAGGGAGGCCGAAGAGGCGCTCGCCGAATCGAAGACGTTCTCAAGGAAGGTGACAAGGTTCTCGTCCAGGTGACCAAAGACGCCATGGGCGCCAAGGGGGCGCGGCTGACGGGTCAGCCTTCCCTGCCAGGTCGCTACCTCGTCTTGGTTCCTGATTCCGACAGCATCGGGATCAGTCGTCGACTTCCTGAAACAGACCGCAACCGTCTCCGAGAGGTCATCAACACCGTCAAGCCCGCAGGCTTTGGTGTCATCGTTAGGACTGCCGCGCTCCACGCAAGCCCCGAGGAATTGGCTGCTGATATCTCCAGGCTCACCAAGCAGTGGGCGGCCATCAAGACCGAGGCAGAAACGGCCAACGCTCCAGCTCTCATTCACGATGAGCCCGAGCTTCTGATCAAGGTCATACGAGAGCATTTCACCGCCGACTTCCGCAAGCTGCTTATCGACGATCGTCGGGCCTTCGACATCGTCGTGGGATATCTGCGTGCGACAGCACCGGACCTCGTTAGCAAGGTCCAGCTATACGAGGACAAGATTCCTCTGTTCGACAGATATCACGTCGACGACCAGCTCAAGAAGGCACTCGAACGACGCGTGTTTCTTCCGTCGGGTGGTCACCTGGTCATTGATCGGACCGAGGCTTTGACCGTCATCGACGTCAACACTGGCAAGTTCGTCGGCTCCAGCACCCTCGAGGACACAGTTCTCCAAAACAACCTCGAGGCGGCTGAAGAGATTGGCCGACAGCTCAGACTGCGTGACATTGGCGGGATCATCGTCATCGACTTCATTGACATGGAGACCGTCGAGAATCAGCAGAAGGTGCTGAGACGTCTCAAGGAGACCCTTGCCAAAGACAAAACCCGGACTCAGGTGTTTGACGTGTCACACCTCGGGCTAGTCGAGATGACTCGTAAGAACGTTTCGGCGGGTCTCTTGGAACAGTTCTCCCACCGCTGCGAGCACTGCGGGGGTCGGGGGGTCATAGTCGACGAGACCGTGACGCCAGGGCCGACAGGAACCGCCGCGGCACAAGCCGAGTTGGAGGACTGACGGGTTTGCTGAACGCCGTTCAGTAGTTACCATTTACGTTCGTCTCCCCCCTTTCTGAGAGGTCTACCCCATGTACGCCATCATTCGCGCCGGAGGCAAGCAGGCGAAAGTCCGCTCTGGCGACGTGATCGAAATCGAGAAAATTAAGTCTGACGACGACAAGCTCAGTTTTGAGCCTCTGCTCGTCGTGGACGAGGACGGCAACACCATTTCGGATCGGGGTGCCCTTGCCAAGTCCAGTGTGTCGGCCAAGGTTCTCGGCGAAGTGGCCGGTACCAAGATCGACATCTTCAAGTACAAGAACAAGAGCGGGTATCGGCGGCGTCAGGGACATCGTCAGAGATACACCCAGATCGAGATAACCGGCATCAAGGTGCCGGTAGCTGCCAAGAAGGCTGCGGCCAAGAAGGCGGCTTCTTCCGAGGAGGAATAGAGATGTCAAAAACAAAAGCAGGCGGGTCCTCGAAGAACGGTCGCGATTCAGCAGCGAAGCGTCTCGGTCCCAAAGTGTTCGACGGTGAGTTTGTCAACGCCGGGGCCATCCTGGTGCGCCAGCGTGGCACTCGAATTCATCCAGGGGTCAACGTATCCCGTGGCGGTGACGACACACTCTTTGCAACCGCTCCGGGCGTGGTCAAGTACGGAGTTCGCAACAATCGTCGACTCGTCTCCGTCATAGACGAATAACAGCTTTCCGGTCGTGTTTGTAGACCGGGTTCGAATCAGCCTCCGCGCTGGAAACGGTGGTGCGGGGGTTGCTTCATTTGCGAAGGTCCGAGGAAAACCCAAGGGCCGGCCTACTGGGGGGAACGGCGGGGCAGGCGGTTCGGTGTTCCTCGAGGCCGACCCTGGTGTCGCCACCCTTCTCCGCTATCAACGCAACCCACACCACGCTGCCGGTCCCGGTCGTCACGGCGAGGGAGATCTCCGTCACGGCAGGCGAGGTGAAGACCTAGTCCTCCCGGTCCCGTTGGGCACCATCGTCCGCGACGAATCAGAAACCGTGGTGGCCGATCTGGTCGAACCCGGTCAACGTGTTGAGGCCGTTCCGGGTGGACGAGGTGGTTTAGGCAATGCTGCCTTCGTCAATCCAGGCAACAAGGCTCCGTCTATCGCTGAGCAGGGTGAATACGGAAGGGAGTACTGGTTCACCCTGGAGATGAAGCTCTTGGCAGATGCTGCTCTGGTCGGCTTTCCCAATGCCGGAAAATCAACGTTCATCGCGAAGGTGTCGGCCGCTCAGCCAAAGATCGCTGACTACCCGTTCACAACGTTGGAGCCCAATCTCGGTGTCGTGTCATTCGATGGCCGTGAGATGGTGATTGCCGACATCCCTGGCTTGATCGAAGGCGCTGCTCAAGGCCGAGGCCTGGGGCACGAGTTTCTTCGACATACCGAACGAGCGCGCGTGTTGGTCTACCTGCTTGATCCGTCACCTACCCAAGAGCACGACCCGTCAAGTCAGCTTGAGATCCTGAGACAAGAGATCGGCGAATACTCAGAGGAATTGGCTCAGCGTCCAAGCATTGTCCTGCTGAACAAGTCCGATCTGGACGCGGTTGACGATGTGGCTTCGGAACTCGATGCCTTGCCTGTCTCGGCGGTGACAGGCGATGGGATCAGGGCAGCACTTCACCAGATTGCCGATCTGGTCGACGAGGCCGTCAGGTCTGCGCCGGATCGAAGGGGGTTCATCCTCCACCGTCCGCTGGGGCCGTCGTTCTCGATTACTACCGAGGATGGGGTGTGGCGAGTCTCTGGTCCGGCCGTTGAACGAGCAGTGGCGTTCGCCGACCTGACCGACCTTGATGCTGCCGACCTTGCAGCTCGCAGGTTGGCGAGGCTGGGGGTGGATGAAGCACTAGCTGCACGTGGGGCTCAGGAAGGCGATGAGGTTCGAATCGGTGACATCGCGTTCGAGTTCAGTCCCGATCTCGACGAGGAAGAGTGATCAGCGGCGCCAGAGGTCTTTGGTGAACAACACCAGGACTGGGAAGATTTCGAGTCTTCCAACGATCATCAGGCTGGAAAGCATCCACTTGCCTAGAGCGGGTATGTCGGCGAAGTTCGAGGCGGGTCCGACCTCCCCGAGTCCTGGTCCGATGTTGCCGATCGAAGCTGCAACAGCGGTAGTGGCGGTCACCAGATCTAGCCCCTCGGCCAGGTTGGCGTCGATGAACGCCAGGGCGAATGTGCCGCTCATGAAGAGGAACATGTAGAACAGGAAGTACGATTGGACCGCTTCGATGATGGGCTCGGTCACTTTCTGTTTACCGAAATGAGTGATGAAAACGCCGCGTGGGTGAACGAGCCTGCGTAGATCAGCAAAGGCGGCTTTCGACAAGACTCCCACCCGGAAGGTCTTCATCCCTCCGGCTGTCGACCCGGCCATGCCTCCGAGGAACATGAGTCCCACGATCATGATCTGAAGGGCCGGTCTCCAGGCTCCGAAATCGGCAGATGCGAACCCTGTCGTCGTCGTCAGTGAGAGTGTGTTGAAGGCAGCATCCTGGAAAGCTTGAGCGAACCCAAAGTCTCTGAGAAGTCCGCCTGTCATGATGACGATGGCAACGATCGTGATCATCGTGTAGAGCTTGAACTCGTAGTTGCGCAGGTATTCAACGGGCTTGTTCCAGGCTCGGAAGTGGAGCGCAAAGGAAACCCCGGCCAAGAACATGAACCCGGTGATGACCCACTTGGTATAAGAACTGAAGCTTGCGATGGAGTCTGCTTCGGTGCCGAAGCCGCCGGTCGACATTGTTGTCAACGAGTGAATGACTGCCTGAAAGCCCGTCATGTCACCAACAGCGAGCAGCACCATCTCGATGACGGTGATGATCACGTAGACCAACCACAGTCTCTTGGCAGTTTCTTGAAAGCGAGGGGTCAGGCGGTCTGGAGTTGGACCGGGTGATTCGGCTCTAGCGAGCTGCATACCTCCAGTACCAAGCAACGGGAGGATGGCAACTCCCAGAACAATGACTCCCATTCCTCCTAGCCACTGGGTCATGGCCCGCCAGAACGAGATCCCTTTCGAAAGCTGACTCGGGTCGGAGAGGATGGAGGCTCCGGTTGTGGTGAATCCTGAAGCGGTTTCGAAGACGGCGTTGGTGATATCTGGGATCGCCCCAGTCAAAAGGTAGGGGAGGGCACCGAAGAGAGAGAAGACGAACCAGGCAAGACCAACGGTCGCGAATCCCTGTTTTACGTTGATGGTTTCGGGTCGGCGTACGGTTCGTCGGGTCACGGCGCCGACAAGAGCTGTGATCCCTGCTGAAACAGCAATCCAGAGGGCATCGTCCCATTCCCGATAGATGGCGGACACGATTGCTGCGGTGACCATTGCCACGGCGATGAACACGAGCACCGAGCCGAAGACGTAGGCCACTGTCCTGAGGAGGGACATCAGCGGTGAACGGCCCTCTCGCTTGGCGGCCGTTGTCATGCGCTGAATATGGCGGAAGAGGCGGCAATATCACGCGGGAGCGCGAAAAAGATGATGTGGTCGCCTTCTTTCACCACCGTCGATCCGTCTGGTACGAAGGTGGTGCCGTTTCTCGAGATACCGCCAACGATCACACCAATCGGGAGATCGAGTTCAAGGAGGCTTCGGCCGCATGCTGGCGATCCGGGTGCGACCTCTATCTCGATGGCTTCAGCATCGGTATCGGAAAAGGTTGCCACTTGCTCAACTTGGCCTTGTCTCACGAAACGCAAGATCGCTGAAGCCGCCATCAACCGGGATGACACAGCAGCGTCTATTCCGAGACCGGACAGCAACCCGACGTACGAAATTCGGTTGAATCGGGCAACGGCCATGCCGGCGCCGCTGGCTTTGGCCACCAGGCAACTCATCAAGTTGACTTCGTCCCATCCCGTGAGGCCCATGACCACGTCCTTAGGTCCGAGGTCCAGGTCGGCCAAGACATCAGGGTCCGTGGCATCCCCACAGAGTACGAGGGCGCCTGGAAGCCGATCGGCAAGGTACCGGCACCGATCAGGGGCCTCGTCGACCATCACGACGTCTAGGCCGGCTTCGAACATGACGTCAGCCGTCAGCTGGGCAAGTCTGGTGCCACCCACGATCAGAGCGCGATCGATGTGGCGACGCTTGACGCCGATGAGACGTGTAGCTTCGTCGATCCGATCGTTGGTTGTCATCAGCAAGGCATGGTCACCAGGCAACACCTCGGTGGTTCCGTGGGCAACAATGGTCCGGCCGTCTCTGACAAGTGCGGCGATCACCCAACCCCATTCGGCCTGGCGGAGTCTCAGCTGGTTTAGAGGTGCCCGGGTGATTGGAGCGTTGGGGGCGACAAGTCCGCCCACCATCACGAGTTGACCTTCGGCGAATTGGACGAGTTCTGATGCTCCCCCCATTCCCACGATGCCGACTAGCTCCTCAGCGGCTGTCGCCGAGGGATCGATGATCATGTCAACGCCGAGACGATCGGCACCCTCCCTCAACTCGGTGTCCTCGACCCGAGCGATGGTGGTCTTGGTGCCTAGCTGGGTGGCGGTGTAGCAGGCGAGGATGTTTGCGCCGTCATTCGAACTGACGCCGATAAGCAGGTCTGAATGTGCGGCCCCCGCCTCCTCGAGCATCGACACACTGGCGCCGTTGCCCTGGAGCACGAGAGCGTCGATGGACTCCTGTAGTTGGGCGGCTCGCTGCTCGTCGTCCTCGATGACCACAACGTCAAAGCCTCCCGAAGACAATCGCTCGGCCAGATAGGAACCGACAGCTCCGGCTCCAACAATGATTATTCGCATTCCCGTCCCGTCTGAGTCAGCACAGAGGGCCACAGGCTACCGCTGATGGCCCCTCATGACATGTCTCCTCAAATGCAGGATGTGAATGGACGGCGTCGCCGTAGACTGCGGGTTTCCCCAACGAGTTGAACTATGACTTTCAATACCCCGTCAGATGTCATCGGTGCGCTGAGCGACGTCGACTACCTGGCCGACGAGCGAATCGCCCAGGTGGTCTTTCTCGCAGGTCAGCTGGGCAAGCCTGTGCTGGTGGAAGGGCCCGCCGGAGTCGGAAAGACCGAGTTGGCAAAAGCTGTTGCGAGCGTCATGGACCGTCACCTGATTCGGCTTCAGTGCTACGAAGGTCTGGACGAGGCCAAGGCGCTCTATGAGTGGAACTACAAGAAGCAGCTCCTGCGCATCCAAGCCGATGCTGACCATGACTGGGACTCGATCAGCCACGACATATTCTCGGAGGAGTTCCTTCTGACTAGACCTCTCCTCGAGGCGATCCGGTCGGAAGTACCCGTTGTGCTGCTCATCGACGAAGTCGACCGTGTGGAGGTTGAGACCGAGGCGTTGCTTCTCGAGATCCTTTCCGACTATCAAGTATCCATACCCGAGTTGGGGACGATGGAAGCAAACACTCACCCACTTGTCTTCCTTACCTCCAATAACACCCGGGAGCTGAGTGAAGCCCTGAAACGGCGTTGCCTCTTTCTGCACATCGACTACCCGGACGCGGGGCGCGAGGAGCAGATACTCACGGCGCGGGTGCCGGGCATCCCGGAGCATCTGGCGACTCAGATTGCTCGTGTGGCAAGGTCGATTCGGGCGCTTGATCTGAAGAAGGCCCCCTCGGTCTCCGAAACGATCGATTGGGCACGGACGCTGCTGGCCTTGTCAATCAACGAGATCGATGAGGAATCGTTGGGGTCAACTCTCCACGTGCTGCTCAAGTACCAATCAGATATCGAAAAGGCAGCGAAGGAATTGACCGAAGCCCAGCGAGGCTGATCACATGCTCTCGGTGATCAGTGGTTTCGTAGCTGAACTGCGGCAGTCGGGCGTTCCAGTCTCGATGGTCGAAACCATCGACGCGATGAAGGCTGTCGAGTCCATCGATCTATCGAGCCGCCCCCAGCTCCGAGAAACGCTCCGCGCAACCCTTGTGAAGAATCTCCGGCATGAGCGCGCATTCGATACCGCCTTCGATGTCTACTTCGCCTTGGTCCCGACACCTCAACCTGATGTGGATGCTGATGAGCCGCCCTCGACCCCAGATCAACACCCACAATCGACATCTCCCGGTCCGAGCCAGTTCGATCTCGAAGAACTGGTAGCGATGCTCGAAGAAGCCCTCGCATCGTCCAACAGTGAGATGCTCAGACGCGGCGTAAGGGAAGCGGTGGACCAACTGGCCGGTATGGAACCGGGACGTCCGGTCGGCGGGACGTATTACCTCTATCGAACGATGAGGAGGCTCGACCTCGATGCCCTCAAGGCAGCCTTGCTCAAAAGACTCGACGACGAGGCACTCGAAGAGTTCGAGCGACGGCTGATCGAGGAGGAGGTCGACAGTCTCATCGAGATGCTGAGGTCGGAGGTTCAGGATGAGATTCGGAGAAGACTCGTCGAGGACCGTGGCAGGGATGCGGTAGCGAGGACACTGAGGCGCCCGCTCATCGAGGATGTCGATCTAATGCATGCCACTTCGGCTGAGCTTGCCGATATGGAGGCGGCCATCGGTCCCTTGACCCGCAAGCTGGCAGCCCGTCTAGCGAGAAGGCGGAGACGCAGGACCGGTCGTCTCGACTTTCGGAGGACGGTGAGGAGTTCGTTGGGCACCGGCGGTGTGCCAGCGGATCCTCAGTTTCGCCACCCCCGCCCACATCGTCCAGAGGTCTGGCTCCTCTGCGATGTCTCGGGTTCCATGGCCACCTTCTCGAGGTTCACGCTCCAGTTCACCCATGCGATGTCGACCCACTTCGCCCGTCTCAGATCCTTCGCCTTCGTCGACACTGTCGACGAAGTGACTCGGTTCTTCGGTCCAGGTGTTGACCTCGGGTCAGCAGTTGGTCGAATCACATCGGAGGCCGAGGTTGTTTGGCTCGACGGGCATTCCGATTATGGGCACTCGCTTGAACGGTTCCACGAGCGATTTGGGCCACAGCTGAATCCGCGTACAACGGTTCTGATCACGGGGGATGCCAGAAACAACTATCGACCGCCACAGGCAGACATCCTGGGGGAGATATCGAAGAAGGCTCGGGCCCTTGTGTGGCTCAACCCTGAGCCCCAGGCTTACTGGGACACTGGGGACAGCGCCATGTCGCACTACGCGAAGTACTGCACGTCGGTTCACGAGGTCCGATCTCTTCGCCAATTGGAGGAGTTCGTTGAGCACCTCACGGTGCCTGCTCATGGAGCCTTCGGGAATCGCTAAACCAGAATCGTTTTGATGCCGATATCCGAATTGCCAAAGGGCTAGATAGAGGGAATCCATTCATGGGCTCGAGAATTTTGATCGTTGAGGACAGCGCAGTTATCAGGCGACTCATTGAAGTGTGTCTGAGAGCGGCTGATCTCGAGATCGTCACTCGTGACGACGGTCAGTCTGGACTCCGGGCTGTGAGTTCCGAGTCCCCTGATTTGGTCGTTCTCGACATCGGCTTGCCGGGCATGGACGGTTGGGAAGTGTTGGATCGAATCCGCAGTGATTCCACTACCAAGGATATTCCTGTCGTTGTTTTGACCGCCCACGCCGAAGAAGAGTCGAGACGGAGGGCCAACGAAGGTGGTGCCGACGCGTTCGTCACCAAGCCTTTCCAGCCCAACGACTTCAGATCGACTGTCCTCTCCTTGCTCGAATAGGGCTGATCAGCCTGTTCTGATCGCCGGTTCAACTCGGTTCGCGCCCCTCGCTGTGCTGTATCGCTATTAGAGCTCAGGTTCCGTCGAGAAGCTGATCTTGCTCCGTTAATGTGCGCGGGTGACCGTTGAAAACCTCATCCCGTCGATGATCGGCGCTCCGGTGCAACGTCGGGAGGATCCGGCGTTGGTCACTGGGGGCGCAAGGTATGTAGATGATCTGACTCCTTCTGGAGCTCTCCACCTCGCCATCGTCAGATCTCCCTTTGCCCACGCCACTGTTCTCGAAATCGATAGCCAGGCTGCTGAGTCGATGCCTGGGGTGTGGGCCGTGGTCAAACCGGATGACGTCGCAGATGTCGCTATGCCCCCATCACCCCGGCCGGACCGCAATATCCCTCAACGTTTCCCGCTTGTTCAGGGCAAAGCTCTCATGCCAGGTGACCCCGTGGCCGCGGTCATCGCTGAGACTGCATCTCAAGCTAGGGATGCAGCTGACGCGATATTCGTCGACTACGACCCGATCGACGTGGTTGGCGATGTAGAGCAAGCCTTGAGCGCCCCTCCCATCCACGAGGGCCTGAAGTCCGAGTCGAATGTCGCGTACGAGCGCTCAGCTGGTGATCGAAGTGAGTTCGAGGCTGTCGAAGGAGCCCATCGAATCAACGGCGTGGTCGACCATCCGAGAGTCGTCCCGGCTCCAATGGAGAATCGTGTCATCCTCGCCGAGTGGAAGGAGAGCGGCCTAACAGTCCACCTCTCCTCACAGGCGCCGCATCTCATGCAACAGCAACTCGCGTCCGACTTCGGTCTGCCCCAGAACAACGTTCGCGTGGTGACGCCGTTCGTCGGAGGAGGATTTGGCTGCAAGTTCGACCTGGCCGAAGAGGAGTACCTGACCATCCTGGCGGCTCGTTCCACTGGTCGTCCGGTCAAGTGGTCCGAATCACGTCGCGAGCACCTCCTCACAATCGGTCACGGTAGGGCACAGCGCCAGCGCTACGAGGTCGTGGCAGACGATGACGGACGAATCAAAGCCCTTTGGCTGGACATCCTGGTTGATCTTGGAGCCAGACATCGTTACCTCTCGTTTCACACGGTGACGCCAATGATTGGCACGGGAAACTACGTGATACCGACATATGGGTGGACGATGAGGGGTGTATGGACCAACCGGGCTCCCCGAGGTATTTATCGTGGAGCGGGCAGACCCGAGGCGACCATGACGATCGAGCGGGTATTGGACGCTGTAGCTCAAGCGACCGGGCTGGACCCAGCCGAGGTGCGGAGACGAAACTTCATTCAACCGGACCAGTTCCCGTACTCATCTTCTGGCGGTCCGGCGATGCGTGGCTACACCTTTGACACTGGTGACTACGAGAAAGCACTGGACACCCTCCTGGATATCGCTGACTATCCGGGGCTGCGGGCCGAGCAAGCTGCAGCCCGGGCCGAAGGTCGTCTGTTGGGTATCGGTTTGGCCGCCTACGTCGAAGTGTGCGGGTTCGAGTCTTGGGGCGCCGCTCGAATCAAGGTCCATCCTGACGGTTCCGTCACGTGCTACGTCGAAACACTCGACCAGGGCCAGGGTCACCGCACCTCCTTCGCTCAGCTGGTTGCCGGCGTGCTCGGCCTGGACATTTCGCAAGTGACCATCGAGCAAGGGGACACGTCAGTCTCTCCTCATGGTTTTGGGACGGCCGGATCTAGATCGATTGCCCACGGTGGAAGCGCCAGTTACGCGGCGGCGCAGAAGGTCGCCAACAAGGCGACTCGTATCGCAGGGCATCTGCTGGAGGCTTCAGCCGATGACATCACGCTGGCCAACGGCCAGGCGACCGTTGCCGGGACAGACGTTTCCGTCTCGTGGAGAGACATTGTCACTGCTGCCTTGAGAGGCAATGTTCCAGAGGGACTCGAGCCAGGTCTCGACGAGGAGATCCATCTCAAGTCGGGAGGACTCAACTTCCCCTATGGCATGCATTTGGCGGTGGTTGAGATCGATCCGGACACCGGGTCGGTACGGCTTGATCGGATGTGGGCTGTGGACGATGCCGGCACCATCATCAATCCGATGTTGGCGGAAGGTCAGCGCCACGGCGGCCTGGCCCAGGGGATCGGGCAGGCGATGTGGGAAGAGGCCACATACGACGACTTCGGAAACCTGACGACCTCCTCGTTCGTCGACTACCTGGTGCCCACGGCTGCCTCGTTACCCATGTTCTCGCTGGGCGAGACCGTGACGCCAACTCCGACCAACCCACTCGGGGCCAAGGGGATCGGCGAAGCCGGAGCCATCGGATCGACGCCGGCGGTGGTGAATGCGGTGTCCGACGCCTTGGGTGGAGCAGACATTCAAATGCCGGTCAAACCTGAGAAGGTCTGGAGAATCCTCCAAGCTCAGAGAGCGGCTCAGGGCTGAGCATGATTGCAGTGGTCCCACACGGCAGGATCGCCGTGCTGGGGCTCATAACCATCGCGGTATACGGGTCGTGGTTCTACGCCTTCGGCGTGTTGCTCGACCCGATCATCGTTGACACCGGCTGGAGTGAAACCTCGGTGGCCGCCGTGTTCAGCGGGTCTGCGGTTATTGCAGGTCTCGGCTCGCTCAGCGGAGGGCTACTTCTCGATCGTCTTGGCAGCCGGGTTGCCTTCGCAATTGCAGCAGTGGTGGGTGGCGTTTCGTTCTGGATCGCCTCCAACGCCACCGAAGCTTGGCTGTTTGCTGCCACGGCCGCCGTAGGCGGAGGCGTCCTGGCATCACTCGGCTTCTACCACGTAACCCAAACGGCCGCCGTCAGGATCAGCCCGGGAGCCGAGGACCGGTCGATTGCTGTGCTGACTATCTGGGGAGCGTTTGCTAGCGCGATCTACATTCCACTGGCAGCCGTCCTCGTGGAATGGAGCGATTGGCGGATGGCCTTGCGGATTCTCACGGGCTCAGCCGTGTTGTTACTTGTGTTAGGTGCGATCACCATCGATACAAGGACAAAGGACATACACAGCGGATCTCGCATCCTGGCCGACGTGGGCACTGCAACCCGCGGTCCATCAGCCCGTCGGTTCTTGGTGAGTCAGGCGCTGGCCGGTATCGGCGTGGGGACGATTCTGGTGTATCAGGTTCCGGCGATGACATCGGCAGGTCTTGCTCTCGGGGCCGCCTCGTTCTGGGCGGGGTTCCGGGGGTTCGCCCAGCTCGGCGGTCGTATTCCACTCATACCAATGGTGAATCGGTTCGGGGTAGTCACGTCCTTGAAGATTGCCTACGTCGCCATTGCCGTAGGTTCAGTTGCTCTTGCGGTTTCGGGTCAGCCCTGGCTAGCCGCGGTCTACGCCATGGCCGCGGGCTTCGGCATCGGGGCAACTTCGCCTCTTGTTGGCATGCACGCCAAGAATGTGTTCGGCGAGAAGAGTCTGGGGACTGCCATGGGTCTGTTGAGTCTGGTGTTTCTTCTGGCACAGGCTGTGGGTCCTGTGGGGGCTGCTCTGGTCGCGGAGGTGACGGGCTCACGTGCGATCCCGGTCCTGGTCAGCGCTGTGATCGTGTTGGGTGCTGCTGTGGCTCTTAGGAAGGTGGACTGAACTCGTACTGGGTTGACTCTGCGACCTGCCGATACCCGATCTTCTGGTAGATCGAGTTGGACGTCGGATTCGCCAGGTCGGTGTATAGGCAGCACTTGTCATACCCCGCATCGAGCAGCCATTGGCTTTGGCGGGCTACAAGAGTGGTGGCGTAACCCTGTCCCCGCTCGTCGGGAGGGGTGTAAACGGGAGCGACCTTGATCGTTCGAGCAGTGGGTCCTGAGTGGCCGCTCATCGACACCAGCCTGCCGTCTAGCTCATGAACCCAGAATCCTGCGCTGGTTGGATCGGCCGAAAGACGTTGCTGCACCATTGGGGTCATCGGCTCCGTGCTCACCTCACCAAGGGCGTCTGCCTGGAAAGCTGTCATCCACGCCGCCAGGACCGGGATGTCGGCTTCTTTAGCGGGGCGTGGTACGCCAGCCGCTGGAGAAAGATCCGCAACCTCTGTGAGCTCGAAGATTGCCTGATTCATCACGGCATTGGCCTCGTCGAGTCGTCCGGCGACGAACCAGTCGACCGCTGGAACCACCCCTGCGACGCCGGGCAGTGGACCAGTCTCGGCGGCGAGCATCCGGACAGCGGCCGGGTCATCGCTCGTCGCGAGGACCAGGTTGTAGCTTTCGGTCTGAAGGGCAGCTGCACGGACCTCGTCATTGGCGACAACAGCCCACCCTTGGAACCGCTGGTAGATCTCGGCCTGGCCCAGCAATCCCAGAAAGAGTGTGTTGGCTGACTCTCGAGACAATGCGAGCGGTTCGGCCAGACCCCGGAATTCCGATGCGTCGTGTGACCGAACCACTTCCACAGCTGTTACTCCAGTGTGTCTTCCTCGATGATCTCGGCGAGCCTCTCGATCAGGTCGACCACCCGGTTCGAGTATCCCCACTCGTTGTCGTACCAGGACATCACTTTGACGAGGTTGCCGCCGATGACCTGTGTTCCGCTGGCGTCGAAGATCGAAGAGTGGGGGTTGCCAATGATGTCGGTAGACACGATCGGGTCCTCGGTGTACTCGAGAATGCCCGCGAGCTTGCCTTCTGCAGCCTCCCGTACGACTCGATTCACCTCTTCGACCGAAGTGTCTGAGTCGAGTTCGACCACGAGATCTACAGTCGATCCGTCGGGCACCGGTACGCGCATAGCCATTCCGTCGAGCTTGCCATCCAATTCGGGAAGCACTTTGCCCACTGCCTTGGCTGCACCAGTGGTGGTGGGGATGATGTTTTCGGTGGCGGCTCGGCTGCGGCGCAGATCCTTGTGAGGGACGTCAGCCAATCGTTGGTCGTTGGTGTAAGCGTGGACCGTCGTCATCACACCCTTTCTGATGCCGAACGTATCGTCGAGGACCTTGGCCAGCGGAGCCAAACAGTTGGTAGTGCATGAGGCGTTCGAAACGATGAGGTCACTGGAGTCGAGATCCTCGTCATTGACGCCCAGAACGACGGTCTCGTCGATCTCGTCCTTAGACGGCACCGTCAGCACCACACGTTTAGCGCCCGCGTCGAGGTGCTGTTGGAGCGAAGCTCTATCACGAAATACGCCAGTCGCTTCAACCACGATGTCGACTCCCAACTCGCCCCAGGGAAGCTGAGCCGGGTCACGCTCCATGAGCATTGCGATGCGATGATTCCCAACCGTCATCACGCCGTCGGCCACTTCGACTTCCTGGTCGAATCGGCCCATGACCGAGTCATACTCGAGTAGGTAGGCCAGGATGTCGTCGTCAGAGAGGTCGTTAATCGCGACTACTTCGAGGTTCGACTCGGAGCGATCGGCGATGATGCGGAACACCGCCCGGCCGATGCGTCCGAAGCCGTTGATGGCGACACGAGTCATTTCAAGTCTCCTTCTGCAGTCATGGCAACCGCAACCTCGACTGCACGGTTCGAGTAGCCCCAGCCATTGTTGAACCAGGTGATCGTCTTGAGCAGGTTGTCGCCTGTGACCATGGTTGCGAGGCTGTCGAATACTCCTGAATGAGGGTCGAGTCTCAGGTCGGACGAGACGATGGGATCGTCCACGTAGCTGATGACCTGGCTGAAGCGCTCCCTGATAGCAGTGGCAACGACCTGGTTTACTTCCTCGGCGGTGACGGACCTAGAAGTTTCGGCAACCATGTCCACCGTCGAGCCATCCGGGACCGGAACGTTGAGGGCAGTCACGGCGACCTTTCCGGCTAAACCCGGCAACGCTTCGGTGATGATGTCTGCGGAGTTGGTCTCAGCCGGAATGATGTTCTCTCCGGCAGCTCTTGACGTGCGAAAAGCGCTTGTTGGAACGTCAGCAAGTCGACCCGAGTTGGACATCGCTTTCACAACTGTCATGTAGACCCGCTCCAGCCCGAATTCGTCGTCGAGGATCGACAAGATGGGTGCAACGGCGTTCGAAGTGTTGGACCCGAGTGCGACCATCTGGGGTGAATCTTCGAGAATCTGATCGTTGATGCCACGAAGAAGGAGTGGAATGTCTCCCGGAGTGGCCGGGCTGGAAGTGAGGATGACCTTGGTGGCTCCGTTCGACACGTGTCCGCCAAGGGCCTCGGCCGTGAGGTAACGCGACGTGGTGTCCAGGACTATGTCGACATCGTTGGCCGCCCATGCGGTGTCTCCAGGTGTTGTCGCGGTTCCAAAGCTCGCGGTCTTGTGTCCGTAGTGGAGGGTTCCCCCTGCGTACTCGACCTCAGCCGGAAACCGGCCATAGATCGAGTCGTACTTGAGCAAGTACGTGAGAGCTTCTGGGTCTGCCGTATCTTCGATGGCGACGACGTCGAGGTCATCGCGACCGTGGAGCAGACGAAAAACGTTCCGTCCAATTCGGCCAAATCCCATGAGCCCGACTCGGGCTGTTCTCATTGTTCTCCTTCAAACCGCTGTGCTGAACCGTTCAATCCCCTAGACGGTAGGCGCGTGGGTACATAGGGTGAAAACAGGGGTTCATGGAGCTATTGCGAGCATTTGCGGTGGTGGCGATCTGTCTGGCACCGCCGGCGCCGGGGGAGTTGACCGAGCCATTCGCACCGGTTGGGGCGTACGGGGGTCATTGGGGTGTCGACTTTGCCGCTGAAGTCGGTGACACAGTTCGCGCTCCGGTGTCTGGGGTCGTCACTTTCGCTGGCTCGGTGGCCGGTATGAAGTCGGTGACGCTCCGGCCGCTCCCTGATATGAAGGTCTCGGTTTCCTATCTGAGCAGTGTTTCGGTTACCGCCGGCCAGCGCGTCACGCGTGGCGCCATTGTGGGCTCCGCCGGTCTGGCACATGGGCGGCCAGGAGTACACCTGTCGGTCAGGTTGGGCGGGGAGTACGTCGACCCGCTTGGGTTCATGGGATGCCGTCAAACCGACATCAGCCGGGCCTTGCGTCTCGTGGAGCCTCCACGGCCCTATCCTCGGTCCCGTGCGCACCGGAATACTCGGCGGGACCTTCGATCCGATCCATATCGCCCATCTCCACACCGCGGAGACAGCGCTGTTTCAGTTCGAACTAGATCGGGTGCTGCTGGTGCCCGCTGGAAGGCCATGGCAAAAGGCTGATCGTCGTGTAACACCAGGGGAGACCCGAATGGAGATGGTCCGGCTGGCCGTCGAGGGTGTTCCTGACATCTACGGCGACGACCGGGAGATCCGCAGGCCGGGAGCGACCTACACGGCCGACACTCTGGCTTCGTTCCCTGAGAACGAGGACCTGATCCTCATTCTCGGGTCGGACGCCGCAGCCGGGTTCCGAACGTGGCACCGATGGGAGGAGATTCTTGAGCGGGTTTCCATCGCCGTGGCTCCACGTCCCGGTGTTGCTGTCGATAAAGTCGACCTCGAGGGTGCTGTGCCTCTCGAAATGGGACTCCTCGAGATCAGCGGCACCGATATCCGGAGACGGGTGAGAGAGGGCCGACCTTTCCGGTACTTGTTGGCCGACCGCGTGTATCGCTTCGTTCTCGAAAATGGGCTCTATACACAGGACGATGACGACGATATGGTGGGCGCCACATGATGACGGAGGAATCGAAGTAGCGACCGGTGTCGATCTGGCGCGGTCCGCAGCCGACGCCCTCTTTGCCAAGAACGGTCAGGACATCGTTCTGCTCGACGTCGCGGAGTCCTTCTTCCTGAGCGATGTGTTCGTCATCGCGACCGGTTCGTCCCGCCCCAACGTCCAGGCTCTCGCCGACCACGTCGAAGAGGCGCTGACGGACAAGTACGACCTGAAGCCTCTTCGCGTTGAGGGCCGGGCCGAGGGGGAGTGGGTCCTGGTCGACTACGGCGACATCATCGTCCACGTGTTCCAGGCCGGACCACGCGAGTTCTATTCTCTCGAACGCCTCTGGGGCGACGCCGAGCGCGTCTCCTGGGAAGAACCAGTCGTCACCGACACCTAATCGCGTTGCTATAGCAACAGGGTGCGGATTCCGCACCCTCCTGCACGCCACACATGGATGCCCACGGTCTCCTCGCGGTGTGAGGTCTCGACTCACGCCTACTCAATGAAAGGTCCCAGCAGGGGATCTGACCCAATGAGGAGGATCACAATGACTTTCACGATCAGGGATTACCGAACCAGCGATGTCGAGGCCGTCCACGAGATCTTGGTTGCAGGTTCGACCATCCGTGGGACGATGCGGCTTCCGTATCAGGCGAAGTCCCAGACCGAAGAACGTCTGCAGGACAGAGAAGGAGCGATACGGCTTGTGGCGGCCGAAGCCGAAGCTGGGGTTGTGGCCTTCTTAGAGCTGCTGACATACCCGAGCGTTGCCCGGCATCGCCACGTGGGCATGATCAACCTGGTCGCGGTTCACGAGGGTCACCAGGGTCGAGGTGTCGGTCGGGGAATGATGGACGCCGCCATCGATCTGGCGGACAACTGGCTGCAACTCAAGAGGCTCGAACTGTTTGTGTGGACCACAAACGAATCTGCCGTCCGCTTGTACAAGTCGCTCGGCTTCGAGCAGGAGGGAACCCTCAGAGATTGGGTGTTCCAAGACGGACGCTTTCTGGATGCCTATCTGATGGCCCGTCTCAATCCCGTCGGCCGGGGGTGATCTGATTCACGATCGTCCAGGGGAGGTAATACAATTCGGCTCCCCAAAACGGGGCTGTAGCTCAGCCTGGCAGAGCACTTGACTGGCAGTCAAGGGGTCAGGGGTTCAAATCCCCTCAGCTCCACTAGCGAAATCGACGATCGCTCGATTCGCTTCACACACCCATCGCACAGAAGGCTCCGCTACTTCGACTCTTTCTTGTCGTCGCTGCTTTTGTTTGGCTGCGGTTGCTGCGGCTTCTTCGGCGGTACGCCACCAGCGTCGAAGGGCTTTCTCATAGGCGGCACACCTGCGCTGCGCTTCTCGATGTCATCGTTCGATCTCGCAGCCATGCGGGGTGGCACCCCTGCGCTGCCTGTTAGCGACTCAGGCTCTTTGCTCTTGTCGTTGTTCTCGCTCATCAGTCTCCTATGTCACGTTGAGCCAAGTGAAGAATATGAGCAGCGTCGCACCGATCACCAGCGACCACGCAGACATCAGCGTTCTCGTCCATGCTTTGCGACTGAGACGCTGAGTCTCGTCTTCGTTGCTGCCGTGTTCGTCGTCGAGCAGTCTCGACTCGATCGCCTGCTTCGTGATCGTGTACGACCAGACGATGAAGACGATGCTTGCGAGCACAGCGAGCCAGCCGAGCAGCAGTAGGCAAGCCCACTCCAGCTCACCAGCCTGATCTCGCACGAGCGCTGCTGACAGTGCGAGCACGCCTGTCGAGAGCGTCAGCAGCGTCCGATCAAGCTTGGCGACTTCTTCTCGCCAAGCGTCCTCAAGACGCTCGAACTCTCTGTCGTGCGACTCGCTCATCTTGCGAGTCACTGTCTCGCTAGGGAGGGACAGATCCTTCGATTCAGGTATTGCGAATCATCTGACGAGATTTCTGTCAGGACCGAAAGTTAGGGTCTCATTTGTGAGCTTCTTCGACGATCGATTTGAGCAGCACCAGGCGCGCAAATCGCTCGCAGCCGCCCTCAATGCGTATGACACATTGGCGGCTGAGGATGGTGAGATTGAATCTGACCTGATCGACTATGTGTCCGCGTCCGAAGTAGGTCTCAAGAACGCTTCTCGTCTCCTTCGCAGTGTCGACCCTCAACTCGTTCCGGTGAACCTTCTCGACGAGACACAGACGCATTCCAACGATCTGCGAAGTCGTATTGAGCAATTCATTGCGAATGGAGATCGAAATCAGATCACGGGGATGGTCGCCGCCATCGACGCACTGAATCATGTGTCTGCGGTTATCTCAGGAATCGCAGCAGCTTCATCAAGCGAGGAAGGCATTCAAGATGCCGCCTCGTCGTATCGGCGCAGTGCAGGGCAGCACGTTGCGAATCTCAGCAAGCAAGCCACGGAGTATCGGGACGATCTGGCAGCGCTTAGGACGAAACTCGGCGAGCTTGAGAAGTCAGTCACCGATCAGAAGACACGTGTTGACGCAGTAATAAGTGAGCACCAGGAACAGTTCAGCCAAGCTCAGCAGGATCGTCTCAACAAGTGGCAGGAAGAACGTGAGGAATTCGATGAGGCGTTCAAGACACAGATCACGACAGCCAATGAAGCGATCACTCTCGCGGTCGACGGGATTGGTGAGCGTGGTGGTGAGATTCTCAAGTCGATTCGAGAAGACTCAAAGTCAGCTCTTGATGAGCTAGAACAGCGCAGAGCCGAGGCGAGAGCACTCATCGAAGCGACCGCTGTTGATGCAGTGGCTGCCGATTTCAAGTCGGCTGCCGGAAACGACAAGAACGCTGCCGATACGTGGCGTTGGTACGCGTTAGGCATCATGCTCCTCGGCATCGGAGTTGTTGTATGGCTCCTGATACTCGCCCCCAAGGGTCAGATCGATTTGATAGATGTTGGTCGGGCGACTCTTGTTGCAGCCACACTCGCTGCACCTGCCCTCTATGCGCAGCGAGAGTCCAACAAACATCGCATCGCTGCACGACAAAATGAGCGTTTCGCACTGGAGCTCAATGCCCTCGAACCGTTCCTCGCCAACTTTGACGACACAGAGTCGGTCAAATCGATCAAGAAGGACTTTGCCGATCGAGTCTTCGGGTCGAATGAGAGCAACGAACTTATCAACGAGCTTGAAGTGACTCAGTCCGGCCTCATCGAGCTTCTAAAGATGTTGGCCAAGAAGCTCTGATAGCTACGAGCAGTGCCGATCGAAGTTCAAGCTTCCAGAGCTTGACCAACATCTCTGCAGCATCGACCGGCGCGGCTCGCTCTCGTAATGGAACCAGGAGTCCCGGTTGTTCGTCCTTTGAATGTGAGGGTCGACTCCAATCACGATCTCGAAACAAGTCAGGCAACCTTCGAGGTCTTCTACCGCCGGTCCTGGACGACCATATACCGACCACTGGCCGCCACACTCGGCGATCCCGATCTAGCAGCCGAAGCTGTCGACGAAGCCATGGTTCGCGCCTTCACTAAGTGGGCCACCGTGTCCGCTATGGAGAACGCTGAAGGCTGGGTCTATCGGGTTGCTTATCGGTGGAGTGTCGATCGTTTGCGGAGGCGTCGCACTGAGGGGCGATTAGCGCCGAAGACACTGGATCGACCAGTGCCCGATGGGGTTGACATCGAACCTCATCTGGACCGCGCCCTAGCGAATCTTCCAATTGGCCAGCGGGCCGTGGTGATTCTCGCGTGTGCCCTTGACTGGTCCGAGCGTGAGATCGCAGCCGCCCTCGGCATACGCCAAGGAACAGTCAAAAGCCGGCTGAGTCGCGGACTGGCCCGCTTGAGAGAGGAGTTGGGGACATGAGAATCGAGCATGACACCCGGCGCCGTATCCGCGAATGGGTCGACGAAGTCCCAGATCGATCAGGGGACTTCGAAGCAGTGATCGAGCGTGGAGGGCGGCACCCGGCCAGACGGCCAGCACTTCGAAACGGTCTGGTGGTCGCTGGCCTTTCCGCACTGATGGTCCTGGCGGCGTTTCTCCCGACATCGGAGCTGTTCGACGGAAGTTCGAAATCTCTTGAACTCGCGGAGAGCGCTGACGTGGTTTTTGAGGCTGAAGGATGGATCGTCGGACTGCGCGAGGAAGCGATCCCTGGAAGCAACAACATCAACTTCTGCTGGGAGTTTGTCTCAGAGGAAGTGGCGCAATCGTCCGAGGACCTGACAGGTTGTAGGCAGCGACCGGCCGAACAGGACGGTGTATCGATCTCGTGGACCGGCCCGCAGCTCAAGTTGCCTGAATCCACGGTGTTTGTCCTGGAGTTGAGGCCCGGTTCTGGTGGGCAGGTCAAGACCCGGAGCGGACGAGGAATTGAAACCCATCAGGGGCAAAGGATGCCTTTGTCAGGTGCTGACGTCTTCGTAGTGGAGAGTCCGGAGGACCATCCGTTCGACATCCTCACCTTCGTGCCGGCGTTCAACGGCATCGAAAGCATTGGCTCGGTTCGGGTAACGAGTGTCCAAGTGGCTCCCGACGACGTCGAGGGGCCCCCGAACGACTGAACCGCAACTCACCTCATAGCCACTTGCCCCTCAGGGAGACCGCCTTTGGGCAGGGGGTTGACATCTACATCGCAAGTCGATATATCTACATGCGACACACTGTGGCCATGGTTGTGTGAAAGGAGACCGTTACGTGGGTGAGATAGTCAGGAACCCTGATGGGATGCTGCCGCTACCGGCGGCGCAGCTGCATATCTTGTTGGCCCTCGCCGATGGCGAGAAGCACGGGTACGCAGTCATGCGTGAAGTCGAGTCGATGACCGGCGGCGCCGTCACCATGGGGCCTGGGACGCTCTACGGCACGGTCAAGAAGATGCTGAACGTCGGTCTCGTCGAGGAGACCGATCAACGTCCAGATCCAGAGGAGGACGACCAGCGACGCCGCTACTACCGCTTGACGGGCTTGGGTGTGCACGTCCTTCAGGCTGAGACCGCTCGATTGGAGCGCCTGGTAGAGACCGCACGAAGCAGGCAAGCAGGTCGGTTTGAGCCTGGTCTCGGGAGCACATGAGATTCGGGAGCACATGAGATGAGGCGTCACCAGAGCGTCTATCGCAGGTTGCTCTCTGTGTACCCGGCCGAGTTTCGGCGCGAATATCGGGATGCGATGACGCAGCTGTTTGGTGACAGGCTGCGGGCCGAGGGCGGTGGAGCCCGAACTTTGCTGTTCTGGCTAGAGATGCTGGTCGATTTGGCGACGACGGCGTTCAAGGAACACCTGGAGATAACCATGAAATCACTTAGAACCGATTGGTGGCGGATGGCGGCGCTACCGGTCTCCGTACTTATATGCGTTGGCGGAGTAGGCAACATGATCGCAGACACCGAGGGCGCCCTGTTCGGGCGGATTGCGTACGCAGCGGCGTCTGTCATAGGAGTCGGCTTCGTCATGTGGGGCCTGAGATCCCGTGGCCGGAATCGCAAGCTGGGAAGCACTCTCATCGCGGCAGGGCTCATGCCAGGCCTTATGTTGCTGTTGATGGTCTGGTTCATTCCAGCGCTCCTGCTTGGGTTCGTATCGGCAGCGATCAGCTTGGCGGCCTTTCTTGACGCTCCGAAGGCGCCGCAGGTTCTAGAGCGCGCCAACGGCTAGCTCCAGGGCAACCGTGCTCTTCACCCCGTGGCGACTACCTCGATGATTGTCCCCACGAACTCGTCCCAAAGGACCGGTCTCGGGCCGAGCCAGTCCGGCTCGGCGATTTGGTAGGTCCCGGGCTGGATGTCCGCCGGGAGGGTGAGTGCCCACTCGCTCGGAATATCTCCTCCCCACGAGGGGACCGTGTTGTCGGTCGAGTTCGACCATGCAAAGGCCTCGCCCTGGCTTCCACCCTTGGTAAGAAGATGAGTTGGCACCCAGTCGCTGCCGTCCCAGCATCTCAGAAGCGTTCCGTCGCCCATTCCTAGTTCCTGGTCAGGATGCAGGCTCGCTGCGAAGTCTGGATCGACGTCGATACGAATCCGAACGGTGGCACCCGGTTGAACCGTGATGGGATCAATGGCTACTACAAGGCTCGAGTCGTTCGAATCGACCAAGGCCTCCGGTGGCGGCTGCTTACAGAGGCCTTCGTTGACCGTCGTATCCGGTGAGGTTGCTGGAGAGCAACCCGCAAACAGGACCACGACGCATAGCGCGGTGGATGCAGCTCGCATCAAGGAGCCATGGTACAGCCCTGGCTGGCCACTGACCGATTCCCAACTAGACCAAGTCCGAGATCCGAGGAACTAGGGCCTTTTGGCCCTAGTTCCTTAGTCCTTGACTAAGCAATTCTGCAATTAGGAATTCCTTCTCAGGTAGGCATGCGTCTCGAAGCGTCGAAGAAGACCGATATCGCTCTGAAAACGTTGACGTTTCTCCACACCCACAGTGACGCCAACGGCGCCGCGATTGCCGAAGAAGTCGAGACGACGACCAACTACCTGCCCCAACTGTTACGACCTCTCATCGTCAACGGATGGATCTGTTCGACGCCTGGTCCCGGTGGGGGATATCGACTTTGTGTCGACCTCGAAGAACTCACGGTCCTCGACGTCATAGAGGCGGTCGAGGGCGTGACAGACGAAGACCAATGTGTATTGAGGGGTGCCCCTTGCCCCGCTCCGGAACCTTGCGCACTGCATGACTCCTGGGTGAGGGCAAGGGACGCCCTGTTGGCAGAGCTCGGCTCAACGTCGGTAGCGACGACGTTGGTGCCGACTCCTACGAAAGGAGAATAGAGATGGCTAGAGATTCGGGGACGCCTTGGTGGCGTAACCGGGTCGTTTTTGTTGGGGTGGCGCTGTTCGCAGCGTTCGCTCTAGTGCTTGGCGCGTGTACCGACAACGGTGGCGACGCCAGCTACACCGACATCATCGATGAGCGCGGTCTGACTGATGCAGATGTCACCGCCGCACTCAAGACCTACCTGCCATCGGGTGTGCATGACGACTACGTCATCTTCTCATCCGGTGGACATTCGGGTCAGCTGCACATCATTGGTGTGCCCTCGATGCGTCTTTTGAAGACGGTTGGTGTATTCACTCCTGAACCCTGGCAAGGCTGGGGCTATGGGAACGAAGCGACAGATGAGGTTCTCGAAGCCGGCAACGTCGACGGGCGCGAGGTGCTGTGGGCAGATACCCACCACCCTGCACTGTCCGAGACCGAGGGTGACTACGACGGAGAGTTCGTGTTCATCAACGACAAGGCAAACGCCCGAGTCGCGGTCATCGACCTGCGGGACTTCGAAACCAAGCAAATCATCAAGAACCCCATCGCCATCAACGACCACGGCGGCACCATGGTGACACCGAACACCGAGTGGGTCATCGAAGGTGGTCAGTACGCCACGCCGAACGGCTGGGAGTACGCCCCGATCGAGGACTACGAGTCGGAGTACAAGGGCATGGTCACTTTCTGGAAGTTCGACCGTGACGCCGGTCGTATCGACATGAATGCCTCGTTCGCCATGGAGATGCCGCCTTATTGGCAGGATCTCTGTGACTCAGGCAAGTTGGTTTCGGAAGGTTGGGTTTTCTGCAACTCCTTCAACACCGAGCTGGCCACCGGTAAGGGCGACGATCCGAACGGTGCCGACTTTGAGGCTGGAGCCTCTGCGGCTGAAAACGACTACATGCATGTCATCAATCTCGAAAAGGCTGCTGAAGTAGCCCTTTCGAACACGACTGAAGTCAACGGCTTCAACATGATCCCGTTGCAGACGTCAATCGATGAAGGACTGCTGTACTTCGTGCCGGAGCCGAAGAGCCCGCACGGTGTAGACGTGGCGCCTGGAGGCGACTTCATGGTCGTTTCTGGAAAACTCGATCCGCACACCACGGTGTACTCGTTCGAGAAGATCCAGCAGGCAATCAGCGATGAGAACTGGGAGCCGGATCAATACGGCGTTCCAGTGCTTGACTTTGACGCCACCGTCGAGGCACGTGTCGAGTTGGGTCTAGGCCCACTGCACACGCAGTTCGACAATGAGGGATATGCCTACACCTCGCTGTTCTTGGACAGCACGGTTGCCCGTTGGCAGATGGGCCCTCCCTATGGCGAAGAGTGGAAGCTCGAAGGAGCGATCCCGGTGCACTACAACATCGGTCACCTGGTGGCCGCCGAGGGTGACACCGTCGATCCTGACGGCCAATACCTCGTGGCGCTAAACAAGTGGTCGCTTGACCGCTTCCTGCCACCTGGTCCGTTGCTGCCACAGAACTTCCAGCTGATCGACATTTCCGCGGCTCCTGACGCCAACGTAGAGACGGCCGGGATGCAGCTGTTGTACGACATGCCGATCGGTTTCGGTGAGCCTCACTACGCACAGATGATCAAGGCAGACAAGCTGAATCCGTTCGAGACCTATCCCGAGATCGGGTGGGATCCGGCGGTGATGGCTGTCGACCCTGATGCGCCAAAGACCGAGGCCGACGCTCGCATCGAGCGCAACGGCAACGAGGTCGAGATCTGGATGACGGCGGTTCGTTCGCACTACAAACCAGACCGCATCGAGATCAAGGCTGGTGACCATGTCATCTGGCATATCACCAACATCGACACCTCGTTCGACGCAACCCACGGGTTCTCGGTCCCGGGCTACAACATCAATGTGAGCCTGGAGCCGGGCGAGACGGCAACGGTTGAGTTCGACGCAGACCAGAGCGGTACCTACCCGTTCTACTGCACCGAGTTCTGCTCAGCCCTGCACCTCGAGATGGCCGGGTACTTCCTGGTCGAACCCGAGAACTAGGAAAGAAGGAAAAGAAGACGATGTCAGTTCTGTCCAGGGTGCTGGGGCCCACCATCTCCAAAGAGGAGATGGCCGAGCACGGAGAGCGCTACAAGAAGCCAGCCCGATACATGGTTATCTCGGCGGTTCTCTTGTTGGCGTCCCTGCTGCTGCCTTATTGGGTTCTGTCCCTGAAGGCACCCCAGTTCCCGGACGGACTGACCGTTACTGCATACGTAAACCGGCTAGAAGGAGATGTAGGCGAACTCGAAGGGCTCAACCACTACGTGGGTTTGGGTTCGTTCGAGGACGCGGCGGTCTTTGAGCGATCGATCGCCGTTGTCGCAATCGTCGGACTCGCCCTACTCCTTCTGGCCGGCTTACGGATTCACAGTCGTTGGGTCTTGCTGTTGACCGTGCCAGCCTTGCTGTTTCCACTGGTCTTCTTAATTGACCTTCAATACTGGTTGTACGACTTCGGTCACAACCTCGATCCCCTGGCGCCACTGGCGGCTGCCGTTGGGGAGTTCACGCCACCAATCTTCGGGCCGGCGGAGATCGCACAGTTCGACACACTGGCCCTGCCGGGTCTCGGGCTGATACTCGCTTTCATTGCCAGTGGTCTGATCGCCCGCGCCCTGGTCTTGCACCGTCGTGCCTACAAGCCTCTCATCGAGGCGATGGAAGACGCAGAGGGCTGAACTTGAGACTTGTAATTGTGGTCGCCGGCGTCTTGGTCGTTGCCATGCTGGGCACGCCCTTCGCATCAGCCGCAGAAGACCTGCAAGCGCTGATCGACGCCGCCGAACCGGGCGACGTCATAGTGCTGGAGGCGGGCACATACGACGGAAACGTGATCATCGACAAACCGCTGGAACTCCGGGGTGAGGGCTGGCCGATTGTCGATGGGCATGGAACCGGAAACGTCATCGAGATTTTCGCTCCGGACGTGACGATCACTGGTCTGGTCATTGCCAACACGGGCAAATCCCTCGACCAGGAAAACGCCGGCATCTCTGCCAATGACGATCGGGTGAGAATCGTAGGCAATCGCTTCGAAGGAGTTCTGTTCGGGATTTTCTTGCGGAGCGCCGAGGACTCCTACGTCGCTGACAACGTCATTGGGGCCTTAGATCTCGAGTTGGGCCGGCGAGGGGACGGGATCCGCCTCTGGGAGAGCTCGCGCAGCGTCGTAGAACGGAATGTCGTTGACGGTGGCCGCGACACCGTTCTTTGGTTCACCGACGACCTGATCCTCAGGGATAATCGGGTGACGAATGGGCGCTACGGAATTCACTTCATGTACTCAGACCGAGCCGTCGTTGAGCGGAACTATCTCCACGGAAACAGCGTCGGAGGATTCCTCATGTACAGCGCAGACGTCACCCTCAAGGACAACCTGATTAGCGGTTCATACGGTCCCTCGGGATATGGGATCGGCCTGAAAGACATGGACGCCGCGACCATCACAGGCAATCACATCATGTCCAACCGCATCGGGATCTACTTCGACAATTCTCCCGCCACGGTCGGTATGGAGGGAATCATCTCGAACAATCTCATTGCCTACAACGACACCGGCGCGCTCTTCCTGCCTTCGGTCCGAGGCAACCTCGTCTCGGGCAACGCATTCGTCGACAACGGGGAGCAGGTTGGGGTACAGGGCTCCGGTCAGTTCTATGGCAACAACACATTCACCGTCGACGGTGAAGGAAACCACTGGAGCGACTTCGCCGGTTACGACGCCGATCGAGACGGTGTCGGCGACATCTCCTACGACTCAGCCGATCTGTTCTCGACTCTGACAGACAAGAACCCCGAACTGCACTTCTTCGCAGCCACACCCGCTTCGGAGGCCATCGACCTCGCCGGGAAGATGTTTCCCGCCTTCCGGCCGAGACCTAAGCTGACCGATACCGCGCCTGTGATCGAGATTCCCAACCTTCCCAATCCGGTGGCCGCACCGCCCGCAGGTTCTACAGCCGCAACCGCGGGAATTGCCCTTCTGATGCTCGCGACCTCTGGCGCCCTGCTCTTCGTGGCCAGGTCTCCGTTGCGGAGGGTTGTTCAATGATCGAAATCACGAATCTGACCAAGCGCTACGGCGACACGGTGGTTGTCGACGACTTCTCCATGAAAGTCGAGGATGGCGATTCCATTGCCTTGTGGGGTCCAAACGGTGCGGGGAAGACCACGGTTATCAGGTGCCTGCTCGGGCTGGTCAACTACGACGGTTCGATCGAGGTGAACGGCCTCGATGCCAGAACCCACGGGAAAGCTGTACGGAGTCTCATCGGCTACGTGCCTCAGGAACTCTCCTTCTATGACGAGATGAAGGTCATTGACCTTCTGGACTACTCGGCTTCTCTTCGTGGTATTTCACAAGAACGTGTCGACGAAGTCGCCGAACAGCTTGGCCTGGAACCACATCAGCAGAAGTTGGTGCGTGAACTGTCCGGCGGTCTCAAGCAACGCCTGGGACTGGCAACCGCAATCGTTCCCGACGCCCCGATTCTTCTTCTGGATGAACCCACTTCGAATCTCGACGCAACGGCGAGAGATGCTGCCGTGCGCCTGTTGGAGGAGCTCCGGCATCAAGGCCGTACCCTGGTCGTGACCTCTCACCACATCGAAGAGGTCGGCATGCTGGTCGATCGAGTCCTAGCGATGGAATCGGGTCGGATCGTTACTGAGTGCGCTCCTTATGACCTCGCCGAGAAGCTCGGCCTTCGAGCTTGGCTCCATCTGATCACGGCGGGTGCCGAAGCCTCCGAAGCCACGGCGGTGCTCGTCGATGCAGGATTCAACGCACGGCAGAACTCGAAAGGTGTCCTGGTCGAGGTCGCAGCACAGCAGAAGGGCGATGCGGTCGCCGCTCTGCAGGCTGCTGGCATAACCATCGAGGACCTTGAGGTGTGGCGATGACCACAGCTGTCTTCGACGTGAGCGAGCGTGCCGATCGACAGGCAATCGCAAAGATCGCAAGGAAGGAACTCAAGGGGACCGTCTCGAGTCGTTGGTTCTGGATGTGGGTCTTGGCCTTCGTGGGTCTGGCCGCAGTTCTCGTCCTGGTCGCTCTGCCCAACAGCGGCATCGACGGTCAGGCTGGCTTCGGGAGAACAGCTGCGTCGCTGGTGACCCTGGTGCAGATAATCATTCCGCTAATGGGGCTGACCCTTGGGGCGCTGAGCATCGCCAGTCAGCGGGAGAGCGGAGCACTCCGATTTCTAATGAGCCATCCCGTCAGCCGAACTGAGGTCTTCTGGGGCATCTACCTTGGCCATGTTGCTTCACTCGGTATCGCAGCTGGTGCCGGCTTTGGGGTAGCGGGACTGGTGACGGCGCTGCGAGGAGTGAACTCCGGAGCGATGTCCTTTGTTTGGATAGCTCTGACTTCGTGGGTGCTGGCTGTTGCCATGCTGGGCGTGGGAATGCTGATCAGCACTTACACCGCCCGTGCCGCTGCCGCACTCGGCGTGGGAGTGTTTGTGTGGCTGCTTCTGGTCTTCGTTGGTGACATGGGCCTGATGGGGACTTCGGTGGCCACCAACATGCCGGTTTCGGCTCTGTTTGCGTCGGCGCTGCTCAACCCGGTCGAGGCCTATCGGTTGACCGCTCTCACTGCCCTGTCCGGATCACTAGACGCTCTGGGTCCCGCTGGGATCTTTGCGGTGGACACGCTTGGCGACCAGCTACTTCTTGCTCTGTTTGGTGTGCTCAGCCTCTGGCTTGTGCTGCCGGTGGTTGTCGCCTGGCGACGCTTCGTTGGAAGGACTGACCTTTGAGATTGCTACTACGACTTGTTCTGCTCGCCGCCCTGGTGATACCGGTTGCGTGCGGTGACATCGCGGCGCAGGGTGGCCCACCAGAAATCAATTTCGGACGCGACATCTGTATCGAATGCGGGATGATCATCGACGATCCTCGTTTCGCAGCGGCGTATCGCCTTGAGGACGGAACGGAGTTCAAGTTCGACGACTTGGGCGGCCTGATCCTGACTGGCCGCGAACAGGGTGTTCTCGACACAGCCGAAGTTTGGGTCAGCGACTTCGACGATGAGGTTTTCATCGATGCCGCAGCGGCGTTCTACGTTCCCACGATCGGTGTTGCTTCCCCCATGGGCCATGGCCTAGTTGCGTTTTCGGACAAGCAGCGCGCCGAGGAATTTGCTCATGAACTGGATGGCGAAGTGATCGAGTGGGAGACTGTGAAGCAATTGCCCGCTTCGAGTGGCCTCGTCGGTCATCATCATGGGGAAATGGAGGGCATGGACGACGAGGAAGCGGATCACAGCGACCACGAGGGGGACGGATGATCCGACAGTGAGATTTCGACAACAACCTTTGAGAAAGGAAGAAAATAGATGAGAAAACTGATTGCGATTTTGGCGGTGTTGGCGCTGGCGCTAGCTGCCTGCGGCGGCGATTCCAGCGACAACGGAAGCACCAACGAGACCCAAGCTACGAGCGGTGGCAGTGCTTCCGCTGGTGATGCTGCTGCTGGTGAGGACATCTACTCCGGTACGTGTGCCGCCTGTCATGGCGCCGATGCAACGGGTATCGAGGGCCTTGGTGCAGATCTTCACGGCAACGAGTTCATTGCCGGATTGTCCGATTCCGAGGCAGTCGACTTCCTCAAGGAGGGTCGCCCCGCTTCGGATCCGGCTAACACGGCCGGGGTCGATATGCCGCCCAAGGGTGGTAATCCTTCGCTGAGCGACCAGGATCTGCTCGACGTCGTCGCCTATCTCCGCACCCTCGACTGATCCCATCCGGATAGTTGAAAATGGGGAGCCCTGCCAACAGGGCTCCCCATTTTTCTTCGTTGACCCGCCAAGGGGGTGATGAATGACCTGGTGTCATCACCCGTCACGCACGGTGGTGGTGGGTGTAGGTTCTGTCTCACTGTTTCACAAGACGGAGGCAACATGAAGTCAACACGACGAAAGTCCCGCGTCGTGGCTCTCGCTGCTACAGCGGCATTAGTGGCCAGCCTGGCAGCGCTACCGGCGGGAGCAGCTAATAGCGGACAAGGAGCCGAGAACTCTCAGAAAGTCGAGCTCCAGATCCTTGCCATCAACGACTTTCACGGAAACATCGACTCTGCGTCGGGATCCTTTGGCGGAACGGGTGGCGCTGACTACCTGGCAACGAACATCCGCGCCCGCGAGCTCGGTGTCCAGAACTCGATTGTTGTCTCGGCGGGTGACTTGATCGGTGCGTCGCCGCTTGTGTCTGCCCTGTTCCATGACGAGCCGACGATCGAGGCGATGAATCTGATCGGGCTCGATATCAATGGTGTTGGTAACCATGAGTTTGACGAAGGTCCTGAGGAGCTCCTTCGGATGGCGTTCGGAGGTTCGCACCCGATCGACGGCGACCTCGACGGCGACCCATTCTTTGGCGCCGATTTCGAGTTCCTGGCCGCCAATGTGGTCGTTGACGCGACGGGAGACACCTTGTTCCCGGCCTACACGATCAAGAACTATCAAGGTGTCAAGGTCGCTTTCATTGGTATGACGCTCGAAGGAACACCGACCATCGTTACGCCTTCTGGCGTTGCCGGTCTCACATTTCTTGATGAGGTTGAGACGGTCAACGCTTTGATCCCCGAACTTCAGAAGAAGAATATCGAGTCGATTGTTGTGCTTCTTCACGAAGGTGGCTTCTCTGACGGTGGCCAAAACGACTGTGGTACCCAGCTGACGGGCCCAGTGGCCGACATCACTCGCGGTCTTGACGATGCTGTGGACCTCGTGATCGCAGGCCACACAAACGACGAATTCGTCTGTGAGATCGACGGCAAGTGGGTCACAATGGCCGACACCCGCGGGCGCCTGTTCACCGACATCGATGTGACTCTCAACCGGGTGACCAAGGACATGACAATCGAGTCGATAGAGAACGTCCCCAATCTGCGAAGTGTGGAAGCAGCGCCGGACGTCAGGCAATTGATCGACAAGTACATCGATCTCAGCGCACCGTTGGCCAACACCGTGATCGGAACCATCACAACCGACATCACTGAGGACGAGACGTCTGCTGGTGAGTCAGCGCTGGGCGACGTGATAGCCGACGCACAACTCGCGGCAACCGCGGGGGTGGGAGTCGGCGAAGCCGTTGTGGCGTTCATGAATCCCGGCGGAATTCGTGAGGATCTGCTGTTTGCGAGCAGCGGCCCAGAGGCCGATGGTGAGGTGACCTTTGGTGAAGCCTTCTCGGTTCAACCATTTGGGAACAGCCTGGTGACTATGACCCTGACGGGAGCGCAGATCGACGCTTTGCTCGAGCAGCAGTTCGATAACCCCGGCCCCGGTTCCAACCGGATCCTCCAGGTCTCAACTGGATTCAGTTACACCTGGGATGCGGCTGCTCCGGTAGGGGATCGCGTGGATATCGCAACGATCACCATCGATGGGGTGACTGTTGACGCTGCTACGGGATACCGGGTGACCGTTAACAGCTTCCTGGCTGATGGTGGAGACAACTTCTCAGTCTTGACCGAAGGGACCGACCGACTTGGTGGAGAGGTTGACCTCGACGCCCTCGTGACCTACTTCGGCGCCAACTCGCCGGTGGCTCCAGGTCCACAGGATCGGATCAGCCGAGTCAACTAGAAGCACATGAAGTTGAGGGAGTCTGGACTCCGGTTCAGGCTCCCTTTGATTGCTCCAGGTAAGGTCTCGGCCATGATTCAAGAGTTCAAGGACTTCGTCGCCAAAGGCAACGTGGTGATGCTTGCAGTGGGCTTCATCATGGGTGTCATCTTCCAAGCCGTGGTCAGTTCTCTGGTCGAGAATGTGATCATGCCCATCGTGGCCGTTCCGTTTGGTCAGCCGAACTTCGACTCAATCGTGTGGAACGTCAACGACTCGCAAATCATGATCGGCTCCTTCATCACAGCTCTCGTGGTGTTTCTGTTGACGGCATTTGCGGTGTTCTTGTTCATCGTGAAGCCATACAACGCCTACCAGAACAGATTGGCCGACGAGGAAGCCGAAGAAGACGCTGGTCCATCCGAAATTGATCTTCTCACGGAGATCCGGGACGCCCTCAAAGGTCGCAGCTGAGAACTCAACCTGAACTTCAGGTAGTCGAAGAGGGTCGACCCACAGCAGGTCGGCCCTCTGTCGTGTTGGTGCATGGTTACTGGCAGGCGTCGTGGGTCTGGCAGGAAAGGGTCATTCCGGCATTGGTCGCCGAGGGTTGGCACTGTTTGGCGCCCAGTCTCCGTGGCCACGGAGACAGTGAGGGAAGAATCCGGGGTACATCGATTTCGGATTATGTAACCGATATCAAGAGTGTCGTTCACACGTTGGATCAGCCGCCTGTGATCGTCGGCCATTCGATGGGCGGTTTCACAGCTCAACATTATCTGGCGAACGGCTATCCGGCGGCGGCTGCGGTACTGGTGAGTCCGGTTCCTCGCCGAGGCGCTTGGGGAGCGACCGTGCGGGTTGCTCGTCGGCACCCGTGGCTGTTTCTCAAATCGAACCTGACCCTGGACATCGGCGGGATCATGGACACCCCTCAGTCGGCTCGGGACTTGTTGGTAGCACCGCCCAACTCAGATTTGGTCGACCGGTATTACTCGAGGCTGGAGAGAGCGTCCTACCGCGTCTACATGGACTTTCTGTTCAACCGCCCTGTCCTCGAGGACGTGGCCGTTCCCTCTCTGGTGGTTGGGGGATCGGAGGATGCCTTCTTCTCAGTACGGGAGTGGAAGGACACCGCCGACCGGCTCCGAGGCGAGCTAGTCGTAATAGATGGGCTAGGGCACCAGCCAATGTGGGAAGGGGACGGCAAGCAGTTGACTGCCGAAATACTCCGCTTCCTCAGTCGAATCTAGATCCTGCCTAGGTTCCGACCAGGGCCCCGTACCCTCCACCAAATCCGTCACCGATGGCCGACCCGATCGCCCGGAGGGCATCGGAGGCCTCTCTAACGAGATTGCCTTCTGGGAGGTTGGCGCCACCAACGGCGATCAGCACGAAGATGACGCCCAGAATCACGATCAATGCAAAGAAGCGGCGCACGTGTCAGGAGTAGCTGTAGAAGCCCTGTCCTGTCTTGCGGCCGTGCACTCCGGCTTCCACCATGCGGGTCAGGAGGGGAGGAGAGGCATAGAGCGGTTCCTTGAACTCCTCGAACAGGACATCGGCGACGAACTTGGTGGTGTCTAAACCCACGAAATCGGTCAGTTCCAGAGGGCCCATTGGATGATTGGCCCCAAGGCGCATCCCCGTATCGATGTCCTCGGCGGACGCCACCCCGGCCTCGTACATACGAATCGCCCCCAGCATGTACGGGATGAGGAGCATGTTGACTATGAAGCCGGCGCGGTCCTTTGCATGAATGACAGTCTTGCCCAGAGACTCGGCGAACTGCTGTGCTCTCTGAGCTGTCGCATCGGCTGTCTTGATAGTGGAAACCAGCTCGACCAGGGGTAAAACCGGAACCGGATTGAAGAAGTGGAGGCCGACGACGCTTTCGGGTCTTCGTGTCGCCGACGCAATCCGAGTTATCGGGATGGATGATGTGTTCGAAGCGAAGACGGCATCTGGATCCGACACGATGTCGTCGAGTTGGGTGAATACGCCCTTCTTCAAGTCCTCGTTCTCTGGAGCGGCCTCGATGACGACTTGTCTGTCGGCCTGGCGCTCGAGGTCGGTAGCTATGTCGATGCGGCTGAGGAGTGCTTCGCGTTCATCCGAATCGAGCTTGCCTCGATCGACGGCTCGAGCCAAGGACTTCTCGATACGCCCCAGTGCGGCTTCGGCTGCGTCGGCGTTGATTTCGTGGATCACCACCTCGTAGCCGTTCTTGGCACAGACCTCGGCGATCCCGGATCCCATCAAACCGCCGCCGATGACTCCGACTCGTTCGATATTCATTGAGTGACTCCTCGACTATTGAGGTGGCCATCATGGCACCGCCAATTACCCTGGCCCATTCACATGAGTTACGACCACAAGTCGATTGAAGCCAAGTGGCAGAAGCGCTGGGAAAGCGAGAGGACCTTCTACACCAAAGAGGACCCCTCGAAACCCAAGTTCTACAACGTCTGCATGTATCCGTACCCATCGGGTGCGCTACACCAAGGGCACGTTCGCAACTACACCTTCGGCGATCTACTTACCCGCTACAAGACCATGCAGGGCTTCAACGTCCTGTCGCCCTTTGGGTGGGACAGCTTTGGCCTTCCCGCGGAGAATGCGGCTATCAAGACGGGCCTGCATCCCAAGGAAAACACCGAGGCACAGATCGCCACGATGAAGGATCAGATCGGCCGCCTGGGATCGATGTACGACTGGGATCGGGAGTTGGCGTCTCACGATCCTGCTTTCTACCGATGGGACCAGTGGCTGTTCCTGCAGCTGTATCGCCAGGGCATTGCCTACAAAGCAGAAGCGCCGGTGAATTGGTGCCCGAAGGACCAAACGGTGCTCGCCAACGAGCAGGTGGTCGACGGGCTTTGCGAACGGTGCGACACGCCGGTCGTCAAGAAGAACCTGTCTCAGTGGTTCTTCAAGATCACTGACTACGCCGAACGCTTGCTTGCTGACATCGAATTGCTCGAACACTGGCCAGACCGCGTCCGCACAATGCAACGCAACTGGATAGGCCGATCCGAAGGGGCAACCTTCACGATTCAGGTCGAAGGTCGAGATGAGACGTTCGAGGTGTACACGACGCGTCCGGACACCGTCTTCGGCATGACGTTCTGCGTCCTTGCTCCCGAACACCCTTTGGTCGAGTCGCTGATTCAAGGTTCTGAAACGGAGAACGAGGCTCGTGACTACATCCTTGCGGCTCAACGGGCCTCGGAGATCGAGCGGATGGCAGAGGGTGACAAGACTGGCGTCTACACCGGAGCCAACGCCATCAACCCGGTCAACGGGCGGGCAGTGCCGATCTACATCGCCGACTACGTCCTGATGGGATACGGCACGGGAGCCATCATGGCTGTCCCTGGTCAAGATCAGAGAGATTGGGACTTTGCTGAGAAGTACGGCATTGAGATCATCCGGACGGTGAAGCCGCCCGCCGACTGGGAAGGCGCTGCCTATGTCGGAGACGGTGAGACGATCAACTCGGTCTTCCTTGACGGCCTCGGCATGGAGGAGGCCAAGCGCAAGATCATCGACTGGTTGGAAAGTGAACGAATCGGTCGTGCGGACGTGCGCTACCGGCTTCGAGATTGGCTGATCTCACGCCAGCGGTATTGGGGGAGTCCGATCCCCATCGTCAACTGCGAGAAGTGCGGAATGGTAGAGGTTCCGGAATCAGAACTCCCTGTGATGCTTCCTCACATCGACGACTACTTGCCGAAGGGTCAGTCGCCCTTGGCTGGTCATGCTGAGTTCGTGAATACGACTTGTCCCAATTGTGACGGTCCGGCGAAACGTGAGACGGACACGATGGATACGTTTGTCGACTCGTCTTGGTATTTCCTCCGCTATCCCGACGCCCAGAACGATGGCGCCATGTTCGATCCGGCGAAGACGAACCATTGGATGCCGCTCGACCAATACATCGGTGGGATCGAACATGCGGTTCTTCACCTGCTTTATGCCCGGTTCATCACGAAGGTCCTCCACGACATGGGGATGGTCGAAGTCGAGGAGCCGTTCAAGCGACTTTTCACGCAGGGAATGATCACCCTCGACGGTTCGAAAATGTCGAAGTCAAAGGGCAACACGGTCGATCCGATTGATTTATATGCCTCCCACGGTGCCGATGCCCTGCGTCTGTATCACCTGTTCATGGGTCCGCCCACCGACGATGCGGCTTGGAACGAAAGCGGAGTGGATGGGACGCGACGATTCCTCGAGCGGGTTTGGCGGCTGGCCACAGAAGACCACAACTTCGGTCAGCGTGAACAAAGTGCAGCCGACCGCAAGCTCATAGGGTTGACTCACCGGACGGTGCGCAAGGTGACCGAAGACATTGATCGGTTTGCATTCAACACGGCCGTCCCGGCCCTCATGGTGCTGTCCAATGCTCTGGTTGAGTACGTGGGCCAGGGCCCACATCAAGAGACGTTTGACGAGGCGATTGACACTTTGATCAAGCTGCTGGCACCGATGACCCCACATGTCGCCCACGAAATGTGGGAGATTCGCGGTGGCGGGGTAATGCTGGCTGCGGAATCGTGGCCACGGTGGGACGACGAGCTCGCCAAAGAGGAATCGGTGATGTTGATCGTTCAGATCAACGGCAAGGTCAGGGACCGCTTTGAGGTGCCAGCCGATGTCACTGCCGATGAGGCCGAGGCTTTCGCGTTCGCGTCGGAGAAGATTCAGGGTTGGGTCGACGGCCACGAGGTCAAGAAGGTGATTGCCCGCCCGCCTCAGCTCATCAATATCGTCATCTGATGAACGCCGGCCGAATTGTTCGCCGGGCCGGGCATGACGTGGAGGTTCTTCGCAAAAGGCTTGCTCCAATAGACCCGGATCGTGTCAACATCTATCCAGCTTCGAGCGTCGTTCGTCTGCTCCTACGGGACGGTATTCGGGCGGTCACCTTGTGGAAGTGGGTCCTGATCGACCCCGAGCTGCTGAAAGCCGGGTCCGACGATCAGGTGGCTGAGGTAGTGATACACGAGATGGTTCACCTCAAGCAGTATGCGGAGCTGGGGCTCTGGGGTTTCGCTCGAAGCTATCTCGGTGAGTACCTGCGGGCGCGGGCCAACGGTGAATCGCCAGACCACGCCTACTTGAATCTGACCGCCGAGCGCGAAGCGAGGCTGTTCACGGAGGAATCGGCCACACACATCGTGTAGCTCGCTGCGGGAGTTCCTAGACGATCGTGATTTGATCGAGGCCCTCTTCAGGGTCGGGGTACTGCGGATCCATACGCTCGAGGGTGTCAATCAGAATGGATGACACCGCCAGATTGCGATACCACTTTCGATTCGAGGGGATGACGTACCACGGGGCGTAATCGGTCGACGTTTCGGTAATGGCATCCTCGAACGCCCTTTGATAGTCGTCCCAAAGGGCACGATCGGAGAGGTCGCCCTTGTTGAACTTCCAGTTCTTCTCCGGTTCGTCGAGTCGGGCTTGGAGCCGTTCCTTCTGCTCATCTTTGGAGATGTTCAGATACAGCTTGACGATGTGGGTCCCTTCGTCGGCAAGCATGCGCTCGAACTCTCTGATGTGGCGGTAACGCCTCGACCACACGCCTTCTGGGACGAATCCTTTGACCCGAACGACGAGCACGTCTTCGTAGTGGGAACGATTGAATATCGAGATCGTCCCGTCCTTTGGAGTGTGCTGATGAATGCGCCACAGGTAGTCGTGGGCCATCTCTTCTTCGGAGGGCACCCCGAACCCGTACACCCGGACTCCTTGAGGGTTGACGCCTGAGAACACATGACGGATGGTTCCGTCCTTGCCACCAGTGTCAATCGCCTGAATCACTACGAGCAGCGACCGTTCCGATTCGGCCCACAGTCGGCGCTGAAGCTCTGCCAGCCGTTGGTTCAAGCCAGGAAGCGCTGCTTTCCCGTCGCTTTTCCCGCCTTCGTAGCCGGTCTTCGAGTCCGGGTCGTGAGCTGCGAGGGAGAAACCCGAATCAGGTACGACTCGGAAAAGACTTGGGTCCAACATGGGGGGCACCCTAGCCAACCGCCCGTTTGATGAGGAGAGGTTCCATTCGACTCCTGGGCGGGGTAAGTAGACGGTATGGGGAGATCTCCCACCGAGGTGGTCGGCGTGGCTGCGTTGCTTGGCGCTGGGTTGGTCGCTGGCGTGGTGTTGGGGTTGTCTAAATCCTCCGGACCCGCCGTGTCGGCAACGTCACTGGTCAACTCAACGGAAGACTCTGGTGTGTCCGTTCATGTCTCGGGGTGGGTGAACGCACCCGGTGTCGTCAGGCTTCGAACAGGCGCGATCGCAGCCGACGCAGTGGAGGCGGCCGGGGGCTTCCGACCTGGCGCAGACACCGGACAGGTCAACCTGGCGACGGAGGTGCTCGATGGTGAACAACTGGTGATACCTCCCCTGGTTGCTTCAGGTGAGGCTTCTGTGAGCGACGGCAAGATCGCAATCAACAGAGCTTCGGCCAATGAGCTATTGACCCTTCCGGGTGTCGGCCCCGTATTGGCCCAACGAATAGTCGATCACCGGACAAGAAATGGACCGTTCGAGTCGGTCGAAGATCTGCTTGATGTACCAGGTATCGGAGAGGCGAAGCTCGCTTCGTTTCGAGATCTGATCCGACCTTGATCGACCATCCGGCCCTGCCTCCCCGTGTCTCCAGGCCGTGGATTGCTGTGGCCATTGCCGTTTGGTGCGTTCGCCTTCTCACTGTTCCAGATGCCGGACCTCCTATGGCGCCGGGACCATTCGAAGGCGAGGTGCTGATGCGGACAGACGCCTTCGACGGGAGGTTTGGCCTGTGGGGGATCGGGGAGATCGACCGAGGGATAGTGTTGGTGGAGTTGGCCCACCCAGTGAACCGTGGCGACAGGTTGTGGGTCCGTGGGTCGGTCGAAGGGCCATCAGGGATGGCTCGCGGCTATGCCTACTCCGGTGCCCTATCGGTCGAAGAGACAACCTCGATTGAACCTTCATCCTTCTTGCCACATGTTGCGGGACGGGCGATTACTCGTCGTGTCTCGACACGGTTGCAGCCAAAGGAGGGTTCCAGGGCGCTCCTGGCCGGATTCTTGATTGGTGACACTTCGGGTGTTGCTGAGGCCGATCACGACGCCATGAGAAGGGCTGGCTTGTCGCACTTCACGGCCGTATCAGGTTCCAACGTGGCGCTCTTCTTGGGTCTTCTAGCCGTCGCGGCAGGGCCTCTGGCGCTGGGTCCCCGGCGCCGCGCCGTTGTCGGGTTGATCGGTTTGCCGATGTATGCAGCGGCGACGGGGTTCGAACCGTCGGTCATGCGCGCTTCGCTCATGGCGGGAATCGCCCTCGGGGGCCGCCTGATAGGCCTTACCTTGGAGGCGTGGCAGCTGCTTTCGTCCGCCGTGGTGCTCCTGGTCGTAGCCGAGCCGGCGATAGCGGCCAATGTGGGTTTTCAGCTTTCGGTGGTAGCGACGGCCGGCGTGTTGGTGGGTTCTCGCTGGCCGATACACAATCGTCGCGCTAGGGCCCTGGGTGTGACACTGGGGGCCCAGGCTGCTGTCGCCCCATTGCTGCTGGTGCATTTCGGTTCGGTGCCTCTGATGTCACCTCTACTGAACATCGTCGCCGGACCACTCGTGGCGGCCGCCACGGTGATTGGCGCCGTTGGCGTGGCTGGACCTTCCTTATTGATAGAGCCCGCTTCGTGGTTGGCGGGTCTTGTTCTGACGCTTGCCCGTGGGTCGGCAGGAATGCCCCAGCTGGGGTTCGGCATGGTTTTGCTGGTGCTGGCAGCCTCCTTGGTCGCGACGGTGTTGCCCCGGACCAAGGCAGCCCTAGTTAGCGCTTCTGCGTTGGCCGTGGCGTACCTATTGATCGCACCGGGGTCGGTTCCGCCGGCCGGTTCTGTGACAGTGCTCGACGTCGGCCAAGGCGACTCGATTCTGGTGAACGGGGGAGGAGGCCACTTCATGTTGGTCGATGGGGGTCCGGACCCTTCAGTTCTTGTCGATCATCTGCGAGATCTTGGGGTCGCGCACCTGGATGTTGTGGTGTTGACCCATGTCCATGCCGACCACGCCGCCGGATTGTCTGGCTTGGTGGGTCACCTGTCCATTGGTGAGGTTTGGTTTTCCGGGGCTCCGCATAGAACGGGTGATGCCGATCGGTTTCTGGAACTCGTTTCGGATGCCGGCGTCCCTGTGGCCGCTCCGGTGCCAGGTCTCGGGCTGAGTTTCGGTGTATTGGAGGTGGAGGTGCTGGGTCCCGAGCGGCGCTACGCATCACCGAATGACCAATCGATAGTCCTCAAGATTCAGGGTCCTGGACGGTCGATGCTCCTCTCGGGGGACATCGAGACCTTCGCCCAGGCCGACCTCGACGGTGTAACAGCCGACGTTCTGAAGGTTCCGCATCAGGGAGCAGGTACTTCGGATCCCGAATGGCTGACATCCGTGGGAGCGCAGCTGGCTGTGATCTCAGTAGGGCCCAACCAATTTGGCCATCCCGTCCGTTGGGTGGTCGCAGCGTTGGAAGGCTCCGGTGCCGAGGTAGTACGAACCGACCAGGCAGGCAACGTGGTTGTTGACTTGTCGTAGGCTGCTCCGGTGGAACGACTCGACCTCGGGCACACTTCAATTCCGCTTGGAGGGATCACTCATGTGATGGGCGTCGTAAACATGTCGCCCGACTCGAAGAACACTCATACCGTCGCGCGTTCAGTGGACGAAGCGCTTGCAATGGCAGATCGCTATCAACGATGGGGGGCATCACTGATCGACCTGGGAGGGCAGTCCTCTCATATCGACAACGAGACGATTGCTATTGCGGACGAGGTGTCTCGAGTCGTCCCGGCTATCGAAGCGCTGGCGGCTGAAGGACACCTAGTTGCGATCGACACTTGGAAGCCGGAGGTGGCAGCGGCAGCGCTCGATGCAGGCGCCGTGATTGTGAATGACACCGGTGGCCTGGCCGACGCGGAAATGCGAGCTGTCGTCTCGCAGAGCGGGGCAGCAGCCATTGCGGTCTATGTCGAAGGAGCAAACCCGCACGACGTGGGCGAGATCGAGATCATGGATGGCAAGGCGGAGTACACGGCCGCAAAGTTCGGCAAGCTCCTAACGGATCTCGCTGAAGATGGGATCAACAACGTAATCATCGATCCAGGAATCGCCCTCAACTATCGAGGGGACTACGAGGCGTACTCTCGAATGCAGCTTCAGGTGATGGCTGACTCGGCTCATCTCCACTCGTTGGGTAAGCCAGTGCTCATCCCCATACCGCGGAAGCGAGATGGTCACAGACTTGCGGTGTACACCGGTTTGGCGGTTGAGCACGGTGCCGACATCATCAGAGCTCACGACGTCGCAATGGCCTGTGACATCGTCGAGCTTTTCGGTCGGTCCGCCTGATTATGTTGGGGCCATGTCGCTGCTGATCGTCGCTGGTCCCAATAACGCTGGTCCCGGCGAGAGGGAGCAAATGCTCGAAGCTGCCGCCAATCACTTTGAGAAGACGGGCGTTGACCGCGGCCAGGTTGTTCGAATCGATGTGCCGGGACGTGGCGCTGGAGAGCCTGGCTCTGGATCCGTGAGAACGGAGATAGAACCCATGATCCCGCTCTTGCAGTCCGGGTCGTTGTTTGGCGAGTCACAAGGGTTGCTCCTGCTCGACGCTCAAAGCCTCCAGAAGGGCGAGATTGAAACGTTGGTCGAACTGGTAGAACACGCCGACCTGTCGACCATTGAGTTGGTGATGGTCTACTCGGGCTCGGTGCCGAAGACTGTGTCATCCCTAGGTGGCCAGACCGTGAAGGTGTCCAAGATGTGGGACCGGCAGGCGGGTCAATGGCTGGCGGCCGAGTTGAAGACCAGGGGCCTAGAAGTCTCGAAGGATGCCCATGAGGCGATTCTCCAGCGGTTCGGCACCGACACGGCGAGCATGTCTCGAGCCCTCGATCAGCTCGAGGAGACGCCGGGCAAGATCACGGGGCAGCTCATTCTCGATCGGTTCAAGAACAGGCCCGACGAACCCACCTGGCATATCACCGATGCCATAGGAAAGGGCGATGTCAGCACGGCACTTCGTCGTCTGTCGGACTTCCTGGTGCATGGTCACCCGCTGGTGTTTCTGGCTGCTTTGGAGTCTGATCTCAAGAAGAGGTCGTTGGCTTCGACTGCGCCTGATCAGGAGACTCTTCGGAGTTGGGTTGGAGGGTCGGACCGCCAGGTGGCGCGATTGTGGGCGAACCGGGGCCGGGTACGCGAGTCTTCGCTGCGCCGGGCGCAGGAAGCGTTGGTGCGAGCCGATCGGGCGATCAAGACTCAGCCCGAAGAGGTGCACAGGGTGACCTTGGAGCGACTCACCGTTGCCATGTGCTTCTGGTATCGCTGACGCGCCTTCCCTAGTTCAGATGGGTATCGCGGCGGAACTCTGGTTTGGGCTGCATTCCGTCAGTGTGAGGCTGACGCGTTGCAGCGCGGTCGAGGAAGGGCGGCGGGACTCTGGTTTGGGCTGCATTCCGTCAGTGTGAGGCTGACGCGTTGCAGCGCGGAGGAGGAAGGGCGGCGGGACTCTGGTTTGGGCTGCATTCCGTCAGTGTGAGGCTGACGCGTTGCAGCGCGGAGGAGGAAGGAAGCGCGAACGCGAAGCTGGTTTGGGCTGCATTCTGTCAGTGTGAGACTGACGCGTTGCAGCGCGGATGAGGAAGGAAGCGCGAACGCGAAGCTGGTTTAGCCGCGGATCGAGGCCGCGAGGCGCGACTTCTTGCGGGCAGCGGTCTTGGGATGAAGCACACCCTTGCTGGCCGCCATGTCGATCTTCTTCTGCGCCGAACGCATCAGATCGTCGGTGGGTTCACCAGCGGCAGCGGCTTCTTGCACCTTGCGGATCGCCGTCTTCATGTCGCTGGTCATCGCCTTGTTGCGACTCCGTCGAGTTTCGTTCTGACGGTTTCGCTTCTTTTGGGACTTGATATTTGCCATGTTTTGCTCGCGTAGTTATCTGGAAGAAAGAATTTCGGGGGTCGGCGTCTCGCACGAGAGCGCCGGGTCGAGAAGGTTAACAGTGACACCTACAATGCGCATATCCCCAACGCCATGACGGACCAATCGCGCATTCGCAACTTCTCGATCATCGCCCATATTGACCATGGGAAATCGACGCTGGCCGACCGACTCCTCGAAACCACCGGGGCCGTGTCGGCGAGAGAGATGCGCGAGCAGCTCCTCGATTCGATGGATCTCGAGAGAGAGCGCGGGATCACGATCAAGGCTCAAACTGTCCGGCTCGAGTACGAGGCCGCCGACGGCACCGAATACACCCTCAACCTGATCGACACGCCGGGACACGTTGACTTCTCATACGAGGTGAGTCGATCGCTCGCCGCATGTGAGGGTGCGTTGCTGCTCGCCGACGCGGCACAAGGTGTGCAGGCGCAGACTCTCGCCAACTGCTACCTCGCCATAGAAGCCGGTCTCGAGGTGATCCCAGCGATCAACAAGATCGATCTTCCGGCGGCTGACCCAGAACGCGCTGCGGCCGAATTGGTGGGGATCCTCGGCGGGTCGGGTGACGATGTCCTTCGGCTCTCCGCCAAGACAGGACAAGGTGTTCCCGAACTGCTCGATACCCTGGTCAAGGACATCCCGGCACCGACTGGTGATCCCAACGCACCCCTTCGAGCCCTCGTTTTCGACTCCTACTTCGACGCCTACCGGGGAGTCGTCTGTTACGTGCGAGTAGTCGACGGTTCTCTCGAATCGGGAGCGTCGATCTCATTCATGGCGACAGGGGAGACTCACGACGCCAACGAGATTGGATTTCTGAGACCCAAAGCCGAACCGGTGGCTGTTCTCGGACCGGGTGAGGTCGGATACCTGATAACCGGGGTCAAAGAGATCGACCGAATCCGGGTCGGTGACACGATCACGACAACCCGCGACAAGGCGTCGGAGCCCCTGTCGGGCTATAGCGAGCCCAAGCCGATGGTGTTTTCGGGTCTGTTCCCAACCGATGGTGATGATTTCGAGAAGCTACGCGAGGCGCTAGAGAAGCTACGGCTCAACGACGCCTCCTTGGTCTGGGAGCCAGAGACGTCTCGGGCGCTTGGTTTCGGCTTTCGGTGCGGGTTCCTTGGACTTCTACATATGGAGATCGTCCGGGAGCGTTTGGAGCGTGAGTACGACCTGGATTTGGTTGCAACCGCACCCTCCGTTGCCTATCGAGTTCTCGGTAAGGACGGTGTCGTCGAGGAAATCAGATCACCACAGGACCTTGGCGACCCGGCCGATCGGGTCGGGATTGAAGAGCCGTACGTCAAGGCCATGATTCTGACCCCCAGCGAGTTCGTTGGTCCGGTGATGGAATTGGCGACCGGTCGTCGTGCTGTCGTCGGGAACATGAACTACCTCAGCCCTGAACGTGTTGAGCTCGATTTCGAGATCCCCCTCGCTGAGATCGTCTTCGACTTCTTCGATCTCCTGAAGTCCAAGACGAAGGGATATGCCTCTCTCGACTACGAACCAGCAGGATATCGAGAGTCAGACCTCGTCAAAGTCGACATCCTTCTCAACGCCCAGCCCGTTGACGCCTTGTCGGCCATCATCCATCGGGACGCCGCAGCAAATTACGGCAAGAAGATGACCGGCCGGCTGCGAAAGATCATTCCGAGGCAGCTCTTTGATGTGCCTATCCAGGCAGCGATAAGTGGGCGGATCATCAGCCGCGAGACGGTGAAGGCTCGCCGCAAGGACGTGACTGCGAAGTGTTACGGCGGAGATATCACCCGAAAGCGGAAGTTGCTCGAGCGCCAGAAGGAGGGCAAGCGGAGAATGAAGATGGTGGGTTCCGTCGAGGTCCCTCAAGAAGCTTTCGTTGCAGCTCTCAAAGTCGATGACACCGACTAATGGGCAGGTCCACGTCCATTGCCAGCAGCTGAGTCGGCGGTAACGTTGTGAACATGCCGATGCTCGAGGACCGAAGATCCGAGATACTTCGGGCTCTTGTCGAACAGCACATCGATACGGGTGAGCCGGTCAGTTCCCAGTCAGTCCTGGACCGCTCGAGGTTGGATGTGTCGGCGGCGACAGTTCGCAACGATCTCGTGGCTCTCGAGGCCGACGGCCTGGTTCACCAGCCCCACACATCGGCCGGTCGGGTTCCCACCAGCGCAGGATATCGATACTACGTCGACCATCTCGGCCCTTCTCAGCTCCGTGATGCATCCCAACATGACATCGCAACTCACTTCGGCGAAGTCCACCTCGAGCTGTCAAAGCTGTTGAAAGCAACGTCCGACTTGCTGGCCGACATCACGAATCTGCCTTCGGTTGTGGTGGCACCAGCGGTTGGGGGAGAAGTGGTGAGCGCCGTTCACGTGGTCCAGGTTTCGGCTGACCAATTGCTGACGTTGGTGGTGACCGAGGCCGGGCGAGTCGTCCAACAGCGGGGCCGGGTCAGAGTTCCTGTGGCCCCGCTCGAGGTCGAAGAAGCGCAACGTCTGGCTGCTGAGGCGATGGTGGGCACCTCACTTGGAGGGACTCATCAGTGGCCCGAAGTAGAAGTGGGACACTTCCGCGAACCGGTGCGTGAGGCTTTTCTCACCATCGTCGATTGCCTGCACCTTGCGGGTTCGGGCGGATCAGAGATGTTCGTCGGCGGAACCCAGAGGATGGTCGGGGTCTGGCAGGACCTCTCCACCGTGCAGCGCATTCTCCAGCTGATGGAACGCGAGGCGGAGATCATGAAGCTTCTGGTGAACGATCCGACAACTTCGATTCACCTCGGTGAAGACCTAGATCTGGCGGTGGTGTCGAAGAGCTACGAGGCAAGCGGTGAGGCCGGAAAGCTAGGCGTTATCGGTCCGATGCGAATGAATTATCGACAGGTGATCTCGGCCGTCGAAGAAGTGACCCGTGAGTTGGAGGACCAGATCGGGGCGCGGTCGGACTGATGGCAAAGGTCGATTACTACCAATTGCTTGGTGTTCCGCGTTCTGCGTCTGCGGAGGAGATCAAGAAGGCATTTCGGAAAGTTGCCCGAGAGACTCACCCCGACGCCAATCCTGACGACCCCACCGCAGAGGCAAAGTTCAAGCAGGCGGCCGAGGCATATGAGGTTCTCTCCGACCCTGAGCGCCGTCGCCGCTACGACAGGGGAGACACCATCGACCTGTCCGATCTGTTCGGGGGCGGTCTCGGGGGTATCGATGATCTTCTCAGGTCGGTCTTCGGTGATTCTGGTTTGTTCGGCGGCAGGCCGGCTCGTCAGCATCGAGGTCGTGATATCGCCCTCGAGACGAGTGTGACCCTCGCCGAGGCTGCCTTTGGGTCCAACGCTTCGGTTCAATATGACAGTCAGGTCGACTGCACTGTTTGCCTTGGTTCGGGAGCAAAGGCCGGGACCTCGCCTCTTACATGTCCGGACTGTGGTGGCGGTGGCCAGGTGAGGATGGCACAACGCTCAATGTTCGGGACGATGATGACCGTTACCACCTGCCCGACGTGCCGCGGTGAAGGCATTCTGATCAAGGATCCGTGCGACGAATGCCGAGGGTCCGGGGCGGTTCCACAAAGTGTGGCGATGAGCGTTGAAGTGCCGGCAGGAATTGCGGACGGGACCCGACTTCGGCTTACGGGACGGGGCGAGTCGGGTGGAAGGTCTGGCCAACCTGGAGACTTGTTCGTAACTGTGAGGGTGGAGCCGCATCCCGAATTGGAGCGGATCGGTGATGATCTGGTCTATCGAGCTTCGATTGGAATGGCTGCGGCGGCGCTCGGCACGGCCATCGACGTGCCGACTTTGAGCGAAGAACCGATCGAGTTCGAAATTCCCGCCGGTACCCAACCTGGAACCCAGTTCACCGTTCGAGGCGAGGGCATGACGATGTTGGGTCGCCGCCTGCGAGGCAATCTCATCGTTGAAGTCACGGTAGAGGTGCCTCGATCCCTTCACCCCGAAGAAGAAGACGTCTTGCGCAAGTATGCGGAGATGCGCGGCGAGTCGGTCGAACCTTCCTAACCGTGCCGCGACACATTCCACACGTGGTGATCGGAGCGCCCTGGAGCGGGGACCTACTCACGGTGCCTGTGCTCCAGCAGAGACACCTGACGAAGGTTCTCAGACTCAAGCCCGGGGACAAACTGAGTTACACCGATGGGCTGGGCAATGTCGGCGAAGGTCGGCTCCAGTCCTCGGGGATTGAGAGGGGACAAGAGCATCAGGTCGAAAGACCTTCGGATCTTGTCGTGGCCGCGGCGCCTCCCACCAACAAGGAACGACAGCGTTTTCTTGTCGAAAAGCTCACCGAGATGGGTACCAAACGGCTCATTTGGATCAAGACGAAGCACTCCGAAGGCAGGGTTGCCAAGGACGCCAAGCTGTTCAGTTGGGTGCTGAGTGCAGTTGAACAGTCGCGGGGAGCCTGGTTGATGGACGTCTCGAGCGAGCTGATTCCCCTGTCGGCCCTCGACGCTTCGAAAGTGTTCTGTCAACCCGGAGGTTCGGATGAACCGATGCCTGGCGATGTGCTGGTTGTGGGCCCTGAGGGCGGTTTCGCTGAAAACGAAATAGCGGGTGAACGACAATTCGGCCTCGGTCCGACCATACTGCGGGTCGAAACCGCCGCCTTGGTGGGCGCTGCTCGCCTCATAGGCGGTTAGTGCAATGGAGCTTTTGCCGGAATAGGATGTTTCGGAACGGTCTGGGAGATGCGTTTGGGAGATGATTTCAGCTACGCCTTAGGGCAACGTCTTCGCGCCGCGCGGCGGCGAAGGGGTTGGTCGCTGGGCGATGTCGAATCGAACACCGGAGGAGAGTTCAAGGCCTCAGTCGTGGGCGCCTACGAGCGTGGTGAGCGAGCAATATCCGTCCAACGCTTCGTGAAGCTGGCTGCTGCCTACGCAACGGCAGCTGCTGATCTACTTCCAAATCCCCCCGAGGCCGACACCATCATCGACCTTGATGCTTTAGATGCTGACAACGGTGATCTGGTGGATCGATACCTCAGCGCCATCCAAACTATGAGGCGTCAACCTGGCAGCGATGAGGTTCGTGAGTCCGACCGGGCCGTCATCAGCTCACTGATACAAGGCGTGAAGGCTGTTCCGGAGAGCTGATCAGTTCTGGCCCTTTTCGGTCCAGCTTGTAGAATGGTTCCCACGTCGTCCCAGTGACGTCTTTCACCGTGTCCCCTGACCACACCGAATCGCGTTTGCGCGTACCCAGTCACCACCTGCTGCTGGATCTCATCGGAGAGTCCGATCGTCATCTCCGGCAGGTAGAAGATCTCCTGCCGGAGGTCCGGTTTGTCGCGCGCGGTGACGAAGTCGTGATGACTGGTTCTTCCGGAGACGTTGAGCGAGCTCGGACCATTCTCGATGAGCTTTTGATCGTGGTCCAGGAGGGTCAAACTCTCGACGAAGGCAAGGTTTCCGAAGTCGTCAAGATGGTCACCGACGACGTCCCTAGCCCCTCAGGCGTCCTGATTGATGGAATCCCCGTGGGACGGGGTCGAATGGTCCGACCGAAGACACAGGGACAGCAGCAATACATCGATGCTATTAGGGAGAACACTCTCACCTTCGGCATCGGACCAGCAGGAACCGGCAAGACTTACCTGGCGATGGCTGCGGCTGTGAGCAACCTGATTCATGGGTCAGTTCGGAGGATCATTCTCACCAGACCGGCCGTGGAGGCGGGGGAACGGCTGGGGTTCTTGCCCGGAGACCTGACTGCCAAGGTCGACCCCTATCTACGCCCTCTTTATGACGCCTTGTGGGACATGCTCGGGCCCGAGGAGACGGCTTCCCTGATTGAGAAGGGAACTATTGAGATAGCTCCGCTCGCTTATATGCGAGGAAGGACCTTGAACGACGCGTGCGTGATCCTCGATGAAGCTCAGAACACCACTCCGGAGCAGATGAAGATGTTCCTCACGCGGCTGGGGTTCAACTCGAAGATGATCATCACTGGCGACGCGTCGCAAACCGATCTGCCCACCGGTAGGAACTCAGGTCTCCGGATTGTGCGTGACATTTTGGTGGGGATTCCCGGTGTGGCATTCGTCGAGCTGGGTTCCCGTGACGTGGTTCGGCATCGGATAGTCGCCTCGATCGTGGAGGCCTACCAGCGTTTTGAGGATCGGAAGACGAAGTGAGCCGATCCACCGTCGTACGTTTATCGATTTTCTTAGCCACTGTTGCCGCCGCCTGGGCCGTGCTCTCTATCGGAACGGCAGCGGAGCCACCGACGCTGACAGTGGGGCAGCTTGCCGATCAGGACTATTCCGCCGGGCGGGATGCGCCTGTGGTCGATGCCGTCGCTACAGAAGCCCAACGTGAAGCGGCCCGCAACGCCGTTCCGGAGCCGCAAGAGCGGAACGCCGAGGTGCAGGCCGCAGCTACCGCGTCGGTAGAGGGTTTGTTCGACGACCTGCAGCGCATGGTCATCGGCGAGGACCCTAGGGATCAAGTCGCACCGGTACCTGAGCTGCCCGAGGACACCACAACGTCGACATCACCAGATGCTTCCACGACGACCACCGGGGCTCCTCCGCTAGCCGTCCTGGCTGGAACTCTCTACATCGATACTGACGGTGATGCTGCGTTCAATCCGGAATCGGGCATCCCGCGCCCCGATACCCCGCTTGCTCGGGTGACGGTTCGTGTCATAACCAGTGAAGGGACTGAGTCGGTTGTGACTGACGACTCAGGGTCGTGGTCCTACGAATACCCTGGCGGTCCGGCCGTAGTGGTCGTGGATACCTCCGACGCTGATATTCCGGATGGCTACTACCAAATCTCTGACGGTCCGGGCACGCTGGTCGAGTGTTCATCCGGTGAGCAATGCGAAGTGTCTGAGGAAGGTTTTCGGGTCTCAATCCGCCCGATTGATGAGGTTGTGAACGGCCTGGAGTATGACCTGCCTCCCGAAACGCTCACTTTCTTGGCTGGTGTCGCTGCCGATGATGTGATCCGAGAGGCTCTTGGGGAGCCGTTGCATCTCCCAAAGATTGAAGAGACCGCCATAGACCAGCTCTTTATCCAGTTTGCCGGCGAGATCGAACCCACTGAGTTGCAGGCGGCGCGTTTTGACGTCCGCTCCAACCCACGGGGAGTTGTTCACGAGGACACCGGTTCCGATCCCGAGGGAGCGTTGGCCGCGGCCGAGGTTGCAGCAGCCAACCTCGCTCCGAACTATCTCGTCAACGAGGAGCTGTTCGAAGAGTTGAAGGCTGCTGCTGCCGACGCGGTGCCTGACCAAATCGTCAACCTGACCACCAACCAGCTCATCGTCGAACGAGGTGTGCCACTTACTCAATTCCACGTAGACGCCATTGCAGAGACAGCAGTACCCACGATCGACGAGCAGCCGTCGGTCGGTCTGGCCGCAGTGGTGGCCCTGCTCGTTGGTCTGCTTGGGCTGTACCTGGCGAACTTCCGTCCCGAGTTTTGGGCTCGCCCCCGCATGGTTTCGCTTTTGGGCATCGTGATCGTCCTAGCTGCTGCATCCGTGCGCGGCACCTTGGCCTTCCATGACCGGCTTTCTTGGTACATCCTCCCGGCCGTCGCCTTTGGTTTTGTGACCGCAGTGCTATTTGACCAGCGGATAGCTGTCTTGATCGCGCTGGCCGTTGGGGTTCTGACAGCGTTGGGAACACTTGACCCGGGGATCACGGTGTATGCCGTCTTGGCGGCGCTGGTTCCAATTCCCTTTGTTTCTTCGGTGTCGACAAGAGGCTCCTTCCGCAACGCGGTGGTCCTTTCCGCGGTGGTCGGCGCAGTGGCCGCCGGTGCCACGGCTTGGTTTTTCCATGTCGGGGAGCTGAGCGTGGGCGAGGTGGTGCCAGAGGCCATGGCGTATGGGTTTGGGGTTTCTGTGGTGGCATCTCTGATCGGCCTGGCTGCTCTGCAGTTCTTTGAGTCGGCCTTCGACATCACGACAACTCTCGGATTGCTTGACCTCACGGATCGCAACCACAAGGCGCTTCAGATGCTTCAGGAAGAGGCCTTTGGGACGTTCAACCATTCATTGATGGTGGGGACTCTGGCCGATGCCGCAGCACGATCGATTGGGGTCAACGCGCTGCTGGCTCGAGCGATGGCGTACTACCACGACCTCGGAAAGACGCAGAACCCAACCTTCTTCATAGAGAACCAGTTCGGCGCCTCCAATCCCCATGACGAGCTTGACCCGGTCGAATCGGCCGAGATCATTCGGTCTCATGTCACTGCAGGAGTGGAGTTGGCCAGGGAATACAAGATCCCCACCGAGGTCGCCGAGGGGATCGTCAGTCACCACGGCGATGGCGTGATGAGGTTCTTCTACGAGAAGGCTCGCGAGGGCAACGGCGAGGTGGACATCGACCTATTCCGTCATGTGGGCCACAAACCCAGGACCGCTGAAACGGCGATCCTGATGCTTTCGGACGCGTTGGAAGCGGCGTGTCGTGCTGTCTTCCAGGCCGAGGAGCCGACCCCTGAGGCAATCGAAAAGGTCGTTGACCGAGTGGTTAATGAGAAGATGGATGACGGTCAGTTGTCGGAGTCGCCATTGACGCTTGGGCAACTCAGCACCATCCGACGGGCTTTCTTGGACTCACTCGTCGGCCACTACCATCAGCGCATCGCGTACCCGAACTTCCCCGGTTCTTGATGGACGAAGCGTCCGGTAGATGGGGGCGTAGCCCATCTTGAGTTTCTACATCGCCGACGAGCAGGCAATGCCAGTCGACCTCGAAGCACTTAGCGAGCTGGTCGAACTGGTTCTCGCCGAAGAGGGATACCCCGCCGACACTGAGGGCTCATTGCTGCTTGTGGCTGACTCAGAGATGGCCAGCTACAACGAGCGTTTCATGAATCGGCCGGGACCTACCGACGTGCTTTCATTTCCCGTTGAGAGATTGATTCCAGGAGTCGTGCCAGAGGTCAAGCGACAAGGCCCCCCAGTGGTTCTGGGTGATGTGATACTTGCCCCGTCGTACATTGAGGATCAAGCGAGAAAGCTCGGTGAGGACCTAGAGGATGAGGTGGCGCTGATGGCTGTTCACGGCATCCTGCATCTTCTGGGCTATGACCATGAAAAGGATGAGGACGCTGAGTTGATGGAAAGACGGGAGACCAAGCTTTTGGCGAAGGTTGGAAGGAAGCGACGTTGAGCTTCGCTGCGCTCACCGTGGCCACTGTGTTCCTCCTCTTGGCAGCGTGGCTGCGAGCTTCGGGTACCGCTGTCACCAGGCTCCCACGTGCGGACGCACTGCGCGACGCCTCCGAGGAGGTCAAGGGTGCCGAGACCATTGCCCGTTTGTTGGATGATCGTGAGGCGGTGGGGCCGGCAGTCGGAGCGGTTGCATCCGCTTTGCTGGTGTTGGCTTCTGTTGTTGCCACGGCGGTCTTGGCACGGGTCGAGAGCCTTTCGACCTCCGTGCTGGTCGCTCTGGGAGTCGGTGCGGTCGCCTTCATGGTCGGTGATCTGCTGCCTCGAGGTCTAGGGCGCATCAGCCCCGCCAAACTGGCATACCGTTCGCACGGGTTACTCCGCTCCGCGGTGGCCCTCGGAGGATGGGCCAACGACCTCCTTCCTGATGTCGAAATCGAAGGTGTCGATGAGGAGGACGACGAAGAGGACGAAGCAGACGAGGCCGAACGCGATCTCATCGACTCCGTACTCGAATTCGGGGAGACCATCGTTCGAGAGGTGATGACGCCACGGCCCGACATGATCTCGGTCCCGGTCACCGCATCGATCGACGAGTTGATTGACATCTCTACAGACGCCGGTTTCTCCAGACTCCCGGTGATTTCGAGTGATGATGTTGTGGGGATGGCAATGGTAAAAGACCTGCTGACGATGCTGACCGATGACGGCGAACGGCCGAACTCGGTTGCCGAGGTTATGCGCCCGGCGGAGTTCGTCCCAGAGACCAAGCTCGCTGCCTCGCTTCTTTCCGAGATGCAGGAGTCGCACCACCACCAAATGATGGTCGTCGACGAGTACGGCGACGTTGTTGGTCTGGTGACGATCGAGGATCTCCTTGAAGAGCTTGTCGGTGAGATCGCTGACGAGACCGATGCGGAAGAGGATTTGGTCACTCCGACGCGGGGTGGCTGGGTGATGGACGCGCGCCTGCCGGTCGATGATTTCTGCAAGGTTGCCAAGGTCAACGCCCCTGACCACGAAGGCGACACACTGGCTGGCCTGGTGTTCGCTCTCGCTGAAAGAGTTCCCGAGGAAGGCGAGTCCTTTGCCTTCGAGAATCTCACGATCACGGTGACGCGTATGCAGGGCAGGAGGGTGGCCGAAGTCAAGGTCACCGCCGGGCAGTCGGTCTGAACGAGCGTGAGGTCGGGTTTCGTCTCGGTCGTTGGCCGTCCCAACGTCGGGAAGTCAACTCTCGTCAACCAGATCGTCGGTTCCAAGGTTTCGATTACGTCGCGTCGGCCTCAAACCACTCGAAACTCGATTCGTGGTGTCTTGCACGGAGACGGATTTCAGATGGTGCTCGTAGATACACCGGGGTTGCACAAGCCACGCAACGAGTTGGGCACCCGCCTGAACTCGCTTGTGTACGGATCTCTTGCGGAGACCGACGCCGTTCTATTTGTCATCGATGCCCGTATGCCGATCGGACCCGGCGACCGCCGGATCGCGGAACGGCTCCTACACGCAGAAGCGTCGGTGGTGCTGGTTGTGAACAAGATCGACGTTGCATCTCGTTCTGAGGTCGTCGATCAACTCGCCAAGGCAGGGGAGTGGGATTTCGATCAGTACTTTCCAGTCTCGGCGGCTAACGGCCACGGAGTACCGCCGCTGATCGAAACCGTGGCGGCGATGCTTCCCGAAGGGCCTGCTTACTACCCCGAAGAGATGTCCACCGACCAACCCGAGGCCCTGTTCATTGGTGAGGTGATAAGAGAGAAGTTCTTAGACCGTCTGCAACAAGAACTGCCTCACGCCTTGGTTGTCGATGTTGAAGACATCGATTCCAGCGACGACATCACCACGGTCCACGCCGACCTGATCGTGGAAAGAAACAGCCAGCGGGGAATTGTCATCGGCCGTGGTGGGGAGATGCTGCAAAAGGCAGGCTCAGAGGCCCGAGCAGAGCTCGAGGCCTTCTTCGGTCAACAGGTCAACCTACAGCTACGGGTCCGGGTCGAAAAAGATTGGCAAAGAAGACCGCAACTGCTCGACCGCCTGGGTTTTGGGGATGACTGACCCCTACGACGCGATTGTCGTGGGTGTGGGCGGAATGGGCAGCGCCGCGCTCTATCACCTGGCTAGTCGAGGGCTCGTTGTTCTGGGTATTGAGCAATTTGACGTACCTCACGCGATGGGGTCCTCCCACGGCGTCAATCGGATCATCCGAAAGGCCTACTTCGAACATCCTTCCTACGTGCCGTTGTTACTGCGTTCCTATGAATTGTGGGACGAACTGGAGGAAGTCTCTGGTCGTCGTTTGCTAGTCAAGACAGGAGGAGTCGACGCGGCCCCCGGGCATCACCAGACCTTTCTCGGGGCACTCCGAGCAGCACAGATGCACTCCATTGAACACGAGGTGCTGACCGGCCCGGAAGTCAATGCCCGCTTTCCTGGATATCGCCTGTCGGAGGATCATCTGGCGGTCTTCCAACCAGACAGCGGGTACGTCATGTCGGAGGAAGGCATCGTTGCGCATGTGAACGGTGCGCTTGCTAACGGTGCGACGGTTCACGGAAGAGAGCGGGTGATTGGGTGGGGACGGTCAGGTGACTTCATAGAGGTGGCAACCCAGCGCGGTCGCTACATGACGTCAAAACTGGTGATCACTGCTGGCGCTTGGTCCTCAGGGGTCGGGGGCCTTCCGCCCGCGCTTGCTGTCCCCGAGCGGCAGGTCTTGGCATGGTTTCAGCCGTTGGAACCTTCGAGGTTCGACCCCAGCGTGTTTCCGATCTTCAACCTAGAAATCGAATCAGGTCACTTCTACGGGTTCCCGATCGAGACGATTCCAGGCTTCAAGATCGGGCTCTACCACCACCTCAAAGAAGACGTCGATCCCGACGATCTCGACCGCGAAGTGACGGACACTGACCTGCATATATTGCGTTCGGCGGTTGACGAGGTGTTTCCCATGGCGTCGGGACCAGTTCTTTCAATGAAGACCTGCATGTTCACCAATACCCCCGACGAGCATTTCATCGTCGATTTTCACCCCCAAGATGATGACGTAGTTGTCGCTGCTGGGTTCAGTGGACATGGATACAAGTTCACTCCGGTCATCGGTGAGATTCTCGCTGATCTCGCCGTAGCCGGACAGACCCGGCATGACATCGGGCTATTGCGGCTCGGTCGTTTCGAGTGACTAGCTTGACGGTGAGATGAACCTCGATCGATACGAGTATTTAGACCTTGAGCTGAATGGAAACGGCGTCCTTACCATCACCTTTTCCAACCCTGAGAAGCTGAATGCCGTCACCGAGCGCGGACATCGAGAGCTGGTCGACATCTGGGCGGATGTTGATGCAGATGAAAGCGTTCGCGTGGTTCTGTTGAGGGGGGAGGGCCGCGCCTTCTCGGCCGGAGGGGATTTTGAGATGATCGACAAAATCATCGAGGACCCCACAACTCACCGTCGAGTTCTCAAAGAAGCGCGTGAGCTGGTTCGCAACATCATCGAGTGTTCCAAACCGATCGTGTCAGCAATCAACGGCTCGGCCGTGGGAGCGGGCCTCGCTGCGGCGCTACTTGCCGACATCCCAGTGGCGGCCAAGTCAGCTCGTATTCTCGACGGCCACACAACAATCGGTGTGGCTGCTGGAGATCATGCCGCTGTTATCTGGCCCCTTCTCATCGGCATGGCGAAGGCCAAGTACCACCTGCTCACCAACGATCCGATCGACGGAGAGGCTGCTGAGAGAATGGGTTTGGTATCGGCCGTCGTCAACGATGAGGATCTCGATCGCTACGTTTCCGACTTGGCCAACAGGCTCGCCTCGGGGCCTCAAGAAGCTCTGAGGTGGACAAAACACACCCTCAACCACTGGCTGAGAGCCGCCTATCCGATCTTCGATGCCTCAGTCGCCTACGAGTTCCTCGGCTTCCTGACCCCAGATGCTTCTGAGGGTGTCTCAGCGATGAGAGAAAAGCGCAAGCCCAACTTCGACTGAAAGCCGTCAGAGCTGTGAGGCAAGGTCGAAGTCCTTGCTGGTTATACCGCCTTCGGAGTGAGTCGAGAGCGTCAAAGAGACCTTGTTCCAGCGAATGGCGATGTCTGGGTGATGGTCAGCCTTCTCAGCGGCGAGCGCGACTCTGGTGACGAAACCCATGGCCTCTGCGAAGTTCGAGAATTCGTAGGTCCTTTGAAGCTCCCTATCGGAAAGGACCCACTCTGGATTCGAGTCCAGGAAGTCCTTCAGTTCGGTGTCGGAAGCAAGGGTCATGTGCCGAAGAGTAGGGGAGAATCCAGATACTCTGGTGAGGCGATGGCCATACGACACGACCAAGGGATCGTTCTGCGCTCCTATCCGTTCGGAGAGGCCGATCGAGTGGTCGTCCTGCTGAGCCCGTCGACAGGCAAGCTGCGGACCGTTGCCAAAGGTGTCCGCAAGACAAAGAGCCGGTTTGGTGGGCGTCTCGAGCCGTTCACTCATGTCGACCTGGTGCTGTACGAGGGTCGCAATCTCGACACCATCACCCAGGTGGCCGTCCTCGAGCCGTTCCCCAAGCTCCGAGGAGACCTCGACTCGGTCGTGGCCGCGGGGACCATGGTCGAAGCCGCGGATGCCGTAGCTCAAGAGGATGAGAACGAAGTGCGTCTGTTTCTCCTTTTGCAACGAGGGCTCAAGGCCTTGGAAATGGGTCTCCATAGCCCCGACCTCATCACGGCCTACCTCCTCAAACTCGCTGATGTGGTCGGCGTGGCTCCCGCGTTGGAGCACTGCGCGTCGTGCGGTAGGACCGACGGTCTTACTCGGTTCTCGTTCGGTGGTGGCGGCTCGGTCTGTGACACATGCCGAGTGGACGGAGCCGTGAGACTCCGCCACGGTATCACCGGCTATATGGCTGGCCTGGCGGACGCCGACTTCGGAAGTCTGCCTCCTCTGGATGAGTCTTTCTCAAGCGAGGCCATGGGCATCGCTCGTCGTTTTGTGGAATACCACCTGGATCGAAAACTCGCCTCACTGGCGGTCATGGAATGACCCTCGATCTGTCTCGGGTCGATCTTGATTCGGTCCCTCGACATATTGGTTTGATTCTCGACGGGAATGGTCGGTGGGCGAACCAACGGGGGCTGCCCCGAACGGCGGGACACCTGGCAGGGGAGCACGCACTGTTCGACACGGTTGAGGGGGCTCTCGAGTTGGGTGTCGAATGGGTCACAGCTTTCACATTCTCGACGGAGAACTGGACCAGGTCTCCTGAAGAGGTCGAGTTTCTGATGTGGTTCAACGAAGACCTCCTCACTCGACGTCGAGACGACCTGCACCGTCAGGGAGTGCGGATGTTGTTTGCCGGAGACATGGACGATCGGAGGATTCCTGACAGAAATCGGGTCCACATGACCGAAGCCGCCGAACTGACCGCTGATAACGACACGCTCAATCTTGTGTTTGCCTTCAATTACGGCAGTCGCCGCGAGATCGTTGATGCTGCAAAGGCACTGGCCGGCAGCGATCCTGAAACTATTGACGAAGCTGCTTTGAGTCGGCACATGTACCTGCCGGACATGCCCGACGTAGATCTGGTCATTCGCTCGTCTGGAGAACACCGCCTGTCGAACTTCCTGCTGTGGCAGGCCGCATATGCCGAGTTCTACTTTCCCGGAATCCTTTGGCCGGAGTTCGACCGGTACGCCCTTGTGGACGCCGTGGTCGAGTATCAGTCTCGGGAAAGGCGATTTGGTGGTGCTGACGATCAGCCTGAGGTTGACTAACACGCCGACATCAACCACCGTTCCAGGTTCGCTATGACCGAAATCACACTCGACACCATTTCCAACCTCGCCAAGAAGCGAGGCTTTGTCTTCCAATCATCTGAGATCTACGGCGGGCTCCGCTCCGCCTACGACTACGGCCCGCTGGGCGTCGAGGTGTTGCGGAACGTCAAAGAGCAGTGGTGGAAGTCCATGGTTCAGGAGCGCAGTGACGTCGTTGGTCTCGATTCGGCGGTGATTCAGGCTCGTCGTGTCTGGCAGGCATCGGGTCACGAGGCTGGATTCACCGACCCTCTGGTCGAGTGCCGCAACTGCAATGCCCGACACCGTCTCGACAAGCTGGCGGACCCCGATCAGTGCCCCACGTGCGGCAAGCGGGGGGAGTTCACCGAGCCACGTGAGTTCAACCTGATGTTGAAGACTCACATCGGCCCCATCCAATCTGATGACAACATGGTCTATCTGCGGCCGGAAACTGCCCAAGGGATCTTCGTCAACTACGAGAACGTCCGTCGCACCAACCGGTTGAAGCTGCCGTTTGGCATCGCTCAAATTGGCAAGGCTTTCCGCAACGAGATCACGCCAGGTCAGTTCGTGTTCCGTACACGTGAGTTCGAGCAGATGGAGATGGAGTTTTTCGTCCGCCCGGAGGAGGCTGACGAGTGGTTCGCCTACTGGCTCGAAGAACGCTTCAACTGGTACGTCGGGCTCGGAATGGACGAGTCGAAGCTACGTCTGAGAGACCACGACTCCGACGAATTGAGTCACTACTCATCCGGCACGGCTGATGTCGAGTTCATGTTCCCTTGGGGCTGGGACGAATTGGAGGGAATCGCCAATCGGACCAATTTCGATCTCACTCAGCACGCCGAGTTCTCAGGCCAGGACCTGCGCTACTACGACCAGGAGGCCAACGAGCGCTTCTTCCCCTACGTCATCGAGCCTGCCGCCGGTGCCACCCGCACGACCTTTGCCTTTTTGATCGACGCCTATGACGAGGAGGAGATCGAGGGTGACACTAGAACGGTGTTGCGGCTCGACTCGCGTCTCGCCCCTTACAAGGCGGCAGTCCTTCCGTTGTCGAAGAAACCTGAGTTGATTGAGCCCGCCGAAAAGCTCGCCGCCGAGCTGCGTAAGCGATGGATGATCGAGCTGGATGTGACTCAGTCGATTGGTAAGCGGTATCGCCGCCAGGATGAGATCGGTACGCCATATTGCGTGACGGTCGATTTCGAGTCGCTCGACGATGGAGCGGTAACTGTGCGCGACCGAGACACGATGAATCAAGACCGTGTTTCAATGGATCGGGTTGCGAGCTATCTCGGGGAGCGGCTTTAGGGCCGATTAACTGGCGCCCTCCACAATTGCCAGGATGAATCGATCGAGATTGGGCCGGATGGTCGCGGCGTTGCTAGCCGTCGGCGGGGCTGCGTTTGCTTGGGTCTTTTGGTTTGCCGGAGGCTCCGGAGAGCCAACGACTGAACTCACCACTCCCGAACTGGCGACTACCACAACAACGACCTCAGTCGGCTCAACTTCGACCAGCGTCGCCGAGGCTTCATCTGGACCTCTGGCCTTTGTCATCGACCAGGCCGACTCGATCGCCAGCTTCGAGATCGACGAGGTGCTGCGAGGAACTCCGACTCACGTTGTGGGCACCACCGACCAGTTGGTGGGTCAAGTGCTGTTGGATCCGAACGATCTGTCATCGATTCAGATCTCCGAGATCGTCATCAACGCCAGGACTCTGACAACTGGTTCTGATCGGAGAGATCGCGCTATTCGCGGCCCGATAATTCTGGATTCAGGTAGCGACCAGCACGAGTTGATCTCCTTCACGGTCACCGAGGTGTCAGGGCTCCCGGGTTCGGCTGAGATTGGGAGTGAAGTGTCCTTCATGGTTGAGGGCCAGCTGACCATCAAGGGAGCCACCAACCTCGTGGGCTTCGAAGTGATAGCCGAGCTTGCAGACGAAGTAACCCTGATCGGAAGCGCAACAGCCACCGTTCTGCGCTCCGGCTTCGGAATTGGGATTCCAACCGTCCAGGGGGTCGCCGACGTGACTGACGAGGTTCTCCTGAACCTTGAATTCGTCGCTCGGGCGGGTTGATCTCTCTTACGAGAGTGGTTGCAACCTCCGTATGATCTGGGGGTGGCAGAACGCGGAGACATAGACCGGGTACGTGAGGCGACCGACCTCGTTGACCTGATATCCGAAGTCACCAAAGTCCGAAGGTCGGGCCGCACATTCATGGCCATTTGCCCGTTTCACGAGGAAAAGACGCCGTCGATGTCGGTCGATCGGGGAAAGGGGCTCTACCACTGCTTTGGCTGCGGAAAAGGCGGTGATGTCTTTCAATTCGTCCAGGAGACACAGAATGTCGACTTCCGAGAGTCCCTCGAGCTGTTGGCCTCGAAGGCTGGCATCACTCTGGTTCGTGATCCCGAGGAAGCGAAGAGAAGGGGACGCCGATCCGACGCCGTGGAGGCCCTCCGGCGGGCGGTGGAGGTCTACCACCAGCGACTGAAGAAGGCCCCAGAGGCCGGGGCCGCCCGGGCCTATCTCCGTGGCCGAGGTTATGACGTGGACATCATTGACGAGTGGAAGCTTGGCTTCGCCGGTGTCGACTGGGACACACTTTCCAAGGACCTGAAAGCCGGAGGAATTGACGATCGGGCCATCATGGACGCCGGTCTCGGTCGTCGAGGTCGACACGGCATATATGACGTCTTCCGGGGGAGACTCATGTTCCCAATCCACGATCTGCGGGGTGACCCAATCGGATTTGGTGCTCGCAAGATCGAAGACGTACCCCGTGATCAGACCAACAATCCGGACGCCAAGTACGTCAACTCGGCGGATTCGAGCGTCTATCAGAAGTCACGTGTCTTGTTCGGGCTCGACCGGGCGAGAAAACCGATCGCTGACGAGGACCGTGTGGTCGTTGTCGAGGGCTACACCGACGTCATCGCCATGCATTCGGCTGGCATAGCCAGCGCGGTCGCAACGTGTGGAACGGCCTTGGGTGAAGGCCATTTCGACCTGCTGCGCCGATTCACTGACAAAGTGGTTCTCGCTTTCGATTCCGATGAGGCTGGCTCAAAAGCTGCGTTGCGCAGCGATGATCTCGAGTCGCCATTCAGGCTCGACCTGGACCTCCGCGTCGCAGTGATGCCCGACGGTCTGGATCCGGCCGACCTCGTTCAAAAGGATCGGGGATCTGAGTTGGTGGTGGCGGTCGACAAGGCGCGGCCGCTTCTCGAGCATCGTATTGAGAGCGAAGTGGCTCGTTTCGACCTGGCTGGTCCTGAGGGAAGGACACGTGCCCTTCACGCTGCCCAGGCCCAGTTGAGGAAGGTAAAGGACCCAATCGCTCGCCGGGAATATGCGCGGTTTGTGGCTCGGCTGATTGGCGTGGAACTCGAGACCGTCGAGCAAGCACTTGACGGGCGTCGTCAATCGGCAGGGGACAGAGGAGAGCAGAGCCGGCCCTTGGACCGTTTCGGATCCGGCCTTCTCAGACTGGTCCTCGCCAACGACGAGGCAATCGAGGTTGAGGCGTCTGACTTCTCTGACAACAGGCTGCGCGAAGCCTTTGTAGCCGTGTCAGGGGTTAGGGGGGAGACACCGATAGGGACTCCGGTCGATGTGGGACAGGTGTCCGACGACCGTGTCGCCGGCTTGTTGCGTTCGCTCTCGCTGGAAAGCGAACCTTTGCCTTCTCACCAAGACATGACCCGTCTGGTCAAACTCCGACGGGTCGACTCAGAGATTGATCGAGTTGAGGGCGAGTTGGCAGCGCTTGACCCTGGTTCAGAACCCCATTCTCAAACACTCCGTCGCTTGATAGCTTTACAGCAGGAGAAACGGAAGCTGTCCGAATGACCGAGCTCAATCTGACTTCAGTTACTGCGGCCCTACTCAAGAGGGGCAACCACCGCGGGTTCCTCACGATGGCCGAGGTGCAGCAGGAACTGGAGGATATTGAGGCTCCGGGTGAAGCCTTCGAGAAGGTCGCCGACGAGCTACGGCTCAAGGGGATCAAGCTCATGGAGGAGGGCCCGGCCGTCGTCGAGGAGGACATTTCGGTAGGAGACATGTCTGTTTCCGATCCGGTTCGGATGTACCTGAACGACTTGGGCCGGTACCCGCTGTTGACTGCCCAGCAAGAAGTCGAGTTGGCGATGCAGATCGAAGCCGGTCTTCGGGCCGAGAACACCCTCGTCGAAGAGGTGGAGTTGTCTCGTGAGGACCGTGCCATGCTCAAGCATCAGCTGGCTGTGGCCAAAGCTGCCCACGATCAGCTCGTGAACTCGAACCTCAGGCTGGTGGTGTCGCTCGCCCGTCGCTACGTGGGGCGGGGGATGGGTCTTTTGGATCTCATTCAAGAGGGCAACGTGGGATTGATGCGCGCAGTGGAGCGCTTCGACTACCGGCGCGGGTTCAAGTTTTCGACGTACGCAACCTGGTGGATTAGGCAGTCGCTCTCGCGAGCGGTGGCAGAGCAGGGGCGGACGATCCGCATGCCCATCCATGTGCTCGACGCGGTCAACAAGCTCCGACGGATTCATCGCGAGATGACACAGATCAATGGCGTAGAACCGACCTCTGAGCAGCTGGCGGCTGAACTGGATCTGACACCTGAGCGGGTTGAGGAGTTGCGTCAGATTGCTCAGGACACAGTGTCGCTGGAGACACCGATCGGTGAGGACGAAGATGGGACGCTGGGGGATCTGGTTGAGGACGTTGAGACCGACGAGCCCGGAGATGTGGCGGCCTTCTCGTCGTTGCAGGATCAACTGGCTCGGGCTCTTGAGGGTCTGAGCGACCGTGAGCGTCAGGTCCTGGTCATGCGGTTCGGTCTGGCGGACGGCAAGCCAAAGACCCTTGAGGAAGTTGGCGTCCACTTCAATGTGACGCGGGAACGGATCCGGCAATTGGAGACCAAGGCCCTCGCCAAGCTTCGCCACCCCGACAAATCGGGCCGTCTGGAAGCCTTCCTCGACGAAACCTAACCCTCCGCGTTGCTATAGCAACAGGGTGCGGATGCCGCTCCTTCCCGCACGATCAACGTGTGACTGGGAGTACAAACTCGCCGTTGGTAACCTTCCGGGGCCAACCGGCAAGCCTTCCGCGGTAGCTCAATTGGCAGAGCAGTGGACTGTTAATCCATTGGTTGTAGGTTCGAGTCCTACCCGCGGAGCCCTTCACCAGCCCCCGGCATGTCGGTACCGTGGTTCGGGGTTACCCGACGCCCCCAATCTGAGAGCTCGCTAGCAGCAGGCTTAGGTCACGGCCCCGTAGCCGCCGCCTCCGCCGGTGACCAGCAAGAAGCCGATCCACCACAGCATCCACCAGTTGACCAGAGTCACCACGATTGCTCCGAGCCAGCGGGGTGGATTGACAGTTCTCCATACCAGAACAGAGATTCCAAGGACCAGCGGATAGGCGAGGATCACTCCTGCGGGACCCCATATGAAGAAGGTTCCACCAAGTCCCGTTGAGAAAGCAAGTCCGCCGAGACTGGTACCGAAGGCAGCGAGGCTTCGACGCCGATCACGTCGTGGATAAGCAAGCCGGATTAGCGCTATGCCAATCCCGATCAGCCAGAAAGGCCACCAGAAGAGGCTGTTTAGCCATTCGATCGGAGTCACGCAGTCAGTTCCATCCGAGAGAAGAGTGTTGCATCGCGGGCATGGTGTGCGGCTGGGAGATCGGAGTGGTCACCTTGCTTGTTGGACAAGGCGGCGGATTCGATTCTGCTCGCTGTAAGAACGGCTCCCCCGGCGAACCGGGGGAGCCGTTGTCGGTCTTGTCGTCGCGTCCTATTACTTGCTTGCGGCCTCGGCGTCGACGAGCCCGTGTCCGAAGAAGGACGTGCGTCCGTTGTTCCCGTAACAGCGTTCCCGGGGGTCGTCCGGTAGCAGTTCAGGTGGACATGTCAGGTCCTGTGCTGATCGCTGGACAGCAGCCTTGACCGCACCCGGACTCCAAGTCGGATGCATCTCGACGACTAGCGCTGCCACACCCGCCGCATGTGGCGAGGACATTGATGTGCCGTTGAGATACCCGTAGCGGTAGCCCTGGTCTGTCGCCGTCAACCCTGGGAAGGCAGCCCCTTCGAGGAAGTCGAAGAAGTCCCATATTCCGTCAACGGGATCGCTCGTGCTTGACATGGCACCGAGCACCGCGTCTTGGACTGTCCCAGTCGCCTGGAAGTAGTCGCCGCCAGGAGCGGTGACATCGATGCGCGACATTCCAACGTCGGAATAGTCAGCCAGCCACAGGTCGTAGCCGGGGTAGCCAATGGGGCCGGTTGACGACACCGTCAAGGCGCCAGGAATCTCGGTTGGGAACACACGACAGTTGTTGTGGACTTCGCGTTCCTCTTCAGAACCTGGGGGCCAGTTCGGGCTCGAGTCATCCAAGCCGGGATGCTGAAGGTCGGAGGCACCATTCCCTGCCGACGTGACTATGAGTACTCCTCTTTGCTGCGCGTATCTCGCCGCTTCTTCGAGGTCTTCGAGTATTTCCCGCTGCTCTGCATCGTTCTTGCAGTAGAACAAGTACGGATCGGCGAACAAGCTCAGGTTGACAATATCGAGCTGGACATCACCCGCATATCGGAGAGCAGCCGCGACCGAGTCAGCAAAGCAATAGCCGACTGCGGTGCAAGCCTTCAGGGCAACGATGGTCGCTTCTGGTGCCACACCTGCGATGCCGATCCCGTTGATTGGGGCGGCGATTGTCGATGCGACATGCGTTCCATGATCGCCAAAGTCCTGTACCGCTGCTTTGTTCGAGCAGTCACCGTTGGCCATCGAAGCAGCGTGGGCCGTGGGGGTGTCGTCGAATATGAATGAACACGACAACTCAACGCTCAGGTTCGGTGCGATATCAGCGTGGTAGAAATCCACCCCGGAGTCGATCACCCCGACTGTTACCCCTGCGCCGGTTGCGTGGGCGTCGCCGGCATTGATCAAGTCCATGTCCCACTGACAAACCCCAAGTGGCTCACCATTTGGTACGTCGAAGACTCCGCCGTAAAGACTCTCGCACAGGTCCGCCAGCTCATCCGACGGGGCGGCTGCCTGGCCCGTCACGGGGACAGCCATCAAAGACGCGACAACCGCGGTCGCGACCAGAATCGAAATGCGTTTTCTCAAGACTCCACCTCTCAAGCAAGAGACACACTCTCTTGCCTTACCCCAAAGGTACACATTGGCGTCGCTGCGCGCAGGCGATACCGATACCGCTAACCGGCAGCCGGGGCTCTATTGGACGATTCCGGGTTGGCCTGACCCGGTGTCGTCCGCCGAGGTTTGCTCTCGGCCGCAACCCCCGTTGCATATCCCTTCTGTGCCCGGTCACGGGATTCTGTGAGCAATCTGGTCACGGATTCTCAGGTGCGGGCATATCTGAGGTGTGAGGCTGACACATCTGGCATGGTTAGTGCGGTGAGTTCGAGAGAAGCTCGCTTCGTTGAGCTATACGAGCGGTATCACCGGCATGTCGCCTCGTACTGTGCAAGACGTGTCGCCGCTGATCGGGTCGACGACGCAGTCTCAGAAGTGTTTCTGGTTGCGTGGAGGCGTATCGCCGACGTGCCCTCCGATCCGGCCGCGATCCGCTGGCTCTACGGCGTGGCATACAAGGTGGTTGGGCGTCAATGGCGTGCCACCACGCGAGGTAGGGGATTGCAGGAGAAGTTGGGGTCTCTCGGTATTGACCCGGTGCCAGTCCCTGAAGAGTTGGTGGTCGTCCAAGAAGACTCGGAGCGAGCTCTTCGGGCGCTTGGGCGGCTGCGAGCGTTGGACCGCGAGATTCTCCTGCTTGCTGCTTGGGAGGACCTTTCGCATTCGGAGATCGCTGAAGTGCTCGAGATTCGGCCCGATGCAGTCCGGCAAAGGTTCCACAAAGCTAGAAGCCGTCTTGCCCAAGAGTTCAATCGGGCCGAGAAGGCCCCATTTCGTACCCCCGCTGCTGAGAAAGGAGGTGTGTGGTGAAGACCGAAGAACAGGTGTGGCAAATCATCGTTGATTCCAATCCGGTTCCGGATGTGAACGTATACGCCCGAGGAAATACCGAAGGCTCCGCATACCTCGCAACCCTTGAAAAGAGGAGCAGCGAAGTGACGCAAGTCGAGACCAAACACAAAGAAGAGGAGAGATCGAGACGTCCGAAGCCAAGCTGGCTCGTAGCTGCAGCATTGGTGGTCATTGCTGGCGTGGCGGCGATCGTGTTGAGCCAGGACGCCGCCGTGGATCCGGCGAACCAGCCCACGTTGACTACTGAGGTGCAAGAAGCTTCTCCGAGTGAGGTGGTGCTGGCTAGCTATGCGGATGCGGTCTCAGCAGGTGACTTCGACGATGTGATGAGCCACTACGTGTGGGGTTCGAGCATTGTCGTCAAGCGCCATCCATTTGCCCTCAACGATTACATGGACCGAGCCACCGAGGTCCGCGACACCGAAACGCTGGTCCAGAGCTATCTCGGGACAGGCGGCAGGCTCGAGATATTTGAAACGGTTGCAGGAGACCCTGACTCCGTCGCCCAGCCCGACGTGACCTTCAGCTGGAGGTTCTTCTACGGCGACGATGGAGCGGAGCCGACCGGATGGCTGTGGACCCGCGATGGGGGACCAAATGTCGTGGCCGGAGAAACCAGCTGCCTAGGCGGTCGGGACGCCAAGGTCTTCATGAGTGCACAGAAGATCAGCGAAATCAACTGGGGGTTCCAGGACGCAACAAAGTGCGGTGATCAATAGGCAGCGACGACGTGGCGCAGTGAGCCTAACGAAGCACAAAGAAGGACCCGGACCGTTGGGAGCCGGGTCCTTCACATACTCAGCAGGTCTTTAGGCGACCGCTGGGCGCCGGGGGGTCGGAAGTCGGAAACGATTGTGGAATCGGGGTGCCCGAGTCTTCTTGAACTCCTTCACCAGACGCCTGTGTCCTGCCTGACGCTGTCTTTCATCTGCTACAGCGTTTGCCATTCTCAAGTCCACCAACATTGTCTTCTCCTTTTCGCTGGTCTCTTCGACAAGGTTGAAGGTATGGAAGGAGGGGTCGATGCGAATCGGTGACTTCTACCTAAGTTGCCGAGTGGTTTGCCTATGTTGCGTTGGGGTCTGCCTACTCAGGCGACAACGCCCTGAGCGCGGGCGTTTGCCACAGCAGCCTGGCGGTCTGAGGCTCCTAGCCTGGCAAGGATCGCCGATACGTGATGGTCAACGGTTCGGGTCGAGATGAACAGCCGATCGGCGATCTCAGGGTTGGTGAGGTCTTCAGCCAACAAATGAAGAACATCTCCTTGGCGTGCAGTAAGGCCCAGAGGGTTTTCCCTGGTGCTTCGCTTAGGCCCTCTGGGGACGCCTTTGACGCCAGACTCAACAAGCTCGGAGCGAATGCGAGAGGCGAGGGGTGTTGCATCGAGTTCGTCGAGGATGTCAAGAGCTTCGAGCCGGGCTTCGGTGTCCCCGAGCGACAGCGCCACCGCCCGATCGTACGGGATACCTCGTTCCGCCCACCAGGCTGCTGCTGCCTTCCAGTCGCCGCTGGCTAGCAACTGGTATGGCTCGGGGGCGTCAATGGGCATTGAGCCCAAACGGCCTAGCAGCCAAAGCCACATTGCGACCTCACCTCCGTTCCAGGCTCCACCGTGGGCGAAGGTGCGGTGCATCACTTCTTCACAGGCGGTCAAGTCGGCCTCTTCGACCTCACCACCTAGCCAGGCAAACTCGGCGACCACCTCGGCAGCCGGAGCTTCACGCTGGATCTCGCCGGCAGCCCGCGCCAACTCGGTCGAGTCAGCAACCAGTGCGGCAGCATCCGGCGCCCCTCGCCGCACCATCAGCTTTGCCAATGCCATCGTGGCTGTCGCTCTCGACGTAGAGAGGATCGCCTGCTGTGCGAGGATCTCACGAAACCGATCAGCCGCATCGTCCCAGTCGCCTTTCATCGAACGAATCAACGCATCGATGGTCACCGCGTAGGACCCGAACGCCCTCATCTCGGCGTTGGTGATCACCGAAACCGCGATGTCGGTCCAGCGTCTAGCCCTCTCCAGGTCTCGGTACCACAGATAACCCCAGGCCAGGTTGACTCCGGCGCGGGTGGCGTCGTGTGGGAGGCCCAGCCGATTCGCCATCTCATAGCTCGCCTCCAACTCAGCCACGCCCTTTGGGAGGCTGTTCATCATCCACACCGCCCCGATGTTGTTGAGGGCATGGGCATGGGCCCGACTCTCGCTGTCTCCGGATATGGATAGCGCCTTCTGCCCATATTCGACGGTCGCTTCTTCTTCGTTTGCCAGCATGGCCAACTGTGAAAGAGTCGAGTAAGCCATAGCCAAGGGTTCACCGCCGACGTCTGATAGGACTTCTACCGCCTCGTGAGCCCGGCGCAGGGCTGTGGGGCGATCTGAGCTGACCCAGGCAATTCGACTGGCTGACAGGAGTGAGTTCCCCAGCGCTTTGGGATCGCCCAATCGAGACCGCAACTCGACCGCCTTATCGACGATCTCCAGCCCGGTGTCGTCCCAAAGGTATTCCTCGTATGCCCAGAGGTCGTAGTGGTCGGCGAGGTCCTCATCCGTCATCAGATGCAGGTATGGCTCCAGTGCTCTCAGGTTGGCCACGGCTTCCGCGTGGCTTTCGATGCTGGCAGCGGTACGAGCCGCCTCGGGAAGTAGCCGGACGATGGCAGCAGCGTCGCCGGCAGAGCGAGCATGGTGAGCTAGCCGGGCGATGGGAGCCCCCAGCGCATCACACGCGTTCAGGGTTTGAAGATTCAGACGATTTCGGACGATGCCAGCGAGTTGCGATTCGATGGCTTGGCGGGCCAGCTCGTGTCGGAAGCGAACAGTGCTGCCGTCTACCTCCATGATCCCTGCTTGCTCGACTTCGGTCAGTGGGGCGACAACGTCTCCAAGAACGCTCTCGAGAACCGCTATCTCTACGCGGCTCGGTGAAACGGAACTCAGTTCAACAAGCTTTTGGGCTTGGGGGCTGAGCCGGCGGACCCTGGAGTTCACCGCGTCCGAGATCGAAGTCGGAATCTCGTCTAGGTCAGATGCCAGAGCCTCGGTCACGTAGAAGGGGTTGCCGCCCGTCATCACCCAAAGCGTTTCCGCGTCCTCAGAGCCTGCCAACATCTCGACGGCCCCGCTTGACAGAGGAGTCAGATGAATCCGCTCTACGGAGCCGTGAGGTAAATCACCCAGAGCGATACGAACCGGGTGGTCATCTGCGACTTCGCCATCCCGGAACGTCAGCAGGAGAACGCCATGGGAGTCTCCAATGCGTCGGCCGAGGAATCTGATCAGGTCGAGCGTTGCATCGTCTGCCCAGTGAACATCCTCGATCACGAACAGAGTGGGGCGCATCGACCGCTTTGCCAGTTCGATCATCTCCATGAACAGAGCGGGCCGATCGTCGGATTCGAGGTGGGGAAGCAGGGCGGGCTCGTCCGTTGCCATGTCCCAAACCGGCCCAAGCGGACGGGCTGTGAGTAGGTCGTCACAGGAGCCGGACAGGACATATCCGTCATCAAAGGCGGAGAGAAACTCTCGAGTCAGCGCGGTCTTGCCAATACCGGCCTCGCCTCGGATGAGGACAACGCGCCCCAAACCAGTGCGGGCAGAGTCAAGAGCTGATTGGAGTTGGTCTAATGCGTCGCCGCGTTCGAGAAGCGCCACAAGGGCAAGATAGCCAAACGAGTGATGATGAACCCGGCAGGGTGGACTACCTGAACCTTGTGATCAGGAGTCGGAACCAAAGGTCATCCCTCGGTGGGTGCGCCGGGCGTCGTGAGACACAGCGAAGCTCGATCCCCAAGGACCCAGGTATCGGCGTCGGGAACCAGAGGCTCTTGTTCGGTCGAGGGCCAGCAATCGATTGCTTCGATGAGAGCGTCGCGTCCCGGGAACTCGGCGGAAGGGTCAGTCGAATGCCGCGCGATTGCGGCAATCGACCAAGCGTTTTGATTGCACGGTTGATCCCGGGCGACGAGGAGCGACTGGTGGAACTCGAAGCACGACCCGGCTTCGAGATCGTCCAGGCGTACCCACGGTGAGTCTTCGTCGGCGAGGGAGATGTTCAGTTCCCGGTCGAAATGCGAGACCAGGCAGACCGTGGTGTCGTCTCCAGCCTTCCAGCTGTCCGGAAGCGGATAGAACCAATAAAGCCGGTAGTCGAGATTGTCGGCGTTGTCTCCGGCGAACTCATAGAACGCTGCAGTGCAGCCGAAGGTGGCGTAGTCAGAAAGGGTGTTCCGCCCCGGATAGGGCCCAGCTTCAACTTCCACGACCCCAACGGTTTGGCCACGGTGCTCACTCGAGCAATCGACCCGCCAGATGAGCCCCAATCCCTCCTCAGGGTCGCCGGAGAAGCAGTCGCCAACCTCGAGGCTCAATACGTCTACAACCTCTGCACTCTCCGGTAGCACTTGGGAGTGAGGTGCGTTGATAATCAAACCTGCACCGCCCAATACGGCTGCGGCGAGAAAGGCAGGTCCAACCGTGGACAGGGTCAGCTTGCGGCCGACGGTTGGGTTCTCAGAGTCTGAGTCGTAGAACGCCGCGTATTGTCCAACGCTCGAAGCCCAGATCATGCGGATTGCGGGCACACCGGTAAGGACGAACAAAGCACTGTAGATGACATCGGCCCACGTGTAGTCGTCGAGTTGCACAGCTCGGCTGGCGAAAAACGTGGCCAGGTACAGGATCCACCACGTGTGAATCCACCAGGGAACCTTGCCGCGACCAGTGCTTAACCACACTTCGTCATGCAACTGTTTTGGTCTGAACAAGTTCATGATCGGAACGACCCAACCAAAAATCGTCCAAGGTCTCTTGTGGCTCGGCGAGCGCCCAAGGGGGGCGAGGTTCCAATAGGCATACCAAAGCCAGACCACCCACAAGACACCGCCGATCACCAGCGAGAGAATGAGCCCAAGGCTGAAAAGTCCGGTGAGTTGATCGAGCAGATCTTCGGCACCCTCGGTAGGTCTAGTGCGTCCGGTCGACCAGGAGTGGAGAATCCAACTGGTCGCTGCGGTCCCCCCGGCGAACACCATCGTGGATGTAACGAAGCCGATTACCCATCGACCCAATGGGCGTACGTCGACGAATCGTTCCGAACCCTTTGGAGTCAGCGGCGTGAGCCGTGTGGCACCGGTCCATTTCGCACCGTCCCAATACGCCTGGTGAGGCGCGGTGTCGCTCGGATCGTTATACCACCCTGGATCTGTGGGCTGTTCTCCCATTGGTTATAGCCAAGCACGGTGATCAAGGCCGTCAAACTGTTCCTGTCCGGCAGGGGGCCGCAGGCGCGTCTTAGACTGGTGATATCGGAGCGAACGGCCTTTATGACTGACTTGATTGCCAAGGTAAGAGAAGGTGTGATTGGGCGAGATACGGCCGTTCACACGCCGTATGGCCTTCGTCGGGTGACGTATGCCGACTACACGGCTTCTGGTCGCAGCTTGGCGTTCATCGAGGACTACATTCGCCATCAGGTGCTTCCGTTGTACGCCAACACGCACACCGAGACTTCGGGAACGGGCTTGCAGACGACCCGGTTCCGGGAGGATGCACGAGACATCATTCGCGAATGCGTTGGGGGCACGCCTGAGGAACACGCGGTGATTTTTGCCGGAAGCGGGATGACGGGCGCGATCGACAGGTTGATTGCGATCCTGGGGCTTCGTATCCCCCGAAGGCTCGAGCGGCTCCACCACCTGTCGGATGCTTTGCCACCTGAGGCTCGGCCCGCCGTCTTCGTAGGACCCTATGAGCATCATTCGAACGAACTGCCTTGGCGTGAGTCCATCGCTGATGTCATCGAGATCAAAGAGGATGCCAACGGACAGATCGATCTTGGCGATCTGGAGCGGAACCTGATTCGCTACGCGGATCGCGAGTTGAGGATTGGGTCATTCTCCGCAGCATCCAACGTCACAGGCATCGTGTCGGATACAGCGGGTATTTCGAGAATGCTCCATCAGCACGGAGCCCTCTCGTTCTGGGATTTCGCAGCAGCGGCTCCCTACGTCCAGATCGAAATGACCCCCGACGACGGGGATCCGGCCAACTACAAGGACGCAATCTTTCTCTCGCCACACAAGCTGATCGGCGGTCCGGGTACTCCGGGTGTCATGGTGATTCGGAGAGATCTCCTCTCCAACCAGGTGCCTTCCGTTCCCGGTGGAGGGACCGTTTCGTATGTAACGGCTGACAGCCATGCCTACCTCGATGACGCCGAGCATCGCGAAGAAGGCGGGACTCCCGAGATCGTCGGTGCAATCCGCGCCGGTCTGGCCTTCAAACTCAAAGAGGAAGTCGGTGCGGATGCGATTCGCGAGAAGGAACACGACTTCATCTCGCGAGCGATTGCGCAATGGTCGCAGAACCCCAACATCGAAATGATGGGAAACCTCGACGCTGAGCGGCTTTCCATTGTCAGCTTCGTCGTCAAACACGACGGGCGTGCCCTGCACCACAACTACGTGGTGGCGCTGCTCAACGACTTGTTTGGCATCCAGGCGCGTGGTGGCTGTTCTTGCGCCGGGCCGTATGGCCATCGACTGCTGAGCATTGACGACGACACGAGTGGTCGGATCAGTTCGGCGGTGGGTGAGGGTTGCGAAGTGATCAAGCCGGGTTGGGTGCGGGTCAATTTCAACTATTTCATCGACGAGGAGGAGTTCCAGTTTCTCGTTGATGCGGTCGACTTAGTCGCAAGCAAAGGTTGGCGGCTGCTCAACGATTACCAATACGAAGCGGCCACTGCGGTGTGGCGCCACAAAAGGTCGTCCGGTGCCGAACCAGCCAGTCTTCGTTCGGCAAGCTTCGTGAAGGCCAACCCCGAGCCTCTCACCGTGACCTCCGACGCGTTGGCTGGCTACTTGGTGGAAGGGGAGGCGATCCTCGACGCCGGATCGGACTTCGAAGGGGAGGCACCGGCGTTCGGCGAAGAGATAGAGACCCTCCGGTGGTTCGTAAATCCGGGAGAGTTGGCCAAGAGCTGATTCCTCACTCGTTCTGGGTCGCTTTAGCCACGCCCAGACACAGATAAGCGACACAGAAACGGGGAAAGAAAGATGCGGTGGGGCACCGTGTCCCTCCCTGGCCAGACACGGCGGTCCACCGCTGGTTGACACCGCGACCGGCCCGAACGCCCCTATGCCGGGCCGGTGCGCTGTCTTATGAGTAGAGATTCGGCCCATAGCGTCAGAAACTTGGGTGTCAACCGCCAAACGCGCATGGTGACTAGTCACCAGATCTGAATGCTGGCCAACTCCACCCGGAACGCTAACTTCGAGGGGTGAATGAGTGATCGACTCGATCAGTGGATGGACGGCTATGTGTTGGCCTGGAGTTCCAACGACAGGACTCACATCGAGGCGCTGTTCACGCCCGACGCCGTCTACGACCCGCAAACCGCTGATGGAGAGTGGGACGGTATCGATGAAATCGTGGCCCAATGGCAGGAGATCGGTGACTCTGAGGACAACTGGGACTTCGAGTGGATGCCATTGGTCGAAACTGACGACCTCGCCGTGATCACCGGTCGAACCAACTATTTCGAACCGCCGGCCAGCTACCGGAACCTATTCGTGATCCGATTCGACGATTCCGGGCGTTGCCGCGACTTCACCGAGTGGTACATCGAGGAGGACGGGGAATGACCACGGCATTTGTTCTCGGCGGTGGAGGCTTGTGGGGCGCAGCTGAGGTCGGAATGATTCAGGCTCTCGAAGAAGCGGCCATCGAACCCGATCTGATCCTCGGTACCTCCATCGGAGCTCTAAACGGCGCCGTCATCGCTGAGTATCCCGGTCCGGAGGGGGTCGACCGGCTGACTGGCTTCTGGACGCAGGCGGCGCAGGCAAACCTATTTGAGACCTCGGTGTTGGCCAGGGCGAAAAGGGTGGCGGCGCTCAAAGCAGCGATCCACGAAACCTATGAATTGCGAAGGGTGGTCGAGGCAGCGGTCCATCGCGATACTCTCATCGAGGACCTTCAGGTTCCCTTCCAATGCGTTGCGGCTTCGATTGAGAAGTCAGCCGAGCACTGGTTCGAAGAGGGGCCTCTCGTCGAGGCACTGCTTGCCAGTGCTGCGGTTCCGGCTCTGTTTCCTCCGGTGCGAATTGGTGAAGAACATTTCTACGACGGTGGACTAGTCGACTCCGTCCCCCTCAGCCGAGCGGTGAAACTCGGTGCTGACGTGATCTACGTTCTCCAGGTGGGGCGCATCGAAACGCCATTGCGCCCACCCGAGCGGCTCTGGGAAGCAGGGCTGGTCTCCTTCGAGATCGCCCGACGGCATCGGTTCACTTCGATGTTGAAGAACCTCCCGCCTGCAGTTGAGGTCCATGTGCTTCCGACTGGCAGCCCGGTGGCCTGGGACAGTGCTCGCCAGCTTCGTTGGCGAAGCACGGAGGGTGTCGAGCGTCGCATGGAACTCGCGTACAAGGCGACCAACGACTACCTCAACGATCTTCCGTAGATGCTGAAACCCCCACCGAAGGTCGTCAGAAGACTGGTTCTGGCGCCAGCGGTGGTTCTCGGGGTACTTGCGGCGGTGGTCACGCTACCGCTGGTAGCGGTCGGGGCAGCCTTCCTGTCTCGGTATGTGCCGGGGAAATGGCGCATCCTCAGGATCGTCTGGTTTCTCTTCCTTTACCTACTGGTAGAAGCAGCGGGCCTGACGATGATGTTCTCGCTTTGGGTCCTCTCTGGCTTTGGTCTTCGGCTGAAGGCGCCGCTGTTCGTGGACGCCCACTACAAACTGTTCGCCTGGATGCTCAGGCGCATCGTCGCGTCAGCGAAGTTCACGTTCCGGCTGACGATATCTCGGGAAGGCGAACGAGCAACCACAGGGGGAGCACGGCCAATCATCATCCTCAGTCGGCACGCAGGGCCGGGGGATTCGATGATGCTCATGGATCGCCTCGCAAACACCTATCACCGCCGACCCCGGATTGTGATGAAGGAGTTCCTCCAGTGGGATCCCGCTGTCGACGTGATGCTGAATCGATTGCCTTCGGCATTTGTGCCAGCCGACTCGGCTGGGAGGGCAGCGGTTGTGGACGTGATCGGAGAGATGGCCGGGTCGATGGTTCCGAAGGATGCATTCGTGATCTTCCCTGAGGGTGCCAACTACACCGAGACCCGCTATCGCAGGTCGATCGAGAAGCTCCGCGAGATAGGTCGTCCCGATTTGGCAGAGCGAGCAGAGGATCTGAAGGCGACCCTGCCTCCCAGAGCAACCGGGGTGATGGCGGCTCTGGCCGCTGCGCCCCCCAACACCGATGTGTTCTTCGTTGGTCACGCCGGATTGGAGGCATTCATAACGCCAGGGGACATCTGGCGCGGCATGCCACTCGACACCGAGGTTGCAGCCAAAATCTGGCACGTTCGCGCCGAGAAGATTCCTCCGCCCGAGAGCCAGGAAGCTTGGCTGTTCGATATCTGGGCAGAGATCGATACCTGGATCACTGAGCGGCTGGCTGACACTGCCGAGCCCTTTGACGACCCGCACGCCTATTGACGCTACGTCTCCGTTGTTGAGGCGTGAACCGAGATTGGCGTGTTCTTGAAGGCCGGTGTCTTTGAGGCGGGGTCGATTGTGCGGGGGAGCAGCACGTTGGCTTCGGGGTAATACATGACGGCGCTCCCTCTCGAGACGTCGAATGGGCGAAGGAGGATGTTGTCCATCGTGCCGGTCTCTGAGCGAACAGAGACCTTCTGATTCTCGGCGAGACCCATCGCCTTCATGTCGTCGGGGTTGACGAGGATCACGTTTCGTCGTTCCTGGTTTCGGTACAGGTCCTCTTCCTCGTAGACCACTGTGTTGAACTGTCCCTCGGACCGCACTGTCATGAGCCTCAGCCGGTCGGGTTCTCCCAGTTCGGGTAGATCAACCGAATGAAGACGTGCCCGTCCCGAAGGCGTGGCAAAACGAGGTTGATGGAATGTTCGACCCGCGATTTGAAACTCATCACCGCTGTTTCCGATGCCACCGATGGCTGCATAACCCGGAATCGTCTTCGCTATGGCGTCTCGGATGTTGTCGTGGTCACTCATTGCTGACCAGTCGACGTCGCTGGCTGCAGGGATCTTGGATGCCAACTCGACGATCACGTCGACCTCAGACCGGGGCCCATGGTGACGGGCTTCACCACCGTCGGAGAGCCGGACATAGTTGAACATGGACTCTTGCGTTGTTGTCTGGGGCTCCTCGTCGCGGGCCAGGACTGGTAGCACGATGGTTTCCCGGCCGCGCCCCATGACATGGCCGGTGTTGAGAGTGGTTGACAAGTACACGGACATCTCGAGGTTTCCCAGAGCTCGTGCAGCAAACTTCGAGTCGGGGTTGGAACCGTAGAGGTTGCCTCCCAGGTTGAAGCCGAGACGGAGCTGCCCCGAGTCGGCACCGAGCATGCAGCCCATGGTGTCGAGGCCGGATTCGCCGGGGCGCGCTATCCCAAGGTGGTCCTCCAGGGCCGCCCAAACTGATTCCTTGAGTTCGGGAGTGACGCCGACCGACCCAATGCCCTGGACGTTGCTGTGTCCGCGAATGGGTAGCAGCCCGGAGCCGGGACGTCCCACCATGGCTCGCATCAGGGCCAGGTTGGCAATCGCTTGGACGTTCTCGACACCGTGACGATGATGAGTGATCCCCATTGCCCAAGCGAAGATTGCGTTGTTGGCCCCGGCGTAGACCGAAGCAACCTCCTCGATCTCGGCCCTGGATACCCCGGACGAGCCGACGATGTCAGACCAGTCGAGAGAGTTCAGGTGGGTGCGAAGCTCCGGCCACCCGTCGCAGTGATCTGTGAGGAAGGCCTCATCGTGATCTCCAGTGCCGAGCAATGCCTTGGCGACGCCGGTCAGGAATCCGATATCGCCGCCAATGGCCGGCTGAACATATTCATCCGCAATCTTGGTGCCAAACAGGAGGCTCATTGGTCGAGACGGGACTTTGAACCGCACCAGTCCGGTCTCTTTCAATGGGTTGACCACGACTACCTTGCCGCCTCGCCGTTTTAGGGCGGCCAGCGACGTCATCAGCCGGGGATGATTCGACGCCGGATTGGCGCCTATCAGAAAGAACACATCGTTCTTTCCAAGCTTGTCCAAGTCTTCGAGAACGACCGTTGCCGTGCCCGAACCCGTGACCGAGCTGAGTCCAACTCCTGACGCCTGGTGGCAGTAGTAGGAGCAGTTGTTCACGTTGTTGGTCCCATAAAGCCGCGCAAAGATCTGAAGGATGAACGCCGCTTCGTTTGATGATCTGCCGCTCACGTAAAAGAACGACTGATCAGGGTCCACGCCGTTGAGGCGTTGTGCCACACGGTCAATGGCCTCCTTCCAAGAGATCGGTCGATAACCGTTGTCGTGTGGTCCGGCATAGAGAGGCTGTGTGAGTCGCCCAGCTGACTCCAGAGCCCGCGGGGACCACTCAGTCAGGTCATCGAATGAGTGCTCAGCGAAGAATCGAGCTGGAATGCCAGGCTGCATGTCCGCCGCCATCGCTTGAACGGACTTCTTGCATACCTCTGGGAAGTGGCCGGATTCGTTGACCATTCCACCGGCTTGCCCGCCCATGCCCAATGCGCAGGTCTTGCACGCATTGCGAGACCGCATGGCTCGGTACATGTGGCGCAGGCCACCCGACTCCCGGGACTTGCGGAGCAGATAGAAGATGGCACGAAAACCTCCGCCAGAACTGACCCTTCTCACGGTGCCAGCCTACGTGGCGCGAAGTCAGCGATCAGGCTGAGGCGCCGCTGTAATTCTTGATTCCCCAGAACCAAACTCGACGGCAGATCAAGAGGGCCAGAACTGCCACGCCTATCGCGATGGCGAGCCACCACCACGCGATCCGGCCCGCAACGAGTTCGGCAGGGATGGTTACCGCGAACGCAAGGGGAACTACCACTGTGAGAGTCGACTGAAGCCACAGCGGGTAGACACCGACCGGCCACCGTCCCGCTTCGTACACACTGTCGAGAAGTTGCATCAGGTTGCCTATGTCTATTGCCTTGAATGCCAGCGTTACCGCGGTCAACCAGATGGCGTAGAGGATGAGTGAGCCGGCGAAGAACGCCCCAATGAGCCCGATGGAACCGGTTATTCCGGGTGCTATCTCCATTTGGCGGAGAGCCCAGACCAACACTCCGACTCCCAGCACTATGTCGATCACCTTCCACAGGTTCACCTGACGCACTGACACGATGAGTTGGGAGTCGGCCGGCCTCGTCAGGAGATAGTCGAGAGTGCCCTCTTGGATGTCGCTGACCAACTGCCACATGTTTGGGATCACGAATGTGCGAAGGAAGCCTCCCACGATCATGTGGACCGCGAGCACCCCGAGCAACTCGGCCGAACCCCATCCGCCCAGACTGGTGGTGTGGTCATACACCACGGCAATAGCCACGAGACCGGTCCCGAGGGCCAGCAGTGAGTTGACCAGTTGGATCCAGAAATTGATCCGATACTGCATCTCGTTCAGGGCACTGATTCGGTAGTGGAGCCGCGCCAACCGCAACGGTTTTGCTGGTCTCAATTGCCCACCGCCGAGTAGCGACGCATCGCGCGCCGCCAGACCAGGCTCAGAATCAGGCCAAGTCCAGCTGTCCAGGCGATCTGGATTCCTATACCCGTCGCTATCTCGGCCGGGGTGAGTCGACCGATGAGCGTGTCGATGGGGAATTGGAAGGTCCACTTGAACGGGAACCATGCAGCAAGGGCCTCAACCCATTCCGGCATCAGTTCCAGTGGAACCAGTCGGCCAGACAGGAGGAGCTCGCCTGTGACGATTATCTGGAAGATCGCTGAACCTCGGGTGGTCCAGAAGTTGATCATGCCCAAGACATAGAGGGTGACGAATCTGACAGAGAAGCCACCCCAAATGGCCACCACGAATCCCAGAACTCCGGCTAGCGACCATTCGACCACAGGGTCGAAGAGGATCCACAAGCCGGCGGCCACCGGGATCCACATGAGGACGTATGCGAACTTTCCGCCTGCGAAGAACGTGAAGTCACGGTGAAACGGGTGGATTGGCTGAGACAGGAAGTCGTTGATGCGCCCCCTTTGAATTCTCCATTCCCAGGCCTGAGGGGCGAAGGCGAGGTTGAACACCCGGACCAGCGTCCAGACGATGTAGTAAGCCGCGATGGTGCCAGTGGCGATGCCCGCGATCGAGCCTCCTTGCGCCTCTGCCACGGTGGTCCAAACAGCCAGGTATATGACGGGCTCGACCAAGAAACCGACGAGCATCATGAGCGAGGCCATGCGGTACTGGAGTTCGCGGATGAGCCCGAAGCGCAAACCTGCCGCGTAATAGCGGATCAGGCTCGGGTTGTTTTCACTAGTCATCGTTCCAGCCCGTAAACACCCTGTCGATGACGTCCTCGATTGGAGGTTCCTCGATGGCAAGGTCAGTGACTGTTGCCGAACTCAGAAGTCGCGCAGCCACAGCTGACACCTCGCTTCGGCTCACCTCGATCAACGCGTGACCGTCGGACCGTGAGACGACTCGGCCGAGATTGTCGAGATCGGTGGGAAGATCGGTGGCCTCCACCCGAATCGTCTTGTTGGTGCCGAAACGCTCCGAAAGCTGATTGAGGGGGCCGTCAAACAGGATTGACCCATGGTCGATCACTACGACACGTTGGGCCATAGCGACCACGTCAGCCATGTAGTGGCTGGTCAGCAGGACCGCCGCGTTTGTGGCCGCGTTGTAGTCCAGGACGAACTGCCTCAGCCTCTTCTGCATCGTCACGTCAAGCCCAATCGTCGGCTCGTCGAGAAATAGAACCTCGGGCTGGTGTAGCAATGCCCCGATGATCTCTACCTTCATGCGCTCCCCGAGGCTCAAGTTGCGCACCGGCTTCACGACCAATTCCCCGGCGTCCATCAAGTCGATGTAAGCGTCGCGCCGTTTCTGGAACTCGTCTGTTGGAACTCCGTAAATGGCCTTGTTGAGATCGAATGAGTCGAGGGGAGGGAGATCCCAAGCGAGATTGTTGCGTTGGCCCATCACTAGAGAGATTCGGCGAAGCAGGGCCTTCTCGCGCTGCCAGGGTGTATGGCCGAGGACATGGGCACTGCCCCCGGATGGATAGAGAAGACCCGACAGCATCTTGATGGTCGTGGTCTTTCCTGCCCCATTCGGACCGAGGAATCCGACTATCTCACCAGGTGAGATGCTGAATGAGATCTCCTTTACTGCTTCGACCATTTCGAACTGACGGCGAAAGAGGCTCTTGATCGATTTGGCCAAACCTGCTTCTCGGATCGGAACCTTGAAAGTCTTGGTCAGGCCGGAAACGACTACTGGATCGACACTCACGCGATGGGGCATTGTGGCAGGCGGGCAGCCGGTACGAGTCGGGTTTAGTTGCGAAAGCGTTTCGGTGAGTAGATCTGGGGTTCGATGTCCTCGAGTTCAGCCACACCACCCCTTATAAGTCCTGCGATCAGCTGACCGTAGGCGGCAGCCGTTTGGATTCCGGTGCCGCCCTGGCCGACTAGCCAGAAGAAACCTGGAGCTGCTGGTTCTTCGCCGATGACCATCTCTCGGTCGGGAGCGAACGTCCGCAGCCCGACCCACTCCGAATTTACGGTTCGAATGTTGAGTGTTGTCGCCCGGTTGATTCGATCGATCGCCAAAGCGACGTCCTCCATTCGGGCTCTGGGATCGGTGGGTGCAGACGGCACCTCCTCGGCGAGCGAGCAGAGGAACTGCTCTCCGTCCGATTTGATGTAGAACTCCTGCTTGGCTTCGGCGATGAGGGGCCAATCGGCTGCATCTCTCATTCCAGGGACCATGAAGGCGGTCCGTCGCATCGGTGTGAGACCAACTGGAGGTATCCCCGCCAAGCCAGCGACGTCGTCACCCCAGGCTCCGGCGGCATTGACCACGACGTCGCAGTCGTGAGTCGTCGTCGGTGTCTGGACTCGCCAGCCCTGGCCCCTTCGTTCGATAGTCAACACGGGTTGAGACGCGGATATCTCGGTGCCGTTCGCCCGCGCCATTCGGACGAATGCCTGATGCAATCCGGCCACGTCGATATCGGCTGAAGTCGTTTCCAACACTCCACCCGTGACCCAACTCTCGTCGAGGACGGGGACGATGCTCCGTGCTTCTGGAGCGGTTATCAGTTGAGAATGCGGCCCAACATGGTCCTCCAAGAGGTCATGATCATCTGGACCCGAGACCCAGAGGAACGCCCGCTCCGTGAGGAGGGGGGCATCCACGACTCCTTCCGGCGGGTTGTCGAGGAATGGTTTGGAAGCGATGGAGAGGGGGCGTATTCCTTCTGATCCGTAGTTTTCGACATAGACCGCTGCGGATCGGCCCGTCGTGTGGAAGGCCAGGGTTGATTCGGCTTCAAGCAGGGTGACCGATGCCGAATCCGAGGTGAAAGCGGCCGCTGCGACCCCTGCTATCCCGCCTCCGATGACGACGACGTCTGTCAAGGGTTGATCACGACCCTGCCAACCGCCTGGCGAGCTTCGACTCGCTTCAGAGCTTCGGTCGCATCGTCCAGCGAGTAGGCCCGGTCGATTCTCGGAATGAGGCTTCCTTCGGTCGCCAGGTCGACAATCCTCTGGAAGTTCGCTTGGTGCTTCTCAGGTTCTTCTTGGGTGAATCGTCCCCAGAACACTCCGACGATCGAGTTGCCCTTGAGCAGTGCAAGGTTGAGGGGAATCGAGGGGATGTCTCCCGCTGCGAAACCGATAACCAGCAGACGCCCGTTCCAAGCCGTCGAGCGTAAGACCGATTCAGTGACCGATCCGCCGACAGGGTCGAAGACGACGTCGATGGTTCCGCTTTCGGTCACTGATGTCAGGGCATCGCGAATCGGTGTCTGGTCATAGCGGATGACTGCATCCGCTCCCGAAGCCACGGCGAGATCCGCCTTCTCATCAGAGGACACGGCGGCTATGACATGTGCGCCCAGGTTCTTGCCTATTTGCACCGCTGCCATGCCGACACCGCCACTAGCGCCGAGCACCAAGAGAGACTCGTTGGGGTGGAGGTGTGCCCGGTCGACCAAAGCGTGATAAGACGTGCCGTATCCACCCGGGAGGGTGCTTGCCGTGTCGCTGTCGAGGTCGTCGGGAATCACCACTGCGTTCGACCCGTCAACCACGGCCTTTTCCGCCATGGCCCCATAGAAGGCAAAGGCGGCCACCCGGTCTCCTGGTGAGAAGCCAGGGCACTGGTTGGCCACCAACACCGTTCCGGCCATCTCGTATCCCGGAGAAAAGGGGTGGTTGGGGCGGATCTGATAGAGCCCTTTGACCATCAGCGTGTCGGCAAAGTTGACGGTCACCGATTCGACTCGAATGAGCAGTTGCCCGGCAGCGGGGGAGGGCTCACTCATTTCGCCAACTCTCAACTGATCGAGCTCTCCGAATTCATCGCAAATCAAGGCGCGCATCGGGAACACCCTATTGGTGTCGGAGTCCGGTCCGCCGCGTGGAACAATGAGAATGTGCCGGTCGAGCCACCTGTCTCGCGATATGACTTCCCTGATCCTCGCGACGCACGTGGTGACTTGGTGGCAATCGGCGGGGACCTTCGACCGGGCACCTTGCTGGCGGCATACCGCGCCGGGATCTTTCCGATGGTTACCCATGAAGGAGAGCTGGGTTGGTGGTCGCCCGAGCAACGAGCGATTCTCTTGCCAGGCGATATCGCGATCAGTCGGTCGCTTGGCCAGTCGGTGAGACGCTTCAGGGTGTCAGTCAATGAGAGTTTCGAGTCTGTGATCGAGGGGTGTGCCGACCCGACACGACCGGGAGGTTGGATCACCCCTGAGTTCGTCTCCGCCTACTCCGAACTTCACGGGATGGGTTGGGCGCACTCGATCGAAGTCTGGGATCGAGAAGGCACTTTGGTTGGGGGTCTCTACGGCGTTGGAATCGGCGGTTTGTTCGCCGGCGAGTCGATGTTTCATCGTGCTCGGGACGCATCGAAAGTCGCTCTGGTGCATCTGGCTGTCGTTATGAGCGGTGCCGAATCAGCAATGATCGATGTCCAGTGGCAGACGCCTCACTTGGAAACGTTGGGGTGTCAGGTGATCGGCCGTGGCGCATATCTCGACCGATTGCCCGAACTACTCGCCTTTGAGAGTCCCTTCACGACTTTCAGCGGGTAGAGTCGCCGCCGTGCACCTGGGAGAAGGATGTCGCGAACTGTCCTAGTCGGACTCGACCTCACCTCAATGGGTCGGCGGGTCGCCGACAGAGCCCGTCTCGTGGCCGAAGCCACAGGGGCGGATGTCCATCTCCTTCATGTGCTCGAGCCGCTCGGCGAGGCGATGATCCAGCCCGGCCTAACCAAACTGATGAGGAATCATCAGACCGCCGAAGCTCAAAAGATCCGGGACTGGCTGGCCGAGCGATCGTCTGTTGAAGTCGAGCTGGACATCGTCAAAGGTTCCCCTGCTTGGGAAATCGCATCCCGGGCCAAGAAGTCCGACCTCGTCGTCATGGGCTCGTCTACAATCGATGTGTTCAGGGCAGGGCCGACCACCAAGCGTGTAGCCAGGAAGGCCACGACCGACGTCCTCATCGTTAGACGTCAGCCACGGGTTCCCTACCGGAGACTCGTAGCTGCGGTCGACTTCTCTGAGGCATCCAGGGGTGCAGTTCAACGGTCGCTCGAGGTGGCGCCAGACGCCGACCTGACGGTGCTTTTCTCGCTTCCATCTCGTTTCGATCCGCTGCTTTCTGACGCAGGCTTGTTTGATGTTGAGGTCGACGCGTCGAGAGGAACCCGTCTCGAGGTTGCCAAGGATCGAATGAACGAGTTTTGCCAATCGTGGAACGGGCAGGTCCGGCCGCTGGTGGCTGACGGTTCGCCGTCAGAGACGATCGATGAGGTAGTCCGGCGCCGAAACGCTGACCTGGTGGTGGTTGGTAACCGTGGGGCCTCGGCCACCCGAATGGTCTTGCTTGGATCTGTTGCTGAGGGCTTGGTTGACCATGCGCCTTGCGACGTCTTGATCGCGCGCTCTGGCGCGGCTTTTCGCAGGCCTTGAAAAACGCCCCAGTCTGGGACGACGGTCGATGGGACCCCAACCCGCCACTCGCGAGTGACCTGAAAGTCGACCTCTGTGTGGTGGGATTGGGGGGTTCTGGTTTGGCCGCTATCGATGAGGCCCTTCGGCTCGGAATGACCGTGGCCGGAATCGAGAAAGGGATGATCGCGGGGCAGGCTGCCGGGCGCAACGGAGGATTCCTTTTGGCCGGCCTCCCTCTGTTCTTTCACGAGGCCGTTGAGCTGTGGGGAGACAGCGCCGTCGAGTTGTACCGGGAGACCGTGAACGAACTTGACCGCATCATGGAATCTCCCTTCTGCCGGTCTATTGGGAGTGTCCGGGTGGCGGCATCAGAACAGGAACTTGCCGACATCGCACGTGAACTGGAAGCCCTCAGACTCGCTGGTTTTGACGCGGCCCTATACGAAGGGCCGGAGGGGAAGGGCCTGAGAATCCCCGGCGATGGTGTGTTCAATCCACTCGCCAGGTGGAGAGGTATGGCGGGCGACCTGGCCTCCGAGGGAGCGCTTCTGTACGAGAACACGAAGGCTATGGAATGGGGTTTAGGGCGAGTGCGCACACCTGGTGGGACCATCGAGGCGGCCCACACCATCATCGCAGTTGACGGGCGACTCGAGGCCCTGTTCCCGTACCTGACCGGAGTGAGGACGGCTCGGCTGGAGATGCTCGCCACTCAGCCGCTGCCTCCGCTTTCACAACACGCCGTCTACACCGACTTCGGCTACACCTACTGGCAACAGCTTCCAGACGGAAGGCTGGCTCTAGGTGGTCAGCGCAACTACCACATTGAGGAATCGTGGACTCTCGAGCCGGGAACGTCACCGGCGATCCAGGAGAGCCTCGACCGGTATCTCGCATCACAGCTTGGAGTCGACGCCCGGGTAACCCATCGTTGGTCCGGGCACGCTGCGTTCACCGAAGATCGAAGGCCGGTATTCGAACAACCGGAGCCGGGCGTCGTAGTAATCGGTGGCTACTCCGGGCACGGCAACGTGCTCGGATCGCTCTACGGGCGGTCAGCCGTTAGAGCTCTCCTGTCTGGCGACTTCACACCGCCGTTATCTGTTCAGGTTTAGATCTCAGCGATGGCTTGTTTGACGACTCGGCTGACGTACACCTTGGCCAGGTGAGCCTTGTACTCCTCTGACCCGTACAGGTCTTCCAATACGGTCAAGCCTTCGAGGACCCGGTCGGCGGCTGCGTCGACGGCCGTGTCCGAACCGTCAGTTCCGATTAGGGCCTCAGCTACGCCTTCGGCCAGTTGCGGCTTCGTTCCGACCCCGGTTACCGCAACTCGGGCCGCCTCGATAGTGCCGTTCGACTTCTTGATCCACGCCGCAGCTCCAGCCACCGCGTAGTCAGATCGGCCGCCTCGTCGGCCGAGTTTGTCGTAGGACGAGCCCTCGCCTGCCCCAGCTTTTGGAATCCGAATACCGGTCAGAATCTCGTTCGGTTCGAGTGCGGATGTCAACGAGTCGACGAAGAACTCCGACGCTGGTATCTCCCTAGAGCTACCAGCAGACTGGACAAGCATCGTTGCTCCGCAGGCGAGCGCTCCCGCAGGCTGGTCAGCGGCAACGTCGGCGTGAGCCAACGATCCGCAAGTTGTGCCTTGATTGCGCACCTGAACATCGCCGGTAAGCGATGCTGCACGACTGAGGGCGAGAGCGTTGGCTGCTACCACGTCACTGCTAGCGGTTTGCGAATGGCGAACCAGTGCGCCGATTGTCACGTGCGACCCGTCGTCGGTGATGGTGTCGAGACCCGGGAGCTTTCCGATGTCGACTACCACTCCGGGCGTGAAGAGTCGCATCTTCATCAGCGGAAGCAGACTCATTCCTCCCGACATGACTTTGGCGTCGTCGGTGTTTAGAGCCTCGAGTGCGGCGTCCAACGAGGCGGGGGCGACGTAATCGAATGATCTTGGATACATAGTTCAGCCTCTCGCTTCCTGGATGGCGGCCCAGACACGTTTGGGCCTTAGCGGCATATCGACATGTTTTACTCCGAGCGGTTCAAGCGCATCGACAACCGCATTGACGATCGTCTGAGCGGACCCGATGGTCCCCGCTTCGCCAATGCCCTTGACTCCCATTGTGTTGACGTTGGTGGGAGTGACGGTGCTGTGCAGCTCATACGCCGGCACGTCTTCCGCTGTGGGAATCGGATAGTCGAGCAGCGAACCCGTCAGCATGTTCCCGTCGGAGTCGTAAACCGCGTCCTCGAACATGGCTTGACCGATGCCCTGGGTTACCCCGCCATGGACCTGGCCGGCCACGATCATCGGGTTGACCACGTTGCCGCAGTCGTCAACGGTGACATAACGGAGAATCTTCACGTCCCCGGTGTCCGGGTCCACCTCGACCATCGCCAGGTGCGCACCGAAGGGCCACGTGGCGTTGGGCGGGTCGAAGACGACGCTGGATTCGAGTCCTCCCTCGAGGCCGCTCTCTCCGAGCTTGTAAGGCATGTAGGCGGCGGTTGCAATCTCGTCCCAGGTGATGGTGGAGTCGGGGGAGCCTGCAACCTGAGCCCCATCGGCCCCCAGCTCGATGTCGTCGGCGGAAGCCTCAAGGAGGTGAGCGGCAATGGCTCGTGCCTTTTCGGCCACACGGTCCGCGGCCTCGTAGGTCGCACTGCCATCTACGGCCAACGACCGACTGCCAAACGTGCCAATCCCCATTGGGGAGTCGTTCGTGTCGCCGTGCAACACCCGGATCCTCTCGACTGGAATGCCCAGTCGGTCGGAGACGATCTGAGCCCAAGTGGTCTGGTGGCCCTGTCCCGATGGTCCGGTCCCGATTATCACGGTCACCGTTGCATCTGGGTTGACGCGCACAAGACCGCTCCCAGAGAACCCGGCTGGAAGTCCGTAGGTTGCCCAAGAGAAGCCGAGTTCGGACAGGCCCGTGGGGGCGAATCCGCAGACCTCGCAATATGTGGTGACGCCGATACCTACGTAGCGGCCAGCTGCTCTAGCTTCGTCACGCTCCTGCTTGAGGCCTTCGTAGTCGGCGACCTCGACCAGCTTGTCGAGATTGGTTGCGTAGTCGCCGGTGTCGAGGGCGAACCCGATGGGGGACACGACAGCTTCTTCGAACTTGTCCAAGAAGTTCTTCTTCCTCACGTCAACAGGGTCGACGCCGATCTCTCGTGCAAACGCATCGATGACCCGTTCGAGGTAGTAGGCAGCTTCTGGACGTCCGGCGCCTCGATATGCGTCGGTCGTCATCGTGTGTGTCAGAACACAGGTCGCCTTCCAGTAGGTGGGGAACTTGTACTGCCCTGAACCAACGAACAGCCCGAGGAAGGGGATCGCTGCGGTGAAGTTCTGCTCGTAAGCGCCCATGTCAGCAATTGCCTCGAGCTCGTAGCCGAGTATCTCACCGTCCTTGGTGCCGGTGACGGTGGCGGTGGCGACCCAGCCTCTGCCGTGGATTGTGGAACCAGCAGCTTCGCGTCTGGTCTCTGTCCACTTCACTGGGCGTCCGGTCTTCTGCGCGGCGAAGCACACCAGGATTTCGTCGTTGTACACGTTGAGTTTGCAGCCAAACCCACCACCCACTTCGGGGGCAACAACTCTCACCTGGTTCGACGGAACACCAAATGTCTTTCCAATGGCGCCAGCTAGGGCGTGTGGAATCTGCGTGCTGGAGTGCACCTCAAACCGTTGGTATCCCGGTTTCCACTCCGCCAGGACCGCTCGTGGCTCGATTGCGACGGGAATAAGACGCTGGTTGACAGCTTCGATCGAAACGCTGACCGTGTCGTCGCGGTCTTTGGCGTCAGCGATCGTCTGTCTTGTTTGGGCAATTCCTTCTTCGTCTCCGAAGGGGCCTGCCTCCCAAGCCACGACGACGTTGCTATCGAGACCCTCGTGGACCAATGTCGAATCGGACGCTGACTCCTTGAGGTCAATGACCGCTGGGAGCGGGTCGTAGTCGATCTCGACCAGATCAGCGGCGTCTCTTGCCTTGTAAGCGTCTTCGGCGATCACCATCGCAACGGCTTCGCCAGTGTGGTTCACCATGCTCGACGCCAGCAGAGGGCGGGACTTGGCTACGACTACTTGAGCGACCAGGTCGCCAAGGTGCTCGACGTCAGCAGCCGTGAAGACGGCCACGACACCATCGGCGCCTTCTGCAGCCGAGGTATCGATCGACGTGATGCGAGCGTGGGCGTAGGGGCTACGCACAAAGGAGGCATAGAGCGTGCCGACTGGGGTGAGGTCGTCAACGTACGTGCCCTGACCCTGAATGAGGGCGGGGTCCTCGCGGCGCCGAACTACGCCGCCGAGAGCGCTTTTTGTGGAAGCCATTACTCACCGTCCTCCCAGTCCGGGGGTGGTGGGTCTTCGCCGCGCATCTTGGCTCCGGCGTATTCCACCGCTCTGACGATGTTGTGATACCCGGTGCACCGACAGAGGTTCCCTTCGATCCCGTGCCGAATCTCGGACTCGCTTGGGTTGGAGTTCTCTTCGAGCAGTGCGGCTGCCGACATGATCATGCCGGGAGTGCAGAAGCCGCACTGGAGACCGTGGCGTTCCCAGAATCCCTCTTGGACGGGGTGGAGGTCTCCATTGTCGGCCATGCCTTCGATGGTCTTTACGTCGGCGCCGTCGGCTTGGACCGCGAGCATGGTGCACGACTTGACGGCTTTGCCGTTGACGTGGACTGTGCAAGCACCGCAGTAGCCGGTCTCGCAGCCGACGTGGGTGCCGGTGAGTCGAAGCTCCTCCCGGATGAAGTGGACCAGCAAGGTGCGGGGCTCAACGTCGGCCGTCACCTCCCGACCGTTGACCTTCATGGAAATCTGCACAGGTAACCCTTTCGGCTGGGAATGGTTAGAACATATCAACTGTGGTTGGGGTCGTGTCGCCGAGAACGGCAACTGTCGGTGTGGTGGACGGCGGTTTACGCTGTGGGCCGCGGGCCCGTAGCTCAATCTGGTCAGAGCAGCGGACTCATAATCCGTCGGTTGCAGGTTCAAATCCTGCCGGGCCCACAGCTTCTGCCAAGCACGCTCCGCGGAATCAGGCTGATCTTTTGCGCTCACCTTGAGGCAATGGCCGCAAGTCCCTGGCTGAAGTGGTAGTCCCAGTCCCAGTCCTCAGTGCCTACCGGGAGCGGCACGTCGGCCCAGTCACCATCGAACTCCTGGAGCATCCTTTGTGCCTCCTCGAAGTAAGGGATCAACAGCTCCAACTGACCTTGATCGCCGGGTTCGCCATGACCGGGGATCACCATCGATGGATTCAGGTCGAGGATCCGGCGAAGAATGTCGGCCCATGCATGAGGGTGGGAGTCCACCATCCGCGGGTGCTTTCCCTGGAACCCGAGATCGCCAGCGACAATCGTTTCAACATCGGGCACCCAGACGAATACGTCGCTGTCGGTGTGGCCCCCGCCGTATGTGAGGATCTCAACACGTCGCTCGTCCTCAATGATCAAGTGGTTGTCGATCAGGACATTCGGGAGGGTCATTTCGAAGATGCCAACGTCTGAACGCAGCAAGGCCAATCGCCGCAAGCGCCTCTCGGCAGCAACCCGATCGCTCTCAGAGTCCGACGCCAGCATCGCTTCGAAGCTGGCGGTCGCCCTGTCGAGCTGGGCGCTGTAGGCATCGAGGTCGCTAGGGGAGTCTGACGCGATTGCCAGGGATGTCGGCTCGGTTGCCACGATCGACACATCGGCAAACACCTGGTTGCCGTACGTGTGATCACCGTGCCAGTGGGTGTTGACGAGCATGTAAACCGACCGACCGGTCAGCTGTTCAGCCGTTTGCCGCAGCTCTCTTGCTCCGACAGTTGTCATGAACGAGTCCACAACGATTGTCCTTGCTCCCGTGTCGACGATGGCGGCATTCCCCACCGCCGCCTGACTAGCGCCGGCTACGCAGGCGTAGACGCCTGCAGCAACCTCTTTGACTGTGAAGTGATCCGACATCTCGATCCATTCCAGCACATCCGGCCCCTGGGAGGGTGTCGACTGTGTGTGGCGTCCGTCTTTCCTGATTTGTTCGGGCTGCAGAGAGTCAGTGTGGGGCTGACGGATTGTGGCGCAGTCGAGAGAGGGGGAAACGCGCTACTCCTCTGATGGTCGCCTTGTCGTCTGGTGGTTGCCCGTACCAATCGATAGGTTGGGTGGTTAGTGGAACCAAGCCGCCGACTCGTAGTGGTTGCCAACCGATTGCCCGTGTCCCGCAACAAGGAGACCGGCGAATGGGCGACCAGTCCCGGCGGTCTGGTGTCGGCCCTCACACCCATCCTTCGCCAAAACCAGGGTCGATGGATTGGTTGGTCGGGCGTGCCCGGTATGGACTTCGAACCGTTCAACCACGATGGGATTGACCAGATCCCGATAACACTCTCAGAACAGGAGTATCTCGACTTCTACGTGGGGTTCTGCAACGGCACGTTGTGGCCGCTTTATCACGACACCATTCGGCCACCGCAGTTTCATCGGCATTGGTGGCGGCCCTACCGCCAAGTCAACGCACGGTTCGCCGAGCTGGTCGCCGGGAACGTCGGTCCCGACGATGTCGCCTGGGTTCAGGACTATCAGCTCCAACTGGTGCCACAGATGCTCAGAGAAGAAGCGGACGTCCACCGGATCGGTTTCTACCTGCACATACCGTTCCCACCCATCGAGCTGTTCGCCACCCTCCCGTGGCGAAACCAGATCCTCGAGGGCCTTCTCGGTGCCGATGTTCTTGCGTTTCAGTCTCGATCCAGTCGAATCAACTTTGCGACCGCGGCCAGACGAATCCTCGGGGTCGGTGGTTCAGCGCACCGTCTGGAGTGGCAGGGCCGTGAACTCAGGCTTCAGGTCGCACCCATTGGGATCGACACTGAGGATCTCCTCAAACTGAGTGCTGCCCCTGAAACAAGTCGGCGAGCCGCTGAGATCCGCGATCAACTCGGCAGTCCGGAGGTGGTCATTCTGGGAGTCGATCGTCTCGACTACACCAAGGGCATCGACCGAAGGATGCGGGCGCTACACACCATGCTGGAGATGCGGCCCGATCTCAGAGGCAAGGTCAGCTTCGTTCAGATCGCGGTTCCCAGTAGGGAGGACGTGGAGGAATATCAGACCATGCGAGCCGAGATTGAGTGGTTGGTCGGTCGGATCAACGGCGACCTGGGTGAGGTCGGCAGGCCCCCCATCCATTACCTCTACCGAAGCGTCTCCTTCGATGAGCTCGTCGCCTATTACCGAGCAGCCGATGTCATGCTGGTAACGCCCCTCCGAGATGGCATGAATCTGGTAGCCAAGGAGTATGTGGCGACTCGCCATGACGACACCGGATCTCTGGTTCTCAGCGAGTTTGCGGGAGCGGCCGAAGCGTTGACTGGTGCCTATCAGGTAAACCCCTACGACCTGGACTCCACTGCCAAAACCCTGCTTGCAGCCATCGAGGACGACCCAGAAGAGCGACAAGACCGGATGCGTTCGCTTCGCGCGACGGTCGACGAGAACGACGTCTTCTGGTGGGCTGATCAGTGTCTGACTGCCCTGGATCTGTGACCCTCCGTCAGCGCCTGGCCGAGGTGATCGGGGCCGGACCCTTCGTGCTCGGGGTGGACTTCGACGGGACAATCTCCGAACTGGTTGACAGTCCTGACGAAGCCGTACCGGTGGCCGGGGCGACCGAGTCGCTCAGTGCGATTGCCGCCTCTACAAAGGGGGTGGTAGCGGTGTTAAGTGGCCGAGCCAGGGGCGACCTACTTTCCCTCGTCGGCGACGTTCCTCATGTGACTGTCATCGGAGAGCATGGCAACGACTGGGGCGATGCCGAGCCGATGCCGGACCTCGAAGATGCAAAGGGATTCCTGGACAGCCTCGACGACGAGTTCGGCTCATCGTTCCGTGAGACAAAGAACACCTCCGTCACGCTCCACACGAGGGGCCTGTCGGCTCAGGCCAAGGCCGAGATCGCACGGCACCTCGAAGACTGGGTTGCGAGCCGGCCCCAATTCAAACTGATGGGAGGCAAGGAGGTCTGGGAGGTTTCCGTCGCTTCGAAGACGAAGGCTGACGCCATCGAAAGCCTCCGGCGGCCTGGTGACATCGTGATCTACATCGGTGATGACGTAACCGACGAGTCTGTGTTTCGGCGGCTAGGCAAGGAGGACGTTGGGATCAAAGTTGGTGCGGGATTGACCGAAGCGTCGTACCGGCTGGCAGGCCCGACCGAGGTTGTCGAGCTATTGAAATGGATGACCGAGGCTCAGTGGTTTGGGCCTTCCGGGGAGTCCACGTGTTCGGGGTCGTAGAGGTCGGGCTCGAGGTAGATACTGAGCTTGAGGGGTATCGCCTCGCGTAGCTCGGCTTCGACTTCGTCAATAGCGTCTGCCACTTGGGACTGGGTCAGGCCTCGGGTGAACTCGATTTTGCCGGCGATCAACAGATCCTCTGGACCGATGTGTTGGGTCTTCAAATCGATCACGCGCGCAACGTGTTCAGCCTCGGACACTGTTGCATCCATGATCGCGATGTGTTCGCGCGTGGCTGCTTCACCAATGAGGAGAGACTTCATTTCGATCGTCAGGATCACCGAAATCACAAGAAGGAGGATTCCGATCGCCAGCGTTCCGATACCGTCCCAAATTGGGTTGCCGGTGATCGTTGCCAGTCCGACGCCAATCAGTGCAAAAACCAATCCCGTCATTGCCCCGGCGTCCTCAAGAAGGACAACGGGGAGCTCCGGGGAACGCGACCGACGGATGAAATCGGTCCACGTGCGATCACCTTTTACTTTCAGCGACTCTTTGATTGCGGTGCGAAACGCGAAACCCTCCGCTGCCATCGCAAACAACAGAACGCCAATTGCCCAACCGATCGATTCCAGCTCGTGAGGATGGCGAATCTTCTCGATGCCTTCGTAGATTGAGAACACCCCTCCCAGGGCAAACAGGACCATCGCCACCACAAAAGCCCAGAAGTACCGCTCGCGCCCGTAGCCAAACTGAAACCGGTTGTCCGCGACCTTTTGGGCTCTCTTGCCACCCAGAAGAAGCAAACCTTGATTTGAGGTGTCTGCGACCGAGTGAATCGACTCGGCGAGCATCGATGAGGATCCCGTAAAGAGAAACGCAACGAACTTTGCGATTGCAATCCCGCCATTAGCGATCATCGCTGTGACGATTGCCCTGGTGTTTCCGCCTGCTGCCATGAGTCGGACAGTATGGCCCGGTGAACGCCGAAACGCCCAGACCCGGGTTTAGGCTGCCCCGGTGTCTGACCTGACCACCGACATTCCTAGGAGTCGACTCGCGCTGATCGGGCTGGCTGCAGGCCTACTCGGTGGAGGTCTAGGCATCGGTGGAGGCATCATCCTGGTGCCGCTGCTGGTGGCTTTGGGTTTTGACCGGCACCGTGCCCACGCAACTTCGCTTGCTGCCATTGTCTTCATTGTCACGGCAGGTGCGATCTCGTTCGCGTCAGGTGGCGAGATCAACCCCGGTGCCGGGATAGCCATCGGCCTCGGTGGTGTCGTCGGGTCGACCATTGGCGCAACAGTGATGCACCGGCTCAAGCCGAAAACGCTGACCATCATCTTCTCCGGGGTGCTGCTGGTGGCCGCAGCGAGGATGATCTCCGGTGCCTCGCCGGTCGCAACAACCACTGACCTTGCGGGTTTGGGGTTCTTGGGCACCGCCTTCGCTATCGGCACCGTGGCAGGCTTCTTCGCCGGGATCGCCGGTGTTGGGGGAGGGGTCGTGGTTGTCCCGGCCTCTGTGCTCCTCCTGGGGCTCCCTCAGCATGAAGCTCAAGGCACCAGTTTCCTTGCCATCATCTTCACAGCCACAGCGGGAACGCTCGTAAACCGGCGAAACGGACGGGTGCGGTTGGTCGATGGAGCCACGGTCGGCCTCGGCGGTGTGGTCGGCTCGGTTACCAGCTCACAGATTGCTCTCGGGGTCGATGCCAAGTCGCTATCGACCGCCTTTGGTTTCTTGGTGCTCTTCGTCGCGCTTCGGTCGCTTTACCGGGTCTGGCGCGATTGGGGCTCCGACGGCTGAGGGTTATCCGAGGGCCGATACAACATCGTTGGTGGTGAGGGCGCCCTCGAATCTCGCAATGACGACTCCCTGCTCATCGACTACGAAAACCCACGGCTCAGACGGCAGGTTCCAATAGTCCGGGCCGAGTGCCGGGTTGAGGAACTCAGCCGTTGGCGTGAAGTTGGGTGCGTTGATGTCTGTGTAGACCTCCACGTGAATGAAGTTCTGGCTCGGGAAGTCGACCGCCGCCTGTTTGACGATGTCGAGTGTCGGCCCGCAAGTGGCGCTCTGGCAGAAGGCGGGAGTTGAGAAGACCACCACGGTCTTCTTCCCGGACGTGAACGCCTCTTCCATGGTCCAGCGATAGAAGTTGAGGTCGGGGTCGGGGTCGGTCGTCAGCTCATCGATTGGGTTATCAGCCAAGGTTTCGATCGGCGCTATCGGGGCAAGATCGCCGATATTGGGAGCTATTGACTTCTCGTTGACCAAAAAGGTTGTCGGCTCTACTTCCGAGCCTTCAGCTACGACCCTGGCGTCCCAGAGACCGCTTGTGGGCAACTCCACCTCAGCGAAATACAGCCCGGTGACCTCCGGTATCAGCCACAACCATTCCGCCGGGTAGGTCGCCGCGTTGGAGTTTGCATCCGAAGGGGAGATTTCAACGCTGATCGGTGTGTCGGGCCCACCGAGGCGTCCGTCCACCGGATGGACGACGCCAACCTGAAGACGTGCCTTTCCGATGGCGAGGTCGCTGTTGGCCACGATGGTCAGACTGTCAGAGGGGAACGCCGATTCGCCTCCGCAGCTCACCAACACGAACAGGCCAGTGATTGCCAAGGTAGATATATGCGTCATTCGCCGTCGAAAAGAGCGTTGCCTCAATCTGCGTCTCCTATCTCGATGGCGATGTTGATGCTGTCCGCGTTCGTTAAGTAAACCACCCTTACCGGTGCGCCAGAACTCAAATGGTCTCGAAGGTGACTGAGTGGTCCGCCATCAAAAAGCACCCCGTCATCTGGAACCAACACGATTGGTTCACCTTCGACCAAAAGTGTGAAGCTGCTGACCTCCTGGAGATTCCCATCGAAGTCGATCACCACACCTGCGACCTCCACGGGTTCCGGTGCAGAGGTAGTGGACGTTGTCGCAGGTTGCGACGTCGGCGTGGGCTGCGGCGTCGTCGTTGGAGACGCAGTCGAGGTGGAATCAATGGATGTCGCTGTGGTCGATGTCGGTTGGACGGCCGGATCCGAACAACTGACTACGGCCAAGCCGATCAGCAATACCTGGGTGACTCTTCGCAAACGCGAAGAGTGTTGTTTGGCTGCCATGGCAGGTTTCATCACTCGCCATGATTGTGAATCTGTTCCACTAACAGGTCTTGGACATGCAAGAAGGGCCCTGTTGTGGGCCCTTCTCTATTGAGTGTGTTGTTGGTTATCGCTTCACCCTGCCAACTTTTCGTCTCCCTTGTCCCGATCGGGGAACAAGATGGGGATCAAGACTGCCGCTGCGATCATGAGGAACAACGTTGGCCACAGCCATGCTCCTATGTTGCCAAGTCCATCGAAGATGTCGGTCGGCTCAGCTGGGATCAGGAAGATCGTTCCTACGACTGTCATAACCAGGCCAGCTACAAAGCTCAGCGGGTCGAATTTGTGCAATTTCATTCTCTTACCTCGTTCGGATGATCTCGATGTTTCCAGCGTCCACGTGAAGGTCGAGGACGACCGTTCCAAGGTCACCGTTGCCTTCGGACATGTCTACCGAGGAGCCGCCGAGGCCAACCACTTCTCGTGAAGGGGTTTCCACTCGACCGAGATCTACGTCGGCTTCACCTTCGATACGAACCCCTGGGGGGACCCACACTGTCAGTTGCCCAAGGTCGACCGTTGCGTCGATCTCGATCTCTTGACCATCCCAAGGGAGGTCGGTGAGGTCGATCAACAGGTCGCCAACTTCGACTGCGTAGTTTTCGTCGAGGTCAGCGAACGCCGTTGGTATCTCGACTCGATCGAAGTTGTCGCTGTCGAACTCGATCTCCGCCAGTGGGGAGGTCAGGAGTGCTGGGATGAGGATCGCGCCCACGATGATCAGCCAGCGCGCTCTCCCGGCAAAGGCTCCGACCAATAGGCCGGCACCGAGCCCGATTGTCGCGAGGGCGAAGTAGTGGCGGGGATCAGCGTCGATGGGGACCGTCTCGATGTTGTCGAGGATCGCTAGTACGGCGAGTGCGATCAAGGTCACTCCGATTGTCAGCCGTCCCAGTATTGAGCGCTCTTTGGGTGCGACCGGTGCCGGCGGCGGTGCCGCCGGGGTTGGACGCGTAGGGGGTGCACCGCCGGCGGGGGAGTCGCCATCCGGTGTGATGCCCTTCTTTGTTTCTTCAATCGTGGTCGAGCTCATTCGTTGAACTCCCTCCTTTGTCTCGACTGGTTCCTTATCTCGCGATGGCGTCGACAGGTGGCCCGTGTACATCAAGATGCCGACTGTCAACATTGCCGCCGCAAAAAGGATCTCACCCGAGAAGAAGTCGAAGCTTCCCACGAAAATCAGGGCTGCACCGACCATCAGGGCGATTGGGATCCAGTTGTTCTTACCGGTCTGTTGTCCTTCCATGAGACGCTCGACTGGAGTGGTGCTCTCTTCCTCAGAACGAATCAATCCGAATCCGAGTAGGTAGAGCAGCGCTCCGGCGCCTCCGCCGATGGTGAGCAGGATGAAGCCGCCACGGACCAACCAAACCGGAAGTTCAAACCGGTTGGCGAGGCCTTGGGCAACACCCGCAACCATTCGACCGTTTAGGGGCCGGACTAGTTCCGGTCCCTGAGCAGAAGCCTCTATCTGCTCGGCTGAGGGTTGTTGGGTCTGTTCCATGTTCATTATTCGAGCGCGGCCGACGTCCCTTGTGAATTGGGGACGACCCTGATGCAACCCTCAAACACTCAGGGGTATCCCCGATTGTGCAACTCGCCTTCCGAGGGCATCATTTGCTCATATGACCGGACGAAGAGCCTGGGAACTCAAACGTCGACGATCCGATCGCGTGATCGGAGGCGTGGCCGGAGGCGTGGCCGACACTCTTGGAGTCAACGAGGGATATGTCAGAGCCGCCTTCATCGTGATGGCCACTGCATGGGGTGTGGGCGTGATGCTGTATCTCGGTATGTGGCTGGCAGCGCTCGATCGAGTTGAGGACACCGAACCGGAGTTGGTCGACACGCAGAACGCGGTCGGGCTGGGCATAGCGTTCGCAGGTGCGATGATTCTGTTGGGCATCGCCGGACTCTGGTCCAGTGTTCCCGTTGTGCTCACCACCGCTGCTCTGACGTTCGGTACGGCATTTCTCTCTGACAGCTCGAAGCCAGGACCATTTTCCGAGCTGTTGGATCCTGGATCCGAGAGTCCAAGTCGGATTCGGCTCATCGTTGGCATCGTCCTACTGATCTCCGGCCTCGGGGTTCTGACGTCGACGGTTGGGGCAGCCTTCGAGGTGGGTGTCGTCTTTTTGGCGGTTGCCCTCACCGGGTTAGGAATACTTGTGGCTTTCGGTCCGTGGGTGCGTCGATTGATTAACGACTTGAGTCAGGAAAGAACTGAGCGGGCTCGTCAGGAAGAACGTGCTGAGGTCGCAGCCCACTTGCACGATTCGGTTTTGCAGACATTGGCACTAATCCAGAGGAGCGATGATCCCGCCCGAATGGCAATTCTGGCTCGTCATCAGGAATCGGAGTTGCGTGACTGGCTCTACGGCAAAGCGCCTGTGGATGGCGCTGACCTCGTCTCGTCGGCCCTCAAGCATGCGGCGAAGAGGGTCGAAGCCGACTTTCAGATTCCGGTGGATGTGGTGACGGTGGGGGACGCCGCCGTGGACGCCAGAACGAGAGGCCTGCTCGGCGCTGCCTCTGAGGCGCTCGTCAATGCAGCGAAGCACTCAGGTGCTGAGCGCATTTCGCTCTATGCAGAGGTGGACGAGGACGACCTCGAGGTCTACGTGACGGACCAGGGCAAGGGTTTTGATCCTGGAGCGATATCGGATGACAGAAGAGGCATTGCGCAGTCAATCAGGGCCAGAATGGAGAAAGTGGAAGGTTCAGTGGAGATCGACAGCGAGATTGGTGAGGGAACTGAGGTTGTCTTGAGGATGAGCTTGTGAAGCCTTCGGTCTATCTCGTCGACGACCACCGTCTGTTTCTCTCCGGCGTCAAGGCAGAGTTGGATTCCGAGTTCCGGATCGTGGGGTCGGCCAACGATGTGGACACCGCGATCGAAGAGATCAGGGGGCTCCGACCCGATGTCGTGCTGGTTGACGTGCACATGCCAGATGGGGGAGGCCTGGCCGTGGTCGAGGGAGTTTTGGCCACCGAGCCGGAAGTGAAGTTCTTGGCACTGTCAGTCTCAGACCAGGCCGAAGATGTGATCGCCATGATCCGAGGCGGGGCGAGGGGCTATGTGACCAAGACCATTGAGCCAGCGGAGTTGGTCGAAGCGATCGGCCGGATACACGCCGGGGATGCTGTGTTCTCTCCAAGGCTTGCCGGGTTCGTGCTGGATGCCTTTGCTGGTGCGATTCCCACTGACGAAGATCCCGAACTCGATCAGCTGACTGCTCGGGAGAAAGACGTGCTCCGGCTGATCGCCCGTGGCTTCGCCTACAAACAGGTGGCTCGGAAGCTCAACATCTCCATAAAGACTGTTGAGTCACATGTGTCTTCCGTTCTAAGGAAGCTCCAGCTGTCGAACCGTCACGAGTTGGCACGCTGGGCATCGAAGCGCCACATCGTCTGAATCGGCCTCCGGTCGACATCCGTTGGCGTCGTTCGCCCTTTGACCCGGTCGTCACCCGTTTCCGACCAAGCCGAGACGCATAGCCCCGTATCTGGGCCCCCGAACCTCCGGTTGTTAGGCCCGTATACGGGCCTAACAACCGGAGGTTCGTAGACGGCTAGCCCTTGAAGCGGGTGCCACCCTTGAAGACGTGGGTGATGTTGGAGGGGTTGCCGAGGATCGAAGCGTCGGTGGACGGGTCTCCGGACACGCAGATGACGTCGGCGTCGAATCCTTCCACCAGCTGCCCTGCCTTCGGGGCTTGGGGTCCGAGCGTGGCTGGCCCGTTGGCGGTTGCAGCCTCGATGGCCTGAAGCGGGGTCATTCCGCAGTCGACCATCAGTTGGACCTCTTCGCCGTTTCTTCCCCAAAGACGGGACGAGAAGATGTCAGTCCCGCACGCAATCTTGACCCCCTTCTCAATTGCGAGAGCGATTCCGTCATCGTGGCTCTCCGCAGCCGCCTTGCCTTTGCGCAACGCGTAGTCCGGGAGCCCTTGTGCTTCGCCTTCGGTGACCAGATAGTTGACTACCCACCGAGTCGGCACCAGGATCACACCGCTTTCGACCATTGCGTCGGCCACTTCCTCATCGATATAAGTGCCGTGTTCCAAGGTCTTGATCCCGGCCTCTATAGCCGCCATCATTCCCCTTTTCCCGTGAGTGTGGGCCGCGACGAGAACCTCCATGCGCGTTGCCTCGTCCACGATCGCCTCGAGTTCTTCTTTGCTGAACTGGGGGAGGTGAGGATCGTCGATCTGTGACAGGACACCGCCGGAAGCGTGAATCTTGATGACCCTTGCACCGGCTCGGAGCATGCGGCGCACGCCGGCCCTGGCTTCGGCTGGCCCATCGACGATGCCGTCTTCGCCCCAGTGTCGCGAGAACAGGTCGCGAACGATATGAAGGGGAGCGCCGTGGAGGTCGCCGTGGCCCGCTGTCATAGAGAGCATCCCAACGGAGCCGTAGATGTTGGGGCCGGGAACCTTGCCCTCATTGATTGCGGTTGACATGTGAACGCCAACCCCGCCTACTTCTCTCACCGAGGTGAATCCCGCCTGGAGAGCTGCGGAGGCGTCGCCGACAGCTCTCGCCACCGCAATCTGGGGTCTGGTAGAGAGCAACACGTCGAAGTCCGGCTTATAGACACCGAGGAAGTGGCCGTGGCAGTCCCACATGCCAGGCATCACCGTGTCAGTGACGACCACGTCCGCACCCTCGGAACTGGGCGCATCGGCAGCAGGTCCGGCAAATGCTATTCCGGAGGCGTCGAATAGCACGACGGCGTCATCGATTATTTCACCTCGACCGGGGATCAAACGGTTGGCTTCGATTCGCGTGGTCATACTTCCTCTCGTACGGGTGAGTCGTTGGTTGCCTGGATTCCGGCCATAACCATTTGGCCTGTGATGATCAGGCGGGGGGCATCTGGGTCAGCCGTGGTTCGCGTGACGTCTGAGAACCCTCCAAGCAAGGACCGGCACTCGTAGTGCACTCTCCAGCCTTCAGGCACCACAATCGACAATCCACCCATCATCACCGAAACGTCGATGTCCATATCGGTTGGGGCGGGAGTGGCTTGGCGGAGATCGATCAGTGCGCCGCCGCATGCGACGATTGCCTTCCCTCCGTAGAACGGGTCAGCCTCCGACTTGAGATGTAATCCACCGAAGATGGCTACCAGATCTATGTCTTGGGTTTCTGGCTCGGCGTTGGATTCGAGTACAAGCTTGGCCACGGCGGCAGCACCGAGGAACGCGATAAGCACGTAGCGTATGAGTCGGACGATCATTCGAAGCATGTCTGCAGCATAGGTGGGAACAAGAACCGCATCTCCTGTGGTTTGTTGTTGTCAGTGGAACAGGCGAACGCGTTGAAGGCAGCTCTCGAAGTAGCCCGGTCGGTGTTGTTCACCCCTGCACCGCTATACGGCGGTCCGGTGGAAGTTGATCACTCGGGCTTCGCCCCGGTGCTTGACGCACTCAGAATTGGTGGTCTATCGGCGGCACGTGGCCAGACCGAGGCTCTCCGGGAGTACCTTGGCGGGCTCGTAGCTGTGGATCCGGCGACCCTGAGCCGCGACGAGGCTCTGGCGTATTGGCTCAACCTCTACAACGCCGCTGCGGTCGAGCTCACACTCGAGGTTTCTGAGGAGGGCCTCAGTTCCGTCCTTCGGAAGCCCGGCGCTTTTTCGTCCAAGCGGATCACCGTGGACGGTGTTTCTCTTTCCCTCAACGACATCGAGCACGGCAAGGTGCGACGTTTTGGTGATCCCCGTATTCACGCCGCGCTGGTGTGCGGTTCCTTTTCGTGTCCGACTCTTCGCTACGAGCCCTTCACGGGTTCCGCTCTCGAAGAGCAGTTGGAGTCACAAATGAGACGGTTCCTCGCGGCAGGAGGTGCTGTGGATCTCGGTTCCGGCACTGTGGGACTGAGCAAGATCTTCCGCTGGTATGGACCTGACTTCGTTTGGCCTCAGAGAATGCCGGCGTTCTGGCCGGTGTCCCGACGCGCGGTGTTGGCGTCGGTGAGACGGTGGCTGCCCGACGAACTCAGCGAGGCCACAGATGTCGAGTTCATGCCTTACGACTGGACGCTCGCCTGCGTGGTCTCCTGACTGCTGTCCAACTTCCGAGATGCCAGAAGCACCACGCTTAGCGACATGACAGCTGCGGCAACGTCAGACGGGATTACCACCGCCATCATTTCGGCCCCATCGACAAGCCAACCACCCGAGGAAGTGAATCCGACGCGAGCGAGGTAAATCGCAATCGAAGCCACACAGGCCAAAAGAAGGAGGGTTCCAGCGATCCGACCGATCTTTTCCCCGCCCAAGGCCCGGGCCCCGAGATACATGGCGGCCACGACCCAGGCGATATCCAACGAAGACAGCAGTTGTAAGAATTGGAGAGAGACGTCATAGCGGGCTGCCGCAGATGTAGCGATCGTCAACAAAGCCGAAAGGCCTACAGCCGCAGCAACTAAAGAAGCAACGCTTGCCAGCCAGGGCCGCCTTGTCTCTTGGAACCATGGCCAGGTGACCTTGGACGTAACCCAAACCGCAAAGGCAAAAGTGATCAGCTGAAGAACGATCAGGTGGATGTTGACGTACCAGTACAGGCTTTCGTGATCGCTCGGCGCGCCGAACAGCAGCCCCAAGACGGATAGTGGGACGGCCGAAGCGAGAAGCCACTTGAGACCCGACTTGAGAATCGTTTCGATGGGATGACTCACAGTCGTTCCCCAGCAGTCACGTCTAGCCCAATCGTGGAGTCTGGTCGGGCCAACGGACAGACCCATCGATCGGAGTGGACGCACGACGGGTGATACGAGAAGTTGAAGTCGAGATGCATCGTTGTCCCAGAGCCCCCCAAGTCGGCACCCTTTACGGTGTCCAAGAGGTAGCGGCCGCCGCCGTAGGTTTCAACGCCGTTGGTCGTGTCTTTGAATGGAAGAAAGATCCCGCCGCCGTAGGCCGAAAGCCAGAACACGGGGAGGATGTGTTGCTTCTCGCTGATTTCGAACCAGACGTCTCCCACACGGGTGAACTCGCCCTTTGCTGAATGCGACCCCGGCCGGAACTCCCCTGAGACAGCGAAGGCGTGGTCGTAGTCAAAGTACGGAAGACCCTCGAACCTCTTTGGATTGTCGATAGGTGTCTGAGGGTGGGTTGCGAACAGTCGGTCCCGTTCCTCTCGCCAGAGCTTCCAAGCTTCGGGCCCAACGCCGACCGCTCGTACCCGGTGGTAGAGGTCTGAAACCCTTCGTCGGTAGTCCCAGAGTTCGATTGCCGTATCCATCGATCTGGGAACCTATCGCACTTCTTGGTTAATTCCCTTGACGGAGCCGTGCTCAATAGGCCATAGTGACCTGGTCGCTATGAGGAACTTTCTGTGATCAGGCTCCGTAGAGCATCGCACACCCCGCTCATCGGGGAATTCTGCACGTGTGTCCCGAACACGTTTGCAGGTATGGGTTCCACGAATCCGGCGACCGCACGTCGACTCATTTAACGAGACGAACTTTCGACAGACGGCCGCCGATACACCCGGCGGCCTTTTTGGTTTCAGGCCGCAAAGCACCACGAAAGGTTTCGAAAATGAGTGACAAGTTAAGAATCATCCAATCAAGCGGCCGATGTAGCCAGGAAGGTGATCACCACATCTTCTTCTCCGATCGGCCATCAGAACTGGCAGCCGCCCAACAGATCTGTCGGGCGTGTTCAGTGAGGGTCGATTGCCTGGAAGTGGCGTTGGCAGACAACCTGGAGTGGGGCGTCTGGGGCGGCTACATCTTCTGGGACGGACAGCCCTTCCACCGTCGCCGGGGGCGTGGCCGTCCACGACACGACGAGCAAGAGTTGCCCGTTGAGGCTGATAGGCGTGAGTTGCTGGAGTTGGTCAGGTCAGCCTGATCAACCCACAGCCAGTCGGCGGAGGCCGTCGGGGGTCGATGGGTGACGCATCTTCGCCAGTGCCTTGGCTTCGATTTGGCGAATCCGCTCTCTGGTGACGTTGAAATGTCGGCCCACCTCGTCGAGAGTCGCCGGCTCACGTTCACCAAGGCCATAACGCATCTCGATGATGGTGCGCTCGCGTTCGTTCAGTCGATCGAGTACACCCCTGAGCTGTTCGATGTTGAGCTTGGAGGCGATCTGGTCGAAAGGCGCGGTGGCGTCTTCGTCTTCGATGAAATCTCCGAGAGTGGTGTTGTCTTCACCGACAGGTTCGAATATCGACACCGGCTCTGGTGCGACTTTCCGAGCTTCGCGGATCTTGTTCACCGTGAGGCCCGATTCCTCAGCAAGCTCTTCGTCGGTCGGCTTGCGGCCGAGTTTCTTGGTGAGGTTTGTCTCGGCGGTCTGCATCTGGTTGATCGTGTCCATCATGTGGACCGGGACCCTGATTGTGCGGCTCTTGTCAGCGATCGCTCGAGTTATCGCCTGACGGATCCACCAGGTTGCATAGGTGGAGAACTTGAAGCCCTTCCGGTATTCGAACTTCTCGACTGCGCGGATGAGTCCGAGATTGCCCTCTTGAACCAGGTCAAGGAAGGGGAGTCGGGCCCTGCTGTACCGCTTGGCGATGGAAACCACGAGGCGGAGGTTGGCCCTGATGAAGGTCTGACGCGCATCTTCGCCCTCACGGACGAGCCGAGCCAACTGGCGACGTTTGGCCGGGTTGGTTTCTGATTCGAGTGCGAGTTCTGCCTTGCGGCCGGTCTCGATTGCTTTGGCTAGGCGAACTTCATCCTCGGCGGTGAGCAGGTCGAACGTGCCGATTCCATCCAGATATTGCCGGATGGCTTCGTCGCTGATTTCACGTTCTATCGCGCGTTTGCTCATGGTCTAGTCACCGCCGGTGCCAGCGTAGGTTTTGGACTGGCCACGATTGGGGATTTGTCGATATTCCAATCGTCACTTATCCACAGCTCTTGAATGGTTCCGGCGACCCATATGTGCCTGTGGATAACTCTTGTAGGCGGGTGCAGTCCGACGGAACGCACTAGTCTCCGGGTCTCGATTTTGGATTTCGCATCGAGGGCGGCCGTTTTCTGGTCGCCGGGGCGAAGGATTGGACTGACAAGAAATGGTTAAGTGGAAAAGGGGTCAACGAAGCGACGATCTCGTCGATCGTCGAGGCCAATCTGGCGGTGGGGGAATGGGTCGAATCCCGATCCCGATCCCAGGATCAGGTGGGGGAATGGGCCGGATGGGCCTACCAGGCCTCATCATCGCGATCATCATCATCGGCTTCATGATCTTCAGCGGGGGCGGGACTGGAATTGATCCAGGACTGAACAATCTCAATCCGGTCGAGGCACAGCCAGCCGAAAGTCCATTGCCTCCGGCCAACGACCCAGACGCCGAGCTGGTCGACTTCATGGGCTTTCTGATTGACGACATCCAGGACGAGTGGACGGACATCTTCCGTCTGTCAGGAGAGCAGTATCCGCGGGCCAAGCTGGTCCTTTTCGAGGGAGCTACCCAATCGGCCTGTGGTGGCGCCACCGCAGCCATCGGTCCCCACTACTGCCCGATTGACCAGAACGTGTACCTCGATCTCGGATTCTTCAGGCAGCTGTCACAGCAGTTTGGTGCGCAGGGCGACTTCGCTCAGGCTTACGTGATTGCCCACGAGGTGGGTCACCACGTACAGAACGTTCTTGGCGTGATGGGCAGTGTTCAGCGAGCTCAACAGTCGGGCCAGGGTGACCCCAACGATCTCTCGATCCGGCTTGAGCTTCAGGCAGACTGTTTCGCGGGTGTGTGGGGTTACACCACGTTCAGTCGTGACATGTTGGAGTCGGGTGACCTACAAGAGGCCATCAATGCTGCCGCCGCTGTTGGCGACGATCGCATCCAGGAGGCGACGACCGGTCGGGTGAACCCCGAGGGGTGGACTCACGGTTCAGCCGAGCAGCGTATGAAGTGGTTCCAACGTGGCTTCGAATCGGGTGACGCTACCCAATGCGACACGTTCTCTGGAGGCATCTAACCCTTCATCCTCGTTCTTTGAACGATCGCGTGTGCTACGCCGCGGTTTTCGTTTACAGAAAGGGGCTGTCAGGCCCTTTTCAGCGTGGCCTTGAGGTGAAGCGCCATGCTTGGGTGAGCGGTGGTGCTCATCTCGTGAACGTACGTCAAGGTGCCAGCGGATAGTGTGAAGATGCGAGTCGAGTCGATCATGCGTTCGTCTCCCGCAAAACCCGTGCTTTGAAGAGAGATTCTCCAACCATCGCCAGTAGCTGACCAGGTGCCGGCCATCGTTTCGGCGCGCCCGCTCTGAGCGTTGTTCAAGGTCGCCGTCCCGTCAGAGAAGAGCCGTAGGAGGCCAGATTCCCAGTGGGAGGGTTCTTCGCCGTGGTCCGTTGCCTTCCATGTGCGCTGCTCGAAGTGGAGGGCGGGGTGGTCGTCCCGAGCTGTGATGACCGTCCGCTCCCGATAGGTGAAGCTTTCAATGGTGGGGTACTCACCGATCCCGCTGCCGTTCCACGCGCCGATCAACTCCTGAACCAGATCAGCAACCTCGGGCTTTCTATTCACGGGCCGAGCGTACGCGATAGATGCGTTTGCCGCCCAGGCTGAGGTTAAAGGAGCCGGTCCTTCTCGTGCCGCGTGTGGGGTGAACCCCCCATTGCAGGGCGTCTTGAAAAAGCGGAGTATCGATTGGGGCAGAAGAACCCGACGAGAAGGAGGAGAGTATGGGTACTTCAGAACGCAAGAAGACTTGGGCCGTGCTTGGGCTAGTCATGGGACTGGTCGTGGCCCTTTCTATTCCCGCCGTAGGTAGCGCCAACGACGACGGGCGCCGGCACGTCTCAGAAAGCGTGTCCGCCGGTGGGGACTTCGGACGGCTGGCTGCCAGTTGGTATTCCGACGGCAACAAGCAAATGTCGTTGAGCGGGACCAACCCGGATGGCGGTGAATACGGGGGAGCCTTCGATTGTCAATTCTGGGGCACGAGGGAAGTCACAATGCCTACCTATCAGAAGCGTGGTCTGGACACGATCCACGTCACTTTGTCAATCGACTCCAGTGAGTTCGACTACTGCGTTGGAGACTTTCCCGAAGTGGTCACTTACGACGTGGAGTTCGTGGTCGACTACGTCGAGCAGGTCGTTCGGAGCGATCGTCGGATGGTCTTGAAAGGCGACGGGTACGAGTCGAAGACGACCTCGCAGACGACCAATGGCTCAGGCTCCGGCGAAGGCTTGGTCACCGGAACCTTTCAAGGTGTTGCTATCGAGGGTTGGGGCTACGGGGGCTTCACGTTCGGCAGCTACCTAGAGGGAGGGCCGCCGACTACGGCAATGACGCCGTAGATTCGGGGGCGGGTGAGATCGAGGGAGCGGCCCAGTCGCTCCCTCGACCATTTTGGCTCAGGTTCCGCCACGCCAGGCGGCTCCAGGTGAGTCGCCAAACGAACAAAGGTTTCCTACCCTTTCGGCGCAGTCCACTGATTCAGGGCGATCGGGTCTGAATCACTTCCCGGGCGTTTAGCTCAGTTGGCTAGAGCACTGCCCTTACAAGGCAGGGGTCGGCGGTTCGAGTCCGTCAACGCCCACGACCCGTCAGGAAGGCCCTTACTCAGGCTGTCTCCGGTTGCTCGGTCGCGCATAATGCCTGTTACTGGCCAATAATCCACGGTAAGGGAGGACGGAACTATGAGTGTCAACCGTGGACTTGTGAGATGAGATGGTGGGTCTCCGCTGCTGTGCTGGTTCTCGCGGGGGCGTGTGCCGCTGAACCAATAGGCAATTCGAACACCTCCCCGCGGTCGACAACCATCGCAACTGGTGAGACGGTGGACCCCACGACGACTGTCGTTGCAAACGGCTAGCTCTACCCCAGAAAGCCAAGCTGACGCGGGGCTACCCGGCGCACTCTTCACGCTCGATGAAATCGCTTCAGGCTTCACGGGCGACCCCGAAATCAAGATTGTGGAGCCGGACGAGATCGGCGCCCAAGATGACCCAGACCCGAGGGGGCCGTGCGGGGCTGTCATCGACCAACCACAGTTGGCCGATGGTGACTCGATTCTCTTTCAGGTCGATAGAGGCCCTGTTCTAATGCACGTGACGTGGCAATCGGATCAAGCAGCGAAGTGGGCGCAAGCCATGCTCAAGGATCTCACGCCGGGTTGTGACCCATGGCAGTCAGATACACCTTTTGGTGGCCCTCAGACAGTGACGCCACAAGAAGCCTGGACCTTTGATGGCATTGGCGACGTGGCGTTCGGAACTGTGCAGAGCATCGTGGGACCAAACAACCCGGCCGGTGCCTCGCTGAATGTGTCCAACGTAGTCGTCGTCATCGGTGACGCCGTTTCGGTGCTCACTGCGTTCGGCATGGACCTTCAGGAAGACTTCATGAGGAACACCGCTTTTGCGATGGTGGAGAAACTGCGCCTCGCTCTTGAGTCTGGCTCCCATTAGTCCCCCCAGGAGCCGTTGGGAAAGGGAGCACAAACCGAGGGGAGACCAAGATGGATTTGCGCACATCACGGAACATATGTGTGCACCCCTGGGGCCAACGGCGGGATGGTCTTGTTCCTCCGATGCTCCCCCGGAGGACGGTGACCACTCCGAAAGCCCGTCACGACGGGCCTCTCGGGCAGTTGATTTGCTCCCATACAAGTCAGGGGTCGGCGGTTCGAGTCCGTCAACGCCCATACGAGTCGAGACGAGTGGAGCCGTTGTCGCCTAAACCCGCCCATCGGTCGCGGGTCATGCTCGGTGGTTGGGCTAGGTGATGCGACGCCCAATCACCCACCGGGGTCCGTCTGGCGATAGGATCCCGTCGTGCCAGAACCGAACCACCGTCAAGGGATATTCGACGCCGTTATTGAGTCGACCGCTGATGCGATCGTGACGGCTGACAGTCGGGGGGAAATCGTCACATGGAATCCGGCGGCGGAGCACCTGTTCGGGTACACGGCCGACGAGGTGAGAGGTAGATCTCTCACGCTCTTGGTTCCGGAACGATTTCGTCAGGCGCACCAGGCCGGGATGTCGCGTGTCGTCGAGACCGGTAAGACCAGGATCATCGGCAAGACCGTCGAGGTCTATGGCCTACACCGTGACGGTCACGAGTTTCCGATTGAGCTGTCGTTGGCAACGTGGGAGGACGAGGGCGAACGGTTCTTTGGCGGGATCATCAGAGACATCAGCGAGCGAGCCGAAATGACAAGAGCCCTGGCGGCATCGGAGCGGCGAATGGAAGCAATCCTGGAGTCGGCCAACGATGCAATCATTTCTCTGAACAGTCGCGGCCGTGTGGTCCTATGGAACGCCTCGGCCACTGAGATGTTCGGCTTCACCTCAGAAGAGATGCTTGGGGAGAAGCTTGGCGCGATTGTGCCGAAGCGGTTTCTCGAAGCTCATGATGAGGGCATTGTTCGAGTGACAGGCGGGGGAGAACGTCACGTCATAGGCCAAACCGTGGAACTCGCAGGAGTACACCGAGATGGCCGGGAGTTTCCGATTGAACTGTCGTTGGCTACCTGGGATATCGACGGTCGACGCTTCTACAGCGGGATCATCCGCGACATCACCGAACGCAAGAAGGCTGAGGACGCTCTTCAGGTCGCCAACAAGTCTCTAAACGAGAAGAACGACCAACTTGAGGCTCTCTCCGGCAAGTTGGCCAAGTACTTGTCCCGACAGGTCTACGACTCGATTTTCGAGGGGAAGACTGAAGTCCACGTCGAGTCCTACCGCAAAGAACTGACCGTCTTCTTCTCGGACATCGAAGGCTTCACGGAACTAACGGACCGGTTGGAGGCTGAAGCCGTGAGCGACGTTTTGAACACGTATCTGAGTGAGATGGCGACGATCGCTGACGGGTGCGGAGGCACCATCGACAAGTTCATCGGCGATGGGATCATGATCTTCTTCGGGGACCCTGAGACCCGGGGACGCAAACAGGACGCCATCGAATGTGTGGGAATGGCTACACGGATGAAGAAGAGGCTTGCCGAACTGCGAAGGGAGTGGTCCGAGACCATCGGCCCCGACCCATTGAAAATCCGAATCGGTATCAACACGGGGTACTGCACCGTTGGGAATTTTGGGTCGGAGGATCGCCTCGACTACACCATCGTCGGTGGTTCCGTCAATGCGGCCGCACGCCTCGAAGCCACGGCCGACGCCGATCAGATCCAGATCTCGCACTCCACGTATTCCTTGGTAAAGGACAAGTTCTACTGCCGTCCGCTCGGCGATGTGAATGTGAAAGGCATCAGTCATTCGCTACGCACCTACGAGGTTGTGGGTGAGTTCGATGACCTGGGTCCCAAGGAGAGAATCGAGGCCCAGATTGGCGATTTTCAAGTCTCGCTCGACCCGTCAAGCCTCGACTCCGAAGCTGCCGAGCAGGCACGTGAGGCGTTGACGAATGCACTCAAAGCACTAGAGAGTCAGTGGGTAGACGACTGAGGTGTCTGAAACCTGTGTTTCGGAACACTGATCTGAGCAGGAACGCCAACTTATTCAGCAGCGAAGGTCGTGGACCTAGGCGATACTGATCGAATGCCGATCGATCAATACCGAGAAACCAACCGCGCCAACTGGGACTCTCGTGTCGACAGTCACTACGGCTCGGACGTCTACGGCATCGACCGTTTTGCCTCCGACCCCGAATTCGTAGGGTCCGTGGTGAGGTTCGACGCCACCAAGATGCCCGACATCGCTGGGGCGAAACTGCTTCACCTTCAGTGTCACATTGGGACTGACACGATTGGTTTGGCCCGGCTCGGAGCAGAGGTCACTGGTATCGATCTATCCCCGAAGTCGATCGAGGCGGCTCAACGAATCAGCGCAGAAAGCGGCACTCCGGCTCGGTTCCTGGTCTCGGAGTTGTACGACACGCCCGAGGTTCTCGACGAGACGTTCGACGTGGTGTACACCGGCATTGGTGCCATCTGCTGGCTGCCCGACATCCGAGGATGGGCGAAGGTCGTGTCCGGGTTTCTCAATGAGGGCGGATTCTTCTTTATGAGGGAGGCGCATCCGGTGATGTGGTCGCTGGACGACGAACGGGACGACGACGAGCTGGTTATCAAGTATCCGTACTTCAACCATTCAGAACCTCTGCTGTTCTCAGAAGAGGTGACGTACGCCGGCGATGGTGAGCTGACTCACCCTGAGAACTACACGTGGCACCACGGCATGGCTGAGGTATTGCAGGCTCTCATCGATGCCGGGCTTCGGATTGATCGGATCGAAGAGTATGACGGACTTCCGTGGGAGTCAGGACCCGTGAATCAACAGGGAGAGGATGGATTGTTCCGTCTTGCCGAAGGCCGGGAGCGGCTGCCGGTCGCGTGGTCGGTTTTGGCGACCAAGACCTGATTACGGACGGCCAGGCTGTAGCAGGGCCTCGTAGGCTTCCCGCAGCAAAATCTTGTCGTCGAGGACCGTATTCCCGTACGCGATCAGGTCGGAAGGGACCGCTTCCCATGTCGAATCGGGACCAAACAAGAAGAACGAGTCCCAGACAATTGGGCCCTTGGTGAACTCGAAACCGATCTGTTGTTCGTTTTGGTCAAACCAAGCGCCGATATCGCGGTCGGCGTCCCAGTAGTGAGTCACTCGGGTGTCCGTCAGTAATCGTGGGTCCCACTCGTTCCGATCATCACTGAACAACATGTTGAACCATATGGCGGTCACGGCTACGTCAGCTTCTGGGTAAGCCGCCAATATGTTCTCTCGCACCCAACTGGCACCGACCATGCACTCCGGTCAGGTAGGAGAAAGCAGCAGGATCAGCCTCGGCGTCCCGGACGATTCATTGAACTCGGTAGCAAGCTCTCCAATGTCAGCAATCTCATCCAGGGCGGAAGGCTGCTGATCGACACCGTCACCAGCACACGCGGCGACTGCGATGGATAGCGCAACCAGCAGAACCTTGGTCTGTCTCGGCATTGTCACTGAGGCTAGGACCAGTAGAGGGATAGCAGCCCGGTTCTACTCTCGACTGTCGATGCTCCGACAGTTTGGGTTGCGTCCCGTCCTACACGAGGTCGGCCGCGGTGACCACCTGGGCAAACTCTTCTTGGAGATTTGAGGCTGTCATTCGACTCACTTCGTCAGCTGGAATCACGCCGCCTCCAAAAGCCGGGCGGTCGAAAGTGTGGGTTGCGTCGATGACGAACAGGGTTTTGTAGCCCAGATTCCCAGCCATTCGAGCTGTTGTCTCACAGCAGTGGTTGGTGGTGATGCCAGTCACTGCCACGCCGGTTACGTCGTTGGCTTGCAGCCACGAATGCAGGTCTGGGTCGCCGTAGAAAGCAGAGTTGACGCTCTTGGTCACCATCAGGTCGGGCTCGCCGGTAACGACCGACTTGAACTGATTTCCAGGTTGGCCCGGGCGTAAGGGCGACCCGGGGGTTACCGAGTCGTGGCGGACAAACACCACAGGGCGACCTGCTGACCGCCATGCAGTGATGAGCTCTCGATGTTCGCCTCGCAGTCAGGATTGTCCCGAGGCCCCCAATAATCCTCTTCGTCGAACCCTTTCTGGACATCGATCACGAGAAGAGCTGTGGAGTCGAGATTGGCGAAGTTGTCCACGTCGATTCTGAGGCTCAGATCGGAAGTTTGCGGGGTGAGGGGACTGGGATTCTCATGGGCCTGCTCCCTGGCCGCCGCCTGGCGACGGAATCACCGGTGCTACCTGATACTGCTCGTCCGGTTTGTATCCAGCCGCCAAGGAGTTCGGACAGTGTCGGGCCGTCTTCGTCAACGGACTCGGTCGAGTCCGTACCATCTTCGGCCGTCGTTTCCCCTGTTCCGCAAGCGGCGATTGACAGGGACAATACGATCCCCAGGACCAGTAGCCAGTGTCTCATAGCCCTCCTTAGAGACTTGGTGTGCACACCAATCTAGACGCTTCGCAGGTCGACGAAGTTCCCTGAGGCCGATTGCTTTCTCGAGTGCTCTGTGCCTGTGTCACTCTCACCGTGTGCCGATGAGCATCTGATCCACAGGGGCGAAGTCGTCGGTCAGGAGTGGGGCGTCTCCGATCCAGGCGGTCAGCTCGGCGCCAGCGATCCCGACCTCACGCCCGCCACGTGAGCCAAGGAGCTGGACGATCGCGTCGACGTCGATTGGTTGCTCTCCAGCTGCGAGTATGTAGTTGCCGCCTCGGTCGCCGTACAGGTAGCTGTTGGGCGCGAACAGCGCAACGTGATCAAAGGTCTCGAGCAGAGTCCTTGCCTGCGCCCGAATGAATTTACGCTCGCCGTAGTCGATCACGTTCATGGTGTAGATGCCGTCCGGGGCGAGTGCGCGGGCGATCTCTCGGTGGAACTCGACGGTGGTCAAGTGCCACGGGACAGATGCACCCGAATAGGCATCCCCAACCACCACCTCCAGTGACCCGTTCGCGACTGCGGCAATCCCGGTCCGAGCATCCACAATCCGGACGTCGATTGCGTCTGTCAGACCGAGATGAGTTCTGCCGATCTCAACCAGAGAGCCATCGATCTCGAGAACCGTGTTGGTCGATTGGGGCCGAGTCGAGGCGAAGTAGCCGGGAAGAGTGAACCCACCACCGCCGATCCCCAGCGTGTCAAGGCGTCGGTCCGGAGCCTCCGCGTTGACGATGTCCGCGATGAGTTTCACGTAGCGGAACTCCAGGTAGGTGGGGTCCTCGACGTCGACGTAGCTGTTGCGAATCCGGTCGAGGAGAAGCACTCGACCGGATGGTCTGTCATCGTCGATCTCGACGACAGCGCAGTGGTATGCCGTCTCGTATTCGCATGGCCCCCCGAGAGTCACCAGACCTCCAGCTAGCAGTGCCCCTACGCCCACGGCGAGGAATGTCGTCCGGTCGCGTCGTCCCACCATCAGGACTAGACCAACGAGAACGAGCCCCAGCCCCAACACGGCGATGATGGGCCGGGTCGGAAATGCGGCCACCAGGAAAAAGCCGGTGATGAACGTCCCAAAGATGGCTCCGGCTGTGCCGATGGCGGAATATGAGCCCACCACCGCACCGGTCTCCTCTAGGGAAGCGAGACGGATCTTCACTATCACCGGAGGAAGCGCTGACAACAGCGCGGCTGGTACCAGAAACCCCGCCCCGGCAGCGAGCACCACAGAAGAGGCGGTGTTTCCGAGGGTGGGTCCCAGGAGATCGATCACGAAGGGCGACACCAGTGCGCTGATGCCACCTCCTATGAGGAGGAGCCCTGGCAATCCCGTTGGATCACCCCGATCGGCGGCTCTGCCACCCAACCAAGCACCCAGCGAGATCCCGGCGAGGATCACACCGATGATCCCGGTGAATACCTCGAGGCTCACCCCGAGGTATGGAGCGAGCAATCGGGCAGCGAGAATCTCGATCACCAGGACTGCTGCCGAGGAGACAAAGACGAGGGTGCGGGCGACGGCTTGGCTCAAGGTCCGCAGAATACGAGCGGTCGGGATTCAAAGGTGTGCCGGCCCCGGCGCGGCACCGCCTACCATTCCATCACCGTGAGAACTGTCTCCGAATTCGCAGCTGCAATTGCTGAGCGAACGGGAGCCGAGAATTCGCCTGATTGGGATCCCATCGGCCAACAGTTGGGAGATCCTCGAGCCGAGGTGACAGAGGTAGCCGTTTGTCACGAGGTCAATACGGCGGTTCTCGAAGCCTTGGATCAGAACCCGGTGGATGTGCTCGTGACGTACCACCCGCTTCTGTTCACCCCGTCCAGCCGTTTGCTATCCGACCGGTCGGTCGGATCGAGGGCATATCGCCTCATCGAGTCCAACACTGCGTTGGTTGTGACCCATACCGACTTCGATGCGGCTCCAGGAGGCATGGCCGACGCTCTCGCGGACTATTTCGGGCTCTCTGAGGTGGAACCATTCGGCGCCGACCCAGTCGCCGAGCTGGCACCGATTGGCAGGGTTGGTCGAATCTCAACGACTGTCTCAGCCCTTGTCGATCAACTGATCGCAGACTACGGCCAGTCAGGTATGCGAATCTCGGGTTCAATGGATGCGGGGGTCGAGTCCCTCGCGGTCGTTCCCGGGTCGGGAGGCGGATTGATCGAAGCGGCTGCCAGTCGCGCGGATGCCTTGGTGACCGGTGACGTGAGTCACCACCGAGCGGTCGCAGCGGCCGACTTGGGTATGGCCGTCATCGATCCCGGCCACACTGTGACTGAGCGCCCCGGCATGGCAGCCCTTGTCAGAATGGTCGCCGAAATGGCACCCGGCCCGGTCCTGGACCTCACCGGGACCGACCCGAAGGTTTGGCGCTGAGACCCAACTACTCTCGCGCGGCGCAATGATGCTGAGCAGCCTCACCGACCTATTGGATCTCCAGGAGATCGATCTCCAAATCGACCGGCTCCTCGAGCAACGGCAATCCCTGCCGGAGCTAGAGCTCTACAAAGAGGCTCACGAGAAGGTCAAGTCTCTCGAGAAGACACTCGATGGGCAGGCGGCCGAGCTGCGGCAATTGGAACTGGCGCTAGACAAGTCCGAAGGTGAATTGGAGATCCTCGAGTCAAAGCTCACCGAGCACGAGACCAGGTTGTTCGCCGGAGGGATGAGTGCCCGCGAGACCGAGCACATGCGGCTCGAAGTCCAAAGCCTCAAGGGCCAACAGGAGGCTATGGAAACCAGGGTCTTTGGGATGTTGGAAGGTATCGATCCTGCGAGAGAACTCGTGGCGACTGCTCAACAAGCGATTGACGAGGCCATTGCCAAAAAGGACTCCCTGGAGGCCTCAATCAAAGAGCAGTGGAAAGTCATCGACGGCGAGCTGGCTCGAAAGGAAGAGCGAAAACGCTCCGCACTCGAACCGATACCGGAAGACCTGCTGGTTCTCTACGACAAGCTGCGGGGAATCAAAGAGGGCGTTGCGATTGCGAGCTTTGACCACGGTGTATGCGGTGGATGTCACATGACGTTGTCGCCTGCTGAACAGGACGAGGCCTTCGCTGACGATCTGCCGCGTTGTGTCCACTGCAGGCGACTACTCGTAGCCTGAAATGATCTTCTGGCACCTGGGGGCCAGCATCTGGCTGTTCCGATGGATCTTTCGCGACCCGAAGGTTGACCTGCGGTTCCTGGCACTGGGAGCGCTGGTCCCCGATCTCATCGATATGCCGATCGGCACCGTGCTGCTTGGGTCCTCGATGGCGACCGGAGAGCTGTGGGCCCACTCATTGCTCGCGCCGACGCTTTTCGTGATCGGCGTTCTGCTGGCTACAAGGCGCGGCCGTCGACGACGTGCCTGGATGGCACTCGGAGTCGGCTGGCTGTTCCATCTGCTGTTGGACGGCATGTGGCTGAATCAGGAAGTGTTCTTGTGGCCGTTCTTCGGGTTCGAAATCACACCGGGGCAGGTTCCATATTGGTCTCTCGCCATCGAACGAGCATTCTCTGACTTGTGGCGGTGGATACTGGAAGCGGTCGGTATTGGCTACGTGGTCTGGTTGGCGCGGGCGTCCCGGCTCAACGAGCTCCCACGGCGGCGCCAGCTTCTCGTCACTGGCAGAATCAACACCGATGAGACGTAGCCTTCTCTTGCTGGTCGTCGTTGCCGCGTGCTCGGGCGGCGGATCGGAAACTTCGACGACGGTCTCCACACCCACCGGGGGAGACACGGCCAGCGGGACCGTGTCAGAGCTGGTGGCTGCGTCGTCAGTGGCGGATTTCGAGGCTGCTGCCCGTTTTGCCATGCCAGGCCAGGCCGCCCTCGCTTCCCTGGCTGAGGGAGCCTCCTTTGCCGACGTTGCCGAAGCCCTTCGAATGGGCGACCTGGACATAGCGGCCAACTTCTGGGCGGGCTTTGCCCAGGGAGCCAATGGGGTTCTCGATGGCGATGTCGACAGTGGTCAAACGACGCTCACCTCCGGCGGGGTGGAGTTCAAGATGGTCAGGCTGACGGCGCCGGATGGCACAGATCGTGAACTTCTAGTCCGCGAAGCAGATGGTTTTCGGATCGATCTGTTCGGGTCTTTCGCGTTGGGACTGACGGACAAGATGGCCGATCCCGTCGAAAGGTTGCTGACGACTCCGACTGATGACGCTCGGTTGATATTGACTGAGTTGCAGAACGTGGTGCCGTCGCTGCTTGCGGCAGCGGACCTGGCGGGGGACCGCCTGCAAGAGCGGCAGCAGATCCTGACGTTGGTCGAGCTGATAACTCGAGTCGGCTGATCAGCTCCGCAAGGCCGGGAGGACTTCGTTGCCCAAGAGCCTGATCAGCTCGATCTGGTCAAGAGATGCCATTTGGAAGGTGACGACGTCTGCGTTGAGGTCATCAACCAGGGGCTTGTACGCGGAAACGATGTCGTCGGCCGAGTTCACCAGGGTGTAGCGCCCTAGGACTTCCTCTCGGGGGAGTTCGTCTGCGCGCCCGCGCAATGTCGCCGGATCTACGGCCTCGAGGCGACCTGGTGCCCTGAGACCCCGCCACGAATAGAGAGCCTCCCAAGCTTCGTCCTCGTCGGCTGCGTGAAGCGACCAACGGGTCGCTAGCACTGTGGGCTCGGGGTTGCCCGCCTCCGATGCTGCGGTGCGCAACGGAGAGATGACTCGCTCAACGGTGTCGGCGGGATCCTTGACGGAGGTGACGACTCCTTGAGCCTTCTGGCCGGCCAACGTGGCCGATTTGGGGCCGCCAGCCGCCATCAGGATTGGAACCGGTCCGATCGGGGGCGAGTACAGCTTGGCGCGGTCGGTTTGGTAGAACTCTCCGTCATAGCTCAGCTTCTCGCCGTCGAGCAGGCGGCGCATGATCTCGAGTGACTCGTTCATTCGAGCGTTTCGCTCGGCGTACTTGGGGAAGTGGTAGCCCAAGGGCCCCTCGTTGATGTTTTCGCCGGTTCCGACCCCAAGAGTGAACCGTCCCCCGGACAACCGGTCGAGAGTTGCCGCGGCCTGAGCTACGACACCAGGGTGGTACCGAAACAGGGGAGTGGTGACTCCTGTCGCGAACTCGATCTGGTCAGTGGCAGCGGCCATTGCGCCGATTGTTGAGAAAGCAAACCCGGAGGCTGACGAATCATCGACCCATGGGTGGAAGTGTTCTGACACGACCACCATGTCGAAGCCAACTTCCTCGGCAAGGACGGCGTGGCTGAGAAGCTCCTCGGGTTGCCACTGTTCGTGCCCGCAGAAGTACGCAAACTTGGTCATGGCCTGATGATGCCAGGTCTACTGGTAACTGACGTACACCGGGGACGGAACTTTGTCCATGGTGCTCTCAGGGCTCGGAGGGCCAGGTTCGTCCTCGTCGAAGAAGTTCTTCCAACCCCAGGCCCAGTGGGCGTCTTCGGCCCCACGCTGGAGGGTGGTCCAGGTGGCGTCCTTTTGCGGCTCGGTGCCGTCGCCGTCCATCTGGATGACCATCTGAATTTCTGGCCGAGAGACCAGGTCCCCACGGTTCTGAATCATGTCGGTCCTGAACTGATGCACGATGAGCATCTTCTGGGGCAGGCCGTTGTCTCGGACCAGGTCTGCAAGCCAGTTGGTGACGATGTTCACCTCTGCCGCTTCGACACTGCCGACCTGGCGCAGATGGACCTCGTCAGGAGCCAGTCGCCACTCCGGGTCCAGGGCTAGTCCGACAAAGGGCAGTTTGAGCAACTCCTCGTACTGAACGGCTTGACTCAAAAAGTCGTCCCGGCCCGACTGCAGGTCGAGGATGATGTATGCCTCGTTGTCTCTTGCGAGGTCCACCCAGGGTTGGAACGTGTCGGCGGGCCACTCAAAGCTGTAGTCACCATCATCGGTTGCCCCGGCCGAAGCGACCGAAGCGATGATCTCGAAAGAGGGGATCACCTGGGCACCATCGCCCGTGTACGCCTCCAGAAACGGTTCCATACGTTCCAGGGTCTGTTGGGGGCCCTGTTCACCAAGGACACCCAGGGCATCCGTGGTGGGGTGGCCGTAGAACGCGACGTACCGGCGCGGCTGGTCTTTGGGAAGGACATAGAACCCACCTCCGGGGAGCTGGGTGCCGGATAGAAGCAGATTCAACTCCCATTGAGTCGCATCGGGTTCCGGACCAACAAACCGAATCGAATCTGGCGTTCGGCCCCTGAGGGCGGCGGAGAGGGCTGTGTTCCCCAGCAGATCCCGGTCGTCGAATGGGGTCACTGTCGCACCGACCGACCGGCCGTAGGCGCTTGCGAGCAGCAGGGTTTCAGGTTTGCTGCCGTCGACAAGCCATATGGACTCGCTTTCAGTCGCTGCAGCCAAACGGGTGACGAGGGCCGCAATGTCTTCGGCATTGGCCGAAGGGAGAGTGGTCGTGGTGCTCGATGCTGTCGCCGGCGGACCGCTGACCCGATCTCTTTCCCTGATAGCAAGGATGGCTTCGACAATGACGTCGGTGGTGTCGTTTCCTGGGTCGGCCCGCTGGGTAGTTCTGAGTGCTTCGGCTGTGGTCGTGATTGCACCGGGGATGTCGTGCGCTACCAAGACAGCGTCTCCAGGTGCGCTGAGGTCGGCCACGCCGACAGTATGAACCCTCTTCGGGTCCAATCTTCCTAGCTCCGCAGCGAGGCGGGGTTCGGGAAAGAGCAGTGGGCCTTGGAGGGCAGCGGCCAACTGAGCGGCCGCCGCGATCGAACCGAAATCGTCATTTCGTGCAACAACCACATCATCCGCACAGAGGAAAGTTTCGCCTGCGAGGGCGAGGGCGTCTCCGGCGAGTGATCCGGTGTCAACTGTGTTGTTGTGTCCGGTGAACAGGACACAATTGCGAGTCTCGACGTCATCGCTGGTCTCCGTCGACGGTCGAGGGTCGTCGTCGACTCCGGGTTCAGACGGTGTCTCACCGACGATCTGGGAGCAGCCGGCGGCAAAAAGCACCGCAACAACGACGAATAGGGAGGCCCGTAGTCTCAAGGGTTCTGGAAGCGTACTTTCCGCATACGGTCCACGCCGGTCTTCCAAAGGAGGCCCGCAACCAGAAGCCCGGCGCCAGTCAGCCAGACAGGTCCAGGGACAAAGAAGCTCAAGAAGGCGCACGAACCAAGTCCGGCCCAGGAGGTCACTCTCGATCGATCGACAGCGAGTGCAGCCAGATTGGTGATCCCGTAGTAGAGGAGGACAGTCATCGCTGAAAACGCCCAGGCCAGCTTGATGTCACCGGCCAGGGTGGCGGCAGCCACCAGCACGGCAGTGAGGAGGATGGCCGATCGCGGCTCGCGATCCTTGTCCAACTCCGCCAGTCGACGGGGCATATCACCTCGTCGACCCATCGCCAGCCAAACTCGAGACAGGCCGAGTATCAGATTGAGGAGAACGCCGATCATGGCCGTGACTGCGGCTATCCGAACCACAGGAGAGTCGACAAATCCGAGTGTGATGATCGCGCCCCACCTGGGGCCGCCTGCGGCCCTTCCGCCGATAGCAATCGTCATGTAGAGAACAGCGGCGACGAGCAGGGTGACAACCACGGCGATCGGGATCACACGTGCTGGGTCCTTGACTTCTTCGCCAAGGGTGGCGATTCGGCCGTATCCGGTATAGGCGACGAACAGGAAAGCAACTGCAGCGAGGATCGAGTCTTCCTGGGATGACAAATTGATGACGCCCACGTCGTTGGTCATGCCTGAGTAGGCAAACCACAGGATCCCAACGATGGTGATTGATACGAGCACGAGATTGACCCAGGCTGTTCTTCGTATTCCGGCGAGCACCAACGCGGTGACCACCGCCACGGCGACGATCGGCACCAGTGGGCCGTCGAGGTTTAGATACAGAGCAACTCCAAGGGCCGCGGTGGAGGCCGAGGCCGTCTTGGCAAGTAGAAACAGCCACCCCGCGGCGAAACCGAACCATTGGTTGAGGGTTCGATAGCCGTATTCGTAGGTGCCGCCGGCGACAGCGAACTTGCCAGCGAGGAAGGCCGACGAGAGTCCGTTGAACGTGGCGACGGCGGCCGCGATGGGTACTGCAAACAAGACCTGATCACCCCAGTTGGTGGATGCGATGCCAATCGCCACGAAAGCTCCGGTACCGAGGATCGAGCCGAGGCCCGTAACGACCGCGCCGCCAACTCCCAGTTCGCGCTTTAGCTTGCCGCCGTGCATCAGAACAGGGTTTCGGGTTCGGCCCGATCGCGCAAATCAGGAGAATTGTTCTTCACGCTGTTGACTTTGCGGGAGACCACATGCTCCATCAGAATCCCTGGGTCGATCGGTTCGATAATGCTCAACACCATCTCTGGGTCAACCAAATCGCGATCAAGCCAGGCGTCCCACACGTTTCGCTCGAGTACGAGAGGCATGCGGTCGTGGATGGGTTCAACCGGCCCAGATGCTGGCTGGGTGATAATGGAGCACGAGCGCGACCACGACTGGGACTCCTCGATGAAACGGGTTGCCCAGATCCCGGCAAAGACCATCGGGTAACCATCGGCGCGGTGAATCCAATGTGGGGTTCGGCCCTTTTCGGGTGGCTCCCATTCGTAGAAGCCGTCGGCGGGGATAAGGCACCGACGCCGGGCGAAGGACTCTCGGAATACGGGTGATGTCGCCACAGATTCGAGCCGGGAGTTGATGTGTATCTTTCGGGCGTCCTTGGCCCAATGCGGGACCAGGCCCCACTTCATTGGGCTCAGGAGACGCTCGCCATCCCTCTCGTTGACAACATAGATCCGGTCAGTTGGGGCCACGTTCCACGATGCGGGCAGGCTCTCCTCGGCGGTGTGGTCGACGCCGAAGTACTCCGTATAGAAGTCGAGATCACCAGTGATAGAGAAGCGGCCACACACAGGGCAAGAGTAGGGTCGCCGTGTCGCTGTTGAACGGAGTGTTGATGCCCAGCCAAGAACTGTTGGCCAAATATGTGGATGTAATTCTTCAAATCGGCTTGGCAGTCAAGCCGGGGGACAGGTTGCTTTTCGATGTGCCCTTGAAAATGCCCGACTTTGGCCGTCTTCTGGTTGCCAGGGCTTACGAACTGGGAGCCGAGAACGCCGAGGTGATCTGGCTTGACGAGGCTTTGTCTAGGTCGCGCTTCGAGCACGGCTCGTCCGACGCCGTCTCCACCGTGGCCGACTCGATCAAGCACCGCGCAATGTCTTTCAACGAAGGCGTCAGTTACTTGCGCATCCTGGCCGAAGACCCGGCTGCCATGTCCGGCATCAACCCTGAGCTGATTCAGGGGTTCACGAAGCGAAACGCTGAAGTCATCATTCCTGCACGGGAGGGGCAAATGAATGGGCGCGATAAATGGTGTGTTGCAGCGGTCCCGGTTCCGGCCTGGACCGAGTCTGTGTTCGGAGACGACGGGGATGGCGAAACAGAGAAGATGTGGGAGGCGATTCTGCGCACGTGTCGCGTCTACGAGGAAGATCCCATTCAAGCGTGGCTGGATCACGGCAAGGATCTCGGTGCCCGCCGCGACTACCTCACTTCCCGGCAGTACACATCTCTGCGCTACGCAGGGCCTGGCACTGATCTGACGTTGGGCCTGCCTGACGCACCCCTGTGGGCAGGTGGGGCCGTGACCACCCATTCGGGTGAGGACTTCTATCCGAATCTTCCGACCGAAGAGGTGTTTGCTGTTCCTCATCGTCTAAAGGGAGAAGGGGTAATCGCCTCAACCAAGCCGCTGAGCTATTTCGGCGAGTTGATCGAGGGGTTTGCCTTCGAAGTCTCCGGCGGGCAGGTGGTCAAAGCGACTGCCGAGCGGGGCCAGGAGACTCTTGATCGGATTGTGACCACAGATGAGGGCGCCACACGATTCGGGGAGGTAGCGATGGTGCCCATGTCTGGAGCAGTTGCCCGCGAAGGTTTGGTCTGGAACAACATGCTGTTCGACGAGAACGATGGCTGCCACATCGCTCTGGGTCGGTCTTACCCGATGTGTGTCGAGGGGGGAACAGAGATGAATGAAGAACAACAGATCGAGGTCGGACTCAACCAGAGTGCCGTGCACGTTGATTTCGTGGTTGGTTCTCCGGAGGTGTCCGTATTCGGTGTTACCCACGACGGCAGGGAAGAGCCCATCATCCAAAACGGTGAGTGGGGTTTTAGTCCCGTGGCGTAAACCTGAGCGCCGACGGTGTTGGTGGTCGACCAAATGGGGTGCAGGACCCGCGACGCCGGTCGAGTGACGAAACCTTTCCGGCGTCGCAGACCAATGAGGATTGTAGTCGAATCCGAACGGAGAAGGGGCGTGGCGATTGGGTGGCGAGCCCATCTGTAAGCCGGATTCTGTAATCGACGATCATCCATCTCGACGGCCCGTTGCCAGGACGCTCTAGCGGCCTACCCGGAATCATTGAGCGGGACACTCGATTCCTGCTTGGCCTTGCTCCAGATGGGGTTTGCCAGCCGTTCCGTTGCCGGAGACGCTGGTGGTCTCTTACACCACCGTTTCACCCTTGCCTGTGCCCCGGACGGGGCCATCGGCGGTCTGTTCTCTGCGGCACTTTCCGTCGGGTTGCCCCGCCTGGAAGTTATCCAGCATCTTTCCCTGTGGAGTCCGGACTTTCCTCAGTCTTGCGACCGCGATCGTCCGATGAGCTCGCCATGGGGAAGCCTACCGGTCAGGCTGCTGCGACCCAACAGCCATCTTTCGTCTGCCTGCCAGCCATCCGAAGAGACCGGAGACGATTATGGACAGCAGCGCTAACCACAGCACTTGGGTCGTCGGGGCGGGGCTACCCCCCAGTCTGGCGACAACCATCACCATGAAAGCGACCACCAGGCCTGTGACCATGCCGTGAAACCGATGGGAATGAGCGGCGCGTGTGCCCGCGACCCAACCGGATAATGCCAGTCCCGAGAAGATGCCCAGAACCAGTCCGATGTCGGGACCCGACTCGACACCCACGAGGTGAAGCCCAAATCCGATCAATAGGCCGACGAGCGACGCCGCAAGACCACCTGCCGCTACCGCTACGGCGACGGCTCCGAAGTTGAGGGCAGCAAGCATTGGGGGATCTAAACAGGCCGCCGTGCGATGGCGAACCTCGGCCGCGCCAATTGGCAGGTGAAACCTTTGGCCAGTGATCGAGGTCACACCCACCGGATCAGCACATAGGAGGCTTCCTTGGTCATCAACAAATATCTTGCCGAGCTTCTCGGCACAACCATCCTGGTCGGGCTCGGCTCGATGGGGATTCTCGCCGTTGGCGGGGCAAACGGAGCTGCAGAAATCGTTGCCATCGCCTTTGCATTCGGTCTGGCCCTCTTGGCGGGAATCTGGGTCTTAGGTCATGTCAGCGGAGCGCATTTCAATCCCGCGGTAACTCTGGCCATGTTGGTAGATGGGCGGATCAGCTTGTCCGACGCTATCGGCTATTGGATAGCGCAAATGGTGGGTGGTCTGGTCGGCTCCCTGATCGTTCTCGGTGCAGCAGGTAGCAGCGAGGCTGTTGCGGCAACCGCCACGGGATATGGCGACCTAGGAACGGCGATTGTTGCCGAGATCGTTCTCACCGCTGTGTTCGTCTGGGTGATCCTGACAACTACCAGCTTCTCAGACAGCCGCGCTGGCCAAGCCCCCGTGGCCATAGCGATGACCCTCATCGGGGTGCACCTTGCCGGAATCCCCTTCTCAGGAGCCTCCGTCAACCCAGCGAGGTCATTCGGTCCAGCTGTGGTCGGTGGTGCTACGGAGCAACTGTTCCTCTACATTTGGGCTCCGTTGGTTGGGGCCATCGTGGCGTGGGGCCTCTATCGGCTCTTCCCAACCTCCGAATAGAGTTCTTAGAACACTCGTAGTCAATTGAGGGCCCGTTGGGCCCTCAATTGCTATGAGAACAGGGGGTCCTCGTTGAGGTCCTCGAGACCCATGACCCAACCGGCTGGCAGATCCCAGTGGCGGGCGCCTCGCACCATCTGGTCCACATACTGCGAGGGCGGCGTCTCGGCGACCATCAACTCGGATGTAGCCACGAATGTCAGGCAGTCGTATTTGTTGCCCTCTCGGTCGACCGCCTTGACGTCGAACCCAGCGACTCGGCCTTCAGCCGTCTCGGCCGCAGTAAGGGTTGGGATCGAGTCGGAAGGAATCTCGAACACACCGCCCCAAACAGTGTTGCCAGACTCTTTCAGGAGTGTTGGGGTCGGTCCCGCACCGTTGCGCTCAACAAACGCCAACCGTGTCTCGGGATAATGCGCCACGAACCGGAATTGAGCTCCAGGAGCCACCTGTTCCAAGCGTTCGGGGTCGAGAAGGTCGGTGTAGGCGAAATATAGGGTGGGTTCGGCCACAGGGCGGCAAGTGTACAAACTCAGCCCGTTTCGCCCGGTTATTCCTCGGGGGTCAATTTACGTCTCATAAATCAAGATCGGCTTAACTGACTGGCGTGCGTCGCCATCTTTCTTTGATGTTGGGTCTTCTGCTGACTTTGGCTGCTTGTGCTGCTGAAAGGCCCAGCGCTGAACCGGGCTCGGAACCCACTCAGGCCACCGGAGGCCAGACCACTGATGCGGGTCAAGAGCCGACCGGATCGACGGAGTCACAGCAGCCCCCGTCAACCTCGACGACCTCCGATCGTCCGATTGCTCCCGACTTCACGCTCTCGTTGGGCGGAGGTGGCAGCTACACCCTGTCGGAAGGGACAAAGCCCGTCTATATGATCTTCTGGGCTGAATGGTGACCGACGTGCAGACGGGAGTTGCCCGTCATAGACCGCCTTGCAGTCGAGTACGCCGATTCGGTCGACTTCGTCGCTCCCGCTTGGAAAGCGGACTTTCAGAGAACAGAGGCGAGAGCTAACGAGTTGCTCACGTCAGGGCTCATCAAGTGGGGCCTTGACGAAAACGAAGAGGTCTTCAGTGCCTACGGCGTGCCATATCAGCCGGTCACTGTTCTGGTCGGAGCCGATGGCACCATTGTCGAAGCGTGGGCCGGTATGAGAGATGAGACCGAGATCAGGGCCGCTCTCGATAATCTGGCAGCCAGCTCAAGTTGATCCTCTAACCAAATCCGCCAATGAGAACTCTCGAACTCGGTCTTTTGTTTGTCGCGTTCATAGCGCTGTTGTGGCCGGTTGTGTTCGGGGTTCGAATTCGGCGTGGTGTTGTTCCTGTGTTGGCGTTGACGCTGTTGGCGGCACATCTCGCGCTCGAGGGGTTCAGGTGGCAGATGGTGCCGTTGTATCTGGTGTTGGTCGGATTGACGGTGGGCGACATCCTCTTTCTCAGCCGAACGCTTCACTGGAGTCGACGCGTCGCCCGAGGCGTGTTCGGAACGATTGGCCTGGCGTTGGCCGCATTGCTCCCCCTTGCCCTCCCTGTTCCAGAGCTCCCAGTTCCATCGGGGCCCCGTCCTGTAGGCACCTTTGACGTTGTTCTAGTTGACAATGATCGTCCCGAGGAATACGGCACCAGGGCTGGGCCGCCGCGCAGGCTGGTGGCCCAGGTTTGGTACCCGGCGTCGGCAATCGATGGAGGCGAGCGGGTCAAATGGAGCGAGGACTGGGACGTGGTGGCACCGGCCATGGCAGAAAACCTCGGGTTCCCCCGGTGGTCTTTGAATCACACTGGATACACGTACTCGAACTCCCTCCAGAAGTTGACCCCGGCTCCTGGCTCCTTCCCTGTGATCATCTATAGCCACGGGTGGACAGGCTTTCGGACGATTGCGGTCAACCAGATGGAGCACCTCGCGTCCAACGGTTACGTGGTGGTTGCTGTCGACCACACCTACGGCTCGATAGCGGTGCGGTTCGATGAAGGCGACGTGGTTTATCACGATTCTGTGGCGCTTCCAGAGGAAGAGACGGTGGAGGCTGACGTTTACCAGGAAGCAGCCGAAAAGCTCGTCACGACTTTCTCGGATGACATCGTGGCCGTCCTCGACTCTCTCGAGTTGGGGCGGGCGGGACCTTTCGCCGACCTCGCGGACTCAATTGACCTCGACCGAGTTGGTCTCTACGGACACTCGACTGGGGGAGGGGCTGCTGTCAAGACATGCCTGGTCGATCAGCGCTGCAAAGCTGTTCTCGGTATGGATGCCTGGGTCGAACCTCTGGCCGAGGTGGATCTTCGGTCGGACTTATCGGTTCCCGGTCTCTTTATGCGTTCGGACGGTTGGCGTGACACTCCGAATGACGCACTCTTGAGAGGAATAGCAGCGCGCGGAGAAAACGTCACCTACCTGCTTGACATCAGCGGAGCCCACCACAACGACTTCGTGTTGACTCCGTTGCTATCTCCGCTCGCGGCCAATCTCGGCATGAAGGGACCAATCGCAGCGGGGCGGATTCTCCCAATAATTGACAACTACCTGCTCGGCTTCTTTGACGTCTACTTGGTGGGCACGGGACGAGCTGCCCTGGACAGCGTCTCGTTCGACGAGGTGGCCATTTCTATCGTCGAGCGGTGACGTCAGCCATCCGGAGCTTGTTGAGTGTCTCCGGTTATGGACTGGCCAGGGCTTTCCCCATTTCGAATCGAATCGATTGTCGCGCCGAGGATGAACGCGTCGGCTTCGCCGATCAGCTTTCCGACAACAACTCCGTCGGGGTCGACAAAGAAGGTCTCCGGGATGCCAAATACCCCGTAGGCGATGGCAGTTCTGCTCCCCGGGTCGGCCAGGTAGTGAGTGACGTCGGAACGCCCAACCAAGGAGAGGTAGTCCAGAGTGGCCGGTGGGCTCTCCTGGTAAGCGACCTGGACGAACGTCACACCAGAGCCGGCGAAGGCATTGGCCGTTGAGACGAGAGCCTCGTGCTCGTTGCGGCATTCAAGGCACCAAGAAGCGAAGAAGTTGATCACCACGATGTCACCCCTCAGATCACTCAGCGATACCGGATTCCCCCCCTCGAGGGGTGCCAGTGAGAAGTCGGGGGCGGACTGGCCCAAGAGCGGAGAATCAACAAGACCCGGGTTGGACCCGAAGCGAGATGCCAGCACAACTGAGAACACAACGACAACGGCGGCTACTAAAAAGCCCAGTCGTGAGAGCCACCTCGTTTTCACGAGCAGAAGGTTCCGGCCGGGATTTGAGCGAGGTCGCTCTCGATCTGTGAACGGGACTCGTCGGAGATGTCGTCTTCAAGAAGTGCGGTCAGAATGTTTACACCCTCGTCCCTCCGATCGGTCCCGCACACCAGGACCTGGCCCTTTAGATAGCGAGCGACGGTCGAGCTTGGGTCGATGGTAAGAGCTTGGTCGAACAGTCCTACCGCCGTGGTCGCCTCACCGTTTCCGTCCCACGCCATCCAACCGAGTCTGACTAAAGCCGTGAGCACTTGTTCCGGGTCGGCCGCTACCGACTCGGCTACAGCCAGGTAGTGGGGAAACGCCCGGTGGTAGTCGGCCAGGTCGAAATAGCGTTCCGCCAGAGCCAGCCTCATGCCGTCAATCTGGGGATTGTCCAGGTTCGACGCGATCACGGCTTCCAGCGTCTCGTTCGAGACATCCTCGAGATCGGATGCGTCGGTGGCGACGGCGCCGCTGGCGGGGGACGGGCGATCCTGAACGAATTGAGCAGCCACCACCACGATGGCAACCAGCGCGAGGCCAAGAAGTGCCAGCGTCACAGGTCGGTTCGTGGATCGGTGATCGGCTTCGTCCGGACGGCTATTAGGGCTGGAGGGATGGGATTTCCACCATGCGATGACAGCCAAGCCAACCATAAGGGCAAGCAGGGGAGCGAGCCAGAGGGGAAGCGTGGAGCCAGACGCGGGAGGGTCGAGGAGGACAGCGCCACTGTACGACGACAGCAACTCGTCGACGATCTCAGTGTCGGTGCGCCCCTCGGCCACGCGTTCGCGAACCAGGTCCATCATGTCCGTCGCCATTGATGCTGGCGAGTCGCCAATCGCCTCGCCTTGGCAAACCGGGCATTTGATTATCTGACCCAAGGACTCAACTCGGTCGGCTTCAGACTCGGCCGTGAGAACGAGGCTCGCCAACACGATTGCCAGAATCGCCATGCCCCCTATCCACAGGAGGGATCGCAGTCGATCAGACATTTGCGTCGACGGTTCCAGATGGGGTCCTGGTTGTTCGCAGGCGCCGCCTTCCCACATAGGCAACGAAACCCCCTGCGGATGTGATCAAGCCGCCGAGCCAGAGGACCCAGATACCGGGCGAAGTGTCGACCGTCAGGCGGGCCGTTCGCCCGTCGAAACCGAGAAAGGTCAGGTATAGGTCACCGGACGGTAGGTGGAGTACATCCGGGGTGCTCACGCCAGTTGTATCACCTCCAAAGAAGTTGGCGCCGGGTTCGGCAACACCGACCAGCCGACCCCGAGCGGTGACGGTTACTCGGGCCCCCTCGCTGCTGCGACCTGGACCCGAACGCTGGAACGGCGACTCGTAAGTCAGCGTGAAGCCTTCGAAGGTCGCGTTTTGTCCGGGTTCGAGATCGAATTGGGCGTGCGCACCGAGGTTGGCGGCCAATGCAATTCCGATGGCCACCAGGACAACCCCGATGTGACTGAGCTGGCCACCCCAAAACGCTGGGTCACCGGTGGCAACCCGTCTCATCGACCTGATTAAGGAGTCGCCACTCTTATTGGAGCGTGCGCGAGATTGCTCTACCAGGAGGCCGATGATCGCAGTGATAACGAACACGCCGAGTGTGACCGCCAGCACGACCCAGCCGATCCGTGAAACTGCTACCGCAGTTATCAGGCCAGCGATCAGACCCGCGGTCAGAGCGACCCTTGCCCTGGCCCAGACAACTTGGCCGTCGGCGTTGCGCCACGGAGTTATCGGACCGAATCCCATGACGAGGAGGAGGGCGAATGAAAGCGGGACCGCCAGTCGGTTGAAGAACGGCTGTCCCACCCCCACCTGAGTTCCTGTGAACGCTTCGAGGATCAACGGATAGATGGTCCCCACTAACACCACGAAGGCGTAAACGGCCAGGAGCAGGTTGTTGCCAAGAAACAAACCTTCTCGGGATCCCCAACGGTCGATGCGTTCAGGGCTGGCTACTAGATCGGCTCGGAATGAGAAGAGAAGGAAGGGCCCGATGACCACGATGGCGAGGAAGACGAGCAGCAATGGCCCGATGGCACTCTGGGTGAACGAGTGGACCGAATTGATCGTTCCTGAGCGAGTCAAGAATGTGCCCAGGATCGTCAAGGCGAAAGCACTGATGACCAGGACATAGTTCCAAGCCTGAAGCATGCGACGTCGGCGCTGGACCAACGCCGAATGTAGGAACGCCGTGGCAACCAGCCAGGGCATGAGTGAGGCGTTCTCGACTGGATCCCAGGCCCAATAGCCTCCCCACGACAAGACCTCGTAGGCCCACCATCCGCCCAGCAGGATCCCCAGGGTAAGGAAAGCCCACGCCACTAGCGTCGACCGATGGCTTCTTCGGAGCCAGTCGATTCCAGGTTCGCCAATGGCCAGGGACGCCACGGCGTATGCGAAGGGGACCGTCAATCCGACGTAACCGACATAGAGGATCGGCGGATGAAACGCCATCATCAGGTGATTCTGAAGCAGCGGATTCGGGCCTCGTCCATTGAGCGGTGCGTCGATTGCGGCGAAGAACCAAGGTGAAGATTCGGCGCAACCGTTGGCGACTGCCGTCGTGCACACTTCGAAAGGATTGGCGACTGTCGCCATTACGCCGAAGAAGAAGAGGCCAACTCCGCCCATCACAGCGAGAGCGACGCCGCCGAGTCGGTCGCTGATGCCCTGATAGGAGCGATAGACGCTCCACGTAAAGCCTGCCAGCACCAAACCCCAGAGCACGATTGAGCCCTCGAGAGCGGCCCAGGCGGTGGCAATGTCAAACGGGAAGGGTGTCTCGACCGCGTGGTGATTCGCGGTGTAGACAATCGAGAAGTCATCAAACATCAGGGCGAGCATCAGAGCGGTCATTGCGACGGTGGCTCCGCCGACCAAGAGTCTCGCTGAAGACTCGAGGTCAGAAGGCTTACCGCCCCCGCCGCGGATACCTCGGTAGATCAGGAGGACGCTGCCAATCAAAGCGGCAAAGATGCCCAGAGTCCCGAGCAGCGAGATCATCATTCGTCTGCGTAGTTGCCTTCGTCCGGCACTTCGTAGTTTTCGTCGTGGCGGATGATGGCTCGCTCGGCCAAGAAGATATCCCCACTCCAGTGACCTTCAAGCAGAACTGGTACCTCTTCGGCAAAAAGGGGTGGCGGGATGTCGGTCAGCACGACTGATACTGACGCCGCTCCATCGGTCACGTTGAACCTACGTTCGGTGCCTTCTTCGACCAGCGACCCCTTGGACACCAAGCCGGCCAATCGGAACCGTTGTCCCTCATCGAAGGCGGCTCTCTGCTCGATGGCTTCATTGGGGTAGAGGTAATAGGTGAGGTTGTCGTTGAGGCTCATGACTGTCATGGCGACAATCGCGGCAACCACGCCCGCTATGCCGAAGAGGACGAAATGACGGCGTCCCATGTCAACGACGGTTCTTCTTCCATCGGAGGTGGAGCATGATCGCGTAGGCCGCGACCAGCCCGAAACTAGCGAGGTAGCTCACCGCCACGATCAGGGTGTCAGACATCTCCAACCTCGCTGATCTTCGGAGGGCGAACTTTGTCGCCGGCCAAGTCTTCTGCAGCTCGATCACTAAATGCGGCTTCGGCTCTATCTACCTCGATCCTTGCCGCGACCAAGGCCACATAGAGCAACGTAAATGCTCCGATATTTATCAACATCGCCAAGAGCATCTCTCTTGGCATCGTCGATCCCCCCGGTCGTACGGATGCGGTCTGATGGAGGGTGCGCCAGAGATTGACCGAGAAATATACGAGAGGCACCTGAACCACCGCGATGGCGCCAAGGATGGCTGAGCGTCGCGCCCGAAGCTCGGGATCGGGAACGGAGCTCCTAAGGGCCAGATAGCCGAGATAGACGAAGAACATGACGGCGGTTGTCATCAATCGCGGGTCTTGCCAATCCCAGGGAATGCCCCACACGGCCTGTCCCCAAACCATTCCGGTGAAGAGTCCGATCGCGGTGAAGAGCACGCCCACTTCCACCGAAGCCGCGGCGATGCGATCCCAACGCGGCTTCTTGGTCTTGAGCCACGCCAGAGATCCAAACGCCGTGACGCCAAAAGCAAGAAAAGCCAGCCAGAGCGACGGGACATGAAGACTGATGAACCTTGAGAACACGCCTTGCAGGGCATCTTCAGGTGCGGTGAAGGCGAACCAGAGTCCGATCGCAACCGAGACGGCTGCCAGCGCCATCAATACTCTGACCTTCTTCATCGAGATGCTTCCTCTAGGGATTCTGCCGTGGCTACTGCCAGGACCAGGAGCCCGAGATTGGTGGCCAACAGCAGCAGTACCCACGGAAGGATACCGGTGTCGCGGCCTAGTGCTTCAATCCACTGAGAGACGCCGATCAGCAGTGGTAGGGCCATCGGAATCGTGAGAAAGGAAGCCAGGGATGTCCGGTTTCTGAGGCCGCTGGCCACCTCGCCGGCCAAAGTAGACAGCATGGTTACTCCGGGGGCGAACAGGAGCGTGGCTGCCAACAGAGCAAGTAGTCCTCCCGGAGGCAAAGTCGGGTTGTAGAGCACAACCGTGAGTGCCAAAAGAATTGTTAGGAAGATGATCATCAGGGCCGACCCCGCCATCCACCGGCCAATCATTCTGGCTACCGGGTCAAGGCCGAGAAGCATGTGGAGATCTCGTCGCGCTGTGGTGTCGGTTGCTGTGGCCCGCAAGGCCAATTGTGATCCGAACAGCAATCCCACGACCCAATAGAAGGGCACACCGACTTGCTCCACCAGTCGAAGGTTGAGGCCGAGCGCGAGGGGCAGGACCACCAGTGCTGCGGCTGCAAAGGGTACGGTCAGACGGGCGATGTCGCCGGATTGGCGTTCGACGGCCAGATCCATCCTGGCAATTTCGAGGGTTTGGCGCCAGAAACTGTTCATGTCAGGGACTCCAGGCGGCCAGACTGCAGTTCGTAACGGGAGTCTGAGACCTTGTCGAGGAAGTCGTGGTCATGCGAAACTGTCACTACCGCACCATCACGTCCGATGACCGACGTGATGAGCCCACTGATCAGTCCCGTCGCCGAGTCGTCCAAGCCAGAGCCAGCTTCGTCGAGTAGCAGGAGTTTTGGTCGCCTGAGCAAAGCTAGAGCGATCTCCGTGCGACGCTGCATCCCAAACGACGCTCCCGAAGCTGTCACATCGCCTGCTTCTGCAAGCCCGACCACTTCAAGCGCGTGGCGGATGCGAGCTTCGTCCAGTTGGGCGAGTCGGCAGAAGTGGCGAAGGTTCTGCGCGAGCGAGATGCTCGTTATGAGGGCCGGCTGATGCCCCAGGTAGGAGATTGATTCGCGGGCGGAACGAAGGTCGCGACCAGCAAGGTCAGCCCCAAGGACTCGACCGGTCCCCGATCGGAGCGGGACGAGAGTTGCGACCGTCCGGGACAGCGTGGTCTTTCCAGAGCCGTTGGGTCCGCTGATGCCGACGTGTTCGCCTGCGCTGACTCGCAGGGAGAGCCCGTCCAACACCACAACACCGCCGCGGACCACCGAGACGTCTGATAGTTCCGCGATTGGGTTCGGTCCGGGCACGTAGGGAGTCTCACCGCAGTGGAGTCACTCCTCAAGTCGCGTGAGGTTCCGCGTTCCGCGGATCGCAATCAGTGCGGCTAGGCCAAGGCTGGCCACAGCGGCAAGGGCATACCAACCGACTGGTCCGCCAGAGATCGACGGCCGCATAGGTTCGGTGATCAGTCTGGCGAGTGCTGCCAGCCCCAGTCCCATCACGGCTCTTACGAAGAGCGTGTTCGGGAGTCGAGTGACGAGGAAGGCAAACGCCAGCAACAGTAGAGCTGTGTACAACTCCACGGGGTGCCTCGCGACCCCGTCCGCAGTCAACGACCAGGCCCAAGGCAAGTCAGCTGGTGTGCCCAGACATGCACCCCGGAACAAGCACCCCGCATGCCAACCGGCAAGGCCCATGAGTACCGAGGGCGCGACTCTGTCGATTCGTGATCGCTCCTTTCTGCTGGACCATCCGAGGACCGCGAGGAACCCCAGTGATGCCGCTACGGTCGAGACACCGCCCCGAACAACCACCAGTTCTCCCGGATGGCTGAGAGGGTTTATGCCCTGGGAGATCATTGCCGCGATTCGGCCTATGAGCAGTCCACCGACCGCTGCGGCGATCAAGTCGTCGAGGTCGTGCCTATGTCTGTCTCCAGACCAAATCCTCAACCCGATGTAGCCGACGATGAAGGCTGTAAGCGCTGCCCAGAGGAGACTGAATTCCATTCAGTCAGATGCAACCAGGATTTCGTCGATGTTGAGTGCCAGAGTTCGGTCGTCGACTATTCCGTTGTGGATCGTCACTAACTCACCCTCGGCCGAGAAGAACATGGTTATCGGAGTCCCGATGCCCCCGTAGCTGTTTGGGATGGCGCGGTTCCTGTCGAAGAAGTGCTGGAAATCGAGGCCGAACTCAGCCAGGAAAGCCTTGGCGTCTGCCTGGTTGTCCTGAACGTCTATCCCGATGAACTCAACCTGGTCTCCGTACTGAACGAAGGCGACGTTGAGGAGGGGCGCTTCAGAGCGACACGGGAGACACCAACTGGCCCACACGTTGACGACGGCAGGCCGACCGACCTGGGCCAGGTGGGATTCGAACTCTTCGACAGTCACGGTCGGCAAGTCCGGCTGCTGTGAGGCATCGAGGCTTTCGCCGGTGCCGGTACATGCGGCAGCGACTAGTGCGAGCGCCGCCAACTTCTTGATCACATCGTGGTCAACCTGTCCACAATCGGGGTTATGCCGCTCTTTGGCGGATGGCTGACAATCGCCGTAGTTCGGGAATTACCGGATCAAAGGCGTCTGTGGAACTCAAGACTGCGGGAGAGGTCTTTTCGATCCAGCGCCATATCAGGTCGACTTCCTCGCTCAACTCAACCGATGGAGCGACGCGATGGTCGCCTTCCTCGCTTTGTAAGGGTTCGTCCACTGATTCGCGACTCGCGCCACGCTCGACGCCCACCAGCCTTCCGTGATCAACCGTAACGATGAACCCGTCTCGGTCCTCGAGACGGAGCAGACCCGCGCCGTGGAGAGTCCTCCATCTGGCTGACCGATTCAGCGCGGTCGCAAGGGCGTCGTGCCGGTCTCGGGCCCACGCCGCCTCTTCGTAGCGTTGCTCGCCAGACAGGCGCTCCATCCGCTCGATCAGTGGCTCGAGAAGTATGTGTGGCGCACTCTCGAGGCCTTCGAGCAATGCGTTCACCACTCCGGCATACTCCGAGCGTCCCACCAAGCCGTCACACGGGCACAAGGAACGTCCAATCTGAGCTGCGGCGCATTTCCCCGTCTGGCTGCCACTAGATCCTCGGCACCTTCGAATTGGGATGGCATCCCACAGAGCCTGCACAACCAAGTCGGCGGCTCGTTTCGACCGAAACGGCCCGACATAGGCGAGGGCGTCGGACCGGAGAGAGCGGACGACCGACAACCTGGGGAACTTCTCTTTGGTGACCTTCACATAATGCGAGGACTTCGGTGGCTTTGATCGGCGGTTGTGGCGTGGCCGATGAGCGTGAATCAGACGGAGTTCGGTGACTTCAGCCTCAAGCGAGTTGGCGCAGTGGATGGTTTCGACAGACTCCAGTTCTCTCATGAGGTTGGCTATCGATCGTCTCGTGTCGCCGTAGAAGTACTGGCGAACCCGCATCCGTAGGTTCGAAGCCTTTCCGATGTAGATCACTGTTCCTTGGCGATCCTTGAAGAGGTAGACCCCGGGCTCGCGTGAGAGATGGTCGGTGAGCCCGATCTTTGAGTAATACGAACTTCCTCTGGCCGACGGTAACGCCACGAGGTCGTCGAGGTTCGTGACACCTATCGATCCGGCACGCTCCAGCAGGCAGTGGAACACGTGTGCGGTCGCTTTGGCATCCTCGAGAGCTCGATGGTTCGGCTTGGTGGGAGAGCGAAAGTGAGCCGCCAGGCTGGATAGTTTGAGGTTCCGAACCTCCTGCCGGATCAGTCGGCGAGCGAGTCGGGCCGTATCCGACGATTGATTCTCCAATTTGCCGTAGCCGAGGCGGATCGCAGCAGCATTGAGAAAGCTCAAATCGAAACGAACGTTGTGTCCGACGATGACGGCATCCCCAATGAATTCGAGAAAGGTCGGCAGGGCGGTCTCGATCTGTGGAGCATCTACAACCATGGCCTGCGTTATCCCTGTCAATAACACGATGGATGGTGGGATTTCAAGGCCGGGGTCGACAAGGGTTTGGAATGTTCCCAGCAGTTCCCCGCCTCGGTACTTCACGGCGCCTATCTCAGTAATTTGGCACGTGGAGGGCGACCCTCCAGTTGTCTCCAGATCGAGAACGCAGAACTCAACACTGTGCAACGGAGCGGAAAGCTCGTCGAAGCTGGGTTGAAATCCGGAGACGTGCACAGAACCGGCACCCTACTTCGAACAAATGTTCGAGTGCAATGACCGATGACAGTCAGAGTCTCTGGCGAAGGGCTTCGTAGACGGCGAGCGCGGCTGCGACCGAAGCGTTGAGAGAGTCGACTGAAGTTCCCACTTGAGGGATTCGGAAGAGAGCGTCGGCCGTTTCCTCGGCATGGGGAGTCAACCCATGAGCTTCAGACCCAACCACCAGGGCTACAGCACCGGTGAGGTCCTGATCCCAAATCACGTCTTTGGCGTGGGGGGAGGCTGCAAGGATTCTGATACCCGAGGCTGCACAGAGCTTGTCAAAGTCGAACCATGAGGTGTTGAAGACTGGCACCTCGAACAGAGCGCCGGCGGCCGCTCGCACGACGTTGGGGTTGAAAAGATCGACCAGGGAATCGATCAGGACCAGGCCGGTGACTCCGGCTGCGGAGCAAGTGCGGAGAATCGCTCCCAGGTTGCCGGGCTTTTCCAGACCCTCCAAAGCAAGGATCAGGGAGTTGGTGGCGGCGGGCAGGGAATCGATGTCGCGATGACGTTGCCGAAAGACTCCCAAAATCCCTTCACCGGAGTCGCGATACGAAACCCAATTCAACACTTCGGATGACACTTGGATTGAGCGACTAGCCGGGACATCTTCCGTTCCATCAGTAAGCGTCATGACCGGCTCCCAACCAGCGTCGACTGCCCTGTCGTAGAGACGATGCCCTTCTACGACAAAGAGCCCCTCTCGGTCTCGGTGTTTGCGATCGCGCAAACGAGCTATCCGTTTGATGGTTTCATTTTTCGTCGATGTGATCTTCCGCAAGTAGACGAGTATCGCAGGAGACGCCGCGGGCCAAGAACGAGTTCGGACCTAGCATCGTTAGATGGATCTTGCGGTTCTAGGAACCTACTCCTCGACCATCGAGGCCAACTTGGTCAAGGCTCGGCTCGAGTCGGACGGCATTTCGGCGCTTGTCCGCGCAGATGATCTCGGTGCGACCACTCCCACTCTCACTCTCGGTCGAGGTGTTCAGGTGCTCGTTCTCGAGTCCGAGTTGGCCTTGGCTCGGGAGGTGCTCGAAAGAATGCTCCCTGGTTAGTCCCAAGACTCGAATCGCACCAGCTCGTTGGCAGTCTTCTTGCGTCTCTTGAGGCTGGGAGACTTATGGTCCGGTGCGGGGTAACCCACCGTTATCACGCCGATTGGGGCCATGTCCGCGGGAAGGCCGAGAAAACTCGACAAGTCGGGAATGCTGTGCACTCCGAGAAATCCTGCGGCCAACCCCTCGTCCACGGCCGCCAGCAGCACCGCCATCATGGCGGCTCCGGCGTCGACCCACCAGAAAGGTATCGGCCAATCGATTTGCTCACCGTCGGGGCCGAGCTTGTCTGGCTCGGCATATCGGTCCCGGTATACCTTCTCGCTGACGGCAACCACTATGTGTGCGGGGGCTCGCGAAATCCACGGATCGAGACCCATGGCCAGGTAGGCGTCCTCGTTAGCAAGTTTGGCGATGTGCGCTCTTCTCTCGGGTTCGGTGACGACGACGACGGCAAAACCTTGTGAATTGCCGGCCGACGGTGCCCGCAGAGCGCTGGAGGCAACTCGGCGCAGCGTCTCCGGGTCTACGGATTCTCCCGTGTAGTTGCGCACCATCCGACGTTTGGCAAGTACCTCTGCGAATTCCATGAGCCAATTCTGTCATGCCGCAATGGCAAGGTGCTCGTATGTTCACGTTGACAAATCAACACGCCATCTATGGTTACCGTCAGTGGCGCAATGGCGAATGACGATGCAGAGTATGACATGACCCGACCTGGCGACCTGACCGTCGTTTGGACTCGAGGCAAAGGGTGTCAGGACCTGGCCCACGCCCTCGGGGGAGGGCCAGAGAGGATCTCTGGCGATCTAGCCAAGGGTTGCATCGACCAGAAAGCAGATCTTCTCGTATCTCGACGACTGCCATCCAATTTCGACCTGGTGAACGTTGCGGTGCCGATCGACTTTGACGCCCACAAAGTACGCAACGTCGTAGCCACTGTGAGTGGCGGGCCGCACTCGCTGCTTGCGGCCCAAACGGCGTCACAGCTCGCAGAGTCCCTTGGTGTCGAAGCTGAGATGGTGTTTGCAGTCAGTGACACCGCTGACGTCAGTCATGCGCACGACGTGCTTGCAGCGATTGGGTCGTCGGTGCCTCAATTGGGTAGCCGAGTGGTTCACGTCGACACGATCGATGAGCTTCCGTCCCAGCTCGATGAGGGAACTTTGGCCGTCATCGGTGCGCCGGGTGGATCTTGGATGAATCGGTCACGAACCGGGCCCGGAGCTCGTCTGAGGAGAACGGCGCAAGCCGGGGTGGTAGTGGTGCAGTCAGCGCCCGATCGCGTCTATCAACACATGGGCGAACCTGTCTACGTCGGTCCACTCCGCACCGCTGACGACACGCTGCGTCTTCACCCGGAAACCACTCTTGCCGTTGCGGATCAAGGCCGTCTGATTGGTTTGGTCAGACGTTCTGGGCTGATGGGAGCCGGATCCCGCACCGTGGGTTCGGTGATGGAGGACGCCCAGTCGGTTAGACACGATGAGCCCCTAATCAGCGCATGGGATCTGGAACCGACATTCGGTGGTGACCCCATTCCGGTCACAGACCACGAAGAGCACTTAGTTGGTGGTCTGTCCTTGCCAGTCGCTCAATAAACGCGAGAATCTCTAGCTATGAGCAGGTTGCGTCGACTTTGGCGAGCGTCGTTGTGGACACTGGTAGTTCTGCTGCTCGTGTTCCATCTGGGTGCGGGGTGGTATTACTCGTCCCGGATCATCAACGAAGGTTTTACCCCTGATCCGAACGCGATCGAGGAAGTGTCCGGGAACTACAGCCTCGAAAGTGTCACCTATCAGTCGACAGCAGGCGAGTTCGACGCGTGGCATCTTCCAGGCTCTGGAACCACCTGGGTGATTCACGTCCACGGTCTAAACGTGACCCCTGCTGAACCGGAGCCGGTCTTTGAGGCAATCCAGCAGGCTGGGTATCACCAACTCGCGATCACCTATCGAAATGACCAGGGTCAGCCAGCCGATCCAAGTGCGATGTTTCAGTACGGAGCCACCGAATGGGAAGATGTCCTGGGTGCAGTCGAGTTTGCTCGATCAATGGGTGCTGAAGATATTGTCTTCGCTGGGTACAGCACCGGCGCCTCCCACGTGCTGTCATATGCTTATCGCCACAACTTCGACGACATCGCCGGGTTGATACTCGATTCGCCGAATATCGACATGGCTGACACCGTCGACTATCGGGCCAGTATCGAACCCCTCCCCGTGGTGCCCTTCAACGTTCCGCCCACAGTGGCACCGATCGCTCGCTTCTTTACGTCTCTCCGTATCGGCGTCAACTGGATCTCGATCGACTACGTGGAAAAGGCTGAGCGCAGCCTCAGGGTTCCAGTTCTGATCTTCCATGGAACCGAGGATGATTCGATACCGGTGCGTCAAGCTGAGGGTCTCGTGGACGCTCAACCGAGCTTGGTCCGGCTTGTTCGTGTAGAAGGCGCCGGCCACGTGGACTCCTTCAATACCAACAATGGCGGCTATTTGGCAGAGGTTTTGACATTCCTGTCTGGTCTTGACTGATTTGCTTTAGGGTCATTCACTCCGCCAACGAAGGATCGACCCTTGTCCGAACAATCGATGATTCGGCTGATTGACGTCACCAAGGTCTTCGGTGATGCAACGCGACCCGCAGTCGACAATCTCAGCCTGGATGTGGATGAGGGTGAGTTCGTCACGTTGGTCGGCCCATCTGGCTGTGGAAAGACCACAACCCTGAAGATGATCAATCGCATCATCGAGCCGACTTCGGGCCAGATCATGGTGGGTGGCGTGGCGGCTATGGGTGTTGAACCACACGAACTCCGTCGGGGAATTGGCTACGTGATTCAACAGATCGGCCTGTTTCCTCATCGGACTATCGCCCAGAACATTGCGACCGTTCCCGAGCTGCTCGACTGGGACGAATCGAAAACCAAGCAGCGTGTGAGGGAGCTAGTGGAATCGGTCGGACTCGAGGCAGAGATGCTTGATCGCTACCCATCTGAGCTCTCAGGGGGACAGCAACAGCGTGTTGGCGTTGCTCGTGCGCTGGCTGCTGATCCGCCCGTGCTTTTGATGGATGAGCCGTTCGGGGCAGTTGATCCGATCGTCCGAGCTCACCTTCAAGACGAGTTCCTCGATCTTCACGCTCGGCTAAAGAAGACTGTGGTCTTCGTCACTCACGACATCGACGAAGCGCTCCATCTGGGAACAAGGGTGGCGATCCTGAATGTGGGCGGAATCCTCGAGCAGTACGACACTCCCGAGCGGATTCTGGCCGAGCCTGCGAACGCGTTTGTCGAGGACTTCATTGGCGGTGAAAGGGGACTCAAGCGACTGGCTCTGCGTTCCGTTTCCGATGTCGAACTCGAGCAGGGGCCGGTTGTCGAGGTGAGCGCCGGTCCAGCAGCGGCCCGGACCGCCATGAGTGACCACGGTGTCGATTGGGTTGGTTTGACCAGCAACGGTTCGCTTCTTGGTTGGATCGATGCCAAACAGGTGGGCGACTCCCTGGATGCAGCACTGGCCCAGCCCTTCGCCGTGGAGCTGGATCCCCGGTCGACACTCCGCCAGGCAGTCGACGCGGTGGTTACCGGACGAGGTCGGGTTGCCGTCGTGGTCGAGGAGGGTCGATATCTCGGCATGGTTGATTTGGAGGGCATAGCCGAGAGGATCGCCAGTTGACACTGGGCCAGGAGCGAGCGCTGATCGACTGGTCCTGGATCGGGCGCAATGCTGATGCGATCTGGGACCGAACCGTGGAGCACCTGTTCTTGACCCTTGTCCCCGTCGGCTTGGGGATGCTTATCGCTCTCGCATTGACAGCGGTGGTCCTGAAATGGCGTCGCACCTACGCACCGATCACCCTTTTCGCGGGGATCCTCTACACCATTCCTTCGCTGGCGCTGTTCGCAGCGTTGATCCCGATCGTGGGCCTAAATGCAACGAACGCTCTCATTGCACTCACGTCGTACACGTTGCTGATTCTGATTCGCAACTTCGTCGCTGGCATAGATGGTGTCCCTCAAGCGATCCTCGAGGCGGCTGACGGGATGGGCTACACCCGTTCGGCTCGGTTCTGGAAGATGGAGGTTCCGCTTGCGATGCCGGTGATGATCGCCGGAGTGCGGATCGCAACGGTGACGACGGTCGGACTGGTCACTGTCTCGGTGATTCTGGGATTGGGTGGTTACGGGTTCTTCATTCTGCGCGGCTTTCAGTCTCGCCAGTTCACCCAGACGATTGTCGGCCTAGTCCTCTCGGTTGCTCTCGCCACGATTCTCGATGTCGTCTTCATTCTTCTCCAGCGGTATCTCACACCTTGGACTCGGAGAACTAGCTGATGCTCTGGGAGCAACTCGCCGAATTCCTCGCCTCTGATTCCACCTGGACAGGCGCTGGGTCAATCTGGACCCGTCTTTGGGAACACGTTTGGATTTCAGTTACCGCAACCATCTTGGCGATCGTTCTGGTCTTCCCCTTGGCTTTGTGGCTTGGACACACCCGCAGGGGAGCCGAGATCGCGGGAGCGGTCGTGAACGTGGGTAGAGCGGTGCCCACGTTTGGCATCTTGGTGGTGATTGTGTTGCTGGCCGTGGAACTCGGTTGGAGCGTTCTCAGCGTGTGGCCCCTAATCGTGGCTCTGGTGGCGTTGGCCGCACCCCCTGTGTTCACAAACACCATCGCAGGCATCCAAGGAGTGTCACCAGCCACCGTTGAAGCCGCGAGGGGCATGGGACTCACAGAGGTCCAGTTGGTGCGACAGGTGGAGATGCCCCTGGCCGCACCCGTCATCGCGGAGGGTATGCGCATTGCGTTCGTTCAGGTGATTGCGACTGCCACGCTCGGAGCTCTTTTGGGCAAGGGAGGTTTGGGCCGTTTCATAGTCGATGGATTTAGCCAACAGGACCAGGGCGAAGTTCTGGCCGGGGCGGTTCTCGTCGCTCTGTTGGCTGTGATCGCTGAGGTTGGTTTGAGCTACGCACAGAAGGCGATGACTCCGCGAGGGGTCAGGCCTGAGGTTGAGCGAGTCGGGAGCGCTGCCGCGAGTTAGGCGGAATGATTGCTGGCCGCTTGTGGTTGCATGTTCCTGTCGGGGGCGACTCCGACGGTTCAAAGTAATCAATGAAGGAGATAACCCATGCGGAGACCTTTCCGCAGTCGCGCTGTTGGGGCGTTCCTCGCAGTTGCTCTCGTGGCTACTGCTTGTGGAGCGGGTGACAGCACGGATGGAGAACCAATCGACGTAGCTTCGTTTGGTTTCAACGAGTCGGTCATCGTGGCCGAGATTTACGCACAGGCGTTAGAGCGGGCTGGCTACTCAGTAGAGCGCAGCATGAACCTTGGTGCCAGGGAAGTCGTCAAGCCAGCGCTCGAATCTGGCGAGATCGATCTTGTCCCTGAGTACGTGGGTACGATCGACGCCTTTCTAGGTGGTTCGCCCAGCTCGGATAGCCAGGCGACTTGGGAAGAGGCCAAGGGGCTCTTCGAGGAGCTCGGAGTCACCCTGCTGGACTTCAGTCCGGCACAGGACAAGAACGCCTATGTAGTCACGGCTGAGACCGCAGCAGCGAACAACCTGACCACGATTTCGGACCTGTCGGCAGTGGCCAGCGACTTTGTCTTTGGCGGGCCGCCGGAGTGCCCTGAGCGTGAGTTCTGTTTGCAGGGTCTCCAGACGCTATATGGGCTGGACTTCGCCAGTTTCGTTCCACTGGACGTCGCCGGTCCCTTGACGATTGCAGCTCTCGAGACCGGTGATATCGATCTTGGGCTGTTGTTCTCCAGCCAAGGGGTCATCGCGGAGAAGGGTTGGGTCGTTCTCGAGGACGATCTAGGCCTTCAGCCGGCTGAGAACCTCGTTCCCGCCATCCGCACAGCTGTGTTGGATGAGTACGGGTCCGATCTTTCTGATCTCCTCAACGAGGTATCAGGGAAGCTGACCCAGGCGGATTTGACCGAGATGAACAAGCGAGCCGACCTCGACGCTGAGGATCCGGCCGTCATCGCCGGTGAGTGGCTCGACAGCAACGGCTACTAGACCTAGACCGTTCTCAATTGATGTGAGGGGCCCCCTGCGGGGCCCCTCTTTCATTCTGCGTCGGAGGCGTTGGCAGTGGGAGGGTTGACCTGTTCACTCAAGGTGAGCACAACCTCGCGGACTCGTCGACCATCCATCCGGCGAACGACCATTTCATTGGGACCAACGACTACCCGGTCGCCCCGAACGGGAATACGTCCCAGATCGGTCATGATGAATCCTCCAACCGTTTCGTATTCGCCGTCTTCGATGTCAACTCCCAGATCAGCTAGCCGGTCGGCTCGGGTCTGACCGGCCACGAGGTACCGATTCTTGCCGGCAGGACGGACCTCCATGGTTTCGCGTATGTCATGCTCATCCCGGATCTCCCCAACGATCTCCTCGGCAATGTCTTCGAGGGTGACCAAGCCGGCCACACTTCCGTGCTCATCGATTGCGATGGCCATGTGGACGCCCTCGGAGCGCATCATCTCCATGACGGGAGCAACTGACGTGGACTCAGGAACCACCGGAACATTGCGAATGAGATCTTCTCCCATCGGTTCATCGATCCTGTCGGAAGGCACAGCGATCAGATCTTTGGCGTGCACGAACCCACGGATGTCATCGAGTGAATCACCGTAGGTCGGAATTCGTGAATGACCTGTCGCCACCATCTTCGCCTCGAACGTCCCAGCTGAGTCAGAGACGGGCAGAGCCACAAGGTCCGGTCGCGGGACCATGACCTCCGAGACGCTCGTCTCCTGGAAGCTCAGTGCCGAGGACAGCAATTGCGATGATCCGGGGTCGATGATCTGGCCGGCGCCGATTGTCTGGACCAGGGCTGCAATGTCTTCTGCAGAGTGGATCGTTTCGACGCTGCTCTTGGTTCGGACGCCAAACAGACGCAACACTCCACCTGCGGTTCCGGACAGCGCCAGGATGATGGGCCGGAACAGGGTGACGTAAGCACGGAAGGGAGCGGCAAGTAGCAGGGCTGCCTTTTCGGGTGCTGAGATTGTCGCATTCTTTGGGGCCATCTCGCCGAACACGTTGTGCACAAAGGACACGATGAGGAGCGCAACAATCAGGGAAACAGCCGTCACTGAGCCCTTGGGCAGGAAGCGCTCAAACAAGTCGTGGAAAGCGGATTCGAGGCTCTCCTCGATAACGAAGCCGAGACCGAGGGACATCGCCGCAACCCCAAGCTGTGCGCCGGCGAAGGTGACAGGTAGCTCATCCATTGACCGAATAGCCCACCGAGCCAGTCTCGAGCCGTTGGCGGACATCTCTTCGAGTGGTGCCCGTTTCGATGCGGTGTAAGCGAACTCGACCGCCACGAAGAAGCCATTGAAGACCACCAGCACAATTGCGATGACCAGGCTGGCGATGCTCATAGTGACTCGGGCCGCTCGACGAGGCGGACGGTGCGAACGCGGAAGCCGTCCACCGCTGTGACCTCAAAACGCCAGCCCTCGAACTCGACGATGTCTCCAACAGTTGGGATTCGTTCCAGTTCGGCTGTGAGCAGGCCGCCAAGTGTCTCATAACGACCTTCTGGCCAGGCGAACCCAATAGCGGACTCGAGTTCGTGGCGATGAAGTAGACCAGAGAGATTGTCGGGGTCAACCGCGGCCGCGGGCACCTCGAGGTCGTGTTCGTCTCTTATCTCCCCGAACAGCTCTTCGAGCAGATCCTCGGATGTAACGATGCCGGCCGTCCCGCCGTACTCATCTTTGACAATCGCCAGGCCCGACCCTTTGGTCCGCAGCTGAAACAACACCGAATCGAGAGGTTGGGTGTCGGGAATGACCAGGGCCGGTCTCATGTGGTCCGTTATCGAGGCTTTCGGACGATCTGCTATCTCAACCCGAAGGCTGTCCTTGACGTGGGCGACGCCAACGATGTCGTCCAAGTCGGTCTGATACACCGGGAAGCGGCTATGTCCAGATCGGATCGCTGCCTTCTGAAGGTCGGCGACCGAGGCTGTCGACGGAAGACCGATCACGTCTACGCGAGGGATCATCACGTCAGAAGTGAGGTTCGCGGCAAAAGCAATCGACCGTGTCAACAGATCGAGCTCGTCGTCGGTGAGCATGCCGCCTTCACCGGACGCCTTGATGATCAGTTCGAGCTCTTCCATCGACCGAACACCGGCCAACTCTTCGCGCGGTTCAATACCGATGAGGCGAACAGTGCTGTTTGCAGCCGAGTTGAGGACGTTGATGATCGGTGAGAGAACGTTATTGACGACGAGCATGGGTACTCCCACACTGCGGGCAGTTGGGTACGGATGGCTGATCGCGACGTTCTTGGGGACTAGCTCGCCGAGAACCAGTTGGAGAGCAGTCCCCAAGGCGAGAGCAATGGCGACCGTGAGTGCTTCGTTCTCCGCTGACAATCCGACCAGTTCCAGTACAGGCTCGATTATCGGGCTGAGTGCGCGTTCAGCCACCAGCCCCAAGATGAGTGAGGAGACAGTGATCCCCAGTTGGGCTCCGGAGAGGTGGAATGACAATCGCGTGAGACCGTTGAGAATGCCGATGGCCCGTCGGTCGCCTTCCTGAGCTCTTCTCGACACCCTGGATCGTTCGACGGTGACGAGGGCGAACTCCCCGGCGACGAAGAAGGCGTTGATCGCCAAGAGCAGTGCGACCAGAGCCAATCCGGTGGTAGTGCTAATTGTGCTGGACCCCTGCTGTCACGAAGGCGCAAGGTTAGCCCCGCCAAATCTGTCGGACCCCCTCTGTACGTTGTGTGCCAGGAGGTCGAGATGCTTATCGATTGTCAACAATGCGCGATGCTGAACACTTCGGCTTGTGACGACTGTGTCGTGAACTGTCTGTTGGGCGGCGGGCCGGTGCAGCTCACTGATGAACAGGCCGAGGCAATGAACAACCTGGCCGATTCGGGTCTGGTACCTCGGCTTCGACTGGTGCCAGCCGAACGCCGGGTCTCCTGACACAGTGGTTTAACCTCCGACCACGCATGGTCAAGGTTTACGCAATCGTTCTAGCCATCGGATTTGTCGGGTTGCTGGTGATCATCATGGGTGGATCGTTGGCCGAGAATCTCAATCGACCGGAAAAGGATCCGTCCCGTGTCTTGGGAACCGGTGGCCGCGTTGCTGTGGCAGCAGCGGTGGGCTTCGGGATGGGGGGTATGTCCGCTGAGTTTTCTCCGCTCGACTTCACCTGGCAGGGAGCGCTGGCCATTGCTGTCTTTGCCGCAGTGGTATCAGCGATCTGGGCCCGGTTCATGACGCCAACCGGCGAATGATCTTTGTTTCCGACGTTCACGACTCTCCCCAGGCCCTCGAACGCGTTGCAGGCCTTGGTGAGTCCCTTGTGATTCTGGGCGATCTGGTCAATCTCACGGACTACCGCAGTGGGGCCGGTGCGGTTGCCCAGGTGATGGGCGCTGCGTTTGCCATGTCCAACGCAAGAGCAAGGGCGCGAGGTGATTACGCAGGCATGCGTGACTTGTGGCGTGTTGAGGCCGCCAAGTCAGGTCTGGCTGACCTCAGGACCGCTATCGGCGAGGAACTGTCCTCTCAATACCAAGCAGCGGCCCATGCCCTTCGCTTCGGGTCGGGCTATGTGATCCACGGGAACGTGGATCGACCGTCGATCCTTGCCGACTCGCTCCCAGATTCGTTCCGCTATGTGCACGGCGAAGTGGTCGAAATTGACGGGGTGTCCTTGGGCCTGATCGGTGGTGGGGTTGCTACCCCAATCGGTGCCGAAGGCGAGGTGTCCGATGACGAGATGTCCTTGCTTCTGGGAGGTATGGAGGGCGTCGATGTCCTGGGCACCCATGTCGCTCCGGCGGTGCCAGTCCTCCGTCGCGACGTCATAACGGGCCGGCAGGAGAGAGGATCCGAAGTGGTTCGTGCCTTCATCGAAGAGCATCAGCCGAGATTCCATATCTACGGAGACGTCCATCAGCCGGCAGCTGCTACGTGGCGTCTGCGAAACACGAGGTGTATCAATGCTGGCTACTTCAGAGCCACCGGCCGGTTCGTCCGGATGAGAGACGGGGTCGTTCAAGTAGGAGTTTCGGGCTAGATTCGAGCCCATGGCAGAAGGCACATTCTCCACACTCGAAATCGACGCGACGCCAGAAGCGCTTTACGCCGTGGCTGCGGACGTGGCCGCATATACCGAATGGGCCAGTGGCGTGAAAGAGGTCGAGATCCTCGATCTGGACCCAGACGGTCGGGTGGATAGAGCGCGATTTGTGCTCGAAGGTTTCGTCAAGGAAATCGAGTACACGCTTCAGTACACCCACGATGCTCCCAATTCACTGAGCTGGGAGGCTGAGGAAAGCGACGATCTCAAGATGCTCGAGGGGTCCTACCGCTTTTCGGAGACGGAAGAGGGCGGGACCGAGGTGGTCTATTCGCTCACCGTCGAGCCAAAGTTCATTATCCCCGGCTTCATCAAGCGGCAGGCCGAGAAGCAAATCGTTACGACCGCTCTCCGTGGGCTGAAGAAACGAGTCGCCTCGGCGGAGTGACGTGAGAATCGTCCTTGTCACCGGCAAAGGGGGAGTCGGCAAGACAACAGTCGCCGCCGCCACCGCGATTGCTGCCGCCGATGCGGGCCTGCGAACGCTGGTTACGTCCACAGACCCAGCGCATTCCCTTGCCGATGCGTTGACGGTCGAACTTCAGAGTGACCCGACGGCGATCCTCGACAGGCTCGACGGACAGCAGATTGACACTCAGGAGCAGCTTGACCGCTACTGGGGGTCGATCCGAGACCAATTGATGGATGTTCTTGGATGGGGTGGTGCGGCTGGCATCGAAGCCGAAGAGTTCTTGGTGTTCCCCGGTATGGATGAGCTGTTCGCTCTTCTCGAGGTCAATCGGCATGCTCGAAGTGGTCAGTACGACGTGATCGTTGTCGATTGTGCACCGACTGCTGAGACTCTGAGGCTGCTGTCGCTTCCCGAGGTCTTGTCGTGGTACTTCGAGAAGGTCCTCCCGACAGAACGACGAATCATGAAGGCGGCCCGGCCCCTGTTGAATCGACTGACAGACCTTCCTGTGCCCGAGGATGAGGTCTTCATCGCAGCTCAGTCGGTGTTCGAGTCGGTCGAGGGGGTCAAAGAACTGATGTCCCAACCCGACATCACGACTGCGCGACTGGTTGTCAACCCCGAGAAGATGGTGATCGATGAAGCTCGTCGCACCTATTCCTACCTTGGTCTGTTCGGATATGGCGTCGACGGCGTAGTCGTCAACCGGGTTCTGCCGGACATGGTTGAGGACCCGTACTTCGAGAGGTGGCGAGCGATTCAAAAGGGACATCTCGATACTGTCGACGATGCCTTCGCGGAAGTGCCTCGGCTGAGACTTCGGCTGTTCGACGATGAGATGGTTGGTGTCGAACGGTTGCGTCTGATGGCTCGCGAGTTGTATGGGGACAGCCACCCCATCGAGTCTTTCAGTGCCGCCTCGCCATTTCGAGTGATAGAGAATGGCGGTGAGGTGACGATGGAACTGGATGTTCCCTTCTTCGAGAAGTCTGAGCTCAGCGTGACCCGTCATGGGGCCGAGCTCTACGTGCAACTGGGACCCTACCGCCGATCGTTCGTCCTTCCGGACGCATTGCGACGGCGTGAAATCACCAGAGCGAAGCTTGACGGAGGAACCCTGGCCGTTTCTTTCGGGAGCGCTGGAGGCGACTGATGGAAGAAGCCACCAAGCAGGCACTGGGTCGGGCCACGCGCCGGGTAATCTTCCATGTGATTCAGGCGACGATCGAGGGACTCAAAGCCGTCGAAGCGGTCATCGAAGAAGTCGGTGGCATTCGCGCTGGGGTTGAACATGACCATCGTCAGGGGACTACTAGTCAAAGAATTGAGATTGAATGAGTGACACCAAAGGAGTGAGACCAGACGAGGTGCTGCCGCCCGATGGAACCAGTCTGCAGGGCAGGCAGCTGGTCACGGATGCGGTGCTGATGATGCCGAACATCATCAAACTGGTGGGTCGCCTCCTAAGGGACCCCCGTGTGCCCCGACGGGCAAAGATCTCCCTTGGACTAGCCGCCGCCTACGTTGCCTCGCCCGTCGACCTGCTACCTGAGGTGATTCCAGTCATTGGGTGGGCAGACGATGTCGTGATCGTGATGTTTGCGATCGATTCACTGATCGATCGGGCCGGCTCCGAGATCGTTGAAGAGCACTGGGACGGACCGGGTGATCTTCTTTCGTTGGTCAGGGACGTCGTTGCGCTGAGTCGATCGATCGTTCCGAAGCGGGTGGCAAACATCATCGACAAGCTGAGCGGATAGCCAGCAAAGCCATCTGGTCCAACAGACACCAGTTACCTTGGTAGCGATGGATTTTCGGCGTATCGATTCGCTGCCCCCTTATGCGTTCGCCGAGGTGAACCGACTCAAGGCTGAGGTCATAGCTTCGGGTGTAGAGGTGATCGATCTGGGCTTTGGAAACCCCGACCTTTCGTCACCGCAGTTTGCTGTTGATCAGCTTGTTGCGGAGGCTGTCAATCCTCGCAATCACCGGTATTCGGTTTCTCGGGGCATCGACGACCTGCGTGTCGCGTTGGCCGGGCGTTATCAGAGACGCTTCGGGGTCACTCTCGACCCCGACACTGAGGTCATTGCAACTATTGGGGCAAAGGAGGGTCTTTCCCACCTTCTTTGGGTGATTCTTCAGCCTGGCGATGCGGCGATCGTGCCTGAGCCGAGTTATCCAATCCACATTTATGCCCCGGTGATTGCCGGCGCCGAAGTGCGCCGAGCCCCGATCTCATCGGAGGAGGATTACTTCGAAGTGGTGAACCGGATGTTCGTCAACTCGTGGCCACGACCTCGAGCGATCATCGTCAGCTTTCCTCACAACCCCACGACCAAGACCGTCGGTATCGAGTTCTTCGAGCGCCTCGTTGGATTCGCGAAGGAGCACGACGTCCTCTTGATTCATGACTTCGCTTACGCCGACATCTATTTCGATGATTACCGACCACCGTCGATATTGGAGGTCCCTGGTGCCAAGGACGTGGCCGTGGAGATCTACTCACTGACCAAGGGACACTCGATGGCTGGTTGGCGGGTCGGTTTTGTGTCCGGGAATCCAGAGGTTGTGACTGCTCTGGGCAAGCTCAAGTCCTACCTCGATTACGGGACCTTTCAGCCGATCCAGATCGCGGCTGCCGAGACGCTGAATCGGGGAGATGCCTTTGTGGGCGAGGTTCGAGAGACTTATCGGCTGCGCAGGAACACGCTCATAGACGGCCTCAACAGCGGTGGTTGGAAGATCGAGAGACCGCGAGGGACCATGTTTGTTTGGGCCGAGATCCCCGATCCTTACAAAGAGGTGGGATCGGCCGACTTCGCGATGAAGCTCCTGAGGGAGGCAGGCGTTGCCGTGAGCCCTGGTGTTGGATTTGGGGCTAGCGGAGAGGGTTATGTGCGTTTTGCGCTCGTAGACGACGAATCAAGACTCAGGGACGCCGCTGACAGGATCGGCGAAACGTTGGACCTGCTTTGAGCTTCTAGCATCAGCGCATGGCTTTCCCAGATGGTGTAGCGGACTTTCGATCGGACACCGTTACCCGACCCACAGGTGAGATGTATGCCGCCATGACTTCGGCTCCCCTTGGCGATGACGTCTATTCCGACGACCCCACGGTGAATCGGCTTCAGGACGAGTCAGCCCAAGCAGTCGGCAAGGAAGCAGGGCTCTTTGTGCCTACCGGAACGATGGGCAACCAACTCGCGATAATGCTCCAGACAAATCCCGGCGAAGAAGTTCTTGCCAATAGCGCTAGCCATGTCCGTTCGGTCGAAGGCGGGGCAGCGCAGGCCTTTTCGGGTGTGGGATTCCGCACCGTTGATCGCGGTGGCGGATTGATTCTCCGAGACGATGTCGATGCGGCCGTCGGGATGGCCGGGTTCTTCCCCCGGATCTCCCTGATGACATGGGAGAACACCCACAACCTTTCGGGGGGCCGGGTCATCCCGTTTGATGTGTTGGCTGAGACTTCGGAGGCGGCCCGGCATCATTCATTGGCCGTCCACATAGATGGAGCCAGGATATGGAATGCCGTAGCGGCCACCGGTATCGACGGGGCTCGCTGGGCCGAAAACGCCGACACCATCCAGTTCTGTTTCAGTAAGGGTCTTGGGGCGCCAGTCGGCTCCATCGTCTGTGGCGATCGCGAATCGATAAGTGAGATGCGATACCTTCGCAAGAGATACGGCGGCGGTATGCGCCAGGCCGGGGTTCTGGCTGCTGCGGCGCTGGTCGCCCTGAGTACCCGTGACAGGCTCGTCGACGATCATGTACTTGCTCAAAGGCTGGCGATCGGCTTGGCCGACGCTCACCCCGGCTCGGTTGATCCTTCGGAAGTCGACACCAACATTGTGCGGGTGGATTTCGAGCTTCTCGGCCTTGACTGGCTGGTGCTGAAGGACAAGTTGTCCGCAGAGGGCATCAAGGTAAACCCTCCAATGGCTGGAGGCTGGCGGCTGGTGACGCATCGTGACGTGGACGGTCGGGATGTCGACAGATTGCTGACGGTTTTGAGGTAACCAAGCCGACTGCGTCCGGGTCACACCAGTTCATGACTTATGCCGTCTTGTTTCCTGGGCAGGGAAGCCAAACCGTGGGAATGGGGGCGCATCTCTTCGACCTTCGCCCTGATCTATTGGGCGACGCTGCCAACGAGATCCTTGGTTGGTCGCTACGCCAGGTGGTTCTTGAAGGCCCTGACGAGGTGTTGACCCGAACCGAGTATGCCCAGCCCGCGATCTTTGCTCTGTCGTACGCCCTGTGGTCCCTATTGGAAGAGGCTGCCCCGCCACCCGCCGCTGGAGCGGGACATTCATTGGGGGAGTACACGGCGCTTTGCGCGTCGGGTGCGCTGGGTTTCGATGAGGCGCTCGATTTGGTCAACCGGCGTGGCATCGCCATGGCCAAGGCTGCGGACTCCGAATCGACCGGAATGGCCGCGTTGCTGGGAGCGGATGTAGCCACAGCCCAGGCAGCTTGTGACGCCAACCAGCAAGAAGGGGGGACGCTTTCGATTGCGAACTTGAATGCCCCCGGACAGACGGTTGTGGCCGGATCACGAGCAGACATCTCTTGGCTGGACGAACGTGGCCGACAGTTCGGCATCCGCAGGGTGGTCGCGCTGAAAGTTTCGGGCGCTTTTCATACCTCGTACATGGAACCGGCCGCTGCCGAAGTGGAGCCGTTCCTCTCGGAGGCCCGCTTCGGCGATGCCGGCTGGCCAGTCTGGTCTAACACCACTGCAGCGCCTCACCAGAAGGCTGATCTCGGTGCCACCTTGCGGGCTCAGATCGTTTCACCTGTCCGTTTCGCAGAGAGCCTTGAGGCGATTGGCGCTGCAGGGATTCAGCGGTTTGTCCACGTTGGTCCGGGAGACGTAACCGCTGGGATGGCCCGGCGAACGCTCCCCACCGCTGGCGTATCAGTCGTATCAAGCGTGGACGACATCCCGGCGTTCGTCAGAGAGCTCTAGTTACGATGGCCAATTCAGGAGTCACCATGTACAGATCCGAGATCACCGGTTGGGGCAAATGCATGCCGCCCAACGTTCTTTCCAATCACGATTTGGAGCAGATTGTTGACACCACCGATGAGTGGATCACAACAAGGACCGGGATCAAGGAAAGACGGATTGCCCATGTAGAAACCTCCGATATGGCTGCCGTGGCCGGTCTTCGCGCCCTAGCCGCAGCCGGGAAGTCGGTAGACGAAGTCGACCTCTTGCTCGTGGCGACCTGCACTCCTGATTCCATCATTCCGTCAACCGCTTCAGTTGTGCAAAGGAAGATGGGGATCCAGAACAGTGCCGCCCTGGATATCAACGCAGCCTGTTCGGGTTTCGTCTACGGGCTGGAAGTCGCCTCAGCCATGATCCAGGGAGGCTCGTACAAGACTGTTGTCCTTGTTGGCGCAGAGAAGCTCCATTACGTGATGGATTTCACTGATCGCACAACCTGTGTGCTGTTCGGAGACGGCGCCGGCGCGGTCGTCCTCGAGGCCACGACAGAGGACCACGGTCTGTTGGCATCGAATCTCGGCATGGATGGTTCGGTTGGTCATATTCTCGAGGTTCCGGTCGATGGCACTATGGGCGACCGTGGGCAGCTCGATCCAGCGACATGTGGCGTGTCGATGGAGGGGCAGGAAGTCTTTCGCCGAGCTGTGACAAAGATGGGGGAGTCGTCCCTCATGTCCTTGGACCAGGCTGGCCTTGAGCTCGAGGACGTGGATCTGCTGATCCCGCATCAGGCCAACGTACGGATCATCGATGCCACGGCCCGTCGACTGGGCCTGGATGATTCCAAAGTCTTCGTCAATATCCACTCGTACGGAAACACCTCTGCTGCAACTATTCCGGTCGCCCTGAGCGAGGCCTTGGAACAAGGTCGGATCAAGCCCGGTGACAACATCATGTTTGCTGCATTCGGTGGTGGGCTGACCTGGGGCTCAGCTCTGTATCGGTGGGGTCCAAGGACCGAACCACTCGGCGAGTCTGATGCTGAGTTGCCGCCTCCCACCCGGACGACGATGGAGCTGCTCCAGCCCAACTTCGACTTCTTCGGACTGCCGGAGAAGCAAACGTGACCGCAGCTTCAACTGATCAGGTAGCTCTGATCACGGGCGCTTCGCGTGGCATCGGGCGTGCTATGGCTCTGGCCCTCGCTTCTGATGGATTCGCCGTCGTGGTCAATTACGCGCGAAATGCAGACGCTGCTGTTGGTGTGGTGAAGGAGATCGAAGCCAGTGGGGGTCGTGCCATCGCTGTTGAGGCTGATGTGGGGAACGAAATAGCGGTCGCCGACATGTTTGCAACCGCGGCGAACTGGGTTGCGGCACCGACTGTCCTGGTGAACAACGCCGGAATCACCCGCGATGAGTTGCTGATGCGTATGTCTAGTGAGGACTTCGACTCGGTGATCGAGACGAACCTCCGATCTGCCTTTCTTTGCACCAAGGCCGCGATGCGAGCAATGTTGCGGGCCCGCTGGGGACGCATCATCTCGATTTCTTCGGTGGCGGGTTTGGTCGGTAATCCAGGCCAGGCGAACTACGCGGCGTCCAAGGCCGGGTTGATCGGCTTCACCAAATCCGTCGCCAAAGAAGTTGGCTCGCGCGGCATAACCGCGAACGTTGTGGCCCCCGGATTCATCGAGACCGACATGACCGACCATCTGGGAGAGGAAACCAAGCAAAAGGCAAAAGAATCGGTCAGTCTCGGTCGCTGGGGTCAGCCGGAAGAAATTGCCGGGGTAGTGCGTTTCCTGGCCTCGGAAGAAGCTTCATACATCACCGGGCAGGTGATCCCCGTTGACGGTGGTCTTGCCCTGTAGGTTCCAACAAACATCGAAAGGAAGCAAACAATGGACAGAAACACAATCGCGGAGCGTCTCAGCTCTGTACTGGTCGGGGAGCTTGGTCTCCCCGAAGACAAGATCAACGAGTCGGCTCATTTCGAGGAAGACCTTGACGTTGACAGCCTGGGTGTGGTTGAACTGCTGATGGCGCTCGAGGACGAGTTCGACGTGAAGATCCCGGATGACGAAGCCGAATCGATCACTACGGTCGGGCAGGCAGTGGATCTGGTCCACAAGAAGCTCGGCGGCTGATCAGGCTTTCGAATTCGACTGACGCCACTCGGCCAAACTGCGAAACACGAGGGCGAGCAGAATGGCGACACCGATCGTCACCACCAAGAACGAGATGACGGCGAAGAAGGAGGCCCACGCCGGGCAGCTTCCCACTAACCCTTCGGGATCGGGCTGACGGCAGCTGACCTCGGTAACGGTCCAACCCAGGGCACCGGCCAACGTCCCTAGCGCAAGCGAGGGTATGGCAATCCAGGGGTTGGGCCGTCTTCTCATTGACGTTGGCCCCTATCGTCGATCTCCGCCGCATCCAGAACCTCCGCCGGGGTCATCTCGGGTGGAATGGGAAAGGTGCTCCCGGTTTCGAATGGTGGGTGATATGAGGTCTTGACTGACTCATGCCACGCTAGAGCAGCGATCAACACTCCACTTGCAGCTGACAGCAGGCCGAACTTCGCACCGAGAAAGAGCGCAGCGCTCACCGCACCGATGGGCCACAGCAAGCGCACTGCCCAAAGTCCCCCAGGTATAACGCGGCTGAACCAGAGGGCCACTACGGGTGCTGAAAGCGCCACTACCGCCGCTAGACCAGTCAGATCGTCTCGGCTGAGCAGGCCGAACAGCATCGGCACCGACAACAGAGTTGTCGGCACCGCCACCACTCGAGGCTGTGGGCCAGACGCTGACGGCAGGCGCCGGACGTTCTCCATCTGAGTCGGGGAGAGCAAGAGCCCTAGGGCCAAGACCGATGAGAACATCGCGAGGACCCAAATGATGTCAATTGGGCGTTGGACGGCGATCAGGGCGGTGACACCTACAACGCCGTAGCCGAGTAGGCGTGCCCAACGTCCCCCGGTGACGATGAGACCTACCGTGGATACTGTTGCAGCCACGAGAAGTCCGAGGCCGAGAACCAACACGCCAGCTTCGCCAAAAGGCCATGGATCGAGCACGAGGGCAAGTACCCACATCAGGGCGCAAAGCACCGGTATTGCCAGGCCGATTCGGATCACCGGTCGATCATGGCATCCGGAGGGCTCAAGCCGTAGTCGGCGCCTCCGGTCCAGTGCCTATGAGTGCGGGCTCTCGTTGGCCTTTCTCGCCGAAGCGGGGACCTTCGCCGGGCTCCCACATTGTCTCTTCACGCCAACTCTGTCCGGGTCGCAGCGTGACTACGGCTCCGTCAGAGGGCCGTCTGGCATGGAGAAGTGAAACTGATGCACCCGTGAGGTGGAGAACGGCTGCCTGGATGGCGTCCTGGTGTGAGACCACAACCACGTCACCGTGAGGATGTTCAGCCTCGAGGGATCGAATCGCAGACCCCATCCGTTCGGCCACATCGCCTAGTTGCTCGTCGAGGAAAGGGAGATCGTGTGGGTGCTGAAGATATGCCTCCAACTCGCCGGGAAACCTGTCGGCGAGACCGCCCCAGGCGTGACCCATCCAGCGGTCGGTGATGGACCAATCAGATAGGGCGTCGTCAACGCGAACCGGTACGCCTGTGCGTGCCGCGATCTCTTCGGCGGTTCTCAAGCAACGTCTTTGTGGGGATGACCAGATCGCGACCACGGGTCGGGCGCCGAGGTAGCGACCGACACGACGGGCTTGTTCCATCCCATAGGTGGAAAGGTCGAAATGAGGCATGGATCCACAGACGAGACGATCCGGGTTCTCGACTTCGCCATGCTGAACTAGGTGAACGAGGGCAGCCATGACACCAGTTTGCCTTGAATTCGGGCAAGAACAGGGTCAATCCGATGACTGCGTGGGTTGCTGTCAGTGTTGACCACTACATTCCAAACCATGTGGGATGAGAAGATCCTTCATGTCGACATGGATTCCTTCTTTGTTGAGGTGGAGCGTCTGCGTGATCCCGGCCTTCGGGGTGTTCCAGTGGCTGTGGGTGGAGCCGGACCGCGCGGAGTGATTGCCAGTGCCTCGTACGAAGCGAGGGCCCGAGGGGTCAAGTCGGCACAGCCGAGCTCAGTCGCTCTGCGGATGTGTCCAGACCTCACAATCGTGGCGCCATCGCACGGTCGATACGGGGAAGTGAGTGCGGAGGTTTTTGACATCTTCCGATCCGTCACGCCGTTGGTGGAAGGGTTGAGTCTGGATGAAGCATTCCTCGACATAGGAGGATTGCGGAGGCACTACGAATCTCCCGTCCAGGTGGCTGAGATCCTTCGCTCTGAGATCTCGTCCAAAGTGGGCCTGCCGGCATCTGTTGGGATAGCCCCGGTGAAGTTCGTGGCCAAGCTGGCCTCTGAAGACGCCAAGCCAGACGGTGTCTTCATGGTTTCGGCTGAAGATGTGCTGACGTATCTGAATCGACTCCCCGCTTCGAGGATGTGGGGGGTAGGCCCAGCGACGATGGCTTCGCTGCAGAGGCTAGGAGTAGAGACGATTGGGGACATCGCGTCGCTCAAAGTCGAAGTCCTCGTCTCGGCGCTTGGTCCCTCACAAGGGCGCCACCTGTCGAGCCTCGCCAACGGGCTGGATGACCGCCAGGTGGTCCCCGATGCCAGAGCCAAGTCGATCTCGATTGAGCAAACATTCGAGTCAAGTCTTGCGAGCCGTCAGGCAGTGGTCACTGCACTCTGGTCACACAGTCATGATCTTCATCATCGGCTGCGCAGAGCTGGTCTCAGGGCGCGAACCATCTCTCTCAAGATTCGCTACGACGACTTCACCACTGTGACTCGGTCTCACACACTCGACCGCGCTACTGACGGTCAGGGGATGATTGCTGACATTGGAACTGAGTTGCTGGCCTCTGCTGAGTCGGGTGATCCTGTGAGGCTTCTGGGCTTGAGCGGCACGGGTCTCGAGAGCGCCTCTGAGCCGATCCAGTCCAGTTTGGGCGACGACGACGTAAAAGACCGACTGGAGGATGCCGTCGCTGCAGTCAATGAAAGATTCGGCGGCCGTAGGGTGCGACCAGCGCGTTTGGATCTCGAGGCGGGCCACCGAGGACAAGAACTCTGACCGCAGCACCGACTTTGGGTGTATCCTCTACACAGGAGCTCGCGATCTGAGTTGCGAGTGGCTCGATGGCACTGGATGACAACGAACAGCGGATCCTCGAAGAGATCGAGAAGCAGTTCTACGACGAAGATCCCACTTTGGCTCGTGCTGTCCGCCGTATCGAGCACCCGCCGAGAATGGGTCCTCGGCTGTCCGTTGTCGGAATGATCGCTGGGCTGGCAATCATCATTGCGTACGTGAACATCCTCGGCGTCGCTATCGGCGGGTTTGCCCTTCTGGTGTTCTCAGCGACTTCATTTGTCAGTTCTTGGAAACTCAAGGACTGGTCGAGTGAGTCGGACGAATCGGCTGAAGAAGCTCTCGACTAGCTGATTTCAGCCCGATCTGCGTCGGCCGCTCACAGCCGCTAATGTTGCGCACCGCCGACCCCCAACATCGGGAGGGTGGGGTTGGTACAGATGGGCCCCGCTCCAGGCTTGACGTAAGGTTTTGGAAGGACAACGTGGATCAGGCGTTTACAGCCGAACAAGCATGTCGGCTGAGCAATTGCACACATCACCAACTTCGTTATTGGGACAAGGTAGGTCTGGTTCAGCCCTCAATCCAGCCGACCGGTGGACGCCCCGGCGTAAGGCGGCTCTACTCCTTCCGCGATTTGGTTGCGTTGCGAGTCGTGCGTGGACTTCTCGACAACGGCATGTCTCTGCAGCGAGTTCGCCGGGCTTGGGACTACTTGCGACGAGAGGGCGACATGGACGCTCATCTATCAGACATCAAGCTTGTAACCGATGGTCAGAGCATTTTCACGGTGACATCCGACGAGGGTGAAGTCATTGATGCTTTGCGTCAGGGTCAGCTGGCCTTCTTTGTCGCTATCGGGGACATTGCCCGAGAGGTCCAAGATGACGTCACTCGGTTCGAGCTGGATCGAGACCGGTTCTTGACCCTCCTGCGTCACACCGAGGAAGACGTCCTCGATGAAGCTGTCTCTGGAAGTTGATGTCAGCGGCGATCCCGCTGCACGATCGACTTCAGGCTGAGCGCAGCTAGCACTCTCTGGTTGCGGTCTGTCGTCCGCTCCAACCACCATTCGGCTCCGAGTAGGTCTTCATCGGCAGACTGGGCTGCCCGCCCGCCGTAGATCGAAGCCGAATAAGCGTTGGCCAGCGGCAGTAGTGCCGGATCGTTGGCTTGGGCGACCTCAAGAGGGGTGGCCGACTCGGTTGGTGCTCTTCCCAGATCGGTAAGCCTATCGACGAGCTCCTCCCAGGCAGCCGTGATGTCGCCATCGCGCACTCTCTGGAGCCGTCTGCGTCTCCTGATGGCTTTGGCTGCTGGGATTGAGGCGACGAGAGCAATGATCGCCACTGCCGCCATCAACCAATAGCGCGGAGTAGCTGTGGGAATAGCCGAAGGCCCTTCTTCGTCGATGTTTAGTTCGCCGCCGAAGTTCCCGGTGGGCGAAGAGGGAACAATGAGGTCGAGTTCCTCCGGTGACGGCAGGAACGCGGTGGGGTCGAACTCAGCAGTCAGGCTGTCGGGTTGGAACTCGTTCCTTGGCGTCGGGTCAAACTGAACCCAACCCCAGGGCTCGATCCACACTTCCACCCAGGCGTGTGCATTCGTGTCCCGAATTGTGATTACCGGAATACCGCCCTCTTCGGTCACCGTGCCCGGGGTGAACCCCCAAACCACTCGCGAGGGAATGTCCAGGGAACGGGCTAGAACAGCCATGGAGGCTGCGAACTGTTCGCAGTATCCAGTTCGATAGTTGGGGGATGTCGAGTCCGTCAGCCAATCCTCGAGAACCAGGGCGTCATGGCCGGTCGAAACCTCGGTTGAATAGTCGAAGGCGCCGCTGTCGCGGAACCAGGCCTGCAGCAGCCAAGCCTTCTCAAAATCCGTGGTGGCTCCGGCGGTTCTCTCTCGCGCCAGGCTTTCGATAGCGGCAGGAGTGCTGTCGGGAAGGTCTGTGTACCGGGCCCTGTCGATTCCGTCACCCGCCGAGGGGAGATTGACCACCGGTTCGTGAGCGAATTCCCCAGCTGCGGCTGCAGACTCGAAAATCGGGGAAAGACCGCCTGATCCCGTTGATGCGAGGGCGCCGAGATCGCTGCGCTGGTCGGCTAGCAAGGTTCTGAGTTGGTAGGTGTCCCCGGTTTGGAGTCGATCGGGAAGCGCCACCGCACCCTGGTCTCCCAGAAGGTGGAACTCACGGGGGAATCGCGGGTTCGAGGCATCCGTGGGATTCTGGATTTCAGCCACAAGGCCTGCCGTGGGAACGAGTTCTTGTGAAAGTTCGCGGATCTGAACACGCTGGAGGAAGTCCCACGATGTCCCGCGGTAGACCTCCGACTCAAAGACGATTTCGGTGCCACCGTCGACTCGCGCTATTCGATTGGACGAACTGGCCCACTCCTCGCCATCGAAGATGTCAAGAGCTTCCATTCGCCAATAGAGCTGGTTTGCTGGTGGAGCGTCCGGGCTAAGGGTTGCCTGGAACAACGGGGTGTTGGAGCGACTGATTATGCGTTGACGAAGACCGACCAAGCCGTCGAAGGAGACACCGCCGCTACCAGGCCCGCTGCCAACACCGCTTCCGCGCCACGGAGCCTCGCCGTACTCAGAAACTGTTGTCGCGGCTGCGTTCGCGACAAAGAGCGACACGATGCCCAGCGCAGCTGCGGTCACAACGGCCGTCGCAGTTGACCTTCTGGCAACAGGAGCCCCCTCGAGGTCTCGCGCTCTCCCGGTGCGCCCGCGGCGATCGGCGGCCATTGCGATAAGCGCCAGGGTCACGGCCACCGCCGAAGGAAGTAGCCAGCCAAGGCCGGCGTTGACTCGGTCGTAGACCGCAAACTGGAGGTACATGGCCAGGAAAGGCACGTACATCAAGAACCCAGGGCCTCGCTGGTAACCGTGTACTGCGAGGGCGCCGATACCCCACATAGCGATCGCCAGGATCGAGACGATCCCAGGAGTGGGCACGACGGGAGCCACGGCTGACTCGATTACACGCAAGGCACGCCCCAGCTCGAGTTCCAAGGCGGGCAGCGTTGAGCCCGATGGGGAGAAGCCACCGAGCAGAGTTTCGGGGACGGCAATCCGAAGGCCCAGCAACACACCACCGAGGGAGAAGAGAGCCAACTTCGGCCAGGTGCGCGTTGACGATTGATCGAGCAGCCACCAGGCCACCCCGCCAAGGAGAGTCGCGGCGAGGATGATCAGCTGCCACTGTGGATACTCGGGCCCCGTATGCAGGACGCGGCCTAGCCGACCCATCATCATGGCGAGGGCAACGCCAGCCGCTAGCTGGGAGAGACCGCGTCCCATTTTGCTCCAATTGTCTTAATCCAAGATTCACTCCAGGACCCGCCGGGTGCGGTGGTGACAGTGGTCACACCTAGTCGGTGGAATCCGGCTATTGCCTGAGACGTTGTGCTGGTGGCGTTGAGCAACACGGTGGTGGGGTATTCGCCGCTGAGAACCTGATGGACGGCCACCAAATCTCGGTCGGCGTTACCGGTAACCAGCACGAGGGCACCCCCGCCTCCCTTTTGTCGAATATGTGAAGCCACCGACTTCAAGTCCAAGCCCGGCTGCGATTGCACCAACGCCAGCGTCTGCATGGCGGCTGCGTATCTGGATGCGTCGATTGGGGTCGGATCACCCGCCCACAGGTCAGCATCAAAACCTGACTGGACTAGGTGTGTCACGACGCTGGCGGCCCCGGACACGGCGGTTTCGAAAGCGGTGTTGGACTCGTAGGCCTCGCTGCGCACATCCAGTAGAACTAGCGCGCGCGATTGCCAAGGTGTCTCCAACTGTCGGATCATCAACTCTTCGGTCCGGGCTGAGGAAGGCCAGTGGACCCTTCGCAGATCGTCTCCGCGCTGATATTCACGCAGTGTGAAGAAGTCTTCCCCACCTCGCTGGGCCTGCTCCGGTCGGGCTGCCGCCATCGAGGGGTCTTGCCCCCTCACTACGGGCAATCCGGAAAGAGCCTCAACGCGCGGATAGACGATCAGGGTGTCTGTGGGTCCGCCGGGAATCACCCGCTCCGCCAGCCCGAGCGGGTCAGAAGCGGTGGTGACGGTGGGTCCCACTCGGTAGAGCCCACGCGGCCGGCATTGAACCCGATAGGAGGTGGTTACTGCCTCTTCGGCGTCAACAACCCCGATCTCGAAGTCGGCAGCGCCAAGGGATTCAACGTTGTCCGTGACCTGGAGATGCCTCACCGGTCGACCACCGCGGTTGCGAAGCAAAAGTGTCACGCTCATGGTGTCGCCGTCATGGACGGCCCCGGAACCGAGTCGACGTCCGACTGAGATCTCGGGGCTGATGAGTCGCACGTAAACGAGCGCCGCAACTGTGGCCAGGACAAGGGCGGAGCCCGCCATCAACAGCTCTTCGTCACCGAGTAGGTACCAGAGCAAGACGAGCGCAAGACCGGCTCCGCCTAGAGCCCAGCCTCGCGTTGTCGGCATTACGTGGCGATCCGAGAAGTCGTGCCGGGAACGGGAACCCGTGTAAGGACGTCTTGGACAATCGAAGACGGGGATTCCCCACGCATCTGTGCCTCGGGGCGAAGAGCGATACGGTGGTCGAGCACTGACCCGGCAAGAGCCTTGACGTCGTCGGGCATCACGTAGTCGCGACCACGAGCAACCGCTCGGCTCCTCGAGATCCGCTGAAGGAACAATGCCGAGCGGGGCGATGCGCCGAGCAACACGTCGGGATGAAGACGTGTCCCTTCGATCAGGTCGACGATGTAGGCCTTGACCGGTGCTGCCACCTCTACGGTCCTGGCGATGTCGATCATCTCGTTCACGTCATCGAGCGTTGCCACTGGCTGAAGATCGAGAAAGGTCGATCTGACCCCGTGGGTGTTCAGCATCTCCAGCTCCTTCTCCCGGTCTGGGTAGCCGATGACGACCCGCATCATGAAGCGGTCCAGTTGGGCCTCGGGGAGCGGGTAGGTGCCCTCGTGTTCCAGGGGATTCTGAGTAGCTATGACCATGAAAGGTGGCCTCAGTTTCCTGGTCACGCCGTCGGAAGTTACCTGTCTTTCCTCCATCGCCTCGAGCAGCGCAGACTGGGTCTTGGGACTTGCCCGGTTGATCTCGTCGCCCACCACGATGTTGGCGAATATCGGGCCCGGTTTGAAGTCGAATTCAGCGGTGTTTCGATCCCACACGGACACCCCCGTAACGTCAGAAGGCAGTAGATCCGGGGTGAACTGAACCCTGTGGAAGTCACCGTCGATCGATCGGGCAAGCGATTTGGCGAGTTGGGTTTTGCCGACACCCGGCACGTCTTCAATCAGAACGTGTCCCTCGGATGTCAGGCCCAAAACAACTAGCTCGACCACGTCGCGTTTGCCTTGGATGACGGTCTCGACGTTTCGCACTATGGATTCGAAACGCGAACCGAATCTTTCAATTGCTTCCTTGCCCAACTCCGGCAAATCGACCCTCTTCTATTGCTCGAAGCCGAAACTCTAATTAGAGCCCGCCGATGTGTCGTCAGACGTTGTTGAATAGACGACGTGATTGTCGAGGTTCGATGACTGTTACTCCAGCTCTCGTCTGGATCCTGGTGCGCCGTCCCGTGCTTGCCTGGGAGGCGGTGAGGGCGCTGATCGCAGTGCGCGCCAGGGGCGGAATTACACCATCGGACGAGTACCTTCGGTGGAGAACCGCCACCGCATACGGTGAGGCGGATGCCACTCAGCCAGCAGGTGATCTGCTTGACTATCTTCATTGGCGGCGAAACATGAGGGCCCTAAGAAGGCAGAGATGAAAACCGGCCTAGCTACCAGAATCCAGGACATTCCAGGCGTCGCTGAAGTCGTCATCGATGCGGATGGGAACGGCCGCGGAATCGACGTTCGTCTCGAGCCAGGAGCCAACGAGGCTGACGTATTGGCGGAAATGAGGCGGCTGCTGGCCACCTACGGCCTGAGAAGGGATCTGGAACCCGACGTGATGGTGGGTCGCCGTCGATCTCAAGAAACCAGCCAAAACGTGGTCGTCAAAGTCACGCCAGTCGGGTCGGGCGCTCGGATTGAGGTAGCCAATGCAATCGTGCGGTCATTCAGGATGGTTGCTGCCGACCCTTTCTCGGTCGCGCAAGGTCTGGCTGACGCATGGTGTCAGGTGGTGGGCCGGGAGCCGGTCCAGGTGCAGCAACTGCACATCGCCGAAGATGAGCTGGCCCTCACTATTCGCGACGGTGATGAAGAGAAGAGTGCTGGACATTCATATCACGGGAGCTGGCACGAAGCACTCGTGGGTGCGGTCGCCGAGGTACTCAGTGATGACGGAGCCCCCGGAATCAGGCGGGTCGCCAGCTGACCTGACCGGATGACGGCGTTTCAGGACTACTCTCGTCCTCTGTAAACCCGCAATGACACGGTCGCTCGTTCTCAACGCCAGCTACGAACCGCTTTCAGTGGTTAGCCAGCGCCGCGCCGTGGTGCTCGTTCTCAACGAGAAGGCCTCGGTGGTGGTGGAACGCGATGACTCCTGGTTGTCTGAGAGGAGCCTGATCCGGTTGCCCAGCGTTGTCAGGCTCAATCGGTACGTCAGAGTGCCTTACCGTCGATCGGTACCGGTCACGAGGCGGGCTGTGTTTGGGAGAGACGGTCACATCTGCCAGTACTGCGGTGGACCCGCTGAGTCACTTGATCACGTGCATCCGAAATCGAAGGGCGGCGCCCATACCTGGGAGAACGTCGTTGCCTGTTGTCGAGCGTGCAACGTCAGAAAGGGAAACAGGACGCCGGCCGAGAGCGGACTCCGGCTCCTATCAAAGCCAGGCCCGCCTCGTCGGTTTGCGTGGATCTATGCCTCGGCAGGCTTCCAGGTAGACCCAACCTGGCAACCGTATCTGCTGGCAGAGTCGGCCTAACTCATCCCAGCGAAGGCGACACCGTCCGGATGGCATTGGCGATCTTCCGGAGCCCGGTATGGAGTTGAAGCTCGGGGATGGCTTCGAGCATTTCGAGAAATGTCTTCGCCCAGTACATGTAGTCCGGGAACTGGGTTATTCGCCTTTCGAAACCCTTCTTTCGCCACGACCACGGCTTCACTCCAGCGAAGTGGAGCCCTCTGGCCAGATCCACCGAGGGATATCCATAAAGAGTGGAGTAGCTGACATCGATGTTGGTCCATTGCCCCGACCAGAAAAGAGTTGCAGCCTGTTGGTCAACCCATGGCCATTGGTCTGTGATCAAAGGGCGAATCTCGGGAGTAGCCGACCATGTCATGATTTCGTCGAATGTGTTCACCGAGGGTTTCTGAACCACCAACGAAGCGTTGACACCGTAGTTGGTTGGGTCTGTGGCTACCCGGTCGGTGAGTTCTTTGGGGATTGGCGCTCCAGGTGGACAGATGGGCTCGTAGATGTCATGCCATACCCACTTGCCGGTCTCGAGCGTCCGATCTGAAACTGAAAGAGAACCTTCGGCGGTGATGTCCGCCATGTGGCTCCGACGCTCATTGATGATTCCCGCTGGGGCTTCGAACAGCCAAAGATCCTCGAAGTCGCGGATCGGGAGCAGATCGGCGTCTAGAGAGATGACTTTCTCAAATGAGCAGCCAAGGTCGCCATCTGGGCCCAGCCGAAGGCTCGCGAAGCGAGTCATCGCGGCACCTTCAACTCGGGCCGAACCGGTCCTTATCTGAGAGGAGGTTGAGTCTGATGCCGGGACGCCGATTGGAGGAACCTCGACCACCTTGTCGTAGAGCGTTCTGAGGGTCTGTCTGGCATGTTGGGAGATCTCCGGCGTCACGACGCACACCCGCTTCGACTCACTCCGCTGTTGATCGAGCCCGTAGGCGGCTGTAAGCGCCCCTGGCACGTAGCTGTCGTTGAACATGACGAACACTACGAATGCCCGTTTGTCGGGGGGTGGTGGCGGCTGCGGCTCGGGGTGATCCCTCATCGGTGCGCGATCGTAACTGCGCGCCAAGTCGATGCGACACGAGCCAAGCGAGTACCTTCTCGTGCTCATCGCCGGCTGCCAGGTTCAGAGGACGCCCCGCATTGGAACCATCGTGAATAACAGAATCGTGATACTTGGTGCTGGCCCGACCGGCCTTGGAGCCGGTCATCGCCTGGCTGAGCTTGGACACCCCAACTGGCAGATCTTCGAAAAGGAGGGCCGTGTTGGCGGTCTGGCGGCCAGCGTGACCGACAACCAGGGGTTCATCTGGGATCAAGGCGGGCACGTTATGTTCAGCCATTACCCCTACTTCGACGATGTTGTCGAGCGGACGTTGGGTACGGACTTCGACACGCATCAACGAGAAGCATGGGTCTGGCTGGACGGTCGCTTCGTTCCCTACCCGTTCCAGAACAACATCCATCGGCTCCCGAAGGACGCTTTCTTGGAGTCTGTGGCCGGGGTTTTGGAGGCTCGTCGGCATGGAGCCGACCCAGGGAATTTTGCCGAGCACATCGACTCCACTTTCGGGCAGGGGATAGCCCGGCATTTCATGGTGCCTTACAACTCGAAGGTCTGGGCGCATCCCCTCGAATCGCTGGGCGTCGGGTGGCTGGGTGAGCGGGTTGCGGGTGTCGATGTCCGTCGTGTGGTCGAGAATCTGCTGGCCGACGAAGACGATGTCGCTTGGGGGCCGAACAACACTTTCCGGTTTCCGCTCAAGGGGACTGGCATGCTCTACGAGCTAGTTGCTGCATCCCTTCCGTCGCCGGTGGCCCTGAACCAGCCGGCGACTGGTGTCGATGTGAAGGAGAAAGTCGTCACTTTCGAGGACGGGCGTCAGGTGTCGTACGACGCGTTGATCTCAACGCTCCCGATTCCCGAGTTGGTTCGCCTCATTTCTGATCCTTCGCAGCGAGTAGTCGCCGCACTCAGTGGCCTCAAGCACACCTCGGGGTATTTCGTGGGGGTGGGTATCGATGCACCCAGCCCCTCAAGCAAGTGCTGGATCTATTTCCCTGAACCTGAAGTGCCGTTCTATCGAGTGACTTACCTTTCCAACTACTCGGACCACATGACACCCGGCCCTGATCAGTTTTCACTCCTGGCCGAGGTATCCGCATCAGAACATCGGCCTGTGGATCCCGAAATGGTCGTTCAGCAAACGGTGGACGGATTGATACACGCCGATCTGCTGACGGAGGAGCAAGCCCGAAACCGGATCATCTCTCGGCATTTGATGCACGCCGAGTACTCCTATCCAGTTCCGACCCTGAGTCGTGACGAGTCGCTGGCCGTGATTCAGCCATGGCTCGAAAGTCATCACATCTATTCGCGAGGTCGGTTCGGTGCTTGGAAGTACGAGATCGGCAACACGGACCACTCATTCATGATGGGTGTGGAGATCGTCGACAGGCTGGTCGACGGAAAAGAGGAGCGAACGTGGGCGGGGGAGCAGCGCTGAAAGAGCATCCGTCGCACGGTCCACTCGCCCCCGCGCCGATGGCAATATGGTTCGTGTGGATCAGCGAGAACAGGCACGCCTAGCCGACCAACTGCTTGCCGAGCGGTTGGATGAGTTGGTTCCGGTGCTCATGGAGCGTGCCGACCTCGATGCCTGGGTAGTCGCTGCACGCGAGTACAACGAAGACCCAGTCCTGTCGACGATGTTGCCTGCCACCTGGCAGGGCACCGCCAGACGACGCACGATCCTCATCTTCCTTCGTGACGGCCATCATGTGACCCGTTCCGCAGTCGCCCGCTACGCCGTCGGGGACGTTTTCGACAGTGCATGGGATGGCGACGTCCAGCCGAACCAGTGGCAACGCGTGGCTGAAATCCTGGAAGAGGCCAACCCTCAACGCATCGGAGTCAACCGCTCCCAGGTGTTTCCGCTCGCCGACGGTCTCTCCGCTTCCGAGTTCGAGATGGCCCGGAATGCGTTTGGATCCCAGCTCAGCCCTCGACTGGTCTCCGCCGAGATGGCAGCGATCGGCTGGCTCGAGACACGACTGCCTAAGGAGATTCCGGTGATGCAGCAGGCATGCGAGACGGCACACCAATTCCTCAGGCGTGCGTTGTCGAGGGCTGTGATCAACCCGGGCGAGACGACTACGACCGATGTCGAGTGGTGGTTACGTCAATCAACCCATAATTCGGGATATGACAGTTGGTTCCATCCCACTGTCAGCGTTCAGCGTCAAACCGGGGTAGCCCGACTGAACTTCTCAGCGCGACCAAGCGATACCGTGATCCAAGTCGGGGACCTGGTTCACATCGACTTCGGGATCGTCGATCGCGGTTACTGCACCGACCAGCAACAGCACGCCTACGTACTGAAGTCAGGGGAGAGCGAGGCACCTGGAGATCTCCGCGAGGGATTCGCACAGGCGAATCGGCTTCAGGATTTGCTGACGGCGGAGTTCATCACCGGCCGAACAGGCAACGAGATACTCGCCGCCACCCGACGAGCGGCCGAATCCGCAGGTATCGATGGACTCATCTATACCCACCCGATCGGCGTTCACGGCCACGCAGCTGGACCGACTATCGGACTATGGGACCAACAAGCCGGGGTCCCTGGTCAAGGTGACTATCCGTTGTATCCGAACACGGCGTATTCCATCGAGTTGCAGACTCGAGTCGACGTTGGCGCGTGGAGCGGACAGAACGTCCAGTTCATGCTCGAGGAAGACGCCTGGTTCGACGGTGAAACCTGTCGCTTCCTCGACGGCCGGCAAACCGATCTCTGGCTGATCTGACCTGGAGCCACCACTGGGCGCGATTGCGCTGACTTAAACGGGCAGGTTGGCTAGCCGTTCATCTTGGGGGACTCAGGGAACTCGGTTTACCACCAGTTGGAACATGGTGGGCCAAAAGGGTTGACAAGTGGGGCGAAGTGGGCCATAGTGGCATCACTCCCTGCTGCAAGGGGGAGCAGACGGTGAACGGAAAAGAGAACGAGTGTTCCTCGGTGAGTACTTCCACAGGGTGGATGAGAAGGGAAGGGTGGTTATGCCCTCCTCGTTTCGTCGTGACCTCGAAGAGGGCTCCGTCGTCACCAAAGGTCAGGACGGGCAACTGGTCATCTTTCCCAGGGCCGATTTCGAAGCCAAGGCCCGCGAAGTGATGGAGCGGCCCCAAGACCGCGGCGGCCGGCAGTTTTCACGAACGGTATTTGCCGGGGCCGACTCCCAGACCCCAGACCGCACCGGCCGGGTCACCCTCAAAACCGAACTGCGGCAGTTTGCCGACCTCGAGGCCGGTAGCGAGATTGCGGTTCTTGGTGTGTTCGATCACATCGAGCTCTGGCCCAAAGACCGCTACCTGAGCGAGCGAACCAACGCTGATGAGCGCTTCTTGGAAGAAGAGGAGCTCGTTTGAAGGCATGAGGTTGGGGCTCATTGCGAGCCCTCCGGAAACCAATTGGAAGGCCCCTGACTCCGCCCGCCTCTAGTTGGTAACCAGCGCCCGGAGGGCTCGCAATGGATCAGAACCTGACAGAAGACTCGTTTTACCACCGCCCCGTCATGGCAGACGAAGTGGTCGAGTTGCTAGCGCCGGTCATGCCCGGAGTAGTCGTGGACGCCACTTTTGGGGGTGGTGGCCATTCGCGTCGTCTCCTTGAAGCGTTCGGTAATGACGTCGGCATCGTCGGGATCGACCGAGATCCCGAGGCGGCTGCTCGCGCAGAAGGTTCAAATGTGGTGATGATCCTTGGGAACTTCAGCGAGATCGCCGACAGCGTCCCAAGAGTGACCGGCAAACCGGTCAGGGGAGTGCTGTTCGACTTCGGAGTCAGCTCGCGTCAACTGGACGATCCCGAGCGTGGGTTCTCCTATCACGGTGACGGACCTCTCGACATGCGTATGGGACCCGATGCCGCGCTGACAGCCCAAGATCTGGTCAACACCTGGGAACAGCGGGATATCGCCAGGATCATTCGTCACTACGGCGACGAGCCGTTGGCAACCCGGATCGCCGCCGCCATCGTCCGCTCCCGCCCCATCAAGTCCACAGCTGCCCTGTCCACCATCATCGCTGAGGCGATGCCTGCCGCCAGGCGTCGGGTGGGTCATCCTGCCCGACGCACCTTCCAGGCGATTCGAATGGCAGTCAACGCCGAGCTCGATGCGATAACCGCGGGACTCAACGCAGCGATCGATCTCGTCGATGTAGGAGGTCGGGTTATTGCGATCTCGTACCATTCCCACGAAGACAGGATCGTCAAAGGGATCTTTGGTGTAAGGGCTCAGGGATGCACATGTCCGCCCGAGCTTCCGGTGTGTGGATGTGGCAACACGGCCGAGGTCAGGATTCTCACGCGCCGGGCCCTTCGTCCGTCGCCCATCGAAGTGGAGACCAACAATCGGGCCAGGTCCGGTCTGTTGCGAGCAGTTGAGAAGGTTGCGGCATGAGCGTCAGGCCCGTGCCCACCCGGTCGGCGGAGGAGGGCCTCAGGGTTCTCCGTGGTTCCGGAAGGAAACGTCGACCTTCGGTGGCACCTTGGATCATCATGGTCACCATCGCTGTCGTTGCCTTCTTCGGTCTTGGGTTCGCTCGCACCAGTCTCGACTCGTCTGCCTTTGAGTTGGCAGAGCTGAATCGAGCCATTGTCGAGCAGGAAAAGCTGAACGAGCAACTTCGGCTCGAGGTCGCCCGGCTCAGCAATCCGGCCCGAATCGCCCCTATGGCGGATGACCTTGGCATGGTCATCCCTCAGTCGACCACCCAGGTGTTGGTCGATTTGGATGCTCCGGCTCCGGTGGTTGCGGAGACCGATACGGATAGATCGAATCAATGATGCCCCGAGTACGCGCTGGAACCGGGTTGATGAGTGGGGTCCCGCCCCTCCGGAGACCCAACCGGAGTGACGGTGCCTGCCTCGAACACTAAGAGCCGCAAGCTCTCCCCCGATCGCGTCCGTATGGGCCTGATCATGCTTGCCGTGGTCGCCGCGTGGCTCGGCATGGGGTACAGGTTGTTCGAGATTCAAGTGGTGCGCGCCTCCGAACTAGCCGAAGAGGGCCTCAGGCAAAGGCTGGTCAGCCGAGAAATGGCCCCGCAGAGAGGCAAGATCTACGACAGGGACGGAAACCTGCTCGCGCTCACCGTTGAGGCGCAGAGTCTGTTTGCTGTCCCCAATCAGGTGGAGGAGCCGCTTTGGGTGGCGCAGCAAATCGGGGGTCTCTTGGGTGTCAGTTCCGACACTCTCTATAACCGCCTCACCAGCGATAAGGACTTTGTCTACATCAAGAGGCAAGTCGAAGTTGACGAGGCCAACTCCATCCTGGACATGGACATCCCGGGCGTTTTTGCGCACCCCGAACCAACCCGGATCTACCCGGCCGGGGCAGTGGCCTCCCATGTGACTGGGTTCGTCAACATTGATGGCGTCGGTCAAGAGGGAATCGAGCTCGTGTACGAGGACGATCTTCGGGGGAGGCCCGGACGAGCCGAGTTCGAGAGAGCCAGGGACGGGACTCCCATCCTTCAGGGTATCTACAACATCACACCGGCCGTTCCTGGAATGGACTTGATCACCACGATCGATTTGCCCCTGCAGTACCAAGCCCAGGAGGCGTGTGTCGACGCAGTAGAACGAACGTCCGCGGCCTCATGTTGGGCAGTGGTCCTCTCGGTTGAGACCGGGGAAGTCCTGGCCATGGTTGGTGCTCCGGTCTTTGATCCAGCAGTTCGTCAAACGATCAACCCCGATTGCGAGACCGCCGAAGATCCAGCGGCTTGCCGTGCCTTCTCCAACTTTGTGGTTCGGGGCATTTTCGAGCCGGGGTCCACACAAAAGATGATCACCGTGGCCGCTGCGCTCGAGGAAGGTCGTGTCAATGTGGGAACGACCATCCGCGACGTCGCCGATGAATTGGAACTTCTCGACGGCGCCTGTGGTTCAAGTGATGATGATGTGCACGGCTGCTATCGCGACTTCGACGAGCACGACACCGAGGACATGACTGTCGCCCAGATCTTCACCAAGTCGTCGAACATTGGCACGATCAAGGTCGCCGATACCCTCGGAGAAGACAAGCTGATCGAGTACATCGAGGCATTTGGGCTGGGGGCAAAAACCGGCATCGACTACACGGTCGAAGCTTCAGGGATTCTCCGTTTCGACGCCGGCTGTCAGACATGTTGGGCATCGGCTGCCATTGGATACTCGGTGGCAGCGACTCCGCTCCAGATGGCAGCTGCCTACGCCGCTGTAGGCAACGACGGACGCTGGACCACGCCTCACATAGTCTCTTCCGTTCGTGACGCTGATGGTGACAACGAGGTCGCAGGAATCGAGACTCGGCAGGTCGTTTCGGCCTCGACGGCGCTGCAAATGCGTGAGCTCCTCGCTTCGGTGGTCGAGCACGGAACCGGTACCGCTGCAGCAGTGCCTGGATATCGAGTCGGAGGCAAGACTGGTACCGCCAACAAACTCGGAGACGATGGAAGGTACACCGAGGCGACAAGAGCTTCATTCGTCGGACTGGCTCCGATCAACGATCCGAAGGTCGTGGTCGCTGTCGTCGTCGACGAACCCGCCTTCGAATACCGGACTGGCGGCCTCTCAGCCGCTCCTGTGTTCTCCGAGATCATGGAACAGGCTCTGCATCGGCTTGGGATAAGCCCTGATGGTCTCGACGGGTAAGACCTTGCGGTCGATTGCGGACGAGGTAGGGGCCCGGATCTCGCCCGGCGACGGGGGAGTAGTAGTCGATTCGATTACCCATGACTCTCGAGCCGTCACTGACGGCTCGCTCTTCGTGGCCCTGAAAGGTGAGAGCTTCGACGGACACCGTTTCGTTCACCAGGCTCGAGATGCCGGCGCCGCTGCTGTCTGTGTCTCAGAGCCGACAGAGGTCTCACCGAACCTGACGGTCAAGGACACTCGAGAAGTGCTGGGTGCCTTGGCCTCCACGATCTTTGACCATCCGTCGACCCGCCTGAAAGTGGTCGGTGTCACCGGAACCAACGGGAAGACGACTGTTACCCACTACCTGGATTCGATGTGGCGCCGAACCGGAGTCCGTAGCGGGCTCATCGGTACTGTCCAAACCAGGGTCGGTGACTCCGTCGTCGACTCCGTGAGAACCACGCCGGAAGCCTCGGAGTTTCAGGCTCTGCTGGCTGGAATGGTTGCTGGGGAAATCACGCATGCTGCGGTGGAAGTCTCCTCCCATGCTCTCGAGCTGGGCCGAGTAAACGCGACTCGGTTCGAAGTGGCAGCTTTCACGAGTTTCAGCCAAGACCACCTTGACTTCCACGGCGACATGACCGCCTACGGCGAGGCAAAACTGAAGCTGTTCGCCGAACACGACGTAGGCACTGCCGTCGTGAACATCGGCGATCCCTTCGGAGAGGTGATTCTCGAGAGAGCCAACTGCCCCGTGCTTACGGTCGGTCCCGGTGGCGACATTCAGTACCAGATAAGGCAGCGAGATGGTGCAGGCACGAGATTCGACATAGATTCGCCCTGGGGCGGGGGGAGCAATTGGTTTGCGCCAATCGTGGCCGATTTCAACCTCACGAACTTGGTTGTCGCCGCTGGTTGCTTCGCTGAGTCAGGGGGCGACTTCGGAGCGGTTGAGTCCTCTGCCGCCCAACTCGACCCGGTCCCAGGACGATTTGAGACAGTCTCGTCGGATGATCCGATCAAGGTCATCGTCGACTACGCCCACACGCCTGACGGTATCGTCAAAGCCATCGCCGCGGCCCGATTGGCTACTGGTGGCCGTGTTATTGCGGTGGCTGGCGCCGGTGGAGACCGCGACCAGGGCAAGCGACCGATGATGGGCCGAGCCCTTTCAGATGCTGACGTCACCATCGTCACCTCGGACAACCCCCGATCCGAGGATCCATTTGAGATCATGAACGATGTGGCGCAGGGCCTTTCTTCGGTCGCCAGTCTGGTCGTCGATCGAGGCGAGGCGATAGAGCGGGCGATCAATGAGGCAGCAGAGGGTGACACAGTCTTGATACTGGGTCGCGGACACGAGCCATTACAGGATCTTGGTGATTCGAAGGTTGCCTTCGACGATCGAGCGGCGGCCCGAAAAGCTCTACATGGGCGTCGGTCCCGAGAGGGGAGAGAAAAGCAGTGATTGGTCTTCTTGTGGCGGCTGCCCTTGGGCTCTTGATCTCCATATTCGGCACGCCGATTGCTATCCGGTTGCTGCGACGCCGGGAGATCGGACAATTCATTCAAGAGGACATCCAGGGTCAGCACGGCCACAAGCAAGGGACCCCCACGATGGGAGGGGTGGTCTTCGTTGGGGCCACGGCCATTGGATGGCTGCTTGCCCACGTGCAGCTGTGGACACCAGACCGTGGACTCACATTTGCTACCCGGCCTTTTGGTCCAGGCGGCTGGTTGGCCCTGCTGGCGCTGGTCGGTATGGCTGCGGTTGGCTTCCTCGACGACTGGACGAAGTATCGGAACAAGCGAAGCCTCGGGCTATCGAAGACTGCGAAATTCGGCGGCCAGTTGGGGATCGCAGCCCTATTCGCATGGGGCGCAACCGAGGCCGGGATCGTGACCCAAGTGTCTTTTGTCCGGCCATTAGGCATCGACCTTGGCGTCTTCTTCGTCGTTTGGGTGCTGCTCATGCTGACCGGAGCAGCCAACGGTGTGAACCTTGCTGACGGCATGGACGGCCTTGCTGCTGGGTCTTCGGCGCTTGTTGTTGGTGCATACACCGTTATCGCCTTCTGGCAGTTCAGGAACTCTGCTCCCTTCCGGCTGGACGGGCCATATCAGGCTTTGTCACCCATCGAACTGGCGATGATCTCGGCAGCGATGTTTGGGGCGCTGCTCGGGTTCCTCTGGTGGAATGCACCACCTGCGAAAATCTTCATGGGCGATGTTGGTAGTCAAGGTATAGGTGGTCTCTTGGCGGCCCTGGCACTTCTCACCAACACCCATCTACTTCTAGCGCTTCTCGGGGGGATTTTTGTTGTTGAGACTCTTTCGGTCATCATTCAGGTCGCGAGTTTCAAGTCCACCGGAAACCGAGTCTTCCGGATAGCCCCAATCCATTTCCATTTCAGCATGGGCGGCTGGCCCGAGACCACGGTGGTCATTCGCTTCTGGATATTGACGGGGATTGGCGTGGCACTGGGTCTCGGCTTCTTCTATGCGGACTTCCTTCGGCTCGAGGGCATCCTTTGAGCCGGGTCCTGATACTCGGAGCCGGTGTGTCCGGCCGGGCTGCAGCCCGACTGGCGAAGAGACTTGGCATGTCGGTGGCTGTGTACGACGCCAACACCAACCTGGAGCTACTCGACTCCGGGTTCTCCCTTGCTTCAGCTGACTGGGATCGCCACTTGCTGGACGGGATCGATCTAGTTGTGGCAAGCCCAGGGTTCTCCCAGCGGTCCGAGCCGGTTGTCGATGTCCTCGAATCGGGAATACCCATCTGGAGCGAGATCGAGTTCGCTGCGCGACACATCGAGACTCCTTTGACGGCTGTGACGGGCACCAACGGAAAAACCACGGTCACCGAGATGATCTCTGCGATGCTTCGGGCATCGGGAATCGACGCACCTGCAGCGGGAAACATTGGCGACCCTCTTTCCGAGTTCGTTGGGGGAGAGGCTGCCCATCTCGTGGTTGAGGTTTCGTCGTTTCAGCTCAGATTCATCGAGTCATTTCGTCCAACGACCGCAGTGATCACGAATGTCGCCACAGATCATCTCGACTGGCACGGGTCGGTTCACGGATATCGAGAAGCCAAGCGGAGGATTCTCGAAAACCAGGAGCCTGGTGACGTTGTTGTCTACAACGCCGACGATGCCGGTTCGACCGAGATCGTGTCGGGATCTGTAGCCGCGAGAATTCCGGTCTCAGTTGGTGCACCTTCAGCGGGAGGATCCGGTTATGACGATGGCACCTTGGTTGTGGCCGGAGACGCAATTGATTGGCCCGACTTGGAGCAGATCGACCCCACGCACCGACTAAACGTAGCCTTGGCCGCGACTGCCGCGATGCAGTCTGGTGCGACGACAACAGCGATCTCGACAGCCGTTCAACGGTTTCGTCCGGGGCCCCATCGGCGTCAAGTTGTTGGCGTGTTCGACGGTGTCACCTGGGTCAACGATTCCAAAGCCACCAATCCTCATGCAGCACTCGCTTCGATTAGATCGCACGATTCGGTGGTCTTGATCGCTGGGGGATTGGCGAAGGGAACCGACATCGAATCACTCGCCGAAGAACCCAATGTCCGATTGCTGATCGGTATCGGGGAGTCCGGAGAGATGGTTTCGAAAGCCGCTGGGAGCCGCGGTCGATACGCCAGAACGCTCGACATTGCCGTGGCGATGGCTGCCGGGGCCGTCGAGGACGGTGAAACAGTCTTGCTTGCTCCGGGAGGGGCCAGTTTTGATCAATTCAGTTCGTACGGCGAGCGGGGAGACCGATTTGCCGAGCTTGTCGTCGACTACCACCGGGTTCGCGCATGACGGCGAGTGTGACGTCCTTGGCAAAAGCTCGCGCCGCGGCCCGCGATCGTCTGGCGCGCAGACAGGTCAACGACCGGGTGACCACGGTGCTGCTGATCCTCGTGGTGGTCCTTGTGGTTGTAGGTCTAGGGGTCACGATGTCGGCATCCTCAGCTGTGGCCATCAGCCAAACAGACTCTGCTGACCAGTGGCACTTCCTGAAGCGCCAGCTGGTTGGTGTGGGTCTCGGCACGGTTGCATTGTTGGTCTTCGCAAAGATCCCATACTCGTTCTATCGAAAAGCCGCTTTCCCCAGTTTCCTCTTAACACTTGGGTTGCTGGTTGCAGTCGAGTTTCGAGGGATCACCGAGGGAGGGGCAACAAGATGGCTCTCGGTCCCTGGGCTTACCTCGTTTCAACCGTCCGAGCTGGCGAAGGTTTCGGTGGTGTTTGCTCTCGCCTATCTGCTCGAGAAGAAGAAACGGCTGCTGAGCGATTTCGGGCACTTCGTTGTCCCAGTCATTGCCACGGTTGGGGTGGTTGGGATCTTGATAATCCGCCAACCCGACCTGGGAACGCTGATCATCATCGGGGCGGCTGCGATGGCGGTCATTGTCGCCAGCGACGCACCCATGAAGTACGGATTGCTGCTCGGCACGCTGGGGATGCTGCTTGCTGTCTATATGGCGTTCGACGCCGGCTACCGCGTCGACCGTATCGACGGATTTCTCAATCCGTGGGATGACCCCTCGGGAGATAGCTACCAGCTGATTCAGGGTTACTACGCCCTTGGAAATGGTGGGATTTTTGGCGTCGGCCTGGGTGCCTCACGTGCCCGCTGGTTCTACCTGCCGAACGCTCACACCGACTTCATTTTCGCCATCATCGGTGAGGAAACTGGACTGATTGGTGGCTTGACCGTTATTGGCCTCTTCATTGCACTGGCGGTCGCCGGGTGGGTTGTGGCTGCGAGGGCTCCGGACGGCTTCGGGCGAATGGTTGCTTCAGGAATCACTGTGTGGTTGTCCATTCAGGCGCTGGTCAATATCGGAGGCGTGCTCGGCGTGATGCCGATCACCGGCATTGCTCTTCCATTCGTGTCGTTTGGATCGACTGCATTGGCTGTCTCGATGGGCGCTGTCGGCATTCTGGTCAACATCGCACAGAGCGGTCGCGACTCCAAGAGATGACTTTCCTGCTTGCTGCCGCAGGCACTGGTGGCCATGTCTACCCAGGATTGGCAGTTGCACAAGGACTCTTGGAGCGGGGTGTTCCCAAAGATCGAATCATCTTTTCGGGTGGAGACAGGCTCGAATCAGTCGTTTACCCGAGGGAAGGATTCGAGTTCGTGGCTCTCGAGCTTCGCGGGCTCAAGCGATCTTTGACCGCCGAAAACCTCAGAATCCCGGGCTCCGTCGCGAGATCGGCGAGAAAGCTCCGGGAAGTCATCAACGAGAGCGATGTCAGAGTTGTCATGGGGATGGGTGGTTACGTGACGGTGACGGCAGCCATCGCAGCTCGAATGTCTGGACTTCCCTTCTTTCACGCCGAGCAGAATGCCTCGGCGGGTCTGGCCAACCGTTTTGCGTCTCGTTTCGCAACGGACTCTTTCACAGCGTTCCCCGAGACATCCGGTCTGCCTGGTGGCTCATGGTCGGGTAATCCGATCCGAAAAGAGTTCTGGAACTTCGACCGCGAGAGGCTCCGAAACGAGGCGCTAGAACGGTATCAGCTCGAGGGTTCACAGCCGGTCGTCGGCGTCTTCGGCGGATCCCTGGGTGCCGGAGCGCTAAACGAGGCTGTGATGCGGTGCGTTGGCGAGATAACCCCCCATGCATCGGTTTTGCATCTGACCGGAAGGGACGAGGAATCTGAGTCGGGTCATTCGAATTGGCGACGGATCCAGTTCGAAGATCGAATGGACCTGTTTTTCGGAGCCATCGACCTGGTGGTGGCGCGAGCAGGCGGTGCGGTTGCAGAGGTGACAGCTACCGGAACTCCTTCGATTCTCATACCCGGAGCATTCGGATCAGCGGGGCACCAGCAAGAAAACGCCTTGTATCTAGAGCGCCAAGGTGCGGCGTTGATCCGAGAAGAGGAGGGTCTAGACGATCTGGGCCAACTGATCGTGTCGCTCCTGGAGAGCCCCGACCGCCTGGTGAAGATGCGCCAGAGTGCCCTTTCCCTAGCCAAACCACACGCCGCCCTTACCATTGCCGACGCTTTGATCGAGGCTACGAAGACATGAGGATTCCCCCGGGACGTGTGCACATCGTCGGAGCCGGCGGCGCCGGAATGAGCGCTATTGCCAAGGTTCTCATTGCTTCGGGCAGAACCGTTTCGGGTTCGGACCTCCGGGGAGGTGCTGCTTTGGATTCCCTCGCCGACTTGGGCGCTGTCACTTATCGGGGGCATGCACCGGAGGCGGTCGATGGTGCTGGGTTAGTGGTCGCCTCTTCTGCCGTCCCGCCTTACGATGAGGAGGTACAGCGTGCCGAAAGCCTCGGAGTACCTGTTTGGAGGCGCCCTCAGTTGCTCGATGCGATTACTGCGGCGATTCCGTCGATCGGTGCAACGGGGACCCATGGGAAGACAACCACCACGGCCCTTTTGATCACTGTGTTGCGATCCTTGGGTGAGGACCCCTCGTTCATCGTTGGTGGGGAGTTGAGTGATTTCGGTACCAATGGACACCTGGGCGACGACCATCTGCTGGTTGTCGAAGCGGATGAAGCGTTCCGTACCTTCGAGAGCCTCCACCTGAAGGGATTGATCGTCACAAATGTTGAGGCCGAACATGTAGATCACTTTGACGGTGCAGAGGCTCTGCTCGATAGCTTCATCAATGTCGCGGTCGGAGTTGACGGACCAGTCGTGGCGTGTCTCGATGATCCTGGCTCGGCGGCCGTCGCACGGGAGGCGAGAACTATCACCTACGGGTTCGAACCCGTCGCTGATTGGCAGATTGCTGAATACCGGGCCAGCGGTGAGGGTTCACAGTTCGTCGTACTTCACGACGAGACTCGAGTCGAGGTTGTCCTGCCAGCTCCAGGTCGACACGTGGCCGCCAACGCCACGGCCTCTTTGGCTCTGCTCTCGACTTTGGGTAGAGATCCCGGCCGACTCGCCGCAGCCTTCGAGAACTATCGAGGGGTGTCCCGGCGATGGGAACACCGCGGAACGGTCGCTGGAGTCGTTCTTTACGACGACTACGCCCACCACCCCACTGAGGTGGCTGCTGTTCTCGACGGTGCCCGGCAGACGGAACCAGGCCGCGTTTGGGCAGTGTTTCAGCCGCATCTCTACAGCCGTACCGAGAGGTTCAGCAGTGAGTTTGGCGCTGCGCTGGCGGCGGCCGACGAGATCGTGATCACCGACGTCTTTGGAGCACGTGAGGAGCCGGTTCCAGGTGTGACCGGAGAGCTGATCGCCAACGCGGTGAAGGAGCACGGGAAGACACCGCATTATGTGCGGCATCGGACTGATCTTGCTGAGTATGTCGCCCCGCTGCTGAGCGAAGGCGACCTTGTAATCAGCATGGGAGCTGGTGATATCACGCTGCTGCACGGTGAACTGTCTCAGATTCTTGCCGAACGATGACAACGATTTCGGACCTCCTCGGGTTGGGGATAGTGGAGGAGAACGTGCCCCTTGCTCCGCTCAACACCTATCGACTTGGTGGGCCGGCTCGATGGTTGGCCACGGTGCGAAACCTGGAAGACGTCGAAAAGCTGGTCTCTAGCGGCCTTGCTAGGGGTCTACCTGTACGTGTGCTGGGCCGTGGTTCGAACATGGTGATCGCCGACTCGGGATTCAACGGGTTGATGATCCGCCTCGGAGGCAAGTTCAACCAGATCGAGATTGATGGATCCGAGGTTCAGGCTGGAGGGGCGGTCCCATTGCCAAGGCTGGCAAGAGAGTCCGTCTCCGCTGGCCTCCGCGGTCTTGAGTTCTTCGTCGGGATCCCGGGATCGGTTGGGGGCGCTGTCAGACAGAACGCTGGCTGCTTTGGGTCCGAGACAGGAGACGTCATGCTCGACGCTGAGTTGGTCGACATTTCGACAGGCTTGTCCCGGACTGCAACGCCAGTTTCGTTGGATATGGGTTATCGACATTCGAACGTTGCGGTCGACGAGTTGGTCTTATCGGCGCAATTCGCCGTACATCCCGGTGACGAGCAAGAGGCGCGTGACTTGATGCGTGAGATCACCCGCTGGCGCAAGGATCACCAGCCGGGGGGAACGCTGAACGCAGGAAGCGTGTTCAAGAATCCTGTTGACATTCCGGCCGGTGCCTTGATCGATTCGTTGGGTCTGAAGGGCCTGTCAGTAGGTGAAGTGTCCGTCTCCGAAAGGCATGCCAACTTCTTTGTGGCCGGACAAGGAGCAACAGCGGCGGATATCCGCGGGCTTGTGGATGTGGTGAGGGAGACTGTGCACCGCGAAACGGGGATCCTGTTGGAAACCGAGATCCAATTCGTGGGGTATGAATCATGACAATCGATCCGAGATTGGAAACACGACGCCAAGAGGTTGCCGAGGGGCAGGCTCACCGAAGTGCCAACCGCACGCTCAAATGGTTGGTCTTCTTTGGGATGGTTGGGCTGGTGATCTGGCTGGCGTTCTCTCCGTTCTTTTCCGTGGCGACCGTCCATACCGAAGGAGTGGTCAACTCAGCCACAAACTCCATCCTTGTCGAAGGCGGAGTGAAAGCTGGCACTCCGATGTTTGCGATCGGCACAGCCGAGGTCGAAGCTCTCCTGATGGTCGATCCTTGGGTGGCTGGCGCATCCGTGGTGCGGCACTGGCCGGACCAGGTGGTCGTGACTGTGACGGAGCGCCATCCGGTGGCCTGGGTCGAGGACGGGACTGGCTGGTCCCGACGGTCGGTCGATGGGCACGCCGTACCATCCAGTTCAGCGCCGGAAGGCAGTCTTCCAACCATCAGACTCGATTCTGTCAATCGCTCGACAACCGACCATCCCGATTTGTTGGGGGCCCTGGAGTTCTCGGCCTACCTCGGAGATACCTTGGGGCCGGTCGAGGTGTTCAAATCAGCGGGCGAGCTTTGGGCTGTCGTACAGGAGCACAGCGTGAGGTTGGGGCGTCCGATCGACATGACGGCCAAGGCGGCTGCCCTGGGTGCCATGCTCGAGAAGGGAGTCCCCGACGAGGCCGTGATCATTTTGGTCTCGCCGTCCAATCCGGCCACCCAAGTCCCACAGCCATCTCCGGATGGGGGAGACTGAGCTAATCCTTTCACCTCAACAAGAGGTTGAGACTTTGGGGGTTTACATTGCGGTCCGCTAACGGTAAACCTCCAGTTGAACCTTCATTCATTTGTCACAGTCGGAGGAATCGTGAGTAACGGAACAGGCGGGTATCTGGCCGTCATCAAAGTCGTCGGCATCGGCGGCGGCGGTGTCAACGCAGTCAACAGAATGGTCGACGCCGGAGTGCGTGGTGTCGAGTTCATCGCTCTCAATACTGACGCACAGGCACTGCTGATGAGCGATGCCGACGTCAAGCTCGACATCGGGCGCGAGGTGACTCGCGGGCTCGGGGCTGGAGCAAATCCAGAGATCGGTCGTGCTGCAGCCGAGGAACACAGGGCCGAGCTGGAAGAAGTCCTCAAGGGCTCGGACATGGTCTTCATCACTGCTGGAGAAGGCGGTGGCACGGGGACCGGCGGTGCTCCCGTGGTGGCCGAGGTGGCCAGGTCCGTGGGTGCTTTGACCGTGGGTGTCGTTACACGACCGTTCGGATTCGAAGGTCGCCGCAGAGCCGTACACGCTGAACAAGGGATCGATTCTCTGAAGGATGCGGTCGACACCCTCATCGTGATCCCCAATGATCGATTGCTCGACGTCGGAGACCCGGACGCTCCGATGGCTGAAACCTTCCGTCTGGCCGACGAGGTTCTAATGAGCGGCGTTACCGGCATAACCGACCTGATCACAACACCTGGTCTGATCAACGTCGACTTCGCTGACGTTCGCACCATCATGTCTGATGCTGGTTCGGCAGTGATGGGAATCGGTCGGGCAACAGGCGAAAACCGAGCCCGTCAGGCAGCCGAACGCGCCATCGCTTCGCCAATGTTGGAGTCCTCCATGGACGGCGCCAAGGGAGTCCTGCTCAGCGTGTCCGGCCCGTCGTCGATGACTCTGCATGAAGCGACCGAGGCGGCGCGTGTCGTATCTGATCACGCCGATAACGACGGGGACATCATCTTTGGGGCAATCATTGACGACGACCTTGGCGAGGAGATGAAGGTCACAGTCATTGCCGCCGGATTCGAAGGTCGCAGACGCAGCAACCGAGTTCCGTCGCGCGGAGATGTCAGTTCTAATCCCGTAGACGACGACCTGGGGATTCCTAGCTTCGTTCAGGGATGATTCGAACGCCTGGGGTCGGCATCGCCTTCTCTGAGGGAGCTGACGGCGACATGCGGGACGACGAGTCAGCGAGGCGGATTCTCAGTGCTGCTTTAGGGGTGTCTTCTGAATGGGCAACCGTCCAGCAGGTTCATGGCAATGTCGTGATCAAGGTCGAAGAATCAGGAAAGCACGGACCCGCTGATGGGCTTTGGACCGCTACCCGTGGTCTACCGGTGGCTGTTCTGACGGCAGACTGTTACGGGGTGGCCGTGATGGCAGATGGCGCGGTTGGCGTCGCTCATGCCGGATGGCGGGGTGCCCGGGCAGGTGTCGTTGGCGCTTTGCTGAGCTCCATGAGCAAGGCTGGCCACGACCCGCGGTCGGTGCACGTCGGTCCGGGAATCGGAGGTTGCTGTTTTGAGGTCGGGGACGATGTTGCCGAGCACTTTGGTGGCTATGTCACCGCAACCACCTGGGGGACGCGAGCGGTTGACCTGTTAGCTGCAGTCAAAGCGCAAGTCCACGTCCCGGTCGAGGCGGTGGATCGGTGCACTCACCACGAGCACGGATTCTTCAGTCACCGGAGGAACGGGACTGATCAGAGACTTGCCACTCTCGCCTGGCTGTGATGTCGTATCAACAGGTTATGGAGGCTGTCGCAGCAGCTCACGGGTCGCTTGGAGCTGACTCAGGCGGGATAACTGTCGTCGCGGTCTCAAAGACGATGACCGTCGAGGACATACTCACGATTTACGGCATGGGTCATCGCGACTTCGGAGAGAACCGTCTCGAGGAACTCGAGACCAAGGTTCCAATGCTTCCTCGTGACATACGCTGGCATTTTGTCGGAGCAGTGCAGTCCCGGAAGGCTGGAAGGATCAAGGCCCACGCTCACCTGGTCCACTCGGTCGATCGCCCGAGTCTGATAAGGAGACTCGCTGAGGGTGACCCCTCCTCGCCGCCAGTTCTACTTCAGGTGAACATCGGTCGAGAGCCTCAGAAGTCGGGGGTTCTGCCCGAGGATCTCAATAGGCTGGCCGATCAGGCGATAGACGCCGGTCTCGACGTCCAAGGTTTGATGGCTCTACCGCCAATTCCTGAACACCCTGAAGAATCAAGGGAGTACTTCCGGGAACTGGCGAGATTGAGGGATGAATTGAGAGCTCGCTATCCCTCAATCAGGGAGCTGTCGATGGGCATGACCGCAGATTTTGGGGTAGCCATCGAGGAGGGCGCTTCGATCATACGTGTCGGAAGGGCTATCTTTGGCCCCCGCAAATCAACGGAGAGTGAATGACTTCACTGTTTTCCAAGGCTCTTGTCTACCTGGGGCTGGTGGATGAGGATCAATTGGAGGCCGAGGCCGCAGAGATGGCTCGAGGAGCCGACGCTGGTGGCCCCAGACCGGTCGACCCTATTACAGAGGGCCGACGTGTCGAGCCACCACCGACCGCTCGGACCGCCACACGACCGCAGCTAGGTACCGCCATTGACGAAGGTCGCCGGGTCGAGCCCACCGATACCAGCCCGGTCATCAGGCCGGTAGAGGTTCATTCAGACATCCTCATCGTTGAGGAGTTCGCAGATGCTCGGGTACTGGCCGATCGGGTCCGGGACCGCATTCCAGTTGTGCTCGACATGCGCAGCACAGATCCAGACTTGGTGAGACGGGTCGTCGACTTCTCGTCCGGACTCATCTACGCCTTGGACGGCTCTATGCGGCGTGTTGGAGATGGGCTTGTCTTGGTGCTTCCACCCCGTGCGACTTTGAGTCGAGACGAGAAGAGGCGACTGGCTGGATTGGGTGCCTACGAGTTGGACGATCTCGACTGAGCGTGATCGACTTTCTGATCCTCGTCCTGACCCTCTATTTCTATGCGGTCTTTGCTTGGGTCATTCTCTCGTGGATAAGGGTCTCCTCCGACCATCCTCTCGGACGGTTTCAAAGGTTTCTCGATCGCATTATCTATCCGGTGATTCTTCCCCTGCGACGGGTCTTGCCTCCGGTGCGACTCGGTGGAGGGGCTCTCGATCTCTCACCGATCGTCCTCTTGGTAGGGCTTCGAATTCTGATGTCAATACTGAGACGTTTATAGGTTCGATCCTTGGTGTCAGTGGGGGCTTTTCTTATCCTTTCGGTTACAGAACTGAGGTAATCATCAATGCTTAAACCAACAGACGTAGAACAGAAAACGTTCTCGACGGCCCTTCGGGGCTACGACCTCGACGAGGTCGACGACTTCCTCGATGAAGTGGTAGCGACTCTTCGTGAGTTGTACTCAAAAGCCGACGAATCCCCTAGCGACGGCGGTGACATCTCGACAGCTGTTGCGCCTGCGCCAGCCGTATCTGAAACTCCTGCAGTGGACGAGTCGGCAATCGGTCGGGCCCTGGTTGCCGCTCAGACCGCGGCCGATCAGCTACTCGACGACGCTCGTTCTCAGGCGGAAAACATCGTCGATGAGGCCAAATCCGAAGCCCACGACCTGGTCGCCGAGAAAGAGGCCAAGCGGGCGGAGGCTAAAGCTGCTCTGGATCGAATTGCGACCAAGGTGACGACAGTGAAGTCCGACCTGGCTGCCCTCGCCGAAGAGGTTTCGGTCAAGGTGGATGAAATGGAGTCGGTAGTTGCAGAGGCGGAGTTGGAGGACGACTCCTACTCAAGTGCCCGCCATGTAGGAGATGTTGGAGACTCCGGCGGCGAGGATGGCGACTCAGCAGCGTCCTACGACGAAGACACGACGGATTCCGAATCCCCACCCAGTTTCTCGGACGAGGACGAGTAGCTCAACCTCCTAAAGCGTCGAGCTCGATCGAGAGTTCGGTGGCTTGGCCGTCCACACTCAGGTCGGTGGCCAGAACCTCGGCCGCGACCATTTCTCCATGCTGGTCGATGATCGGTTGGTAGTTCGGTGGCAAGGTCACAGTTATTCGGTCCGTGAGCTGCATGCCAGCTTGCTTGCGCAGATCGTTGAGGTTTCGCACAAGATCGAGGGCGGCCCCTTCTAACAACAGCTCATCGTCGAGATGCGGATCGAGAGCTACTGACACCGTTCCGTCGTATGCCACGTGCCACCCGTCCAGGACAACTCGCTCAGAACGGACGTACTCATCCGCCTCCAGAGTTTCTCCGGCAGCAAGGAGTCGATCACCTTCTACGCGGAAGTCGCCCGCCGAAATGGCATTGGCCACATCTTGCATCTTGGGTCCAAGCCGGGGTCCCAGCTTCGGGAAGTTGGGCTTGTACGACACCTCGACGGGTGCGCCCTCGTTGAACGCGATCTCTTTCACTCGGAGTTCTTCTTGGATCTCCGCAATATGTGGCTCGGCAAGCGCGGCGCCGTTAACGACCATTCGTCGCACGGGCTGGCGTAACTTGATTCCCGCATCCATGCGAGCCCGGCGGCCTGCCTCAACTACGCGTCTCACAGATGCCATCTCATCGACGAGTTCCAGGTCCGGCTGGCTCAGCTCTGGCCAGCCTGCAAGGTGGATCGAATCAGGTGCATCCGGACACACATCTGCGACGAGAATGCGCCAAAGGTGCTCGGTCATGAACGGCATGACGGGTGCGATGACCCGAAGCGCGGTGACGACGCCGAACCACAAGGTCCGAAAGGCAGCCTCGTCGAAGTCATAGAACCGACGCCGACTACGTCGGATATACCAGTTCGACAGATCGTCGATGAATGCCTCAAACTCGGCAATGAGCTCGTCGGTGCGATATCGATTCAGGCTTTCCTCAGCGTTGTCTACGAGCAACGCGGCGCGCGACACCAGCCAACGGTCGTTCTGAGTTAGCTCTGTGCCCGCGATCGTTCCCGAAAGATCGGAATAGGAGGGGATAAAGCCCTCGATATTCGAGTAATCGACCACGAACTTTGCTGAGTTCCAGAGTGTCAGGAGCTTTCGTTGGACGTCCCTGGCACCCTCGTAGCCAAAGAGAAGATTGCGGTCGGGCGGATGAGCGCAATACATCCATCGCATTACGTCCGCACCCATCGTCGAGAATGCGTCTTCGGCTGATATGAGGTTGCCCCACGAGCCGTGCATTTCACGGCCGTCCTCAGCGAGCATCTTTTCATAGCCGAGAACCTGGCGGAACGGTGCCTTGCCTACCAGAGCGACAGACATGAACAGCTGGCTGTAGAACCACAAGCGAACCTGTTCTCTCATCTCGGTGACCCACTGGGCCGGGAACCACTTCTCCCAGTACTCGTGATTGGGGAGATCAGCGGTGGTGAGACCGGCAGCAGCACCGGTGGCATTACCGCGCTCGGTCCAGGCGTCGTTGTTCCAGCCCAGGGTTGCGAAAGGCACGATTCCGGCATCGAGCCATACATCCCCGACTTCTTCGATTCGAGTCAGGCCATCTTTCCCGCAATCAGAGCAGGTGATCTTGACCCGATCGATCCATGGTCGGCGAAGCTCTTCGAGCTGTTCGATGCCTTCTGTGGCCCTGACTTCGAGCTCTCTTCGAGACCCGATGACATTCACATGACCGCATTGACATGGCCAGAAGGGAAGGGGCAAGCCGTAATACCGGCGTCTCGAGATGTTCCAATCCTCCATGTTCCGCAGCCAGTCCTCCATGAGCTTGCCCATGTACGAAGGAGTCCACTCGACGGTCGCGTTCGCATCGAGCAGTGGCTGTCGGAGTTCATCGACAGCTATGTACCAGTCGTCAGCTACGCGGAAGATGAGGGGGGTATCACAACGCCAGCAGTGCGGGTACGGGTGGAGGTACTCCTCAGAAGCAACGAGGTAGTTGTGATCTCTGAGCCAGTCGATGATCTCGTCTTTTGACTGATCGGTGGATAGCCCTGCCAGCCACCCATACTCTGGATAGAACTTGCCGGCGCCGTCGACAGGTGTGAGGACGGCCAGGTCGTGAACCTTGGATAGCTCGAAGTCCTCTCGTCCGGCGCCGGGCGCAATATGAACGATGCCGGTTCCTTGCTCCATCGTGACCTCTTTCCAGGGGATCACGCGGTGTTCGACTGCCTTGGCGGCTTCGAGGTTGTCGAACGGGGCAGTATATGCCCAACCGATCATCTCTGACCCCTCGAGGCGGGCTTCGAATTCTTCGTCGGTGAACCGATCGACGGCGACCCACTCGCCGTTCGGACGCCTGCCGTACATGTGGTCGGGGTGAACGGCCGCGGCGACGTTGGCTGGCAGAGTCCATGGAGTTGTGGTCCAGATCACCAGCGATTCGCCAGGTCGATCAGAGAGCGGAAAGCGAACCGACAAGGACGGGTCGCTGCGATCCTGGTAAACCCCGGACTGGCCCGAGATCTCATGTTGAGAGATCGAAGTTCCACAGCGTGGGCACCACTCCGTGGCCCGGTGGCCAAGATATAGCCGGTTCTTGTCGTCGAGCGTCTTGAGGAATCGCCAGATGTAATCGATGTTGTTGTCGCTGAAAGTCAGGTAGTCGTTGTCCCAATCCATCCAGTAGCCGAGCCGTTTGGAACCGCGCCTCAACTCTTCAACGGACCATGCGACCTTGGCGCGACAACGCCTTGCAAACTCCTCGAGTCCAAACTCCTCGATGTCTTTCTTCGAGTTCAGGCCGAGTTCTCGTTCCACCCCGACCTCGATCCACAGCCCCTGGCAGTCAAAACCATTCTGAAATCTCAGGTCATAGCCCTGGGAGGCCTTGTAGCGCTGAAACACGTCCTTGAGGGTCCTGCCCCAAGCAGTATGAACTCCGAGAGTCTTGTTGGCTGTTACCGGACCGTCGATGAAGCTGAATGGTTCGGATCCGCTTATCTGCTGGCGTAGCCTTTCGAAGGTTTGGTCGTTCTCCCACCGATCCAGAATCGAACGTTCCAACTGGTCGTGGTCGGGTCGGGCCGTCAGCGAGTCGAATACTGGTTTTTTGGGAGTCATTTGCGACGGCGAGCGTAACTAGGGAAGCCGGGAATCAAAGATTGCTACCCGACGTTATCTGCGCACGCGGACAAACATCGATAGAAATCTAGACTTACATACTGAGGCGTTGGTAGGGTTCCACGCCTTTTGGAGAGGTGGAAATGGCACGGAAACTCGCCAAGACGACCCTCGAGCGCTTTCGGAAGCGTCTCGAGACCGAAAAAGCCAGACTTGAAGAACAGATCGCTGATTATCAGCGGGACCTCGAGGAAGCCCGACTGACTGAAAGCTCCTCCGATAGGAGCCCTGATCCGGGAAATGCCGAGGCGTCTTCGATGAAGCTGGAGTACGCCAAGGAACTGTCCATCGAGCAGAACACCCTTGATCTGCTGAGCAAGGTTGACCGAGCCTTGAGGCAGGTTGAGTCTGGCTCTTACGGGATCTGTGAGTCGTGCGGCTCGTCAATACCTGTGGAACGACTCGACGTGCTGCCGTACTCGACATTGTGTGTTGACTGCGCTGCCCGGCAGTCTTGATACGTAGGTACATCACTGGTCTCGGCCTCGCGGCCGTCATAATCGCGCTTGACCTGACCACCAAGCGCTTTGCCGCGATCAACTTTGCCGGCAATCCCACCTGGGTGGTTGGAGATTTCCTGGGTTTCACATTCGTGGAAAACCCGGGAGCTGCGTTTGGCACTTTCCGGTCGGGCGGGACCGTCATTGCGGTTGTGGCTCTAGTTGTGGCCCTAGTGGTTCTGGTAGCGATGGGCGGCGAACGTCCCAGGCTGGAATTCCTTGCGCTTGCCTTTATCTTTGGTGGCGCCGTGGGGAATCTCGTCGACCGAGTCGCTCGCGGGCCAGGTCTGGTGGATGGGAAGGTGATCGACTGGATCAATCTCGGGCCAATTCCCACTTTCAACGTTGCCGACATTTCCGTCAACGTCGCCGTTGCCCTGATACTGATGCACGCATGGCGGACCAGGTCGACCTGACAGTCCCGGCCGAGATGGCCGGGGAACGTGTGGATAAGGCGGTTGCTCATCTTCTCGCCGTCTCGCGAGCCGTCGCCCGGACGCTCGTTGAGGGCGGAGCTGAACTAGACGGTGAACCGTGCTCGGCTCGTGATCGCATTTCGGAGGGTCAGGTGATAACGGTCGATCGCCCCAGCGACGAAGTGTCGCTCGTGCCTGAGCCGGTCGACTTCGATGTCCTGGCGGAGACGGACTCCTATGTTGTGGTCGACAAGCCTCCAGGTTTGGTGGTTCACCCGGGCAGCGGCGCCACGGGCGGCACTCTTGCAGCCGGATTGCTCTATCGATACCCCGCCTTGGAAGGGGTCGGCGCTCACGGCCGTTGGGGCCTCGTTCATCGTCTCGACCGCGACACGTCGGGCGTGCTGCTGGTGGCGCGTACTGCTCGGGCCTTTGACTCCCTTGTTGACCAGCTCAGGCGGCGAGAGATCGAACGTCACTACCTGACATTGGTTGAGGGGGCCCTACCCGCGGCAACAGGAACGATCGAGGCGCCCATTGCCAGAGATCCTGTTCAGCCTACGAGGCGGGCAGTGGCCCACGGTGGGAAAGACGCTCGGACACATTACGAAGTATCCAGGGAGTTCAGCGAGAGCGGAGTGACCCTGGCCGAAGTGACCCTGGAGACCGGTCGCACTCATCAGATTCGGGTCCACATGTCGGCTATCGGACATCCCGTCGCCGGAGACTGGACGTACGGGGCGTCGAGACGTGACTTGGGTCTGGCGCGGATGTTCCTGCATGCTCGTCGACTCAAGTTCGGAGACCCGGAGTCAGGCGAGCCAGTGATCGTCGAGTCCCCACTCCCGGCCGACTTGGAAGCCTGTTTTTCGGCCTTGAGTGACTAGGCGCAGCTCGGTGATAGCTTCGAGGCCGTGACAACAGAGGACACAACCAGCACACCGGTCTGCTACCGGCACCCGGACCGCGAGACGTTCCTCTCGTGTAGTCGTTGCAGTAAACCAATCTGTGGCTCCTGTTCCATTGAGGCCACGGTGGGTCAGCGCTGTCCGGAGTGCGTCCGAGCTGAAGGAACTCAGAAGGTGATTCCGACCGGTCCGAGATCGCGGAGAGCTCCTGCCACTACCGCCCTCATCGCAATTGCAGTCGTGTTTCATTTCCTCTCTCGAGGTCCGGCCGGTTTCTCGTTGTTCGATCAGCTGGCGCAGTACAACTCACTAATAGAACAAGGGCAGTTGTGGCGTCTGTTCTCACCCGTGCTTCTACACGCCGACCTGACACACCTGCTGTTCAACATGTGGGCGCTATGGGTGCTTGGTCCCCAGGTGGAGCGAGGGGTGGGGTCGGCCCCTTATGTCGGGGCCTACCTTGCATCTGCTGGGATGGGTGGTGCCTTCTACTTCCTGCTCACCAGCAGTAGTCAATCGGCGGTGGGTGCATCCGGAGCGGTTTTCGGGCTGTTCGGGATTTGGCTTCATTGGTCCTGGCGAAGACGAAACACAGCTGTCGGACAGGCGTATCTGCGGCAGATAAGTGTCCTCCTGTTGATCAACGCCGCGCTGCCGCTGATGGTGCCCCGTATTGCTTGGCAGGCGCATCTCGGCGGTCTGGTCGCAGGCTTCGTTATCAGCGAGCTTTGGTCGAGGGTCCGTGGCCCCAACGCGGTGCCAGCGCGAGTCGCAATTACAGTTGCAGTAGCTGGTTTAGCAGTGTTTCTCACGGTCGCCGGCCAGCTGGTCTAGAGGTGATTTTCGCGACGAGACACGTGATCCGGGCACTGGTAGGCTGAAACTACACCCTTGTAAGTCTCCAGCGGTCCACATTGTCCTTCGCCCATCTTCACGTTCACACCGAGTATTCGCTTCTCGACGGAGCAGCACGTATCAAAGACGTGGTCTCGGCGGCGGCGAACATGGGGCAGCCAGCTATAGCCATCACCGATCACGGGAATCTCTACGGCGTGGTCGACTTCGTCAAGGCCTCATCCGCTGCAGGGATCAAGCCGATCATTGGAATCGAGGCGTACCTCACCGATGGCTCCAGGTTTGACCGGCCCCCATCTGACCGCAACAAGCGCTATCACATGATCCTCCTGGCAGAGAACCAGATCGGTTATCGCAATCTGCTGGAGCTCTCGTCTAGGTCGTATCTCGAGGGCTACTACTACAAGCCGCGAATGGACTTCGACCTGTTGGCCGAATACTCCGAAGGCATCATTGCCACATCGGGTTGCCTGGGCGGTTTGGTTCCTCAGCTTTTAGGCCCGGATGCGGTCTCGGAGGAAGGAAACAAGGGGACGCCGAGAGATTTCGATGCTGCAGTCGCAGCTGCTGGAAGGTTTCAGGACATCTTCGGCAAGGACAACTTCTTCATCGAGATCCAAGATCACGGGCTAGAAGCCCAGCAACGGATCATGGGTGACCTCCTTGATGTTGCGAAGCGGGTTGGGGCCCCGCTGTTGGCCACCAACGACCTTCACTACACGACCCGCGCCGAGCACGACGCTCACGACGCCTTGTTGTGTATCCAGACAGGTTCTCTGAGGAGTGAGCCGGGGCGGCTCCGATTCGAGGGATCTGAACACTTCCTCAAGTCGGCCGACGAGATGCGCCGGATGTTCCCCGACTCGGAGTTTCCACGTGCCTGTGACAACACTCTGTGGATCGCAGAGCGGTCCGAGGTGGCTCTCGACTTAGACGGTCTGTTGCTGCCGAACTTCCCGGTACCAGCAGGCGAGACAGAAGTGTCCTACCTCAGATCCCTCGTCATGGCAGGAGCCAACGATCGTTACGGGCCGGGTTATGCCCCCGAGATTGGCGACCGGATTGAACACGAGCTCAAGATCATCGAGGAGATTGGGTTCCCTGCCTACTTCCTCATTGTGTGGGACCTCATACGTCATGCCAGGGAGAGTGGTATCAGAGTGGGTCCCGGTCGTGGCTCGGCTGCCGGTTCGATCGTGTCCTATTGCCTTCGCATCACCGACATCGATCCCATCGAGTATGGACTGATCTTCGAGAGATTCCTAAACCCGGGTCGGCGGTCGATGCCTGATATCGATATGGACTTCGATGACCGCTACCGCGGCGAAATGATCCGCTACGCATCTGAGAAATATGGTCACGATCGCGTCGCGCAGATCATCACCTTTTCGACGATCAAGGGGAAACAGGCGATTCGCGATGCGGCACGGGTCATGGGTCATCCCTATTCACTGGGAGATCGGATTGCCAAGGCTATGCCTCCATCGATTCTGGGGAAGGACCCAACTCTTGATCAGGTGCTCAGCCCTCCCCAGAAAGGTGCGCCCTCCGAGGTGCGGGATTGGTATGCAAATGCTCGCCCGCTGCGCGAGATGTACGAGACCGACCCTGGGGCCAAGGAAGTGGTCGACGTTGCCAAAGGCCTGGAAGGTCTTCGCCGTCAGGACTCCATTCACGCAGCGGCAGTGGTGATTGCCCCTGAGCCACTCACCAACATTGTTCCCCTGCAACGAAAGGGTGAGGGAGCCGAAACCGTCACCCAGTTCGAGATGCACGGAGTGGAGGACCTGGGTCTTCTCAAGATGGACTTCTTAGGTCTGTCAACTCTCTCGATCATTGACCGTTGTCTCGAGCTCATCGAACGCTCAACCGGGGAACGAGTTGACATCGACAATGTTCCGCTGGACGACTCCAAGACCTTCGAGCTGTTCCAGTCGGGTAAGACCATCGGAGTCTTCCAGATGGAAGGCTCAGCGATGCGAGCCTTGATCCGCTCGCTTCGTCCTGACAGGTTCGAAGACATCATTGCCCTGGTCGCTTTGTTCCGCCCTGGACCCATGGGTGCCAACATGCACAACCTCTACGCCGATCGGAAGAATGGTCGAGCTGAAGTCGAGGAGTTGCATCCGGCCGTCACTGAGAAGCTGGCCGACACCTACCAGATCATGGTGTATCAGGAGCAGGTGATGATGGTGGCCCAGGAGCTGGCCGGATTCTCCCTTGCGGATGCCGACAACCTGCGCCGGGCGATGGGAAAGAAGATCAAGTCCGTGATGAAGGCCGAGGAGGAGAAATTCGTCGCGGGGTGCTTATCGCAGGGCCACTCGGCAGAGACCGGACGTGAGATGTTCAAGCTCATCGAACACTTCGCCGGCTACGGCTTCAACCGTTCACATGCGGCCGGATACGGGCTGGTGGCATATCAGACCGCCTACCTGAAGGCCCACTATCCAGCAGAGTTTATGGCTTCGATGCTGACGGCTACGAAGTCGAACAAGGATCGGACCGCCATCTATCTGAGCGAATGTCGGCAGATGGGCATTGAGGTTCTGGTGCCTGACGTAAACGAATCGGAGTCCGACTTCGTGGTTCACGACGGTCGTATTCGATTTGGGTTGTCTGCGGTTCGCAATGTCGGAGTCGGAATGGTCGAGAAGATCATCGACGCCAGAGACGAGGGTCGAATCGAGTCGTTTGATGATTTCGTCGACCGGGTCGATCTTGGAGTCCTCAACAAGCGGACCATTGAGTCGCTGATCAAGGCTGGCGCGTTCGATGCACTTGGGCACAGCAGGAAAGGGCTCACCCTCATGCACGAGATCATCCTCGACAACACCGTCGAACGCCGACGAAACGAGGAAGCCGGGCAGTTCTCCCTGTTTTCGGCCGACGACTCTGGGGGAGTGGACGAGCACTACGACATTCCCGCAGACGAGTGGAGCCAGAAGATCAAGCTTGCATTCGAGAAGGAGATGCTCGGCCTATACGTATCGGATCACCCGCTGCTGTCGGTGGGAGCGTCCCTTGCAGCCGCGACGAACGCCACGATTGCTGACCTGCATGAGATGACGGACAGGTCGACAGTAACCATCGGTGGCATCGTCGGTGCGATCACGCGGCGTTGGACGAAGAACGGAGATCCAATGCTGTTCTTTCAATTGGAGGATTTGGAGAGGTCCGTGGAAGTGATCTGTTTTCCAAAGACGGTCCACGACTACGGGCCTCTAGTGGTCGAAGACGCCGTGCTCGTTATCAGTGGAACGCTGGATCACCGCGGGGACGAGGTCAAGGTCATTGGTCGGGACCTCAAGGAGTTGGTCATCCGTGACGACTCGACTGTGCGCCTCGCTGTCAATGCCAGCAGGCTTACACCCGAAGTCGTAACGCGGCTTAAGTCGATTCTCAGAAACCATCCCGGAGCATCGACCGTATTCCTCAATCTGTCGGATCAAGGTGACACCAAAGTTCTCAAGCTTGGAAACGACCATCGCGTTGAACCGAGATCGGCACTGTTTGCTGAGCTGAAGGAGCTTCTGGGACCGAGTTCGATTCTCTAACTACCCAGTGAAGGGAGCAACTCCGAGGTCTTCGACTAGGAGTGCCAGTTGCTCGACATCGGTTGGAGGGCTAGGACGAAGTGGGACCACGGCCACCGGCGTGCCGTATCGAGCAGCGAACTCCTCTCGGGCGTCTCTTTGGCGTATGGCTTCGGCGTTCCAGTTGCTGACCATGGCCGCGACGTCGGGGCCGGCATCCGGCGATGGGACGGCCGCACTCCATGACTCGGGCAGAGTCCGATTGAAGACTACTGCGGAGGGTTTGGCGGCTAGGTCTGGTAGCTCTCGAAAGAATCGGACGGCTTCGCGTACTGGTGCTGGGTCGGCGGTTGTGACGACGAGGACTGAAGCGTCCTTCATTACAGCCTCGATCTCGCGGCCCCGTCGCGCCACGCCGTCGTATGTGGTTCGTAGGTCGATGAGAAACTCGGAGATGCGCTGCAAGAGATCGCTCCCCAATACGGTGTCCGCCAAACGAAGCACCGGGCGGGCTGCTCGATCGTAGAAGAACCGCCGACCGGGTAGGGGTCCTCCCGTGATCCACCTGAGAAGCCTCCCCCCGACAAGGTCGGCCATCTGGCGAGGAGCTGTGAAAAAGTCGATGCCACCTCCGGACGGTGGTGTGTCGACGACTACGAGGTCCCAGGCATGAGCCTGAACGAAAGTGGCGGCTTGGTCGGCGGCTGCATACGCCTGAGATGCGGGAAAGTGTCGAGAAGCGGCCTCGAAGAACTCGTTACTGGCCAGCCGGTCTGCCACCTCTGGATCTGCATGGCGCTCGGCGACGGACCGCCATCCGGCCTCAGAATCGAGCATTGCCGCCCAGAGGTTGGGTAGTTCGTCATGCGGTTGGGGGTCTGAGTCGAGCTGGTCGAGACCGAGGGCAGTGGCCAGTCGGCGAGCAGGGTCAACAGTTAGAACCAGAGTTCTGACGCCGTCTTGGGCAGCCCGTGCTGCAACCGCCGCGGAAATCGTTGTCTTTCCCACACCGCCGGCACCGGTAACGAGAATGGTCTCGGTCATGCCAGGGCCCCAAGTAGATCGCTCATCTGGGCTGCAACCTCCGATGGTGTGAACAGACCGAAGAGATATGGCAGGGTGACGTCCGGTGGCACACGCTTCAGCCAGCGCTGCTGCTCAGTTGAGATGGCCTTTTGAATTTGCGCCATCTCGGCCACTGAATCTGACTCGCCTTGGATGCGAGGTGGAGGTGAGATGACCCGATTAGCAGCAACGATCGGCGGTCCTACTGCCCTGGTCTCGGCGATCCAATCGAGCGTCTCTGCGGTCTCGGTTGCCGGAAGCTCTTCTGGGATGGTCACCAGCACCACAGCGGTCGTCAGTTCGTCGGCGAGAGTCTCTCTCATCCAGGTGGCCTGCGAGCTGATCCGTCCTGCTGGGACGAGCTCGGCGATACTGCGGGGGGCGCGGAGATAGCTAGCGATTTGACCGGTAGGCGGGGAATCGACAATTACCAGGTCCCATTTGTCCTCACGAACCTCCCAAAGAATCTTCCCAATGGTGACGATCTCGCGAACAGCCGGTGCGGCGGTCGCCAATGCATCGAAGGCTCTGGCAACGGCACCAAAACGTCCGAGCCCGGGGAGCTTCAGTTGTAGTGAGAGGTACTCGAGCAAGGCCTCAGACCGAACCATCCTCATCGCATGGAGTCCAGGTCGAACTTCTCTCGGTTCGAAGCCGAACTCGCCGGATCCGAGGTGAGATGAGAGCCCAACCGTGCCGTCCATCTCGATGGCGAGGACTCGCAAACCTCGGCGCTGGGCTACGAGGCCAAGGCCAGCCGTTACGGCGGACTTTCCCACCCCACCTTTGCCCGTGACGAGCAGAAGTCGGCGACTCAGGAGGTCTCGTGTCGGTTCAATCTTTGGCACGAAGGGGGATCCTCAAGACGAGATGGTCCTCGTCGAGTTCCCAGGCGGCATTGGCCACGAGCGCAAAGTCGGTGTAGTCGGTTTGAGCTTGGGATATGAACTTCTGACGCTCCTCGCCAGCCACTGGAGGCAGCGGTCGGTCCCTGACCGCTGCGGCGCGTTCGGCATATCTGGAAAGCATTGCGTCAACGTCGAATTGGGTCATACTCCGACGTTAACCAGCGCCTCGAAGGAAGCCAGTCGCCAAATCTCGGGAGACGGGTTCAAGAGGGCTACGATGCCAGCTGTGCGGCAGTATCACGACCTTCTCAAACGAGTGCTCGCTGAAGGCATCGAGAAGCAAGATCGCACAGGTACCGGCACCCTGTCGCTGTTCGGACATCAGACTCGCTATGACCTGAACGCCGGGTTCCCGGTGGTAACCACCAAGAAGGTTCATTTGCGCTCTGTTGTTGCGGAACTGTTCTGGTTCCTGCGAGGAGATACGAACGTTCGATGGCTTCAGGAACACGGTGTACGAATCTGGAACGAATGGGCGGACGCCGAAGGGGAGTTGGGGCCAATCTACGGGTACCAATGGAGATCATGGCCAACTCCGTCGGGCGATCATCTGGATCAGATTGCGAAGGTGGTGGCATCAATTCGGAGCAATCCGAACTCGAGACGCCATATCGTCAGCGCTTGGAACGTGGCTGATGTGGATGAAATGGCTCTCCCACCATGCCACACGATGTTCCAGTTTTACGTGGCTGACGGAAAGCTCAGCTGTCAGCTCTATCAAAGGTCAGCGGATGTCTTTCTGGGCGTGCCGTTCAATATCGCTTCCTACGCCCTGCTCACCCACATGATCGCTCAAGTAACCGATCTAGGTGTTGGCGATTTCGTCCATACCCTTGGTGACACGCATCTGTATCTGAATCACGTCGATCAGGCGCGGCTGCAGCTCGAAAGGGAGCCGAGGCCACTGCCCGAACTCAGATTGAATCCAGAGCGAAGGTCTATCGACGCTTTCGTAATCGAAGATGTTGAGGTGATTGGTTACGACCCGCACCCAGCCATCAAGGCTCCGATCGCGGTCTGAACCAGTTGGAGAAGGTCATCGTCGCCGCCGTAGCGCGGAATCGAGTCATTGGTAAAGACGGCAGAATGCCTTGGGATATTCCCGAAGATCTGGCGCGATTCAAGGAGTTGACGTCTGGTCACGCTGTAATCATGGGGCGGAAGACCTTCGAGTCGATCGGCCGACCCTTGCCGAACCGACTCAACATCGTCTTGACGAGGCGCTCTGACTGGCACCACCCGGACATCGTGGTAGTCAACTCCATGGGGGCCGCGATGCGATCGGCAGAGTCAGCAGGCTTGAACGCCTACCTGGTCGGGGGGGAGGCCATCTACAAGGAGGGTCTGACGATCGTAGATCGGTTGGAGATCACCGAGATCGAACTCGAGCCCGACGGTGACACCCTGTTTCCTGAGGTGGATTGGTCCGACTGGGTCGAAGTCAACCGCGATGCACACTCGGCACACAGTTTCGTCACCTATCGCCGGCGGCGTTTGACCTGAGCCTCTTTGGATGAAACCTCCACCAAAGTCGAGGCACCTGGTTACCTTGAACCTGTAATGGCCATCTATTTCGTACGGGTAGCGATCTTCGCCATGGTGTTGTTGGCGGTTGCTATTGCCACCGTTCCAATCCTGGTGTTGATTGACCTTCTCGATGGTGGGACGGGTTGGGGTCTTTGCCCAGGGGGACTGCAGGTGTGTGATCGTCCGTATTCGACTGGGGCTGAGCTGGTCATAGTGCTGACTCTTGGCCTGTTCGGCACCGTCATCGGCATTCGGCTCCTTGTGAGACTTGGTCGTCGGATGCGAGACGATTCCTATCAGGTGAGTCAATGACCGTCTCTGCAGCCCCTTTCGCCGAACATCGCTGAGAGTTCCGTGGCGTCACCTCGGGTCAGAGCAGATGGAACTGTGCCAACTAGCGCTGAACGAGGTCAGGCACGAGCCTTTCTCAACAGGCTGAAGAAGCGCTATCCCGAGATTCGCACTGCGCTCGACTACGACAATGCGTGGCAGCTGCTGGTGGTGACTGTGCTTTCGGCCCAGACGACCGACGAAAACGTGAACAAGGTGGCCCCCAGTTTGTTCAAGGCCTACCCGACTCCGGCCGCATTAGCTAGTGCCGAACCGTCCGAAGTCGAAAAGATCGTCTTCTCTACGGGGTTTTATCGACAGAAAACCAGGTCGATCATTTCGCTCGCGAGGGACCTCGTGGAAGTCTTCGATGGGGTGGTCCCGGACAGGTTGGAGGACCTGGTTCAGCTCAAGGGGGTTGGGCGCAAGACCGCATCAGTGGTGCTCGCTGAGGTATGGGACGTACCTGCCATTGCCGTGGATACGCACGTGAAACGCGTTTCAGCGAGGCTAGGTCTGACAGGCGAGGGAGATCCGGTGAAGATCGAATCCGATCTCAAGGCTTTGTACCCGCCAAAGGAATGGTCGGGGATTTCGATGCGCTTCATTCAATTCGGGCGCGATACGTGTGACGCCCGCCGACCTCGATGTGGAGACTGTGAGATGTTCAAGATTTGCCGCTGGCCGTCGCGATTCGAGGTCGCGGCGGCAGAGTGAGAAGGCGTCTCCGCGAGCTTGATCGTGAAATCCTGGGTCTCGCCGTACCGGCGCTGGGAGCTCTCGCTATCGATCCGCTCCTATCACTGGCCGACACCGCATTCGTCGCTCGCCTCGGGACCGAGTCGCTGGCGGCGCTCGGGGTTGACACTGCAATCCTCACCTTCGCTTTCTTTGCCTTCAACTTCCTAGCCTCCGTGGTCACCCCATTGGTTGCGCGATCGTTGGGGCGGGGGGATGCCGACGAAGCGCGCCAGTGGGTGGGAGATGCGTTGACCCTGGCGATTGGCCTTGGACTGCTCGTCATGTTCGCGCTGGTGGTCGGAGCGCCCTACCTCGTCCAACTCATGGGGGCAGACCCCGACATCGCCCAGCCGGCTGTGGACTACCTCAGAATCAGGGCACTGGCGGCACCGTCGGTTCTGATTGTGACGGCTGGGCACGGTGCTTTCCGCGGGTACAAGGACACGCGAACACCGCTCAAGGTGGCCGTAGGAGTCAACGTGGTGAATCTCGTCGCAGATCCCATCCTGATCTTTGTTACAGGACTTGGTCTTGCAGGAGCCGCCTGGGCAACGGTGATCGCTCAGATGCTGGGAGCGATCTGGTTTGTGACGCTTTTGAGACGGGCGGGCATGACCTCGCGCCCGACCAACTTGAGAGACAGGCTGCCGTCTTTGCTGCGCCTCGGTCGAAGCGGAGCACTTCTGAGCATTCGAACCGGCCTGCTGTTGTTGACGTTCACGGTCGCGGCGTCACAGGCGACCCGGCTCGGGGCGGTTGAGATCGCGGCCCACCAGGTGGTAGCCCAAGTGTTTCTCTTGACCGCACTAGCGGCGGACTCATTCGCCGTCGCCGGTCAGGCGATGGTGGCTGAAAGGGCCTCCAAGAAAGACGCTCCGGAGCTGCGTGCCACTGTGGTCCGGCTGAATCAATGGGGATTGCTCGCTGGGCTAGTGCTAATGGCGGCGATCTTTGCCAGCCGACCGCTGCTGCGTGGACTGGCAGGTGGGGGCGAGGTTGGTGAGCTAGTTGTGTCGACAGCGAACATCGTGGCCCTGCTCGAGCCGGTTGGCGCGGTTCTCTTCGTGCTCGATGGTGTCTTCCTGGGGCTGCTTGCTCTTAGGTCCATGGTCGTTTCGACGGGAGGAGGGGGCCTCGTGGCCGTGCCCCTGATGCTCGGGACTGAGTTGGGTCAGAGCCTGTCAGGCATATGGTGGGCAATAGCCGTCTTTTTGGTCATCAGGGTGGCAATTCTGGCGTCCGCCTATCGGGGGGCAGCGGAGACCGCACTCAGATCCTGACCGCGCGTCTCCGGAAGGGCTGCCGTTAGAGCCGCAGCCAATAGCGCACCCACACCGAGCAGATACATGGTCTCGCTAAGACCGACCATGTCGATAGTGATACGTCCTATCAGCAGACCCGAAGCCGACCCGACGAGGGCTGCATTGTTGGCGGCGGTGTTGGCGCTGGAACGCAAGTGGGTGGGGAACAATTCGGCGCGATGTGATCCCCCCGACGGGACGAACGCGAACGTGCCGAAAGCGGACACCATGGCGGCGATTGCTACCACCGGAAGGGATACCGCGGTGTAGAGGACGGTTCCGCCCAGGACTGAGAGGATGAGACTGAGAATCGAGGTTCTGCGTCGACCCCACGCGTCGGCGAGGTGGCCACCCAGAAAGAACCCAAGTCCCCCCAACGTTCCCCCAAGTAGAAGGATCCAAACGGCGGTGCCGGTTGTCACGCCGACTTCGTCGATCAACCTCGCCGTGGCGAAAGCAGCCCCAATTGCTCCGTATGCCGATGCCAAGACGTTGACGCTGGCAACCGTCCAGAACCGCTTTGCCCATTGGCCGTTCATGAGTTCTCGCCAGTGTCCGTCTGGTCCTTCGTCCTCGATCAGGGGTGTCTCGGGGACCCTGGAAATGAGAAAGGGGAGGAGGAACACGCCGCCGACAGTCAGCAGGTGTGGAATCCGCCATGACTGACCGCCACCATCCGCCAGCGGAAGCACCATGAGGGCCAAGCCCGAACCCAAGGAGACTGCCGCGCCGAAGAAGGAGATGGCGTAGGCGCGAATTGAGGGCGACACTGACTCGGCCAGGATGACGATGGCCAATCCCGAAGCCGCAGCGGTGCCGGTGCGAAGAACAGAGTGAAACAGGCCGAACTGCCAGGCCTCGACGGCCAGGCCGCTCAATGCGCCACCTGCCACGATCATCGTGACGGCGATCAGGAAGGGCCTTCGACGACCAGACCTGTCGGCAATCCACCCTAGGGGTAAGGCGGCGAAAGCGACGAGTCGCGCTATTCCCAGCATCAGGCTCATTTCGCCCTCCGTCAATCCGAGACCGGCTCGAGTGAAAGGAAGGCTGGCACTTGCCTGCGATTGACTGAATCCTTGAATGACACCTGCCACCCAAATGACTAAGACAACGCGCCGATCATTTTGGGTGAAACGCCCCACGGGAAGCAGAGGGTCAACAACCCGACGAATAGCGGCGCGCATTTAGGGACACTAAACCCGGGCATGGGAACATATCGCTAATGAGAGAGGTTTGGACACGACGGAATGTTTGAGAACGTTGGTGATGCTGCGTACCTGGTGCAGTTGGCAATAGCGTTTGGCGCCGGGGTGATCTCGTTCGTTTCGCCGTGCGTACTTCCGTTGCTGCCGGGTTACTTGTCGATGATGTCTGGCTACTCGGCGTCGCAGCTAGAAGAAGGTGAAGTCTCAACAGCCCGCATGGCACGGGTGATACTGCTGTTCATTCTTGGATTCACGCTGGTATTCGCAGCGATCGGTGCCGCTGCTACCGGCTTCGGGCAGTTCCTGAGGCAGAATCTCGGCGCATTCACCCGCGGCGCCGGAGTCCTGATCATCGTGTTTGGGCTGTTGATGGTGGCTATGGCCGTTTCCAACCGCGGATTCCTGGCGTCGGTCAATCAGGAGCGACGAGTCCATGTCAGGCCTTCGCGATTGGGCAAGTGGGCACCGCCTGTGATGGGCGCAGCTTTCGGATTCGGTTGGACCCCATGCATTGGTCCGGTTTTGACCGTCATCCTGGCTACAGCCGCCACCCAGGACACACTGGCGCGGGGCATTGGCCTGCTGATCGCGTACTCGTTCGGCCTCGGTGTTCCGTTTCTACTTGCTGGCCTCGGGTTATTCCGATTCTTCGGCAGGCTCAAGCCCTACCTCCGCACCATCAATATTGCTTCGGGCCTGTTCCTGGCGGCCTTCGGCGTCGTCATGGTCGCAGGTCAACTGAGCACGCTATCGACATGGTTTGTCCGGATATTCGACGCGGTACCGTTCCTTCGTGACCTCGCCTCTGTCTGACCCAGCGCTGGCCCCAGGAACTCACTCCATCGTCTGGGCCACGGGCAACGACGCTGTCCGTTTCCTCAATGACCTGATCAGCCAGAGGGTTGATGACCTGGTCGAGGGCCAAGCTCGCCGATCGTTTCTACTGACCCCGAAGGGATCGTTAGCGCATCTGTTATGGGTCTTCCGTACGGATCGTGGCCTCGGAATGTTGGTGGAAGGTGACGACGGCGAGGATTTGAGAGAGTCGCTAGGCAGATACCGCATCCGGGTCGACGTCGAGTTGACCACTGAGCGGGCGTGGATCGTTGTCGGTCCGCATGAGGGGCCGAACGTTTCATGGCTTGGCGTTGAACGCCACGTGGCTCTGGCAGAGCCCCACGAGTTGCCGACTCTGTCGCCTGACCGATATCAACGCTTGCGGGTTGCCGCTGGTGAACCGGCTTGGGGTGTCGACGTGGATGATTCGACCCTTCCTCACGAGACGCTGCTCGTCGAGTCGAGCGTCGACTTCTCGAAGGGTTGCTATCTCGGCCAAGAGTTGGTGGCGAGAGTCGATAGCCGTGGCGGCAATGCGGCTCGCCGTCTCGCCCATGTGCTGGCGGAGGACGGGGAGCTGTCGCCGGGTCTCAGTCTCTTGGTTTCGGGCGATGAGAAGGGCGTGGTGACTTCGGCCGCGGGATCCGTTGGTCTGGCCATGATCCATCGGAGTGTTGCCAACGGGTCCAGCCTGAGCACCGAGGAAGGGAATGTCGTGGTTCACGGAATCAACAGATAACTCGCCCCGAGTTCACGACTTCTTTACAAATGCAAAGGCACACTGTCAGCCATGTCGGGCAAAGCTGTGCTTCTCGTTGAGGACGACGATTCAATCGCTGAGATGTTGCGCGGGTTCTTCGAGCGAGACGGCTACCGATACCTGCACGCCGTGTCTGGCGAGGAAGCAATCCAGAGACTCAAGATCCGCCCCGTATCGGCGGTGCTCCTCGATATCAATCTCCCCGGCATCGATGGTGTTGAGACCTGTCGCCAAATCAGGGAGTTCAGCTCTGTCCCCGTGATCATGCTCACTGCCAGGGATTCTGAGGTGGACAAAGTCGTCGGCCTCGAGATAGGTGCCGATGACTACGTGACCAAGCCCTTCTCCCCTCGGGAGTTGTTGGCACGTGTCAAGGCCGTGCTTCGACGTTCGGAGGAAGCCCCCGTTGTACCCAGAGTCCTCGAAATCAGCGGATACGAGATCGACGGTGGCCGCCGCTCTGTTAGGACTCCCGGATCAGTGGAGGTTTCACCGACGGCGAAGGAGTTCGACCTACTGTGGTTTCTCGCTGAGAACGCTGGTCTCGTGATGAGCCGGAGCCAGATACTCGAAGGAGTGTGGGGCTATGAGTACTTCGGAGAGACCCGCACCGTCGATGTCCATATCCGACAGCTGCGCAAGAAGATCGAGGGCATTCCCATCGAGACTGTGTGGGGAGTCGGATACCGGCTTGCTGGCTGATGCGTAGGCGACTGTTTTGGGCTCTCGTAGCTGTTGCCGCCCTTAGTGGGCTGCTGGTGCTCGCTGGCGCCGTCGTTTCGGGACGGCGAGCAGCCATCGAGGCCACATTCAGAGAGATGCTTCGTTCGTCTCAAGAAGCTGTGAGCATCATCGAGAGGATTGGGGATGACGCTGACAGGCCCAACGCAACTCCACAGCTCCTGCGTCTTCTGGAAGGTGAATCGTTCAATCCGCTGTTCAACCAGATTCGACGCGTTACCGGTGGTTCCGAGATCTCTTTCGCCGCGCTCCGGGCCGGCGACGAGTTTCGGACCGACGAGGCCATATTCAGCAGAGTGGAGTTGGAGCGTGACCGCCTTGACCAAGGTCTGAGCCAGTTCGCTCGGACTCCCTCGGGGGAACTCGTAGTAGTAACTCCGACAGATATCGAGGTGAGAGACCAGGTTGTAACACTGCTCATCGCGGTGGCCAGGGATGCTCCAATCCTCGGCCTCCGAGATCAGGTTCGGAATCTGTGGTGGGTCGTTCTTGTAGTGGCCGGTCTGGCGGCCCTGATCGCCCGAGTATTGGCTCGCCAGTTCACCTCTAGGCTTGATCCGCTTGCAGACGCAGCTCGGCAAGTAGCCGAGGGTGACCAGGGGGCGAGGGTTCCGACCATGGAGTACGAGGAGCTCGAGCCGGTCGGTGCAGCGTTTAACGACATGGCGGCTGACCTCGAAGCTGCTGGGGTTCGGGAGCGAGAGTTCCTCCTTGGAGTTGGCCACGATTTGCGCACCCCTCTCACCACGATTGCGGGATATGCCGAGGCCCTCGAGTCCGGCCACCTCCCTGAATCGGAAGTGCGACGAATCGGATCGGTGGTTGGGAATCAGAGCAGGCAGATCGCGCGGCTGATGGACGACCTGACTTTGCTGGCCCGCCTTGATCAGTCGGAGTTCAGTTTGAGAATCGAGTCGGTCGAGCTAGGCGGCCACCTGCGGGAAGTGATCGCAGCGTTCGAAGGCAGAGCTGAAGAATCCGGGATTGAACTGGACCTTGACCTAGACCGCCAGATCCTGGTTGATACGGATCCGGATCGACTTGCCCAAATCGTCAGCAACCTCATCGACAACGCTCTCCGACACACTCCGAGTTCAGGTTCGATAAGGGTGTCTATATCAGCTGATGGTCCGACTCTGACCATTGCGGACACCGGGCCTGGGATCCCGGCACGGGATTTGCCACACGTCTTCGAGCGCTACTACTCCAGCCAGAGGTCAGGCGGAACGGGTTTGGGACTGTCCATCGTGAGCGGACTGGCCGACAAGCTAGGTCTCGAGTTGGGAATCACCAGCCAAGTGGGCCAAGGCACGACTGTGACCCTCGAGTTCCCAGTGCCGGAGGTGGGACTCGAACCCACACGCCCAGAGGACACGGCATTTTGAGTGCCGCACGTCTGCCAATTCCGTCACTCCGGCATATCTCGCTCTCAGGGAGGAGAATTATGCGATTGTATGAGGCATGAAGCATCTTGGCGACCCGTGGGGATACGCTGAGCCGAGCGTGAAACGAGTGCATCGGAGACTGTTCCGCCTTGGAGACAAGATTGCCATGCTGGAGCAGGAGGTGGCAACGGCCAAGGCCGAGTTGGAATACCATCGGCTGATCGACGAGGACGCGCAACGTGACGCTGCCGTTGGCAATTACATCGATCGAGAAGAAGCTGGGCTGACAGCGTCCGACGTTCGACGCTTTGAAAAGGTGATTGCTGTGAACGAGGCGAAGCTGGCGAGTCTCACACAGAAGCGTGAGCGCCTCTTGACGATGCTTCCGGAATAGCCCAGTCCGGGCGGCGACTACCGTCGCATCGTGCCAACCCTCGCGCTCATCGACGGCAACTCGATTGCCTATCGCGCCTTCTACGCCCTTCCGGACGACCTTGCGACGAAATCTGGACATATTACGAACGCCGTGTTCGGGTTCACCCGGATGCTCATTCGCCTGCTCAAGGATCATCACCCTGAGGGGGTCGCCGTCGCGTGGGATGTTTCTCGACAGACGTTCAGAACAGAGGCGTATCCCGAATACAAGGCCAACCGACAGAAAGCGCCCGATCACTTCCGGTCTCAGCTGCCCTTGATAGACGAGGTCCTCCAAGCTCTGAACATTCCCCAATTGCGGGTGGAGGGTTACGAGGCTGACGACATCATCGCCTGCTTGACGGAGCAGGCAGCACGTGACGGTTGGGAGGTTCTAGTAGTCACAGGCGACCGAGACGCATTTCAGTTGGTGGGAGGCCCCGTGAAGGTGCTGTATACCCGACGTGGCATCTCGGATACCGTCGTGGCCGATTGGGATTGGATTTCGCAGAAGTACGGCGTCACCCCGGACCAGTACGTCGACTACGCCGCCTTGAGGGGCGACAACTCTGACAATCTTCCGGGTGTTCCGGGGGTCGGTGAGAAGACAGCTTCGCGTCTGATTGCTGAGTATGGAGATGTTGAGGGTGTATTGCGGGCGGCATCAGCGCAGACCCCGAAACTGGCTGAGAACCTGGCAGCGGCACGCGAGCAAGTGCTTCTCAACAAAGAACTGATGCAACTCGTGGTCGATCTTCCGATCGATGTCACCACTGAGGACTTCGAGGTAAGCGAATGGGATAGGTCGACGGTCAAGGATTTGTTCGACAGTCTCGAGTTTCACACCATGTGGAGCGACCTGGAGGAGGCTCTGCCCTCAGCGCCTGGAGCGATCGAACTCCTTGATGTGGAGACAGGATTGGCCACGGATCGACAGAGGATTGAGACCTTGGCCACAGCGGACCACCTCGTTACAGGGCTGGTGTTTGAGTCCGGCAACCCGTTCGGGCTGGCAGTTTCGACGGGCCCGGGCAATGCGGACGTGATTCCACTGGAGGATGCGGAACCCATCCTCAACGCGATCAGCGAGGGTCGGATGGCCGTGTCGGGTCATAACCTGAAGCCATTGGCGCGAGCGTTGCTGGAGTTGGGGCATGACCTTGTAGATCCGGCGATGGACACCGCGCTTGCGTCATACATCATCAACCCCAGCCAGCGCACGTACGACCTCGAAGCGATTGCTGAAAGAGTGTTGGGCATCGAGTTGGCCTCGGCAGATGACGACGCTGGCCTTGTTGGAACCTTGCCGTTCGATGAAGGTCCAGATCTCGAACTCGAAGGGCGAAGGGTCGAAGCCGTCCGGCTCTTGGTGGAGGAACTTCGCCTCGAACTCGAAGAGAGACAGGAACTCGAACTGTTCGTCACTCACGAACTTCCGTTGGTGCCGGTTCTGGCACGGATGGAGCATGCCGGCATCGGCGTCGATCGAAGTTATCTCGAAAGTCTTGGCCAGAATCTGCGTGAGGAGATTGCCGCTCTAGAGGCCAGAATCCATGAGCTGGCGGGTGAGCCGTTCAACGTGAACTCCACCGACCAACTGAGATCGGTCCTCTTCGACGGACTTGGCCTGCCCGTACTCAAGAAGACCAGTACCGGGAAGCCGTCGACCGACGCTTCGGTGCTCAAGAAGCTGGAGCATCCCCTCGTGGACGCTTTGGTCGAGTATCGAGAGAACGAGAAATTGCGATCAACCTATGTCGATGGCTATCTACCGCTCATCGAACACGACGGGCGCATCAGGACCAGCTTCAATCAGATGGCTGCAACCACGGGGCGACTGTCGAGTGAGCGACCCAACCTTCAGAACATCCCGGTGCGGTCCGAGGCGGGTATGACAATCAGGAGGGCATTCATCGCTGGGGCCGGCAGCCAATTCCTAGTTGCTGACTATTCGCAGATCGAGCTACGGGTGCTCGCCCACATGAGCGGCGACCCATTCCTCATCGAGGCATTCAAGGGCGGCGACGACATCCACACTGCGACCGCTGCTCGGGTGTGGAGCCTCGATTCGAAGGATGTGACGACCCAGCAGAGACGGACAGCCAAGATGATCAATTTCGGACTGTTGTATGGGATGGAGGCGTTCGGGTTGGCCGAGAGGTTGGGCATCACCAGGGAGGAGGCAAAGGAACACATCGACGCCTATTTCGATCAGTTCCACCATGTGAAGGAGTTCATGAGCTCTGTCGTTACTTTGGCCCGGAACCAGGGATACACGACCACCCTCTTTGGGCGACGCCGCTACTTGCCGGAGCTGAAGTCAGACAACTTCCGGATAAGGCAGATGGGGGAGCGGATGGCTTTGAACGCACCGGTTCAAGGAACGGCCGCCGACATCATCAAGATCGCGATGATCAAGCTCGATCACGAACTTCGGTCAAACGCGATGGCTTCGACACTGCTCCTCCAGATTCACGACGAGTTGGTCCTTGAGGTTCCGGATGAGGAGAGAGTGGTCGCGGAGAAGGTGGTGGTGGAGACAATGGAGGGAGTGGCAGGCCTGGATGTGCCTCTCAAGGTAGATACCGGTTGGGGATCTGATTTGGCCGCTGTGAAGAATTGACTGCCGCGGCTTGGCGAATAACAAGCGAATGCGTACACTTCTGGGACCTGCCGGCCGTTCGGGCCGGTGGAGATCTTTCCAAGAGGTAACTATCCACACATGTCCACACCCGAAGAAAACGCGTCCGTAGTCGTGCCCGATGGCGAGGCAATGACCGAGACGCCCGAGACCGTCGAAGAGGCGGTGGCTGATGCAGCTGTTGAAACAGCCGAAGTAGCAGAAGCCGAAGACAAGACGGAAGCTATCGAGCCCGAGGCCGAAGTCAGCTCAGAAACAGTCGAGTCTGAAACCGGCCAACAACCGACCGAAGACCAAGATGCGACTGTCCCCGAAACCAGACAGCGCGAAGCGTTGGTGGCTCCTGACTTGAGCGACCTGCCCGACGACATCGGAGACGATTTCGAACGCGCTATTGACGCCACAGTGCTCGAGTTTCGTGAGGGTGACATTGTGGAAGGGACCATCGTCAGCGTTGACTCCGAAGGCGCCATGGTCGACATTGGATACAAGTCTGAGGGCTTCATCCCGACTAGGGAGTTGTCGATCCGCAACAACATCGACCCCGAAGAGATGGTGGCCATTGGCGACAGGGTCGAATCAGTGGTCCTCGACAAGGAGGACGACGAAGGTCGCCTGATTCTCTCCAAGAAGCGCGCCATGTACGAGCGTGCTTGGGGCCAGATTCAAGAGGTCGCCGATCGAGAAGGAACCGTTGAAGGGACCGTGATTGAGGTCGTCAAGGGCGGTCTGATCGTCGACATCGGACTTCGTGGATTTCTTCCCGCCTCGCTCGTTGATCTTCGGCGGGTCCGTGACCTCGATCCCTTTATTGGTGACACGATCACGGCGAAGGTGATTGAGCTCGACCGGGCACGCAACAACGTGGTTCTGTCCCGTAGGGCACACCTCGAAGAGGCACTTGCCGAGGAGCGAACCGAGTTTCTGGACAATCTTCACGAAGGTGAAGTTCGAGACGGTGTGGTCTCCTCTGTGGTCAACTTCGGTGCTTTCGTTGATCTCGGCGGCATGGACGGACTGGTCCACGTCTCAGAATTGTCCTGGCAACACGTAAATCACCCGAGCGAACTGGTGAAGGTCGGCGACGACGTCAAGGTGAAAGTCTTGGAAGTCGATCGCGATCGCGAGCGCATCTCGCTTTCGATTCGTCAGACGACGGACGACCCATGGGACGTCTTTGCCGGTGACAACGAAGTTGGCGGAGTGGTCGAAGGAATCGTCACCAAGACTGTTCCGTTCGGTGCCTTTGTCTCGGTTGCCGATGGGGTAGAAGGTCTGGTCCACGTGTCTGAGATCGCGATGCACCGCGTCGAATCGCCCGAGCTCGAGCTTTCGATCGGTCAGAAGGTTCAGGTGAAGATCACTGAGAAGGACGACGAACGTCGACGCGTGTCGCTGTCGATCAAGCAGGCCTTGCCTGACTACAAAGAGCGTCCCGCTGATGCTGAAGACCGCAAGCGCCCACGTCGTCCTCGCGAATTCGAGCGAGAGTTTGGTGCCGAGGCAGAGGAGCGTCCGCCAATGCCGGTCGACGCCTCGCTGGAGGCGATCCTCAAAGAGCTCAAAGAGCGTGGGATCGGTCGTCGGTAGGTCGTGAATCGGCCAAGCGCAGAGCCACCCGCGGGTCTGTCTCGAGGATATCTGGGCTTGATCCTTGGATCACGGCAACATAGAGCCATAGATTTATCGGCGAAAGACTCAAGACTGGAGTGTGCCGGTCCGAAAATCACCTTGATATTGGACTTGTAGAACTTGGCGGGCCCGTGCCCGCCTGTACCATCCCACCGGCTGACGTCATGGCAATTGTGACGGGAGCCGGTGAGAACAACCGAAGGGGACTCAATGGGTAGGAGAGCCATCGTTCTTCTAGTGGCCTTGATACTGGCCGGTCTGGCTGCTTGGGCAGTCTGGAACTTCCTTGACGGCGTGCGTGCTGACGTCGAAGCCGATCAAGAAAAGGTGACGGTTTTCCGCGCCGGTGAAGGTGGTATCGCCGAGGGCACGGAAGGAAGCGTCCTCGTTACGGACTACAACGCTGGCGGATCACTCGTGGTCGGCGGCGAAGACGAGTTTGAGGACACGCCGGCTGACGCCATCCAGACTGAGGATGAGCTTCGCAGTGTCCTGACAGGAAGTGTCGCGGCTGGACCAATCTCCGAGAAGGGGATTCTGACGCGCTCACAGTGGACCACCGTGTCGGTAGAGACCACCCCTTTGGCCGAACTGATCGGGACTGGCAACCAAGCCGTCACGATCAGTACCAGCAACATTCAGGGAGTCAACGGGTTCGTCGAGGCCGGTGATCGGGTCAACATGATCGTGACCCTCGATATTGAGTTCGACTTCATTCCGGTGGAAGGATTGCCGACCGTTGATCCAGGTACTACGGGCACGACCGTTCCTGGGGAAGAGCAGTCGGAGACGGTGACCTACACCAGGTATGTGCTTCAGGGTCTCCCAGTCATGGCAGTCGGTCGCGACATCCGGGTTGAGGATGACGGCGATCAGACGGGCGAAATCACGTCTGACAACAACGTCACCGTGGAAGCTGGCACTGAGGGCGCACCTGCCGAAGACCTGGGGAACTCCACGATATTCACTCTCGAGGTCACTCCCGATCAGGCTGAGCGCATTGTCTACGCGTTCGAGAATGGCTCGATCTGGCTTACCCTTGTACCTGAAGACTTTGTCGAGGTCGAAACCGACGGTGTCACCATCAACAACCTGTTTGGTGGCGATCTGCTCGAGGCGATTCTTGACACCGTGGACAACTAGGAGATCTTGACCCGATGTCGATGGCAGAAAGCAACCTTCTGGTCGTAGACCAGGACGATGACTTCGTCACCAGCGCGAAAGAGCTGTTTGACGGGTCCGTTCCTGTCGCTCGATCCTTAGAGGAAGCTGCGCAGGCCATCTCAGCATCCGATGTTCGCATGCTTCTCATAGGACCATCCTTCAGCGAAGCCGATGCCATGGATCAGATAAGGACACTCCACAATGAGCATCCCGCGACGATCTTGATGCTGGTGGCCGAAACCGTGACGGCCGACTTGTTGCGCAACGGCATGCGCGCCGGTGTATCCGATGTGATCGAGGCTCCCCTGGATGAGGCCAAGATCGAGGCTGCAATTGAGCAGTTTGCGCACGACGTTCTCAAACGTCAGTCCGTCGTTGTGCCGCCGGTTGCCGTCGAAGAATCGGTTTCGGAGCAAGGCAGGATAGTTACGGTGTCATCGGCGAAGGGCGGGAGTGGTAAGACGGTTCTCGCGACCAACGTGGCGCTGGTACTCAACCGTATTCCGGACGCCAAGGTGTGTTTGGTCGATGCGGACCTGCAGTTCGGTGACGTCTGCCTGGTTTTGCAGCTCGAACCGAGATTCACGATGGTCAACGCGGCGCATGAGCTTCACCAGCTTGATGCCGAACTTCTCGATTCGCTCTTGACGGAGCATCCGAGTGGGCTGAAAGTCCTGGCGGCTCCGCTAGAGCCGGCGTTTGCGGACGACATCACGACCGCCGGACTGATGCAGATGCTCGACATCCTGAAGGAGACATTCGACTACGTGGTGGTCGACACAGCGGCGATGCTGGATGAGTTGATTCTCTCGCTGATCGAACGCTCCGATGACGTTTTGATGCTGGTGGACATGGATCTGCCTTCTGTGAAAAACGCCAAACTGGCGCTGGAGACTCTCCGGTTGCTCAAGTTCTCCACAGGCAATGTCCACCTCGTGATCAACAGAAGCAACTCGAAGGCGAAGCTGGACAACAAGGAGATAGAGGGCGCCCTGAAGATGGGCATCTCGGCGGCAATTCCTTCTGATGGTGCTGTCGCGGCGTCCGTAAACGAAGGTCGCCCGGTCGTCGAGACCGATCCAAAGTCAAAGGTTGCTAAAGGGTTCGAATCCGTTGCCGAACTCATAGCTGGAAAGATTCCCGACGGGCAAGGCAAATCCGGCCTGTTCGGGCGTAAATGAACAAGGGGTGATTTGAATGCCTTCACTGTCTGAAAGGGTTGCGGCGGCCCGACAGGTCGAGTCTGTCGACACCGGCGGTAACCGCACCGACGCTCTCGGAGAGCTGCGGGGACGCCTCCACTTCAAGGTTGTCGAGGAACTTGGTCCGACCCTCTATGACAGGGGAATGTCCGATGCCGAGCTACGACTCCGCGTTTTGGAGATGCTCGAGTGGGCAGTCGATCAGGAACAAGACCTTCCACTTACATCTGCCGATCGCAGAGCACTCCTCAACGAGATCGCCTCCGACGTGTTGGGCTACGGGCCGATCGATCCGTTGCTCAATGACCCAGATGTGACTGAGGTAATGGCCAACGGGCCATACGACATCTACTACGAGAAGTCGGGTCGGATCACCAAGTCTGATGTCAAGTTTGTGGATGAGGTTCATTTGCGCCGAATCATCGACAAGATCGTCGGACAGATCGGCCGCCGCGTGGATGAGGCGACACCAATGGTGGATGCCCGTCTTCCTGATGGGTCTCGTGTCAACGCAATCATTGCGCCCCTAGCAATCGGCGGACCCTTCCTGACAATTCGTAAGTTTGCGGTCGATCCGTTCCAAGAGGCCGACCTGATCGCTTTTGGCACCCTGACTCAGCGAGTAGCTGACTTCCTTCGAGCGTGTGTCAGAGGGCGGCTGAACATCTTGATTTCCGGTGGTACTGGCTCTGGAAAGACGACCACGTTGAATGTGGTGTCGGCCTATATCCCCGATGATGAACGCATCATCACCGTTGAGGACGCTGCCGAGTTGCAGCTCCATCAGGATCACGTTCTGACGCTTGAGTCTCGACCAGCCAACATCGAAGGCCAAGGCCAGGTCGCCATTCGCGATTTGGTCAAGAACACCCTGCGTATGCGTCCTGATCGCATCGTCGTCGGTGAGGTCCGTGACGCTGCTGCCCTCGACATGCTCCAGGCTATGAACACCGGTCACGACGGTTCCTTAACGACCGTCCACTCCAACGGACCTCGCGACACGCTTTCTCGTATCGAGACGATGGTGTTGATGGCGGGTTACGACCTGCCAGTTAGAGCAATTCGCGAGCAGGTTGCGTCCGCGGTCGACTTGATCGTCCACGTCGCCCGACTCAAGGACGGGACACGTCGGATCACTCACATCACCGAGGTCGAAGGCATGGAGGGCGAGATCATCACTCTTCAGGACTTGTTCCTCTTCGACTACGGGATGGGTGTTGATGACGAAGGTCGATACAAGGGTCGCCTTAAGGCCACGGGTATTCGTCCAACGTTCTCCGAAGATCTCCAGAACCAGGGGATCAGACTCCCATCCGACTTGTTCGATCCGGAGCCATTCGCTCGGCGATGAACCTTCGTCGCCTCGCCCCGTTAGTCGCAGCCCTGTCGCTCCTCGTGCTTCCGGCATGGGGTCAGACAGGTAGCGAAAGCATCGAAATCGTCGATATCAATGGTTCGCGCTACCCGGAGGGTGGCCAAACCCAGATGGTCATTGAGTTCCGCAACTTCGCCGGCGAACCGAACCTCGATGAGATCGACATAACGGTGAATGGCCAGCCTGTCTCAGATCTCGTGGTCGAGTCTCTCGGAACGGCGGGCTTGCCCGTCGGCGTTGTGCTAGCGATCGATGCTTCTGGATCCATGGCTGGTGCTCCGTTGGCAGCAGCCAAGGCGGCGGCGAGTGAGTTTGTGAATCAGGCGGGTCCAGAGGACAAGATCGCAATTGTCACGTTTGCCGACACGCCGCTGTTGGGTGCGGCTTTCACAAACAACAAAGCGACGTTGCTTGACACCATCGAGAACATCGCGGCGGCCGGAGAGACTTCATTCAACGACGCAGTGATACTTGGTGTGGATCTCTTCGACTCTGCGGGAGATCTCCTTCCTCATCTTGTGGTGCTGACCGATGGTGATGACACCGTTTCGCAGGCAACGGTGTCGGATGCGATAACCGCGGTAAGCGCAAGTGATGTACGTGTGTTCGGAATTGCTTTGGAATCTGCGGACTTCAATCCCGATCCCGTCGAACAGGTGGCAGCGAATGGAAACGGGTTGTTCCTGTCAACTCCGGACCCCGGACAGCTTTCCAGTCTGTACAACGAGGTATCTCAGGAGATAAACAACACACTCGTTGCTCGATTCAAGAGCCCAGTGTTCACTCCAGGTGACGCCGAGTTCGCCGTTGCGTATCAAGGTTTCTCAACCTCGAGCAATTTCGCGGTTTCCGGATTTGCGACAACCACGACAGCCGGACCGACCACGACCACGACCCTGGCACCTCTGACGACGGTCGTGTCTCAATCAACTGCCCCCATTGACATCGATACGTTGGTTCTGATGGGAGTCGCAGGAGCAGGTCTAACGATCTTCTTGTTCATGATCATCCTCTTTGGCCGTGAGGACGAAGACGATCCGGGACGTTTTGCGAAGCGTCTTCAGGCTTACGGTCGAAAAGGGCCGGCAGCTGATGAGGAGCGGAGCTTCCTCGAGAGAATTCCGATCCTCAACCGATTCACCCAGGCGGCCGAGGCCGAGGTAAAGCGACGCGGACTTCTCTCCGGGATCAACTCAACCCTGGAGCAGGCAAACATCGCCATGACCCCGGGTGAGGCCATTCTGGCCATGGTGGGCCTAGCGGCGGTGGGAGGCGTAGCCTTCGCCATCTTCAATGGTCCTTTGTTCGGCGTTGTCGCTTTTGCTCTGCTGCTGTTGTTGGCGGTTGGCTTCATCCGATGGACGGGTGCTCGTGAGAAGAAGAAATTCGAGAACCAGCTTCCAGACACCTTGACGCTGATGTCGACATCGCTCCGCGCTGGGTATTCGCTGCTTCAGGCCACAGAGGCTGTTTCTGGAGAGGCGCCGGATCCCACGGCGAGAGAGTTTGGTCGAGCGATTGCTGAAGCGCGGTTGGGGCGCTCGGTGACTGATTCTCTGCGCGGCATTGTTGACCGAACCCAGTCGAAGGACTTTGAGTGGGCCGTGATGGCGATCGACATCCAGCGCGAAGTTGGCGGCAACTTGGCCGAGGTTCTTCAAACGGTCGCCGACACCATGCGCGCTCGCAACCGGTTGAAGGGCGAGATCAAGGCGCTGACCGCGGAGGGTCGGATCTCTGCCGTTGTCCTTGGGTCTTTGCCGTTTGCGATGGCTTTGTTCCTCTGGGCCAACAACCGTGAGTATCTGTTGCCCCTGATCGAAAGCGGCATAGGGCGCATCGCAATCGGCGCCGGACTGCTGCTCATGGCTGGTGGCATTTTCTGGCTCAAGAAGATCGTGGATATCGAAATATGAACATCGAAGCATTCAATCCTGCTCTATTGGCGGTAGCCACTGTCTTTGGTTTGGTTCTGTTTGTTGTGATCTGGGTTGGCTTGGGTGTCACCAGGGCAAAAGAAGACATGACCGATCGGCTCTCGGTCTACGGCCGAGCAGCGTCGGCAGCTCGCGACGAGGAGCTGTCCAAACCTCTCGCGCAAAGAACCGTGGGACCAGCAATACTTCGGCTGTCCTCGTTCTTGCGGAGGTTCACCCCCGTGGGCTACCTCGAAAAGAAGGAACGGCAACTGGTGCTCGCCGGTCACCCCGGCAACCTCGACGCACCAGCGTTCGTGGTGGTCAAACTGCTGACAAGCATTGTCGGCCTGGTGCTTGGCTTTCTGCTGCTTGACTTTGGTGAGGATGGGACCCAAAGGGCGGTTCTCTTCCTGCTTCCGATCGTGCTTGGCTTCTTTGGCCCCGATGCTTGGTTACAGCGAAAGATCGACGAACGTCGCCAAGCGATGCTCAGGGCATTGCCAGATATTCTCGACTTGCTGGTCATCTCGGTCGAGGCGGGACTTGGTTTCGATTCGGCTCTTTCGCGAGTAGTTGCCACGGTGCCAGGTCCGTTGTCCGAGGAATTCTTCAGAATGCTCCAGGAGACGCGTGTCGGTGTCAGCAGGAGAGACGCCATGAGACACTTGATGGACCGCACGGATCTCGATGAGCTCCGATCCTTCCTCCTTGCAATGATTCAGGCCGAAGCGTTCGGTGTGACTATCGCTCGCGTGCTTAGGGTCCAGGCAGACGAGATGAGGGTCAAGAGGCGCCAGCGGGCCCAGGAGAAGGCCTTTGCGGCACCAGTGAAACTCGTTTTTCCACTGGTCTTTTGCATCTTCCCAGCATTATTCATCGTTCTGCTCGGACCGGCTGCGCTACAGATCTCTGAGGCCTTCGCCTCGACATGAGCCAGGTGGCAGCGCCACCTCGGTATCGCTTTTCGATAGCTGGGCTACTCCTCGCTACTCCGTGGATCGCTTTGGTCATTGGGGCGTGGGGAGAGATCACCGATAACTCGTTTCTCTGGCATGTCAGAGCTGGAACGCTCCAGATGGAGGCGGGCCGTGTCTTGCAGGCTGATCCTTTCTCCTTTACTCGAGGAGGCGAGCAATGGCTCACTCAGAGTTGGTTGGCGGAGCTGTTGTACGGAGTGTTTGAGCAAGAAACCGGACTCGGCTTTGTGCCGTGGATGATCTTGGCAACCGCGAGCTTGACCATGGTCGCAATTGGACTCGGTGCGTATCGGCGATCCAAGAGCCTCACGGCAACGGCGTTTACTTTGATCTTGTCGACGTTGGCCCTCATCTCGTTCTTGGTCCCGAGGCCTGTGATCTTCTCCTATCTCCTGATGTCGCTTGTCGTCTTGGCCTGGGACCGAAAAGTCACGCGCTGGGCTGTGCCGCTGCTCTTCTGGATCTGGGCGGCCGTTCATGCCTCGTTCATACTCGGGCTTGGGTACGTGGCCCTCTCGATTTTGGGCAGGCGGGATTGGCGATCCTTGGAGGTGGCGGTTGTGGCAGGGTTCGCCACGCTGATGACAGCGCATGGGACTGGCGTTCTTGAGTTCCTGCTGGCATTTGGGGAAAACCGCGAAGGACTGGAACACATCTCAGAATGGCGGCGCCCGGAGCTCCTAGAACCCGTGTTTTTGCCTCTACTGGGCGGTGTCGTCTTTGTGGCGTTCGGTGTGATCCGACAAAAAATTAGCACCGAGCACATGTGGTTGATTCTTCCCATGGTGGGCCTTGCGTTGACGTCGGTTCGCGCGATCCCACCCGCGTGGATTGCGATTGCGCCAATCGTCGCGACAGCCTTGGCCGGCATGACGCTGGGTCAGTCGGGTCGGTTGAGCCGCACACCCGCGGCGATTTTCCTATTTGCGGTGTTTGCTCTGCCCATAGTGGTTGCGAAACCTGCTGACCTTTCGGCTACTCGTTTCCCGTTGGCGGCAAGTGCTCACCTGACCAAGGTTCCCGTGTTCCACGACGACGTGGTGGGTGGCTTCCTCATCTGGCAGGACGGTCTGAACAGAAAGGTCTACCTCGACGACAGGGCAGAGCTGTACGGAGGTTTACTGGGTGAGTTCGTGGCATTGCGCGATGGCGAGACAGACTTCGCGCCGGTTTTTGCTCGCCACAACATCGGGCAGGCGCTCTTGCGACAGGGCACCGAGCTTGTAACGGATCTTGAGAAGTCGGGGTGGGATCCTGTCTTCGAAGATGAAACTTTCGTGGTCTTGAGACCCTGACACGCAATCGATGCCAGATAGATTGAGGGAACGTCCGAGGACGCTCCCTCAACTGTTACTAGAGAAGACGGTCGTTTACGGATTGGACAGAGTCGATCCGATTTCGCTGAAGGTGCCTGAGATCTCGGTGCCGGCCAGTCGGACAGCTACGAGAGCAATGATGGCGATTAGTACGACGAGCAGTGCGTACTCGACCATCGAGGCGCCCTTCTCTTCTTTCATCCAAGTTGTTGCCTTGGTCCACAGAGCAAGCATTACCCCTCCTTGGGTTGTCGGACTGGCTTGCAGGCAAGAAGCTACTGGAGGGGGAGCGCGGAACAATGGGTCTGGCGACCAGTTAAGGACTGGCCGCTCAATAGAAAGAAGGGAGGACCGGAAGGTCCTCCCTCATTCGATTTCGAGCGTTGTCGATCAGGTGTTCGAAAGACCTGAAGCGATTTCGCTGAAGGTGCCTGAGACCTCGGTGCCGGCCAGACGGACAGCTACGAGAGCAATGATGGCGATTAGTACGACGAGCAGTGCGTACTCGACCATCGAGGCGCCCTTCTCTTCTTTCATCCAAGTTGTTGCCTTGGTCCACAGAGCAAGCATTACCCCTCCTTGGGTTGTCGGACTGGCTTGCAGGCAAGAAACTAGCCGATGCACGGTTCGGAACAATGGGTCTCTCGACCGATAAAGGTAGATGCCGGAAATCGGGTGATCTCGTATAGAGCAAGAAAGAAGGGAGGACCGGAAGGTCCTCCCTCATTCGATTTCGAGCGTTGTCGATCAGGTGTTCGAAAGACCTGAAGCGATTTCGCTGAAGGTGCCTGAGACCTCGGTGCCGGCCAGACGGACAGCTACGAGAGCAATGATGGCGATTAGTACGACGAGCAGTGCGTACTCGACCATCGAGGCGCCCTTCTCTTCTTTCATCCAAGTTGTTGCCTTGGTCCACAGAGCAAGCATTACCCCTCCTTGGGTTGTTGCGGTTCTGGTCAATTGCGTCGGCAATTGCGCCCGGAGACTTCATAGGCCTGCGGGACTATGTCTTCATCGGTTAGGTGTTCGCCACGCTTGAGGCGATCTCCGAGTAGGTCGAAGACAGTTCCTGTCCGGACAACTGCACGGCGACGAGCGCCACAATAGCGATAAGGACTACAAGTAGTGCGTACTCCACCATGCTTGCGCCCCGTTCTGGTGTTTTGATGTCCATGCGAATGGCTGTGTTCATGCGGGCCTCCCTTGCCTCCCCATCAGCGTACGGGCAGGTCCGGAAGCACCTAATAGGTCATCCGCATCAGAATCAGGGTCGTGCGATTCCGATTCTGATGGCTTCGATAGCTGCTTGAGTCCTATCGCTGACGGCGAGTTTCTGGAATATGGAAGCAAGATGATTCTTGACTGTCTTCTGGGAGATGTACAGCCGGTCGGCCAGCTCGTCGGTTGCGGAAACACCCACTGCGAGGAGTTGAAGGATTTCCCTTTCTCGTGCGGTTAGCGCGGCCGCGCCAGGGTCCAGTTGGGCTTCCCGATACCGCTCTAGTGTCTGGTCTCTCTCGTCATCTGCAAATTCCGTGAGATCATGGCCGTCGGCGACAGCTCTGATGGCGGCGGCGAGCGTTTGCAGAGGCACGCCTTTCGAGAAAAAGCCCTTAGCTCCCGCCGACGCTGCACGTGTCCGTTGGTCGTCCCCTGCATGCATGGACACAACGATCGCTGGGGTTCTGACGGTCGGATCAGCAATTGCGCTGATTCCGTCACCTCCAGGCATCTCGATGTCGACTACGACGACTTCCGCTGGCTGGGCAGCGAGTGATGTTGCGACTTCGTGAGCGGTGTTGACGACGCCTACCACTCGGATATCAGGCAAGGAGTTGAGCGCCTGGCTGAGACCCTCCGCAAACAGTTGGTGGTCATCAGCGATCAATACTCGAATCATGTAGTGCCCCATTCAACAGTGACCGCGGTGCCCACCCGGTCTTTTGACTCGACTTTGAGCTGCGCTCCTATTCGGTCCGCTCGCTCTTGCATTCCTACCAGCCCGAAGTGCCCTTCGGGCCTGAGATCCGGATTGAACCCGACGCCGTCGTCGACGATCGTGCACTTCCCGAAATCTCGATCCACTGAGCCTGAGATCACGACCTTGGAAGCTCCAGAATGCTTGTGTGCGTTCCGGGCCGATTCAGCGACAATCGATGCCAACTCGCCGATCAACGCAGATCGCGGTGGTCTTCGCTCATTTATGTCGACAACGATTGGCGGAGAGCCGTCCAACTTGGAGGTTGACTCGAGAATTCGCGCTGTCAAGGTGGGTCCAGGCGCGATTCTCAGGTCGGCGATCGAAGCCCTGACATCTTCAACAAGCTTCGTGACGTTCGTTCTCAGCACGCGTAGGTCAGCCTCTAGTTCGGGCTGTTCGGCTTGGTTCATCGCTGCGATATCGAGAGCGAGTCCCAGAGATGCCAGTGCGGGACCGATTTCGTCGTGTAACTCTCGGGATAGTCGAGTGCGTTCCTCGGCAACTGCCGATCCAACGACTTGTTGGACGAGTCGAAGGTTCGCAAATGCCATGCCAGCCGGGGATAGCTCTGTTTCGATGGCCTGCAACGCCGCATCTGAGAGATTGCCGGGGGATGTGAGTTCTAGATAGCCGACTCGGGCATCAGACACTGTTAAATCTATCTTGTGTGTAATCCCGTCTTCAGGTGGGATGCCGCGCGCCACCAAGACTACGGGGCCTTCTTCGCCAGTGACAGCTAGGCGGCCTGACGAACCGGGTGCAAGTTTGAGAACCGAATCCAGGGCATTGGCTCCGACCTCGATGGCATTTAGTCTTCCGGACGGTGGATCCTCGGCAAGGGTGACTAAGGATTGATGCATAGCCTCTAAACGCTGCAGCATATTTGTAGTAGTTACGTTTTCGGCTGCGAGGTCTTGGGCTTGGCGATGAATATCGTCGAGAAGTCGTCGGATTGCTCCGATCAGGAGAACGAACACTAGGTAGAGACCGAGAGCCGGGGCACCTTCGATGAGCAGCCCTCCCTGCGACAAAGTGACCAGAACCAGCAGGAAGCCGGCCAGTGTTCCCACATATATCCCAGATCTAAACCCGCCATACATTGTTGCCCAGACGGTGGGACCCGTTGAAAGCAGAAGATAGGGGCTGGAGCCGCCTCCGGTGACCGTCATAGCTAGAAGCACGAGGATGACTCCGCCTAGTGCCAGGCCGTCGGAGCCGAATCTGGCTCGCCACCAGGTCGTGGGTGCCATGGTGACCGCAATGACATAGAGAGATGCCGCAGCCAGACCAACGAGTGACATCCCAGCGCCCCTGCTCTGGACCATGCTGGAAACGACTCCGACTATCAGAGCCACCCAGTGTCCGGCGACCACGAACCGGTGGAATCGCTGTTCCCAAGGGGCAGGGGATGTCAGCATGAGGGGAGGCTACCGTTGGACCAATGAATGTCTGGGAACCGAGAGTCGTGATCCTGGGTGGAATCGGGTCTGGCAAGTCCACTGTGCGTAGGACGTTTGAGTCGTTGGGATTCGTCGGAATCGACTCTGATCGTGTCGGGCACGCTGTGCTGAGCTCCGAAGGTCTGGCGCTTGAGGCTGTAGCGGCACGTTGGCCGGAGTCGTATGTTGACGGACGGATCGACCGTCAAAAGCTGGGAACCATCGTCTTTTCCGACAGGCACGAACTCGCTGAGTTGGAACGAATCACCCACCCTCACATTTTCGGCATGATCGAGCGGGAGGTGGAGCGAGTTGATGCATCAGTGGTTGTCGAACTCCCAGTCCTCAACCACAGCTTTGGCCCGCCATGGATCAAAGTCGTTGTTGACGCAGAAGACGCCGTGCGGCTGGCTAGGGCGATTGATCGAGGTGCGACTGCCCAGGATGTGAGGGCCCGAATGGCGTTGCAGCCTCGACGCGAAGCATGGCTGGCAGCTGGCGACTGCGTGATTCCCAACCATGGGAGTCTCGAGGAATTGATTGAGACAACCGAACATCTGGTCGCACTTCTCAACGGTTAAGGCCTGTCACAGGCAGCGGGTACCCTTCGGGCGTGGCGCGTTTTGAGATTGTCTCTGAGTTCAAGCCGGCTGGGGATCAGCCAAAGGCGATTGAGCAATTGTCAAAGGGGATTCTTCGTGGCGATACGTTCCAAACGCTCCTCGGCATCACCGGATCCGGGAAGTCCGCCACGATTGCCTGGACGATCGAGCGTGTCCAGAAGCCGACCCTCGTTCTGGCACCAAACAAAGCTTTGGCGGCTCAGCTGGCTAACGAGTTTCGCCAGTTCTTCCCTAAGAACAGGGTCGAATACTTCGTTTCGTATTACGACTATTACCAGCCCGAGGCCTACATGCCTCAAACTGACACATATATCGAGAAAGATGCCACGGTCAACGACGAGATCGACCGACTCAGGCATTCAGCGACTGCTGGTCTACTAGTCCGTGATGATGTGATCATCGTCGCTTCGGTTTCAGCGATCTACGGGTTGGGATCGCCGGAGCAATACGAAGGGCAGTTGCTTCGTTTGGTTCAGGGCGTCGAATATCCAATGACAGAGGCCATCAAGCGTTTGGTCGACATCCAGTACGAACGAAACGAAGTCAACCTTGTCAGAGGCAAGTTTCGGGTGCGCGGCGACACTTTGGAGGTTTTTCCTTCGTACGAGGAAACCATTGTTCGGGTCCAGTTCTGGGGAGACGAAGTCGAGCGAATCGTCCGGTTGAACCCTGTCACAGGTGAGGTGATTGAGGAGTTGTCGGAACTGTTCGTTTTTCCAGCAACTCACTATGTGACCGAGCGAGAACGACTGCTCAAAGCTGTGGCAGGTATAGAAAATGAACTCGAGGGGGAGTTGAGAACCCTGGAGAGCAAGGGGAAGCTTCTCGAGGCGCAAAGACTCCGAATGCGGACCAATTACGACCTAGAAATGATGCGAGAGATCGGGTTCTGCTCGGGGATAGAGAACTACTCCCGGCATTTGGACGGTCGGAAGCCGGGGGAGGCCCCTTACACGCTTTTGGACTATTTCCCAGACGACTATCTGACAATTGTCGATGAGTCCCATGTGACCGTGCCCCAGATTGGTGGGCAGTTCGAAGGCGACCGATCACGCAAGGAGGTTCTCGTGGAGCACGGGTTCCGCCTGCCGTCGGCCAAAGACAACAGGCCCCTGAGGTTTGATGAATGGCTGGAACGGGCGAATCAGGTTGTGTTCCTTTCGGCGACACCTTCGGATTTTGAGATCACCAACTCCACGCAAGTCGTTGAGCAGATAATCCGTCCCACCGGCTTGGTGGACCCCGAGGTGAACATACGCCCTACTAAAGGGCAGATAGATGATCTGCTTGGGGAGATTCGAAGCCGCGCCGCTAACGACCAGCGAGTCCTCGTGACAACGCTCACCAAGAAGATGGCTGAGGATCTAACGGACTATTTGTTGGAAATGGGGGTGCGAGCTCGCTACATGCATTCCGAGATAGACACCCTCGAACGGGTTCAGATAATGCGTGAACTCAGGCTGGGCGAGTTCGATGTTCTTGTTGGAATCAATCTCCTGAGAGAGGGGCTCGACCTTCCGGAAGTCTCGTTGGTCGCCATCCTGGATGCGGACAAAGAAGGCTTCTTGCGCTCTGAGACGTCTCTCATCCAGATCATTGGTAGAGCGGCCAGGAATGTGGACGGGCAGGTTGTGATGTATGCCGACAACGTGACCGATTCCATGCAGAAGGCGATCTACGAGACCAATCGGCGACGCCAAATGCAAGCGGAGTGGAACGAAGAACACGGGATTGACCCGACCACCGTCCGCAAGAACGTCTCGGATATCCTCGAACTCGTTCAGAGTGACATTCCGGGGGTCGATAGGCGGAGAAGAGAGGTGGCGTCGCGAGCTCCGCTAGATCTTGAAGGCGAGGATCTTGCCCGCCTCGTGATGAGCCTCGAGGAAGAGATGCACGAGGCGGCGAAGGATCTTCGGTTTGAATACGCAGCCAGGCTACGCGACGAGATTGGTGAACTCAGGCGTGAGCTCAGAGAGGTTGCTGAAGCCGGTTGAGCTGGTTCGGGCTTAACCCAGCAAAGCTTCAAGCTCAGGGCAGCGATCGCTCTCTGTTTTCCTACGGAGTAAGCCTCTCTTTGGGAATCCTGGGTGTGCTGTTCGTCTCAGCCAACGCAATGAATGGTTGGTGGCCACACGACGACGGATACTTGGCTCATGCGGCATTACGCACCATGCGAGGCGGGGTCCCACACGTCGACTTCCTCGAGATCTACACAGGGGGGCTGACCTACCTCAATGCTTGGATGTTCAGGCTCATGGGGGTCTCGATCGGTGTGTTGCGGGTTCCGTATGTGGGACTCACCGTGGTCTATTCGCTGGCTGTCTATGCGATTTCTCGACGCTGGTTGAGTCGTGAGTGGGCCGCCCTGCTGACAATTTCCATCCTCGTACTCGGGCCCACAGCAGTAAACACGCCGACCCCCAACGCGTACGTCACCTTGATTACCGGTGTCGCGGTGTACTGCCTCGTCCGATTCGAGGAGAACCGATCACGCGCATGGCTCTTGGTCTGTGGGCTCTTGCTCGGACTGGCGGCAATCATCAAGACCACAGCGTTCTACTCAGTCCTCGGCGTGAGCGTCGGGTTGATTGCCCTGCATGCCGCTTCCAGGCCCGAAGGGGTGGATCGTTTTGGTCGGGTGCTCGTGGTGGCGAGTGGCCTGACTACATGCGCCTTCATATGGCCCAATCTTACCCCCGCCCGACTAGTGGGTCTTCTTGTTCCACTCTTGGCTGGGATGGCAGTGGTTCTGATGGTTCACGGAGATGCTCCAACTGAAGGTCGTCCCGTGATTGACAGATCGACTGGCCTACTCATGCCATTCGCCATTGGCTTGTCGGTGCCCATCACTGGATTTGCGGCCTACTACATGGTGAATGGATGGCTCGGCGAACTGATCTCGGGGATAGTCGGAATTCCAGGCCTGTTCTTGGCCAATCATGGCAGGGACTTGGGATCATCCGTTCTACTGGGTGCTTCCTTCGCGCTCACCTGGATGTTTGTTGCGATAGTTCCCAAACGGCGACAGACAGAGGTTTGGGTAGGTTGGTGGCTTCTGGGGGTGACCGTGATGACGCTGGCCGTCGGTCTGCCCCGTTTCGCAGTACTGGGGGTAATCGTTGTGCTCGCAAACCTGGCACCATCCTTGGCAGCCGCATTGTTGCGTCGGGAGGTCAGGAACTCGATAAACGGCACGGTGTTGGCGATAGCTCTCGTTGCAGTGGCAGCTCACTTGGTTCGATTTCCCACCTCCAATCAGTGGTACATCCTGTACGCCGCACCTTTGCTGATTCTGGGGCTTGTTCTGGTGCTTAATCAGATCGACGTACGTTGGGCCTCAGCTATGGTCCTCGTGGCTGCGGCCCTCGCAGTAGTTGGCACCCTTGCGACTTTCGAGGGGCGTTGGTTCTCGAGTGCACCCCTCGGTCTGAAGTCCTCATTTGTATCGGTCACCAGCCCAAGGCTTGGTGTACGAGTCCCCGAGGTGTACTCCGACTTGGATCGGCTTCTGCAGGCTGACTTCGATCGTCCGATCGTCGTGGGACCTGACGCTCCAGAACTCGCATTTCTTCTGGATATCGAAACGTCAGGTTGGACGGACTTTCAAGCGTTGGCATTGGATGGAGACCCGCCTTCAGATGTGACGGCCATTGCGTGGAGCGTGAAACCAGGAACCGTGATCGTCAAAGATCCACCTGTTGTGTCGGTCAGTGCATCAGAATTCATCGCTCAACTGGAGGGACGTTGCGCCGAAAAGACCCTATATGCGCCGTTCTATGTGGCCTTTCAAGGTTGTGATTGGAGAACGAGTTGAACCATAAGCTCTCAGTCCTCATGCCCGTCTATAACGAGTCGCGTACCTTGCGAACCATTCTCCGCAAGGTGTTGGCCGTGGATCTTGATGTCGATATTGAGGTCGTGTGCGTCAACGACGGATCCACGGATGATTCGGCGGAGATTCTTGACGAACTGGCTGCGGTTGATCCCCGAATCTTGGTTGTCCATCAACCTTCGAATCAGGGGAAGGGCTTAGCGATTCGGGCTGCCATCGCTCACATGACCGGCGATTTGGCAATCATCCAGGACGCTGACCTCGAATACGACCCGAACGACTATCACAAGGTCTTGCAGCCGCTTCTTGATGGGAAGGCGGATGCTGTCTACGGCTCCCGCTTTGCTGCTAGCGAGCAGCGACGGGTGCTGTTCTTCTGGCATGCCCTCGGCAACCGCCTGCTCACGACCTTGTCGAACATGGCCAACGACTTGAACCTCACCGACATGGAGACTTGCTACAAGGCGTTCCGCGGTGAGTTGCTGAAGAGTCTCCGCTTGACCAGCGACCGATTTGGGCTCGAGCCAGAAGTTACGGCCCGCCTCGCCCAATGGGGAGCACGCATCTATGAAGTGCCGATTAGCTACCACGGGCGAACATACGCTGAAGGCAAGAACATCGGCTGGCGGGATGGGCTGGAGGCATTGTGGCTCATCTTCAAGTTCCGTTTCCTCGATACGAGAGCGACTGACGATCAATCCTCGGCGACGCGACAGAGCGTGGGAAAGGCACCTCGGTTCAGACGGTGGATCCTCGGCCAGTTCGGAGATTCTCTTGGGCAGCACGTGTTGGAGGTCAATCCCGGCCCAGGGCATTTGACCAGCCATCTTCTCGACAGAGCAACGCTGCAGGTCATTGAGGAGAGCCCAAACCATCATGAGACGCTTGTTCGGCGTTTCGGTCATCTCGAGAACGTCTCCATTCAGCATGGAACCATTGACTCGTTTGCTCCGGCACCGAACATCGACACCCTGATCGTTTTCGACGATCTGCAGCGGGTTCTGGAACCTAAGACCAGACTGGCCGAAATCGCGGCGCTCGGGCAATCAGGATCGAAGGTTTTGCTCCACGTTCCAGCAGGTGCAGACTTGTTTGGCCCGGCTGACAGGTCGGCAGGGCACCTCCGGCGCTTCGACAAAGATCAGCTGCGCGATGTCATCAGCGCGGCTGGCCTGGAGCTAGTGGACATGACCGAGTTCAACAAGCTCGGTTGGTGGCTATGGCGTCTACATCACCTCTTCGGCATGGAAAGCATAAGTTCGGCTGAAGCAAGAGCATTTGACCTGCTCGTGCCACTGGCTGCTCGGATCGACTTGGTGTCGCGTGGCGCTGGGTTGAGCCTCGTCGCCGTGGCCCGAATCCCGTGAGTAAAAATCCCGAAAGGGCCAGCCTCTCCGTCGGGGTCGTGGCGGCTGTCGCCGCCGCCATCATCGCAGCGATGGTGTTAGGGAGGTTCGGATGGGATCCGTCAATTTTTGCATCGTTTGGCGACGACGCAGCTGCCATAACGGAGTATGCGGAGAACAGGGTCGGCGGGGAAGTGCTCACCAGGCCAGGACAGGGCCACGACGGGAAGTATTTCTTCGTTCTGGCAAACGATCCCCTTCTGGTCGACCCCGCTTCACACGCAAGTGTCATCGATCGTCCTAGGTACCGGGCACAGCGGATGCTCTATCCGCTTGTCAGCGGAGCGATCGCTGGTTTCCAGCCCGGAACCATTCTCTGGACCTTGCTGATGGTAAATGTGGTGGCCATGGGGCTGGGGAGTGTCGCAGTTGGCCGTATCGCTTCAGATTTGGGGGGCTCGGTCTGGTGGGGTCTGGCATTTGCTCTGAACCTGGGATTTGTAATCGAGCAGAACATCGACGGAGCCGGGGTGATAGCGGCTGCGTCTGCATTCTGGGGCCTTCACCTGCTGATGAGAGGAAGAATCAATCCGGCGATCGGGCTTCTCGTCGCAAGTGTTTTGTCCAGAGAGGCCATGCTCGTTGTGGTCGCTGGCGCTGGACTCTGGCTTTGGGGCCGCAATCGAATTGCCGCGATCAAAGTAGTGTCGTGGCCGACAGTAGCCGTTCTTGCTTGGGGCGGGTATCTCCGTCTCCGACTGGGCGTCGAGACATCAGGTACCGAAATCCAAGAGATCGGGCTGCCCTTTCGTGGCCTATATCTGGCCTTCCAAGGATGGATGACTGAGCCAACCAACCTCGTCACGGGGATCGCGGTTGTGTTGTTGCTGATCGTCTTTGCCCGCCGTGCGCTCAACTCTGGCGAACTCGCTGGATGGGCCACCCTCGGTTTCGTCCCGCTGGCATTTCTGTTCAGCCGACAGGTGTGGGCCGGCTATTTCGACATATCTCGTGCCGTAGCTCCCGCCATTACAGCCTTCGTGTTGCTGGCTTTCGCTAAGAACACCAAAACTCGGGATGAGTTTGCCCACCCTTAGGACCCCGGCTGCATCCCTTGGAAGGAGGGAATTTGGTCTTCTGGCCGTGGTGACGCTTGGGCTGGGTTCTTTGGTGGCGCCTCCGCACGTCTCGGCAATCCTGACACTCGCTGGCTTGGCATCACTGTTTCTGGCCCTTCGTGCCGACGACCTCGGTGACTCAGAAATGGCAGGTCGCATGGTCGGACTGGGCATTCTGGTCGGGCTGGTTCTCACGTCGTGGAAGCCAGTCGGTCCGTCAGCTCCGACGTTTGGCGCCATTCAGCCTGTTTGGTTGACTCTCGTTGGGTTTGGTGCCCTCCTGTTTGCCTTGGGCGTCGAGTCCAGCGCAATAAGACGAGTATCAGTTGCTCTTTGCCTGCTGGGTTTCATCGTTGTTTCGCTATTTGTCGTGATCCAGGAGTGGAACAGCGATCGGGGCCTGGATGTTTACCTCAGTCACCAAGCTGCGGCTGGAGCGATAGCCGAAGGGATCAATCCCTATACCGATGCTGTGGTCGTACCGAACGGGTCACCGTGGGCTCCGGACGGATCAGTGATCACTGGGTACGCCTATCCACCCTCAACGCTCATTGGTTACGCGGGACCAAGGTTGCTGGGCCTTGATCCACGGATTACATCGTTGGCCGCCGGCCTTTTGCTTTGTGCCTGGCTGGCTTTTCGGGCATGGCGTTCCGATTTCGCGGTTACCGCCTCGGCTCTGTCGATTGGAGTTTCGGGATTGTCGGTTTGGCCAGTCGTACAGTTTTCTGGTTGGACCGAGCCGCTGACGGCAGGCTTGCTTTTGATCGCAGCGGTCAACTGGGGGCGGCCGTTGGCATCGGCCATTTTGCTCGGGCTGGCACTGGGGTCCAAGCAGTACATGGTCTTCGCTGGTGTGGTCTTACTGCTCTATTCGGGGTCGTATGCCGTCCAACGGAAGGCCGTGGCTCTCGGTCTCGTGGTTGGCCTCCTGGCATTCGCACTTGCGTTAGGACCCGTTGCGTTCATCGACGCGATATTCGTGAATCTGTTGGAGATTGGATTCCGGCCTGATTCGCAGAGCCTTTCAGGCTTACTCAAGACCGTTGGCATCGAATACAACCTTGCGCCTTTGGCCTGGGTCGGGATCAGCCTGTTGGTCGCGCTCATTCTGGGTCATGGTGTCAATGACCGCTCAGGATTCATTGCTGGCACCGCTCTTGCTCTAGGGGTTGCCTTTTGGCTCGGTCAAGCTTTCCCCAACTACTGGTACCTCGTGACGGTCCTGGCCGCCATCTGGTTGGGCGGAGAGCTCCCGTCGAAAGTCGGAGCGGAGAAAACGCCTCCAGAAACCCGCGTCAGTCTTGGGGTCGACGGGGAGTCGCCGTAACGAGTATTGCTGGAGTGTTGGAGCGCCACCGAATCGTTGGTAGATGCAGATAGCGGGGGCCGATCAGATACCTGAATATCCCGCACCACTCGAGGTCGTCGAAACGAGATCCAACTGCCTCTAGCCACCAGTGTCGACCGTGTTTATGGACATGGGTCGGATCGTTGTCTAGAAGTTTGATGAGCGGTCCTGTCAGGCCGTCGTATACCGGGACCACAAACCCGAATGTGCCGCCAGGCCGCAAAACTCGGAGGATCTCGTCTAGCGCGTCTTCGACTTTGGGGACATGCTCTAATACGTCCCACGCCGTGACAATGTCGGTTGAGTCGTCAGCGAAAGGCAGTTCCGTAGCAACTCCGCTCGTCACCGCAGCATTGGGTACCAAGTGCGAACTGTGGTCAACTCCGTCCTTCTCGGGTTCGATTCCCAGCAGGCGCCAGCTAGGCATGCGCCCTGACGAGCGAGCAAGAAAAGCTCCTTTGCCGCAACCGATATCAAGGAGGGTTGCTCTGTCCGCAGCGCCCCGACGGATCAACTGGTCAAGATAGAAGTCCAGCTTGTGATCTGGATTCTGTCTGAAGTAGTCGCGGTAGTTCTCGTCGAAATAGCGGGTTGTCGTATCCGTCATTTGCGCAGGAGTCGCCGGGCGACCAAAGAAAGAGTCGAACGGGCAGTACCGACAACGTCCATTTTGGAGGCCCCGGCTTTCAGGTCGTATCGGAGGATGAGGGGTACTTCACCGAACAGCAAGTTCGGATCCCTTCGTAGCTTCAAAAGGATATCCACCATCACCTGAAACCCGTCTTGATCAAAAAAGTCCGGGTTTTCTGAAGTGACTCGTTGGAGGACAGCAGCTCGGTAGGCCCGATACCCGCACGTGTAATCACGAACGCCTCTGATTGGAAATAAAGTCTTGAACATCAGGCCTGCGGTGAGGCTTAGGAGTTTGCGGTCGAGCGGAACCCCGCGCACGCGACTTCCGGAGCGAAAACGTGAAGCAATTACGACGTCGTGGCCCTCGCGGATCATCCGCGTCATGCGATGAATCAGTTCCGGTGTATGCGAGTTGTCGGCATCCAAGGTAATGATCACGTCCCGTGGGTCGGCTGCCTCGCTGGCGGCTTTGAGACCGTCCCGAATCGTCGCCCCCAGCCCCTGATTCACTTTGTGGCTCAGCGTTCGAATCGGGAGCCTCTCTGACCAATCCTCTAAAACTTCGATCGTCCCGTCGGAGGATCCGTCGTCGACCACCACGATTTCGAACGGCAATCCAAGCTCTTGCATAGCCTGTTCGGTCCTCTCAAGCAGGTTAGGGAGATCTTGTTCTTCATTGAAAGCAGGTAGGACGATCCAGATTTTTCGTCCACCAGCAGGTTTGCTGTTCATGCCTACTCGAACATTATTTGATGCAAATACGATTTCCTGGGTATCGACACGTCGAACCCCGTTCTTAAAACCTCTTGGTATCGAACACGTGTTCGCTGAGGTTCAGTATTACAATCCCGTAACTCGAAGACCAGGCTGTATCAGGTGTCGACAGAATCATTACTAATTCGCGGTGCTCGCGAACACAATCTGAAGAATCTCACTGTCGAACTACCTCGAAATCAGCTGATCGTGTTCACTGGCCTCTCGGGGTCTGGCAAATCCTCACTTGCGTTTGACACGATATACGCCGAGGGGCAACGGAGGTATGTCGAGTCCCTTTCCGCCTACGCCCGTCAGTTCCTTGGGCAGATGGACAAGCCCGACGTGGACTTCATCGACGGACTGTCGCCAGCAATATCAATCGATCAGAAGACAGCTTCGCGAAACCCTCGTTCGACAGTAGGTACGGTCACTGAGGTTCATGACTACCTGCGTCTGCTCTTTGCCCGGATTGGAATACCGCACTGTCCGGACGACGGGACGCCCGTCGAACGACAGACACCTCAACAGATAGTCGACCGGATACTCGAGCTAGAGGAAGGAACGAAGTTCCAGATTCTTGCACCTGTGGTGCGTGGCCGGAAGGGTGAGTACGAGGGGCTGCTCGCAGATCTAGCCAAACAGGGGTTCTCGAGAGCACGGATTGACGGTGAGATCCGTGACCTGAGCGAAGAGATACGCCTGGACCGTTACTACCAACACACAATCGAGGTAGTCATTGATCGACTAGTCCGTAAAGAAGGGTTGGAACAACGACTCACCCAGTCGCTCGAAACTGCTCTTGCCCTCGCCGATGGGGTCGCCGACGTTGAGGTGACCGACGGAACGACACTGACGTTTTCCCAGCACCTGGGGTGTGCACAGTGCGGACTCAGCTTCGAGGATCTCCAGCCAAGGAACTTCTCATTCAACAGTCCGTACGGAGCGTGCACGGACTGCTCCGGCATTGGAACGAGGTACCAGGTCGATGCCGATCTTGTTGTGGGCGACCCTGAGCTTTCGTTGTCAGAAGGTGCGATTCCGATGTGGGCGTCCAATCGGATGCGTTACTACCACAGGCTCTTGTCAGGGTTGGCGAAGGTGTTTGGATTCTCGATGGACACGCCCTGGGAAAAACTAGATCCCGAGATCCAGCAAAAGATCCTCTACGGCACCGGCGATGAACGGATCACCGTGGAGTACACCAACCGGTTTGGTCGCAAGAGGAAATGGGATGCCACGTTCGAGGGGGCTGTTCCGTTCCTCAATCGACGTCACGAGTCAGCTGAATCGGACGGCGCCCGCGAGTACTACCAGGAGTACATGGCCGTGGTGCCATGTGAAACGTGTAGAGGGGGGCGACTCAACCCGGTCAGCCTGGCCGTGACAATCGACGACACCAACATCGCTTCAGTATCTGACCTAAGTCTGAGAGATGCCTACGAGTTCTTTGATCGGCTCGAGCTTTCGGATCGGGAGTCGACTATCGCCGAGCGGGTTCTCAAGGAGGTGCGGGCGCGGATCAAGTTCCTTCTCGATGTCGGACTCGACTATCTCACCCTATCTCGATCGGCAGCGACGCTAGCTGGGGGAGAGGCGCAACGTATTCGACTCGCCACTCAGATCGGATCGGGTTTGGTCGGCGTCCTCTACATCCTCGATGAACCGTCGATAGGCCTTCACCAGCGTGACAATCAACGCCTTATCGAGACCCTTCTGCGGCTTCGGGATCTTGGAAACACCCTGATCGTCGTCGAACATGACGAGGAGACGATCAAGATCGCCGACCACATCATCGATATTGGACCAGGGGCTGGAGAGCACGGTGGGAATATCGTGGCGCAGGGTTCCTTCAGTGAGATCATCAAGGCCAAGGAATCCATCACTGCTGATTACCTCGCTGGTCGCCGTCAGATCGAAGTACCCCTGCTTCGGCGACAGGGAACCGGCGAATCAATCAGGGTGTTAGGTGCGTCAGAAAACAACCTTGAGGGCCTCGATGTCGTTTTCCCGATCGGCGTGTTCACAGCTGTCACGGGAGTATCGGGTTCAGGAAAATCCACTCTTGTCGAAGAGATTCTTTGGAAGTCGCTAGCAGCAAAGATAAACCGGGCTCGGGTCGTTCCCGGCCGGCACAAGAAGGTCGAGGGAGCTGAAAACATCGACAAGGTGATCGATATTGATCAGTCTCCTATCGGAAGGACGCCGCGCTCTAACCCGGCGACTTACACCAAGCTCTTCGACCATATCCGCGCATTATTCAGCCAGACTCCCGAGTCCCGGGCGCGCGGATACAAGCCCGGACGCTTCTCGTTCAATGTTGCAGGCGGTCGTTGCGAAGCCTGTAAAGGTGACGGGACCATCAAGATCGAAATGCACTTCCTTCCAGATGTCTATGTCCCTTGTGAGACCTGTGGAGGCAATCGGTATAACCGAGAGACACTGGAGATTCTCTTCAAGGGTCACAACATCTCCGATGTGCTTCAGATGAGTGTCGAAGATGCGCTTTCCTTCTTTGAGAACCAGCCGAAAATCGTCCGAATTCTGCAAACGCTTTACGACGTCGGCCTGGGATATGTGCGGCTAGGTCAGCCCGCGACCACCCTCTCGGGAGGGGAAGCTCAGCGCATCAAGCTGGCATCTGAGCTAGGCAAAAGGTCGACGGGCTCCACCTTCTATATCCTTGACGAACCAACGACCGGTTTGCATTTTGAGGATATCCGAAAGCTGCTGCAGGTTCTTCAGCGACTAGTCGACGCAGGCAACACGGTTGTGGTTATCGAACACAATCTCGACGTCATCAAATCCGTCGACCACATCATCGATCTCGGACCTGAGGGAGGTGTTGGAGGAGGCAGAATTGTTGCGCAGGGAACACCCGAGGAAGTAGCCCAAGTAGGAGAGAGCTACACCGGCAAGTTCTTGCGAGAGATGGTGGGTGGTTGATCGGCCGTGTTGTCGACGATGGAATCTTGTTCACGTCCGAACGACAGAGCGACTAGCACCGGAATCGCCAAGAAGACGCGGGCAGAGTTATTTCCGAAGTCCCAAACCCACGAAGACGAAACCACTCCGAGTAATGCCCATGCCCCTATTGAGTAGCGGACCCAAGAGTCCTTGAACACTGCTGCTAAGAGTCCAGCTACAACGCTGGCAAGGGCGAAACCGGTGTAAAGACGATCGGCTATACCCGTCTTCGGCCAGTTGGCCGAGCCCTCAGCGATACCTACGAACGGAAGCGAGATGTTTCCTCGACCGGTGAAGCCGTCGCCCATCATCAGCGTCACTACCGCCATCCAGATCACCAGCACCAGGATTGGTGCGAGAAGAACTCGAACATCGCTCCGAGGACGGCGAAGCCAGAGACCGACTGGTGTGGCCAGGAAGACATCCTTGGAGAGGCCTGAGAGTGCGAAGGAGACGGCGGCCCCGCGTTTGGCAGATGCGACCGCCAAGAGCCCAAGACTCATGAATGCGAGGGCCAAGACATCCGATGTCATTAGGCGCACCGACAGCCAGACACCTGGATTGAGAACCACGACCAAGGCGAGATAATCGCTCAAGTCGCGTCGGACCGCCGTCGCGGCCACTGCTCCCGAGGAAACAGCCGCGGCTGTGCCACTGACTATGACCAATGCCCAAAGGAGTGTCCTGCCGCCCCACAGCCCAAGGCCGCTAGCAAGAGCTGGAAGAAGTATCCGCCGGTAGCGATATCCGCCATGGTCCAGTAGGGCAGGAACTTCGTCGCCGTGCAGGTCGAGGCCAATGGAGTAGAAGATCTGAGTGTCGTGCCCAAAACCCGGCGTGACGGGGAGGACTTCTAGCTGTTGGTCAATGAGTGGCCTGAGACTGCTCTGATCGCCGACCTGCAGCATGCCTTCCAGGCCACCTACCGCCTGTGACTGGGCAAACAACAGGATTCCTGCAGCTATGGCCCCGATAAACGTCCATTTCCAGAATGCGGCGGCTGAAGTCACTGACTGGGCATTCAAGTCGGGAGGCCTACTCACGCTCAACTACATCGGTTTGACGCCGATGTACCCTAAGAACGCTTTGGAGGGTTATCAGTTGGCTGACAGACTCAGTTCTGCTTTTGGTGGGTTTCAAGATCTAGACGGCGCGCATGCGGTCGTAATGGGGGGAGCGGGCTTTCTCGGCTCACATGTATGCACATGGCTTGTGTACTCAGGCGCTCGTGTCACCTGTCTCGACAATTTGATCACCGGCAACGCTGCCAATGTGGCTCACCTGATGGAGGACAAGAGGTTCCGTCTCATCGACTACGACGTCACCGACTACATGCATGTGGCTGGCGAGGTCGACTACGTGATGAATTTCGCCTCACCGGCCTCACCTGTCGATTATCTCAAGTGGCCCATCCATACCCTGAAGGTCGGCGCCTTTGGGACACACAAAGGTCTTGGTTTGGCCCTGGAGAAGGATGCGACCTTCTTTCTCGCCTCCACTTCAGAGGTTTACGGCGATCCGCAGGTCAATCCGCAGCCGGAGTCATATTGGGGGAATGTGAACCCGATAGGTCCGAGAGGTGTCTATGACGAAGCTAAGAGGTTCGCTGAGGCAATGACACTCGCCTATAACCGTGAGCATGGGTTACAGACTCGAATAGTGAGGATCTTCAATACCTATGGGCCCCGCATGCGACCGAATGACGGTCGGGCCGTCCCGGCCTTTTTCAAGGCTGCGCTCGAGAACAGACCCTTGCCTGTGTTCGGCGATGGCAGCCAAACCCGGTCGTTGTGCTTTGTCGACGATGAGGTCGAGGGGATTCTGCGATTGCTGCTTTCCGATGAGATAGAGCCTGTGAACATCGGGAACCCCGAAGAGGTGACGATGTTGGAACTTGCAGAAACCATTCAGGACGTGGTCGGTAACCATCCTGGCGTCGAGTTTCACCCGCTTCCGGTTGACGATCCTCTGGTTCGACGACCAGACACCAGGAAAGCTGAGGAGATTTTGGGGTGGAAGGCACAGATCTCACTTCGTGAGGGTCTCGAGAAGACCATGCCCTGGTTCCGAGAGGTTCTCCGCTAGCCGATCGAACAGGATCGTCGGCGCGCATGCCGCCGGTACCACGCACCGGCGAGGTGGCGTATGCCTGGGAGTCTTAGAAGGGGCGCGACCCATAGAGTCGGCACCAGGTGCTCGAGAGTTTGAGTCACGGCATCAAAACCTCTCATCGTTCGGTTTAGATGCGAGAGGTGCATGGATTGAGTGATCTCGTCCCGGCTGAACTCGTGTCCTCTCTCCGAGGCGCCGATGGGGATGAGTACATCAAGGACATCGAGCTTCATGAATCGTGCGACCCATGCGCGGCAAGAATCGCAACCATCGTCCCAGACCAACTTGAGCCTTTCAGTGTCGAGGAAGAGCGGGTAGATGGCCAGCATCTCTATGCCAAACACCAACAACTCGCCTGTGGGTGCCATGAGGAGAAGGATCGACAGGTGCAATAGGAATCCGGTCACGATGGCGTATGGCCTGAGGTTTGTGACCCACAACCCAAGTCCGACGAACAACTCCACGATTACAACAAGGCCAGCGACCGCACTGAGGATCGTTGGGGTTCGCAGTGCGTCCGAGAACGGTATGGGACCGTCACGTAGGACACCAGCGAGGACCTCGCCGGATAGGAAGGCGTCGTTGAGCTTGGTCAGGGCTGCGAAAACGTACACCGTGCTGAGTTGGGACATGATCAGGAGGAGTGGCCAGCGGAGGACAGGGCGTTCGGTGCCAAATCGGGCCAATCCGGCTCCGGCATCGGCCATTATCAGGAGCAGCACGAGCCACAGCATCAGGTAGAGATGGTTGGAATACGCCTGAGCGTCGATCGCAAGGGTGGCGGCGATAGCAGCACCTAGGGCAACCCCGGAAACGGGGACCTTCCACCCAATCGCAAAGAGCATGGCCGACAAGAACCAGGTAGCGAGTATCACAATCACGACTGGCTGGCTGGGCTGAACGAACCAGTCGAAGTTCGGCACCTTCAAGATTGTGGGACGCGTCAGATCCCACAGAATGGGGATGGCCACGAGTGCTCGAATGGCGGCTGCCAGGCCCACAAGAATGCGGGTAAGTCCAAGGGGTCGAGGTGGCAAAGCTTCCGTCAGGTAGTTCAGCATTTGATCTCGACGCCGTCGATTGCGAGTGTCACTGCGTTGTCGATCGTTGCACACAGGTGAGCGGGCATGTGGCGCGCAATGTCGATGTCCGCGCGCACTCTCGCCATCTTGTCTTCTAGTTCGATCGTGCGGGTAGACCCATCATCGTTGGTCACTTCGATGGTGGGGGCGACGACCCGAACAGAAAACATCTGCCAGCCGAATCGCGGAGCCAGATCATGTTGATTGAGCCTGCTTGCCGGGATGCTTACCTGTACTAGGAGGATGAGACAGAACAGCACCAACGCGAGACGCGAAGACCGCCACGATGACACCATGCTCAGACGCTAGCCAGCCGGTATTCCTTGCACTCCTACGTTATCGGCACATACTTGCGACCACGTGAGTTGGGAAACTATGGCTCAGTGGTGGTTAGAAGAACTCGAAGGCGACCCAGCGTACGCGGACGAGGTTCTTCCGCTGCTCAAGAGGGTTCTCCCCGAAGATTCGGGCGAGCGAGTCCTCGATATCGGATGTGGCAACGGTCACGTCTCCGCCGTGTTCGGGCCAGAGACTGTTGTGATCGGTGTCGACTTGAACCCTGACCTTGCCGCGCTGGCGAATGGCGTTGTCGGCCGCCTTCCTGCTCTGCCCTTTGTCAAAGACGGCTTCAGCGGGGCGTACTGCGTACTCACCCTCGAGCATGTAGAGAATGAGGCGCAGCTGTTCGAAGAGGTAGCCCGAGTTGTTCGTCCCAGGGGATTTCTGGCCTTAGTCATCAACCACCCGGCATGGACCGCTCCGGGATCGACTCCGATCTCTGATACTGATGGTGAGACGCTTTGGCGACCCGGCGACTATTTCGGCAGGGGATCGAGCATTTACGGAGCCGGAGCGGGGGAGATTCGGTTCTTTCACCGATCGATGGGTGAGTTGATGACAAATGCAGCCAACCAAGGGTGGGCGCTCGAGGAGATGGTCGAACGTCGTCACCCCGATCTGAATGATCAGACCGGCATTCCTCGACTGCTTGCCTGTCGCTGGCAGCTTCTACCCTGAACGGGGATGTTCGAAAGACCTGCGGCGTCAGAGATTCCTGACAAGCCGGGCGCCTATCGTTTCCGCGACAAGAACGGCCGTGTCATCTATGTGGGCAAGGCGAAGTCGCTTCGAAGTCGTGTTCGCTCGTACTTCTCAAGTGGGCTGCACCTTCGGACGCAAGCGATGGTTGACACCGCACGGTCGGTCGATTGGATCGTCACCGATTCAGAGGTGAGCGCCCTGATGTTGGAGTACTCGCTCATCAAGGAACACCGACCTCGATTCAACGTCAAGCTGGTGGACGACAAGTCGTATCCCTATTTGGCACTCACCAGATCTCATGAATGGCCTAGGGCGATGGTTATGCGCGGTCGAAGGCGCCGGGGAAACGAATACTTCGGGCCCTACGCACACACCTACGCCATTCGAAAGACTCTCGATCAACTTCTCCGAACGTTTCCCGTTCGAACCTGTTCCAACGCAATGCTGGAAAGACAACGCGCGCAAGGGCGTCCGTGCCTTCTGTTTCACATCGAGAAGTGTTCGGGTCCGTGTGTCGGTGCCGTCGATACCAATCAATACACCGAAATGCTCGAAGGTCTCGCGTCTTTCCTTAGAGGCGACACAGATGGTGTCTTGGAGGATCTTTCCTCGGCCATGTGGAGCGCGTCTGATCGAGAAGAGTTCGAGTTGGCGGCCCGGTATCGAGATCGCATTGAGGATGTCCGTAAGGCAATGCTCAGACAAGAGATCGTGACGGAGCGGCCCGAGAACTTCGACATGATTGGCCACCATGGCGATGAACTGGAGACCGCCATCCAGGTGATCAACGTTCGCCGTGGTCGCATAGTTGGGGAGAGGTCCACGGTCGTAGATCGTGTCGAGCAGCTCAACGATTCCCAACTGATGGGTCGGATCATCCGTCAGCTCTACGGCGACTCCGAGCCGCCGCGCCAGATTCTGGTATCGATTGAACCTGACGAGTTGGACTTGATGCTCGAGTGGCTCAACGCCTTGGTGGACAGGAGTGTGTCGATGAGGGTGCCGCAACGTGGAGCGAAGCGCCGGCTGATGGAGACAACATCCGCCAATGCTGCAGAGGCGTTCGCCCGGCACCGATTGAGCAGGCAAAAGGACCACAACGCTCGTGCCCAGGCTCTCACCTCCCTCCGCGATGTCCTGGGACTCGAGGAGGCGCCTCTCCGCATCGAGGCGTACGACATCTCCACTCTTCAGGGCACCAACACGGTCGCTTCGATGGTCGTTATGGAGGATGCACTGCCCCGACGGAGCGATTATCGGAGATTCAAAATTCGGACCGTGGACGGTCAGGATGACTTCGCCGCCATGGAAGAGACGATCCGGCGGCGCTTCAAGGCCTACTTGAGGGAGCGCGATCTTCCCGTCGATGAGCGCGGCAAGTTCTCGTATCCACCCGGCCTGATTGTGATCGACGGCGGAGCCGGCCAGCTGGGCAGGGCGGTCAAGGTGCTGGATGAGCTCGAACTCGATATTCCGGTTCTGGGACTAGCCAAGAAGATGGAGGAGGTGTACCTGCCTGGCGAGCCCGAACCTCTGCGCATCCCTCGAAACGCGGAAGCTCTTTACCTCTTGCAGCAAGTCCGAGACGAAGCTCACCGATTTGCGGTGGATTATCACCGAAAGCTTCGCTCCAAGTCGATGGTCGATTCGATTCTCGACGAAGTTGCGGGCGTGGGGCCAAAACGGAAAAGGGACCTGGTTCGCACATTTGGGTCTCTCAAGGCGATGCGCAAGGCCACGCAGGACGAGTTGGCCGAGGTGGTGCCAAGCCAGGTAGCGGTCGATCTGTACGCTGCTCTGCATGGATGACGTTCAGGGCTCAGTGCCCGCTGTTCCGGATGCTCCCCATGTCCTAATTGTGACGGGGATGTCGGGCGCGGGTCGTTCTTCGGCAGCCAAGGTTCTCGAAGACATTGGGTACACGGTCATCGACAACCTTCCTCCTTCGCTCCTCAGTCTCGCCGTTCAGTCGCATGACATCCCTGAAGCTCATGGACACCTGGCGGTGGTTGTCGACTCCAGAGGGGGGCTTCCGATCGAGGAACTCAAAGATGCCCTCACCACGCTCGAACGTGAAGGTGTGACTGCCCGAATTGTGTTCCTGGACGCTGACGATGACGTGATCGTCGCCCGGTACACCGAGAACCGTCGCCCTCATCCCCTTGGGAAGGACACCATCTCGGCATCGCTGCGAGCTGAACGAGCGTTGTTGGCCGACCTCAAGGAACTAGCTGACGTCGTCATCGACACCTCGAATCTCAACGTTCATCAGTTGCGGGAGCGTTTGACGTCACAGTTCAGCGAGGACGACTCCGGGCGTCCAATGCGAGTCACGGTGCGCTCCTTTGGTTTCAAGCACGGACCGCCCCGCGATGCCGACTTGCTCCTGGACGTTCGTTTTCTCCCCAACCCCTACTGGCAGGAGGATCTCCGAGGACTTCGCGGGATCGACGCCCCAGTTTCGGATTACGTAATGACCTCCCAAGGAGCAGAAGAGTTCCTCAGCCGCATCGAGGGCCTTCTCTCCTTCCTGCTTCCCCTCTACCAGAGCGAAGGCAAGAGCTACCTCGCTATCGCAATCGGCTGTACCGGGGGACACCACCGGTCAGTTGCCATCGCGGAGGAGATCGCAAGCAGGCTCGACCAGATGGGTGTCGCCGCTGTGGTCAGGCATCGGGACATCGACAATTGAGGCACGAACTGGAGGTCGACACTGATCTTCAGCGGTTGTTCCTCGACCCTGACGGCCCTGCCGTTGTGGCAATCGGCGGTGGTCACGGCCAAGCGACGGCTTTGGAAGCTGTTCAGACGTATGCCAGGCGTATCTCCGCCTTGGTTTCTGTTGCCGATGATGGCGGCTCGTCCGGTCGGCTGACGGCTCTCGGGATGCCTCCGCCCGGAGATGTTCGCCGGTGCTTGCTCGCCTTGACGGCCCAACCCTCCCTGGCGTCGGAACTGTTCGCCCATCGTTTCGAAGCCGGTGATGTTGCCGACCATTCGTTGGGCAATCTGATCTTGGCGGGACTTACCGATCTGTTCGGTGGCTTCACGGCTGCTGTCGAGTCAGCGCAGCAGATGCTGCAGACGTTGGGTGATGTGATCCCGGTGGCAGATAACCCGGTGAGACTGTCAGCCGTCGTCGACGGGAAAGCAGTCGAGGGCCAAGTTTCAGTGGCGACGGCGATGGGCCATATCTCGGATCTGTCAATTGACCCGCCCGGCACCATAGCAACTCGCAAAGCGTTAGGTGCAGTGGCCACGGCAGATCAGATCGTGTTAGGACCCGGCAGTCTCTACACGTCTGTGATCTCCGCATTGATGGTCCAGATGCTTGCTCCGGCTGTTGCGACTTCAAGTGCCACCAAGGTCTTGGTACTGAACCTGATGACACAGCAAGGGGAAACATCGGGACTGAACGGTGCTGCCCATATCGCCGAACTCGAGAAGTTCACCGGCATCAGAGGACCAGGATATGTTGTAAGCAACACCGGCGCCTTCGACGTTCCCACCGGACTGTCACCCGTCGAACTTGATGCCAAAGGCGCCGAGGCGCTTGGCTGGGAGGTTGTCCACGCGGACGTCGTCGATGACTCGGATGACTGGCCATCCCACGATCCGATCAAGCTTGGTGAAGTGCTGGAAAAGCTGATAGACACGTAATCGTGACCAGATATCTGACCTTGGGTGATGTAGACGTTGCGGGGAAGACTGTTCTCGTGCGCTCCGACCTCAACGTGCCGTTGGCGGGAGGTGAGGTGTCCGACGATTTTCGCCTCAGATCTGCATTGCCGACGCTTGTTGGGCTGGCAGATGCCGGAGCCTTTGTTCGGGTTTGCTCCCATCTGGGAAGGCCTAACGGTTACGAACCGGGGTTGTCCCTAATGCCGGTAGCCGAGAGGCTGAATGAGATGACCCGCTATGAGGTGAGCCTGGACGAGCCAGCAGATATCACGGTTCTCGAAAACACACGCTTCCTGGAGGGTGAAACCGCCAACTCATCCCAGGCGGCGGGGCTTCTGGCAGCCGGTTGCGATCTATTCGTTCAAGATGCATTCGGCTCGGTTCATCGAGCTCACGCATCGACCGTTGGAGTGGCCGAGAAGCTTCCCAGCGTTGCCGGCCCGCTATTGGATAGAGAGCTCAGATCATTCACAAGACTGACTCAGGAACCAGAGCGGCCGTTCACGATCGTGCTTGGGGGCGCCAAAGTATCGGACAAGCTCGGAGTGGTCAGAGAGCTTCTTCCCAAGGTGGACCGGATCGTCATCGGCGGCGGGATGTGCTTCACCTTCTTGGCTGCCAAGGGGCTCGAGGTCGGACGGTCGCTGGTCCAGGACGAAATGGTTGATGTCGTGGGGCGCCTTCTGTCTGGTCCCGATGGCCGAAAAATCATTCTTCCGATCGATGTAGCGGTCGGCGACAGCTTCTCAGAAGACGCGGAGCGGAGAGTCGTGGACGTTTACGCGATACCTCCAGATGCGATGGGGTTGGATATCGGACCCGGTACCTGCTCGGGATTCCGTGAGCTGATCACTTCGGCCCGAAGTGTGTTCTGGAACGGCCCGATGGGCGTATTCGAATGGGAATCGTTTCGCTACGGGACGGATTTTGTGGCGAGAGCAGTTGCGGCTTGTGATGGATTCACGTCGGTCGGCGGTGGAGACACCGTTGCCGCGTTGCGATTGTTGGGACTAGCGGAGACCGTCGACCATCTCTCAACGGGTGGAGGGGCCGGACTCGAGCTGTTGGAGGGCCGAGTTCTGCCCGGCGTCGCAGTCCTGGAACAATGGGCCAGATGAGCGACCGACGTCCCCTGATCATGGGCAACTGGAAAATGAATGCCAATCATCTCGAAGCCATCCAGATGATCCAGAAGCTTTCGTATCGGCTAGATCAGGACGACTACGACCAAGTAGAGGTAGTCGTGGCGCCCCCTTTCACGGCGATGAGGTCGGTTCAGATCGTTCTCGAGCAGGATCACATCCCGATCGGTCTTGGTGCTCAGAACTGCCACTGGGCGGAGTCCGGTGCTTATACCGGGGAGATTTCTCCCGCCATGTTGAGGCGCCTTGGGGCCACTCACATCATCGTTGGGCACTCGGAGCGTCGCCAGCACATGGACGAGACCGATGAGGTTGTTGCCAAGAAAGCCAAGGCGGTGGTCGCAGCCGACATGACGCCGGTCGTTTGTGTAGGGGAGTCGCTTGACCAGCGCGAGAGCGGCGATGCTGAAGCGGTGGTCCTTTCTCAGTTGGCCGGATCTGTGCGTGGGCTGAGCCCCGACGAACTGACCCAAATCGTTGTCGCGTATGAACCAGTGTGGGCTATCGGAACCGGGAGGACCGCATCTGCTGACGATGCTGGCTCTATGGCGGAAGTAATCCGATCGAGCCTAAGAGATCTTGGCGGATCTGGAGCCGCCGAGGTCATCAGAATCCTGTACGGCGGGTCGGTGAACGCTGGAAACGTCAAGGACATCATGGCCAAGCGACACGTCGATGGGGCCCTAGTGGGAGGGGCATCACTCGATCCGGACAAGTTCGCGGCGATTGTGAGGTACCGAGTATGACCCGAACCCTTGTACTTCTGAGACATGGTCAATCGATCTGGAATGCGGCCAACCTCTTCACTGGCTGGACCGACGTCGATCTGAGTTCTCAAGGCCGTGACGAAGCTCGAAACGCAGGGCAATTGATGGCTGAAGCAGGGTTACGGCCCGATGTGGTTCACACGTCAGTTCTGAGACGGGCAATCGACACCGCAGACCTGGCACTCGATTCCGCAGGCTGGGGGAGCATTCCGGTGACCAGGGATTGGCGCCTCAACGAACGGCACTACGGGGCGCTTCAAGGGCTGAACAAGAAGCAAATGGCAGAGGACTGCGGCGGCGACCGAGTGCTTGCCTGGCGACGTGCTTATGACGTGAGACCGCCCGCTCTCGATCCTGCCGATCCGCGTCACCCCATCAACGATCCGCGGTATGACAATCTGGACGACCCGCCGGGAACCGAATGCCTCAAGGATGTCGTCGAGCGGATGGTTCCATATTGGCGAGATCGAATTGCTCCCGATCTGAACAGTGGCGGGACGGTTCTCGTGGCTGCACACGGAAACTCCCTTCGTGCTTTGGTGAAGCACCTCGACGACGTTGCCGACGAAGAGATCGTGGGTTTGAACATCCCCACTGGAATACCGCTCGTCTATCGACTCGACGACGCGCTTCAACCGTTGGAGAGTTCGTATCTAGGCGATCCTGAGGCAGCGAAGGCCGCAGCAGAGGCCGTGGGCAAACAGGCCGGCTGATTGGAGTAGGTAAGCGCCCGAGCCAGTGGTAACCTTGCCGGGTCCGTTTAGCGACACTCTCTCTTTATCAACATGGAATTTCTCACTGCCCTAGCCATCGTCGTACATGTCATTCTCTCTCTTGCCATCGTGGTGCTGGTTCTTCTGCACTCAGGTAAAGGTGGGGGATTGTCTGATGTGTTCGGTGGGGGAATGTCGACCTCGAATCTGACCGGATCCACGGTTGTTGAACGCAACCTCGACCGGCTCACTGTCGTGGTAGGCATCTTGTTTGGCATCAGCACATTTGCGCTGACATTTATCCTGAGCTGAGTCAGCGATAAGATCGCTCAGCCACACTGTCGGAGTGGCGGAATTGGAAGACGCGCCAGACTAAGGATCTGGTGGGGTTTATAGCCCCGTGGAGGTTCGAGTCCTCTCTCCGACACCGTATTACTCGATTGTCCCTCAGCCTGGCCGCGACTCGACCGCGCTGCGTGAGGTCAGTCACAGCCTGACGCTTTGCAGCGCAATGAGGGGAGCTGGTTTCCGGTTGAGTATCGCGGCGCGGATCGTCGCTTAGGAAGCTGACTCGGCGGGCACGTCAGCAGTTTCGTACTCGGCACCGAAGGTGTCCTTCCAAATCACAGTCGTCATTAGCCAGAAGGCTGAAACGACGAGAATGAGCGGGAAGAGTCGGGCCACGACCAGATAGGTTGATTCGGTGTTCCCGAGGAAACCCCCGACCAGAGCACCGATCGGAAGAGTGGCCCACCCGATCGCACGCGCCGCGGACACCACTCGTCCCAACATCGACTCGCCGGCCCAAGTCTGTCGGATGGTGGCTAGCGGGATGTTCAGGACCGAGATGAAGAACATGTAGACGGCGAGCAGGAGCATCGCCACCGGCCCATAGGTCGTGAACATGAAGGCGAAGAGGGTGAGGCCAGAAATGCCCAGACCAACTGTCATGGTTCTCCCGAGGCCGAGTGCCCGGATAACTCTCGGCGCAACGAGGGCTCCTACGAGTCCACCAATTCCCATGAAGAAGAAGAGCACTCCAATCTGGGTTTCAGACTCAGTCTTGAGTACCACCATTGCCAAGACCACGAAGGTGGCCTCCAGCCAGCCCATGACAAAGTTGGGGACCGCTGAGGCAATCGTTGAGACCCTCAGCCGTGGTTCGTTCCAAATGCGACGTATCCCGGCCGAGAACTCGCTCCAAAAGCTCCCCGTTGCTTGGGTGGCGTCTCTGTGGTGGGCGACGCGACCCACCCAAAGCAAGCTGACGGCCGAGAGCACAAAGGTCAGGCCATTGAGATAGAGGCCGACCGCGGGCCCAGCGAACACCGCCGCCATGACGCCAGCCACCAGCGGGCCGAGAGCGAAGTTGGCCTGGATCGATGCGGTAACGAAGGAGTTCGCGTCCGAAAGCCGATTCTCGGGAACCAGGGCAGGGATCATCGCATACAGGGCACTGTCAAAAAACGTCGTCATGGAACCCACGAGGAATGCAACGACAAACACCGTCACGACGCCATAGGAGCCGAACGACCCTGCAAGATAGAAGAAGGCGCATGCCCTCAGGAGATCGGTGGCAATCATCACCGGGCGAAGGTGGAGCCGATCGAGCAGCAAGCCGCCGGTCAAGCCGATCAGCAGGGCTGGAGCAGTTTCCGCCGCGTAGGCGAGAGCGAAGTCCAGCGTGTTCTCATCGCCGGCCGCCTCCTGGATGTGGAGAACGAGCAACGGGATCGTCAGAAGTGCGATATAGGTGCCGAACTGGCTGATCGTCTGACCGACCCAGAGGGCAAAATACCTTGGGCCCATCGACCGCATTGACTGAATTGGGTTCACTTCTGTCCGTTCACGATAATTTCAGTTCTTGAACACTGCCAGGCCTTGTTAGATTCTTAACCACATGGCCAAACCGCAAGAGATCCCGGGAATCGTCACCGAGTTGGTGGACATGTCGCGGGAATACCTGCGGCAGGAGACCGTAGAGCCAGCCAAGAAGCTGGGGAAACATGCAGGCCTAGGGGTCGGAGGCGGACTCCTCATGGCGATCGGCGCTGTCTGCGCCGTCTGGGGCTCGTATTATCTATTCCAAATCCTGTTGCCCGAAGGCGCGTGGTGGGTCGTCCTCTCGCGCACCCTGGCGTTCCTGGTGGCGGTGATCGGGGTGGGACTCGTGGCATGGAGGATGCAAGTTGACGATCAGTAGAGAAGACATCGAAGCCAAGGCATTGCAGTTGGCAGGAGCAGTCGACGAGACCAAGGAGTCGGCCAAAGATGCCGCGGTGGTCGGCGCGGGAGCTGTCGCGCTGGCGATCGTCGCTGCCTTCGTTCTCGGCCGTCGACGCGGTTCTCGCAACAAGACCGTCGTCGAGGTCTATAAAGTCTGAATCCTTCACCCTTCTGTGAGGGCCTTTCCGCTCCCAGGCCTGACAAACCCTCACAGAACGGTTGAGAAGGGTGCGTTGACGAAGGCAACCACCTCTCGGCGGACCTCGTCTGGGTGATCGCGGATCCGTTGTGCGGGGAATCTTCTGATTTCCCAACCGAGATCCATCAATAGGTTCTGTCTCGCGAGGTCGCGCTTAAACACCTCCGGGTCTCCATGAACCCCAAACCCGTCCACCTAGATGATGCGGTTGCGGTCGGGCCAGGCGAAGTCAGGATATGCGTTGTCTCCAGTTGGTAGCAGGAGCTTCAACTGCTGAACGGGGGTGGGGACCTGCGAGTCGGCGATGATTTCAGCCATGTCGATCTCAGCCGGGCTGCCAGACTTGTCTGCAGCAACCCAGCCGATCACCCGGCGGTACTTCCTGGTTCCGCGCACTCCTCGCCCGCCAAACTTGACGACCGTGTCGAGCAGAGCATCTGTCGTGACAAGGCCGAGGTGGAGCGCCGACCGGGTAGCTTTCGCGAGAGTCGTGTACGGCAGAGTCGAAGCAACGTCGAGCAGGGTTTTGGCGGGAGTTGTGATCGGGATGCCTTCAAGAACGGGCGTGTCATTCTCACGCCTGGTGCGATGAAGAACCACCCCTTCGGGTTCCGGGGATTTGAGGTAGGGGACGGTCATTTCGACCATCCGCCCCCAGATTGCGTCCATTTGGTACAAGACCGCCGCGGTCCGGTGGGAGGCAACGGCCAATGGCCCTGCAGCGAGAACCGCTGCAAGCACGTCTGTCCGCCAGGTTGGGGGTACCGAGTCCGTGTAATACACACCCGGGTGCAGAGACGTCAACCGTCCGGCCGAGATCCGTCGCCCAATCTCGTCGTCGGGGTAGCCATTGAACAGTGCTTGCTGACGCGTGATCAATCCGTATTGACCAGACGCGGTTCCCTTGAGAACCCTCTCTCGATCCACCCATCGACCGTGCCGGAGAGATCGTGTCGTTTCAACCCCCTTGCTCTCGTTTTGTGAGGGTTGATCGGGCCTCAAGCCGCGCAAACCCTCACAGAACGGAATGGAAGGTTACGAATCAGATGGTTTGATGACCTCGATGTGAGGGTTACCACGCTTCTTGTGATGCACCACCACAGCCGAACCTTCAGGAACGCTCTTGCGGTAGATCAGCTCCTTGGTCGGCTTGGTCCGCTTCATGTAGGACATTCCAGCAAGGGCGAACCCGATCAAGAGTTCTCGACGATCCCCGCGACGCACCCCTCCCATGATCCTCTCAAACCCAGAATCGGTCGGATCGGGTCCGAAGGCCTTGTTGATGATGAACTTGGCGATGCGTTTCATTGGTCTACCGTGATCAACCAGTCAACTCGATCCAACACATCATGCAAAACAAGAAACTGGTTCAAATCATCATCTGGGTAGTAGTCATTGGAATGGTCCTGAGCCTGGCAGTGGCCGCCCTTTCCCTATTCTGATGCCCTTTGTCGAGGGCGATCCGGCCATCCTCATCGACTCGAAGGGTCGGGAGTTCCTCCTGAAACTCGAGGCGGGTCGAACGTTCCAGTTCCATCGTGGCACCGTTCCTCACGACGACTTGATCGGTCAGCCGGATGGCACATGGATCGACTCCAGCGGGGGTGCCTCAATGCTGCTGATTCGACCCCGACTTTCCGACTTCGTTATCCGCATGAAGCGCGGTGCCCAGGTCGTGTATCCGAAAGACGTTGGACCAATCTTCGTGTACGCCGACATTGCGCCAGGGCAAACCATCTTGGAAGCCGGAACCGGTTCAGGCGCCCTGACTATCGCCCTCACCAGGGCCGTCGGGGACACCGGGCGGGTGATCAGTGTCGAGCGACGTGAGGACCACGCCGAGCACGCCACCAAGACCATTCGGCGTTGGTTTGGCCAGGTGCCCCCCCAGTTGGACCTCCGGACCGGAGATGTGACTCAGGTTCTCGAGAGCGAAGTAGTCGACCGACTGGTGCTCGACCTTCCCGAGCCGTGGCATCCGATCGGTGCTGCGGCCTCTTCACAAGCCGCGGGCCTCTTGATTGCCGCGTATGTGCCAACTATTCCCCAGGTACAGCAAACCGTGGAGGCTGCGCGTGCGGCGGGAGTCTTCACCAATCCCGAAGTCAAGGAGATCCTGATCCGAGACTGGAACATCGATGGGCGCTCAGTTCGTCCAGAGCAGAGAATGGTGGGCCATACGGGCTTCCTCATTTTTATGAGGAAGACTGCCGATAAACCTGGGAAAAGTAACCCTGAGAAGTAAACAGCGGCCTTCGTATACTGAACAACAGGCCACCCGAGCCAGGAGGTAGCCGTGGAGCAAGAACAATTTCGGGATGACGCTGAGAAGCTGAAAGCTGTGGTCTCTTCTCTCGAAGAGGAGGTTTCGTTTCTTCAGCGACGCCTGAGGGAAGGCCCCACACGAGCTACCGAACTCGAAAACGAGCTGAACGCCGTGCGTGGACGGCTTGAACGAGCAGTTACACAGAATGACAAACTGTCGGCTCTTCTCGAGGAAGCGCGCGAGCAACTTGGAGTCCTTCGCGAGGAAGTCGAAAAGCTAACCCAGCCGCCAAACAACTTTGGAACGGTACTTGGGGTCGGCGACGATGGGACGGTCGACGTCTTGACAGGCAACAGGAAACTCCGCGTATCCGCTCAGCCTTCGGTCGAAGTCAAGAAGCTACAGATCGGCCAGGAAGTACTTCTGAACGAAGCTTTCAACATCATCGACGTCCGACATTTCGAGCCCGCCGGAGACGTTCTCAGGGTTCGAGAAGTTATGACGGACGGACGGATCGTCGTAATAGCCCATGCCGACGAGGAGCGGGTCCTTAAACGGTCCGATGCGATGATGGACGTATATCTTCGAGCGGGAGACTACGTCCGTGTCGACGTCAAGACAGGACTGATTCTCGAGAAGCTGGAACGTCCTGAGGTCGAGGAGCTCGTTCTCGAAGAAGTTCCTGACATCACGTATTCCGAAGTTGGCGGCCTTGCCGACCAGATTGAGCAGATCAAAGACACTGTCGAGCTGCCCTATCTCCACCGTGACCTATTCACCGAGTATCAACTCGAGCCGCCGAAGGGGATTCTTCTCTACGGGCCCCCCGGATGTGGCAAGACGCTGATCGCCAAAGCTGTGGCCAACAGTCTTGCCAAAAAGGTATCCGAAAGAACTGGCGATCCCGACGTCCGATCCTTCTTTCTCAACATCAAGGGACCCGAACTGCTGAACAAGTGGGTCGGCGAGACCGAACGCCAGATTCGGCTCATCTTCCAACGAGCCAAGGAGAAGTCCGACCAAGGTGTACCTGTCATCGTCTTCTTTGACGAGATGGATTCACTCTTTCGAACACGCGGCACTGGCATTTCGTCGGATGTCGAATCCACGATCGTCCCTCAGCTCCTTTCTGAGTTGGACGGTGTCGAAAGCCTCAAGAACGTCGTGGTCATAGGAGCGTCGAACAGAGAAGATCTGATCGACCCGGCCATCCTTCGGCCTGGACGACTTGATGTGAAGATCAAGATCAACCGGCCCAATCCGGAGGCTGCACGTGAGATCTTCAGGATATATCTAGGCGACGAAACCCCGTTGGATCCCAATGAGGCCGGCGATGACGCTCCAGCGGACGTCATTGCGCGAATGATCGAGACAACGGTCGAGGACATGTATTCAGACGGTCCGCAGAATGAGTTCCTCGAAGTCACCTATGCCAACGGTGATCGCGAGACTCTGTACTTCAAGGACTTCGCTAGTGGAGCCATGATCGAAAACATCGTCAGGCGAGCAAAGAAAGACGCCATCAAGCGTCAGATCGCCGGCGAACCGGGCGGGGTCAAGACCTCTGACCTGATCGCAGCGATCAAGCAGGAGTTCCGTGAACACGAGGACTTGCCCAACACGACGAACCCCGATGACTGGGCCAAGATCTCCGGCAAGAAAGGGGAACGGATTGTCTATGTCCGCACCCTGGTCGGTGGCGATGAAGAGAGTCGCTTGATCGAGAGGGTGTCGGGCGGCCAGTACCTCTGATGGCCTTGCACAAAGTCCTTGGCACCGAGACCGAGTACGGAATCGTGGTCAGGGGCGATCCGGCATTCAACCCTGCGGTTGCTTCCTCACTGGTCGTTAACAGCTATCCCGGGGCGCGGGTCAAAGTGCAATGGTCCTATGAAGAGGAGAGTCCCGGTCGAGACGCCCGAGGGTTCGGGCATGACGGTTTTGGTCTCGTCGATCCCGAGGGCGCTGTCATCAACTCCGTTTTGTCCAACGGTGCAAGGCTCTACGTCGACCACGCTCACCCGGAATATTCAGGTCCTGAATCTATTGATCCACGCGAAGCCGCTCTCTACGACAAGGCAGGCGAGAGGGTCATGCATCTCGCCGGATCGGCGGCGTCCGAGGCTGCGGGCCGCCAGCTCGGGCTGTACAAGAACAACTCCGACGGCAAGGGCAACTCTTACGGCGCCCACGAGAACTATCTCCTATCACGCGAGACTCCTTTCGGGGATGTGATCAGATTCGCTACCACCTTCATGGTGACCCGCCAGATTTTCACGGGTGCTGGCAAGGTGGGTAAGGAGAACGATCGTGATCCCGTGGACTATCAGATCACCCAACGCGCTGACTTTTTCGAGGAAGAGGTTGGGTTGGAGACCACGCTCAAGCGACCACTCATCAATACCCGCGACGAGCCGCACGGAGATCCTTCTAAGTATCGCCGCCTGCACGTCATCCTTGGTGATGCGAACCTGTCGGAGTACCAGAACTTCTTGAAGCTCGGCGCCACCTCTCTGATGCTCGCCGCGATCGAGGACGGTGCCATTCCTGACGCTATCGACCTGTTCGACCCAGTCGAGGCCTGTTGGCAGGTCAGTCACGACTTGTCACTCACCCGCCCACTCGAACTCGAAGGTGGCGGGGGAGCGACGGCTCTGGAGATCCAGAGTCGGTATTTGGAATGGTTGACGAAGTATGTCGAGAAAGAACTCGATGACCCCGTGTGGACACTGGTGGTAGATGAGTGGGAGCGGACGCTGGGTCTACTAGAAGCGTCTCCGGATAAGCTCGCTGACACCTTGGATTGGGTCGCCAAGAAGAGGCTGATCGAAGGCTTCGTCGAGCGCGAAGGTCTCACTTGGGAAGCCGCCAAGATCAGAGCCCTCGACCTCCAGTACCACGATGTCGATCCGACACGAGGGCTGTATTACAAGCTGGCGCAACGTGGAGCGATGCGACGAATGTTTTCGGATGAGGAGATCGAATCAGCCGTAACGGACCCACCTCGCCAGACCCGCGCCTTCTTTCGGGGCGAATGTGTGAGGAGATTCTCCCGATCGTTGGTGGCCGCGAACTGGGATTCGCTGGTCTTCGACGTAGGCGAATCACATCTGAAAAGGGTTCCTATGATGGAACCGCTCCGAGGCAGCGCCGAATTGGTGGGTGACTTGCTCGAAGAGGTTGAGGACGCTGCCGAACTGCTGAGTCGGCTGGAAGGATGAACTGATGTCTGACAGGGAACGCGCAAAGAAACACAAACGCGAAGTGGAATCGGATGAAGCCGTTGAGGCCGCCGAGTCTGAGTCCGACCTCGAAGCACTGGACGACCTACTCGACGAGATCGATGAAGTGCTCGAAGAGAATGCGGAAGAGTTTGTTAAGAACTACGTCCAGAAGGGCGGCGAGTGATCCCCGGAGCGACCGGCCCTCTGCCTCTCGATTCGCCGGCACCGGGTGCTTCGTTCAGCGATCTGCTCGACTCTGTAGGAGCGCGCCCCAAGATCAACCTGCCTGAAGGCGGAGCCGGACTGTCTGTTCCCCATGGAACCACCGTTCTCTCATTGCGGTACGACGGGGGAGTGGTGATGGCCGGAGACCGGCGTGCCACCGAGGGTCATCTCGTGGCGCACCGAAGGATTCGCAAAGTGTTCCCGGCTGACCGGTTCTCGGCCGTAGCAATTGCCGGTACAGCAGGTCTCGCCATGGACATGGTCCGCCTGTTTCAGGTTGAGCTCGAGCATTACGAGAAGATCGAAGGAGTGCGACTCAGCCTGGACGGCAAGGCATCATTCCTCGCCAGGCTCGTCCGAGAGCAGCTTCCAATGGCGCTGCAAGGTCTTGTCGTAGTCCCTCTGTTCGCTGGCTACGACGAAAAGCTGAACCAGGGCAGGGTCTATACATTCGACGTGGTCGGCGGGCGCTACGAGGAGTCCGAGTTCGGTTCCACCGGTTCCGGATCACGGCTTGCCAAGGCCTACCTACGGACTCAGTACGAGGATGACCTCCCCATGGAACAAGCCGTGACAGTGGCGGTCAACGCTCTGGTGTCTGCTTCTTCGGAGGACACCGCAACCGGCGGGCCGGATCTGCGTCGCGGCATTCTCCCCAACGTCGTCACAATCGACGCTGACGGCTTGGTTGAGGTAGACGACGACCGCTTGAGGCCGCTGGCCGAATACGCGCTGGACAACATCCGATGAGCATTCCCTTCTATGTCGCCCCCGAACAGCTAGTTCGAGACAAGGCCGAGTTTGCCCGCAAGGGAATCGCCCGTGGCCGCTCCATCCTGGCTGTGGACTACGCCGATGGTGTGTTGCTACTTGCCGAGAATCCGTCGACCGCCCTTCACAAGATCTCAGAGGTCTATGACCGCATAGCCTTCGCTGGCGTCGGTCGATACAACGAGTTCGAGACACTCCGTAAGGCAGGGATTCGACAGGCAGATCTGATGGGATACCTGTACTCCAGGGACGATGTCACGGCCCAGGGTCTGGCCACGGCCTTTTCTCAAACTCTGGGAATGATCTTCACCCGTGAACCAAAGCCCTATGAAGTTGAGATCCTCATGGCTGAGGTGTCCGAAGACGGGAGCGAACATCGCTTGTTCCGCATCACGTATGACGGAACGCTCTTCGACGAACGCAATTTCGTTGCAATCGGTGGCAAGGCTGATGCCCTACTTGAAGCGCTCCATGACTCATGGCGGGAAGGATTGACGTTGCAAGAGGCTTTTGCCCTTGGAGTAGACGCATTCCGAACAGCGGAAGGGCGTGACTCAGATGGCTGGGAAGCGGCCGTGCTCGACACAGGGAATGGTCGGCGAGCCTTCGCCAGGATCGACCCCGAAAGGCTCCACTGAACCACTTCGACACATCGTCGCCCGATGCGTTTAGCCTGATTGCATGGAGCGCAGGATCTTCGGGATCGAAAACGAGTATGGAGTCACCTGCACTCTTCGCGGCCAGCGGCGCCTGAGTCCCGACGAGGTAGCTCGGTATCTGTTCCGCCGGGTCGTTTCGTGGGGTCGGTCTTCGAATGTCTTCCTCGAGAACGGAGCTCGTCTATACCTCGACGTGGGGTCCCATCCTGAGTACGCGACGCCCGAATGTGACGACCTGACCGAGGTTGTCGCCCACGACAAGGCGGGTGAGCGCATCCTCGAAGGCCTTGTCGGCGGTGCCGAAGATCGCCTCAAGGAGGAGGGGATCCGAGGTCAGATATACGTCTTCAAAAACAACACGGACAGTGCCGGAAACTCGTACGGCTGCCATGAAAACTATCTCGTCAGTAGGCACAAAGACTTCCATCGCACCGTCGACGTTCTGATTCCCTTCCTCGTCACCCGGCAGATATTTGTTGGCGCGGGAAAGCTGACTCAGACACCTCGTGGGACTGGTTATTCGATTGCCCAGCGGGCCGACCATATTTGGGAAGGAGTGTCCTCGGCGACGACGCGATCAAGGCCCATCATCAACACAAGGGACGAGCCTCACGCGGACGCCGAGCGCTACCGACGACTGCACGTCATAGCGGGGGACTCGAACATGAGCGAGTACGCGACATTCGTGAAGGTCGGGACGATGGTTGCTCTCCTTCAGATGATCGAGCGCGATGTGGTCTTCCGAGATCTAACGCTAGAGAACCCGATTCGAGCGATTCGAGAAGTTGCGCACGACTTCGACTGCACCCGAAGGCTTCGGCTCGCCAACGGTCGCGAGTTGAGTGCACTCGACATCCAATGGGAGTACCTCGACCGGGCGATGCGGTTTGCCCGTAGCCCCGGTTTTCCGCCTCAGGTGCAGGCTGCGGTAGATCGGTGGGAGCATCTCCTCACCGGTCTTGAGAAGGATCCGATGACGCTGGATCGTGAGGTCGACTGGGTGATGAAGTACAAGCTCCTCGACCGCTACTCGACCAAGCGAGACATCCCATTGTCCGACCCGCGGATGTCAATGATGGATCTGGCCTATCACGATGTTGACCGGTCGCGCGGGCTGTATTACCTGATGGAAGCAGCAGGGCTGGTTGATCGCATCGTGGACGACGAGACGATCGCTGATGCTGTCGTACGCCCACCTCAAACGACAAGAGCTCGTCTGAGAGGAGAGTTCATCAAGGCAGCCAAAGCTCGCAAGAGGGACTTCACTGTCGATTGGGTACACCTCAAACTGAACGACCAGGCCCAACGTACGGTCATGTGCAAGGACCCGTTCAAAGCATTTGACGATCGGGTGGACAAGCTAATTGCCAGTCTCTGACTTCCATCCAGCGATACGGACGAGAAGAACGTGCAAGCAGTCGTAGAGAGGGTTCTCAACCTACTCATCTACCTTCTGGACTCCCCGCGGCCCGTTACCGCCGGCGATGTTCGAAGGACGGTTGCTGGCTATGAGGACCAGAGTGATGAGGCCTTTTCACGCATGTTCGAGCGTGACAAGGATGTGCTTCGGCGTCTCGGGGTCCCCATAAAGCGGGAAGCCTTGGACGCATGGGAGATCGACTTCGGATACACGGTTAGTCCCGAGGAGTACGCGGTCTCGGATCCAGGTCTCACACCCTCGGAGATGGCGGCTCTATCTGTTTCGGCACGCATGGTTCGGCTTGGCGACACCGAGAGCGCGAGCGGCCTGATGAAGCTGGGGGGCTTGGATGTGTCGGCGGGTCTCGAACCACTGGCGGCCAATCTCGGAGACGATGCGGACAAGCTTGGGAGGATCTTTGACGCCATTGGCGAGCGAAGAAGGATTTCGTTCGACTACCGCGGGACACCGCGCACTCTGGCGCCGTACGGGGTAGCTCATCGACGGGGGCATTGGTACATGGTGGGTCAGACGGATAAGGGGGATCGGATGTATCGGGTGGACCGTATGTCCGATGTTGAGGCCGGTGTTGAGGCTGGCGTGTTCTCGCGCCCGGCCGGATTTGATGCGAGGTCCATCGATATTCGCAATCCATGGGAGGTGGGGGGAGATTCCGGGGTTGTGGCGAGTGTGGAATTCAACGACGAGGTTGCTTGGTGGGCAGCGCGGACCTTGGGACTCCCCGAGCAAACAAGGTCGTTCACATCTGATGTCAGCGTGGCGAATCTGGATGCATTCGTGAGTTGGATTATCAGTTTTGGCGACAGGGCCCGAGTCGTCGGGCCGCAAGAAGTCATCGAGGCTCTTCTGGCTCGGTTGGATGGAGCGATGCCATGACCAGTGCGCGCACAGTCGACCGCATCTCGAGGATCCTTGCTCTCATTCCTTTCGTTCTCGAGAGCGGCTCGGTAGACCGTGACGAGATCATGTCTCGCTTCGGATACACCGAGGCGCAGCTAGCTCGGGACATAAACACCATTTTCGTGTGTGGCTTGCCGGGCTATGGCCCCGGGGACCTCATGGAGGCATACATCGACGACCAGGATGTTGTGATTGATGCGGCCGACTTCTTTGCGAGACCGCCGCGCCTCACTGCAGCTGAAGGTCTGACCCTTCTGGCGTCAGGGATGACAGCTCTGGCCATGGGAGTCGACAGTCCAGACCTGGAGACCGCCGTCCAGAAGCTGAGCGCGCACTTGATGCCCGAGGTGGACCGAACTGTCGATATCGAGGTGGGACCACCGTCCCCGGTCCTCCCCAAGTTGGAGGAAGCAGCTCGCCGCGCACGGGTGGTCGAAATCGAGTACTGGTCTGTGGGACGCGACGAGGTAACCACTAGGGAGATCGAGCCTTGGAGCATCTTCACAACCTTGGGCCGGTGGTATGTGACTGGGCACGATCGGCTCTCGAGTGAGCAGCGAACCTTTCGGGTGGACCGTATAAGGGCAGCCTCAGCTACTGGTGAAAGCTTCGAACCACCGGCCGAAGTGCCGGAAGTGGCTGTGGGCTATGCACCGCGCCCCGAGGACGTGAAGTGTGTCATCGACCTGCGCCCGTCGGCTCGATGGGTTCTCGAGTACTACCCAGTCGACGTTGTGTCGGAATCGAGTCGCAAGATCCGGGTCAAGTTCCACTCTCCCGACGCGTCCATTGCTGCTGCTCTCTTGCTCCGGCTGGGCGAGGAGGCGACCCTCGTTGAGGGCCCCGAGGTGGCTCAGCGCCGCCTAGAAATGGGCGAGTCCATCCGCGATCTCTATCGATAGGGCCTCCCGACCTAGAGGTCTCGCTTCAGTTTGATGGGCGGCCTGCCGATCTGTTCGTACACACACGGAGAGTGGAGAGCGGAGACCTAGAAATGACCACCATCAAGACAACTTGCTCAGGTTGCGGAGACATCCATCTCACCCCAGGCGATGTAGCTTTGGAGCTGCGTCCCGGTGGACGCGAGGGTGACTACTGCTTCACCTGCCCGAGTTGCACGTCGCAACAGCGCCGCCCGGCGAACCCAAGAGTCGTCAGTGTGCTGCTCGCAACGGGTGTCCAATTCGAGGTCATCAATCCGAATCCAATCACCGAGCTGGAAATCGAAGCTTTCATCATCGCCCTAGAGACCGAGCCGGATCCGCTTCGTCTCCTGGCCCGCTGACAGAAAGCAAGGTCGAGCACAAGGGGACAGTGCTCCGCTAGAAGGTGGCGATCGGGCGGTCGCCACCTTCACAGTTTCTGTATCGCCGAGCCTCTACCATCGCCGCCATGATCCAGAGCGGCGAGATGCTCATAATCCTCCTGCTGGCCCTTGTCGTCCTGGGTCCGCAGCGCTTGCCCGAGATGGCCCGCAAGGTCGGAGGTTGGGTGAGCGAGTTGCGTGCCGCTGCTCGAGAAATAACTCAAGGTCTCGAGGCCGAGGTCAAGGACCTCCGCGAGGTGGGGCGCGATATCAGGGCTCCCCTAGACGAGATCAAGAAACCTCTAGGCGAGGTGACTGAGGAGTTGGACCAGGCAGGTCGCGCCTGGACAGGCCCAAAACCCCTCTCAGGCCCTACCCCTGAGGACGCTATGAGAGACCTCGATGAAATCAACGAGGCCATGGAGAGTCCCGAGGATGAGTGACTCGCCGCAATCCATTCTTGATCATCTCGATGAACTGCGCTGGCGTCTGCTCAAATCCGGACTGGCGGTTTTGGCCGGTTCGATCGTGGCGTTCCTTTTCGCAGAAGCCCTGAGGGACATCCTCGAATCGCCTTTCTATGCAGCGGTTCCGGATCGGCAGTTCCAGGCGCTCAAGGTGGGTGAGGAATGGAGCGTTCTGATGCGTATTGCTCTATTTGGCGGAGTTGTTATCGCTAGCCCCGTGGTCCTCTATCAGGTTTGGGCCTTCGTCAACCCGGCCCTCACGGGACGCGAGCGGCGCTGGGCAATTCCGATCGTGTCGGCTCTGGTGGTTTTGTTCGTCGGCGGTGTCTTCTTCGGATACAGCGTCCTACCAAGGGGGCTCGAGTTTCTTCTCAACATCTTCGAGAACGTCGACAACGACCTCCTGATTGGTGAGTACTACTCCTTTGTACTGAGGTTTCTTCTCGCTTTCGGCGTCGCCTTCCTCTATCCGGTGTTCCTGTTTGCGGCCGCCGCTGCCGGCCTGGTGAGTTCTCGCCAACTGGCCAGTGGGCGACGGTGGGCGGTGCTGCTCGTCGTGGTCGGATCAGCTGCAATCACCCCGACCGGGGACATTCTCACGCTGGCTGTGCTGTCGATTCCCCTTTATCTGATGTACGAGATCACCTATTGGTTGGTCAGGCTGGTCTTACGAAAGTGAGCCTCACCGAGTTCTGGGCCGAGTATTCGTTCGAGCCCGACAGGTTTCAGCTCGAGGCTGCCGAAGCGATCGCCGGCGGTCATTCGGTAGTCGTCACAGCTCCCACAGGAGCCGGCAAGACTCTCATTGCCGAAGCCGCGACCCATCTGGCACGTAGGCAAGGAAGGCGCGTGTTCTACACGACGCCCATCAAGGCTCTGAGCAACCAGAAGTTTGCTGACATGGCCGCAGATCTGGGTGCTAGTGAGGTCGGACTTCTGACAGGGGACAACGTGATCAATCCGGAGGCTCCTGTCATCGTGGCGACGCTCGAAGTCCTGAGAAACATGATCTATGCAGATCCTGCGAATCTCGACGATGTGGCCGTGGTCGTCTTGGACGAAGCGCACTATCTCCAGGACCGCCACCGGGGTGCCGCATGGGAGGAGGTGATCATTCACTGCCCGCAACACATCCAGTTTGTTTGTCTCTCAGCCACAATCTCCAACAAAGAGCAGTTCACCGATTGGATCGAGGAGCGTCGCGGCCCAACCCGCCTTATAACCACCGACGAACGGCCGGTACCGCTTGAACCGATGTACCTGCTCAAGGAGAAGTCGGGTGGGCGAAGAACCATTCTGATGGAGACATTCGTCGAGCGTGACGGCCGTCGCCGCACCAATCCCCGCCTTGAGCACGCGCTCGGCCTCGAGAAGGGTCGGCGTCGCAAGTATCGAACCCCTTCGCGTTTCGACGTTGTGGAGACCTTGGCCGGTGAGGGGATGCTTCCCGCTATCTACTTCATCTTCTCGAGAGCGGGGTGCGATGCTGCTTCATCGTCTTTGAGTAGCGCAGGGCTAGGCCTCACCTCTCCTGAGGATCGAGAGGAGATTCGAGCTACCGCTGAAGCGGGCACAGCACATTTGAGTGATGAGGACCTGGCAGTTCTGGGATACGGATCGTGGCTGCAGACGTTGGAGTCAGGAGTAGCCGCCCACCACGCGGGTTTGGTCCCGGCGTTCAAAGAGACGGTTGAGTCGTTGTTCGAGAGGGGATTGATCAAGGTCGTGTTCGCCACTGAGACGCTGGCCTTAGGGATCAACATGCCGGCACGGAGCGTGGTCATCGAGAACCTCAGCAAGTTCAATGGCGACTCCCACGAGTTGTTGAAGGCTGGCGATTACACCCAGCTCACCGGACGCGCCGGCCGCCGTGGAATAGACAAAGTTGGATACGGCGTGGTTCTCCACTCTCCATTTGTGAGCTTGCGGCAGGCCACCGAGATCGCCGCGCAAGGTGCCCACGAGCTGACATCTAGTTTCCGACCCACCTACAACATGACCGCCAACTTGGTGGCCAAATACGAGGAGGAACAGGCAGAGAAGCTGATTCGTGCCTCGTTTGCCGCGTTCCAGAGGAGCGAGACCCGACAGGAGACGGGGATGAGGATCGATGCCTTGGAGGAGCAGCTAGGTGAACAGATGGCCCTTGCAGAGTGTGAGCGGGGGGACATCGGGGATTATATGGCAACGATTGAGGCGGCTCCCCCCTCACATCGACGCGACGGCATCTCTGCGCTGCTCGGACCTGGAGCCGTGCTTGACGTCAACGGTGGAAGTCGCGATGGCAGATACTTGGTTCTGAAGCGGTTGTCCTCGAAGAACGGAGGCAGTCGATATCTGGTCCTGGGCACTTCGGGCCGGGTTTCGACTCTTGGCTACAAGCAGATTCCTCAGGCCAGTGGTGTCGTAGCGAGAGTGGAGCTTCCCCGGCCGTTCCGCCCACGCGACCGTAGATTCGTCCAAGGAGCCTTGAGAGAACTACGCAGAGTTCCACCGCGCACCAAGCGCATGAGCAAGCCAAAAGAGAATGAGCATATTGAGCATCCGGTCGCGGGGTGCCCCGACGCGAGTCGGCACCTCGCTGCATTGAGGCGGGCTCGCCGCATTCGTGTTCAACTGGATCGTGAGGTTGCCGGTCGACGGCGGACGGCTCCTGGCCTTGCAGGGGAGTTTGCGGCAACTCGATCGGTATTGACTGATCTCGGCTACCTCGAAGGATGGTCCCTCACCTCCAGGGGAGAACGCCTGAGACGGGTGTACAACGAGTCCGATCTGATTCTGGTTGAGGCCGTTGAGAGAGGCATCTTCTACGACCTCGATCCTGCTGAGCTGGCCGCGATCCTGTCTGTGTTCGTGTTCGACCCACGATCCGATCAGAAGTCACCTCCTCGGTGGCCTTCGGACGAGCTTTCTCAACGATGGACGGATGTCGAGGACCTTGCTGACAAAATCGCCCACCTCGAGGCCGAGCACCGGCTGGTGCCGATGCGACAGCCCGATCCCGGATTCGGACATGTGGCGTACGCCTGGACAGCTGGCGTTGCCTTCGAGGACCTGACTGACGTGCCTCTCGCTCCGGGGGATTTTGTGCGAGTGAGTCGTCAGCTCGTTGATATCTTGCGACAGATTCGCGACGGTGTTTCCGAGTTGCGCTCAACTGCGGCGGAGGCGATTGCTGCGGTAGATCGGGGCGTGGTCGCTGCTCAAGGAGGCTGGTAAGGATGTGGGACGTTGTGGTGAACCGAGCGGCAGGAAGGCGCTCGATCGATCCAACTGCTGTTGGGGCCCTCCTAAAGAGCAAAGGCCTCGAGTTGAGGCTCCACGCTCCGGGTACCGCACAGGAAGCCTTCGACCTGATCCAACACGTGGCTGCCGACGGTGGGGAAAGGATTTGCATCGTTGGCGGTGACGGAACTGTCAATCTCGCTGTAAATGCCGTACTCACGTCTCCCCAGTCCCCACGTCCGACAATCGCCGTTCTTCCCTCAGGCACCGGTTGCGATTTGATCAGAACATTTGGGATCCCTCAAGACATCGCCGGTGCCGCAGATCATTTGCTGTCCGATGACACCTATCCCGTCGATGTCGTGAAGTTGGAAGGGGAGTGGGGCACTCGATACTTCATCAACGTCGGCCAGACAGGGGCAGGAGCTGCAGCTGCAGAAACTGCACCACGTATACCCCGACGGTTGGGACCCATTAGATACCCAATCGCTTTTGGTGCAAGGCTGCCACGCTTTCCTGCCACATCGGTGAAGGTGACCACGGAGAAGAGGGTCTACGAGTCTGAGGCCCTAGCGGTGATCTTCGCCAATGCCCAGTTTTTCGCAGGAGGTTGGAACGTGGCTCCAAAGGCCACGTTGATCGACGGCGTGGCTGACATGCAGATAATCAATGCACGCAAGCGAAATGCACCTGCTTTGGTGCCGAAGATCATTAAGGGAACTCACTTGCGTGACCCGGCTGTCCGGCGCTTTTCTGCGGGTAATTTCGTGATAGAAACAGGCGTCCCATGGCCAATTGAGGTCGACGGTGACTATGTCGGGAATACGCCGGTCAGCGGCCGTGTTGTGCCCGCCGCGATACAACTGAAGATCTGACATATACTCCCCGCCGCCGAGTCAACGCAGAAGGTTTCATAAATGGCCACCAAGAAGACAAACGAAGAACCCGAGAATGTCGATGAGTTGGAAGAACTCAACGACGATATCGACGAGGCAGACATCGAGGACGACGACCTTGATGATCTGGACGACGACGAACTAGATCTCGATGATGTCGAAGACGAGTCCGATGAGGACGACTTTGACTCTGATGATGACGCAGATGATTCCGACGAAGACAACGACGATCATGACGAAGAGACGGTCGAGGCCCTAGAAGAGCTGGAGAGCCAGGAGCTCCAGCTTCTGGACGAGGAGGCCAACGAGGCGATGCTTGTCGATGAGGTAGCCGTGCTACGTGCCATGCGCCGTGAAGAGCTAACGATGAATGTCGACGCACAAAGTCAGAAGGATGACGAGTTCGTCTGCCAGTCTTGCTTCATGGTCAAGAGGACAAGCCAACTTGCCAACAGACGCAAGATGATCTGTTCAGACTGTGTCGCCTGAACAGGTCGTTGTAGCCCTACCTACCTACAACGAAGCCGAAAACCTCGCAGACATCGTCGCTGCGATCGTGGAGCAAGGTTTGGATGTGCTCGTGGTTGATGACAACTCGCCAGACGGCACGGGAGCTCTGGCAGATGACATCGCCGCCGCCAATCCAAGGGTTTCTGTGTTGCATCGCACCACGAAGAGCGGTCTTGGGCCGGCCTACGCCGCAGCCTTCAATCAGCTCCTCGATCAGGGCGCAGACATCATCGTTGAGATGGATGCCGACTTCTCACACGATCCTGGAGACCTCCCCAAACTCGTTGAGGCGGTACGAGCCGGCGCAGACATGGCAATCGGTTCTAGGTACGTGCCTGGGGGTGGGACACCTGACTGGCCCTTCCTCCGGCGCTTCATCTCACGCGGTGGAAATGTGTACGCAGGGGTTTTGCTTGGACTCCCGGTCAAAGACGCTACCGCAGGCTTTAGAGCCTTTCGCTCAGAAGCTCTTCGCGAGCTTCCCTTCTCAGAAGCAGAGGCTTCCGGATACGGATTCCAAGTCGAGATGGCCTGGAGAGCGCACAGCGCGGGATTGTCGATCGTTGAGGTGCCCATCACATTTCGTGATCGAACTAGGGGAACATCGAAGATGGGGCTCGGCATAGTTCTGGAGGCCATGAAGCTCGTCACGATGTGGGGAGCGCAACGGCTATTGAACCCATGGAGAGGTCGAGGATGAATATTGGAGTGAGACCAGCCGACATCTCAGACATCCCGACCCTCGAGCATCTCTACCGGCTGCTCGAAACCGAGATGATTGGCCTGCACAGGATGTGGACAATCGCCGACGGCCTCGACGAACCAGTGAGTGAAGGTTTCGAAGCTGCGATAGAAGACCCCAACGTCGAACTCGTCATCGGGGACATTGATGGTTATCCATTCGGTTTCCTTCTCGCCAGGGTCGAACCCCTACTGGCTCAGGCAAACGGCGAGCAGGTTGGGTCGATCAGGCTGATTTTTGTCGATCAGGAGGCGCGCGAAGTCGCTGTCGGGGAGGCCATGCGAGACCACGTGCTCGACGTATTACGACAGCGCGGGATCACCAAGTTCGACGCTCATGTTCTCCCTGGTCATCGACTGGCTAAGAACTTCTTCGAGTCTGGTGGGTTCTCGGCAAGATCCATCATCATGCATCACGATGACGAACGAGAATGATCGTCCTCTCGTTGGCGTGGGCGTTGCCGTCGTCGATGACAGCAGGATTCTTCTCATAAGGCGCGGCCGTGAACCTCACAAGGGCCAGTGGGCTGTGCCTGGAGGCAAAGTTCGTAAAGGAGAGAGTCTGGAACAGGCTGCCGTTAGGGAGGTCAAAGAAGAAACCGGACTCGATATCGACCTAGGTCGGGTTGTTTGGGTAGGGGAGGACATAGGAGAACACCACCACATCGTGCTCATTGACTTTCTGGGTCACGTCACCGGCGGGGCCCTCGCACACGGTGACGACGCTGCCGAAGCACGGTGGATCGCTTTTGATGACCTGTCCAACTACGACCTGACAAAGACGATGGGTTCACTGATCGATACGCTGTTGGGATGAGTGAAGTTCTCGAACTCCTGCAGACGCTGATCCGAAACCAGTGTGTAAACACGGGAACCCCCGAAAGCGGCCACGAGCACCGTTCTGTAGAGTCGCTTCTCGAATTCTTTGGTGTTCCAGGTGAGATCTTCGAGCCAGCTCCTGGAAGGCAGTCACTCATCTATCGCATTCCCGGGACAGATCCGGAGGCAGCCAGCCTCGCGTTGGCACCTCATCTGGACGTCGTTCCGGTGGATCCTGACGGGTGGAGTGTTGATCCTTTTGGCGCTGAGGTCATTGATGGGTTTGTCTATGGACGCGGCGCTCTCGACATGCTCAACGTGACGTCAGCCATGGCGAACGCCGTTAGGCCTTACGTCACCGGCGAGAAGGAAACACGGCGCGACTTGCTTTTCGTTGCGTTGGCGGATGAAGAAGCCGGCGGGAAGTTCGGGGCGCACGCCCTCGTGAACGAAAGATGGGATCTAGCCAGGGCTGACTTCATGCTCACGGAGGTCGCATACCCCCCGATTTCGTATGCCAACGACCGCTACATACCTGTTGCTACCGGGGAGAAGGGTACGTTCTGGACGATTCTGCGGGCCAAAGGAACTCCGGGCCACGGTTCGACGCCGTATCAAGCTGACAATGCCCTTGTGAAGATGATCCAGGCCATCGGCGGCATCGTGGAGGAAGAGATGCCGGTCGCTATCACCACCGAGTGGCGGGAACTGGTAGCCACGCTGGATCTCGACCCAGAGATCGCCGCAGACCTGACCGATCCGGACCGGGTGGATGCCGCCATCGACCGGCTCGCGATAAGCGATCCATTGTTCGCCAAATATGTCCACGCCGTGACCCACATGACTATCTCGCCGAACGTCGTCGAGGCCGGAAGTAAGGCCAACGTTATCGCTGATAAAGCGGTCGGGAGTGTGGATGTCCGGGCTCTTCCTGGAATGGATCGTGGTTTTGTCGACTCGCACTTGCGAAAAGCTATGGGCGGTGCTCGCGATCACGTCGATATGGAGCCGGTCATGGACATGGAAGCGACAGCGAGCAACACAAATACTGAGTTATGGGAAGTGATCGCTGACAGCGTCGAGGCTTTAGAAGGGCACCGCAACCTTCTTCCAACGATTATGACCGTCGGAACTGACGCCCGGTTTTGGCGAGCCAAAGGGACGGTGGGGTACGGCGTTGGCCTGTATGACGATCGGATGAGCTTCTCAGAGATGCTTGCCTTGTTTCACGGCCACGACGAACGAGTCTCTGTGGAATCACTTCACCGGACGACATCGCTCTATACCGAGATCCTCGATCGGTTCCTCGCACCTTGACCCACGCCCTTATCGACCTCGATGGCGTCGTCTATCGCGGCACGTCTGCGATTCCCGGCTCGGCCGCGAGTATTCGCCGGCTAGAGGATCACGGGATCCGGCCCCTATTCGTCACGAACAACTCGACTAGGACCCAGGCTTCTGTGGTGGCGAAGCTCAAGAAAGTGGCAGGGGTGGAGGCCGCGCCTGAGCGCGTGGTGACGTCGGCGATGGCCGCCGTGGCCATGCTCGACGATACCGAGTCCACCGTCCTCGTTATCGGTGAAGAAGGCGTTCGGACTGCAGTTATCGATTCAGGGCGACAGGTCAGCTCTGGACCCAAATCGGCCGACGCTGTTCTGGTCGGTCTGACAAAGAGCTTCGACTACGACAGATTGCGGGATGCCTTCGTGGCGATCTCGAGCGGGGCCAGATTTATCGCAACCAATCGCGACCCGACTTATCCAAGCGAGAACGGATTACTCCCCGGCTCTGGTGCGATTGTCGCCGCGATCGAGGCGGCGACTGAACGAGTTGCCGAGGTCGCAGGGAAGCCAAGTGCCAACATGGTCGACCTCATACGCGGTCATGACGTTGGTGTGGCCTGGGTGATTGGCGATCGCCTGGACACCGACATTGCCCTCGCCGAAAACCAAAACGACTGGAAGTCGATTCTCGTTCTGAGTGGTGTCTCGAACGTCGAATCCGCTGGGGTGGAGGAGGCCGACTTCGTGCGTGACGATCTTGTGGCGGCTGTCGATCTCGTAATCGCCTCTGAAGAGCGGTAATAATCAAGGCGATGGAATTCAACCCAGAGATCATCGAGCAGATCGAAGTCGAACTGGACAAACTCGAGACGCTCGATCCAGCGGATCTACCCGAGCCGGCCTCCCGACTTGTTGATCTCCTTAGCTCGCTTCTGAACGACTCGGAGGAATCCGATTGAGGGCAGCCCTTCGAGTCAGAGAGGGCCGCCCGGAGGTCGTCTCGTTCACACAGAAACTGATCGACGAGATCCACTCAGCGGGCGGTTCGATAGCGAAGGACGATGATCTGCCGGATCTTGTGGTTGCTGTCGGCGGTGATGGGACGATGCTCGCAGCTGTCAACGATGCCATCCGATGGGATGTGCCAGTGCTGGGATTCAACATGGGAACTCTGGGTTTCTTGACTGAAGCCGAACCCGGCCAGATGAGATCTGTTGTGGACCGGCTCGTGGAGGGTGACTACTCAATACAAGAACGGTTGACGGTCTCAGCATCTATCAACAACCGTACTGAGGTGGGCATCAACGACGTTGTGGTGGAGAAAGTCGACACGACCCGTTTGGTCAGCTTGCGGGTTGTCATCGACGGGGAACTGTTCACCACCTATCGGGCGGATGGCTTAATCGTGGCGACTCCGACGGGATCGACTGCGTACTCCTTTTCAGCAGGAGGGCCGATCGTCTCACCACAAGTGGGGGCCTTGGTGCTCACGCCCGTCGCTAGCCACTCCCTTTTCGATCGTCCGATCGTCTTACCGGAAGGTGTGCAGATAGAAATCACCGTTGTGAGGGATCGAGCGGTTCGGGTGCATGTCGACAAGAATTCACTTGGAGAACTGGGCGAAGGCGACCAGGTGCTGGTGAGCGCCGGGCCGCAGAAGGCCAGATTCATTACTTTCAACGGCCTTCCTTACCCTCGTCTGCTCCGCGAGAAGTTCGATCTCGAGTGAGGCTCAGCCACCTCCAAGTAAGGAACCTCGGCGTTCTAAAGCATTGTGAGATCGAACCCTCAGATGGCTTCACAGTCATCACCGGCGAAACTGGTGCTGGCAAAACTCTGCTGCTTGGAGGTATCAGGCTCCTTCTTGGATTGCGGCCTTCGATTGCTCCCGGACCTGTCGGCGAGGAGGCCGTAGTCGAGGGGCTGTTTTCTGATGAGGACGACGAACTTGCTGTGTCTCGGGTCCTCAAGCGGGAGGGCCGGTCCCGCGCCTACCTCGACGGCATACTCACCTCCGCAGGCCTTCTCCAAGAACATCTCGGTGGACGGGTGGAGGTGATCGGCCAGCACGATCAGACCAGCTTGCAGAGTCAACAGGCGCTGCTGCGGATGGTGGATCAACGCATCAAGGAAAGAGACTCTGAAGTGCTTGAGCACTACGAACAGGCCTGGACCAGTATGCGGTCACTGCAGGTCGAGGCTGAGGAAATGGGAGGTGACGTTTCGAGCCTTCTCCGCGATTTGGACCTCAACCGATTTCAGGCGGACGAAATCGAGGCCGCCAACCTGAGCGTGGGCCTCGACGCTGATCTCCAAGCTGAGTTCGATCGACTCAATGCTTGGGCCCGGATCAAGGAACTGGTGGGCGAGCTGGACGGAGCATTACGCGACGCGGACAGAGCGGCTGGGATCTCGTTGGCTCGGTATAGAGACTTGGCGGTGTTGGACCCGACGATCGGTCCGGTTCTAGAAGCACTGGAGGGAGTGGGCGCCACGACTCAGGAACTCCTGATGGACCTCGCTCGCTACACCGATTCGCTTGTCTATGACGAGGGTCGCGCCGACGAAGTGGGCGGCCAGCTCACCAGGATTGGCGATCTGAAGCGAAAGTACGGGGGGAGTGTGGAAGCGGTCCTGGCCTTCGGCAAAGCAGCACGCTCTCGTGCCGATGAGATCGAGTCGGCGATCGTCAGGGCGGGCCAGGTCGAGAAGGCACTCAAGGGTGCTCAGGTGCGCGTAGACGACGCCGCCATTCAGTTGAGCCAGAGTCGGAAGCACCACGGTGCTGAGTTGACCGAGGAGGCGTTGTTGCATCTTCGGGATCTCGCTATGCCTGAGGCGCGTTTGGAATTCTCGTTCAGAACGACCGAACCGAGAGCTGGTGGAGCTGACTCGTGCGATCTGCTCTTCTCGGCCTCCGGGGCATCCCAGCTCACGTCGGTCCGCAATGGGGCATCTGGAGGCGAGCTATCGCGTTTGGTTCTTGCCCTGCGCCTCGCAGCACGACAAGACGACACGGCGACACTCGTTTTCGATGAGATCGACACAGGGATTGGGGGCCGCACGGCATCGGCAATGGGCGACAAGCTCGGTGAACTGGCACAGAACACCCAGTTGCTTTGCGTGACTCACCTTCCTCAAGTGGCGTCGCGAGCCGACACCCATTACGTGATAGACAGAGAAGGCGACGTCGCACTTGTGCGTCAGGTTGACGGCGACGCGCGAACTGCCGAACTGTCCAGGATGATCGGAGCACTGCCAGATAGCGAAGCCGGGCGCCTCGCAGCCGAAGAGATGCTCGAGTTGGGACAGAAAAGATGAGAGGGCCGAGCCGCAGTGCTACTGTGGCACCCCGTCATGGATGGGCCCCTTTTCGACACGGCAGCAAACACAGACAACTCTGAAGCCGTGACCCAGACCACCAAATATGTCTTTGTGACAGGTGGGGTTGTTTCTTCACTGGGAAAGGGAATCGCTGCCTCGTCCCTTGGGCGGTTGCTGAAGGCGCGCGGGCTCAAGGTGGTGAATCAGAAGCTCGATCCATACATCAACGTCGACCCTGGAACCATGAACCCGTTCCAACATGGTGAAGTGTTCGTCACCGATGATGGGGGAGAAACCGATCTCGACTTAGGCCACTATGAGCGGTTCACCGGAGAGAATCTACGCCGAATCTCCAACGTCACCTCCGGCTCGGTGTACCTCTCAGTCATCCAGAAGGAGCGGAGAGGCGACTATCTCGGTGACACCGTGCAGGTAATCCCTCACGTAACCAACGAAATCAAGGAGAGAATTCGCCGTGTCGGCGAGAACGATGTTGATGTTGTAATCACAGAGGTTGGTGGAACCGTCGGCGACATCGAGAGCCTCCCGTTTCTCGAAGCCATCAGGCAGTTCGGCAACGACATCGGGAGAGCCAACGCGATGTTCGTGCACGTGACCCTGGTTCCTTTCATCGCCACCTCGGATGAGCTGAAGACCAAGCCCACCCAGCACTCAGTTGCGGAGTTGAGGTCCAAAGGCATCCATCCAGACGTCATAATCGTCCGCTCTGATCGAGATGTGGACGAGGCGGCTCGCAAGAAGATCAGCCTGTTCTGTGACGTCGAACCGCGAGCAGTGATAGCCGCACCTGACGCCAAAGACATCTATGAGGTTCCGCTGGACCTCCACGACGGTGGGCTGGACGCAGTCGTTTGTGACCGTCTTGGCTTGGTCACCGGTCCGCCAAGTCTCGACACGTGGAAGACCATGGTCGAGCGCGCTGCCGCCGCAACGGAGACCGTCACCGTGGGCATTGTCGGCAAGTACGTAGAGTTGCCAGACGCCTATCTGTCAGTCGTCGAGTCTCTTCGACATGCGTCAGCCGCTTCCAACCTGAAGCTCGATCTCAAGTGGATTCCGTCTGACGAACTGACTGGCCTGTTAGCAGCGTCCTACTTAGAAGATCTCGACGGGATAGTCGTGCCGGGAGGGTTCGGGTATCGGGGCGTAGAAGGCAAGATCCAGGCCATCAGGCACGCTCGAGAGCAGGGAATGCCCTTCCTCGGTCTATGCCTTGGCCTGCAATGTGCAGTCATCGAGTTTGCCCGGACGGTTCTGGGACATCAGGAGGCCAACAGCACTGAGTTCGATCCGGCATGCCCTCACCCTGTCATCGACCTCATGTCGAGCCAGGAGGACATCGAAGACAAAGGGGGCACCATGCGACTTGGGCTGTACGCGGCCAAGCTGGCGGAGGGCTCTCTTGTCCGAGACTTGTATGGAGCCGAGTTGGTTTACGAGCGGCACCGACATCGGTGGGAGGTAAACAACCGATACCGTTCTGATCTGGAGTCAGCCGGTATGCGGCTTAGCGGCTTATCGCCCGATGACAATCTCGTCGAATACATCGAACTGATCGACCACCCCTTCTTCGTTGCGACTCAGGCACACCCTGAGTTCCGGTCACGACCCGATGAACCCCATCCCCTCTTCCTAGGCCTGGTTCGTGCCGCCCGTGACAACCGGGCTTCACATCCTGCCGAATCCGAATCGGTGATGCCGTGATCATCGGAGTGCCGAAAGAAATCAAGAAGGACGAGCACCGAGTCGCGCTGACACCGATAGGCGTGCGAGAACTCTCGGATCGAGGCCATACGATTCTGATCGAGAAAGGTGCAGGCGAGGGCTCGACAATTCACGACGACGAGTACCGGTCGCAGGGGGCGACCATTGTCGATTCAGTCGATCGAGTCTTTGATGACTCGGAGCTGATCCTGAAGGTCAAGGAGCCGCAGCAGGTCGAGATCGACCGTTTCCACGAAGGTCAGGTGCTGTTTACCTACCTTCACCTAGCCGCATACCCCAAACTTGCTGAAGGACTACTCGACCGCGGGATTGTCGGCATCGCCTACGAAACAGTTCAGCTTCCTGACAGATCCCTTCCGCTTCTGGCACCGATGTCAGAGATCGCTGGCCGGATGGCCACGCAGGCTGGTGCCTATTTCCTCGAGAAGCCCCAGGGAGGCAAGGGGATTCTTCTCGGTGGGGTAGCGGGTGTGAGCCCGGCCCGGGTAGTGGTCATCGGGGGAGGAATGGCCGGATCGAATGCAGCCGTTATCGCCATGGGGATGCAGGCCGACGTCGTCGTTCTGGACACCGACATGAACAAGCTTCGATTCCTCGACTCTTTGTACAGCGGGCGCATTGTCACGCTCCACTCCAACAAGCTCACTCTGGAAGAGCAAGTGACTCAGGCTGATCTGGTGATCGGCACGGTCTTGGTACCCGGAGCATCAGCACCAAAGCTCGTGACGGAAGACATGGTTCGAGAGATGCGCAAAGGAGCCGTTCTCGTGGATGTTGCTATCGACCAGGGAGGTTGCTTCGAGACTTCCCGTGAAACCACACATACCGACCCGGTGTTCAACATGCATGAAGTTCTCCACTATGCGGTCGGAAACATCCCGGGAGCAGTGCCCCACACGTCTACCTACGCCTTGACCAATGCCACCCTTCGTTATGTGGTGATGATGGCTGAAGAAGGCCTCCACAACGCGCTCTCCGCGCACCCAGAGCTACAGGGTGGCGTGAATGTCGTCGGGTCTCAGATCACCCATGCGGCTGTGGCCGACAGTCTCGGGAAGACGTATGTTCCCGCGATGGAGGCAGTTAGCGGGCTGTGACCAGCGCCTCGGATTCGTTTCGGGGCGGTATCGACGAGTACTTCGTTTCGCTCCGAGTCGAGCGAGGGCTGTCTCCCAACTCCATTGCCGCCTACGAAGCCGACATCGCGCAATATCTGGCCTTTCTCGATGGTCGCGAACCCCTGCCCCATTTGGTCGAGGAGTTCGTGGCTCATCTAGTCGAAGCAGGTAACGCGACGGCCACCATCGCGCGCAAGATCGCCGCCATCAAAGGGCTTCACCGATTCCTCAGCTCTGAAGGGCTGATGTCAACAGATCCAACCCTCTTGGTTGATTCGCCCTCACGGCCAGATCCATTTCCCAAAGCACTGACGGTTCACGAAGTCGTGTCCCTCGTCGAGTCGCCAAGCTACGAGACGGTTGGGTCACGGCGCGACAGTGCGTTGCTGGAGTTCCTTTACGCAACGGGAGCCAGGGTGTCGGAGACCATCAATGTTGACCTCACCCACGTTGATCTCGATGGCAGGAGCGTGCTGGTGACAGGCAAGGGCTCCAAGCAACGCTTCGTGCCTCTCGGAAGGTCGGCCATTGAGGCAATCGGACGCTGGTTGCCCGACCGTCTGGAGCTTTTGGACAGCAAGACACCCGGAGACCCTCTGTTCTTGAACCTCCGAGGTAGACGGCTAACACGCCAGGCCGTGTTTGACATCGTCAAAAAGCACGCTGAACGAACTGGAATCGCGCCGTCCCGAGTATCTCCACACGTCCTTCGCCACTCCGCCGCAACCCACATGGTCGAGGCCGGAGCCGATCTCCGGACTGTTCAAGAGATGCTGGGACACGCTACGATAAGTACCACACAGGTCTACACCCGTGTTAGCCCCGCCCACGTGATGGAGATTTACGTCGAGGCGCACCCAAGGAGTAGGTAATGGGTCTTGATATCGCTAGTGCGAAGAAAGCCTTAGTAGAAGAACGCGCCCATTTGGTGCATCAGTTGGACGAACTTGGTGCTGCCGAAAGCGGCGATCTGCGATCTGATGTCGATTTTGGCGGCAGCTTTGCCGATGCCGCTGCCGTGACCGCTGAGCGAACGGAGGTTCTCGGCCTAATCGACTCGCTCAAGCATCAGTTGGACGATGTGGATAAAGCCCTAGCCCACATCGAAGCCGGGACTTACGGCACGTGCGACAAGTGCGGCAAGGAGATCGGCTCTGCCCGGATGGAGTTCAGGCCAGCATCGGTTCTGTGCGTCGAGTGCAAGAAGAAAGCAAATTCTTGACTTGCCCGGATCTCCTATCCATCTAGTTCGACGGTTCTTCGACTTCGCCCTCGCCAAACCACTGAATGCAGATGAAGTGCAGGCAGTGAAGCTCCAACTCAGTGTCGAGTTGGCTGAGCTCTTCTTCTCTCAATCCTTCCCTGACCAGAGACATGGGTTTCACGCCGGTACGGTTGTCTCGCTTCGCCGACCAGGCAACGAGTCCTTAGTGGAGGCCGCTCTACTTCATGATGTTGGTAAGCGGCATGCGGATCTCGGAATCTGGGGAAGATCTCTGGCGTCCGTCTTGATTGCTATGGGTGCTCCACTGCCTCGCAACATGGAGCTATATCGAGATCACGGGACCATCGGAGCCCGAGAGTTGGCTCGCTGTGGGGCGTCCAACATCACAGTGGAGTTCGCCGCTCATCATCATGGGAGCCGACCCGCCACGATTGGCCGATCAGACTGGGAGGTCTTGTCGGCCGCTGATGAGCCGCCAAAGCCGTGGCGATAGCAAAGCAGCCGAATATCCTTCCGACCGAATGACATTTCACGTCCAGACAGCTGTCTTCGAGGGCCCCCTCGATTTGCTGCTGCAATTGATCACAAAGCATCAAGTCGAGATCACTGCTGTTGGTTTGACACAAGTCGTCAATGACTACCTGGCAGTGATCGATGAGATGCAGGACTTGGATCTGGACGTGACTTCTGAGTTCGTGCTCATTGCTGCGACTTTGGTTCGACTCAAAGCGCACTCGCTGCTGCCGGCGCGGATCGGGATCGATATCGACGAGGAACTGGCCTTGGTCGAGGAGCGAGACCGGCTGTTGGCTCGTCTGCTGGCCTCAGTCACGTTCAAGGATGTTGCGGCCGTGCTCAGGGTGCGACTCCAGGAAGGGAACCGCTATGTGCCGCGAACCTCAGGACTCGACCAGGTGATATCTGCGCCTCCTCCGCGCGTGGAGCTTCCAGATGGCGTCTCGTTCGCCGAGGTTGCCCAGCGGGTGTTTGCCCGCCAGCTAGAAGAACCGGACCTCGATCATCTCGACTTGGATCTGCCCAGCGTCGAGATGGCCATCGAGGACCTCCAGGAGAGGCTGGCGCTAACAACCATCTCGTCCTTCGGCGACCTGACAGAACATTGTCAACGTCCGGTCGAAATCGCCGCCTACTTCTTGGCTCTGCTCGAAATGGCGCGATGGGGACTGCTTGAAGTGTCCCAAGAAGACTGGCTCTCACCGATCGAAGTGCGGGCGCGGCCTGACGCCGAGATGGACCTCACGTCAGAGTGGGCAAAATGAAGAATCTCGCCGCCCTTGAAGCAATCCTCTTCGTGACGGAGGCTCCTATTCCTAAGCGAGAACTCGCCGAGGTTCTGGAAGTGCCCCCCGGCCAGGTGAGTGAACTGCTCAACGAACTGTCTGAAGGACTCAAAGAGAGGGAGTCTGGACTCGTGCTCCGCAAAGCTGGTGGAGGCTGGCGGCTTTACAGCCACCCCGATGCTTACCCCTATCTCGAACGATTCTCCAAGTCGGCGACGGCACGACGGATATCCGGTGCCGCGATGGAGACGCTTGCCGTGGTTGCCTACCGCCAACCGGTCACGCGGTCGCAGGTTTCAGAGATAAGGGGAGTCGATTCTGACTCCCCGATCCGAACGCTTGAGAGATTCGGGCTCATCGAGGAGAAGGAGCGTCTCGATATTCCGGGCAATCCTGCGGTGTATCGGACGTCGGACCTCTTCTTGGAGAAGATGGGCCTCGATTCGGTCGATGAGCTTCCGCCGCTAGGCGATCATGTGCCACCAGCCGAGATCATGACGAGCCTCGAAGAGACTCTCCGCCCGGGACCCGACTGAAAGGTGGCGGAGCGGGTCCGCATTCAGAAGGCAATCGCCAATGCAGGACTGATGTCGAGACGCGCCGCTGAAGATGCGATGGTTGCCGGACGTGTACGGCTCAACGGGCAGCCCGTGGTCCTTGGTGACCGCTGTGAGACCGACGTCGACATCGTCACGCTCGATGGCGTGCCTATTCCACTTGCAGAAGATCTCGAGACCTATCTCATCTTCAAGCCCAAGGGGGTAATCAGCACCGCCCATGACACCCATGGCCGCCCAACAGTTGTCGATCTGATCGATACCGAGGCACGCATCTACCCGGTAGGACGCCTCGATGCTGACTCGGAAGGACTTCTCCTCGTAAGCAACGATGGTGTCTTGACTGAGCGAGTAACACATCCGCGTTACGGGGTGAGAAAGACTTACCTGGCTCGTGTCGAGGGAACACCGGCACCCAAGTCCCTCCGACGCCTACGGACGGGTGTGACGCTCGAAGACGGTCCGGCCAAGGCCGTGTCCTGCCGGCTGGTCGATTCTTCCGGGGGAGCCGCGCTGGTCGAGGTCATCATGACCGAGGGGCGCAATCGCGAGGTGCGCCGAATGCTGGACGCAGTTGGTCATCCAGTGACTCGTCTGGTCCGCACTGGCATCGGGAGCCTGCGTGATCCCGGATTGAAGCCAGGGGAGTGGAGGCGTCTCTCGGCTCGGGAGATCAAAGATCTTCTCGACCCCGGCGACTCACCCTCATGATTTGCCACACTCCGCGTTCAATCACGCTAGGTTTAGGGCTAGAGGGCGGCCCCGGGTTCCGACTTCGCCCCCAAAAGTCCGAGTTTCCCCCAAAGTCGGACAACCCCTCGGGAACCCGGAGCCACCCTCCTTTTTCTATTCCGAACGGGACTGCGAAATGATCGTCACCCTCGATGGCCCGGCCGGTACCGGTAAGAGCACCGTTAGCCGCGTCCTCGCCTACAAACTTGGACTACCTCATCTCGACACCGGCGCCTTCTACCGCGCCGCTACGTTCGCCGTTCTCCAGTCGGGTGTCGACCTTGATGACCACGCGGGAATACTCAGCGAAATCGCCTCTCTCAGTCTGCAACAGGCGGAAGGGCGCACGTTCGTAAACGGACAGGATGTGTCTGAGGAGATCCGATCGGAAGCCGTGACCAAGGCCGTATCGGCGGTATCAGCGATCCCCGCGGTGCGGGAAAGGCTCGTGACACTTCAAAGAGCGTGGATCGAGGCCAACGGTGGAGCCGGTGTGGTCGAAGGGCGTGACATCGGCTCAGTGGTGTTTCCCGAGGCGGACGTCAAAATCTTTCTCGACGCACGACCGGAGGTCCGAGCCAAGCGGCGAGCCTTACAGACTGGAGAATCACTTCAGGACGTTCTAGCCGACATAAACCGTCGGGACGCCATTGACTCGTCGCGGGCTGCGTCTCCGCTGCAGATACCGTCCGGTGCCATTGTGTACGACACGTCAGATCAGGACTTCGATCAGGTGGTGAGCGGTCTAACCGACCTCGTCATCTCGAAGTATTCATAACGCTGCCTGGATATACCATGACGACGATGCCGATCGACCGCGTCCTCCTTGCTGAGCCCCGAGGCTTTTGTGCCGGTGTAGAGATGGCAATCAAGGCTTTGACCTGGATGACTCGAATCTTCGACGGCACCGTCTACTGCTATCACGAAATAGTTCACAACGAATGGGTAGTGGAGGCTTTCGAGCGGGTCGGAGTTGTTTTCGTTGACGACATCAGTGAGGTCCCACCCGGCGCTCCTGTAATGCTGTCAGCTCACGGTTCTGCGCCAGAGGTGGTCGCCGCGGCGTCGGAACGAGCCGCTGTCGTGATAGATGCGGTTTGCCCTTTGGTGACCAAGGTTCATCACGAAGTGAAACTGATGGCCCGCAAGGGTTACGACATCATCTACATCGGCCACGAGGGCCACGACGAAGCTGTCGGGACAATCGCCGAAGCTCCCGAGGCGATCACCCTCGTCGAGCCAGAGATCGGATTGAAAGAGTTCTCGCCAACTGATGAAGAGCGTGTGGCGCTGGTGGCCCAAACGACTCTTGGCGTCTACGAGTGGGAGGACGTCTTGGGCGAGGCATCAAAGCGTTACCCATCTTTGAAAACCGCTCGGAAATCAGACCTTTGTTATGCAACCACCAATCGTCAGGAAGTCGTCAAGCAACTCGCCGAGGTTTGTGACCTGATTCTCGTAGTCGGGTCGCACAACTCATCGAACACTCAGGCTTTGGTGCGGGTGGCCCATGAGAAGGGGATCGCGGGATACCGCATCGACTCGGCGGCGGAGATCCAGGATGAGTGGCTGGCCAAGGCGAAGACGGTGGGCGTGACTGCCGGGGCCTCAGCTCCGGATCACCTGGTCCAAGAGGTGGTTGCTCGTCTGGAACCGGCATCCGGAGTCGAACTGTGGCAGGCAACCGAAGAGGGCGAGTATTTCCCTCTACCTCCACAATTGAGATCCTTCGTGTCGACCCTGGTGGCGCTTGTGGAAGCCGGTGTGACGGCCACGGGCAGTAAAGGCGACGGCTGGCTCGAACGAGACCGGGACTGGACGGCAACAGAAGCTCTCGACCTGATCTCGGGCTGACCCAATGGCGAGACTTCCTGTTGTAGCCATTGTCGGCCGACCGAACGTCGGAAAATCGACCCTCGTCAATCGCATCCTCGGTCGACGAGCGGCGGTGGTAGAGGAGATGGCTGGGGTCACCCGCGATCGACGTCATTTCGATGCCGACTGGAACGGACGCCCATTTGTACTTGTGGACACAGGAGGTTGGGAGGTCAAGCCAGATGGCGGCCTAAACACCTCAATTCGAGAACAGGCTGAAGGCGCATTGTCGGGGGCCGACGTGGTCGTGCTGGTGGTGGACGGCACTGCCGAACTGACCGACGATGACACTGGAGTGGTTTCTCTGTTGCGAGCCTCAGGCGTTCCGGCGGTTGTCGCCGTCAACAAGATGGACACAGAGGCCCAAGAATGGGAGATCGACCGATTCTGGAAGCTTGGATTTGGGGATCCCCAACCCGTCAGCGCTTATCACGGAAGGGGTGTCGGGGATCTTCTCGATCGTGTCGTTGCACTGATCCCCGAAACCGAAGAAGAAGATGAGCACACGGCGCATCCGAGTGTTGCCATCGTGGGTAGGCCAAACACTGGGAAGTCCACGCTCTTGAATCGGCTGGTCGGTGACAATCGGGTCATCGTCTCGGACACGCCTGGAACAACACGTGACCCGATTGATGTCGAGGTGGAGATCGATGATCGCCCGTACACGTTGGTGGACACCGCAGGGATTCGTCGCAATCCCAAGATCAATGAAGACGCAGACTTTTACGCAGTCCTACGTGCACGTGAAGCACTGGCTCGGTCGGACATCGCCATCCTGATGGTCGATTCAACCGAGGGTGTGACCCATCAGGATCAGCGGATTGCAAAGGAAATCATCGACGCTGGCGCCGGCGTTGTCATCGTGATGAACAAGTGGGACGCCCTCGACGACGAACAAAAGGAATGGACCGAGAGATCGATTCCTGAGCGCTTGGGCTTTATGGGTTGGGCTCCACTCCTGCGAATGTCCGCCAAGACCGGCGCCCGGGTGGGCCGGCTCGGAGCGGCGCTAGAAGCTGTCGAGGAAGCCCGCCAGAATCGCATTCCAACGGGCCGTCTCAATCGAGAGTTCCGTTCGTGGACGGCTTCCCACCCACCTCCCGTGCGCAAGGGTCGTAGGCCAAAGCTTCACTACGTGGTCCAGGCCGGCACCGAGCCTCCCACCTTCGTTGTGTTTGTCTCAGGAGGTGAGCTCGGAGATGACTATTTCCGCTTTATCGAGAACAACCTCCGCCGTGCTCATGACTTCACGGGGAATCCGATTCACTTCGTCACTCGCAACCGAGCCGACCGATGAACGAGGAACGAACCGACGGCCAAGTTCCCGCGCCCTGGCACTTCAAGCTTATGGTCGTGCTGGTGATTCTCTATCTGGGATGGCGCTTAGTAGAGGGCCTCGTCTGGGTCTGGCACGCCATCTTCTGACTCAAGCACGCGAGTTCGTGACGGATTCTGGGCTCGTGGTCTTGTTGGGCTCGGAAGCTGGTGGGGCCTAGGGCCCTAGGGACTTCGAACTAGCTCGAGGAGTCTTGTGTCAGTCGGGACTCGTGGACGGGGGAAGGGCATCCAATCTGCTTTTCGGAACACCCACCCGTCCTTGGTCCGGGTCACATGCCAATTGTGGCGGTGAAGGAATCGGTGGTGGGCACCACAAAGTAGAATGAGATTGTCCAAGTCCGTCGGCCCGCCATCGGCCCAATGTCGGATGTGGTGAATCTGAAGCCAACGAGTGTTCCGACACCCGGGATGCTGACATCTCGAGCCGTCGCGGAAGTGAACCAGCTCCTTGAGCCACTCAGGGACCTGGCGACTCTTTCGCCCCACACCGACCGGCTGGCCGTCATTGGTCACAACCGGCCGTACCGCGGCGTCGCAAGCCAACTGCCGAACTGCCTGACTGCCGAGAGGGGCGGTGTTGTCCAACTCGGCGCCGTCGTCGTCAATAAACACGGTCAGATGAGTGGCGACACCGGCGCCGCCGGCAAGATCGACAAGGGCGTCAGCCGCCCTGATGGGTGCCGGATCAAATAGGCCAGTGTCAGCATTGGGGCCGGCTGCGTCCACCCCGGCGTCGATTGCTGCGTCGAACACGCGGCCGGCATGTCCGCCGAGCTTCCCTCGGAATCTGAGAGCCGACTCGTCGAGATTCCACTGCCGATAGAGATATCTATCGGACTCAGCGCGGTCGAGCTCAACGTGACGTCTCTTGCGTGCAACACGATCCAAAGCAGCCTGCGACCATCCCAAAGCCTCAGCGATCAACCCGTCCTCCGTCTCAGGCGTGGCCATGCGAGAAAGGGCGTCGACCTGGTCAATCGAGAGATCACCATTCGCGAATCGTTCCGATAGGACGGGCAGATCACCGAGTCTGAGAGCCACCCGCACCAACTGGGAAGCCGAATTGTGGCGTATTCGGAGTCTGGCCGCAGCCCAATCTGTCAGATTGCGTGCTCCATCAGCCATCCAAGACTGGCGAGCATCAACCTCACGGATCACGGCACAAACCCTCGCCAAAGCCGCAGTCGACAACCCGGCAAAGTGGTCTAACACCTGCTCGAGAGTGTCGTTGGATTCCTCTTTCCATTCCATAGGCCGAACATACGTTCGCCCACCGACAGATACAAGAGGTTCGTGCAGGATTTTGACGAGCTTTTGCTGGCCTGGATTCGGCTGCCAGCAAAGAGGACGTCTGACGGCAGGGTCAGAGGGTTGACATTGAGTTGGTCGGGCCGGCGGGATTTGAACCCACGACCTCTTGACCCCCAGTCAAGCGCGCTACCAAGCTGCGCCACGGCCCGTGTGGCGACGATGTTAACTCGCCCGGTTCATCACACATCATTGTCAAGACCACCCACGAACCTGCCGATCCCAATGGCGGGATATGAAGTTGGGAAGCAATACCGCCCGATCTATTGGAGCCACTCTGGTCTTGGCCGGAGTAGCCGTTGCCGGCTTTCTTCAGGTAACCGGCTCTGACGACTCCCAGCCTATGCCTGATCTCACAGTCGAGCCAACGAGGTCCGAGCCGCTGGAAGTCGATGAAAACGGTTCGGCGAACCTCCAGACACTGGCAGCAGAGGAGACCGAGTCGCCTTTTGTCTACAGAATCGGCGTTCTCTCGGGGATTTCGACGGACAACTACTGGGCCTACTACGGGGAACAGCCTTCGGTCTGGAACTCCTACATCCTCGGCCCAACAAAGCCTGCGCTGTTCACGGTCGACGCCGGCGATGGTGCGATCCAACCCGAACTGGCAACCGAGATGGCGACACCAACTCAAGGATCCGATGGGTGGGAAGTCATCATCGAGTTCGACGAGATGTACTGGAGCGATGGCGCGCCCATTACAGCCGAGGACTTTGTCTTCACATTCGAGACAGTGAGACGAACCGACATGGGTGGCGGTTGGGCTGAGTCGTTTCCCGAGGAGCTGAGCAAAGTCGAGCTAGACGACCAACGCCGACTTCGACTGATCTTCGCTGAGCGGCCAACCCTGGCGGTCTGGCCCTATGCGGTTGGTTTTGCTCCGATCATGCCGGCCCACGCCTGGTCGGAAACTGCCGACGGCAAGAAGGCGGCCGAAATCTATGAACTGAGCGGCAGTCACGATGCTTCGGGCGGACCCCTCACACTGACAGCCTGGTCTGAGAACCTCGTCGTCAGCCGGGCCAACCGAGGGCACAAGGCCAAGGTCGAGGCCGACCGCGTGCAATATCATGTCCTCGCTGATGAGGCATCCGCCATCGAAGCGATGGCTGACGGTCAGATCGATGTCTTCTTGACCCCCAAGGGCTTGACTCCAGACCAAACGGCTGCGGCACGAGGTGCGAGTCTCTCCCTCGTGGTCAACCAAACGAACTCCGTTCGCTATCTGGGGTTCAACCTTGCCCGGGAGCCGATGTCTTCATCGGCGTTCCGCAGGTCAATTGCCCTGCTCTTAGATAGAGAGGAAATGGCCGAGGACATCCTAGGAGATGGGACGGCTGCTTGGACCTTCACCCCGGAGACAAATGATCAGTGGCTCGCTTCCGATATCGCTGACACAAGCCGAGAACTCTACGAGGGCACCCTTAGTGACCGGCTGGATGCCGCCATTGAGGCCCTCGAAGGGGAAGGGTATTCATGGGAGGAGCGCCCGAAGGCGTCAGGCGAGGGAATTGATGCCGGATCAGGGCTGAGGATCAACGGGCTGGCCCCACAACCACTTACGATCCTGACGGCTGGAGACTCCTACGAACCTGCGCGGCCCGAGTATGTTGAAGCGATAGCAGACCTACTCAGGACTCTCGGATTCGACGCGCGCCCAGTGGTCACCGATCTCGACACGGTCATCGATTTGGCGTTCACCGAGGACGATCAGGGAGCCTACGGATATGACATGTTCGTTCTGGGCTGGACCCTGGGAAACCCCTCATTGCCCACCTACTACGGACCCCTGTTCTCGACGGATGGCCAGCTCAACAACACGGGCTACGACAGCCCCGAGTTCGAGGCTGCCCTGGAAGAGTTCGAAAGCGCCTACGACATGACGAGTGCCCTTACTGCGATTGCCGAAATGGAGCTGATCCTGGCGAAAGACCTTCCCTACCTCCCGTTGTATCGGGCGCCGATAACGGAGGTATACCGGCAGGAAGCAGTGACGTTCGCTTTCGAGCAGTCACTCGGGGGTCTTCAGGCCCGACTCGGTGCGATCGGCGAGGTCGTCCCAGCAGGTTGACGCTACGCTCACCGAGTGGACGAATCACCGGTAACCGACCGCATCCTCACAATCCCGAACGCAATCTCATTCGTCCGTCTCGCGATGGTTCCGGTGTTCTGGTGGCTGGTGCTGTCGGCGGAGGAGATCGGAATTGCCACGGTGTTGCTCATCGTCGTGTCGTGGACGGACTGGGTGGACGGCTATCTCGCGAGACGGCTGGATCAAGTCACCAAGCTGGGAAAGTCGTTAGACCCGATAGCTGATCGCTTGATGATCGCGTCGGCGGTACTCGCTGGCTTGATTTCAGGCATCATCCCTGCGTGGGTGGGATACCCGCTGCTCCTTCGCGAGGCGTATATGGCGTTGCTTACGTTTGGGCTGGTTCGGCGACGTCAGGGCACTCTGGAGGTCCGATACTTGGGCAAGGTCGCCACCTTCTTGATCTATGGCGCGATCCAGTCCTTCTACATCGCGGCAGTGCCCTTCGCCCGCGCCATCTTCCTTCCACTGGCCTGGGTGTCGGCTGCAGCCGGCCTCGTCCTCTACTGGATCACCGCGATTCAGTACACCGGTGATGCTCGAAGAGTGATGAGGGAAGTAGAGTCGGCCACCCAGGAAGAGGAGACTTGATGGAGACGCCGGGCAATCTGCGATACACCGAGGAACACGAGTGGATCGACAAGTTGACCGACAGCCGTGTTCGGCTCGGCATCACTGACTACGCCCAGGACCAGCTCGGAGACGTGGTTTACGTTGAGTTGCCAGAGGTCGGCCGGGAGGTCTCCAAGGAGGACCTGATTGCCGAGATTGAATCGACCAAATCGGTTGGTGAGGTCTATGCCCCGTTCGATGGCGAAGTAGTAGCTGTAAATGATGCCGTCGTGGAGCATCCTGAACTCGTCAACTCCGACCCTTACTCAGACGGTTGGCTTGTGGAACTCGAAGTCAGGGGTCAGATCCACGACGGTGGACTTCTCGATGCCGATGGCTACAAGGATCTGACCGAGTAGCCCGAGGTAATGGGCGGCAACACCGCCTATCATCAGGTCGAGCATGGAAGCTAAGGGCGAAGAACAAGGCCAACCTCAAGTAGACGTCGAGATCGACCCAACAGTCGTTTACGTTCCGATCGAGGACCGCTCGGACCACCCGCTTACCCGCGAGGAAGCAGCTCACGTCCAGGGCCTTTCGGGGTTTGCTTTGGTCGTGGAGAAGGGGCCGCGGAAGGGGCTTTCTTACTTGCTAAGGGACGGCAACACGACCGTCGGACGCCACCCAGATTCAGACATCTTTCTCAATGACGTCACGGTGTCCCGACATCACTGCAGGTTCATGGCGACAGGACTCGAGTTGTCGATCGAGGACAGCGGCTCAACCAATGGAACCTACGTGAACGATGAGCGTGTCGACTCAGCGGTTCTGTCAGCCGGAGACGAAGTGTTGATTGGTCGGTTCCAGTTTGTAGTGGCTCACGGTGATGCCTGAGGATGCCCTGAGCATCGGAGAGGTAATAAACCTTCTCCGGGATGATTTCCCGGATGTCTCGGTCTCCAAGATTCGTTTTCTCGAGAGTCAAGGTCTCATCGACCCAGATCGAACCAACTCTGGCTATCGACAGTTCAGCACCCATGATGTGGCTCGGCTTCGATTCATACTCCAACAGCAGCGGGACCACTTTCTTCCTCTGAAGGTCATCAAGTCCAAGCTCACCCTCTGGGAGCGTGGCGAGAGCCAGGAAACATCGGATACGACCGAAACTGATCTGAACGAGGTCGGAGAGCCCATCGAACGATCGGACCTGTTGAAACGATCGAGACTCCGCGATGACGAATTAGATGCGCTTCAGAGTTTCGGTCTGATCTCAGCGGTCGGGGACACGGGGGTCTTCCCTGCGGAGGCTGCCATCATCGCCACTGAAGCGAAACGGCTGATCGATTTGGGGCTGGAACCTCGGCATCTGAGAACAGTCCAGCTTGCCGCTCAGCGTGAATCCGACCTTTTGACACAGCTTGTGGCCCCCTTACTACGGGCCTCCAATCCGGAGGCTCGATCGCAGGCACGCGATGTGATGGCCAACGCGGCTGAATCTGTTGCCGCGATTCACCGGGCGCAGCTCACTATCCACCTGAGGGAACAGCTGAGCCCGTGAAACTCCTGCCCATCGCGTTTGCGGTGGCATTGCTCCTCACTGGAGTGCTGCCTGCATCCGCAGCACCTCTGACCTTCGAAACGCCACCCGGCCAGGGATTCCCTTTGCCGGGGCTACCAACAGTGTCAGCCCAGAGTTGGATCGTCTACGACGAAACTTCAGACGAGATCTTGGCATCGTGGGATGCCGACACGCCAAGACCGATGGCTTCGATCACCAAAATCATGACAGTGATGCTCGGTGTCGAGCAGGGCGACCCTGCCGATCGTGTCACTGTGTCTGATGAGGCCGCGTCCACCATTGGTCAGGAGATCGGGCTCGTAGCAGGAGAATCAGTGAGCCTTGGTGCCTTGGAGCGGGCGGCCCTGATCCGGTCCGGAAACGATTCGGCTGCCGCCATTGCCGAACACATCTCGGGTTCCATTGAAGGTTTCGTGGGGGTGATGAATGCCCGGGCCGCCGAACTCGGTATGGAGAACACGCGATTCGCCAATCCTCATGGGCTGGATACCGAAGGTCACTATTCAACACCGCGCGACATGCTGAGGTTGGCAGTCAAGGCGATGTCGCTGCCGGCGTTCGCAGAGATCGCAAGGGCGAAAGCCCTGGTCTTTCCCGACGCCCCTGATGGGTCTCAACGCTCAGCCACAAACACGAATCGCATCCTCAACGGCTACGAGGGCCTCACGGGAGTCAAGACGGGTCAGACACCACGTGCGGGCCTCACTTATGTGGGTAGCGCAGAGAGATTCGGCCACCGGCTCTTCGTCGTCGTGTTTGGGTCCGCAGGCACCCGGGGACACCTTGTAGACGCTGTCCGGCTATTCGACTGGGGTTTCGCTCGAGTGCAGATGGCGGTCGCGGTGGGGGAGGAGTCTGCCGAATCCCTCGGCGACTCTCTCGAAGTAGCGAACGAGCCAGAGTCGGTGGTCCCAGTGGAATCTGAGGAGGTCGACCAAAACCCAGTACCGACGGTCACCATTGTTCGGAGGTCAATCGTCGAGCCGACGTGGCTAGACACGCTCACCTATTGGATAAGCCTGACAGCCAAGGCGTTCAGATGAACGCCACGGACTCGGCCCGCCTCGTACTGCCGCAGGAGGAAATCCGCTCGCGGGTGGCGGAGCTGGGAGCGGCAATCACCCACGACTACGCCGGACGCGAGCCTATGTTCGTCGTGCGACTGGTCGGGTCTGTTCCCTTCGCTGCAGACCTAGTACGTCACGTCGACACCCCGTCGGAGGTGGACTTCATCAGCGTCAATCGGTTTGGCGAAGGGGGGCGAATCGGCATCACCCTGGACTCAACCGAACCTTTGCTCGATCGAAACGTCATCCTTGTCGAGGACATCGTCGACACGGGGATGACCCTCTCTGTCCTACGTCGGATGATTCTGGATAGGGGAGCAGCATCGGTGTCGACGGTGGCCCTCCTCGACAAGACTCGGCGGCGCGTTGCCGAGGTTCCAGTCGAGTACCGAGGGTTTGAGGTGGGCGATGAGTTCCTTTTGGGGTACGGGCTGGATTGGCTGGGCCTGTATCGGAACCTGAACGGGGTTTGGGCAGTGTTTGATATGGAGTCCTTCGTCGAGGACCACAGACGGTTCGCCAACGAGCTCGGGTGGCTCTAGGAAACCGACGATGCCTATCCGGGTGATAACCTCCAAACATGGCGGACGACGTAGCACCGATTCCCCTCGAGGTGGTTGGCGTCCGCATTGAGCTGCCTTCCAACCAGCCCATCGTGCTCTTGAAGGAATCCACTGGGGTGAGATACCTGCCCATCTGGATAGGGGCTAGTGAGGCGACGGCCATCGCTACCGCCATGGAGGGTGTCACCCCGCCAAGACCTTTGACTCATGATCTCATGCGTTCGGTTCTCGACTCGGTCGGAGCTTTGGCGACCAAGGTCACGATCACCGAAATGCGCGATGCGATCTTTTTTGCTGATCTGACCCTCGATGTTGCCGGGGAGGAAGTCTCAATCTCGTCACGTCCGTCAGATGCAATAGCCCTCGCTGTTCGGACCGGCACACCCGTGTTCGTCGCTCCGAGTGTTCTTGACGAGGCAGGAGTGCATTTCGAGGAAGAAGACGCTGAAGAGGAGGTCGAGCGATTTCGACAGTTCCTCGAGGAAGTCACCGTCGAGGATTTCGAGTCGCCACACACTGAATGAGCCCTCGTCGACAGATTCTCTTTGGGGTGGCTCTGAGCGCCACCGTGATGCTCGTCGGGACGATCGGGTATCTCCTGATCGAGGACGTAAGCCTGTTCGATGCGTTCTATATGGTCGCGATCACGGTCACGACGGTCGGTTTTCAGGAGAATTTTCCCCTCTCGACAGGGGGGAGAATATGGACAGTCCTCGTCATCGTTCTAGGTATCGGAGCAGCTCTCTACACTGCTGCGGCATCGATCGAATACCTGATCGACCTGAGTGAGGTCAGACGGAACAGGAAAATGAACAAGGACGTTTCGAAGCTACGTAACCACATCATTCTTTGTGGCTATGGCCGAGTGGGACGCGGGGTCTTTCGCGTCTTGAGCGCGCACGGAACGGATGTGCTCGTGGTAGACGATCACACCGACCGGGTGGAGGCGGCACGTAGCGCCGGTGCATTGGCCATCCAGGGGGATGCGACGCACAACGACGTGCTGGAGTTGGCCGGTATCGAACACGCCCAAGCAATCATCGCTTGTGTGGAGGAGGATTCGAACAACCTCGTGATTGCGCTCTCGGCCAAATCGATGCACCCCGAGGTGAGAGTGATTTGTCGGGCGGCTGAGATCGAGTCGGAGCGCAAGTTGCTTCTTGCGGGTGCCGACGCGGTAGTCGCACCTCAGGCCGTGGGAGCCGAGAGGCTTGCAATGATGGCCCTACAGCCGGAACTGGCTCAGATCTTCGACGTCGTCGTCAGCGGTAGCCCAATCGAGTTCCGTGTGGAGGAACTGGACGTGGAGCCGGGATGCTCGGTGGCGGGCAAGACCCTTGCCAAGTCAAAGATCAGGCAAAGGTCAGGAGCGACCGTTCTTGCCGTGGAGGGAGGGACGGACACCATCCGGGTGAACCCTGGGCCCGATGTCCCCCTCAATCCAGGAGAGCGCCTGGTTGTGGTCGGTACCAAGGATCAAGTGGAGAAGGCAGCTGCCCTCCTGAAACCCGTCAAGTGAGTTTTCCACAGATTTCATTGACACCTCTACAGCCGATCGGTTAGCTTGCCCGCGGCGGAGTTACACTGATGTAACCCGGAGGTCACATGAACACCGAGGCGGGCGGATACCGCGCTCCACAAGTATGCAAGCTCGTAGGCATCACCTACAGGCAACTCGACTATTGGGCTCGCACCAATCTGATCACACCAACGCTGCAACAGGCACATGGATCCGGATCGCAGCGTCTGTATTCTTTCACCGATGTCGTCCAGCTAAAGGTCATCAAGAATCTTCTAGACGCTGGCATGAGCCTCAAGAAGATTCGATCGGCCGTTGAGATTCTCCGGGCCGAGATGGACTCCGACCAACCCCTGGCCGACGTGACGCTTCTCAGCGATGGGCAAACGATTTATGCAGCTCACTCGGACCAGGAAGTCGTCGACGTGCTCAGGCGTGGCCAGGGCGTTTTCAGCATCGCCATCGGGCCTGTCCAGGATCAGGTCGAAGGGGCCATCCATCAGTTGTTTCCAGATTTCGAACTCTCACCCGCCGCAGAGGTAGGGGCGCCCTGACCACCAAGCAGCTGACCGCTTCCGAAGTCGATTTCGCCCATAACAGTGAGCGACAGTTCGCTCTACTCCTCGACTTCTATGAGATTCCGTGGCATTACGAACCGAGGAGCTTCCCAATCGGTTGGGAAGACGGTGAACCGGCGAAGTTCTTCACGCCGGACTTCTATCTGCCACGTGATGATCTCTTTATTGAGATCACCACTATGAATCAAAAGCTTGTTACTAAGAAAAACAAGAAGATCCGGGAACTGAAGAAATACCATCCGGATATCAACTGCAAGATCTTCTACCAGCGGGACTATCTCCATCTCGTGGTCAAGTACGGCCTCGAGGAGCCTGAAAACATGGTTGATGCCCTTGCGCCGACGCGCATTCCAGGAGAGCCGTCGATCGTTCGACTGGCGGATCGAGGAGAGCGCCTGACCGGATGAGGTCACCCCTCCACAGCGTCAACGAAAGCCTCGGAGCGCGATTCACCGATTTCGGAGGGTGGGAAATGCCCCTGAGATTTGGCTCGGTTATCTCGGAGCACCAGTCCGTGCGGGAGACGGTTGGTGTCTTTGACGTTACACACCTGGGCCGCTTCTCACTCACCGGGAAGGGAGCGCACCAGGCCATCAGCGCGCTGTTGTGCAACGACATAGACCGCATCGAACCCGGTAAGTGTCAATACACAATGATGCTGAACGAAGATGGTGGAGTAATCGACGACATCATTGTTTGGTGGCTTGGCGACGACGAGTTTTGGGTTATGCCCAACGCTGTCAATCAGGCTCGCGTTATGGAATCGTTTGCGAGACACGCCCAAACCAAGGTGGCAGACTTGCAGGGTTCAACGGTGTTTCTGGCGGTACAGGGGCCTTCGGCGCAGGAGACTCTGGACCGAGTCTTCGGAAGGCATCCGGGACGGTTTCGCAACCTCTCGCTCTCTTGGAAGGACGGCACAACCATGGCGGCCGCTGGCACTGGGTACACCGGGGAGCCAGGAGCGGAGCTATGTATGCCATCCGGCGTCGCCGGTCAAGTGCTCTCCGCACTTTTGGACGCGGGAGCGCAACCGTGCGGACTCGGGGCCCGCGACACCCTGAGGCTCGAAGCAGGATTCCCATTGTGGGGTTCGGATCTCAACGAATCCTTCACTCCTCTGGAGGCTGGCCTCAACTTCGCGGTCTCTTTTGATCACGAGTTCACCGGGCGTAGTGCTCTGTTGAAGCAACGAGAGCAAGGCTTGGAGCGGGCCATGGCGGGGATCGTCCTGAATGAGCGGGGAGTACCTCGATCCGGTTGCAGTGTCACGGCAGCCAATGGTGCAACTGGGATCGTGACGTCCGGAAATATGAGTCCGATCCTTGGACAAGGGATTGCACTGGCATACATGGCCCCGCCCCAGCCCACAGGAACCCCGGTTGAGGTGGAGATCCGCGGCCGTCAGTTTTCGGGCACGACAGCGCGGCCACCTTTTCACGTTTCCGGCTGACTCATAAGATCGGCCCCATGGCAGCTACCACACACGCCCAACCGCATGATCTCGCTGGAACCGAATTGGTTCGAGACTGGTCGCCAGACAGCAAGCCGAAAGCCTTCGTTGTCCTGGTTCACGGTTTGGCGGAGCATTCTGGGCGATATCACGCCGTGGGTGAGCAGATGGCTACTAGCGGTCTGCATGTCCGCGCCTTCGACCTGATAGGCGCCGGCGGAAGTGGCGGCCGACGGTGGGACATCGAAGACTGGTCAGATTATCACCGCCAGATCGAGCGGCACGTCCAGTGGGCGCTCTCGGAAGGTGGGCCTGTCGTTCTGATGGGACATTCTCTGGGCGGCAACCTCTCCCTCGGGTACGCCCTAGGTGAATACGAATCACCCGATCTTCTCGTGCTATCCGCACCTGCCCTGGCCGGCGGTGAAGCATGGCAGCGAGCATTGGCGCCAGTCGTGGGACGCTTCCTTCCCACCTTGGCTATCCCGAACGGCCTCGACGGCGACCAGTTGAGTCGAGATCCAGCCGTCGCAGAGCGATACTTTGCTGACCCCCTGGTGGTGATCAAGTCAACAGCACGGTTAGGCAGCAAAATCTTCGAAGCGATCGACGACCTAAACGCCAACTTGGAGGCCCTTGACCTACCTACCTATTTGATCCACGGAGGCGAGGACACAATCGTGCCCCCCGCGAGCAGCGAAGGTCTTGGGGAGCTGCCCAATGTCGAACGGCAGCTGTTAGACGGTCTACGTCATGAAACCATGAACGAGCCAGAAGGACCTGAAGTGGTCGCCGACATTGTCAGCTGGATTGAGGAGAATCTTCCCTAGCTGGAGGCCCAGGACATCAAGACCTTGCCGGATCGCTCGTCACGGATGGCCTCGAACGCCTCTTCATAACTCTCAGCCTTGTATCGGTGAGTAACCACGGGTGATATGTCGAGACCACTCGTGATCAGAACGTTCATCTTGTACCAGGTGTCGTACATTTCTCGCCCGAAGATGCCTTTGATGTTCAGCATGTTGAAGATGACTGTTGACCAATCGATCGCATACGGTTCGCCAGGGATCCCCAGCAGGGCGATATTGGCTCCGTGAATCGTGTTGTTGAGTATGTCACTCATCGCAGCACTGCTCCCTGACATCTCCAAGGCAACATCGAACCCTTCCTCCATACCCAACTCGTTTTGCACTTGACGCAGATCACCAGCGGTTGGGTCAAGGGTCCGCGTTGCTCCCATCATCACGGCCAAGTCGCGCCGGAACTCGTTTAGGTCAGTGACGACTACGTTTCTCGCTCCAGCGTGTTTGACGATGGCGGTTGCCATTAGACCAATTGGCCCTGCTCCGGTGATCAGGACATCTTCCCCCAGTACCGGGAACTTCAGTGCGGTGTGGACAGCGTTCCCAAATGGATCGAACAACGCCCCAATCTCTGGCGTGGTCTCCTCGGTATGACGCCAGACGTTGGTCTTTGGGACGACGACATAGTCTGCAAATGCTCCTGGGATGTTGACCCCCAGCCCTCTCGGCTGATGGCAGAGATGACGGCGACCAGCAAGGCAGTTTCGACAAGACCCGCAAACCACGTGGCCCTCCGCGCTCACGAGCTCACCTTCGACAAATCCAGAAACGTTGACCCCCATACCCGCGATATGACCTGAAAACTCGTGACCTACAACCATCGGTGCTGGCACGTTGGCTGCAGCCCAGGGATCCCAGTCGTAGATGTGTAGATCGGTGCCGCAAATGCCTGTCGTGTGTACCCGAATGAGCACCTCGTCGGGGCCTGGTTGAGGTTGTGGGGTGTCTTCGAGCCTCAACCCGAGTTCGTTGGGATACTTGACCAAAGCTCTCACGGGGCCACGGTAGTGATGCAGAGATCGCTGAGAGGTGCCAGCATGAACCGCCATGACAGACTTGTCGGGTCAACTCCTGGTCGCCACACCAAATCTCATAGACCCGAACTTCTATCGAACAGTGGTCTTGATCGTGAGCCACGACCAAGACGGCGCTCTTGGTCTGGTGCTCAACCGTCCAACCACGGTGAGCGTCGCCGACCACCTTCCCGAATGGGCTGAACTCGCCGTGAGTGCAGTGGTCCATTTCGGCGGTCCTGTCGAGCCGGACATGGCCATTGGGCTTGGCCGTCAGAGTCACGTCACCGATCTCGAGCCCTCGGGGGTTTCAATGGTTGATCTCGCGGCCCCGTCGTCCGAAGTCACAGACGTCAAGGTGTTCTCCGGTTACGCCGGCTGGACTGCCGGCCAGCTCGAAGACGAGATCGACGACGGAGCGTGGTTTTTGGTTCCTGCAACTAGCAGTGACGCATTCAGTGACGACCCCGATCTTTGGAGACTTGTGCTCCGGCGCCAGAGCGGTCCACTTTCGGTCGTCTCCACTTACGCTGAGGATCCCTCGCTCAACTAGCAGATCCTGAACGGGCCTTGAGTTACCCTGACGATCCATGTCTTCTGTCCCTCGACTTCGGCCGAGCCTCAAGAAGAGCGCCCCTGGCCTGGCTATCGAGAGGGAGCTTTGGGACTCGGGTTCTCAGATCGTGGTCGGCATTGATGAGGTCGGCCGCGGCGCCTGGGCCGGGCCGCTGACGGTCGGAGTCGCGATCGTGCCCAAGGACAAGCGGCTCTACAAGATCCGGGATTCGAAGATGCTCACCGCACGAGAAAGAGAGGCTCTATTCGATCGGATCGCCGGTTGGTGTGACGACTGGGCTGTCGGTCATGCGACGCCCGCCGAGTGCGACGAACTCGGCATGTCAGATGCTCAGCGGTTGGCAGCCCGTCGGGCTCTAGACGACCTCACCTTGGATCCAGACGAGCATTTGGTCGACGGCAACTGGGATTTCATTGGAGGTGCTCGAAAGCTGGTCGGTGGTGATCGAACATCCCTGTCAATCGCGGCAGCTTCGATATTGGCCAAGGTCTCACGCGATCGAATGATGATCGAATTGGCTACCACCCACCCTGGATACAACTTCGAGGCGAACAAGGGATATCCATGTCCAGTTCACAAGGCACACCTCCAGGCGATGGGACCCAGCACTGTTCATCGCCAATCGTGGGTGTATATGGATCACCTGATGTGGAACGGAGTGAGTCGGTATTTCAGACCGGAGCCGCAAATGACCCTCGACTTGGACATGGCCGGATGAAGCCGGCCCACGGACGGTCGCCACAACTGAGTGGGCGTCCACTGAACACCGCTCGTGTATCCAGTGAAATCACCGAAACGTCGATAATCAGAATGTGAGCCCAGGTCCGGACACCGACAGCAAGTGGATTCGTGCACCGATCGCGCTCTACAGGGCGTCAAGTGACGGTCTACTCGAGGACGGCAACTCCGCGTTGGCCAGGCTTCTTGGTTTTGGCTCGGAAGTCGAGTTGCTCGATCGACCAGACTGTCTGCTGCTCTCATTCGCTGATGACTCCGAGCAATCAAAATGGCTCAGAGCCATCTCAGAGTCCGTGTCACCCGCGGAGTTCGATACACAACTGATCCAATCGGACGGGACATCAGTTCATGTTCGCCATTGCGTGAAGACGGTTCAGGCGGGGGGCGCTCAGTGGGCCGAAGGAGCGATCATTGACATGACCGACACCGTCGCGGCGAAAAAGGCCCGGGACCTCTTCATCGCTACTGTGTCTCACGAACTGAGGAACCCAATTGCGGTGGTTCTTGGCATGTCACAGCTGATGGCGAAGGAACCCGATCGGCTTTCTGATGAGGAAATCACGGAGATGATTCGGGTGGTGGCTTCTCAGGCTGAAGACGCAGCCTGGATTATCGAAGACCTCCTCGTGTCTCATCGCAGCGGCGCTCACACGGTGAGCTTGACGCCAGAATCATTTGAGGTGGAACCCGAAGTTCGGCGTGTATTGGAGGGCGAGGCAAGGCAGATTGCCACCGAGTTCACAGAAGGGGTCGTTGCGAGAGCTGACCCGAGGAGGACCCGTCAGATAGTGCGAAATCTGCTGAGCAACGCAATCCGATATGGCGGTACAAGCGTGAAGGTGGTTACGTCGATGCGAGGCCCTTCAGTCGCGATAAGCGTTTGCGATGACGGAGAGCCACTGTCCGAAGATGATCGGACCAAGATCTTCCAGCCATTCCAAACAGGTCCTGGGCCCGCCAATCCGCGTTCTGTGGGCCTCGGCCTGTCGGTCGCACATGACCTAGCCTTGGCCATGGGTGGCACCCTCCAATACGATCACGATGGCGACTACTCGTGTTTCACACTGACACTTCCGAAGGGGGAGCAACAATGAGGATTCTTGTCACGGGAGGCGCCGGTTTCATCGGGAGCCATACAGTTGTCAGTTTGCAAGAAGCTGGCCATGAACCCGTTGTTGTCGACAACCTCTCCAACGCTCATCCATCGGTCCTAACTCGTATCGGCGAGATCACCGGAAGCATCCCGGAGTTTCACGAAGTCGACATTCGTGACACCGCTGCTCTCACGACACTTGCGACGAGAGGCTTCGACGCATGTATCCACTTTGCTGCTCTCAAAGCAGTTGGGGAGTCGGTCGAGCAACCACTCAAGTACTACGACAACAACGTTCATGGAACCATTTCGTTGCTGGAGGCCCTCGGCAACGCTGGAGTCCATCGCGTTGTCTTCAGTTCCTCCGCCACGGTATATGGCACCCCTGATCAGCTGCCTATGACGGAGGACACACCAGTCGGCGTTGCCACAAATCCATACGGTCAAACCAAGATCATCATGGAAGGGGTCTTCAAGGACTTACACCGAGCTGATCCTCGGTGGGAGATCGCGCTCCTCAGATACTTCAATCCCGTTGGGGCACACCCATCGGGATCGATCGGAGAGGATCCCTCCGGCGTGCCGAGCAATCTAATGCCCTACGTGGCACGGGTGGCGGCAGGTCAGCTTGCGAAAGTCCCCGTCTACGGGAACGACTATCCGACGCCGGACGGAACTGGAGTGAGGGACTACATCCACGTGGTGGATCTTGCTGAAGGTCATCTGGCGGCGTTGGAACACCTGGCCGGCAGACCAGGGGTCCATACATTCAACCTTGGGACCGGTCGAGGCCACTCGGTTTTGGAGCTGATCAATACCTACGAGATGGCAAGTGGAAAACCTGTGCCGTACGAAATCGAGGAGAGGCGCGCTGGCGATATCGCAGTGTCTTACGCCGATGTCGCCAAGGCTCGCGACGTCCTCGGCTGGCAGGCGAAAAAGTCGCTGGCCGACATGTGTACCGACTCATGGCAGTGGCAGCAGCGTTCGCTCTGACCCCAGGTACGGTTTATTGAACATGGATGTTTTCTCCGTTGCCCGCGCCTGGGCAGAAGCCGATCCAGACCCCGAGACCCAACAAGAGATTCTGGAGCTGATTGCAGCACAGGACGAGGACGAATTGACTGATCGGTTTGGCGAGAGCCTCACTTTTGGGACTGCCGGTATCCGTGGTGAAGTAGCGGCAGGAAGCTCACGCATGAACCGGGCCGTGGTGATTCGCACGACGTACGGCCTTGCCCGGTTCCTGGAAGAGATTGATGCAGACGGTCCGGTGATTGTTGCCTTTGACGCCCGGCCCAGCAGTCGTCAGTTCGCCGAGGACGCATCTGGTGTGCTCGCAGCGCACGGTTTCGACGTCCGATACTTTCCGGAGGTCACACCCACGCCCGTCGCCGCATTTGCCGCCAAAAAAGTTGGAGCGTTGGCCGCCGTCGTAGTCACTGCGTCGCACAATCCACCGCGAGACAACGGATACAAGGTCTACGGGACGAACGCTGCCCAGATTGTGCCCCCGACCGACGAGACTATCCAGGAACACATCACTGGCGCCCCTGCCGCCAATCTGATCCCTCGGGTTGAGGGCACCTTCTCAGGAACGGACACCAATGTGAGGCCGATACCAGAAGAGGTCTTTGATGAATACTGGAGCGAGATAGACCGAACCCGAATCCACCGCGACGGTTCCGACCTAGTCACTGTTTACACACCGCTACACGGTGTAGGAGGAGCACCGCTGCTCGAACTCATGCAACGGGCCGGCCACCGCCGGGTCGTTCCGGTCGAAGCCCAGTTCTCGCCGGACGGCGAGTTCCCAACTGTCGATTTTCCCAACCCCGAAGAGCCTGGTGCCTTGGACCTTGCAATCGACACGGCAACTCGAGAGGGTGCCGAGTTGATAATCGCCAACGACCCTGACGCCGATCGACTCGCCGTGGCTGTCCCGGATGGAGACGGATGGCGGGTCCTGACGGGGAACGAAATCGGCGCACTACTTGCGGATTACCTCCTCGGCGGTTCAGCCACACGACACCCGATCGTCGCGAGTTCGATCGTGTCTTCCCCGATGCTTGATTTGGTGGCCAGGACTCACGGGGCACTGCGGGCAACGACCCTCACTGGATTCAAGTGGATCATGGCGGCAGCGCTGGCACTCGAAGAGGACGGCCGCGGCGAGTTTGTTTTCGGATACGAGGAGGCGCTGGGCTACTCGGTGGGCCGTACGGTCAGAGACAAAGATGGCTTGAGTGCCGCAGTCGTGATATTGGACTTGGCGGCTCATCTAAAGCGGACGGGATCAAGCCTTCAGGAGCGACTCGACGAGCTTGCTGACGCCCACGGTCTGTGGACGAGCGCGCAAGTGTCGGTCAAGAGGGACGACACCGAGGGAGCTACCGCGATCCGGGACGCCATTGCAAACCTCGCCGCTAGCCCGCCAGCTTCGGTTGGAGGACATGATGTCTTGTCGGTCACTGATTACCGGACCGGAGGACAGGAACGCCCGCCTTGGCTTGGCGAGCAAGATCTGATCCAATTGGATATCGACGGAGGCCGCGTTTTGGTCCGTCCGAGCGGCACAGAGCCAAAGATGAAGATATATGTCGACCTGGTCTCCCATAGAACCGACGACCTCGAGAATGAGCGAAGGACTCAGCTCCGTCGGGCAGCAGAGGTCGGACAGGATTTGGCCGACTTGATGGGCGTCTGACAGCCAGTGAACAGAAGCGTCAGTCGGATCGTCGGTGCCGTGGCAGCAGTCGCTCTCGCTGTTTCCTCATGCACAGGTACGGCACAACCGACATCGACCACCGGCTCCAGCGTTGTGCCCACGACGACCTCTTCCACCATCCCAGTGACAATTGCCCCAACGACGACGACGGTCGAACAGAGCCCACCGGTTGGGTGGATCGCGCCAAGTGGAGTCATCGTCGCCGTGACGGGGGCAAACGGCGACCTGATAGAAGTGATGACACCGTGCGGCGATCCCGCTGTCTTGGAAGCCGGAGAACCTGTTTACGACGTTGAGGTGCTGATAGATCCAGGCCACGGTGGTCCTGTCGACACTGGTGCAGTTGCGCCCACCGGCCTCCCCGAAAAGGAGCTGAATCTGAGGGTCAGCCTCGTTGTAGCGGAGATCCTGAATGAGCGTGGGATAGCCACCGTCCTTACTCGAACCGGCGACTACCCAATCCCAATTCGAACCCGATCCGACTATGCCGAACTCATGGGCGCCAAAGTCCTCGTCTCTTTGCACCACAACGCTCCGGTCGCACCAAGTTCGGGTATCCCCGGTGTTGAGATATTCCGACAGCACGACTCGAATGAATCGGAAAGACTAGGAGGGCTGATATTCGAAGAGACCATGAAGGCCCTGTCGCAATTCGACATCGATTGGGACCGTGCTCCAGACGCAGGGGTCATGACTGTTCTCAATACCGACGGCGACGATGCCTATGGGATGGTGCGGCTGCCTGAGATGGTTTCCGTCCTGGTAGAACTCGGGTACCTGGCCAACCGGGCCGAGGCCGAACTGTTCGCCAGTATCGAATACCAACGCGAAGCTGCAACAGCGGTGGCCAACGGTATAGAGCGATTTCTGACGACGGCCGAACCCGGTGCGGGATTCGTGGAGGGTCGAGTGTTCAACCCCAACAGGGGAGTAGGTAAAGACCGGTGCGTAGAACCCGAGCTTCAAGCGGCGCTGTACCCAAAAGTGCTAGCCGTCGAGGTGATCCCCGAAAGCACGGCAAGCTACCGGTTCGATGTGACAATCAGCTCGCCGTACGACTCTGCCGAGCGCTACGCCGACGCCTGGCGCGTGATCGGGTTCGATGGTGTCGTTTACGGCGAGCGCATCTTGTTGCACGACCACGCAACAGAACAACCGTTTACGCGATCGCTCACTGGTGTGGAGATCCCGGAGGGAATCACGACCGTCTACGTCGAAGCCAGAGATCAGGTCTATGGGTGGGGCGGGGCCATGGTCGAGGTGGAACTGCCCTGACTCGAAGTCCCCTTGCGCCAAGACTCAAAGAGCCCCCGGTAAATCCCGGGCTTGGCGGCCAGTTCGTGATGGGGACCATCCTGGACGATTCGACCTTGGTCAAAAACGAGTACGCGATCAGCCGTCTCAGCAGATGACAACCGGTGAGCAATCGTCACGACGGTGCGCCCCCGACTCAACTGGGACAAAGCAACTGCGATTCGAGCCTCCGTGGCCGGATCTACCGACGAGGTCGCCTCGTCCAAGACAAGAAGATCCGGGTCAGCTATCGCAGCGCGCGCCAGGGTGACGAGCTGCCTTTCGCCGACCGACAGAGAGTCGCCCCTCTCTCCAACTTGGGTGTCAATTCCGTTTGCGGTTTCTGTCAGCCAACCTTCGAGCCCAAGCTCTTGAAACACCAGTTCGATCTCACGCTTGCTGGCGCCCGGACGGCCCATTCTCACATTGTCACCGATCGTGCCTCGGAACAGCACCCCTTCCTGCGGCACCATGACGACCCTCTCCCTCAGCGAGTCGAAACGGACTCGCTTCAAATCCGCCCTACCGACCCGAACTGAGCCGCTCGAGGGATCCATCAGTCGGGTCAGCAGCTTGGCGAACGTGGTCTTTCCTGAACCGGTCTCACCAACAATCGCAACGGACTGCCGAGCCGGAATATCTACATTGATGTCTTGCAGCACCGCGGGTGTATCGGCCTCTGCAGCCGTCTGTCCGGGCCGGGGGTACCTGAAGTGCACCGAGTTGAACTCCACGCCCAACTCGCCCGAAGGGAGGTCAACGCCTGCGACTCCTGGATCCTTCACATCTGGAGCGATAGCAAGGATATCGAGCACCCGACTCCATCCGGCGACCGCCGTCTGAGCCTCGTTGACAGCCTCTCCCATGAATTGCACCGGCTGAACAAACAGCTGGACAAGGAAAAGAAAGGCCACAACCGTCCCGACACTGGTTATGCCGGACGCTGCCAAAATCGTTCCCACAGCGATCACTGCAGCCACAACAACGGCAGACATCAGCTCACCTACGCCCGAAAACGTGGCCGACAGCCGTCCGGCCCGAGTGGCCGACACCCTATGAGATTCGATTGCTTCGTGGAGACGTTCCCTTGTTCGACGCTCGGTTCCGTAAGCCCGGATCACCGGGGATCCGACCACGGTCTCGGCGATCAACGCCAGCATGAGGCCCACACGCTCACGCACGGTGAGGAAGGCAACTCTCAACCTCGACTGAAAGAAGCGAATCACTAGTGCGATAAAGGGCACGGCCAACGCAACGATCAAGGCGAGTCGCCAGGAGAGCGTGAACATAACGCTCAATGCAATAGCCGCCTGCAGCCCATTCACCAGGAGCATGAGACCAGCCCACTGCATGAATCTGCTGATCTGGTCGACATCGGAGGTGACGCGAGCTACGAGAACCCCACGCTGCTCAGATGCCTGGTGAAGCATCGACAGATTGTGGATGTGTCGAAATGCCCTGATGCGAATACCAGACAGAGCTGTCTCCGAGATCTCCGCGAGTCGGAGGTGCATAAACGCTGTGGCCGCCCCCGTCACCACCACGGCAGCCAGGGCAAAAAGCCCCATTCGGATGACGAAGTCCATATCGACATCTCCGCCGAGCAAGCCTCTATCGATCACTTGTTGAACAGCAATAGGCACAACCACGCGACCCGCTGTAGCAATACACGCAATGAGAACGGTTCCGAGGAGACCACGCTTCAACTCCGGGGAGAGACGAAGCCCTTCCCGGATCGTGTCAAGCGCACCGCGATTGGATCTCACGATGCGTCCTTCTCGTAAGCATCAATCAACTGTCGATACCCGGTAACCCCGCCGTAGAGGCTTTGGTGTTTGCCACGGGCCACAACTCGCCCGTCCTCGATATAGACCACTTCATCCGCCAGAAGGATGGAGGAACGGCGGTAGGCAACCAGAACAACGGTCGTATCCAGGTCTCGCAGACCTTCGAGGATCTCGGCTTCGATCGATGGGTCCACGGCCGAGGTGGCGTCGTCGAGGACCAGCAGCTTTGGACTCCGAACCAGGGCCCTCGCGATTGCGACCCGCTGACGCTGACCACCCGACAATGTGGCACCTCGCTCTCCCACAACAGTCGAATATCCCTTTTCGAGGCTCATTATGAAATCGTCGGCTCTCGCCAGCTGGGCTGCGGTCCGCACCTCATCGAGTGAGTAGTCCTCGTCTAGCGAGATGTTGTTGAAGATCGAATCGTTGAACAGAAACGTCTCTTGGAAGACTATGGCAACCGAAGAGGCAAGAGTCGTCCGTTCGAGATCATCCAAGGTGTGGCCATCAAGGCTCACCTCACCGGTGTCAGGATCGAAGAGACGGACCATCAGATGAGCGATCGTGGACTTGCCAGACCCTGTTGGCCCTACGAGCGCGACAGTCCGGCCCGGGGATACCTCCAGCGTGACCGCATCGATGCCTTGAGAACTAGCCGACACCCTCCCTTGGTCCTCAACTCCAAGATCGACGACATCTACCGTCGGGTACGAGTAGGAGAGATTCTCAACGGTCGCGCTCGCCCCTCCGGCCGCCAGCAGGGTGCGGTCACCGTATTCGACGGTCTCAGAAGTAGATAGCACTGATTCGACGCGGCTGAGTCCCACCACTGACCTAGGCAACTCCCCAAGTAGCCATCCAAAAACGCGCATCGGCAATGCGACAAGACGAAAGAGGTATGCGAACGTGACCAGGGTGCCAGGTGCCAGCAGCCCGCGGTCAACTCGCCACGCTCCGACCACGAGTACAGCCAGAATCCCGATCGTTGGCAACGACTCGATGATCGGATCAAAGAGGGCCCTGATTTTCCCTACCTCGACCATGCGATCGCGAAGAGCATCCGAGGATTGGCCGAACCGGCCAACCTCGTCGTCCTCTCGACCAAGTGTCTTCACAACTAGAGCCGCATCAAACGACTCGTGCGCAATGTCCGCCACCTCCGCCCGGAGGGTTTGTGCTGCCGCTGCCACCCGCCGCATGCGACGCTGATAGGTGTAATTGACAGCCATCAGAGATGGACCAACGAGAAAGCCGACCACGGCAAGGTATGGGTCTGTCACAATCAAGAGGGCGGCAGTGACGATCAACATGAGCACCACTCCGAATGCCATCGGTAGGGGAGCGGCGATGAACGAGGCAGCCTCGACGTCCTCGTTCGCATTGGCCAACAATTGACCTGTCGGGTGACGACGATGCCACTCGAAGGGCAGATCGAGATACTTCCCTGTTACCTCAATTCTGTCTCGATACTGAAGGCGGTGCTGGGCGTAATAGGCACCCATTCGCCGCACTGTTATTCCAAGGCCTCGAGCAGCTGCAACACCAAACACTGCACCAGCCGCCGCCGCGAGCGTTGTTAGTTGAACGTTGCCGGCCTCCACGGCTGGCAATAGGACATCATCGGTGATCCAACCCACAACGAAAGACGACAGAATCGTCATCGCGGCGTAAAGAACCGCCCCAGCACCACCAAACGTGAACTCCTTCGGCGCACGCCGTAGCTGGCGCGCAATCAGGTGTCGACCCTCTCCAAGGCCTGCCCGCGGGTCGGTCTTTTGTCCGCTAACCATCAATGCTCATCTTCGGTTCCACCGTAGAACCTCAAGTCCACTGGAAGTCAATTCGAGGCTTAACGTTCAAAAAACCTCGCCCCCTTAACGTGAGTCACATGTCGCTTAGTCGCGCCTTGGTCGTGTTGCTTCTGTTGACGGGGTGCGCCCCCAACACCACGACAGATGTGCATGTATCGACCACAGTTCAATCTATCGGGCTCACCTTCGATGACGACCAGTGGAACGGTGAGGTCGAGTGGGCTTTGATCGAGGAATGCAGCCTCCTCGGGCTGCTCAAATGCCCCGATATCATCACATCGATGAAAGCCGGTAGGTGCTCAGTGACCGGCACCCGCCTACTCCTTGACGCGATGGCCGACATTGGGGTGAGACCGGCAGGCGTTCTAGTCGATATTCAGGCTAGGGGTGACTGCCGCTCCTTGTCTCTGGATTGATCTCTCAGCGACCCCCACCGAGCAGGTCAGAAAGGTCAGGCATTCCAGGAGGCATATTCGCGCCACTCTGTCCTCCGGACTGACCGCCAGCCAACCCTCCGAGGATGTCAAGGATCCCACCCAAATCGGGACCTTGTGCGGATGAATCACGCGAACCACCGCCGAGCATGCCGCCGAGGAGATCGCCCAATCCACCGCCGGAACCACCGCCGAGCATGCCTCCCAAAATGTCACCAAGACCGCCGCCGGAACGTTCTGCGGTCTGCGGCTGGAGAGCGCCACCCATCTTCTTGGACAGCCAGGCCATCACAAACGGGGCGATGATCGGGAGCAGCTTCGAGAAGAGGGACTGTTGGCCAGCTCCACCCAACCTCGTAGCAACGGCTTCTTTGTTATCGCCAAACACGTGATCGACGATCTTGGCTCCGTCAGCCAGGTCAAGCAGTCCGAAAGGATCGTGGGCTTCGAGAAGCGAACCGTCGTGGTCTGATGCGAGGGCATTGACCAACGACATCAGACCTTCGCCGGAGGACTGAGCATTGGCGTTCATCCCGCTAAGAAGTGCGGGTGCGGCCATTGCAATCGCGCTTTCCACCTCGCTTTGCTGCGCGTCCACTTGGCTGGCGATCTGCCCCAATGGCAGAGCTTTCAATAGATCTTGTACGACGTCGTCCACCGATACCCCTTCGTTGAGTTGGGCCGATCATACTCATTCGCCCACGGTCGGCAGCGGCGCTCTAGGCTGAGTCTCGTGACACGAACATCGCAGATCCCCGCCGGCGCTAACGACCCCGTACAGGCCGGTACTCCGGCTGGGGTGGAGAACTACACCGCCACGGGACGTCTACGTAAAGACTTCTACGAGGCTGAGTTAGCGCGGATGCAAGAGGAGTTGGTGAAACTCCAGTTCTGGGTCCAGCACCGAAACATGAAAGTTCTCATCATCTTCGAAGGTCGTGGTTCGGCAGGCAAAGGCGGCGTAATCAAGAGGATTACCGAGCGAACCAGCCCTAGACAGGTGCGAGTCGTGGCTCTGCCGAAGCCAACGGATCGAGAGCAAACCCAATGGTATTTCCAGCGTTATGTGGCCCATCTTCCCGCGGCCGGCGAGATCGTTCTGTTTGATCGCAGTTGGTACAACCGCTCGAATGTGGAGTGGGTGATGGGTTTCTGCACACCTGAGGAACATCAGGAGTTTCTGCGTAGCTGTCCCGAGTTTGAGAGGATGCTCGTTCGCTCAGGGATCAAGGTTCTCAAGTATTGGTTCTCTGTGAGCTGGGAAGAGCAGCGCCGCCGATTCGAATCACGCAACGAGGAGCCGTTGAAGCGGTGGAAGCTCTCCGAAATGGATCTTGCCGAGCATCAGTTGTACGTCAAGTACTCCCAGGCTAAGGACATGACGTTCCAGTACACGGACATCAAACAGGCTCCTTGGTTTGTGGTGCCGTCCGACGACAAACGCCGTGCCCGCTTGAACTGCATAAGCCACATTCTCGATCAGTTCGAATACGAGGACATCGTCCCCGATCCCGTGACGCTGCCCGACCGTGACGATTTCCCCTACGTTCGGACGCCAATCGACGAGCAAACGTTCGTCACACAGCGATACTGAGCAGGCCTCCCGACCTACCTCGGGGACATCAAGGATTAGGGCGAATCCGCCGATAACATCCAGGTGGGGTTAACGGGATTCAATCCGAGCGCCAACCCGCTCAGGGAGACGTTCGAAGGCCTCGATCGGTGGCAACGGATCGGCGTGTCCGCGCCGGTTGGACAACAAGAGCGATTCACACGAGTACTGCAGACCTCCCGACTCGCGGCTGGGCTGCTCTTCATCTTCGCCTCACTGGTGCTCGCAGTCACATGGAGTTGGCCAGAGGGGTATTCGGTGGCCGTGCTGGCAGCCGTCACCGCTACTGACGCAGCGATCCGCCTGGCCCGCAACGATTCTTCTCAACCGACAGTCTCTGTCTTCATCGACATAACTGTCATCTACTTCGGAATGCACGTCGCTGGCGTACCGGACTCGGCGCTCGGATTGCCGTTGGGCTACATCATCCTCAACGCGATGCTCCAGCTGACAGCCAGGTGGGCACTCGCAGCCTCAGCCTACGCAGGCCTGTGGTTCGTGGCGATCGTTCGTGTTCTCGAAGGGCCGACCCTGTCGCAGACACGGGCAGCTGTCGTAGGGTCGATCGCTGGCTTGCTGTTCGTTGGTGCATTCTTGGGGGTCCTGATGACGCTGGTGAAGGTCATGAACCGAGACCGGATGAGAACCGTGCAGCGCCTCAGACTCCAAGAAGCACTTGCCAACGCCTCGGACATGCTCCTGAACGACTGGGATGGACGAGGGCTCGAACAAGCGCTATCCCAACTCCTCGAGGCGACGGACGGCGCGTCATTGTTTGTAAGCCGGAACATCCAACACCCCACCCTTGGATTGTGTGCGGACGTGATCTCCGAGGTAGGCCAGGACCCGATGTCGGAGAATGAGACCTACGTCGACTGGGACCCGATTCCTTGGGCCAAGAAGAGCGGTAGGGCGGAGCTCGAATCCGGCCGGGTCTTCTCGATTACGCAAGAGGTCATGACTGATTGGGAAACGACCACCTTCAGGCAACGACAGATCGTGTCCGAGCTGAACATCCCGATCTTCGTGGAAGGCAAATGGTGGGGTGTCATCGGTCTAACCAATGCCCAGGAGCGAGGCGTTTGGTCTGAGGCGGACCGCAGTTTGCTCCATGCTGCTGGCCACATGATTGGCGGATTCGTCACGCGGCGCCAAGCCTTTGAGCGTCTCGAAGTGCTCCTTGCCTCAAAGGACGACTTCATTGCCTCGGTCAGCCATGAGTTACGGACCCCACTGGCCTCGGTCGTAGGACTCTCGGCGGAACTCCGCGACCGCGGCTCCGACTTCCGAAGCGAAGAGCAGGCCGACCTCATCCGGGTAATCGCCGAACAGGCCAACGACGTGGCCGACATCGTGGCGGATCTATTGGTCGCTGCCCGGATGGACAACGAGGACCTCGCAATATCCATGGCAGATGTTCGAGTTGCCGCGGCGGTTGAATCGATCGAACGCTCCGGGCTGATGGAGTGGTTTGACGAGGTCGACATTGATGTTCACGACCTGACCGTCCGGGCAGATCCCGGTCGTGTCAGGCAAATCATCCGGAATCTGGTTGTCAACGCACGTCGATACGGAGGTAGTCGCATACGCATCTTCGCTGAGCAAACGGACAGCTCGGTAAAGATCGTGGTGGCTGATAACGGGGACGGTGTCGCAGAAGAACTCGTTGACGTGATCTTCGAGCGCTACGAGCGTGCCCACCATTCGTCGACGGAGCCGGCCTCGGTAGGCCTCGGCTTAACAGTCGCTCGCAGACTGGCCCGCTTGATGACTGGTGATCTGATATACGCTCGCAACGGTGATTGGACGGAGTTCACCCTGGAGTTGCCACTCCCGCTCACCGCTACTCGAGTAGAGGAAGGTGGCGCCGAGATCATCCAACTGCCCGGAACCCATGCCTCGGGAGCCTAGGTAGCGGCCAGGTCGGTAAGCCAAGACACAGCGATACCGAGAGGAATCAGCACCCAAGGGAGCAGGGCAAAGATCAGCGCGATCAAAGCGAATACCCGCGACGGATCTTGAGGAGGCAATCCTGCGCGACCAACTGTCTCCCATAGAGCTTGCATTGGACCGTCGGTAGTGAGAGTTATGCGACGCCGTGCGACCGCGGCACCCCGCAAGACAACCCAAGCCAGGCCAGCCACGACCAAACCAATCACCACCACCGCAATCACTTTGCCTACGAGACTGCTGAATGCAGCGAGCACCGCATCGGAAACGAGCCTCAGGGCTGTGGATGCCCCGGCGCCCGCGACGACAAAGAGCGGTACTTCAAGGGCATTTCTTTTGAAGCCAGGTGCGATCCGCTTCATTTGGATCCTGGCACGGGTCACCATCAAGCGATGCGGATCATCGTCGTCCATGTTGGCTTCGCGCCTCTCATACAGATGAAGGATGTGATCGGCCAGGTTGGACTGATGCATGCGGATTATCAGTTGGGCTACTTGCTGGGCCAGGAAACCAGCGATCGGACTCAAAGGTCCGAGACCTGAAACGGTCACTGCACGTCCTCCGTTCCGGTCGAGAACCTCTAGGGCTCGGACCGCTAATCGGTGAGCTTCCGGGAATCGTTTTGGGTGACCGATGGCTCTGGGAGAGGAGACCTCCAGAATGATGTCGCGGTCGACGTCATCCTGAGCACCCAAGCTGTTAAGTATCTGATCCGCAGCCGCATTATCGGCTTTTCGCAGTGCCTGGAACGCCTCAAACTTCTCGCTGACCTCGTCTAGGACTAAGTCTTTCTCGTCCTGATCATGATTGGGCATCGTGGGTAGGCTAGTGGCGTTCGGTTTCGGCTCGATGCAAGCAACTCCCTTGCCGGGCCGAGTCTCAGGAGTTCCTAGCCAAGGCGCTGACGGGCCTGTTCGTGTCGACCGAACGCCGCAACCACCGCCTTCAGCGATGCCGTGGTGATGTTGGAGTCAATCCCAATGCCCCATCGATTCACGCCCTCGTCGGACACGGTCTCGACATATGCGACCGCGCGCGCCGCAGCCCCGCGACCGATGGCGTGCTCGGCATAATCCACAACGTCGAAGCTGTGATCCCCTTGGGCTCTTATCGCGCTGACTAACGCTTCGACAGGACCGTCGCCCTCGCCTTGGATAGTCATTGGCTGGCCACGAACCAGCAGCTGAGCCGAAACCTTGGTGTGACCCGCCTCCTCAGTAGTTTCAGTGTGCAGCTCGTGGCTACGCAGGGCCACAACAGGGTCGGGAGCGAAGTACTCGTTCTGAAATGCATTCCACATCGAGGCTGGCGTGATCTCCGTCCCGGTGTCCTCAGTGATCGCCTGGATTGCTTTTGAGAACTCAATCTGGAGTCTGCGTGGCAGATCAAAGCCATGTTCTTCCTTCATGACGTAGGCCACACCACCCTTGCCCGACTGAGAGTTGACGCGGATTACTGCCTCATAGGTTCGGCCAACATGCATCGGGTCGATAGGTAGATACGGGACAGCCCAGGTTTCATAGTCATCCTTCTGGGCTGCGAATCCCTTCTTGATTGCGTCTTGATGTGAACCTGAGAACGCGGTGTAGACGAGATCTCCCGCATACGGGTGACGGGGATGAACGGGAAGCCGATTGCAATACTCGGCGACACGTCGCAGCGAATCGATGTCGCTCAAGTCCAGTCCGGGGTCCACACCGTTGGCAAAAAGATTCATTGCGAGGGTCACGATGTCCACATTCCCCGTTCGCTCCCCGTTGCCGAACAATGTTCCCTCGACACGATCTGCTCCCGCCATCACTCCGAACTCGGCCGCGGCGACTGCGCTCCCGCGATCGTTGTGAGGATGCAGGCTCAGGACCACCGCTTCTCGATTTGAGATCTCACGACCGAACCATTCAACGACATCGCCGTAGACATTGGGGGAGTAGCACTCAACGGTTGCCGGTAGGTTGACAATGATGGGTGTCTCCGTCGTTGGGGCGATCTCTTCCATAACCGCTTCGCACACATCGACTCCGAACTCTGGCTCAGTCAATGTGAAGCTTTCAGGTGAGTACTCGTAACGGACAACCGTGTTACCTACGCCTTCCTCCAGCTTCCGGCAGAGCCGCGCCGCGGTGGTGGCTATGTCTTTGATTCCGTCCTTGTCCAACCCGAAGACGACCTCTCTCTGCAGAGGATTGGTGGAGTTGTAGAAATGGACGATGGCATTCGGCGCCCCGGAAATGGCCTCGTAGGTGCGTTCGATCAACTCCTGACGACACTGAACCAGCACTTGAATCGTCACGTCGGAAGGTATGCGATCCTGTTCGATGAGTTCTCTGACAAAGTCGTAGTCGGGCTGACTGGCGGCAGGGAACCCAACTTCGATCTCTTTGAATCCCATACCGACCAGTGACTGAAACATTCGCAATTTGCGCGGAGGGTCCATGGGATCGATTAGTGCCTGGTTGCCGTCACGCAGGTCAACTGAGCACCAGGTCGGCGCCTTGTCGATGGTGACGTTCGGCCAAGTCCGGTCGGACAACACGATCGGCACGAACGGTCGGTATTTGCTGAATGGCATTGAGCTGCTTGGTGACACTTGATTCGTTCCTCGGTTTAGGCATGAAAAAACCCCCGGTGACTCCGGGGGTGGGCAAACACGAATATGAGCGCGTTCGCCCTACATGAGAAGGAGGAGAGCGCGATCTGGTGTGTTCATGAGTGAAGGAGCATAGGGTGACATCCGGTGCCGGTCAACGGTCCGGGCGCTGTTTACCGGATCAGATTCAATCGGACGCTGGTCGTGCCTCAATCAGATGACGTGCCACTTCAGTCACCAAAGCAACCAACACGCCGATTCCTATCACGACATAGAAGGTGGTGAACAGCTTCCCAGGGCGCGTTGCCGGAGCTAGGTCACCAAAGCCGACCGTTGTCAGTGCAATTACCGTGAAGTAGTAGCTGTCCAGCCAACTCCATCCTTCAACGAAACGATAGAAGGTGGTTCCGCCGCCGATCAATGCGAGGGCAACTGCCGAAATGCCTCTCGCCGCCGGGTCTCTGGCAAAGTTCCTCAGACCTACGAGTATGCGCCTCATGTCATCACCGTAGAGCGGCGGGCCTCCACAGTGGGCCGCCGAGGCACCTTGAACTGGTGGCACGTTCCTATTCGTGCTGCGGTCGGCCCTCAACGAGCGTTCTTGATCATCCCCTTGAACGAGAATGGACCACGCGCCTCGTCGAGCCTGGGCGGGAACACCGCAGCGGCGGCCAAAGCACCCACCAAGCAAGCAACTGCGCAAATGGTGAAAGCCAGGGAGAAGTTACCGGTGTCGCCCAGCCACCCGCCGAGGATCGGGAACACGATGCCACCAGCTCCGTATGCAAGGAAGACCCAGGGGTAATCCTGTCCTACCGCCTTGTTTCCAAACTCATCCGCGGTGAGGGCTGGGAAAAGGGCAAAGTTCCCGCCGAAGTTGAAGCCAATCAGCGCCGCGCCCAGATAGAGACTCCAAGCTGAGCCGGCCATCGGTATGAAGGCGAGGAGGAAGGCGCCCTGCGTTGCAGCCATAGCGATCACTCCGCGCTTGTGCCCCATCCAGTCGCCCAGAATTCCCCACAGTATCCGACCGAGACCGTTGGCAAGGCTGAAGAAGACGGCCATAGCCGTGCCCGCCACGGCACTGGCTTCTGCAGTACTCAGACCGTGCTCGGTCAACGCTTCGATGGGGTACAGCTTCATCAAGCCAATGGCCATCAATCCCGCACCAGCGCTGACGGCGAAAGTGAACGAAATCAAGTGGAACTGAAGGGTGTGGATCATCTCCCGAGGGGTGAAATCATCCCCGCCTGCCCCTGCTTCCTCTGGGGGTTCGAATCCCGCGGGTAACCAGTCGCTTGGAGGCATGACCATGAACACGGAGCCCGCCATCACAAGTGCGGCGAAAGCCAGACCGTATGCCAGGAAGGTTCCTGATAGACCGATCCGTTCGATCAGGTGTCCCCACGATCCTGCGAGCTTCACCCATCCAAGGGCGCCAAACCCGAAACCAGCGACCGCCACCCCTGTAATCGTGGCCTTCTTGTCAGGAAACCAACTCATTCCCACTGCAATCGGAACGACGTAGGCAAGCCCGATGCCGGCGCCGCCGATGACGCCGACGCCGCCAAGAACTGACCAGAAGGCTGTGCCGTCACCGAGCGAGGCCAACATATAGCCAGCACCAAGCACCAACCCACCGATCACTGTCAACCGTCGGGGGCCCCAGGTAGGCAGCTTCCTGCCTGCGAAAACCATCGTCAGAGCAAAACTGGCCAATCCGGCCGAGAACACGACCTGAGTTTGCACGTTGGTCCAGCTCGCGTCCTTCAGCGCCGGTGTGAATACGGACCAGGCGTAGATCGCACCCAGACACATTTGAATCAGAATCGCACCGATGACTACCCGGCCTCTCCGGGTGGTCGGATCGACGTCCGAAACGGTCTCGACAGTGGTCAACATTTCCCCTTTCGCACAAATCGGTGGCGACCCGATTGGGTGCCACCACGATCAAACATAAGAGTCGAGCGTGGATGCCAATAGGGGCATTTGGCACATCGCGGCAATTGAATCCGCTGGATCGGGCAACCTCCGGGGATTTCCTACACTCCGACTCAGATGACCACGACACACCAACCGAGACCGTCGGATACCACCGCGGAAAGGGACCCCATCACGAATTGGCTCTTGATGGTGGCGGGCCTGATAGTCCTGATGATCCTCATCGGAGGGTTCGTGCGGCTTTCGCGTGCCGGGCTTTCGATTGTCGAGTGGGACGTTCTGGGCGGGATACTTCCGCCGATCGGCGACGAGGCTTGGGCCGACACCTTTGCCGCCTACCAGCAGACACCCGAGTACCAACTCGTCAATAAGGGGATGAGTCTGTCCGACTATCAGCGGATCTTCTACATCGAATGGGGACACCGGCTGATAGCACGAATCGTTGGCCTTATTGTCGTTCTGCCGTTGCTCTGGTTTCACCGACGCCGATTGATCTCCGCCAAAGAGTCGTTGCGCTATTGGGCCGTCGCTGGTTTGTTCGCGTTCCAGGGATTGATCGGCTGGCTAATGGTGTCGTCAGGATTGCGCGACCGTCCACTGGTCAGCCAGTACAGATTGACGATTCACTTGCTCACCGCCCTCGCGTTATTGGGTCTCGTCTTATGGATGGCGTACGACAGGATGGACGGTGCTGACAAGAATCAAGAAGCGACGTTAGAACCGGGGGCCAAGACGGTTCGAAACCTGAGCTGGCTGTTGGTGGCGCTGACCTTGCTTCAGATTGCATACGGTGGCCTTGTCGCTGGACTCAGGTCTGGCCATCTCTCCAACACGTGGCCGCTGATGTTCGGGCAGTTGATCCCTGAGGGGCTCTTGTCGAGCGCCGACACCTTTTGGGCCAGTCTTGTCGATCCTCTTGGCTCGCACTGGATACATCGCTGGTTCGCCTTTGTCGTGGCTAGCGCGGCCGTTGCCCTCTTCATACATGTTCGGAGGGGCGGCTCAGATGCGATGACTGTCAGGCGTCTCACGAACTGGCTCATCGGAGCGATTGCCATTCAGATTGCCCTCGGCATAACGGTCGTCCTGCTCGGAGTCCCAAAGTGGTTCGCACTCGCCCACCAGGGGATGGGCGTGGCAGTGTTCATGATTGCCTTGACGATGGCTCATCGAGCTCAGAGTCATTCACTTCACGTCAGCGCCAGGTGACCGAAAAGGCATACCGATCTATCCGGAGGACGACACAGCGGGTGCCTGGCGTTCGCGTGGACGCTGCTTCCACCGACTCACTAGGGTCTCAGGATGTCGCCTGGCTTTGTTTACTTGATCGCGGCAGTCGCATTTGGGGGCTCTTATCTGGTCAAGTGGTGGCTTAAGCGCACCTACAAAACATACAGCCAGATTCCGAATCCATACGGCGTCACTGGAGCCGAAACGGCAGCTGCCATTCTCAACCACAATGGCCTGTCACACGTGCGAATCGAGGGCGTTCGGGGAGCCCTGACTGACCATTACGACCCCCGCAAAGACATTCTCAGGCTGTCAACTTCGAACTTCGCCGGAAAGAGCATCGCCGCTATGGCCGTGTCAGCCCACGAGGCCGGTCACGCCCTCCAGGACGGAACCAACGACGTTCGGCTCCGCTTCCGGCGGTATCTGGCGCCGCTTGCCGCGCTGGGAGCTCGATTTGGGCCAATCGTCGCAGTTGTGGGCTTCATGATGAACAGCGCCTTGGTCGTCCAACTGGGGGTGTTTCTCCTGGCCGGGATGATGATCTTCCAACTGGCGACACTTCCGGTTGAGTTCAACGCCAGCCGAAAGGCAGTCGCCTCTCTCGAGCGACTGGGCTTGACCGATCCTGAACAGCAGGAGGCGGTTCGCAAAGTTCTCAGGGCGGCGGCCTTTACGTACGTTGCGGCAGCCGCCAGCACTCTTGCCTACTTCCTCTTTCTATTCGGGCAGGGACGTAGCCGTTCAAACTCGTAGCATCGGGGCACTAGCTTGACTGGTCTCGTTTGGTTCCGCCGTGATCTAAGGCTTGGGGACAACCCAGCCTGGGACGCGGCTGCCTTCTCGCACGATCGTGTGCAAGCCCTGTTCGTAGTCGATCCCCGTCTTTGGGGAGTCTCGGGTCCGGTTCGCGGCCCTCAGCTAGTGGCTCACCTGCGAGCCTTGGACCAATCATTGCAACGTCGGGGCGGCCGCCTCACAGTCCTGAACGGCGACCCGTCGGTAATCGTGCCTCGGGTCGCCCGCACCACCGATGCCGTGTATTGGAACGATGACTACACGCCGTATGCCCGCAAACGAGATCAAGCGGTGGCGTCTGCTGTTGCGATAGAGACCAGGCGCTACCACGGAACCGTCGTGCACGCCCCTGGATCTGTGCTGACCAACGCTGGAGAGGCTTATCGGGTGTTCACGCCCTTCTGGAAGAAGTGGAGAACGTTGGAATGGCAGCACAGTTCGAGCATGCCAGGAACATCAATCGTCGGCGACGAAGGGGACGGCATCCCGGACGCCGCCCCACCGCTACTTGATGGGGGAGAGGACGCAGCGACCGAAAGGCTTGCGGAGTTCCTGGCGAGAGCCGACGACTACGAGCAGTTGCGAGACATTCCGGCCAGCGACGGCACGTCGAAGCTGAGCATGGATCTCAAGTTTGGGACGATTTCGCCACGTCGCATCGTTTCTGAGTGTGGCGCCCAAACAGACCGGCGTCTCGCTTTCGTCCGCCAGATCTGCTGGCGAGACTTCCACACCCAGATCCTGTACCACTTTCCGCACACACGGCATCGTGGGCTGAGACCGGAGTTCGACTCAATGCAGTGGAATGACGATCACGAGTCGTTCGACGCGTGGCGCATGGGGCTGACTGGGTACCCCTTGGTCGATGCCGGTATGCGACAGCTCAACCAGGAAGGCTGGATGCATAACCGCGTGAGGATGGTCACAGCTTCGTTTCTCGTTAAGGACCTGCTCATCGACTGGCGGATGGGGGAGAGGCACTTCCGACGCCACCTGTTGGACGGTGACCTGGCACAAAACGTTGGCAACTGGCAATGGGTCGCAGGCACCGGAGCGGATGCTGCACCCTACTTCCGTATCTTCAACCCGGTCACCCAGGCGAAGAAGTTCGACCCTGACGGGAAGTACGTGCGCCGATATGTACCCGAGTTAGCTGGCCTCACGGCCCCAGCCATCCACGAGCCATGGTCTTATCCGTTGGAACTCGCAGCGGCTGGCGTGACTCCGGGCGTCGACTACCCCAGCCCCATCGTGGACCACGCCGAGGCTCGACTGGAAACCCTTGCGGCATACGAGAATGCCCGGCAGGGTTCGATGTCCTCAGGATGACGTGTCTGAGCTGATCGCCAGATAGAGGACCTCAGCTACCAGAGCCGGCTTCTCGGCACCGTCGATCTCCACAACGACCCGATTGGTGAGGAGTCGTTGGCCTGGGGCTCGCTCTTCGACGCCGAGCAGCGTGTTAACCGCTCGTATCTGGGAACCGGGAGTTACAGGGTGCAGATAGCGGATCTTGTTAGCGCCATAATTGATCAAGAGATCGACGCCATCTGGCATCACCCCCGCCTGAGCCAGTAGGTGGTCGAGAAGCGACAGGGTCAAGAAGCCGTGAGCAATGGTCGAGCCGAAAGGCGTTCGACTGGCAGCATCTGGATCAACGTGGATCCAGCCACGGTTCTCGACGACTTCGGCGAACCTGTCTATGCGCTCCTGATCGACTACGAACCAGGGCGACCTACCGGTCTCCGATCCGATCATCGACCTCAGTTTGTCGGCACGCTCGTCTTCCATTGCTCCTCCTTCTGAGTTGAGTGTATGTAGTCGTTTGGGTCTCGTAGCCGCCGCCCAGGTGCAGGAAGATCGGTAGGTTGGATTCATGGAACCAGTAGCGGATGGCATATTTCGGCTAGGAAGCAGGAGCCACAACTTCTACGTGATAGCCCAAGACGGTGAGGCAACAGTCATCGACGCCGGATGTTCTCGAGAGTGGGACTCGTTGGTTCATGGCCTGGCCTCAATCGACTTGTCAGTCTCCGCGGTGTCAGCCCTACTCGTGACACATGCGCACGCTGACCACCTTGGTTTCGGTGCACGTGCCGAAGAGGCAGGCCTTGACATTCGAGTACATGAGGAGGAACGAACACGAGCCCTTGGCACCTACGAGGGCCGGTTCTCAGCTGGGCCATTCGACCTACCGATGTATCGGCCGAGCACCTGGCGTGTCTTTCTGCCGATGTTGCGGGCGGGAGTTCTGAAGCACCCTCACCTGAAAACTGTCGGCACGTTCAGCGAGGGCGACGTTCTCGACTCTCCAGGCAGCCTCCGAGCTATTCACACCCCGGGCCACACGGAGGGACACACCATGTTCCATAGTGAGGAGTTGGGCGTTCTTTTCACAGGAGACGGGCTGGTGACTCTCGATCTGTTTTCTGGGTCACAAGGACCACAGAGGATGCGACCGATCTTTGACCTCGACAGCGATCTCGCAAGTCGATCCCTGGACCGCATTGTCGAGCTAGATGCGGATCTGTTACTTCCCGGACATGGTGACCCGTGGTCAGGGAGCCCCGCTGCGGCGGTATCGCTGGTTCGGGCTGCCTGACGCAATCAGGTTGGTGTGAGTCGCCTGGGACCAGGAAAGGCGAGCCGCTCGCGCTCGCATCTGTGACACAATCTGGCGATGGGCAAAGCAGATGGTTTCGAATGGACCCAGCGCAAATCCGGTGAAGTAGTGGTGACTCACCATGGCCGCTTAGCGACGACTCTGCGTGGACGTGCAGCCGAGAAGTTCCTCTCCGCTATCGCCACAGGCGATCCTCAGACGGTTATGGCTCGAGTCACTGGCAACTACAAGCGGGGCAACGAGCGTTCGACACGACGTCGCCGCTGACACTCAATATCCGTAATGCGCTGGCGCGGAACCTAGAGTTGACGCGTGGACATTCTGCTGCTTGCTGGCCTGTGGCTTCAACACTCAGCCTGGAGAGAGGTCGTAACGGAACTTTGCCGACTCGGCCATAATCCTCGGCCGATCGCACTGCCTGGAGTCGACGACGGATCGACCAGCGCAACCTTGCATGATCAACTCGACGTCGTGGTAGCCGCGATCGATCAGTCTGATCGCCCAATGGTGGTTGGTCACTCGGCAGCGTGCACTTTGGCCTGGATGGCAGCCGATCGCCGTCCCGAACTAGTTTCGAAGGTTGCGTTGATCGGTGGGTTCCCCGCCACTGACGGGGAGAACTACGCAGACTTCTTCGAAGTCACCGACGGGGCCATGGCATTCCCTGGTTGGGAGCCTTTCGAGGGCGCTGACAGCGCCGATCTCGACGAGGAGACTCGAGATACGATTGCCTCGAACGCCATTCCTGTTCCCGAGGGTGTGTCGGCGGGAATCGTGACCTTGACTGATCCACGCAGGTTTCAGATCCCAACGGTGATCATTTGCCCCGAATTCACAGCCGAGCAGGCGCAGGGTTGGATCGATGGGGGAGAGGTGCCCGAATTGGCCGCTGCAGACAGCTTGTCCTTCGCCGACATCGAAACTGGTCACTGGCCTATGGTCTCAGCCCCAGTTGAGCTCGCTCGCGTCCTGCATGCGGCAGCCAGCGGCGACGCATAATCTCCCAGAAAGAATGTGCGGCTAATGCTCCGTAGGAGCCATCTTGATGCGCATCACGCAATGGTTCTTTCCTTTGGGGCGCTCGTAGCTGAAGCCAGCGTCCTCAAACAGCGACCGGGTTGCGCTGTACAGGAACGACGACTTCGGCGTTCGATCATTGGTGTCCTCGGGATACCCTTCAACCACACCGCCTCCATTGGCTGCGATTAGATCGAGTGCACCGTGTAGGGCAGCTCGTGCGACCCCGCTGCGGCGGTAGTCACGATCGACAAAGAAGCAGGTGATTCGGTAATCAGGGAGATCTACCAGGCCCGACTCCCATTCCTTGCGATGGTAGATCCGCGGCAGTTCTTCGACGGTTCCGTACTGACACCAGCCAACCGCGGCCTCACCATCAAACACTAAAGCGGCGTGCGCCCTGCCTTCCCGGACGAGTCGCAACTTCATTTCCTGGGCGCCCTCGGCAGCGGCGGCTTCCTTGTCGGCGCGCTCGGCATGGAACCATGTGCACCAACATCCACCCCATACCCCCTTGTGTTTCTCAACTAGACGGGCGAAGGCATCCCAGGTTTCGATCTCGAGGGGCTTGATTGAGTAAGAACTCATGCCGTGTTGGACTCTGCGCCGCGACGGCTGAACTGGTGTCACACGACCCTGTCGCCCGTCCATCCGGTCTGTCGCCAATCAAGCACGAACGGTCTCGCTTGCTCCTTTGGGCCTCCCCGGTGAGGGGTCAGGGACCAAGCTCGCAAGGGATGAGTTCAGCTGGCAGGTATTCGTCGGAATAGACACCTTCAACCGAAGCTTCGGACGGAACGCCTCGGAACTCGACAAGGTTGGATATCGCGGCCGCCAGAAAGTCCTCTGTGGGGACTCCGATGAAGCCCGATCCAATTCGACAGGCCGCGGAATACGTAAGTTCCACAGGTAGGGCTTCGCCGCGCTGTTCCGACAGGTAGTGGTCGCGGTGCTCCAGCGCGCTGTCGTAGTCGGAAAATGCCAGAGCAATCCCATCGAACATCGCAGCCAGGAACGATGTCACCGCCCCAGGGTTTTCCGTAGCGAATCGTGAGTTCGCGATGAGGAACCCACCGGCAAGCGGGGCTCCGACCTCATCGAATCGAAGGGCGGTGTACTCGACAGCGCGGGACGCTAACTCAATCTCGATTCCGAGATTGCCAAAGATGACATCGACTTCGCGGGCCTCCAGCGCATCGACCACTGCTCCGCGATGGTCGCTTGAATTGTTGATGCTCACGAGGTCCAGGTCATTAGTCGTCAAGCCTGCCGTCGCCAACACCTCGGTTATTAGTTCGGTGTCAACCGATTCAGTTCCGATCCCGACTCGTCGCCCACGCAAGTCGGCAACTGCCCTGATCTCGCTGCCTGGTGCCGAGTACAAGCTTGGTGCCGCTCCCTGCAGGACAGATACGGCCTGGATCTCTGCTCCGTCAAGGATTCTCTCGATCGCTCCAATCGCCCCTACTTCGCCGAACTGGGCCGCGCCCGATATGACACCTTCAACGATCGCTGTCGAATCGCCAAAAGGCGCCTGTTGGATCTCCAGATCAATGCCAAGCTGCTGAAAGAAGCCCTCACCAAGAGCCACCGACACTCCTAAGTCGGCGAGTCCAGTTGGATCACCAGCCAAGTAGGTGACTTTGGTTGGCTCGGTAGTTGACGTGGTCGGCGCCCCGGGCGTAATGGTCGAGCTCGGGGTGACGCCACTGGCTTCATTCCCAGTCGACGACGTCACTGATCCAGGTTCCGTCCCACACGCAGCAATCAATATTGCTACGCAACTCGCAACCAACGCTCTGCGATGAAATCTCTTCATACTTGCCCCTTACAACGCTATCTCGAAGTCGCAACTCCGCACCAAATCGTAACTCCCGTCGCCTTTCCCCTGGGTTATGGCCCGATATTGGAGGGGAGCACAGGATTGCTCGGGCGCCCTCCGGCTGGAAGGCTCTTCCACGCTGCCCCTGCGTGAACCTCGCGCACCGAGAGCGCCCAACACTGGCGCCCCAGCCTGGTCAATGTCGCCAATCAAGCACGAACGGTCTCGCTTGCTCCTTTGGGCCTCACTCCGGATTGGTCAGAGGTCGAACCCACTCGGGACGCGCGACTCCCGAAGCTGGGGATGAGCACGGCGGCCACGACGAAGGTGGCGCCTACTCGTTGACACAATCTCATTGACCTACTACGGGCACTCCATCACGCCGTGGTCAACCAGGACAACTAAACCGACGCGAGACATAGGTCCGTGGCGTGTAGCTGCCGCTTCGGATGGGGGCACGCAGCTCCGGCATTGCTCAAACGTCAGGTCATGTCATGAGTGCCACTCCGGCTACAGAGTTACCCCGCACCACGATAAGGCACGCTACGACGGCGCAATGTGGCACTTCTCCTTGCCTTTACTTGACATAACGTAGATTATGGGCGCTTGGTAATCACGCCAGGCTGTGCAGCCACCCGGGACCACCGAGCCTCGCCAGGGCGAGGCTCGCGCCCTGGACTCCTTCCGGCAGTCATCAACGCGATTGATCGCAGTCATTGAATCGGTGGTTGCCGTCATCGCCTTTGCGAGCGCATTTGCCTTGCTGGTGGTTCCCGAGGCGCGACCTCTGGGGCGTTCAATTGGTGGCCGCGGCGACGTCAATAGCTCTCGGTTACCGCAGGTGGAGAGCACCCAACGCCGAAACGCTAAGCCCGCTGAGCAACGCCTCCGAATCCTGGTTTCACCACACCGCCCCAGGCCCACTGCCACCAGCCGTTTAACGTCACTGTGACGTTATACAACGTTACTGGAGAGCGCGAGGTTCGATGCGAAGGTTGCGGATGGCCAGTGCACCCTCAAGAAGATGAAGGTAAGCGTCGGCGTAGTCACTGAGCTGGGACGACACGGCTAGGTCGCGTTCAACATCTTGTAGCGCAGCCTCGAGTAGATAGATCCTGTCTCGGAGGTCGTCATAGTCGGCGCGCGAGATCAATACGTCGTCTGATGCAAGGCCAAGGCGAGCCGCCACCTTGCGAGCTTCGAAGTGGCGTTGCCGGTGCGACCTCCGACAGTACTTGCGCGGTCGACCGGGCCCTTCCCTGCCTGGTACCGGGTCCCCGCACCACGAGCATGATTGTTCCGTCACTGTGACGATATTAACCGTTGTGGTGGTCGTCCCGAGCTTTGTCAGACAACGGGCTATTGCATGCTCTCGCGGAGCAAGTCCCATTGACGAGAGCCCAGACCGTCCATGAGCCCGACGATCGAGTGAATCAACACGCCGACCAGCCCTACAACGAGAAAAACTCCAATTGGGTCTGGCGCGTCGAAGAACAGTGGGATTCCGATCAGTGAGATCCCAAGCCTTATCCATCTCCGCACGTTGTCGCGAGAAGTCTCGGCCTCTTGCTCAAGCCGTTCGGCACGCTGCTTCATCAGCCGGAGAGAGCGACCAGTCCATACATCGGAGTCGGCGTAGCCAATCGATTCAGGCAGGCGTCGCATCGTCCACTCCCCCGGCCTAATTAAGGCAATCTCGTACGAGCCGTTGCTCCAGGAACCGTTGACGTGTTCCCAAGTCATATCGGAACCCTATCAAGGAGTTCGGGATGAATGACGACCTCAGTACGGGCAACGGCAGAGTGATCTTGATTGTCTCTTGAGGTTTGTTTGAGGCCGGCCTGACGGACCTTCCGACAAGATGGCTGGCAGTGAGACAACTGCTAGCCAGGGTGGGCCTCGTCGCGATGCTGGTGGTGGTGCCGCTGATACCTACGGCGGACGCCGCGACGACGGTGCTCATCTCGATAACCACAACGCTTTCTGAACCAGATATCACCATCCCACCTGGGACCACTGTCACCTGGACGAACAACGACCAGGAGAGACACCGCATCCGTTCGGAGTCAGGCCCGGAGGACTTCGATTCGGGGAACCTCGAACCGGGGGCCTCGTTCTCGGTCACCCTGAACACAGAGGGCACCTACTCGTACCTGGACGATCGGGATGATCAAAACGCAGCGTATTTCGGCACGATCACGGTTTCTTCATCCGCTCCTGGCGAAGAGCCCCCGCCCTCATCGGGGGAAGTGACGGTCGACGTTGTCGACCGGGCCTATCGTCCACCCTCGATCTCGGTGGCGGTTGGATCGACGGTCACATGGAAAAACATGGATGACCGACCACACACGGTGACCGAACGCAATGGAGGCTTCGATTCCGGTGTTTTCGACACTGGCGGCACCTACAGCCGAACCTTTGCCGCCGAAGGCACCTACAACTACTTCTGTACGTTGCATCCAGACATGGTTGCCAGTGTCACGGTCACGGCCACAGGCACTGAACCACCGCCCCCACCGCCTCCGCCGCCGCCACCGGAGCAACCGCCACCGTCTGAGCCACCACCACCGCCCCCAGGAGATGTCACCATATTCGACAACGGGTTCACGCCGGCATCTCTCACCCTCGAGGTGGGTCAGAGCGTCACCTGGACGAACACCGGCTCCCTTCCGCACACTGTGACGGATGCTGCGGCCCGCTTTGACTCCGGACTCCTGCTGGCGGGAGAGGCCTACAGCCGGACATTCGCCAACCCCGGCACCTTCAACTACCTGTGCACGATCCATCCAGAGATGACTGCCACGGTGGTGGTCGCCGACCCGGGCTCTGAACCCCCGCCGCCACCTCCACCTGCGGAACCGCCAGAAGAACCGCCGCCGACCAATCCGGACCCCGGCGATATCACGATCTTCGATAACGGCTTCACTCCGGGAACGGTGACTGTGAGAGAGGGGACTCGCATCTCCTGGGCAAACACCGGAGCGTTGCCCCACACGGTCACTGATCGGGCGGGCCGGTTCAACTCTGGATTGTTGGGTTCAGGCGAGTCGTATGGCCACACTTTCTCGGCGGCGGGCACCTACGACTACTACTGCACTCTGCACCCTGAAATGACAGCCACCGTGCTGGTCGTCGGAAGCGACGGATCTCCACCACCCGACGCCCCGCCCCCGGTTGACACGACACCGCCTGATGTTCCGCCCAATCGGCCCGGCGTTTCGGATATCACAATCTTCGACAACGGTTACAGCCCTCGCAACATCACCGTGGCGGCCGGGTCGACTCTGACCTTCCACAACACCGGGTTACTCCCCCACACCGTCACCGCAGACGACGGGGCTTTCGATTCCGGGCTACTCATGACCTCCGGCACTTATCGGAAGACGTTTCCCGCTGAAGGCACCTATGACTATTACTGCACGATTCACCCTGAGATGAATGGGTCAATAACCGTGACCGCGGGTGGGAGTGTCGTAGGAGCTGAGGATGGGGCACTCGACGGACAAGTGACCGGGGCGGCGCCAGAGCAGCTACCTCAGATCGCTGGAACAGAACCTGCAGATTCCGGCCAGACGGTGGTGGTTGATGTGATCGATCTGGATTATGACCCTGACCCGGTAGAGATTGAGGTGGGCACGACCGTGGTGTGGACCAATGTTGGTGACCTTCCGCACACAGTCACCAGGACGGGCGATTTCGACTCAGGCCTGATGCCCCCGGACGCCGTGTTCAGACACGCATTCACCGAAGCTGGCGTCTATGACTATCTATGCACATTGCACCCTGGGATGGAAGGATCCGTGATCGTCACTGAGCTGAGCGGTTCGTCGTTAAGCCCCGTGAACGTAGACGCAACCGGTCCCCCAATAGCCAATGGATCGACATCGGAAATGAACTCAGCCTTCAAGGGCATCATGATCGCTGGCGTGGGCGCCGTGGCCCTTGGCCTCCTCTATTCACTCGGATTCGTGATCACGGTGTCACGTCGCGACCCCGTGATCTAAGCGAGTCAGATCCGGGTAGCCTTTGCCTGTGCATTGGTTCTGGGTGTTCCTCATCTGGATGCTTTACGCCATCTTGGCGATGGGGGTTCTCGAAGCTTTCAGTGAACGCGACGAGCGTTTAGTGCGCGGCGCCGGTACGGCCATGCTTGTAGGAGGGCTCGTTGCGATCAGCCTCACAGTGGCAATCCTCTGGTTCGGACCCATCGACCCCTTCGCCACGTGAATCAGCGCAAGAACGTGCGACGACTCATCCACGATGCGATTTGGTCACGGCCATGCCGCATCGTCGCGTCCTCGCATTGGAAGGAGCACCACCGCTCGCGCTTGAAGCCGTGGCTAGGACGAAATCGGTTTCCGCACTCGAGGCAGATCTTCCAATTGTCGGACCTGCGACCGGAGAGCAAGCGACGCACCGCCATAGAACCAGGCTACTAGTCCAGGAATATTCGTGACCGCCACGCGTTGAACACCAAGGCTGACTACAGGAGAAATGAAATGGCCACCGTTGCCCTCACAAAAGACACCTTCGACCAAACGATTCAAGACAACGAGACTGTGATAGTTGACTTCTGGGCCGAATGGTGTGGTCCTTGCCGTGCCTTCGCACCGACCTTCGAATCGGCATCGGAAAGCCACGAAGACATCGTGTTCGCCAAGGTAGATACCGAGGACCAGCAGGAACTCGCTCAAGCCTTTGGGATCCGGTCCATTCCGACCCTTATGGTGTTCCGAGATCAGATCGTTCTCTACTCGCAGCCAGGCGCGTTGCCGGGAAATATGTTGGAAGATCTGATTTCACAGGTGAAGGAACTCGACATGGACGAGATCCGCGAGCAGATCGCCGCCCAAAATGAGAGCGACGAGCACCACGATCACGCTGAAGAGACGGTCTAGCTGAGCGGCTTCCTGTAGATCGACATGTGACTTGTCGATCGTTCGGTAAAGGGACGCAGGTCATACCAGCCGAACCGATCTTCCAACTCGAGACCGGCTAGGCGTGCCATCAGGTCGAGCTCCGCCGGATAGGCGTACCGGATCTTTACCGGAAGCACGGCAGTGGTCCCATCGCTGTTTCGTTTGATGATGTGACTGTCCAGAATCTGATTCACCGGGTCGAGGATGGTCATATCAATCAAGTGTTCCGACACATTCTTGATCGCCGATACGCCGGTTCGTGTGTTGAGGCTGTCGTAGCGCTTCACGTCGGGTACGAAACAATCGATGATGAACCTTCCCCCCGGCTCGAGATGAGCGGCCACGTTACGGAAGCAGTCGACTTGCCGCTGCTGGCTCAGTAGACCAAAAATCGTGTTGAATGCGAGGTATATGAGGGGGAACTCCCCCTGGACATCAACGTCGCCGAAGTCGCCCATGGATACGGAAACGTCCGGTCCTCCGGGTTTGGCACGCAGCAGTTCGACCATCTCGGGTGAGGAATCGATTCCTGAGACGTCGACCCCGCGTTCGATGAGAGGTAGGGCGATCCTGCCGCTGCCTATCGCGAGTTCGAGGGCGCGCGGCGGCGAGCCAGCATGCCGTGCCAGAAGGTCGACCATCGCATCCTCGACGTCCGCGTATATTTCGTCGTAATACGGAGCCCAGTGCTTGCCATAGGTACTCGAGTCGTAGCCTTCCATCTAGCCAACGTAGCTACTCGGAGCTTCCCACTACCAGCAATTTCAAGAATCAACCTTTGCCAGCAAACGGGTAACAGTCCGGTGAGTCCGGATCGTCATGGGGCCAACGATGTCCTCGACTTTGGCGACGTTGAGACCCGAATCTGAGATGCCCCTCTTTGGAAGCCAGAACAACTCTCGCCCTGAAATCGCCAACAGGTCATCTGGAGTTGCCATGTCCTGAACCGCCCTTCGCCTCTCGGCGGATGGTTCAGCTTTGAGAAAGGCAACCTGAAGTCGGCCCTCGGTGCCCTCGCGAGGCAGCGGGTCGGTTTCGGCGAGCCTCGCGATCTCCTGGCCGCTCCGGACGAAAGTAGGCACCGTGTAGCCCAAGGCGTCTTCGAGCATTTCTTCGATGCGATCCTCACTGGCGCCAACTTCGGGCTCGGTGAAGACGACATTTCCGCTTGCCAGGAAGCCTTCAACCTCGGCAAACCCGTGCTCGCCGAAGATTCGACATATCTCGATGTTGGTTACCCGTCGGTTTCCGGTGTTGATGGCCCTGAGGAAGGCGACACTCCGCATTGCTGCGACGCTAACAATGTTTGACCAGCCGTAGGATGTCCCGATGCCCGCTGATCCAAAGGTGATCGCCGATCTGGAAGAACGTGGAATTGCCTACGAGGTGATGGACTGTGATCCGGCTCTTGCAGACACAGCCCAATTCTGTGAGGCCTACGGCATCCCACCCGACAAATCAGCCAACGCCATTCTTGTTGCCTCCCGTCGCCCCGAGGGCCACTTTGCGTTGTGTCTGGTTCTCGCCACCACGAGGCTCGATGTCAACGGCCTGGTCCGAAAGCGCCTCGGTGTACGCAAGGTCAGCTTCGCATCAGCAGACACAACTCTCGATATGACCGGGCAAGAGATTGGCGGTGTGACGGCCTTCGGGCTCCCTCAGGGCATTCCGGTGTGGGTCGACGCAGCTGTCGTCGACCGTGACTGGGTGATCATGGGGGCAGGGACCCGCAGCGCCAAGGTCAGAATCGCGCCTAGCGAACTCGCCGGCCAGCCTGGTTTCGAAGTCGTAAACGAACTGGCTAAGCCCGCTCCGACTCCCCCATAGGCCGCCGCCCCTTCGCCCGGTACAGCAGAACAAACCCGACGAGCCCGGTGAGGGCGAACCCAAACCATTGAATGGCGTAACCACGGTGGGGTCCTGCGTCGAAGAAGTCGGGAGGTCTCACCCGAAGGGGAAGCTGCTCCGACTCCGGAGAGGTCTGGACTAGGTAGTACGGGGCCAGAACTACGTCCATTTGCTGAGCGATGCGGCCAATATCGACCCGTGAAACAACCTCCAACCGACCTGGAGGGTCTACAGGTCCGAGGGCTGGTCGGGTCTGAGACGGCTGCAACCACCCTGTCACCTCGGTCTGGCCCACAGGCGGAGCTGCGGCAACAGGCGGAGTATCCATGTTCAGTGGCACCCACCCTCGATTGACCAGAATCGCAGAGCCATCGTCCAGCAATAGAGGTGTGATCACATGGAACCCAGCCTGTCCCAGTGATACCTGGGAACGGACCAGCACCTCTCGGCTCGGCTGGAACTCCCCTTGGACGCGAACCATCCGGAACTCAACATCGGAATCCCCATCGATAGTCAGGCGCCCCAAGGCGAGAGGTTCTCCCGAAAGTCTGCTCGCTCCGAGCCGATTCTCCTCGGCCCTCACGGCGTGGCGGTCGAGCTGCCAGAACCCAAGCCACACAAAGAGACCGACAAGGACGAGCACAACGATCCCGGCAAGCACCCACTTCACGAGATCACGCGTCACGGCGCCAATGGAACTGTCCGTAACCAGTAACCGGAACTCCTGGCTATTCGATCATGCCGCTAAGGGGATCTCGCCTTCTTCAGCCAATTCGGCAGCGGCCTCCTCGATGGTCTGAGCTTCATGCCAATAGGCCACCACCCTGGTGGTCCCAGACGACTCGGCAATCTCACTGCTTGTCAGAGTTGCAACCAAATCATCAGACCAATACCAGGGCATAGGAGACCTCCAGGGAATCGCGGGGATGGGACCAGGACGTTCTCACCGTACCCCATGTGTCAAGCTCACGATCGGTGACAGTTTGGCGGGTTCAGTGGTCAATCGATATTGGCTCCAGCTCGTCGAGATCTCGCATCGTCACCTGTTCGGCGACTACCTCGATTCGGCTTCGGCGGCCATCAGGACTCTCCCAATAGCGACGTTGGACCATGCCGCAAACCCAGATTCGGTCACCTTTCTGGCCGGGCTGATCCAACAACTCACCCGGCGGATCCCACAGGGTGACGGGTATTACGTCAACCCTACGTCGCGGGTGGTCCGCTCTGACCACCATCAGATACCTGATCAGTCGAGCCCCCGAATCGAACGTTCGCATCTCGGCGTCGACACTCAGGCGACCACAAAGGACTATCAGATTGAGATCCATGGTTCTCCCCTTCCATTGTCGGGGAGTGCGGTTGGGTTCTGATCCTGGCGGACGACGCCGACAGAATCGGCGAGCTGGGTCAGTTCAGCCGGCTACGGAGCTCTTCGACGCCTTCGAAATCGACTTCCTGTTCGTCGAGAGCCGCGATGATCCGACGCGCCGCGTCCTGGTCACCTGCGGCGAGGGCAACGCGGGCGGCGACGAACCAGCGCCGGATTTCCCCTGGCGATGGCGACGCCACAAGGCGACCCGGCTTGATGATCGGCCAGGCGTCACGGGCACGACCTTGATCGAGCAGGAAACTGGCATATACGACCCGAGCTTCATGGTTGATGGTCGCCGACACATCGAACTCCCCGAACCTCTCCCATGCGCGGATAACGTCTGAATCGCGTCCCAGGCCGCGAAGACAATCCATTTCCACGGGGTAGTGAATCAGGTCGCCCGTGATTCGTCTGAACGTGCGCAGCTCCCGCAACCCTTCTTCCCATTGTCCGGACCGATACGCGGAAAGGCCTAGCAGTTCTCTGATAGTTGAAGATCGTGGGGAGAGCGTCTTCGCCTTGCGGAGGTCCCCAAGGGCTGCCGGGTAGCGTTCGTCGGCGTAGAACTCCATTGCCTTACCCAGATGGTGGATGGCCGGCTCGCGGCGATCCTTAGGGGTAGAGCGCAAGATCTCGTCGCGTACCCATTTGGGAAGCTGCCCGCCCTTGACTGAGGTGATGGTCTTGTAATCGGGCTTTTGGTGAGATCGACGTGACGTCGATCGGTTCCCCGTGTGGCGCTTCTTCTTGTCAGCCACGTTTCTCCTTAAAAGAAGGGCCGCCAACGGTAGTCGGCGGCCCTTCGACATTTATGTCCGGCGGTGACCTACTCTCCCAGGGGACTGCTCCCCAAGTACCATCGGCGCTGGCAGGTTTCACTTCCGTGTTCGGAATGGGAACGGGTGGTTCCCCGCCGCTGTTGCCACCGGACAAAGCTTCAAGTGTCTCGGCAACCCGAGCACTCCATAGCGAGCACATCAATTGTTTGGTTTCTATATCCAAGCCCTCGGCCTATTAGTACCGGTCCGCTGAACACATTCACTGTGCTTACACGTCCGGCCTATCAACCTGGTCTTCTACCAGGGGCCTTAACCCTTACGGGTGGGAAATCTCATCTCAAGGTGGGCTTCGCACTTAGATGCCTTCAGCGCTTATCCCGTCCGAACTTAGCCAACGAGCCGTGCCCTTGGCAGGACAACTCGCACACCAGAGGTTCGTCCACCCCGGTCCTCTCGTACTAGGGGCAGCTCCTTTCAAATTTCCTACGCCTGCGGCGGATAGGGACCGACAGTTTTGTTACTCCCAACGCTTCTCAAGTGGGTAGAGGGGTTGGGGGTCAGGTCATTTCTGCCTGACTCTGCGTGTCGCCACGCAGCTCGGACTATATCTTCAGGGCTCCTGAGTGCCCTGTCCGGCGTATAGTCTCTGAGGGTTCTGGGGTCCTAACACTTCCTCGAGCGTCCACTTTCGGTACCTGCCCTCATCGTTCATTCGAAACGCAAGTCCCACCAGTCGCTTGAAGCCAAGCGGTGTCAGATGTTCTTTGCGCTGCATCGATTTCACGATGGTGGCGAAGTAGTCGAAAGTCTGTTGCTTCGAGGAGAACAGAGGATTACGGATGAAGAATGGGATAACCCGATCCTGAAGATCGGATCGACGCCGTACTACATAGACCAGAGTGCGATCTGTTGATCGACTGTGATCGTTGATACGTATCGACCCGCATTCCAAAGTCTGTCTGAAGAGTTCGAGCACGCTGGCCCGTTCTCCGTTCTGACTGACTCTGAATTCAGGAACGAGTTGGTATCCAAACTCAAGATCGGGCCGTCGTGTCAGCCCGACCGAGAATGAACCTTCTCCATCGGCGAATCCGCTGAGGTAGGACTCCAGCCTTCCCTGCTGATTGTCCGCACCGATCGGATTGTCACTGCTCATGCTACGACCGTATGAGGTCGGTATGACATGAACGAGTACCGTCGGATACTCGGATTTTCCAGCATATAGCCAGATTTAAAGACAGCTAGTTCGTCAACTGTCTCACGACGTTCTGAACCCAGCTCGCGTGCCGCTTTAACGGGCGAACAGCCCGACCCTTGGGACCTGCTCCGGCCCCAGGATGCGACGAGCCGACATCGAGGTGCCAAACACCCCCGTCGATATGGACTCTTGGGGGGTATAAGCCTGTTATCCCCGGAGTACCTTTTAGCCGTTGAACCATGACGCACCCACGTGCCATCATGGGTTCACTAATCCCGACTTTCGTCCCTGCTCGACTTGTAGGTCTCGCAGTCAAGCCACCTTGTGCATTTACACTCAACGCCTGATTGCCGACCAGGCTGAGGTGACCTTTGGGCGCCTCCGTTACTCTTTAGGAGGCCACCGCCCCAGTGAAACTGCCTGCCAGACACTGTCCCTGATCCGGATAACGGACCGAAGTTAGATGGCCGTCATGAGAAGGGTGGTATTTCAAGGTTGGCTCCACAACGACTGGCGCCGCTGCTTCTAAGCCTCCCACCTATCCTGCACATCACATGCCAGACACCAATGTCAAGCTACAGTAAAGGTTCCGGGGTCTTTCCGTCCTGCCGCAGGTAGTGAGCATCTTTACTCACACTGCAATTTCGCCGAGTCTCTGGTTGAGACAGTACCCAAGTCGTTACGCCATTCGTGCAGGTCGGAACTTCATCTAATTCCACTGTTTCCAGTGGGACAGACTATGCCTTCACCTCATGAGGCTTTCATGAGGGCCCGCGTATTGCGACGCTTATAGATTTGCCAGGTGAATCTGACAGCAAACGCCGCCTCTCCTTTCGGATCAGTCGTTACGGGGTCATGCTCCGAAGAGCAGAGGACTTCCCACGGCATTGCCCACAGCATGACCTGTTGGGGTTTCGCCGTTATGAGCGGGTGTTTACGTTGGGGATCACTCCCCATGCGGGCAGTTCATCTACCCGACAAGGAATTTCGCTGATTTCTGTTACTTAGACCTATATCGAGAGCACGTATCTCGACAGGCGGGCCGGTCATCTCTGCCGACCTCCCTATGTCGCCATAGGGATCGGACCATCTCTTCATCTCTCTAGGAGATGGTTGGCGTATGGTCTCTGAGGATTCTCAGGAACTTTGAGGGCTTCCTGTGGTTCATCGTCTCCTGAATTCGGGCGATGTCAGCCAACCCATCGAGGGTCAGATGACGACCTTCCTCCATTATGTCGATGATGGTCGCGAACTTCTCGAAGTTTTCTCTCTTTGCGGTGCGGAGCTGATGCTCCCTGAAGAACGGGATTATCCGTTCAACCAGATCTGTCCGAGCGCTCACCATGTACCTCAGGAGATCCTCCCGATGGTTGTCATGGCGCCGATTCAGATAGACCCCTCCGCATTCGAAGAAATCAACGAGATCGTCCAGGACCTGTCTACTGGAAGCTCCTTGGACTACGGCGAAAGCAGGTTGAACCTGCCAGCCAAGGGTCATACTTGGGCTCTTGACAATCGGGGCGCTGAAGCACCCGTCTCCGTCGACGAACCCAACGACCCATCCAATGTCCTTGAGTCTTTCCTGCTGATTTTCCGGCGTGGCGCCTTGTACGCCACCCGCCATCGGATTGTCACTGCCCATATCCCATCAGTACCCAGAGGGTCTGACAAGAAATGAGCGAGTACCGTATGGATGCACCGGGTTTTCCAGCATATGGCCAACTGCACTCACCACCGTCACCGGTGGGAGGGGCAGCCCCCCATTGCCTCTAGGGGGTTTCCTTTACCTTAGGCATTCTTGTTACTCCCAGCTCAAGGAGCTGGCGGCCAGGTCATTTCTGCCTGGCTCCCCATGTCGCCATGAGGATCGGACTGTATCTTCACCACCTTGTGGTGCCTCGCGTGCAGTCTCTGAGGATCCCCTTTCGGGTTTCCTGCTGATTGTCCGCACCGGATGGATTGTCACTGCTCAGATCGAGCTAGTACCACCGGATACACGGATGTTCCAGCATATAGCAAGGTTTATCCACGGCCATTAGGTAATAACCGTTATAGTTACGGCCGCCGTTTACTGGGGCTTGGTTTCAAAGCTTCGCCGAAGCTAACCCATCCACTTAACCTTCCAGCACCGGGCAGGCGTCACAGGGTATACATCGTCTTGCGACTTAGCACCCTGCTGTGTTTTTGGTAAACAGTCGCTTGGGTCTGGTTTCTGCGGCCCCCTCAAGCTTCAGACGCGAAGTCTTACACTTTACCGGGGCGATCCTTCTCCCGAAGTTACGGATCTATTTTGCCGAATTCCTTAACCAGAGTTATCTCGCTCGCCTTGGTATTCTCTACCTGTCCACCTGTGTCGGTTTGGGGTACGGGCACCTTACGTGCTCGCTAGAAGTTTTTCTTGGAGGTATGGCTTCGGCGGCTTCGCCTAATGCGGCTCGGCATCACGCCTCAGTCTTTATGAAGCCCGGATTTACCTGGGCCTCGACCACACGCTTGCCCCGGGAACTACCATCGCCCGGGTCCGCTTAGCCTTCCCCGTCACTCCATCGCTGGCCTACTACTAACTGGGTCGGTAGGCCCCCGAAGGGGCTTTCCTTAGCAAGTCAGATTCGGCCTGGACGCTCGTAAAGTGGTACCGGAATATCAACCGGTTATCCATCGATTACGCCTCTCGGCCTCACCTTAGGTCCCGACTTACCCTGGGCGGACGAGCCTTCCCCAGGAAACCTTGGACATTCGGCGGAAGAGATTCTCACTCTCCATTCGCTACTCATGCCGGCATTCGCACTCGTGAAGCCTCCACAGTTGGCTTACGCCACTGCTTCGATGGCAACACGACGCTCCCCTACCGCTCAACGCTATTGCGCTGAACCCGCAGCTTCGGCGGTGTGCTTGAGCCCCGTTACATTTTCCGCGCGGAATCACTCGACCAGTGAGCTGTTACGCACTCTTTAAATGGTGGCTGCTTCTAAGCCAACATCCTGGCTGTTTGAGCAACTCCACATCGTTTCCCACTTAGCACACACTTAGGGGCCTTAGCTGGCGATCTGGGCTGTTGCCCTCGCGACCGTGAAGCTCATCCCACACGGTCTGACTGCTGTGTTTGGCGTATTGAGATTCGGAGTTTGACTGAATTCGGTAAGCTTGTAGGCCCCCTAGTCCAATCAGTGCTCTACCCCCAATACGGAAATTCACAACGCTAGCCCTAAAGCTATTTCGGGGAGAACCAGCTATCGCCGAGTTTGTTTGGCCTTTCACCCCTACCCACAGGTCATCCCCCAAGTTTTCAACCTTGGTGGGTTCGGGCCTCCACGAGGTCTTACCCTCGCTTCACCCTGCCCATGGGTAGCTCACTCGGCTTCGGGTCTACGACATGCGACTAGACGCCCTATTCAGACTCGCTTTCGCTTCGACTACGGCTCACGCCTTAATCTCGCCACATATCGGTAACTCGCCGGCTCATTCTTCAAAAGGCAGGCGGTCAGAAGCCACAAGGACTTCCTCCCACTGCTTGTAAGCCATCGGTTTCAGGTACTATTTCACTCCCCTCGCCGGGGTTCTTTTCACCTTTCCCTCACGGTACTAGTTCACTATCGGTCACTAGGTAGTACTTAGCCTTACGAGGTGGTTCTCGCAGATTCACACGGAATATCCTCCGTGATACTTGGGAACTCCGAATCTCGAGATCGATCGGTTTTCAATTACGGGGCTTTTACCCTCTATGGCCCAGCTTTCCAGCTGTGTTCATCTAACCGCCGATTTGGTAACTCGAGCTCTGCTCCGGTGAGCAGAGACATCAGGTCCCACGACCCCCATACAGCAACGCCACCGGGCTATCACACTGCATAGGTTTAGGCTCAACCCTTTTCGCTCGCCACTACTGGGGGTGTCGCTATTGCTTTCTTTTCCTCAGGGTACTGAGATGTTTCAATTCCCCTGGTTGTCTCAACCGGCCCTATGTGTTCAGACCGGAGTGACTGGACATGACTCCAGTCGGGTTTCCCCATTCGGACACCCTCGGATCAACGCCTGCTTGACGGCTTCCCGAGGCTTATCGCAGCCTGCCGCGTCCTTCATCGACTCCTAGTGCCAAGGCATTCACCAATGGCCCTTAGTAGCTTGGATAGATATAAGAATCCAAGACAATATTTGTGCTCGCTATGCAGTTCTCAAGTTGCCTGAAGGCAGTCCCATCTCACGCGAATACGTTCGGAGAAATGGCGTTTGACTCCTTCACAACTGAACAATGTGCCTCAGAGACCGAGGTCTCGTAAACCAGCTACCAACTAAGAGCTAGAAGCCAGTTATCACACTGACTTCATGACTGCTCCTTAGAAAGGAGGTGATCCAGCCGCACGTTCCCGTACGGCTACCTTGTTACGACTTAGTCCCAGTTACCGACCCCACCTTAGGCAGCTCCCTCCAAATGGTTAGGCCACTGACTTTGGGTGTTGCCGACTTCCGTGACTTGACGGGCGGTGTGTACAATCCCCGAGAACGTATTCACCGCGGCTTTGCTGATCCGCGATTACTAGCGACTCCGGCTTCATGAAGTCGAGTTGCAGACTTCAATCCGAACTGGGACCGGCTTTTTAGGATTCGCTCACCCTCGCGGGGTCGCTGCCCGTTGTACCGGCCATTGTAGCATGCGTGCAGCCCTGGATATAAGGGGCATGATGACTTGACGTCGTCCTCACCTTCCTCCGAGTTATCCCCGGCAGTCTCCTATGAGTCCCCGGCCGAACCGCTGGCAACATAGGACAAGGGTTGCGCTCGTTGCGGGACTTAACCCAACATCTCACGACACGAGCTGACGACAGCCATGCACCACCTGTCACGGGCCCTAAAGGACACTGTATTTCTACAGCTTTTCCCGTGATGTCAAACCCAGGTAAGGTTCTTCGGGTTGCATCGAATTAAGCCGCATGCTCCGCCGCTTGTGCGGGGACCCGTCAATTCCTTTGAGTTTTAGCCTTGCGGCCGTACTCCCCAGGCGGGATACTTAATGCGTTAGCTTCGGCACGGCAGTCGTTGGTAAGACCGCCACACCTAGTATCCAACGTTTACGGCGTGGACTACCAGGGTATCTAATCCTGTTTGCTCCCCACGCTTTCGCTCCTCAGCGTCAGTGCCGGCCCAGAGAACCGCCTTCGCTACTGGTGTTCCTCCCGATATCTGCGCATTTCACCGCTACACCGGGAATTCCATTCTCCTCTACCGGACTCGAGTCACAGCAGTATCGACTGCAATTTCGAGGTTGAGCCTCGAACTTTCACAGCCGACTTGCTGAACCGCCTACGAGCTCTTTACGCCCAATGATTCCGGATAACGCTAGGACCCTACGTATTACCGCGGCTGCTGGCACGTAGTTGGCCGGTCCTTCTTTTGGAGGTACCGTCAATTTCTTCCCTCCTGAAAGGGGTTTACAACCCGAAGGCCTTCATCCCCCACGCGGTGTCGCTGCGTCAGGCTTTCGCCCATTGCGCAAGATTCCCTGCTGCTGCCTCCCGTAGGAGTCTGGACCGTGTCTCAGTTCCAGTGTGGCTGATCGTCCTCTCAGACCAGCTACTCGTCGTTGCCTTGGTAGGCCGTTACCCCACCAACTAGCTGATAAGCCGCGAGCCCATCCCACAGCACAAAGGCCTTTCCTCGGTCGACCATGTGGTCATTCGAGGGTATCCGGTATTAATCCAGGTTTCCCTGGGCTATCCCGGTCTGTGGGGCAGGTTGCTCACGTGTTACTCACCCGTTCGCCGCTCCGTCAGACCCTGTCCTTACGGACTGGGAATGCGTCGCTCGACTTGCATGCATTAGGCGCACCGCCAGCGTTCATCCTGAGCCAGGATCAAACTCTCCAACGTACTCATTCATCGCATCCACCGAAGTGGCTACGACTCAAGTCAATGAAGGGTTTGGTATTTGGGTCCCGGGACCGTGAGGGTCCCGAGCTTTGATTTACTCATGTGATTGCCACCGTCGATCAGATGATCTCAGGTGAATCACCGCTTGAGTGCTACGTCTCCACCCTTACGGAGAGACGAGCACTGCTGGCTTGTTTTGGCACATTGTTCAGTTGTCAAGGAGCCCACGGCTCCGCTCTCAACGATTGAGAATCGAGCGGTCGGCGATAGTACCGTGACTATCACACAAGAGCAAGACGACGCTGCCCGCATGTTGGACTTTGTCGTCGCAGATGCACGGACCTTGCCGTGCTCGGGCAATGCTAACCCATGGCAGAATTGAAGCCAAGTCAATCCAGCAAACGGGCGAAACGGCGCTTTCCGACTCGTATTACTGAGCCCGCTAGCAAGTCTCGGTCAACCTCCATGTCGGCTACGACCTGCCCATCCACCTTGACAGCAGACTGAGAAATCAGCCGGCGAGCTTCGCTTCCGGAAACATCGAACAGCTCCCGGAGCAGGGATGGAAGATTCACCCGATCACCATCAGGTAGGGCGTGCTCATCCATCTCCTCAGGTGTATCGCGATTCCTGAACACGCGATCAAATGAGGCCTCGGCCTCCGCCGCGGCGTCCTCTCCCCAATACAACCCAACAACCGACCGAGCCAAATAGCGCTTCGTGTCATTCGGATGGACATCACCAGTCGAAAGGGCTTCCTCGATCTTCCGGCGGATGCCTCGTCGAAGTCGGCCGCCAGCCTGAACCAGGAGCCCATCGCTTCATCGGGAATGCTCATCGTCTTGCCGAACATCTCGTCCGGTGAATCTGTCACGCCGATGTAGTTGCCCAGCGACTGGCTCATCTTGTGGACACCGTCGGTGCCTAGAAGCAGTGGCATGGTCATCGCTACTTGCGGCTCTTGACCGAACCGCTCCTGCACGGTCCTACCCATCATCAAGTTCCAGAGTTGGTCGCTGCCGCCAAGTTCGATGTCGGCCTCGACCGCTACCGAGTCGTATCCCTGAAGTAGCGGGTACAAGAACTCCATGACCGAGATCGGAATACCCCCGGAATGCCGCTTGGCGAAGTCCGACCGCTCGAGCATCTGAGCCACGGTTGAGGCTGATGTGAGTTCCAGCATGTCGGCCATGCTCATCTCGGCCAACCATTCGGAGTTGCGTCGAATCTCCAGATTTTCGTCTGAAAGAACTGAGCCGAACTGACTCAATACGTTCTCTGCGTAGCGATTGACCTCATCTGAGCTGAGGCGATTTCGCTGGGCTTCTTTCTCGGATGGGTCGCCAACCTGAGCCGTAAAGTCGCCGACTATCAGCACGGCAGTGTGCCCCATATCCTGAAACTGTCGGAGCTTCCTCAGGACAACAGCCCATCCCAAGGTCACAGAGGGCGCTGTCGGATCCAATCCGAGCTTGACCCGAAGCGGACGGTCGAGTTCAAATTTGGCTTTCAGCTCATCGAGGGGCATCACTGTGTCGGTGTGCCGCAGGGCCTGCTCTAGTGGGGTCATGAGCCGTGAAGGGTAAACCGGTACCGGGCTACGCCGATAGTTGGGTTGCGGCTACGAATCTCCAGGGGCGATCCTTGGCTTTGGAAATGCCTACTCGGGGTGTAGCCATCACGGCTTCGGGCCGGCCTCCCGGCTCGAGGTGGATGAGCGAGTTCGGATCCAACAGGTCGATTCCGTTATGTGACAGGTCGATGCCGAGCGCCTGACAAAGCTTACCGGGGCCATCGGCCAGGTCGGAGCGGTGTCCTCGACGTCTGCTGGCGACGCCCGTACCGTCGATCACCTCACCACCTCTAATCAGCACACCCCACCCAACCCCTTCTGGTCCCGTCGCGGTGTTCGCACAGTTGTGAATCCCATACGATCGATAGACATAGAGAGTCCCAGGTTGACGAAACATCGACCCATTGCGGTCGGTCTCGCCGCGGAATGCGTGTGAAGCAGGGTCGTCTTGACCCTTGTAAGCCTCTACCTCGGTGATCCGCAACCGTACGGTTTCGTCGTCTACCTTCGACACCAAGTCCGACCCCAGCAACAGCGGGGCTGCCTCCTCAGGCGGACCGGACAGGATGTCTTTTAGCGACCTCACGCACCCCGCAAGCTAGCTCCGAGCTTCGTCGCCGCCTGGATCATCTCTTCTCTGACCTCGGCAATAGCTTCGGCATCGAGCGTTCGCTCCGATGAGCGGAGCCGGTAGGTCATTGCGATGGCCCGTTCGCCGTCGCTCATCGTGTCGGAACGGAACTCATCGAAGATCTGGGCGTCCTCCAACAATCCAGAAGCAGCGCCACGTGTCGCCGCTAACAATTGGCGGGCGTTGACGTCGGATGGGACCAAGAAGCTGAGATCGAAATCAACATAGGGGAACACCGACAACGGTTGATACGTGACAGGTTCCCGCTCGGTGGTGAGGGCCGCTACGTCAAGCTCCGCGACTGCGACACGCCCTGCTATCTCGAAACTCTCGGCAACCGATGGGAGAAGCTCTCCGACTACTCCGGTCAGCACGCCGTCGATCAAGACCTCGGCGGTGCGCCCAGGATGGAAACCAGGTACAACCGCTGCTCTGGTCTCGATGTCTGCTCCCAGCGCCTCTGCCACTCTCGCCAGGATTGCCAACGACGTGGAGGCATCCGCTGAGCTTGTATCGCCGCCGACCGTCTGCGAACCGAAGTCGCCAACCACCACCCATCCCAGCCTCATCGTTTCCTGTGGGAGCCGCGGGTAGGTGGTGCTGGGTTCGGTTGAGAACACGGTGCCTATCTCGAAAAGCGCGACTGATTGGTTTCCATGCGACTGGTTGTATCGAACATCGTCGAGGAGTCCGGGCAAAATGGTCGGTCGGAGCTTGGACTCCTCTTCTCTCAGCGGATTGTTGACCGTGAGGAGGTCGGTCTCATCCGTGTCAATGCCTAGGCCTGTAAGTTCCTCGGGACTGACAAATGGAAGGTTTATTGCCTGGCTGAGACCAGCACCGACCAGTGTTTGCATCAACGTTCTCGTTCGCTTCTGGCTCGGCGTCAGACCTCCGGCCGGGCCAGTGGGCAGAGTTGCTTCGAACTTGTCGAAACCATGGATCCTGGCCACCTCTTCGACCAAATCTGCGGGCCTGCTCAGGTCGGGTCGGAACGTAGGCACCGTTACCCGTAACTGGCCGCCAACTTCAACCTCCAGACCCAAGCGTCGCAGAACCGATGCGACATAGGCGGGCTCGAATCCCTCACCCAGCAACCGCTCGGTCTCACCCAGATCGAGATCTACAACACTTGGCAAGAAGTCCTGAGTCGCCACATCCACAGACCCCTCCAGTATCAGCCCTCCAGCCATTGAAGCAACCATCGCCGTGGCTCTCTTGTTGGCGACGTCAGCCAGGTTTGGATCGACACCCCTCTCGAACCTCGTGGCAGCTTCTGATCGCAGATCGTGGTGGCGCCACATGTGCATGATTGTCGGTGGGTCCCAGGACGCCGCTTCCATGAGTACCCGTTGGGTTGATTCGGAAACCTCAGACCGCGCACCGCCCATGGTCCCGGACATCGAAGTTGGCCCTGCATCGTCGTAGATGATCAGATCTTCGGGTCTCAGTTTTCGAGTCTCACCGTCGAGAGTTTCCATCTCTTCCCCCGGCGCCGCTCGCTTCACGACAAGCCGTTGACCTTCGATCTTCTCAGCATCAAATGCGTGAAGAGGATGGCCCAACTCCAACATCACATAGTTCGTGGCGTCGACAACGTTCGAGATTGCACGTACTCCGGACTTCTCTAGCCGATGCCGCACTTTCAGAGGAGACGGACCGACTTCGACTCCGACGATCTCCCTTGCAGTGAATCTTCGACAGCCCTCGACATCTACGACGTCGATCGAAACACCTGTATGACCTGGCGTGGTCTCCATGGAGACCTGAGGAACCGAATAGTCGATATCGAACCAAGCAGCCAGATCCCGGGCTATCCCTACCAACGAAAGCGCGTCAGGGCGATTGGGGGTGACGTCGAGATCAAACACCACGTCAGGCAGTTCGACATGATCGCCGAGCGGGCTACCGACTTCCTCGGCCCCGCTGAGAACCATGATTCCCTCGTGGGTGTCTCCCAGACCGAGTTCGCGCTCGGAGCAGATCATTCCGTGCGACTCAACTCCCCTGATGCTGCGTACCCCTATCTCGAAGTCTCCCGGCAGAAGAGCACCGGGGCGAGCAACAGCGACCGTGGCGCCCACGTCGAAGTTCCACGCTCCGCAGATGATCTGGACAGGACCCTCACCTGAGTCCACCTGGCAGACCCTCACCTTGTCAGCGTCGGGATGGGGCTCGATTTCGAGCACTCTGCCGATATAGACGTCTGTCCAGGCCGCTGACAGTTCTTCGATGCTCTCCACTTGGAGACCCAACATGTCGAATGCGTATTTCAGCTCTATCGGATCGTCGGTTGGAAGATCGATGAACTCCTCGAGCCAGCGCAATGAGACTTTCATGGGAACTGCCTCAGAAAGCGGATGTCGTTGTCGATGAAGTGGCGTAGCGAATCAACCCCGTGGCGCACCATGGCCAGACGCTCAGGACCCATTCCGAAGGCGAATCCGCTGTATCGGGTCGGGTCATACCCGGCCATTTCGAGCACGTTGGGGTCGACCATCCCACAGCCAAGTAACTCCAACCAGCCAGCACCGCCACACACACGGCACCCTCTGTCGGATCCGTCGCACAGGAAACATGACACGTCGAGTTCTGCGCTGGGCTCAGTGAACGGGAAGAAGTGAGGACGGAGCCGGACTTCAGTCTGCGGACCAAAGAACTGACGGGCGAAGTGAAGAAGTGTTCCTTTCAGGTCTGAAAAGACGATGTTCTCGTCGACCGCCAGACCCTCTATCTGGTGGAACACCGGGAGGTGGGTGGCATCGATAGTGTCTTTCCGGAAAGTTCGCCCCGGAACCACGATGTAGACCGGCGGCTCATGGGATTCCATCCAGCGTGCTTGAACCGGTGAGGTATGGGTACGCAGCAAGACCTGGTCTTGAGGATCGCCCCAATCCAAATACATGGTGTCGCTCTCCCACCGGGAGGGATGGGACTGCGGAGTGTTCAGGGCGTCGAAGTTGTAGTAGGCCAACTCTGCCTCCGGGCCATCGGCAACCTGGTATCCGAGGCCAACGAAGATGTCGACCACCTCATCAATCGTCTGCTGAACGAGATGCATATAACCCGAGGGCACCTTCGAATATGGGACAGAAACGTCGATCGTTTCGGCTCGGAGCCGATGAGACTCTTCTTCCGCAACCAGAGTCTTGGCACGGGCGGCCAACATGGCTTCCAACCCCTTGCTCACTTCATTGAGCTTTGACCCCACTACCGGTTTCAGCTCGTTGGCTATCGACCCCATCGAGCGTCGGACAGTTCCTACGTCGGACTCCGGACCCAGCAATTCGCCACGAACAGTGGCCAACTCATCAGTCGATTGTGCAGAATCAATCGCTGCAGGAGCTTTCCGCAGAACATCGTCGAGAATCGAGACAGGATCCATGTCGGCGAGAGGTTAGACCTCGGATCTATGGTTGCCGGAACCTTTAGCGAACGCATACATGAGTATCCCGGCCGCAACTGCTGCGTTGAGGCTTTCGGTTTCCCCAATCATTGGAATAGTCACGTTCGCATTCGAAGCTTCCCGCCATTCGGGAGCCAGGCCCCCAGACTCCTCACCGATAAGCAGCGCAATCGGACGATCTACGACACTCCCCGGAGCGTCGCCACCTGCCACCGTGGTGCTCACCAGACACCACCCCTCCAACTCGCCAGGATGCGACACCGTCGCCACCCCAGTCTGAAACTGCCCGCCGGCACCGGCCCTGATCGCCTTAGGTGACCACGGGTCAGAAGTTCCTGGTGTGCATGCAAAGCCATATCCGAGTGCGGCTGCCGTCCGGACGATCGTTCCCACATTGCCAGGGTCCGAGAGCCCCACAGCAACTACGAGGTTCCGTTGCTCGACCAGGATGGCGTCTGGGATCTTGACCACAGCCACTGGGCCACGCGGTGTCTTGGTGTCGGCTAGACGGGCCAGAGCGGTTCCATCCACCAAATGAGCCCCCTCATGGGCATCCGCTTCTTGGGTGGTGAACACGGAGCCGATCGTTGCACCGGCGGCGACGGCGTCCCGAAGGACATCCGGACCTTCGATAAGCGTCTCGCCCCGCTCGCGACGATCCCGAGCCCGATGAAGCCGGGCCGCATCCACCACGGTTTTTGCGCGATGGGTTAGGACCGGCTTCATTCAGCTCAGTTGGTCAGTTGCTCTTGGCAACCTCGACGAGTTGGGCGAAAGCATCGGGGTCATTGACCGCCATATCGGCGAGCATCTTGCGATCCACTTCCACTTCGGCAGCCTTCAGCCCGGCAATGAACTGGCTGTAGGTCGTGCCGTTCTGGCGAGCCGCAGCGTTGATCCGTGCGATCCAAAGCTTCCGGAACTCACGTTTCCGAGCTCGGCGATCCCGGTAAGCGTCCTGCATCGCATGCATGACCTGCTCATTCGCGGTCCGGTAGCGACGACTCCTCGCCCCCTTGTAACCCTTGGCGCGGTCGAGCACCTTCCTGTGAGACTTCTTGGCGTGAACCGCCCTCTTTACACGTGCCATCAGCCCTCCTAGCGACCTAGCTGCTTCTTGATAACCTTGGCGTCACCAGGAGCCAGCTCGACTTCTCCGGCGCGGCGCCGATAGGTCGACTTGCCCTTAGCCAGCCTCGTATGGCCGCGCCCAGACTGGCGGCGCATGTACTTACCTGAACCGGTCACTTTGATGCGCTTCTTTGCACCCGAATGCGACTTCATCTTTGGCACAAGGTTCTCCTTACTCTTCTTCGGTGGTCTTCTCTGCGGTCTTCTGTCGCCGAATCGGTGCCAGGACCATGGTCATAGACCCTCCCTCGACCTTCGGTGCTTGCTCGACCGTCCCGTAATCCGAGACCTCAGACGCCAGCCGATCCATCAGATCGCGGCCGAACTGGGGACGCTCTCGCTCGCGGCCACGGAAACGGATCGAGACTTTGACCTTGTCGTAGTCCTCCAGGAACTCCTGAGTCTTTCGGCGAGTGATATCGAAATCGTGTTCGCCGATGCGAACTCTCATTCTCAACTCCTTGATCGTCGTCCTGGTCTGCTTCTTCCGGGCCTCGCGCTGCTTGACAGATTGTTCGTACTTGTACCGGCCGTAATCCATGAGCCGACACACGGGCGGGCGAGCGTTGGGCGCTACTTCAACGAGGTCCAAGTCAAGTTGCTCGGCTAGCCACAGAGCTTCATTGATCTTCTTCACACCAATCTGCTCACCGTCGGGTGCGACCACACGAACTTCTTTAGCTCTGATCGCTCCGTTTACGCGTAGTTCTGGAATTTGGCATACCTCCTATGACGAACACGGACGCTCCGTGTCGATCGGCTGGTCCCTCAAAAAGAAAGACAGCAGGCGAAACCTGCTGCCACTCGTCCACAGACCTACGCCTGTGTAATCCAATTTCTGGTCGGAACCGCGACTCGCAACGTAGCCCTGAAAGGATCCCGCACGGTCGGGTGGGGAGGCAGCGGCCTCCGCTCTTTTGCTTAGTTGTGGTCACATTGTACCACCGGGCGTGTTCCTGAGACCAACCCGAGCGGACGGGTGCTAGCTGGTGCGTCGGTCGATGCGGTACGTGGAGCCGGGCTGCTTCTTGGCGAATTCCTTCATTTCCACAGCGATCGCGGAGGCTTCCCACTGAGTTCCGATGTCGCGAACTTCAGTGGATGCGACTCCTAGAGACAGCGAAACCACTGGGAAGGCGTAACGCTCGCCACGGCGGTCGATCACCTCGATATACCCTCGAAGGGCGTCTGCGGTGTCGTAGAGATCGAGGATTCCGTCATCGAAGCGTTCGATTACCTCCTTCGAGAACGACTCGGCGACACTCGGCGGCACTATCGCAACAAAGTCGTCGCCGCCTATGTGACCAATGAAAGCCGATTCGACGCCCAAGCTCTTGGCAGCCTCAGCAAAACTCTTGGCGCAAAACCGGATCACTTCGTCACCTCGCATGAAGCCGTAGTGATCGTTGAACGCCTTGAAGTTGTCGAGGTCTCCATGGATCAGGGCGAATGGCTGCCCACTTTGGATGTGCTGTTCGATCTGCGCGGTTATCTGAAAGTTCCCCGGCAATCCCGTCAGCGGAGACAAGTCACGAGCTGCTTGGGTTCGCCGGAGGACAGCTCGGACCCTGGCCGCTAATTCGGTGATGTCGAACGGCTTGGTGATGTAATCATCAGCGCCGAGTTCCAGGCCACGCACCCTGTCTTCAGGGAGCCCGCGCGCAGTAAGCAGGATGATCGGCACACCGGCGGTGGCAGCTTGACTCCGCAGGCGATGGAGGGCCGTCAGGCCGTCCATACGAGGCATCATGATGTCCAACACGATCACTTCAGGCGGCTCCGAAGACGCCTTTTGCAGAGCGTCCTCGCCGTCGACCGCAGTAGCAACCTCGAACCCATCCAACTCGAGGTTGACTTTCACAACCGTGAGAATGTCTGGATCGTCGTCGGCGACCAGGATTCGTTCACTCATCTCTATCTGCGGCCCTTCTCAGTGACTTTGCAGCAGCAAGGGGATCATCGGCCCCGAAAATCGAGGTGCCAGCGACCAAAACGGTCGCTCCGGCCGACAAGGCTTGCGTGGCTGTTTCTTGGGTGATTCCACCGTCGACCTGAATATCGGTTGATGCTCCGATCGACTCAACCCATTCTCTTGCCTCAGAAATCTTGGGCAGTACCGCCTCGATGAGCTTTTGACCGCCATAGCCGGGCTCCACAGACATGATCACCACGGTCTTGCATTGGCCTACGTACGGAGCGACGGCAGAAAAGGGCGTTTGAGGATTGACTACTAGGCCGAAATCGAGGTTGTTGATCGCTGCAGCCCTGATAGCACGAGTCGGGTCTGGGACGGCTTCGATATGCATCGTTACCTGGTCGGCCCCTGCCTCTTTTAGTTCGGCCAAATATGAATCGGGGTTCGACGTCATCACATGACAGTCCAGATAGAGATCCGTCGCGTCATCGATGGCCTTGATAACTGGCATGCCGAAGGAGATATTGGGGACGAAATGGCCATCCATCACATCGAGATGGAGCCAGTCGACCTCTGCTTCGATCTCCCCAATCGACGACGCGAGAGAGCCGAAGTCCGCGGCTAGAACCGATGGGGCGATCTTGATTGGCATTTGCCGATTCTATTGGTCAGCCGGCCACGCCAGAGGTCACTCGCAGCCCGTTGAGCCATTCAGTGCCGGACCTGGGAGCCTTTCCAGGCGGCTGGAGACTCCTCAGTATGACCGATCCGTCGGCCAGGCCGAGTACGGGCCAACCGCCGTGGGCGATCCAATGACCAGAGGCCAGCGCGATTCGCGGCGCCGTCTCTGCCTCCAGAATCTTGAAACGCAAACCATCGATTACCAGCGAAGCTCCCGGAGTAGGCGTGAGTGCCCTGACAGCATTGACGAAGTCCAGCGTCCCCATCCTGGCCGAGAGCAGCCGATCTTCACCTGTGATCTTGGGTGCGTAAGTTGCCCCATCGTCGCTCTGATCGACAGGGATCATCTCCTTGCTGAGATACGGACCGATCGAGTGTCTGAGCAACGTCGCACCCATTTGAGCCAATCGCTTCTCGAGCTCGCCAGCAGTCTCCGCACCGGTGATATCAACCGCCTGTGCTGTCAGCACCGGACCAGAGTCCAACCCCTGGTCGATCTTCATGATCGTCACCCCTGTCATCGTATCGCCCGCCATTAGCGCCCTCGCCACGGGAGCGGCACCACGCCACCGCGGCAGCAGGCTGAAGTGAATGTTCAGATAGCCCGACCTCGGAACGTCGAGAACATCCGGTTTCAGAATCCGCCCGTAAGCGACCACACATCCCAGGTCCCACGGCCCATGCTCGTCCAAGACAGACCACAGCTCTGGTGACGACCGCGGTTGAGCGACGGGGACCTCCAGCTCAAGGGCACGCTGTTTGACTGGTGGGGCCGTGAGACGTCTCCGTCGTCCGCTTTCGCGGTCCGGCTGTGTAACCACCAAGCCAAGATCAAAATGCTCGTAAAGCATGTTGAGCGTGGGCACCGCGGCCATCGGTGTACCCATAAAGACGATTCGCGTCATCCCGAAGCCAGCAGCCCCTCGCGAAGATCTTTCATCGCTCTCTTCTTGAGACGCTTCGGCAAATGATCGATGAGCAGTCCACCCTGGAGGTGGTGGTACTCATGCTGAAGCACTCGCCCCATCAACCCGTCGCCGGCGTACTCCACCGCATTGCCATCTAGATCGAGAGCGGCGACACGCGCGAATGCAGGTCGCGCGATTTCCCAATAATGGCCCGGAACCGAAAGGCACCCTTCATCCCAGTCGACTTCTCCGGCGGTCTCAACAAGTTCAGGATTGATCATCACCCGAGGGCCGACTCCATCGTCAGCATCAAAAACCGCTATCTGACGAGACACCCCAATCTGGTTGGCTGCCAGGCCCACACCGGGTGCGTCATACATAGTTTCGATCATGTCGGAAGCGAGTTGGCGCACAACATCATCGATTTCGTGGATCGGCCTGGTCTTCAAACGTAGGACCGGATCACCAAAGGTTCGTATCGGATGTATCGGCATTGGCCGGACAGGGTAGAGCGCGTGGCTGGCTTGGGCTAGAGATCAATTGGGTCCGCATCGACCCGGACCGTGAGACCCGCGTCTCGCCACTGTCGAACCAACGTCCGCAGCTGCGGCCGTACCTTGTCGACCCGACCGGTGACCAACCAGCGGACACCTCCATCGATCGGAAGAGGTCCCAGAACATCGACGGCATCGGAAGCGTCCAATTGGAGCCCCACTTCGGGCACCTCATGACCCCTCAGCTCTATGAGCAAGAACTCAACAGCAGGTGGTACTGCTTCACGCGCCCGCTCCACCAGCACTCGCTCCATAAAAGGCACGGGATTCCCTCGCCGAAGAACTACAACCAAAGCCGAATCTGGGTGCATCGTCTGCACAAGCATCCGCGATCCCGCCCCTCGAGCAACCATCGACCCAAGGCGACCTAGTTGGCGAAGGGCGTCCTCACTAGCCCGAAAGCCCGGGCGGTTGAGCATTCCCTCGAGATCCGCGACGACAACTAAATCGACTGGATTGAGGTTGGCGAGATCTCTCTCGGTTCCCACTCGAATAGCTGCGTCTTCTGCGTGCTCGCTTGCTTCGTCACGCCCGAGCCGGTGGTTGATCTCGACGATCAGGCGGGAGGGAATTGTGCCAAGCGCCTCAAATGTGTTGTTTCCGCAGCTGGAACAGGCTTTCAGATCAGTCCCGCATGACCGACAGGCCGCCGCCTCTCCTGCCGGGCGGGCGCAAGCCGGGCAGCGACGCATCTGCCGGCAATCGGCGCAGCGCACCGCGGACGAACCTGCCCGACTGTGAGTGAAGACGAACACCTTCTTGTTGGCCCTGGACGTCGCGTCGATCGCCGCCACCGTCTGGGCCGCGAGGTAGCCCGAACCTGGAGGATCGCTGCTCCGATCAACCACCTCGACCAAAGACCAAGCCCTGTTCGCGGCAAAGACGATGTCCGCACCTTGGGCCATGAGCTCAACGCTTGGCGTGGGTCCGTAGCAGACCAGATTGAACCGCTCGACCCGGCTACGCGTGACCAAAAAATCCCGAGCGTGGATGGTCGGCGTTTGCCGATCCTTCATGGCTCGCCTGCCCTCTTCGAGAATCACGGCCAAGGACAGCGAGTCCACACGCCATGCGGCCACTTTGGGAGTACCAACCAATACCACAGGAGACGTCTGAGCACGTTCCCAGGCGGCCGTCTCCTCGGCATCGTCCCCGGTAACCACGACCACAGCTTCTCCCCCGAACGCCGCCGTGAGGCTGGTCCCCACATACCGGGCCTCGGCGTCCGTCGCTGCGACCACCATCACCGAGCCACCACTCACCAAGACTGGTCGGATCGCATCGAACCACGATCGTGAACGCCAGTTGCCAACCACTGCTGTTGGTGGGCTTGGTCGCCCATCAACCGATCGCTCCACAAGAGGATCAAGCGGGTGAGGTTTGGCCGATTCTCCCGAGGGCACGGCTACAGGCTCAAACCTGTTCTTCGGCAAATTGGGAGGCGCTGCCCGGCGTAGCAGCCCGGCCACCGGAGCCACATAATGATTGGCGGCCCACTCCAACGATCGAAGTTGAGCCTCTTCGAAGATCGGCATTGGCGACGAGACGCCTGAGATGTCTTTGAGAGTGCCGGCCCTGTCGCCAAGCGCCGTCACCCAGCCCCGGACGCGACGACCACCAAGCGGAACTCGTACCGTTACTCCGATTTGAACCTCAGAAGCCAGGTGATCTGGGATCGAATACCAAAACCCCCTGTCAACCGAAAACGAGGGCACGTCCGGTACGACCCGGGCGGCCTGAATCACACGCCCGCAGCTGCTCGAATGTCGTCGACGCGGTCGAGTTGCTCCCAACTGAAGTCAGGGCGGCCGAAGTGCCCGTAGGCTGACGTTGGTGAGAACACCGGGGAACGAAGGCCGAGCGAGTCGATGATGTTCGCCGGCCGAAAGTCAAACACCTCGCTGACGATTGATTCGATCCTTGCAGGGTCCAGTTGCTCGGTCCCGAAGGTCTCGACATGGATTGAGAAGGGCTCAGGCTGGCCGATCGCGTAAGAAAGCTGAATCTCCAGCTTGGATGCCAGCCCCGCGGCAACCAGGTTCTTAGCTGCCCACCTCGCTGCATACGCGGCAGATCGATCGACCTTGGTCGAATCCTTGCCCGAGAAGGCGCCTCCCCCGTGGCGTGCATATCCACCGTAAGTGTCGACGATGACTTTCCGACCGGTCAAACCTGCGTCGGCGACTGGGCCACCGATTTCGAACCGCCCGCTCGGATTGAATATGAATTCGAACCCATCGGTTCTCAGCGAATCGGGCACGACATTGTCGACCACTTCTGAAAGCAGGTCCTCCCGCATTGCAAGCTGGTCCTGGGATGGGCCGTGGTGGGTAGAAATCAGGACCTTTTCCACTGCAACCGGTTTCATACCCTCGTACCGGACGGTCACCTGGGTCTTTCCATCGGGACGCAGGTAGTCGAGTATCCCCTTCTTGCGCAGGAGAGCCAGGCGCTCGGCCATTCTGTGGGCCAACTGGATTGGCAGAGGCATCAACTCGTCGGTCTCGTCGACGGCAAACCCAAACATGATGCCTTGGTCGCCAGCACCCAACTCACGGTCAACTCCCTGGGCGATGTCAAGGCTTTGGCTGTGAATCCGATTCTGAACCTCGATAGAAGAAGCGGCAAAGTCAGCGTCGAAGCCGTCGTAGCCGATGTCAGCGATCCTTTCGCGCACGATCTCTTCGATATCGAGCTCACCCGCGATCCGGGTTTCACCCCCAACCACCGCCAGTTTGGTCGTCACGAAGGTCTCGCAGGCGACTCGGGCCATGGGGTCGATCGTGAGCGCAGCGTCCAAGACGGCGTCCGAGACGGCGTCAGCAACCTTGTCAGGGTGACCCTCCGTCACGGACTCAGAGGTGAAGAACGAAGTCCGCATTGCAGCGAGATTAACCCAGCTCTGACAACGAGTCGCGAATCAGAGTCACCAGACGATCAGCCACTTCGACTTTCGGCATCTGCACCCATTCCTCCGTGCTGCCATCGCGGTCGATGACAACCACCCGGTTGGTATCGGTACCGAAACCGGAGCCATCCTCTGTCACCTTGTTGTAGACCAGAAGATCGACGTCTTTGCGTTTTGCCTTGGAGATGGCCCGGTCCACCCCTCCTGTCTCAGCGGCAAATCCAACAACGAACGGGCGCTCTGAACGGGCCACCACGGACGCAAGAATGTCCGGGTTTGGCTCCAGGCGGATCGAATCGAGTCCCTCGGCACGCGGCAGCTTGTCCGCAGACGGACTCGCCGGCCTGAAATCCGCGACGGCCGCAGTCATCACCGCAACATCAGCTTTGACCTCAGCCACAGCAGCAAGCATCTCTTCGGCGGTCTCGACCCGGACAATCGACACGCCATCCGTTGCGCCCAAATCGGAAGTGGTCACCAGTGTCACATCGAATCCCTGCGCTCGAGCCGCGTTAGCCACGGCATGGCCCATCTTGCCGGTCGATCGGTTGCCGAGGTAGCGCACCGGATCGACCGGTTCGCGGGTGCCACCCGCAGTAACGAGCATCGTGTGGTGCGGTTCGGGCGGAGCAAGGGTCTCTTTGATGCGTTCGAGGATTACCTCTGGTTCTGCAAGGCGCCCGACACCCTCGTCACCACCGGCGAGTTCTCCGCTATCGGGCCCGACGAGTTCGTAGCCGAACTCACGAAGTCGAGACACATTGCGCTGTGTAGCCGGGTGTTCCCACATCTCGGTATGCATGGCGGGAGCCAAGATCACAGGAACCTTTGCTGCCAGCAGGGTGGCCGCAACGAGTCCGACGGACAAGCCGTTGGCGATACGGGCGATCGTGGCAGCGGTGGCCGGCACAACAACCACAACATCTGCCCAGCGCGCCAATTCTGTGTGGGGGGATACCGAACCGTCCCCAAAGAGGTCTGTGTGTGGGTGACTGCCCGTCAGAGCCGAAAACGTCTGCCGACCGACGAATTCGAGTGCAGAGTCAGACAGGATTACCTCGACTTCTGCGCCGGCCTCGGTGAGGAGACGAGTTAGAAGGACGGACTTGTACGCCGCCACTCCCCCGGTGACAGCCAGCACGACATGCTTGCCGTGCAAAGGTTTATTCCTCGACGGTTTCGACAGCCACCTTGCCTTCGGCAATCTCTTCCATGGCGATTGTCAGCGGCTTACGTGAAAGTGAGTGCACCTGCGGAGGCACAAACTCGCCATATCCGACACCCAGCTGGTGGAAATAGGAGTTGATCTGGCGGGCGCGGCGTGATGAGACGACCACGGTCGCGAACCGGTTGCCGATCTGGTCAATAACGTCTTCGAGCTTCATAGGTCCTCGTAGGGGGAAAAGGGAAACATCAGGCTACCTCATTCGTGGTTGGAAATCAGCTTTACGAGTTCGGTCACAGCGCGATCCAGGTCATCGTTTATCACAATGTGGTCAAACAGGAGATCGGCCTCAGCTATCTCCGAAGAAGCAATCCTGAGACGTTCCACGATGTCCTCTTCGGCGGTGTTCCCGCGGCCACGCAACCTTTCCTCAAGGATGTCCATCGATGGTGGGCTGATGAAGATCAGCGTGCTGTCCGGACGACTCTGCCTGATCTGACGGGCACCCTGCACCTCTATCTCGAGGAGGACATTCGCACCCGACGCCAGTGCGGTATCGACCGGTTTTGCTGGTGTCCCGTAGTAGTTCGAGTTGTACTCGGCCCATTCGAGAAGTGAGTCACTCATGATCATCTCCTCGAACTCATCGACATCCACGAACTGATAATGGACGTCATGGCTTTCGCCTGGCCGTGGTTGACGTGTGGTGGCGGAGACTGAGTAGTGGAAGCTCGCCCGTTCCCTCAAGTGTCTCACCAGGGTGGACTTCCCGGAACCACTTGGCCCCGATATTACAAACAGTCGACCGACCAACTCAGGAGAACTCAGCGAGCAGCGCTTCGCGCTGGCGGCCACCCAATCCGCGGATTCTTCGATTGTCGGCTATTGCGAGAGCTTCCATCAGCCGCTTGGCTTTTATCTTCCCCATCCCAGGCATCGAGGCGATCAAAGACTCCACCTTGAGGCCCGCAAGAATCTCGTCCTGCTCGGCCTGTTCGAACAGCTCGGACAACCGCAGCGATCCAGTCTTCAGGAGTTCCTTGGTCTCTGCCCGCACTCGCCTCGCCTCGGCAGCCTTTGCCAACGCAGCTCGTCGCTGTTCGTCTGTTAGCTTCGGCGGCTTGGTCATTGATCCTCCTGGTGATTTGCCGTTTTCGACCATAGCCTCAACGGTTATCGATCGAGACTCCGGTTGATGGATGCCAATTGCTCTTCGGGGTCCTGCGATCTCGTAATGGCGCGGCCGACCACGAGGTAATCAGCACCCGAGTCGATTGCGGCTGCTGGACTCATCACTCGTTTTTGGTCATCTTGTCCGACACCCTCCGGGCGGATTCCGGGGACGAATGACGTGAGACCGAACCTCCCTGCGACCTTCGCCTCGTGCGCTGATGAGACCAAGCCCTCAGCTCCACTTCTACTCGCCAACTCGGCAAGTAGGCCTACTTGAGAGCTGATCGAATCGGCCGCAACACCTGTCCCGTGGAGATCGTCGACGCTGAACGACGTGAGCACTGACACGGCGAGTACGCCGGTTCGTCCGCTTTCGCCAGCGCCTTCGACTGCCCTCCGAACCATGTCGGCGCCACCTGCGGCGTGCACGGTGAGCCATCGAGCGCCGGCGGAAGCGATTCCTTTTGCGGCCCCGTAAACCGTGTTCGGGATGTCATGAAGCTTGACATCCGCGAAGACCGGCGGGCCCAGATCAGCCACTGCGCTGATAGCAGTTGGACCCTCGGCGTGTATCAACTGCAGACCAACCTTGAAGGCAGCGACCTCGTCTCGAAGGCGCGTGGCCATGGAGAGGGCGTCGGCGAGGTCGGCGTAATCCAGAGCGACTATCACCCGTTTCATGTTCGAATCTCACCGATGATTGACCTCACTGACCGGACTCCAGTTTTGGACATGTACTCAATCAGCTCTCTCTCTATTCGTCGCCCACAACGCGGATCGGCCAGGTGGGCGGTGCCTATCGCTACCGCTGACGCCCCGCACCGCAAATAGTCGACTACGTCTTCACCTGACATCACGCCCCCACACCCAACGATTGGAAAGCCGGGAAACGCCTGGGCAACCTCGTACACACAGCGGAGAGAGATTGGCTTGAGGCCCGGCCCGGAATATCCGCCTACAACCCGACTCAAAAGCGGACGACCCTCACGGTCGAGACCCATACCGAGGGCCGTATTGGTGAGAGTGAGAAAATCGGCTCCCGATTCGATGCATGCACCGGCCACCGCAACCAGATCCGGGGTGTTGGGCGACAGCTTGGCTCCAATTGGCAAATCAACAGCCTCAGCTACCCGACGGATAACCGAGCCCGACAAGTCCGCGTCAAAACTGAAGATGTTTCCGTCGGCCAGATTGGGGCACGACAGGTTGACCTCGACCGCGGCGATCGTCGACTCTGCAAGTGCCTTTGCCGCTAATCCGAACTCATGCTCACCGTGGCCCACCACCGAACCCCAGACGTCGACTTCCAGATTTGGCAATCTGGGGGCCACCTCTTCCACCCAGCGTTCAGCGCCCGGATTCTGGATCCCGATGCTGTTCAGCATGCCGACCCGAGTCGGGGCCATCCTCGGCAGTGGATTTCCTTCCCACGGAACAGGAGAGACCGACTTGGCTACGGCGGCTCCATAAGGGGCCGTGTCAGCCACGGCAGCCCATTCGACGATGGAGCCAACCGTGCCCGAGGCCGCCACCAAAGGAGACCGCATGTCAATCGGACCCAGCGAGGAACTCAGATCGAGCTGTGCCATTCCTGCAAACTCCTCGGTCGGTTGATCGCCCCCGGCCCCGCTCGGAGGCTGCGAGCAACTGCCAGGCCACCTTGGACCGTGGTAACGCAAGGGACCGAATGCCGGCGCGCTGCCTTGCGGATGGTCTGCCCGTCCGATCGAGCACGGCCGCCTCGCGGTGTGTTGACTACCAAGACGACTTCACCGTTCTCCAGCCTCTCGCCTATGTGGTTATCGCCTTCGCCAACCTTGGCAACGGGCTCGGCGTCGATGGCGTAGTGGCCCAAGTACCGAGCCGTACCCCCTGTCGCGATCAGCTCGAAGCCCAACATGGTGAAGGCCTGTGCCACCGCCAGCCCGACTGGCTTGTCTCGGTCGGCAAAGGACAAGAAGACCTTTCCGCGGTCAGGAAGCACGCGCCCACCCCCGAGAATGGCTTTGGCAAAGGCAACCCCGACGTCCGACCCAATGCCCATTACTTCGCCGGTGGCTTTCATCTCCGGACCCAGGACCGAGTCCTCGTCGGGGAATCGATCCCACGGTATGACTGCTGCCTTGACGGAGACGAAGTCAGGGTCTCGATCCGGGATCGTCAGACCGTTCTGCCTCAGATCCTCCAAGGTCTCGCCCATCATCACGCGAGCCGCGATTGCGGCCAGGGGCAACCCACGGGCCTTCGAGATGAACGGCACGGTCCGGCTCCCACGAGGATTGGCTTCGAGAACGAACACTTCATCCGCCTTGACGGCAAATTGGATGTTCAGCAATCCCCGCACATTGAGAGCGCGAGCCAGCTCTTCAGTCCCTCGTTTGATCTCCTTGAGCGCCTCTTCGCTGACCGTTGGTGGCGGCGTCACGCAACCGGAATCGCCCGAATGGACACCTGCCTCCTCGACGTGCTCCATGATGCCGCCGAGCAACACTTCGTGACCGTCGTAGACAGCATCGACGTCGACCTCGACGGCTGACTCGAGAAATCGATCGATGAGCAGGCCACCGCTATTCGGATCCGGATCGCCGTCACCGAAGATGGATCCGACATACTCGGACAATTCTTCGTCGTTGTAGACGACCCTCATGTTCCGGCCACCCAAAACGAAGGACGGCCGAACCATCACCGGATACCCGATCTGGTCTACAACGTCCTGCGCATTAGCCGCTGAAGTGGCGAACCCCGCCGCCGGTTGCCGGAGCCCAACTGCAGCACATATCTCGGCAAAACGTTCGCGGTCTTCTGCAGCAGCGATCGACTTCGGTGAGGTGCCGGCGATCGGAACGCCTGCCGCCTCCAGATCCTCGGCGAGGTTCAGGGGAGTCTGCCCGCCAAGCTGGACCAGCACGGCTTCGGGCTCCTCGGCGTCAATTACTTCGAGGACGTCCTCGACCGTCAATGGCTCGAAGTAGAGACGGTCCGAGGTGTCGTAGTCCGTTGACACGGTTTCGGGATTGCAGTTCACCATCACGGTCTCGTATCCGACTTCGCGCAAAGCGAGACTGGCGTGGACGCAGCAGTAGTCGAACTCAATACCCTGTCCGATTCGGTTGGGCCCGCTACCGAGGACGACCACCTTGGGACGATCCGACGGGGGGACCTCATTTTCGTCCTCGAACGTGCTGTACATGTAGGGCGTAGCCGCCGAGAACTCAGCCGCGCATGTATCGACCATCTTGTAAGTTCGATTCACATCTCTCCGTGTACGCATGCGACGGATCTCCGCCTCCCCGCGTCCCCACAGATGTCCGATCTGCCGGTCCGAATAGCCAAGACGTTTGGCGTCTCGCAGCAAGTCCCCGTTGGAGCCTTTCTGAAGTTCGAGTCTCATCTCCACGATCTCAGCGATCTGATCGATGAACCAGGGATCGATGGCCGACAGTTCGAAGAGCCTCTCAACCGTCCAGCCGCGGCGCAACGCCTCAGCTACTGCATATATCCGATCCGGTGACGGTGTGGAAACGGCATCCGCCAGCTCATCCTCGTTCAACCGCAGCAACCACTCCTCTCCTGGATCCGCATTCAGACCCGATCGCCCGTCTTCGAGGCTGCGTAGTGCCTTCTGCAACGCTTCCGGAAACGTCCGACCGATGGCCATTGCCTCGCCGACACTCTGCATAGACGTTCCCAGAACCGGTGGAGCAGAGGGGAACTTGGCAAAGTCGAACCTGGGGATCTTGACCACCGTGTAGTCCAGCGCCGGCTCAAATGACGCGGGAGTCGCACCAGTGATGTCATTCGCAATCTCATCGAGGGTGAACCCGACAGCAAGCAAGGCAGCGATCTTCGCGATTGGGAATCCGGTGGCTTTGGATGCCAGGGCCGATGATCGACTAACCCGCGGGTTCATCTCGATGACAAGGCGTCGACCGGTTTCCGGATCAACAGCAAACTGCACGTTTGAGCCCCCAGTCTCGACGCCAATTGCCTCGAGCACTGCTATCGCTTCGTCCCTCATCTCTTGGTACTCGCGGTCGCTGAGTGTCTGAGCCGGTGCCACCGTGATCGAGTCACCGGTGTGCACCCCCATCGGATCCAGGTTCTCGATAGAGCAGACGATCACAGCGTTGCCTGCCCGATCTCGCATGACTTCGAGCTCGTACTCCTTCCATCCGAGCACGGACTCCTCGACGAGGATCTCTCCCACCGGTGAGGTTTCGAGCCCTCGACGCGCCCGCTCCACAAACTCCTCGGCGTCATGGGCGATGCCGGTGCCACCGCCACCCAGTATGAAGGAGGGGCGAATCATGATCGGATAGCTCAGGGTCTGAGCAATCGCGTGCGCTTCCGCCATCGACCGGGCGTAGCCGGCGCTGGGCACATCGAGCCCAACCTCTTCCATCGTCTTCTTGAACAGACCCCGGTCTTCGGCTTTGTCTATGGCTTCTAGGCCGGCACCGATCATTTCGACTCCGTAACGGTCGAGTACGCCGCTTCTAGAGAGCGTTGAAGAAACGTTGAGGGCCGTTTGACCCCCAAGCGTTGCCAACAGGGCGTCGGGACGCTCTCTGGCGATGATCTCGGTCAACACCTCGGGTGTTATGGGCTCGATATAGGTGGCATCGGCGAACTCTGGGTCCGTCATGATCGTGGCGGGATTCGAGTTCACCAGGATCACTCGATAGCCGTTAGCCCTGAGCACCTTCGACGCCTGCGTCCCTGAGTAGTCGAACTCACACGCCTGCCCAATGATTATCGGCCCTGAGCCGATCACGAGGATGGATCGGATATCTTGCCTACCTGGCATTTGCGTCTCCGATCATCGAATCGAACTGGTCAAATAGGGACATGGCATCTCTGGGTCCGGGCGCCGCCTCCGGGTGATACTGAACCGAAAACACCGGGTGATCGAGAAATCGCAACCCTTCCAGAGTCCCATCGTTCAGGTTTTGGTGAGTAGGGACGACAGTCCCAAACCGCGTCTCCACGGACTTGGGCAGCAGGTTGGAACCCACCAACCCTCTCTGTTCGGGCTGTGTCTCATCTGTCAACGACCACAGATCCACCGCGAACCCATGGTTCTGCGACGTGATCTCAACTCGATCGTCGGCCAGCCTTCGGACCGGATGGTTTCCGCCGTGATGTCCGAACGGCAGCTTGAAGGTGCTTGCGCCAATGGCCCGGCCGATGACCTGGTGCCCCAGGCATATGCCGAATATCGGTACTACGCCGATCAATTGAGAAACCGTAGAGGCCGTCCGCTTCAGAGGTTCTGGGTCACCCGGCCCGTTCGAGATGAAGACCCCGTCCGGTTGATACTCCAGAATGGCCGCTGCAGTCGATGCGGCTGGCACCACTGTGACGTCGTAGCCTCGGGCAGCCAACTGACGACAGATGTCGCGCTTGGCGCCGAGGTCGATCGCCACAATCGACCCCTGGGAGTTGTCGGTCGCCTCGATCTGATACGGCTCGGTGGTCGACACAACGCTCGCGAGGTCCTGACCCGTCATCCCGGGGTGGGAAGCCGCCTTCTCTCTCAGATCGCTCACGGAAGCACCGGAGCCGAGGGCCACCGGCATCGCTCCCCTGTCCCGAATGTGCCGAGTCAGCCGCCGCGTGTCGATCTCGGAGATCGCCACCACTCCGGACGACTCCAAGAAATCTTCGAAACTCCCCTCTGCTCTCCAATTCGAGGCCCGTCGCGCCAACGAACGAACAACGAGACCTGGGGCTGCTGGTCTGTCAGCTTGGACGTCGGCTTCGGTCACCCCGTAGTTCCCGATATGTGGAGAAGTCATCACGACAACCTGCCCGGCGTACGAGGGATCAGTAACGATCTCGGTGTAACCGGTCATTGACGTGTTGAAAACGGCCTCACCTACAGCAACCCCTTCCGCGCCAGCTGCCTTCCCCTCAAAGACCTCTCCATCGGAGGTCACCAGTACCGCCGCTCTCCGTCTCACGTTTCACACCTCATGGACAACCTTTCCTTCGTAGATGGTGGCCCTGGCCCCACCCGACAACTTGGAGCCCAAGAATGGGCTGTTTCTCGATTTGGACTTGAACACAGAGGGCACGCCGGACTGTTCTGGATCGAACACGACGAGGTTCGCTTTGCCTCCGGCTTCCACCTTTCGACCGTGACTCGTAAGCCCTCCTATCGCAGCCGGATTCAGCGAGAGGACGTCAAACAGCAGGTCCTCGTCCTCATACAGAGTCCACACAACTGCTGCGGCTGTCTCCAGGCCGGTGACCCCGCGAGGAGCCTGTTCGAACGGGAGCGCCTTTTCAGCTTCGCTGTGAGGTGCATGGTCGGTGGCGACAGCGTCTATGAGACCACTCCTGAGAGCGGTTCTGAGACCGTCTCTGTCGCGCGGCGCTCGAATCGGGGGATACATCTTGAGATTGGTATCCAGGCCAACGAGTTCCTGATCGGAAAAGAAGAGATGATGGGGCGTGACCTCGGCAGTTACGGGAAGACCGTCCCGCTTTGCACTGGCAATCAACCGGAGAGTCTGATCAGAGGACACGTGCTGGCAGTGGTATCTGACACCCGTCTTGGTAACGAGATCGAGGTCGCGTTGAATCATCTCGTACTCTGCCGCTGCGGGAAGGCCGCCCACACCCAACGCCCGGCTGACCTCTCCCTCATGCATGTGGCCGTCAAAGGTCAGCTCGTGAAGTTCGGCATGTTGGGACAGCACGACGTCAGGAAATCTCGCTAGTCGCTTCATCGCCGCAGCCGTCAGGGAGGTGCTCGATCGGCTGTCCCCATCATCGGTGAACATTCGCACCCCCTCGGCGTACAACTGCTCGAAGTCGACCAGATCTTTTCCGGCACGATCAATGGTCAATGCACCAGCGATCTGCACATCGACAACAGCCGAGGACGAGATCCGGTCGCGAAGCTCACGCACGGCGCTTGCAGTGTCGACCGGCGGAGCGGTGTTGGGCATCGCGAACACCGACGTGAATCCTCCCGCAGCCGCCGAGAGGGTTCCAGATGCCACATCCTCCTTCCAGGTTTGTCCGGGCTCTCGGAGATGCACATGCAGATCAACGAATCCTGGCCCGACGAAGCAGCCGGTTGCGTCTATCACGCGGTCAGCCCGAAACCCTTGGCCCACCGACACGATACGATCGCCTTCGATGGCGATATCGAGTTCGGACCAACCGTCCGGGGTGAGAACCCGTCCGCCGGCGATGGAGATCATGGCAACTCCTTCGACAAGCGAGCGAGCACTGCCATTCGAGCCGGAACTCCGTTTGCCACCTGCTCGAGGATTAGCGACCGCGCATCGTCGGGCAGGTCGGCGGCCAATTCGACGCCGCGATTCACCGGACCGGGGTGCATCACCACCCCGTTGTCGCTCATTGACCCCAGACGCTCACTGGTGACCTGAAAGAGGTGTACGTATTCGGGATTGATCTCAGCGCCGCGCTCGCGTTGAACTCTCAAGGCGTACACAACGTCCGCGCCTTCGATTGCTTCATCAACACCGGACGAGATCGACTCGGCGGACCATTGAGGTAGCCACGCAGAAGGGGCACACAACACGACATCGCATCCGACAGCCGACATCGCTGGCACAAGGCTCCCCGCGACGCGACTTCGAACGATGTCACCTGTGACAACCACGCGCAGGCCTTCGAGCCGGCCAAAATGCGCGTACATCGTCGCCAGGTCCAGAAGGGCTTGTGTGGGATGTTCACGGGTCCCGTCGCCTGCGTTGACGACCGGCAAGCCAGTCCATGAGGAGACATCATCGGGGACACCCTCGGTACGATGTCGAACCACCAATATGCCTCTGGTGATGGCGCCGATCGTCAAGACGGTGTCACGGAGGCTCTCTCCTTTGACCTCCGAAGACGTGTCAGACGAGTAGTCGAGAACGTGCCCCCCGAGTCTGTCGGTAGCCGTGGCGAAGGAGAGCTTCGTTCTTGTCGAAGCCTCAAAGAAGAGGTTGGTGACTGTCAGGTCCCGCATGACAGTGGCGATTTCACGCCGCTCATCGAGCGCGTCTCGGTATCGGAGGGTCTCGTCGATCAAGGCCTCCAATGTGGCTCGATTCAACCCTTCAACGGTTAGGAAACTCTTCAAGCTCCCAACCTCTCCAGCCAAACCCCACTCTCATCGTCGACGGACGACAGCCTGACATTCACCCGCTCCCGCCTGGATGTGGGAAGGTTCTTTCCGACGTAGTCGGCGCGAATCGGCAGTTCGCGATGACCACGGTCAATCAGCACAGCCAACTCAATGGAATCGGCTCGACCGAGATCCGAAATGGCATCCAGAGCAGCACGAGCAGTTCGACCAGTGAACAACACGTCGTCGACCAGGATTACGTTCTTGCCGTCGACTTGGGTCGGGATGTGAGTCTCAATCTCCGAAGACCCTCCTCCGTCGTCGCGATAGGAGGAAATGTCGATAGCACCAACCGGAACCTCAATACCTTCGAACTCAGCGAGATTGGCACCCAGCCGCTGTGCCAATGGGAGTCCTCTGGTGGGGATTCCAACCAGAACGACGCCAGTGACTCCGCTGTGTTGTTCGAGAATCTGGTGCGATATCCGACGGAGGGCACGATCGATGTCGTCGCCGGTCATCACCTGTGTCAACTCTGTTCCTTTCCGGTCTCACAGGACCGTCCTTAAAGGCAGTGATTCGACAATAACTGCTCTTGTGATTCTGCCCTAACTCTCTCTAACGGTTTCTGCCAGGGTGGCTAACACCCCGTTGACAAATGGGGCTGAGCGCTCCGTTGAGTAGGCCTGGGCGAGTCGTGTCGCCTCAGCGAGAATCACCGCCGTTGGGGTCTTGGCGTCACCGGTCAACTCGTAGAGCCCCATCCGGATGATGTTTCGGTCAATCACCGGCATCCGCGCAACCGACCAACGCTCAGCTACCGACTCGATCATTTGGTCGAGTTCATCGACGGAGCTGACCACGCCTTCGACGATGGCGCCCGCTCTCCCTCCAGGCTCGCTTGCCAGCTCTCCTTTGGTCTCATACTCGTAGAGCTGTTCGAGAGCCAGATCACGCGATTCGACATTCAGTTCGACGGCAAAGCTCTTAGCGACATCGATAGCAAGTTCAGCGCCAATGACGTCTTCAACGGCAAGCGCGTGCCCATGTCGAGCAAGTTCCTCGAGCACCCGACCGGGCATTTGGTCGATCTCATCGGCCAATCTCCGGACCGTCAGCCTCGCCGGAATCATCCGGGGGGCCTTGGTCATACCCGGGTCAGATAGTCGCCAGTGCGGGTGTCGATTCGGATGCGGTCACCTTGTTCCACGAATAGGGGGACCTGAACCTCGTATCCAGTCTCGACCTGGACTCCTTTTGTTGCGCCCGTGCGGGTGTCGCCTTTGACCGCAGGTTCTGCATAAGTGACCTCGACTTCGACCGCTGGTGGCAACTCGACCCCTATGGCTGTGCCCTTGTAGAGAGGGAGAGTCACACTCATCCCCTCGACAAGGAAGTTGGACAGCTCGCCCACGTCTTCGGATGTGAGGACCACCTGCCCGTAGTCGGTCGAGTTCATGAAGTGAAAGCCCAGATCGTCGGCATACAGGAACTGGTGATCACTTCTATCGATAATGGCCTGCTGCACGTTCTCGTCGGCACGGAAGGTCCGATCGAGAACTTGGCCAGTCTCGAGCTTCTTCAGCTTCATACGCACGAACGCTTTGCCCTTCCCGGGCTTCACATGCTGATACTCGACAATCGAGAAGAGACCGTCGTCGAGTTCAAGTGCCATACCGGGCCGGACATCGTTGGTACTGATCATTGCTATGACATGTTCGGCGCACCTTGGGCGATAGGCAAAATCAGATTCCCACCGCCGCCAGACCTCGCACCAGGTCATCCGTTTCCACGTGACGTAGTGTCGGCCGACCGATCTCTTCGAGTAGAACCATGCGCACCCCGTCGCTATCGCGCTTCTTGTCGGAACTGACGAGGTCGAGAACGCGCGCTCGGTCGATACCTTCTACAGCCACCGGAAGGTCGCAAGCCAAAAGAGCCGAGACAACCGCGCTCGCGTCGCCAAATCCAACGTGCTGTGCCGATATCTCGCACGCCGCGACCATCCCCACAGCGACGCTTTCTCCGTGGGACAAGGTAGAGGCAAACTCGATTCCATGCCCCAATGTGTGACCAAAGTTGAGAAAAGCGCGTGATCCAGCTTCGCGGGGGTCCTCAGCCACGATTCGCGTCTTGACCGCAACCGACTTCTCAATGACCTGACCTAGGGGTGCAGACAGTCCGGAAGAACGAATCGTGGAGGCCAACTCTGGATCACCCACCAGACCTGTCTTGTACGCCTCGGCCAAACCCTCGCGTATCAGGTATCCCGGGAGGGAGCGCATGACGTTCAGATCCACAATCACCCTGAGAGGCATCCAAAAGGCTCCAACCAGGTTCTTCCCAGCAAAGTTGACCCCCGTCTTGCCGCCGATCGCGGCATCGACCGCACCCACGAGAGTTGTTGGCACGTAGATGGAGGTCACCCCACGCATCCATGTCGCGGCGACGAATCCGGCAACGTCGGTGACCGCTCCTCCGCCCACCCCAACTACTGCGTCGCTCCGGTTGAGGCCGAACTTGGCCAGGACGTCGTAGACACTGGAGACCACCTCGAGACTCTTGGCATCGTCGCGGTCCGGTAACCCGACGATCTCAACGCTCATACCTTGGTTCTCGAGTCGCTCACCAACCTCGGTCGCCACCCGGGTGGAACCTGGCTGGGTCAGTACCGCTACCCGAGTAGCTGCAGTGTCGGTGGGCAGAATCTCATCTGGCAATCCCTCCCCGATCAAGACCTCTGTGGCTGTCATTGCATCCCCTCGAGAATCAGGTCCACCACTTCTTCGGCCTGGATTCCGCTGGTTTCGAACGCGTGAGTGGCGACTTCTTCATAGACCGGTAGTCGCGATTTCAGAATCGCCCTGAGCCTTTCGGAGAGGTCACCATCGGCGAGCAGGGGCCGTCCGTCGCCAGAGCCGATTCTGGCAACTAGCTCCTCTGACGAGGCTTTCAGCCAGATCACTATTGACTCCGAGGCGAGGACATCGCGCACGGCTTCTGACAGGACGGCTCCACCGCCGAGCGCAACCACGTTCCCGTCCCCCGTTGCGAGGTCTCGGACTGCGTTTTCCTCCAGGTTGCGAAAGAACGCTTCGCCTTGGACCTTCCAGAGTTCGTCGATGGAAAGACCACTGACGGTCTCGATCACCTCGTCTGTGTCAACAAAAGAGACACCAAGCGCCTCGGCCAAGTGAGGGCCGACAGTCGACTTCCCGGAGCCCATCATGCCGATCAACCAGATGTTCACCAGGAAGTGCGCTCTGCCATGTCTGCTTGGTAGGAGGTCAAAGAATCCTGGAACTGTTTGACGGTGTCACCACCGAACTTGCGGAGCATCTCGACCGCAAGAACCCAACACACCATCTGCTCTCCAACCACCGCGCCAGCCGGAACGGCACAAACATCCGAGCGTTCGCGGACGGCCGACTCGGCTTCTCCTGAGCTCATGTCCACAGAGGCCAGCGGTTTCATCAGCGTTGAGATCGGCTTCATGATTGCGCGTGCCACTATCGGCTGACCGTTGCTCATGCCAGCCTCCACGCCGCCAGCACGGTTGGTCGAACGGGTCAATTCGCCTTCTTCGACAACGATCTCGTCGTGGGCACTAGAACCGAGGCGAGTTCCGATCTCGAAGCCTTCCCCGACCGCTACTGCTTTGACGGACTGAATGGACATGAGGGCTGCGCCCAGCGCCGTGTCCAACCGACGGTCGTAATGAACGTGGGATCCGACACCCGGCGGGACACCATGAGCGACCACCTCAAATTCACCTCCAAGGGTGTCTTTGGCCTGGGCAACCGTGTCGATGAGCTCGACCATCTGGCGGGACGTTTCGGCGTCAAAACACCTGACTGGGCTTTGATCGATGAGCTCCACATCGGCTTGTGTGGGGATGACATCTGACACAGCAACCACCTCACCGATCCCCGTGACGTGGCTCAACACCGTCGCACCACCGACGCCAATGAGGCTGCGTGCCAGGTAACCCGCCACGGTCCGCGCCGCCGTCTCACGAGCTGAGGCGCGCTCGAGGATGTCGCGAGCGTCGACAGTGTCGTACTTGAGCATCCCTGCGAGGTCGGCGTGACCTGGACGTGGTCGCGTCACGGGTGCCGGGTTGTGGCCCGCGGCCGGAGACATGATCTTGGACCATTTGGGCCATTCTGTGTTGCGAATGAGCACTGCGACCGGAGAGCCCAACGTATACCCGGCTCTGACCCCTGCGAGAATCTCCAGCTCGTCGAGTTCGATCGCCATTCGCGCGCCACGGCCATGACCCTGGCGACGGCGCGAAAGCTCGGCAGACAGACCCTCAACGGTAACTTCGAGACCAGCGGGCAAACCCTCAACGATGGTCACCAACCCCGGGCCATGTGACTCGCCCGCTGTCAAAAAACGCAGCACCAGGCTCAGATTACGACGGTATGGGGATGCTGCCCATTCCAACCAACGCAATGGCCAGCCATGTACCAAGAATCATTGGAGGCCCGTACGGCAGCTCAGTCTTCATTCCAGCGCGTCCACCCAATACCAACGCGAGCGCCAGGACACCTCCGATCATCGCCGTGGCAAACACCGACCAACCAAGTGTGCCCCACGACAGAAAGGCAGCGAATAGTCCGAGCTGAAAGGAGAGCTTCACATCGCCAGCCCCGAATCCCTGGCCCCGCGCAGCCATAAAGACCAGAGACGAGCCAACGAAATAGGCCCCGCCACCGGCTACTGCGCGCAGCATGGAGGAAGTCTGGCCTGTGAGAAGGGCGGCAACGAGTAACAGCACCAGGAGCACCACGGTCCCACCGAGATTGAGCCGGTCAACTATCCGAAAGTCATCCAGATCGGTCAACATCAGCGCGGTGGTCAGGCCAAGAAACCCGATGTATGGGACCAGTAGGTATCCCGACCCCACTGTGTTCGCGAACGCAACGGCGGCTGAAGTGGTTGCGATAACGACAGCGAGTTCACGTCGGACGGGACGCGAACAAACGGAGCACCGAGACTTCAGCCAACCTCGGTTTTCTCGACAGTTTGGGCAAATCCCTACGAAGGGGCGAAGGGGAGTGCTGCCATCTAGAGCTTGCACTGCGAGGTCATGGGCTGCCAAACCCACCAAAAAGCCAACTGCTCCGACGAGGACAAGTGTCAACGTCGGAGCAAGTTAGCTGGTACCGCCGGTGGATTACGAGTCGGAGGAGAGGTCTCGCAATGCGCCCATACGGCGACGCCTGAGAAGCCCGTGGCCTTCGGTGGCCTCTGGCTCCTGCTCATCTTCTTCAGAATCTTCGGAGGACTCGAGTTCGCTGAATACCTTCTCCAAGAACGCGTCGGTGTCGTCCTGCTCGGTTACAACTTCGACCGAGTCGTCAGCCTCGCCATCTGGCTGATCCTTCTCGGGCTCAGTCCACCATGACCTGTTCGGGTCGAAGTTCTCCTCAGATGCTGCCTCAACTGGCTCCGGCTCAGCTTGCACTTCTTCTACTTCTTCGAGCTCTCCTGCGAGTTCTTCTTCGACGACTTCTTCGTCATCCACTTCATCGAAGTGGTCGTTGTCGAAGTCATCGGCCTCAAAAACAGGGATGCCGTTCTGGGCAGCGACTTCTTCGATCTGAGCTACCTCATCACTGGTGGCGGCTACCGCGTCAGACGCGGCCCCCGGGGCATCGATCTGGCCGTCGTCATCGACGTCGGCTGCATCGTCTGTGCCGACATCCTGGAAGTAATCATCGTCTGCCTCTCCCTCCGGCACGGTGCCCTGAGGCTCGGCCGAGGGCTCGTCCAACAACTCGATGGCGTCCTCTACGGGCGTTTCAGAGATCTCATCTGCAGGTGACACGAGTTCGTCAAAACGGGAAGCAGCTGCATCTCCCAAGGATGGTTCCGGCGAGCCCCAACCGACGTAAGTGGGCTCATCAATGACCGGCGTCTGGGCCTGAGCAGTATTCGCGAATGGAGCAAACGCATCCTCCGACACAGGTGAGAAGTAGTCACTATCGGTGTCGTCACTGGTGTCTTCTGCTACCTCGACCAGTTGATTGCTTACCAAGCGCGAGGCAACACGCGCCGTCCAGAAGTTCGTCGTGCCGAGGCGCTCGGCAATGCTCGCAACGCTGGCACCGCTACCGATCTCGCTGAGAACCTTCCAGTCCGAGGCCTTCATCTTGACCTCGTCCCGCTCGCCAATATTGCGGTTCATCACGAGGTGGGAATCGAGATCCTCGATCACTTCTCGCACCTGCTCCCAATCCTTGGTGCGGGTGCGCATGTCGTGAAGGAGCGATTCGAGATCGAAGGCACGCGGTGATGCATACTCGGTGGAAGCATCTGCTCTTACGTTGAAATCCAGGCCCTGCTGTGAGATCTGATACAAGGCTTCGACGGTTATCTCGCGAATGAGAGTCAGGACATCTTCGTCCTGGTCGACGACGGCCGCCAAGTTGGTCTCCCCTAGGGAGACTCGACGTAGGGCGTCCTCGTCGATCAGCCTCGAGTTGGCCAATCGCGCACTCAGAACATCATCGTCGTGTGTGGTCGCCAGATCTATCCCTTTGGCTCCCAGATACACTCGGCCATAGAAGCCGGAGCCGCTCACATCGACCGAACCCCGCTTGCCCGCGCGGGAAACGACCCGCAAAACCTCTTCGATTGGGATGAATCCCAGACTTCCTGACAGAGACACCTTTTGCTCCTTTTCAGATCTCAGAGGTTGGATCGGAAGCTAGCAAAGATCGCTTTAGTCAATTCTCAACGTGCTCTCGAGCACACTCGGGTCGACATCCACGCCTGTCCAGATACGGAAAGAATCTACGGCTTGATAGGAGAGGAACCGCTTTCCGTCCACACAGAAGAGGCCCGCCCGTTGAGCTGCGGCTACGGCGGGTGTCTGGGTTTCTCCATACGGAAGATCGATGAGAGCCAGTGCGGAGGTGACTACTTGATCGGGCAGACTCTCACCTCTCATACCCAGAGGAGTGCAGTTCACCACTAGCGAACGATCGAAAGAATCCCCCCAAGCGAGCCAACCCACATCAAATGCGCCCGCCACGTCCCGAGCTCTGACTTCGTTGCGAGCTGTAATCAGAACATCAAGATGATTACGAAGAGCCGCTATCACCGCCCGGGCACTTCCCCCGGCTCCGAGCACGAGTGCGCCTGTCACGTCGGGGAAACCGGTCATTGCCAGAATGCCGGCGACGGCCGTGGCGTCGGTCGAGTAGCCAACAAGCTGGCCACCTTCGGCGGCAACGGTGTTCACCGAACCAGCGGACCTAGCAACGCTGTCTATTCGATCGACGTATTGGGCGGCGTACTCCTTGAGCGGCATCGTGATGTTGAAGCCATGAAACGCACCCGAGCGAGCCTCGTCGAATCGCTCGGGAAGCTCTTCTCGTGTCGTCGTCAACGCTCGGTACTGGCCCCTCAATCCCGCTTCGTAGAGGAGGGCCCGGTGTATCTCAGGGCTCAATGAGTGGGAGACGGGATCTCCCAAGACGGCGAGGTTGATCTGGTCGGTTACGGCAGCACCCCGTCAGCGCGGGCCTGGGCCACATTGGCATTGTGTTCTTCGATCGTGGTAGCGAAAGCGTGGTGACCGTCAAGATCTGCCAGGACATAGAAGAAGAAGTCCGTTTCGTCAGGGGCTGCAGCGGCTTCGAGCGATGCCCGACCAGGTGCCGCTATCGGCGTCGGCGGCAGCCCGCCCACGAGATAGGTGTTGTACGGAGAGTCGACCTCGCGGTCGAAGTCGGCAATATCGCGGCTGCCGACTGCATAGAGAACCGTTGCGTCGATGTCGAGCTTCATCCCGATCTCGAGCCGGTTGTGGATAACACTCGAGACCACCGGGCGTTCCTCGTCGAGAAGCACTTCCGTTTCAACGAGTGACGCTAGAACAATGCCTTCGTACCGGGTGAATCCGAGGTCCTCCCACGCCGTCCAGTCAATGGAGTTGACTCGCTGTTCCATCGTCGACGCCAATCTCTGAAGAATGTCAGCCTCGCTCGATGCAGTGGAGAACTCATAGGTGTCTGGAAAGAGAAGCCCTTCCCAGTCTGTAAGGGTCACATCTTCGGGAAGCTCTCTGAGCCCTGTCGTCACTGACCCGTCGAGAAGGGCCCGTTCGAAATCTGAATACTCATGCTGTGTCCGTTCGGCGAGCACGGTGAGGATTTCGCTGATTCGCAATCCTTCGATCACGGTGACCCTGAACACATCAGGAGCAGGGCCAGAAACGAGGACTGCAACCACCTCTGCTGGATCCATGAGGGTGGTCAGGGCATAGGTGCCAGCCTGCAGTCTCGCTGCCGCGTCAACATTTCGCACCGCGACCTCGAACTCCAGGGCCGACCGCACGACTCCTTGTGCTGCCAGAATCGCTCCAATGTCCTGCCCGGAAGAACCAGGTGGGATATCAATGGTGACATCGACACCCGGCTCAACATTGACCGGGGCTGATCCAGCCTCTGCGGGCCCCAATGCCTCTCCGACAGTTCGACCCAGATAGCTGGCTCCGACCACAACCAGCACGCCTGCCAGGACAACCCCTGCAGCTGCCATCGCAAACTTGAGTGCACGTTCCCACGCGGGTCTCTCGGGCACCGGCTCCAAAGTCACTCGGACTCCCCCTGTCCCAGGGCATCAAGATGATCTTGCAGCAGAATTGCTGCCGCGACCTTGTCGAGGCTTTTGCGTCGATCACGGCGAGAAACGTTCCCTTCGATCATCATCTTCTCGGCCATTCTCGAAGTGAAACGTTCGTCTGCGAACGTCACTCTTGCTTCTGTGGAGACAGCCAGAGCGTCCCCGAGCTCTCGAGCCTTCTCTGCGGACGAGCCTTCTCGACCATCTATCCCTCGGGGCAAGCCGACAACGATCTCAACGACCTCCTCGTGCCGGACCAAAGCGGAGATGACATCGACAGCAGCATCCGCAGGCACGACGGAGTGCGGTGAGGCCACCAGACCCAGAGGATCTGACAGGGCCAGGCCCACCCGTTTGGTGCCTGGATCGACTCCCAGGTATCGCATCACAGACTTGATAGTGCCCGTTCGGAGCTATCTCGCGCCTTTTCGAGAGCCGCAACCATCTGACTGCCATTGGGTCCCCCCGCCTGAGCGAGCTCAGGGTCGCGCGAACCCCCTCCACCCATCTGCCGTGCAGCGTCCGCTATCAAATCTCCGGCGGAAAGGCCCTGGTCGACCAGTTCCTTACTCACAAGCCCGATCAAGGCCCCCTTGCCGTCCTTCTCGGACCCCAGGACAATCACCCCTGGCACATCGAGACGATCTCGAACCCCTAATGCGAGTTGGCGCAACTCGTTGCCATCTGAACCCTCAGCGGCCGCGACCACCAGGGCGAACTCGCCGACACGAGCAGCCCCCGCTGCGAGATCTCCGGCCTGGTCCGTCCTTTGCGCCGCGGCAATCTTTTCGAGCTTCTCCTCCAGCCCCTCAACCCTCTCCAGGAGCTGAGTGATCTTTGCCGGTACCTGGTCGGCCGAGGTGCGCAACAGCGAACTCGAGAGGGACATGTCTCGTCGGACTCGGACCAGGTGTGAGTAGGCGGCCTGTCCTGTCAGAGCCTCGACGCGTCGCAGATTCGAACCGATCGAACCCTCGGTCACGATTGTCAGCGGACCCACCTCCCCTGACGACGAGGTATGTGTGCCTCCGCAGAACTCGGTGGAATAGTCACCCACCCGAACCACTCGTACAACTTCGCCGTACTTGTCGCCAAAGAAGGCAATTGCTCCCATAGCTTGAGCGTCCTCTTTGGATGTCACGGTGGTCGACACGCGGGAGTTGTCGAGCAAACGGTCGTTGACCTCAGACTCGATTTCGGCGAGTTCTTCGTCGGCCACAGCCGAGAAATGTGAGAAGTCGAAGCGTATTCGGCCGTCTGTAACCAGCGATCCGGCCTGACCAGCATGGTCTCCCAGCACGTCGCGAATGGCCCAATGCAAGATGTGGGTTCCGGTGTGTGACTTCTTGATTCCGGCTCGCTTCGGACTGTCGATCGAACTCGTCACCGGCTGACCGACGACCACATGACCTTCTACTACTTTGGCTCGATGACCGTGGAGGCCCTGAATGGCATGCTGGGTATCGACCACTAGCACCCGGCCGGTATCTGTCACGATGTCTCCGGTATCACCCACCTGTCCACCGGACTCCGCATAAAAAGGTGTCTTGTCCAAGAAGATCTCGACTTCTTCACCCTCTGCAGCACGTTCAAGAGCTTCTCCATCTCTGAACATGGAGAGGATTACTCCATCAGCGACCTCAAACTCATAACCGACGAAGTCAGTCAAGCCGTTGGACTCGAGCAGCCCACGATAAGACTCGGCTGCTTCAGCAGCGTCGACTCCCTTCCACGCAGCTCGTGCGCGTTGCCGCTGATCCTCCATCGCTGACTCGAAACCGGCCAGATCCACTTCGATCCCTCGTTCGCCTGCGATCTCGGTCGTCAACTCGATTGGGAACCCGTACGTATCGTGCAACTTGAAGGCGGTTTCCCCCGAAAGACGCGAGTCTCCTCCCTCGAACTCCTCTTCGAGCAACTGGCTCCCTGATTCGAGCGTGCTGCGAAATCGCTCCTCCTCACGGGTCACCACTGAGACGATGAAATCCTTCTTCTCGACTAGATCCGGGTATGCATCACCCATCAGGTCGACTGTGGCCTCGGCCAGCTTGGGGACGAGTAGGCCATCGCCGCCGTACTGCCAGCCGTGCCTGACCGCCCGGCGCAAAAGACGCCTAAGCACATATCCGCGGCCGTCATTGGAAGGGATGACACCGTCGCCGATGAGAAAGGTTATCGCCCGGCCGTGGTCGGCCAGAATGCGAAGCGAAACGTCAGATGCTGATGTCGCGCCGTATTCGAGCTTGGTGTAGCGCTCGGCAGTTCTCAGCACCTCACGCGTCGTATCGATATCAAACACCGAATCGACGCCCTGAAGCACAGCAGCAATTCGATCTAGCCCCATCCCCGTGTCGATATTCTTGGCCGGCAAGTCGCCAACCACGTTGTACGGCTCGTCTTGGATGTTCTGCATGAACACCAGATTCCAAATCTCGACATAGCGATCCTCCCCACCACCGATCGGCCCGCCAGCCTCGCCATACTGAGGACCCTTGTCATAGAACAACTCGGAACTGGGCCCACATGGCCCTGGCACACCCATCTGCCAGAAATTGTCACGACCGCCCTTCTGCACCCGACTCGCCGGGACACCTACACCGTCGATCCAGATCTCCGCTGCCTCATCATCAGTGTCGAAGACAGTGAACCAAAGTCGACCTGGGTCCAACTCGAGCCATTCGGTCACGAACTCGTAGCTCCACGGGATCGCCTTCTCCTTGAAATAGTCGCCAAAGCTGAAGTTCCCCAGCATCTCGAAGAACGAAAGGTGACGTTGAGTGGTGCCAATGATGTCGATGTCGACGGTGCGGACGCATTTCTGCACAGAAACGGCCCTCTTCCATGGAGGGTCGTCCTCGCCCAAGAAGTAGGGCTTGAACGGAACCATTCCAGCCGTAGTCATCAGGAGGGTCGGATCAGTCGGAATCAGCGAGGCCGAGGGCCGAAACTCATGCTCTTTCTCGACAAAGAAATCAATGAACTTGGCACGTATCTCATCGGATCTCATGACTCTGGATCCTCATCGGCGAGACGCTGGCGTGCCAAGTCTCCAAGTTCGATGCTGAGTTCTCCGAGTTGTCCCTCTTCCACCCAGGTTGGAGCGCCTGTCAGCGGATCGACCCCAGATTGCGTCTTTGGAAAAGGCATCACCTCTCGAATCGACTCTTCACCTTGGAGGACCATGACCAAACGATCAAGCCCAAATGCGAATCCACCATGAGGAGGCGTCCCATACTCCAGAGCTTCCAAGAACCATCCGAATCGCCGTTGGGCAGTCTCCGAATCTATCCCCAGGATTTCAAACACCTGTCGCTGGACGTTTGGATCATGAATCCTGATCGATCCAGACCCGAGCTCGACCCCGTTCAAAACTACGTCGTAAGCATTCGAGATTGCTTGCTTGGGATCCCGGCGCATTTCCTCAATCGAAACCGGGGATGTGAAGGGGTGGTGTGAGAAGGTGACCGAGCCGTCGTCCTCCTCCTCGAATAGTGGAAAGTCAACGACCCACAGGAACGCCAACTCATCGTGTCCATCGGGACGACCGAAGTCGTTGCGCAGGCCTCCCAAAACCTCAACTGTCGTCTTCCAACGATCTGCCGCTATCAGGATGACGTCGCCTGGCGTCGTCTCCAAGGCAGATTTGATCGCCTCTTGTTCCTGATCGGTCAGGAATTTGGCGACCGGCGATCTCAGTGATTCGTCGGGCTCCATCACCATCCAAACGAGGCCTTTGGCACCCAATTCCTTGGCTCGTTCCGTGACAGTGTCGGCCTTGGCTCGCGACCAGTCCTGTTGCCCGATATTGATTCCGCGGACTGTTCCCGCAGACTCGATGGCCCCTTTGAAGACTCCGAACTCGGTATCAAGCAGATGGTCCGTGAGATCGGCAATCTCCATTCCGAATCGAAGGTCCGGCTTGTCGGTCCCGAAGCGATTCATCGCCTCGGACCACGTCATTCGATCAAACGGCCTCGCCACATCGATGCCGCGCAGATCCGCTACGACCGCAACCAGCACCTTCTCAATCGCGTCGAAGACATCGTCACGCCCCCAGAACGCGCCTTCGAGATCCAACTGGGTGAACTCGACCTGACGATCGCTTCTGAAATCCTCGTCCCGATAGCATCGGGCGATCTGGAAGTAGCGCTCTACCCCGCTGATCATCAGCAACTGCTTGAAGAGCTGGGGCGATTGAGGCAGCGCGTAGAACTCGCCTGGACGGAGGCGCGAAGGCACCAACATGTCTCGGGCTCCCTCCGGTGTCGAATTGACGAGGGTCGGCGTCTCGACTTCCAGGAAACCTTCGTTGTCGAGGGTTCGCCTGATTGCCGACACGGCCCGGGAGCGGGCTCGTAGGTTGGCTGCCATACGCGGGCGCCTCAGATCCAAATATCGGTGCTGGAGTCGGATCCGCTCATCAACGTCCACCCGATCGTCAATCATGAACGGAAGAGTCTTGGACGGCGAGAGTATCTCTAGTTCCTGGGCTCCGATCTCGACCATCCCCGTCGTCAGGTCCGGGTTCTCGGTCCCTTCCGGTCGTAGCCGCACCTGACCTGCCACCCGGACACAGAACTCCATTCGAAGCTCCTCGACCATCGGTAGATGTTCAGGGTCGGCCACAACCTGAACGAGTCCTGAGGCGTCCCGAATGTCCAGAAAGGTGACTCCGCCGTGGTCCCGCCGACGCTGAACCCAACCAGCCACGGCCACAGAGCTTCCGACATCGTCGACCGACACGTCACCGACGTGGTGAGATCTCATTTCTTGAGCCAACTGGCTACCTCCTCGAGCGGCATCGACGCGCGGTCGCCCTCTCGCTGTACATCTACCGGCTCTCCGTCACCCTTCCAAACCACGATCGCCGGTGCTTCAAGGCGCCTTGCGGTCCGGAACTGAGCCTTGACCGACCGATCGTCGACGTCGCAGTCGACAGCGAGTCCATCGAGACGGAGCTTTGAAGCAACCTCGAGAATCGCATCGGAACCGACTTCCGAAATCAGGTAGGCGTCAAGATGCGAACGTCCCGGGTTGCCGAGGGCAAGGATGATCCGATCCACACCCAATGCAAACCCGACACCCGGCGTAGGCCGGCCACCAATCGCCTCTGCAAGACCGTCGTACCGACCCCCACCGCCCACAGCGTTCTGCGCGGCGTCAAGGCCCGTAGCCACGTACTCGAAGGCCGTACGCGTGTAGTAGTCGAGCCCTCTCACCAACGACGGGGCTTCGACATAAGGAATCCCGAGAGCATCAAGGCCTTCTTTGACAGTCTCATGATGGGCGGCACACTCTTCGCACAGATAGTCGACCGTGCGCGGTGCGTCTGTGACCTTCGCTGCGTCCGCCTTTGAATCGAGCACTCGCAGAGGGTTCTTCTCTATGAGTTCTACCGAGTCGGCCGACAAGACATCCGACCGGTCGGTCAGATATTCGCGCAGCGCTTCGACATAGCCTGGCCGACACTTCGGATCGCCAATCGAGTTGACAAGTAGGGACAGCTTGTCCAAGCCAAGAGAAGATATGAATCGATAACCCAACTCGATCACTTCGATGTCGGCCAACGGGCTGGCGGAACCTATGAGTTCCACACCAACCTGCCAGAACTGGCGCCTCCTGCCCGCCTGGGGACGTTCGTATCGGAAGAATGGTCCCGAGTAGGACCCCTTCCACACCCCGGCTTGCCCATCCTCGAGGTACGCGCGAACGACGCCCGCCGTACCTTCAGGGCGAAGGGTGAGGGATCGGCCGGCCCGATCCTGGAAGGTGTACATCTGCTTGGTTACGACCTCAGTGCTGTCCCCAACTCCCCGCTCGAACAGGTCTGTCGCTTCGAATATCGGCGTCAAGACCAAGGGATATCCATACCTCGCGGCCCAATCGGACCATGTTTCGAGCAGGTGGCTCCATGTGCCCGAAAGTGGGGGCACTATGTCATCGGTTCCTTTTGGGGGTCTAAAGCTCATGGGTGTCGCCGAAAGGTTAGGCATCGGCGGGGCCTGGTCGAGTTTTGTTTACGCCCACCCGTCCCGGAAGGGATTGGATACTCTTTCGGCACCGATGGTTGTTCCCGGCCCGTGTCCGGGGAGGACTTCGATCTCGTCATCCAGCGACATGACCCGATCACGCATCGAGGTCATCAGGTCCACCATCGAACCCCCGGGCAGGTCAGTACGGCCAATCGAACCAGCGAACAGCTGATCGCCAGAGAACAAAAGGCCTTCTTCGCGCCAGAGAAAACAGCAATGCCCGGGAGTGTGTCCCGGAGTGTGAAGGACCTCGAGGCTGAGACCACCCAAAGACACCACCTGACCGTGCGTCAAGTGAGTAAAGGATTCCGGAAGCGCAAATGAACCAGGAGGCACCATCCCAAAGAGTTGTTTCAGTTGCTCTTCGGGGTGAAGAGTCAGAAAGTCATCGTCAGGGTGGACGTAAACACTGGCTCCTGCCGATTTTGCCAAGTCACCGGCGCCTCCTGAGTGATCGATGTGGCCATGGGTCAACAAGATTGCGCCGACGGATAGCCCTCGCTCCGCGACGAAATCCCCGATGCGGACCGCGTCTGGTGGAGCGTCGACGATGACCGCTGTGGAATCAGACAGCTCAACCACATAGCAGTTGGTATCAGCCACCCATGCAGGTATGCGATGAATCTGCATCAAGTGGTCGACGGATCGTTAGCGAGCCGGAAGGCGGTGTACACGCCGTCGACTCCTCGCAGATCGCTCAGAAGGCGGGGAAGCTGGGAAGGATCCCCCAACTCGACCTCGTACTTGAGAACCGCTAGGCGATCCTCGCTCGTGTTCGTGGACGAGGCCGTGATGTTGGCGCCCGTATCCGAAACCACTGCCGTCACATCCCGCAATAGACGAGCTCGGTCGAGGGCTTCAACCTGTATCCACACGACAAACGCAGTCGCAATGTCCGGCCACGAGACTTCAACAGCCCTTTCGCGCCTGCCTGCTAGTGACTCGACATTGGTGCAGTCCGCACGGTGAACAGACACGCCCCGTCCCACGGTCACGTAGCCAACGATTGGATCTCCCGGCACTGGCGAACAACAGCGGGCCATGTGGACCAGCATGTCGTCCTGACCCTCCACGATGACGTCCGCTGACTCCGACGGACGCCTCCGGCGCGGCCGGAAGAGATCGTCCCCAGTGTCCGGTGTGAGTCGCCGCACGAGGCGTACCGATACCGAGTCGATAGAAATCTTGCCCTCACCGACTGCCACCGTCAGTCCGTCTACGTCCTTGAGCCCCAGTTCTGACGCGATAGCTTCGAGGTGCTCAGTCTGTTGGACTGCAGAAAGCTCAGGAGCCTCACGGCGGAAAAGGGCGGACAGGTCGTCCTTGCCTTCGCTGAGGGCCTGATCGCGTCGCTCCTTTTGGAACCACTGCTTGATCTTGGTCTTGGCCTTCCCGGTTCGGACGAACTTCAACCAGTCTCTCGAGGGTCCGGCATCGGGCGACTTGGAAGTTATCACCTCGACTATGTCGCCGGACTCGAGTTGAGTCGAGAGAGGCACAAGCCGCCCGTTCACCTTGGCTCCCGTACAGCGGTGACCGACCTCGGTGTGGACCGAGTATGCGAAATCCACAGGAGTCGCCCGCTTGGGAAGATCCTTGACGTCGCCCTGAGGTGTCAGGACGAAGACCTCGTCCTGATACAGGTCGAGCTTCAAGTTGGCCAAGAACTCCTCGGGGTCTTCGTCAAGCGGATCAAAGTCAACCCGGGGCGCTCCGATCTCGCCCTCCTTGTATCGCCAGTGGGCAGCGATGCCGGACTCAGCCCTCCGATGCATTTCCTCAGTCCGTATCTGAACTTCGAGAGGCTTCCCATCAGGTCCGATGACGGTTGTGTGAAGGGATTGATACAGATTGATTTTGGGCATTGCAACGTAGTCTTTGAACCGTCCGGCGACCGGCACCCAATGGCTGTGAATCAAGCCAAGCGCCGCATAACAATCCCTCGTGGAATCGGTGATGATTCTGATCCCGATCAAGTCGTGAATGTCTTCGAATGGACGGTTCTGCTCCATCATCTTGCGGTAGATCGAGAACTGGTGTTTCGGCCGACCGGTGACATCGGCGTCGATATTGGCGTCGTGAAGGAGACCCTGAATCTCAGTGACCATCTTTTCGATGAAGGCCTCTCGCTCGGGTGCCGCCTCGGTCAACTTCGCCATGATCTCGGCGTTCGGACCTGGATAGAGAATCGCAAAGCATCGGTCCTCGAACTCGTGCTTCAACTCCTGAACACCCAGCCGGTGAGCCAGCGGTGCATAGACGTCAAGAGTTTCCCGAGCGACGCGGATCTGTTTCGCTTCGCGAAGAGCATGCACCGTTCTCATGTTGTGCAGGCGATCGAAGAGCTTGATGATGAGCACCCGAACGTCTTTGGCCATAGCAACGACCATCTTGCGAATCGACGCAGCCTGGGCCTGTTCACGGCTGGAGTAGCGAACACGGTCGAGCTTGGTGACTCCGTCGATCAGTCTGGCGATCTCTTCGCCAAACTCGGCCTCCACCTCGGTCAACGTCAACGGAGTGTCTTCAACCGTGTCGTGGAGAAATGCTGCAGCCACCGTGGCTTCGTCGAGCCCGTACTGGGCCAGCATGTAGGCCACCGTCACGGGGTGGGTTATGTAAGGGTCGCCGTTCTTCCTGATCTGGCCGCGATGAGCTTGTTCCGCAACCTCGTAAGCCCTCCGAAGAAGATCGACATCCCCGTCTGGGTAGTGGATCGAGAACGCGTCGAACACATCGGCCGGTTCGGCCGACCTGCCAGATTCAGTGATATCGGAGAAGGGCATGGACGGGGACATTCTCGAGTCGATCGGCGCCACCAAGGAAACACAGTTCTATGAAGACAGCGAAGCCAACCACGTCACCACCAATCGCTCGAAGCAGGTTGACAGCTGCCGCCGCCGTGCCACCTGTGGCTATGACATCGTCAACCACCAGCACCCTGTCTCCCTCTTGGATCGCATCCGTGTGGACTTCGAGCGAATCAACGCCGTACTCCAGTTCGTATTCCTCGGCCACCGTCTCGAAGGGAAGCTTCCCAGGCTTGCGGAGAGGGATGAAGCCAGCCCCTAGCTGGCGCGCCACAGGGGTGGCCAAAGTGAATCCACGCGCCTCGATTCCGGCCACCTTGGTGATCCCCATGTGTTCGAATGGTCGTGCCATCTCCAAGATGAGCGAATCGAAGGCTTGAGCATCGCCCAAGACAGGGGTGATGTCCTTGAAGACGACCCCTTCCTCCGGGAAATCCGGAATGTCGCGAATGAGTTTTTCGAAGTCCATCACAACGAGAAGTCTACGGAGGCAATCATCGACGGCCGGATTTAGCGCGCTTTTCGAATCGTTGACGTCGCTCGATCCACTCGGGCTCACGCTCTTTCCAAGTGGCCAGCAGCGGAGCGGCGACGAACAGTGACGAATAGGTACCTGCAGCAATACCTACGAACAATGCCAGTGCGAAGTCGCGCAACGTGGGCGCTCCCAGGACAAGCGAACCGACGAACAGAATCGAACCGACCGGAAGCAGCGACGTGAGCGAAGTAGCCAGGGACCGCGCCAGAACCGAGTTCATGGCCACGTTGACGAAGTCGGAGTAGGTGTCTTGCTCATCTAGTTCAACCAATTCCTCGACTTTGTCGAAGACCACCACGGTGTCGTAGAGCGAGTAGCCCAGAATCACCAAGACCGCGACAACGGTGGCTGGAGTGACCGGGAACCCGGTCAACGCATAGACGCCAACGGTGATGAGTAAGTCGTGAAACAACGCAGCCAGACCTGCAGCCGCCATCTTGAACTCGAGCCGCCAGGTGATGAACAGGATGACGGCGCCCAGAAAGACGGCCAGTGCTACGAGGGCCCGACGCGCCACCAAGGCGCCAAAGGAAGGACCAACAGCGTCTGACGAGATCTGCTCGGCATCTGACCCAGTTACCCCCGCCAGCGCTTCGATGGCAGAGTTGCGAGTATCGGGGTCGAGTTCCCGGGTCGTCACTCTCACAGCGTCACCGTCGTCGAGAAACTGGACTGTCACGTCGTCTAGTCCGAGGTCTTCAAAGGCTGTGCGGACATCTGAGATCTCAGCAGCTGATGGATTGGCACTTTGTAGACCCAGACCCCCGACGAATTCGATTCCCAGATTCAGTTGACGGATGCCCAGAGCGGCCAGAGATAGAGCGATCAGCACCGCAGAGACGGCAAGCCAGCGGCGACGATTGCCTACGAAATCAATGTCCATCTCACCACGATTGAGGCGGCGGAGCACGCTCATCGCGCAGCTCCTTCGATCGAGAACCAACCACCCTCGCCCAGGGGCGAGTCAGCGAGGAGAGAAACTGCCCGACGGGTGAACGAGCGGGCGACAAAGATGTCGAGCACGGTTGCCAGAAGCAGCGCAATCGCGAACCCTTTTACGGCGCCAACTGCCAGGAACCACAAGAGCACAGCCGCCAGCAAGGACACCGTGTCTGCGGTCAATATCGTTCTGAATGCGAGTGCGAAGCCCTCGTCAACAGCCTCAGCGACGGTTGCGCCACCACGCAGCTTCTCCTTGATTCGTTCGAAGTACACGATGTAGCTATCGGCCGTGATCCCAACGGAAACGATGATGCCGGTGACTCCGGCAAGCGTCAGTGTCAATCCCTGAGCCTCGCCCAACAACCCAAATAGCGTGATCAGTAGTGAAGCAAACACTGTGAGTCCGAGGATGGCCACTAGCCCCAAGGCTCGATAGAGACCTATCAACACGATCGCGACCAAAGCCAGGCCGAGAATGCCCGCTATGACGCCCGCCTGGAGTGAATCTGAACCCAGCGAAGCAGAGACTTTCTGCACCGCGGAAACCTCAAATGCCACAGGCAGCGAGCCATATCTCAACGTCAAACCCAGGTCCTGAGCCTCCTGCTGCGCCGCGGTATCCGACCCGACTGTGATGAGAGCTCGACCGCCGGTGATTCCCTGAAGAGGACTGACATCGGGATTGACCGCTGGTGCAGAGATAACCGCACCGTCAAGAACAATCGCTATCTGCCGACGCGGATCGCCGGGCGGATATGAGGCCGCCTCCGCGGTCATCTGCGCGAATTTCTGTCCGCCATCGGAGGTGAGATCCAGCGATACGGCCCAAACTCCAGACGTCGTGTCAAAAAGCGGGAGGGCCTCGGCAACATCCTCGCCCTCGAGAGCAGCCGGACCAACCCGCAGCACCTGAACGCCGAATCCGGCGTCGCCGGCCAAATACGCCTCAGAATCTATGTCGTCTTCGATCGTCAGACCTGTGCTGTCGTCGATCCCCTCGGTTCCACTACCAGCCAGCGGACCAACCCCTGAGGGAAAGGCCTCGAGAACGGGTCGAAAGGACAGGAGACCGGTCTGGCCGACGGCTTCGATCGCGCGATTTGAGTCTTCGACACCGGGGAGTTGAACAACGACCGTGTCGTCGCCCGAAACTGCGATTTCGGGCTCCTGGACGTCGCCGAAATCCTCAATGCGGCGCGTCATTATGTCGGTGGCGACTTCGAGTACCTCGGGATCGGTTCCCTCGGGAGCCGTCAGGATGACTGAGGTTCCACCTTGAAGATCAAGGCCAAGACGAGGGGTAAGACCAGCAGCTATAACCGCGGCCAGACCGCCCCAAGAGATCGCCAGGACTACCAACAGCCCCAGCAGACGTCGACTCACCTAGTTTTCATCTCCGACTCTTGCCCCGATGGCGCGCTTCGCAACACGAATTCGTCCGTCTTCGACTTTGAGCAGAACGCTGGTCTCGTCGACTGAGATAACCGAACCGTGGATACCTCCAATCGTCCTCACCTCGTCTCCTGCTTGTAGTGACTCGGAAAGCTGCTGCTGAGCTTGAGCCCGCCTGCGTTGAGGTCTGATGATCAGCATGTAGAAGACAGCCGCCATGACACCGAGAAAGATCAGTGATGCCAGCCCGCTTCCGCCCTCCTGAGCGAGGACAAGGGAAAACAAGTTTGTTGGATTCATGATTCGCTGGCGAGGTTAGGCCGACGGCTGTGTCTAGGTCGACTCACCGGCGCGACGCGCCCGGACCTTTTCGGCGTACTCAGAGAACCGACCGGCCACAATCGCTTCGCGAGCTTCGCTGATTAGATCGAGGGTGTACTGCAGATTGTGAACTGTCAGTAGACGGTGAGCCGATAGCTCCTGCGAGCGAACTAGATGCCGAAGGTAACTCCGCGAGTGGTGCTGGCAGGTGGAACACGGGCAACCCTCGGCCAACGGTCGATCATCGGACGTGAACTCCTTGCGCCGCAGATTGAAATCACCGGTTGGGGTCAGCACCCGACCATGACGCGCCAGTCGGGTAGGGATCACGCAATCGAACATATCGGCGCCGCGGGCAATGGCGTCCAACATCCCTTCGGTATCACCGAGCCCCATCACGTACCGCGGGCGATCAGTAGGAAGCTCGGCGACGGCAGCCTCCAGTGCTTTGTTCCGCTCGGCGGGAGGCTCGCCCACTGACAAGCCCCCAATTGCGATGCCGTCGAAACCGAGCGCTGCCGTCTCCCTGGCGCTTTCGGCGCGAAGCTCATCGTCAACTCCACCCTGGACGATCCCGAACAATGACTGGTCTGGCCTTCGATGAGCCTCCAGACATCTCTCGGCCCAGCGCAGGGTCCTTCTCATTTGCGCCTCGACCACATCGCGTTCAGCCGGCAACCCGACACAGATATCCAGAACCATGGCAACGTCGGGACCAAGCTGCTCCTGGATCGCAACCGCTTCCTCAGGCGTGAGTCGAACGCGGGAACCGTCGTAAACCGAGTCGAACTCCGCGCCTTCCTCGGTGATCTTGGAATTCAATGAAAAGATCTGAAACCCGCCCGAATCGGTGAGCATGGGACGCTCCCATGCTGTGAAGCCGTGAAGCCCACCCATCTCGGCGATCAATTGGGCTCCGGGTCGCAACATGAGGTGATAGGTATTTGCCAGGATCATCTGGGCACCCGCCTCCAGCAGATCCCGCCTGTCAACGGCTTTCACAGCAGCACGCGTGCCGACCGGCATGAACACAGGCGTTTGGACCTCTCCGTGGGGCGTGGCGAGTGTTCCGGCGCGCGCCGAACCGTCGCTACCCACACTGCTCCAGGTGACCGCCGCCATCGTCAGAGACTATGTCGCTCTCTCGGCAAGCATCGAGTCACCAAAAGAAAGGAACCGGTAGCCGCGGTCGAGAGCGGTCGTATACGCGTCAGTCCAACCGCCGCCCATGAACGCCGCCAAAAGCATGAGCAATGAGGATCTCGGCATGTGGAAGTTGGTCACCAGCAGGTCGACCACGTTGAGGGGAACGCCTGGTCGCAAAAAGAGATCGGTGTGCATACTTCCGGAGCGAACTCCGCCATGGCCGTCCGAGAGTGACTCCAGTGCCCGAACCACTGTGGTCCCGACAGCAACGACCCTCCCACCGTCTTCGCGGCTTCGTTGTATTGCCTGGGCTGTCGTCACGGGAACGTGGCACCATTCTGAGTGCATTTCGTGGTCTTCGACCTGGTCGACAACTACGGGTCTGAAAGTGTCCAGTGACACGTGTAGATCCACCCGCGCAATATCGACTGACCTTGCCTGCAATCTTCGAATCACCTCTGGTGTGAAATGGAGTCCTGCGGTCGGTGCTGCAGCCGAGCCCGGCTCAGCAGCGAATATGGTCTGATAGCGATCGTCGGTATCCAACTGACCTCGGAAATACGGAGGAAGCGGCAGCTGCCCGCTCGCAGCGATCCAAGCTTCGGAGTCGCTTGCGTCGATCTGAATCTCGACCAATCCCTCACCATGGTTGGCCACGACGGTCACGTCCGTTCCTGCGACGGTTACGACAGACCCGATCGGGAGCTTCTTGGCCGGGCGGGCAAGGGCCGACCAGTTGTCTCCTGCTTCCCCCAGAATGAGAAACTCAGTACTGCCGCCTGTCGACCGACGGCCGACCAATCTGGCTGCGCGAACGCGAGTCTCGTTGACCACCACCAGATCGCCGGCTTGAAGAAGGTCCGGCAAATCCAAAAACACGTAGTCAGACATATCTCTTGTGTCGAGCAAACGGGCTCGATGACGAGGCTCCGCGGGCCTCTGCGAGATCGACTCCTCTGGCAGGTGGTAGTCGAAAGCGTCGACTCTCAGAGCAACGTCCCCTGAGGATTGTCTTTCATGTCACGGCCCATGTGTGAATACCCCCGCGCCGTGGCTACGCGACCTCGGGGCGTCCGCTGGATCAGACCTGACTGGAGGAGAAACGGCTCGTAGGCGTCCTCGACGGTTTCGGGCTCTTCGCCCACAGCAATGGCCAAGGTGGAAAGACCCACCGGGCCACCACCGAACTTGTCGATGATCGCAAGCAAAATCGCCCGGTCGACCTTGTCGAGACCCAGCTCATCGACCTCGTAGACCACAAGTGCCTCAGTGGCAACGTCGTTCGTCACAACGCCGTCAGCACGGGCCACAGCGAAGTCCCGGACGCGAGCCAACAGCCGATTGGCAATGCGCGGTGTTTGCCGGGACCGCGAGGCGATCAGCTCCGAGGCTCGTTCCTCGACTTCCACACCGATGATGCCAGCTGACCTGTTGATGATGCGCGTCAAATCATCTGGTTCGTAGTAGTCCAACCGCTCCTCGATTCCGAAACGATCTCGCAGTGGCGCCGTGACCTTTCCTTTTCTGGTTGTGGCGCCGACGAGCGTGAAACGAGGCAGGTCGATGCGAATCGATTGTGCTGTCGGGCCCTTACCTAGAACCACATCGAGTTGGAAGTCTTCCATCGCCGGATAGAGCACCTCTTCAACGGCGCGCGGGAGTCGATGGATTTCATCGATGAAGAAGACGTCATGAGCCCCGAGATTGGAGAGAATCGCAGCCAGGTCTCCAGGCCGCTCCAAAGCGGGGCCGGACGTGACCCGGAAGTTGACAGACATCTCAGCGGCGATGATTCCGGCGAGCGTCGTCTTCCCAAGCCCTGGCGGGCCCGAAAAGAGAACATGATCGAGTGCTCGACCTTCAGCAACTGCGGCGTCGACCGCAATACGGAGTCGCTCTTTGACCTGAGCCTGGCCAACAAAGTCGTCGAGACGACGCGGTCGAAGTGAAGCCTCATCCTCACTCGGGATCGCTGGGCTGAGCAGACTTTCTTCGCGACTCAAGATCCGCCCAGTCTCTGCAATGCGGCTTTCACCTGAGACTCGATTGGAGCCGACTGATCGATGTCGGCGATGACCTCGTTTATCTCAGCGGTCGTGTAGCCCAGGCCCTCGAGAGCACGTCGCACGCCGCCCAGGCCAGAGCTGCCAACGACCTCAGCTGTCTTTCCGGCCAGTTTCGGACCAAGTTCGAGAACGATCTTCTGCGCACCTCTCTTGCCAACACCCGGAGCCACAGTCAAAGCGTCGGGATCCTCTGAGGTGATTGCCTGGACTATCTCGTGGCCGGTCATCGACGCCAACATCGACAAGCCGACTTTGGGACCAACTCCGGATGCTGTTAGGAGGATGCGAAACAAGTCACGGTCGGCCTCGTGGCTGAACCCAAAGAGCTTGATCTCATCTTCTCGAACATGTTGGTGAGTGTGGATGACGATTTCCTCGCCGATACCCGGCAACGTCGCCATGTCAGAGGGTGTCATTGCTGCCTCGTAGCCGACACCGGCCACATCAACCAGCACACCGGCTTCACCCATGGCGGACAGTAGACCACGCAGTCTCCCGATCATTGTCGGGATCCAACCGGGACGGTGCGCAAGTGACACAACGCGATGGCCAGAGCATCAGCAGCGTCAGCTGGACGGGGTGCCTCAGCAAGGTTCAAAAGCCGTGCGACCATCGTCTGGACTTGGGCTTTGTCAGCTCCTCCGTCGCCAGTCACTGCAGCCTTGATAGCCGTGGGCACATATTCGAACACCGGAAGGTGTTTCTGTGCCGCAGCGAGGATGGCCACGCCAGAGGCTCGTGAAACCGAAATGGCTGTCTGCAGGTTTCGGTTGGTGAACACAGTCTCCAACGCCACACAATCTGGATCGAGATCACCGATTACCTGTGAGAGAGAGTTGTGGAGGTGAGCCAATCGCTCAGGAAGCGCCATTTCCTTGTCGGTTCGAATGACTCCGGCGCTCACCGCCTTGTGCGGATAGCCACCATCCACCAATCCGTAGCCAGTCACTGAAAGACCGGGATCGATGCCAAGAACGAACATATGTTCTAACCGTACTCGCTGTGGTCGCCCATGAAGGGTTTCTTGTAGCCGCATCCCGCGCCATCCTCCGCTCACATTGCGTAGATTGCCTCGCAATGACGTTGGGAGTTCCTTCTAAGTGGGTGAGGGCCCTCATCGTGACACCTATTGCGTATATCGCTTCCCTGGCAGTGACTGTGCTGTCGCCAGCACTCCACGTGGTCCTCGCGCTGTTGGACCTGACCAACCCTCGTCGCATGCGATTCACCCGACTCGTGGGCTTGGGCATCGCCTTCTGTGTGGTCGAGTTCGTCGGCCTTACCCTCGCATTCCTGCTCTGGGTCGCGTCTGGGTTCGGCCACTTTCAGCAACACCCGACTTTCCAAAAGCTCAACTTCGCGGTCTTTCGAATCTGGTTGCTGCTGATCACCAAAGCAATCGAGACTTTCGTCGGATACCGGTTCGTTCCTCCACGCCAAAGCCTTGCTCCCGGCCCCAACCTGGTTCTAGCTCGCCACGCCGGACCTGGTGACGCCTTGATGATCGCCCGGTGGCTGACCGTCGATGAACGTCGCCGACTTCGGATGCTGGGAACTACCAAGTTGCTTTGGGATCCGTTCTTCAACCATCTCGTTCAGAGGCTCCCGTTTCATTTTTGTGACCAGAATCCAGCGAATGCAGACCAAGAGCTGGAAGAGATCAAGGCGGCTTCCGCCACGATCGAACAAGACGGAGCAATGATTGTGTTCCCGGAAGGGGGCAACTACACGCCCAGGCGGTATGACCAGGCTCTGGCTCGCTTCGCGGAGCGAGGACAAGAAGAGCGACTCGAACGCACCCGCAACCTCCATCACGTTCTGCCCCCACGCACGGGCGGAACGGCTGCCGCGATTCGCGCCGCAGAGGGAGCGAGTATCACCTTCGTGGCTCACGTCGGCCTTGACGATCTGTTGTCCCTCAGCGATCTATGGCGCGCGGTCCCCGTCGACCGAGAGGTGCGGACGATCCAGTGGCATCAGCCTCAAGACACTGTGCCTCCCGACCATCTAGACATGGTGCGCTGGATCTTCGACCAATGGCAGGCGATCGACGACTGGATTGACGCGAATCTCCCAGAAGTTATCGATGGTCGCCACGACCAATAGAGACGCCTCAGATCAGGCCTCGGCGAGCACTCTTTCCATCACATCATCGTCGATGTCGTAGTTGGAAAAGACGGCCTGAACGTCGTCGAGATCATCCAGGGCATCAATGAGCCGAAGCAACTTCTTAGCCTCGCTCTCCTCCACGGGTACCAGGTTCGATGGAAGCTGAGTTACGTCAGCGGAGTCGACGACGATTCCCTCGGAGCCCATGGCTTCCTTGATGCCTCTCATTTCTGATGGAGCGGTCACCACCTCGTAGCTGTCGTCACCCGCCTCGCGCACGTCCTCGGCTCCTGCGTCGAGAGCCGCCAACATGACGGTGTCTTCTTCGCCAGAGGCCAGAATGAGGCCCTTCTGTTCGAAGAGATAACCGACCGAACCAGGCTCGCCGAGATTTCCGTTGTGCTTGGTGAACGTCGATCTGACATCTGATGCGGCTCGGTTGCGATTGTCGGTAAGGACCTGCACGTAAAGCGCCACGCCGCCCGGTCCGTACCCTTCGTAGAAGAACTCCTCGTATGAGGCTCCTTCGACTTCGCCGGTTCCTCGCTTGATCGCTCGATCGATGTTGTCGTTGGGCATCGAGGCCGCTTTGGCCTTCTCAATCGCGGTTGCCAGCGTCGGGTTGAAATCGGCGTTTCCGCCCCCTTCACGCGCGGCAACCTCGATAGCTTTGGCAAGCTTGCCGAAGAGCTTCCCCCGCTTGGCGTCCTGACGCCCTTTGCGGTGTTTGATGTTCGCCCATTTTGAATGACCGGCCATGACTCCTCAGATCAGGTCAAGCAGCATTTGATGAATCCTCCCATCCCCGGTCAGCTCGGGGTGAAACGAGGTTGCAAGGATACGGCCCTGGCGCACCATCACCGGGTGGCTATCTACCGAAGCAAGCACTTCGACATCAGCACCGGCCTTCTCAACCCAGGGCGCCCTGATAAACACGGCATGGAATGGGTCGGCCAGTTCATCAACCCTCAGTTCAGCCTCAAACGAGTCGTTTTGGCGTCCGAACGCGTTCCGTCTCACAACAACGTCGAGAACGCCCAGCAGTGGCTGATCGCCGTCGGTGACGGTCGCCGCGAGCAGGATCATTCCCGCGCACGTCCCATAGACCGGCAGGCCAGACGCGATTGCGTTTTTCAACGGATCGAGGAGACCAAATCGAACTGCCATCTTCCCGATCGTCGTTGACTCCCCGCCGGGAATCACGAGGGCTGACAGCTCCCCCAGCTGCTCAGCATGTTTGACGGCGACGGCTCCAACTCCCAGCCCGTTGAGGATCGCCAGGTGCTCCCTGACATCTCCCTGAAGTGCAAGAACGCCGACTTGGGGCATTACCAGCCGCGACGAGCCAGCTGCTCGGCTTCCGAAAGGGTTTCCATTTCGAGTCCGGGCATAGCGGCACCGAGACCGCGTGAGACCTTTGCGACTACGTCCGGCTCATTCCAGAACGTGGTGGCCTCGACGATCGCCCGAGCAAACCCCTCGGGGTCCGAGCTCTTGAAGATTCCCGAGCCCACGAAAACCCCGTCGACGCCCAGACCCATCATCAGAGCCGCGTCGGCCGGTGTGGCGATACCTCCAGCCGCAAAGTTGACGACCGGGAGTTTGCCCGTCTCCGCCACCTCACGGACCAGGTCGTAGGGGGCGCCCAGGTCACGTGCGGCCGACATGAGCTGTTCGTCACCCATCGTCGATAGCGCTCGCAGTTCGTTGGTAACAGTGCGCATGTGACGAACGGCTTCGACGATGTTTCCGGTGCCAGCCTCCCCTTTCGTCCTGATCATCGCTGCACCCTCGCCGATGCGGCGCAAAGCTTCACCAAGATTGCGGGCACCGCATACGAAAGGCGTCGTGAATGCCCATTTGTCCACGTGGTGCTCTTCATCGGCTGGCGTCAGAACTTCGGATTCGTCGATGTAGTCGATGCCCAGGGACTGCAGCACAGCCGCCTCGGCGAAGTGACCGATCCGGCATTTGGCCATTACGGGTATCGAAACCGCGGCTTGGATCTCACCGATCATGTTGGGATCTGACATACGGGCGACTCCGCCGTCCTTGCGTATGTCAGCAGGCACTCTTTCGAGGGCCATGACCGATACAGCCCCGGCCTCTTCGGCGATCCTGGCCTGCTCCGCATTGACGACATCCATGATGACGCCGCCTTTGAGCATCTCGGCAAGGCCACGCTTTACCCGATCAGTTCCTTTGTCCACAGCCAACACTCCTCTGCAAAGCCCCGATTCTAGATGTCGGTCCGACCCTGTGAGCTATACGAGGGCAGATCCGTAGATCTCGCGATACCGGGTCGCAACGACTCCCCAATCGAACTGCTGTACCCGGGCCCTGGCCATGCTGCCGAGCTCGGCGACGCGGTTCGGTGACCGGAGAAGGTGATCGAGGATGTCTCGCAGTGCCCCGGTGTTACCTGGTTCGAAAAAGAGGGCTGAATCGCCGGCTACATGGCGAAACGCCGGAATATCGGAGGCGACCACTGCGCAGCCGGCGGCCATCGCCTCGGCGACCACCATCCCGAAACTCTCGCCACCGAGATTGGGGGCCACAAACACTCCGGAGGAGGCAAGGATGCGTCGCTTCTCGCTATCCGATGCCCTCCCATGGAAAACGACACCACGGACGGGGTCCCTTGCCGGACCCATCGCTTCGATCACAGCTTCGTTCGATTGCCTGCCCATCTTCTCCCAGGCTCCCATCAGCACGTCGAATCCCTTGCGGGGCTCGTCCCGACCAAGAAACGCGATCCGTGATAGTTGACGCTCGACGTCGACATCGAATGAACGAACATCAAGACCATTGGGGACGATCGTCGGCTGCCCCCACGAGTCCGGAATTGCCGAAGCGGCGACCGGGCTCACTGCGGTCGTGGTCGCCGACCCGACGGCCCACCTCCCCACAGCGGACAAACCGGCGTAAAGCGAGCGAACCCAATGAGACGGGTCGGCATGGAAGGTGGCGACCACGGGTTGAGCACCATGGGCGAGACCACTCCATCCGACGGCCGGGACAAAAGGCTCGTGAACATGGACCAAATCGGAATCCGACACAGCTCTCGTGGTTCGTCGCCATGCCGACGGCGTCAGCGCGACTGGCACTTGAGATCCGTTGGCCGAAATGCGTACGGTCGATCCCACTAGTTCGACGGGGACGTCTGTCTCAGGTTCTTGGACACCGGGACCAACAACGACGACCTCGTCACCAAGTCTTCTCATCGCCGACGCCAGCCCAAGGACCACATCCTGGACACCCCCAGGTCGGGATAAGTCGTAAGGGCAAACCAGGGCCAGTTTCATTGCTGGTCGGAGGGCCAATTGGGGACAACTAGGTGCCATTGGCTCGGTTCCCGTCTGATGATCTCTTCGAACTTTCGAGCAAGCTGTTGAGTCAGATCAGCAACCTTTTCTGTTGAAGTTCCACCATCTGGAACGGACAAGGCGGGGTGGATGATCACTTCGTACCCGTCGTCGGTGAAGTAGCAACCGACAGGAAACAAAGGTGCCCCAGTTCGGACGGCCAGTGCGGCCGGTCCCGGCGGCATTGTGGTGGCTTCCCCAAAGAACTCGACTTCTACGCCCTTCTTCTTCAGGTCGCGATCGGACAGAAGTGCGACCGCGCGGCCCTCAGAGATCGCCGCCTCCAACTTGCGCATGACCTCCAGTCTCCCGGTTGCGAGGACAACCTCGATCCCGAAATCGGCACGCATCTTCGTGAACCAGTCAGTGATCCGGCGGTTGGGGAGATTCTCGGCGACGGCAACCAGGGACACATTGTCACGCAGGGCGATAGGGGCTGCTGCTTCCCAGTTGCCCATGTGGGGCAGCGCAAAGATCATTCCACGTCCCGCGTCCCGCGCCGAGATCAGCACATCACGCCCAGTCAACTCAGTCGCTTCGAGCATGTCTCTTATTCGGCGCGGACGTGCCCAAAGTGCTTCGACGTAATACCGGCCGTACCAACGCATCACGTCGAGTCCGTTCCTTGGGTTGCCACTGGTGCGAGTCGCATGACGGCTCGCCATCTCGGCACGATTCCGGTCGAGACGACCCCAGAGACCACCGAACCCGATGCCTAACTTCCGGGCGAGAACCCAAGGCAACATCCCAACTAGACCGGAGGCCGCCCGCAGCGACCAATAGGCAAGAAGATGTTTCACTGAATAGAGCGGAAGGTGCGCAAGAACCTGACGAGCGCCGTCGCCCAGACGAGAACCACAAAGACCCACAGCATCAGCTCAACGAAGCCAAGTATCAGTCCGGCGAGGAACAAGAGGATTCGTTCCGTCCTACCCATCAGGCCACCTGTACCGACCAAGCCCACCGCTTCGGCCTTGGCCCTCATATAGGGCACCAACATGGCACCGCCGACGGCGACAACGATCAGAAGCAACACGCGCGCCTGACCCTCCATCGCGAATGCCAACCCGGCAAAGGTGGCTATCTCTCCGATGCGATCGAACGCGGCGTCGAGGAAGGCACCACGGGCAGACACCCGATCAGACGCCCGAGCCACCGCGCCATCGAGCCCGTCGAGGGCCGATCCCAATGCAATGACCCAGCCTCCTGAAACCAGATGTTGGTTGGCGACCATGATCGAACCAACCAACACCAGCGCGAGGCCGAGAGCAGTCATAGCGGCCGGCGTCATCCCCACCCTCGAGAGCGCCTTCCCGATGGCGTCCAGGTACCGAGTGACATGCGGTCGAACCCGAGTGTCAATCACCGACCAGAACGTAGCATCTCCCCGCCGGATCCTCACCCCGCAGAGAGGGTTAGGATCGACCTTTTCCACAAGGAGGATCCGTGGTTCCAGAGAAAGTCCGCAATATTGCCTTGGTCGGTCATGGCGGAAGCGGAAAGACGACCCTCGCGGAGGCACTCCTCCACAAAGGTGGCGTTCTCAAGCGGATGGGTGATGTCGAGAAGGGCACCACGGTCTTCGACTACGAGCCCGAAGAGATCGAGCGCAACATCTCGCTGAGCCTGGCCGTGGGCACATTCGACTGGAATGGCACCCGAATCAACGTGATCGACACTCCTGGTGCCACAGAGTTCAGTGGCGATGCCCGCGCCGCATTACGTGCAGCTGACTTGGCGCTATTCGTCGTCTCGGCCGTCGACGGAGTCGAGGTTCAGACCGAAGCACTCTGGCGAGTCGCCGAGGGAGAAGGGATCCCCCGAGCCATCGTCGTCTCAAAACTCGACCGGGAACGAGCCGACTATCAGAGAACACTTCAACAGCTGAGGCAATCGTTCGGCAACGTTGTCGCTCCGATCCAGGTTCCGCTTGGAAGCGAACAAGACCTCCGCGGACTGGTCAGAGTCGCCTCTGAGCGTGCCTACGAGTACGACGCCTCAGGTAACGGTTCGCAGGTGGACTTACCTGATGATGTGGCCGAGCTGGTCCACGGCGCCCACACAGGTCTGATCGAGACAGTCGTTGAGACCGACGACGCCATGATGGAGGCCTATTTCGAAGGCACCGAACCCTCTCGCGACCAGGTGGTCGACACGATCCATCATGGCATCATCGCCGGCGAGATCGCCCCGGTTCTCGTCACATCCGCTGAAAAACTGATCGGAATCGACACGCTGGCGGAATTCATCGTCGACTACGGACCCAATCCGTTGGAGCGAGATCTGCCGCCGCTCGACGAGGGAGAGCCAATCGCTCCGTCAGCAGATGGCCCCATCCTGGCGTATGTCTTCAAGACGTTCTCCGACCCGTTTGTTGGTCGAATCTCCCTCTTCCGCATTTTCTCGGGAACGGTCAAGGCCGATCAAGAGTTGGAGACCGCACGAGGCACCCGAGCTCGCTTGCATAACCTCTTCAAGCTCCAGGGGAAAGACCACCACGACGTGTCCGACCTGCCGGTTGGAGGAATCGGTGCTGTGGCCAAGGTGGAAGACCTACATGCCGGTGACACGCTCAGGACCGCGGGTCTGGACGTCGTGATCCAACCTGTCGCCTACCCGCATCCCGTCACCGAGCTTGCCATCTCGCCCCACAGCCACAACGACGACGAGAAGATGTCGACCGCTCTGCACCGGATCGAGGAGAACGATCCAACGATCCTCATCTCACGCCGTCCCGATACTGGAGAAACAATCCTCGCCGGTATGGGTGACACCCACCTCGACGTCACCCTGGCCCGGATCAAGCGCATGTTCGGTGTCGAGATCGATGCCAGCACTCCAAAGATCCCCTATCGAGAATCCATTCAGGGAACCGCTGACGCCGAAGGCAAGCACAAGAAGCAGTCAGGTGGACGGGGCCAGTTCGGGGTAGCCCAGGTTCGGTTCTCGCCGAGGCCGCGAGGCTCCGGTTACGAGTTCATCGACTCCGTCAAAGGAGGAGCGATTCCGCGTGGCCTTATCCCTGCCGTGGACAAGGGCGTTCGTGAGGCACTGGAAAGGGGCATCCTCGCCGGATTCCCGGTCGTTGATGTGGCGGCCGAGGTCTACGACGGCAAGTACCACTCGGTTGACTCCGATGAGATGTCGTTCCGCATGGCCGGTATCCAGGCGGTACGGTCGGCGGCCGACAAGATGAGACCCGTGCTCCTCGAACCCATCATGAGGGTGGCGGTGACCGTGCCTGAGGACTACCTCGGAGACGTTATGGGAGACATCAATTCGAAGCGCGGCCGGGTCCAAGGAATGGACGGCGAGGGAACTCTTCGGACCGTCAACGCCGAGGTGCCGATGAGCGAAATGCAGCACTACGCGGCCGAACTGCGATCATTGACCTCAGGACGTGGAACCTTCGAAATGAGTTTCGACCATTATGAGGAGATGCCGCACAACGAAGCCCAAGCGGTGATAGCCGCCGCCCAAGAAGCCGACGAGTAACCGAGAGAGGACCGCGATGCCCGACGCCACACTTAAATACGGGGAACACAATTTGGAGCTCCCCGTAGTCGAGTCGACCGAGGGTGACGGCGGGATCGATATCTCCCGGCTGCGCGGAACTACGGGCATGGTCACTCTGGACCGCGGCTTCGGCAACACTGCCGAAGGGGAATCTGAGGTCACGTTCATCAATGGTGAGGAAGGGATCCTCCGCTACCGCGGATACCCAATCGACCAGTTGGCGGAGCAGGCCGGATTTCTAGAAGTGTCATACCTTCTCCAATACGGAGAGTTGCCCACCCAGACGGAGCTTGACGCCTACGAGCACGACATCCGGTACCACACGATGCTGCGCGAGGACATGAAGAACCTGTTCGAGGCCTTCCCACACCGTGCACATCCGATGCAGATACTGGCCTCGGCGACCTCCGCGCTGGCTACCTACTACCCAGACGCTTTAGACCCGCTCGATCGCGATTCCGTCGAGATCAGCGCCCAACGCCTCATCGCTAAGGCTCCCACCATGATCGCCTGGTCCTATAAGTACTCGGTCCACCAGCCCTACGTGTACCCGGACAACACACTCGACTACACCGCCAACTTCTTGAAGATGATGTTCTCGGTGCCAGCCGAGGAGTACATCCCTGACCCAGTGGTGACGAAGGCCCTGAACATGCTGCTGATTCTTCACGCCGACCACGGTCAGAACTGTTCGTCATCGGCGGTGCGACTGGTTGGGTCCGGTCATGCAAACATCTTCAGTTCGATCGCAGCGGGCATCCACGCCCTTTCTGGCCCACTCCACGGAGGCGCCAACCAGGCGGTGCTGGAAATGCTCCACAAGATCGACGAATCCGGCGACGACATCGACACGGTCGTCAAGCGGGCCAAAGACAAAGACGATCCATTCCGGCTGATGGGCTTTGGGCATAGGGTCTACAAGAACTTCGACCCGAGGGCACGCATCATCAAGAAGGCCGCTGAAGACGTCCTAGACGCTCTCGGTGTGGACGACCCCCTCCTCGACCTTGCAATGCAACTCGAAGAAGTGGCGTTGAATGACGAGTACTTCGTCCAGCGGAAGCTCTACCCCAACGTCGACTTCTACTCGGGCATCATCTACCGCGCCATGGGGTTCCCGACCGACATGTTCACGGTCTTGTTCGCTCTCGGCCGTCTCCCCGGCTGGTTAGCGCAGTGGCGAGAGCTTGCAGCCGATCCTGACGCTCGGATCTTCAGGCCACGACAGATCTACGTCGGGCCTGCGGAACGAGACATGGTTCCGATCGAGCAGCGTTAGCTACCCGAGGTTTCAAACCGGGGTGACAGCCTCGACGTAAGGAGGCTCTACCAGCTCACCCGAAACCGCGTCGACCACGACTAGAGCTCGCTGGTCAGGTGGTTCAGATGCCGAGTAGAGAACGACCGACCACCGAGGACGCGAGCGCCACCCGGCAAACCGAACAGACGCCGACGAGTGCCCGACAACGAACGGGACAACTGCTCCAGCCTTCCGTAGAGCCTCTTGCTCATCGACGTTCAAGTCCCACGACGCCAGAAAGTGCCAGGCAGCAATCACGGCGAATCCGAGCCCAATCACCCAGCCAGACTCGACGACCAAACCGGCGACAAGCCCAGCAACCAAGAAGATCCATCCGGCGATTCGACGTCGCGCCGGCGAGGGAAATCGATACACCCCGACGACGTTTGCGTCGAGCTCTTCTTCTATTGCGATTCGGTCAGCGAGTTCGCGATCGATGTAGATGCCCTCGCGGTCGAACTCCGGATCTCCCGTGGTCATGGTCGGGCAGCCAATTCCGTCAACTTGTTGGTGGCTTCGATGAGTGGCACGCCGCGAGTGTCCCTCTCCTCGCCATATAGACGCAAACCCACGGTGCCGTCTTCTACGTCGCTATCACCGACAACGATGACCGCGGGATGCTTCTGAGTCAGAGCGCGTCGAATCTTGTCACCAACCGTGTCTCCTGACACGTCCACTTCCGCCCGAAGCCCGGCATCTGCCAGTCGCTGGCGCACGACATCCGCGTATTCCTCGTGTCGATCAGCAACAGGAATCACCGTGACCTGAACCGGCGACAGCCACATCGGGAAGGCGCCTGCATAGTGCTCGACCAGGATTCCGGTGAAGCGCTCGATGGAACCTGCCTTGGCACAATGAATCATGTACGGCTTTTCCGCCGTGTTCCCGGAACCAACATATTCGAGCTCAAACCTGTCGGGGAGGCTGAAGTCGAGCTGGATAGTCGAGCACTGCCACCTCCGACCGATGGCATCCTTGATGTGAACGTCGATCTTCGGCCCGTAGAACGCACCCTCACCGGGCGCGGCCTTGTAGGGAACCCCGTGCTTGTCCAGAGCCTCAGCGAGCGCAGCCTCGGCGACTTCCCAGCGGGCGGGGTCTCCAATCGCTTTCTCTGGTTTGGTGCTCAGATCAGCTTCGAAGTCATCAAAACCGAAATCACGCAACCAGGTCAATACGAAGTCGAGGTGACGCTTCAGCTCATCTTGAATCTGTTCTTCGGTGCAAAACGTGTGTGAATCGTCTTGGGTGAAGCCCCTTGCTCTGAGAATTCCGTGAACGACACCCGAGGCTTCGTAGCGATAAACACCACCCAACTCCCCGAGGCGAATCGGCAAATCGCGATATGACCGTCCCTGGCTCTTGTAGACCAGGACGTGGAAAGGACAGTTCATCGGTTTCACGTGATATGACGGATCCCCTTCGAACTGCATCGACGGGTACATGTTCTCTGCGTAGAAGTCCAGATGTCCCGACTTCTCCCACAATTCTGACTTGCCGAGATGCGGCGTAAAGACGAAGTCGAATCCGAACCTTTCGTGAAGTCGACGACTGTGATCCTCGATCAGCTTCCTGAGCTGACCTCCTTTGGGGTGCCAGACTGCGAGGCCCGAGCCAAGTTCCTGAGGAAAGCTGAATAGATCGAGTTCGGGACCTAGCTTTCGATGATCACGTTTGTCAGCCTCTTCCAACCGGTTGAGGTAGGCGTCGAGATCCTTCTGAGAGGCCCACGCCGTTCCGTAGATTCGCTGGAGCTGTTCCCGCTCCTGATCGCCCCTCCAATAGGCACCCGATGAGCGCAGAACCTTGAACGCAGGAACGCGGCCGGTGGACGGAAGGTGCGGTCCCCGGCACAGGTCAACGAAAGCGTTGTTGCGGTAGACGGTGACCTCATCTCCGGCGCCTACCTCGCTTGGATCGACGTTCTCGATGATCTCGACCTTGAATCGGTGATCGGAGAACAGTCCGAGGGCGGCGTCGCGGTTCATTGAGACTCTTTCAAACGGCTGATCCTCTCTAATAATCTCAGCCATTCGATCTTCAATCGCAACCAGGTCCTCTGGTGTGAAGGGTGAATCCACTGCGAAGTCGTAGTAGAAGCCATCTTCGATCGGTGGCCCGATTGCGAACGTCGCTCCGGGAAAGAGGTCGAGCACCGCTTGAGCCATCACGTGAGCCGCCGAATGCCGGAGCACGTGAAGACCTTCGTCGCTGGAGAGGGTCAGAACCTCGAGGGCCCCACTCGACTCGATAGGGGTCGCAAGATCGAGTGCTTGACCGTCGACTTTGACGGCGATAGCAGCCCGCGCCAGACCGGGCCCAATTGCGGCGGCGGCTTCAGCGCCCGTGGTGCCGTCAGGAACCTCTAGGATGGTGCCGTCAGGAAGTTGTAGATTCATTTTCGCGCTCATCACTGGCTAGCCTGCGGCAGCGTAACTGGGTGCAAAGGCATATTCGCCTTCATAACCAATCAGGGGTAGTGACATGACGCCAAGGGGACTCGTACAGAGTCTTTATCCATCCGCCCGCATCCGGGAAATCGCTGCTGGCGCAAACTCGGTCTTTCGTGTAGTAAACGAGGACGGCTCCACATCCGTGGTCAAGGTTTATCCAGTGGCTTCCAGGGAGAAACGAGAGCGTCACGCTCTCGAGGCACTCGCCGGCGTCGATGGTCTGCCCAAGATTGCGAACCATGGCATTGAAGGTGAGATGGCCTGGCTCTCGATGACCGATGGCGGAGCATGGAATCTGGGAAATCTCCCGAAGAATCTGGACGTAGTGGAAGAGGCCGGACGCACACTCCGAAAAGTTCACTCCGCCAAGGCTGAGATCACGAACCTCGTACTCGGCATCGACCGCGAATACGTGGTTTCCCACTACCGCTCAACGATCCAGCGACTCGGCCGATTCCGGCGTCGCTTCAATATGAAGCAAGAGGTTCTGGATCACGCGTTGAATATCGACCCACCTCTTGCGACCGACCCGGTCCCATCTCACACCCGTCCCACGCCCTCGAAGTTTGTGGTGAACGAAGACGGTGCTGTCACTCTTGTCGACTGGGAATGGGCCACTCTCGGGCCACCCGAGTGGGACCTGACACTGGCCGTGTGGCAGTTCGCAGTCGTGAACGGCGAAGACGCGGCCGCTGCCTTCCGCCGTGGCTACGGTGCGGAGCTGCCCGAGAGCCGATACCGCTCGTGGGTGGCGTATCACGCTGCCATGATGATGCTCGATGCCGCTGAGGTCCGCGATGGCCGACTCGGAGATCTCCGCTACCTCGTCGATGACCTGACCGAAGCGGTAATGGGTTAGCGAAATCCGCGGAAATCAACCCGTCGCGACTTAGCCTTTTCCTTGCTGTCGGCAAGGAGAACGGGCATTGCTAGAAGCATTGGTGGTAGCCACCGCGACAACCGGACTGTTTGCGCTCGCCAAGGGCGCTAAGGGGAACCAAAGGTTCGCCATCGATCGCAGCCTCGTTGTCGACCTAAGAGAGAACTCCGACGACCTCCCTTGTCCGTGGTGCTACTCCCCCACTGTGGAATCGGACAACGGGTGCCGCGGCTGCGGCCGCAGCTTCGGCTGACTCCCAACCCGGTTAGGCGGGCTCGTCCCTCTAACCTGAGCGTGTGAGCAGGGTAGGACTTGTGCTCGGTGGTGGCGGGATCACCGGAGCGGCGTACGAACTAGCTGCCCTGATGTCGATCCGCATGGCCACGGGCTGGGATCCCAACGATTCCGAGGTGATGATCGGCACGTCGTGCGGCGCTTTCGTGTCGGCCTTAGTGCGCAACGAAGCGTTGACTCTCGACTCTCTAGTCCATCCCGAAGACGAACACCACGACGTAGCTGAACGAATCCGATCTCACGTCTACCAGCGCGACCCTTCGACACGAGTCGGAAACTGGTTGAAGTACGGAATCAGGCCCGGAATCCGGCGACCGGGACTCACCATGTTCCTTGGGTCCCCGGCACCGTATCGACCCTCTGGAATTGGTGACTGGGTCGAGTTCCACATTGGGTCGGAAGCAGCCGCGAGTTGGCCTGAAAGACACACAGCAATCGTGGCTTATGACCTCAAAGAGGGTGTGCGAACCCCGTTCGGAACCGAAAGCGCGCCCGATATCGGAATTGCCGACGCGGTATCGGCTTCTTCGGCCGTTCCGTTGGTCTTCCGGCCGCACGACATCGGTGATCGACTCTATGTCGACGGCGGCATAGCTTCAGGAACACACGCCGACCTGGTTCTGGGGCACGAAGACCCCCTGGACCTGATTCTGGTGTTAGCGCCGATGGCGGCTGACAGGCAACGAAACCGTGCTCTCTTCTACGAGCGTATGTTCGATCGAGTCGGCCTCGAATCCCTCACCGAGGAGCTCGAACTAATCAAAGCGGCGTGGCCCGATACCGAGGTTGTGAAGTTGAGTCCCTCGCCATTGGTTCAGAACGCAATGAGGCCAAACCCGCTTGATCCTGAACACGCCGTACCCACATTCATGAGAACCCTGATTTCAATGAAGCGGACACTGGCGCAACCTGAGGTGTGGGAAAAGCTCTCACACTTCCTGGGCAATGGCGTCAAGGGGCGGGTTCGAACTCGCTAGCGACTGGCTTCTCGGCCAGACGTGAGACCGCAAAGACGAGGGCAAGGCCCACCACCAACCAGAAGGCAACATTCCAAACGTCAGCGCCGGGAGCCCCGAGTGCTGAGTCTTCGACACCACCCGGCCACGGCCACAACACACGCAGCGACCCTGCCATTAGCCCCACGAGTCCGGCCAACATCACCTCACGGTGACGGCCCAATGCCCAGTTGAGCAGCCTCGAGAAGAGCGCCAGACCGACTGTTGCCCCCAACACCAGTACCGCCAACGTCCCCCAGTCTCGATCAGCGACCACGCCCAGCACCGGCTCGTACATACCGATGAGCAGCAGGATGAGCGACCCGGAGATTCCAGGCAGGATCATGGCGCAGACCGCAAGCGCAGCCGCACCGAAGAAAGCCAACAATGATGGGGCGGCAGCATCGCTCTGACCGCCGAGTCCGAGCAAGACGAACAGGACAATGCCTACGCCACCGGCAACCAGCCAATGCTTCGGCTCGGGATGGGTTAGGAGCCGCCAGGCGATGATTACAGACCCGACGACGAGGCCCATGAAGAAACCGGCCATCACTGTCGGCTCGTCGTGAAGGAGACGCTCAATCAACGCTGCGAGAGAGGCCACTGCGATCACGATGCCGAGTCCTAGTGAGATCAGAAGACTCCAATCGACTCGACCCAATCGCTCCCGGAAGCCACCGAAGTCGAGTCGCAACAGGGCTGTTAAGGCCTTGCTCCCCTCGCGAATCGACGCAACAAGACGCTCATAGACACCGATCACCAAAGCGATCGTGCCACCGGACACACCCGGGACCACGTCCGCTGCTCCCATGAGGAAGCCGCCGATCACGTAACGGAGATAACGAAACATCGTCAGGGAGTATCGCCAGCCGCGTACGTCATCCCAAGGATCAAATCGAACCTGGGTCCACGTTGCCACCCGATAGGACGACCACGACATTGGACCCAGGCGCTGGCCTATAGGCACCAGACATTAGGGCCGCCAAGGTCGCCGCGGCGGCAGGCTCAACTGCCAAACGAACTTCAGCCCAGAGCCAACTCTGTGCTTCGACGATGGCGTCGTCGACAACCAGGACCGAGTCGCTAATCCATTCCCGCACCGACCACGGATGATCTCCAATGCGTCGTGCACCTAACGATGACGCTGCCACTCCCCCGACCGATACGTCCACCGGCTTGCCCGCCTTCAGTGCTGCGTGCAAGCACTGGCAATCCTCTGGCTCGACAGCAACCACGTTGGCCTCACCGCGAAAGGAGCTGGCAATCCCCCCTATCAATCCCCCGCCGCCGACTGCCACCAGAACGTCCGTGGTGTCCGGGTTCGATTGCTGGATCTCCAAGCCCACGGTGCCTTGTCCAGCCATCACATCAGGTTGGTCGTAGGCATGAGCTTCAAGGGCGCCCGTTTGATCCGGATAGTCGCGTGACGCGGCAAGAGCGTCGTCGTAATAGCCGTCGATCACGAAGACCTCAGCGCCATGTTTGGCGATCCGGTCGATCTTCTCAGCAGGAGATGTCCTCGGGACGAAGATTGCAGCTCTGTGACCGAGGCGCGCCGCGGCATAAGCGGCCGCGATCCCGAAGTTTCCCCCCGATGCAGCCACGATGCCTTGGTGGGGCACCGCCGCAGCGGTCAAGAATGAGAAAGCGCCCCGTGGCTTGAACGAACCTGTGACCTGGGTGTGTTCGAGCTTGAGGGCCAGCGAGTAGTCGGGAGACAACATCGTCCCGAGGTCGAGCACTGGGGTCCGCCGCACATGGCCGTTGATTCGGCGCGCGGCAGCTTCGATCTCGGCAGGTCCCACGGACATCACGACACGATATATGCGCGTCCGGCGATTCACGGAAGCTCCTCACTCTTTCGTCCCGTAGTACAAGTCAGGACCGCCAGTAGCCTCCCCTGGATGGCAGGACCGACCACTTCCCCCCGGTTGATCGCATCCTTGAGCACAGCTCTGGTCGTGCTCGCACTCGCAGGTTGCACTGACGATCAGACCGCGAGTACCACATTCACCGATGCGACCTCGCCGCCGTCGACATCGCTTTTCGACTTGGAACCTGAGTTCGTTACGGGCAGCTCCAGCTTCACCAAGGCGATCGAGAGTGAGAGCCTGATTGCTCAAGAGCTGGTCACCACAGACAGCCGACTCTTCCTTTTCATTGGTGATCCGTCCGACCAAAGCATCAGTGTTCGATCTTCGGTGGACGGGATCGTCTGGACAGAGCACGAGAGCCCGTTCTCGACTGGGATGCGCTTAGCGGCTGCTACCGCCAGTGACGGAGGGGCGTTCGTCATCACCTCCGGTCCGCTCGGGACACCGCCCACTTTGTGGTCGTCGACTGATGGTGAGCTCTGGGAGAGCGAAGAGCTACCCATGGCTTACGACAACGAGTTCCTTGGATTCTTCGGCTTCGCATTCGCCGACGACGGAGTCAGCCGCGTTGTCACTGGGACACCAATGCTCGCCACCGATGAACTGATCGCCTCGAAGATCAAGACCGATATCTGGGACGGTTACGACCCGGCCGTTAATCAGATCGACCTTCAGTTTCGGCAGGATTCCATCAACATCCACGTCCTTGGGCCAATGGGATTGCGCCTCATATCGACGACTGCCGATGCCCTGGGATTCTCGGCTCAGGAACAAGCCTGGATCCGTGAAGCCGACATCTCTCGGATTTCGCGCAACTCAGAGATGTGGATCAGTTATCAGGGTCAGGACTGGGAGCCAACCACAGTGGAGGGAGCCCTTTCGATCGATTCCCTAGGGACAATCAATGGCACCGTGATCGGAGGGGGCCTGACCAGTACAGGGACTCACGCGCTCTGGTGGACAATCGACGGTGTCTTCTGGGAGCAGATTCCCTTCGGCGTCCGGCCATATGAGATGAAGCAATGGGGAGATCTGTTGATCGGTCCCAGCACAGCCATTGAGCCCGAATTGCTGATCTCCGACGACGGTTTCGAGTGGAGGCCGACAGGGCTCGGCGAATACCTCGAACCTGGGGAGAACTGGTTCATGTACGACTTCGCGGCTTCAGACTCGGGCGTGGTCGCGAGTCTCGGTGCCTTTGACTTCTCGGGTCAGGGCCCGAGTACAGCGGTTCCGATGATCCAAAAAGACGATGTTGCCGTGGTGGCATTCTCCATGGGCCAGGTGCAGGTCGTAGACGGCCAGACCGACTACATGTGGTCAGGCGCGGTCGACTACGAACCAGAGCAGATGGAGTTCGACCCGTCGACTTCCACGCTGCACCTGTTTCGGCCAGATGGGTCTGAGCTGGTGACGCTGTCCCTCGATGATCTGCGTCAGCTGAGAGACATGTTCTTCTCATCAACCAACACGTTCGGCGGCACCAACAAGAACCCCACCCTCTTGTTCAGTGAGGACTTGAAGACCTGGACGGTGTGGAATCTGGCTGAGGTTGGGGCCACCAGCGACCCTTATTTGGTGGCCGCAATACAAGACAATGTGGTGGTAGTCGTCCGCGATCATTTCAGCAGTACCGGGTTTTCCGTCTGGACGGCACCCAAACGCTGATACGGCCGACTAGGTCGGAATCGTGCCCTCGAATCCTCTCTCGATGGCGGCCTCCATGTGGGAAAGCGAGGTCAGCATGAGATCCTCAAGGACTTCCTTGTCGACCTTCTCGATGTCCTTGACGTAGAGGCAGGACTTCCCGGTGGAGTGAGGCCCCAGACGCTCGAGAAGTGAGTCGCGGCCGCCAAACCCATCCATGATGTACAGGGTCATCGAAGCCTTTCGCGGGGAGAAGCCGATCTTGAACCATTGCTTGTCGAGCTTCTTGCCGTAGGCGTAATCGCCGAACCCAACGATCGAGGCTCCCCACATCTTGGGTTCCTCGCCCGTGACCTGCTTCATGAGTTCATTGACGGTGTAGGAGTCGCGTCGACGAGTTTCGTTCTCGATCGAGGCTAGGAACGCTTCGACGTCTTCGTCGTTCTTCTTGGTCTTCAACTCGGCCATGGAGCAAGCGTAGGACGTCTTGCGCGAATCTCGCGCGGAAGCAATGCTTGCGGGATGAATGAGGGACCTGCCAACGCCTACCGTTCGGCTGCCCAAGTCCTGGAGGATGGTGACTCAGCCCCGATGCTTGAGTTCGTCGCTGATGAAGTTGTTTGGTGGCAACTCGGCGGAAGAGACAAGGTGACCGGCAAGCAGGCTCTGGCCGAGCATCTGGCGCGGCCACGCCCCGTGCCGATGACCGTGAACATCCACGATCTCTTGGCAAACGAAGAGCATTTGGTGGTGCTGGTCCATGCAGTTGCCCACCACGAGACCGGCGACGAGGACGTTTCTTACGCCGAGGTGTGGCACCTGAACGACTCGGGGCTGGGGGTCAAGCGACAGGCTTTCCCGGCGAGCATCGATGCCGCAACGAGACTGATCGAGAGCCGGGAGCCTTAGCTCAATACACCCAGTTCAGGCCCTGGGGGCGTAGTAGAAGCCCTCTAGCGGCCACTCCGTCTCGAGCCAATGGGACAACTCGCGCCACACCACTTCGTCCATTTCGGCTCTGTTCTTCGTCACCCAGGATCGAACGTGGGCGCCTCGACCGTCCTTGGCGGGATAGATGTAGACGCAACCGATGACGCTGTCGCCGTCCAAGATCGAGTATGTGAACGCCTCTCGGTCGACGAACTCCCGGTGGTGCATCTCCATGTCACCAAGGTTTGCTTCTAGAGACATCGGAGCCGGCCAACTACCCCAATCCATCCCTGGCGTTGCCCGAATGTGGTCGATACTCGACATCCAAGCCTGGTGGTCACGCTCGTTGTGGATCGGCCCAAGGACCTCCAGATGGAACCCGGAGCCCTGATAGGTCGTCGGCACGTCGAAATCTGGAGGAACCAGTCGCTGGGACACAGGGCCACACTACGTCCGCGGACGGTGGGTGGGCCGTGCGGGACTTGAACCTGCGACCTCTCGCGTGTGAGGCGAGCGCTCTAGCCGGACTGAGCTAACGGCCCTGAGGTCGGCAGGTTACAGGCGACGTATTCCGTAGTCGACCTCGCGCGATCCGCGTTTCATACCGCGAGGAGCCAGAATCGCTACGTGCTGCCTCGTCATGAATTCGAGTCTGTAGTCGATCAGGTGATCGAGACGCTGCCCGGCTGGGTGCTCGACGAGATCGACAACCTGGTTGTGGTCGTCGAAGATCGACCTGCTGAAGGTCAAGAGGATCTTCTTGGGCTTTACGAAGGTGTATCGCTGGCCGACCGCGGAGACTATTCAGCCGTTCTGCCCGACCGGATCACGATCTTCTATCGACCGCACGTCGAGATGGAGCTCGGAGATCACGAACTCCGCGCAGAGATCCGGAAAACCGTTCTCCATGAGATCGGCCACCACCTCGGCATCGACGACGACCGGCTTGCAGAGCTCGGCTGGGACTAACGGCGACGGGTCTCTTTGATACCGGCCCGACGAAGGACTGCTGCAGGAACCCCAATCTCCCTCCAGGCGGTGTAGCTGATCCCCTTTCGTTCCGAGTACGAGAGTGCGCTAGTTACGAAATCGGCTTCCAACATCTCTAGGTCGACCTCAGGCTCGGAGCGGGACAGTTCCTTCTCAATATCGAGCTTTCGCTGAGTGAGTTCGAGCCTCCGCAGGGGATCGTCGGCCGAGTCCAGGCTCGCGATGGTCTTGGTCAAACGGTTCTGCAAAGCTTCGCGACTGACCGGACGACCCGGGCTGTTCGGGGCGATGGCAGTCAGATAGGCCTTGATGGCCGCAGTCTCCCTACGACCCTTCGCCAACGCTTCTTTGTGCTCAGGAGTCATCTCCACTCGACTCACCTCCGACCGAGAGCCTAAGCCGAAACCGCTGAGGAGTCGACCGGGGCACGGCCTTGTCGGTCCCACTACCTTCCGTCCAAGAAAGGCAGTCCCGTGGATCCATCGGCCAACCCAATCGAGATCGTCGGATGCCATGCCGAGGGCGAGGTCGGAGACGTGATCATTTCAGGTGTCGAGCCCCCACCAGGAGAAACCCTCTGGGATAAGGCGCGCTGGATCCACCAAGACGGAAGACTTCGCAGCCTGGTGCTCAACGAGCCGCGCGGTGGCGTGTTTCGACACGTCAATCTGCTGGTTCCACCCGTCAGTCCAGAAGCGGACGCCGGGTTCATCATCATGGAGCCCGAACACACTCCACCCATGTCGGGATCCAACACGATCTGCGTCGCCACCGTTGTTCTCGAGACCGGCCTTGTGAAGATGATGGAGCCGGTGACCGAGCTGGTCCTGGAGGCCCCTGGTGGGTTGATTCGAGCAACCGTCGAATGTCGGGATGGCAAGGCTGAAAGAGTGACTGTCACCAACGTGCCCAGCTTTGCCACACAACTTGGGCAACTCCTTCACGTGGAAGGCATTGGGACTTTGGAGGTCGACATCGCTTACGGGGGCGACAGTTTTGTAATGGTCAAAGCAGCCGACATAGGTGTCGAACTCGTCTCCACCCAGGCCAGGGTCCTCGTTGACTTGGGAACCCGAATCAAAAGGGCCGCCAATCAACAGTCGGGATTCAGCCATCCTGAGAACCCAGATTGGACGCACATCTCGTTTTGCCAGATCGCCGATGATCTTCTGTGGGATGGCGATCGGAACAGTTTCACGATGAAGAACGCGGTCGTCATCGACCCCGGCAAGCTCGATCGCAGCCCTACCGGGACCGGGTTGTCGGCACGTTTGGCCGCGGAGCGAGCAAAGGGGACGATGAAGGTTGGCGATCGTTTGATCATGAGGTCGATCATCGACTCGGAGTTCGTCGGTGAGATCTTGGCGGACGCTCTAGTCGGAGAGTTCGCGGCGGTGGTGCCTTCGATAAGTGGACGCGCATGGATCACCGGCAGAACATTGCTGACGGTGGATCCGACGGATCCGTGGCCTCTCGGCTACCGGGTGGCCGATACTTGGCCAGAGGGTCCTGGTGCAGACCCTGTAGCTGGGTCTGGTTGAGATGGTGGCTGACGATTTACGTGGCCGGCTTGGCAGATGCCCGTTCGGGCGGACCGCGCTGCGGCTGCCCGAACCTCACCCTTCTACGGTCTGGGTATAGAACCACCTCGAGTCGGTGCTGGTGAACGACCACGTGGTGGTGATACCAGCAGAGGACAACGAGATTGTCGGGGTCGGTCGCCCCGCCGCGTGACCATGGAGTTATGTGATGCACCTGGAGTCGGTTCCGGCTGTTGCATCCGTCCGCAGCGCATCTGTTACCCGCCTCCTGAAGCAAAGCGCGTTTGAGTGCAGGCGGAACAACCCGATGCTTGCGGCCATAGGCCATCGGTACTCCTGCTGAGTCTTGAACAGTGACTTCGAGATTTGAGTCACAAAGGATCGCCTCCAAGGCCAAACGACCGACCCGAGTCCCCGATTCGAGAGTTATCCCGGCCTCACCGGAAGACCCTGAAGCCTGCTCGGCGTCTATGAAGACTGAAACCTGGGCTGGGGCCGGATCATCTGAGACGAAGGTCTCGGCCAGTGCAGTGGCGCGTCTCCAAGACTGGGACATGCCATCGGCCTCGGCGGGTAGACCGTCGGCCTTCTCGGTGAGCGACTTGTCGACGATCTCTCCGAGAGCACCATCCAAACCGCCCCACATCTTCCACCAGGTTTTATCCAGAGTCGGCTGCATCACCAGAAACCGGTCAGATGCTGTTCTGGTCTCGGCGTCGGCTGTAACACGAGCCTGTTTGGCGGCTTCGTGACGAATCCGACTGACGTCGGCCCACAGCATGAAGTCTTCCTGCTGGCCCGTCCGCGACAACGCCTCAATACGCTCAAAGGAGACTCCCTGCGCCAGGGCATTACGCAACTCGGGAAGATCGATGGTGCGACGCATCGTCCGCACCAAACTCCGAGCGGTTTCGGATCCGACGTCAATACGGCCAGCCAACCATTCGCCTAGCGATCGGGAACCGTCAGCAGTCGCCACCTGGCGGGTGTCCAACACCTCGAGAACGGCCAGTTGACGAGCCCGCAGCGTCGCAATCAGTTGCTCATCATGCGAAAGCTGTTGCTCCAGCTCATCTGTCGAGTGCCTCTCCCATTCCATAGAATCGAACATACGTTCGCTCTATGACAGATTCAACCCCCTTGGACCCAGATCGAGAAAAAACCTGAAACCTGTCACAGATCTCGGGTCGCTGCCGTCAACCGGGTGAATAGAGAAGGAGCTGAATATGAAGATTCTGGTCACCGGCGGTTCCGGTGTATTAGGAAGTCAAGTCTCTGCGGCACTTGCGAGGCGGAGACACGCCGTCACCGTCGCCTCCAGAAACCCTGAGCCGATCGATGGCTGCGACTCGATGACCCTCGACATTGCGACCGGCCGGGGACTGGAGCAATTGACTGACTACGACACGATTCTGCACCTCGCGTCTCACCCGACGCGATTCAAAGAGGTAGACATCGAGGGAACCCGACACCTCCTGGAGCAGGCGCGAACAACGGGAACCCAACACTTGGTGACGATTTCAATCGTCGGTGTGGACGACCACCCGTTCCCCTACTACCGGGCGAAGCTCGCGATGGAGAAGCTGGTAACTGAAGGTGGCGTCCCTTGGACGCTGATCCGAACAACACAGTTTCATGAGTTGGTCCCCCGGTTCGTCGACACGCTTCCCAACCTGGGTTTCGTGCCGGCACCGTCCAAAGTCCGCCTCCAACCGATCTCGCGCTCGGTGGTGGCTGAGCGACTCGTCGCCCTCGTCGAGAGTGGAGCGTCCGGTCGGGTCGATGATCTCGGCGGACCCGAGGTTCTGGACCTGGTGGAAATGGCGCGCGCGTATCTGCGGACAATCGGCTCTCACAGACCGGTCGTACCCTTCCCGATCTTTGGCCACTGGGCGGCAGGATTCAGAGATGGGCGCATGCTTGTCAGCTCGCCTACCGCTGGTCAGACTTACGCCGAATACCTTTCATCCCTGTGACTGACCCTTTCGAAGACTTTCGTCCCCGCCTCGTCGCCATCGCCTACGGCGTGCTGGGCTCGATCATGGACGCCGAGGACGTCGTGCAGGATGCATGGATCAAATGGTCAGCCCTGAACCAAGACGAGGTCCGCCAGCCGCAGGCGTTTCTCACGACGATGGTCACAAGATTGGCGATCGACCAGCTTCGAACTGCCCGACGTACACGAGAGCAATACCTCGGACCGTGGCTCCCTGAGCCCATTGTCACCCAGCCTGGTTCGGATCCGGCCGACATCGTGGCCGAAGCAGAGGAGTTGTCACTCGGATTCCTCCACGCCTTGGAGAAACTGAACCCGATCGAACGCGCTGTGGTAGTGCTCAGAGATGCCTTCGACTTCGACTATTCGGAGATCGCCCCCATCGTCGACAAGACACCCGAAAACTGTCGTCAGATAGCCTCGCGGGCTCGCGGACATGTGGCACGTCCGGCTCGGGAGAGATCACTCGATATGGATTCCGACCGCCAGACGCTGTCGAAGGCGCTGGCCGCGATCGTGGCTGGCGACGTTGACAATCTCATCCACATGCTGACGGCCGAAATTGTCAGCTGGTCAGACGGCGGTGGTAAGCGACGCGCGGCACGCCATCCGATATTTGGACCTGAGCGGGTGGCAAGATTCTTCACCGGTATTGCCAAGCAGGGCGAGGAGCTGAATCCCACGTTCGAAATGGTGTCCGCCAACGGCTGGCCGGCGATCCGGATTGTGGTCGACGGAGCCACCTACGCGGTGCTCGCCTTTGAGATGGTCGGCGAAACCATCCAGACCGTGATGAACCAATTGAACCCCGACAAGCTTATCTACTAGGCCGGAGGGTCCCAGACACGCCTGCACCCGGATCTCGAGCACACTCGAAACCACTGATTCAAAGCAACCCGGGTTCAAGATTTCGACCTCCGGGAACAGAGGGGACGTGTCTTAGCCTTTACGGCAGAAACCCCCGTGTTACCGGGGGTTTCCTCGTGTGGGCCCTGCAGGACTTGAACCTACGACCTCTTGCGTGTCGAGGAAATGAAGCCTCGTCCACTCGCGTCTAAGGGTGTCCGATGCCGTCAGGACAAAGGACGCTTACGCTGGGGTTTTGCCACCGATCCGTGCGAACTCGACTGTCGGGATTGACGATCGCCAAGATTTCTTTTGGGGGCCGGTTGGTTATTTCCGTGGTTACTTAGGCGTCCACCAAGACCTTCGTGAAGGTCGTTTGCGTCGGTTCCCATTCGGTCCCGGTCTTGCCCACCGGGAACAGGGTGAGATCGGAAAGATCAGCGAAGGCGTCTTCCCAACCGTGTGTCATTCCGCCTGCGGCGTGTATCGCCGTACGCATCGCATCGACTCCAGCTCGAGCAGCGGAGAATTGGTCGTCCCCGCGGCACAGAAGTTCAAGGGTTACTAGATGCTCGCCCGTATCCAGTGAAACATCAGGGTCAAGGATTCCATCGAGCTCGTAGAGGTGATCTAGTACTTGATAGGCATGTTCAGTCAGGTCTTGCCCGCCGACGACGACGAACGGAACGCTGAGGCGTACCCAAAGGCTCATTCGTCTTCCTCTCTCATACAGGGTTGCCGCTCAACCCACTTCCTTCTGTTCAAATAGTAGTTGGGATCCGATGGCGTCAAGTGCACGCTGCCTTGATGCTCTCCACAAGGGCAGAGTATTCGGGGATACCGTTTACCTTGCTTGATGGTCCATTCTAGGTCTTCGACCCATTCAAGGAATTCCCGAAGCTTTTTCTTCCCGCTACCCAACCCGTCAACCCCAATACTCCGCAGCTGTATCAACCGAAGGGGCGACCGGCCGGCGATAGTGCGCTTGCAGCGTTCGAGTGTCCTTGTGGCCAAGCAGGTCGGCGACCCGTTCGAGCGGCAATCCGCCGTCGTGTGACAGTAGACTGCCCGCGGTTGTCCTCAGATCCTTCGGTGTCACCCGACCGTCGATCCCCGCGGCTTCGGTGAGTTGACGCAGCCAGCGTCGCAGATTGGAACCATTGAGTGGCGTTCCGTCAGACGTAACGAAGACTAGGTCTGCCCACTCACGCGGCCACTGGTCTCCCATGAGCAGCCGCTCCTCACTGACCGCCGCTCTGTGCTGCCTGAGAGCCTCGACTGTCCGCGGTGGCATCTCCAACCGACGAGTCGACGTGGCCGTTTTCGGTTCTTTCAACCGGGGGCCGTCCTTCGTCCGCGATAGGGACTGGAACACGTCCAACACCCCGGCATCGAGATCTAAGGCTTGCCAGGTGAGCCCGGAGACTTCGCCCGGCCGTAACCCCATCGTCATGGCAACAACCACCCAAGCCCCGTTACGGGTCTTCTCAGCCACGTTCAGAAGCCTCTGCGCTTCGTCTCGGGTGAGAGCCCGCCCGGGCTTCTCAGGCGCGACGTTGGGTGGCATTTCGGCGATTGAGGCAGGGTTCCAAGAAGCCCACCGTCGCCGAACAGCGAAATCGAATGACTGCGACAGAATCCGTTTCAGCTTCGTCAACGTCGACTTCGAGAGATCCGACCGCGCCGCCAAGAACCCTTCCACATCCTCCGGCGTGAGAGTGGCCACCTTCACGTTCTGAAACACGGGATCGATGTGCTTGCTCGTCAGTGCGTCAGTCATCTCGAGCGTGGTGGGGCTCAACCGCTTAGGCGCTGCCAACCGCCGCCACACCCCGACTAACTCACTGACAGTCTCCGGTGCAGACGGCCCCGCACCTTCGAGCTCTGCTATCCGATCGCGCAACCTGCGGGCAAATCCGCTTTCGACTCGTCGGGTCGGCCGGTGATTTTCACTCGGCGACGTTTCCCACTGCGAGGATTCACGCCAGCGGACGCGACACCGATCCATCTGCCGCGGTCATCCTGAATCAGCGAACCTTCGCCCGGAGCGCGACGCGTCATTCTGGGATCACAATTGTGTCGCTACCCCGCGCTCGCGCTCCTGAAATTAAGGCCTTGATATCGGAGTCGCTGAGCACCTTCAGTTGATGCTTAGCTTCTCTGCAGCGCGGCCTTACCGGAAGGTCATGTTCGCTGTCGAAAATCTGGCGGAAACCAAGTCTCGCAAAATGGGTGTGTTCCCATGCGCGGTTCTTGTCATAGCCCCGAGTCGTTCCGAGCCGCGAATCGAGATAGAGCCAACGCCAGTCCCCCATGCCGAAGCTCCGGCCGTTGTGAGGGTTCGACCCAATCAAGCCCATGAACCCGCGCGTACCGCGTCGATCACAAACCACACAGACGGCTGTGAACCAATCCCAACCCAATACATCTGAGTATTGGTTGGCAGCGTTCCGGTCGCGTGTGGACACCATACGACCTCAATGTTAGTGTTCGGAACGGACCGAAATGACACCCGTGTCATTTGATCCAGAAATAGCAGTCGAAGCGGTTAGAGACCGGAGTTTCTGCGCCCCCCGAGGGCAGCAGTCAGGTTCTCTAATGGAAAGCCATCACCGCCCGGCGAGCTTCTCTCCGGCTGATTTCGCAGCGCAACTCTCTGTGTCGAGATCGCACCTCTACAACCTCATCAGCAGAGGCCAGGTGCGAGTCAAGAAGCTAGGTCACCGCACAGTCATACCTGCAACAGAACTAGACCGTCTGCTGGCGCTGCCTGACATTGAGGAAGTTGCGTCGTGAGTGCGCCGAATGAAAGAGCCCCGGGCCTACCACAACCCGGGGACTCCAAACCTGACAATGTCAAGTCTACCAGCCAGGAAGGGCAGGGTCCAGCAAGCCTCCTCGAACACGAAGCGGTCTGCTCAACCGACTTCCTGGCGGACTACATCCCTCGCGCTGCCGCGGTGATCCACCAGCTACGCCGATCCGGATACGGAATCGTCACCCGTCCCTGCTCGCGCGGGCATGCCCATGCGACACGGCAGATCGAGTACGTCCTCGAATGGCTACCCGAACCCATCGGGGTTTCTCATGGGTGAGCGCAGCAACATCGAACGAGCGGTCGAAGCTCTTACCGGGGTCATGACATCAGCGTTTGCTGATGCTGTGTCTTTGGAGGTGAAAGCGTCCGCGGTAGCTGCCGCGTTCGCAGATCTCGATTACGAGCAGCGGATCGAGTTGGGAGAGCAACATCCGAGCCTGGCCGAGCAGCTTTTGGCTGTGGAGCTTCATTTCGACCGGAGGGTCCGCTGATGTCGGTCCTCGGCGAAGTCGAAACGTTCCTACAAAGGTTCGTCGCCTACCCATCAGAAGCGGCTCGCATCGCTCACACCCTGTGGATCGCTCACACGCATCTAATGGACGAATGGGAATCAACCCCTCGGATTGCGTTCCTGTCGCCTGAACCGGGATCAGGGAAGACGCGAGCGTTGGAGATCACGGAGATGCTGGTGCCGCGGGCGGTGGAAGCGATCAACGTCACACCGGCGTACTTGTTTCGGAAGGTCGGAGACGAAGAGGGCCGGCCGACGATTCTCTATGACGAGATCGACACGGTGTTCGGTCCGAAAGCACGCGAGAACGAGGAAATCCGAGGTCTGCTCAACGCCGGACATCGACAAGGCGCCGTCGCCGGACGTGCTGTGGCTCGAGGTCGGACCATCGGCACAGAAGAGATACCCGCCTATTCCGCTGTGGCTCTCGCAGGGATCGGCGATCTACCGGACACGATTCTCTCGCGGTCGGTGGTCATCAGGATGCGGAGACGCAAGCCAGGCGAAACGGTCACGCCGTACCGCCGACGTGTACACGGCCCAGAAGGCGACCAGCTGGGTGTTCGGCTGGCTGAATGGTGCGAAGACAACGCGGGCCGTATCGAATGGCCCGACATTCCCGCCGGGATTGAGGACCGCGACGCAGACATATGGGAACCGTTACTGGCTGTCGCCGATCTGGCTGGCGGCGAGTGGCCCGAACGTGCTCGTGTAGCGGCTGTAACCCTTGTAACCGAATCATCGGATAGCACCCCCAGTCTCGGAATCAGACTCCTAACCGACCTCAAAACGGTCTTCGGCGACTCAGACCACTTGTTCACGTCCGACATTCTGCGGAAGCTCAACAGCCTCGAAGAATCCCCCTGGGGGGACCTCTACGGCAAAGAGCTCAACTCCCGCGGACTCGCCCAAAGACTGAGGAAATACGAGATTTCATCGAGGTCTGTACGACTCGGCGAAGAAGTAGCCAAGGGCTACGCACGTGAGGATCTGTGGGATGCGTGGGAGCGATACCTACCCACCGATGTAACCCCAAATGAGCTTGCTAAGGCTTCGTCATATTCAATTCATAAAGGAGAACAGAACAAGCCGTTACAGGCGTCATCCCAGGAATCGGTTACAAGCGTTACAACCGACACGGACTGCTGTCCGGGGCTCTCACCAGGAGTCCACGGATTCGCCTGCCCGCAGTACCACCGGGAGACAGAAGGAATCGCGGGACTATGAAACGTTGGTCCTGCCCCTCCTGCCGCGTCGTGAAGCGGACACCGGACCATGTCATCGAACTCTCACACGATTGTCCTGCAACCGGACAATTGCAGGAGTTCGAACGGGTCGAACGTTGGAACTGCGGTCGGTGCGGTTCCGCTGGAAAGTCGACAGCGGCCATTGTCTACCATCCATGCAGGGAGCGTCACCGTCCTCGGCGTCCGCGTTATCGGCCAATCGATGAGCGCATCCATGACGCCCGCCATGACTGGGCGCGGCGCAAGATCGGCCCTGCCATCGAAGCGTCGCTAGGTGAGAAGGCTCTGCTCGACATCGACGATGAGTGATTACGCCACGCTCATCAGAACCCTCGTTGCGTTGGGTGACCGGTCGTCGAAGGGGATCTACCACCAGGCAGCACGGGCCATCACCGACCTGCTCAACGAAATCGACCAGGCCAACCAGACAATCAACGGACTTCGAGGTTCATCAGCGAAGACCGACCAGACGTGTCGTGGCTGTCACAAGGGAGTGACCCACACTCCGGGCAAGCGGCAACGGGTCTGGTGTAGCGAGAAGTGCCGCTCCCGGTACAGACGCGACCGTTATCGACCGGTAATTGATACTGGTTCAAATGCCGATCGACACTGACTCCGCCGCCGTAATAGCGAGGTCCCACGGACTCGGCCTTCCCGATGTCCAGGCCTTATCGGTGCTAGCGAACTCGATTGAGCATGCCGAAAGCCTCGCTCGACTGTTCTCCCATCCGCTCGAAGAACGGTCAAGCGAGGCCACCCAAGAAACCAAAGAGCCGAGCCGATGAACCCATTTTTTTATATGCGCCAACACTCCCGGCGAGTCCGCTCTTCAGATTTCTCTGGACTGCGTGCGGACGTCTGGGTTTGCGTGGTGACGCTGTGACTGCTGGTGAGGCTTTGCGGACTGCTGTGTTGGGCGCGTATGACTTGACGGCGTCCGAAACTGCGCTGTTGAACCGGGCCGCTGGTTTGGCGGACACTTTGGAACGTCTCGAACTCGAACTGGCTGAGGCTGATCTGGTTGTTGCGGGTTCGCGTGGTCAGGACGCTCCGCATCCTTTGCTGGCGGCGCAGACTCGAGCCGCTTCTGCGTTGGCTCGGATGGTTGAGGCGTTGGGCTTGCCTGACGTTGACGACGAGGAAGGCGAAAACGCGACTACTCGCCGTGCGCGGCATGCGGCGAATGTTCGGTGGATGAAGGAACGGGCTCGTGGCTAGATGGAAACGGCCGCCGCGGGTGCCCCTCTCTGAAATGCCGGACCGGTTTCACTTTCGTCCTGGCGAAGAGGACCAGTTACGGGAGGAACGGTTGGCTTGGCTAGAGCAGCACGGTTGGAGCTATGTCGACTATCTGGGATCACGCCGGAAACCTCAGCGCTACCCGTCGCGGAGGAAAAGCCCGCTCCCGCAGCACGTCGCGGACGAAGTCGCCGCGATCGAAGCGGCCCAAGAGGAGTCGGCTGAATGAGTATCGAGGGGAAACGGTATCCGCGTCGTCGGTTTGCTGACGGGCGTGTGGTCGGCGCGGTGGTCCATGACCAGTACGCGCTTGATAAGTCAGCCGAGAAACTCCGGTCGATTGTTGCCGCTTTCGAAGCCGCAGCGGATGCGATGGGCCTACGCGTCGAGTGGGCGACAGGGGAACCCGACTTTCTGATTGACGACCACGCAGATTTGGCGAAAGGAATCTGAAATGGACAGAAACCCAAATGATGAGACGAATCAGGTTGGACTCGAGGATCTAGTGCCGCTGTCGCTGGTCGCGGCGGAGCTTGGCGAGTCGATCGGAACTACCGAACAGCGGTTTGTGGAATCGGTGACGGTTGACGACGTCGGACTTAGGGCTGTGCCCGCGGGCGTAGTCCGGGAGTTCTTCGAGGAACAGAAAGCGCGGCAGGCTCGAGTGGCCGAACGACGCCAGCAGCAGCTTGAGAACAAGAAGCCGACTCCGGTCGTTCCAGCCGGGATTCCAGCCGTCGACGATCAGACTGCGTTTGAGGCTCTGGCGGGTTCGGATGGATACATGACGGTGGCTGAAGAGTTCGGACGTCCTGCACCCAACTTCCTCGCCGAGGAACTCGCGCAGGGCGCCCGCGCGGAAGCTGAACGCCGCGAGAAAGCCCGTGTAGCCCGCGAGAAGCGAACCCAGCCGTGAACATCGACAGTCTCGTTTCTGTGCGGCTAGTCGACCGAGGTACCCGCCAGGTCGAAGTCCTGGGGGCGGCACCCGCTGGAGCGCGGAGAACCTCTGACCGGACCTTGTTTTTCTATCAGCCGCAAGCGTCGCCAGCCGAACTCCAACGGGGCCCGCAGTCGGTGGGATTGTGTATCCGAGGTGACGACCGCCGAAGCCGCTTCTACATCAACGAAGGCAGCCGCGGAGACCGGTTCCTCGACGCGTTGGCTAGCCGTTCCCGGCCGGTGGCTCTAGCGAAGCCGTACAGCTCTAAGGGTTGGTTGGTCGACGGCCTCTACACCCGGTCAGCGCGGACGGCTACGGGTTCGGGACAGACGTACCAGGGTGAGATCTTCCAGTCCGCCGGCGCGGGTCGTGTGCTGCGAGTGACCTAAGCGAATCAGAAGGTGGCGACAACGCCGAGCGCATAAGTGCCGTTATGTGCCCGGCTTAGGGACTCCGCAGATTTCGTGTCGCGATTCTCGACGGCTTGATCACTTAATAGTGACACTGGTCCGTTGATGGGAAGGAGAAATGATGAAGAGGACTTTGACCGCCTTGGTTGCTGGGGCGCTTCTGTTGGTGGCGCTACCGGCCTCGGCTGAGGAGTGCCCAACTGTGAGCGGAACGGCTGTGTATAGCTTCTTGGAGGGTTCAGGGGTTGCCAACCTCGTCTACGATGGCGAGCAGGTCTTCGTACCTATCGCAGGGGTCGCGTTTGAGATCGAATACCCGTTCGTGACCCGGGTTACATCCTGGGAGTTTCCTCAGGGAACCGTCGACATGACCGAGCAGTACGAGCTCGTGCCGGTAGGCCCGAACTTTCAGTTTGACTCGTCGGTGACTGTCACGAACGGCGGCTCAGGGGTGTTGACGTGGTCGGTGGCTTCCGTCCCGGCTGTGGGATTGAACACCATTCATCACATCGCAGGTTCTGTCTGCGTCTCCTAGCTCCGGTATTCGCGGTTGGCATTAGACCGCCGCTACTCATGGGTTGCTGATCGGCTGTGATACCAGCCGATCAGCCCGTCGGCGTGATCGGATGGATGATTGAATGTTCAAGTACCTCTATCAGGCTTTGCGTGGGATCAGCATCCGATCATGTCGAATACACGCGCTTCGCGAGCGACCTCGCGAAGCCTCTCAAGCAGGCTCTCATGGCTTCGTTTGGTCCCGAACTTGGTGATGAGGCGACCGCCGAAGCGCTGGCCTACGGCTGGGAGCATTGGGATCGGATAGGCAGCATGGCCAACCCTCGTGGCTACCTGTTTCGAGTTGGTCAGAACCACGCCAGGGGTGCTCTGCGGAAACGAATGCTGCCCACCCGAAGAGCCGTGTCCGAATCGTTCGATCCTTGGTTCGAGCCTCAACTCACGCCAGCATTACGCAGCCTGTCGGCCAAGCAGAGAGCAACAGTTGTCCTAGTTCATGGGTTCGGGTGGACGGTGACTGAAATCGCCGAGCTATGGGGAGTCACTTTCTCCACAGTCCAGACTCATCTCGACAGAGGAATGGGAAAGCTACGCAGAAGACTTGGAGCGGACCATGCCTGAACGGCTCGAAGACCACATTCGCCGTGGTGCCGAAGAAATGTTCGAGGCTTCGACACCTGTCGAGAATCTGATGCCTCCTGGGTTCACCGAGCACGGTGAGCCTTCCGAAACCCCGGATCGTGAAGTCATTGCCCTACGCCGACACCGCAAGAAACGGACGATTCCAGGTTGGGCAGTCGGAGTCGCTGCTGCAGCAGCCGTGCTCCTAATCGCTATACCCGTCGCTCTCCTAACGGACCAGGACACTGACGTAGCCGCACCGACCACACTGCCCGCTGGCCCAGTCGTACAAACGCTCTACGCAGACGGCAATATCAACGACTGCCCCGACAACTTCGCAGACGACACAAGCCGTCCCGTAGGACAGATCACCTACACCCCAGTCCCAGAGGGCGTCGAAATCCACATATCCCTTGAGGACGCAGCACCCGACTGGGCATATGTGGTTCACGTGTTCAAAGAAACCCCCGCATCGGAACCATGCGCCATCGGCCTCGACACCCTCACCGGCCTGACCACCAACTCCCAAGGACAAGGCGAAATCACAAAGACTCTCCCCCTCTTCGAAGGAGTCCACGCAATAGGCGTCAACATCGCCTACGACACCATCGAGCCACCAGAATCCCCCCTCCGCGAGATCGCAACCGACAGCTACGCCACCTTCACCGTCCGCGAGGCCGCTCCATAACCGGCATTATGTGCGTGTTGGACCGCGCGTAGCCCCCAGGCCCACAGGCGTTAGATATTCGCCTTAGAAACGCGACCTTGAAGCGCTAATCGGAAACCAGCCCGCCCGGCAAAGAATGAAGATGCCGCCACCCCGCTCCGGTGAGTTCACCCGACGGCATCACCCAACCCCACTCCCGCGCACTCGCCCACTCCGGACTGTCGACGAGAGGTTCGACTTCGACGCTCGGATAGTCCGCGAGCTGCTCGAGGAGACGCCGCATGGCTGGCGTGACGGGCGTGCAGGACATTGCCGGCAAGATAGAAACCCACCCCGACACATTCTGAGGTCGGTCGTGTAGGTTCAGATTTCAGTGGTCGAAGGCTGGTGAGCTCACTACTAATCAGCCCCCGATCGCCCCGCGAGAAAGCCCCGACGATTCCGAACCTCATAATTCAGAACTATCGGGGCTTCTCGCTTGTTCGACCTACGAACTATCTGCCTCCGAGTTGTTGGTAGCCGGTCTCCTCACACGCCACCCGATGCATCAGCCGAATAGCGCGGTCAAACCCTGTCGTGTCCTCGCAGTACTTAGCGATTTCGTTGAGAGAGTCGATGTAGCAGCCCGCCATCATGTGCACCATGTCCGGGTCAGGCGTAGCCCCTGCGGCGATCCCGGCGAAGTAGCGGGCGAGCTCCTGCCACCATTCTCCGAAGTTCACCGCGGCGGCGTCACGTTCGGCTTCGTATTTGGCGTCGTAGCCGTCTCTGGTTTTCGTGGTCACTTCTTCCCCTTCTGATCGAGTAGTGAAAGTGCTCTGTCAGCTTCGGCGCGGTCGATTAGTCCGTGTTTCAGAAGCAGCCGGTCGGCGCGTCTCGTGGCTTGGTCGGCGGCGGTTTCGAGGGTTGTGGGCCCTCGTGGTGGACGGATAGTCCTAGTGTCGAACATGGTCGATACCTCCTCTAAAGGTGTCGGCTTTGCCCGGTTTGGGGTGGTGGTATCACCCCTCCGGGCTTTTCTGATGCTCACCATCTACCGCGGACCGCAGTCGCACTTGGTTACTTCTCTGGTTACCCGCAGACTATCTTGAGGTGAATTCGCAACGTCGCGAATGCAGAAAACCCCCTGTATTCAGGGGGTTTTCGAGTGGGCCCTGCAGGACTTGAACCTACGACCTCTTGCGTGTCGAGCAAGCGCTCTACCAGGCTGAGCTAAGAGCCCATATTCTGTTGGAGGCGACAACCGGAATCGAACCGGTGTAGCGGGTTTTGCAGACCCGTGCCTAACCACTCGGCCATGTCGCCGCGGTGGGGGCCCATTCTGGCCGTCCCTCGAGCGGAAGACGGGATTCGAACCCGCGACCTCAACCTTGGCAAGGTTGCGCTCTAGCCAACTGAGCTACTTCCGCGACAGAACGATCCATTGTAGACCCCTAGGGTTTCGAACCAAAGGCGGTTCAATCGTTGAAAACCGATGGGTCGACAAGGTGCTTCGCGTAGCTGCGTACCGAGCGCTGGTAGCGAGGCAAATGGCCCGCCAGCGCCTCAAGGGCGAGAGCAAGACCGCCACGGTCGTCTCCAGACGAAGCCTTGGCCAACGCCAGGAACGCGACCACCGCATCGTCGAGGTCGTCGCTCGGCTTGCCCAGCTCCTCAGTCAGCAATCCAATCGACTCGTCTACTCGTCCAACGTTGCGGAGCGACGAGGCCAACTGAATAGCGCAACGACGACGACGGTCCGGATCGAGCCCGGCAGCCAACGCCTTCTCGTACAGCGCGATGGCGGCCTCGGGTTCACCGGTTGAGTCCCATGATCCAGCTCGCTCGAAATCAGCGGTTCCGTCCGAATATGGGCACACCGCAGCGACCCTTTCGATAGCTCCACGCAGTTCGATATCGGACAGATCGGTTCGCTTCCACACCGCGTCGATCTGAGCTTCCCATGTTTGGTCGCGACTCATGAGCCGCTCGACCCGAACCCGCCTTCGCCCCGCTCGGTTTCGTCCAGAGAGTCGACCTCACCCCACTCGACATCAGGGATTGGCACGACGGCGAACTGGGCCACACGTTCTCCCCGGCTGAAGGTGACGGTCTCATCCCCTAGATTTACCAAAATCGCGTGTAACTCGCCCCGGTAACCCGAATCAATCAACCCCGGACCATTCACCACGCTGATCCCCTTGCGGAGAGCGTGACCACTCCGTGGGATGACCAGTCCGGCATAACCAGAAGGGATAGCGACAGCCAGTCCGGTCGGCACTCCCATTCGCTCGCCGGGCGCGAGACGCACATCTATGCGCGAGTACAGGTCGACGGCGGCGTCACCGGCGTGAGCCTTCTTGGGCGGAGGTAGTTCCTTGTCGAGGCGGACGAAGTTAATCTGAATGGCAGTACGGGGCATCGGGCGGGGTGAACCGGACTGTAAGCGAGAACCAATGACTGCGACAACCAAATCACCCCGACGGAGGCGCCGCGCCTCTGCTGACTCCCCTTTGATGGACACCCTCGGATTCTCCGACTCGACCACGAGTTGGTCTGACCGACCACCTGCGCCGACTCCGGTGCGGACATTTGCTCGACCGGCGCCAGTCCGGCCAACCCCGCCGCCGCGGGAGGTAAAGCGCGGCAGACACGAACGTCCTGAGTCCGAATTGCCCGCTCCGCCCAAGGACTGGGATACCACCGAAGTTCAGGCCAGGTTCACCGGCGGAGATTTCAGGTGGGTGAGATTCCTTGCGATCGTCCTGATCATTGGCGGTCTCGCCTCGGGGGTCTACTGGTTCTACCTGAACAGCGCTCAGCAACCCGGCGAAGCTCGCGCCGACGTCATCGCTCAGGCCAGTCTGCTCACGACCGGTGTCCAATCCATGGCCGAGGCAGTCAACGAAATGCCCGCCATCGGGGACTCCACCTCGCTCGGAACAATCGAACAGCAAGCACGGGATCTCTTCACTGCATCCGGTGCCCTGGACACAACGGACACGGCACTCAGTTCGAGCGCCGGATCGATCACAAACAATGTTCTCAGCTCGACCTCGCTGCTCCAGCACACGTGGGCATTGCAGAGGGCTGTGGGTGCGCTCACAATCGAACCGCCGGTCGAGACCGAGCCAGCACTTATCGAACTCGACGAGGCGATATCTGGCTTCGGGATCTGGGCTGACACACTGTCATCGACCACCCTCTCCGTCGCTCACCCCGAACTTCAGCCGGTCGCTGATGCTTGGGCTTCGTTCACCGAGACACTCGACCAAAGGCTCGTTGATTACAGCGACGCCATGAGAGACGACGACGAAGTAGGGGTGCGCTCGGTGATTGCCGGCATCAACGGCGATTTACGTCGTCTCGATCAGACTCTCAACGAGGCTGTAATGGACGTTGCCGAGATGCTTCGGGAAACGCTCGCCCGCACCGCAGCGGACTTGGAGTCAATGCTCAGCTGACTCCAGCTCGGCCATTTCCTTTTCGAAGTCGGTGGCGTCCTGAAACTCCTTGTAGACCGAGGCGAATCGCAGGTACGCGACCTCGTCAAGGTCGCGCAGACGCTCCAGCACCAAACGCCCCACCTCTTCGGTGGACACCTGAGGACCCGACTTCGCTACTTCTCGTGCGATCGAGTTGGCCACACCTTCGATGTCCGAGCCTGACACCGGTCGGTCGGCCAGAGCTGCTGATAAACCGGACACGAGCTTCGCGAGAGAGAATGGCTCTACATCTCCGGAACGCTTGATCACGGTCAGCTGGGGCTCGAGTCGTTCATAGGTCGTGAATCTGTGTGCACACTGCTCACACTCCCTCCGGCGGCGGATCGACGACCCGGCTTCCGCGGGGCGGCTGTCGACTACGCGCGTATCGGGCGAATCGCAGGATGGGCAGTGCATCTGCCCAGGGTAAACGGCGTAAATGCGCTCAGCCCAAAGGGATATTCAGAATCTGGCCAGGAATGATGGTGCTCGACTCGATGCCGGACACCTCTTTGATCTGGCGAATGAAGGCACGGAGGTCTTCTTGGGGTCCAACATGCTCAGCGGCAATCTCCCAAAGAGTGTCACCGGAACTGACCACATACTCCACGGTCGGGCCGGGCAATTCTTCAGCCCCGGCTGCCCCTCCGATCAGGAGAAAGACTACGAAAACGGCTGCAAGGATCACCAACAGCTGAACGGAAAGCTGTGAGCGTTGTGTTTCCATGTCTCCCTCCTGATCGGGCCCGCTTGGCATGTTCGGTGCACGTTCTCGAACGTGCGTTCGATACTGTACCGAACATCTGTTCGGTGTCAAGTCAAAACCTGACACTTCCAATAGCCTGCCAATCGTGTCTGACAGATTTGAGGGGTATGGGGTTCCGCGTGCCTTCGCTTTGGTCATTCGGAGGGCCATCGAGTCAGTCCAAGTGCTGGTGTTCGATCATCCTGACGGCACGGTGCAGTTCCCAAAGGGCCGGATCGATCCTGAGGAGTCGACACGGCATGCGGCAAGTCGGGAGCTCGAAGAGGAGTCTGGTCTTCACCTCGACCCCGCACAGCATCTGGGCACGTTGATACATCGTTTCAGCCACCCCGCTGATGGCTCAGCGGTCTCCGAGGAGTGGCATTGCTGGCTGTTCGAAGCGACAGGTCTGCCCGACGAATGGGTGCACTACGCAATCGAGGAAGATCAATACCTGCGCTATCGATGGGTCAGTATCGACGATTGTGTCGAGACCATTCACCCGCACCTCACCCAGGTGGCTCAGCATCTTTTGGAGACCATGGCCGAAGACACCTGACCGGAGTGCCCCTTGGCAGTTAGGTTTCACTCCGTGCCTCTGACCAGTACAGAACTACAAACCCTGGAGCTTTTGGCAAAGACATTCTTGCCTGCGGTCGATGGCGACAGCGCGGCGTGGACCGAGAGCGGTGCCGGGCCGGGATTCTCGGACCGAGTCGAGAGGATTGTGGACCAACTCCCCCACGATCAGGACCGAAAGGACTTGGCCCTCTTCCTGAGGCTCTTCAGGTCGAGACTTGGTGGCGCCATTCTCTATCGGATGCCGCGACCACTCACCGACTTATCTCCTCACGAGAGAGAGCAGGCTCTGCTCAGCATTCAGACCAACCCCTCGAAACAGATTCGCGCCGGAATCCGCGCCGTGAAAGCCCTTATTGCATTCCTCTGGGTCTCTACCGAAAGCGCAACAGACGAGCCTGCGAGCTGGGAAGCGATTGGCTACCCGGGGCCACTGAAACCGGCACCTGACGTTGAAAAGACCATCACACCGATTCAGATCACTGGTGACACCAGTCTGACCGCCGATGTCGTAGTGGTTGGCAGCGGTGCCGGTGGTGGAGTCGCCGCGGGAGTGTTGGCGTCCGCGGGCCACGATGTGATCGTCCTCGAAGCTGGCGAATATTCCGATGCGTCCGACTTCACTCATCTGGAAGCCGATGCCTATCGGCGGATGTACCTCGACGGAGCACTGAGCAGCACGGCCGATGGCGGGATTACGATCCTGGCCGGGGCGACGCTTGGTGGGGGGACCGTCATCAACTACACGACATCTTTCCCGACACCCGATCGTGTCCGAGCGGAGTGGGATGCCGTGGCCGGTTTCGACGGTGTTTTCGCAGGAGAGCGTTACTCACAGTCGGCCGCTGCTGTTGAGGAGAGATTCAGCGTCAATCGCGACAATGGGCAGCCTTCGTCGCGCGCTCAGCTCCTGGAGAAGGGGTTGCGCGATCTGGGTTGGCACGTCGACGAGATGCCCCGCAATGTTGATGGGTGTACCGAGGACGAGTGCGGATATTGCACTATGGGTTGCCGCATCGGTGCCAAACAGTCGACTCTCCTCACCTATCTCCAAGACGCCTTCGACGCAGGAGCGCGCATCGTCACTGGCGCCAAGGTCGACAAGGTGCTGGCTGATCGAGGGCGGGCCAAAGGGGTGGTCGCGTCCGTTGGATCTCATCGTCTCACGGTCAATGCGAACACGGTGATCCTTGCTGCTGGCGGGCTACACACCCCGGCAATCCTGCTTCGGTCGGGCCTTGGAGGTCCGGCTGTGGGCAAATACCTCAGGCTCCATCCCGTAACCGCGGTCTGGGCGAGGTTCGAGGAGCGAATTGAACCCTGGACCGGATTCGTTCAAACCAGGTATTCGGACCAGTTCGCCGACCTCGACGGCGACGGGTACGGACTGAAATTCGAAACTGCGCCAGTTCATCCCCTGTTCCCCGCGGGGTTCATCGGATGGGAGAACGGTCCGAGCTTCAAACGCGACATCCTCGGACTCGCTCACTTGAGCGTGGCAGGGGTTCTTCTCCGCGATCGCGACCACGGATCAGTATCGATTCGACGCGACGGCAGCCCAGTCTGGAAGTACTCCATAAGCAAGTACGACCAAGCCCATGTCCGACAGGGTGTGAGGGGCGCCGCTGAGATGTTCGCCGCTGCCGGCGCCACCGAGTTGATCAGTTCGACCATCCACCCGGTGCGATGGGAACGGGGCGATGACCTATCCGAGTTCGCACGAGGTGTCGACCACATCGGATACGGCTCCAACGAAATGTCATATTTTTCGTTCCACCAGATGGGTTCAGCCCGAATGGGCTCAGATCCGACGACCAGCGTGGTAGACGCCGACAACCAGTCGCACTGGTGCATTGGACTCTATGTGATGGACGCTTCTTGCTTTCCGACTTCGTCGGGGGTGAACCCGATGTTGAGTATCGCCACGATCGCCCACCGTGGTGCAACCCTGTTGGCTGAGAGGATTTGACGAACACAAAGATCGAACAAATGTTTGGTCGCGACCAGGGACAAAGCTAGCCTGGCGAACGTCCGTTCGATAAGGAGTCACAAATGCTGACCGAGAGACAGCAGCAGGTTCTCGACTACATCAAAGAGACTGTTGAGTCGCGGGGCTATCCCCCGTCGGTTCGAGAGATCGGTGAGGCGGTCGGCTTGAGTTCACCATCGTCGGTACACGCCCAACTCAACTCGTTGGTAGCGGCGGGCGCCATCCGCAAGGACCCCGCCAAGCCTCGAGCAATCATGATTACCAGCCCTGAAACCGACGTTGTGAGTTCTGACGACAAGACCAGATCGGTACCGGTCCTCGGTCGGATCGCGGCAGGAACCCCGATATTGGCGGCCGAGCACGTCGACGATGTTATGACATTGCCGACCGACCTCGTCGGAGAAGGCCCGGTGTTCTTACTTGAAGTCAAGGGCGACTCGATGATCGACGCCGGCATCCACGAGGGTGACCTGGTGGCCGTGAACAAGCAGCCCGATGCTCGCGACGGACAGATCGTCGCAGCGTTGATCGATGGCGAGGAGGCAACCGTCAAGCGCCTGGAACGTCGCGACGGGAGGGTGGTACTCCACTCGGAGAACCCTGCCTACGAACCAATGGTCTTCACCGAAGGTGTCGAACTCATCGGCAAAGTGGTCAGCGTGTTGCGAAGGTACCCGTAAACACGTAGTCGGCGGGGCCCGCCAACCACGAGGCCCCGTCCTCGAACCGCACCACCGCCTCACCTCCGGGAGCGGTCACGGTTATTGGTCCAGTGAGCTTGTCCGTTTTGGTGGCGACAAACGCAGCGGCGACCATGCCGGACCCGCATGCGAGGGTTTCACCCACGCCACGCTCCCACACGCGTAGGTCGATCGCTGATTCACGGATACGGGCAAACTCGACGTTCACCCCACCCTCGAACTCCGACTGAAGACGAGGACCGATTTCTCCGACATGCTCGATTGCTGGGTCATCTACAACAGCCACGGCATGCGGGTTGCCGACGTCAATCACGTGATAGAGCTGGCCATCGATCTTTCGGTGACCGATTACCGAAACGGATCCAAGATCCACGCGGACTTCGTCGTCGACAATGACTCGTCGGAGCCCGACCGGGGTTTGGACCTCGAACATGCCACCGTCTGTCATCCCCTTGTCGAAGGCATAGCGAGCCACACAGCGCAATCCGTTACCACACATCTCTGCCGTCGTGCCGTCTGCGTTCCAATAGTCCATCTCTACATCCGACACTGCCGTGACCCGAAGCACCCCATCTGCACCCACACCGAACCGTCGATCGCAAAGGGCGCGGACGATCTCCGGTGTGACGTCGACGGCGCCATCAACCACAACGAAGTCGTTGCCTAACCCCTGCATTTTGGTGAATTCGATCAAGGTCATGCCAGCACTCTCAACACCCTCTCGGTGCGGTCTGATTCCGTTTCGAGCCAGGGTATCCACTCGACGCGAGGGTCACGGTGAAACCAGGTCCTCTGTTTCTTGGCCAGCCGACGGGTGTTGCGCTCTATCTCGGCAAAGGCGTCATCGATGGACAACTCGCCACTGAGATGGCGAGTCAGCTCCCGATATCCGACCGCTCGCGCTGCAGTCCTGCCCAAGCGGCCTTGCAGACGGTTCACCTCGTCAAGGAGCCCCTCACTCCGCATCGCGTGCAACCGGTCTCTGATCCTTTCGTCCAACTCAGCACCAGGATCAACGCCTACGGCTTTGAAATCGACCTCGGACTTATACATGGTGACATCGCGACGTTCGGCGGTCGCTGCGCGAGAAGAGGGGGTCTCAGACGTGAGACGAAAGATCTCGACAGCGCGAATAACCCGGCGTGGATTGGATAGATCAACGTGACGACCGGAGTCGGGGTCGGCGGCTGTTAGCTCCTCAACGAGTTCCTCGACGTCTACTTCCTCCAACACGGAGCGCAACGCCTCATCGGTCGGCGCAAAGTTCATTGGATCCACCAGCGAGCGGAAATGAAGGCCAGATCCACCGGTTATGAGTACCGGTGGCCCGTCTTCGGCCATGAGCTGGCGTCCCAATCGACGGAACTCGGCGACTGAGAACTCATCTTCAGGTTCCACGACATCGATCATGTGGTGAACAACCTCACGCCGCTCCAACATGGTCGGCTTTGCAGTCCCGACGTCCATCCCTCGGTACACCTGCATCGAATCGACAGAGATGATCTCTGCCCCCAACCGCTCGGCCACGGAAATTGCGATTGCGGTCTTACCGGCGGCCGTCGGGCCGAGCAGTGCGAGGACCTGCCTCAGACTGGCACTCCGTTCAGGTGATGCATGGCAGCGCTCTCAATGCGCGCCACGAGGAATGTCCCCGCCTCGAGGAGTCCGGGAACGTGCACGAGCTTGCCGGTACGGGTGCGAGTCGTGGCAACTTCGGGATTCTTCTTGGACGGCCCTTCGGACAGAACCTCGACCTCTGCGCCCACCAACTCTGCGTTCTTCTCCGCGGAGATCCGGTTCTGCACGTCCACCAGCCTGTTGAACCTCGTTGAGATGACGTCTTGTGGGACGAATCGGTCGCTCATCTCGGCGGCTGCGGTGCCGGGCCGGGCCGAGAAGATGAACATGAAGGCTTGATCAAATCGAGCCTCCTCAACGACATCCATCGTCAAGTCGAAGTCCTCATCGGTTTCTCCTGGAAACCCCACGATGATGTCTGTGGAAACAGCAAGACCGGGGATCGTCCGTCTGGCCATCGCCAAGCGCTCCAGATATCTCCGGCGGTTGTACCCACGATGCATCGCGGCAAGTATCCGGTCGGATCCGGACTGCATTGGGAAGTGCAACTGCTCGCAGACTGCTGGAGTCTCCGCCATCGCCGCGGCAACGTCTTCGCGGAAGTCGTTTGGGTGCGGACTGGTGAACCTCACGCGGTGGATGCCATCGACCGCACCGACCCGTCTCAGGAGGTCACCAAAGATGGGGCGTCGTCGCCCGTCGATGCCGAGATCGCGACCATAGGTATCAACGTTCTGGCCCAACAACGTGACCTCGACCACACCATCGTTGGCAAGGCGTTCGACTTCACGCACGACGTCACCGGGCCGTCGGGAGATCTCCACTCCGCGCACCGAAGGAACGATGCAAAAGGTGCATGTGTTGTTGCAGCCCACCTGGATAGTCACCCATGCCGAGTGGGCCATCTCTCGCTTGACAGGCAGAGAAGAGGGCATCGCCTGTAGCTCATCGACCACTTCCGTGATCGGACCCCAGTCTTCCGCATGATCAAGAAGATCCAAGACGCGGTCCAAGTTGTGCGTCCCCATCACTACATCGACCCAGGGGGCCTTCTCACGAACCAGGTCACGGTCTTTCTGTGCAGCGCAGCCCCCAACGATGAGCATCATCGACGGGTTCTCGTCCTTGACAGCCTTGAGTTGTCCCAGATTGCCGTACATGCGATTGTCGGCGTTCTCCCTGATAGTGCAGGTGTTGATGTAGACAACGTCAGCGGTTGCCAAGTCGTCCGACCGAGTCATGCCGTCACTCTCGAACAGGCCGGCAATTCGCTCCGAATCGTGCTCATTCATCTGGCACCCGAAGGTCCGAACGTGATAGCTCTTTCCCGGACGAGTCGACGGTCGGCGGCTTTTCTCCCGTACTTGGGGGACGGGAAGAATCGTCTGAGCCATCAGCGGGCGTAGTCCGTTGCCCGATACTCGCGGATCACGGTCACCTGGATCTGCCCTGGGTACTGCAGGTCTTCTTCAAGTTTTCTTGCGATCTTGCGTGACAGCTCCCGAGCGTCGAGATCGGAAATCCCACCAGGATCGACGATGACGCGGACTTCGCGACCCGCCTGCAACGCGAACACCTCTTCGACACCCTCGAATTCAAGGGCGATGTTCTCGAGGCGCTCAAGGCGTTTGACGTAGCTCTCCAGAGTCTCCCGACGAGCACCCGGGCGGGCAGCAGATACGGCATCCGCCGCCTGCACCAGGACTGCGAGCACGGTTCGGGGCTCCACTTCGTTGTGGTGAGCCTCGATGCCATGGACGACCTTGGGGTCTTCGTCGAAGCGTCGCGCGATCTCGGCGCCAATCAATGCGTGAGAGCCCTCAACTTCGTGAGTGACCGCCTTCCCGATGTCATGCAATAGTGCAGCCCTCTTGACAGGGCCAGGATCGATGCCGATTTCGCTGGCCAGCATCGAAGCGATCTGCGCCGTCTCAACGAGGTGGTTGAGCACGTTCTGCCCATAGGAGGTCCGGTACTTGAGCCGCCCCACCAGAGTCACCAACTCAGGGTGCACTCGCGTAACGCCGACTTCGAGCATCGCCCACTCCCCCGCATCTCGGATCGATTGCTCGACTTCGGCCTTGGCCTTTTCGTGTGCCTCCTCGATGGAGGCTGGATGGATGCGCCCATCGGCGACCAACCTCTCAACGGTCACGCGTGCGACTTCGCGTCTGACCGGATCGAACGAACTCACTGAGACGGCTTCGGGGGTGTCGTCGACAATCAGGTTGGTGCCGGTGACGGACTCGAGATGCCGAATGTTTCGACCTTCGCGGCCGATGATTCGACCCTTCATTTCGTCGGATGGGAGGGTGATGACCGCCACCGTCGACTCAGTCACGACTTCGCCCGCAAGCCGCTGGATAGCAGTAGCGAGGATCCTTCGACCCCGACGATCCGCTTCTTCTCGGGCCTTGATCTCCATGTCGCGAACCAAGATCATGGCGTCACGGCGAGCCTCGTCCTCGACTTGCGTCAGCAGCTCGCTCTTGGCTGAGGAAACATCAATGCCAGCAATCTGCTCAAGACGGGAGCGGACATCTTCACGGGCCCTCTCCAGCTCTCCCCTGGTTGCGGTTACCTCATCTTCGCGATCGACGAGCAAGCTTTCCCGTTGCGCGAGATTGGAGGCCCGTTGCTCGAGGGTCTCCTCCCGCTGCACCAGACGCGACTCGAGATTGCGAAGCTCCAGCTTCCGGTGAGCAAGAGCCGCCTCTTCCTTCTCACGATAGGTTTCGGCTTTGGCGCGTCCCTCGTCTTCGGCGGTCGCCAGGATCTTCTTGGCCTCAACCCTGGCCGATGCGACCATCTCCTCAGCGGAGACACTGTCACGGTCGCGGCGACGGGTTAGCGCCAAGCGGGTAAGTAGATACCCAAATCCCAGACCGATCAGGACACCGAGGGCTGCGAGCCCCACGGCCTGAATACCGGTCATGATCGTCCCTTCCCTACCGGGATCTATAGAGACAAGAAGTGCCGCACCCAAAGGGGCGCGGCACACGAAAAACGTAGACTTTCAGGACTTCTTGAGATCAAGTTTCCCTGTTGGGCTGCGCTCCTTTTTTCTCGTTCACTTAGATTCCGGTTGTTTCAAGTTTTGTAATCGTGTGCTGACAGGATGCTACCTGAAGTTTCCGGTTCGTCTATCAGTCGATTCCCGATGCCATTCCGATGGACGATTACTCCTCTGATTCGGCCTTGGCCTCTTCGGGCTGAGTTTCATCCTCGGGAGCATCGACAAGGTCTACGGCTTCGAAGACCTTCGCCTGCAACTGCATCGCTAACTCGGGGTTCTCCCGCAGGAAGCGCTTGGCGTTCTCGCGACCCTGTCCGAGTTGGTCCTGGTCGAACGTGAACCAAGCACCACTCTTGCGGACCACACCGTTGTCAACTGCCACGTCGAGGAGGCTCCCTTCACGGGAGATGCCCTGCCCGAACATGATGTCGAACTCAGCGAGTCTGAAGGGTGGAGCCATCTTGTTCTTGGCAACCTTCACTCGAACCCGGTTCCCGACGTTGTCAGTGCCGTCCTTGATCGCCTCGATGCGGCGGATGTCAAGACGTACAGATGAGTAGAACTTGAGAGCCCTGCCTCCTGGGGTCGTCTCAGGGCTGTTGTGCACCATCACGCCGTCCACGAGATAGTTGTGATGGCCCTCGACCTCGATGTCGAATCTGCGCATGCTCCGCGTGGGCGGCTTCACTCGAATATCGACGATGGGAACCGCCGCCAGGGCAAAGCGCTCGTTCGCCGGCTCGACCTCCATGGCATATCGACCTCGATGATGAGGCAGGAGCTTGTAGTCCATGCATTCCGGCACGTAGGGGGCGATGAGGTCATGAAGCGCTTCCGTTCCGTCCCGATCAAAAACGATCACGGCTTTCCCGGCACGGTCGACGAGTTTGCAGCTCAGCTTGAACGAGTCCTGCAAATGCTGGACCAGTCGGACGCGGGAGCCACTGTCCATCGCCTCAATGCAGATATCTGAACGGCCAGCCGAGCCATCCTTACGGCGGATGGCGAACGAGCCATCGTCCAGGTACCAAACAGCGAGAGCGGCGGCCGTCAACTCCTTGAGGTAGTCCCAGCTAAAGACTTTCTTACCCCCCACATACACAGCCTCACGAAGCGCATCCAATTCTACGAGCGGAGTGGACTCGACCATCAACCCGCCCTTTGAGTGGGGAGACACGGTAAGAGGCACACCTTCGAGCATGTCCGCCTTCCATCGCGCATATGCGTCCTGTTTCGGGCCGTGTCCGAATCGGTATCTCGACTTCATGCCATCGCTGGTGGTGTTCGGTCGCTTAGGCGAAATTGAACCGTCGCCCATCAATCCTCCGAGGACCATCTGGCGCTGTTGATCGGATAGGTAATGCTTGAGCGGCATGAGGACCCGATCGCCTTCGATCAGCTCTCCGGCTTCGCGCCAGCCTCCCGGTGTCGAGATCAGATGGTTCGCCGTGGCCGCAAATTGCGCTCGCCCGTTGCCTTCAGGCTTGTAGACGGTGAACTGCAGGAACTCGTCGGCGTTCCCATTGTCAAACCAGTTGACCACGCGCTTTGGTTCGACCTTGCCGGAAATCGGATCAACCGCCAACACCTCAACATCCATTTTCTGGTTCACGATCTTGCCGATCTTTTCCTGGGTTCCATCGGCAAGCGTCACCCTCGTTGAATACTGGAAGCACCCAAACATCACACCTATCTTCTCGCGAAGCTGATTGATGAAGATCGCGGTGGTCTTGGACTTGTTCAGCGTGCCGGCAAGCTTGCGCAAGGCCTGGCTCATCAACCGAGCCTGCAGGCCAACGTGGGCATCGCCCATCTCGCCTTCGATCTCAGCACGCGGCACCAACGCCGCAACCGAGTCGATGACCAGGACATCGAGTGCACCGGATCGGATCAACATGTCGGCGATCTCAAGCGCCTGTTCTCCGGTGTCCGGCTGAGAGATCAGCAACTCGTCGACGTCGACACCAATCGCCTTCGCGTATACCGGGTCAAGAGCATGCTCGGCGTCGATGAAGGCAGCAAGGCCCCCGTTGCGTTGGGCTTCGGCGACGATATGAAGAGACAGTGAGGTCTTGCCCGAGCTTTCTGGACCGTAGATTTCGACGATCCGGCCGCGAGGCACACCACCGATTCCCAAAGCGAGGTCCAATGCCAGCGCTCCTGTCGGGATGATGTCCACCTTCCGCTGGGCCGCGTCGCCCATCTTCATGATCGCACCCTTGCCAAACTGTCTTTCGATCTGGCTCAGCGCCATCTCGAGTGCCTTATCGCGTTCCACGTCGGATCCTTCCTGACTCCTGATCACCGTTCACAATTCGCAACGTATCGGTTGACTCTGACAGAAATGCCACATTAGACCGAACACTTGTTCGCTTGGGTATTTACCCAAGCGAGATTCACTCTTTCAAGAGGTTCATACATCGGTCCCCCACGACGGAGGATGCTTCGATAGACCACCAGCTCCTCGCATCGCCACGAGAAGCGGAGTTCCTCGTCGATGAGATCCGAGACGTCGACAGCCGGCCTAACTCTCGCCAACGTCAGATGGGGACGGAAAGGTCGCTCTTCCGCCACCAAGCCTGCGGCCTGTGCGGCCTCTTCGGCTTCTTCATTCAATAGCGCAAGGCTCCGCTCCCCCTTACCAATGGCAGCAAAGAACACCGTTGCCTTTGCCGGTCGGGGAAATGCTCCGTAGCCATCGAGACCAACGTCGAACGCCGTCTCTCTCACCGGATCGAGCGCCGCCAAGAAGCGTTCATACGTGACCCGGTCTACTACATCGAGAAACCGCAGGGTGATGTGCCAGTTCTGGGGCGGTACTCGTCGCCCTGGGATCCCCAAGTCAGCCAGGTGCTGAGACAGGACGAAGCGTATGTCGTCGGGCAGCGGCACCGCGAGAAAGACGCGGCCGACTAGGTCGTCCACCATTGTCCGGTGATGGCCAGTCTCGTGAGGTGAATCGCGCTGGTGGTGGCAAAGGTTCGGACCCTCTCGCGATCACCGGGCATACGGAGGGTGCGCGCCATCGTGTTATCAGGCGTTGAAACGGCTATCACGACTGTTCCCGGCGGCTGTTCCATTGGGTCAGGGCCCGCGGAACCGGTTATCGCCACACCGACATCAGCTCCCAGGGTGGTCCTCACTCCTTCGGCCATCTGGCGAGCCGTGTTCTCGTTGACAACGCTGGTGATGTCTCCTACCCCCAAGACCGACGCCTTGACGTCGTGCTGATACGCGATCACACCCCCCTTGACATAACGAGATGCTCCAGGGGTCGAAGTCAGAGCTGCAGCAACCAGCCCTCCGGTCATCGACTCGGCGGTTGCGATGGTCCAACCTCGTTTGCTCAACTCATCAGCGATGATCACTTCAATGGTCTGATCGTCGACACCGAATACGTAACCGGCCAGGCGGCGCTGTACTTCGTCGGCGATTGGGGCGATCAACCGCTCGGCCGCGCCGGCGTCATCGCCTTTCGCAGTGATTCGGATCTTGATCTCGCCCCCCGAAGCCAGGAAGGCGACTGATGGATTGGTCGAACCCTCGTATAGGTCGTCGAGAAGCTCTCCAATTGCCGACTCGCTTTGGCCCCATGTCCTGATGAGTCGACTCACCACCACGGCGGGGCCTCCCGACCTCTCCAGCATCATCGGGAGTACGTCGTTACGGAGGAGGTGCTCCATCTCCTGGGGCACCCCAGGGATACAGAAGATCAACGTCCCTTCGTGGTCGAGGGCGAGGCCGGGCGCAGTTCCCTTCGGATTCGGAAGCAAATGTGCGCCTTCGGGATGCTCGGCCTGACGCAGATTCGACTCAGGCATCACGCGTCCTCGGGCCGCCCACCGCCTTTCGAGATGCTCCGCATACTCGTGGCTGATAACCATGTCCCGGCCGGTGGCGGCGCAAACTGACTCTCGCGTCAGGTCATCCTTCGTCGGCCCGATACCGCCGGTGATGATTATTGCGTCGGCGCGATCGATTGCAGTCCGAATCGAAGTAGCAACACGTTCGATGTTGTCGCCCACGACTTGAGTGAAGTGTGCGTCAAAGCCGTGTTCGGCCAAAGCAGCCCCAATGGCCGCCGCGTTCGTATTGGCAATCTGGCCCAGAAGAAGTTCGGTGCCAACGGCGATGGTCTCGACTATCAAGATCAGAACCTGCAGGATTCGACCACCGCGACCAGTTCTGGCGAGTCGACCGCGTCGGCGAGGGTGTTCCATGTTCCCATCGAGATGGTGTCCTCAGACTCGATCTCGGCACAGGCCAAGTAGACGGCGTCGCTAAGTGCGCCGATCTTTGGGTCGAAGTCGAAGGCCTGAGCAATGCTCATGCGCGCTGCGGAGACGTCCATCCGACCGAGGGCGCGTATCGCCTCCTCGGCATAGCCGCGAGCTTTGGGATCCATTAGATCTCTGGGAAGAGATACCGCCGCAAGACGTCGATTCGATCGTCCATGGAACTCGGATCGAGGTACCAGAGCATCCCGGCAACCGTCGACAGCAGCGGGTTGCCATCTTGGGGAGTGAAGGAAAAGCCAACAACCTCGTTCCCGTTGCGGACGGCCAAAGAATCGAGCGCCACAACCGAATGGCTCATGAGTCGACCGTGGAAGCCGTGGTCGCGTCCGAACGAAAACACCTGATTGGCAGACTTCTTATGGGTTGTCGCCACCCGGGTATTCGCATCTAGCCGGTCCCTGATTTCGTCGACAGTGATGTCACGATCGAGTGTCAGCGAGAAGTGCAACGAGTGCATGTACTGGGTGTTGAGCTTGATCGCCGACGAGTGAACATTGAGGTCGTACCCCAAAGTCGTAAAGAGGTCGTGAGCGTCGCGAGCGTGGTGGGTCCCAAATCTCTCATCGCTATGGCCGCCAACCGTCGGCGAGGCGATGAAGCCTCCGTCCTGGCTGATGTCGTTAGCGCGCCGCATACAGAGAAACCGGCCGTTCTCGAGGTGGCTGGAACCATCCTCATCCATCGCAATCGTCTTGATGAGCGATGCGATGTTGTGGGTGTTGCACGAAACGATATGGAGGAACTTGTCGTGATTCGGCACCAAAGCTTCGTCATTGATCCCCCGTGCATACATCTTCCCGAAGCCGTACTCGGAGCCTTGTGCCATGAACCCGATTGGGCCCTTGGCGTCGTTGTAGTACTCGTCTTTCATCTCGTTGCCGACAGGGGTGCAATCGATGACGACAGTGGCTCGCTCTATGGCCTCGAGGGTCTCGTACTTCGGACTATGACCCAGTTCCTCGAAGGTGGCCTTCCGGTTCTCATCAACCGCCAGTACCGCACCCCGCCGTACCAGGTCCTCAACCTTGGCCTTCTCAGTGACCAACGGCGTCCTCTTGTGGAACGTGACTTCATCGATTCCGAAATGGTCTTTCTCGTCGGCCAACAGACCGATGAGCGGCTCGCCGATGGTGCCGGTGCCGACGACGTGGACGATGTTCATGAGAGTGTCCCTCCGGAACGTGCTTCCTCTACTTCCGGAAAGGCATGGTAACTCATTGGTGACTAAGCAATCAGCGAGGACGGCTCAGATCAGTAGGGGGTCGGTGTCTACCTGAATCAGCGCCGGCCCTTGGTGTCCAAATGCTCGTTGGAGCGAAGCGTCGAGGTCGTCTCCACTGGCAACCCGGAGCCCCATGCCTCCGCAGTTCTCCGCGAATCGAGCAAAGTCCGGGTTCGTCAATCCGGTCTGCCAAACATCAAAGCTCTCCCCGCGCTGCTCCTTGGAAATCTTCCCCAGTTCATTGTTGACCAGGAGGACCAAGGTGATGTTCATGCCGTATTTCACAGCTGTGGTGAATTCCATGGCGTACTGACCAAAACCACCGTCACCCGCTACCGCCACAACCTGGCGCCTGTCACCAACTGCAGCCCACAGGCCCATGGCAGCCGGGAACGCAAAACCGATAGAGCCCAAGTAGCCCGACATCACGACGGACTGCTGCTTCACCTCGAAATACCTGCCGAAGGAGTACGTGTTGTTGCCGACATCGACCGCTATTGCCGCATCTCGATCGACCAGCCGGCTCACCGATTCGAAAACTGCGGCTTCGGAGCGACCGACGGGTGAGATGTCCCCCGTTCGTAGCTGTTTCTCCTTCCGCCACAGCCGCCAACGCTCCGAGAGCTGGTCACGGATGTCGGCGAAGTTCGACCCCGAGATGCCATCCCACAGTACGGACGCGGTAACACCAACATCGCCTTGAAGCGGAACGTCAACGGAGTGAAAGCGGCCAAGAGCCATCGGGTCGAAATCCACCTGGATGATCGGCTTGTAGTTCGCAATACCGGTGTGATTGGAAAACGATGCACCGAACACAACCAAGACGTCGCACTCATTCATGAACCATGACGCAATCGGAGTACCGCTGCGACCGAGCACCCCACCGGCCAGAGGGTGATCGTCGGGCACCTGGCCCTTTGCCTTGAAGGTCGTGACGATCGGAATCCCGAAACGCTCGACGCCGTCCATGATGGCCGGCATGTCCTGACGGGCGCCTGCGCCGACGATGATCAGCGGTCGTTCTGCCGCCTTCAACTGATCAATGGCTCGGTCAACCTCTTCGGGCGGTGGCGCGATGTCCATTCGACCGAATCGTCCCTCCGGACCCTTCGCCGGAGCGTCGCTAGGTATGACCTGAACATCATCTGGCAGCATGAGATGAGCGACATTGCGATCGACCAGAGCGTTTTTGCAGGCGAGACTCATGATCTCGGCTGCGTCCGAACCGACCGACACGGTTTCAGAGTATGCGGCGACGTCGGAGAACGCGGCAGCTAGATCCAGATCTTGGAAGGCGCCGCGACCCTTGACCGATGTCTTCACTTGCCCGGAAATCGCAAGGACCGGCGAACGATCTACTTTGGCGTCATAGAGCCCAGTCATCAGATTGGTCGAGCCCGGACCAGCTATCCCGAAACAGGCAGCTGGCTTGCCCGTCAGCTTCCCATAGGCACTTGCAGCGAAGGCCGCTGCTCCCTCATGCCGAACGCCGATGAAGGTCAGATCGCCGCGCTGTTCGGCCTCACGCATCGAATCGGCGAACCCGAGATTGGAATGCCCAACCATGCCAAAGACATGATCGACCCCCCAATTGACCATCGTCTCAACGAGAACGTCGCTGACCGTACGAGCCCGCTTTGGGCGCGTCGGTAGGGCCACATAGACACCGTCATCTCGGACCTCAGTGGCAAAGCATGTGGGTGAGTCATCGAACCCCTCGGGAGGAGTTCCGTCCAGTGGGTTGTAGTCGTAGCCATGCCAAGGACAGCGAAGCCAACCCTTTTCGATGGAGCCCTCCCCCAAAGGACCACCTTGGTGAGGACAGTGGTTGTCGAGAGCCCCATAGCGGCCCTGGTAGTGGGTAATCGCCAGCCACTGACCATCGACCGTCACCGTCTTGACTCGACCCTCTTCAAGCTCGTCGAGCTCGACCACTTTGTGCCAATTCGTCTCTTGCTGGGAGCAGTCGGCCATGAAGCAGCTTATGTCGAAGTCGCCACTTTGGAACGCGCCACCACGATCTCGGTAGCGGGGTGAACTGGAGGTGTCGGACGCCTGACCAGCTCAATCGATGCCACAGATCTAATCTCGCACGATGCCCAGTTCCCACGAACGACCCTGGTGGCAGTCCGCCGTCTTCTATCAGATCTATCCGCTGAGCTTCGCCGACAGCGACGGAGACGGATATGGCGACCTTCGAGGCATCACCAGTCGACTGGACTATCTGTCGGACACACTCGGAGTCGATGCGCTGTGGCTCTCTCCGTTCTACAAGAGCCCCATGCGTGACTGGGGCTACGACGTCTCCGACCACACCGATGTGGATCCGATCTTCGGCAATCTGGATGACGCCCGTGAGCTGATTCGACAGGCCCACGACCGCGGCATGAAGGTAATCGTCGACTACGTGCTGAACCACACCTCCGACGAGCACCCCTGGTTCCAGGAATCGAAGTCATCGCTGGATAACCCAAAACGCGATTGGTACGTGTGGGCCGACGGACGCGACGGTGGTCCTCCAACCAACTGGGTGAGCGTATTCAGCGGTCCGGCATGGACTTACGACGAGTCGACGGACCAATGGTTCAGACACAGCTACCTCCCCACTCAACCGGATCTCAACTGGAGAAACCCAGAAACGGTCGAAGCGATGCTCGATGTGGTTCGGTTCTGGCTGGATGCCGGTGTTGATGGATTCCGTGTCGACGCTGCTCATCAGATGATGAAGGATCCGCGGATGAGAGACAATCCACCTGTTCCTGAGGATTACGACAGGCCCTGGAAAGACATGGGCGAATACGACAATTTCGCGCACCTCTACGATCTCGGCCACCCAGACGTGCACGACGCCCACCGTCAGTTCAGGGCCGTACTCGACGAATACGACCGCGACTTGGTGAGTGTCGGCGAGATCCACATCTTCGATCTACCCGAGTGGTCGTCGTATTACGGAGAGCAGCTCGATCAATTCCACATGCCGTTCAACTTCCACCTGATGGCGTCGGAGTGGAATCCGACTCGGCTGCGGTTGACCATCGAAGCCGTGCTCTGGAACGTTCCGGCCGGAGCGTGGACGAACTGGACAATGGGCAACCATGACGAAATCCGACTCACGACGAGACTCCCCCGGGGTCACGACCGTTTGGCAGCCCTTCTTTTGCTCACCCTGCGTGGGACGCCTTTCCTCTACTACGGCGACGAGCTGGGTATGCCCGAGTCCAAGATCCCGGAGGGCGCCAAGAAGGACCCGTGGGGCGACAACGTCGCAGCATTGAGTAGGGACGGAGCGCGTACGCCGATGCAGTGGACACCCGGAGAGAACGCCGGGTTCGCTCCACCCGGTACAGAGCCGTGGCTACCCATCCCCGATGACCACGCGGAGGTGAATGTCGAAACTGAACTGACTGCTCCCGCCTCCATGCTCAATCTGTATCGACGGCTGTTGGACATTCGCCGCGACTCGCCGGCGCTGCGCTTTGGGTCGTACCTCGCCCACCCGTCGTCGAATGAGGATGTGTTGGTTTATCGTCGGGAGTCGGACCACGAAACCAAGACTGTGGCCCTGAACTTTTCCGAGTCAGTCCAGAACGTGAGGATGTCTTCGGGTTCGGTCTTGTTCTCGACCCTCGACCCGGAGCGTTCCGAGACATTCACGAAGAGTGTCTCGCTCGCCCCGGGCGAAGGCGTCATAATCACCCACAATGGGAACTCTCGCTAGCGAGTCCAACGCCAGCTAGAACTGCTCCTCTTCGGTCGACCCGACCAATGCGAGAGTCGACGAGTTTCCTCCGGTAACTGCCTGACTCACGAGATCGAAGTAGCCCGCTCCGACCTCGCGTTGGTGCTTGGTAGCGGTGTATCCATGGATCTCGTTGGCGAACTCCCGATTCTGAAGCTCGACGTACGCACTCATCCCACGGTCCGCATAGCCGCGAGCCAACTCGAACATCGAGTCGTTCAGGGCATGGAAGCCGGCGAGAGTGATGAACTGGTACCTGTATCCGAGCGCCCCAAGCTCCTTCTGGAATTGGGCGATGGTCGAGTCGTCCAGGTGCGCGCTCCAGTTGAAACTTGGAGAGCAGTTGTAAGCAAGCATCTTGCCCGGATATTCGGCGTGGATCGCCTCGGCGAACGCACGGGCCTGCTCGAGATCCGGTCGGGATGTCTCACACCAGATCAGGTCGCAATAAGGGGCGTAGGCCAGCCCGCGAGCAATCGCAGATTCCAATCCACCTGTTACCTGGTGAAAGCCCTCGGCAGTCCTCTCGCCTTCAATGAAGGGACGGTCTCGGTCGTCGACGTCGGACGTCAGCAGCGTGGCGGAGTCGGCATCGGTCCGCGCCACGATCAGCGTCGGAACATCGAGAACGTCTGCTGCAAGGCGCGCCGCTGACAAGGTACGAATGTGCTGGCTGGTTGGGACCAGCACCTTGCCACCCATATGTCCACACTTCTTCTCAGCTGCCAACTGATCCTCGAAGTGCACACCGGCCGCTCCAGCAGCAATGAACGACTTGGTCAACTCAAAAACGTTTAGTGCCCCACCGAATCCGGCCTCACCGTCAGCAACGATCGGCACGAACCAATCGGTTTCGGTATCACCTTCTGCCCAGTGAATCTGATCCGCGCGACGCAACGCGTTGTTGATCCGCTTCACGAGCGCTGGCGCCGAGTTGGCCGGATAGAGCGACTGGTCCGGATAGACCTCGCCGGCCAGGTTGCCATCACCTGCGACTTGCCAGCCGCTGAGATAGATCGACTTCAATCCGGCTTTGACCATCTGCACCGCTTGGCCACCCGACAACGCCCCCAACGAGTTGATGTAGTCCTCGGAATGGAGCAGGTCCCACAACTTGTCTGACATGCGGTGGGCCAAGGTGTGTTGCTCTCGAATACTGCCGCGAAGACGCACAACGTCTTCGGCTGTGTAGTCCCTGTTCAGGCCCGACCAACGGGGGTTGTTGGCCCAATCCTCTGCCAAGCGTCCGGCTTCTCTTTCGATGTGACTCACATGTCCTCCTAGTTGATCAGTTCGTATGCGGGAAGGGTCAGGAATTCGGTGAAGGTGTCCGACAACGCGACGTCTTCGAACACCTTCTTCGCGTCCAGGGCTCGGGAATAGCCCTCGGCTTCCAGAGCCCTGGCCACCTCGCTCGCGATAGAGCGCACCAGGCTCTCCGTCACGATCTCCCCAGCCGCAGTGCGCGTTTGGTGATGAACCCACTGCCAGATTTGAGATCGTGAGATCTCGGCCGTGGCCACATCCTCCATCAGATTGTGAATCGCCACTGCTCCGCTGCCTTCGAGCCAGGCAGTGAGATAGCGAAGACCCACTTCGACGTTGGTCCGAACCCCGTCGAGCGTGATCTCGCCATCGAACTCGAGGTCCAAGAGGTCGCTGGATGTCACGTTGACATCAGGACGTTGCCGATCGATCTGATGGGTTTTCTCACCCAGAACTCTCTCGAACTCGTCCAGTGCCACTTCGACCAGGTCGGGATGGGCCACCCACGTCCCATCGCAACCCGCTTCCGCCTCTCGGCGTTTGTCCTGAGCAACGGCTGCAAGTGCGCGTTCAGTCACACCAGGATCACGGCGATTCGGGATGAACGCGGCCATTCCCCCAATGGCTGGAGCACGACGGCGGTGACAAGTCTTGACCATCAAGTCGGTGTAGGCCTTCATGAAAGGCACGGTCATCGTCACTTGCGATCGATCAGGCAGCACAAAGGCTGGGTCTTCTCGGAACTTCTTGATGACAGAGAAGATGTAGTCCCAGCGCCCAGCGTTGAGACCAGCCGAATGCTCTCTCAACTCGTAGAGGATCTCGTCCATCTCGAAGGCTGCAAGCACGGTCTCGATGAGCACTGTCGCCTTTATCGACCCTTGCGGTATTCCCAGCCGGTTTTGCGTCCATACGAACACGTCATTCCACAGGCGGGCCTCTTCGTGGCTTTCTAGCTTCGGCAAATAGAGCCAGGGACCCTCTCCCACCTCAATCGACAGCTGCCCGCAGTGGAACAGATAAAGCCCAAAGTCGAACAGTGATGCCGACATCGGCCGACCCGCTACCTCGAAGTGCTTCTCCTCGAGGTGCCATCCCCGCGGTCGGATCACGAGAGTGGCCAGTTCGTCGTTGAGCCGATACTGCTTCTCCCCGGTGTCGAGTGACAGTGTCCGTCGGTAGGCGTCGATCAGGTTCGCCTGCCCTTGGAGGAGGTTCTCCCACGTCGGCGTGTTGGCGTCCTCGAAATCCGCCATGAACACCTTGGCCCCCGAATTCAGGGCATTGATCATCATTTTGGAATCAACCGGACCGGTTATCTCCACACGCCGATCCAGCAGAGGTTCGGGGAGCTCGGCGATCGTCCAGTCTGCCTCTCGTATCTCTCTCGTTGCTTCCCTGAATTCGGGCCTATGGCCGAGGTCGATGCTTGTCTGGCGGATCGCTCGGTTGGCCAGAATCTGGCCTCGTCGCCAGCCGAACTCGTGCTCGAGGTCTTCGAGGAAGACCACTGCCTCCAGCGTCAGGATCCGCTTCTCGATGTCGAGATGCCTGAACTGATTCATCTGGCAAGTGTCCTACCTCACCACCCCTCAAAACAACTCGAGATGCGATAAGATTGCTCAATCTTTCACTGGTAGGTAGGAATTATCAAAGCTGACACCCTGAATCCGCTGGTATTGGGTCGAAGAATTCGACATTTTCGTCGCCTAGCGGGACTAACCCTTGATGACCTCGCGGAAACGGTCGGCAAGCCGGCGCCGTATCTATCCCTTCTAGAGAACGGGAAGAAAGAACCGAAGATCGGTCTCCTGGTCAACATCGCAGATGCCATTGATGTCAATCTCGGACAACTCCTAGAGGCCGAGCCACCGACCGAGCGGGACAGACTGGAGATTGAGCTGATGCGAGCACAGCAGGCTCCCCTCTTTACCGAGTTGGACCTGCCAACAATCCGCCCGAGCTCGAAACTCGACGATCGGGTTCTGAACCACATCGTGGGATTGCATTCGGCACTGCGGGAGAGCTCGACGATGGAAAGAGCCGGGTCCGAGCAGGTTCGTCGGGCCAATGGGGCCGTCCACCGCTATCTCGAAGACAGTGATGGGTATCTCCGACATGTCGAGGAAATGGCCGCCCAGGCCCTGGCAGCGTCTGGCTACGCCGGCTCGGGTCCTTTCACGTCGCGCAACCTCTTGGATCTCACTAAGCACGCTGGATTCGATCTGAGGCCGATCGGCGACATGCCTCCTCATGCTCGGTCCATCGTTGATCGAAGCACGGGCAAGATCTACATCGCCCAACGAAACGAGTTGCGAACCCGTCAAGCCAGAAAGGCCGTTCTCCAGACGATCGCCGGATTCCTCCTCGACCACGAGGCCGAACCCGACACTGCGACATTCATGCGGCAGCGCGTCGAAACTGCCTACTTCGCTGCCGCTGTGCTGGCACCCGAACCGTCTGTCCTCGAATTTCTCAACTCCGCAAAACGCGACCGCGACATCAACGTCGAAGACATCAAGGAATTCTTCTACCTGTCCTACGAGATGGCCGCTTGGCGTCTGGCGAATCTGGTTACTCGGCACCTTGGTATCGCGAGCCATGTATTGGTGACCGATGACCGCGGGATGATCGTCAAGGGATACTCGAACAGTCTCGTGCCGTTGCCACGAGACGATTTCGGTGGCATAGAAACTCAGCGAGTGTGCCGTGAGTTCGGTGCGAGGAGAATTCTGAACTCTCCGGACCAATTCGTGACGCACCACCAATACACAGACACTCCCGGCGGCACATTCTTCTGTGTGACCCACCTAGAAGCAGGCCGGGAACCCGCCCACGCGATCACCTTTGGAGTCGGATTCGACGATGCTCAGTGGTTCAGAGGCCGGGAGACCGAGACACGCTTCGAGTCTCGCTGCCCTTCCCCTGGGTGCTGTCGATCGCATGGGAAATTAGGAGATCGCGAGGTGTTGGTTTCGGCCAGGGCCCAGGACCGCATACTCGGGTTACTAGCCCTCGAGCCGAGACCGGATATGGACCTGGCGGACGTTCTCCGAATTCTCGAGAGCCAGGACGAGGGGCGGCCAATCCAATGATCGGGTCGACCGCCCTATCGTCACTCGCAACCCCCGTTGCTCACCAGCTAGGTGTCTTAGAAACCGACGTGTTACTGGAAAGATTCTGGCGTAACACCGCCCACGATTCGGACACAGAACACATCGATGACACCTGAAGCCAGGTTCGCTGCAATCTACGAGGAGTTCCATCCGGAGGTAGCGGCCTATGTGCGGCGCCGCTCCTCCGCCGATGACGTCGAAGACCTCGTTGCCTCAGTGTTTCTGACTGTATGGCGCAAGATCGAGGAAGCACCCCTCGACTATGCCCTCCCGTGGCTCTATCGCATCTCTTACCTCACTCTGAGGAACCATTGGAGAAAGAGGGATCGCAGCCGTTCGGGTGTCGCCAAGCTCGAATCTCTCGGGGTTTCTAGCGATCCGACGGTTGCTGACCAGGTGGTCATTCGAGAGGAGCTGAGAGACGTTCTCGCAGCAGCTGAACGCCTGAGGAAGGCCGATCAAGAGCTACTCAGGTTGTCTTCGTGGGAGCGACTCGACCACAACGAAATCGCAGCGATTCTCAATATTGAGCCCAATGCGGTCCGACAGCGCCTGTATCGCGCCCGGAAGAACCTAGAGAGAGAGTTTCAGAAGATCTCGCGGCCTACCCCCACCGCTCGGAAAGGAGGTGAGTAGTGAGCAAAGAAAGAAACGCCATGACACTTTTCGAGGAAGCCAATCCGGTTCCTGATCCAAACGTGTTCCGCGTAGACGTCCCCAACGCCACTACATACCTCGCCAGTCTCGATAAGGAGAGCGAAGTGGTACAGACTGACAACGTTGAGACAAGACAGGAAGGAACTCGTCGCTGGCTTTTTGCAGCTGCGGCGGCGATTGTGGTGGTACTTGGAGCGGCTTGGGTTCTCACCCGATCCGGTGAGGCACCGATTCCCCCAGCGGTGGTGCCGACAACAACAACAACAACCACCACCTCCATCACCGACGCTGCCATTGACCCCACCGGCTACTGGGTAGTTGATGAGGTCCGCCAGCTAGCGCTCGTGGCCGACGGCACCTACTACTGGGTGACGGTGGGACGCACAACGGACGAAGGAACCTGGCGAATCTCGAACGATCGCTTGATAGTGACCTCCGGGCCCGATTCAGCGACATGCGATGAAGGCGCAACCGGCAGTCATGCCCTGTTGATGCCCGATACCGAGACCTTGACATTGATCTTCAGCACTGACGATTGCGACGCCGAGCGTGATTTGGCGCCACTGGCTGGAACCAGAAGATTCTCGAGGACTGAGCCGTTCGAGCTGCCCTGACCTGAGCTGATGCCCAACGGTGCCTTTCCTGGGCCGCATCCGACCCTCGAAAGGCACCCGAGGTCAGCTCGTGCTGTCGACGAACTCTCTCAGGTCTGACGCCAGCTTCTCCAACGATGGAAGGTGCACGTACATCATGTGACCTGCTTCGTAGTACTCCATCTGGACGTTCGAGCGCACTTCTGGATCGAGACCCATGTGCGAGAACGTGTACTCCGTTGCGAAGTGCGGCGTAGCCAGGTCGTAATACCCATTCGCCACAAAGACTTTGGTTCCGGGTGACCGGGACATCACCTCGCGCATGTTCTCGGAAGTATCGACGTACTTACCTTTGAAGTCTTCGTAGTCCCAGTTCTGCCAAACCTGCATGGACATGATGTTGTAGACGTCCTCGGAATCGAAGCCGATGTCGTTGCGCAAGAAGTGGTTCAACGCCGAAGTGGCTACGGCGCCGGTCGCATCCAGAGATGGATCGTTTTCGATTACGTGACCAGCGGTGACGCGATCGATGCCCGTATATCGCGAGTCGATGCGGCCGACTGTGCGCTTCTGTTCCCGGAGAAGCTCTTTGCAGAATCGCATGATGTAGATCCGCAGATCGAAATGATCGATGAACGAGCGTGATAGTCCTGTGTAAGCCTCGAGTCGATCGCCGATGGCTTTGCGGGTGTCGTCATCCAGCAGATCACCCTTAGCAAGCGCCGTCCAATACTCCCCCAGAGCGAACTCCTCCACCTCATCGAGGAAGTTGCGCAGACTCATGTCTTGGTACTTATCGCTCAATTGTCCGTGGTACCAGGCAGTAGCTGCGTAAGTAGGCAGATAAAGGGCGTACGGCAGGTCGTTGCCGGGATGAGACAACGCCGAAGTCATATCGTGGGCTGAGGTCTGATAGTTCAGGATCGACGAGATGAAGATGATCCCGTTGAACTCGACCCCATGAGTGGCAAACAGCTCGCGAGCTATGCCAGCGCCACGCAACGTCCCATAACTCTCGCCCGCTAGATACTTGGGTGACGCCCATCGTCCGTTCCGGTTGAGATAGTGGACGATGAACTCGCTGAACGCGGAAATGTCTTTCTTGAAATGATGAAACTTCTTCTCCTCGCCCTTCTTGGCGGTACGAGAAAAGCCAGTACCCATCGCGTCGATGCAAACGATGTCGGCGACGTCAAGAATCGAATGCTCGTTCTCGACGAGCCGTCCCTGCATGCCGACCTTGAAGCCGTCCTGATCGAATTCCATCCTTTTTGGTCCGAACAGACCGAGGTTTAGCCATACGGTTGAAGATCCTGGGCCCCCGTTGAAGCAAAACAGGATCGGGCGATCAGCGGCATCGACACCCTTCTTCGTATAGGCCACATAGAAGAACGAGACCTTCTCACCGTCGCTCTCGAAGGTCTGGGTGGCAGCCGTCGCGGTGTAGTCGACATCGATGCCTCCGAACGCACCCTTCATCGATTGAGTTGCCTTGCGGTCGACGATCTCGGGCTTTCCCTTGGATGCCTTCTTGTTCTTCTTCTTGGACTTCTTTCCCATGAGGGCAGGCTAGATGCCTCTGGAACCTTCAACGGCCTCCAGGCCGGCTGCCAAGTCAGCCCGCTAGAAAGAGCGCTGGTTCCTCCAGGTTCTCGATCACCAAGCCGATGAAACGGCGACCCTGGCCGCCGTCAATCACGCGATGGTCATATGAAAGCGACAACGGCATCACTGGAGCGATCGCAAGGTCGCCATCGAACACGATCGGACGAAGCGCGGCTCTGCCTACTGACAGTATGCCGGTAGTGCCATAGGGCACGATGGGTGTGCCGTGGCCGCCTCCGACGGCGCCAATATTGGAGACTGTGAAGGTTTGACCTGTCAGTTCGGTCGGCCCCAGCGTTCGGGCACGGGCTCCCTCACCGAGCCGACGCACTTCATCGCTGAGTTCCCGCACCGACTTGTCGCCAGCGCCCCTGATGACCGCCACCATGAGCCCGTCGGGTGTGTCAACAGCCACTCCGATGTCGTGAGCCTCGTGATAAATGAGGTCGTCACCATCAATGGAGGCATTGAACTCGGGAAACTCGTGGAGTGCGGGCACCACAGCCTTGATGATGAGTGTCTCGAGCGGAATCTTCACGCCGTGGCGCTGGCTGAGGGCGTCCCGTACTTCGAGGAGCCTCGTGGCATCCACATCGTCAAAGGTTGTGACGTGTGGAATCTCCGACCAACTCTTCGACATGTTGGCTGCGATCGTCCGACGCAGCCTGGTCATCGGGACTCGACCAGAAATGCCGCCCTCCGGCTCCTGGCCCACGGGTTCAGGGGTCTCCTCCTGAGAGTCCGTCACCGCTGGCTCGGTCGGCGATGTTTCAACCTCGACCACCGGGGTCGACTGCTTGGAGCCGATCGCGGCCTCCACATCTTCGCGAGTAATCCGTCCACCGGGTCCAGAACCGGTCACTTCAGCGAGATCAACGCCTTTGTCACGCGCAAACTTGCGCACAACAGGCAACGCTTTCACGGCCGGATGGGGACCTGAGCGAGCCTCAGTGGAGGCAGAAATGACTTCAGGCTCCTCGTCCAAGGTTCCGACGATCGGTTCTGGATCGCTAACGATCTCAGATGACACTGCGGGCGGTTCAGGCTTTCGCTCTGGGCGCACCGGCAATTCGCCACCAGATTGCGACTCGGATATGACGACCAGCACCGCTCCGACCTCCAGAACAGTGCCTTCCTCCCCACCAAGACGTTCAATCTGTCCGGCATATGGCGAAGGAATCTCCACGACTGCCTTATCTGTCTCTACCTCGACGATTGTCTGATCGGCTTCGACAACGTCACCGACTGCAACCAACCACCGGACTATCTCGGCCTCGGTAAGACCTTCTCCTATGTCCGGAAGGCGAAACTCGCGGGACACTCAGACCTCCAAAGTTCTGTTGACTGCTTCGACTATTCGGCTCACCGTTGGAAGGTAGTGGTGTTCGGATCGCTTGAGCGGAAACACTGTGTCCCAACCGGCGACCCTCTCGACCGGTGCCTGTAGCGAGTAAAGGCATCGCTCGTGGATCACGGCTGACACCTCAGCTCCTATTCCCAGCGTGAGCGGTGCTTCGTGGACCACAACCGCCCGGCCGGTCTTTTCGACAGACGCGGCGATGCCCGCCTTGTCCAAGGGAGCCAGAGTCCTGAGGTCGAGCACTTCGGCAGAGACCCCGGCGGACTCCAACTCGACCGCCGCGGCACGGGTCTCTTTCATCATCGCCCCCCAGGAAATCAGGGTTACATCCTCACCTTGGGTAACCACCGACACCGGACCGATTGGTGTGGTGTAGGGAGCAACAGGAACGTCCTCTCTGACTGATCGGTATAGGCGGATCGGCTCTAAGAACAGAACAGGATCTGGATCGTCCACTGCAGCCAGCAACAGCCCGCGCGCATCTCGCGGTGTCGAGGGAACAACAACTTTCAGCCCCGGGATGTGGGCGTAGATGGACTCCATCGACTCAGAATGGTGCTCGGCTGCACCGATTCCTCCGCCGTAAGGCACACGAATCACGAGAGGGGCCGTCATTCGATGGTTCGTCCGATTGCGAATACGGGCGACGTGGTTGACGATCTGGTCATAGGCCGGATAGGAGAACCCGAGGAACTGGATCTCTGCGACCGGCCTTAGTCCGGCCACAGCCATCCCGAAGGCGGCACCTACGATCCCCGACTCGGCTACCGGCGCATCAAAGACCCTTTCCGCCCCGTAGCGCTCGAGGAGACTGTCGGTGATGCGGAAGACGCCACCGGTCCTGCCGATGTCCTCCCCGAGGAGGACGACACGTTCGTCTGCGGCGAGAGCGGAGTCGAGGGCTCCGTTGATCGCCTGAGCAAGATTGACCTCAGCCACGGTCCTGCTGCTCTAACTGTTCCAACAGGTGAGGCGGAGTTTCTGCATACATGCGAGAGATCATCTGCTCGAAAGTCGGCTCTGGCACCGATTCGGCCCAACCAACGGCGCTTTCAATCCGCTCGGCGGCCGCGCTCTCGAGTTCTTCCTGCCATTCCTCGGTCCATTCACCGGCTGCCTGCAGATGCCGCTGGACGCGCAACAATGGGTCCCGATCCTTCCATGCTTCGGCTTCTTCTGGGTCGCGGTATCGGCCAGGATCGTCCGCGGTCGTATGGGCAGCCATGCGGTAGGTAACGGCCTCCACAAGCGTCGGGCCTGCTCCCGAGCGTGCTGCAGCCACGGCCTCTCCGACGGCCTGGAGGACGGCCACGACGTCATTGCCATCCACGACCACACCTGGCATGCCGTATGCCGCGGCCTTCACCGCTATCCCGGATGATCGAGTCTGTTCCCTTGTTGGGTATGAGATCGCGTAGCCGTTGTTCTGACACAAGAACACAGTCGGCGTTTCGTAAACCGCCGCGAAGTTCATGGCCTCGTGGAAATCACCTTCAGAAGTTGCTCCATCTCCGAAAGAGGTGAGTGCGACCCGATCTGAGCCCTTTAGCTTCTCAGCCCAGGCCAACCCGACCGCGTGGATCATGTGTCCACCGACCGTGATCGAAGGGGGCATGACGTTCACCCCGGTCGGTAGTTCCCCACCGCGCTCGTCACCAATCCGTCCAAGGATCAGCAGCTCCCAGGGGTAGCCAGAGCGCCAATTGAGGGCAGCATCGCGATAGGTGCCTGACACCCAATCGTCCGATCGCAGAGCCGCAGCAGCCCCGATTTGGGCTGCCTCCTGACCCAAAAACGATGCGTATGTCGCCAGCCGACCCTGACGCTGCATGGCAATGGACTTGGTGTCGTATGCACGCGCCTCGACCATGTCCGCGTAGAGGCTCCGAAGTTGATCGCTGCTTATCGGAAGCTCGTCAACGGCAGTCCCGTCGGGACGAATCAGCTTGTGCACGTGATGTTCCCCACGGGGAAGATTCTGGTCGTTTGCCTCATCGGCTGCATTGCGGTTAGGGATCAGGGCATCGAGACCGCGGCCAAGCCCTGACTTACGTGCAGACACACGACTCCTTGGAAAAACGGTTCGCGTGCGACTCTAGACCCGCAAGGGCCTAATCAGGCGTTAACCGATTCGGCTTCGAGAATTGCTTCGAGCTCCTCGACAGTCATCAGCACATCACGAGCTTTGGAACCCACGGATGGACCCACGATGCCCTTCCGTTCCAGGGCGTCCATGACTCTCCCGGCCCGAGCAAACCCAATGCGAAGCTTGCGCTGAAGCATCGAAGTCGAACCCAATTGCGACCGAACAACCAACTCAGTGGCCTGTCTGATCAGCACCGCATCTTCGTCGTCTTCGTCGTCTGCCTGGGCTGCCGCCGCGGCAGCGGCTGCTTCGAGCACCTGCTTGTCCTGGTACTGCACCTCGCGCTGGTCCTTGACCCATTTGACGACGTCGTGGATCTCTGTCTCGCGAACCCAGGCTCCCTGGATTCGCTGGGGACGGGGCTCCTTCGCCGTGATGACCAGCATGTCGCCCATACCAACGAGCTTCTCGGCTCCCGCCCCGTCGATGATGACACGGCTGTCAGTCTGGCTGGCGACGCTGAAAGCCAGTCGGCTTGGCACATTGGCCTTGATCACCCCTGTGATGACGTCCACTGACGGGCGCTGCGTGGCAATCACCAGGTGGATGCCCACGGCACGAGCCATTTGGGCAATCCGGACGATCGACTCCTCGACCTCGCGTCCGGCCACCATCATCAGGTCGTTGAGCTCGTCGATGAGAACCACGATGAAGGGGAAGCGATCAAACCCATCAGGATCCAGCTGTCCGGCGTCCCACTTCTCGCGGTAGCCCTCGATATCACGCACTTTGGCATCGGCCAGCAGGTCGTATCGCCGATCCATTTCTGCCACGGCCCACTTCAAGGCTTCGTTCGCCTTCTTAGGGTTGGTGATGACTCGGGTAAGCAAGTGAGGCACCCCGTTGTATTGGCCGAGCTCGACCCTCTTGGGGTCGACCATGATCAAACGGACGTCGTCGGGGTGAGCCCGCATGAGCAAAGACGTAACAATGGAGTTGATGCACGACGACTTGCCAGCGCCGGTGGCACCTGCGATCAGGACGTGTGGAAGCTGAGCGAGATTCAGAAGTTTCGGCTTTCCGGAGATATCCATTCCCAGTCCGACGGTTAGCGGCCCAGACGGTGCGGCAGCCTCTTCGCTGGCCAAGATGTCTCCCAGTGAAACCAGGCGGCGCTTCGTGTTGGGCACCTCGACGCCAATCGCTGACTTTCCGGGGATCGGCACCAGCAGCCTCACATCTGGGGTCGCCAGCGCGTATGCGATGTCGTGTGAAAGGTTGGACACCCGATTCACTTTCACACCGGGGGCCAGCTCAATCTCATATCGAGTGACAGTGGGACCCGGCACGATCTTCGTCAGGGTTGCGTCGACACCGTGCTGAGTAAGGGTGTCTTCGAGTTGGCGGGCGGTCTGCTCGAGAGAGCGCTTGTCGACCTCTCCCCCAGTTCCGCCGTCCAGAATTGAAAGGGGTGGCAACTGGTAGTTCTCGTCGGTCAAGTCAAGCGTGACAACAGGCGCGGGCGCTGGTTTTGCCTCTGCCTCGTCCTCCGGCTCCTCGATGACGTCTTCGACCTTCGGCTTCTTCGGTTCAGGGCGGGTGTGACGACCGCGTTTCGCCGGCTGGGTGACGATCATCGGAGTGGAAGCAACGTGGGCGCCTGCGGTGGCAGTTGTGGCAAAAGCGTTGCTGACCCACTTGCGTCCTCTCCGGACAAGGTCAACGACACCGCCAAACAGCTCTCTGACCGAAGTTCTGGTCATGATCAGCACGCCCATTCCGATGGCAGCGGCGAGTACAACGAAGGCCCCCCAGTCGCCGATGAGTCGACGCAGCGGGAAGGCGACTAGCGATCCAACAGCCCCGCCTCGCTCCTGGACCATGTCGACACTCGAACGGAAGGCGACCGCGCCGGTGAGAAGGTGGAACAGGGCAAGCGAGCCGATGAAGGTGGCGATTCCCCCAATCAGCAATCGCCGGGCGCCGTCACGTGGTCGTCCAACAATCAAGGCGATCCCAACTGCCGCCATCCCGACGGGAAGGGCAAAACGCCAGACGCCGAAAAGGAAGCGGGTTCCCTGGGCGAAACCTTCACCGACCGGGCCGGCAAGCCCGAAAAAGGCGAGCGTCACGAGAACAGCGGCTACGAGGAGAACAAGACCCCAGACGTCTTCGGTCTGGCGGCCAAGCGTCGATTTCACCGAGTCACGGGCCCTTACCAGCTTCTGAGTGACCGCCCCGATGAACGACTTTTCCTTCTTGTGCGAGGACACCCGTCTCCGCCCGGATCCCTTCCGGGTGGGTGTCCGTTTTGGCATGTGTTGGAAGACACTACTCAAGGCAAGTCGGAATCGGTCTGCATTTCGTCTAGGTCTGCCGACCTGTCGGAGGTGGACGGACCCAGCATTTTGTCTCGGACTCTGTCGACTTGTGAGAGCCATTCGGATTCGGGCTGTAGAATTTCGACCTGAAAGGAGCGTTTCATGGGCGTGGTTCTTGGCCTGGTTTTCTTTCTGCCGATCGCCGCCATCACAGGTGGTATAGCCGGTGCTCTCGTGAACGGGGGCAGGGAGGACAGACCGATCTGGAAGAACGCCGTCATCGGGGTTGTCGGCTGGCTCTTTGCGTGGGGCATCGTTGCGGCTTTCACGGGGTACGAGTCTGAGGAATTGACGCTTGGTGCAGGCCTTCTGGCGCTGGGGGCATCCGCCCTGTTCATACTCATGGACGAGTGGTGGAGTAGGCGGAAGACGGCCTCTAGCAGTGACTCTCTTTCAGGCAATGCTCAGTGACCAACCGGGCAGTCGATCAAAGCGGCTGTGGCGGGGCTTTCCATGAGCCAATGCCCAGAGCAGCTCAAGTACGGTGAAGCTCATGCCTGGACCCATGATCCCGTACGCATCTGAGGCCTATGACCACGCGACCCAACGCGAGCGGGGCAAGACCTTCTTCAACCAGATGGACGCCAGACGCTCTGTCCGATTCTTCTCCGACGATCCTGTCCCCCGGGATCTGATCGAGACCGCGATTATGACCGCGTCGACAGCCCCGTCGGGAGCCCACAAGCAGCCGTGGACTTACGTGGTGACCGGTGACCCTGAGATCAAGCGGCTCATCCGTGAAGCAGCCGAAGAGGAAGAGAAAGTCAACTACGAGGGCGGACGACTTCCTCCCCACTGGAGGGAAGACCTCGAGCCGCTCGGGACCGACTGGGAGAAGCCGTTCCTGGAAACGGTTCCGTGGATTGTGGTGCTATTCGAGCATCGCTATCAGTTCGATGACAACGGTGAGCGTCGCCACGTCTATTACCCCAAAGAATCAGTGGGTATTAGCGCCGGGCTGTTCATCGCCGCCTTGCACAACATGGGGCTGGCTACTTTGACCCACACGCCTTCGCCGATGAAGTTCCTGAGCCGGGTCTTAGAACGTCCCGAGAACGAAAGACCGTTTTGCCTCTTCCCCATCGGATACCCCTCCGATGACTGCGTGGTACCTGATTTGGCCCGCAAACCTCTAGACGAGGTGATGGTCGAGGTGGGTTCGGCCTAGTTTCTCGAGGCGGTTAGGCCCGTATATGGGCCTAACAACCGGAGGTTTGCGTAGTCAGACTTCCATGATGATGGGGATGATTACGGGCTTGCGAGCCGTCTCGACTCGCACCACTTTGCCTACGGCTGACCGCACGGTCTTCTGAAGCTCCGCCAGGTCGGCACGGCCTCCCTGATGCGACTGGACCGCACTCACCACCGCGTTCCCAGCCTTCTCCAGCACCGCGGTCGGATCATCCATCACGCCGTGACTGTCCAGGTCAGGCCCGTAGACGATTTCTCCGGTCCCGTGATCGATACCCAGGGTCACCACGACGACTCCGTCGTCAGCCAAGTGAGACCGGTCTCTCAGTACAGCGTTCTGCACGTCCCCGACCGACGAACCGTCGAGGTAGACATACCCAGCAGGCACCGCTCGGCGCTCGACCATTGTCTTCTTGCCGTTCAGCACCACTCGGTCGCCGTCCTCCAGGACGTCCACCTGAGGAACTCCCATGGTGCGCGCCAAGTCGGCGTGGGCCGACAAGTGCCGGTACTCGCCGTGAACCGGAACGAACGCTCGAGGCCGAACCAGGTTGATGAACGTCAAGAGCTCCTCCCGCGCAGCGTGGCCCGAGACATGAACGTGCGAGTTGCGGCCATGCACCACCTTGGCGCCGCGACGCATCAGGTTGGAGATCACCTTGCTGACAGCCGTCTCGTTACCCGGGATTGGCTTGGCCGAAATCAGAACTGTGTCGGTCTCGTCCAGCTTCACGAACTTGTGGCGGCCCTGTGACATCAGCGACAACGCTGCAAAGGGCTCACCCTGGCTGCCCGTGGTGATCAAGAGCTGTTCGTGGTCAGGCAGATCGCCAAGGTCTTTGATGTCGACCACAGAGTCTGCGGGGAGGTCGAGGACGCCCAGCTCGGTGGCCACCGTGGTGTTGCGATGCATCGATCGCCCAAAGAAGGCGACCTTCCGCCCCGAGGCAACACCGGCGTCAGCGATTTGCTGAACGCGGTGAACATGAGATGAGAAGCAAGCGGCGATAACTCTGCCGGGAGCGTCACGCACAATATCGGCTATCGGTTGACCTACCGAACTTTCAGATGGCTCAAAGCCCTCCTTCTCTGCGTTCGTCGAATCCGCCAACAGCAGTCTGACCCCTTTGCGACCCAGCGAGGCGAACGCCGGCAGGTCGGTGGGTACCCCGTCGATCGGAGTGGGATCGAGTTTGAAATCCCCGGAATGCAGCACCATCCCTTCGGGGGTATCAAATGCAACAGCAGAAGCCTCCGGGACCGAGTGGCTGACAGCGATCATCATGAAGCGGAACGGGCCATGCTCGATCCACTTCTTTTGAGGAATCACATTGAGGTCGGCTTCAACGCCGAGTTCGTCGATCCTGCCAGAAGCGAGTTCCATCGTGAGCTCGGTGCCATAGACGGGAGCCGGGATGTCTCTAAGGAAATAGGCGAGTGCTCCCATGTGGTCTTCGTGACCGTGCGTGATGACTACCAGCTCAACATCGTCTTTGCGCTCGGCAAGCCAAGACCAGTCGGGAAACACCAGGTCGACACCGAGCATGTCTTCTTCGGGAAACATCAGACCGACGTCGACGAGAGCGATTTTGCCCTCTACTTCGATGGCTGCACAGTTGCGGCCAATCTCGCCGAGACCGCCTAGGAAAGTTACAGAGACACTCACGACCGGTTGATTGCTCCCATGGCCTTCTCTATGGCCGCAATCGTTTCGGGCGATGCCATGGTGAGTGGCAATCTCACGTCACCCACGTCCTCCCAGAATCTGGACACTCCTGCCTTTACCGGGCCTGGGTTCGTCTCGAGGAAGCAGGCATGACATAGAGGGAGGAGCTGATGGTGAAGACGCCGAGCCTCCTCGTAATCGCCAGCCGTAGCTGCCTTGACCATCGCGGCCACGGTCGGCCCAGCGAGGTGAGCGATAACCGATACAACTCCGACAGCACCCACTGCCATCATCGGCAGAGTGAGGCTGTCTTGTCCGGAATAGACGGGCAACGAAGGAATCCGGCTGACAGTCGTTGATGTGAAATCAACGTTCTCGACAGCGTCCTTGGTTGCGACGACGTTCGGGTGGTCGGCCAGTCGCGCCAGGGTCTCAATCTCGATGAGGCGACCTGTCCGACCCGGAATGTTATAGACCATCACCGGCAGACCAACGTCGGCAATGGCGCTGAAGTGACCTATCAGACCGACCTGTCCGGGCTTGTTGTAATACGGCGTCACTGCGAGGACACCGTCGGCCCCCAGTTCGCCGGCTCGCTCGGTCATCTGCACCGAATGGGCAGTGTCATAAGTCCCGGTGCCGGCAATGACCTGTGTCTTCTTGTCCTTCACGGCGTCGACGACTGTCTTGAAGAGAGACAACTTCTCGGTGTCAGAGAGCGTCGGCGACTCTCCGGTCGTACCGGCCACAACAAGGGTGTCTGTTCCGTTGGCGGCGAGGTGTCGAGCGAGGTCCCAGGCCTTCTGGTGATCGAGCTGGCCTGACGAGTCGAACGGAGTGACCATCGCCGTAGCCACATGGCCGAAGGGTTTCGATGGAGTGATGCTCACGGGGTCAAGGTACCAGCCAGAGCTGAAGAAACCGATGTCCGCTAGATGCGTCTTTCTGAGAGCACTCAAACCACTCCTAGGGTGTCGACTATGACCGCCAAGCAATACTCAGCCGCTCCAGACCTGACGATCGATGCCTCCAAGGCCTACACAGCCACCCTTGACACCAGTCACGGTGAGATCGTCATCGACCTCGACGCCGGCCGATCTCCGCTGACCGTCAACAATTTCGTGTTCTTGGCGAATGACGGCTTCTACGACGGGGTGATCTTCCATCGCGTGATCGAGAACTTCATGATCCAGGGTGGCGACCCGACCGGGACCGGCCGCGGAGGGCCGGGCTACCGCTTCCGCGACGAGATCGAGGGCTCAGGCACCTACTCGCGTGGCACGGTTGCCATGGCAAACGCCGGGCCCAACACCAACGGCAGCCAATTCTTCATCTGCCACACCGATGTCGGACTCCCCCACTCGTACACGATTTTCGGGCAGGTCCGCAGCGGTCTAGAAACCGTCGATGCCATTGCCACGACCGAGACCGACCGCTCCGATCGCCCCACCTCGGACGTGACCATCAACTCGGTGACGATCACAGCCGAATGACCGAACTCGCGGTCGGCGACACGGCCAGCATGACCCGAACCGTCACATCTCGAGATATTGAGCTGTTCACCGAGATGACCGGTGACCGAAACCCGATCCACTACGACGAGGAATTGGCTGCTGCGTCCCGCTTCGGACGGATCATCGTCCAGGGCGGAGTGACGACCGGACTGCTGCACGCGGTCGTGGCGGAGGAATTGCCCGGCCCTGGTTCGGTCTTTCTAAACACCAACTGGAACTACAGGGCACCTGTTGGCCCAGGCGACGTCATAACTGCGACTGTCACCGTCGTCGAGGTTCGCGAGGACAAGCCGCTTTCCAAGCTGGCATGTGAAATCACAAACCAAGCAGGTGAAACTGTGCTCGATGGGACGGTGCTGGTTTGGAGGGACCCCATCTAGAGAAGTCGGGGTGTTTGGGTGTATATCCCGGTCAGCGATGCCTCAGCCAGCACGTGGCCTTCAATGGCTTCCAACAAGTCACCTGCGGTGAATTCGCCTGAGACATCCACGTGGTCAACGTCGAGCGCGTACACCGTGAACACGTACCGGTGCTCAATGCTGTCGTTCCATGGTGGCGCGGGCCCGTCGTAGCCGAAGTAGACCCCGGCCATCGTCTCGTCTCCTGCAAACCATCCCGTGTAGTCATTGATGCCTTGGATAGTTCCGTGGGGGCCGAAGGGAGCATTCTTTCCTCCTTCGATCACACCGTCTGAGAACTCGCCCTCATCGATCTCCCGGATGGCCGATCCCAGATCAGCCAAGGCCCAGTGATAGAAGTTGGCGCGCGGAAGATCGGCAGGCACCTCGCGATCCTCTTGATTCACATCGGAACCGTCGCTGGGAGCGTCAGGGTCCACGCAGACAATCGCAAACGACCGAGTTCCGTTAGGCACAAATGACCAAGCCAGATGTGGGCTGATGTTGTCCGAGAAACGCGCGTGGGTATGGGGATCGTGAGTGGCGAGGGCGAACTTGGCCGGGATTCGAGATCCGTCGGCGAAACTATTCGATACGAGCTTCATGCCGACCGACCCTACCCAATCGGGGCCCCGCCTACCGCACCACGAACGGCAGCACTTCCGCCAAGGACTCCACAGCCTCCACATCAATCGGATCCAGCACCACCTGAAGATGGTCCATGCCTGCATCCCCGAAGGCTGACAACGCGGCGGCGATCTCTTCGTTGCCTCCCGATATCGGCAGGGCTTTTGGTCGAGTCTCGCTACCAGCAACCCTCCCCCGACCTCGTGCAAGCTGGACATAGACGGCGGCGGATTTTTCGATCTCGTTGACATCGCGTCCCGACTCGAGACACGCTTGTTCGAGGTTCTCGATCAAGGGCCGCAAGCCGGCTGGGTCATTGTTGAACCAGACGTGCCAAGTGTTCCAGGCATCCACATGTGGCGCGGCTATCGACAGCATTCGCGACCCATTAGATCCGACCATCAGGGGCAGGTCTCTCCGAGCCCTTGGCAACAGTTCCATCTCCCTGATCGAAAAGAACCTTCCCTCAAAATCGATTTCACCCTCCCGGATCAGGGTGCGGATGACGGTGAACGCCTCCTCAAAACGACTCACACGGTTGTCGAAGGGGAAGCCAAAGGCCCGATACTCCGGTTCGTTCCATCCAGCCCCAAGGCCGAGAATCAACCGGCCACCGCTTATGTCGTCAACCGTTGCCGCCATTTTCGCCAACATTGCGGGTGAGTGGAATGACGTGGCAGCCACGAGGGGACCCAATTCCACACGACTCGTGGTCTCAGCCAGAGCCGCGAGCGTGGTCCAGGCCTCCATCGGGCCACGGGTACCGGTCTGGTCGTCACGAAATAGAAGATGATCTCCCACCCAGAGCGAATCGAAGCCTCCGCCTTCGACAGCCTGTGCGATGTCTCTCATTTCCGCCCAGTCCACGGGCCTCTCTACTTCGGGGAGTTGAACACCAATCTTCATCCGACGATCGTAGGCCTCGATGGGACCGCCTAGTGCCGACCGATCGGCCCTGAACCCGGAGCAACGGCAAGCCGCACTCGACACGATGGACAAGTCGTCGCTCGACGTCCTCGTCGTGGGCGGCGGAATCACGGGTGTCGGTACTGCACTCGACGCCGCCTCCCGTGGCCTGGCTGTCGGGCTGGTCGAGCAGCGCGACTACGCGTCGGGCACTTCGAGCCGATCCTCAAAGATGTTCCATGGAGGACTTCGGTATCTCGAGCAATACGACTTTGGACTGGTTCGAGAGGCCCTGGCTGAACGCAATCTCATGCTCAACGAGCTTTGCCCTCACCTGGTGGAGCCCGCTTCTTTCCTCTATCCAATCCAACGTGGACTCTTCGAGAGGCTCTACGTCGGTGCTGGTGTCTTGCTTTACGAACTGCTGGCACGGCTAGCTTCCAACCCCCTCCCCTGGCACTCGCACCTCGGGCGCCAGAAGGTCGCTGAGTTGGCGCCTGCCCTCAAGGCCAAGGGTGCGATTCGCTATTGGGACTCGGTTGTCGACGATGCCCGCCACACCATGACAGTCGCCAGAACGGCCGCGGCCGAAGGTGCTCTCCTGGCTAGCAGTGCCCGCCTCATTGACATCGAGAGGACCGGCGGCCAGATCTCACACGCGATCGTCAGAGACCTCGAAGCGGGTAGGACCATTCGTGTAGCCACAAGATCTGTCGAGAATGCAACCGGTGTTTGGACCGACGACATCGAACAACTCGCCGGCGAGTCGGGCATCGACGTGAGGGCATCGAAGGGGATCCACGTTCTAGTGCCTCGCGACCGGATCGCGTCAACAACTGGAATCCTGCTGCGGACCGAAGTGTCGGTTCTGTTCGTCATACCTTGGGGCGCTCACTGGATCGTTGGCACGACCGACACTCCATGGGATCTGCGTCGAGCCCACCCGGCCGCCAGCAAGACAGATATCGAATACCTGCTGCGCTGGGCAAATACAGCTCTGACGACGCCGCTCGAGACGGCGGACGTTGTCGGCGTGTACGCGGGACTGAGGCCACTGCTCACCGGCGAATCGGATCAAACCTCGAAACTCAGCCGGGAGCACGCAGTGTTCGATCGGGGCAACGGAATGGTTTCTGTGGCCGGAGGCAAATACACCACCTATCGAGTCATGGCAAGAGACGCGGTCGATGCGGTCGGCGGTTATCTGCCATCGCCGCTACCGAAATCGAGAACGGAAACCATCCCGCTGGTGGGCGCCTCACCACCCGCAAACTCGAGGCTATCGCGGCGGTACGGCTCTTTGAGTGCTGAGGTCACGGCAATCTTCGACCGAGATCCTTCTCGTTCGCAACCGGTCATCACCGACGCTCCCTATACGGCCGCAGAGATCGAATACGCAGTCACTCATGAAGGCGCCCTGCACCTGGACGACATACTCACACGTCGCACCCGGATCTCAATCGAAACGGAGCACCGGGGCGTCAAAGCTGCAGCCCCCGTCGCGCGGATTGTTGCGCCATTGCTCGGGTGGAACCAGCTGACGGTCGAGAGAGAAATCTCGCACTATCTCGCAAGGGTTGAGGCTGAACGCGACTCGCAAACACGACTCGACGACGAGACCGCCGATGCAGCTCGCATGGGAGCTCCCGACGTGAGGGTGGGCGGCCTCGATTAGGAGTCCGACACCTCACCGTCAGTGGGTAGTGCTGATGCGTCGAAGTTGCTCCTGGCGTTCCAGATGATCCATCCAACTCCTCGATCTTCGGCAGCCTGAATCGATCGCCTGATCTGTTCATCGCTCCACCAAAACCCTTGGAGCCACGGGCGCAACTCTGAACCTTCGCGCAGACGCGGCAAAGCATCGTCGATCGCGTCTGCCGTCACGTCATATGGATGATCGTTCGGATCCGGGAACCCGAGCCAGCCAGGTGAATAGTGACTCGGATAGACCATCGGACTCACAGCGTCGGTTTGCGCCGAGACCTCCTCGGGTCTCTGCCCCAGACCCTGGTCGTCGGTGCTCGACACAACAATGCCGAAGATCGCTGCGCTCATCGCACAACCCAACGGGTGCAGCGCCTGTCTGGCCCTCGACAGAAACGAACTGATGGCGTGGACTCGTTCGTCTTGACTCATCTCCAATTGGCCGGACACACCGGCTGTCTGCCCCGAGGGGAACCTGACGTAGTCGAACTGGATCTCGTCGAAACCGAGTTCGCATGCCTCGGCCGCAAGCTCAATGTTGTAATCCGCAGCCGACTTGACCAGCGGACTGACCCATCGTCCTGCCAGCTTTTCAGCCGGGCGAGCTCGGGCGCGTATCTCATCCTCAAAGGTGACGATACGGGTGATCGCATAGAGGCCCGCTTCGTGCGCCTGTGCCAAGCGTTCCACCGGATCGTAGAAAACACTCACCGCGCCAATCTCGTGCGCCTCACTGACACTCGTTTCGTAGAGAACCCGACCGCCTTCTTGCTTGGTGTCGAAGACAAAGGCGTTGACAGCAGTGGACTCGGCCAACGAGAGCAGCTCTTGGAATTCGTCGTCGCTTCGGGCTGCATCAGCGCCGACTCGCAAACCTCTGACCGTGCGCTTGACCAGGACGATTTCATAAACAGAACCCGTATCGTCCCAATCGACCGCAGTTGGCTGCCATCCGGGCTTCTCCACGATTAGCGGTCCGGGTTCTGCCAACTCGATGCTGAACCAACCATCTGGGCCGGTGGTCACCACGGCCTCACCCGACGACACCAGGGCCCGCACAGCAGGCGAACCGTCACTCTGGGAGACCTTGCCTTGGGCGGTGAAGGTTGGCGGCAGCGTGGTTGTGGTCGTGGTCGACGTTGTTGTCGTCGTGCTGGGGACAGGAACCGTGGTCGAAGGTGCACCCTGGAGGGTGGTGCACCCGGTCACGACCAGGATGCAGACCGTGAGGACTGCTCGCACGCGATTCAGGCCCCTAGCCGGGTCACCATTGCAAAAACTGTGAAGACGAGCAGCACCGTATCAAGCACCCCAAACCGCGTTAGGCGTCCCTGAAGGCTCTTGACTGTGGCCGTGTTCCCAGCTTCGGCGGCCTCGGCAACGGCTCTACCGGTGGGCGAGAAAACCGCCAGGCCGGCGACCAGACCCAATACCACCATCGCGAACCCGATACTGACGAAGGGATCGGCGAAGCTGAAGGCATCGTCTAAGACCACCATCAGCGAGCCAGTGAGGAGGATCAGAACCACAGCCGGGATGTACACGAGGTTGAGGCTCGCCACAACGCGGTACCACGCAGCCACGGCACGGTCCCCTGAACGCTCAATCAACGCCGGGACGACAGCCTGCATGACGTTGGTGCCGATCCAGGTGCCAGCACCCAACATGTGCAAGACCAATAACGCGTCTCTCATGGAGTCCCTTCCATCCTTGCTTCAGAGTAGGCAAGTATGCCCATTGATCGGGGCAGGCATAGCATCCTGTCCAATGGCGAAGTCCTCCCAAGCTCCAGGGTGCAGAGAAACCACCCTGGCCACATTGTTTCTGGTGGTCACCGCCCTGGTCTTTCTCGCGGTCGGGCTGACACTTCTCAACCAGGCGAACTGCCACCAGGCCTGCTCGACACTCGGCGAGACCCTTTACGCTGCCGGCCTTCCGCTCTCCGCAGCCCTGGCCCTGGTATTCGGGGATCTCGTGGTGGCGTGGCCCCTGGACATCACCCTTTGGGTCGTAGCCGGGTTTGCCGTTGCCACATGGTCGGCGAAACGCTCTAGCAGCGCCGCCTTCATCTCGGTCTTGGTGACCGTGGCAGCCCTCATCTACGGACTAGTCATCTCGCTATTTGTCGAAATAGGCATTTAGCGCAGCCGTGCCGCCACTTAGCGTGGCACTGAAATGCAAAGCGCGGTCATCACGAAGGTTTCTAGGTGGGGTTTCGCCGCCATTCTCACGATGGCGATGGCGGGAGGAAGCGTCGCCGTCTTCGAAGCGCCTGCACCGGGAGCTGACTTGGTCCCGATAGACGGCGCCGAGCTCCTTGTCTCGATCACACAGGTGAACGACTCCATCTTGTGGTCCTCGCTCTCAGGAAACGTCAACCTCGTCACCACGATCGGCTGGCCGGCCTCGGATGGCGAACACGACCTCGGCGGAGCTTTGGTGATGGAAAGGCCTGAATCTGCTTTGGCCGGCGCAATCAGCGCTGGCGACAATCCGATGAGCGTTACTTTCGATCTCGACGGCTGACGCCGGTTGCGTGGCTAGGCCTCAACGCTGAGGTAACCATCCAATTCACCCTCTTCGAACGGACCCACGGCGCCCATCACCCTTGTCGGATCCCCATATACTTCTTTGGCAACGGCGTGGATGTCATCAGGGGTTACTGCTTCGAGCTTTTCGAGTCGGGTCTCCATCGACAAGTGCGGCATTCCGGCCAGCTCATCCCTGCCCAGCCTCACCATACGGCTATTAGCGTCCTCAAGAGACAGAGCCAGGCCACCTCTCATGGAACCTCGTGACCGCTCCAGTTCGTCTTCGGTGATTCCGGACTCCACCACATTGGCCAACTCGTCCCTGATCACCGTCAGAGCGGTATCGGCCAGATGAGGAGTCGTGCCGACGTGAACTCCCCATGCACCGTTGTCGGAGTATGAGAGCTTGAAACCGTAGATGGCATAGGCGAGGCCCCGTTCCTCACGCACCTCGCGGAACAGCCGCGACGACATGCCCGAACCCATGATGTGACTGAGGATCTCGAAGGCCCACCGCCTCTCGTCGGACCTCGGGAGGCCACGTCCACCGAGAACAAGGTGAGCCTGCTCAGTGTCACGCCGAGTGAGGTTCACGACCGGCGCAACGGCTGCCGGCCGACGTTCGTGAGGGACTGTGGAACCGTCCCAGTCCCCAAAGCGATCCGACACCAAGGAGACGAACTTCTCATGGTTGACCGACCCGGCGGCGGCAATCACAACCGAACCTGCGCCATAACGGCGCTTCCAGTAGTCGTGGATCTCGTCTCGACTGATCCCCCGTATCGACTCTCGCGTTCCAAGGACCGGTAGCTCAAGTGGATGGTTGGCAAAGACGGCCCGGCTGAAGTTTTCAAAAACCACATCCCCAGGGTCGTCCTCGTTCATGTTGATCTCTTCAACGACTACCTGGCGTTCGGAGTCGATCTCGTTCTGACGGAATGCCGGACGCTGCAAGATCTCGGAGAGGACGTCCAGACCGACTGAAACGTCCTCATCGAGGAGCCGCGTCCAGAAGCAGGTCGTTTCCTTGGAGGTGAAAGCGTTTGATTCGGCGCCGATCGAGTCCAGGGTTTCGTTTACTTGTCTGGCCGACAGCGCTTCGGAGCCCTTGAACAGAAGGTGCTCCAGGAAATGGGACGCACCAGCCTCGTTCTCCTCTTCATCTCTGGTGCCGGTGTCCACCCAGCAGCCAAGGGCAACAGAGCGGAGAGACGGCATCTCCTCGGTGATCACACGGAGGCCGTTGGGAAGGATGGTCAGATCGAAGTGCACGGCGGCAGCGTATTCACAGTCCGGCCCCTTCGGGAAGTCGCCATCAGCCAACTTGACAGGACATGAGACAATGGACGGCTTGTGCGCGCACGTGAACAGACATTCCTTTCTGACCTGATCGGTCCAGAAGACCAGGCCATCGAAGCGGTGGTTGGTCGCTATCAGCGAGTCGCTCCCGCCGTGACCCGACTCGCCCGAAGCCTTTCGGATAACCCCAATCTGCGGGTTCGTCTCGGGTCGTCAGCGTCCGCCGGAGATGACGAGATCGTCTGTGACCCTCGAATCTTCCAGGCCGCTTATCACCGCAACGCACCGGTTACGCCAGACGAAGTTGCCCTGGCTTCAGCGCTCCACGAGGTACTCCACCTGGTTTCGACCAATCTCGACGAGCGACGTGAACTTCCCGCCGAATGGCCTGTCGAAGGTTCAATCGAACCTGGCGTTGAAATCGACCTCATCTCGGCGCTCGAGGTGACCGACAAACCTGTTGCAGAGGTTCTCTTCTTCACTCTCGAAGACGCCCGCCAGGAAGTTCAAGGACTGTCGATCTATCCGGGTGCCCGCTCAGTACTCAGCGACCTTTACATGTCGTCGCTCAATCAGGCTATCCAACGTTCCGGTGCGCTAAGCCAGTTTGTTCTCGGGTGCTTCCTCTTGACTGGCGGCTACGTGGAGCGAGACATTCTGGAGAGGAAGCTCGATTCACGTGCGGCCATGGCCCTAGATGATGCAACGGGCCATTGCGCCGACGCTGCAGAAGCCGACGACCCATGGGCTGTCGCATTGCTCGCAATGGAGCTGGAGGCGATTGCACGAGCCAACGGACTCATCACCGAAGTTCCGGACACCACCACTCAGACACAGCGCAAAGCCATGGAAAAGCTCGACTCGGAGAAGGCATCGGAAGGGGTCGACACGGTTCGTTTGACCTCGCCGATCGTGGCGGACTCGGAGTCCTACCTAGATACCAGAAGGGCGCCAGAGGCGAGATCGGGTCGCTCGGACCGTAAGGGCGCCTCGGACGTCGCAGACGACGAGTCCACATCGCAGCTGCTGCGGGTCAGCCAAGCGCCGGAGGTATATCTCCCTAATGGCATGACGGGCAAACTGCTGGTCACGCCAATTCCGTCTTCATTTGCTGAGTGGGGTGCAGAGGGGCTGATCTCGATCCAGCAGTCAGCTGAACGATGGAAAATCAACCAAAGACGGGTATCCGGAGAACTATTCCCCCTGTTCGCTGCCAACCAACGCAGGGGGCTCAGATCCGGTTTCGACCAGGGGGATGTCTCGCCACACGCAGCCCTGTTCATCGGCGCAGGCCTCTACCAGCGTCTGTATGAGAGAAGAGCGTCGCGAACCCGGCGCAAGTACGCAGTCTCGCTGTTGGTCGACGGCTCGGCATCGATGTTGAGCCCGGGTCGCAATCCCCACGCAGGCACGCAGTGGGCAATGCCCGCAGCCCTGCTTGGCGCATGGTCGATGGCGATGCTGTGCGATGAACTTCAGATCGATTTCGAAGTGGCCCTCTTCAACCGCGGCTTTGCCGCGAGGGCCGACGACACTGACGACTCGTATCGAAGTGGACGTTCGGCCGCTGCGTCAGGGCTGAGAGGCACCCAGGGCTCCGCCGCCGATCGACTCTTGTCGACTGTCAATCACTACATGGTCAAACCCTTCGACCGGGGGTGGCGCGACTCGAGCCGAACGCTCGCGGGCTTGTTCCATGCGGCCCGCAACCCTCGTCGCGTGGTCATGGAGGCCAGAAAAGAAGGTAAAGCAGCCCCACCCGTCTCCCTATTCGAAAAGGCTGCGAACGTTGACGAGTTCAATGTGATCCACGCCGCGGATCGCATGGGACGTCTGGGAGCCGACGTTCGCATCCTCATGGTCCTAGCAGACGGCATGACGCGAGGTTCGATTGAGGCGCTCAAGACCTCAGTCGACAGCGTTGAGTCAACCGGAACCACAGTCATCGGCGTAGGAATTGGCGATCACACCGTCGATGAAACCTATCGCCGCCACGAAGTCGTCAACTCACCAGACCAGCTAGCCAACGCCATGATCATGGGGGTCAAGAGCGCCCTGCGCCGCAGCCTCGCCAGTTCCGGGATGGATACTTGGTGGCTTCGCGCGTCTGAAACAAACAAGGAGAAAGCAATTGCCTGAAACAGTCACCTTCACCGATCCGAGCGGAAACGGGCCGGCCATAGAGCTCGAGAGATTCGAGGTCCCCTCCGATATTGCCGACGCCGAATTCCGAGCGAGGAAGATCCCTCAGGCAGATCCTCATTACGTCGATCTCGGGATGCTCTATCGCTTTGCCCAGGTCGAGCAGGCACAACGACAGGGAGCCGCAGGGCTGGCTCCTGTCCATGTCGCGGTACGCGGTCACATGGGGACTGGAAAGGACCATGACATCGAGCAGTTCGCCGCTGCCATGGGCCTCCCCTACTTTCGTATCCCCTTGACCGGCGAGGTCAGGGACGTGACGTTGATTGGATCAACTCACCTTCATGGAGATGGAATGGGTGGAACCGAAAGCCGTTGGGAGGATGGCGACATCACGCGTGCTCTCCGGGGCCCCGCCCTCCTGAACCTGTCTGAGTTGAATGCAGCTGGGGCCGAAACGTTGTTTGCACTGCACGGACTGTTGGATCGGTACGCGGCCTTGGACCTTCCCAATGGCGAGACTGTCAACCTGAGGGACGACGTGCGGGTTTTTGGCACGATGAACCCGACAGACATCCGGGACTATGCAGGGACACAGACCCTCAACAAGGCCTTCGCCGACCGTTGGGTCATCTGGGAGAAGCGCTTTCCTGGCGAGGAGCAAATCACCGCCATGCTCGAGCGTCGCTACCCCACACTCGAGACCTCCTATGTCGAAGCCATATCGCGTCTTGCTGTCGAGATCAACGAGTCGTTCGATGCGACAGATACAGGAACGAGAGTCGAGACCCCTCTGTCATTGAGATCCATTCTCGATCGCGTGCCGATGGGTCTGGTAATCCACGCGGGAGCAGACGACCCTCTCCGCTCGGCGTGGGAAGAGTTCGTGCTCCCTCACGTCGATCGCTACGACCGGGACCACTATGAGACCGTCTGGAATGCGGTGGTCCGCATCGGACCGGATACCAATCCGTTTTCTTCCAACTGAACCTGACCTTCGGCTACGTTTTCTCCAATGCCCTACGACCTCGGCAATCCCGATCTCGACCAACGCCTGACCGAACTGGTCGCGGACAGCTCTAGCAATTCCAATGGCGACCTGATCTCGGAGATGATCGTCACCGCACTCAAGCTCCATCGCGACGGAGCTACGCGAGGTGACTTGAAACTCATCAATACCGCACTCAAGGAGATGCGGTACTCGAATCTGGTCTTCTCGCGGCATGACGAGCCAAAGGTGACGATCTACGGCTCCGCCAGACTCGAGGAAGACGACCCCAACTACCAGCTCACCGTCAAGTTCGCGGAACACATGGCCAGCCATGGCTGGGGTGTGATCACGGGAGCCGGCCCGGGAATCATGGAAGCCGGCAACCGTGGTGCCGGAGTCGACAGCTCATACGGAGTCAACATCAGACTCCCCTTCGAATCGTCCGCCAACGCGTTCCTGGCTAGCGAGCGGACGGTGAACTTCAAATACTTCTTCACAAGGAAACTTGGCTTCGTCAAAGAGTCAAACGCTTTCGTAATAATGCCGGGTGGATTCGGAACCCTCGATGAGGCGTTCGAGTTGCTCACCCTGATTCAGACCGGCAAGTCAGACCTCCATCCTGTGGTTCTCCTAGAAGCCGACGGAGCTGGCTATTGGGGGCCGGTTATCGACTTCATGCGATCCCGCCTCGTCTCGAACAGTCTCATCTCCGAGCACGATCTCGACTTGTTCTTCCACACCACGGATCCACTGGCTGCCTGCGATGAGATATTTGGCTTCTACACCAATTACCACTCCCAGCGCTACACCGGAGGCAAGCTCATCCTGAGACTTCGGAAGGCACCGACAGACGCCGAACTCACAAAGCTGAACTCCGAGTTCGGGGACATCGTGGTCGATGGTGAGATTGAACGAGTCGAAGCGAACCAGGCCGAAATCGACGACGAGGATGCTCTCGATCTAGATCGGATCACATTTCATTTCGATCGTCGGCAGTTTGGACGGCTGAGACAAATGATCAATCGTTTGAATGAGCTGGCGAGTCTGCCCGAGACGACCGAGATTCCAGCGGCCATGGGCGAGGAGCAGGCGGAAAGACCCTGGTAGGGGTGCATTTCCCTTAGGAGTATCTGCGATTCCACTACTAGAATCGTGACGTGCGCGACATACTTTCCGACCTAGTAGCCGAGCAGCAATTCCTCGATCAGTCGCTTCAGCGGATCCCCATCAAGGTTTGGGATCTTGTGACACCCAACAAGCCGTGGACCGTACGCGACACGATTGCTCATCTGGCCGATTTTGAAGACCTCGGCGCCGACGCCCTCGCCGGTGGCGACCGCATCAACGAATGGCGGGCCGCATCCGACATCGAGCCGCTGAGACAGAATCCCATCGAGAAGGGTCGAGGTATGAGACCCCAAGATGTCATCGAGTGGTGGCGAGGCGGACGAGCAAAGGTTGTTGAGCCGCTGTCACACATGAGCGGTGAGGATCGCCTCCCTTGGATTGCCGGCGACATGAGCGCCCGAACCTTCGCCACCTTCAGACTTACCGAAACCTGGATGCACGGTCTCGACATCTACTCGACCCTCGGAATCGAGGTCGAGGACACTCCCCGCATCCGCCACATCGCCTGGTTCGGATGGAAGACACTCCCGTACGCTTTCAAACAGGCTGGGGAGCATTACGAGCCGGTGAGGGTCGAAGTCATCGGACCCGGCTATTCGAAATGGATCTATGGACCCGAGGACACCGATCAGTTGATCAAGGGATCAGCGTCGGACTGGGCACGGCTAGCGGTGCGGCGAATCGATGCCAAGGACACTCGCCTGAAGGTCTTCGGTGACCACGCCGAGAAGGCGATGGAACTCGCTCAAACATTCCTGTCGTGATGTCCATGCCCGACCTGGTCGGGATGGTCCACCTACTTCCACTTCCAGGGTCGCCCAGGTTCGCAGGGTCTGTCGACCAGGTCGTCAACACGGCAGTCGAAGACGCGGAGATTCTCGCCAAGCACGGATTTCCGGGTCTCATGATTGAAAACTTCGGTGATGTCCCCTTCTACGCCGAACAGGTGCCCCCAGAGACAATCGCTGCGATGACGTCAGCCGTCAACGCTGTTGCCGAGCTGGGCATCCCATTTGCGGTCAACGTCCTACGCAACGACGCTCTGGCGGCTCTTGCCATCGCGGCCGCCACCGGAGCCTCTGCCATTCGTGTCAATGTGCTGACCGGAACGATGTTCACCGACCAAGGGCCGATCCATGGACGTGCCGCCGAAGTGCTGCGCAAGCGGGCGCTGATTTCACCTGACACGGAGATCTGGGCTGACGTCGGAGTCAAACATGCCACTCCCCCTTCGGGCTTCGACCTGGCTCTCAGCGCGGTAGACACGGTCGAACGTGGTCTCGCAGATGCAGTCATTGTTTCTGGCAGCGGCACCGGCATGGAGCCCGACCTGGAGCAGGCAGAGTCGGTTCGAGACGCCATTGGGAAGTCCCATCGGATTGTGATTGGCTCCGGTGCCACGCCAGACAACCTGGCCCACCTGGCTGAGGTTGCCAACACTGTGATCGTGGGGTCTTTCCTCAAGAAGGACGGTGAGGCGTCCAACCGCCCCGACCCCGCTCGGGTCGGGGCCATGTTCGATGCTGCAAGCAGAATGGAGATGGTTTGACCGGGATTGACACAGCAAACGACGGGAGCGTCGCCTTCATCACCCTGGCGAACCCAGAAACGCGAAACGCCATCACCGGCGGGGAAACGATCGAGGCGCTTTTGGACGCATTGGATAAGGCCGAGGCTGATCCAGACATCAGGGTTGTCATCATCCAGGCCGAAGGACCTGCCTTTTCTGCAGGTGGCAATGTCAAAGACATGGCAGCGAGGGAGGGCCTGTTCGCGGGCACGCCATTTGAGATCTCGGAAAAGTACCGCGAATCGATCCAGCAATTGACACGGTTCATGGCGACCACAGACCTCGTCACGATCGCCAAGGTCAACGGACCAGCGGTCGGAGCCGGCTTCGATCTGGTACTTGGCTGTGACATGCGCTTTGGATCCCGTAAGGCACAGTTTGCGCACACCTTCATCGACCTCGGAATCATCCCTGGCGATGGCGGGGCCTGGCTGTTGCCACGGGTGGTCGGTTGGCAAAGGGCTACCGAACTCTCTTTGACCGCGAGGTTCATCTCAGCGGCAGAAGCTGAAAGCTACGGAATCCTCCTAGAGGTTTTGCCAGAGGACCAACTCGAAGAACGTGTCAACAGCATTGCTCACACGATCGCGACCAAATCACCTCCTGCCGTTGTTATGGCGAAGCGTCTCCTCCGCAAGGCGCGTTCAATGGATCTCGATTCCTTTCTCGAACTCTCGGCGACACTCCAGGCGCTGGCCCACTCCACGTCCCAACACGAGGACGCAGTAGACGCATTCGTCGAAAAGCTGACCACCAAGGACTAGTCACCCGCTGGCGTTAGCCCTGCCGCCGAGGGTCAAGTGACTATTGCTGGAGCTTTTTGAACTTTTTCCACAGAGGCCGTATCCCAAGCAGCAAAAGGCACGATTACTTACCTAGGGCGTAGTTGGGTTGACGAATGGTACGAACGGCTCATGCACATTTTGACTAGTCAGGTGAAACTCTCCGGGTGCGAAATCCGATGAGAGATCTACGAGACGAGTTCCTCATCCGAGTCATGGAGGATGTGATTGAAGACCTCCACGGGCATGTCCATCGTGTGGCAAACCTCGCAGTTGACCTCGGTAAGGGATTACATCTCGATCAGGACGACTTAGACAGACTGGCTCTTGCGGGTGTTCTCCACGACGTGGGCAAGATCCACATGGATCCAGCCATTTTGGGCAAGGCCGGCCCCCTCGACAACGAGGAGCGGGACCTGATGGAACGTCATCCTGAACTGGGGTTCGCTATGACCCGCAACCGGCTCGATCCGAAAATCGCTGAAGCGATTCTCTACCACCACGAAAGGTTCGACGGCCGGGGTTACCCATTCGGTCTAGCCGGTACAGACATTCCGATCCTGAGCCGAATCGTGTTGGTGTCGGACGCTTTCGACGCTATGACGTCGACCCGGGCCTACCAGCCGGCCCTTCCGGTAGAATTCGCTGTTCACGAGATTCGCCAGAACGCTGGCACCCAGTTCGATCCAGCGGTGGTCGACATCTTCTTGGAGTTGGCCGCCGTCGACGCCCTGCCTCTAGAACTCACTGCCTGACCCCTCCCAGCCTCAGGCGTTTTTGTCTGACCAGCCTGATACTTTCATGCTGTGGGTCCCCTCGATACGTTTTCGCCGGCTACCCGGACCTGGTTTGAAGCCTCCTTTGAGGCACCGACCAGAGCCCAGAGTGAGGGCTGGCCTGCAATCGCGAGCGGCGCTCATACACTCATTCACGCTCCAACGGGCTCCGGCAAAACTCTCGCAGCCTTCCTTTGGACCCTCGACCGGCTCCTAAACGAGCCGACACCTGAGCGAGCACAGCGGTGTCGCGTTCTCTACGTCTCGCCAATGAAGGCCTTGGCCCATGACGTGGACCGAAATCTCAGGGCCCCTCTGGCCGGGATAAGACACGCAGCACAACGCCTCGGCCACAGTGACTTGCCCGAACTGGAAACCTTCCTGCGGACCGGAGACACCCCACAGGAGGACAGAAGGCGAATGCAGCGTCATCCGCCTGACATCCTCATCACGACTCCCGAGTCTCTCTACCTGATGCTCACGTCGGCTGTACGAAGTGCACTCAGTTCGGTGCGTTGGGTCATTGTCGACGAGGTCCACGCCGTGGCGGGGACCAAGCGAGGAGCCCACCTGGCACTTTCGTTGGAGCGACTGGAGGAGCTCACGGACGAACCGCCCCAAAGGATCGGCCTATCGGCCACTCAGCGGCCTTTAGAGACGACTGCACGGTTTCTCGGCGGGGGAACAGTCGACCACGACGGCTCATGGGAACCACGAAAGGTTTCCATCATCGATGTCCCTGCCGACCGGACGTTGGATCTCGAGATCGTCGTCCCGGTCGAGGACATGAACGAACCTGGGTCGGCCGATCCGCTGGACCCCGACCGAAGTGCGCCGCGATCGATCTGGCCTGCTGTATATCCGGAACTGCTCAAAGCGATCCAAAGTCACAACTCGACCATTGTCTTCGCCAATTCGAGAAGACTCGCAGAGCGGATCTGTTCTGAGATCAACAGCCTCGCCGGGGAGGAAATCGCCAGGGCACATCATGGGTCGGTTGCAAGGGAGCACCGCCTTGAGATCGAAGAGGCACTCAAGCACGGAAGACTCAAAGCTGTTGTGGCCACGTCTTCGCTCGAACTTGGAATCGATATGGGATCGGTCGACCTGGTACTCCAGATCGAATCTCCGACGTCGGTAACCTCGGGCCTCCAGCGAGTGGGCCGAGCCGGTCACCACGTTGGCGGTGTTTCGAAGGCCAGGCTCTTTCCCAAGTACCGCGGCGACCTCCTAGTTTCAGCAGTGATTGCAGCCGACATGTCCCTGGGGAAAGTCGAGTCGACCCGAATGCCGGCCAATCCACTTGACGTGCTGTGCCAGCAACTGGTTGCCCATGTCGTGGGAGGTGACGTCACTGCTGACGAGCTGTTCGAGATCGTTCGGCGCGCCGCCCCTTTTGAGACCCTCAGCCGCTCCGTCTTCGACGAGACGCTAGACATGCTGTCTGGGCGGTATCCCTCGGACCTGTTTTCGGAGTTGCGTCCGAGAGTCAACTGGGACCGCATGACAGGCGAAATCTCAGCCCGTCCTGGCGCAAGGCAACTGGCGGTTACCAACGCTGGCACCATCCCAGACCGTGGGCTCTTTCGAGTGGCCCTCCCGGACGGAAGTCGAGTTGGAGAACTCGACGAAGAGATGGTCTACGAATCGCGCGAAGGAGATGTTTTCCTACTTGGTTCGAGTTCTTGGCGGATCAGCCAGATAACGCACGACAAGGTCGAAGTCGTTCCGGCGCCAGGGGAAGTCGGCGCCAAGATGCCCTTCTGGCACGGCGACATGCTGGGCAGATCAATCGAAACCGGACGCCGGATCGGGGAGTTCGTCCGATCGACTTCTTCGTTGCCTCCAGAGGACGCCCTCGAAACGCTCGGATCAGGCGGTCTCAACGAATTCGCAGCGCAAAACCTCCTCGCCTATCTCGATGAAGAAAGGCAAGCGACCGGGGTTCTTCCAACAGACCAGACGATTGTCGTGGAGCGATTCCAGGACGAGATTGGCGATTGGCGTGTGGTCATTCTGTCACCGCTTGGAGCCCGGATCCATGCGCCGTGGGCGATGGCTCTCCGGCACAAGTTGAGGTCGCGGTACGGATCCGATGTTGATGCAATCTGGTCCGACGATGGGATCGCGTTCAGGTTTCTCGATTCCGATGATTCGCCCGGTGCCGGGGACCTGGTCCTCGACCCAGATGAGGTCGAATCGTTGCTAGTCGATCATCTCCCTGACACCGCGCTGTTCGGAGCGCGATTTCGCGAGGCGGCTGGCCGGGCCCTCCTTCTCCCCCGACGTCGTCCTGGGCAGCGAACGCCACTTTGGCTCCAACGACGCCGATCCTCGGACCTTCTCGATGTCGCCAAGCAGTTCGGTTCCTTCCCGATTCTCCTGGAGGTGTATCGCGAGATCCTCAAGGATGATTTCGACGTACCAGGGCTCCAAGAAACGTTGAACCAGATCAGGTCTCGGAAGATACGTGTTGCGGAGGTCGACACGGCAGCTCCCAGTCCGTTTGCGTCCTCGCTCTTGTTCTCCTTCATCGCGGCCTTCATGTACGAAGGCGACACCCCAGTAGCCGAACGGCGGGCGACTGCACTGGCGCTGGATCGCGAGCTACTGGCCGACCTACTCGGTGAAGGCGAGATGAGGGAGCTCATCGATCCCGAAGTGGTTGCAACCGTTGAGTTAGAACTGCAGCGACTGACCGAGAGTCGACGCGTTAGGTCTGAAGATGCGATACATGATCTTCTGCGTGATCTCGGTCCGTTGACTCTTGCGGACATCGAGATCAGAAGTGACGGAATCGACGTCTCTGCTGCGCTTGTCGACCTCGAAGCCGCTCGACGAGTAATCCGCGTGACGGTTGCCGGCCAACAGTGCCTCGCTGCCATCGAAGATGCCGCCCGCCTACGCGACGGCATGGGCGTCCAACCTCCGCCAGGGGTACCCCATGTCTTCCTCGAACCGCTGGTCGACCCGGTCGGTGACGTAGTAGCTCGATACGCACGAACGCACGGGCCCTTCGTGCCGGCCGAGGCCGCCGGAGCGTTGGGCCTGCCACTTGGCGTCGTCACTTCGGCTCTACGTGCATTGGCTTCGGCAGGTCGCGTCGCTGAGGGAGCCTTTCGCCCGGGCGGAAGCGAACGCGAGTGGGTGGACCTATCCGTTCTCAAGAGGCTCAAGAGACGTTCGCTAGCGGTTCTGCGGGCCGAGATCGAGCCAGTCGATCCTGCTGACCTAGCCAGATTCGCTACCACGTGGCAAGGGATCAGCGCCGATCCCCCATCCGGACGAGTGGCCCTCGACGGGGCTCTAGCCACACTGCAAGGCGCTTCGATTCCTGCCTCGGTTCTGGAACGCGACGTTCTTGCCGCCAGGGTCACAAACAGTTCGGAGGCAATCGACAGACTGATGTTGGCTGGCGATCTTGTTTGGATCGGATCGGGACCATTGGGCGCACGGGACGGAAGGGTCACCCTCTATCCGCGAACTGCGATGTCCGAACTTTGGGCAGGATCAGATGACACCTTCGAGTCCTCCGAGCGGTCGGAGGCGATCGTTCAGGCCCTGAACACCCGGGGTGCAAGCTTCTTTGGGGACATCTATCAGTCCTGTGGAGGAGGCGACCCAGAAGAGGTCCTAGAGACCTTGTGGGATCTGGTGTGGGCGGGATATGTCACCAACGACACCTTCGCCCCAGTTAGGGCATATGTGGGTCGACGGAGGAACGCAGGTTCGGGACGAGGTCGCTTGTCAGCAGCTGTTCCACCCCACGCGAAGGGGCGATGGTCGCTCACAGCGACTCTCGCAGAAGCAACACCCGACCCCACAAAGTACAAGGCTGCGTGGGCGCAACTGCTTCTCGACAGGTATGGGGTAGTCACGCGAGCAACCGTTCTGGCCGAGGGGTTTCCGGGGGGATTCTCAGCTCTCTATCCGGTGTTCTCTCATCTCGAGGAGACCGGGCAGGTGCGTCGTGGCTACTTCGTGGAGGGTCTGGGCGGATCGCAGTTCGCGCTACCTGGTGCGGTGGACAGCCTGCGCAATCAGCGCGGAGACCAACTGGTGACACTCGCAGCCACCGACCCGGCGAACCCTTACGGCGGCATCCTCCCGTGGCCCGATATTGCCGAGGTGAGACTCGCACGCGAAGCCGGAGCCTACGTCATCATCGACCGAGGCCAGCTAGTTGGATATCTGGACCGCTCACGAAAGGGCTTGACACTGCTCGAAACGGCCCAGGATCGTCTCGGCGAGATCTCGCGCTCGGTGGCAGACATCGCTCAACGGCACAGACGCACAACCCTGGTGACGGTCAACGGCCAACCTGCTTCGGCCTCGAACCTGGCAGCGCCCTTGAGCGAGTGGGGGTTTGCTACCGCCCCCCGTGGCTTGACGTATCGGGCATAGAGCCGGTCACTGCAACCCACGACCACCCCAACCCAGTCAGGGGGTCAGAGGGGGATCGCCCCGCTCAGTCCTCACAGCTTGACGTATCGGGCATAGAGCCGGTCACTGCAACCCACGACCACCCCAACCCAGTCAGGGGGTCAGAGGGGGATCGCCCCCCTCAGTCCTCACAGCTTGACGTATCGGGCATAGAGCCGGTCACTGCAACCCACGACCACCCCAACCCAGTCAGGGGGTCAGAGGGGGATCGACTACGAGACAGGCTCCGACTCCAACTCCTCGATGACACCGAGATTCTCATCACCGCGATTCGCGGCGAGGCTCATAAAGACAATCGTTGCCGACAGAATGACGATTCCCAGCCACTGGCTGCCATTGGGTATGCGGTCGAAGGCGAGCCAACCAATTAGGACAGCTGTAAGCGGGAATGCCAGTTCGGCCAGAGTCGCGCTGGCAGCGGGCGTCCGGGACAAACCCCGGTAGTAGATCATCATGGCCGCCAGGCCGGGGATGAGTGCGAGAATCAACAGCACGCCGAATTCCGATCCGGTGATCGGAACGATGTTGCCAGTCTCTCCCCATATGGCGGTTATCACCAACGCTGCAGGAAGACCGATGGCAAACCGGACCGCAGTGAGTTCATTGGGTTCGATCTTGTGGGTCAGATGACGACCCAGGACAGTGCCCATAGCCCAAAGCACAGCCGCTCCAAGCGCGTACAGAGCAGGTGCCGCCTGGCTCACCCTCACATCAAGGGGATCCGGGAACGAGATGAGATAGGCACCGCCGACGGCCGCCAGGAAGTACCAGCCATATCGCGGCAGCAGCCTCTCACCCAGCAAGAGATACGCCCCGAGCACAGCCACAACTGGTTGCAGTTTCTGGATCAGGAGCGGCGTCGTTGGATCACCATAAGTGAAGGCCTGGGTGAACAAGATCGTCGCCAAAGCAGAGGCTCCAGCACCGACGAACAGGAGATAGACGAGTTCCCGACCGGTCAGTTGAACACGTCGTTGCATGAACCGCCTTAGCCAAGGGAACGTCACAACGACCAATATCACGTGCTCCCAGAAAACGATCAGCGGAGCCGACATCTCGAGCACGAGCTTTCCTCTGAACAGACCGTCGGACGCCCAAAGGGCGGCGGCCAACGCCACTAGAGCAAAACCAGATCCAATGCGAGCCATCAATTTCCTCTCAAGAAATGCCGGAAGACCCCGCCCCGATCACCCCACCGTCGACTGGAACGGTAGCCCCGGTCATCCAGCTAGCGGCATCTGATGCCAGGAAGACCACCAGTCGAGCGACATCTTCGGGCGAGCCGACTCGCCCTAGAGGATGCATCGCAGCTGCTGCGTCCTCATCAGCGAGTAGGGCAGCGGCGAGCCTGGTTTTGACCACGGCGGGTGCCACCGCATTTACTCGAACCTTTGGTGCCAGCTCCTGAGCGAGCTGACGGGTCATATGGATGACTCCCGCTTTGGAGATGTTGTAGGCCCCCATGTAGGGGCTGGGACGCAATCCGGCGATGGAGGCGACGTTGACAATTGATCCTCCGGCTTCTCCCATCCACTCGCGGAAAGCGGCTCGGACCCACAACAGAGGCCCTCGCATGTTGACTGCCCAGGTCTTATCCAGGGCGCCTAAGTCCACCTCAACTAGCGCTCCGGCTGCCGGGTTGGTACCTGCGTTGTTGATCAAAACGTCGCATGCCCCGAATCGCTCCATGGTCTCCCTAACCGCACGATCGGCGTCTGTCTCTGAGTCAGCCCGGGCCACAGTCCAGTGAATCTGGTCGCGGTTGCATCCGCCCTCCTCGAGCTCCTCAACAGCGGCGACAAGGTTCTCCTCCTTGCGGGAGGTGAGCGTGACCCCCTTTGCTCCGCTCTCCAACAACTCTCGAACTGTGGCCAAGCCGATGCCTCGACTCGCACCGGTCACAAGGGCGACCTTGTCCCGAACTGAAACTTCCATCGACTTGACCCTAATGTTCACCGGGTGCGGATACTCATCGCAACGACCGGAGTGCTCCCCGCCGGACCGACGGCTCAATTCTGCAGACAGCTGATCGGAGAGGAAGAAGAGGTGTCTGTGATGACAGTCATCCGGGTGCCTCGATCTTTTCTCGAAGATCTCGACGACGATGTACGGCGCTCTTTTCTCAACGATGCACCTGACCCGACATCATCAGAAGAAGACAAGGCGGCTGCCTACCTAGAGGAACGGGGCCGCCGAGCAGTCGACCCGATCTGCGCAGCCCTGGCGGCCGAGCAGATCGAATGCGACATCCACTTCGTTGAGGGAGACGATCCAGCCGAAGCGATCATCACTACCGCAGAGGAAGTGGACGCCGAATTGGTCGTCATGGGAGCCACCCGTCGGCTGTTCACCGAAGAGGCCTGGCGCTCTGTGTCGGCAAGGGTGATGGTCAACTCGCAGATCCCTGTCCTGCTGGTTCCAGGTGTCCGGATCGAGGACACCATGGAGATGCCTGTGATCGACCTCTAGCGAATAAACGTGATCCGTGAGGGGTTACCCCACGCATGAGTGACTTCAACAGCCAGATAATCGACGAATTCCGGTCGGCCGAGGGCAAGGTCGGCGGAATGTTCGAGGGAGCACCATTGCTCCTGCTTCATCACAAAGGGGCGAAATCCGGAACGTCCCGAATCAGTCCGTTGATGTACCAAGCAGTAGGCGACGCCTACGCAATATTCGCCTCAAAAGGTGGCGCCGACACCAACCCGGCCTGGTTTCACAACCTCACCGCGAATCCAGAAACCCAGATTGAGGTTGGGTCGGATTCAATAAGCGTTAGAGCCAGAGTGGCGGAGGGACCGGAGTACGAAGACATCTGGAATCGCCAGAAAGCACAGTGGCCGCAGTTCGCTGAGTACGAGGCCAAGACCGCTCGGTCGATGATTCCGGTCGTGGTCCTGGAGCCCCGCTAGGACCAGCTTTCAGGAAGGTCGACCTTCTGCTTCTCAGCTTGCACGCGCGCCACGTAGGCAGCGGCTTCCGAACGTCGGCTCATGCCCATCTTGGCCAGGACGTTGGACACGTAGTTCTTGACGGTCTTTTCAGCTAGGAACATCTCTTCAGCGATCTTCTTGTTCGTGAGGCCGTCAGCAATGTGGCCGACGATCCTCCGCTCCTGCTGGGTGAGTCTCGCTAGCAGCGGATCTTCCGAGCTTCCACCCTTGATTCGGCTGGCGAGGCGATCGGTCAGTTGTGGATCGAGCAACGATTCACCAGCGGCCACCCGGCGGATGCTTCCGATGAGCTCGTCCATCTTGACGCGTTTGAGCACGTAGCCGCTAGCCCCCGCAAGGACCGAAGCCATCAGAGCCTCTTCGTCTGCGAACGACGTGAGCATCAAGACATTGACGTCGGGGAATCTCTCTCGGATCTCCCGACAGGCTTCGACTCCACTCCGATCCGGAAGTCGAACGTCGAGAACCACGACGTCGGGATCGTCGAATCCGACACGTTTCAATCCGTCTTCGGCCGTTCCCGCCTCTCCGACAACGGTGAGATCATCATTGGCGTCGATCAGTGCGCGTAGACCGGCTCTGACGACTTCATGGTCGTCGACCAATAGAACTCTGGTAGCCATTCCCACACAACGGTAGCGACCGTTATGGTCGTATTCGCTCATGAGTCCCGACGATCTCGCCAGCCTGGCGCCACTCATCGCCGAAGCCGCCTCCGTATCTGGAGAGTCTGACCTCGATCGAATTCTCAGAACGTTGGTCAGCCAGGCTCGCAGCGCAACCGGAGCGCGATATGCGGCCCTTGGCGTGGTCGGAGAACACGGCCTGCTGACTGATTTCGTTCACGAGGGAATGACCGATGATCAGGTTGAGATGATGGGGTCCCTCCCGGCTGGTCGAGGCCTGCTGGGTGCCGTCACTCGCAGCGATGGTCCCATAGTCATCCATGACATCGCTTCCCACCCGCAATCGATCGGGTTTCCCGAGAATCACCCTCCGATGACCACCTTTCTCGGCGTGCCGGTCTCGCTCCCAGGCGAACAGTTCGGCAACCTGTATCTCACAGACAAGCCGAACGGCTTCACCGACCAGGACGTGAGCCTCGTAGAAACCCTGAGCCGCATCGCGGGTGCGGCAATCCAAACAGCTCGCCTTCAGACCAGGCTGCGATCTGTGGCCGTGGTCGAGGATCGGCAGAGAATCGCCCGCGACCTCCACGACTCAGTGATCCAGGATTTGTTTGCGGTTGGACTCAACCTTCAAGGTGCCGGAGCATTGACCCAAGATGAACGCGTCTCCAACGCCATCTATTCAGCGGTGGACAGTCTCGACTCATCCGTCAACGCCCTCCGCAGCTACATATTCGAGCTCAAAGACACTGACCAGCCTGCCGTTGATCTGGACGAGAAGCTTCAGGTTCTGGTAGCCAGAATGGGATCGGTCTACCCAGCCCGAGTCTCGTTGTCACTCGACCCTGATGTCAGCGGACCTTGGGACGACGACATCGTCATGCTCACTACCGAAGCACTCTCCAATGCGCTCAGACACTCCAACGCTTCCAATGTCGAAGTGGAGGTATTACATCAAGATCATGCAGTGTGGATGAGTGTGATTGACGACGGCGTCGGCTTCTCCAACCAAGACAGAGGGACTGGCATGGGTCTTTCGAACATGCGGATCAGAGCGGCGAGGCTGGGAGGGTCGGTCAGGATTGACAGTCGGCCCGGTGAAGGGACCCGGATCGAGGTGACTATTCCGACCGCGACTCCGGATTCGTAAGCGCTTCGGACAGTTGCCCCATCCAGTGTTTGACGGTGGCGTCGGCCACTCGCCCCAATCCGGCTCGATCAGCCAGTCGTCCAAGTGAGCCGAGCGGCGGCTCATAGGTTCCTTTGAGCGTGATTTCCGTCCGCCCAGTCCCGCGCTTGGCCAGAATCAAGTCGGCTTTCAGCTCTGGAAAGAGAAGCGTCGCTCCGGTGGCGGTCCACGTGATCGGGTAGACGATCCCAAAGCTGTGAAGTTCGGGCATGCCGATCTGGAGCGAAACGCTCCGAGCCAGACTGTCCCCAGGGCCTACCCGTGCCCTGAGCTGTTCACCCTGTCGATAGGCGACATCCGCCCACTCATCGGCATGTGAACGGATCTCGTTCAGCTCCCTCTCGATCTCCGAGATTCCGAGATCAACCGTGGTCGAGTGCTGAACGAACATCTATAGGCGTCCAGGCCGGGTACGCCGGGTCCAACCCCGACCAGAGGACATACCCGTGATCTCCTCAATTTCGACGGCGACGACGCTCGGTAGACCCTCCATCGGCTGCGGGCCGGGGCTTCGGCTCAGCGGCGATCCCATGACCTCTTCGTATTTGGTGAAGAGCATCGAGATCGTTGAGTTGCGAGTAGCTCCGTCATCTACTTCACGGGCGGATCCCTTGACAATCACACTCACCCACTCGCCGGAGCCATCCTCGTAGAGCGAAACCTCCATACAAACCCTGGGGTTCTCTCGTAGAGCGTTGAGCTTTTGGCCAGGCATGGTCCTGAAGAGAATGTGGTCGCCGTCAACCACATAAGACATGGGCGTCACATAGGGATCTCCGCCCAGGATCATTCCAAGATGTCCGACCGGAGCTGACTCCAGGACTTCGAGGGCTTCTTCGCGCGTGAGTTCGTCCATCAGTCACCCTCTCCGGTCAGAGCCCACAGAATGTCCTTTATCGAGACCATCCCCAACAAGTTGAAACCATCGTGAACCGGAAGATGCCGATACCCGGATGCGAGCATCCAGTCGGCGGCCTCGCGAACACCCATCTCAGGAACTGACGAGTCTGGGAAGGCTGTCATCCAATCGCCGACGGACACCTTGTTTGAGAGCTCACCCGACGCGACAGCTCGCACCACATCGCGCTCGGTGAAGATTCCCACCAAATCGCCTTTGTCGAGGACGGCGAGCGATCCCACACCGGTCTCATCCATTTGCGTGGCCGCCGCCTCAAGGGTGGCTTCAGGAGCGACCGATTGGACCACACCCCCGACTAGCTCTCGCAGTTCCATGTGTCATCCTCCAATCGCGACTTTCCCAGATGATCGAGGATCACCGGCACGCTCACAACGGCCGAAAGTCCCTGATGTATTCGAGCCCAGGGATTTCTGTCAGACCCCCGTCGTAGTTTGACGATATGGATTCTACGGCTACTTGCATTCACGAACCGGTGTGGCTCGGGCGCCGAGCGGTGGTTGCCTGCACCGCTTGCCAAGAAATCACCTGGCTTTCGGAAGAGGGGGCCATTGATCCCTCACAAGGCATGGCCGCGATATTTGGCGGGTACGACCTGGTCGGATCGGTCACCGCTCTCGGTGCCCCATCACGAGAAGTGCTGGTCTACGAAGCTCCATCCGCCAGGAAGCGTCGATACCTCAACGCCCTCCCGACCCACGTTTGGCTCCGCTGCTCCCCCAACCTCTGGATGTCGACAGATGGATCACACCTTCTGTTGTCCACTCCGCATCAACTGCTTTTTGAGAACCTCACAAGGGGGGCCTGATTCAGCTAGCCGGTTCAAACTGCGTGTTGTACAACGAGGCGTAGAGTCCGTCTGCTACGACCAGCGAGTCGTGGTTTCCTCTCTCGACGATGTGACCATCATCCAGCACGAGAATCTGATCGGCAGCACGCACTGTCGACAAACGATGAGCGATCGCAATAGTGGTCCGCCCCTCCATCAGTCGCTCCAACGCTTCCTGGATCAACGATTCTGACCTGGTGTCCAGATGAGAGGTGGCCTCGTCCAGAATCAAGATCGATGGGTCTTTCAGCAGGACCCGCGCGATTGCCATTCGTTGCTTTTCGCCGCCTGAGAGCCGGTAACCCCGCTCCCCAACCACAGTCTCGAAGCCTTCCGGAAGAGCAGCGATCATGTCGTCGATGTTGGCCGCCTCTACCGCCTCTTCCATCTCCTCACGAGTGGCATTGGGGCGCGCATAGCGAAGATTGGCCGCGATCGTATCGTGGAAGAGGTAAGACTCTTGGGTCACCACGCCGACACGTGCTGCGAGCTCCCGAAGGTCGGCTTCCCTCACATCTACTCCGGAGATTCGCACCGATCCCTCGGTTACGTCATAGAGCCGGGGAATCAGATACGAGATCGTCGTCTTACCTGCCCCCGACGGCCCCACCAGGGCCGTCAATGTGCCGGGTTCGGCCTCGAAAGTGACGTCCCTCAGGGCCCAACGGCGGCTTGAGACCGTCGACTGTGCCGACTCGGCGACCTCGAGACCAGCGCGACGCCCAAAACGACGCACTGCCTCCAGCCCTTCGACATCGTCCGAGGCATAGGTGAACGACACATCGTCGAACACGACACCCGCCGTCCCGCTGAGCGGCCTCGGGTGATCCGGCATGGGTATGTCGGTCTTCAGGTCCAGTACCTCGAAGACACGCTCAAACGAGACCAGCGAGGTTGCGAACTCGACTCGGGAGTTGGAGAGACCGGAAAGTGGCCCATATAACTGCGGTAGGAGTGCTGTGAACATCATCAAGGTTCCGAGCGAGAAGGTCTCATTGATCACCATCAGTCCACCGACCCAGAACACGGCCGCCGTCCCTATGGCCGAGACCAGACTCAGGGCTGCGAAAAATCCTCGACCGACCATCGCCCTTTTCACTCCGTAGTCACGCACATTCGCGGCGGCATCCGAGAACTTCTCACGCTCTTCCGACCATCGACCAAACAGTCTCACGAGTTGTGCCCCTGAGACGTTGAATGTCTCCTGAAGGATTCCCGACATCCGCGCCTCGTGCTCCATTTGGGTTCGGGAGATCCCGCGGAGCATCTTGGCGACCCGCCTCGCAGGGATCACAAACAGAGGCAGAGCGGCAATGGCCAGGAGGGTCAAACGCCACTCTGCGCCGAACATCACAACAAGGATGACTGCCACCGAGACCAGGTTGGACACAATCGTGATAAACGTTCCAGTGATTGCCTGTTGGGCCCCCACCACATCGCTGTTCAGCCTGTTCATCAGCTCGCCAGTCTTGGTCGCGGTGAAGAACCGCAATGACATCGACTGGAGGTGGGCATAGAGCTCTCGGCGGAGGTCGAAGATGATGCCCTCACCGGTCCGCGCCGACAGCCACCTTTGGAAGACGCCGACGCCACCGTTGAGGACCGGTACCAGAATCATCGCCAGGCCGAGGAGACCGAGGAGCCCAACGTCTCCCTGCCCTATCGCATCATCAACAAGCCGTTGGATGAGCAGGGCCGGAATGACGGCAAGGACTGATGACACGACGATCGTGCCGAGCACACCAATCAGGCGCGCCTTGTAGGGCGCTCCGTAACCCCAGACTCGACGCAGCAAATCGCGGTCGATGTCTGGCCTGTCCTGCTCTTCGTCGTAGCGCAGGTAGCTCCACCAGCCGCCACTATGAAAGATGCGACAACCTCCGGTCGACCGCCAACGCCACCCCGGTCGCAGCCTGCATGTCGACGAGGGGTGTCATGTTCTCCGCCATTCGCAACAACTCGGCTACCGAAACAAACGACCGCCCAAAAAGCTCGTATCGATAGGCCGAATCGAACCAAACAAGGGTCACACCTGAGTTCTCGGTGAGAATCCATGTTGGCTTACCGCCGACGTCGGTGAGCTCGCATTGCTGAGTGGTGCTGCCAGAGAACCGAGCGCATGATGATGTGGTCTCGGCAGCCACCTCGGCCGCTCCCTCCGGGTCGGTCGCGACCCTCAGGACCACCATCTGAGCGACGGATCTCGATCGGCTGTACGGCTCGGCCGACCAAAGCCCAAACGCAGCCGAAGGATCGGCAGCGATCGTTCCGTCGTTGTTGAATACCAGCTGGCTGGTCACCCAGCCAACGCCGGGCGGGACTGTCATCGGGAAGCGAACACCGCTGAGGATGGCTGCGATCTCGGCCCCGCTCGCTTGGATGAAGCGATCGCCCTCGCGTCGAGCGAACACGGCGGCCCTTGCTGCCTCGGCATCGTCGAGAGCCGAATTCTCGATCTCGTCGTTGGACCACACGAGGTCGGAGGCCATCACCGGGCCAGGGAGGGTCGTGGTGGGAGCCACCGTCGGTGGGACAGTTGGCTCGGTTATCCATCCTGAACTTCTGTCGCCTAGCGAACCGAGCGGAGCCTCACCACATGCGACCAGCATCAGACCTGTCAAGACAAGCAGTGCATAGCTGTATCTAAGTGGTCTCAAATCGGGTCTTTCTGTGACAACGCCCTGCCCCAAGCAGACGTTCCTGGTTTCATTGTCAATATGGCATTGTCGTCGGAGCAACCGGCAAACCGGTGAATTCTGTCCTTCTCGATCTCCAATCGCACGGTGGCGCTCTCGACGTCTCGGTTAGTCATGCAGCTCTTCAGCATGTCGCAGCTGGTTTGATTCCCTCTTACCTGCGGCTCTACACGCCTACTCGGATCGTTGCGTTCGGTTCGCAAGACCGCGCCGCGACTGGTTACTCAAGAGCAGTCGAGATAGCGAGGCACCTGGGATTTCGACCGCTGGAACGTTTAGCCGGTGGTCGCGCTGCTGTCTTTCATGAGGAAACCCTCGCCTTCTCCTTTGCGGTTCCCGACACCAACCCGGCTGCCAACACCCAGGACCGATTCGAGTTGGTTTCGGAAGCCATTCGAGACACTCTCCGAGGGATTGGCCTACAAGCGCATATTGGAGCGGTACCCGGCGAGTACTGTCCCGGAGCGTGGTCGATCAACATCGCTCAACGGGTCAAAGTGGCTGGCATAGGCCAACGGCTGGTGAAGGGTGGTGCCCATGTTGGCGGTGTCATCGTGATTGATGACCACAGTTTGATTCGCCGAACGCTGGTGCCCGTATACGAGGCGCTGGACATCAGCTGGGATGCAGATACGACTGGCTCCATCGCGCAGTTCTCCGCGGCCGTCACTCGAGAGTCGGTCGGCCGCGCGCTGATCGACAGTTTCGGATCGCGATTCCACATGGTGACCACCGAAACCAGCGAAACTCTTCTCACCAAAGCCAAGACACTGGTCGGTCGTCATGAACCGTTGGTGGCCTGATGGAAGTTCTTGTTGTCAATGGACCGAATCTGAACCGTTTGGGCGAGCGGGAGCTTGATGTCTACGGGGATGTGACGTTGGCTGATCTTGAACTCAAGATCGCAGGTTGGGCCCAACGCATGGGAGTCACGGTCGAGTGTCGGCAGACGAACAGCGAGGCGGAACTGCTCTCCTGGCTGCACACCTCCTCACACAACGGGTTGATCCTCAACCCTGGCGCATTCACGCACACATCCCGGGCCCTGGCCGACGCCGTCGCCTCGATTGAAGTCCCGGTGGTCGAGACCCATATTTCCAACGTGCGCCAACGGGAAACGTGGCGCTCGCTCTCAGTCCTCGAGAACGTGGTGGATTGGACCATTTACGGACGCGGACTCGAGGGTTACCGAGATGCTCTGCGGTTTCTGGTCAATCGACACACCTCTCCTTCGCAAGCCCTCAGGTACGGGCCGCATCCACTTCAAACTGGCGAGCTGAGGGGAAACGGTGCGAAGCTGGCCATCGTCATCCACGGCGGCGTGTGGCGGGGTGAATACCGGCGGGACACAACCGAGTCGATATCCGGCGACCTCGCAGCAGCCGGCTTTACATCCTGGAACATCGGATACCGCCTGTTGGACGAGGGAGGCGGCTGGCCATCATCGGCACACGATGTGGAGATGGCGCTTCGTCTCGCGACCGCAAGTTGGGGTCTCGGATGGGATCGCGTCACCCTCGTCGGGCACTCTGCTGGCGCTTACCTTGGGATGTGGGCGGCCTCACGAAACTCCGAACTCGTGGAACAGGTCCTGGCTCTCGCCCCGATCTCCGACCTATCAGCTTCCGTCGCGCGGGCTGACGTTTGCGCACCGCAATGCGCTGTGATGCTCGACATGGGGGCCCCGTCGCCTCTCGCACTGCCTTCGACCCCTACAACCGTCGTGCACGGTACCGGCGATCAGGTTGTCACCATCGAAGACAGCGAGAAACTGACGCGCGGAACCGACGCTGATCTCGTCAGTGGGCCCTTCGGGCATTTCGACCTACTCAATCCAGATAGCGACGCCTGGAAACGAGCGAAGGACCGAATCGCGTGACGGTTCTGCCTCATCTACGCGCGGGGTTGAAGGCGAGTTACTACGACCCCGAGGTGCTTCCGGCCTGGGTAGCAGAGATGGATTTCGGGCTGGCGCCACCCATCGCTGAGGCCCTACATCTTGCCGTCGATCGAGGTTTGACCGGCTATCCGTATCCAGCGGCCGAACGGGCCGCAGCACAAGCGGCGGTCGACTTTCAGCAGCGCATGGCGGGCTGGGAAGTCTCTGTCGACTGGGTCTTCCCGGCTCCGGACGTGATCGTCGGATGTCGACGTGCCGTCACGCTCTTGACGCGACCGGGATCGCCAGTGATCGTCCATTCGCCTGTCTACTTTCCCTTCTACGGAATGATCGAAGACGCTGGGAGAGACGTCATTGAGGTGGTTTGCTCTCCCGACGACCAAGGTCGGTATCGACTGAACCTCGAGGCCATCGATCGAGCGTTTGACGAGGGCGCGGGCGCCATCGTCTTGTGCTCCCCTTGGAACCCCACTGGGCGGAGCTTCGAACTCGAGGAGTTGGAAGCCGTCATCTCCATCGCTAGGGCGCACCAAGCTCGAGTGATCGCCGATGAGATTCATGCGCCGTTTGGCTACGGCGACTCTTCACATGTGCCTGCGGCCACGGTCGATCCCGAGACGGTGATTACGGTCACGTCAGCGTCAAAAGCTTGGAATCTTCCGGGGTTGAAGTGCGCTCAAGTCATCCTCACCAACTCCAAAGACCGAAGAGCCTGGTCAGGGCACTTCACCCCTGACCGTGTCGGCGTAGGGACCTTCGGCCTGATAGCAACTGAAGCTGCCTACGGACGGGGAGGCGAATGGTTCGAAGAAACGATGCGTCTGTTAGCGGCCAACCGCGATCTGTTAGTCACTCATATCGCCGAACACATGCCCGAAGTGGTCTGGCACCCACCCGAGGCAACCTATCTAGCTTGGCTTGACTTCTCGCGATACGGGATTCCGGACCCCTCCGAGTTCCTGCTGAGAGAAGCAAGGGTGGCGCTGACCGGAGGCGGCCCGTTTGGAACTGGAGCGGATCAATACGCAAGGCTCAATTTCGCATGCGAGCAAGGCAAACTCGTCGAGATCTGTTCGAGAATCGGAGAATCGCTTCAACGTCACGGGTGACTCCCTCGTGCATCCTTATCCACAGGCGGCTAAGATTCCTCTTCGTGGAACCGGGTTCAGATTCCCGTTCCTTGGAGTCATCTTTTGATGCGTTCGAGACGTTTCTCTTTCATTGTCGGCTGGGTAACTGTGGCGCTGGTAGCAGCACTAGGCTTTGCCGCGTTCGACACCACCGACCCATCATCCGAAGAGGTGCTTGCCCAGGCAGCGGAAGCTTCCATCGGGCACACCGCCGGAGCCTACGCGGGTCTCGGTTTCGCGCGTGCGACCGACGAGCCTGCCGTCGGTGTTCCGATCGTGGAAGAGTCCGCCGAACCAACCTCCGATGAAACATCAGCTGACTCTGAGTCCACCGGAACCATTGCCGCTCCTTCCTCTGGGTGGTTGTCCGAGATCGAGGTACGTGAGTTGGTGACTCTCTACTTCGCTCCGGAAGACATCAACCGAGCTGTGAGTATCGCGTGGTGCGAATCCCGCTTTGACCCCAATGCCCAAGACCTGAAGACCGGAGGAATTGGGCTGTTCAATCATCTGCCCGGCTACTGGCCCGACCGGGCAGCAAATGCTGGTTTTGCCGGATCGGAGCTAACGGACGCCGAAGCATCGACCGCTGCTGCCGCATGGGAGGTCTACAACGGGGCTGGCTGGGAGTTCTTCAACTGTCGGTGATCAGCGGAAGTCGCGCGACCTGACAGTTTGAATACCGATTGGCGTGAAGCCACGCGCGACAACGTTGGTGACACCGTCGTAAAACTCCACCCGACCATCAATGATCAACGCTGGACTCTTACGCACTACCTGTCGATGGCGCGCCCACACCTCGGGAAGCACCACGATGTTCAGGAGCCCAGTTTCATCCTCGAGATTGAGGAAATAGACACCTTTGGCAGTCCCTGGGCGCTGACGATGGGTGATCACTCCAGCCACCTTGACCCGAGCCCGGTTTGCTTTGAGCGCCAGCGTCTCAGCTGCAGTCAGACAGTCGCCGAGGTGTTCCCGAACGAAAGACATCGGATGGGTGGACGAGACACCTGTTGACCAGAGGTCGGCGCGGTGTGCTTCCTCATCGCTCATGTCCGGCAGTGGCGGAGACTCCACCCCTGGTGATAGAGCAAGACGACCAGGATCGATCTCCGACAAGGCACCTGCAGCCCAGAGACCCTCGCGACGGTCAAGGCCAACAGCTCCCAGGGCGCCTGAGGCGGCTAACCCTTCCAAGGAGGGGGCATCCAATCCGGTACGGAAGGCAAAGTCTTCCGGGGAGGTGAACGGCCCTCCAAACACCCTGGCCGCTTCGATGCGGGTCACCTCCTTGTCCCCCAAGCCCTTGACATATCTCAAACCCGTTCTTACGGCCACAGCCGGACGAACCGGGTCATCGATGTGCCCCCTGCCGCGTCGCCACGTCTGACCGAGATAGGACACGACATCGTCTTCATCAGCCTCGATCGCTTCGATGGTGCAGTCGTGCCACGAAAGATTGATATCTGGCCCCAGCACCACCACACCATGACGCAGTGCGTCCTGAACCAACGAGTTGGGACTGTAGAAGCCCATCGGCTGTGCATTGAGCAACCCAGCCAAGTACTCGGCCGGATAGTGGAAACGTAGCCAAGCTGACATATAGACGATGTAGGCAAAGCTGACCGAATGGCTTTCGGGGAACCCGAAACTGGCGAACCCTTGAAGCTTCTCCCATATCTCATCGGCGGGTGGTCCGACGATCCCATTGGCAGCCATCCCCACGAAAACATCATGTTTGAGACGCTCCATCGCCTCGGCTGAACGCTTGTGGGTCATTGCCTGGCGCAACCTGTCAGCCTGCGATCCATTGAAACCCGCACAGACACGCGCCAGCTCCATCAGTTGCTCTTGGAAAATGGGAACCCCAAGAGTCTTCTTCAGAATTGGTTCCGTATCTGGATGTGGATAGCGGACGGGCTCTGCGCCGTTTCTCCTTCTGAGGTAAGGGTGTACCGATTGCCCTTGTATCGGTCCAGGCCTGATCAGGGCTACTTCAACTGCCAGGTCGTAAAAGGTCTTCGGCTTCATCTTGGGAAGAGTGGCCATCTGGGCACGTGACTCAATCTGGAACAAACCGACAGTGTCGGCCATGGTGATCGACTCATAGATTGCTGGCTCCTGAGGGATTCGGGAGAGGTCTATCTGGACTCCATGAGTGTCCTCGATCAAGTCAGTCGCCAGGTGCAGAGCGTTCAACATTCCCAGACCGAGCAGATCGAACTTCACGATTCCAACAGCCGCCGAGTCGTCCTTGTCCCATTGGATAACCGTTCGGCCTTCCATCCTCCCCCACTCGAGAGGCACCACCTGCCATAGGGGTCGGTCGGCGATCACCATTCCTCCTGAGTGGATTCCGAGATGCCGCGGGAAGCCGTCAAGCCGCCAGCACACGTCGTAGATCATGTCTGCGGTAAGCCCTTCGGGGAGAGCAGTGTCGGCGTCTCTGAGCTGGGAAGGGTCTCGGGTGTCTACGTACCTCGACAGTCCATCTACCTGTGCCTGTGTAAAGCCAAAGGTCTTGGCGACATCGCGCAATACCGACCGGGCTCGATAGGTGATTACGTTGGCAACCATCGCCGCTCTCTCGCGGCCGTATCGTCGATAGCAATACTGGATCACTTCTTCGCGACGATCTGCTTCGAAATCAACATCAATATCTGGCGGCTTGCCGCGCTCCTCAGACAGAAAACGCTCAAAGGGAAGATTGAGACGAATCGGATCGACTCGGGTGAGACCGATGCAGCGACACACTGCGGAATCTGCTCCCGAGCCTCTGATCTGGCAGTAGATATCTTGGTCACGGGCGAAATCGACCAGGTCCTTCACCACGAGGAAGTACCCCGCAAAGCCGAGACGCTCGATGATGTCCAACTCGTGGTTCAGCCGATGGCGCGCCCCACCTTCGATCCCGTCATCTGATCCTGGATAAACCTCACGCGCGCCAACCCAAGTCAGGTGCCGGAGATAGTCCATTTCGTCTCGGAAATGCCCAGGCATAGGGAAGTCAGGCAGCTGGGGAGCTATCAGGCCCAGATCGAAAGCCAGTCGACGGCCCAGTTCTGCACTTCGCTCCACCACTCCTGGGTAACGGACAAAGCGCTGCTGCATCTGGGTTGCCGACTTGAGGTACCGCTCGTCGGTAGCCGGACGAAAACCATCCGCCTCATCCAGAGACCGTCGACCGCCAATCGCGGCCAGAACCTCTGAGAGGTAAGCCTCCGAACGATCGTGGTAGTGCACCTGGTTGGTTGCCACGGTCGACAGTCTCAGTCTCTGTGCGACCTCCCACATCAGATCGTTACGTGGATCGTCTTCTGGCATTCCGTGATGCCACAGCTCGACGTGCAATCGGCTTTTGAACATCTCCCGAAGCCTGGAGGCGACTGCGAGAGCTCCCGAGAGATCATGAGACGCAGCAGCTTTTGGAAGGGAACCGGCGTGACAACCTGTGAGCAGATGCACATCCGGATTTGCTGCGACGTCCTCCAGGTCGTCCCATCTGTAGATCGGATAATCCTTCTCACCACGCATCTGAGCTTTGGTCACGAGGTGTGAGAGATCTCGATATCCGGCTGGTGAACCGGCAAGCAACACCAAATGATCAGTTGGCGGCTTGTTAGTGGGCTTTGCTCCGTGAGATCGCACCGAACGACCACGTCGTAGACGGCCCTGCCCTCCCTTTGATTTGGCGAAGCGCTTCTGATCCCAGCTCTCTGCCGACGCCACCGGGTCGATCTCCCCCTTGGGGGAGGCTTCCAGGCCAATTTCTACACCGTAGATAGCAGCCAGTCCGGAGTCTCGTGCCGCCTGCCAGAACCGAGAGACGCCGTAAAAGCCGTTGTGATCCGTTACGGCAAGGGCGTCATATCCCAACTCGACGGCGCGCTGGACGAGGTCTTCAGGATGGGAGGCACCATCCAGAAACGAGAAGTTCGTGTGGCAGTGGAGTTCGGCGTATGACAAGCCACCACTATATCGAACATATGTTCGAGTGGTTTAGGGCTGGGTCGAAGGTGGCGACGACTGCGTCCCATCAATGATGACCTGGGACTCGCCATCAACAATCCAACCAAAAGCACCGCCTGACAGCAGCTCGAACTTCCTGAACTCAAGCAACTGGGCGTCGAGGGACTCAGAGACCAAACGGTTTGCTTCGGCCTGGCCCTGAGCGCGGGCAATCTCGGCGTCCCGTTCTCCCTGAGCTCGAACCACAGCCGTCTGAGCGTCAATCGCAGCCTGTTGTCTCCGGAACTCGGCTGCCTGCACGTTCTGCTCCTCGGCGAGCTTGGCGTCAATCGCCGCCTGAAGCTCGAGTGACTGAGCAACGATGTTCCTGATCTGAACCGCCTGGATGTTGACTCCTCTTGGATCTAGCTCAGCGGTCAGAGCATCCTCGGCACAGGTGGCGATATCAGCCCGACGAGAGGTCCGTGACTCCTCGAATCGAAACTGGGCTACACAGTCACGGATCGCCTCACGAGAGGTATTCCGTACCAGATCCGCTCGCACCCGTGAGACCGTTCGAAACTCGCGAAAGATCTGTTCTGCGTCGGAAAGGTCAAGAGTCCAGAGAACGGTGGCATCAATCAAGACAACCGCATTGTCAGCCGTGACAGATTCCACGGCGTCCGGTCCCCCGACCTCACCCTCGCCCACTTGATTCGAATAGGTCGACTCCTGCTGCTGGCCAGGAAGCTGGGAAAGGGTCGCGAAGGGAACCATGGCGTGAAGCCCTTCACCGTGGACAGCACGCACCCTCCCAAACAGGACTTCGACTCCGGCATGGTTGTTATCAACCGTCCGGAGAACAGAGAGAACTCCGAATACCAGGGATCCGAGCAAGGCGAGAGCAGCAATGCGTCGCAGCACCCGTGGCTCGCGGAGCAGCCCCTGGTTGGCTTGGGAGCGGGCCACGAGGTAAAGCCCAACAGCGGCTACTAGGAGCAGAGCGGAAAGGAAGAAGCGGAGCATTGGGTCGGTTTACCACTCTGAGCCGCTGAATCACCGGATTTGAGGAGCCCGCGGTCTCGATTGACTACCGTCTTTGCGATGTCGTCCATAACCAAGACCATCCGCCTGTCGGGTCACGCTGAGGGATCTATCGAAGACGCTGTGCGCACTGTCCTGGCGCGGGCCACTGCCACGATTTCCGACATCCACCACTTCGACATCGTCAAGGTTGGGGGAAGAGTGGACTCATCCGGCGCACCCAGCGGATTTTCTGTAACCCTCGACATCACTTTTGGCATCAAAGACCCTGTAGAACACGGCTAGCGGATCACCCTGCCAGCGGTTTCTTGAACGTTTAGGGTGACTAGAGCCAAGTTGCAATCCAAAGGAGGAAATTGTGGGCGAGTTCTTCTCGACTCTGATCCAGGGTCTCATCGCCGGTGCCATCATCGGACCACTCGCGAGGTTGGCCCTTCCGGGCAAGCAGAACCTCTCGATCGTTATGACCGTCGTGATTGGTGCCATCGGCGCCATCGTCGGTGGACTGATCTATTCGGCCTTCGGTGGCGGAGATACCAGTGGAATCGACTGGATCAAGCTGTTGGTTCAGGTCGCCGTAGCCGCTCTCGTGGTCATCATCTACGGCAACATGAACAAGTCGTAGATTCAGCCGACACACTTTCCGAAAGGGGCCCTACGGGGCCCCTTTCGGCTATACAGGCACGGGTGCCATACCCGCTGACCGATGTCTGAGAGCGCTATTTCCCAACCAACTCCCCCGCCGACCTCCCTTGGCGACGGGATCCACCAAATACCTGTTCCTCTTCCGTTCAAGGCTCCACCGTGGGTCAATGTGTACCTGATCGAGGCGGGTGATGGCCTGCTGATGATCGACTGCGGGACCGACTGGGAGCCCGGACGCGCGGTGATCGAGGAGGGTTTCCAGGCTCTGGGTCTCGGTGGTGCACCGGTCCACACGTTGGTCGTGTCGCACCTCCACCCTGATCATGTGGGCATGGCAACACGTCTCGTTCATGAGTGGGGGTGTCGATTCGTAATGCACCGCAACTCGGAGCACCGGCTGGCGCGGTACAACGACACACCTGGTTATGCCCGACAACTCCTGGGCCTGGCGATAGCAAACGGCGTGCCCGAAGATCTGGCCCGATCGTCGTCCAAACTGATCCGGCCCGACTACATGCCGCTGATCGAACCACCTGACCATGTAGTAGACGACGGGGATGAGATCGACCTGGGCCAAGGGCGTTCCCTGACTGTTATGCACACACCCGGGCACGAGCCAGCTCACATCTGTCTGAGGGACTCACGCAGCGGAGCCTTCTTCTCCGGAGACCATGTACTTCCCCGAATCTCACCTGTGGTGATGTTCGACCCCGATTTGGGAGACCCACTGGGCGACTACATGACCTCGTTGCGTCGTCTCATCAAAATCGGGATCGGCCTCACTTACCCAGCTCATGGCACGATCATCGAGCACGGCGACGAGCGTGCCCGTCAGATCCTCCTCCATCATCTCCGCCGTCTCTCGGACATGAGCGACCTGATTCACGATGACGAATCCTCGGCGTGGCAGGTGATGCGGCAGTCCTTTCGACCCAACCTCGACATCGTGAGTGCACGACTTGCGTTCTTGGAGACTCTCTCACACCTGGAACACCTTCGACAGAGTGGAGCAATAGACGCCGAGGACCGCGACGGAACGACGATTTATCGGAGACGTCGCTTGGCATGACTCCCAAGTTGGACAATCATGCAGGTAACGCGGCTTTGCCGTGACACTGGGAAGGAACACTTTCGATGATTTTTGGATACCTCGACGCTGGCTCAGGCAGCCTCATCCTCCAGGCCCTCCTGGGAGGGGCGGCCGGGATTCTCGTAGCCTTCAAGGCGTGGAAAGCGAGACTCATGGGCAAAGAGGCGCTCGAAGAGGCCACGGAAGAACAGGCCCCAGAGCCGATAACAGCAGACGACTGATCTTGTGGCCGTAGCCGACCCGGGGTCTTTCCACGACCCCGCCTCCCAGGTGCTTGTCGCCGACGATCACGTACTACGTGTTCTCGATGCCAGAGGTGACGCCGCCTGGAAATCGATCTCCGAATCCACGTTCTTCCAGAATGCCGTGGATCGAGGCCAGATCATCCAAACCAACGAGGCCGAACCGCTAGATGATGGACGAACGGTGCTGCGCCACCCGCTACTCCCCTTCATCTCGTATCCCTACGAGTGGACCTTCGGCATGCTGAAGGACGCGGCGCTGCTCCAACTGGACCTGCTCGACAAGGCTCTCAGCGATGGGGTCACTATCAAGGACGCCACCCCCTACAACATTCAATTCGTCGACGGGAAACCCGTCTTTATCGATGTTGGATCGTTCGAGCCCTATCGTGACGGAGAACCGTGGATCGGATACCGCCAGTTCACACGGCAATTCCTGTTTCCGCTCATGATCCAGGCTTGGTCAGGGATCCCCATCCAGGACGTGTTGCGTTCCAATCTCGATGGCCCAACCGCAGCGCAGGCGGTGGCCATGCTGCCCAAGTCCAAGAGAAGCCGGCCAGCAGTCGCCATGCACGTCGGTCTCCAAGCCAAAATGGAAGACCGACACCGAGGACGAAACACTCGCGACGATCTCAAGTCGGCCGGCTTCAGTCCTGAACTGATCAAAGCCAACGTGGCAAGACTCGAGAAGCTGATCCGCTCACTCGACTGGGATCCCGGTACCACAACATGGAACGAGTACACCGACTGCGACCATGTGGACCGAGATCGACCAGCAAAGACGACGTTTTTGGAGGAAGCACTTGCTCTCCACCAGCCCGATCAGGTGGTCGACTTCGGCGCCAACGACTGTCACTTCTCGGAAGAGGCCTCCAATCACGCCAAAACAGTGATTGCAGTCGACGGCGATCAGGCTGTCCTCAATCAGGCGTACCAACGGGGATCCACGATTTCTCTCGTCGTCACCGATCTGGCCAACCCATCACCTGCGCAAGGATGGGCCCACCAAGAACGACGTTCACTCACTGACCGAATCAACCCTGATCTGGTCGTCGCATACGGGTTGATTCACCATCTCATCTACACCACATCAATCCCGCCACGCCATGTTGTGAGCTGGTTGAAGAGCTTCAGCTGTCCCGTCGTTGTCGAGTTCGTGGCTCCCACCGATCCAATGGTGAAACGATTGTCAGCCAATAAGACGAACGATGAACTACACCCCGACCGCTCGCTCGAAGACTTCGAGCGACTAATTATCTCAGCTGACTACCGGATACAGTCTCGGAAGGACCTGGGCGACGGGGATCGTACTCTCTTTCACATCATCCCGAACTAGCGCTCGATCACGACGCGATCGGCGATTGATTCGTCGCCAAACTCCGCAACCACTAGAAGTTGCTGGGCAGACTCATCGATCATGACGGTCTCGATCTCGAAGACAAATCCAGAGATCAAGAGGTCCTCACTCTCAAACCACCTGACCACATTGCCATTCTCAGTGTTGGGAGGACCCCACGCGACAAGACGCTCGCCCGAGAACACGTAGATCGTGTCGGCCGTCACCTTGTTTCGAACGTCCGCAGCCCAGCCCGTGATTCGAACTACGTCTCCGAACCATTCGATGTCGTCGACCTGGAGACGGCGAGTTCCTTCGCTGACGAGCTTCAAGGGACGACCGTCGATATCGCTGAGCTCGAGCGAGATATCACTTCGGCTGCCGGAGACCCAACCAGTGCCATTGTTGGCAAGCAGGTCGACATCTCGGTTGCCACCAGCCACTAACTCCTCGGCAACGAACCCGGTGAACGTGGCCGTGGATTCAGTTTCCTGCGTCAAATGCATCACCCCCGCCACCACTCCGTCAGAAACGAAGAGCAGTTCGTCACCGAAACTCGGGGCGATCTCAGCGCGCCCCGTAATAAGGGTCTGCACCATTCCTGGCTCCGCTTCGTTGGTGGCAAGGGTCTTGCCCAAGTCCAGACTCCAACTAAACGAATCATCCGAACCAGCGACGAGCTCCACCGCAGACGCACCCACCATCGCTGCGGACTCTCCGACAGCGGCGACACCGAGCCAGCTCGATTGGTCGGAGATCCAGCCGTAGTTACGACTCACTTGCTGCATAAGAATTCGAGGGTCGCTCGACGCTGGATCACCGCTACAACACCAACGCTGTGGCTCGTGGGGCCGCTCGTCACTCAGTGATAGCAGTGATTGGCCGTCGAAGTTCCAGTCGGTTTCGACACCGAGGACGTCGACGATGGTGGGAACAATGTCGATCCCAAAGGCGGGAAGGTCTGAGACCTCTGCCCCACTCTGGTTCGGATACTTGATAAAAAGAGGGACCCGATAGAGGTCATCGCGATTGTCCTCAAAGGGCCACCGGCGGTGTTGGCCCGTGACGAACGAGGTGCCGTGATCAGCGACGACCACAATCATCGTGTCATCCCAACCGCCGGACCGTTCAATCTCGTCGAGAAGCCGACCCAGCAGGACATCGAGGAACCCCAACTGACTCAGGTGACGCTGGAACCCAATCAAGGGAGCGTCAGGATCCTCCCCCCATCGACCGTCACCTCCAACCCCTTCGACCTCCGTGTATTGCTCGGGGCGTTCGTAGTGGGTACCACTCGGGTTGGTCTCCCAAGGCACGTGAGGGGCCTGGACATGGACGAAGCTCAGTGTCGGGTTGTCCGAATCGATTCCATTCGTGATTCGCTGCAGCCAGTTCGCCCAGTCGACCCGCATCTTTCCTTCGGGCACGGGCAGACCTGGGAGATCCACGTCGACGCCGCCACCTGAGTCCTGGTCCACAAACCCAGTCCACGCATTGTCGATACTGGGTAAATCGTCCCGGAAAAAAGATGGGAGAGTCAAGTGCCCGTATACGACTCCGACATCCTTCAGCAGGCTCGTGAAGCGAGCGGGGCTCCTGCCTGCATACTCAGGACAGGTTTCGGGCGGACACATCTTGGTCACCCACTCGATCACGTGCATCTCGTACGTGTCCCCGAGCAGGGTGAACAGGTTGTCTGGGCGGTCGGTGTGCGAAGGCGCCTGGCCCTCCTCGCCCCTGCGGCCAGTCAGGATCGCTGGGACACTCTGCGTGGTAGCGATCGAGTCCGACAGCGCATTGCGGTACCAGGTCCCTTCGTCAGCGAGGCGGGCAAAGCTAGGAAAGAGGTTCCGATTCACTTCGCCTTCAGGGGTCACCAACGATGCCAAGGGAAACTCGTCAAGCTGAAGCATCACCACCTGATGTGGCGTGTCGATCGTTACGCCTTCAGTGGGCCGTTCGGGAGGTTCGGCCGACAACAACGAAGCCGTATCGGAAAAGAAGAGAAACATCGCAACCAGAACCGGAAGAGCGATCGAGGCCAATATCGCCGCGGTGTCCATGAACTTGACGAGGAAATAGACGCCGGCACCGATGAAAGCGGCTGCCAACAAGGCCAGCCAGCCATTGTCCGGCACGAGCTGACGGGAAACAACCAGACCGGTTGCGAGTCCCAGCCCAAGCAGTCCCCCGCGGTACACCACTTTCTCTGTGGCACCTCCGATCCACGCCCCGATGCCGACGATCAATGCACCAAGCAAAAAAGGCAACAACCCAAGTCCGAACGCAAACAAGATCAACTCGGCGGGAGATGTCCGATTCGCGACGAACACCTCTGGATTCCCTCCGTAGATATCCAGCAACGGAGCGGTGATGGCGAGCGTACCCAGCCCGGCGAGTACCAGGACGCGCCTGATGAGCTTGGAGCGGTTGGGGTCAGTCACAGAGCGCAAAAGGTACTACCGCGGCTGACAAACGGAACAGGAACGGCTCCCTGCTTAACTTTCTGGAGATGCGGGGAACCCGAACGACCCATTTGGTCGTCTTAATCGCTGTGGTGACTGAATCGTGAACAAGACACGTCAAAGCTTCCTTCGTGGGGTACGGGGACGGATCCGTCTGGCGTGGATGGCATCTGCCTTCCAGGCGTTCATTCCTTACGTCGCTGTCCTTATTCTCGCCAGCCTCGCCGCCGACTGGCTCACCTCGTTCGACCTCGGGGTAGAACTGGCGTTGGCGGCCGCTGGAGTCTTCGTAGTGGCGCTCACTATCAGGGCTCTCGCACTTCGCATCTCGACCTGGGACGCGGCACGCGCCGCTGAACGAGGATTGGGTGCTCGAGACGTCTTCACAACAGCCCTCGAATACAACGACCCCCATGACGAAATCCATGAAGTCATACAGAACCGCGCTGATGAAGCCTCCCGAGCAGCCGCACTGCCGGACGCAATTCCGATCAAGTCAGACCGCGATCAGCTGAGGAAAGCCGGGTTGATCATTGGACTTGCCGTCGTGGTTGGCTTTCTTCCCCCTCTTGGGTCCTCACCGGCGCTTTCAGTCGACGAACAGACCGCTCTCGACCAGGAGGCAGAACGCGTCGAACAGATAGCCGAAGCTGTTCGAGAGTCCGACGTAGAGAACGCCGACGAGATCGTCCCAGAACTCGAACGACTAGCCGACGAACTCCGATCTGCGGAATCGATCGAGGAAGCCCTCGAACGTCTCAATGAGGCTGAAAAGCGCCTTGCAGCACAAGGAGATCCGAACTTTCTGGCCCAGAAGGCAGCCGTGCAGGGACTGTCACGGGATCTGGCCCTTCGACCCCTTGCTGATGGAGCACCCCTGGATGCCGCCGCCCAATTCGACTCGGTGGCCGAGAACCTCGACGAGTTGTCTGAGCAGGAGCTGGCAGCCCTGGCCGATCGGCTCTCTGACCTTGCCGAATCCCAGGCTTCCGGGAACGCCGAACTGGCCGACAAGCTCGCCGAGGCCGCGCAGGGTCTTCGGAGCGGCAGCTCAGCGGCGGCACGCGCTGCGCTCGGCGAGGCTGCAAACAGTCAGCGCAGCGGCCTGGCCGACGCCCGCGGTCAGCAAGCTCTTTCGGAGACGCAGCGCGCCCTCGACGGGGTCTCAGCTCGTCTTTCCGGAAGCGGCGAAGGAGAAGGCCAGGGTCAAGGTGGCGAAGGTGAGGGACAGGGCCAGGGTCAAGGCCAAGGAGAGGGCCAAGGACAGGGTCAGGGTCAAGGGCAGGGCCAGGGAGGCGGCGGCGGTCAGGGTGGCCAGGGAGGCGGTAACGGTGCTTCTGGAACCATCTCCGGAGTCAAGCCAGGCGACGGCAGTGCTGCTGGTCAGGGTGGGCAGGGCGCCGTAGGTGCGGGCACTGGGGAAGAGCCTGACGGCGTTGGCGTCAAGACCAGCGAGGTCTTCGATCCAATCGACCTCGGATCTCTGTCCGACATCCTTCAGGTGGGCATCGACGGAGGCGACCCCGCCGGTGACATAATCGGACGCGCCGATGGCCCAACCGAAAGAGGACAATCTGTAGTGCCTTACGCCCAGGTGCTCCCTCAGTACCTGAACCAGGCTGCTGACGCTTTGGCCGAGCTGCGCCTACCCCCCTCTATGCGAGGAATCGTCCAGTCATACTTCGATTTGCTCGCCGACCAGGCTCGATAGGAAGGAAGCCCTTGGACCAGTCATCAATGGAGCGTTATCGCCAAACCGCCGAAGAGATCGAGTCGGCCGTCGGAAGACGAATAGCCGGACAGCAACAACTGATCCGTCAGACCCTTGTGGCCATGCTCGCAGAGGGACACGTTTTGCTCGAAGGAGTTCCGGGGCTGGGAAAGACCGAGCTGGTCAAGGCGTTCTCCGAAGCCATCGGCCTCGAATTTGCGCGCGTGCAATTCACACCCGACCTCATGCCCGCCGACATAGTGGGCACCCAGGTGCTTGAAGAAGACACCGCGGGTCACCGCAAGTTCGAGTACCGACCTGGACCGGTGTTCACGAGCCTTCTCCTCGCCGACGAGATAAACCGAGCCACTCCTAAGACACAGGCAGCACTTCTCGAAGCAATGCAGGAACGACATGTCACCGTCGCCGGCGAGACCAGACCACTACCTCGTCCCTTCCTGGTTCTGGCAACTCAAAACCCGATCGAACTGGAGGGCACCTACCCACTACCCGAAGCCCAGCTCGACCGATTCATGTTCAAGGCAACAGTCAATCCCCCGCGAGCAGATGTTCTTGAGGAAATCCTCAAGCGGACCACCGGAGGCACCACACCGGAGGTTCCCAGGGTCGCAGATCGGGAGACGATCGCGGACATGATCTCAATGACCCCCAGCCTTCCCGTCGCCTCGCACCTTCTTCGATACGCCGCCGAGCTCGTGGAAGCCACCCATCCGGACGGTGACACCGCGTCGCCAGCCATCAAGCGTTACATCAGGTGGGGAGCATCACCCCGAGGTGCTCAGGCCATGATCCTCGCCTCGAAAGCAGCAGCACTCATCGACGGGAGACCCCACGTGACGGCCGAGGACATTCGGTGGGCGGCCCCGGCTGCTCTTAGACACCGCCTAGTGCTCAGCTACGAGGCGGTCGCGGAGGGAATCGCACCCGACAACCTCATCACGGACGTTCTTGGCAGTGTGAGCGAGCCTCGAGCGGAGATCAGAGGAGCTCCGTGACCCTCCTCAGCCCGCGCCTGATGGCGCGGCTGGAGAGCCTTCAGCTGGCGAGCCGAAACCGACTGATTGGACGGTTCGGCGGCGAGCACAAGTCCAAGCGGTATGGCAACACCGTGGACTTCGCCGATTTCCGCGAGTACCACCCCGGTGACGACTTCCGACGAATCGACTATCACGTCCTGGCTCGCCTCGACCAAGTCCTGATCAAGCTCTACGAGGCGGACGACGAGATAACGGTCCGGATCCTGATCGACACCTCCTCTTCGATGGAGGTTGGCGGAAAGTTTGCTCAGGCCAAGAGGCTCGCAGCCGCCATTGGTTTTGTGGCGCTTTCAGCCCACGATTCGGTTTCGGTCCACACATTTCCGGCACGGGGACCGGCCCCGCGTTTCGCTGGCCGCGCTGCGGTTCCGGGACTCATGGCATATCTAGAGGCTCTCGACCCAGCCGGGGTGACACCATTCGCCAAGGCTGCCAGACAGCTCCTGAGCCAGAGTTCGCTGCCAGGCATCACCGTCGTCATCTCGGATCTGTTGACCAAAGAGTGGGAGTCGCTCGTTGGTTTGAGAGCCACCGGCTCGGACTTGATGATCCTGCATCTGCTGTGCCAGGAGGATCTCGACCCCGTCCTCACGGGTGATCTGGAGCTTGTCGACACCGAACTCGGCGAGAGATTGACCCTGAGCGTCACCGAGGACGTTGCAAGTTCCTATCGAACCAGAGTTGAAGAGTGGCGGAACTCCATAGCAAGAACCACCCGGGCCTCAGGCGGCACATACATACCGGTTGATGCCAACGACGACCTCGAGGAGCTTCTTCTTCAGAACTGGCGGGAAGCCGGAATGCTTCTATGAGCTTGCTCCTGCCAGCGGGTTTGGCAGCTTTAGCCCTCGCCATTCCGATCTTCATCCTCCACATGCTGACACCGCGTCGTCCGGACACGGAAGTGTCCTCGCTCATGCACTGGGAGGGCATGCGTCAGACCGTGACCGCTGCTGAACCGTGGCAGAAGCTCCGCTGGAGCCTCTTGTTGCTGCTTCAACTCGCCGTCGTCGCTCTGTTCGCCATTCTCCTGGCCAGACCAGCCATCCTGGAACAGGCAGACTTGGCCGAACACACTGTGTTTCTGGTCGATGCATCAGGATCGATGGCCGCCGTCGACGGTGATCCAGATCGGTTGTCAACTGCAATCGAATCCGCGATGGAGCTGCGGGACGAGTTACCCGACAACGGCATCGCCAGTCTCATTGTTGTCAACGACAAGCCAGCAGTCCTGTTATCCCAGGATCCGGACCGAGACGAGTTCGAGAACGCGATCGACACCATCCGAACCAACGGTGGAGGCGCTGACTTCGAGTCAGCCTTCTCGCTCGCCGAATCCCTCGTGCTCCCTGACCGGGACACCGACTTCGTACTCATTTCGGACGGCCAGCTGTCTGAAAACGAGCAAAGGCTTGCCCCTTTAGGCACCAGGTATGTGCCTGTGGGCAGAACCGACACCAATCGCGCCATCACAGGGTTGTCGGTCAACTCAGGCCCAGGAGGCCTCTCGGCTCGGGTGACCGTCGAGTCGACAGGAGGACCCGATGCAGTGCAGGTGCTGCGGATTGATGTAGACGGCGTCACGGTCTTGAGCGAAGAGATCGAGATCCCCAGCGGTTCCGTGTTTGAGGAAACCTTCGAGCTCCCAACCGGAACCAGAGTGTCGGCATTTCTCGATGGCGAAGACCTGCTCGCCTACGACAATCAACGGTACGTCGGCGCTCCAGCCTTGGGCTCGCTCAAGGCGAGAGTTCACGGGGAAGCGAGGTTCTTCCTCGATCAGCTGCTGGCCGCGATCCCGGAGGTCGATACCGATGTTGCCCTCGGCGAGGAAGTCGACTTCGAGATATTCGCCGGAACACCGGTCCCTGCTGATCAGGACACCCCGTTCATCGCCATCGATGTGCCCGGCGGACTCCCCGGCCTGACCCCCGCGGGTCGTGTCGAGAATCCAATACCCACCCTGGTTACGGACCACCCACTGCTCGAGGACATAGACGTGTCACGGCTTGCCATTGCTGAGGCACAGATTCTGAATATGACCTCAGGCGCAGTGGTACTCGGTGCTCCGGGCGCTCCGCTGATCATCGAGTCCGACCTCAACGGCGTGCCCTACTACTACTTCGCGTTCACTCTCACACAGTCGAACCTGCCAATAGATATTGCGTTCCCCATAGTCGGCGCGCGAATGATTGGCGGTCTTGCCAGCGTCGAAGGGGTCGTCGAAGCTCTCACCGTTGGGGACCGAGTCCCGGTTGGAGCCACCGGCGGCGATGTCACCGACCCTCGCGGGGGACACCTACTCGTGGGAGTGGGAGACTCTCTCCCCCGCGCCGACCAAGCCGGTTTCTGGACCGTCACCCCTACCGACTCCGAACCCTATGACATCGCGGTCAACGCAGCCTCCTCCGAGTCCGATCTCGCCCCGGCGGTGGCGCTGGCTGGCCTCCGACCCAAGGCGGAGGATCCACAGTTCGTCGATGCCACAACTACGATCGCTCGTTCTCTTTTGCCCTGGCTACTCCTCGCCCTGGCCGTCGTGCTCCTCGTCGAGCTCTATGTCAGTTTCAGGGCACGCGGCGTCACTCCGAGGCAATGGCGATGGGGGATGTTCGTTCGAGCACTCATTGCCGCTCTTCTGGTCTTGGCTCTCGTTGATCCGGCAATCTCCACGGGTTCCGATGACGTAACCACCGTCTTCGTCGTCGATGTATCGGCCTCGATGGGCGACGGAGCAAAACGCGAGGCAAGAGCGTGGGTGGAATCAGCTATTACCGACGGGGATGGCGCAAGCTGGGGTGTCATCGAGTTCGGTGCCGATGCCAGAGTTGGAACCCCCATTGGCACGGAGCCATATCAGAGAGCCCGTGGCGTGGAAGACGAGGCCACCAATCTCGCCCGTGGACTCCGGCTCGGGGAGTCTGTGCTGACTGGTGAGACACGCCAACGCATCGTGCTCGTTTCCGATGGCCGGGGGAACACAGGAGACATTCAGGCCGAGATCGACAGACTGAAGTCTCTCGGGGTCCGCGTGGATGTGCACACTGTCTCGGGATCTCTGACGACTGACGCAGCTGTGGCGGGTCTGGACATGCCTAGCGCTGTTGCTGCGGGAGAAGTGTTTGAGGTAACCGTCGAAGTCCTTTCCACGGTCTCAGGGGCTGCAAATGTGGAACTGCGCGACGGTACCGAAATCGTCGGATCGTCTCCGATCCAGCTTCAGCCCGGAGCGAACTATCAGACATTTTCGGTCACAGCCGCAGATGCAGGACTGCAGGAGTTCACGGCCTCGGTGACCCTTGCCGGCGACGGTATCGAAGAGAACGATTCTCTACGAGCAGGCGTCGAGGTACGCGGGCCGGCCAGCGTCCTCATCATCGAAGGAGACACCGATGAGGGCCGGACCCTCGCTGACGCCCTGTCCGCCCAGGGACTCGTTGTGGAAAGAGTCGGTTTCGAGTCCATTCCCTCCTTACAGGAGCTTGCGATACACCGCGGGGTGGTTTTGGTCGATGTCAGCGCACGGGACCTCCCCGAAGAAAAGGTCGCCACGCTGGACACGTTCGTGCGCGACCTCGGACGGGGATTGGTCGTGGTTGGTGGAACGTCTTCGTACGGCCTCGGCGGGTACCGCGCAACCCCTCTCGAGGCTCTCCTCCCCGTCTCCTCTGAGGCGCCAGACCTCCAACGCGAAGCAGAAGTCGCTGAGGTACTGCTCATCGACACGAGCGAATCCATGGGGGCCTGTCACTGCGATGAAAACGGAATGGACAGCAACGAGGGAGGAGTCAACAAGACCGACATCTCCAAAGCGGCTGCAGTCCGGGCGATCGAGGCACTGGGCAGCGGGGACGAAGTTGGCGTTCTGGCATTCTCTGGCACCCGCGAGTGGGTCATACCTCTCCAGGAGTTCCCGTCGCGGGACGTGATCGAGGCAGGAGTGGGATCCCTGCGACCCTTTGGCGAGACGCGCATCGTCCCAGCCATCGAGGATGCCGCCGAAGCGTTGCTGGAATCCGACAAGGAGTTGAAACACATCATCCTCTTCACAGACGGCTTCACCTCTGAGTTGGAGATAGGAGCTGAGTTCGTTGGATCTCCGTTCGCAGGTGATCTGCTGGCTGCTGTCGAGGAAATCGCCGCTCAGGGCATCACTGTCTCCGTCGTTGGCACTGGTGAGGGAGCCACTCCATCGTTGGAGGAACTCGCCGAGGCAGGCAATGGCCGCTTCTACCCCGGTCGAGACCTCAACGAAATCCCCGAGGTCTTCGTCAAAGAAGCCCGACTGGCCGCCAGATCGTTCATCAACGAGGGCGAGTTCTTCCCCGTGGTCACTTCCACAGCCGAAGCAGTCCGCGACATCGCGTCCTCACCGGCTCTTCTCGGGTATGTAGCTACAACGCCCAAGCCCATTGCGGAAGTACAGATGCAGATCGGCGAGCTTTCGGATCCCCTTCTCGCCTCTTGGAGAGTCGGGCTCGGAAAGGTCACCGCCTGGACCAGCGACGGAGGAGATCGATGGGGATCCGCTTGGGCGACCTGGGAAGGTTTCTCGGATTTCTGGTCCAAGGTCGTCCGGTCCACATTCCCGTTGAGTGGTGCCGAAGGACAGAGTCTCGAGGCATCAATCGCAGACGAGATGATGACGTTGACGTTGGAAGGTTCGGAACCTTGGCCGGCGGGAACTGAGCCGATAGCTCGCGTCTCCTACCCGGATGGCACCTCAGTAGACGTCAGACTTGACCGAATCTCCGACTTCGAGTTCCAAGCGGTCACGCCCGCCCGCCAAGGAGGGACCTACGCCGTTGGGTTAAGCGTCGATTCGGGCACTGGCGAGACCGCAATCCTCTCGACCTTGGCTTCGCGTTCATTCGCTGCCGAGTATCTACCCGGGGAATCAAACAGCGACCTGATGGCATCGATATCAGCTAGCACGGGCGGGAGAGGTGAGATCCAGGCAAGCCAAGCCTTCGATCCGGAGGGCCTGGATGAGGGGCAAACTGTCAGGCGATTCAGGTGGTGGTATCTGCTCGCGGCTGCCTTGCTGTGGCCGCTGGACGTCGCTCTGAGACGGCTTCGCCTCTCGAGACGAAGTAGAGGAGACCGGACAGGGCAAGAAGAGCCGCCCCAACCCACACCCACCACACCATTGGGCGCACAAACAAGCTGACCTCAACGGTTTCGGCGTCCGGGAACAAGAGGGAAATCGCCGCTATGCGGTCGCGAAAAGGTGACGACAGGAGGACAGGCTCGGCTACCGGGAGCGTCTGGGTTTCGTATGCCCTTATCTCTGGCTTCATCAACCGATCTCCCACCTGGAACGTTGCCTGAGCGAAGCTGATTCTTCCGCGTTCGCCGATTTCGACGCCGAGCAATGTGAACTCCTCGCCCGCCACAACAACCGAGTCCCCCGGACGCATGGTTCCACGGAAGGTGTCACCGAGCGCGCTAGCTCCGAATGCGCCAAGCAAGATGGCTACTCCAACGTGAGCGATCAATGCGCGATTTCGCCTTGCACTCGGCGATCGGTGCCGAAACTCGGCGAGCAGCAGCACAACTACGGCCAGCGCCACCCCCGCCAATAGAACAGCAGCACTGAAACCCAGCCAGAGTCCAAGGGCCGAAACCGATGAGACCCCAACGACCGCAAGGACGAATGGATGAACTCGCATGGAGAGCGCCACTCCCACGATCATCACCAGCGCGACTGGAAAGATCGTCACGACGAAGAATCGCGGTGCCACCGAGACGGCCCGGTTCAAGAACACGGAAGACACCGCCGGATAGGCGGAGCCCACCAGGACGAGGGCCATCGCCAACGTCGACGCCAGACCGCTCAGAGTCAACCAACCTGCTCGGTCAAGACGCCAGTTCTGGACGGGAATACCCTTGTCTGCTCGAGTTATGGCCACTCCCACGGCGACCGCTGTCAGCCCCGAAGCCACCAGCAGCATCCGACCGAGCCTGGGATCCTCAGCGAATGAATGAATACTGCCCGTCACTCCCGACCGCGTCAGGTATACCCCCACCAGGCTGAGCACGAAAGGCGTAACCGCCAATCCCATCAGTGATCGCCGGAATCTCCCTTCGGCACCAGCAGTCAGCGAAAGGTGCATGAACGCCGTGATGGCGAGCCAGGGCATCAGAGAGGTGTTCTCGACCGGGTCCCAAGCCCAGAAGCCACCCCAACCCAACTCAACGTAGGCCCAATTCGAGCCAGCTGCCATTCCCACGGTTAGGAGGAGCCAGGAGCCCAGCAGCCAGGGACGGACCGCGGTGAACCAACCGATCCGATCGGTCTCACCACGAAGCAAGGCGAACGTGGACGCAAACGGCACCACTAGGGAGACGAGCCCCAGGTAGAGAATCGGCGGGTGATAGATCATGGCCGGGTGCTGCAGGATGGCCAACAACCCTTCTCCGTCGACGGCTGGAACGTCCATGGTCGCGAATGGATTGACCGCAACGGAAGAGATCGCTGCCAGGAACAGGACGACCGCCGCGACGATCCGTGTATCCCAGCGGTAACGGACTCCGACCGCACCGACCGAGGCCGTCAGAGCAACATAGAACAGCAGGGAACCCTCCATCCCGCCCCAGAAGGCAGCCACTCGATATGGCCAAGGGGTGCTGAGGCTCGTGGTACGTGCAACGTAAACCAGAGAAAAGTCGGTTGTGACAAGAGCGATCAAGAGAATGGCTGAAGCTGCCCATAGGAAGCCTGCGGCAGCCCACAGCCACCCTCGACGCCCGGAGACCATGGCGATAACCGAGCAAGCCAAGGCCAACCACAGAAGGGGGTCACCGTAGAAAGCCACCAGCTCAGCTCATCGACTCAGGATGGCCTGTTTCAGCGTGACTCACACCAAGACTCGACAACATTGAGTAGTGCGCGTCTATTGACTCCAACATCATCGATCGAGTTGAACCTCGCGTAGCGTGCTGTTTGGGCTCCACCCTGAAGCAGCGGATGGTCCCCAGGGATCTTGGCCCCTGTGTGGAACAGCACGCTCACGTGAGCCTTTGTTCTTGGATTGATGGAGGCGAGGTTGCCCTCGTAAATGAACGTCGGCGATTTCCATTTGATCGTCTCGCTGATCCGTTCATCTGACAGGAAGACCTCACGCACCGCCTGCATGACGTCCTCAAGCGGGTGTTCGAAGTCGGCGAACCACTGGTCCACTTCAGCTGATCGAGGCATATGTCGATTCTACGGCGGGTTACCGTGAGAGAGAATGAGCGACCTCTTTTCGGGACGCGCCGACGAGCTGGCGCTGAGTAACGCACCTCTAGCAACGAGGATGCGACCCAAGAAACTCGACGACGTGGTCGGTCAGCCCGAGCTGCTTGGCTCCGGTGCGGCCTTCAGGCAGATCGTCGAGTCGGGCCGACCGGGTTCGATACTTCTCTGGGGTCCGCCCGGAACCGGGAAGACAACTCTGGCCAGGATCGTCGCCAGTGAAGCCAACGCCCACTTCGAGACTTTGTCGGCAACTTCTGCCGGGGTACGTGACATTCGAGAGATCCTTGCTTCGGCACGGAACCGCTTGGCAACCGAGGAGCGTCGTACGATTCTGTTCCTCGACGAGATCCATCGATTCGCCAAGAACCAACAGGACGCTCTGCTGCCAGGAGTGGAAGACGGGACGCTGACACTCATCGGAGCCACGACCGAGAATCCCTATTTCGAGGTCAATACACCGCTCCTCAGCCGGATGACCCTCTTCCGGACCCATCCCCTTTCCGACCAGGACATCGTTGATCTGTGCACCACGGCCATCCGAGACGGCCTAGATGGTGTCAGCCTTTCGCAAGACGCAGCGCTGGAGCTCGCTTCCAAGACCGGAGGTGACGCCCGCCAAGCTCTCAATGCTTTGGACATCTCGGCGACTCTGGCTCGTGCCGCCGGCCGTTCCGAGATCAACGCTCACGATGTTGCTGAGGCCCTTCAGCGGAGATTGGTTCGATACGACAAGCTGGGCGACAGCCACTACGACGTGATTTCGGCATTCATCAAGTCGGTCAGGGGTTCGGATCCCGATGCCGCAATGTATTGGCTGCTCCTGATGCTCGAGGGCGGCGAAGACCCCGAATTCATCGCCCGTCGTCTTGTAATACTGGCGTCGGAGGATATTGGGCTGGCCGATTCGGAGGGACTACGCGTCGCCGTTGCGGCGGCCGATGCGCTGTCGTATGTGGGGCTACCAGAAGCGACTTATCACCTGGCACACGCCACTCTTCATCTCGCCACAGCTCCGAAGTCCAACTCAATAGGGCGGGCAATCCGAGCCGCAAGACAGCTCGTTCAGGACGGCCCGACGCCTTCGGTTCCTCTGCATCTTCGGTCAACCGGCTATCGAGGGGCGTCTGACCTGGGACATGGCGAGGGCTACCAGTACTCACACGACTCCGGAGCAGGTGTCGTCTTTCAGCAGTACTTCCCGGATGGAGTCGATGCTGTTCCGCTATACCGGCCCGGCACCCATGGTCGAGAAGGCGAGATCGCAGAACGTATGGAGCGAATCGACCAAATCCTGCGACGTGAGGGGCGGACATGAGAGTCGAAGTCAGTCGTGAGGTTGGCCGTTCGGCTGGTGAAGTGTTCGAGTTCTTCGCTGACGCTTCCAACAATCCTCGTTGGCAAGATGGCATGGTTTCGTGCGAGTGGCTCACTGAGGCTCCGATAGGCGTTGGTTCTCGATACCGCCAAGTTGCTCGATTTGCCGGGCGCGACATCAAGTCGGTTTTTGTGGTCACAGCACTCAACCCAGGAGTCTCAATATCAATTGAAACCCTCGAGTCGACCTTCCCGATTCAGGTAGAGCGCAGAGTCGAGGACCTTGGTGACGGTCGGTCGCGGGTTTCGGCAGAGATAACCGGCGGCCCTGAGAAGGGGATACTTCGGTTGATCGAACCTCTCCTGGCCAAGCAAGCCGCCAGGTCGATTAAGAAGGACTATGACCGACTAGTTCAACTACTCGGGGCCAGGGCGACCTGAACACCGGGATCGCCAAGCTCGAAGTCTGTTGATCGGGCAACGGCAGCAGCCTCGAGGTCGGCCAAACCCTTCTTCACAGAATCCAGATATGACCCGTCGTTAGAAACAACCAAGTGTTCGACTTCGGCTCGCATGGATACCTTGGCCTCCGACTTTGCGCGCCGAACCGTTGTCAACACTTCGCTGACCGCATCTAACACCGCAAGGTCCCCGCTCAAACCATCGAACTCCTCAGGGTTTGGCCACGGCTGGCGGTGCACCGACGAGGATTTCCACCAGCTCCAGACTTCCTCAGTAGAGAAAGGAAGGAATGGAGCGAACAGCCTGAGAAACACTCCCAAGCCGAACTGGAGGGCGGCGTGAGCCGACTCAGCTCCTGGTCCGTCTGAATAGGCTCGGGTCTTGACCAACTCGAGGTAATCATCGGTCCACGACCAGAAGGCCGCTTCGGAAATCTCGAGCGCTCGGGAATAGTCGTATGCCTCAAAAGCCTCGGTGGCCCGAGCGACGGTTCTGGCCAATCCGGCGATCATGGCCCGGTCCAGTGGCTCGCTGATCGCCTCAACAGCCACATCGTCGTCGGTGAATCCGAGGGCAAACCGGGATGCGTTGAGGAGTTTGATTGCCAGTCGTCGACCAATCTTCATCACCCCAAAGTCGAGTGCGGTGTCCACGCCGGGCCTGCCGTTGCAGGCCCAATACCGGACGGCTTCGGCGCCGTACTCCTCTATCAAAGGTCTTGGGGTGACCACGTTCCCGATAGATTTCGACATCTTCTTGCGATCGGGGTCGAGAATCCAACCATTGATCGTGGCCGTGTGCCACGGCTCGGTACCGTGCTCAAAGTGCGAACGCACCATCGACGAGAACAGCCAGGTGCGGATGATCTCGGGTCCTTGGGGGCGGATGTCCATTGGAAAGACCCTCTCGAACAAGTCCGAGTCGTCTACCCAGTGACCCGCAATCTGGGGCGTCAGGGACGATGTCGCCCATGTATCCATCACATCCGGATCGCCGACAAACCCTCCAGGAACTCCCCGCTGGGACTCCTCATACCCGTCCGGGACGTGGGATGAGGGGTCGATGGGAAGCTGATCGACAGCCGGAACGATCGGGTTCTCGTAATCAGGCTCACCGTTGGCAGCCACCGGATACCAAAGAGGGACCGGGACACCAAAGAATCTTTGGCGGGAGATGAGCCAGTCACCATTCAAGCCCTCGACCCAGTGCCGGTAACGAACGCCCATGAAGTCTGGAACCCAGTTGAGAGTTTCGCCACACTCGAGGAGATCCTTTCGAAGGTCGTCATCACGCCCTCCGTTGCGGATGTACCACTGTCGGCTGGTCACTATCTCGAGTGGGCGGTCCCCTTTCTCGAAGAACTTGACCGGATGCATGATCTGCTTGGGTTCGCCCTCCAGATCGCCGGACTCGGCGAGCATCTCTGCCATCTTGCGTCGCGCCTGGTTGGGGTATAGGCCAGCAAGCTGGCGATATGCGGCAGCACCGTCGCCCTCGAGCCAGTCCGGAGTCTCCTCAGCAAAACGACCATCGCGTTGAATAACTGCACGAGTTGGCAGCTCTAGCTCGCGCCACCACGTCACATCTGTCGTGTCGCCAAAGGTGCAAATCATCGCAATACCAGAACCCTTCTCGGGGTCGGCAAGTTCGTGGGCGACAACGGGAACTGAGACTTCGAACACGGGGCTAGAGACGGTCGACCCGATCAAGTCGGCATAACGGTCGTCTTCGGGATGAGCAACCAGTGCCACACAGGAGCAGACAAGTTCAGGCCGTGTGGTCTCGATGAAGATGTCTGATCCGTCGGCTCGGTGAAAGGCAACTCGGTGATAGGCACCGCCCTTGTCCCGGTCCTCGAGCTCGGCCTGGGCAACAGCGGTTTGAAAGTCGACGTCCCATAGGACGGGAGCATCCTGGGAGTAGGCCTCGCCCCGTGCCAGGTTCTCCAGAAAGAACTTCTGTGACGTCTTCTGACTCAGCTCATCGATGGTGGCGTACGTCTGGGTCCAGTCGACTGACAGTCCCAGTGTGCGCCAAAGCCCTTCGAAGATCTTCTCGTCTTCCTGAGTCAGGACATGACACAGCTCGATGAAGTTTCGGCGGCTGATAGAGATCGGAGGATCGTGAGTCTCGCTCGGCGGCTCGAACTCGGGGTCATAGGGAAGCGCAGGATCACACCGAACCCCGTAGTAGTTTTGAACACGTCTCTCAGTGGGGAGGCCGTTGTCGTCCCACCCCATCGGATAGAAGACTTCGTTCCCGGCCATCCTTCGATAGCGCGCGTGGGCATCGGTTTGGACGTACCCGAAAACTGAGCCCATATGCAGTTCGCCAGAGACGGTTGGTGGCGGGGTGTCGATCGCGAAGATCTCGTCGCGAGTCTTACTACGGTCGAATCGATAGGTGCCGTTTGCCTCCCAAACGGCGTCCCATTTGGTCTCGAGCCCGTCGAGTCCAGGCTTTTCGGGGATGTTTCGGGTCATTGAGCGCAAGGGTAATGGTGGCACTGCCCGATCGGGAGTCAGCCCGCGGCTGCGCCCTTGACTCGATCCTCCCTCTGCACCGCGCTGCATAACGTCAGCCTCACACTGACTCTTTGCAGCCCAGACCAGTCTGGCGGTGCCGCCCTCTCCACCGCGCTGCATAACGTCAGCCTCACACTGACTCTTTGCAGCGCAGACGATTCGGGCGGGTCCGACACCGCACAGGGGTTGTATAGAGGTTGGCGTTTCGCGAGGTTGTCAACATGGGGAACCAACAACGGATCGATGCCCTCGCCAGTAAACAACACGGAGCCATAAGCCTCGCCCAAACCCGGGAAGCGGGTTTCGACCGCCAGGCAGTCCATTATCGGATCAAGCGGGGACTTTGGAATCAAGCCGCCGAGACCGTCTACGTGGTCGCGTCGTCCCAGCCCACATGGGAGCGCACGCTCTGGATAGCCCTGCTGAGCCGCAAACAAGCTCTTCTCACCCACGACACTGCGGCTCATCTGCATGGGTTGCCCGACTTTCATCGTCGTCAGCTAAAGCTTCTTGTCCCACGCCGAACGAATCGCCGTTCCTCTGTGACAGGGATCTACGAATCTGATCAATTCGACAGGATCGCTTACACCACGGTCAATGGTCTTCCGGTGACGACAGTTCCTGAAACCATCCTTGTGCTGGCCAGAGACCGGGGACCAGCCACCATCGAGAAGGCTTTCGATGAAGCCTTGATCCGGCATCGACTCGATCTGGACGCAATGTCCAGGGTTATCGACAGAGAGAAGGGACGAAGAACCCCCGGCACACCTCTACTGCGAGAGTTGATCAAGACCAGACGGCCGTCAGCTCCGTCATGGGAGGCCACCGTGCTCGAAAGCCTGCTCGAGAGAGTCCTGCGAGTCGACGAAATCCCGGCATGGACGAGGGAGTACGAGTTCGCACTTTCCGATCGCGCCATCCGGGTCGACCTCTTCATCCCCGCGGCAAGCTTGGTAGTCGAAGCGGACGGCCGAAACTGGCACTCCAGGTTGCAGGATTTCGAAAGGGACCGACAACGTGACAACGAACTGGCGGCACGAGGTATCCAGGTGCTTCGGTTCACTTACACCATGTTGAGATTCGATAGCCCAAACTGTCGACGCCTAGTCCTCGAGACCTGCCGGCACCGCGCTGCATAAGGTCAGCCTCACACTGACGGACTGCAGCCCAGACCAAAACGACGGCACCCAACCTCAACCGCGCTGCATAAGGTCAGCCTCACACTGACGGACTGCAGCCCAGACCAAAACGACGGCACCCAACCTCAACCGCGCTGCATAACGTCAGCCTCACACTGACGGACTGCAGCCCAGACCAGAACGACGGATAGCCCCCGGACTGGCTACATGTTGCGGCGGTATTGGCCCCCAACGTCGTAGAGAGCCCGGCTCATCTGACCCAATGAGGCCACTTTGGCCGTCTCCATCAACTGTTCGAAGACATTCCCGCCGTGGACGGCTGCTTCCTGTAGTGCAACCAACGCCACCTCTGATCGATCGCTGTTGCGCTCCTGGAAGGCTCTCAGGTTGGCGATTTGGCGGTTCTTGTCCTCGTCGGTCGACCTAATCAGCTCGTCTGGCACCTCGAATGGCGAACCCTCGCTAGACAGGAACGTGTTGACTCCGACGATCGGATAGTCACCCGACTCCTTGGCCTGCTCATAGAACAGCGACTCTTCCTGGATCTTGGTCCGCTGGTACTGACGTTCCATCGCTCCCAGAACTCCTCCCCTGCTACTCAGGCGTTGAAACTCGAGCAGAACCGCCTCCTCGACCAGGTCGGTCAGTTCGGAGATGATGAAGCTCCCCTGAAGCGGGTTCTCGTTCTTTGCCAGGCCAAGCTCACGGTTGATGATCAGTTGGATAGCCAGAGCACGCCTCACGGACTCCTCCGTCGGCGTGGTAATCGCCTCGTCATAGGCGTTGGTGTGCAAGGAGTTGCAGTTGTCGTAGATCGCATACAGCGCCTGAAGAGTTGTTCTGATGTCGTTGAAACCAATCTCCTGTGCGTGGAGCGACCGACCCGATGTCTGAATGTGGTACTTCAGCTTCTGGGAACGCTCGTTGGCTCCATACTTCTGCTTCATTGCCTTGGACCAGATACGACGCGCGACCCGGCCGATTACCGAGTATTCGGCGTCGATGCCGTTCGAGAAGAAGAATGAAAGGTTGGGGGCAAAGTCGTCAACATCCATGCCGCGAGCCAGGTAGTTCTCCACATAGGTGAACCCGTTGGCCAGCGTGAACGCCAACTGGGTGATCGGGTTCGCTCCGGCTTCGGCCATGTGATAACCGCTGATCGACACCGAGTAGAAGTTCCGCACGCCTCGGTCGACGAAGTATTGCTGTATGTCGCCCATCATCCTGAGAGCGAACTCAGTGGAGAAGATGCAAGTGTTCTGTGCCTGATCTTCTTTGAGGATGTCCGCCTGGACAGTCCCTCTCACCACTGACATCGTCTTCGACTTGATTGACTCATAGACGTCGGGCGGAAGCACCTGATCGCCGGTGACACCGAGCAGCCTGAGTCCGAGGCCGTCGTTACCGGCTGGCAAATCCCCGTGATAGCTCGGTGTTTCGCTGCCCGCGTAGATCTCAGCAACGCGAGACTCGACGTCAGCCCATAGAGCGTTGTCGGTGATGTATTTCTCGCAGGCTTGATCGATGGCCGCGTTCATGAAGAAGGCGAGAATCATCGGGGCTGGACCGTTGATGGTCATCGAAACCGAAGTCGTCGGGTCGGAAAGGTCGAAACCTGAATAGAGCTTCTTCGCATCGTCGAGGGTTGCGATCGACACGCCCGAGTTTCCCACCTTCCCGTAGATGTCCGGCCGTTCGTGGGGATCGTCTCCGTACAGCGTCACCGAGTCGAAAGCCGTTGAGAGGCGTTTGGCCGGCATGCCTTTGGCGAGATAGTGGAATCGGGCGTTGGTCTGCTCGGGGGGACCCTCGCCAGCAAACATTCGCGCTGGATCCTCGGCCTCGCGCTTCAGCGGAAACACCCCAGCCGTAAATGGAAACACGCCAGGCACATTCTCTTGAAGGAGCCATTGGAGCCGGTCACCCCGCGACCGATAGGACGGTAAAGATACTTTGGGAACTCGGGTGCCTGACAGCGTGGTGTGCTGGAGCGGAACCCTGATCTCGCGACCCCGTACGTGATAGACGAATTCCTCACCGGAATACTCCGCGACCATGCCTTCCCAGCGCTCGAGCGCACGCTGGTTTTCAGGAGCCAAGGCCTCGGCTGCGGCTGTGAGAGCTGGTTCGACGTCGACTCCAGCATCACGTGCCCCTTCGAGTCGATACACGCTCTCGGCAGCGTTCGCCTGAGCGATAGCCCAGGTGTCGTAGCGTTCAATGTCCTCGACCACTTCCGCTAGGTACCGGGACCGCTCAGGAGGGACAACGTGATGCTTGGCCTGATCGGACACCGGAAGATCTAACGAACTGTCCAGACCGACACCGGAAACCAGTGCTCGATAGAACCGATTGGTACCTGGGTCATTGAAATCCGAAGCAACTGTCAGATGAATCGGTAGCTGCTCGACGTCGGTATCGAAGGCTTGACTGTTGCGACGATACTGCCGCCTTACGTCCCTCAGAGCGTCCTCGGCTCCCTGCTTGTCGGCCTTGTTGATCGCTACTAAGTCGGCAAAGTCGAGCATGTCGATCTTTTCCAACTGGGTCGCCGCTCCATATTCCGGAGTCATCACGTAGACGGCCATGTCGGAGTAGTCGACGATCTCTGTATCGGATTGGCCAATTCCCGATGTTTCAAGCAGGACTAGGTCGAATCCGGCTGCCTTGGTGATGTCAACGGCACGCTTGACATGTGGAGACAACGCGAGATTCGATTGGCGAGTCGCAAGAGAACGCATATACGCCCTCGGATGAGGCAGGGAGTTCATCCGAATCCGGTCTCCCAGCAGCGCACCACCAGACCGCCTTTTGGATGGGTCCACTGAGATGACGGCGATGTGCTGATCGTCGAAATCAGCCAAGAAACGACGGACGACTTCGTCTACCAGACTGGACTTCCCAGATCCACCGGTGCCGGTCACGCCGATCACGGGGGTCTCGCTTCGAGCTGCGCTTTCCTCGATGCTCTCCCACACATCGGCGTATTTGTCCCCGAAGTTCTCCGCCGCCGAGATCAGCCTGGCAACCAAGGCGTGGTTACTCGTCGACATTTGATCCAGGTCCAGGTCGTCTCCCAGCTCACCCAACGCAAAGTCAGACCGCTTCAGCATGTCTTCAACCATGCCTGTCAATCCGAGCTCACGCCCATCATCGGGCGAGTAGATACGGGTGATCCCGTAATCGGCGAGAGCCTCACCCTCCTCAGGAAGAATGGTTCCGCCACCACCCCCAAAAATACGGATGTGATCGGCCCCTTCCTCCACCGTCAGATCTCGGAGATAGCGATAGAACTCGGTGTGCCCCCCCTGGTAGGACGTCACCGCGATGGCATGGGCGTCTTCTTGGATGGCCGCGTTGACGATGTCGCGGCCGCTTCGGTTGTGGCCTAGGTGGATCACCTCGGCACCTGAAGATTGGAGAATACGACGAAAGATGTTGATCGACGCGTCGTGTCCGTCGAACAAGGTGGTCGCTGTGACAAACCTCACCTTGTGCGATGTGGTGTGCGGTGAATTCTCCATCAACCTTCCGATGACTAGTCAGTGTTGAGTCGACCCAAACCACGCGCCACGGAGAGCCGGCTCACGGCTAGATTAAGTGTCTGTATGGCCCAGTTCAACGGAAGACTGCAAGGTGCGGACCTAGAACCCAGCTTGATCCATATCGACATCAGTGACGGAAGGTTCCGCATGTCGGCCGGCAGACAGCAAATGGGATCGTGGCCACTCACCTCCGTTCACGCGGAGAGGACCTCTCCATATCGGTTCGCCTTGACCATCGAGGGCGAGCGCTACGATTTCACACCTGACGATCCGGCGCGTTTCTCGGACCACGTCGGAGCGGTTGTCGATCTGAGGGAACACAAGGGACGTTTTGGCCTCAAAGCGCGTATTGAACAGGCTGCCAACGGATAGCCAGCCTGTACGACTCTTGAAAGCGGGTGCCATGTCGGCAGCCGCCGTCCTTGGTGCCGAGGCTGCCTACGCCCTATTGAAGCCTGTTCCCCACCTCGAGGCGCACGACCCAACTGCAATCCTGGGCGATCCATCGCACCCTGGCCTTCGGATCGTGGTGCTTGGAGATTCGTCGGTGGTAGCGCCTGGCGTGGACGACGCATCTCAGATATGGGTCTCACTAGTCGCTCGCCGCGTGGCTGACCTTGGCTTCTACGTTGATCTGACATCCCTGGCCGTTGGTGGATCGATGGCTCACAATCTGATCGATGAACAGATGGAGGAAGCCATCTTGTTGGAGCCAGATGTGATCATCGTGTCGGTAGGGGCCAACGATGTCATCAAGGGGGTACCACGGCGAGTCTTCGCCGCCAACTTGGACCGCCTCGTGGCCGAATTGGCCGACACGGGGGCCCTGTTAATACAGAGTGGTGTCGGAGTCCTAGGCACTATTCCCAGGTTGCATCCCCCGTTGAGCTCACTGATCTCGGCTAGGTCGGCTCGGTTCGACCGGATACACCACCGTGTCTCGGAACGCTACGGAACTCATGTGATCGAGCAGCGCAGCGACGACAGGGAGCCGTGGTTTTCCGATCCAGACTTGTGGTCACCTGACCAGTTTCACGTGAGTCCAGCCGGTCATCAACGATGGGCCAACACTGCCTGGAACACCGTTGGCCCACTCATCATCGAGCATTTCACCGAAGCAGATCTAGCCGACCTCTGACACGCCATCGAGGCGTGCAACAAACTCCATCGCCACATCGTGCGTATCGGAAGGAACCTCTGCCACCAGAGTGTGAGGTGGTCCGATCCCAATCGAAACGGCGTCAGAACGGCGGCCAGAAAGAATCCGGTCGTAGTGGCCGCCGCCACGACCCATCCTCATACCAGAGCGATCGAACGCGACCCCGGGGACCAAGAAGATGTCGATCTCGTGTAACGGAACGGTCGAGCCGGCAGCGACTGGTTGAGTCATCCCTAGAGGGTGGGTCTCCGTTGGCACACCCAGGTCGCGGAAGGAAATGGTGCCGTCTGGCTCCAATCGGGGAAAGACCCATCTCCAGCCGGGCAGTCTTTCGTATAGAGCCGACAGATCGACCTCATCACTCATCGCGTGATAAGCAGCGGCGGTTCCGGGAAGGCGCATACTGAGCCACTGGAACAACCCACTTACGATTGCATCACGGTCCGCATCGGTGACATTTCGGCGCTGAGCCAAAAGCAGGCCGCGAAACTCCTTCTTGCGCATGAGGGCAGGGTATTACGCGCAGCTACGCTTCCGTCCGATGTATTGGCCCAAGACCGCTCTTCGCAGCCTGTTCACATGGACGGCAGGGATTCTGGCCACGATCATCACCGCGCACCTCGTGTTAGGACTGGTCCTGGTCGACAAGAACAGCCCGCGCATCGACCAAGCAATACGTTGGTGGAGCCGCGTTTGGCTCAAGGCTTCAGGGACGACACTCGAGATCAAGGGTCAGCACAATATCGACCCCAACCGCTCATACGTGGTGGTGGCCAATCACCTATCCACGCTGGACATCATGGTCTGCTTCCTTGCTGTGCCGCTCCCCATCCGTTACCTCGCCAAGAAGGAACTGTTCCGCATTCCCCTCCTGGCCCAAGCGATGAGGGCCGTAGGGATCATCGAGGTTGACCGCGCCGCCCGTGGCGCGACACATGCGTCGGTGAACCGACAGGCCAAAACCCTCATCGAGAACAAGCGCAGTTTGATCATCTACGCCGAGGGGACAAGACCACGCAACGGCGTCATGAAGTCTTTCAAGAAGGGCGCCTTCACCATGGCGATTGCTGCTCAGCTGCCTGTATTGCCCCTGTCGATCCATGGCAGCTACGAGGCAGCCGCACCGGGCAAACCTTGGTTCCACGGCGGTCATGTGATCGCGGTTGTTGATCCGGCGATCGAAACCGAAGGACTCGAAAGGGCCGACGTGACCGAGCTGCGCGACAACGTTCACGAACTGATCGCCGGACGAGTGAAGTCGATGGGTGGGGCTGTCGGTCAGTCGTAGATCCCCGCGAGATAGGTGAGACCTTCGACTACTACACACAAGAACGCGCCGACCGAAGTTACCAACTGATAGCGATCTGCCGAAGGTTCACCTGTCCACCATCTTCCGCTGAGACGCCAGGGCCCGGTCCAGGTGAGGACCTCTTCCCAACGAGTACCTAACCGCACCCGAACCGGCATCCCTCCATCCCATTCCACCGGCAGTGGCTCTAGATCCTCCAACACGAGAGACGGAGTGGGTTTGGGAGTCTCCCCTGGCCAGGGCGCGTTGGCCGCTCGCGACGCTGAAGTTGGTTCCTCGTTCCACCTCGACCACGACACTTGCTCTGCAGGCATTCTTCCTCCCTGTGGTCTTCCCTGCAGAACCCCATCAGGACCCAGAATTGTCTGCACACGGCTCAAGGCTCGATCTGCCTCGATCAGAGACGACTCATCTGTGAGCAAACCGAGCTGACGACCCTCGCCCGACAGGTCGGATGGTTCAATTGCCAAGGCAACAATTCCACCGGACACACCACCCGTTTCGACCCATGCTCGAAGCTGCCACCAAACTCGATCGTTGAGTGCTCTTTCAGTGAATGGGTCTGCAGATCTCCACACTCTGACACGGGGCGGGCCTTGGAGTGGCTCCGCAGTGATGGTGACGGCATGGGGAGCCACTCCCATCGACCTCATCGTCACCAGGAGTCTTTCAGCAAGATTTCTCCCTGCGAATGCAACCGCGTCCAGGGTCTCCAGGGGCTCTTCGAGTTGCATGGAAACCGCCAACTCGGCAGGAATCTCTCGCGGGAGAACACTCCGATCCTCTCCGTTTGCGAGTTCGTGAGCCAACAAGCCAGAGTTGCCAAATCGCGATGCGATTGTCCCCCGCGGTAGCCGAGCGAGATCACCGAGTGTTGCCAACCCGAGCCACCGAAACGTGTCGATCATCTCGGTGCCACCCATCTCCTCGCGAAGCGATCCCAAGTCGAGACTGCTGAGAAAACGGTGAGTGTCCTCGACGACGGTGGCGACACCTGTAGGTGTGCTTCCGGCCGCCCAACGAGCAGCAAACGGGCCATCAGCCACCCCAACACCGAACTGAGTTCCGGGCCCAACACCCACAAGGGTCGCGACCCTATCCACTATGACATCGGCCAATTCTTGTTCCCCTCCGTAAAACTTCACGGCGCCGGACGTGGGAACAAAGACCAAACCTGGCGATACCACCTCGACCTTGGGAACGAGGCCCTCAATCGTGGTCACTACCTCTTCGAAGCGACGTGTCTCTTCGCTCTCGTCACGGATCATCAGAGTGGCAAACGGAGCCAAGGCCTCAGCTTCTCGCCTCGGCATGCCCAGAGATACTCCTGCGGCGAGCACGTCTGCTGTGGCTCCGGTCACCCGGTTGTCGACAATCAGTACCGAGTCAGCCGACCGAGCGTCTGGCCTGGTCAATGACCACATCGGAAACCAGACACATAGCGTCCGTGCCTTCATCTTCTATCTCGTATCGTCTGGTTACCCCTCTAGCCCCCTTGCCAGAAGCTTCGACGAGGATGCGTCGTCGACCTAGGCGACCATGGCCGTGATTGGCACCCTCCCAGGTGACACCAAGACCACGGAATCTGACATAAGCGACTCCTACCGGCAGAGCGCCTGAGTTGGAACGCATGACAACCGCGACTCCTCGCGCTCTGGCCAGAGCAGTAAGACGTCTCAGGTCTTCTGCCCTTATCCCCGATGGAACCTCCGCGTACAAGGCACCAATGCCCTCGAGCAGGGCAGCAACGACACGCGGCCACTGGTTCCTCTCGATGCATCTGACCATTACCAGCCTGCCTTCGTCTACTCCTGCCTCCCAAGCTGCCTTTGGCGAGATCCATCCATGAGTGTCGATGACGGCAACCGGCCCTATTTGGGAGTATGGGGCGATCAACTTCAGACCAAGACGAGTCATGCCCGCCCCATGAGGTCCTACCAATTCGGCAACACGCCCGGGCCGAATTTCGAGTACTTGTTGGACTCCGTCCGCCAAGTCGGGACGCGTCGTGAGGGTGTTTTGGATGTCGCCAGAACCGGCTATCGAGACCATTTGTCTCCAGGTCGGGCAGAGCATCTTATCGAACATATGTTCGATAAGAAAGTGGTCTTTTAAGCTCATGTGCCAAAAACACCAAATAGAGTCATCAGCGACGGAAAGGAAACATGAGCGACGAACCGATGGAACTGATGCCCGAAGAACCGAAAGAAGGGTTAGATACAACCGACGGAGAGTTCACTAGCGGAGAAGGCCTGGTCGCCTTCGGCGCGATCGTCCTGGTAGCGGTGTGGCTCATATTCGACCTGTTCCTTGACAACTACGGCATGAACAACACCATCGCGGTGGTTGCAGCCGCCGCAGCTCTTCTGCCTCGAATCGACCGCAACACCGTCGAGAAATTTCATCCTCTTCCCTTGCTCATGAAGGTGCTGGGCTACACCCTTGCGTTGTTTGGAGCGGTTGAACTTCTACTCGATCTGCGATTCAACAGTTACGGATCGTTTGGAACTGTCGTTGGTGCCCTGGCCGCCTATGCCGGCTTTGTCATGTGCTACATGGGCGCGCGCCAGATCGAAGCCTGACTCAGATCTCGAGTTCCTCTATTGAGGTTGGCCAATCGTCCTTTAGGAGCCTCGATAGCGATCGATCAGCCAACAGTTTTCCGTTGGTCTGACAGGTAGCGCAATAGTTCGTCTCGTTCGACGAATACACGATCCTTTGAACGGGCGAGCCACATCTTGGACATGCCTCTTTGAATTTCCCATGGACCGCCATGTCTTTTCTGAAAGCCGTCACCTTCGTAGGCCATCCATCCCCTACTTCCTCCCTCAAACGCTCTGTCCACATCTCGAGGGAGGACACAACGGCTTGGTGTAGCGCCATCACCTCTTCGTCGGTCAATTGCCCGGTTCGTTTGACCGGCGACAAACGCGCCTCCCATAGGATTTCGTCCGAGTATGCGTTGCCTATGCCTGAGAAGATGCGCGGGTCGGTCAAGATTCTCTTGAGGGTCCGGTTCTGAGAGCGAACCTTTTCGGCAAACTCTTTGGCAGTGATGTCAAGTGGCTCTACTCCGCCACGATCCAATTCCGCCACCCCATCGAATCCTCGCGACAGCCAGATCCCGGCTCGCTTGCGAGTGCCTTGTTCAGTCAAGAGCACCGAGCCATGGTCGAAATCGATTGCAGCAAGGCCTACGCGGCGTGGGATCGCTTTCCCCGGTTCCTCCCACCGCAGTCGCCCAGCCACCATCAGGTGGATGACCAGGAAAAGGTCGTCTTCGAACTCGAAGACCACTCGCTTACCGACACGCCTCAGACCAGTGACTTTGTGTCCTTTCACCTCCTCGTATGAAGGCTCGAACGTCCGCATGACCGAGGGAGATGCCACTCGGAATCCGGTGGCTATATGACCAACCACGCGTCGCTCGAGTGCCTCGAGATAGACAACAATGTCTGGGAGTTCCGGCATTTCAGCGTGAGTCGCGAAGGCTGCCGGCAACCATCACCGCGATGCCGATGACCACGCCACCTGCGATGAACCCATATGCTGTCAACTGGGCCGTCGACACCGATTCGGCTCCAGAGGCGGACAACCCGAACATTCCGATTGTCGCGAGCAAGACCACCAATGCGACAGCGCGGGCCCAACGAACACCGATCGACATGATGAACGCGGCTGCCACCATCAGCGTGCCACCCAGGACAAATGCCCCCCAGAAGTTGTCTGAACCCATGGAGCCAAACAACCCAACCGTGGAGGGTGTTCGAGCGAGAAAGCTGCCGCCCAACAGCACCATCCCTCCACCCACCGCGAAGGCGATCGAAGCCAGACGGCTCGGAATCGGCATGGGCTCGTCGACTACGACCGGACGAGGCTCAGGGTTGTGACGCGTCGCGACCTGCCTAGCGAGCCTCGGGGTGAGGGTCGCCAGCCCCAACTCATCAGCCAACGCGGCATCATCCTCGGTGTGCAGTTCTAGATGCTCTCCATGGACCCTTAATCGAAAGCCGTTACCTGAGGCTCTGAGACCCACGTCATGAACATCCCACACGCCGAGACTTCGCCCATCGACGACTATCGACAACTCTGCGCCGTCGGCGACCACGGTCACCTGAGTACCGGGCGGTTCGGCTCCAACCAGCACGACCCGCCCTCGAAGATTGACTGCCACGCCTCCATTGTAAAGAAGGGGGACCGCACGCGGTCCCCCTTCCAGCGAACCTGAGGTTCCTAGGCCCGTATATGGGCCTAGGAACCTTAGGTTCGTGATGTCAGTCGTCCATTGCCTCGAAGGCCTCAGAGAAGCTCTTGGCGGCACGTCTCCGACTTCCACCGTTGCTACCTGAGTCGTTGCTGTCAGACCGGTCAGAGCGATCATCCTTGCGGTCGCGATTACGCCGCTGGTTGCGGTCGCGACGGTCATCGTTGCGACGCCCCTTACCACCGGAACCGCCCCCAGAGCCGCTGTCAGAGCTGGGGAGGGTGGCCCCTTCGAGGGCCTCCACTAGTTCGAGGCTGACCTTGCCTCGCTCGATCTCACGGACTCGCACTTTGAGCTCATCTCCATCGGAGAGGTAGTCCTCAACCCGCTCGACACGCTTGGAACCGTCGAGACGAGAAATGTGCAGCAGACCATCACGACCCGGGAGGATGTTGACGAAGGCTCCGAACTTGGTGATGTTCACGACCTTGCCGTCGTACTCCTCGCCTACCTCGGCCTCGGGTGGGAACGCGATCTGGGTCACCCGCTCTTTGGCGGCTGCCAGTGCGTCTCCATCGTTGGATGCGATTCGGACGATGCCGACTCCCTCGGCCTCTTCGATTTCGATGTTCGCACCGGTCTCTTCTTCGAGTTCGCGGATCACGGCACCCTTGGGTCCGATGACCTCGCCGATCTTGTCCTTCGGAATCTCGATCGACTCGATACGCGGAGCCCACTTGTTCATTTCTTCACGCGGGCCGGAGATGACCTGGTCCATGGCTTCGAGAATGAACAGTCGAGCATCCCGGGCTTGGCTCAAGGCGCCCTTGAGCACATCGGCGGGAAGACCCTGGATCTTGGTGTCGAGCTGGAGAGCCGTAATGGCGTCCTTGGTGCCCGCAACCTTGAAGTCCATGTCTCCAAGTGCGTCCTCAGCGCCGAGAATGTCGGTGAGAGTGACGTAATTGCCCTCGTGGTAGATCAATCCCATGGCGATTCCCGCTACGGGAGCACTGACCGGCACACCCGCATCCATCAAGGAAAGGCTGGATGCACATACCGACGCCATCGACGATGAACCGTTGGAAGCCAGAACTTCCGACACCAGTCGAAGGGCGTACGGGAAGTCATCCGATGTAGGCACGACCGGAAGCAGAGCCTTCTCAGCAAGAGCACCGTGACCGATCTCACGACGCTTGGGACCTCTCATGAACCCAGCTTCACCGGTTGAGAACGGCGGGAAGTTGTAGTGGTGCATGTAGCGCTTCGACTCCGCGAGATCGAGGGTGTCGAGCATCTGCTCCATCTTCAGCATCCCCAAGGTCGTGACGTTCAGGACCTGAGTCTCACCACGCTGGAACATCGCAGAACCATGAGCTCTCTCGATCGACCCAACCTCGATGGTGAGGGGACGAATGTCGGTCACACCACGTCCGTCGAGACGGACACCTTCATTGGCAACCCGGCTACGTGCCATACGCTTGTAGACCGAGCGGAACGCACGCTTGGCTTCGGCTGCGGCCTCTTCATCGTCCTCGCCAAGACCCAACTCGGCGATTGTCGAATCGAGGGCAGCGGCCTCTGCATCCTGACGTTCGTGCTTGCCAGCGATCTCGAAGACGGGTCCGAGGTGCCGTTCAGCAATCTCGGAGACTCGAGCGAGCATCTCATCGGAGTAGTCAGAGGCGAGGGCCCACTCGTGGGTGGGTACGTCCACCTGAGAGATCAACTCGTTTTGGAGATCGATCATCTCACCGATGTACTGCTTGGAAAGCTCGAGACCTTCAGCGACAGCCTCTTCATCCGACGCCCGGTCGCCCTCGGCGACGAGCCGCAAGCCGTTCTCTGTGGCGCCGGCCTCGACCATCGATATGTCGATCTCGCCTTGGTCGTTGCGACGACCGGCTACAACGAGCTCGAAAACCGCGTTGTCGAGATCTTCCTCGGTTGGAAACGCAACCCATTCGCCCTTGACCAGGGCCATTCGAACACCACCAAGGGGACCGTCGAATGGGATAGACGACACGCTGAGAGCTGCTGACGCACCGTTCAACGCGACGACGTCGTAGGGATTCTCTTGGTCGACCGACAACGATGTGACCACGACATGGGTCTCGTAGCGGTATCCGTCGGCGAACGACGGCCGAAGCGGCCTATCGATCAAGCGACAGGTCAAAATGGCCTGCTCGGACGGGCGACCTTCGCGGCGGAAGAATGAGCCGGGGATACGCCCGACTGAGTACATCCGCTCTTCGAAGTCGACGGTGAGAGGGAAAAAGTCGACGCCCTCCCGCATCTTTCTGTTTGCAGTGGCGGTCACCAGCATTTCGCTGCCGCCCAGCTTGACGACGACGGAACCGTCAGCCTGACCGGCGTACTTTCCGGTGCTGAGAGTGAATTCCTTGCCGGCGATCGTCCCTCTTACTGAGGATTCGGGCACACGGCCTCCTATCAGTTGTGGAGCCCGGCCCGTTGGCAGTGGTCAAGCCTCCGAACTTGTTGAAGGCATGGCCACTGACAACCGGCAGACTCTTTCTTGCGGACCTGAGTCGGCCCCTTATGAACGAGGAGCGGGGATACCGCTCCTCAGCGACGCAGACCGAGCTTGGCGATCAAGCTTCGGTAACGCTCGACGTCCTGCCTACGCAGGTAGTCGAGCAGACGACGACGCTTACCGACCATCAGCAACAGACCACGACGGCTGTGGTGGTCATGCTTGTGGTCACGAAGATGCTCGGTCAGGTGGTTGATCCGCTGCGTTAGCAGGGCAACTTGCACCTCCGGAGAACCGGTGTCACTTCCGTGAGTGCCGAACTCTTCAACGATTTCTGTTGTTGTTTTCATTGCGCGTTAAACCTGAAATTCAATGAAGGGAACGGTGTCACTGTAACACCCCGCTGTAGCCAACTCATATTCCTACCTCACCCAGGATCTCTCGACTGGCGGCGACGTCGTCGTTCATCTGAGCGACAAGGTCGTCCACACCAGAGAATCTCAACTCGGGTCTCAGATGTTCCACAAACTCGATCGTCAGCATCCGGCCATACAAGTCGCCGTCGTAATCGAGCAAGAACGCCTCCACAACCAACTCGGACCCGTCGAAGGTCGGACGCGTGCCGACATTTACAGCAGCCATGTGTTTCTCCCCGCCAAAGGCTGCGGTTCCGGCATACACACCGGCACCCGGGAGAACCTTGCGAGATGGGGGCCGCAGATTGGCAGTGGGAAATCCAATTGTGCGCCCTCTCTTGTCGCCGTGAACCACTTCGTTCGTCAGCTGAAAACGGCTTCCGAGCAAGGAGTTGGCCGCGCCGACGTCGCAGGCCTCAACCATGCGCCGAATACGTGACGAAGAAATCGGGCCATGCTCGTCAGGAACCAAGTCGACAGCGCTCACGCTGAAGTCCCCGGACACACCTAGCTGACTCAACATCTCGACATCGCCGGCGCGATCATTACCGAACTTGAAGTCTGCACCAACAATGACTCGCTCTGCTTTCAACTTCTCAACGATCACGCTCCCCACGAACTCAGAAGGACTCATGTGCCTTATCTCGGACAGGTCTAGAACCGCCACCTGGTCTGCACCGGCCTCACCAAGAAGGGGAACCCTCTCCTCCAAAGTCGTGAGTAGCCGGGGATGTGCTCCGGGTCGCAACACCTCGATCGGATGCGGGTCAAAGGTGATGACGGTGTTCGAAGTGTTGGGATCAGCAAGCGCCAGAAGGGCTCGATGGCCGAGATGCACGCCATCAAACACCCCAAGAATGACGTCACCCCCGCCGCTGGTTTCCCAGCCGCTCCACGATCCGTCGAGAACTCTCATTTTGGGAGAACCACTTCGGGCCGAGCCTGGCCATCCACGTTGCTGTACACCGCCAGGGATTCGCCATGGGGAGAGACAACCAGATAGGGCTCTTCGTGGCCCTTGTCGACCAAGGCCCCGCCAACAAAGCGAACACCGTTAGCAACACCGCTCACATCAGCGGCGTCGACCTCGACGATCGGCAATCCCAAGGCCTCAGCGGGGTCGAGCACATAGTCGCGCCAATTCGTAAGATCGTCGACGGTGAGCCCGTGGCCGGCCTTCAAATGTCCGATTCGGGTTCTGCGTAGCGACGTGAGATGAGCCTCTCCTCCCAGGGCGCGCGCCATATCGTCGGCAAGCGACCTGACGTAGGTCCCCTTGCCACAAACGACCCGGAACTCCACTTCCGGATACGGCGGGGCACCAACGCTCAGAGCCTCCAGTTCATGAACCTCTACCGGACGAGCTTCCCGTTCGATAACCTCGCCTTCACGAGCCATTTCGTAGAGTCGACGCCCGTCCTTCTTCAGGGCAGACACCATGGGAGGCACTTGCATGATCGACCCGGTGAACCTCGGAACCAGTGCTTGGAGATCCTCGGGAGCAAAGTCCATCGGCTCACGAGATAGGACTGAGCCGTCAGCATCCAAAGTGTCCGTTGCGACACCGAACTGTGCAGTTGCCACATACTCCTTGGGCTTGTCCTGGATATATCGAATCAGCCGCGTCAAAGACCCAAATGCGAGTACGAGAGCTCCCGTGGCCATCGGGTCGAGCGTGCCAGCGTGACCACACTTACGGACGCCGATCATCTTTCTCACCTGACCGACGACCTGGTTGGAGGTGGTACCAGAAGGTTTGTCAACGATCAGGAATCCGCTGTTCATCGGTAGTTGCCGATCACGCTCTTGATTCGGGCGATGACATCCTGAGGTGCCATCTCAACGGTGGCTCCAGCGGCCAGCCGGTGTCCACCTCCACCGAGGTCGCCAGCCAGGCTCCCAACATCGGTGCCTCCTCGGGAGCGGAGACTCAGCTTCAGCCGATCATCATCCATCCGCTTCATCAACACCGCGGTGTCAGCCTCCACGGCAGTGCGCAACAAATCAATGAAGTTCTCGGTATCTGCCCACTCAACTCCATGGGATTCGACGTCCTCGTCGAGAAGTGTCGTCCATACCAAACTCAGCTCTGCGTCCAACTCCGCACGAGCCAATGCGTCGGCGGCCACTTTCAGATAGCCGAACTTGACTTCCTCGTATACGTGACGACCAACGATTTCAGTGCGGCCGCCGGCCGCAACCAACCGAGCAGCAATCTCGAGAGTTCTCGTCGTGGTGTTGCTGTACTGGAATCGACCGGTGTCGGTGATCAGAGCCGTAAGCAAACACTGCGCTATCTCCTGGTCGAGTGGCCAACCGAGAAGTTCGAGAAGGTCAAACACCAACTCGCCAGTAGCCGCGGCAGTTGGGTCGACTACAGCGACGCTTCCGAAGCCACCGTTGGTCACATGATGGTCCAGTACCACAACCGTTTGAGCCTTGTTTGCATTGGCGGCCAGCTCACCTATCCGGTCCGGTGAACCTGCGTCCAACACGACCATCACCTCAGGTTCTTCTGGAAATTCAGCCGGTCGCACCAAAAGTCCCCGAGGCAAGAAGCGAAGGCTCGGGGGGATCAAAAAAGGCTCACCGAAACTTGCAACGACCTTCTTGCCCGCCTTCGCGGCCGCAATGCCGAGACCTAGCATCGAGCCGAGGGCATCGCCATCGGGCCCCAGATGACATGCAAGGCCGATACTCCTCGCTTCGCCGATGGCGGCTGCCGCCGCCTCCAGCTGCCGTGACTTCGACGTCATTCTTCTTCCTGACCGGTTGCGATCTCACGTAGGAGTTGGTCGATGCGCTCCCCGCCGACTATGCCGGGGTCCACAGCAAACTCAAGAGTCGGCGTGTATTTCATACGCACTTCGGCGCCGATCTGGGCCTGGATCCGTTTAGCTGCCCGGGAAAGAGCTGCCAACGCATCGTCATGGTCCGTTCCCAAAGCATCGATGTACACCACGGCCGAGCGCAGATTGGGCGCGGTATCGACACCGGTAACCGACACCAGATCCAGCCGCTCGTCAGACAGACGCTCGATCTCGGCCGCAATGACCTCTTTGAGTATTGAGTTGACCCGGAGCATCCGGTCGCTCATGACTTATCCAGAGTGTCAGCTACGGGCAACTTCGCGGACGACGTACACCTCAATCAGGTCGCCGTCCTTGATGTCGTTGTAGTCCTCGAACCCCATACCGCATTCGAAGCCTTGCTGGACCTCTCGCACGTCGTCCTTGAAGCGCTTCAGCGAGGAGATCACTCCGTCATGAATCACAACACCATCGCGCAACAGACGCGCTTTCGCACCTCGCTGGACAGTGCCCTCGACAACGTAACAACCGGCAATGGTTCCGGCACGGGGCACCTTGAAGGTGGCTCTGACCTCGGCAGTTCCGAGAACTTCCTCGAGCTGATCTGGAGCAAGCTGACCCACGAGCATCGCTTCGAGCTCATCCAAGAGTTCGTAGATGATCGCATAGGAGCGAATCTCGACCCCGGCTTCCTCGGCCGCCCGTCTCGTCTTTGGTTCGGGACGAACGTTGAAACCAACGATGACCGCCTCAGTCACCTCTGCCAGCGTGACATCGTTCTCATTGATGCCTCCGACCGCAGTGTGAACGATCTGAATCTGTCCTCCCTCACGTTCGATCTTGCCAATGGACTCCCGCAGAGCCTCCAAGGACCCCTGAGCATCAGCCTTGACGATCACGTTGAGGGTGGCGTCTTCATTTCTCAGTTGGTCAAGGAGACCCTGAAGGCGGTCGCGTGCCGACGGTGCAACATGAGATTCAGCTCGTGCCTCTTCCTGGCGACCTGCGGCGATCTTTCGTGCCTCTCGATCGTTCTTCTGGACCTCGAAATAGTCTCCTGCAGCAGGGACATCCTCCCAACCCATGATCTGCACAGGATCGGAAGGGTGCGCTTGTTTGATTCTCTCCCCTTGATCATCCATCAAAGCGCGAGCCCGCCCTGCCACCGGTCCCGCGACGAAAGCGTCTCCCTGACGCAACGTCCCTCGCTGAACGATCACGGTGGCAACCGCACCTCTGCCTACCTCCAGCCCCGCCTCAACAACAACACCAGACGCCTTGGGCTTGGGGTTTGCCTGAAAATCTTCTAGCTGGGCGATGAGGTCTATGACCTCGAGGAGATCCTCGACGCCGTCACCATTCACCGCTGACACTTCGACCGATGGCACGTCCCCGCCCAACTCCTCGGTGATCACTTCGTAATTGGTGAGCTCCGTGCGCACGCGAAGCGGATCCGCACCGGGTAGATCCATCTTGTTGATCGCCACGATCATCTTGACTCCAGCCGCACGGGCATGGGAGATCGCCTCGATCGTTTGCGGCATAACGCTGTCATCCGCTGCCACGACAAGAACGACGATGTCGGTGATATTGGCGCCTCTGGCGCGAAGGGCCGTGAAGGCCTCGTGACCAGGGGTGTCGATGAAGGTGATCTCGCGTCCGCCGACTTCCACCTGATATGCACCGATGTGCTGTGTGATGCCACCCTCTTCGTCGTCAACCACGTTGGCACGGCGAATTGTGTCGAGCAGTGTCGTCTTGCCGTGGTCGACATGACCCATAACCGCCACCACAGGTGGTCGGGAAGCCATATCAGACTCAGCGTCCTCGAATTCGGGCTGATCGGCGACAGCTGGAGCGGCCTGAGCGGCCTCGACCTCGACAATGAAACCGAATCCTTCGGCAACCTCGTCGATGAGCTCAGAGGGCATGGCATGGCCCGAGCCAGCCGGAATCCCCTTGACTAGCAAGGCTTTGACTACCTCGCCCACGGGCTGACCAATCGCCTCGGCAAAGTCGGCAACCGACGCGCCCTCCGTGATAGTCGCTAACTCGATGTCATCTTCGTCGGATGCCTCCTCGGCCTTTTCGACTTCGGGAGCCTCAGACGGCGCTTCTGATTCCAATTGCGCTTCTTCGACTACCTCATCAACAACTTGGGTCGGTTCGACCTCTGATGACTCGTCTTCTTCTGAGTGATTATCCGAAGAATCGGCGCCTTCCGCATGCTCACCAACAACGGCAAGCCTGATCAGTTCTGCCGACTCGTCGTCGATCCCTGAAGAAGCCGTCTTGATCTCTAGACCCAAGTCCTCGGCGTGGGCCAGGACCTCCTTCGATTCCAAGCCCAACTCACGGGCCAACTCATAAACCCTCATTCAGCCTTCACTCACTCTCGGTTTCTACATCGGTGGGCATAACAGCGTCTTCGTCGTCAACGGGAGCCGACGTTGACACCTCGTCGCTGGACGATTCAGCACCCTGTGCCTCGTCGTTTGAAGTCTGAGCGGCTCCGCCGTCGGCACTCTGCTCAACGGCCTCGGCACCCGCTTCTTCAGGCTCTACGCCTTCGTTATCAGATCGGATGTCGACTTTGTACCCCGACAAACGCGCGGCCAGTCTGGCGTTTTGGCCTTCCTTGCCAATGGCCAGTGACAGCTGATGCTCAGATACGACCACGTCTGCGGTCTTCTCTTCCTCGTCAATGTGAACTTCTTTGACCTTGGCCGGACCCAAAGCTTCGGCAATGAACTGTGAGGCGTCGTCCCTCCACTGAACGACGTCGACCTTCTCGCCACGCAGTTCGTTGACCACCTGCCGCACTCGAGAACCTCTCGCTCCGACGCATGCGCCTTTCGGGTCGACGTTGGGGTCATGGGAGATAACTGCGATCTTGGTTCGATGGCCGGGCTCGCGTGCAATGTTGACGATCTCGACGGTCCCGTCGGTCAACTCAGGAACCTCCAACTCCAACAGTCGTCTCACCAGGTCAGGGTGAGATCGCGAGACGACGATCTGGGCCCCCTTGGTCTCGTTGCGCACCTCCAGGATGAGCGCCTTGACGCGATTGCCCCGGTCGAGCCTCTCAAATGGGATGCGCTCACTCCCGGGAAGAATGGCCTCCGCGTCCCCCAGGTCGAGGATCACTGACCGGTAGTCGACCTGCTGCACGATGCCCGTGACCAGGTCGCCTTCGCGGCCCTCGTACATTTCGTAGACCTTCTCGCGCTTGGCCTCACGCAGCTTGAACTGCATTACCTGCTTGAAAGACTGTGCCGCAATCCGCCCGAATGCCTCACCCTCGGGGGTGTCTTCCCATTCGTCGATGACGTTGCCGTCCTCATCGAGTTCCTGGGCGTAAACAACTACCTCTCCCGAGCCGGGATCGATGGTCACGCGCGCTTCTTCGGCCGCTCCTGGACTGCGCTTGTACGCAGCCACAAGGGCGTTGGCGAACGCGTCGAGGATGGCATCGACCTCGACATCCCGCTCGCGAGCAAGGACCTCGATGGCTTCCATCATTGTGTCGAGCTTCATGTTTCTCCTTCAGTGACCTGGTTTGGGAGCACGTTCCCAGTGGAAGATCGTCTTCGCGGTGATGACGTCCTCAAATCCAATTTCCAAGCGACCTTCCGGGCTGTCGAGAACAAAACCGGTCTCATTCGCCTCAGCAATATGGCCGCGCAAGTTTCGGTTTGCCTCTCCGGCGCGGTACTTGACCGAGATCTCCCTGCCGATCGACTTGGCGTAGTGGTGTGGCCGACGCAGTTTTCGTTCTAGCCCGGGCGAGCTGACCTCCAATTGATAAGGCGTCTGGAGCGACGGCTCGTCCTCGAGGAGACGGGACAGATCGCGGGACAAGTCGGCCAGCCGGTCAAGATCAACCGACTCTCCGTCCACGAGAACGCGAAGCACGCGACTGCGCCCGCGGCCGTTCATCTCGAGGTCGTCCAACTCGAGTTTCTCGGCCCCCAGGTAGTCCTGAATGGTGTTCCAAATGTCAGTTGTCAGTGTTTCCATCATTCGTGGCTCCACAACAAACCAGGTGGGTGCCAGAGGCGCCCACCTGATTCGAAAGCGTCCTGTTGTAAAGACGGGATTATAAGACGAGACGGGAGCCGATCACTAACCAGCCCCAATCTTGTTCAAACTGTCGCTCGACCTGCTTTCACCAAGCCGGAGACGACCTCGGAAAGACTGCTCAAGGGCTGCTCAGTCGTCGTCAGACCGTCGCGAACGGTCAACTCGGCTTTCCCAGCCTCCACCCCCCTGGGACCGACGGTGATTCGGTAGGGGAATCCGACTAGCTCAGCATCCGCGAATTTGACTCCGGGCCGCTCTGCCCGGTCGTCGAGGACCACCTCGATACCATCTGACAACAAGGCCTCGTACAGCTCCTCCGCAGCGGCCAATGTGGCTCCATCATCAGGCCTGATCGCTGTTATCACAACCTCGTGAGGGGCCACCGAAACAGGCCACACAATCCCCTTGCTGTCGTGATTGGCCTCGACAATCGCGGCGATCGCGCGCTCAACACCAATTCCGTATGAGCCCATGACGATGGGATGGCTTTCCCCGCCCTCATCCTGGACCGTGGCACCAAACGCCTCGGAGAATTTGGTCCCAAGTTTGAAGATGTGTCCTACCTCAATACCTTTCCAGAGTTCGAGTGACCCCGCGTCGACCACACACTGCTCCCCTGCCATGACGGCCCTGAGGTCTCCCCACCGGGATACGGCGATATCGCGATCGACATCAACGCCCTTGAAGTGCCAATCATCCTCGTTGGCCCCAGTCGTCATGTTGGTCCGCCCTCGAAGAGCCTCATCAGCCAGCACCCTTATGGAGTCAACGCCGACTGCGCCCAGACTCCCGGGGTCAGCTCCGAGCAGTTCCCTGATCTCGGCAGGCTGAGCGGGTCGGGCGCCGCCCTCAGGTGCGCCTGTCAGGTCGAGCAGTTTCTGCTCCTGTAGATCATGGTCACCCCGAAGCAGGACAATCAGGGGATCGCCCTCAACAAAGTAGACAAGCGACTTGATCTGGCATTCCGGCATCGCGATATCGGGGTGCGCCTCGGCAAGAGCCTTGATCGTGCGCAATCCCGGCGTGGGGAACCGCTCCAACTCAGAAATCTCGCCGTCGGCTATCTCGGAGAGTGATGATGTGGCTTTCTCCAGGTTCGCCCGGTAGTCACAGGTCTCACAGGTCACGATCCAGTCCTCGCCAGCGTCGCTCCGTTGCACGAACTCGACTGATTCGGAGCCTCCCATTGCGCCTGAGGAAGCCTCGACATCAACAGCCTTCAGACCGAGGCGAGCAAAGATCTTCTTGTACGCATTCCGATGCTTGTCGAAACCTTCATCGAGACCGGACCGATCCAGGTCAAGAGAGTAGGAGTCCTTCATCGTGAACTCTCGGACACGAAGCAGGCCTGACTTGGGTCGGGCTTCATCCCTGAACTTCGTATGCATCTGATACCAGATCTGAGGAAGGTCGCGATAGGAGTGGAGTTCCGTGGCCAACAGGGCGAAGATTTCTTCCTCCGTCGCCCCAAGGACCAGGTTTGAACCTTTCCTGTCGTCAAGAGTGAAAAGAGTCTCGGCCCACTGTTCATAGCGTCCAGACCGCTGCCATACATCAGCCGGATGCAACGTTGGCAACACCATTTCCTGGGCGCCGATAGCGGCCATCTCAGCCCGGATGATTGCCGAGACTTTCAGCCTGACCCTCTGACCGAGAGGAAGCATGGTGTACGACCCGGCGGCGAGCTGGCGAATGAAGCCGCCACGAATCAAGAGCTTATGGCTCACAGCCTCGGCATCGGCCGGGGCGTCCCGCAGAGTTGGAATGAAAGCTTGTGACCAGCGCATCGAGCCAGGACGCTAGTCAGGGCGGAGCTCAACCGACATATCTTTATGGGTGACTAGTTCATTTGCGTCGCGTCCAATAGTCCCCAAGAAATTCGGTCGATCTGTCGATAAGAGCGTGTGATCCCAAGTCACATCTCTCTCCTCTGTCGGGTCGCCCGCAAAAACGGGCGACCCCTCAGACGCGCTGGGAGCCAGACATGTCGCTAGGACACAGTTTTGAGGTGGTGATGGATGCCGCCAAGCTCGGCAGCGAATGGGCCTGGGCCACCATCTACCGCGAGGTCGCTGGGCCTTTGACCGGGTATTTCCGGGCGGTGGGAGTCGACGACCCGGAGGATGCTGCCGGAGATGTCTACTTCGACCTGGCCCGAGAGATCGGCCGTTTCCAAGGGGACGAAGATGACTTCCAGACCCTTCTCTTTTCAATCGCCCACAATCGCTATCTAGCCGAGATCACAGGCTCAGCGGAACACACGCGCACCAAGTTGAGCGACCGAATCCTTGAACGCATGCGAGACACCGAAGCGCCGTTGATCGTCCCGACCCAGCCGCATGCTGGTCTTGAGTCACTGCCGGTACGGGAACGCGATGTCGTAAGCCTCCGAATCATGGGCGAACTGACGATCGAGCAAGTTGGAGAGATCCTCAATTTGGGCACTTGGACGGTCAAGAGCCTGCAACGCAAGGGCCTGTCCCGACTTCGGTCCCAGACCGATAGCCCGGGGGTATTGGCATGAAACCCGACGCGCATCGTCTTCGCATTCTCTGGACGGAAATGATCGACCGAGATATCGACCGGCTCATGTCGGGCAGAACACCGGAGAATTCGGACATTGCCCAGCTAGAGCCGATTGTGTCGGAACTGAGATCGCTCGCCACTGCACCACAGATGATTGAAGCCGACCCCGACCTCATCTCTCAAGCCGCCAGTCTTGTTCTCACCACCGCAGAGACAGGGGCCGAAATGAAACGAACCGAGCGCGTGGCCCTTGGATTGCGACGTAAGGTCGCATCCATGGCGGCGAGCGCAATGATGCTCATGAGCGCCACAGGCGTTGCCATGGCGTCTGACGCCGCGGTTCCCGGTGATTGGAACTACGGCATCGACCGCGCCCTGGAGGCCATTGGAATTGGCGACGGAGGAAGCGCCGAACGAGCCTCAGAGCAGGCGATCATCGCTCTGCGAGCGGCGACACAGCAGACGGCGGACGCGACCGAAACGCAGCCAACTGAGGCCAACGAGCCAATTGCTGAGACCGTCGGCGAGCCTCAACCATTGATAGTTGACTCGATGCGACCGGAATCGGTCTCCCTACTCCTCCAATACGTTCTCACAGCCGACAAGACAGACGGCAAAGTCGTCTCGGAGTTGGCTCGGGCCATCCACGGCGAACAACACGGACCGGACTGGTCGAAGAGACCTGACCTTCCGAACCCACCGAACCGACCGGTCGATCCCGGCAAGCCTGAAGACCCAGGGAGTCAAGGCGGCCAAGGTCAAGGCGGCCAAGGTCAAGGCGGCCAAGGTCAAGGCGGCCAAGGTCAAGGCGGCTAGGGCACGAGCCTCAGTCGGCACCTTCCACAACGTCAGCAACCTTTGCCCGCCGCTCGGCTGCCCTGTTGGCGTCACCCTTGATCTCCAGCAGTTGCCGGCGCTCGTTTTCGGCGATGCGTGAAGCGTCCGATTGAGCTTGAGCCAACCGGGCCTCCACACCCTCTTCCACAAGCTTCTCGGCCTCCTCGAGAAGGGCATCGACCATTTCCTCTTCAGGAACGACGCGTACCACCTGGCCCTTGATGAAAAGATGGCCGCGACCCCTTCCGGCCGCAATCCCAATATCGGCTTCCCGGGCTTCACCGGGTCCATTGACTACACACCCCATGACTGCAACCTGGATCGGGAGATTGGCCTCTTCGAGTGCCTTCTGGGCGCGGGTAGCAACGTCAATCACATCGACCTCGGCTCGACCGCATGATGGGCATGCGATCAGGTCTAGGCCCTTTCTCTCACGCAAGCCCAAGAACTCGAGCAGTTGGCGACCCGCCTTTGCCTCTTCGACTGGGTCTGCAGTGAGCGAGAAGCGAATCGTGTCACCTATGCCCTCATTAAGCAGGGTGGCGATCCCGGCCACGGACTTGATCAGGCCTGAGGGTGGCGGGCCAGCTTCGGTCACGCCAAGGTGCAGCGGATAGTCGACCGTGTCAGCCAGAAGCCGGTACGACTCCACCATCAGCCGCACAGACGAGTGCTTGACCGAGATCTTGATGTCGTTGAAGTCGACATCCTCTAAGTAACGAATCTCCTTCAATGCCGACTCGACAAGAGATTCGGGAATCGCCGATCCGTACTTTTCGAGAAGGTCCTTGTCTAACGATCCGGCGTTGACCCCTACGCGGATCGGCAACCCTCGATCTTTGGCCTCACGGGCGACGACCTTGATGTGCTCCTCTTTTCGGATGTTTCCCGGATTGAGGCGAAGCCCATCAACTCCGGCTTCCATGGCGGCAAGCGCCAACCGGTACTGGTAGTGAATGTCGGCGATGATCGGCACCGGGCTCCGCGGCATCATCTCGGCCAGCCCCTGGGCTGCCTCGACGTCGTTGCAGGTCACGCGAACTATGTCCGCTCCCGCACCGGCCAGCGCATAGATCTGGGCCAACGTACCGTCCACGTCGGCGGTCTTGGTCGTGGTCATCGACTGAACGGAGACGGGGGCCAACCCGCCCACCGGAACGTCTCGCACCAGTAGTTGCCTGGTCTTGCGACGATCAAACGTCACGAGTTAGTTGAGTTCGATGGGATTGACGATGTCCAGGATTATGGCAACAAAACCCAAGAAGAACAGGGCAGCGACCACAGCAGCGGCGACAGGCATCAGGCGGCGTATGTTCGCAGCGCGGCCGGTCACCTTCTCATAAAGCGCCACAGCGAAGTGTCCTCCGTCTAGGGGGAAGAGTGGCAACAAGTTGATAGTGGCAAGGATGACATTGATGTACGCCAAGATTCCCAAGAAACCGGCGATGTTTTGAGTTTGCGCGCCGATTGAGACGATTCCGATCGGGCTCACCGGTCGGATCTCGTCAGGCACCTCGGTGTTGCCGACCAACACTCCGGCGTAGCGCCCCAGACTCGACGGTCGAAACATCTGGGACAGGGTCGTGAAGGTGTCTCCAATGCCTCCCCAGACGGCCTGCCCGGCCAGTCCCACGCTTTCACCCAAGCCGACTGACCTGTCTTCGACCTCGGGGCGAATACCGAGGAAACCACGACCTGGAATGGTGTCACTCTCGGTCAGTTCGACGGTGACAGCAACGTTGCTGCCATCCCGAATGAGTTCAACCAAAGTCTCTCCCGGGCCTGCGTCCAGAGCATCAGTGAGACTGTCCCAGGTGCTGACCTCAACGTCGCCCAGTGCCGTGATCACATCACCCTCCTGGATCCCTGCAGCAGCGGCCGGAGACTCCTCGACAAGTTCGCGCACTAGGGGTACCGGCTCGGAAATGCCGTTGAACAAAAGCAGCCCCCAAAACATCAAAAACGCGATGAGGAAGTTCGTGCCAACGCCGGCGAGCACGACTACCGACTTCTCCCAAAACTTCTTCTCCCTGTAGGTGCGGCCCAAATCCTCGGGCGCTACTTCCTCAAGCGGATTCATGCCGATGATCCGCACGTAGCCGCCAAGCGGAAGCAGCTTCACCCCGTATTCGGTCTCACCACGCTGAGTCGACCAGAGCTTTGGGCCGAACCCGAAGAAGAACTCTGTCGCCTTCATCCCCACAGATTTGGCCGCGATGAAGTGTCCAGCTTCGTGTGCAGTGACGAAGAGGAGAATGGCTACGGCTGCGGTGAGACCCCCAAGCATGTCCACTCCACGGTACCCAGACCGGAGCGCTTTTCAGCACATCCCTGAAATCAATGACGCTGCCAATGCTCGTGCCTCTTGGTCGGCCTCGATCACCGAGTCGACATCGCGTACCTCTGAATGACCCATCGAGTCGAGTGTCTTTCCCACTACCTCAGCGATTCCGAGGAACCCCAAGCGGCCCTGCAAAAACGCCGCCACGGCCACCTCATCGGCAGCATTCAGAACGGCTGGTGCAGTGCCACCGGTGCGTCCCGCCTCTCGTGAGATTGCCAGCGCCGGAAACCGATCAGGATCCGGGCGGTGGAAATCAAGGCTGGAGTCGGCGAGGTCGAACGGTGCGCCAGGTTCAGGAGCCCTCTCCGGAAAGGTGAGGGCGTATTGGATAGGGGTACGCATGTCAGCGTTGCCCAAATGAGCCTTGAGGGAACCGTCGCGAAAAGCCACAGCCGAATGCACGATCGACTGCGGATGTACCACGACATCGATCGCGTCGTACTCGAAACCAAACAACCAATGGGCCTCGATGATTTCGAGGCCCTTGTTGAACATCGTCGCCGAATCGACCGTGATCCTCTGCCCCATGTCCCATGTTGGATGCCGCAACGCATCCTGAACAGTGGCTGTGGCCATCTTATCCGCACTCCAAGTTCGGAACGGCCCTCCCGATGCAGTCAGAATCAGCCGCACCGCGGCTCCTTCTGGTTCGCCTTGCAGACATTGGAATATCGCCGAATGCTCCGAATCGACGGGAACTAGCTCTCCTCCACCTTGTTCGAGTGCAGCCTGCACCAACGGCCCGCCGGCTACCAGGCTCTCCTTGTTGGCCAGCGCGACTCGATTGCCCGCTTGTAATGCCGCAAGAGTCGCTTTCAGTCCTGCTGCACCAACGATCCCATTGACCACTGTCAAGGATTCGGAAGCAATCACTTCGATCATCGACTCGGGACCGAACAACACCTTGTTTGGCGCAGCCTCTGCGAAGTCGGCGCGCCGACTATGGGAATCACCAACCACGATGACGGTGGCGCTCGGGTTGACTCGCGCGATCTCCAATAGCTCCGACGACGCATGAAGAGCGGCAACACAGGCGACTTCGAGGCCGAGGTTGGCGCTGACGTCGAGGGTCTGGCGGCCAATCGATCCTGTTGCACCCAGGATCGCCAGAGGGGAGGTCACAGCAGACCGAAACCGCGCAGCAACACGTAGATGGCGGGTGCAGCGAACAAGAAACCGTCAATCCGGTCGAGCATGCCTCCGTGACCTGGCAATACCGATCCCATGTCCTTCACATCCAGCGTTCTCTTCACCATCGACTCGACCAGATCACCAATGGGGGCCATGACACTGGCCAGCAACGCAATGAGGATGGCCTGGCTGACACTGATGTGTTCCCATGGAGGGAACACAGCCAGAAGGGCGCCAAGAAGGACCGATACCACGAGACCGCCCACGAACCCCTCAACGGTCTTGGAAGGCGATACAGCTGGGGCAAGCTTGTGACGCCCAAAACCTTTACCAGCAAAATAGGCGCCAATGTCGTTGCCGGCCACGACCAGCACCAAGAAGAAGATGTTGGCTATTGGGTTAGCTCCGCGAGCGATCAGGATGGCGAATGCCAGCATCGCCACCCACGCCATGCCGACGATGGTGACCGACATGTTGGCGAGCGAGTCCCGACGCTGCGCCAGCGAATAGAACAGGATGATCACAATGGTTGTCCCGGCGACCCAACCTCCGATCGCCGATGCGCCCGCGTTATGGGCCCCTATGCCGACGAAAAGCACGCCGAGCAAGCCAAAAAGCGCCAGCGGCCGGTAACCCCTGGACCGCAACGTTGCGTAGAGCTCGCCCAGTCCCACCACCATCACCAGGGTCACGAACGCGGTAAACCACCATCCGCCGAGCACCAGGCTCCCCAGGAATAACCCAAAGATGATCAGGGCAGTCCCCACACGCATCGTGAGATCTGAGCTGGCTGCCTGCTCAATTGCCTCATACGACTCTTCGGAGACGCTTTCCGTTCCCGAGACGTCGTCAAAGGTCACCAGACCGGATTCGACTCCGGGAAGCGAAGCCGCCACGGCCTGCATCTCCCACTCCTCGGTGGAGGCTCGCTCAATCTCTTCAGCTAGGCCCTTGTACTCCTCCGTGGTCCCTTTGAGATAGTCCTCTGGGGTCAGCTCGGGCGTTTCGATGGCGTCCCAATCCGGGGACCCTTCGTCAACATCGACCTTTTCATCATCTCCGCCGAACGGCAGTTCTTCGTTACCGCCGTCTTCAGTGACTTCGTCGTTCGCCATCAGACCTCGAGTAGCTCGTCTTCTTTGTTACCGAGGATCTCATCGATCCGGGCCACAAAACGGTCAGTCAGCTTCTGGAGATCTTCCTCGCCACGTCTGATGTCATCGTCGGAAATCTCGCCATGGAGTGCCTCCATGTCGGACTTGGAGTGCCGGCGGACGTTGCGAACGGCGATCCGACCTTCTTCGGCCATGTTCCTCACGACTTTGATCAACTCTTTGCGGCGCTCCTCGGTGAGCGTCGGAAAGGCAATCCTGACAACCGAGCCGTCATTGGTCGGGTTGAGGCCGAGATCAGCCTGCTGGATGGCTTTCTCGATGTCGTTGACCGTCCCTTTGTCGAATGGCTGGACAACCAAGAGTCGAGGTTCAGGTACGGAGATCGACGCCAATTGCTGGAGCGGCGTCGGCGATCCGTAGTAGGACACGTGAATCCGCTGTAGCAGTTGTGGGTTGGCCCGGCCCGTACGGACGGTCCCGAACTCAGAAGCAACATGGTCCACAGCCATGTCCATCTTGTTTTCGGCCTCTTTGAGCAAGTCGCTGATCATGTCGGCTCCTAATGAACGATGGTGCCGATCCGATCACCTCTAACCGCCTGGACAATGTTCCCGGGAACGGTCATATCGAACACGTGGATCGGCACATTGTGCTCTTTGCACATCGTAACGGCGGTTGTGTCCATGACCTGGAGTTCACCAGAAATCAGATCCATATAAGCGAGTTCGTGGTGACGGTTGGCCTCGTCGTTCTCGTTGGGGTCAGAATCGTAGATGCCGTCGACCTTCGATGCTTTGAGGAGCTCTTGGGCGTTGATCTCGATGGCTCTCAGGGCTGCTGTCGTATCGGTGGTAAAGAATGGGTTGCCAGTGCCGGCAGCGAAAACCACCACACGGCCCTTCTCCAGGTGGCGAATCGCCCTGAGCCGAATATATGGCTCAGCAAGTTCCTGCATGGTTATCGCGCTTTGGACCCGAGTAACGACACCGACGTTCTCCAATGCGTCTCGGAGAGCCAGGGCATTGATAACAGTCGCCAGCATGCCCATGTAGTCGGCGTTCGCCCGCTCCATGCCCTTCGCAGCCTGACTGACCCCACGAAAGATGTTTCCTCCTCCTACAACCACGGCGACCTGAACCCCCTCCGTGACCGCTACTGCGATCTCTTCGGCCACGCGGTGCACCGTCACCGGGTCGATGCCGTAGCCGATTTCAGGATCCGCAAACGCCTCTCCAGAGAGTTTGAGAAGTACTCGCCTGTTGGACTGGTCGCTCAACCCGCTAACCACCGACCGATATTCGGGAAATCTCAGTCACCGAGATGTTCTCACCCATCTTGGCAGCCAACGCCCCGACCATGTCACCCACAGTTCCGTCGTAGGTCTCCGGGTTGACGAACTTCTGGTCGTAGAGAACATTGTCCGCAAACCAGGAGTCGATCTTTCCGTCAACGATCTTGTCGACCACTGCCTCAGGTTTGCCCTCCGCTATCGCCTGACGAGCGATTAGCTCACGCTCCTTATCGACGGCCTCGGTATCTGCGTGCTCTCGGGTAATCCATTGTGGGTTGGCCCAACTGATGTGCATTGCAATGTCATCTGCTGTGCGTCGGAACTCATCGCTCTTCGCCACGAAGTCCGTCTCGCAGGCCAAGGCGACAAGGACGCCCATCACCGGACGGTCATTCTGGAGGTGAATGTATGTACCGATTGTGCCTTCGCTTGCCTCACGGTCGGCACGCTTCGCCATTTTCGCCTGGCCCCGCTCCCTTAGGAGCTCAAACGCCTTGTCGAGGTCTCCACCAGCGTCCGTCAGCGCTTTCTTGGCGTCCATCATCCCGACACCGGCGTCCTGCCGCAGTTTCTGAATGTCTTTGGCGGTGAATTCGGCCAACTCAGGACTCCTTGCTGGTGGCGGCCTCTTGCTTGGCCGGCTTCTTCTTGGAGGCAATTTCCTTGCCCTCAACGATGGCGTCTGCCAGTGCGGAAGCGATCAGGTCCGATGCTCTCATAGCGTCGTCGTTCCCGGGGATGACGAAGTCCACAGGATCGGGATCCGAGTTGGTGTCGACAAGGGCGATGATCGGAATACCCAACCGGTCGGCCTCACGGACCGCAGTTTCCTCTGTGTTGACGTCGACGATGAAGACGGCGTCAGGCAGTTTCGACATAGTTGCCACTCCGCCGAGGTTCTGCTCGAGCTTCTCGAGTTCTCGACGCAGCTTGAGACGTTCCTTCTTTGGAAGAGAGTTCATGTCGCCTGTCTCTTCAAGCCTTCTCAACTCCTTCATATAGAAGACCCGCTTTTGGATCGTCTGGAAGTTGGTGAGCATTCCTCCGAGCCATCGGTAGTTCACATATGGCATGCCTGATTTGTCCGCTGCGTTGGCGACGGAGGCCTGCGCCTGCTTCTTGGTGCCGATGAACAAGACCGATCCACCATTGATTGCGATCTGTTTGACGAACTCGACTGCCTCCGCAACCTGGACCACCGTCTGCCTCAGGTCAACGATGTGGATGCCGTTTCTCTCCCCGTAGATGTACGGGCTCATCTTGGGATCCCAGCGCCTGGTCTGATGACCGAAATGGACGCCCGCCTCCAAGAGCTGTTTCATAGTGACTTCAGCCACGTGTATTCCTTTCTGGTTGTACCTCCGCCCGCTGGGCCCGGCCCCCTTTCGCTTTCGAAAGGCCCTCATTCGAGCGAACTCGACCAGTGAGGGGTTGACAGGCGTGCGTGATGGGTCGAATTGTATTTGCCCTCGACGCGGATTCGGTAATCGACGTCCTGCCACACTGGCCCCGTGGACACGGCCATATTGCTCGACGAGTGCCGAATGGCTGGTGCCGACGTGGCGAGGGTTGCCTCGGCGGACACCTTCACTCGATCGAGAAGGCGAATCGAGCTAGCGAAGTCGGCGGGTATGAACGGACGACTTCACTTCACATATGCCCATCCGACGCGCTCAACCGATGTCAGGGACTCCTTTCCTTGGGCCAAGAGCTTGGTGGTGGTCGGGTGCGGGTACCCGGTCCCGGCACGCGAACCATCCTCAGGTCCCGTCGTCGCCCGGTTTGCCATGACCGACCGCTACGCCCCATTGCGACGTGTCCTCGAAACGATCTCGAGCCTCCTCGAAGGGTCAGGGGCGAGAACTGCGATCCTCGCCGACGACAACGATCTGGTCGATCGTGGTGCTGCGATCCGGTCCGGGGCCGGGTGGATGGGACGCTCCACGATGGTCTTGACACCCGGGTACGGCCCCTGGACCCTTTTTGGGTCGGTTGTTACCGACCTCGACCTCGAGGCCTCCGAGCCGATGGTGCGCTCATGCGGCACTTGTCATGACTGCATTCCGGCGTGCCCCACCCAGGCCATCACTCCTATCGGTCTGGATGCGCGCCGCTGCATTGCTGCATGGCTTCAGGCTCCCGGCACCATTCCGAGATGGATTCGCCCGTACATCGAGCGGCGGATCTACGGGTGCGACGACTGCTTGACAGCCTGCCCTCCAGGCCACCCCCAGCTGGGCGCGGCGCCCGCACAACCAGACTTGCCTTCGTTTGCGACCCTCATCGCCTCCTCTGACGACGACTTGTTGGAGAGGTTCGCTCATTGGTACGTCCCCAAAAAGCAAGCGCGCCATATTCGGCGAAATCTCGTCGTGGCGGCTGGCAACTCCGCTGAGCCAGGAGTTGACATGGCCATCAGATCTCAGTTCGAGCACTCCTCTTCGCTGGTGCGAGGACACGCTTACTGGGCTTTGGCGCGCTGCTCGGGTGGGTCAGCTTGGGTAGACCTTCGTCAGCAGATTGACGGCGAATCGTCGCCCGACGCGCTTGGCGAATTGGAATACGCGATGCTGATGACTCGACAACGATGACCAAACCAAAGATCCCCTCAACCCCCGCGGTCCGAGCCCTGCGGTCAGCGTCTGTCGACTTCGTTCCGTTCGTGTATGACTACAAACGCCACCCCGGTGCTGAAGGCGCCGCCGAGTTCATCGGGGTCAACCCCTACGAAACGGCAAAGACCGTGGTCTTCGCAACTTCAGAAGGGGGAGGAGTCTTGGTAATCATGCACGGTGATCGAGAGGTGTCCACCAAGTCTCTGTCACGGCTTCTTGGTGTAAAGAGTTGTAGACCGGCAACGGTTGAGGAAGGTCAGCGGTGGACTGGTTACCAGTTCGGCGGAACCTCTCCCTTGGGTACGCGCACCAAGCTACCGGTGCTCATGGAATCCACCCTCCTCGCCTTGGAGATCATCTACATAAATGCTGGCAGCCGAGGTCTCGTTGTTGGTGTCGACCCGGCGGTCATCGCTGATATGACCGGTGCGGTGGCAGTCGAGGTCGCTACTTCAGCCCCAGGAGGGATCACCTAGACGGTTACGCAGAGACATCATGGTCTTGGCGTGGATTTGGCAAACTCTGGATTCGGTAACACCCAGCACATCGCCGATCTCGGCCAAGGTCATGCCCTCGTAGTAGTAGAGGGTGACGACGAGCCGCTCCCGATTTGGGAGTCGTTGCACTGCATCGGCCAACGACCGTCGGGTTTCTTCAGCCTGGAACTCGCTCTCGGGCGAAACGCCGAGGGGATCGGCGATCATTTCACCCATCGAAGTCGAAGAGTCATTCGCGACGAACTCGTCGAGTGCCGCTATCCCGGAACGACCGATCTGTGTCATCGCGTCTCGGAGTTCACCCACACCCATCTCGAGGTCGCCTGCGATTTCCTCCTCAGTGGGCGGCCGCTGCAGCTTGTGTTCGAGTTCCGCGATCGAACCCTCGATGCGGCGAGCACGTGACCTAACCGATCGAGGGACCCAGTCGAGTGCGCGCAACTCGTCGAGAATTGCGCCTTTGATGCGATTGATCGCGTAGGTCTCAAACTTGAATCCTCGTTCAAGGTCGAATTTGTCGATCGCATCGATCAATCCAAACAACCCATAGGAGGCGAGGTCGTTTTGGTCAACGCTACGGGGAAGTCCGGTGCCGACGCGACCGGCCACGTACTTGACTAGCGGGGAGTAGTGCAGGATCAAGCTCTCCCGGGCGGACTCGTCCCCGGTCGCCTTGAAGGACCGCCAAAGCCCGTCGACCTGAGCAGCCTCAGGCTCTTGGGTGGCTTTGGTCATAGATTCCTCTCAGGTGTTGACGGCTCACGGCAGTGTAGATCTGCGTTGTCGCCAGGTCGGTATGTCCGAGCAAGTCCTGGACGGTCCGGAGATCTGCACCACCCTCGAGCAAGTGCGTAGCGAAGCTGTGTCTGATGGCATGAGGGAACGTGCCCAAGTGTGCCTTGACAACACGCCGGACGCTACGCCCGCTCATCTTCCCGCCGCGGACACCGAGCCACAATGCGTCGCCAGACCCAGAATCGGTTAGCTGCGGTCGTCCCCGATCGACGTAGTGCTGGAGCGCGGCGCGGGCCGGAGACCCGATAGGCACAACACGGTTCTTCCCCCCTTTACCCACAACAGTTACCGAATCGCCTCCAACGTCGTGGATTGTCATCGTTGCCAGCTCCGCGACCCGCAATCCGGTGGCATAGAGAGTCTCGATCAGTGCACGGTCTCTCAAACCACTAGGAGTCGACGCATCGATTTCATCAATGGCTGTGCCCAGAGATCTTGAAGGTATGGCGTGCGGGAGGCTCTTATCGGGTCGCGGAACCCTCACACCGTCAAAGGGGTTGACATCGATGCGCTCTCGCCGGACTTGATCCGAGTAGAACGCCCTGACAGCAGACGCCTTTCGAGACCTCGAGCGGCGGGCATACTGAAGGGTGTCGAGAAAGGCCAGATATCGGCGCGTCGTACTCCGGTCGACCTCGCGCAAAGCACGAATCCCGCGCCGATCGCAATAGTCAAAGAACTGGTTCAGGTCACGTCGATAAGCCGCAATGGTGTGCTCTGACAAACCTCGCTGTGATTCGAGACGACTCAAATAGGCTTCGACTTCCGAGGATGCCCAGTTGGGAGTTTCCGGCGACCGCACATTCAAATGCTAAAGCAGCCAACGTCGTTCTTCGCGAATCCGGCCGCATGGAGCGGCTCAACGGGGGAAGAGCATCTCGCCAACCCGCCGAACCGAACCAGCCAGTTCGAGACGACCTAATCGGACCATTGCCTGACTCAGCGTAAGTCCCCACAGGTCCGGCAGGTCACCGATAGCCACACCATCGATTGGGATATCCAGGTTTGTCTCGGAGCGAGCGACCGGAGGGCCAAGAACCAAGCTCAGCTCTTCGACCAGATCGACCGGACCCAGCAGGGGATGTGCTCCATCTTTGATCAGTCGATTGCATCCCTCCGACATCGGCCGATCTACGTCGCCAGGGACGACGAAAACAGGTCGGCCCATCTCAGCACCCAGCCTTGCTGTGATCAGCGCTCCGCCTTTCTCTGCGGACTCGACGACCACGATGGCACTGGCCAAAGCCGCGATGAGGCGATTGCGAGCCGGGAATCGCCACCGGTCAGGTGGAGTGCCGGGGCCGTACTCCGAAACGATCGCTCCGCCGGTCGTGATCAGCTCGTCATAGAGCGAGCGGTTTTCCGGCGGATAACACACATCTATCCCACTGCCCAGAACTGCCACACCCACGCCACCTGAGTCGACACAGCCCCTGTGTGCCGCCGTATCGATACCCCTAGCAAGCCCGCTGACGGTGACCCATCCAGCTCGCGCGATCAAAAGGCCAAACTGCTCGGCGAGCGTCAGCCCGTATTTTGTGGCACGGCGTGTTCCCACCACGGCGACGGCCGGATCCGTCCTTAAGGACCCGACCACCCAGATCAAAGGCGGATCCTCGAGGTCAGATAGAGAGTCCGGGTAAACGTCGTCTCCCTTGTGGCTGAGGAACGGCTGGGTCACCATTCCCCCCTCAAGGCCATGGCCTCGGCTACCTGCTCTTCGCCCGCCAACTCGCGGTCGTCGACCGCCGCCAGGGTGATAGCAACGCGCTCCAGCTTTGCTCTGCCACGAGCTGTGATCACTCCGGCGACCAGGGCCGCTTCGAGCATCGACCGCCCATTTCCATCGAGTTCCGGGGGGCCGGCCGAGAGTCGACTCCTCGCCGCCGCAACTCGGGCACGCACCACCGATGTCGGTTCGCCTGGCGTCTCGTACGACTGCAATCGGCCGACTTGGACTACGAGGTCAAACCTGTCCAAGAGCGGTCCCGAAACCCTCATTCGGTACTTGGATAGGCTCGCCGGCCTACATTCGCATGGTCGTTTCCGATCGCCGTAGAACCCGCAAGGGCACGGATTGGTCGCAGCCACCAGATGGAACGATGCTGGGAAGGTCACAGTCGACCCACGGCGAGCAACCGTCACCACACCATCTTCGAGGGGTTGACGCAGCGTATCGAGATTGCCCCTGGGGAACTCTGCGAGCTCGTCAAGGAACAGAACACCTCGGTGTGCCATCGACACTTCACCAGGAACTGGAACCCCCGAGCCACCACCAACGAGAGCGGCCCGCGTGGCAGTGTGGTGGGGCGACCGAAAGGGTCGACGATGATCTATCCCACGTTTGAGCCCGGCCGCAGCATGGAGGAGGGCGACCTCGACAGCCTCATCATCGGACAGCAGCGGCAAAACGCTCCCGAGACGACGTGCAAGCATCGTCTTGCCCCCACCAGGTGGCCCATGAAGCAGCACATGATGACCGCCAGCCGCTGCGACCTCGATTGACCTTCTCGCCATGGGCTGGCCCTTGACATCGGCGAGGTCAGCTTCATGAACCTCGGTGGGCGACGACCTTCGTGCAATCGAGGGTGTAGCTGCGTCGCGACCTTCCCGAAACACGTCCACAGCTTCGGCGAGGTTCGAAACGCCGTGGACTTTGGCGCCCGGTACAGCAGCGGCATCTGGGCCGTCAGGTTTGGGAACTACGCATAGAGCATTCCGGCGCGCCGCCATCACTGCGGCTCCTATTGCTCCGCTGACTGAGCGGAGTGTGCCGTCGAGAGCTAGCTCACCAACGATGACATCGTGGCCCGTGAGCGGAATCTCTCCTGAGGCCGCCAGCACCCCGATTGCTATCGGCAGGTCATAATCCGTCCCCGACTTCGGCAAGTGGGCCGGAGCGAGATTGACGGTGACGGCTCGTGACGGAAACTTGATCCCACTAGACACGATTGCCGCCCTAACTCGGTCCTTGGCCTCTCGAACGGCAGTGTCGGGAAGCCCGCTGAGCTTGAACGTCTCTTGGGGTCGGCCTACATGAACCTGGACTTCGACAGGACGCACATCACCACCGACGAGAGCAACAGAAGTCGTGGCCGCATACATTCTGCGACCGTATGGATTCGAGAGACCGGGTTCTAGGGGGTCGTCAGTCGCTGAATCTCACCGAACCGGTGCGGCGCGCATCAGCAAACGCCTGCAGTTGTCCATTGAGCATCCCCGCTCCATTGACTCCGCCGAAGAACATGTGCGGACCATCGAACGTACGCAGCGGCAGATCCAAACTGTCGAGCTCCGGACCGGGCTCGACAGCGACTCGCACCCCAAAGTCCCCAAACTCAGGATGAGCCCGCGGACGTTTGATCGCTTCCTCGAGCGTGTCCCCGCGAGCAAGGCGAGCCAGTGTCGTAGCCACCGCGGTTGTGATCCGGTCGGCGCCGGGCGAGCCGATCGCAATCGACTCACCGTGTCGTCGGGCGACCGTCGGAGCCATATTTGAAACCATCCGATCACCTGGGACATGGTCCCCGTCTGCCATCAACTCCACCTCACCGAGGGCGTTGTTCATCAACATCCCGGTACCTGCGGGTATCAGGCCCGACCCGTAACCGGCCGAGAAGGAAGCCGCAACAGCCCCGCCCTCATCGTCGCCGGCTGCCACGCTGATCGTCGACGGTGACCTGGCACCCGACCGACGTTCTCTGAAAGCATCAACGAGGGCCTCCACAAGGCCCTTGGGCCAATGTGCATCGTGGATTTCCAGTTCGAACAGGACACGCGCCACTGTTACGCCCCCGACAGCGGGTTCTGGATTGAGGATGAGATCGAAGTCTGCGAGTGGACGGTGCAATGGCTGGCGAGCAACGGCTGTGTACTCCTCCATGTCACGCCTGGTCAGCTGGCCGCCACGCATGAGGATGTCGTCTGAGACTGCTTTGCCCAGGTCTCCCCGGTACAGAACACCTGCCCCTTCTTCGCCGATGTATCTGAGGGTCTCACCCAGACCCTCAAACTTGATTGGTGCTCCTTCGGGTTTGGCCACTCCGTCCTCGAAAAGGGCACTGCGGGCCACCGGGTCGGACTGATATATCGGAGCGGCACCTTCCGTCAGATAGAGATGAGCTGGTCTCGACAAAGGGAACCCCTGGTCGACCGATATTGCGACAACCTCCATCAAGTCTCGCCACGGTGCCACACCGAACATTCGTGAGGCCATCTCAAAGGCAGCCAAGGCGCCGGGAACAGCCACCGATCCAGCATCGACATACGTCGTGGTTCCACCCCCGTAAGTCATCTCAATCTTCCGAGTGTGAGGAACACCGGTGAACCCCTTGCCGGGATACGCCATGTAGCCGTCGATCACCACTGGATCCCGACCCGGGACATCGATGGTCAAAAACCCTCCGCCACCGGGTCCACAAACTCCTGGCTCTGTGCACATTGCGGTAAGGGCTGCAACGACGCCCGCGTCAACAACATTTCCCCCGCTGGCAACGATTTCCATGGCAGCCGCGGTGATAGTCGGAGAGGGCGCGGCGACCGAGATGCGAGGCATCACGCCAGATTATCCCCGTCCCTAGCATGTCCCCAATGGACGCATCGGGCATGGCCATCGCTATCAGCGAAGCAAAAAGAGGTTTGTCCGAAGGTGGGATTCCCATTGGCGCGGCACTGATTGCACGCGGCCAAGTACTCGGCAGCGGGCACAACCAGCGAGTGCAGAAGGGCTCCGTCACGCTTCACGGTGAGATGGCGGCCCTCGAGAACGCGGGTCGACTCGAAGCCGCTGTATATGCCGCAGCCACGATGTACACCACGTTGTCGCCGTGTGACATGTGCAGTGGCGCCATCCTGCTCTATGGAATCCCCAAGGTCGTAGTCGGAGAGAACTCCACCTTTACCGGAGCCGAGGACCACCTGCGGAGTCGCGGTGTTGAGGTGGTAGTGATGAATAGTCAGGAATGCGTCGAAATCATGACCTCGTTCATCGACGCCTACCCCCGACTGTGGGACGAAGACATAGGGGAGGGTTAGCGACCCTTCCAGTCAGGATCTCGCTTCTGAAGAAACGCGGCCACGCCTTCGATCGCGTCCTCGGATCCGAGAGCTATTGACTGAGATTGCCCCTCCCAACTCACCGACTCGGCAAAAGATGACTGAAACGATGCATTGAGTCCCTGTTTGGTGAACATCTGGGCCAAGGGAGCTCCTTGCAGGAAGGAATCTGCGACCTCGCGAGCTCGGTTCGTCAACTCGTCCACCTCAACCACCTCCATAACGAGGCCAATCGATCGGGCCTCCTCCGCATCAACGATGCGTCCGGAAAGAGCCAACTCCTTCGCCCTCTGAAGACCCACGATCCTCGGCAGCAGCCAGGTTCCGCCGAAGTCCACGGTCAGGCCTCGCTTGACAAAGATTTCAGAGAAGCGAGCACGAATGGACGCAATAACAACATCACAACCCAGCGCCAGATTCATCCCAGCTCCTACTGCTACCCCATCCACGGCTGCAATCGTGGGCTTAGTTGTTCGGTGAAGAGCCGTCGCGGCTCGTTCCACCAGCTTCATGCGTCGATGGGCTGCCGCAGTCGAGACGACGGATTCCATCCGAGAGGGATCGAGGTCGGCACCAGCACAGAACTCGCCGCCAGCGCCCGTGAGAATCAAAACTCGGTCGTCACCCTGCTCAAACTCAACGATGGCATCACCAAGGGCTGCCCACCCCTCGGCGGGTATTGCGTTCTTTCGCTCCGGCCGATCAATCGTGACCACCCGCACGGCTCCGTCTGATTCGGTTCTCAACCAGTCCACGCGCAAGACAGTAGACAACCTGTGCCAGCCGTTACCGTCCCTGCCGTGGGTTTCAATCCGTTCCGAGAGCAAGACAAGAGTCGCGCCGAACTGATCGTGGCGGCGCTAGCCGTAATCGCGACCGTTGTTGTCATCGCATGGGCCATATCCTCGGGGTAACCGTCAACCCAATCCAGCCTTACCAGGCGCGCAAGGAGTACCTCTGCCCTGGCTGCGAAACGGCAATCGCTCCCCGCACGTTCCACCTCGTGGTCATACCTGACGAAGCAGTGGACCTGAGACGCCATTGGCATCACGGCTGCTGGCACAAGGAGCTGCGCCGGGTCTATGGGGCTCAGGCGTCGCGCCGCTGAAGACCCCACCATGTAAGCAACAGTCCCAGCACCGACCACCCGGCGAGAATCGCCAGTTGGTGCCATAGCGGCAGGCCAAAACCCGGAATCAAATCCTGAAACGGTCCGCCGAAATCGACCGGGAACAGTCCGGTGGTCGCTGCCGAGATCGACACGTTCTCCCAAGGGCCCCACAAGGCCAGGAACCCTTCGGCGAAAACTATGGCCAGGCCAACGCCGATCGCTGGCCCAATCGACCGAAGTAGCGCGACTGCCCCAACGCCGAGCGAACTCCACGCAAAAGCGACGACCGCCGACTTCCACAAGAAACCCAACAACTCCGAAACAGGCATGAACCCCTCGCCGTCGGCAAACACCAGGGCCAGAAGAGTCCAGAATCCAAAGGCGGCCACAAAGGCGACCAAGCTGGCGATGGTATAGGTGATCAACCTGATCAATACATGATTGAACTTTCGTGAATCACGAGTCAGACTCGTCGCCCACACGGTGGTGCCGAGCTCGCCACCAAAGATGACTACGGCCAGTATCACCGGAAACCATGTCTGGGTTGCCGCTTGCTGAGCCCCGATGGAAAATACCTCTGGGCGCCTGAGGGTTGGGAGGCCCTCTGCGACGTCTGGCGCTATCTGGCCAAAGACCACCAGAAAAAAGGCGGCCAGCCCCACGAACAGCATCAACACAAGGGCCATCACCGGATAGAGCCTTCGTCTGCTGATCTTGCGGTACTCAGCCGCTGCGAGACTCATAGACTGTCGTCTCCCGTCAGACCCAAGAAGACCGACTCCAGGTTCGGTCGAGCCGGTGAAACCTCCTGGGGATAGATCGAAGCCTCGGCCAACGTCTTGAGAACGAGCGCAGTGTCTTCGCTATCGACGATCAAACCCTCATCGTCTCTCTGAACCTCGAATCCTGCTCGCGTCAGAATCTCCGATGCCACCGCACCGACGCCCTTGACGCGGGTTTGGCCGCCTTGGAGCAGGTCGGTCAACGGGCCTTGGGTAACGAGTTTCCCCTTGTTCAGGACAACGACGTCATCGGCAAGCGCTTCGATGTCTGCCAGGTCATGGCTCGAAACCACAACCGTCCGCCCTTGCGCTGCGAGATTTTTTAGACGCGCCCGAAATGCGTGCTGTCCAGCTGGATCTAGACCGTCGAGCGGCTCGTCAAGAATGAGCAGCTCAGGGTCTCCCAGCATCGCCGCGGCGAGAGCCAATCTTTGCTTCATGCCCTTGGAGTACTCGAGCGCTCGCCGATCGGCGTCACCCGAGAGGCCAACGAACTCGAGCATCTCGTCGATTCGGCCGTGCCCAAATCCGAGTGTGTCGGCAGCGACGCCGAGGTTGTGGCGCCCGGTTAGGGCCGATATGAGACCGGGCTCCTCGATGATGACGCCCACCCTCTTGACGATCTCATTGAGCTGGGTAGGTACCTTCATTCCCAGCACCTCGATCTCACCTGCATCGGGCCGAGTTAGACCTAGAAGCGCGCGGAAGGTTGTGGTTTTGCCGGCTCCGTTGGGACCCAGGAATCCCGTTAGCTTCCCTGAGGCAATTTCGAAGTCGAGACCTCTGACGGCCTCGGTTGACCCATAGGTCTTGACCAGCCCTGACACCTGGATCGCCCGATCGCTACGCACGCCGAGGATCCTAAACGCGCAATCTCACGCAAGACACCAATGCAGGTCAACCCCGACTCGATCGAACCGGAGCCCCAGCAAACCGACCTCAGCCCCCACCCGACGCGCCAGCGCGCCCACCTGGCGACGCTTGGCGCCGTCGATCGATTCGAGTGGATCTCCTTCACCACCCCACCGAGTACGAACCTCAACCACAAAGGTCCGCTCGCCCCTGCGAGCCAGGATGTCGATCTCACCAGTTCCCACCGTCAGATTCCGGCCAAGCACCTCGAAGCCGAACTGCTTCAGCCAATGAGTAGCGAACTGCTCTCCGAGACGACCGAGCTTGTTCCGGTGATCGCTCAGATCGAGATCTCGGTCTTCTCGAGCTTCTCCACGTTCACATCGCGGAACGTGAGAACCCTCACCTTCTCTAGGAAGCGAGCAGGTCGGAACATGTCCCAGACCCAAGCGTCGGCCATCTCCACCTCGAAGAAGACGGCTCCGTTGGCTTCCTTCACCTGCACGTCAACCTCGTTTGCTAGGTAGAAACGGCGTTCAGTCTCGACGACGAACTCAAACATGGGCAGGACGTCGTGATACTCCTTGTAGAGCTTGAGCTCGACCTCAGTCTCGTAGCGCTCCAGGTCTTCGTCCACGTGTCTTTCCGCCTCTCAGATGGTGAGCTGGATGGGGCCAGCGGCGCGATGTTAGGTACGACCCATTCCTAATGAACTACAGGACGGGGCTGACGTTTTCTAGAGGCCGCTGAAGTTTGATATCGGCCAGATGACTACGAACGCCCTTCCGACGAGCGCATCAAGATCGACTGTGCCGAATCTCCGACTATCGAAGCTGGCCTGCCGATTATCACCCATCACGAACACCTGGCCCTCAGGCACTTCCACTGGACCGAAATCAGGCATGATCACGGTCGGAGAGAGGTAAGGCTCTGCGATCTCGACATCGTCAATCAGAACCCGATTGTCGACAATGCTCACGGTCTCGCCGGGTAGGCCCACAACCCGTTTGATCAAGTCGTCCTGGCCCCGCGTTCTGATTCCGACAGCCTCTAACACCGACCTGATTACTGCCTCGGGGATGTTCTCTTCTATCTCAGGCGATGCCGGATCCCTGAAGACAACGATGTCGCCGCGTTCAGGTTCTCCGAAGCGATAAGCCAGTTTGTTGACCATTACTCGGTCATTGACCTGAATCGTGTCATCCATCGATTCGGACGGAATCCAGAAAGGTTGCACCAAGAAGGTTTTGATGAGCACCGCAATAACGAGCGCGGTCAGAAGCAGGCCGGGAAGCTCACTCCAGAACGAACGCTTGGGAGCCTCCTTGCGGCCCCTACCCCCTGACTCAGCGGCCAGCCGGTCGTCGGGCGACAGATGCCGGCCGGGCAGCTGTTGGCTCAGTCGCGCAGCTCCTTGATACGGGCTGCCTTGCCCACTCGATCGCGGAGATAGTAGAGCTTGGAACGGCGCACGTCGCCGCGTCTGACAACCTCGATCTTGGAAATAATGGGAGCGTTTACTGGGAAAACACGCTCGACGCCAACACCGAAACTGAGCTTGCGAACAGTGAACGACGCACGTACTCCTGACCCATTACGGGCAATAACAACACCCTCAAAGATCTGGACGCGTTCGCGGCCACCCTCCACGACGCGGACATGCACCTTTACCGTGTCACCGGCCCGAAACTCGGGGATATCGTCACGGACGTGCGCGCTTTCTACTGCTTGAAGGTCGTTCATGGTGGCTCCTAGGGAGAATAAGAGTTTCGGGGCCGGAAGAGGCTGCCCCAGTCGAAGGGATTCTATCAGGTCTCCGAATCCTTGCCATTCGCGAGCAGGTCAGGCCTCACCCTCGAGGTCCTTTCACGTCGTTGATCGGCACGCCACGCCGCGATCCGCCCGTGGTCGCCACTCAGCAGCACCCCCGGGACGCCCCAGCCCCTGAACTCGGCCGGACGGGTGTACACCGGCTCCTCGAGAAGGCCATCTCGGAACGATTCTGTGACTGTGGACTCGGGGTTGCCGACGACACCAGGAAGCAAACGGGTAACACCTTCTATCACGGTCGCCGCGGCAACCTCGCCCCCGGCCAGCACATAATCGCCGAGGCTCAGTTCTTCGTCGATGAAATTGTCGATCACCCGCTGGTCGACCCCCTCGAACCGACCGCACACCAGGGTCACCTCGGCAACTTCCGCCAGCCGATCAAGGGTCTCCTGGGTCATTGGCGACCCGCTGGGAGTCAGAAACAGACGATGAGAATTCTCGAGCGGCTCAAGCGCTTCGGCGAGAGGCTCGACCATCATCACCATTCCGGCGCCGCCGCCGAACGGAGCGTCGTCGAGTTGACGATGCCGGCCGACTCCGTACTGGCGCAGATCAATGACGTTGACCTCGATGAGTCCTTCGTCGACGGCACGACCAACGATGGACGTCTGCAACGGGCCCTCAAAGAACTCAGGGAACATCGTTATAACGTTGAATCGCACCAGCAGAGGCTAGAACGCAGAAACCGCGTAACAGGACGCACTCATCCGGACACGACAAGGGCGTACCTCATATTTCGCGCGAAAGGAGAGGGAGATGACGAGACGGACTCGTCGAATTGTGGTGGCAATGGCGTTTGCGATGGGAGCGATCCTCCCGGCTACAGCGGCAAGCGCTAGCGCCGAGAACGGATGCAACGGTCTGTTCGAGGTCGCTCGATTCGCCACGTTCAAGAACGGGAATGACACCCACGGTCATGAAATGGTTCATCACCAGTTCGAGGCCCACGGGTGTGACCACCACCACCACCACTAGAACCAGACACACTCGCAGCTGCGGTCGTAGCGGGCTGCAGCTGCGTTCTAGTTGAGACGCTCGATGACCATGGCCATGCCTTGACCCCCACCGACGCACATCGTTTCAAGCCCATAGGTCTTGTCCAGGGTGCGAAGATCGTTTATCAGGGTGCCCATGATCCTTGCACCCGTCATACCGAATGGATGCCCCAGCGCAATGGCTCCGCCGTGTGGATTGAGCTTGTCCATTTCGATGCCCAACTCGTCGACACAAGCCAACACCTGAGCAGCGAAAGCCTCGTTCAACTCGATCACATCGATGTCGCCCAGAGTCATCCCGGCCTGATCCAAAACCTTCGGGACCGCCAGAGCGGGCCCCATACCCATGAACTCTGGTTCCAAACCAACGACAGAGGAGGCAACGATTCGAGCCAGAGGTTCCAATTCCAGCTCTTTGGCGCGTTCGTCGGACATGACCAGAACGGCCGCTGATCCGTCGTTCAGCGGACAAGAGTTCCCGGCTGTCACCGTCCCATTTGGGTCAAACACAGGAGGCAGGGTTGCCAATTTCTCGACTGTCGTGTTTGGTCTCGGACCATCGTCGGCAATGATCGTTCGTCCGTCAGGTACATCGATCGGCGTGATCTCCCAGTCGTAGAACCCATTCTTCTGCGCCTCAACGGCTCGGTCCTGTGACCGCTTGCCGAACTCGTCTTGACGCTCCCTAGTGATCCCGTACTTCTTGGCGACGTTCTCAGCGGTGTTTCCCATGGGGATGTACACATTGTTGATGAAGTCGTCTCGGCTTTCATCAACGAAGCGGGGATTGAGATCCTCCATAGAGAATCCCTTGCCATACGTTCGGCTGACTGCTTCGGCGCCCGCCGCCACATACGTGTCGCCCTCGCCCTGTTTGATTGCATGAAACGCCATCCTGATGGTTTGCAGTGAGGAGGCGCAGTAACGGTTGACGGTCGTAGCGGGTACTGACTCCGGCATCCCGCCGAGGAGAGCCGCCGGGCGAGCCATGTTGAAGCTGTGCTCGTGGTGGGTGAGGCCGCATCCAACCATTACGTCATCCACGGATGCCCGATCGACTTCAGGGACCTTTTCCATCAATGCGTTGATGGCGAACCCTGCGAGATCATCGCCCCTGACCTCTACCAGAGAACCCTTGTATGCGCGCCCTATGGGCGATCGAGCAGTGGCGACAATTACAGCTTCCGGCATATCGAAATCCTCACTTCTTGAATCAACGCTCAAACTTAGCCGCGCCCGTAGGCTTTGATCCGTGAAGAACATTCGACTGATGACGATTGCGGCCCTCCTCGTAGCATCGTGTCAGGGGACGGCCGTCCCAGCTGCATCGACGCAGACCACCACTGGGACGGTCGTATCGACTCCATCCACCACCTTGCCGCCTGTCGTCGACTGTCCAGGGGCGGGCGACTTTGGCGAGGGAGGGGGAATCGCCACCGCCGCAGAACCAGCCTCCGATGCTGGAACTATCGGTCAGATCTCTTGGGAGGTCAGCGACCAATGCGAGACCTTCAGGTTTGAGTTCGTCACCGCGGAAGGGGCCCCGGCGACAACGGTGCCAACGTTGCGCGTGGACCATCTGGAGTCGTTTCAAGTTCTCCGCATCCGCCTGGATGTGCAATCAACAGTCATAACGGACCAACTCGTTGAGACGGACCTCGTGGAACGCCTTTACGTTGTTCGAGCACTCGACGGAGGCCTATTCGTCGATCTTCACCTGAACCGCCCCGTCGCAGCCAGGGCTCGCGTCGAGTCATCACCGGCAGCGGTGGCTATAGATCTTCGTCCGGGTTTGGTCGAGTTCAATGGTGAGGCCTCAGTCGACGACGTCGTCGTGGTCGCCTCACCCAGCTCGGGCCAAGCCGTAGATCCATTCGTGCAGTTCATTGGCTACGCGCGGACGTTCGAGGCAAACGTTCAGGTAATCGCGACTCAGGGTGACAGCATCGTTGCCCAGACGTTCACCACCGCAGCTGACCACCTGGAGACCTGGGGCGAGTTCAGGGCCGAAATCTTGCTTCCCCAGGGCGAGTCCTCGGTCTTCGTGGGAGACCAGAGCCCTGCAGACGGATCTCTTGAGGGTGTCACAATGAATCTGACGGTTGGTTCGGATACACCCGGCCCTTGAGTGACGGGACCAAACGGTTATTGATCGACCAGTCCGTCCAACTCAGCCAGTTCGACGAAGCCTTCCCCGATCTCGACCGTTGGCACCCATTCATCGACAAAAGGCACCTCGAACTGCGACCCATTGCGTTCAATTACGAGCCGATCCTGAGCTGGGCCGTGAACTATGTCCACAATGATTCCCCCACCAGGTCGCACCGCGAGGCCTACGAGATCCTCAATCCAGTATTCGCCGTCATCGAGATCAGGGCGGACATTGAGCGCGACCTCTGCACCGCGAATATCTTCTGCCGCACTCCGGTTCGAGATTTCGTTGAAAGCGATTTGAGGGCCTTTCTTGCCCTGCCGAGTGGCACGAACGGTGAGCGAGCGACCATCGACCGTTACTTCTGTCCCTGCTTCGAGGCGTCGCAGGTCGGCATCGTCGACGTAGAACCCGACGAAACCATCGAGACCGTTCGGTTTCCCCAGTCGGCCAAGCCGGTAGACAGAAGGATCTTCCCTCGAGGATTCCTTGGTCACTGATTCATCAGAAGGTCAGTCGAGGAACTCGACTCCGGCCGTGATCCCCTCTTCTTCTCCTGCGGCACTCGCAGCGGCACGGATGGCTTTGGCAACCCTTCCACGACGACCGATGACTCGGCCCATGTCGGGCTTGGCTGTCTTGACCTCAGCCACCATCTCATCAGGACCTTGTTCAACCATGGTCACCTCGACCGCGTCAGGGTCTTCGACAATGCTCTGTACCACGTAGGTCACCACGCGTTCGACGATCTCGCCTCTGGCCACCGTCATTCCTCCTCGCCGACGACGGCGTCTTCGCTGTCACTGGCCGAATCGTCTTCCTTGACCCCAACCACGTGGATCCCACCGCTCTTGATCTTCATGGTGTCCATCGCTCCGGAAATGTTGAGCAGCTTTTCAACGGTCTCGGACGGCTGCGCCCCCTTCGAGAGCCAGTCGGCAGCCTTCTGATTGTCAATCTCGACGAGCGACGGTTCCTGACGCGCGTCATATCGGCCAATCTGTTCTATGTAGCGACCGTCACGCGGCGCACGCTGGTCAATGGCAACGACGCGATAAACGGGCTGCTTCTTTTTGCCCATCCGCATCAGCCTGAGTCTGACTGCCATCTATTTCACCTCTAGTTTCATTTTCTCCGGCGTCGACCACCAGTAAGGGCATCGAGTGACGGCAAGCCCTTGCCTCCGGCGAACGTCTTCATCATCTTTTGTGCTTCGGTGAACTGCTTGAGGACCCGATTCACGTCCTGGGGCGATGTGCCCGAACCCGACGCGATCCGGCGTTTGCGGCTACCACCGATGATCTTGGGAGTCCGGCGCTCTTCGGGAGTCATCGATTGGATGACCGCTTCGACCCGCTTGAGGTCTCGATCGTCAACTTCGACCTCACGCAGGAGCGACCCGGACCCGGGCAGCATAGCAAGGATGTCCTGGAGAGGCCCCATTGACTTGACGGCCTGAAACTGCTCGAGGAAGTCCTCGAGAGTGAACTCCCCCTTTTGCATCTTGACGGCCGCCTTCTCCGCCTGCTCAGCATCAAAAGCTGACTCAGCCTTCTCGATCAAGGTCATGACGTCACCCATTCCGAGAATCCGGCTTGCCATCCGCTCGGGATGGAACGCTTCGAGGTCACCCAACCCTTCACCTACACCAGCGAACTTGACGGGAGCGCCAGTGACCTCTCGGACCGAAATCGCCGCTCCCCCGCGGGCGTCGCCGTCGAGTTTCGACAAGACGACACCGGTCAGTCCGATCTTCTCTTGAAACCCATTTGCGACATTGACTGCGTCCTGACCGGTCATGGCGTCGACCACCAGCAGGACTTCATCAGGGTTCGCTGCCTTGCGAACACCAGCGAGCTCTCTCATCAAAGATTCGTCAATCTGTAGTCGTCCGGCGGTGTCGATAATCACCACATCGTGGTTGCGATTGGCGGCTTCCCTGAGCGCGGCCTTGGCCAGCTTGGGCGCTTTGCCCTTGCGATCTATCACGACCGGAACTTCGATCCGCTTGGCCAAAGTCTCCAACTGATCTATCGCCGCAGGTCTCTGCAGGTCGCCAGCCACCAGTAGTGGTCTCTTGCCCTGCGACAACAGAAGCTTCGCTAGTTTCCCTGCTGTCGTGGTCTTGCCGGATCCCTGGAGACCCACCATCAGTATCACAAGCGGAGGGGAAGTCTTGGCAAGCCCCACGGTCTCCGATCCAAGCGTGACAACCAGTTCCTCGTGAACGATTTTGATGACCTGTTGGCCTGGGGAAATGGAACTGGAGACGTCCTCCCCCAGGGCTCTCTCCTTGACTCTCGCCAGAAATGTCTTGACGACAGACACATTGACGTCGGCTTCGAGCAGGGCAAGCCGCACCTCGCGTAAGGAGGCATCGATGTCCTTTTCGGTGAGTTTTCCTTTGCCGCGGAGAGTTGAGAAGACCTTCTCGAATCTCTGCGTCAGCGTGGTGAACATTGAGCAGTAGGTTATTGCCTATGAGCCTCCAACTCGACACCGTGTTCGTCTGGGTAACAAGCATCGAAGAAGCGCTGCCTTTCTATCGAGCACTAGGCATCGAACCAGGTCCCCGTTTCGGAACGTGGCAGACGATGGACGTTGGCGGCGACACGCGGTTCGCTTTGCACGAGGGCGATCGCCCATCTGGACCCTCAACATCCGTCCCGTCATTCCGAGTCGAAGACCTCGAAAGCGAGATTTCACGACTGAAAGGTCTCGGGATTCACCCATCCGACTCGGAAATCACGAACACCGGATTAGCCCGATTCATCACATTTGCCGACCCTGACGGAAACCAAATCCAACTCCTCGAAAGATGAGCACGAACCCGATCACAGCCGAAGAGTTCGCCAATCGATTGGTGGCTTTGTGTATCGGTGGAACTGTCGGAATGCCAAAACGACAGCGCGATTTTCACATTCTCCTGGCAAGCATGGTCCTGTGGATGAGTCCTGATGAGATCTACAGCCACTCCGAAATCATTGAGCGTCTCGACGCTTGGAAACGGGACGTGGGAAACGATATCTCGATCGACGTTGTGACTCTTCGTCGCGAGCTGATTGACTCCGGATACTTGACCCGCGACCGGGCGGGACGCCACTATTCCGCAGGTTCGGGCTCACCTTCATTTGCCTTCGACCCACAAGTCGGTGACCTCGACCCGGCACAGGTCATCTCCCGGGCTCGAACCGAGAGGGAGACCCGCAAGAGGTCCTTCATCGACAGTAAGCAGTAACCGAGACAACTTCGGGGAACCATTGTGGCCTCGGCCAACGTCCAATCACCGGGAAGAATCTGACCGCTCTGCTGTCGGCAGTCGCCTTGACAATCACGGCCTGCGTAGCCACCACCGATCCGTCGTCAACAACACCAGGTCCCACCACGTCGATCGCACCCGCGCCTGGCCCTACGGCGACTCCGGCACAGCCGGTCCAGGTGGGCCTGCAATTGCGATACGGGTCGGTAACCGAGCGCAATCTCGATCCCAGTGCCGATGGCCAGAACACGGCCGCTGCAATCGCCGGTCTCAATCAGTTCACCGTCGACATCTACTCGTCAGTGATCGAGAATGCAGCCGACCCGAACCTGGTGATCAGCCCATACAGCCTTACCTTCGCACTCGGGATGGTCTATGCCGGAGCTGGAGGCGAAACCGCAGATGAAATGGCAAGGGTCCTTCACAACGAGGCCTCCGCGGCCGATTGGCACGAAGGGCTCAACGCGTACGACCTGAGTCTCGACGCCAGGACGGTTGGCAGTTCCACAGAATGGACGTCGGCAAACAAGGTGTGGACCAGCCCCGGCCTCGAGTTGCTTCCCTCCTATCTCGATATCCTGACCGGCGTCTACGGCTCTCCCTTGGCTGAGGCGAACTTCTCAACCAACACCGAAGAGGCGCGCCAAGGAATCAACGACTGGATCCTGGACAACACCAACCAGCTCATCCCGGAGCTGTTTGCCCCAGGATCAATCGACCCGGCAACTGAGATGGTTCTGGTCAACGCGGTGGCACTCGACGCGCCCTGGGAGTTTCCCTTCGACCCTGATCACACGACAGATTCCGAGTTCACCCTTTTGGACGGCACGACCGTCAACGTGCCAACCATGCACTACGACGAGTTCCTTCCGTCGGCGCATGGCACCGACTTCTCGGCAGTAGAGATTCCCTACGGCGGTGGCGCACTGTCGATGGTGGTCATCGTGCCCACCGACTTCGTCCAGTTCGAGTCCGACCTGACAGCGGATCGACTCGAACAGATCGTCGAAGACCTCAGCGAGGGAGGCATCCACCTGTCGCTGCCCAAGTGGACCACCCGGACTCATCTGAACATGAATGAGGTACTGAAAGGCTTGGGAATGCAGTCAGCGTTCGGACCCTCAGCCGACTTTTCCGGAATGCTGAGCAACGGAGGTCTTTGGATAGACATCGTCGAACACGAGGCGTTCATCGAAGTCGACGAAAACGGCACGCGCGCTGCTGCCGCGTCGGGCTCGTCGATGATGGCGTCGCACGGCCCCACGGTCGAAGTGACTCGTCCATTCATCTACCTCATCAGGGACCGCGGCGCCGGTGCGATTCTGTTTATTGGAAGGGTGCTCGACCCGTTTCAGTGAGCGTCATCCGTGACCACCACGTTTGATCCCGCCGTACTTCATGCGCGTGTCACTCATCTGGGCTGCACGCGCCTCGTCGTCGCGGACCTCCGCAGCAACCAGTTCTCCCGCAAACAAGGTGTGAGTGCCAAAGTCGATGGCGTGCCGCACTTCGCACTCCATCCAAGCTATTGCTTCGTCGAATACGGGAACACCCGTGATCCCCTCGCTGATCGGTCTGCCATTCAGAGCCATATCGGTTTTGATGGCCGGCTTTGAGAATTTCACGAACGTGCGGGTGTCCTCAGATGACCACAGATTCACACTGAAGCTGCCTCCCTCACTGATGAGGCGGTGCGTGACCGAGGAGTTGTCGACACCTATCCCGATCAGTACGGGCTCCATCGACAGTTGAGTGATCCAAGACGTTGTCATGGCATTCCACTCGCCACCCGAGCGGGAGCCCACTAGAGCCAGAGCGTTGGGAATCTTCCAGGTGACAGCGTTGGCGAGTTCATTGGAGACCATGTCACCGAGCCTATCCGATGGTCGTTGACGTACAGTTAGACGGTGGAGAAAGTCACAGGTATCGGAGGCGTCTTCTTCCGTGCGATTGACCCCGGCCCCCTAGCGCAGTGGTATGAAGACCACCTTGGTGTACGGAAGACGGGCGAGACCTACGAAGAGGGCTCGTGGTGGCAACGGGAAGGCCCAACTGTGTTTGCTCCGTTCAAACAGGACACTGAATACTTTGGTGAGCGCCAGCAACAATGGATGATCAACTTCCGAGTAGCCGACCTCGACGCCATGGTGGGCCAACTCCGGGGTGCCGGTATAGAAGTGAAAGTATTCGAGGAGCGAGCTCCCAACGGAAGGTTTGCCCACCTCAAGGACCCAGAGGGAAACCCAATCGAGCTGTGGGAACCAGATGGAACCGACCTGGTGAATCCTGATGACTGACGAACGCGCTGCGCCCGTTCCTGGATTTCCAGAGCCGATCGGCCTGGCTCTGTGGCATCTCGTCAAAGCGCGGGAATGGACGCTCAGGTGGATCGAGGGCATCACCCAAGACGCCCTTGATCTGACACCCACCGGCCATCGCCACAGTGTGGCGACGCTGCTCTATCACATAGCCGTCTTCGAGGTCGAGTGGGTCTACACCGACATTCTCGGCACGGACTACGACATGGAACGGCGGATTCCGGGATGCCCTCCCGAAATTGCAGACCTGCTCCCCTACCCGATGGTGCTTCCGGGCCACATCTATACCCCTGTGGAAGGCGAAACAGTGGCGACCCACATCGCCAGACTCGACAGTATCCGCCAAGACCTGTTGACCGTGTTCGGCCGCATGGACGTCGACGAATTCCGCAGACCAAGGCCCTCAGATGACGGCACCGCCACTCCCGAATGGATCCTCATGCACCTCGCACGCCACGAGTCAGAACACAGGGGTCAAATATGGGAGGCCCGAATGGCCTCCGAGCGACAACTCGACCGCAGCGAATAACGTGAGATCGTGATCCCCTCCACAGTCCAAGACCTCAAAGATGCCCTCGACGGTCAGAATTACTTCTCCGCCGACGACTTGACGGTGGCAATTCATCTTGCGCTCCAGTTGGGGCGTCCTCTATTCCTCGAAGGTGAGGCAGGCGTTGGCAAGACCGAGGTGGCGAAGGTGCTGTCATCGATCGCGTCGGAGGATCTGATCCGTCTTCAGTGTTATGAGGGCCTGGACGTGAGCCATGCTCTCTACGAATGGGACTACGCCAAACAGATGATGGAGATTCGGCTACTCGAAGCTCGTGGCGAAGGAGCTCGAGCGACTGCACGGGACATCATGAGCCGGGACTTCCTCTTGGCCAGACCACTGCTGCAAGCTATCGAAGCCGCTACAGAAAAACGTCGGCCCGTCTTGCTCATTGACGAACTCGACCGCGCTGACGAGGAATTCGAGGCATTTCTCCTTGAGCTCTTGTCCGATTTTCAAGTGACGATCCCTGAGATTGGGACCATCAAAGCCAAACAACCCCCAATCGTGGTCCTGACCTCCAACCGAACCCGGGAGGTCCACGACGCGCTGAAACGCCGTTGCGTCTATCACTGGATCGATTACCCCACGCCAGAACTCGAGGCAGCCATTGTTCGCCGGAAATCCCCCGAGATCAGCGAGGAGCTCTCCCAGAGCTTGGCCAGTGCCATGACCAAGCTGAGAACAATGGATCTGTTCAAACCCCCGGGCGTTGCCGAAACGCTCGACTGGGCCGAGTCGCTGCGTCTCCTGGACGGAGGTCAGCTCACCCCCAGTCTGGTCGAGCAGACTCTTGGCGTCATTCTCAAATACAAGGACGACCTAGACACAGTGAGAGCCGCCGGGGTCGAAACACTGGTCGGATGAGGGACGGAGTCGACTCGCTGGCGGTGTTCGCCGACGATTTGCGAACCCGAGGTATCGGGATCACATCTGACCAGGTCAGGGATATGGCTGTTGCGTTTTCTCTGGTCGACGCCGCAGACCAAGGTCAGGTACACGCCGCCCTACGATCTCTGGCAATTGCCGACCCGGACCAGCGCTCGATCTTCGATGAAGCGTTCGCTAGCTTCTTCGGAAGCAGCCACTCCCCGGCCGAACCGAACGATCAGCCAGAGAGACTCGCCGCCGTCACGGCATTGACTCCGCTCATTGAGCAGCCGGACCAACCGGGCCACCTCGATGTATCGAAGCAGGAGGGGGCTTCGGCCATCGAAAACGTCGCCAGGCGCGATTTCAGCGACCTTGACGACGAGCAATTGGCAATAGCGCGACGGTTGGTTCAAACCATGATTTGGCAACCGTCCGACGTAGTGACGCGTCGGTGGGACAGGGCAACCAGCGGTTCGCGCCCTGACATGAGAGCGACCCTTCGAAGGACCTCCAGGCAAGACGGTGACCTGATTCCGATTGAGTACGAGCAGCGTCGAAGACGACAGCGACCGCTCATAGTGATCGCGGACGTTTCCGGCTCGATGGAGAGATACGCGGAAGTCTTCTTGGTGTTCGCCCACGCGGCGCAACGACGACTCCACCACGTGGAGGCATTCACGTTTTCTGTTGCATTGACCCGCATCACGCCCGACCTAGAGCGACGGGACGTCAAGGCGGCCCTCGCCCGAGTCGGGACGTCAGTCACCGACTGGTCTGGCGGAACCAAGATCGGTGAGGCCCTTGCTGAATGGAACCGGCTTTGGAGTCGGCGATTGACACGAGGTGGCCCGGTAGCTCTCATCCTCTCGGACGGATGGGACTGCGGCGACCCCGAGATCCTGTCGCGCGAAATGGCGCGGCTGAGGCGTACCGTTCATTCGGTGATTTGGCTCAACCCTCTTGCTGCACGGCCGGATTACCAGCCGGCGACGCGGGGAATGAAGGCCGCATTGCCGCACATCGACCACCTCTTGCCAGCTGCCAGTGTGACCGACCTCCGCGGAGTGGTTCGTTTGCTTGACACCCTCAGCCGACGCGGGCAGAGCCACTACCGTTAGCGAAGTGAGAAACCAACTCGCCCTTCGTGACAGTTGGACGGCCGAAGGCAAGGCCGTAGCAGTCGCCACCGTGGTCAAAGTCCACGGCAGCGCCCCGCGCCCTGAGGGATCGAAGTTCCTGGTCTCTTCGGACGGTGACATGGAGGGCTCAGTAAGCGGCGGGTGCGTTGAGAACGATGTCTTCCTTCATGCCCAGGAAGTGATCTCGAGCGGTCAACCCAAGCTGGTGACCTATGGCATCGCCGACGAAGAAGCCTTCGAGGTCGGAATGGCCTGCGGCGGGACCATCGACGTGTTCATCGAACCTTGGTGACAGTTGACTCCGCTATCAGGGAGCTTCTCGAAGACGAGCAGTTCGGTGCCGTCGGCACCGTGGTTCGAGGTCCTGCACTCGGCTCCAAACTGGTTATCGACTCCCGTGGCCAGGCCCTAGCTGGATCGCTTCCCGAACACATCGCCGACGACGTCGTCTCAGATGCTCTGCAGTTGATGACGAACGAGCAGCACCGGCTGCTGGACTACGGAGATCACTCGATCTTCATCGAGGTTCTGGCTCCTGCTCCCGACCTGATCATCTTTGGTGCGGTTCATATCGGGCAAGCTCTCAGTTCCTTCGGAGCTCAGATGGGTTATCGAGTTACGGTCGTCGACTCTCGACCAGCCTTTGCCACTCCCGAGAGATTTCCCGACGCACTCCGAGTTCTCGTTGGCTGGCCCAATGATCTGATGGACCAACTCACTTTCGACCGACGAAGCTGGGTGGTCGTCCTCTCCCACGACCCTCGACATGAGACCCCGCCTCTCGAAGCCGCCCTCAAGTCCGATGCTCGCTACATCGGCGCCATGGGTAGCCGACGGACTCACGCCAAAAGAGTGGAGCGTCTCCGCGGGCTCGGGATCGATGACAACTCCATCGAACGAATCCACTCGCCCATCGGTCTCGATATCGGCGCCGAGACCCCACAAGAAGTGGCTATCTCGATCCTCGGCGAGATGACCCTGGTCCGCTATGGCGCCGGGACAGGAATGTCATTGCGGGGCCAGGAAGGCAGGGTGCACAAGCAACGTCCCGAAGGCAAGTAGGCCTCGCCCGCCAGGCCTGCCCAAGGCGTTTCGTCTGACGCAGAAGCAAAGGGACTTTCGCCCCTTGCGCACGCACTGGGGTCATGCCGTATGCTGCGCGCACTCTTCCCCCACGAGAGGTTGAATTGGATTCTCCGCCCCCACCGGATGTAGACGTTCGCACGAGAGCTGCTTCGCTCCCAGCCCCTATCAGGGCTGCGCTTGTTGTGGCCCTTCTTTACCTGTTTCTCGTGGGGGTCAAACTCCTCGAGGGAGGCATCAAAGGGCTGGGGAGTGATTTCACTGACTCGGTCTTCAACAACGTAAGCAACCCGATTGCTGCGTTGTTTGCTGGCATTCTCGCCACGGTCCTAGTCCAGTCTTCGTCCGTAACCACAGCGACGATCGTTGGCTTGGTGGCCGCTGGCGTCATCGACATCCCAACGGCTGTACCGATGATCATGGGCGCCAACATCGGGACGACGGTGACCAACACCATCGTCTCACTGACTCACATGAGACAGTCTGAGGAGTTCCGTCGGGCCTTCACCGCAGCGACAATGCATGACTTCTTCAACGTCATCGCTGTCGCGATTCTCCTACCGATTGAACACTTCACAAAGATCCTTTCGCGGACAGCCGAATCGATTGCCACCACCATCTCCGGTGGTTCAGTTGGAGGAAGCTTCGACAGCCCGATCAAAGGGGCAGTCAAATGGCTAGCTGGGGTGATCGAGGGTTGGTTTGAGGCCATCACCAGCAACGAAACCGCTCTGGCTGTCATGTTCATCGTGTTCGGAATCGCCCTCATCTTCTTCACGCTGACCTACATCACGAAGAACATGCGGATGCTCGTCGCCGCTCGAATCGAAAGATCGCTCAACGCCGCTCTGGCCAAGTCGGGAACCATCGGAATCATTGTCGGAATGCTGGTCACGATTGCCGTGCAGTCCTCGAGCATCACAACGTCGATCCTGATTCCACTGGTCGCCTCAGGCATCCTGTTGGTCCGAAACGCCTATCCGATCACCCTCGGAGCCAACATCGGCACGACGATCACTGCCCTTCTCGCTGCGTTGGGCGCCGGCGCTTTAGACGGTCTGACGATCGCGGTGACCCACACCCTGTTCAATATCGCAGGGATTCTGCTCATCTACCCGTGGCCAAAGATCCGCTACATCCCGGTCACCCTGGCCGAGAAGCTGGCCGGATTGGCCATACAACGAAAGTCGTATGCACTTGCCTATACGACAGTCATGTTCATCCTGATACCCATTTTGGGTATCGTGATTCTGTAGGAAGGGAGACCAGATGGTGCTCGACTTTTTCAGAGGGACCAGCGCTTCGGCCGTCGAAGACGTCGAAGCCACCATTGTCCAGATGCTTCGCGACGGAGCCACGGTCTACGACGCTGCCACCCAAGCAGTGTTCGGCGGAGGCAAGTCAAAGGAGACCAAACAAGAGGTCCGATCGACCGACCGAGACATCAATCAGGGCCAGCAGGAGGTTCGAAGGGCCCTCCTCTTGCACGCGGCTGTCACCGGTGGAGTCGAACTCCCCCTCATGCTGGCCTACATGAGCGTCGTCAAAGACGTTGAGCGGATTGGCGACTACGCCAAGAACGTTTACGACCTCGCCAAGTACGGCATCGATTTCAACGACTCGGCCGATCGGGAAACTCTCAAGAGGTACTGCGACAACGTTGCCCGACTGATCGACGAGGCGGTCGTGGTCTTCGAGTCGAGAGACTCGGACCGAGCTCAAGCCCTCGTCCAGAAGGCCGACGGTTTCCTCGACGAATACGACGACAACATCAAGGAACAGTTCAATTCCACCGCGGCTCCATCAGAAGCGGTGGCACGTGCTCTCTACTACCGATACCTAAAGCGGATCACTGCCCACGTCATGAACCTCATGACGTCTATGGTGATGCCGATCGATCGTCTCGACTACTACGACGAAGCTAAAGAGGACCGCTCCTAGGGCACAACTTGATTTTTGCAGTCACCGAGTCCCCACCGGGTGACGGAAGCATTGACGTCTTCCTACTCCTAATCGGCCTTTTCGGAGGGCTGGCCATCTTCTTGCTGGGCATGGATCGTATGACCGACGCTCTGAAGGTGGTTGCTGGCGACCGGATGAGGACCATTCTCGGGCGTCTCACGTCCAATCGGTTCATGGGTCTACTGACCGGTGCCGGAGTGACCGCCCTGATCCAGTCGTCATCGGTGACGACCGTCTTGGTGGTCGGTTTCATCACCTCCGGACTGATGACGTTGTCGCAGTCCATTGGCGTGATCATGGGAGCCAACATCGGAACCACGGTGACCGCCCAGATCATTGCCTTCTCGGTCACCAAGTACGCATTGTTGCTGGTGGCCATTGGGTTCGGCATCACGTTCTTCTCCAAACGAGAAACCCGGCGGGCCCAAGGCGCGGTGGTAATGGGTCTGGGGCTCATCTTCTTTGGAATGGCGGTCATGGGTGGCGCCATGGAGCCACTGCGTAGTTACCAGCCGTTCATCGACGCGATGGCCGCAATGGAGAACCCGCTGATTGGCATCGTGGCGGCAGCGCTATTTACCGCTCTGGTCCAATCGTCGTCAGCCACCACCGGTGTCGTAATCGTGTTGGCCAGCCAGGGATTGATAACCCTAGAAGCCGGCATCGCACTCATACTTGGGGCCAACGTCGGCACATCGGCCACCGCTTTGATGGCCGCCATTGGGAAGCCGCGCGAAGCGTTGAGAGCCGCCGTCGTGCACACCCTGTTCAACATCGGCGGCGTGCTCCTCTGGGTGGCCTTCGTTGACCAGTTGGCCTCGTTCGTGTCAGGAATTGGGGGCGGCACCCCGAGAGAAATCGCCAACGCCCATACGGTGTTCAACATCATCAACACGTTGGTCTTCATCGGATTCACCGATCAGTTCGCCCGGCTTGTCGAACGTCTCGTCCCCGACCGTCCCGAGGCCGAAGAGTTGGTGGTAAAGGCCAAATACCTCGACAGCGAGCTCTTGAGGACGCCATCCCTGGCCCTAGATCGGGCCCGACTGGAGCTACTCAGGATGGCCGACCGGGTGCGAAACATGCTGTCTGAAGTCATGCCCGCCCTATTGGATGGCACCCGTGACGACCTGGTAGCGGTGGAGGCCCAGGACGACGAGGTTGACGCCCTGCACGCTCATATCGTTACCTATCTCGGTCAGATCGGACAGACCCGGCTCAGCGAGGATGCAACGGAAGAGCTGATCGGTCTGATGGAAGCGACCAACAACCTGGAGGCGATCGGCGACATCATCGAGACCAATCTCGTCCAATTGGGGTTCAGCCGAATCGAGTCGACTTTGCATGTCAGTGACGAGACGAAAGACGTTTTGGGTGAGTTCCACACCAATGTCCAGGAAGCACTCGAACTGGCGATGCTCGCCCTGACCCAAAAGAACCAGCCTGCGGCGCGCCGGGTCGCTGCAATGAAGAATGAAGTCAACTCGATGGAACGTGCGGCTGCCGCTCACCAAGCGGAGCGTCTGATGGCCGACGAACCGAACCGCGTCGAGGCCTACCGCCTTGAAATGGATGTCATCGCACACCTCAAGCGGATCTACTACTTCTCGAAGCGCATCGCTCGGGTAGCCGTGCCAAGCAAAGACCGCGCCACCATCTAGAACCCAGCCAGCAGGAACGGGATCGGGGTTCCGTTCGTTGGAGGGGTATGAGGTCTTCTACACCGCTGGGCAGCGGGATCCGTTCCTTGCTTGTCCCCGGGTGGGGTCAGATGCGGTGTGGGTTCCCGCGAACCGGAAGACTTCTGGTCTTGGTCACGGGTCTGGCAGCCGTGTTAGCCCTGGCATTGGCAATGTTCCTCGATCCCATGACGCTTCTTGCAGCTTTGGCGCGGCCAGAGATCCTTCTGACCCTCGTGATCTTCAATCTGGCCTACCTCACGCTCCGGATTGGTGCAGCAACCCATGCCTTTATGTCTGCCGAGGGCAGGCGATATCACCTCGCCATGCTTGCGGCCGCGGTGATCGTCGCTGCCCCCCACCTGGTTGCTGGTTGGGTGGGATGGGAGACGTACACGGCCGTAACGTCGATCTTCCCAATTGCTGCCCCGGCTACCGACCTGGCACCTAACGACACCGCTGTCCTTCCTTCTCTTCCCATCGTTACGCCGCCCGAGCGAGTGGCACTCTCCCCCATCGTCACTGTTCCCGGCCAGGACGACGCAGAGCTCGCCCAAATCCAGCCGTCCGCACCGTGGCAACCGCTTGGCACCGAACGGATCAATATTCTCCTGCTCGGAGGCGATGCCGGTCCCGGTCGTGGCGGGCTGAGGACAGACACCATGATTTTGGTGTCGCTCAACCCGGTGTCGGGGGACACCGCCATGATCGGAGTCCCCCGCAACTACTCTGGGTTCGAGTTCACCGATGGGACTCCGTTCCCCGGACGGCGCCTCAACCACGTGTACGGATGGGGACTGAAGAATCCCGAAGGGTTCACCGGACCCAACCCCGGAGCGAGCGCAACGATGAACGCTGTCGAATCGATCTTGGGACTCGAAGTCGATCATTACGCACTGGTCGATCTCACCGGTTTCGCCCGACTGGTCGATGCCTTCGGAGGGGTCGACTTGGATGTGGTGGCACCCGTCGACGGACCCTTGTACGACCCGGAGACTGGGGAGTACGAGATGGTGACGATCCAGGCGGGTTCACAAAGACTCGACGGAGCACACGCCTTGGCCTTTGCCCGGGCACGCTACGGATCAAGCGACTACGCCCGAATGGCTAGGCAACGGTGCATTCTCACCTCGATGCTCAGGGAGGCCGACTTCCTGGGGCTTCTGGCTCGATATGGGGCCCTGCTGACAGTGTTGGAGGAGACGATTGAGACCGACCTGCCGTACGACCTATTGCCTGACATGATTCAGTTGCTGCCGCGTATGGATATCGACTCGATCAGAACCCTCGGGTTGGATGCCACATGGGCATTGGGCAGGACCGCGGACGGCCATCCGATTCCGGACACAGAGCGAATCCGCTCGGCCGTTAGCGGTCTCATCAGCGGTCAGGAAGACGTCGGCGACTCGGGGGCCGTCAAACTCGCGGCCGGGTGTGGATGACCTAGTCTCTGCTTGTGACCAGGGATGACGATCTCCTAAGAGCCGACATTCGACGTCTCGGCGCCCAACTCGGCGAGACACTCGTGCGCCAGGAAGGCCCTGAGCTACTCGAACTCGTCGAGAAGGTTCGCGCACTCGGCAAGTCGGACCGACGTGAAGATTCACAATCTGCCCACACCGAGCTGAGTGAACTCCTCGGTCAACTCCCAACCGAGACGGTCATCGACGTGGTGCGTGCATTTACCACCTACTTCTATCTCGCCAACACCGCCGAACAAGTTCATCGGATGGATCAGCTCGCTCCCGACGAGCGATACCTCAGGCGAACTGTTGACCGTGTTCTTGAGTCCGGAATCGACACTGACATCGTGGCTGACGTCGTGGATCGCCTCGAGATTCGGCCCGTGTTCACGGCCCATCCAACCGAGGCCGCTCGACGAAGCATACTCACCAAGCGACAGGGGCTCACCGACTTGATTTCAGCCCGGCTCGGTCAGCCAGGAGACGACCGCGTGGCCTTAATCGATCGCCGGACTGCCGAACTCATTGACCAGATCTGGCAGACAGACGAACTGCGTTACGAACGGCCGGAGGTGGTCGACGAAGCTCGATCGGCCCTCTATTACATAGTCGCTCTGGCTGAAGGAGTGCTTCCAGACCTGACAGAGCTGATGTCGATGCAGTTGGGGCGTCTCGGAGCGTCGTCTTCGTTCACCCCAATCCGTATTGGTTCCTGGGTCGGGGGTGATCGGGACGGCAACCCCCGAGTCACCGCCCAGACAACGCTGGACACACTCGAGCTTCAACACGATCGTGGCATCTGGTACCTGATTGAGCTCATCGAGTCACTAGCAGAGACTCTTTCCATCTCAGCGCGATTGGCGCCTCCGTCGGACCGACTGACGGCATCGCTCGATGAGGACTCTCAACTGCTGCCCAACACCTGGCGACGCGAACAGAAAAGGACGGCCGACGCCCCCTATCGACTGAAGTGCTCCTACATCCACACACGACTTCACAACACCAGGACGAGACTGTCAGCGGGGACACCACACCAACCAGGTGTTGACTACGCCAGTCCAGACGACCTGATCAAGGAGCTCGAACTCATGGGAGAATCGTTGGCGTCAGCCAACGGTGACCTCATCGCAAAAGGGGCAGTGGCGCGAGTTACAAGGCTGGCGCAGATGCTCGGTTTCAGCCTGGCGATCATGGACATCAGGCAGCATTCGGGCAAGCACTCGAGCGCGGTCGACGAGCTGTTCCAATCAGCGGGGGCCGATACCGCGGCCATGGGCGGCGCCCAGCGCTTACGCACCCTGTCGGATGAACTGTCCGGCATGAGGCCCCTCTCAGGCCCCAACACTCGGCTTACACCGGAAAACGAAGAGACACTCACCACATTCAAGGCCATCCGTGCGGCGCACCAGCGCTATGGCAAGCGGGTGATCGAGAGCTACATCATCTCCATGACGGAGACTCCGACTCACGTCCTCGAGGCCGCAGTCCTGGCTCGCGAAGCCGGCCTAGTAGATCTCAATCGAGGCATTGCGGATGTTGGATTCGTCCCGTTAGTGGAGACCATCCACGACCTCGAACAAGCCGGAACCCTCCTCGATGGGCTTCTGCATGATCCTTCTTACCGCAAGCTGGTTCGGCTGCGAGGGGACACACAGGAAGTGATGCTCGGCTACTCCGACTCAAACAAAGTTGGTGGGATCACGGCGTCGCAATGGTCTATCTATAAGGCCCAGCGGGTCATGCGGAACGTGGCAGACGAGCATGGAGTCAAACTTCGTCTGTTTCATGGTCGGGGTGGGACCATCGGAAGGGGCGGAGGACCAACCCACGCAGCCATCCTCGCCCAGCCGTACGGCACAGTCGATGGCGAAATCAAGATCACGGAGCAGGGAGAAGTAATTGCTGAGAAGTACGGCAACCGGGAAATCGCCGCTCGAAACCTCGAGTTGCTGGTTGCCTCGGTTCTCGAAAGTTCTCTGCTCAACAGGGAATCCAAGCGGCCGAGGGAGAAACTGAGATGGTGGACCGAGGCCATGGAATCCTTTGCCGCAGGCGCATACCAGGCCTACCGCCGCCTAGTGGAAGATCCCAGTCTCGTTCCGTACTTCCTCAGCTCTACGCCCGTCGAAGAACTCGGCGCCATGAACATCGGAAGCCGCCCATCCCGTCGACCCGGAGGCGATGGCAGTGTCGATGACTTGAGGGCCATCCCCTGGGTCTTCGGATGGACTCAGACCAGACAGATCGTGCCCGGCTGGTTCGGCGTTGGCTCCGGGCTACGTTTTGCGGTTGAGGCGGGCTACGGATCGGTTCTTTCCGAAATGGCCAAAGAGTGGAGCTTCCTGGCCACCTTCCTATCCAATGTCGAGATGACTCTCTCCAAAACCGACCTCGACATTGCCGAGAGTTACGTGACCGAGCTCGTCGAACCTGCTCATCGCCATCTTCTCGAAACACTGAGAGCCGAGTTCGACCAATCGGTCCGCGAGGTGCTGAGCGTTCGCGGAACGACCGAGCTACTGAGCGACGCACCGCTCCTTAGACGCACGTTGGAGGTTCGCGACGTCTACCTCGATCCCATCAATTACCTACAAGTCTCGCTGCTATCGAGGAGTCGAGCGGGCCAGACGTCACCCGAGCTCCAAAGAGCCATGCTATTGAGCGTCAACGGCATCGCTGCAGGAATGCGCAACACCGGGTAGAAGGCGTATTGTCCAGGCCCATGGCGATCACGATCCTCGACCACCCGTTGGCCACCGACCTCCTGACAATCCTCCGGGATCAAGAGACGCCACCACCGAAGTTCCGCCAGATCGCTGAAAGGCTGGGTTATCTGCTTGTCGCCGAAGCCCTCGGAGATATGCCTCTCGAGCCGTCGGAAATTGTGACCCCTCTTGAGCCCATGACTGGCCAACAGATGAGAAGGCCCGTAGTGGCAGTCGCAGTCTTGCGTGCCGGCTTAGGGCTTCTGCCATCGGTGCTGACGTTGGTGCCGGATGCCTCGATCGGTTTTGCCGGAGTCCAGCGAAACGAAGAGACGGCCGAACCGATGGAGTACTACACGAGGTTCCCGGAGTTATCTCGTGCCCGGGTCCTGATTCTGGAACCGATGCTGGCTACCGGTGGATCCCTCTCTTGGGCGATCGACAAGGTCAAAGAGAACGGCGCGCAGGACATCGTGTGTGTTTGCGTCGTGGCCGCCCCGGAAGGGGTAGAGGTCATCGAGAATCGACATCCAGACGTGCGGGTCGTGGCTGCCTCATTGGATCGGGAGCTAAACCCGAACTTCTACATCGCCCCAGGACTCGGCGACATGGGAGATCGCCTCTTCGGAACGCTGTGACCGAATTCGAGGAGGCGGTTACGTCAGTCATCTCTCGCCTGGAACCTGGCGAAGTCGTTAGCTACGGAGAGGTGGCGGCTGAGGCCGGGTTCCCAGGGGCAGCCCGAGCTGTCGGAGGCCTGCTCCGAACCTCGGAGGGTCTGCCGTGGTGGCGGGTCGTAGGTGCCGGAGGCCACCTCCGCTCCCCTGACCCAAGCCGCCAGGCACGACTGTTGAACGACGAAGGAGTGACTGTCGTTGGCAATCGAGTAAAGATGGTGTCATGACAAAGAAACACGAGATCGTGGTCAATGGAACCGGCTCGACCACCTCAACACCCGACTTCTTGATCCTCGACTGCGGCGTAACGGTCCTCGACCAGTCCATAGTCGCGGCTACGGCAAGGGCAGCAGAGCAAGCGAGCAGCCTCATCGAATCGTTAGAGCGCACCGGTGTCGATCGCCCCGATATCGCAACCCGAAACTACGACATCCACGCCGAATACGAGTACAGCGATCGTGAACGCAGATTTGTGGGGTTCAGAGTGAACAACCACATTCAGGTTCGCATTCGAGAGATCGAGAGTGCGGGCGCAGTGATCGATGAGGCAGTCAGTACGGCTGGCGATGAGTTGACTGTCGACGGACTCAGGTTCGAAATCGAAGACCCCGCGACAGCCCTGGCCGAGGCCCGCCAACACGCGTGGCAAGACGCTCAAAGCAAGGCGACGCAGCTAGCTCAACTCGGAGGCAGGCAGCTCGGCCAGGTCCTATCGATCACCGAAACAAACCAGAGCCATGCTCCGGCACCGGTGGCTATGGAGTTCGCGAGGAGCGCCAAGTCGACTCCAATCGAACCCGGGCAGCAGACGCTCTCGGTCTCGATAACCGTCCGGTTCGACCTGGTTGACTGACCGAGCCTGAGGCAGTTGGCTATTAGCTTGATCCCATGACCTTCACCGCTGTTGAACTGATCGAGACCAAGCGAGATGGTGGCGAGCTCAGCGAGCCAGCAATCCAGTGGCTGATCCAAGCCTATGCGACGGACGAGGTGCCCGACTACCAAATGGCCGCGATGGCGATGGCCATCGTGTGGAGAGGCCTTTCATCGGCAGAGCTTGCGGCGTGGACTCGGGCAATGTTGCGTTCAGGTGACGTTCTCGACTTCTCCGACTTGCCCATGGCCAAAGTCGACAAACACTCAACTGGTGGTGTTGGAGACAAGATCTCGATTCCCCTGGCGCCTCTGGTGGCGTCGTGCGGCGTCGCGGTGCCGATGATGTCGGGCCGAGGGCTGGGCCACACCGGGGGAACGTTGGACAAACTCGAATCGATACCGGGCTTCACCACACAGATAGACAAGGACCGTTTCCGTGCGATTCTGACCGAGCACAATCTCGTGCTGGCCGGGCAGTCGAAGACCATGGTGCCCGCCGACCGGAAGCTCTACGCCCTCAGAGACGCTTCCGGAACGGTGCCGTCGATACCCCTCATCTCGAGTTCGATCATGTCGAAGAAGCTGTCCGAGGGTCTCAACGGACTGGTTCTCGATGTGAAGACCGGCTCAGGCGCCTTCATGAAGAACATCGAGGACGCAAGAACCCTGGCGCGAACCATGGTGTCCATCGGTAAAGCCAACGATGTTGCCACCGTTGCGGTGCTCACGTCGATGGACCAGCCGTTGGGTCGCGAGGTGGGCAACGCCAACGAGATCCGAGAGTCGATTGATGTTCTCAACGGAACCGGCCCTGAAGACGTTACCGAACTGACGATGACCCTCGGAGAGGAGATGCTTCGCATGGCGGGTCTGGACTCCCCCACTGGCCGACTGGAGGATGCAATTGCGACTGGAGCCGCACTGGAGAAGTTCAAGCAAGTGACCCGGTCCCATGGCGGGGATCCGGCTGTAATCGACGACCCGTCCCTACTGCCGGTCGCAGAGCATGAAGCCGTAGTCAAAGCCCCCGCGTCAGGGTTCGTAACCAAGTGCGATGCTCTATCGATCGGACTGGCAGCGACCCGTCTCGGAGCCGGACGAGAGAAGATCACCGACACTGTCGACCACGGCGTATCAGTAACCCTCGAGGCCAAGGTTGGCGAGACGGTTACCGCAGGTGAACCTCTCGCAACGGTCCGCTTCAGCGATCGAGGCCGATGGGATTCACAGAAAGACCGATTGGCATCGGCGTGGGAGATTTCCCTTGAGCAGCCCACCATGGAGGCCCTGATAATCGATCGGCTGGACGGATGAGCCCGAGAACGGGATAACACCACCACCAGTTACCATCGCCTGGCTTAGAACCCACAAGGAGTTGGACACATGAAGGTGGTGGTCTGCGTCAAGCAGATACCGGACCCGGCGACGCCGTACGAGTTGGAGGAAGGCTCCAACTGGCTGGTGCGCCCGGACGAACAGGTTCTCGACGACACCGATAGATACGGTGTCGAGATGGCGCTTCAGATTGCGGATGCGACTGAAGGAAGTGTCACGTTGGTCAGCATGGGCCCGACCGGCACTGCCCAGGGAATTCGACAGGCACTTGCGATGGGAGCTGACAAGGCCGTGATCATCGATGACGGCACGCTGCGCGGCGCCGATGCCCTCACCACCTCCAAAGCCATCGCCGCGGTTGTCGAGAGGGAGGGGTTCGACCTGGTCATCGCCGGAACCGAGTCAACTGACGGCTACACCGGCGTGGTCCCTCAGATGATCGCCGAACTGCTCGACGTTCCCGCACTCTCCTATGCAACGAAAGTTGACGCTGCTGACGGCCAGGTCCAGATCAACCGCCAGACCCTTGACGGATACGACGTCGTATCCGCCGCAACTCCAGCACTCGTGACAGTGACCGCGGGAGTCGTGGAACCTCGCTACCCGACCTTCAAGGGCATCATGGACGCCAAGAAGAAGCCGGTCGAGAGTGTCTCCGCCGCCGATCTCGGCGTCGAGGCCACAGCCGACCAGGAAGTTGCGTCGATAGCGGCAGCGCCGGAGCGTGCTGCCGGTAAGAAGATCGAAGATGAAGGCGAGGCGTTCGCAGAGATCATTTCTCTTCTCTCAGAAAGGAAGGTGATCTGAGTGGCCTCCATTTGGGTATTCATCGAAGAGAGCTCTAGCTCACCTTCAGAAGCCGGACTCGAGCTTCTGACCAAGGCCCGTGAACTCGGAGACGTCACCGCGATCTATTCCGGCTCGGGTGGTGGAGATGCGATCGCCACTCTTGGCGCATATGGCGCTGCCAGGGTTCTCCACGCCGATCCTGGTGATCGCCTACCAGCCGCCCCCCTTGCCCACGCTTTGGCCTCATTGGCCGACGCCGATCCCCCACATCTGATCATGTTCAGCCAGAAGTACACAGACCGAGACGTCGCCGGAAGGCTGGCCGCACGACTGGGGACCGGTGTCTTGGCGAACGCCAGCGACGTCAGGCTCACGGATTCCGGCGTCGAGACCGACCACGAGATCTTCGGTGGATCGCAGATCGCAACAGCCGCCATGGGCCAAGCACCTGCGATTGTCCTGGTGCGCCCGAAATCGTTTGCAGCAACCGAAGGCGGCGCCACCGAACCTGACGTGTCGACACTGGATCTCCCCGATGCTGGACGCTCCGAGGCCAAGGTCGTTGCGAGTCACGTTGAAGAGCGAGAGGGCCCACAGCTCGGGGATGCCTCGATCGTTGTCGCAGGCGGGAGAGGCCTGGGTTCCGCCGAAGGGTTCGAGATGATCGAAGCTGTTGCCAAACAGTTGGGTGCCGCCACTGGCGCCACCAGGGCCATTGTTGACTCAGGGTGGGTGCCTTACGCCAAACAAGTGGGCCAGACTGGCAAGACCGTTAAACCAGATGTCTACATCGCAGCCGGGATCTCTGGTGCGATGCAACACCTGGTCGGTATGAAAGATTCGGGAACAATCATCGCCATCAACAAGGACCCGGACGCACCGATCTTCTCCATAGCCGACCTTGGCATCGTGGGTGATGTACATAAGGTGCTTCCTCAACTGATCGAGGCGCTGGAGAATCGCTAAGAAGGGCACCATCGAGAGCTGGTCGGCGCTGGCGAGCGGCCTTTACAGCTGGGCTTACCGCGATCCGGCCTCCAACCGCAGCCTGGTCAAACACCTCGGCGTCGACGAGACCGACTCGGTTCTCGACGTCGGGTGCGGACCGGGGGCCGCGTTGGCTCACGCCGCCGAAGCAGGAGCGTCTGTTGCCGGAATCGACCCGAGTCCGGCCATGGTCAAACGGGCCGCCAAGAGAGTTCCCGAAGCAGAAATGGTCGACGGCTCCGCTGAACACCTACCCTTCGGCGAGGACTCCTTCACCAAGGTGTGGTCCATCTCTGCCTATCACCATTGGGCGTATCCGGAGACCGGCATCGACGAAGCCATGCGCGTCCTCCAGCCCGGGGGGAGCCTCTACCTCGTTGAACGGAGCCTCAAGAACAACAAGACCGGGCACGGTCTGAACGCCTCGGACGCCGAGGAGACCCGTCTCCTGCTTGAGGCTCGGGGCTACGTGGAGACTTCAGTCGAAACCTTGCGCGCTGGCCGCAAGGACTACTTGGTTGTCTCCGGCTGCAAACCAGCCTGACTCCGCCACTCCATCCGTTGTGCAAATTCGTGCCTCTCAGGTACGGATCTGCACAACGATCTATTGGACTCCTCGCACAACGGATGATTGTGCAATTTCGTGCCTCAGGGGCACATGACTGCACAACAGATCACGCAGGGGTCAGGGATAGTTCTTCTCCCCCGCCTCGATCGGTACCTTCATCCAGTTCTCGACTGGGGGAATCGGACACGAGTAACCGTCCGAGTAAACACACATCGGGTTGTACGCATAGTTGAAGTCGATGTCGACCGTTCCATCCGAATTGAGGTCCAGGTCGAGGTATCGCCCGGCCCCATAAGTCGTCTCGCCCGACGTGGCATCGCGAAACGGAAGGAAGAGGCCAGGATGCCCGGTGTCGAAAAGCGTCAACTCCTCTGCGGCCCCACCTACGTCCAACTTGACTCTTCCCGCTCGGACGTAGACCTTCTCTCGCTCATCTGAGGTCGGTATGCGAATCTCGGATCCGTCGGCCGGCTCAACTTTCACGTTGAAGACCAGATCACTGTTGGGAGCGAAGTAGTTCAGACCAGCAAAGTCACTGCGGTGGGCCACGGGAGAGTGGTGATCGGACCGGAAGACCTCGTCTTTGGCCTGGCGGTGCTCGTGAAGCTGGGTTGTGTCCATGTGACGGCCAACAACCCGGATGCGACCGTGATTCCCGGCATAATCTGAGCCATGGCCGGATATTCGGGTACACCCCTGCCCCGCAAACTAGGAATCAAGCCAGATTCGAAGATATCGGTGCTCCGCGCCCCAGAAGGTTGGGCCCTGCCGCCTGACGAAATGCCCGAGGGAGTCAACATTTCACTCCGGACCCGAAAGTCCGACCTCTTCCTGATCTTCGAGACATCCGCACACCGTCTCAACCTCGCCTTCACCAAGGCCATGGCCTACCTGCCTCCAGCCGGCGCGATATGGGTGGCCTGGCCGAAGAAGAGTTCGAAAGTCAAGACCGACATAACAGAGGACCGCCTGCGCGAGATGTTCCTTCCCACAGGGATGGTCGACAACAAGGTCTGCGCCATTGACGACACGTGGTCGGGTCTTAGATTCGTAGTGCGCCGCGAAGACCGGGCGACCTGGAATCTCTCCTAGGCAAGCGCCTCCGGACCGAATGAATAAGGCAGCAACTCCTCAAGTGAGTGGCGGCGAATCTCAGACCCTTCACCTGCTGTCACGACAACCTCACTGACTCCGAACTCACGCATTATCTGCCGGCACCGGCCACATGGATAGGCACCGTCGACTTCTTCGGCGTCGATGCAGGCCACAGCGACAGTCGACAGCGATCGGGAACCGGCCGCCACTGCAGTATTAACCGCATTGGCCTCGGCGCAGGTTGAGACCGGAAAGGAAGCGTTCTCCACATTGGCACCTACGAATACGTTCCCGTCTTCCCCGACAACGGCTGCTCCCACTCGAAATTTCGAATACGGAGAGTACGAGCCGGTAGCCGCGGCCCTTGCCATCGCCACGAGGTCGAGTTGGTCCTTCACGTCTGGGTGAGAGTACTGACGAATGCGTCAGGGTCGAATGGTTGAAGGTCGTCAAGTCCCTCTCCAACGCCCACGAACTTGACGGGCACCCCCAGCTCCCGCTCCACTGCCACCACGATTCCTCCTCGTGCCGTGCCGTCAAACTTGCTCAGAATGATGCCGGACACAGGAACGGATGAGGAGAACTCACGAACCTGAACGAGGCCGTTCTGGCCCGACGTGGCGTCGAGCACCAGAAGCACTTCGTCGGCTCCTCCCAGGACCCGATGGATCTTGGAAAGCTCCTCCATAAGGTTTTTCTTCCCGTGCAAACGGCCGGCAGTATCGATCAGAACAACATCGACCCCACTGGCTCGAGCCGACGACAGCGTATCGAAGGCGACCGAGGCGGGGTCAGCCCCTTCGGAACCACCGACAACGCGAGCGTCAAGCCGATCACCCCATGTTTTGAGTTGCTCTCCTGCCGCTGCTCGAAAAGTATCGGCTGCTCCCAAGGTGACCGTCTTTCCGGCTAGCTGGAGGTTACGCGCAAGCTTGGCGATCGTCGTCGTCTTTCCACTGCCGTTTACTCCAACCACCATCACGACGGCCGGGTTGGACGTCAGGTCCAGCGAACGAGATGTCTCGCCAAACTCGGCTCTTATGGCATCGCGCACTGCGGAGAGCGCAGCCGGGGGCGAATCGGGCCGCTGTCTGCGAACAGCCGAAACAATCGAGTCGGTGGCTTGGAGACCAACATCAGCACCGAGCAACAACTCCTCGAGTTCATCCCAGGTGGAGTCGCTGATGGAATCGCCCAGCAAGCTGCGAAGTGCCCTCCCCAGGCCGGACGTCGGTCGTGGGCCTGTCGCGACAGTGTCAGGCTCTGCTGATCGCCGGCCGGCGACCATAAACCCCACAACAGAGATGACGACAACGACGATTGCGACGCCGATGAGAAGTTCAGCGCTGGACACTTAAGCGCTCGTCGCCTTCGCTCGCTCGTTGGCCATATCCTTGCGAATCGCCTGTGAGGACCCGCCCGGCTCCATGGTGACTCCATAGAGAACGTCCGCGGCTTCCATCGTCTGCTGCTGGTGGGTGATGATCACCAACTGGGCGCGATTCCGAAACTCTTCCACGATCTTGAGGAACCGCCTCAAGTTGGCGTCATCCAGTGCGGCCTCGACCTCATCGAGAACATAAAAGGGTGAGGGGCGAGCGTCGAAGATCGAAAAAAGGAAGGCGAGTGCCGCCAAGCTCCGTTCACCACCAGAGAGAAGCGACATCTGTGAAACCTTCTTCCCGAGAGGTTGAGCGTTGATCTCCACCCCAGACTGCGGATCTTCGGGATCGACGAGACTCACCTTTCCTCGCCCACCTGGGAAGAGGGTCTCGAAGTAACGCTGATATGCAGCGGAGACCTCGGCGAAGGCTGACTCGAATCGCGACTCGATCTCGTCTTCCAACGCGGTTATCACCTTGCGGAGCTCCGACCTCGAGGCTTCAACATCAGCGAGTTGATCCGCCAGGAAGTCATGACGCTCTTCGAGTTGTCGATATTCCTGTGCAGCAAGTGGGTTGATCACACCGAGCCTGCGCAACTGCGACGCCTTCTCTTCCATCAATGCATCGAGGTCGACGTCTGCCTCGACGTCTGGACGCTCAGCGGCCATCGCTGCCTCGACGTCACCACCAGCGTCACGCCGGATCGCCTCGACCACAGCCTCGCGACGCATTCGCAGCTCGACGGTCCGAACGTCCAATTCCCCAATCCTCGCCTGAGCGCCGCTGACACTCGACGTCTTGGAGTCGTACTGAGAGCGCAGTGTGTCGACCTGGTCGGATAACCCGGCCTTGGCGGCACGAAGTTCGGACTGGCGCTCGCGCAAAGTCGCCAGCCTTTCCTCGAGAAGAACGCCTGCTCGCTTGGCCATGTCAGCAACAGCGTTCAACTTGTCGGGATCTATCTCGGTGTAGGCGCCGTGTTCGAGTCGATCGACTTCTTCGTCGACTCGGCGAAGCCGATCGGTGAGCAAGGTCCGGCGCTCAGCAACCGCCCTCAGGGCAGCGGTTGCGTCGTGCCACGAAGCGCGCGCCTCCTCCTTGTCGGCTGCCAATTTGAGCCGGGCGAACTCGAGCGACTCCCAGGCAGCGAGTCGTTCAGCCTCTTCGCCCTCAAGCGCTTCGAGTCTCTTCTTGAGCTCTGCTCGCTGCTGGACCGCTCTATCGGAGGTCATCTCAAGCGATGCTTTGCGTTCGGTCAGTCTGTTCTGTTCAGACACGAGTCCGTCAACCGACCGCTGAAGCCGTCCCATGGCCTCGGAAAGTCCTGCGATTTTGGCTTCGGCGTTCTCAAGTCGCTCCAGAGCGACTCGCTCGAGTTCACGACTCGATTCGAACTCCCGCGCAGCCGTAGTTTGCCCTGAAAGGGCCCTGGCCTTGTCTCGCTCGGCGGTCTCCAAGCTGACCTCAGCCGACTCGAGCATCGTCGCTCCGGCCCCGTCAGGGTCTCCCAGCCGCACTCCGGACACTGTGATGAGATCGCCCTCGGGAGTTACGGCCCGCAAAGCCGGATGTCGTGCGACAAACGCCCAGCCCGTTGCCCAACCTTCCACAAGAACCACGTCGCCGAGAAATCGTGTGGCCAACGCCTGGTCGGCATCCTTGCCTAGGAGATCGACAAGGGCTTCCAGTCCGTTGCGTGCCGCAACCTCCCGCGCTGGAGTTCCTGCTGCGGATGGCGACGACACGATTGAGACCGAACCGCCCCCACCGGCTCGAACTCCTTCAACGGCTGAGCGTGCCAACTCAGGGTTGGAAAAGGCCACAGCGTCTTCCCAAGCGCCGAGGGCGACTCCTACTGCTGTGGCCAGGTGGTCGGGAACGTCCAGCCTGCTAACCAACGTGCCCAACGCTCCGTCGGCATTCTGGGCCGTACGGCGGGCTTCGGGGTCGAAACGCCCCTCCAACGCGGCAGTAACTGCCTCCACTCTCGCCACAGCTCCGGCGTGTGCAACACGAGCGTCGCTCAGCCGCTGCTCGGCTGCTTCCAAAGTCTCATATGCCGCCCGAGCCTGGGTGGACATCGATTCGTACTCGTCCTGGAGACCCCCTAAGCCTCGATCCAGATCCTTGACATCGAGATTGATCTGGTCGATCTCACTCGTCTCGGCGGATACCTGAGCCTTGAGCACCCCAAGCCGACGCTCGACCTCTTCTGACTCGCGCTTTTCACGGTCAAGAGCGGTCTCGATAGCACTCAGCTCACCTCTGACGACGGCCAGAGCTCCCTCCGGTGACATGGCGTTCTGGGCGGCCGCCGACTTCTCCTCGTCATCAAGGCTTCGGAACAACGATTCCGCTGCGGCGGCGGCTGATTCGGCGTTGGCGATAGTCGTCTCGAGACCTGCCAGCTCCACACGGAGCCCGTCGCGCTCTTCATCAAGATCCGCCTTGCGTTCCGTCGCAGCCTCCTGGCGGCCCGAGGCGGCCCTCACCCGTTCCTGGGCCACTGAGGCTATGCGCTTGAATCTCTCGACAGTCGTTTCCAGGCGAGCGGCGGCTCCCGTATCTCGTTCGAGTGCGTTAGCCACCTCGCCGACCTCACCGCTAAGAGAGTTCAGCTCGGCGGACAGGCCCGCTGCCTCGATCCGATCGACATCGAGCGTCTCGGTCAACGCAGACCGTTCCGAGACCGCGATGGTCAGATCGCGATCCAGTTGGCGCAACTCGGTCCCCGACAGGTACAGGCGGAGGGCAACAACTTCGGACTTCAAGCCCTCGTAGCGCTCAGCGGCCTTGGCCTGCCTGCGCAATGGTCTCATCTGCCGAGTGATCTCACCGAGAACGTCGTGGAGACGAACCACATCTTCGTCGGTTCGCTCCAGCCTTCGCTCAGACTTCTCTTTACGGCGACGGTGTTTGAGGATTCCTGCTGCTTCTTCGATCACAGCTCGGTGCTCCTCTGGCGAGGCGTTCAAGACCCTTCCGATTTCTCCCTGGCCGATGATGACGTGCTGGTGACGTCCCACGCCGGAGTCCGAGAGAAGGTCTTGGATGTCGAGGAGGCGGCATCCGACTCCGTTCAGCTCGTAATCACTCGAGCCGTCTCGATAGAGCCGCCTCGTGATCGCAATCTCGTCAAGGTCAATGTCGAGAACGCGTTCAGCGTTGTCGATGATCAAAGTTGCCTCGGCTTTGCCCAGACTGGGCCTGGTAGCAGTCCCGGCAAAGATCACGTCTTCCATACGCGGGGTTCTCAACGACTTCGCAGACTGAGAGCCGAGTACCCATGAGAGAGCGTCGACAAGATTGGATTTTCCGGAGCCGTTCGGGCCGACAATGACAGTGACGCCAGGCCGGAATTCCAGCCTGACGCGATCGGCGAACGACTTAAAGCCGGCGAGTTTCAGTGACTTGAGATACAAAGCTGTCTACCTGGCAAATAACATGCTTGTGATTGTCCCCATAGGCTAACGGAGTGGGGAAGAAGTGCCGGTCAATCGGGTGAGCGGGATGGGTTCGGCTGGATGAAGAAATCCGTGAGGTTCGGATCCAGGGGTTTCTGCTCGGTTTCGAGGCCCACTACGCGGGCCAAGCGGGGTCCGACCCAAGCCCAATCGACCAGTCGGTCCACATCGTCGGACGCTCCCTGCACCAGCATCTCAACCCGTCCATCGCCCAAGTTGCGGACCCAACCGACCAGGTTCAGTTTGCGGGCAGTCACCCGGCAGGCCTGCCGGAAGCCCACTCCCTGAACTTGCCCACTCACCATCACATGGACTGTCTTGGTCATGTCTGGCACTCGGGACAAAAATGCGTCGACCTCGACCTCACCACGATCCGGCTTATCGCTGTTCCACACCTATCGCAGGGCTCGTCAGGACGGCCATACACCGAGAGGCTCGACATGTGTTCTCCCGAACGACCGTCCGGCAGGAGATACGCGAGATCGTCGAGTGTGGTCCCACCCGCTTGGATCGCTGCCGACAACACCACGGCGATGGCTTCGAGCAAAGCTTCCAACTCTCGAACCTCGATGTCGCAAGCGGGCCGCAACGGATGGATCCCGGCTCGAAACAGGGCTTCGTCGGCGTAGATGTTTCCCACACCGGCCAAGGCTCGCTGGTCGAGAAGAACCGCCTTGATCGGCGCCGATCGTTTCTCGAGAAGCTCTGCCAAGCGCTCTGCGGTGGGTGGAGCATTCCAGGCGTCATCTCCGAGCCGTGCCAGACCGGAAGTACCAAGGTCCGAGTCGTCGTAGACAGCTACGAATCCAAAGGTTCTCGGGTCGACAAACTCGACCAAAGACCCGTCGTCCAGGCGAGCCTGGAAGTGAGTGTGTGTCTTGGATACCGGATCGTCGACGGCCCATCGGCCCGACATCCCAAGATGAGCGACGATCGTTTGGCCATCATCCAGCCCAAACCGCAGGAACTTCCCAATCCGTTCCACCGACGACACCCGGCGGCCGACAAGTCGGCGTTCAATCTCTTCCGGCGATGAGTTGAAGCGGGCGGTACGGGCGTGGGTCACATGGACCTCGGATAGAACACGACCACGCAACGCTTCCTCCAGATGTCTTCTTGTGATCTCTACTTCGGGAAGTTCAGGCATCGGTATCGAATCAGTGGAGGGGTACCGTACTCCGAGCACATGATCCAGCCCTCACTGACCCAAGTCCTGGCGTCGGCGCTCTATGACCTAACCCAATCATGGAAACGACTGTTGGCTCCCGCGACCCTGGTGGCAATGCCATTGGCCGGTGTGGTGCTACTCATCTTCTCAACTACCGAGGCAGGCACCCTGGCAGACCTGGCCGCTCGAAATCCCGACGGTCTCCAAACTTTGTCCCCATCGGCCAGAAGTCAATTGACCGACGCCTTCGGTGAGGGTGCATTGGTGTCCACCGGCTATCTGATATTGGCCGGGCTTCTAATGGCTTCAATCGCCCACCGCCTCGCCGGGCGTCATATCGTTGCCCGAAGCGAGGATTCACCGGTGCAGCAACTCTCGCAACGGTTTCCTTCAATAGCGACAGCCGGCCTCCTGGCCCTCAGTGGACCGATCTTCGCCCTTGTCTTGGGCGGTGTCCTGTGGAGTATTCCGATGAACGCGGTGGGCACACCTTCGTTGTCGACCACCTTCGTAGCCGGCTTGCTTCTCGCAGCGTTGGTCGTCCCGGGCCTCGCCATCCTCGCGGCGTTCTCGCTAGCCACTTCTAGCGCGACGCTCGAAGGCCGCGGCCCCGTTGAGGCAATGAGACGGTCGGTTCGGCTGACCAGAGGCCTCCGCACCCAGACGATCGGATACCTCGCCGTCGTCGGACTGCTGGCGTGCCTAGCAATCCTGATGATCCAAACGATCGCGTTCCCAATTCTCGCCACTGCAGAAGCGATTTGGCTGACCTTGTTGGGAGGGTGGGCGGCGGCCACCACCCAGATGTGGCTGGCAGGGGTAGTGGCGTTGATGGTCACCCACTGGTTCTTGGCGCTGACAGGCCGTCAGGCCGATTCGCCAGTGTTGAGACGCTCGAGAGCCTGAGCGGCAGCGGCCTGCTCTGCCGCCTTCTTGGATCGACCCTCACCGGCTCCAAGCCGATCACCGCGAACGCGAACCTCGGCCGTGAAGTGCCGCATATGGTCAGGACCGGTTCCCTGGACCTGATAGTGAGGTCGGGTTCCGCTCTTGGCTAGCACTTCCTGAAGTCTGGTCTTGTAGTCCCTGACTCCTGGTGCCTTGGCGCGATCGGCGATTCGATCCGACCAGAGCCGGAGGATCAGGCCTGCTGTCTCGCTCAAACCCGAGTCGAGATAGATGGCCCCAAGCACAGCCTCGACGCCGTCAGCAAGGATCGAGTCCTTGTCCCGGCCACCCGTGGCTTCTTCGCTCGGGGCAAGGGCGAGGTGTTCTCCGAGACCCAGTTTCCGTGCGACATCTGCCAGGGTCTGGCGACTGACGACTGCTGCGCGGACCTTGGCTAGCTGACCTTCCGCGAGGTCTTCGAACTCCTTGTAGATGTACTCAGTGACGACGAGCTGGAGCACAGCATCACCCAAGAACTCCAGTCGCTCGTTGTTTGGCAGCGAAGGATCTTCGCTGGTTACTGATCGATGGGACAGAGCGAGCGCGAGAAGATCGGGGTCGGTGAAAGTGTAGCCGAACCGAGCTTCGATGCTCATGTCAGAGCAGATGCCACCCTGGCCGGAACGCTGCTCTCGGCTGAGTCATGAGCCATCTGCAGTGCGTTGACGATCGAGCGTCGGGTCGAGCTTCCGTGAGCGATGATCACTGTTCCCTTGACACCAAGAAGCTGGGCGCCTCCGTGATTCTCCCAATCGAGTCGTCCCATGACACCAGAAAGGGCCGACATGACCTCTGCCTGCGTCCCAGGCGCCAGAGTTCCGAGAGCTTCTTTGACCAGAGATGTGATCAACATCGCAGTCCCCTCCGTTGTCTTGAGAAAAATGTTTCCCGAGAACCCGTCAGTGACAATTACGTCTGCCCTATCAGTGGAGACATCGCGTCCTTCCACGTTTCCGATGAAGTTGAAAGAGCCGGCTTCGAGTAGGTCATAGGCCTCACGTTCCAAATCCCGGCCCTTGCCCTTTTCCTCACCGATCGAGAGCAATCCGATACGCGGATTGCTGGCATCCAAAAGTGCTTCAGCCGCTACTGAACCCATGACGGCAAACTGGTACAGGTGCTGAGCGGTGACCTCTGGATTGGCGCCCGAATCGAGCACCAGAGTTGGAGACCCAGCTGTGGGGAAGACGGTCGCAATCGCAGGTCTACTGACCCCAGGGGAACGCCCAACAATGATCGCAGCAGCCGCCATGGCTGCCCCAGTTGAACCAGCTGACACAAAACCTGTGGCTTCGCCCGACTTAACGAGCCGAGCGCATACAGCTATGGACGACTCGGGCTTCTCCCGGAGGGCCTTCGCCGGGTCATCGCCCATGGCGATGATTTCCGGTGCCGAAACGATCTCCAGGTCGACGCCGTGTGACTCCAGTTCTTCTTCGAGCAACTGTTGGTCGCCGACCAGAACCACGTCGACTCCCCGATGGTGAGCTTCAACAGCGCCGGCGACGGTCTCCGTCGGGGCGTGGTCGCCGCCCATTGCATCGAGGGCTATTCGGGCCAAGGACCTAGTTGGTCTCTACGACTTCGCGCCCCGAGTACGTCCCACATTCACGACAAGCGCGGTGTGGGAGTTTGGGCTTGCCACACTGCTCACACGCCACACTCGAAGGGGCTGATACCTTCCAGGCTGCCTTGCGGCGACGGGTTCGCGAGCGCGACATTTTCTTCTTGGGCACCGCCATCGGGCACTCCTTGGGTCAAATCAGTGGTCGAACAGATCTTTCAGAACAGCAAACGGGGAATCTGAGTCCTCCCCGTGGCCGTCACACGGGTCAGTATTCAAGTCGTTTCCGCACACTGAACAAAGTCCTAGGCAGTCTGTTTTGCACACTGGTGTGGCCTCGAGACCAAGTGCCAACTCGTCGATCGCTGGTCCAGAGACGTCAATTGACCCCTCGATGATGCCGTAGCCATCCTCATCGGGCTCGGGGCCATAGTGCTGCCTCCCCGTGGTCGAAACACGACCATCCCACTCAACAAGGCAGCGGACGCAACGGTGATGGGACGACGCAGCAGCCGAAAATTTCGAAATGACACCCTCGACCGTGCCTGTCAGCTCAGCCTCCAAGTCGATGGGTCCGGTCACCACAGTGTCGCCAACAACGAGGCGGCCGGCCACGGTCGCGACGACGCGACGAGCTTCGCCCGTGCGGCCTACGAGGTCCTTGACCTCCGCGGTCAGACCTTCCTGCAAGGCCGATCTCAGATGGGAACGTCCGGCGCTTTGGGGCGGGCCTGATGAAACTCTGCCCTGGCACCTTGGACCTGGACTGACAGCTCGGTCAGAAGATGCTCAACCTTTTGGAGCTTCCGTTCGACATCGTCCTCGGCTTCGAGTCGCAGCCGACGCGCGTCGCCTTCGGCGCGTCTCACCAAGATGTTGGCCTCCTCGACAGCCTCAGCGACGATGCTGGTCTCCGAGACCAGAGCGTCTGCCTCGGTACGAGCGTTGCCAATGATCTCCCGTGCCTTCTCATTGGTCCTGGCGATAAAGGCTTCCCGCTCGCGCACCATCCAGCGGGCGGCTCGCAACTCGTCGGGGAGGCTCGCTCGAAGGGTCTCCAGTTTCGAGAGAAAGATCTCACGATCCACGAGGGCGTTCGACGAAAGGGGCATAGCCTTTGCCTCGTGCACATGGACGATCAGATCGTCCACAATCTCGAGGATGTCCTCCATCTCAGGAGCTACACGGTGTGAATCCGTTTCACCCGTGACACTTGAATCGTCGATCACCACTTCTGGTTCGACGTGGGTGTCGGAAGTCATAAATTCTTCTCCTTAAGTGCTCTCTCCACCTCGTCGGGAACGAGACCGCTCACCGACCCGCCAAGCCTGGCTACTTCTTTGACCAGCGAAGACGAGATGAACCCGTGCCCTGCAGATGTCGGAATGAAGACCGTTTCCATACCCCCGACGTGCCGGTTCATCTGTGCCATCTGCATCTCGTATTCGTAGTCGCCGAGTGTCCGCAGACCCTTCACCACCAGGTCTGCGCCGAGTTCTCTGACGTGATCAACGAGAAGGCCGTCGAATGCTGTGACCTCGACACGATCTCCCAGCGTCGCTCGAAGGAGGCCAGCCCTCTCATCAACCGTGAAGACCGCCTTCTTCGACGGATTGTCAACGATCGAGACCACGACGCGGTCGAACAGGGACAACGCACGCTCGATTACATCGACGTGGCCGTTGGTCGGGGGGTCAAAGCTCCCCGGACATATCGCTGTCGTCATCGACTTCTACCTTTTCGTATCTGATGATTCTGGTATCCCCATAGCGTTTATCGGTGGCAACCCGCCAGGTTTCGGGATGGTCCGGGACAGTGTCCGAATGACGTCTCGATATGACCACTTCTCCACCGGGATGGAGCAACCGATCAACCCTGGTCAGATTCAGCTCTAGTTCTGTCGTCGGAAGCGGCCATGGCGGATCCATGAAGATGAGATGAAACTTCCGATCGGAAACCTCGAGAAAACGCTCAACGGAACCTTCGACGATCTCGCCACCCAGACGTACCGCAGCCACGTTGGCTCGCAGTGCCATCAGTGCCTTGCGACCGATCTCGACAAAGAGGCCCGAAGCCGCTCCTCTCGAAAGCGCTTCCAGACCAAAGGATCCAGACCCGGCATACAGGTCCGCGACATCAGCCTCGACGACCCACCCACCGATCGAAGAGAAAACCGCCTCGCGAACCCGGTCAGTAGACGGTCGCGTGTCGTTCGTGGCAGGGGCCTTCAGCCGTCGTCCCTTGGCAGAGCCCGCGATGATTCTCATCAGCTTATGAACAACCAATCGGTGTCGTCACCGAGCATCGCAATGACTTCGTCACGGAGTTCGGGTTGCTCTGACAAACGAGGATCGGTGTCCACCAGGGCAAAGGCATCCCGTCTCGCCGCAACGAGAGTCCCGAAGTCAGTGATGATATCGGCAAGCTTGAGGTCCTTGACTCCAGATTGCCTCGTCCCGAAGACGGTTCCCTGACCCCGGATCCGTAGATCCTCTTCTGCGAGACGGAAACCATCGGTCGTCGAAGACATGGCTTCAAGTCGACGCTCACCATCGTCTGTCGTTGGATCAGCAAGCAAGATGCAGGTCCCGGCGTATCTGCCTCTCCCGACCCTCCCTCTCAATTGGTGAAGCTGCGACAAACCAAAGCGGTGGGCATCTTGGATGACCATCACGGTTGCGTTGGGCACGTCTATGCCCACCTCGATGACCGTGGTCGAAACCAGAACGTCAGTATCCCCTGAACGAAATGACGCCATCGCAGACTCCTTGTCAGCAGAACTCATTTGGCCGTGAATCAGACCGACCCGTGCACCTTCGAGCAGGTTCGTGAGTCGGAGGTGCTCCTCGACAGCAGAGGCTGCTTCGACCTTCGGGGAGTCCTCGACCAAGGGGCAAACCACGAATGCCTGTTGGCCTTTCTCAACAGCCTCCAGCACTGCTTCCCACGCGATCCGCTCCTCAGATTTCGAGTAGAGGGCCGTCTTGACAGGTGTCCTGCCAGGCGGCATCTCGTCAATGATGGATACGTCGAGGTCGCCGTAGAGGGTCATAGACAAGGTTCGGGGAATGGGTGTGGCGGTCATTATCAAGAGATCAGGGTCATGCTCGCCCGACTTGTCTCGCAGCTGGACTCTTTGCGCCACCCCGAACCTGTGCTGTTCGTCTACTACCGCAGCGCCAAGATGCCGGAAGTCCACTCCATCCTGTATGAGCGCGTGTGTTCCGACCACGATGTCCACTGTCCCGTTCCCAATGTCGCGAAGCAGGTCCGCCCGTGTGGTCGACGGGTCGTAGTTGCAGGTGGCCACCGAGCCTGTGAGCAACCCAAGAGTGACCATTGGGCCGGTCTTGTCAAAGAGGCTGCCCATGCCCAAATGAGTGGCGCTGAGGCCGGGCGAAAGATCGGCATCTGCAAGGAGTTGGCGCACACCCAGATAGTGCTGTTCCGCGAGAACCTCAGTTGGGGCCATCAACGCCCCTTGCCAGCCGCCCTCAACGGCGTGAAGGAGACACGAAACCGCGACAACCGTCTTACCCGACCCAACTTCACCCTGTAGGAGCCGATGCATTGGCTGAGGGGATGCGAGGTCGGCTTCGATCTCTTCCAAAGCTCTTTGCTGCGCCCCGGTGAGATCGTAAGGCAGCCCCCCGATGAACTTACCGACGAGCTCTCCCGACAGGGCGTGAGAGATCCCTGCCGCCTGCTCCATCTGCGCCTTCTTCTGCATGGCCAGCGCCAACTCGAGCCGGAATAGTTCGTCATAGACCAGCCTATGCCTGGCCGGGGCCACCTCATCAACCGAGTCAGGGAAGTGAATTGAGAAGAACGCTGCTTCTCTTTCAATGAGACCGTGTTGGGCCTTCAGTTCTGCGGGGACCGTATCGCCGATGGGCTTAGCCCTCTCGAGAGCGTTGTGGATCGATCTCCGAAGGTGCCCGGGACCAACACCACCGATGGTCGGATGCACCGGAACCACCCTTCCGACGGTGAGCGTCTCGGCTCCTCCGCCCAGCACGTCGACGGCCGGGGCTTTCATCTGACGTGAACCTCGGAACGACTCGACTACCCCGGACAGGGCCACTTCCGTCGCATTCTCGAGCATCCGTGGGATGTGCTTCTGATTGAACCACACTGCCTTGATCGAGCCCGATCGGTCCTCGATGTCTGCTTCCACGATCAGAAGATTGCGTCGCGGGCGTCGATTTCGCACCGATCGGACCGATCCGATAACCGTCACTTCCTCCCCGAGTGGCAAGTCGGAGATCAACGAATGCTGGCTGCGGTCGATGTAGCGGCGGGGAACATGGTGGAGGAGATCAGCCACCGAGTCCACGCCAGCTTTGGCGAGCGCGGCGGCTCGCTTGCCACCAAGACCCTTCACCTGATCGACCGAAACACCGGTCAAACGTTCCAGAGACGCCACGATGAGACGTTACAACCGACCGTTCCGCTCGGTTGAGTGTGATTTCGCTTCACGGCCGGTATATCATCTGGAGTCGTCCATCGACCTCTCCATCGAAAGATCACCAGGAGTTTCACATGTCCTATCGCTGCGAGATCTGCGGCAAGGAGCCCAGCTACGGAAAGACCGTGAGCTTCTCCCACAAACGCAACAACCGCCGCTGGCTGCCCAATATCCAAAAGATCCGAGTCAAGCACGGCTCCAACACCCGACGCGCCCGCGTCTGCACTTCGTGCATCAGGGCAGGAAAGGTCGTCAAGGCCTAGGCCTATGGACCAGGGTGTAGTCAAGACTTACGACCCAGTCACAGGTGTCGGGATAGTCGTCAAAGACGCCGACCGGACCGAGGTCTACCTTCGTCCCGGCAGTCTCAACGATTCGGTCTTCCGGTCGCTGCGACAGGGCCAACGGCTGTTGTTCGACTCCGTCGAAGAAGACGGAAGAACCTTCATCACTGCGGTGAAGTTGGGCCAAGACGGCTACTAACAGCCCCTAACGCGTCCGGTTGCAGATTCGGCTAGTGTCGCGGCCTCAAGAGCGATAGGAGGCTCAACTTGGTCCAGGCCTATGTCCTGATCCAGACGGAGGTCGGTAAGGCAGCCGTTGTTGCAGAGGAAGTCCGCGAGATCCCCGGTGTCGATAGCGCCGATGACGTAACCGGTCCCTACGACGTGATCGTGAGGGCCAGCAGCGACGACGTCGACTCCCTCGGCAAACTCGTCGTAGCCCGAATTCAGGCCGTCGACGGCATCACCCGGACTCTCACCTGTCCGGTAGTCAACCTCTGATTTCTTAACCGAGTTTCGAAGCGATCGTGCCGGCGCTTCTAAGCGCCGTGCCGTCGCTGCCCGCGGTGGAGAACACCCTCGTCGCGGTCGACTCTGCCTCTGCCAACATATCGCTGAACAGCGTTTCTCTGCTGCGCTCTGGGTCGATCCACAGATAGGCAGCCATCGAGCCGGGAATCGTGTTCACCTCGTTCACCAGCACTTCTCCGTTGCGCTCGAGGAAGTCGATTCTCGTTATCCCTCGCAGCCCCGCGGCCACGGTGACCTTGGCAGCCAACTCGTGAATCTCGGCCTCCAGGTCGTCCGTCAAGGAGGCGGGCAGCTCCCGCCCGTCGCTGACCTCACCGCCCCAGGCCAAATACTTCTGGTCATAGGAGTAGATACCATCGTCGGCCCGGGCAGGCGCTTCGACAGCTGAGACCTCGAATGTTGGATGGGTCCGCACTGCTACCTGGAGGTCCCGGCTACCGACTAGAAAAGGTTCCACCACTGCCCCCTGGTCGAAATAGCGCGAAGACCGAGAGAGAGCCAAAACCGTGTCCCAATCGTCGGCCACTTCGATTCCGATCGAGGAGCCGCCAAAGCGAGGCTTCATGATGTAGGGACCTTCAAAGGTCGGCTCAGGTTCCTGAGCACTAACGACCAGTGTTCGATCCAAGGTCGGGAGACCCGCTGCGGCCATCGCTGAACCAAAAGCGAGTTTGTCCATCCCTAGAGCCGACGACGCCTGCCCGGTTCCTGTGTACCGGATCCCCGCCAGGTCAAAGAGACCCTGGAGTGTCCCATCCTCGCCGGGACCTCCGTGGCACGCGATAAACACGGTTCTCACACCCTGTGGCTTTCTCTTTGCCAGGAAACCTTCGCCAGGAGCGGCGGAGAAGCTGAGGGGCTTTGATCGTCGCGGTACTCCCTCGACGAAATCAGATGCCTCCAGTCCCCCGTCGACCAGATACCAATCCCCAGACTTCGACCAGTAGATGAGTTCTAGCGAGGGCAACGCCCTCGAGACTTGGAGTCCGGTGAGGATCGAAATGTCATGCTCATCGGACGGACCACCAAATATGACTGCTTGACCGCTCATTGTCGAGTGTTCACCTCACGGATAGTGATCGGGAAGATCATTCTCATAAAGGACCGCGTCTCCGGGACCGAGTTGCCCACGTACCCATTCGACCGCTTCTTGCCGAGAGTCGACGACGGTAACCGAAGCACGCCCTTTCCCGGAACCCTTGGTGAGAGCCCGTCGATTGGTGCGACCGACCACAATCAGGTCATCGGCAACATCTCCTGCCAACTCCCCAAACTGCCGATTCTCCTCCTCCTGCAATCGCCCGAGCTCAACCATCCCGGGTGTAACCACCACCTTGCGGCCAGTCCCGGCTCCACTGAGCATCTTCAGGGCTGACCTCGCCCCGGCAGGGTTGGAGTTGAACGTGTTGTCGATGATGTCGAATCCGTTGCTCGACCGAGTAATGGTCTGGCGATGCTCGGTCGTGGGCAACTCCGGTATACGGGCGACCATTTCATCCAGATCGACTCCAAGAGCCTGTCCCATACCCAGAGCAACAGCCAGGTTGGAACCAAACACCCCTTCTGGAACCGAACCAAGGTTCCGCTCCCCCACGACCAGCTCCCCGGCTCCTGATACCCGGACTATCTCCATCTGATCCTCACGCTCTGCAGCCAATCGCTCCAACTCTGGGTAGTCGATGCAGATCACTCCGACCCGCGCCCTGTCCAAAATCTCTGACTTGGCCCGAGCTACCGCCTCAACGGTCTTGAACCGCTCCAAGTGAACCGGTCCTACCGAAACCATTCCTGACACGTCAGGTGGAACCCACTCGCAGAGATCTGCGATCTCGCCCGGTCCGTATGTGCCCATCTCGGCGATGAACACTTCGGTACCCGGGGTGAGCCCTTCGTTGATCGACCGGGCGAGCCCCATGCGATTGTTGAAAGAGGCCGGACTGGCGTAGACCCTCTTGGCGTCGCTGATCAGGTGAGCTAGATAATTCTTTGTGGTGGTCTTTCCATATGAGCCGGTTAGGGCAGCCACCGTCACACCGCTGGACTCCAGCTTGGCGGCAGCCTTATTGACCCAGGTATCACCCAACCGTCCTTCGTAGGGACGCAGTATGAGCAAGGCAAGGTCGACAAGGACGGGTAACAGATATAGAGCCAGAACCGCCGGCCAGATCACCCCAGCGACTGCGGCTGCAGCGTTAACAAAGACGAGCAGAAGAAGAACTGCACCCGCTAGTCGCTTGAGCCGATCGGTCCACGCAAGTGGCGACGAGACTCCTCGGAGTCCAAGACCGAACGGTGTCGCTATCCGCAACGCTGCCAGGCCGAGAATCCAGATGGGATCCACGGCCACGGCGGCCAGCCCGAAAACAAACATGGCGAAGTCCGCCAGTCGGTTCAGGATCGAACTCGAATTCCAACGATTCAAGAACTTGGTGACCTCTCCAGGCAGGTAATGCTCACGTTGAGCCACCCGCAACCAACGAAGCGCCGCTACGGCAGCGGACACGATCGAGAGGCCACCCAAAACCCAGATCATCTCAGAGCCTCGACGGTGATGGAGCGAAGAACGTCCGGAGCCTGGAGCGGTAGCATATGGCCGACACCATCGAGCACACGGAGTTGCGAGTCGGCAAGAATCTCCGACGCAGCCTCTGCGATTTCAACAGGTGCATCCCGATCATCGCTACCCCAAACCATGTAGACCGGCTTGTTGAGCGCGGCCAATTCTTCCTCATAACTCTCGTTGACGACTTTCACGAGAATGGAACGCATCACGCCGCTCGCCGCTCGATAGTCATCGGAACCACGGGCTTGACGGATTCGCTCCATGCGATCATCCGAGACCAGCCCGAGACGGTGCAGCCCGCGGATGATTCGGTAGCTGAGAGACGGTCCTCTGCCCTGGGATCTCCTCAGCAAAGGGACACCCGTGAGGACAAGCGAACCCACTTCATCCGGATAAGCAGCAGCAAGACAGACCGCGACTCGCCCCCCAAACGAATGCCCGACTACCACGGGAGGACGATCGAACTCCCGGAGAGCCGGCCGAATCATCTCCGCGTATTCCCTGGCCCCAGCGACAACCGTGGGGGCGGGGCTGGCACCGAAACCAGGCAGATCGAGGGCCAGGCCCGGCACATCACCGAGGGATTTGGCGAAGTCCGTCCCCCGTCGGCCCCAGCCGTGGAGTGCCAGAATCACAGGATCGCCTTCACCGAGCACCTCGGCAAACAATTCACCTTGAGCAATAGAACGCAGAGCCAACAGAAGAATCCTCGATCAAACAGGGCTACGCGCCGAGAATAATTAGGAAACAACCACATTCATGGTCACCCAACCCAACATCCTCAGCGTTCACGAGTCGATGGCCCGCTTCCGGTCGTCACTTCTACGCCGCTCATCGGCGGTCGCTTGGGTGGTGCTCATAATCATCGGATACCAAGCCGTTCGCAGCCAACGGCCGGACGGCACACAGATCTTCACTGAGATCGAGTTCATCATTCCAATGGCCGGGATGACCGTGCTGATGCTCTACGCGACAGCGTCCCGTTGGGAACGAGTGATGTCCACACCGGCGGCTCCGTTTGCGGCCACGGCATGGCTCCTTGCGATGATCACCGGAATCGGTGCCCTAGCGCTAATCCCAGAGTTGAACGCCACCGCGGAACCGATCCTCTTTGGAATAGCCGCGGTCTCGGGGCTCCTGTTGGTCTGGTGGGCGCACGCGCTGGTCACAGTCATCATCGGGCTCACGATCATCATCGTGTCGTTTGCCCTCGGCGAAGCCAACGTGGTCGCCGAACTGATTGCTCCCCTGGTCGTGGCCTTCGTGGTTGCCTCGACCACGGCTCTCGTCGGATTCGAGTTCGAGCGAGAGATGGTCAGCTCCTTCGAGCAAGAAGCCAAGCTGGAGCAGCAGCGACTCGACTTTGAGAGGCTATACGCCGTGAGCGCCACCCTGGCCCGGGCCGAATCGCTCTCCGAAGTCGTCCCCCACCTGATCGGGACGATCTGCAAGTACCTGGACGCTCAAGTCGGGGTGGTCCTCCTGCACGACACGGACATGCAACGGCTCGAGGTCATGAGCCCAATCTGGGTCAACGGGTACCCCCTAGACACGGAGCAGATCTCCGTCGACATTTCAGCACCCAGTGTGGTGGCTCAGACTTATCGCGCTGCCAAGCCAATCTACGTCAAGCAGGTCGGTGATCCCGCTGACTCCCACGTGCTGCTTCGCGATCTCGGTTTGAAGCAGGCACTGGTCGCACCGCTCAAGGTCGAATCGATGCGCGTCGGTGTGATCGTGGTTGGCGATCCCTACGAAGGCGATTTCACAGAGGACCAGTTGGAGCAGCTCGGATCACTCGCGGCTCCGGCGGGGCTGGTTCTATCCCAGATTGGCCGATATGAGGCGCAGGCCGAGATGGCGCGGAGACTAGAGGAGGTCGCACAGATGAAGACCGACTTCGTGTCGACCGTCAGTCACGAGTTGCGCAGCCCACTGACCTCGATCATCGGGTCTCTCGACACTGTGAATCGGCCCGAGCTGGCACCGCCTGAGCCAATGTCTCAACAGCTCCTTCAGAGTGCCCGGAGACAGGCCGGGCGGCTGCAACGGCTGATCGAAGACTTGTTGGTTGTCTCGAGGATCGATCGAGGCGCTATCCCTGTCCACATGGATAGCGTGGCAGTCAAGGAGATCTTCGACGAGGTGAATCGCGTGATTGCCATCGAACCTTCAATCCTCGTCGAACCGGCCAACATCGCGGTGCATGCGGACCGTGACCACCTAACTCGGATCTTGATCAATCTGGTCGAGAATGCAGCGAAATACGCACCGGACAGCCCTGTTGAGCTGTATGCGTGGCAGAAGGAGAACAGGGTGATGATGGCGGTGGTCGACCATGGCCCCGGTATCCCGGAAGACCAGCGCGAACTCATCTTCGAGCGTTTCACTCAGGTCGATTCGTCCGACACACGGTCCCGCGGCGGCACCGGACTCGGCCTTTCCATCGTGAAGAGCCTTGCCGAGGTGATGCGAGGATCAGTCCGTGTTGAGGCGACCGAAGGTGGTGGAGCAACCTTCGTATTGGAATTCTCCGCGGCCCAAGCGGACTTCTAGTCGGACTCTCCTAGGCCTGCGGCCATGGCATGAAAGCCGCCATCGACATGCACCACTTCACCTGAGGTCATGGTTGCCCAGTCACTCAACAACACACAGACCATTCGAGCCACGGGATCTGGATCGGAAGTGTCCCACGCCAGCGGTGACCTCTCCGCCCAGACCTCATCGAACTTGGCGAATCCAGGAATCGACTTGGCGGCGACCGTACCAAGCGGTCCGGCCGAAACGGCATTCACTCTTATGTTGTGAGGGCCAAGGTCACGAGCCAGATAGCGCGTCACGCTCTGCAACGCGGACTTCGCCACTCCCATCCAGTCATAGGCCGGCCAGGCCTGCGAGTTGTCGAAGTCCATGGCCACCAGAGATCCACCACCGGCGTTCTTCATCAGGGGAAGCAACGCCACCGCGAGCGTCTTGTAGCTGAAAGCCGAAACTGTGAAGGCCGTCTGCGCCGATTCGACGGGCGTATCGAGGAAGTTGCCCCCAAGCGCATCCCCCGGAGCGAAAGCGATCGCATGAAGTGCGCCGTCTACCTTGCCCCACCGGGCATCCAGATCAGTGACCACAGCCTCGACCTGGTCGGGAGCGTTGATGTCAAGCTCCAGCACATCGCAAGGGTTAGGGAGCCGTTGCGCCGATCTCTCGGTGAGCCTCAACCCTCTCCCAAAGCCCGTGCAAACGATCTCCGCACCCTCTTCCTGAGCGACTCGAGCCGTGTGCCAAGCGATGGAATCATCGGTCAGGACTCCAGTGATCAGAAGCTTCTTGTCTTTGAGCAACATCAGAAACTGCTCCCAAATGTCATGATCCCACGGATACCCAGCCCCATGGTGAATAGGAGGAGCAGCCCGTAATAGAGCGCTGGCCGTTTTCTGAACTGGGACCGATAGATGTATGCAAAGCTGAATGTCACAGCAATTACGACGCCGTAGAACACGTGCTGGTTACCAGGATTGAATCCCCTGGATGACATGTCCCACACTCCAATGAGCACTTGGAACAGCAGACCCACAATCGCGATGCCAACGGCTTTGAAGAACAGCCGAGGAGGTTCTGGCTGCTTCGAAATGATCAGACCCCAAACTCCGACTAGCCCGCTGATCGCGATCGCGACCCAACCCCAGGTTGTGTGGATGGAACTCACCAACCCAGCATAGGTCTCCCGTGGACCGTCTTTGCTGGCTAGAATGACCACGAGGAGTGAACATGTACGAGGCTGTCCAATTCGTAGAAATCCGAGGGGAACCTGAACCACAGCAGACGGTGGTCGGAGAGTTTGAACTGGAACAAGGTGCCTTAGAGGCAGCTAGAGCCGCCCGAGACGTCTTCATGGAGGTCGGTTCGGAAGATTACGCCTGGTGGATCGTGCGGAAGAAGGGCGCAAGACTCGCCAACTTCATCTCTGACTCGAAGAGCGACAAGGAATTCGTCCTCGACCTCAGCTCAGGCGAGCTGGTCGAAGTCACCAGCTAGGCACGGACCCTCTGGGTCAACCCACAGCCAACACACCACCCAGGGCGATACCGGCTACGAGCAACCATGACACGAGCCCCACCAGCAGGGGGCGCCCCCCTAGATGTCGCAGGGCAGCGACACGCACTCCGGCTCCGAGGCCGAACAGAGCCGCCGTGAGCATGGCTTTCTCAAGCAGCTTGATCGGATCGAGCCAGGCCGAAGGAACCCACCCAAGACTCCTGAACGCGACAGCCAACAGGAACAACAGCACGAACAACGGGAGGACTGGAGGCCGATTCGATGCGGATTCGGCTCCATCTCGCCGTCGCAAGGCCACGAAAGCAACGACCGGTGCCAAGAAGAGCACACGAGTCAGCTTGACCACGATCGACGCGGCCTCAGCACCCTCTGACCTCGTCGCCGCGGTAGCCACTGTCTGAGCCACATCGTGGACGGCGGCGCCAGCCCACGACCCGAACGACTGGTCACTCAAACCCAGGAGTGCGGCAACGACTGGAAGGGTCAGAATAGACAACGACCCAAAGACCGCTACCAATGAGAGGGCATAAGCAGTCTCTTCATCCTCTGCTTCGATCACACCGTCCATCGCCGCCACCGCCGACGCTCCACAGATGGCGAATCCGGTACCGATGAGCAAGGACAAGTCCTTCGACAGGCCCATCCTCGCTCCCAGCCACTGAACACCAAAGAAGGTGGCAATGAGCGTCACGGTCACAACCGCGAGACCTGGCAGACCGATTTCAGCTACGTCACCCAACGACAACCGGAACCCCAACAGGACAACGCCGACTCGAAGCAAGCGCTTGGCGGCGTATTCCAAGCCCGCATCGAATCGGTTGTCGATCAGACCCAAGTTCGCTGCCACTGCACCCAGGAGTACCGCCAAAACAAGTGGGGACAGAACGTCGGATGTTCCGGCGAGCACGAACGCCAATAACGCTCCGATGGAAGCAACAATCACTCCTGAACGTTGTCCGGGTCGTGGAAACATGAGAAAGCATATTGGTTCCATCACTGGCGCTACCACGTCAATACGCTTGCAGCGTTCAAAGCCACCGCATCCGAAGCGGTCGCCTAACGTACGTCGCCCCACTCGAGAGCGAGGTCGCCCCGTTTGATTTCAAGTCTGGTGAGCCGGGTGATCGCGACCCTGAAGCGTCTAGTGGACGACGGCGCCATCAGCATGGCCAGTGCCGTCACGATTCTTTTGGCAACCGTGCTCCTGGCCTCAGGTCCTGTCTACGCCGACGCAGTCACTTTGGGAGCCCTACGCCAAACCATCGCCGAGGCTCCTGCCAACGAGGCCACCCTCAACATCGAGATCAACATCCGACCAACGAACTACGCCGCTGTTCAGACGGTGGTCGATCGCGAAGTCGGTGAGGCCTTCGAATCGACCGGAGCCGAGACCTTCGCCTACGCAGAGTCCGAACCGTTTGGCTTCATCGAGACATCCGAGGCCGATCTCATAGACATCCTCAAGTTCAGCCATATCGAGGGGATAGATCAACACGCCAGATTGTCCACGGGAAGCTGGCCAGTCAACGGTGGTCTCGAGGTCGCTGTGAACCGGACCGCTGCAGAGGCCAAAGGCATCCGTGTCGGCGACACTCTTTCCGTCGAGAGCCGACTCGACGACAGCCTCACCCTCGACGTGCTGGTTGTGGGGCTTTTCGAACCCATCGATACAAGTCATCCGTTGTGGGCCGACCCGGAGTTGGTCGAGAACGGGTTCACGGCGTCGGGGTCATTCCGCACCCTCGGGCCTTTTGTCGTCACATACGATTCTCTCGCGTCGGAAATGACAACCCTCCGGATCACGGCAGGATGGCGAGTGATCCCCGAGTACGACAACCTGTCGGTGGCCGGGATTCCGACATTACGAGGAGAGGCTGAGTTTCTCGATCAAGCCCTCAACGATGGGCTGGTTGTGGAAATGTCTGGCGACACGGACGGGTCGTCGGAGTACGCAATCGCAACGGGCATCAACAGACTGCTTTCCGGTGTCGACCGATCGCTGACCGTCACTCGCTCCAGCGTCCTGGCACTTCTGGTTCAACTGTCCCTTCTGGCTGGATACGCGCTCGCACTCACAGCCAGCCTCGTTGTGAGTTCACGACGAACCGAAACGCGATTGATGCGGGCTCGTGGAGCCAGCCCGGGGCAAATCACGTCGATGTCCATCATTGAGGGACTCTTCCTGGTGATACCGATTGCCCTCGCGGCGCCGTTCATCGGTTCCCTGCTGCTCGAGCTCATCAACCGAATCGGACCTATTGCCGATTCAGGACTCTCGATTCGGCCGGCTCCCACCCCCGAATCCTTCCTAGTGTCAGGCGTCGCCGCACTGATGTCATTAGCCCTTTTGACCTGGCCCGCCTACGACGCCGCCAAGGACATCCAGGGAGAGGCCTCACACCGACGGCGTCAGCTCACAAAGACAGGGGCACAGCGCGCCCGACTGGATATTGCGCTCGTGGTCCTGTCGGTAGTGGCCTTCTGGCAGCTCCAGACGTTGGGTGCCGACATAGGAGCTCGAGTACGAGGGCGCCTGGGAATAGATCCGTTGCTAGTGGTAGCTCCGGCCCTCGGTCTGGTGGCTGGCTCAGTTTTGGCGTTGAGAATCGTTCCGCTGCTGGCTCGCGCCGGCGAGTGGGTCGCCAACGCGGTCAAAGGGACCGTCGCCGCGCTGACCTCGTGGCAAATCGCGCGACGTCCGGTCCGATATGCACGGGCATCCCTCCTATTGATGATGGCGGTGGGAATCGGATTCTTCACGGCCGCTTACTCAACGACCTGGCGTGCGTCACAGATAGACCAGGCGAATTACGCCACCGGCGCCGACTTGGCGGTTCGACCCAACACCGCTGTCGCCAGGTCGGTGAGCGATCTTCACTTGGCAGCGGCCCATGAATCACTGGAAGGGGTCAACGTTTCGATGCCTGTCCGCATTTGGAGGTCCGAGATATCGAGGACCGGACAGACCGGCAATTTCGTAGCTCTCGACGCCACTAAGGCAGCCGATGTGGTTCGAGCTCGCACAGATCTGGCTCCCGATTTCGCGAGCTTGATGACACAGCTCAGCTCACAACGCCCGGAACTTGGGGGCCTCGAGATCCCGGGCCAGCCGGACGGACTATCGATCTTGATGGATGCCCAAGAGATCTTTGATGACGAAAGCGAAAACGGCGACAACGAGGAAGGCGAGTTTCGCCCACCGCGGGTTGAGGGATTCCGAGGCTCGGTACGACTGGTCATCCAAGACGGCGAGGGGTTGATACACAGGTTCACCGGTCGGAGTCTCGGAAGCGACGACGGGTTGCGTCGGATTGTTGCTGACTTTCGTTTCGCTCGGACCGGGGCTGACCCGCTGTTACCCAGCTATCCGATTCGATTGATCAATATCGAAATCGAGAGTCCGCTGCCTCCCGACGCCGACCATCTCATCGCGGTATCGCTGCACAAGATCGAGTCTCGGGAAGGTGGAGTTTGGTCCCAGGTCCCCGCGCAACTCGATTGGTCCAGCTGGACGGTGGGAACGACACAAGTCATCGGTGCCTTCATCTCCCCGTCGATCAAAACCGCTCCACCGGTCTCTCCTGGTGTCCTCACAGCCGAAGTGAACACCGGTCGTGGATTCGGCGTCGCCCCGACGTACCTGAGTCTGAGACCTGCTGGCAGCGAGATAGGAGCCCCTATCCCGATCGTGGTTACGACATCTTTCCTCGAAAACTCCGAGCTCAAGGCCGGTGACGAGATCCGAATGCCAGGACTGGGAGGACGGAACACACCGACCGTGATCGTGGGTTCGATCGATGCGTTTCCGACATTGGATCCGGACTCGGGCGACGTGATCATCGCGGATCTGGCGAGTATCGGAATGGAGACGTACCGCCCCGGTCCTTCGTTCGACCGTGCCGACGAGTATTGGCTGTCGATAGAACAGAGTTTGGAGGATTCTGTTGTCGAAGCTCTGTTGTCAGAACCGTTTCTCTCGACGAGGATCTCGTCGAGAGCCGACTTGGGTCGGGATCTGCTCAGCGATCCCGTTGCCCTCGGAACCGTGGGGGCTCTGTCGATCGGATTCATCGCGGCGGCAGCGTTGGCCGCCGTGGGTTTCGCCGTGAGCGCCACGGTCTCGGCTCGAGAGCGATTGATCGAGATCGGTCTGGTGCGCGCCTTGGGCCTATCGCCTCGTCAGCTCGCAACATGGTTACTGGCCGAACAGGGTCTACTCGTGGGCGTGAGCATCCTCCTCGGCACGGGGATTGGCTACTTGCTAACCGCAACCATCCTCCCGGTCATCGCTCTGACCCAAGACGGCGAACCCGCCATGCCTGCCGTATTGGTCAGCTTTCCCTGGAGAACCGTGTTCACGATGGAGCTGGTGATCGTGGCCGTTCTTGCCATAGTCGTAGCGATTCTCGGACTGGCTCTGAAGAACAGCGGGCTGGGTTCTTTACTCCGCATGGGAGAGGACTCGTGAGTAGCTCGATCAGCCTTTCGATCTCCCAGATCCTCAAGCAGCTGAGATCCCAGCCGGCAGTGGTGACAACCATCTTCGTGTCCATTGCGATAGGCGTCTTCGCAGTGTCAACCCTTCCGAGGTCCGTGGAAAGGGCGTCGCAAGACGACCTACGAGCCGCAGTGGAGCAACCCTCTGCGGCACGTCGCAACATTCGAGTCGAGCGACAAGGTCGGATCGGACCCGGGCCAGAGGGTGACCGCCTGAGTCGAGTCTGGGAGTCTGGGACCCGATTCATGGAGAACGAGTCGCCTGAATCGATCAACGGGATCATCTCAGGCAGCGCCGGTGTGGCAACCAGCACCGCCTTCGGAATTACTCCAATGCCAGGCGAGGATCCTCCACACCCGTTCCCGATGTTCCTCAGCTTCCGACATCAACAAAGCATCGACGACCAGATATCCGTTGTCGAAGGCAGACCTCCGGCTGAGCGGGAACCAGTTCCCATGCTCGTCGGAGATGCATGCCCACACGAGTTTGAGGATTGGCAGGAGCTGTTTGAGTCGCTCAGCAATGGCGCCGAACCACCGACCGACGAAGCCGGGCTGCCAATCGAATGTGAGCTCGGCGAACTGCCTCACTATGAGGTGGTGGTGAGCAGAGTCACCGCCGACGCCCTAGGGCTCGAATTGGATCAGCAGATGATCCTCCGGCCCGACGCCAACGATCGACAGGTGTTCGGACTCTCGATTGAAGACCTCGACTTTCAGATGGTCATGTCGATCTCTGGAATCATCGAGCTCTCAGATTCGTCAGAGGAGTTCTGGTACGGAGATCCTGATCTCCACCGTCCTCGCATTCAGGAGAACGCCGACCTGAGAATCATTCGAGCCACTGGCCTCGGGGATCCGGAGCAATACGGGTCGTTGATCGGCGATACGGGAGCAACCCGATGGCTCTACTCGTGGCGCCAGTTCGTCAGTCCCGATTTGGTCGAACAAGCCGACGTAGACCAGGTGATGACGGACCTGAGGGCCTTTCAGGCCGACCACAGCCTCACCGTTGCCCGGCCCAGTGACCACCGCGTGGTCACTCTCCTACCAGAGTTGCTCGAAGCACACCTGAAACAGCGCCAGCAGACTTTGTCGCTGATGTCGACTTTCGCTGCAGGCTTCGGTTCGACAGCCATCGCTGCCGTTTTGCTTCTCTCCATCCTCATGGCTGAGAGGCAACGCTCGATGACCCTGCTCACTCGGGGGCGCGGGGCATCCAGAGGCCAACTCCTCATGACATCTCTGTACCAGGCTCTGATCCTGGCGATCCCGGCATCCGTGTGCGGCTACATGCTGGGACAGGTCCTACTACCCAACACCGACCGGACACTCCCCTACCGACTGGCATTTGGCTTTTCAGTTGCCGCGGTGGGAGCGATGGTTCTCGGTCCGTACAATTTGATTCGGAACAAGCTGGGACCGTTACTGACACAGGCCGATCGGCGACCATCCTCCAGTCCAAGACGTCTGGTGTTCGAGGCGAGCCTCATAGTCCTTGCCGTGGGTGCTCTGGTCTTGATGCGGCGCCGGGGAGCGATCGACGAGCCCACTGCCGCCGGGGACTTCGACGCTCTCCTTGCAGCTACACCCATCTTGGTCGCCCTTGCAGTGGGCGCCGTAACTCTCCGCCTTTTCCCGGTAGTAGCACGATGGCTGGCGGCGGCCGGAGGAGCTGCCAAGGGAGCGGCAGGGTTCATTGGCTTCAAAAGGGTCACCGGACAACGAGTTCGGTCAATGCTTCCCCTCGGAGTCATCATCTTGTGTCTGACTGTCGCCGCCTTTTCGACCATCGCTCAACAGACCATCAACTCTGGACAGCAAGCTGACTCATGGCAGACAGTGGGTGCGGAATACAGAATCAACAGCTTTGCTCGCGACGCGAATCTCCCGTCGAGCATCGACCTCGACGCGATTCCTTCTGTGAACACGATTGCTTTTGGCTTGACCGCTGGGGATGCATTGGCACGTCAGGAATTCAAAGACTCAGCGACACAACTCCTAGCCCTCGACGTATCACAGTATTCGACCCTGACCGAGGCGGCGCAACGCGTCCCACACCTCCCAGCTGAATTGACGACCCCACCCTCGGACCCGACAGAGCCGCTGCCAGTGGCCGTCTCGACGCTGTGGCCGCGGGACGTCGACTTCAGGATTGGCGATACGTTCACCTTGGATCTTGGTCGTTTGGAGCCCGAGGTGAAGATCGTGGGCTTCTTGGACACGTTCCCCAACGTGGAACTGGACTTGCCCTTCGTGATCGTCGACCTGGAAATGCTGAGGTCGGTCAGTGATTTACCCCTTGCCCCCACCGTTGCCTATCTCGATGCGCCGAACACGGACGCGCTCACGGTCCACCAAATCATCGGAGGCCAAACACAGAGCGCCACAGTCACAGCACGCTCGGAGGTATTGGCCGAACTGGCAGAAGATCCGTTCGTCAGCTGGGTTTCGAACGGGTTACGGATTGTCTTCGCCTTTTCAGCGCTCATCGCGGTCCTCGTCTCGATCTCGGCAATCGCGCTGACGTCTGCGGCGCGGGCGAAAGACCTGGCTTATCTGAGAACTCTCGGTCTCGTCACGAGACAGGCGACCACCATCACGTTCCTCGAGCAATTGCCGTCTCTCGTGATTGCCGTTTCGCTAGGAACCATCACAGGAATTGCGACAATGGTGCTGATCGAATCAGCAATAGATTTCGACGCATTCACCGGCGGCGTGTTGCCGGCTTTGCTGACCGCCGAGCCGCGTGCCCTTCTCGCTTCCACCTTGGCAGTAGTGGCCGCCGTGGTTGTTGCGGTCATATTCTTCGTGTTCGCCAACCGGAACCGCGAACTCGGACAAACCCTACGAGTTGGAGATAGTCGATGACCGACCGAACCCTGGAACAACTTCGCTCTGACCAAGCCAACGCAGGGCCGATGATCCTATGCGACAACCTGGTCAAAATCTACAAGGTCGCCGACCTCGAAGTGGTGGCCCTGCAGGGGTTGGACCTCAACGTTGACGAGGGTGAGTTCATTGCGATCGTCGGTGCCTCAGGGAGCGGGAAATCAACCCTGCTGAACATTCTCGGTGGCCTCGACACGCCGTCCGCTGGCGAAGTGCGGGTCAGCGGCTTCGATCTTCTCAACATGAATCGGCGCGACCGCACTCGCTATCGCCGAAGAGTGATCGGCTTTGTTTGGCAACAGACAGCCCGAAACCTGCTGCCATACCTGTCGGCTGTCGAAAACGTGTCCCTCCCAATGAGCCTCGACACCATCAGCGGACGCCTGCGGAGGAAACGAGCAATGAATCTCCTGGAGAGAGTTGGACTGGCTGACCGAGCTTCCCATCGGCCGGCTGAACTGTCGGGTGGTGAACAGCAGCGAGTCGCCATAGCCACGGCCATGGCCAACAACCCCCGTGTGCTGTTCGCCGACGAGCCCACCGGTGAGTTGGACTCCCAAACTTCTAGCGAGATCTTCGAGACGCTCCGGGAGATCAACAGGGATCAAAACACAACAATCGTTGTCGTTACGCATGACCCCCTCGTTTCCGAACACGTCTCGCGAACGGTCGCTATCCGGGACGGAAGAACCTCGAGTGAAGTATTGCGGCGGATCGAGAGGGGTGACGGTGGCGAACACAGGACGATCTCAGAGGAGTTCGCCGTCCTCGACAAGGCGGGCCGGCTCCAATTGCCAGCCGAGTATGTCGACGCGCTCGGCCTCGAAAGGCGGGTTCGCCTGATCTTGCAGCCCGACCACATCGAGGTATGGCCCGATCAAGCCGAGCGAGAGGAGCGGTCTTGAGCACAGTTCCCCGGACGAATGCGCCGCTTCTCCATGCTGACGGGTTGACTCGCATCTATGACACGGGACCTCAACCCGTAGTTGCCGTCGACGATGTCTCACTCAGTGTCGAGGCAGGCTCGTTCGTTGTGATTCGTGGTCGCTCAGGAAGCGGCAAGACGACCTTGCTCAACATGCTCGGAGGGCTCGATCAGCCGACCCATGGCACGGTCGCCATCGACGGCATCGACCTTGGCCAGATGGACGAAGAGGCTCTTGCCTCCGTGAGGCGGAACAAGGTTGGATTCATCTTCCAAGCCTTTGGGTTGTTGCCCATCCTCACCGCCGCCGAGAACGTCGAGGTCCCGATGCGACTGGTGAAGACGCCTTCATCGAGCCGTCGGATGCGATCGCGTGAGCTGCTTGGAACAGTCGGGCTAGCCGAACGGGTCGACCACCGGCCCGACGAGCTCTCGGGCGGTGAGCAACAGCGCGTCGCGGTGGCACGCGCCCTGGCAAACTCCCCAACACTGCTCATCGCAGACGAGCCGACCGGCCAGTTGGACTCGCGGACCGGACAGGCTGTGATCGAACTCATCGTTGATCTCGTCCACAGCCAAGGGATAGCGGCCATCCTTGCGACTCACGATCCTGCCCCCCTGAGCGTGGCGGATCGGATAATCGAGTTGAAGGATGGCAAGGTCATCTCCGACCAGCGAGGCCCCCTTAGGAACTCGACGATTTAGCCGACTCAGAGCAGCAGATCGGCGTACTGGTCGCGTACCACCTTCTTGTCGAACTTGCCTGTCCCTGTCTTGGGGATTTCGTCAACGAAGACGATCTCGTCAGGCAACCACCAGCGGGCCACCACCGACTCGAGGTGTCCCTTGAGATCCTCGGCGGTCACACTCGACCCTTCGGTCCGAACGACAAACGCTGCCGGTCGCTCCTGCCACTTGGCGTGCTTCAGCCCGACGACGGTGGCCTCTGCCACCTCGGGATGTGCCATTAGGGCGTTTTCGACATCTAGCGACGAGATCCACTCCCCTCCGGACTTGATCACATCCTTGGCGCGGTCGGTGATTCTGATGTACCCCTCCGGGGTGATCTTGCAGACGTCGCCGGTTCGCAACCATCCGTCTTCGAACGACTGGGGAGTTCTGGGGTCGTCGAAGTATTCAGCCGCGATCCAGGGCCCCCGAATCAGCAACTCGCCGAACGCTTCGCCGTCGTGTGGCAGCGGTTCACCGATCTCGTCGACGATCTTTACCTGGAGTCCGGCGATCGGGATTCCGGCAGTTTCGAGCCGGTCGAGCTGGTCGCTCAGCTCCCAGTCCTCCATATGAGGCTTGAGTAAAGCCGTGGACGCCACAGGATTGGTTTCGGTCATCCCCCAACCCTGAATCACCCGAATGCCTCGATTTGTCCAATACCACTCGATCATGGCCCGAGGCACCGCTGATCCCCCACAGAAGAATCCCCTAATCGACGAAACGTCAACATCGGGATTCGCCGCAAGGTGCTGTTGTATGCCCAGCCAAACGGTCGGCACGCCAGCACTGAAGGTGACCCCTTCTTTGGTGAACAGATCGACCAAACCGGTGGCGGACAGGTCGGGACCGGGATATGTGAGCTTGGCTCCCTTCGTTACGGCCATGTATGGGTACCCCCACGCAGCAGCGTGGAACATTGGCACCACCGGAAGGACATTGTCGGTCGGCTCGATAGCGAAGTTTGCAAGGTTTGAGATCGTGTGCAGATAGGTGGAACGCTGGGTGTAGGCGACGCCTTTTGGGTTGCCCGTAGTACCGGACGTGTAACACAGCATCATTGGTGACCGCTCGTCCAGCAGCGGCCACTCTGCAACCGGGGCGGCGTCGGCGATCAGATCCTCGTAGGCGACGGATCCGGGAATCGCGTCGGCAGCAGCATCCCCCATCACAACGATTGTCTCCACGGTCTCGAATCGGTCTACGAGTGGAGCCAGAACCGGGACGAGATCGGGGTCAACAAATATCACTCGATCCTTGGCGTGGTTGACGATGTAGACAATCTGATCCGAGAAGAGGCGAATGTTGATTGTGTGACAGATGCGACCGGTGTTGGCGGTCGCCCAGTAGAGCTCGTGGTGACGTTGGTTGTTCCACGCAAACGTGCCAACGGCTTCGCCCTGCTCGACTCCAAGGTTGTCGAAACCTGCGGCCAACTTCCGAATCCGCTCATCAGTTGACCGGTAGGTATGCCGGGTAATCGACAAGTCGGCTTCCACCGAGACGATTTCTTGATCAGGGTGGATCCGAACTGCATGGTCGTAGAGGGTCGACAGCAGAAGTGGGAAGTCGTCTTGCATGTGCATCAGTCGGCACCTCCGAGGAGCTTGGATTTCTGTTCTGCGAACTCGGTGTCCGTCAGCTTGCCTTCATCATGAAGTCGAGAAAGTGTGTCGAGTTGGGAAGCGATGGACTCCGGCGCAGAGCTTCGGTTATCGACCTCAAGCATCCTCCCTTCCCTCATCTTGTAGATGAGAGCCTGCACCGCTTCCGGTTTGGGGATGTCCTGGTAACGAGTCTGACCATGGGTGCCAGCCGACTCCACCATCAAGTCGCCGGTTCCGAAGACCCTCTCCCATACCGTTTGGTTGAAAGCAACGTTCTGGATGACCTCGAGCGGGATCTCGGTACCGCTCTTGGCGAAGAAGCCGGCCCGATAGATCAGCCGCTCGTTGGTGATCACATGTTCGGTGTTGTACCAGCGGACGAGACCACCAAGTGACAGAAGCACCACCGCGGCAAGGACCAACACGAATGCCCACCACTCAGCTCCGATCACGGCCAACACGGCAGCGGCACCTACGCCTATGAAGATCACGGCGATCTCACGGATGATGCCTGACCAATGGGGTCGAAACTGCGATGCGATCACTTCGTTGTCGCTCAGGAGTCGTTCCGGATAGGCCATGCTTCCCTCGTGGTCGGGTGCCCAGAGAGTAGTTGCCCGACGACGGCGGACCCGTGCCGCGAGAGGTTTTGTCAGCGCACCCAGACGCGAGAAACCCCGAGGGAGCATCCGCCGAAGCTTCAACCCTCTCGGGGTTCTCAATTCCCGCTCGCAGCCGGGCCGGGGACCCAACTCCGCTCGGGAGTTTCTCCCGTGGGACAAGTCCCTCAGGAGACTGGCTCGTTAGAGCCGTCTGCCGGTCTTGCGACCGACTCCGGTTGGCCCGAAGGCCCTCCGGTTCGACTCACCTTTCGGTGTGTCGTCTTTGGCCGGTCTTGCGACCCGCCGGTGACTGATCTCTCGATCGGTCACTGTGACGAGCCAATGGCTCGTCGGTGGTCTTCTCCCGCTCGACGATCCCGAAGGATCCCCGCTCGGTGTCCGACCTACCCTCCGCCCGCAGTTTCCCGCAGTCTTCGGGCTGACCTTCCGTCCGGCAAGCCGGCCTTCCGGTCGTGACCACCCGGCGGTCTCCCGCCGACTCGGTCGGTGCTGAGAGGTTGCCCTCTCAACGTGGATGGAAAAGTAGACCGACCCCGGACACAACACAAGTTGAAACCTTGATTGTTTTTCGCGACCTCTTTTTGGATTTCGCGAACACCAAAAAGTGGCCTCAAAGCGGGTCAAAAAAGCGAGAAACCCCGAGAAAGCCACTGACCGAAGCCTGTAGCCCTCTCGGGGCTCTCTGGCCGGAGAAGCGGGCCTCCGACCCGTTGTCTCTCCGGTTTGATCCATCGGGACAACCCAAAAGAACATATGAGGTGCACCGGAGGCTTTCAACCGAGAATACGTCATTGTTTTCGCGAACCATTACGGATTTTCGCGGTCCAGTGACCCGTCGGAATCCTGTCACAGGGCGCCCCTATGATCGTCAGCATGGTGGTCGAATCAACTGCCGAGACGGCAGCCACGCCAACCGAAGACTTGCCGCTGAAACTCGTGACCTTGTCGCCGAGTCGGGCTGGCGATTTCAAGACATGCCCACAGCTCTACAAGTTCAGGTCGATCGACAAGATCCCCGAGCCGACTTCCATACACCAAGCTCGGGGAACCGCAGCCCATCTCGCGCTCCAGAAGTTGTTCGACCATCCGAGCCAAGAGCGGACTCCCGAGCAGCTCTACAACCTCTTCCGTGCCGTCTGGACTGAGATTCGAAGTGATGAAGAGTTCGAGGGGCTATTCGAAGATACGGAATCCGAAAGAGAGTGGGGCACGGAGAGCATGGCCCTCCTCGCCAACTACTTCTCGATCGAAGATCCCGCTCAGATAGAACCGCTCGACCGGGAACTCGACCTTCTGGAGAGTCTCGATGAAATGACGATCCGAGGCATTCTCGACCGCATAGACCGTGACGATGACGGCCAGCTCATCATCACCGACTACAAGACCGGTAGAGCGCCACCTGAGAGATACGCCCTGGGCTCGTTCTTCGCTCTCAAGATCTACGCGTTGCTAATCCGTCACCGTCTCGGCGAAACTCCGAAAGAGGTCCGACTTCTCTACCTGAATGGCCCCACTCTCTACCAGCTTTCCGTCGACGACCAGCAACTCGACGCCATGGAGGGACAGCTCCGAGCTCTCTGGAGCGCGATCGAACGGGCCATCAGTGAGAACCGCTTTCCAGCACGACCTGGGCGACTCTGTGACTGGTGCTCGTATCAAGAGATCTGTCCGGCCTTTGGAGAGGCAGGTTGAGCCAACAGGCCGACCACATCGAACTGCTCTCGTCAGCCTCATCCTCCCTCTCTCGTTCGCTAGGCAGATCCGTTGAGCTGAGCCTGGACTCCTTGCTCTGGAGTCCCCACTTCTTGGCCCGATGCAATCTCGTGTCCGAGTCGCCAGACGATCCCAAGACCGTCATCGTCAAGAAGATCACTTCCACCGAGTTCACCGCTGACGACTCATCGGTAGTGTCCACCCGGCTCCTCAATGAGGCCACAGCCCTCGAGTTCTTTGATCAACATGTGACTGACGGACCATGGCCGCGGATTCTCAGTGGTAACCCCCGCGAAGGTCTGGTTGTGATGGAGGATCTCGGCGCATCACCGCCGATACTGCATCTTCTGTACGGAGCCGACCGCTACTCCGTAGCTAGGAGCATCAAGTCGATGGGCGAAACGCTGGGACAGTTCCACCTCGCTGGCCTCAACCGCACGCAGCAGTTTCGGGACATTCAGGATCGCTGGGGAGCACGGTCGCCTCGTTCCGACTCCACGCGTCGGTTGAGCGAGATACGCGATTCCGTAGAGGCATCTCTTTCTGAACTGCGTGTGGATCCAGCACCTCGGTTTTGGGATGAGTTCGCACACGTTGATCAAGTGATCTCCCACCAACCGGCAGTCAAGACCGTCATCCATGCAGATGCCGGTCCCCAAAATTTCATCTGGGATGGGAGGACCGCTCAGATCCTCGACTTCGAGTTCACCGTGGTCGCACACCCGCTGTTAGACGTTGCCTCAGCGCGGCTTGGGTTTCCGCACTGCGGGCAACCTGGTGCGGTCCCCTCAGAGACCGTTGGCAGTTTGGAGAACGCCTACCGCCGGGCGGTGGCGGATGGTATTGACTTCGCTGGCGATGATTCTCGATGGAACACAACGTTGGCCAATGCTTGTGCACATTGGGCCGTGGGCCGTTGGGGCCGCCATTGGGAAACAATGTTCGGACCTGGAGCACCCGATGAGGATCAAGCGACCCCCGAAATGGCCGGAGCCATTCTCCTATACGAATCATTCATCGAGACAGCCGCGGAACTTGGGAGCTGCCATGCCCTGGCCGAAACCATGGAGCGTTACGTTGCGGCGCTAAGAAACTCCTGGCCGCAAGCTGTCGATCTTCCCGTCTACCCAGTGTTTGTGGACTGAGATCCTCTACGGGAACACTCCGCGAACCAGCTTGGCGTCCGCCACCCGCCGGATTCCCTTGATGAGGGCCGCCGTGCGCATGTCGACGTTCTCGCGTTGGGCGATCGAATGGACCTCGTCAAAGGCCCTTGTCATGATCTGACGGAGCCGCCCCACTGTCTCGTTCTCGGACCAGAAATACTTCTGAACGTCTTGTACCCATTCGAAGTACGAGACGGTGACGCCTCCCGCGTTGGCCAGGATGTCGGGGACGATGAAAACCCCCTTCTCGCGAAGGATGTCGTCAGCTTCGAGGGTGGTCGGGTTGTTGGCCCCCTCGATCACCAGCTTGGCCTTGACGTCTGGGGCATTGTCGGCACGCAGTACGTTCTGGATGGCTCCGGGTACCAATACGTCGACGTCGAGCCCGAATATTGCATTTCCATCGATGAAATCTGCGTCCGGAAAGCCTTCGAGAAACCGGTTTTCGTCGACCCACTTGCCAGCGGCCTCGATGTCGATCCCATCGGGGTTGTGGATGGCCCCCGAGATATCTGACACAGCAACGACCTTCGCCTTCGCCTCTGAGGCAGCAACCGCTGCGTACCGGCCCACGTTTCCGAATCCATGCACAGCCACCGATGCGCCTACGGGGTCGATGTCGACGATGCGCGCAGCCTGGGGAAGCAAGAACATCAGTCCGCGCCCTGTCGCCTCTCTCCTGGCGACAGAGCCGCCCAGGGCTGGGGGTTTGCCGGTGACGACGGCCGGAACGGCATGACCCACGTGTTGAGAGTAGGTGTCCATCAGCCAAGCCATAACCTGTTCGTTGGTGCCCAGGTCGGGCGCGGGGATGTCGGTCTCGGGGCCGATGACGTTGATGATCTCCATGGTGAACCTACGAGTCACTCTCTGGAGTTCTGCACGGGACAAGTTCATCGGGTTGATGCGGACACCGCCCTTGGCCCCACCGAATGGCACACCGACGATGGCGCATTTCCACGTCATCCACATCGCAAGGGCTGCCACCTCGCCCAGGTCAACGTCAGAATCGAAACGGATACCACCTTTGGTCGGGCCCATGGTGGTGAGGTGTTGAACTCGGTATCCGAAAATGGTTTCGACTTCGGTGTAGTTGTCGTGACGGAATGGAAAGCTGACCACCGTTGACTTCTGTGGGACCCGAAGGCGGTCGGCGACGTTGTCATCGAGACCCATCACCTTGGCGACCCGGTTGAACTGACCGACGGCCTCGTTGTACATCTGTGAGTCGAATTCAGGCTGCGAGCCCACGTTTCCCTCCGTATGCGAAGTCTTTGTGGGCACGATCCTAAGCAGTCGTCGGGCCGCCTCGCGAGCCTGTGAGGAGAAATCTGTCGGACCCAAGCCATAACTTGATCGACATGAACAACAACCACGACAACACAGCCCGGGTTTTCGAAGATCCAGTCGCCTTCCTTGCCACCCACGGCATCGACGCGGAGGTAGTTTCCGAGCCTTCGCTGGACCTCGCTGCCTGACATCTACGATCAGCAGGTGGAAGAACAGAGGCTTCGACCGGACGCATGGGACAGGGCTCTCGCCGAGGTCGATGGCCGCCAGTTGGTGGTCGCCGGGCCCGGTGCAGGCAAGACTGAGTTCCTCCTTCGACGCGTCAAGACACTGGTCGACAACGAACATGCGCGACCTGACGCCATCCTCTTGTTGTCCTTCTCGCGTCGGTCATCACGTCGACTCGAAGCGCGTCTATTCGACGTCATCGGTGGAGGGACAGCCCTCCACGTATCGACGTTTCACTCGCTCGCCAACCGTTTGATCGAGGCTGCGAACCCCGCAGACGGCCCCACCACTCTTACAGCCCCCGAACAAGTGGCGGTCGTCCACTCCGTCCTCAAGGGAGAGAACCCCTCAGACTGGCCTCCGATCTACCGGCACGCGCTAACCGATCATGTCTTCGCACGCGAAATCGCCGACTTTTTGATGCGGTGTTCCGAACGGCTCCTTACACCCGAGTCCCTTGCTGGCTTGGCTGATGAAATTCCCGATTGGCAGGCTCTTCCGGCGCTTTTTGGCAGATATCTCGAACGACTCGAAAGCGAAAACAAGGTCGACTACGGAACCGTGCTCACCAAGGCCACAGCCATCCTCGGCAACACACCTGAGTTGGTACCCGTCGATTACGTGTTGGTCGACGAGTACCAAGACACAACCTCGGCTCAGGCAGCAATGGCCGACAAACTCGCAGCGGCCACCAGCAATATCACGGTGGCTGGCGACCCCTACCAGTCGATCTATTCGTTTCGAGGTGCCGACCTCGAGAACATCCACCGGTTCTCACTAGTTCCGAACACCAAGCGCTGGGTCTTGACCAAGAGTTTTCGCGTACCAGCGGAAATCCTGGAAGGGGCGCTGCGGGTTGTCTCTTCCGGCGACCTCCCGGGGTCCGCCGGTGCTGTGGAGCCAGCTGACCACAAGGGGGCAGCCGAGGCCTACGTGTTCGACCAGGAGACCGCAGAGGCTGAATGGATAGCATCTGAGGTCGAAAGACTCATCCGCATCGAGAGAGTCCCCGCGTCAGACATAGCGGTGGCTGTCCGATCCAAACGCGAGTTCTTGAACGAGATGTCCCGCGCCTTGTCACGCCGCGACGTGCCCCACGATCCCCCTAGCCAGAGATTGATCGACCATCCGGCCGTGAGACTCGTCGAGGACACGGTCACCGCGGCAACCCTTGACCTCAACGAGACCGCCACGGCGTCCGCTGAAGCCGACGCGGCCGTACGCAGAATTCTGTTGGGGCCGTCGGTGAGGTTCTCGATTTCCAAAGTGAGAGATCTGGAACGATCCAGAGCGTCCGGGGACTCGAGATGGTCGGACATTCTGGCCAAGCAATGCCCCGAACTCCGCGGTCTGATAGGTCTACTGGTCGACACAGATTGGGCGATGGGGAGCGAGGCAGCCCTCGGGTTTTGGGAATGGTGGACCCACGCCGACGGCATTGAAAGCTTGGTCGATGACCCAACGCGCTCCGATTGGCGAAGGGTATGGACCGCCTTGGGTCAGATGCTGCAAAGGCAAAGCGAGCGTGACCCGAGCATGACTCTCAACGGATGGTTCTCGATGGTTCGAGACGACGATCTTGAATCCACACCCCTTCTTTCGCTCCAGGACGAGACAGAGCGCGTGACACTGTCGACTCTGCACCAGATCAAGGGGCTCTCCTTCGACACCGTGTTCATCCCAAACGCGTCCGAGGGTGTCTTTCCCGATCTCCGGAGAAGCAAGCGGATACTCAGGCCCGAGTTGCTATCTGGACGACCAAAAGGGGCCTCCCATCAGCTGTTTGCGCTTCAAGAGGAGATGCGTCTCGCCTATACCGCTCTGACGCGGGCACGCCGGAGAGTGGTGATGACCGCGACCGACGCTGGCGTCGATCAGGGAGAACGAAGACCGTCTCGTTTCATGTCTGCCCTCGCCGCAAGCCAGCCATTGGGGCCACCCGCCTTTCTGAAAGACCCCTCACCGATCAGCATCGGAGATGCCGAAGCCAGGCTGCGTCGCTGCCTGTTTGATACCACCCTGTCACCGGTCGCGAGGCTGGCCGCCCTGGCGGTGCTGGCAGCCGAGTCGCCATCAAGGTGGAACATCGACAACTTCGCCGGATCTCTGCCACGAGGAGCCCAGACTCCGGTACTGAGTGGCAAACCCAAGCTCTCACCATCACAGGCCGAGTCCTACGCGACGTGCCCGAGGCGATATGTCCTGCAGCGCAGATTGCGGATCGGCGACTCGGACTCAGTCTGGGCAACGTTCGGAACCGTTATTCATCGGATTCTCGAACGAGCAGAGAACGAGGTCGTGGGTACTGGGAAACGCCATGCTGACCTGGGTCGGGTGCTCGAGATCCTCGATGAGGAATGGGCAGACCTAGAACTGGGCTCGCCGGGCTACACCGAAGGTTGGAGACGAATCGGCATCGAAGTCGTGACCAAGCTCTACGAAAAGTGGCCAGGTAAAGGGATACCTTTCAGCTTGGAACATGAGGTCGAACTAGAGATCGATGACACGACCTGGGTCGGAACGATCGACCGGATAGAGGCGGTGGGCGATGCCTATCGCGTGATCGACTACAAGACCGGAACCACGTCGCTCACAAACGATGAAGCAGCCGAATCGATCCAACTCGGCCTATACACACTCGCCGTTGAGGAGAGCCTGGGTGAGGTGACTGCCGCAGAGATGTGGTATCCACGAAGTTCGGGCAAATCCGTCCGGCAGGCAGCGTTCGCCATCCACAACAAAACCGCCGTGTCGGAGAGACTGAAAGAGATCTCCAGAGGAATCAACGAGGAGCGCTGGGAGCCGACAGCTGGAAAAGCCTGCAGCAACTGCCCGTTCCTCCACTCGTGTCCGGCGTGGCCCCAGGGACGAGAGGCTTATCTGCCATGAGGCCCAGTCAGGAACAGCAGCGCATCCTCGACGTCGGACTCGACTCCATGAGGGTTCGAGCTGGGGCCGGAACCGGGAAGACCACCACCGTGGCGATGGTCATCGCTGCTCTCATCGAAAACCACGGATTGGAACCAGAAGAGATACTCGGGCTGACATTTACCAACAAGGCGGCAGCCGAACTCGCCACACGCGTGGTCGATTTCTTGCCGGACGCGCTGGACCCTTCCCGACAAATCGAGGTCCACACATATCACGGTTTCGCAGCACAAGTCCTGGCGGAGTTCGGACCCCTTCGGGGCCTCAACTCGCGATTCGACATCATCACGCCAACCTTTGCCCGCCAGATGCTGGCCGACATCTACTACCGACGCCAACCGCAGGTGCTGAACATGACCTACCGCGGCACTCTCGACCGAATCCGCCGCCTGGCCGACCAGATGGGTGACCACTTGCTCGACACAGAAGGCATCCTGCGCGCAGCCGAAATTCATGGTGGAGCTGATGCCTGGGACCAGCGCATCGAGATGGCAGACGTCCTGACTGAGTTTCAGCAGACCAAAAGGGAGTTGGGTGTCGTCGACTACTCCGACCTGGTGCGCGAGGGTCACCGTTTGCTCTCGGATCACCCTCCGCTAGCTGCGCTGGTGCGGAATCGTTATCGCGCTGTGGTCCTCGACGAGTATCAGGACACGAACTCCGCTCAAAGCTCGCTTCTTCGAACCGTATTCGGAGGAGGCTTTCCGGTGATAGCCGTTGGGGACGAAGACCAAACGATCTACGAGTGGCGCGGAGCCTCAGCAGAGAACTTTCAACGCTTCACGGAACACTTCCCACGTGCTGACGGCTCCCCTGCTCATGATCTTGGATTGACCACCAACCGAAGGTCGGGGCCGGGAATCCTTTCTGTGGCGAACGAGGTTCGTCGCCGCGCCAACCCAGGAGCAGACGACCTGGTGGCGGCCGAAGATCTGCCGACCGACGTCATCACCCACTTCGCCGGAGACTCGGTTGCCGAAGCCGAGTGGATTGCACGCCAGTTCGAGATCCTCAACGACAGTGGCGCTTCGTGGCGGTCAATGGCGGTCCTGCTGAGAAAGAACAAAGATTTCCCGGTTTTGATCGATGCGCTCAGCAGCCACGACATCCCTATTGAAGTGGCCAACGTCGGCGGACTCCTCTCGGTCCCGGAGGTCTCTCATCTGAGAGCTTGGCTCACCATCCTGACAAATCCCGAAGACTCGGCCGCCCTGCTCCAAATACTGACTGGTTCCAAATATCGCCTCGGCCTGGCTGATATTGCGGCCATCACCAGGGAGATCCCGCGACCCCGACGTGACGACGCAGAGCTGGTGGATCCGGTGACCTTGATTGAGGCAATAGAGGCCGGTTTGGGCGTGAACAACATGTCGAAGAATGTGGCCGACAGACTCGACAGTTTCGTCAATACTCACAGACGATTGCTCGAGGAGTCCCAGGTACTGAGTCTTGTCGAGGTCTGCCGTTCCGTCCTCGACGAGACCCGACTGTGGCAAGACATCGAGGCACTACCCGCCAACTCCCGACTAAGCGCCAAGCTCAACATCTATCGATTCCTTGACCTTGCAGAAGACTGGAGCCCGCTTAGCGGGCGACCCTCCCTCCCCGCATTCCTCGAGTACCTGCTGGCAATGGAGGACGAGCCGGCTGAGGAGCTGGACTCCGCCCGACTGTCTGGCGAAGACGCAGTCACCCTCATAACCGTTCATCGCGCCAAAGGCCTCGAATGGGACACGGTCGCCATTCCAGCGACCGTCAAAAACAACTTCCCGTCGGTCTCCAGAGGCTTTCCTGACCCTGTAGAGAAGGGCGAGTACCTACCACCGGACCTGAGGCTCGACACGACGATCGTTTCCTTGCCGGAGGACCAAAGATCACGTAGGTCGTTCTTTCGCACCAGACACTTCGAATCAGAATGGCGTGTGGCATACGTAGCCGTCACCCGAGCTCGTCGGAGGCTGTTGGTGACCGGGGCCTACTGGTACGGCGACCCCAAGGTTCGCAAGACACCTGCCGAACCGTCTGAGCTCTTCGAAATCGTTTCTCAGGCACCCGGGGCAATCAACGGTGGAATGAGTGAACTCACGCCACGACCAGACAGCCTTCGTCGTCACATCGATGCGAGTGATCCTGACCCCCTCTTCCCCGCAGGCTGGAGCACCACCCTGAGACAAGCGGTCGATGATCCTCGTACGGTATCGAGGATGGCCGAGGATCACGGACTGAGACAGGAGGTTCAAGAGTCAATCGATGAGTGGACTTCGACCCTCTTTGCACTGGACAACATTCCCCAGGCCACTGAGCCCGACAACAACCGCAACATCTCGGTCACCGGCCTGGTCACTTATGCGCAGTGTCCGCGCCGGTACTACTGGACGGCAGTTGACCCCCTTCCACGTCGTCCCAACAAGGCAGCCGCAATCGGCACAGCAATCCACCGGAGGATCGAACTGGATCAGCTGGGACAGGTGCCCTTCGAAGAGTTCCAACCTGAAAGCTACGAGGTCGATTCCCCCGACGACAGCGTGTCAGTTCGCAGTGGCTTCGATGCCTATGCGGATTCGCGATTCGCCGCCGCCCGCGCCGACTTGGTCGAAACACCATTCCACCTCCAACTAGACAACGGATACTCGATCCGCGGTCGAATCGACGCCATCTATCGCGAAGGAAACAAATGGGAGGTCGTCGACTTCAAGTCTGGTCGTCCCAAGGATGACCCTTCGCTGCTTACCCAGCTTCAGGCCTACGCCATCGCAGTGAGTGATGTTGGCTTTGGCCAGCCTGCCCCGGACGAGGTCCGCGTGACGTTCGCCTATCTCGGCGGCGGCCTCAACGAGGTTTCGTACTCGGCTGACGAAACGTGGCTCGCCCAAGCTCGAAGCCGACTCGACGAACTCATTGCCGGAATCGAAGAAGAGAACTTCTCAACCACCCCCGGTCAGTGGTGTCAGAACTGCGACTTCGCCCAGTTCTGCCCTGCGGGACAGGCCTACCTGGCAAAGTGACACTGGTCGCAGCTGTCGTCGCTTACCTGATCGGTTCCGTGCCCACTGCCGCGGCGCTGGCCAGGCTGGCCGGAATAGACCTTCGCAGTTCTGGGTCCGGCAATCCCGGTGCCAACAATGCCCTCCGTCTCGGAGGCAAACGTCTGGCCGCGGCTGTCCTCGCTGTCGAGATCGCGAAGGGATACCTGGCGGTGTTCGTGGGCGCCGGTCTTGGCGGAGACGCCGCGGCGGCCCTGGCTGGAGTCTCAGCCGCGGCCGGCAACGTCTATAACATCTGGTACCGAGGCCAGGGCGGCAAGGGACTCGCTATCAGCGGCGGAGTTCTCGCCGCGGCCTCGCCTGTACTCGCAGCGATTGGCGTAGTTACGATCGCAGTTGTCGTTGCACTGACACGATCCTCCGGTACGGCGGCTCTGTCAGCCCTCGCCACGATGTCGACGGTAGGAATCGTCGCATGGCAATCCGACTGGCAATGGCCAGGATTGTCGGCAGGCGCCGCCGCTGCGATGGCCGTGGGGCTCGCTGCTGTCTTGTGGCAGAAGCACTGGCGTGATCACAGGACTAGGCGATCCTCCCGCCCTGCGACTCCACAATGAGGGTCACCGGCCCGTCGTTGAGCAGTGAGACCTTCATGTCAGCACCGAAGACACCAGTTGCTACCGGCAATCCGTAGCCCCGCAGCTCGTCGGCAAAACGTTCCACCATCCCCCGAGCTGTTTCAGGATGGGCCGCACCGGTAAACGATGGTCGACGCCCTCGCCGGACATCCGCCTGCAGTGTGAACTGGCTGACAACCAATACCTCGCCGTCAATGTCGCCGATCGAGAGATTCATTTTGCCTTCGTGATCGGGAAAGACCCTCAGTCCGGCCACCTTCGAGGCGACGGATTCGACATCTCGTTGATCGTCATTGCCGGCCACCCCCACCAACAGCAACAGACCTCGCTCGATGCTGGCAACGATCTCGTCACCGACCGTCACCGAAGCCCTGCTCACACGCTGCGCTACGACTCGCACGCCAACGATTGTGACACTCAATAGAGTGTCGTCGTGTCTTCTGCCGCCAACAGCGCAGTCTTGCCTATCGGCCCTGATGGGACGGACACTGTCTACCTGCTCGATGCAGCCACGGGGTTCGAGGCCAACCTCCTCCAGAAGTGGATTGAGAAGCACAACCGAAACGCCTCCGCAATCCGCATCAACCCGGCGCGTCGCCGTCGAGTCCGAGTCGATGACGATTTGTCTCTCATCATGTCGGGGCATCCCAACACATATCTTGTTCCGTTGCGGGTGGTTTGGATGGCTCCCGAGAAGAGAGGACGCCGGTCGGTCACATGGGCCGAAGCGCTACGACCTGGTGACCCTCGCGATCCTTACTGGCTTCGAGCGCGCCTGATACGTCTTCTCGTCCCCAAGCGAGTGAAGTTCATCGCTGGGACCGGTGCCCGAGTGGATGACCTCAAGACCGACTACGAGAATTCGGCTGAGGCCGACGGATTGGAGAGATTCGTCACAAGGCGGGCGTGGAGAAGCCTCGATCGTGTGGAACGAGTTCTCCGGGGCAACCGCTACAAGATCCCACGGTTCGTCCCCGAATCGATCCTTTCACGGCGAGAGTTCAAGGCGACTCTCGACGAGCACGCCACCAAGATCGAACGAGACCCAGACTGGGTGCACGCTAAGGCTTCGAAGTACCTCCATGAGATCGCGGCCACGCATAGCCCCTACGTAATCGACCTCGTCGCGAACGCTATCCATGCTCTCTACAAGCAGGGCTACGGCTCGATCCGATACTCCGACGACGAAGTGACGCGAATTGCGTCACTCGGTGCCGACAGCCCGGTGGTGTTCCTCCCATCACACCGCTCCAACATGGATCGACTCAGTTTCCAGTTCATGCTCTGGGAAAACGACCTGCCTCCGAACCACACGGCAGGGGGCATCAACCTGAACTTCTTCCCAATCGGTCCCCTCTTACGTCGAAGCGGGGTGTTCTTCATCAGGCGATCGTTCAAGGACAACGAGCTCTACAAGATCGTCCTCCGGTCGTACATCGACTACCTGGTCGAAAAGCGGCTGCCACTCGAGTGGTACATGGAGGGCGGCAGATCGAGGTCGGGTCGATTGAATCCGCCACGGTTCGGCATGCTCCATTACGTCGTTGACGCGTTTGAGCGAGGCAAGAGCGACGAGATCCATCTAGTGCCGGTCTCAATCGCTTACGACCAGATCCAGGATGTAGCCGATTATGCGCGGGAGGCCCAAGGGCGAGGAAAGGAGAAGGAGTCAATCGGATGGTTGGTGAAGGCCATAAGGTCGATGCGCCAACGCTACGGGGACATCCATATCCGCTTCGGAGAACCGGTTTCTGTCTCGTCGGCGGCGCGCTCTTCCGACGAAGACTCTCTAAGCCTTCAGAAACTCGCGTTCGAGGTCATGTATCGCATCGGCCGCGCAACACCGTTCACGCCGGTATCGATCGTTTCGATCGCCTTGCTCGCCGCACGCGGACAGGCACTCACAGTCGAGGAACTGGCGGCATCCTGTCTCCAGATTCGCGACTTCATCGCTAAGCGCCAGCTCCCCATCACCGAGTCTGTCTCCCTGACCGAGCCCGACCAGGTGCTTCATGTCCTTGAGCAGTTGGCAGAGCACGGCAACGTTTCGAGCCATGAAGCCGTTGGGCGAAAGGTCTACTGGCTAGACGACAACCAGATGATCAGGACGTCCTATTACCGCAACACGGTCGTGCACTTCTTTGTCAACCGCGCAATCGCTGAGATGGGATTGGCCTCGGCGCTCGAAAACGGGTCTCGCGATCCGGAGGAGATCTTTGAGGAAGCCCTGCGAATCCGCGACCTGTTGAAGTTCGAGTTCTTCTTCCCAGAAAAGGGCGAGTTCGTCAAAGAGATCTCCGCCGAGATCGGATACGACGTCCCCGACTGGCGAGGTGCCCTGGATGCCCGCGGCCCTCTCGGGGTGTTGGCAGAGATGGGGGATCCCGTGGCTCATTGGTCGGTGCTTCCGTTTCTCGACGCCTACCAAGTCGTAGGCGATGAGCTGGAGAACTGGCAAGGAACTTTCGAAGAGAAGGCCTTCCTGAAAGCGTGTATGGCTAGGGCCAAGATGTACCGGATCGAGAATCGGCTGTTCACGGGCGAGAGCGCTAGCCAGGTGCTGTTCAAGTCCGCTCTGTCACTCGCAGAGAACCGAGGTCTCCTCGCCGATGACACTCAAGACGAGAGGTCTGCCTTTGCCGAGGAGGTGCGAGCAGCCAGAAACCTTTCGGCGCTCGGTGTGGCTGCTGACTAACTGTCCCACCGCTTGCGGGCGCGTCTGATCATGTCCTCGGAGGACATCGGAACAAACTCTTCGCTGTCGGGCGCGGGTTTCGGCGCCTTTCTTTCCTCAGTCGGCTTGGCAGATACTCGCTGAGTCTTCTGCGGTTTCGGCTCGCGCCGTGGGTCAGGCTGCGCTCTCGAAGCGGGCTTTTTGGTTTGGGAACCTTGTGTAGTGGGTATCTCCGGAAATGGCTCCGCTGGTCTCCGCGACACCGATTGCTCATTCGCTACGTCCGAGGGGGCTGAGCTGTCGTCGGCAGTTTGGGGGACGCGACGACCAAGCGGCTCGGGTGCACCCGATCGGTCACGACGCCAGAAGTTGCGTGCGATAAACAGGAAAACGAGTCCGGGGAGCAAACTGAATTCCCCGTCGCCAAAAGCCACATCAAGCAACGAGGCAACAATGAAGACACCCGCGAACCCAAGAACGATCTTTGTTCGTTTGCTCACTCGTCCATTATCCCCTCAGGGTCGGATGATGGCTACCCGGAGCCGCCATGCCGCCAGAACGAGCAGAACAACCGCATAGAGAACCAGCACACCCAGTTGCGGCAGGATGTCCAATGTGGTGCCTCCCCGGCGAACCAACTCGGCGAATCCATCGAGTGCCCAGGCGTGTGGTGTTACGTGCGCGATCGTCCTCAGCGTGTCCGGGAAGAGATCCAGTGGAAACATGGCTCCTCCCAAGGCGCCAAGTCCGAGCGAGAGCATCACCCCTATGCCCGAAGCCTGCTGGTCGTTCTTGAAAAGCGAGCCGAGAAGCATCCCCGCACCGGCTCCCACTGCCGAGAGGGCAATCAGTATGAGGAGGGCACCTAGCGGATCACCCCAGTTGACCGAGAAGATGATCAACGTGAGAACCATGATGTACAGCCCCTGGAGGATGGCTGTCCCAAACCGCCCGAGAGCTTCCCCGGCCACGATGGACTTCATCGGTGTCGGGGTCGACATCATCCGCCTGCTGATTCCGAGCTGCCGAGTGAGAATCAATGCTGACGCCCCGGCCATGGCAGTAAGGAACGTGAACAGGACAAGCTGTGACGAGGCACCCAAGTCAAATTGCCCCAAGGTCGAGGGAAAAATCGCTTCTCCAACTGTGGAAGCAGAGACCTCAATCCCTCCAGCCTCGCCGGCAAGAGACCTCGACGTTGCTAGAGCATCGTCAAACTCAACATCCAACTCGGCCACCGCAAACTGACCCGCGCCAACCGGGCCCATGACTTCGGCCACCGCTGCTGAGACGACCTGCTGGAGCTGTGCCCCGAAACCGTCGGGCCGGGAGATGACATCAACCTCGACTGGAGTGCCGGAGCGAGCTCCGGAATCGAAACCGGCAGGAAGAAAGGCCCCGATCTGGACCTGGCCTCGCTCCACGGCCGTAGTCAGCTCGTCTTCTGAATGGAACTCAACAACGACGATCTCGTCATTCGACATCAGGACTTGAGCCACATCCTCGGCGAGCGGCGACCCGTCACCGTTGAACAGGCCAACCCTCGGTTCGAAACCTGCCCCGAACTGCACGCCAATGAGCAAAACCAGTGCAAGAGGAAAGATGAAGACGAAGAAGATGTTTGAGCGCTCTCGCAACATCCTCACGATGTTGCTCCAGCCAATACTCAACGCCTTCATGCCTGCCACCTCCGGCGAAGGAGCAGGGAAGCAATCACACCGGCAACGATCGCGAACATCAGGATGGCTCCCGCTGCCGGCAGGGCAGCCGTCCAGGGAGCTTCCGCCGTCAAATCAGTCAGTCCCCGCAGAAACCAGGCGTGCGGAGTCAGCAGAGTCAGATTGGAGAGGAGCCCACCGCTGGAACCAATGGGGAAGAAGGCCCCACCCAACATGCCGAGGATCACCGCGATGATCGACCCGAGATTGCCGGCTCCCTCCGGAGTCTTGGCCACCGCCGCTACCATCCCCATGATTCCGGTGGCCGCGAGCACACCTGCCACAACTAGAACTGTCACACCGAGTGGCGACCCCAGTTTGGCTCCCATCACAAAGGTGGCTGATGCCAGCAGAACGGCCATCGCGACGACCCCAATCACAAAAGACAGGATGGCCTTGCCCACCACAACAGAGGATCGACTGATAGGCGATGCCATCAACCTGGGCATCGTCCCTTCACGCTCCTCTTCGAGGAGTCCGCTCACACCAAACTGGACAGTGAAAAAGAGGAAGAAGACGGCCATGCTGGCAACGAAGTATGTGGTGGCATCCAGTTGTTTGGTCTCGGCGCTTCGGTTGACCACGTTGAAATTGGTTCCTGCGATCGCAGGGTCGGTGGTCAATGACGCTAGAAACTCAGGCGTCAGAGCCGAGTCCGACATGACGGCTGCCGTGGTGACACCAAGCTGACCAGCCGCAATCGAACTAGAGAATCGCTCGGCGAACGCCACGGCTATCTGTGTGGTGACTGGTGAGTCGACATCGCCGACAACGTCAATCGTGGCCGCCGAACCTGTTTGAACTGCTTGGCCGAGTCCGGAAGGAACCTGAAGCACGGCCCCAACTTCGCCATTCTCGATACCAGCTATCGCACCGTCGCGGTCGGGATAGCGAACCAGGGTCAGAACGTCCGCCTCGTCAGCCCCTTGAAGAACCTGACCAAAGGCCTGGGAGATCTCAGATTGGTCTTGGTCGACCAATCCGATCTCGAGGTCGAAGGTCGAGGTGTCCGCCGCAGGACCAAAGATCCGGCTGAAGATGAAGGCGAGTGCAAATGGGGCCAGGATTCCGAGGATGAATACCGAACGATCTCGGAGTCGTAGCTTGAGGTCCTTGCCGGCTATCTGGAGTGCGGCCTTCACCTCAGTCTCGCAAGGCCTTGCCCGTCAAGTGCAAGAAGACAGCTTCGAGATTCGGCTCGACGACATCAACACTCGAGATGCTCGCTCCGGAGTTCGACACCTGAGCCAACAACTCCGGAAGGCTGGCCGCTGCATCTGCCGCAAGCACCTCAACACATCCGTCCGCTACCGACACCTCTGCAACGCCGGCCACGCCCCGCAAACTGTTCGCCGCGGAGTCGAGGTCACCTGTAGCCCGAATCGACACTCGATCTTTCTGACCGACCAAAGACACCAGCTCTCGTCTCGTTCCGGAAGCCTGGATCGACCCCTCGTCGATAATGGCAACTCGGTCGCAGAGCCTCTCCGCCTCCTCCATGTAATGGGTGGTATAGAGAACTGCCATGCCATCTTTGGAAAGAGCCTCGACAGATTCGAGGATCGCGTTGCGAGATTGAGGATCAACGCCAACAGTCGGCTCATCGAGAATCAGCAGACGGGGTTGGTGAAGAAGCCCGATCCCAATGTTGAGTCTCCGCTTCATCCCTCCGGAGTACTCCTTGGTGTAGTCGTCCTTACGATCGCTGAGACCGATGACTCGCAACACCTCTGATATCCGCCCAGAGAGCTTCTCGCCCCCGAGTCCATAAAGCCGGCCAAAGAAGCTGAGGTTCTCCTCACCTGTCAGATCGGGATAGATCGCCAGATCCTGGGGAACCAAGCCGATGTGTTCTCGACCCGCGATCGACCCGGTCGAGATCGTCTCACCACCCACGGTCACCGTGCCCGAGTCCGACTCCAACAAGCCTGCGATCATGGATATCGAGGTGGTCTTGCCTGCACCGTTGGGTCCGAGGAGCCCGAATGTCTCTCCCTCGGCTATGTGGAAACTCACGTCGTCCACGGCCAAGAAGTCGTCAAAGCTCCTGCTGATGGATTCGACCTGGAGTATTGAGTTGGTGGAGTCAGCCATCAATGAGCGATCCTAGCTAGCTGCCGAACGAGATAGTCACCGCCTGAGAAGGGGTTGGCTCGGCACAGCAGAACCACGACTCGGTCATGCGCGGAACAGGCGCCGACTCAACAAACGCGGGAAGCGGATCGCCGGCTAACTCCTGGACTGTCCTTCTCATCTGCTCCAAAGTAGCCAGAGCCTCTCCCCCGCATTCGGAGGCGTCGGCGGCTATCGAATCGAGACGTTTCCACAGGAGTTCGGTATCGCCATCGTCGAACTCCCATGGGTAAACCAATGCCTCCTTGTCGAGTTCTCCAAGGTAAGGCCTCATAGATTCGTGGTCCGCGAGGAGAGAGCCGGGGGGTACCAAGAGTTTGATGGCCATCTGAACTGGATCTGTGGCCGAAGCGAGATCGTGGCGAGCCAGGAAGGCAAAGATGTCGGCGATGTCAGAGACCGTGGTCCAGGGCATGAATGGCAGCCACGTAGGACGAACAAAGACACCACTGCGACGCAGTAAATCGAGCGCGGCGGCCATGTCCTCCGATGTGTGGTTCTTGTCAAGAATCTGAAGCGTGTCGTCGTCGGTGCTCTCGAAGGCCGAAACCACGAACAGGAGGCCACTGGCCGCTAGTTGAGGAATCAGATCGGCGTGTTTGAGGATGTGGGACACCTTGATGGTTGCGTCAAAGGTCAACTCCGGGTGCCGTTGGTGAGCTCCCTCGAGGACGCTCACGGCATGGGCGGGTGCGTTGAGGAAGTCGGGGTCACCGAAGCTGAGGTGCTTTGCACCGAGTCCGACGAGATTGTCGATATCGCCCAAAACGACTTCTTTGGGCACGACTCTGATTCTTCCGTCATAGACAGTTGGGAGTGGACAGTGCCGGCATCGATGACGACACCCGTGTGTGGACTCCACTGATCCGGCAACCACGGAGTTGCCGCCCCACTCCATCCGGGCATACTCGCCAAGCTCCGGGAGAATCTCGCGCGCCGGGAGCACGAAGTCGCTCTTGCCTGTGTGAACCTGGTCGGTTAGGGCATCGCCCGCCACCCACCGGAGTAGCGCCGGCTCGTATTCACCGGAAAAGCGGCCGTTTACATCGGCCCCTCCAACGGCGGCATAGAGCCCATAGAACGAGATCGGGAGATCAGGGCGTTTTTCACGCAGCATCACAACGAGTTCATCAGCGAGACGTGTAGCTGTGTGCATCGGGACCGAAATCGCAACCATGTCGGCCCATTCGATGTCCTCGTCCCGGATCGGAGCAACTGCCGTGTCGGCTGCTCTCACCTCGTGCCCGGAAGCGACCAAAGCACCCGCAGGCGACGCCACATGCGTCGGCTGGCGACCAAGCTCGTATGTGGAGATGAGGAGTACCTGCATGGTGGCGAGGATAAAGCACCGGCGGTGTTGCCAGGAGTCGCAGTTAGCCTCACTGCCGATGTTCGTTGATCTCGACGGAGGACCGATACGCGTCCACGACTTTGGTGGCGATGGGCCTCTTCTGATTCTCGTGCACGGGCTAGGCGGATCTCTGGCCAACTGGGAACTGATCGGCCCGTCGCTGGCCCGTGACAACCACGTCGTAGCAATGGATCTTCCTGGTTTCGGGCTGTCTCCACCTTGGGTCGACTGGGAGTTGTCCACTCACGCTCGTGTGGTTCAAGACCTAATCGCCCACTACGGCCAGCCGGCGAGTCTCGTGGGCAACTCAATGGGTGGCCTGTTGGCGCAGATGGTTGCGGCTGAGAAACCGGAGAGCGTGAAATCGCTGATTCTGATTTCGCCCGCTGCTCCTCCGGTCCTTCCGGACCCCAACATCAATTGGCGGAACGCTCGCCATCTGCTCTTGTACTCCATTCCTGGCGTGGGCGTGACCGTGTCAAAAGCGCTGCTGCATACGAACTCATCACGGGATCTCGTGCACGAGTCCCTGGAGCGAATCACCCAAGGCGCAAGCAGAGTCCCAGTCGAGACGATTGAGACCTTTGTGGAACTGGCCGATACCCGGCGCCAATACCCGTGGGCGATCGAAGCGGTCCCGAAGACCGGCGCCTCGATTCGCCGGCTGTTCCTAAAGAGATCGGCCTGGACGCAGATCGTCCGCGGTGTCCAATGCCCAACTCTCGTGGTCCAGGGCGTAGACGACCCGATTGTTTCCCCGACGTCCGTCGACAGAATGTGCGAAATGCGGCCCGATTGGATGCTGATCCGCTTGGAGGCTACGGGACACACCCCTCAACTCGACTCCCCTGTGCAATTGCTTTCGGTAATTCGGCCGTGGCTGGCAGATCTCGAGAGAAGTGAAATCGGCGCCTAACTAGGCTGCACCCATGCCCTCAGAATTCGGCGAGACCCTTGGCGAGGAGTACCTCGGCCAGCTTCCAGACACCGATCCGGTTGAAACCCGCGAGTGGCTCGAGTCGCTCGACGCGGTAGCTGACGAGTCTGGAGCCTCGCGTGCCCGCTACCTGCTGGGCAAACTGCTCGAAAGGGCCCACGAGACTCGATTGGGCATCCCAGGAGCAGTCACCAGTCCCTACATCAACACGATCCCCGTGGAAGAACAGCCTGAGTTTCCGGGTGACGCAAAGATCGAGCGCCGGATCAGGCGCTTCATTCGATGGAACGCAGCTGTGATGGTGGTCAAAGCCAACCATCGGGACAAGGGCATCGGAGGCCACCTGTCGACGTTCGCTTCGTCAGCCACTCTCTACGAGATCGGGTTCAATCACTTCTTCCGAGGCAAGGATGCTCCGGGGGGAGGAGACCACGTCTACATCCAGGGCCATGCAGCGCCTGGCATATACGCCCGCGCCTATCTGGAGGGTCGGCTCGATGAAAAGCATCTCGACAACTTCCGATTTGAACTAGACGGAGGCGGCCTCTCGTCCTATCCGCACCCCCGACTCATGCCTGAGTTCTGGGAGCACCCGACCGTCTCGATGGGCCTGGGCCCGATCAATTCGATCTATCACGCCAGATTCAACAAGTACCTCGACAATCGAGGCATTCAGGACACCTCCCAATCCCGTGTGTGGTGCTTCATCGGAGACGGAGAGACCGACGAACCGGAGACTCTCGGCTCGATATCCCTCGCTGCACGCGAGGGACTGGACAATCTCACCTGGGTTATCAACTGCAATCTCCAGCGACTAGACGGCCCGGTTAGAGGCAACGGTCAGATCATCACTGAACTCGAAGCTGTGTTCCGCGGAGCCGGATGGAACGTCATCAAGGTGATTTGGGGATCCGGATGGGACCCACTTCTGGCCAAGGACAATGACGGGGCCCTTGTTGGAGTCATGGGATCGACGGTCGACGGTGAGTACCAGAGGTACAAGGCCGAGGACGGCGCATACGTGCGCGATCACTTCTTCGGCAAGGATCCTCGGACAAAGGAACTGGTCGCCGACATGAGTGACGAAGAGATCTGGAACCTTCGTCGCGGTGGACTCGACTACCGCAAGATCTATGCCGCCTACAAGGTGGCGACGGAGATCGATAACGGCAAACCCACAGTGATTCTCGCCAAGACGATCAAAGGCTGGACCTTGGGTCCAGATGTCGAAGGCCGCAACGCTACCCACCAGATCAAAGAGCTGACCAACAAGCAGCTGCTCGACCTGAGGTCAACACTGCACCTTGAGAACGAGTTAGACGAACAATCTCTCGCCGGAGATCTGGTGCCGCCCTACTTCCGGCCTGGACCGGGCACACCCGAACACGAATATCTGATGTCGCGCCGACAGCAACTCGGCGGCTCACTTCCCCGCAGGGTCGACAGATCGCCCGCCCTCCCCTTGCCAGGCGAAGAGGCCTACCAAGAAGTCTTCGCAGGATCGGGCAAGGTCGAAGCCTCGACCACGTCGGCCTTCACCCGCCTACTCAGGTCCCTGGCGCGGACCGAAGGGTTTGGCCAACACGTAGTTCCGATCGTTCCCGACGAGGCTCGGACTTTCGGTATGGACTCCTTATTCCGCGAGTTGAAGATCTACGCATCCAAGGGCCAACTCTACGAACCTGTGGACGCCTCAATGCTCCTGTCGTACTCAGAGTCCCAAGACGGCCAGATACTCGAGGAGGGCATCACCGAGGCTGGCTCCCTGGCATCGTGGACGGCTGCCGGAACCTCATACGCAACTCGCGGCGTGGCGATGGTCCCGTTCTTCATCTTCTACTCGATGTTCGGATTCCAGCGAGTCGGCGACCTTATTTGGAACGCCAGCGACGCTCGGACTCGGGGCTTCTTGATCGGAGCGACAGCGGGGCGCACCACTCTGGCCGGCGAAGGTCTCCAACACCAAGACGGTCACAGCCTGATACTTGCCACGACCGTGCCGGTATGCCAGGCCTACGACCCCGCATTCGCATACGAGCTCGGGGTAATCGTCAAGCACGGCCTGGAGCGCATGTACGGGTCCGACCCTGACGATGTCTTCTATTACATCACTGCCTACAACGAGAACTACGCCCAGCCCGCAAAGCCGGACGGCGTTGATCAGGGGATCATCGACGGTCTGTACCGCTATGCCGAGGCACCAGATGGCACCAATCAGGACGTAACCATCCTGTTCTCCGGCACCGCGAACCTCGCCGCCCGCCAGGCTCAGGAAGACCTCGCTCAACACTATGGGGTGGGGGCTGAGCTGTGGTCAGCCACCTCCTATAAAGCGTTGCGCGAGGACGCGCTTGCCGCCGAACGGTGGAACCGCCTTCATCCCGAAGAACAGACGCGAGCGCCAAGAGTGACGGACCTCCTCGCCGATGGCGAAGGGCCAGTCGTGGCAGTCACCGACTTCATGACTCTCGTTCCGGACCAAGTCGCACGCTGGGTCCCAAGGGATTTCATCACCCTGGGCACCGACGGATACGGGCGATCCGACAGCAGGGCCAACCTGCGCGACTTCTTCGAGACGAGCACCGGCCACATCGTCGCTGCAGTGCTATCGGGTCTTGTCAGATCTGGACGTATCGAAGGTTCTCAACTGGAGGATGCGTACCGGCGCTATGACATCGATCCCGGCGGTGCCAATCCGGCCAAAGCGCACCAATGACCAGCTACGACGAGTTGGTCGCCCGTGCGCTCCAACGGGTCGACGAATTGTCATCCGAAGAAGTCGCCGCGCGCCTTGAACACGTCTTCTTGGTAGACGTCCGAGAACCCGATGAAGCTGCTGCAGGTTCTATCCCGGGGAGCCGATTGATCCCGCGAGGCGTCATCGAGCGCGAAATCGGCAATGTGATTCAACCCGATCAGCCGGTGGTCCTCTACTGCTCGGCTGGATGGCGGTCAGCTCTTGCTGCCGAATCCCTCCTCGACATGGGATACCACAACGTTTCCAGCCTCCGGGGCGGATTCGACGAGTGGAAGGCACGCGGGCTGCCTTGGGGCGACCCCACCGGTCTCACTACCGACCAACGCACGCGATATGCCCGACACGTGAGCCTCCCCGAGGTGGGCGAGGATGGTCAACTTCGACTCCTCGATGCCAGAGTCTTGATCATTGGAGCGGGAGGTCTGGGTTCGCCTGTCGGCATGTATCTGGCCGCGGCCGGCATCGGAACGATCGGGATCGTGGATCACGACCGTGTCGATCCTTCCAACCTGCAACGACAGGTCATCCACAACCTCGACAGGGTCGGGATGTCGAAGGTTGAGTCTGCGGGTGAGACCATCAAGTCGCTGAACCCCGACGTGAAGCTCGAGCTTCATCAACAGCAATTGAGCGCCTCCAACGCGGTGGACTTACTCAGCAGCTACGACGTAGTGGTCGATTGCACTGACAACTTTCCGACCCGGTATCTCGTAAACGACGCCGCCCTGAATGCCGGAGTGCCCGTGGTCCATGGATCGATCTTCCGCTTCGAAGGTCAGGTGACAGTCTTCGACTCTCAGAAATCTGCCTGCTATCGCTGTGTGCATCCAGTTCCGCCGCCGCCGTCTCTGGCGCCGAACTGCGTCGAAGGAGGAGTACTCGGGGTTCTCCCAGGCGTGGTCGGAACGATCCAGGCGATGGAAGCCATAAAGGTCGTTCTTGGGATCGGCGAGCCACTCATCGGTCGCCTGCTGATCTACGACGCTCTCGACCAGGACTTCACCCTCCTCGCACTGAACCGAGACTCTGATTGCCCGGCCTGCGGCACCGACACCCCGCCCACCGTTGTTGACTATGACGACACGTGCCGTTCGCCTCTCGAGTGACCTCCTAGCCGAGATCAAGTCCCACTGCAGAGCGGCCCTACCCGACGAAGCATGTGGCCTGCTCGCTATGGACGGCGTCGATGTCGTTCGGGTGTACCCGGCGGAAAACATCGAGCCCTCCCCTACCTCCTACCGACTCGACCCAACCGCTCATTACCGGGCCTTGAGCGACGCCGAGGCCAATGGCTGGACGCTTGGCGGGGTGTTTCACTCTCACCCGAACGGACCGGCCGCGATGTCTCAGACTGACCTGAAACGTGCGATCGACGATCAGTGGATCTACCTGGTCTATTCCGTTACGACCGACCGACTGACGGTCTGGGACTCGTCGGGTCGAGAGTTGTCGATTCTCTGATTTTCCTTCCCGACGAGCCGGTTCTTTGCCAAATCTGTCTGACCCTTGCCATACGGTCAGGGTATGGATTGGGAGAGCTTCACGACCGACGATCTGGAACAGCAGCTGGTTGCAGCAGAGGCCCTCGTCTCGAGCGCTAGGTCGGCTCAGCTGGAGATCTTGGAAGAACTGGATCGTCGGCAAGTATCCACCGGGGAGGGCTCTCGCTCATTGGCCGAGTGGCTCGCAGCACGTCTAGACCTGTCCACCGTCACCTCTCGATCTCTGGTCCAGACGATGCGACGCACGGCAGACCACCACAATCTCCGTTCTCACCTGAGCGAGGGAATGTCGTTTGATCGTGTTGAAGCACTGTCAAAGCTTCCTCAGCGGGATCCCGAAGACCTTCTGTATTGGACCGACGTGAATGGCGTCCACCGTCAGGCCGCCAAACGGGCAATACTCACAGCTGAGACCGAGACTCGAAACAGCGATGACATGTTCTTTGTCCTGCAACCAAACCTTGACAGGTCCTGGTGGAAAACATGGGGTGGCCTCGACGGCTACACCGGCGAGCTGCTCGACAAAACTCTGACCCAACGTGCCGATCAGCTCCCGGCGGAAGCGAAGCAAAGGTCGGCGGCCTGGCAACGAGCTATCGCCCTGGCTGAGGCGTGCGTCGCAGACGAGCCTGTTCCAGCCCAGATCACGGTCTTCGTCGACACCCGAGAGGCTTCACCCACTGCCGGCGAGGCAGGAATCACCCTTGATTCCGGGACTCGTGTCGGACAGCGAGCGCTGCGGGCCACCCTCTGCGATGGGAACGTCGAAGTCATTGGGAGGACCGAAGATGGTCGCCTCATGGAATATGGGCGTAGCCAGCGCACGGCTCCACCAGCCCTCAAGCGCGCTCTATTGGCCGAGGCTGGCCACACCTGCGCCGTGGACGGCTGCACCAGTCGACGAAGGCTCCAGATCCATCACCTAACTCCGTGGGCCGAAGGCGGACGCACCGACCCGGACGAACTCGTGGTCCTCTGCTGGTACCACCACCACATCGCGGTCCATCAGCAGGGCCTGGAGCCAGATCTCACCTACGGAAGACTTCGTATCCGATTCCACAGAAAGCAACGAGGTCCACCCAGCTGATCCGGACCCTTCTAGCTCCCCTAGTTCTTTCTCCAGACGGAGATGTGCTTGGTGGAGTCATCCTCGAACGGAGACCGATCCCAGTCTCCCCATCGCTCCTGCAAGGTCATACCTGCCAACTCGGCCATGAGGTCAAGCTCGGAGGGCCATACATAGCGAAAGGCCGGTGAACTCGTCCGCACCCGATCACCGTCGATGTGGAAGTGATGCGATATCGAGATCTGATTGACCCGATCTACGTACTCGTCAAACCCAAGGTGGCTGTCCGAGATGTCGAACGGAACCACCGATTCGCCGGCAGGCAAACGATGGAGTTGGGGCACTCCGTTCTCGATGACGAACCTTCCCCCAGGAGCCAGGTGCGCCGCAGCGTTGCGAAAGCAATCAACCTGTTGGCGTTGGGTCCGCAAGTTCGTGATCGTGTTGAAGACCAAATAGACAAGCGCGGCATCGTTGCAAACGGTCGTTTCGGTGATGTCGCCAACGGTGATCCGTATGTTCTCCGATCCGGGCTTCTGTTGCAGCTGAGCAAGCATCGCCTCCGAAAAGTCGATCCCGTATACGACAATCCCGGTTTCGGCCAACGGCAACGCCATACGACCGGTCCCTACCGCGAACTCAACCGCGGGTCCATCGCCGGCGAATTCCCTGAGGAAGCGAACCGCAGCCGACACCACCTCGGGTTGGAACTCGGCACCGTGCGATTGGTCGTAGGCGGCAGCGACCGTCGGGTCCAGATGTGGATCGGGTCGATCCATGTAAGGCAGGGACATGGCGCGAGTCTTCCACACAAGGGGGAAGCCGATGGTCGAATTTCCGAAACGCTCCCACCATCCCCAGCCGAACGCGATAATCGGGGCATGCACCGCACTTCAGCCGAACTCAAAGAGCGCATCGACTACTTGACGGCGGCACCGTCAGCCAGCGGAGAGGTAGCCCTCATCGTGCGCAGGCCAGACCACGGAGAGCGGGAGACAATCGCGTCAGCCGAGATTTCAAAGACTGAGGGACTTGTCGGCGACAATTGGAGTAAGAGAGTGGGAGACGACGGGCAACCAAGTCATCACGCCCAACTGACGCTCATGAATTCCCGTGTCGCCGAGGCCGTGGCTGGATCGGCAGAGGCGTGGCCCCCCTTTGGTGATCAGATCTATGTGGATTTGGATCTTTCCCAGGAGAACCTTCCGGCTGGGACACGGCTTTCGGTCGGCACCGCCACGATCGAGATTTCAGAGGTACCGCACACGGGATGCAAGAAGTTTTCGACCAGATTCGGAGCCGAGGCTCTCCGCTTTGTCAACACCGGCATCGGACGATCTGAGCGGTTTCGTGGCGTCAACGCCTTCGTTGTCGAGTCAGGAGAGGTTTCGGTCGGCGACCGCGTCGTCAAGCTCTAGACCGCAGCGAACCAACCCATAGCGCCACGACCGGCCAACCAATGCTGGTGCGGGTGGAACATGTATCGCCCGTAGTCGGGGAGGCTGAACTCGAGCATCGCACGTTGGCCTTGAACCATGGCAACCGTGTCTTCGCTGTAGGCGGGCTGATCGCCTATCCCGGCCGGATAGACGTCGAACGTCCTGGCGTGGAGATGGAAAGAGGCGAGAGGTTCATACTCCAACATGTTCACCACGTAGGCGCGGACAGGCTCCCCACGCTCGATCTTGATCGGGAACTGTCGATAGAAGCCAGCCACGCCGTTCCATGTGACGATCCCGTTCCGGCCAAACTCTTCGTTCGAGAAACCTGACAGCAGCAACATGACCTCACGAGCGTCGGGTCGACCGCCGACGGGGTCGACGATCATCGTCCCATAAAGGCCCCGAGCCACGTGCTCGGCGAGAGGAACGGTGTGACAGTGAAACGGGTGGACCCCGGCGGGTCCGGCGTCGATCTCGTAGACCACCTCTCCGCCGGGCGGGACCGGTTCCCAACCATCATGTTCCGGACGGTGCGCACCGTGGAAGTGGAGACTGTGGGCGTGGCCCGTGCGGTTTCGAAAGCGGATCCGAAGGAGGTCGCCCTCAGTAACCCGGATCGTGGGCGCAGGAACTGATCCGTTGTAGGTCCATGCCTCGAAAAAGACTTCATGCCCGATCTCGATCAATCGTTCTTCGGCGTCGATTTCCAGATCGATGACCGCACCGCCGCTCAAATCGGTCGGCGGCTTCGGGAAAGTGACCGTGTCTAGGGCAGCCGCGTCGAGATGACGCGGTGGACCATACGGTCCGCCGTAGATCTCGTCGAGAGTCTCACCGCCAACCGCCATGTCGTGGTTCGACGATGGCCCGTAGTCCTCCGAGTCGCTTGCCCCCTGAGCCTGTGCTGCCGAGCCCAATAAGGAGCCTCCGACCAGGGCAGCCCCACCGAGGCCGGCCTTCTTCAGAAGGTCGCGACGAGATAGGCCCTCCGAGTCACTCATTCGATGTCAGACAATGCCCCCGATGGCAAGGCCCAACACCAAGAACAACACGTAGGCCCCCATGCCACCGGCCAGCATCACCCAGCGGTAGACCTTCGGGATCTGGCTCTTCCCGAACAGGTAGTAAGCGATCACGCCGACGAACGGCAACACCAGGATTGCGAGCACCCAACCGACTCCTGCAGCTGTGGACAGGTCATCACGGCGGGTCACGATCTCCCAGATAGCTATTGCAACCCAGGCGGCATACAACACCAGCGGCAGCACGTAGGCGTACAGCCCGAGGAAGCCGCCAATTGTCGATGCGAATGTCACACCCATGAGATTGAACCCTTTCTGTTGAGTGATTTCGATGCCGGCTGGCATGGGCGGAACTCCGATCGAGTCGAGGTCCGGCCTTGAGAAGACGTTGACCGCGGGCGAAACCGGGGCGTCGACACCCCCTGGCATCTGTGGCTGGTCGGCTGGAGGAGGCATGTCTCCGTAGAACACTTCGTCGAACATCTCGAGGTTGTGCTCGACGAGCCGCCCAAACAATGACGTGAGCGACCCCATCTCAAACAGTGCAGGGAAGCGCAGTCCAGTGCAACCTTGAAGAGTTTCGATGGCGGCCGGCATCGACCGGGAGAACTCGTTGTCTTCGAAGCAGTTTCCTGACAACGAGGGCCCCGCCATCGTGAGATCAGCCAGACCACTGCCCTCGACAACGTTGCCGGTCACGGTGTTGTCGCCAGCCTGCCAAACGTTCTTGTCGATGTTGGAATGGAGAAAGATGCCATTCATGGGATGGTTGAACACTCGGTTGCGGGCGGCGATCGAGTCGTGTGCTCCCGTCAGGAGAATGCCATTGCCTTGCGTGATGAACTGGGCTCCCTTGAACGGAAAGCCATCCTCGTCAACACCGTTGTCGTGAACGAGGTTGCCGACGATGGCGACAGACTCGACGGGCGGAAGCAGCTCGCCGTCCCAGGAATTGGGCGCAATCCCAGCTCCGTTGTAGCGAAATACGTTATTGACCAGAAACAGATCGGTCGAGGCGTTAGACCCCGAATACCCGAGCCCGCTGTACTCCCCGACCGAGTCTGAGATGACCGCGTTGCAAGGGTTGCATTGACCGATGTAATAGGCGGCATCGGGGGAACCCGTTGCGTAGGAGTGCTCAAACAGACCATCGCCTGAGTCGAATGCGTAGATGCCGTAGTCGCCGTTGTTGACGGCCGTCAGATACGAGCCTCGATATCCGCGAACACCGCTCCAAAAGAAGCCGTTGAGTGTGTTGTTGCGGCTGGTGATGTTCTCGACGACAACCCCGTCTGTGAAAAGCACTTCAACACCGTTTGCCCGCTCGAACTCGCCGTCGATGATCACAGCGTTCCGGTCGGTGCCTCGGAGGGTCACTCCTGGGGTGTTGATCTTGACCGACTCCCGGTAGACACCCTCCGACACCAGCACTAGATCGCCAGGTCCCGTCGCGTCGACGGCAGCCTGAATAGTCGGAAATTCCTCCGGCACGCGCAGCGTGTTGCCGGACCAGTCCGACGGTGACTCAGTCGAGGTGTCGCCAGTGGCAGCGGGAGAAGCATCGCCGGGCGGTGGACCGGCACAAGCGGCCAAACCCAGTGCGGCCACAGCTACGTAAAAGAGAGGGCTCTTCATCCATCCCCGACAATAAGCGTCCCTGCCATGCCCGCGCCCTGGCCATTGCCATGAAATGTGCAAAAGAAGATGTAGGTACCGGGCGTGTCATAGCTGAGAACGGCCTCGTCACCCTCGAATTGCTCGAGCGAACCGAAGGCAGATTCGGTGCTCCACAACTCGTCAGCCTCGACCGCGTTGTGCGGATTTCGTCCGGCTCCTACCCAATTCACCGTACCCCCAACCGGAATTCTGATCTCGGTGTACTGGAACCGGTTGTCATACATCTCGACGGTCACGTCCTGGCCCTCGATGGAGAGCGACGCTGGTTCATCGCTCCCGCAGCCGGCAACAACCGCGGCGATGGCCAGCCCCAGCAACAGTCTCTTCATTCGGGCTTTCCGCCGAACAGTCTCTTGAGCCATGCCATGAGCGAGGACCAGAAGAGCGAGAGTCCCTTGACCTCTCCAGCGCTGATCTCTTCGGCCGCCTCGGCGGTTGGAGCCTCCAGCTTGTGTTCGAGGCACGATACGAATTCGCCAATCAGCCGTTTCGACATCTCGTTGATGAGACCTGTACGCCCGAACTGTGCCACGGGACCGGACAGGTGAACGTCGGCGTCCACCGCAACCTTGGAACCTGTCTCGGTGCCAACGACGGAGTAGTCGACCTTGACCTGACCACGTGAGCCCCCCTTCTTGTCCACCCCGCGGCCCTCGATAGTGGCCGAGCGATTGGCCGCGTCGGGAGCGATGGTGGCTTTGCCCTCAAAAGAAGCCGTCATCGGACCCAGCTTCACCGACAGGGCGCCTTCGTACGAGCCGTCATCGTTCTGGGATGTCAGTTCAGCGCCGGGCAAACACTGAGCGACCGCTGGCACGTCCTGAAAGAATTCCCAGACCGTTTCTGGGCTGCGTTCAACTTCGAACTCCTGTGAGATTTTCAATGGTCCTCCGACAAACAGATCTTGCGCTGACGGTAGCGGCCGAAGTGGCCTCACCCGTCATCGATCAATGGTGCTGGTTGTCCCCGCCCAAGAGCTGGTGAACATGGGGCAGGAGGTCGATCACTGCGGCAAGGTTCTCGGTAGCCCCTCGCGGCGATCCCGGGAGGTTCAAGACCAGCGAAGAGCCCAAAGTGCCAGCTGCTGCACGGGTTAGAGCAGCCATCGAAGTCACCTCCAGACCGGCGGCAATCATCGCGTGGACCAGCCCTGGAGCCTCGCGCTCGATGACGCTTCGGGTGGCTTCGGGTGTGACGTCTCGCACTCCGAATCCAGTACCTCCTGTCGTCACGACCAGATCCGATTCAGCCGATGCGCTTTCAATGGCACGGGAGATCTCCGAAGCTTCGTCAGGGACCAAGGACCTGACGACGTCGTAGCCTCGATCCACAAGCATCTGGCCGACCGCTTCTCCTGAAACGTCCTCGCGAGTGCCGGCCGTGACGCCGTCACTAACTGTTATGACGGCCGCCCTCAGCCCCACAGCCTCGGATCAAGAGAGACCCCGCCGGCCAAGACAGCGCGGTAGAAGAACAGAATCAGAATTAGAAGTACAGCAAGGCCCCAGGGCCACGGCATGAAAACTTCGTCCTCGGGTCCAGCAACCGTCGTTGTTCCGGGCGCGGCCAGCAACGTCGCCGCGAAGATGACTGCCGCGTAAGGCAAGCTTCGGAAGACCAAACCCTCACTGTCAGGAAGGAAGAAGAGAGTCGCCAAGAACACTGAGACCACTGCGGGAATCACCACGACCCAAAGAACAAAGAAGAAGCGCTTCCTAGAGGTCGAGATGTCTCGCCGATGAGGTGCAAACGCCAAGAAGGCTGCCGCAGAAGCGAGCGCAATCAACAAGAGCCCGACGCCTCCAGCCGCCGCGATGATTACATCAAGACCTGCCGGCACGTCGAGGCTGTTGTACGCCAGCGCCAGCTGCGACTCATCATCCAACGGGAGGAAGGCCGCTTGGGTCAGGGCTTGCCGCAAGACATGAAGAAGAGTCCACAGCAGGATGAGACGCGGTAGCCCGTGGCCGGTTTGTGTCGGATAGACGAACAGAGCGAACAATCCGACGATCAAACAAAGCGCAAATCCTCCAGCCAGAGCAATGCTTTCGACCCCAGCAAACTCAGCCCGGTTGTTGAACAGAACGCTCTCGGCGCCGAGAAATTGCGCCAACAAGCCGTCTCCCAGATCGTCGAGGAACTGGGCTAGGAGGATCCCCAAGATGGACGCCAACACTGACGAGATCACCAATGGAGATCGGAAAGGCGAACTCGTCCGCTCGTCGAACCTCGTGCTCTGTTCAGTCACCGTGTCCGATGGTAAACGCATCTCGGACCCGTCAGTGGCGTTAGCGTGGAAGCGCTCATGTCCCTCCCCGAAGCCGTGTATCTGAAAGTCGCTGACGATGTCTACCAGTCGACAGTCTTGTCCAACGCCGGTTGGTACGAGGAAGGTCAGCATGGTGGCTCGCTTGCCGCCCTGATAGTCGGGCACGTCCAAACCGTTCCCACGCTGACTCCGATGGAGATCAGCCGAGTGACGGTGGAGCTGTTCCGGATCGTGCCCCTGGTCAAGCTGCGAATCGCCACCGAGATTGTGCGCGAGGGGAAGCGAATCCAGACGGTTGTCGCCCAGGTGATGGACGAACAGGACAACCTCCTGTCCCAGGCCACCGTCCAGAGACTGCGCATTGCCGACCGCCCGGTGCCCGACGCATCCCATCACCGACCAAATCCGGACTTGATCGATCCTTCCGAGATCACCGAGCGTGTAGGCAAGGCTTGGGGGGTCGGCGAGGAAGGAAAGATCATGTTCCATCGCCATGCCATGGAGGTGCGCGAAGCGATTGGTGGATTCGGCCAACCCGGACCGGCCACTGTGTGGTTTCGCTTTCGACGCCCGGTGATCGAAGGACAGCCAAACGACCCGGTCCAACTCGCCGTAGCTGCCGGGGATTTCTGCAACGGCATCTCTAGCTCACTGGATATGTCACGGTGGGTGTTTATGAACCCCGATCTGACAGTGCACCTGGCCAGGCATCCCGTTGGCGAATGGGTGGCTTTGGATGCTCGTTCCTACTACGAAGACACCGGACGGGGACTGGCCGGCGGCGACCTCTACGACACGTTCGGCTGGTTCGGTCGGTCCAACCAATCGCTGTATCTCGACTACACGTCACACTGACAAGTCGGCGACACTCCGAGCAACGAGGGTGCGCCCAAATGCGTTCTCTATCACACATGAAAAAGGGTCTCGTCATCGCTGTAGTAGCCCTCACATCCTGCGCTCCGGCTGCCGTGGAACCCACCACTACCAGCCAGGCACCGGGCCAGGAAGCAACTACCCCAACATCGCCTCCGGCCGACGCTCAACCAGTACCTCCAGCCCTAGCCAGCATGGCTCGCTTGTGGGAGACGGACTTCACTAAGTCGACCATCAATCTCTCCGAGCTACTCGTCGGGATTCCGGCTTCGGACCCCCGAGACCTCATCCGGCCGATCGACGACCCGCTGTTTCTACCCGCCAACGAGGCCCAGTGGATCAACGACTCCGAACCGGGTGTCATGCTGGAGATCGAAGGGGACGCAAGGTTCTATCCCCTCTCGATCCTCACACGACACGAGATAGTCAATGACATCGTCGGCAACGAGCCGGTAGCCGTCACCTACTGCCCTCTCTGCAATACAGCAGTGGTATTCGACCGCAACTTCGAAGGGGAGACTCTGCGACTCGGGGTTTCGGGCCTTCTGCGCAACTCCGACATGGTCATGTGGGATGACAGAACCGAGTCGTTGTGGCAGCAGATAACCGGAGAGGGCATCGTCGGTGAACTAGCCGGTGAACAGCTCGAGGTCATCCCGGCTGGCATTGTGAGATGGGCCGACTTCAAGGCCTACAACCCCGACGGAATGGCGCTCTCGGACGATCAAGGCTTCGGCACGCGATACGGATCCAATCCATATGAGTTCTACTCATCCCGCAATGAGCCCTACGGGTTCTTTCAGGGTGACATTGACGACAGGCTTCCCGCTCTCGAGCGTGTCGTCGGAGTTTCGGTCGGCAGGGTCGAGAAGGCCTATCCATTCATAGATCTCCAAGAGGTCAAGGTGGTGCACGACACAGTGGCCGGTCAAGAGCTGGTGGTCTTGTGGGGCGCGCCTGACACGGCGGACGCCTTGGACGCATTCAGCATCGCCGAAGCTCGTGGCATCGGCACAGCAGTGGCTTTCAATCCGGTCATCGACGGTCGGACACTGACATTCGAGCCAGAGGGCGAGCTGTTCCGGGATCTCGAGACTGGGTCGACATGGACCATTCTGGGAAAGGCGATCGACGGAGAGCTGGCTGGATCAGAGCTGGAGTTGGTTGCTCACCGCAACGAGTTCTGGTTTGCCTGGCAAGCGTTCTTTCCGGAGGGCGAAGTGTGGAGCCGCTAGGCGAGGACCAAAGTCCCCACCATCCACAACACGAAGCAGAGCATCGAAACCAGGAGGACCACGCCAGTCCGACGCCAGTTGAGTGAAACCCATGTTGAGGCGCTGGCGATTACGAGTGCGAGAAGAAAAGACCACCAAGTCGGAACAATGTCCGCGATGGCTGTGCCCACGGTCAGGATGGCAGCCACAACCAAGAACCCCCCTGACACCAAAGCGTAGAGAACCTGCCGTGGCGTGGTTTCGCTCATAGAACCCCTGCCTCTCTTGCCACCTTCTCGTACCAAGCTGCGAGTGAGTCGACCGTCTCGTGCGCATTGAGACCACTCGGATTGGGAACCACCCACAGGGCCGCGTCCGCCAGCTGCGCTGGTTGTAGGCCTAACGATGCCTTCGGTTGCTGGAATGCCTGCCGGTACGCGGTCACCCCTGCCACGGCCACCACATTGGGAGCCAGAGCCGAAACCAGAGCCTGCAACCTCTCCCCTCCTCCTCGAAGCTCCTCCGCGTCCAGTTCCGAAGCCCGCGCCGTGGCTCTGGCCACGAGGTTGGTGATTCCCATACCGCGGGCGGTGAAATCGGCACGCTGATCGTCAGTCATGCCAGTCGCCGTTTCGATGTGCCAGTCGATCAAACCGGCACTCGAAAGGGCCGGATAGAACCGATTCGACGGATGGCAGAAGTGTGTCTGGGTCGCGGCGGTCCACAAGCCGGGGTTGATACCGACGAACAGCAACTTGCAGCCTTCGCCAATCAGGTCAGCAACGGTGGTGTCGCGGAACGCCTCCAATTGCTCACGGGTGAAACCCACCGGAGCGAGCTACTTCTTTTGGCTCTGGTAGTAGGGGTCGGTGCCCGACGCGTGGTCGGTGACGTCGACCACTTGGGTCAACTCGGGAATGGACTCAAGCAAGATGCGCTCGATGCCCTGCTTCAACGTGACCTGCGCCAGACCACAACCCTGGCAACCGCCAAACAGTCTGAGGTAGGCGATGGTCCCGTCGATCGACACCAACTCGGCGCCACCGCCGTGCGATGCGATGGCCGGGTTGACCTGTTCTGTCAGAACTGACTGAACCCGGTCGACTAACGGACCCGAAAGGTCTCCGGCGGGTGCGCTCATCGTTGGCGGGGCTGGTGAGTTGGGGTTGTTCATAGCCAGACCCTCTTCGGTCAACTCCAGAGAAGCACCGTCGAGTTTGCCCGTATCAGCCTTCGGGTAGATGACAGCCAAGTCATCGTGTCTTTCTTCAACCCAGCCGTCCTTCTTATCGGCCAACGGTACGAATGCCAGCTCGTACTGGAACTGGGGACCGCGGAACCCGGTGACCTCGATAGAAAGGGCGAATTCGTCCTCGCCCGGCTCGTTGTCACGGAGCTGGCGGATCATGTCGAGCGCGTCAGGAGCTATGGAGAGAATGGTGCCTTCGGGCATGTGCCAGGATGGTAGCCCTCACGTCGAGAAACCCATGCCTCAGATTGTGGTCATCCTGCCTTCGCAAACCTACCGAGCCGCCGATTTCGTGTCTGCGGCTGAAAAGATCGACGCTGATCTCATCGTGGCTTCCGAACACCCGCCCCCATTCGACATGGGTGACCGGTATCTCCACATCGACTGCGGAGACCAAGAAGCGGCAGTCGAATCCATCTTGGAGCTGGGTGACCGAGTCGGGATTGATGCCATTGTGGCCGCAGACGACGCTGGTGTCACGATCGCCGCCGAGGCGTCCACGAGGCTCGGAATTACAGCGAACCCACCAGAAGCGGCGATGGCAACGCGCAACAAGCTGCTGTTGCGCACAGCCCTCCGCACCGCCGAAATCATTCAGCCCTCCTTCGCGGCATTGGGACCGGGAGACGATTTGGACACGGTGGCCGACGATGTTGGCTTTCCACTGGTGGTCAAACCGCTCGACCGCTCGGCTTCACAAGGAGTGATCAGGGCGAATACATCGGGAGAACTGCGGCGCGCGGTTCAAACCGTGAGATCGATCATCGGCGAGCCTGAGGCGACGTTGCTGATCGAGTCGTATGTCAGCGGCACAGAGATCGCCATCGAAGGAATCTTGGACGGCGGGGAGCTTCGGTCGCTAGCCACATTCGACAAACCAGACACACCAGAAGGGCCGGCCTTCCCCGAAACCATCTTTGTCACGCCGTCGCGCCTGAGCAGCGAGGCGTTGAGCGAGGCTCACACGGCCGCCCAGCGAGCCGTAACCGCACTTGGTCTTCGACAGGGACCGGTTCACATCGAACTCCGCGTCGACGGCACCAGCGCCTACATCATCGAGGTCGCAGCTCGCTCGATCGGGGGACTGTGTTCGAGAAGCCTCGACTTCGGGTTGAGCGGCACGACCCTGGAGTCGTTGATCCTCCGGAATGCAGTTGGTGCCGACCTGTCCCATCTCCGGCGAACACCGTCGGCATCCGGGGTCCTCATGGTGCCACCGCCAAGCACTGGAATCTTCAGCCATGTAACCGGCGAAAACGAGGTTCGGGCGCTGCCACATATCACCGGCATGGATTGGACCGTGGTTGCAGGCGACCGGATCGAACCCGCTCCCTTCACGGCCAGATACCTAGGGTTTGTCTATGCCCGATCAGAGACACCGGAAGAGGTCGAACATGCCCTTCGACAGGCGCAAAGCAAGCTTCAAGTGCACATTGAGGGTTGATTCTTACCCGCGGATCTGCGCGTAAGACGATTTTGTCATTTACCCAATGAGCCAGATTCTCATTTTCACCGGTGGCAGCCCGCAAAATCAGGCGATTCTCGAGGAGTTGCCCGAGCCAGATCTGGTGGTTGCGGCTGATTCGGGGTACGACGTGGCCCGTGATCTCGACTTCGACGTCGACATCCTCATTGGCGACCTCGACTCGATCAGCGCCGAGCTGATCCCCCGCCATGTCCTCGTTGAGAAGCATGATCGAGATAAAGAGGAGTCTGACCTGGAACTAGCACTCAGTTCGGTAGCCCAGGATGCGCCCGACCGAGTGGTAGTAGTCGGCGGTTCTGGGGGAAGGCTCGATCACGAGCTGACAACGGCAGCTCTGCTCACGTCACAGCGGTGGAGTCGGATCGGCCAGATCGATTGGGTCAATGATCGCGGCTGGGGCTATGTCGTTACCGACAAGCGAATCCTCCACGGAGACATCGGCTCGATTCTTACTCTCATTCCTATGGGCGGCGATGCGATCGGTGTTCGCACAACTGGGCTGAGATGGGATCTAGCTGGCGAAACCCTGTATCACGGCAGCACGAGGGGTCTGTCGAATCTCTTCATCAAGCCCGCTGTTGAAGTCAGTGTGGATCACGGCACACTGCTCGCGGTTATCCCCGCTTCCGATTAGCCCCGGAGTCCTCCGCTGACAACCGGATCGAGGGCAGCGAACCCCTCCAGATACTCGGTCCGCTCGCGCTGTAGGCGAGCCACCACGGTCTCGTACTCCGAGGTCCGGTTCTGGGTTTCGTAGAGCCGAGAGGGACGCAGCAAATCGCTGTCACCTACACCGGGGACCGAGATGGCCACCTGGTACCCGAAGTCGGGATCGTCCTCCCACTCGATCGTGCCTTCGACGATCGCTTGGACAATCGCCGATGAATCACTGATCTTCACCTTCTTCGACCCGTCACCCTCACCGCCGATGCGACCGGTGTTGAGCACGTAAACCTCCAGATTCGGCATCGAGTCCAGCAGCTCGAGCAGACGGTTTCCTTGGAGGGAATCGTCATCGAAGAAGAACGGATTGGTTCCGGGCACCCTAAGGCTCTTGCCTGCTTCAGCGGCACCACCGGCAGATGTTCCCTTGGTTTCTCCGAGCATGAAGAACCCAGGGACCTGGGACCTTTTCAGTCGAGCCACCGCCGGGATCACATGATCTGAACGGTTGAGGATCAGCAGGTACTTCGCCTCCGGAACATCGGAGGGGTCACGATGTCGAATGTTGGCCAGCGGAAAGGTGCAGCGACCGTTGGCCGTATGGGAGACATCAAAGAAGTCAACCCGACCGTCAGCATCGACAGCGACGTTCTCGAGCCAGGCGTCAGGACGCACTGTGCCGCCGTAGATCGTCGGCTCGTCCTCAGGGTCGAGTCCGTATGTCTTGGCGAAACAACCTGCCTCTGTGGTCCTAACCACGCCGCCTGGCATGAGGGCCACGAAGTCATCTTGAACCGGAAGCGAGCCGGCTTGCTGACGGAAGGTGGTTGTCGTTTTGCCGGTGCCCGACAGGCCGATGATCAGCATCGACTCCTCCTCACCGCTCCGAGTGGACTCTGCCGGGTAAGTCTTCAGGCCGGCATGGCAAGCGAGACCGCCCCGGTCATAGACCAGTCGGTTCCACATGCGGAGTCCACCCATCTTGGACTCGCCGAAATAGTCTGAGCCGAAGACTCGCGTGACCCAGTTCTCGAGATCAACGATGATCAAGCGATCGTCTGGCTTGCCAGGTGCTCCCAAACCCGGGGTGTAGATCACCGTGAACTCGGGCTTCCAGTGCTCGTCAGCGTCGAAGTAGAGGTGCTGCTGCATCGCTGCGATGTTCGGCTGTGAGGCCTCAATGAACAGTCGCGACCCTGTTCTGAAGTCAACGTCCGGACCGATGTAGCCCTCAACCAGAATCATGTCCTGGTTGGCGATGTACTCATCCTGCCGAGCGGCCCACTCGTCCGCTTCGGCTCTCGAAATGCGGTTCTGGTGGATTTCGGTGTCGGCCACAAAGAAGGTGGAGTTCTTCAAACGCGCCGTTACTTCGGCCTGATAGTTGAGGTTACCGAACTCCGTCTCGGTGATCCTGGGCATCCTCTCAACCGCGAGCGCGCGCAGCCGCTCGGCGGAAGGGTTTCGCTCGATTGAACGAGCTTCGGGCAGCTCAAATGACAAATGGACTCCAAAGAAATTCGTTGAAAGGCTAATCAGCGACCGCTTGTTATCCAGATCCGAGAATCTCGGCTGGCATGGCATCACCAACCAGTCCGCGCGATAAGTTCTCAACCGCCACCTCAGCCATCCTCGTGCGCGTCCTCACCGACGCGCTTCCGATGTGGGGAACCACTAGACAGTTGGGAAAGGCAAGCAGCTGATGATCAGGTGGGAGCGGTTCGGGGTCGGTCACATCTAGACCAACACCGGCCAGGTGCCCCGACCTCAGGCAGCCCACCAATGCCTCGGTGTCGATGACTTCACCACGCGAGATGTTGACGAGATAGGCGTCGGGCTTCATCAGCGCCAGCTCGCTCCGCCCCAGGAGATGACGGGTGTCCTCCTTCAACGGAACCGTGATCACAACGAAGTCCGACCGTACGAGCAGCTCATCGAGATCGACCCGCTCGAGATGAGGGGCTGTTAGCGACCTCGACGTGTAGACGACCTTCATGTCAAAACCAGTCGCACGACGTGCCACGGCCTTCCCGATACGACCCATTCCGATGACACCCAAGGTCGACCCGTACAAGTCGCCACCGGTCAGATGAAAAGGAGTCCACGGCTGCCAACCCTCCCTGACCTCTTTCTCACCTTCAGGCAGCCTCCGTACAACGGCGCCAAGCAGAGCGAAGGCAGTGTCGGCTGTGGTTTCAGTGAGAACGTCCGGGGTGTGGCCCACACGTATTCCACGGCGGTGACACTCTTCGAGATCGATGTTGTCGACACCAACCGCCATCTGCGACACGACCCGCAGCTCAGGGGCGGACTCGAGCAGTTCGTGGTTCACAGCATCAGTAAACATGCAGAGAAGTCCCTGAACTCCCGACACGGAAGTCAGCAGCTGTGAGCGCGGCACTGCTGTTTCGTTAGGCCACACCGTGGTCTCGAACGCCTCGAGGGGACCAAGGATGTCGCCAGGAAGCCTGCGGGTCACAAAGATCGAATCCACCCTGCGGAGGCTAAACGGAGCGGCGAGAATGCCGATAACCTGACCACGATGGGTGGTCGTATACTTCTTTTCGTGACTGCGCTGTTAACGGCAGCGTGCAGTTCTGGGGCGACCCAAGCCGACCAACCACAGCAAGCCACTATTGAGTCAGCAGTGGTCGCCACCACCGTCGACACCACTCCCGGCGTCGTCGAGGATCCGCCTCCCGTAAACATTTGGCCTGGCTTCGAAGCGACTCAAACCGATGACACCCAGCTGGTGGCGATCACCTCCGTTGAACTAACCGCCTATTCGTCGCCCAATACGTTGGAGCCAACCCGGTCCATTCCGGCAGAAACGATTCTGGGCACCCCGACAGTCCTCGCTGTCGTGGACGGACCCGCCGACGGCTGGATCCATGTCATGTTGCCGGGACGGCCCAACGGGGCAACCGGCTGGATATCTGCCGAATCGGTCGACCTCTTCGCCTCGAACGGCAAGATCATCGTCGATTTGTCCGAGCGGACCCTGACCTACAGCGTGGGCGACGTCGAAGTGATTACCGCCGCAGCCGGGATTGGCAGCGTCTACAACCCCACTCCGACGGGCTCGTTCTTTGTGACAGACAATGTCACTCTCGCCGACCCCAACAGCGCCTGGGGGCCTCACGCCTTCGGGATATCAGCCCGATCGGATGTCATCACAGAGTTCAACGGTGGCGACGGCATCATTGGGATCCACGGCACCAACAACCCGAGTTCCGTTGGAGGCAACATCTCCCTGGGCTGTGTGAGACTCGCCAACGACATCATCACCGACCTGCACCATCGTGTGCCGATTGGCACATTGGTCGAAATTCGCGCCTGAGCGACCCGGTCAGCCGGCCAGCATTTGAGCCAACAACATGATCTCGTCGTTGTTGTTGAGCGGAATCACGTAATCGCTGACATCGCGAATTGCGTCGATATTGTTCGAAATGTCCTCGACCGACGCAGCCTCGCCACCAGAGTGCCACCCCTTGTTGGTCCCGATGAACACCCGTGCATAGCGACCACCTCCGACTGTGAAGATCTCATGGGTGTATTCGTTTTCTTCCGAGCACAGGTAGACCACCATTGGTGTGACCTGCTCCGGCGAAACCATGTCAGCAAACGGGCCGAGCAGATCCTCGGTCATCCTCGTCTTGGCGATAGGTGCGATGGCGTTCGACTTGACGTTGTATTTGGCGCCCTCGATAGCAAGGACGTTGGAGAGGCCGACGAGCCCAGCTTTGGCAGCTCCGTAGTTTGCCTGACCGAAGTTCCCGAACAGACCTGAAGCCGAAGAAGTGAAGACAAATCGGCCGTAACCCTTTTCCCGCATCACCTTGAACGCCGGAGAGGACACGTGAAAAGCCCCCCTCAGATGAACATCGATGACAGCGTTCACCTCAGCTATCTCCATCTTGGAAAACGACTTGTCGCGAAGGATGCCTGCGTTGTTGACCACAATGTCCACCGTCCCGAACGCGTCGAGGGCCGACGCCACAATGGCGGCTCCGCCTTCCTCGCTCGACACAGAGTCGTAGTTGGCGACGGCCTCACCGCCCGCAGCCTCGATTTCTTGAACGACCAGATCGGCAGCCGATTGGGAGGCCCCTGTGCCGTCCACAGCTCCCCCGAGGTCGTTCACGACGACACGCGCACCACGACGGGCTAGTTCGAGTGCATAAGTGCGGCCCAAGCCACCACCCGCTCCCGTGATGATGGCGACGCGGTCGTCAAAAGCTATCGGTGTATCCAAGGTTGACCCTCCGTTGTGTATAGAAGCGGAGCCTAGAGTCCGAGCGATTTTCCGACGATTTCCTTCATGATCTCGGAAGTGCCCCCGTAAATGGTCTGGACCCGCGCATCCCTAAAGGCCCTAGCTATGGGGTACTCCTCCATGTATCCCCACCCGCCGAAAAGCTGGAGACATCTCGTGATGATCGAGTTCTCCATCTCGGTGACCCACCACTTCGACTTTGCTGCGTCTTCGGCGGTCAATGTGCCCGCGTTGAGTGCCATGATCTGCGAATCGACATAGGTCTGAGCTATGTCGAGCTCGGTGCGCATCTCGGCCATCTTGTGACGAATGGTCTGAAACGTGCCAATGGGCTGACCGAACGCCTGCCGTTCTTTCACGTACTCGAGGGTCCAGTCGAAAGCGGCTTGGGCGTGAGCGACCGAACCAGCCGTCAGAGAGAGCCGCTCCTGAGGAAGGTTGTGAACCAGGTGAAGGAACCCCTTGCCTTCCTCGCCCAACAGATTCTGGACAGGCACCTTGACCTCGTCGAAAAAGAGCTCGGCCGTGTCTTGAGCGTGCAATCCGATCTTCTCCAAGTTGCGCCCGCGACTGAAGCCTTCCATTCCATCCTCGATCACCAGCAGGCTCATCCCGCCGTGACGCTGGGAGGGGTCAGTCTTGACAGCCGTCACGATCAGATCCGAGTTGATCCCGTTGGTGATGAACGTCTTCGAGCCGTTCACGACATAACAGTCGCCGTCTCGAATGGCTGTCGTTTGAATGCCGGCCAGGTCTGATCCGGTGCCCGGCTCGGTCATCGCAATGGCCGACATGTAGTCGCCCGAAGCCAAGCCTGGGAGCCACCGGCGGCTTTGCTCCTCGGTGCAGTATTCGAGAAAGTATGGAAGGACCACATCGTTGTGAAGCGTGATGCACAAGCCGGAACCAAAGGCATCGGCCGTCATCAGCTCCTCGCCAATGATGGCGTTGAACCTGAAGTCGGCGACTCCTCCGCCGCCGAACTCCTCCGGAATGGCCATGCCTAACAGGCCCGCCTGACCGGCCTTGCGGAACATCTCCTTGCTTACAAGACCAGACTGCTCCCATTCGTCCACGTGTGGAGTGATCTCGCGGGCGATGAACTCCCGAACCGACTCGCGGAAAAGGTCGTGGTCGGTCTCAAAAATGGTGCGGTGGGTCAAACCCCGACGTACATCCTCTCGATGTCGTCGGCGTACTTCTCCAACACGACTCGCCGCTTCAGCTTGAGTGACGGAGTCACCTCTCCTGAATCCGGAGTCCACTCGTCCGGAACCACCATCCACTTCTTGATCTGTTCGACCCGCGCCACCGATTCGTTGGCTTCGTTGACCGCACGAGCGATCTCGGCCTGTACTTCGGGTTCGAGAGAGAACGACGCAAGATCGCTGTACTCGATGCCGTTGGCCGCGGCCCACTCCGGAGCTTCCTCGGCGTCGAGTGCGATGACCATGCTCAAGAACTTGCGCTGGTCACCGATCATGCACGCCTTGGACACGAGGGGATGATTGCCCAGAAGCGTCTCGAGTTTCGCCGGAGCGATGTTCTTTCCGGCGGCCGTGATGATGATTTCCTTCTTCCGTCCCACGATCCAGACGAAGCCGTCCTCGTCGATGCGGGCGAGATCGCCTGAGTGGAGCCAACCCTCTGGGTCGTATGTCTCTCGGGTCGCCTGATCGAGCTTGTAGTAGCCCTGGGTGATCACTCCGCCCCGCATCAACAGCTCGCCGTCGTCTGCCGTCTCGACCTCGACGCCAGGCAGTGCTTTGCCCACCGAGCCGATCTTCGACGCCCCCGGGACATTGGTCGTCGCCGGACCTGTGGTTTCGGACATCCCGTACAACTCGTAGAGAGGGATCCCAATGGTCTGGAAGAACTTGACGAGATCGGGTGAGATCGGAGCCGCGGCGGTGATGGCGATCTGCACATCCTCCATTCCCAAGCCCTCACGGACCTTGGACAGCACGATCTTGTCGAGTATTCCGGCACTCGCAGGACCGCTCTTGCCTTCCGCCTCGGCATCTACCCGTTTCTCGTTCGCGGCGAGAGCCTTCTTGAGCAGTGTCGCCTTGACCCCTTCAGCCTCGGCAAAACGGCTCTGGAGACGTGCATGGAACTTCTCGTAGACGCGAGGCACGCCGACAAACAGCGTCGGCTTGGCGGCCTGGATGTACTCCAGTACGCCAGCAAGGTTGGGGCAATACCAGACGGCCCCGGCGAGGTAGGTACCGGTGTAATGAGTCGCCAACCGCTCAGCAATGTGAGCCAGAGGCAGATACGAAACCATCCGCGCACCCATTTGGAGATTGGCTGCACGACGCAGACACTCCAATGTCCAAACCACGTTCCGCTGGCTGATCATCACGCCCTTGGGTGTGCCTGTCGTTCCCGAGGTGTAGATCAACGTCGCTAGATCGTCCGGTGTGACGGCTCCAGCAGTTCTTGAAACTGCCTCCGAATCGCCCTCCAAATGGTTGAGGCCACGCGCCAACAGTTCGTCCCACGACAGCACCCAGTCGGCGGTGTCGTAGTTCTCAGCTCCGGACATCAGCACCACATAGCGGAGATTGGGCAATTCGCTCCTGATCTCTTCCCATCGCTTCATGAAGTCGAGATCTTCGAGGATCGCGACGGTCGCCTTGCAGTTGTCGGCGATGTATTGGATCTGCGACGCCGCCAACGTCGAGTAGATCGTTACCGGTGTCGCACCAGCGTGAACCGCTGCGTAGTCGGCGAGAACGTGCTCGGGCCGATTGCCCGCCATGATTGCTACGAACTCACCTGACCCGACTCCGAGGGTCTGCAGACCCGCCGCCAGCTGATGAACCTGCCGCCGATACTCAGACCAGGTGAGGCTGTTCCAGTCTCCGTCCTTCCAATGGACTGCCTCTTGGTCGCCATACTTCTCGGCGTTTCGATCGAGGAAATCCACAATGGTCTTGCCCTCGATGAGGGCGTCGATCTCGGCTCTCTCGACTAGAACATTGTTTTCGGTCACGTTTCCTCCGGGCTCAGGCAACAACTCCAGCGGCGCGAAGCATACCGATTTCGTCGGGCCTAAGACCCAGCTCTAGGAGAACCGTCTCGGTGTGTTCCCCTGGCTCCGGCGGAGCAGCGGGCTCATCTAACGTCGAACGCGAGAATCGGGGCGCTGGGTTCGGCTGAATCTGTCCCCCACTCATCGAAAACGTGGACCGGGCGAGGTTGTGAGGGTGCCCAGGCGCTTCCGTCATCGAGAGCACTGGTGCAACACACGCGTCCACGCCGCCAAAGATCACCTCCCATTCATCACGGGTCTTTCCACCGAAGGTGTCCCTCAGACGACGACGCAGCTCGGGCCAAGATTCCCGGTCGTATTGCAGGAATAGATCGAAGTCGATGCCCAGAGTCGTCACCAAGGCCTCAAAGAACTGTGGTTCCAGGGCACCAACAGCCATATGTTCATTATCCGAGGTCCGGTAGACCGCGTAGAAGGGTGCGCCGCCATCGAGCAGGTTGGAGCTTCGCTCGGCTGTCCAAACGCCACTGTCGATGTAACCAAAGTGTGACGCCGCCAGAAGGGCTGAGCCATCGACCATTGCAGCGTCGATCTCCTGGCCCTGGCCCGACTGGTTCCTTTCGTAGAGTGCGGCCAAGACCCCCACTGCAAGGAGCATCCCCCCGCCGCCGAAATCGCCAACGAGGTTCAGTGGCGGAACGGGGTCGTCAGCCGTACCAATCGCGTGAAGGACACCGCTCAAAGCGATGTAGTTGAGGTCGTGGCCCACTCGATCGGCCAGCGGACCTGACTGGCCCCACCCAGTGACTGACGCGTAGATGAGTTGTGGATTGCGACCCAGACACTGCGCTGGGCCCACGCCAAGCCGTGTGGACACCCCGGGCCTAAACCCTTCGATCAATACATCAGAGCTAGCGACCAAATCCAAGACGATCTCTATGCCACGCCTGTCTTTGAGATTGATTGCCACGGACTTCTTACCTCTTTTCAGCAGATCCCTGTCACCAATACCGAACTGGCCTGTGAGACGGTCCACCACAGTCACATCGGCACCGAGGTCAGCCAAGATCATTCCGCAGAAGGGGGCCGGACCCAATCCAGCCAGCTCTACCACACGTAGGCCCGCAAGAGGCCCGCTACTCATTGGAGATCACCTCAACCTCCTCGACCAAGACCGGCAAAGCGGTCAGCTCCGGGGTCATGCCGAAGGCACCATAGAGAAGGGAGTCGAGCACCAAACTGGCGAGAGGATCGTCATCACCCAAAGGGTCGAGACTCTGTGGCTCATCTTCAAGCAGAACCACGATGCGGTCAGGCCCCGTCCACTGGCCGATGTTCCAAAGATCACGCAAGAGGCTGGGGTCGGGACCGTCGATGGCTGAGTCCCAAGCAACAAAGGTGGGCTTCTGATAGAGAGGTATCACCGAAGGGCCCGACAGATAGACCTCGTCCACTCGGGCGAGCAATCGATCTCGCTCGATCGAATCACCTGCGAGACGTGCCTCGTCGATGATCTCGTCAAGCTCCGAATCACATGACCGCGCCACGTTGAGGTCGCCTCCGCACACCACGGTGGCTGCGACATCCAACGGGTCTCCAGTCGATCGCCAGGAGAAATTGATGAGGTCCCATGTGTCCTCGCCAAACAGAAACTCACGGGTCACGAATGTCGATGGGATTTGCGAACCGTCTACGAGCTCTATTCCGATATCGCCGAGATTGCGCCGTGCAATATCGAAAACGGCGGCTCGGGCCGGGTCGTCACGCGTCGTTGCCCAAACAAACGTGAGGGGGCGACCCTGACACGAATACGGCCCTCCACTATCTCTTGTGCAGAAGTTGTCGACGAGGATCTGTTCCGCCGCTTCCGGGTCGTATCCAAACGAGTACCGGGACTTGTAGGCCGACGACTGTTGGATGAACATCACACTGTCCAACGGCTCTGTTTCCGGAGCGATCTGCCGGACCGTGGCATCGAGCATGGCGTCGCGATCCATTGCCAAGGCAATAGCCTGCCGCAGCCACGCCTGGCTCAAGAGCGGGTGGTCGTGGCGGAACGCAATGTGCTCCCAGAAGGGGCCGGGCGTGATGCTGAGATTCACCGTTTCGGAGGCTCCGAGGCGTTCGAAGGTCCTACCGTCTGGCCGCCCGACAACTACATCAGCGTCACCCCTGAGAAGCCTGTCAACCATCGTCCCAACGTCGGGCTCGTACTGAATCGAGACCTCTTGCACAGTGCCCATTGGACTGAGCGACCAGGGATCGATCGATGACCACCAGGGGGTCACCCTGGACAGAACGATGCGATCGCCGCGAACCCACTCACTGATCGAGAACGGTCCGGTGGTTGGCGAATCCTGTCCAACCCCATCGCCGTTTTTGACCAACCGGGCAAACAAGCCCTGCCACGATGCGTATGGCTGCTTCAAGGCGACCAAAACCCGGTGATCGTCTATCGGCTCCACAGAGTCAATCAGAGTGTAGATCTGATTGGTCGGGCCGCCCTCAGGTGCGATTGCGGCGGTAAATGTCGTGACGAAGTCAGCCGAGGTCACAGATGATCCGTCCGACCATCGAGCACCATCGCGGATGGTGTAGATCAGACAGAACGACGTGGCGCATTCCGCCTCAGCATCTGCCAACACAGAAGTCGACGTGACCACTTGTGCCTCGGTGGTTGTCGTCACGAACGGTGGTGGGGTCGCCGGTGTCGGTCGCGGGATCTCGGGCGCGGCCTCAATCGGCGAACATGCCGATGCAAGGACACACAGAACAACCAATGCGAGGAGACCACGCATTGCGCCATAAAACGCCGCTAGGGCGTCATTGACAAGTATTTCGCCTGTTCAGGAGCGCAGATCGAGTTCAGCGCGAGGCGCGCCCGTCCATTTGCCGTTCTTGTCGACCAAGTAACAGGCCACCACGTGTTCGCTTCCCCGGCTTTCGAGAGGCGGATGGGCGGTCTCACAGACGTCGACCTTGAAAGGACAACGCTCCAAGAATCGACACTGATCCGGTGGGTTGATTGCTCGTGCGACGCCACCTTCGATCTCGACTTCAGGTCGCTCGTAAGCCGGGTCAGGCACAGGAACGGCTGACAAGAGAGCTCGCGTGTATGGGTGCATCGGTTCGCTGAGGATCGACTCGGTGGGACCCATCTCAACGATCTTGCCCAAATACATGACGGCGATCTTGTCGCACATGTACCGGGCCACCGCCAGGTCGTGAGTTATGTAGAGGTAGGTGACACCCAGCTTCTCGGCCAGCTCCAACATCAATCTCATGATCGAGATCCGGATCGAGACATCAAGCATCGAAGTCGGCTCGTCGGCCACGACCAGAGATGGCTCCATCACCAGGGCGCGGGCAATCGCGACACGCTGCCGCTGACCCCCGGACAACTCGTGGGGATAACGGAACAGGAACGGCTCCGGAGGGGTCAATCCGACCAACCGAAGCAGGTCCACCACCCGCTGCTCGCGTTCTTCTGTGGTTCCAAGATTCTGAACCGTCAACGGCTCGGCCACGATGTCGAAGATGGTCCGCCTCGGGTTCATCGACTCATAGGGGTCCTGGAAGATCATCTGGACATTCCGGCGGAACTCCTTCTGATCTTCTTTCGTGGTGATTTCGGTCACGTCCACCATGTCGTGGCTCGTCTCGTCGCGAATGAGGATTTGGCCACTGGAGGCCTCGTCGAGCTTCACGAGCATTCGGCCCGTCGTGGTCTTACCGCACCCGGATTCTCCTACGAGTCCCAGGGACTCCCCTGCTTTGATCTCGAAATCGACGCCGTCAACCGCGTGAACGAAGTCGATTGGCTTTCTGAAAACACCTCGCGAAATGGGGAACAACTTGTGAAGGTCCTCGACCTTCACCCTGGTCTCGCCGTTGCTGCTCATAGCTCTCCCTTCGCAAGACCAATCGGCACTTGATCGTGATTCCAACAAGCAATGGAGTGTTCATCGGCGATCCCGGACAGAGGAGGCTCTTCCTCTGCGCACCTCTCGGTCGCAAAAGGACACCTCGGATGGAACCTGCACCCTGTCGGCGGATCGAGGAGGTTGGGTGGTTCTCCCTCGAGTGGGGCCAGTGCCCTTCTCGGACCTGTGATCGACGGCGTCGACGACAGAATCAGCCACGTGTACGGATGGCGAGGACGTTTGAACACCTCCGCCGTCGGTCCCAACTCGACCAGCTTGCCTGCGTACATCACACCGATCATGTCAGTGATCTCCGCAATGACGGCAATGTCGTGAGAAATGTAGATGATGGACATGCCGAGCTCGTCCTGGACCTTCTTCAGCTCCTCGAGGATCTGCTCCTGAACGATGACGTCCAAGGCAGTCGTCGGCTCGTCGGCGATGATCAACTTCGGATCGCAAGCCAACGCCATAGCAATGACGGCGCGCTGCTTCATCCCTCCTGAGAACTCATGGGGATACCGATCGATCATGTCGGGATTGATGCCCACGAGATGGAACAACTCTTCTGTCTTGGCTCTCGCTTCAGCCGAAGTCGGCTTGGGGTCCCAGTGGATGTCCATGGTCTCCCTGATCTGCTCACCAACGGTGTAAACCGGATTCCATGAGTTCATGGCACCCTGGAAGACCATTGAGACATCGGTCCAACGACGCTGCCTCATCTCTTCTTCGGAGATCTTCAACAGGTCCACCCCGTCGAGAACAACTTCGCCGCCAAGCACCCGGGCGTTGGCCGCCATGAGCCGGATGAGAGTCAGGGCAATGGATGTCTTGCCGCAACCGGATTCACCAACCAGACCCAAAGACTGACCCCGCTCGAGTCTGAAACTGACGTCTTCGACGGCTGACACCATGCCCCCGCCTTTGACCTCGTAGTTCATCACGAGGTTGTTGACTTCAAGAATGGGGGCTTCGGCGCGTCCACCCCCGCCGAGGTTGCCCTCGGAGGCTTCCAATCTCGTGTTTGTCATTGCTGGCGAAGCCTTGGGTTGATCACTTCGTCCATGGCCCGGCCGACAAAGAAGAACCCTGCCGCCAGAAGACTGACCGCGACTCCGGCCGGAATCAGCAGCCACCAGAACTCGAGGCCTGACCGCAGGTAACCCTGGGTCTGTGCGTTCGAAAGCATCAGCCCCCAGGTCATGTCTGCATTGATGAGACCGAAGAATGAAAGGGTGGCCTCGAGGCTCACCGCCTCAGTCACCGTGAACATCATGTAAAGGAAGCTGAGGGGCAGGACGTTGGGGATGACGTGCTTGAAGATCAGGTGCATGTTCGATCCGCCGGACACTCTTGCTGCGTCGATGAACGGCTTCACCTTGACTGCCAGAGCCTGAGATTTCAGCACAATGGCCGTCCCCCCGAAGCCTGACAGGATGCCTATGAGTATTCCCAATAACGGCATCGTGACCACGAAAAGTCCTGAAACCACAATCAGTATTGGTATCAGAGGCAACAGCAACACCAGGTCGGCAAGTCGCATGAGGAAGTTGTCTAACCAACCTCCGTAAAACGCTGCTATCGACCCGATAGTCGTGGCAACGACAACCGTAACGACCGCTGCGATGGTTCCTAAGAAGAAGGCTGCTCTCGTGCTGAAGGTCAGCTGAGAGGCGATGTCCCGCCCTAGGGGATCGGTCCCCAAAATGTGTCCATTGCCGGGCGGAGCAGGCTGAAGCGGAATATCACATGTGTCGCCCGCGAACACTCCAAAACACCAGAGCTGGGCAGTGACCTGATCCATTTGAGTCTCGGGATCGACGACATCGGCCTCGGTGGCGACGATCTCGTACGTCTCCACAGGAGCGTCATAACCGACCACCGGGTCGTAGATGTCGTCGTCTTGCCACGGGCCAACCGATCTGAGAACCGGATGGGCAATGGCCATCAGGGCGAAAAGGATGATGATGGCCAGCCCAAAGAGACCGATCTTGTGTTCTTTGAACAACGACCAGTTCTTCTTGAGCGCTTGCCATCCGAGACGCCATCGGACTTTCCAGAGGGACTCAGGAAGAGGCTCGCCGACGCCTATACCGGCACCACCGACTTCGACGTCTGTGGTCTCGACGACGTCCGTGGCCTCAGGTTCTTTGATTGTCATCCTTTTCTCCTAGTTGCCTGTCTGGATCCGAACCCGAGGGTCGAGAACGGTGTACAAGATATCCACCAAAAGGTGGGCGATTAGTGCGAGGACGCCGATGAACCCGAGAGCACCGGTGGCCAGCGGGATATCCTCAACGAGAGTGGCGTTGAGGAGGAGAGCGCCCATCCCGGGCCACCCAAACACCGTTTCGGTAACCACCCCTCCGCCAATGATGAACGCCAAGCCCAGGATGAACGAGGTGACAACCGGGAGCAGGGCATTTCGCGCAGCATGCTTGTCTCTGATGTCCTTGTCAGGCACACCCTTGGCTCTCGCTGTCAGGATGTAGTCCTCTTTCAAAGTCTCCAGCATCGAGCTTCGAGTCAAGAGCATGGTCCCGGCAAATGCGATGAGAGTCAGAGTGACCACAGGGAGCATCGAGTGATGGACGATGTCCTGAGCAAATGGGCGCATGTCGGCTCGGACTAGCCAGAACAACGCAAAGGCCAGGATCCCACCCAAGTAGCCGCCCCTTCTCAAGAGACGTTGGGTAGTGCGCTCTTTGACCCGACGGGACAAGACGATCCCGAGTACGGCGATTGCAGCGGCGATAGCCATCGACCACAGCAACTGAGCGAACACCTCGTTTCCGGAGTACGGGGCATTTCGCCAGAACTCTGGCGTGAGGAACCCGTTGATCGGGAACCAACCCAGGGTCGAGGAGAACAACAAGATCATGAGGATGGCGAACCACGGGTAGAACACCGTGTACAGGAACACGCCACCGATGGTGACGCTGTGCTCTCCGAAACCACCACGCTTCCAGGCGAGCCTCTTACCCAAAACGAATCCGAGCATGTAGGCGAAGAATGTGGCGAAGGTGAACAGGAAGAGAGTCCGAGGAATGCGCTCACTAATGACGCTGAGCACCGGCTTGGGATATTGAGAGAAGCTCACCCCGAGGTTGCCCCGGAAGAAGTTGGTCACGTAGTTCCACCATTGATTCCAAACACTTCCATCCAAACCAAGGCGGGCAATGATTCGATTGCGGACCTCAGCCGGGATGTTGGGATCGAGGAACTGGCTCGTGATGTCCCCTGGCTGGAGCCAAAGTAAGAAAAAGACCAGGGAGAGGAACAAGAAAAAGAGGAACGTCATCTGGACGAGACGTTTCGCAATGAACTTCAGCAATACAACTCCTAGTGATCCCGCAGGGGGCGTTCACTCTAGAACATCGAAAGTTGAAACGTCATAGCGGTCCCCACAAAAAAGTGGAGGGCCCGCAGGCCCTCCACCCTATCAATAACGAACGTTGGCGATTACTCGCCTACGTTGACCGCGTTCGGCCAAGCGTTCGGGAATCCAGACTGGCCACCCATGATGACCTCGACCGGGAACTGAACGTTGGCTCCGAATGCCTCAATGATGGGCGTACGGAACAGAACGATGTAGGGAAGATCCCTTGCCAGGATGGCATCCATTTCCTTGGTCAACTCAGCGGCGGTCTCGAGGTCCGTGGCTGCCTCAAAGGCATCCGCGGCCGCATCGAACTCGTCGCTCTTGTAACCAGGAGTGTTGAAACCACCACCGTCGACAGCATCTTCACGTGAGTGGAAGAAGGCGACCTGTGAGGTTCCAGGCAGTGACACATCGCCACCACCCCATCCGAGCATGTACATGTCCCAGGACTGAGCGGTCTCGGGGGTCTGTGGCGGGAAGACCGCATCAACGATGGCGTTGAAGTCGGTCGGCTCGGCCACGGCGGGTACGCCGAGGTCGTTCAGCCACTGCTCGACCCAAATCGAGAACGTTGCACGGAACGGGTCGTAACCCGGTCCAGGAGCGAGAATCGACAGCTCCGGAACGGCAGTGCCGTTCGGCATCGTGAGGCCCTCACCAGGTGTGGTCACCGGGTCGGGGTTCTCAACGTCGATCACAGGCTCGGACGTCCACGTGTAGCCAGCATCCTTGAGGATCTGAACTGCCGTGACGAACCGGTCTGCTTCGCTCATGGGCTCTCCGTCGGCCCAACCCGGACGCTCTACATCAGTGTTGTAGAAGGCAGCAAGGTCGGGGTGAATGACGGTGTAACCCGGGAACACGGCGCCAGCAAGCACAGTGTCAGCAACAAGTTCCTTGTTGATGACGGTTCCGACTGCCTGACGGAAAGCCAGGTCTGACATCGGAGCCTTGCGCATGTTGAAGGCCATGTAGCGGAAGCCCTCAGTCTGGTTGACCGAGAACGCGAGGCTCGAGTCGGTGGACAGCTCGTTGCGCAGACCGCTGGTCAGACCAGTGGGGTCGTACACGTAATCGAGCTCGTCACCGGCGAGCTTCTCGTATGCAGCGTCCTTCGTGCCGTGCTCAACCCAGAGAATCTCGGACACATATGGGCCCTCGATGTACTGGGCGACAACGTCACCGGCACCCTCGCCACCGTAGACACTGTCCTCACCGCGGTTGCTGTTAGCAATGCGGAATGAACCGTCTGAGTAGAGGGTGTTCTCGGTTCCACTGTCGAAATAGTCAGCGTTGGCGACAGTGGCACCGAAGGCACCAGTCTCCCACTGATCGACGGTCACGGAGCCAGCCGACGGCTCACCGATACCCGAAGCGGCGTAGAGGACCGTGAGGGCCTCCTGGGCGCCAGCGTCGGCGATGTAAGCGTCGATGTCTTCCTGTGTCACGTCTTCGGCAGTGATGTCGTTGTCAGGGTCATCGTCTGCAGTCGATGCATCAACCAGAGCCTGAGTTGCATCCTCAGGAGTGATTCCGGCAGTGGCATCGGCAGCAGCCGTGCGAGCCTCTTCGACCGTGTCGGCCCAGAAGTGGCTGGGTACGAACGAAGCGAACCCAACACCGTTGTTCCAGACAGCCAGACCGGGCTGTGAGGCAAATTCGATCCTGACGGTGTAATCGTCGGGAGCGGTGATGCCCAGCACATCCGGCGGGAAGTTGGCCGCGTGGTTCGAGCCAAGGCTGAACTCACGCACAGTGTCGAAGTAGAACACGAGGTCATTGGCCGTGACGGGGGTGCCGTCGGACCAGACCATGTCCTGTCGAACAGGCTGCTCAACGACCCATACGTCGCCTTCCTGGACTGCTGCTTCCGGGGTAGCCGTAGCTGCAGCCGCAGGCACGTGCACGAAACCAGGGAGCGACGTCGTGAACAGAGCGGTCTTGCTGTTAGTCAAGAACGCAAAGTTGTAAGTCGACGACTCGGTATCGAGTGCTGCCCACCAGTTGTCCGTGGTCAGGTTGGAAATCAACCCGACGCGGAAGGACTCGCCTCCCGCCACAGGCGGCTGGTCGTCTCCCACGGTCGTGTCGGTGGTCTCACCAACCGTCGTTTCCGTGGTTTCGCCTGCCGTGGTCGTGGTGTCGTCGCCGGCGGTGTCGCAGGCGGCCACAATCATGGCAAATACGGCGAGGAGAGCGAGCAACCTAAGCCCAAAGGGCTTTGTTACTTTCACTTAGTTTCCTCCGAACTAGGGGTAAACCGTGTCCCCAGACGGGGACACCGAGAAGACAGGTTAAACACTCTTTTGGCTGAATGCGTATTAGGTAACGGCTAGACCGGAGTCGTCAGACTCCTCGGACTCCACTTCGCCCGACTGGTCGAGGACGACCTCATATCCCCGCCGCCACTCAGAGACACTGGCCTGAATGATTCCCGCGACCGGAAGGGCAAAGATGACACCGATTCCACCGAGCAATGTCGCTCCAATAATCACGGCGGCTACCGAGATCGCAGGGTGAATTTCCATCGTCCGCTTCGTGATCCGAGGCGAGATCAGATAGTTCTCGACCTGTTGATAGGCAACGAAGAAGACGACAACCCAAATGGCCGTGGTCCAATCGTTGAAAGTCAACGCAACGAGGGCCGGGAGAGCTGACGCCAAGAACGTGCCCACAACCGGAATCGTCTGGCTCAACACGCCAACCCAGATGCCCAACGAGACGGCGAACGGGACGTCGACAACGCGGAGAAAGATGGCCGAGGCAACAGCAGAGAGCACCGCGAGAATCAGGCGGGAATACACGTAGCCGCCCATCTTCTGGACCGCCACCTCCCAGATCCGCAGGGCTCGCCTTTGCTGCGGTGCCGGCATGAACGAAAGGATGCTCCGCTGCAGTGAAGGCAGCTCCGCCAGCATGTAGAACGAGAACAGTGCGGTGGTTGCACCGAAGAACACAAGACCGAAGATTGTCGAGGTGAACCCGACGACGCCTCCAACCAGCGTCGATCCGACCGACTGGATGGCCGACACCACCTGTTCTCCGATGTCCGTGGTATCGAAAGCGGCAAGATCAAATCCAAGTTCCTCCCGCAGGAACTCAATGAAACCTTCGATCAGCCCCGGAGCCTGTTCCACGATCTGTCGTGTCTGCTCAACGAAAAGCGGAGCCAGCGACCAGATGAACCCGACGGCCAGCAGTGTGGCAACCAAGAAGACGATGGCGGTCGCCGTGCCTCGGCGCCATCCACGCTTCGACAAGTATTGGACTGGAGGCTCGAATGCGATCGCAACGAACAGCGCCACGAAAACTATGAAGATCAGGGTTCTCAGCTGATACGCCAACCAGAGCACCGCAAGAATGGCCAGCACGACCCAGGCCACCTGCAGGGTCCGGCGTAAGAAGAGGGCGGAGCGTTCGTCACGGCTGATTAGAAGAGGCTAGATCGCACCGTCGGCGTGTCACGTCATATCATCAGGTGCCTGAACATGAATGCTTTCGAAATAGCCTGGGAACCGACCACCGACGAAGCCGCGGCAACCAACACTTATGACTTCATGAGCCACCACGGCATCACCGACTACGCCGATCTAGTGGCGAAATCGTCTCGAGATCCCGAGTGGTTTTGGGAATCCGTGGTCGACTTCATCGGCCTCCCCTTCGATCCGCAATTCACCATCACCCGGGACACGAGCAAAGGACATCCGTGGGCCACTTGGTTCGTCGACGGCGGGTTCAACCTTTCGGCGGCATGCGTTGACCGTTGGGCTGCCGAGAAGCCTGAGGGTGTCGCTGTCCGATCGCTGAAGGCCGACGACACCTTTCGAGAGCTCAACTACTCCGAGCTTCTTGAACGGGTGGAGCTGGCAGCTGGAGCCATGTCAGATCTGGGCGTAGGCAAGGGAGATGCTGTCGCTGTCTACCTACCGATGTCGGAAGAGGCAGTGATATCACTGTTGGCCGTCGCCAGGCTAGGTGCAATCTTCATCCCCGTTTTTAGCGGATACGCAGCAGAAGCCGTAGCCACACGTCTGGAGAACCCCAAGCCGAAATTGCTGATCTGCGCCAACGGGTTCACTCGCCGAGGCCGAATCATCGAAATGAAGGAGACGGCCGACGAGGCTGTGGAGATGGTCGGCGGGATCGACCAAGTGATCGTGGTCGACTACACGGAGCGCAATCACTCCACTCCAATGGCTGATGGACGGGATACCTGGTGGGCAGATGCCATCGACCGAGCAGAGCGGCGGCCACCCGCCAAGACCTGGTCGGAAGACCCCGTTCTGATCGCGTACACATCGGGGACAACAGGTCGTCCCAAGGGTGCCGTCCATGTTCAAGGCGGGTTGACGGTCAAGCTTGCTCAAGAGGGCTTCTTTCAGCTGGACGTCAAACGTGACGACGTGCTCATGTGGGCAACAGACATGGGCTGGATAATGGGTCCGTGGATGGTGGTCGCAGGCCTCGCAAACGGTGCGGCGATCGGGGTCTACGACGGTGCTCCGAACTACCCAGGACCGGATCGCATCTGGGAAGTCGTAGAGCGACTCGGCCTCACCATTCTCGGCGTGTCGCCAACTCTCATCCGCGCCCTTCAACCTCACGGTGCTGAAGAGGCACGCAAGCACGACCTGAGCCAGTTGCGGCTATTCGGTTCGACCGGCGAACCTTGGAACCCCGAACCATGGCGCTGGTTGTTCGAAGAGGTCGGCGAGGGTCGCCGCCCCATAATGAACATCTCAGGCGGCACCGAGGTCGGTGCCTGCATCCTGTCTGCGAACCTTCTTCAAGGAATCAAGCCAACTGCTTTGGGCAAGCCCGCCCTTGGAGTGGACGCCGATGTATACGACGACTCAGGCAAGCCGATACGGGGTGAGGTCGGCGAACTCGTTATCCGGGGTTCCTGGCCAGGAATGACGAGAGGCTTCTGGGGCGAACCCCAGCGATACATCGACACCTATTGGTCGCGCTTCGAAGACACTTGGGTTCATGGGGATTGGGCATCAGTCGACGACGACGGATTCTGGTATCTACACGGACGTTCAGACGACACTCTCAACATTGCCGGCAAAAGGATCGGCCCAGCAGAGGTGGAGTCTGTCGTAGTCGCCCTCGATGAGGTGACCATGACCGCCGCTATCGGTGTGCCGGATGAAGTCAAGGGAGAATCGATCGCCCTCTTCGTGGTTCCCGCCCCCGGCGTTGAGCCCGACGACGACCTCACTAAACGCGTGATCTCGGCCTGTGACGACGGTCTTGGCAAGGCATTCCGACCGTCGTCAGTGCGATGGGTGGGCGACCTCCCCAAGACACGGTCGCAGAAGATCATGCGGCGCGTGGTCAAAGCGGTCGCCTTGGGCAAAGAGCCTGGAGACCTAACCAGCCTCGAGAACCCTGAGAGCCTCGACGGTTTGAGCCGGCTCGTCGACTAGCCGCGCAGATCCCGCCTCTGGAAGAGGGGAATCGCCGCTGCAACCAGCAGCGCAAACACGATGGCCATCAACGCCACGCCACCCCAATCGAATCCGTTGAGAAGTGGATCATTGCCGAGGAACCAATGGAAAGGCGACAGGCGAGTCCAACCGTCCAAGGTTTCTGACAGAGGGAAGAAGGAGAAGATGAACCAGGTAGCCAGAGCCACGCCCGTGGTTCCCGCGAGGGTTGCCGATCGCTTCCCGGTCGCTGCACTGAGGGCCAAGGCAACGCCTCCAAAGACCAGGCCGAACAGTGACAACATGAAAGACACTGCAGCAATCCCGGTGACTCCTACCTCCGACAAGCCCGCCAGCCTGACGCCCGCCCAGGTCCCAAGGAACGTCGCCGCCCCGAAAGCCAAAGCATGACCGATCATGGCCAACGTCTTCTCCAAGACAACGGTCGTCCGAGAGATCGGATTGGACAGCAGCAGACCCATCGTGTGAGCCATCTCCTCGCCAGCCAACGCCCTGGATCCGATGCTCGACGTCAACACGATGATCGCAATAGGCCCGGTTAGCGCAAACAGCTCACCGGTTAGGAACCCGGCCGGAGTCCCCATATCGACACCTCCGATCATCGCTACCAGGGCATCAGGGAACGTCGAGAAGATGTTGATGAAGTCGTCCGGAATGAGGGTGTACATCGGAGGAATCGCCACACCCATGTAAAACATGATCGCCGCGGTCACTGTCAGGAGAACTTGGTGGTCCGAGAAGGTTTTGGCAGAGATCCGTGACACACGAGCCGAACCCGCGATCCGATCGATGAGCTTCTGAGTCCGTGGGTGCGCTCGCAGGCGATCGACAATCGTGACGTCGGTGCCGCCCTCGCGCAGGTCGCGTCTCTGTACACCGAGGTACGCGGCGATGAACAGCAACAAGATCAGCGTTCCCAGGACGACCATGTGACCGACGTCGATTCCGTTGTAGACCGGGGAGCTGGCGCTGTAGTAGTACCAGGGAAAGAACTGTGCGGCCCTCTCCGCGTCTACCAGCGGGAGCAGGGAAGCGGCCAGGTATCCCACGACCATGACTCCGCCCGCCACACCTGACGCCATGGCGCGCTTGCCGGTCCAAGCCCCTATAGCCAAAGCCAAGAAGCCATAGAAGAGGCTGTTCATGAGCATTGCGAAGGTGATCGAGCCGACGAATAGGTTGTCAGTCGAGACATCGAGAACGGAGGCGGAGAGGTTGCCTGCCACCCAAAGCACTGCACACATTACAAACACCACAAGCACGAGCGACAGAGACTTGGAGACCAGCACTCGCCGTCTACTCACCGGGTTACCCAGCAGCAGCCCGATGGTGCCGTCGCGCTCTTCACCAGCGATCGCCGAAGCCCCCCAACTGATGGCCAGGCCGGCCAAGGTGAAAGCGCCGACCAGATTGAAGATCGCGCCAAAGGCAATCCCTCCCGCTCCCTCTCCGTCTGGATCGATTCCGATCAGCTCGAGAATTCCAGCTGGCAGGTCGTAATAGAACGACGTGTCGACATCGCCATACACCCACATACCGAAGAAGAGCATCGCGGCCACGCCTAGGGCTCCGATCAGCCCGGCGGGGAGACGGTCTGAAGTCGTCTTGGTGAACACGTTGGCAAACATCAGGAGACTGCGCCCGATTCTTCGTGGTAGTACTGCAAGAAGATCTCTTCTAGATCTGCCTCGTGTGTAGTGACGTCAACCAGTGTGTGACCTGCGGTGGCCGCGCCGATCACAGCATCCATACTGCCGTCAAGCGAGACCGCCGCGGTCTGGCCGTCAACCTCGACCGCGCGAACACCTTCGAGGCCATCAAAGACAGAGGGGTCGACAGGCTCGGCAAAGTGCAGTTCCACCTTGCGAACCGACTTGGATCGAAGATCGCTCACCGCCTCGACGTCGACGAGTCGGCCGGAGCGGATGATGCCCACCCGATCGGCGACGCGTTGGACCTCCGAGAGGGTGTGGCTGGATAAGAAGACGCACCTGCCCTCGTTGGCCACCTCACGCATCATCGCCTGGAACTCGCGTTGGATGAGGGGGTCCAGTCCCGAACTTGGCTCATCCATGATCAGAACTGACGGCTTACTCATGAAGGCAAGGATCAGACCGACCTTTTGTTTGTTGCCTGAGGAATAGTCGCCGATCTTGCGGGACAGGTCTGCCTTCAATCGCTCGGCAAGTTGTTCAACGTATCCACCATCGACACCGCCTCTGAGGTTGGCGAAATAGGTGATCATGTCCCTGCCCGTCAGGTTGGAGTACATCGATAGATCCGACGGCAGGTAGCCGATGTGGTCTCGGATCGCCACGGAGTCGCTATGGCTGTCGAGACCAACAATGGTCGCCCTACCCGACGTGGGCCGGATGAGGTCGAGCATTGTGCGAATGGTGGTTGTTTTGCCGGCACCATTGGGACCGAGAAACCCGAACACCTCGCCCATCATGACTTCCAGGTTGAGGTCAACCAGGGCACGGACCTCGCCGTAGTGCTTGGTCAAACCCTCCGCTCGTATCGCAATGTCGCTCAATCCAATTCCTCCTTCTGTATATGTTCTCTCAACTCGACCATGACCTCAGGCCACTTGACGAGCAGAAAGCTCGTCATCTTCGACAGGTCCGTGACACGATCGGGACGCTCAGCCGGGACCAAATCTGTCGCAGCCATGGCAAGTTGGTCCCACTCACGTATTGCGTTCATCTCGGTGGCCATCATGTGCTCCCAAGCGTTCTCCTTGAGTTGGTAGTAGGTGGCGCGATCGCCGCGGAAGCTGATTCGTTCAACCAAGCTCATTTGCTCCAGGAACCGGGTCTGCGTCGAGATGGAGCCCGCGCTGGTGTGGACGGCGTCCATCAATTCGGCAGCAGATTGATGGGGAGGGTCGCAGATCATCAGCCACCCGAGGATCTGTCCGGCCACTCGACTGCCGGTGATCGACTCCCACCAGCGACCAACCCTTTCGATGAACTGAGTCTGAGCTGCAGTAGGTTTCACTAGTTTCAGAGCTTACTGAAGCTGATGAACTTATGCACTCCATTTGGGGCGATTCTCGAGACCGCTCCCCCCGCACATGGGCCCACGAACCTCAGTTTCGCACACCCGTATATGGGCCTAGGAACCTCAGGTTCGTACAACCGTATGTGGGCCTGGGAACCTTAGGTTCGCTATTTGGGGGGCATGCGGGCGGCGGCGTCGAGGCGGATCACTTCGCCGTTGAGCATGGGGTTCTCGATCACCGCTGCCACGAGATGGCCGAAGTCCTCGGACGTGCCCAGGCGCTTCGGAAACACGTGGAGTTGAGCAAGCGAGTCCTTCAACTCTTGCGGCGCGCCGGCGAGCAAGGGTGTGTCCATGATTCCGGGTGCAATCGTGACGACCCGAACTCCGATGGACGCCAAGTCACGTGCCAGCGGAAGGGTCAACCCCACCACTCCGCCTTTCGAGGCTGAGTACGCAGCTTGACCTACCTGGCCCTCGAAGGCAGCTATCGACGCGACGTTTACAATCACGCCCCGCTCCCCCTCTTCGTTCGCAGCCATGACCCGAGCCACATTCCGGATGACATCGAACATGCCAATCAGGTTGACTCCCACCACGAACTTGAAAAGATCGAGGTCGAACATGGACCCATCTCGCCCGAGCAATCGCTGGGCGGGAGCTACCCCGGCTGCGTTGACCAAGGCGTTTACGCCCCCGAACGCCTCGGCTGCCCCATCGACCGCCGCGTTGACCTGTTCTGGATCGGTGACGTCGCATTCAATGAAGCGCGCCTTGTCTCCAAGATCCTGGGCAACTGCCGTACCCTGCTCGGCATTGATGTCCAACATCACCGCACGACCACCCTCCGCAATGATCTTTCGTGCTGCTCCGAGGCCAAGGCCTGAGGCGCCACCCGTAACGAGGGCGACGGTGTCCGCAATCTGCAATTGTCACCTCCTTCTCAGCGACGGTACACGGTGATCGGTGTCTTTGATTCGGGCATTGGAGGCCTCAGTGTCCTGAACGAAATCCGCAGAGCTGCGCAACACGCCGACCTGCTCTATCTCGGTGATCAGGCCAAACTCCCATACGGGCCTCGGTCCCCCGAAGAAGTCGAAGAACTCACGTCCAAGGCATGCAACTGGCTGGTCGAGCACGGGGCCACAACCCTGGTCATCGCGTGCAACACGGCTTCGGCGGCCGCTCTCGAGTCGGTAAGACGATCACACACGGCGCTTCCTGTCGTCGGCATGGAGCCCGCCATCAAGCCGGCAGCTGCGGCCACCAAAACCCGCCGGATCGCGGTCTTCGCTACCGAAGGAACCTTCCATGGGGGACTCTTCCAGAGAACTCGTGACGGAATAGCTGATGACATCCAGGTAATGGAAGTTTCCTGTCCCGAATGGGTGGGCATCGTCGAGCAATCGCATCTCACGCCGCCCTCAACAACGGCAGCGATCGCCGAGAAGGTCGCTCCCGCCGTCGCCGCCGGTGCCGATCAAGCGGTGTTGGCGTGCACGCATTTCTCGTTCCTGGCTGACACGATTCGAGAAGTCGGCGGGATCGATGTGATCGACCCAAGCCCTGCTGTCGCTCGCCGGGTGATCGACGTCGGGGACACCACCGGATCGGGAATGTCTCGTTTCTTCACCACCGGAAAGGCTCAACGGTTTTCCGAGCAAGTCCGCAGGACGATCCCGGTCGATGGATCTGTGGCTGAGGTTTCGCTATGAAGTGTCTGTGGATCCAACCAGACTCCTCCGGCCCTATGAGCCTGACCGGCGTTTCGAGTGTCGACTGGTTTCGCCCATCGCCCGGCGAGCACCGATTTCACGAAACCGCTCGCTGGCTGGCGGACTCTGAGTGGGAATTCGCTCTAGCCGCATTCTCGTTTGAGACCCACGCCTTGGGTTCAGTCGCCAGTCCCGCCAAGTGGACTTCTACGCGGACCGAACGCCCCACGATCAGACCCAGCGGCAAAGTGATGGATCGAGGCATCACAGAATGGCGCACGGCAATCCGCCAGGCGATCAAAGCCATCGATCACGGTGACCTCTTGAAAGTTGTGGTCGCACGTCGTGTGGTCCTGTCCTTCGCCGAGCCTCTCAACGAGATCCTGCTCGCCGAAGGACTCGCCGAGCAGTTCCCGGACTCTTATGTCTACGCGGTGGACGGCTTTGTTGGTGCAAGCCCCGAACTTCTGGTTTCGTTAAAGAACGGTGTTCTCCGCACCCAAACTCTTGCGGGCACTGCTGTGGGCGCCAACGGCCTGGATACCGAGAAACAACGGTCGGAGCATCAATACGCGGCTCACTCGGTCCGCGATGCAATCGCGGGGCTGACAAAGGACACTCCCAAAGAGGTTTCCGAGATCGTCCGGCAGGGTGGGCTGGCCCATCTGGCCACGCGATTTGAGGCCGAGGTCCGGCCGGATGTCAATATCGCTGACTGCCTGCAGGCATTGCACCCGACCGCCGCGGTAGCCGGCACGCCGACGTCGCAGGCTCTTGCTCATATCGCTGCCACGGAACCGCCGCGCGGTCGATATGCCGGGCCAGTCGGATGGCTGGGAGCCAACGGGGACGGTGTGTTTGCTGTGGGTCTCCGCTGCGGTCAGATCATCGGCTCAACCATGACGCTGTTTGCCGGAGGTGGCGTCGTCAAAGGCTCCGAGGAAGAAGCGGAGTTGCGCGAGACGTCTCTGAAACTCGAACCGATGCTGACAGTCCTCGGAGTAACTCAGAGCTGAGTCCGAGCCTCCAGGTCGTGGAGACGATCCACCTGGGCTTCAATCAGATGGATACCGCCTGACTCTCGGGCATGCTGTACTGCTGCGGTCACCTCCGTGCGTGACGTGCACGACGCGAAGGACACGTCGTGCAACTGGGCGAGGTTGGCGAGGTCGCGACCGGGGTCAGCCACGAAAAGTCTCTCAAACTCAGGTGAGTGCTGACGATGAGGCAACTGATCGAACAGCCCGCCCCCGCCGTTGTCGATGACCACTAGCGCCAGGTCAACTCCTTTTCGCTCCGCAAGAAGCCCGTTGGAGTCGTGGAAAGCCGACACATCCCCAATCAACGCGATGGCCCCACCGCTCACCAGTGCAACTCCGACAGCAGTCGATATGGAACCGTCGATGCCCGAAACCCCTCGATTGGCGACGACCCTCCAAGCACCGTGCAGGTGAGCGTCGACCTCGCGGATCGGAAGCGAAGACCCGGCGAACATCGTCGAAGGCTCTAACGCGTCAAGCGCAGCAACCACGCCAGCCCCGGTGAGGCGGGCTTGACCGGCTATTGCGGCTGCCACGCGTTCTTTGGCCTGTCCGTCGGCGTCGAGCCATCGGGCGACCCATCGCTTGTCGGACTCCGAGGAACGCATGGCTCGGAGCAGGCCTACCGGGTCCGCATGCAGAATCGTGGTCGCGTTGAGGCCCGGGTCGATAGGTCTGCCCCAGCTATCGACCCGGATGCGCTCCGCGGCACAAGCAAAGATCGTCTCGAGGACTGGATCCGGGCCTAGCGAGCCGACAGCCACGACCAGGTCGGGACGGAGATCTTGGGGCAACTCTCCTCCCCCGCCGATCGCCCGATATGAGGACACGACGCCTGACCCTCTCATGTTCGACAAGGCAGTGGCCAACACCGGCCAGCCGAGCCGACTGGCTTCGCTTCGCAACTGGTTCCGGTCATACTCACCGTCGCCAGCCACGATCAGCGCTCTGGTCGCCTCACGCATCGCTGGTGGCGCCTCTACCTCCTGGTCGGTCGCGTCTCGAGTCCGCATGCTCTCGGTTCTCGGCGTGGGATGGGTGTATGGGACTGCTTGGGATCGCCCATCGTTCGCAGTTGGGGCTAGCGGTTCGTCGAGCGCAACATTGATATGGACTGGACCTACAGAGCCCGCCGTTGCCACATCCAACACCCGGCGCAGATCAGCGCGCCACTCGTCGTTCTGATCTGTTCCGTCCCGATCAGCGAGTGAAGCTTGAGCCCTTACCCAGCGTTCGAATATCCCGATTTGATCGATTGTTTGGTTGGCTCCCACCCCTACGAGGCGTGCGGGTCGGTCGGCACTAACTGCCACGAGAGGAGCGTGCGACATGCTCGCCTCGACGATCGCTGGAAGATGGTTAGCAACAGCCGTGCCAGAGGTTGCAACAACGGCTGTAGGACGGCCGCTGGCTTTGGCGGCACCGAGCGCCATGAAGGCCGCTGAGCGTTCATCGATCACCACAATCGACGTCAGATCGCGATGTGCAGAAGCCGCAATAGCGAGTGGCGCCGAACGTGAACCCGGGGAGATAAAGACCTGCTTCACACCAGCGAGGGCCAACTCGTCTACAACAATCGACGCAAGCGCGGTGCTGACATTGGGATAGGTCATGCGATCAGACGCGCAGTCTCGTCGAGCCGCGACAACATCGCCAAAGTAACGTCCGTGTCCGGCTTCCATTTCACGACGAGTTCGGGATCTGGCTCGGGACGCCTCACCCGAACGTAGCCCGACTCAGATATCAGAGGCGCCGAAGTGGGATCCCCGGCCAGGAGATCGACGGTGCCCAAGCCGTGCGCACGTCCCTCAGCACTATCGATGATCGATGCGGCGAGCAATCCGCCATACATGCCGACGGAAGTCTCGAGCGCGGAGGACACAACGACAGGCACCTCACATTGCTCTGCCAGAGCCAGCGTCGACAGGACTCCTCCCAGGGGCTGAACCTTGACGATCACCACGTCGGCCACTCCGGCAGCCATCACCGCCAACGGGTCATCACTAAGTCGGATCAGCTCATCCACAGCGATCGGGGTATTGATCCTGGGTCGCAGCTCAGACAGCTCAGCCACTGTGGCAACCGGCTGCTCCACGTACTCGAGGTCGAACCTGTCCAGAGCATTGATTCGTTTGGCCGCTGTGTCCACGTCCCACGACGCATTTACGTCGACCCTGACCGAGCCACCAGGTCCGAGAGCGTCGACCACTGCGCCGATGCGCCGGATGTCGTCTATCTCGCTATGGCCGGGCTCTCCGATCTTCACCTTGGCGACACGCGCTCCGCTCCGAGCTGCGAGCTGGCCTGCCGTGTTGGGATCCAGAGCCGGAATCGTCACATTGACTGGGACCTGCGCCGACCCTGGTGGTGGCAACGCAGCCGTCGCCAACTCCAACGCACCCCTTAGCCAGCGCACTGCCACTGCAGGCGGGTATTCGGGAAAGGGCGAGAACTCTCCCCATCCTTCGGCGCCACGGATCAGCACTACGTCGCGGAAGTCAACGCGACGGAATCGATGTCGCATTGGGATTCGAACTGGAAAGAGTTCTAGATCGGCCAGGACACCGTTCACCCTCCCTGGACCTCAACCAGATAGTCGACGACGGCGGCGATCTGTGCATCAGATAGAGCCGAAGAGAAAGACGGCATCCGTCCTCGTCCGTGGCGCACCGTGAACTCCATGTACTCAGGGCCTTCAACAGCAGCATTGCTGCCCGGCCCCAGAGGCGGACCAATAACTCCCTGCAGATCGTCCCCGTGGCACTGGGCGCACGTCACCGCGAAAATCCTCTCACCATCTTGCTCCGTGGTCAGCGAGCGTGTGCAGCCGAAGAGTGCCACTGACAGCAGCATCAGTAGTCCGATGAACCTCATCCCGCGTTGAGCTCGCTGACTATGTCGCGGACTGCCTGAGACTTGTCGATCGGAACGACGAGAACCGCTCCGTCTCGGGCTACCACCACCATGTCCTCGACGTCGGCAACCGCCAAAGTCGCACCATCGGTAGACAGATAGCTACCGCTAACGCGTTGCGCGACCACCTCTCCATCCGTGTAGTTCCCATTTTCATCGGTATCGAGCGCCTCGAGGAGAGCTCGATAGGAGCCGAGGTCAGTCCAACCCGCGTCGAGCTCCACTAGGGCACCCACGGAGGTGTGCTCCATGATTGCGTGATCGAACGAGATGGATTCCACCTCGTGGAACGATTCACCCAGAACCCGGCCGTTCATGGACCCCACGGCTGCCCGCACCCCCTTGAGAACATCCGGGCAGGATCGCTCCGCCTCGCCAAGGATAGAAGTGGCGGTCGCCACGAACATTCCCGAGTTCCAGTAGTGGCGCGCGGTGGTTATCAGCTGTTTGGCGATCTCCAACGGGGGCTTTTCGACGAACGATTCGATGGCAAATCCTGAACCTGTCTCGGCACCCCGGGCAATGTATCCATATCCCGTCTCCGGCCTATTGGGAGCAATCCCAAAGGTGACCACATGTCCTGCCTTAGCCAGATCCGCAGCCTTGAGCAGGGCTGACTGAAACTCCTGGTCATCGGCAACTAGGTGATCTGACGGGAGTATTACAAGGACGTCATCAGCGTGGCTAACGAGGGCCGCGGCGACCACGGCCGGCGCCGTATTCCGGCCCACCGGTTCGAGAAGGACCTGCGCAGGAGCTAGATCGGCTCTCGCGAGTTCTTCATCCACGAGAGATTGGTGAACCACTCCAGAGATAACGATCGGATCGACGGCGCCCTGCATAGGTCCAACGCGCGCGAGGGTGTGACCGAACAAGGATCGCCCACCGAAAATGGGGACGAATTGTTTGGGTAGATCCGGGGATGAGATTGGCCACAGCCGCGTCCCAGACCCGCCCGACAGAATCACTGGACGCAAGTTGGCCACGGCCGGAGGGTAACGGCCCGGGCATCTCTTCCGTAGTACGTTGGCGGCCCGGAGGCCCATGCAACCAGCTATCAAAGTTGAGCGACTTACCAAGCGTTACGGTGAGGTGACGGCTGTCGACGGGATCGACCTAGAGATCCCTCATGGACAGGTCGTGGCCATTCTGGGTCCGAACGGTGCAGGGAAGACCACGACCCTGGAGATGATTGTGGGTTTTCGAACACCCACGTCCGGTTCGGTGGCGGTCCTCGGCCACGACGCAACAGGCAGACCCCGCGAAATGCTCGATCAAATCGGGGTTGTGTTTCAGCAGTCCGGATTGGAGGATGACCTAACAGTCGAGGAGGCCATTCGGTTTCACGGGATGGCCTACTCACAGCCGAGGGTCCCTGACGATGTCTGTGAAACGGTTGGTCTCAGCGACGCCGGAGCGACCCGGATCCGAGTCCTTTCGGGAGGCCAGCGGAGGCGACTCGACCTAGCTCTCGCCTTGGTTGGAGACCCCCAGCTCCTCTTTCTGGATGAGCCAACAACGGGCTTCGATCCGGCTGCTCGTCGAGCCACTTGGACCGCTATCGAAATGATGGCCAAGAGTGGAACCACTGTCGTTCTCACCACCCACTATCTCGATGAGGCTCAAAATCTGGCCGATCGTCTCATCGTCATAAACAGAGGCGCCGTCGCCTACGACGGAACTCCCCGAGATCTAGTCGGTGACACGCCCTTGACTCAGATTCGCTTTGAGGTCGACCCGACACAGGCAGCGGACCTGGAGTTGGGCCCATCCGAAATGGGTCACTTTGCAGTCACCACTGATGATCCCGTAGCAACGCTGGCCAAACTGACCTCACGGTCCATCGACATGGGTGTCGAACTGCGGAGGCTCACCGTGAGTCCCATGAGCCTGGAGGATGCCTACCTTGCGCTGATCGACGGGGCGGATCACTGAGATGAGGGACGTTCTTCGGCAGGCCCAAATCCAGCTCATCGTGTTCTTCCGCAACCGTGTTGCCGCCTTCTTCACGCTGATCTTGCCGCTGATGTTTCTGGTGATGATCAACTTCTTCGTGTCGGCGTCGGACGCGATCTCGGGTGCGGCGCTCACTGCCGCGATCGCGATTTTCGGCGTGTTGTCCGCGACCTTCACCAACCTCGCGATCAATACGTCGATGGCCCGGGACAACGGAGTTCTCAAGCGAGTCGCGGCCTCACCGCTACCCATGGGCGCCCACCTACTTGGCAGGATCGTGGCCGCGATCGTCATCGCTCTCGTCTCGGTAGCGCTGATGCTGTCCGTTGGCGCTGCCATGTTCGGGGTTAGGTTCGAACTACGGCACCTTCCCCTTTTCCTAACGGTGGCCATGATCGGAGCCGGCTCATTCTCAAGCTTGGGATTGGCCATCGCGGCCATATCACCGACAGCTAGGGCGGCCCCTGCCATTGCCAACTTTGTCGTACTCCCACTGGCCTTTGTGTCGGGGGTCTTCTTCCCAATCGACGCCTCCCCTGACTGGATTCAAACCCTCGCACGACTTCTGCCGTTAGAACCCATCGCGACGGAGGCTGTGGCGGCGCTGACGAATGGTGGCGCCGACCTCGGCCGAGCACTGCTGAGTGGTTTGGCGTGGGGTGGGGTCGGAGCCTTTCTCGCCACCCGCTACTTCAGCTTCGAACCGACGGTTGGTGGACTTCGTAAATCAGTCGTCACCGACTGATATCGAAACGTGCCCGCACTGCTCGCACACATACCGCGTGATACCAATACCACCCGGCGCTTCCACGTAGACATGCTCATGGGTGCGACCACCGCCCCTGGTGAACGCCGAACGAACTGCACCCATCAGGCCGGCCTTGCTGTCTCCTGCGGCAGCCATCGCAGGTTCGGGCTCCGGCGCCTCTGCGGCAGCGCTGCCATCAAGGGCCGCTTCGATCCCTGATAGATCCACAACGTCTTCTGGGTCGTCCTCTGGTGTTGGTGGCTCCTGTTCACTCAAAGTTGTCCCAGGCTCGTCGTCGTCATCGTCAACCTGGGGAGTGTCTGGTTCGTCATCAACATCTACGCCGTCAGCCGGAGCATCCGTTGCCAACGCACCGTTCTCACCAGCCGCGATAACACTCTCTGGAATGACATCCGGTTCGGAGGAGGCGTCAACGTCGATATCTGGTGTCTCAGGCTCAGAAAGTTCCGACTCAGAAACACCCAGCCGCTGAGCTTCGAGGGCCCGCCGTTCAGATTCGAGACGTTGCATCTCAACGCGAAACGCCTCCACGCGGTCGCTCTCACGCTGTTCGGCTTCCCTCAGTTCGATCTCCAGCTGCCTCCGGAGGGTCGCTAACTCCTCTCTTTCTGCATCCAGGTCGGCGCGGAGGCGGGCGAGTTCGGAGTCATCTGTCGTCGGTGCAGTCGAAGGAGCGTCAGCCGCCATCGATGCGACGTCGACACGCTTGGGTTCCGTCGCCACGGGAGCCTCATCGGCCGGCGCTACCTTCTGCAACCGTGTCGGCGGCGGTGGCACCTGGCCAGCAAGATTGTCGATCATCGCCGCCCTCAGATCGTCGAGTCTTGACACCACCGTGCCCTTCCTCGATTTTCGGACGGCTACTCCTCGGGTGGCGAGAGACTTGGACTTGAGAGTGGCCCAAACCTCCGCCATGTGCTCCACCCCGCGGTAGGCAAAGTCAATCGGGTCCTTAGCAAGGAACGTGATCTTGGTTCCGTCGAGATCCACCTCGAATGCCTGACCGACGAGACGAGATGCTTGCACATCAAAAAGGGACCAACGCCCAAGAGGCTCACCATCGAGAACGATCTCTGCCTGGGAATCTCCGATCAGGAACGCGACAGGAACACCCGGATGATCCACATCAGGGAACTTGATCTCACCGTCGAATTTCACTGAGTCCCTCCAAAAAGCGCCCGTTGCGGGCACCGCACACGATCACAGCGAATCGGCAAAAGTCAAGGCCCATCACTCGTAAGCCTCTAGTGGTGGGCAGGAACACACCAGGTTGCGATCACCACCGGCGCCGTCGATCCGGGAAACTGGCGGCCAGTACTTGTCGGTCTCGAGGCTGTCGAGCGGATAAGCAGCCACCTCCCTGCTGTACGGATGGGCCCAAGAATCCGAGACCACGTCTTGAGCCGAATGAGGCGCATTGGTCAGCGGGTTGTCGCTAGATGGCCACTCGCCAGCCGCAATTCGGTCTGCCTCGGAGCGAATCGCAATCATTGCATCGCAGAATCGGTCCAACTCTTCGAGGCTCTCGGACTCGGTTGGTTCGATCATCAGTGTGTTCGCTACCGGAAACGACAGGGTCGGAGCATGGAATCCATAGTCAGCCAGCCTCTTGGCAACATCCTCGGCTGTCACCCCCGACTCCTTGGTGATGGGTCTGATGTCCACTATGCACTCGTGCGCAACCCTGCCTCCCTCTCCGGTATAGAGCACTGGGAAGTACGGATCGAGACGCCGGGCCACGTAGTTGGCTGACAGAATCGCCACCTCGCTTGCCCGGCGAAGACCGTCAGCACCCATCAGCCTGAGATATGTGTATGGAATTGGGAGAATCCCAGCCGAACCGAAAGGTGCCCCGCTGATAGGGCCAATGCCAGAGGCAGGCCCCGCTTCTGTCCGCTGCGGATGGTTGGGCAAGAAGGGAGCCAAGTGAGATCGAGCACCAACGGGGCCTACGCCCGGACCACCCCCGCCATGCGGAATCGTGAACGTCTTATGAAGATTGAGATGGCCAATGTCAGCGCCGAACTCGGCGGGTTTCGCGAGACCGACCATTGCATTCAGGTTGGCTCCGTCGACATAGACCTGGCCGCCCGCTCGATGCACCACATCGATGACCTCACGGATTTCCTCCTCGAAGACCCCGTGGGTCGATGGGTAGGTCACCATCAAGGCTCCAAGCTCCTCGGAGTGAGCAGCGGCCTTCTCGCGGAGATCAGCCAGATCGATGTTTCCTGAAGCATCGGTCTTCACCACCTTCACACTGAACCCCGCCATTACGGCCGAGGCCGCGTTGGTCCCATGAGCGGAGGCAGGGATCAAACAAACAGTCCTGTCGCTCTCGCCGCGCGACCGGTGATAAGCCGCAATAGCCAGGAGTCCGGCCAGTTCACCCTGCGACCCAGCGTTGGGCTGCAGTGAAACGTGGTCGTAACCCGTTATCGATGCCAGATCCGAAGCAAGCTCCTCAATCAACTCGAGATAACCCGCCGCCTGTTCCACCGGCGCATAGGGATGAATACCGGCGAACTCGGGCCACGTGATGGGAACCATCTCGGTAGTCGCGTTGAGCTTCATGGTGCATGAGCCCAACGGAATCATGGTCCTGTCGAGTGCCAGGTCACGATCGGCGAGCCGACGCAGGTACCGGAGCATCTCGTGTTCGGAGTGATAGCGGCTGAATACTGGATGGGTCAGAAACGGCGTCGACCGCAGGCTTTCATCTGGTAGTCGGCCGGAACTGTCAACGAGCTCGACGCCAAACGCATCGCAGAGATCTGACACGAGTTGGTCGTCGCTCTTCTCGTCGAAGGCGACTCTCACCGAATGTTGGTCGATCTGGCCGAGGTTGATGCCAGCGGTTCGAGCGCGCTCAACGATGACGTCAGCCGTACCCGGCACCCGGACGGTCAGTGTGTCAAACCACGCGTCGTTCACCGTTTCGAAACCCCCCGCCTTGAGGGACTCCGCCAGCTGCGTGGCGAGACGATTGACGTTCTTGGCTATCCGAGCCAGACCCTCAGGGCCGTGCCAGCAGGCGTACAGGCCTGCCATAACGGCAAGAAGCACTTGAGCAGTGCACACGTTGGATGTCGCCTTGTCGCGGCGGATGTGTTGCTCGCGGGTCTGAAGAGCCAAACGATATGCCTTCCGACCGGCGGCGTCCTTAGATACACCAACCAGTCGCCCAGGGAGGGTTCTGACATGCTCGTCCCGCGTCGCGACAAAGCCGGCATGGGGGCCGCCATAACCCATCGGCACACCGAATCTCTGTGCTGAACCCACAGCGATGTCAACCCCCCACTCACCAGGCGCTTCGAGAACGGTCAGCGCAAGCAGATCAGTGGTGACCGCCACAACGATTCCTGCTGACTTGAGAAGTGCTACTTGCTCACCACGACTCGCCACCTGACCGGATGAGCCTGGGTAACTAAGCAGTGCCCCAAACGCCTCATCAAGATTTGAGTCGGCATCCAAGTCTCGAACAACAATCCCGACCGCGGCTGCCCGGGTTTCGATGACCGCACGCGTGGCAGGGTGGCAATCTGGATCGACGAGAAATGTGGAACCTCCCTTTCGGTTGAGCCGTCGAGCCATTGCCATGGCTTCAGCAGCTGCCGTTGGTTCGTCGAGCAATGATGCGTTTGCCACATCAAGACCGGTCAGATCCGAAACCATCGTTTGGAAGTTGAGAAGGGCCTCCAAACGCCCTTGCGAGATCTCTGGCTGATAAGGGGTATACGCGGTATACCAAGCTGGGTTCTCCAACACGTTTCTTTGGATAACTGGCGGCACGATGGTGTCGTAATAGCCGAGGCCAATCACAGACCGGTAGACGGAGTTCTTGGCCGCCAAGCTCGAGAGACGCTGAACAACGGCCACTTCGTCGAGAGCTGCGGGTAGGTCCAGTTGACGGTCGTAAATCGAGTTAGGAATTATCTCTTCGACGAGATCTTCCAGGGAGGCTGCGCCAACCGTGGCGAGCATCTTCTCGATGTCAGCATCACGGGGACCGATGTGACGTGCGGCGAAAGAGTCGGGCTGTGGCATCGGTGAGCGATGATAAGCCTTATCGGCGGTTTCTAGTGAGCAGGCACCTGAGGCATCCGCGTCGGCGGCAGACTCACAACGGCCACCGGCAGATGAGACTGCTCGAGCATGTAGGAAATTCGGTGCCCGAAGAAGGGACGATCGGTCAGGGAACGAGTGCTCGCTCCGATTACCAACAGATCGAACGCACCGCTGTTACCGAAGGTAACGATCTCTTCTTCGGCGTTTGGAGCGACACGCACTCCTGTTTCGACCGCCACTCCCAAACGATCCCCAAAGGCTGCAGCCGCACCGACAAGCTCCTGACCGGCAGCGAGACTCGATGCAACCGTGGCGTCCTCTCGCAAGACTCCCTGCCCCTCTGGCCGATTCACAACATGCAAAGCGAAGGCGCGGCCATTGTTCGCCTTGGCGAGTGAATAGGCGAACTCTTCGGCCGCGCGGGTCGACCGAGTAGCAGCGACGGGGACGAGGATTCTCTCTGGCAGTTCATCCGCACCGGAACCGTCGGGAAGTCTCACCACGATGGTCGCAACATCTACGAGGGCAAGAACCCGATCGATGACGCTGTTGAAGGTGCCTTCACTGGATTCCGTGGCTCCGAGCACCACAAGGTCATACCCAAGGGCACTTTCCCGGGCAATCGCCGCAGCAGGATCTCGTGCGAGGCGTCGAATCACCCGAGCGTCGGGAACTTGTGAGATGACGTCTGTCGTGTCAGCTGGCTCACCCTCAACCGTCCGGAACAACTGACGGAAGAAGCCGGGCTTGGCAATGTCGACGACCAGCACTGTCAACTCGGCGTCCGGGAACACCGCTCTGATCAGCTGGCTGGCGAACCGACTGTTGGCGCCACCTCGCGTCGGAAGGAGCACCCTTTTGGAGCGCAAAATCTCGCTCGACTCCCGAACTTCTTCTGCCCGGAGTCGCTGCGCCTCCTCGTCGGGTATATCCCATCCGCGGACCACAAGCTTGAGCAGCTGAGGCGCAATGACCGAGGTGGCGACCGCTGCCAAAACCATCACCGTGTATCCGGTCTCGCTGACCACTCCGAGATTGAGTCCGATGATCGCGACAACCACTCCCATCGCACCCAGAGCTGAAAGACCAGAGCCGAGGGCGAGAGCCTCGCGACCTCTGACCCCTGCGAAGAATCCTCCGGCAACTGTTCCCACAATCTTGGCGAGAATGGCAGCCACAATCAGGACCGCAGTCCACATCAAGACGTCTCCGGTATCAAGCAACCCAAGATCGACCCGCAGGCCTGAGAAGGCAAAGAAAACGGGCGCCAACAAGGCTGCCGTGACCGTCTCGAGGATCGACCTGACCTGCGGCAATTGATGCCGGAGACCGGCAACCAGGATGCCGACGATGTAAGCACCGAGAATCGCCTCGATGTTCAGGGCTTGGGTGACAGCACCGCCGATCAAGGCGGCGACAATCGTTATGGACATGGCGGCTGTTATCGACGACCCCGAAGCCATGACTGCTCTGAACAGGCGGTCGAGCAGCCACTTGACCACCGTGAACCCAGCTATCAGGAAGACGATCAGGCCGCCAAAAGAAGCGGCAAGCCGATCGGGTCGGAACCCGTCAAGGGCGATCCCGGAGAGGGCAGCCAGAATCAACCAGCCGACCGCATCCATGGTCATCCCCGCTGCAAGGGTGACCTGGCCGAAGTTGCGACGGAGATAACCCATGTCTTGCAGGATCTTCGCCACGACCGGTAGCGCCGATACCGAGAGAGCCAACGCAAGGAATCCAGCGAAGACAGCTCGGTCCACCCCTTCACCACTTGGTCCGGCGCCTATAAAGCTTTCAGGGACGTAGAAGGCCAGGGTGGCCGCTACCGCCAGCGGGATCAACAAGGCTCCCGCAGACACTGAGAGCGCGGCCGACCGGAACCGCTTGATGATGTTGAGGTCCGTTTCGAAACCGATGACAACCAGGAGGAAAATCACCCCCAGCCAGGCAATCCCGAACACAACTGATGTCACCTTGGCTTCACCAAAGACCCAATTGAAAGTGTCCGGCGCTATCCGCCCGAAAATGGTGGGTCCGAGAAAGATTCCCGCCAACAACTCGCCAACCACGGCAGGCTGACCAATCGACTTGAGAATCCAACCGAAGATCCTGGCCACACCAATCAGTAGGGCCAACTGGACCAAGAACACCAAGACTTCGTGCTCACTGAGCGGGGCGAATGATCCGCCGCCTTCAGCGGCCGCGATTACCAGCACCAGATCCAACTTAATGCTCACTCACGTGTTGAACCGGAACTCAACGACATCATCGGGCCTCATCTCGTAGCCCCGACCTTCAGTGCGGACCAGACCGGCGGCGCGAGCTTCAGTCCAAGACCCGACCTCAGCAAGCCGCTCAAAGGCAATGACCTCAGCAGCGATGAACCCCCTTTGGAAGTCGGTATGGATCTCACCGGCGGCTTCTGGTGCAGTGGCCCCTGATCGAATGGTCCAGGCTCTCGTTTCCTTCTCTCCCGCGGTCAGGAAGCTCTGCAATCCAAGGGTCGAATAGGCCGTGGATATCACCTTGTTGAGACCCGGCTCGGCCAACCCAATCGATGTCAGCATCTCCGACTTCTCGGGTTCGTCGAGCTCGGCTACCTCCGCTTCGATCTGGGCGTCCAGGAACAAGGATGACAAAGGGGCAACCAAGCTTCGCAAGGAGTCTGTGAACTCGTCGTCATGAAGCCGCCGCGTGTCAAGGTTGAAGACGTAGATGACTGGTTTGGCTGTCAGCAGATGCAAGTCAGCGATGTGGGACCTTCTATCCATGACCCACGAGTCGTTGCCGACCCACTGCCCATCGGCGATGAGATCGCGGGTGCGGCGAAGAGTCTCGACCACCGGCCTAAGCGATGGGTCCGCTGTCGCCTCCTTCTCGTTTCGTTCAAGTCTTCTCTCAACGGTGTCGAGATCGGCGATTGCGAGCTCGGTCTCGATCACCGAGATGTCGCGTTGGGGGTCCATTGCGTCGTCGACATGAACCACATTCGATGACTCGAAAGCTCTCACAACGTGGCAGATGGCGTCGACCTCGCGAATGTTGTGGAGGAACTTGTTCCCGAGACCTTCCCCCTTGCTGGCACCCTCTACGAGTCCGGCAATATCGACAAACGTCACCGAGGCCGGAGTCGTCTTGGCCGACCCAAACATCTCAGCGAGGCGGGGAAGACGCGGGTCAGGGACCGGCACGACGCCGGTGTTCGGCTCGATAGTCGCGAACGGATAGTTCGCGGCAAGGATGCCGGCATTGGTTAGAGCGTTGAAGAGAGTCGACTTGCCAACGTTGGGCAAACCGACAATGCCTATGGAAAGACCCATGAAGTGGCGCGAGATTAGAGACCGCTGAAGATTGTGCCTGATTACGGTACGCCGGGATGGAACGAGTCGCTGTCATCGGAGCAGGATCGTGGGGAACCACTGTGGCCGCGCTTGCCGCGTCGAAACTCAGCACCAGGCTGTGGGCAAGGCGACCTGAACTGGCCAACCAAATCAACACAACCCATCGCAATGATGACTATCTCGCAGGTGTCTCCCTCCCTGAACTCCTCACCGCGACATCTCAAGTCAACGAAGCCGTCAGCGGAGCGGACGTCGTCGTGATGGCGGTCCCGTCGCACGGATTCCGTGCAGTGTTCCGCCAGATCGCAGTCGACCTGAACCCAACCACACCGATCGTTTCTCTCACCAAAGGAATCGAACAGGACACCCTGAAAACCATGACCGATGTGATGTTGGACGAGGCCGACAAACTCGACCGGTCCATGATCGGGGTCCTAACCGGACCGAATCTCGCATCGGAGGTGGCGGCGGGCCAGCCAGCGGCAGCGGTCGTCGGGATGCAAAACCAGGAAGTAGCGAGTCGAATTCAAGGCTTGTTCATGCAGCCAAGCTTTCGCGTCTACACCAACCCGGATCTGATTGGTTGCGAGTTGGGCGGTGCGCTGAAGAACGTCATGGCTATCGCCTCAGGGATGTCCGATGGACTCGGTTTCGGGGATAACACTCGAGCCACGCTGCTGACCCGGGCTCTCGCTGAAGTAACAAGGCTCGGCGTCGCCCTGGGAGGGAAGGCTGAAACGTTCGCGGGGCTTGCCGGCATGGGAGATCTGATCGCTACATGCAGTTCGTCGAAGAGCCGCAATCACAGGGTCGGAGTCGGGTTGGCAGAAGGCAACTCGCTCGAGGCAATCATTGGCGAGATGAAAATGGTCGCCGAAGGCGTCAAGACGACAAAGAGCGTCTTGGGGCTCGCGGCGCGGGAGGGCGTCGAGATGCCGATTTCCGAACACGTTGGCCACGTGCTGGATGGGATACTCGGGCCGCGAGAGGCACTGACGGCTTTGATGACTCGACAGGCCAAGGCGGAGCATGAGTGACAAGACCGAGCTAAACCGCCTCCCGGACCGAAGTGTTGATGATCGGAGCGACATCAACGCCATCCTCGATGACGGGTTCCTGTGCCACGTCGGCTACGTCATCGACGGGCGGCCAGTCGTCTTACCAACTCTCTACGCCCGAGACGGAGACCGAATCCTCATCCATGGTTCGAACTCGATGGGATTGGCGAAGGCAGTTAGACGCGGCTCGCCCCTCTGCGTGACGGTGACTCACCTAGACGGGCTGGTCGCGGCGCGAAGCGCCTTCCACTCGTCAGCGAACTACAGGTCGGTCGTGGTCCACGGCATCGGCGACATCGTCGATGACAACGATAAGGAGGCGGCATTCGATCTCATCGTTGAGCACATCATGCCGGGCCGACTTGCCGACATTCGGCCATCTACCAGGGCCGAGATCGGGCAGACGGCCGTCATCTCATTGAGCCTCGACGAAACCTCCGCAAAGGCCCGGAGTGGTGGACCCAATGATGATCCAGAAGACCTAGATGCCAGTATCTGGGCCGGTGTCATTCCGTTCACCTTGAAAGCCGGAGAACCACAGCCTGCTCCCGAACTTGATCCGGCTATCCCCACCCCGGAATATTTCCGGGACTTCAGCCGATAGCTGCAACCGAGGATCCCCCGTTGGGGTTTCTTATGAGGATGAACACGCGACTGATCTCGACCAGCTTTGGCACCAATCGGCAGGCTTTCACGGCTCTCGACTGGGGGCTGTTCTTTGCACTAGTCATGATCTGGGGGTCGTCGTTCCTTCTGATGGCAATCGGACTCGATACCTTCCACCCGGGTCTGGTCACCCTTGTTCGCGTCGGGTCCGGGGCGCTGTTTCTGGCGCTGATCCGAGGCTCAGCGCAAGTAGAGTTCGAACCTGAAGACAAGCCAAAAGTCCTGCTTCTGGCTGTTGCTTGGATCGCGGTTCCGTTGACATTGTTCCCGATCGCTCAGCAGTGGATCGACTCGGCCATTGCAGGGATGCTCAACGGCGTTACACCTGTCTTCACAATGGTGCTGGCCGCCTTCCTTCTGAAGTCAATGCCACGCATGGTTCAAATGGTCGGTGTGATACTCGGCGGGATTGGAATAGCCGCTATCGCCGGACCAAGTGCCGGTCAAGAACCGACTGCTGCACTGGGTGTCGGTCTGGTCCTGGTTGCGACCATCGGATACGCCATCTCTCTCAATATGGCCGCGCCCCTCCAACAGAAGTATGGAGCCGTCCCATTGGTTGGCCAGTTTCTGATGATCAGCACCGCGCTCGTTGCTCCGTACGGCCTCTACGGGTTGACCCAGTCGACGTTCTCCTTAGCTTCCTTGCTGGCAGTTCTCGCAACGGGAGTCTTCGGCACCGGCCTGGCGTTCATAATGATGAGCCGGCTTGTCGGTCGGGTCGGCGCTCCTCGAGCATCATTTCTCACTTACCTGATTCCAGCGGTGGCCCTCGTTCTTGGAGTCACCTTCCGCGACGAATCGATATCTCCGATCGCCATAGGTGGAGTCGTGGCCGTGGTCGTCGGGGCGTATATGGCGTCGCGGCGAGAGATCATCGCCACCGACGGATGACGGCTTCACGCAGAAGCTGACAACGCTGCCGAGGCTCGTCTCAATGCCCTGACTGCCATCTCCTTGTCACCCAGCCTGCGTCGCAGTTCGCGCTCCAACCCGCCAATCGGGTAGAGGTTTTGCGGAGCCCGCGGGTCCTTATGGCGTGACGAGGCATATCTGGGCAAAGTCGCCGACACTCGACTGGCGGTGCTGATGGCTTCGGTCGGCGTGATGTCGGCATCTAGTTCACATCGCACCAGGCCACCGGCTGGACCGGCGTGATTGGCCAGTCTCAGATACCAACTAAAGCGACTCCAGCGACCAGTAGTCATCAAGAAGACGGGTGTTCGATATCCAGCAGGAAGCCCAGCCAGGACCTGGCGCAACTCAAGTGGCAGATACATCACCTTCTGAGTTTTTACATAGCCCACCGCATTCTCGACATCACCAGAATGAGAAAGTGGCCCGTCCACAACTATCAGTTCGGCCCCACCGGTGCGATGGGCAACCTCGGCCTCGAGAGTCGCCATCCGCTGCTGAATCCCGAGCCAAAGCTCTTCCGACGTAGTTCCCTTGGTGGCCTTGACCTCGTAAGTGCCCACCGAGGTGGGTATCTCAATGGCACCTGCTGAGGTGAACAGCCCCCGTTCAACAACTGCCTGTTCCACGTGCGACTTTCCGTTACATCGAACAGCACCAGCCGCGTAGGTCGCAGCCAGAGAGAACGCAGGGAAATCAGGTGGCTGATCGATCCACAGCGTCGCATCCACGCGACGAACACCGTCAACGAAAAGAATGTCCGGCACCGGTGAAACTTCGGGAAGGACTGGCCTCCATTCCTCGGGACGGAACTCGATGCTGACGTCAACGTTTTCGCTGGCGTCCTGTAGTTCTGAGTCAGTAGGCGCCCCATAGTCCGAGTCCCACGCTTCGACTGTGAACTTCATGAGTCGATCCTGGTCACATCGACCCCACCCGGATGTCGTGTGGCCTCGTACCGCGCCGGTGCCCTGATGGCCAGTTCTTTCACATGAGTTATCACCCCGACCATCAGCCCCTCTCCGGACAGCTCCTCGAGAACTGATGCCACAACGTCCAAGGTCTCATCATCGAGTGTCCCAAATCCTTCGTCGAGAATTACGGCATCGAGTGCCGAGCCGCCCTTCGAAGCCAACGTCTCGGCAAGGGCGAGGGCCAGGGCCAGCGAGGCTAGGAACGTCTCGCCTCCAGAGAGTGTGTCGACGAGTCTCAGCTCGTCAGCGTTTCGATGGTCTACAACAGAGAAGCTTCCGGCATCATCGACCTGGAGCGAATAGCCACCACCAGAAAGGTCGGCGAGCAATTCGTTGGCTCCGTCAACGAGCTGTTCCAACGCGTCGACCATGAGCCAACGCTCAAATCCGTCGACGCGGAGATGGCTGACCAGCGCCGCCGCCATTGCCTCCTCCTCAGTCGCTGCCTGAAGCGTCTTCGAGAGGGACTGGCGACGCTTGGCTGTCTCCTCGAGACGCTTGACCTCGGCTTGAGCCATCTCCCGGGCAGTCGCGATTCGATCCGCGTATGGAGGCTCGGCGGCGATACCTTCAGCACGGAGCGTTGCCTCGATCGCAGATCGGGCTTCGGCCTCACTACTAGATGCTGCGAGTTTGGCATCCTCGGCCTCGGCGACCAGGCCCACAAGCTCCTGCTTCTTGCCATCGCGCCACTCCAACAGCTCTTTCCACCGAACCACCGGATCGTCACTCGAGGAGATCGAAGGTTCAAGGGCAGCAAGTGGCAGCACTGCTTCGGTCAGTTGGTGCCCGAGCAGGTTCTGAGCTTCAGCCAGCCTCTCGAGTTCTGCCTCGGCAGCTGCGTTCGCTCGGACCTTCGCGGCAAGGTCTGCCTTCAGCTCCCCGACCCGCTCGTCGAGTTGTCGAGTGACATCTCGCAACTCCTCGAGATCGGAGGCTGACGGAGCTCCATCGAGCCCCTCCAATATCGTCCGGAACTTGATGTGATGGCTCCTGATGGACGAACTCTGTCGCTCCAGATCCTCAACTCTCCGTTCGGCCGCCTTCTTCTTGTCCTCCATCTCAGTGAACTCAGGAAGGTCAGCTCGTTCCGGAATCTCGGTGATCTCCTGCCGACAGACGGGGCATTCCGCTCCAGCTTCGAGAGCAGTGGCCAAGGTGTGAGCTAGATGACGAGTTCGCAGATCAGCCAAAGCTGATTCGATCGCCTCCAGCTCTGTGGTCGCCGCGTCTGCCCCGCGTGTCACCTCTTTCAGCGCAGTCTCAACCCCACCGTCCGGATAGCTGTTGTCCAACTCGGCCAAATTGCGGTACGCAGCGGCCCAGAATTCGATTCGATCTGTCGATGGATGGCTCTCCCGCTTGGCAATCGTGGCTTCGAGATCGTCCCTGGCGGTTTTGACCTCCAACTCGGACTTCTCGACAGCTGACCGTGCCGCTTCGGTGAGCGCGCCCAGCCGATCGAGGTTCTCAGGCGCTGCCAGTTCGCCGAGTCTCGCGATACTGGAGTGCAGGCGGGTAGCTGACTCCTTGGCTTTCTCGGCTTCGTCCTGGAGCGTGGCAAGTTGCTGCTCCTGAGTCGAGATCTCGGCGTGCATCTCAGCCAAGGCTTCAACTCGGCGCACACCGGCTTCGACATCGGATTCATCGATTGGGGGAATGGCTTCGAGGTCGCGAGTTGCCGTCTGAATGCGATCGGCAGCTACGGCGCGCCGGGTTTTGGCGAGTTGACCCACTCGCGAATAGAGGTCGAATCCGAGCAGGCTCCTGAGCAGACTTTGACGCTCTGACTTCTTGGCTTTGAGAAATCTGGCGAACTCACCCTGGGGAAGAACAACCGTACGAATGAAGTCTTCGTAGTCCAGTGCCAGAACCTCTTCGACAGCGCGGTTTACCTCACCCACGCCGTTGGCCGTCACCGGACCTTCCAGCCTCGCCTCTCTGACACCGGCTCCTCCCTCGGTACGGCGGGCAAATCGCGCCACCTCATACCGCTCTCCGTCGACCTCAAATGCGAAGGCCACTCTTGCCTCATCCGAGCCCGCCGAGATAGCGGGAGCGATGGAGTTGCCCGTCAAGCGGGGAATCTTGCCGTAGAGGGCGAAGATCATTGCGTCCACCAGGCTGGACTTCCCAGACCCGGTAGGTCCTGTGAGGGCAAAGAACTCGACGTCTTCGAAGTCCACGACAACCGGCGCCTTGTATGCCGAGAATCCCGACAACTCAATCCGTAGCGGTCTCATGAGTCCACCGGGCTAAGCGCTTCGTCCAACAACTCGCGAAACAGATCCACCACACCGTCGTGGGCCTGGTCGCGCTCGGTCAAATAGGCCTCAAAGGCTTCGACCGGTTGCAGGCCTTGGCGGCGCTTCCTCTTGCGATCTGTAGTGGTGTGGCTCGTAGCCAGCACAACATCCACGGCGTTAGGCACGATCTTGCGAACCTGGTCAGCGAGTCCGACCCTTCCCCTCTCGTCGAGAATCACCTTGACATAGGCGTCCTCCACTTCTTGGGCAGCCGCCTCCACCTGGGCAAGCGTGCCGCGCAGCTCCACCAGGCGTTTCGGCGAAATCAGCGGAAGCTCTGTCACAGAAGCCGGCCGCCCGGGAACGGCTTCAACCAAAAGCGCTCCCTTTTGATCAGAAACTTCACCGAAGTCCAACTGCATCGGGGATCCGGAATACCAAACAGATGAGGCGTGGGGCATCTTCTGTTGCCTGTGCAGATGTCCGAGCGCCACATAGCTCAAGTGGCTCGGGAAGACACTTGCTGGGACCGCGTAACCGAAGATATGGGCTCCACGCTCACCACCACCAGAGCTCGCACCATGAACCGTCAAGTGACTCATCACGATGTTCACCGAATCGGTATCCATGGCAACAGTCAGATGATGGATGATTGCCTTGAGACGATCTTCGTACTGACCGGCATGCTGATCTGGGTCGGCACCCATCAGGTCAGCGATCTTGACAATGCCCCGCTGGGAGATGAAGGGCAGGAGTCCAACCTTGGCTTCTCCAAGTTCAACGACTCCGCCCTGTTCGGCCGCTCGTGCCTTGCCCACCACAGTCACCCCGGCCCGACCCAACAGTGGTCCCACGGCCTCGAGTCGAGCGGCGTTGTCATGGTTGCCACCAACGACCAGAACCGGAGCGATGTCGGAGAGTGTCAAGAGGGCGTTCCACACGATCTCCTCGGCAGCAGGGGTCGGCGCCGCAGTGTCGAACACGTCCCCGGCAACCAAGATGGCGTCCACGCCGTGCTCATCTGCCTTTTCGGTCAACTCGGCGAGGACCGCTCGGTGTTCGTCAAAACGGTCGCGACCGCGGATCTTGCGACCTACGTGCCAATCGGACGTGTGGAGAAACCTCACGTGTCAGATCGTAGGTTCGGCCTGTGACAGATTCGCGGAAGGTGCGACGCAGCCTCCTACTGTCTTGGCATCAAAGGTCCTCGAAGACATCCTCGGGTATCGATGAGTCAATAGGAACCACGGCCTCGGATGCTCTCGTGGCCCAGGCTGGGAACGGGAACTCCACGACTATCGGAACGGGCAGCTCGGGCTGGGACAGAATCATCGTGCCGGGCTTGATGATCGTCGCTCTTTGGCGCGTGGGTCCAGGTAGGAAGCCATATTCCTCGCGGGAGGCCTCGGCCGTGTCGAGACGCCCCACGACCCGGATTGACGAGTTAGCGATGATTCGTCGCTCGACTTCGGAAGCAGTCTGCTGGGCACCGATCAACACAACACCTAGTGATCGGCCCCGCTCGGCGATATCCAACAGCACCTCCTTGATCGGGCTGGAGCCCTCACGTGGCGCGTACTTGTTCAACTCGTCGAGAACCACCATCAGCAACTCCTCAGATTGGCCAGCCCTCTCCTTCTCCTCGAAGGCACGCTTCAGTGTCACCCCCACCACGAAGCGCTTGGCTCGATCGTTGAGGTTGTGGAGGTCGACAACTGTGACCTGGGCGTCCAACGCAATCCGGTGTTTGCCCGGATTCGAGACGTCAGCCCGAATCAGACGGGCCAGGTGACGCACCGAGGCCTGCAACCGACGGACAAAGGCATTGATCGTTCCCATTCCAACCGCAGGTCCGGCCCAGTTGTATCGGGTTTCATCGGACTGGACCCGGTTCGTGATCAGGTCGGCCAGCCCTCGGAATGTGCGAATGGTCTCGCCTTCGATGATCGCTGCGCCTGCATCGTTCGAGGTCGCCTGTCGCAGCTGGGCCATGACGTTGTAGACAACAGTGGTGTATTGGGCACGGTCGTCCTCAGCGTCAGCGAAGAGGAACGGCAGTAAATCGTCGACGCAGAACTCGTGAATGGACCAGAAGAACGAGGTCACGTCGGAGCGAGAGGCTACGTCAGCTGTCGCCCGCGGATCGTCGAGCCGCGGCGGTGCAAACAACCCAACCGAATCGAATGGCGCGCTTGGCAGACCGAGCGTGGTGTATCTGAGTCTCGAGTCTTCGTCGAGTTGGGAGTTGACCCGATCTAGATGGAGAAGATCCTCACCTTTCACATTGAAGATCAGAGCCTTGGTATTGACCGCCGCAGCTCCCAACACGCCCGAAGTGAATAACGAGTGGAGTAAGAACGTTGCATAGCTCGTCTTGGTCGCCACCCCGGAGATGCCGGAGATGTTTACGTGAGCTCCCCGTTCGCCATTTATGAATTCGAAGTTGACCCACAGTGGCTCACCGTTTCGTGCAAGCCCCACGGGCAGCTTTCGATCCATCCGATCGAAGAACAGAGCGCGATCGCGCTCCTCACCTTCCGCCACCCGGACCTCCTGGCCAGGACGTGGCGGCACGAAAACCTCCGGTTCAAATCGCGTCGCCGTGATTTGCGCCGCTTCAGCGACCTCTGCGGGAAGGATCCCGTCTTCAATGAGAAACACGTCGGAGTCGAAACGAGCACCCTCATGCTTGGCGACCACCTGATTCACGGTCCCATACATACGAATCAGTTCCCCCGAAGGAAGCACCCTCTCGAGCGCAACCACGTCATCGAGTTGGAGGTACTGCCCGTCGGCAACTCCAACCCAAAACTCCAGCGGCGTCGAATCCTTGGTACCAAGAACCCGCCCAACATGTTCACCCATCGAGCCGGAGAGTAGACAACGACCATGACACTTTCGGGATTGCTGAGATGAGCCTCGTCGTCTTCCCGTTCAAGAAGGAAGATCTGAACGTCATCGCCTCGAATCTCTCGACGGCGGCGCGTCATCCCCGCGTCACCGAAGTGTGGGCCGTTGCGTCGTCCGAGAGCGCCACGATGAACGACGTGCTCGGAGTGGCCAAAGATATCCAGGCGCAGTTCGCAACACCCATTGAGGTCTTTCCGCAACAACGGCTGGGAGGCTATCGGTCAGGTAAGGGGGACGGGATGAACACCGCTCTCCACCGATCGGCCGAACGAGGATTTGATCGAACCCACTTCTACGACGCCGACATCACGAACTTCGACGAGACCTGGATCGACGGAGCCGAAGCGGGTGCAGACCGAGGGTTCGGTGTGGTACGCCACCGATTTCCCCGAGCAGCCACCGACGCAATGATCACCTGGATGATCACTCGCCCGGGGCTGGCCCGCCTCTTTCCTCACACCATCCTCGCAGAACTGCACCAGCCTCTTGGCGGCGAGCTGCTCCTTTCGAGAGAAGCTGTCGCAACGCTTGCCGAGGATGAGTTCGTTCGGAGGCGGTCCGATTGGGGAATCGATACGCTCATCACCCACGCCACAGCCGCTATGGACTTAGGCCTATTCGAGCACAACGCTCCGGATGGGAAGCGGCACGCTCTCTACGGATCGCTCACCGACATACGCCAAATGCTGCTCGAATGCCTCGACGCCGTTGGTTCACTGCGCTCAAGGTCTCGCCCAGCTAACGGCGGCCGCTTGGAAAAGGACCCCCTTGTCCCCGCCCCCGCGGACCTCAGGAACACAGTCGCCTACGACGAGTCGGCAACTCTCGAGGAGATCGCCACCCCACCCGACGCCGCCGAGTCGCTGGTGTTGCGTTCACTGGGCCTGGATCACGAAGACCTGCCCGATATGGATGCCGCGACTTGGCGCCAAATCTTTCCCTCGCTTATGGACGGTTTCATCCTGGGGGACCCCGCATGGGAGGAGGCCGCGTTTCGCCTTTGGGCCTGGCGCGTCGTCCACTACACGCGCCACGTCGTTCCTCTGGGATACGACCGAGCGATGTCATACCTTGATGCTGCGGTCCACCAATTCGAGCGGCCCACGCACCAAGATTGACCCATGAGCGTTTTCATCGTGATCCTCGTCGGTGTCGTCGGGGGGCTGGCTGGTGCCGTTCAATCCGGCGCACTCGGCGTCATGGAGGAAAAGGTCGGAACCCTGGCAAGCACCTTCGTCACCTACGGTCTTGGAGGATTGGCCATCGGTGTTGCCATGGTGATCTTTGGGCAAACGCGGTTCGCCGACCTGAAAGACATTCCTTGGTGGGCCTTCTCGGCCGGTCTCATGGGGTTGGTGGTCGTCGCGTCGTTGGGAATCACAGTCTCGCGCCTTGGCTTGGGAGCCGGTCTCACACTGTTCACGGCCGCGACTCTCCTGCTGGGTGCGATCTTCGATCACTATGGGGTGTTCAGTGAGGCGCGCTCTCTTGACACCACCAAGCTCGTCGGGTTCGCAATGGTGATCGTGGGAACCTGGCTCGTCGTCGGAGGCGAGGCCTAGGAGGAGACGCCGGTAGCTCCGGCTGACTTCAACGCCGACCGGATCTTCTCCGCGGCCTGCTCCAGATCGTCCCTGTCCACCGACAACGCGGCGTTGGCAAAGTCGAGATCCCTGACCCCGTCAATCGGCACCAGGTGAACATGGGTGTGGGGTACTTCCAGGCCGGCAATCATCAGACCGACCTTTTCGGGTTGGTACACATCGTGGAGGGCGGCGCCGATGACTTGAGACACGCCGAACAAGTGCTGACGGAGGTCTTCTGAACAGTCGATCCAATGGTCGATCTCTTCTCTTGGAACCACGAGCGTGTGGCCCTCCCGTAGCGGATTGATCGACATGAACGCGACACAACGCTCGTCCTTCCAGACGAAGGTTCCTGGTATCTCGCCCTCGATGATCCGGGTGAAAATGGTTGGCATCCCGCGAGCCTATCCCGATCGGACCGGGGTCACCTTCAGGATGCGGGAGGTCGTCAGGACGTACATCTCGCCAAGGTGGTCTGTTCCGAAGCTGACTACCGATCCGGGGACGCCGACCTGTTCGGTCCAATCGGTCTGTTCGATTGCCACTCCGTCCTGATAGACGAAGCTCCGAAGGTAGCCGCCGCAGAAGTCCGAGTAGAAGTAGTGCCCATTCAGTTCCGGGATGGCGTTGCCGCGGTAGACGACACCTCCCGTGATCGAACAGGTTCCCGCGTCGCCGTGAGCGACGTCCACGACCGGGAGTGTGAGACCTTCGAGCGAGCATCCCGACGATGGGCGGAAGCAATGGCTCCCCTCCGTTACCGGCCATCCGTAGTTGACGTCAGAATCGAGCGAGGAAACCGAAACCTCTTCGTGCCGGTTCTGCCCAACGTCGGCGATGTAGATGAGATCTCCGTCGATCCAGAATCGCCAAGGGTTGCGCAGTCCGTACTGGTGAAGCTCTGTCGGTGGCGGACCGAGAGTGTCTATAGCAATCCCGGCAGACAGCGAGACGATGCCTCCCAGGAGCGATCCCGTGTTCTGACCGTGGCCAAATCGATCGTTGGCACCCCCGCCATCACCAAGTCCCAGATAGAGAACTTGGCTGTTGCCCCACTGGATCATCCCGCCATTGTGATTACCCGCAGGCTGGTCGACTCTCAGCAACTCCCAGCTCGGCTCCGGGTCGACAGTGCCGTCCGGAAGTATTCGGTATTCCTCCAACACGGTGTCTCCGTCGTTGGCTGTGTAATGGACGAAGAGCCGCGAATCGTTTCTGGGGTGCACCGCGATGGCGAGCAGCCCGCGCTCGCCCCGATTGAGGACATTTTGGTTTATGTCCAGAACCTCGCGGAATGTCTCGCCGTCGTATTCGAAGATCTGGCCGTCCTTGGTGGCCAGCAGGCTCAGCGACGCGTTGCGCGGCACCATGTGAATCGGGAAGTCGAACCGAGCGATCTCTTCGTACCGAAGACCCGAAAGCTCAGCCAGCGTCGTGGTGGTCGGCGGCAGGGTCGTCGTAGTAATGGAAGTAGACGAGGTCGTGGTCGTCGGCGGGAAGGTCGTCGTAGTAATGGAAGTAGACGAGGTGGTAGTCGAAGCGTCGGGCGCAGCATCGGGAGTCGTGGTGCAAGCCACGGCCAGGACGACACCAAGAACCAGCGTTTTGCGCATCGACTCCGAAGAATATGTCTAGCTTGTCGCTAGTGATCACCAAGAACGACCCGAAAACCGTCTTCGGATGGGCAATGTACGACTGGGCCAACTCGGCCTACATCACAACGTTCGCAGCCATCGTCGCCGCGTTCTTCACAGGAGTGATCGTTCCCGAAGGGGGCTTCAACGGTCTATCGGGTCAGACACTCTGGTCCCTGGTGATTTCGATGGGAGCCTTCATCCTCTTCCTGGCTATGCCGGTACTCGGGGCGGTGGCTGACTACGCCTCGGCCAAGAAGCGGTTCCTCCGACTCTTCGCCTGGATCGGAGCCATCACCACAATCCTCCTGGCATTTGTTCCCGACGGATCGGTGATGCTCTTCCTCGGAGTTGTTCTACTGACCCAGATTGGATTCGTGGCGGCCAATGTCTTCTACGACGGGTTCCTTCCGACGATCGCCACCGACGAGACGATCGACCGGGTTTCGTCGAAGGGGTTCGCAATGGGCTACATCGGTGGCGGGTTGTACGTGCTGCTGGCTCTGGTCTTGATCCTCCTCAGCGGAGACGACAGTGTCACCGGGCTTTCCGAGAGCACGGCGGCACGCATCGGAATCGCCGGCGCCGGCGTGTGGTGGATTCTCTTCACGTTCTTTGCCCTCAGTCGTCTTCCTGATGAAACCGAGACCGAAATGGGTGAAGCCAAACTTGGGTGGGGTGAACTCGTTCGGATCGGATTCGCCCGAACCGTGGACACCGCGAAAAAGCTGGTCGGCTTCAAACACTTGATGCTGTTCGTGCTTGCGTACCTGTTCTACAACGATGCAGTTCAGACCGTGATCGCGGTGACCGGGGCCTACGCCGAAGAGACGCTGAACCTCGGCGCTACCGAGATCATCATCACCTTCCTGATCGTTCAGTTCATCGCCTTCTTCGGAGCGCTCATGTTCGGCGCCCTCGCCGATCGGCTGGGAACCAAGGGCGCGATCATGGCAGCCCTGGTCATCTGGGTCGGCGTGGCCTTCGCTGCATTCTTCCTGCCCGAAGGTGAAGCCACTCCCCTTTATGGACTCGCCGTGGTCGTCGGTTTTGTGCTCGGTGGCGTGCAGGCCCTGAGCCGAAGCCTCTACGGAACGATGATTCCCGAAGAAGCGTCGGCGGAGTTCTACGGGTTCTACTCGGTCTTCTCCAAGTTCTCCGCCATCTGGGGTCCCCTGGTCTTCGCTTTGGTGTCGAACATCTCAGAGACCGGGCGACCCGCCATACTGTCCGTCGTGGGGTTTTTCGCAATCGGGCTCATCTTGCTGTCACGTGTAGACGTCGACGCGGCCCGGGCCTCACGTGACGAGTGGGTGTTCGAGAACGCGTGAGCAGTCGATCGGTTGTGCAACCACGGTCCTCACAGGACCGAAACTGCACAGCAGATGGATCGGGGCCGGGCCATGGGATCTGTTGTGCAACCACGGTCCTCACCGGACCGAAATTGCACAAAGGATTACTGACGATCGCGGCCATCTCGCTGCTTCTGACGACCGCGTGCCAGCCGATCGGGGAAGGTACGACATCAACACTCCCTTTTCCTCACCCCACAACCGGCCCCGACGACTCAACGGTCACCTGGATCGATGACGGCGACACCATCGAAGTGGCCACCCCTGACGGGGACATCGAAGTTCGATTAATCGGGATCAACGCTCCTGACCGCGGCGAATGCCAGGCCCAAGAGAGCCTCGACCACCTCATCGACACGCTCAAAGGGCGCAAGGTGAGAATCGAAGAACACGGAACCGACCAGTTCGGAAGGGTTCTCGGCGTCGTGTTCGAAGGGGAACGCAACATCAATCTCGAACTTGTCCAACTAGGACTTGCCATAGCAACGACACCCGGAGACCAGGGTTTAGGAAACGTATACGTTCTCGCCGAAAACGAAGCCTTCAATGCTCGAGTCGGGCTGTGGTCTGCTGAAGCCTGCAACGGAGGTCCGGTACCGCGAATCGAGATCGATACGAACTCGTCGAACGTGGATCCTCGTGGGCCGGATGACGAGCAACTCGGATCGGAAATCATTGTGATCTCGAACCGCGACAACACCACCGTTGACCTGAGCGGCTGGATCCTGAGGGACGAGTCGTCGCGGCATCGCTACGAGTTCGTCGCCGGAACCCAGCTCGACCCCGGAGACTCCATTGCAATCTCGTCGGATGATCCGAAATGGGATCCGGGAGGCTCTTCGGTTTGGAACAACGGCGGGGACATGGCGCTGCTCCAAGACTCAAATGGAGCCGTCATCGCCCGCTGGCGTTACTGACTCACCGCGAATCCTCTACGCTCCCGCCAAGACCCGAAGAAAAGGAATTTGCGATGGGGTTCATGGACACGTTGAAGTCGTGGTTCGGAACGGCGAAGGAAAGCGCAGCCGAAGCCGCCGAAAAGGCCAAGCCACAAGTCGAAAAAGCGGTCGAAAAGACCAAGGAGACTGCCGCTGAAATGGCTGAGAAAGCCAAGCCGCAAGTGGAGAAGGCGGTCGAAAAGGCCAAGGAAACAGCCGCAGGCGTCGCCGAAAAGGCGAAAGAAAAGGTCGCGGAGGCACGTGAGGGTGCCGCCGGCGCCGCCGACGCCGTGGAGGACAAAGTGGACGACGTCCAGGACGCCGCTGGTGACGCGGCTGACGCGGTAGGCGACAAGGTCGACGACGTACAGGAAGCGGCCGGTGATGCCGTAGACGCGGTAGGCGACAAGGTCGACGACGTCAAAGACGCCGTAGGCGACAAGGTCGACGCCGTACAGGACAAGGCGTCCGATGTAGCCGACGCCGCAGGCGATGCGGTTGATGCCGCCGGGGACGCCATCGACGACGCCAAAGAGGCAGCTGGCGACGCTGTTGACGAGGTCAAGGATGGCATCTCGGACGTCGCAGACGAAGTAACCGGCTAAGTGACCGGAGTCTCGCAGCGCCTGGGCCGGATATCCGGCTCGGCGACCATGGCCATCAGCACACGTGCGCGTGAGCTGAGGGCCATGGGTCGCGAGGTTGTCTCCTTTGGCGCGGGTGAGCCCGACTTCCCCACGCCCGACAACATCGTCCACGCGGCCAAGGTCGCGATGGACGATCCCGCCAATCACAAATACTCAGCGAACGTCGGCCTCGCCCCACTGCGTGAGGCAATCGTTCCTTATACAGCTGACCACTCCCGCTTTGAGATCTCCTCGGACAACGTGGTGGTCACCAACGGCGCCAAGCAGGCCATCTTCCAGACATTCGCAGCCCTTCTCGATCCTGGTGATGAAGCTCTCCTGCCCACACCACATTGGGTCACTTATCCGGCTGGGATCCAGCTCGCCGGCGGGGTACCGATTTCAGTACGTTCCTCGCTCGAGAACGGGTTCAAAGTCACACCCGCCGACCTCGACGCCCACGTCACCAAGAAAACCAAGCTGTTGGTCTTCGTTTCTCCCTCCAACCCCACCGGTGCCGTCTACACCGCTGCCGAGGCGCGTGCCGTGGCGGAGTGGGCGGACGAGAGAGGCATTTGGGTCGTGGCCGACGAGATCTATCAGAGGCTCGTTTATGGCTCCGAACCCGTGGCGCCATCCATCAGCGCTCATGACGCGATCGCCGACCGCCTCGTCCTGATCAATGGAGTGGCGAAGAGCTACGCCATGACGGGTTGGCGAGTCGGCTGGCTCATTGCTCCCACCGATGTTGCACAGGCAGCTGCCAGGTTCCAGTCGCATGCCACCTCAAACGTGAACAACGTCGCTCAGATGGCAGCGGCCGCCGCTCTCACCGGACCTCAGGACACCGTTGAGGACATGAGGCAACACTTCGATCGGCGCCGCCAGGTCATGTTCTCTCGGCTTTCAAGCCACCCCCGTCTGACTTGTCTCCAGCCCGACGGAGCCTTCTACGCATTTCCAAACGTGGAGCAGCTTCTATCAGAGGACATCCCGACGTCGACAGCATTGTCGAAAGCTCTACTTGAAGAGGCAGGAGTGGCGGTTGTCCCTGGCGAGTCGTTCGGGGCACCCGGCTTTATCCGGCTTTCCTATGCCCTTTCAGACGACGACCTCGACAAGGGGTTGGACATGATGTTCGCCATGTTCGAGTCCCTCTAGACCGGGTTTACACTCGCCCTGTGCAATCAGGGACCACCGCTCGAGCAATGATGCTGGTCGAACCGCGTCATTTCTCGTTGACCTCCATCGTGCCGCAGGGTGTCGAGACCGGGGGTTGGCTCGCGGTGGAGGCCACGGGACTCTCCGGCTCCGACGTGCAGATCTGGAAGGGAGAGGCGCGCGACATCATCTATCCCCTGGTGCCGGGTAACGAAGTGGTGGGGCGTATTGCCGATCAAGGCCCAAACGTTCCCTATCCGGTCGGAACCAGGGTCGCTGTCGAACCTCGGATCCGATGTGGCAGGTGCAGCCGTTGCCGACAGAATCTCGCTACCTGTGTCAGCCGCAAACCATCCAACTCTTACGGAATGATTGCCTCAATTGAGCCACCGGGGCTTTGGGGAGGGCTGGCCGAGTATCTGTATCTCGATCCCAACGCCCACCTTCATCCCGTGACAGACGATGTCCCTGCAGAGGTAGCCACATTTGTCCATCCGCTGGCTTCAGGACACACCTGGGCCGTAGAACTGCCCTCACTACAGCCCGGCGAAGACGTGCTGATTCTCGGACCTGGGCCCCGCGGCCTGGCTTGCCTGATCGCGGCCAAGGCGGCAGGGGCAGGGTGGGTCGGCATCGCGGGCCTGAGCCATGACCAAGATCGGCTCGACCTGGCCAGGACCCTCGGGGCCGACACAATCATCGACGTCGAAACCTCCGATATCGCAGCAGAACTCGCCAACGACCTCGGTAGGAGACCCGATGTGGTGATAGATGTCACCTCGGACGATCCAGAGGCTGTCTTCACCGCTCTCGATCTCGTCAGAAGCGGGGGACGCGTGATCCTTGCCTCCACCAAGGGCAATCGGGCGTTTCATTTCCTCTCAGATGTGATCGTCGCCAAGCAGCTCACGGTGAAAGGTGCCAAGGGCGCCTCGTCCATCGGATACCAATGGGCGACCAACCAACTCGAAACTGATCCGCGAATCGACGATCTCGTCAGCCATCAGTTTCCTTTGTCCGAATCGGCGCGAGCCCTCCAGGCTGCGGCTGGCTTGCTTGGACGCGAAGAACTGATCTCGGTAGCGGTGACATTCTGAGGTGAGCCCTTCGAACAGAAGGGAAGTCGTCTCATGGGTCGTGTATGACCTAGCCAACACCATCTTCGCCTTGGGTGTCGTCGGCCTCTATTTCAGCGACTGGATGCTGTCTGAGAACCAACCAGACTCAGCCCTCGCCACGGCTCAGATAGCCGCCGCAGTGGTAGTCATCTTTGCCGCACCATGGATCGGAGCGCGATCCGACGTTCTCGGAAAGAGGATTCCTGCGCTCGTCGTGACAACGGTGGTAGCCGTGGCGGCCACGTTCTTCCTCGCTACTGGTCCGGTGCTCCTCACTTTCATCTTGCTGTGGGTGGCGTTGGTCGCCGTTAACACCGGTGGCGTCGTTTACGACGCTCTGCTCGTCGACGTCAGCACCGAGGAGAATCGTGGATGGGTTTCTGGGTTGGGGGTAGGCATCGGCTACGTCGGCTCCTTCATCGGCCTCGGTCTGGGTCTGCTCGCGCTCGACGTTCTCGACTGGGGGTTCCCTGGGGCCTTTCGGTTGATCGCCATCGCGTTTTTCGTGTTCGCCATTCCGACTTTTGTGTTCGTCAAGGAGCGACCAGGAAGAGCCGACGTGGACCTGCCGTCAATCGGCGACATCGTTCCTGGGCTGATTAGGTCCTGGCGCACCGCATCGAGGTATCCGGGGGTCGTCCGGTTTCTAACCGGTCGATTCCTCTACACCGACGCTATCAACACCCTGATCGGGGGTTTCCTTGCGTTGTTCGTTATCGACGAACTTGGCCTGGATCGCCGCTTCTTCACGGCACTCATGGCCGTGGCCATCACGGCCGCCATCGTGGGCGGGATCACTGCAGGTCGACTGACCATCCGGTGGGGGCCCATAGCGGTCCTTCGGATCGTGCTGATCATGTGGCTTATCGGGATCGTCTCAGGGATCGTCGCGGCAACATCAGGAATCACGGCCTTGATCTGGGCCATCGGGCCCATCGGGGGCGCGGCCCTGGGTGCTACCTGGGCGTCGGACCGCGTGGTCATGACGAGGGTGTCACCACCGAGGCACCTGGGTGAGTTTTACGGCCTGTATGCCACCGTTGGCCGATTCGCCACCGTCGGAGGGCCACTGTTGTGGGCTCTGGTGGTGGATGTGCTCCGTCTCGGAAGGGTGACTGCTTTGGGAGTACTCGGGCTGCTGGTGCTGGCCGGGTGGTGGGTCGTAGGTGGTGTAGATGACTCCATCCGGTCTTGGCCCGAGGAGGAGCGACTCGTTACCAGTGAAAAGACGGACCCCGACCAACCATGAGGTGTTGCTCGACCGCATAGGGAATGGGGAGGTCCCGAACCTCGTCTGGTCCGCGCACCAGCCGTCTACCGATCTCAGCGAACCACGTGTCATTGGCGAAGACCCAAGGCCAGGCGGTAATTCCGAGGCGAGCTCCCACGATGGCACCCGCAATCGCGCCAAGAGGACTCCCTCCAACCCGTGCCGCCTGCTCGATTGACGTGTGTTTCACCTTCGCCACCGGAGCAGCCAGCAGAAGCGCAGTAAGCACGAGGTCGAGGGGGCCGCTGGCTCCGCCAGCCGCTATCTGATGGGCTTCTTCGCCCGAAACCACACCGACGTGCTCGATCAATCCATGTATTCGCTGCGACAGCCCCGTCATCCCATCGATGTCTACACCTGCCATCGCCTCGGAAACCCCAGCAACCAAATCAAGGCCTGACTGGGCAAGACAGGAAGCAGCGACTGATGCTCCAACCACGGCACCAGCTGCCAGGGACTCGGAATGCGTATTGAAGAAGCGACCCAGGCGGAGCGTGACCTCCAACATTTCAGATGGGTCGTTGCGGTACGCGACCCCAAGGACGCAGGAATGGATGGCCGGATCCAGCGTCGGCTCTGTCCCCGGTGATCTGGCATCTGCCTTGGCCCGGTCGATCCACCCCCGCATTGCCCGGCTCTCTCCACGCAGCACCTTCATCTCTGACAAAGAGCCGTCCATCTCGAGAATGGCCTCGGTCAACCGGTCTTCATCGAGCTCTCGGTGCATGATCAACTCATAGGCGACCAGGGTGGCGATTTCGGTCGGAGCGGAGTACCCGAGCTCCCAGGCACCTCCCGCCGTATCTCCTGCAGCCATACCGAGAATGAAGCCGTCGCCTTCGCCCGCAATCACGGTGTACAGGGCCTGACTTTCGGTTGAATCTTGAGTCCGCTCGGGCGGCAACGTCACGACAGAAGGGTAACTGACCAACGACCGACTCTCGGTATAACCTCAGCCTGTGCCGTCGGTTGTCGTAATCGCAAACCCCATATCGAGTCAGTTCACCGGAGGCGCCCATCGAGACGTGATGCGGGCCCTATCAAAGGTGCGCGACACCGAAGCAGTATGGCCCGGGTCCGCTGAGGAAGCCCTGGGTGCTGCCGCAGCAGCGGCAGCTCAAGGGACAGAGATCGTGGTCGCCATGGGTGGCGACGGAATGGTCCATCATCTGGCTCAAGCTCTGATCGGCACAGAAACGGCGCTGGGCATCATCCCCAGCGGCACCACCAACGTGATCGCCCGTTTGCTTGGGATCCCGACACGACCAGTCAGAGCTGCGAAGCTGATCCGATCTGCTGAGTCAGCGCCGAAGTATGGGACCGTAAAGATGGACCTCCAACAACCCGACGGCCGTCTCGTCCGCCACGCGCTGTTCGCCTGCGGAGTCGGCCTCGACGCGGAAGTCGTCCGCATGGCGGACGCAGACCCCTACCGGAAGTACAGATTTGGCTCGCTCCACTACGCGAGGTCAGCGTTCTCGGTGGCCCTGGGTGACTTCTCCAAGAGCGGCGACACGGCGACTGTCACCATCGACGGCGAGACGATGGCTGCGAGCACTGTGCTAGCCCAGTTCCGCAGCGTCTATACCTTTTTCGGCCGCAGGGCCCTCCGTTTTGGGGAGCGGCTACCCGATCCCATGACTGCTCTCGTCATGTCAGACTTCAAGAGACGCCGGGTTCCTCAGATTGGTCTCCGGGCGTTGACTGGAAGGCGATTGGATGCGGTCCAAGGCATTCGGATCCTGGAAAACGCCGACGAGATCGAGATCACTGCCCACGGAACCGTGGCTGCCCAGGCAGACGGCGAAGGGTTGGGACTTATCGAGTCGGCGACCCTGTCGTGGACACCGGAGTCGCTACGGATGATTACTGGTCGTCATCCTTCCGGCTGATCGTCAGCTGCGGGAACGGAATCTCTATTCCGTCGGCATCGAATCGGAGTTTGATTCGCCGCAACGCCTCACGTCGAACCTTCCAACGCTCATCCGCCAACGTCGTCAAACGAGCACGGAGCACCACTGAGGAGTCACCCAACTGATTGACGCCGAGCACTTCAGGCTCTTCTGTGATCAGGGGCCCGAACTCGGGATCACGCGCCATGAGCTGCAACTCATCGGCCATCGAAGCCAGGGCCGCATTCACGTCCACTCCATAGGCCACTCCAACATCGATCACTGGCTGAGCGAATCTGGATGTGAAGTTTGTTGTGACCTGGATGGTCCCATTAGGTACGTAATGGACGTTTCCCTCGAAGTCGCGCAAGATCGTGACTCGGAACTGGATATCGCGCACTTCGCCGGTCGTGCCAGCGATCGTCACCGTATCCCCGACGTGGAATTGATCCTCAACAAGGATGAAGAAACCGGAGAGGAAATCCTTGACAATGTCCTGGGCTCCGAAACCAATGGCGGCCGCGACGACGGTACCCACACCCAGAAACGGCGTGATCGACCATCCCCAATCCATCATCACGAACAGCAGGGCCAGGAACAGCACCAAAACCAGGATCACTCGACGTAAGACGACCCACAGGGTGGCTACCCGGGCACCCCTCTCGCCGGGCGATGACTGGGCCTTCTCCACGTACCGACGTCCGAGGCGCATGGCCGCCAGATAGACGAGAAGAGCACCTAACAGGATTATGGCTGAGCTGATCAGGTCGTCCCTGACCTCCGCTGAGATTGCAAGCATCATCTTCACTTGAGAATAACGAGGTGTCGCTCCGTCTCTTGAACCGCCACTGAAAGCTCGGCCAACGCAGCACGGGCCAGGGCCGAATCATCTGGTGTGAGAGCAGCAAGTACCTCTGCGGATATCAGAGATCCGACGCTACGAAGGTCCTCGAGCAGACGGGCATAGGTTGTTGCGACCCCTTTCGACCGCTCGACAAGGGCATCCCTCAAAGACTCCACACCAATAGGTGGTCCGGCGACCGGGTCGGCCGACGTGAGCATCGTCTTTGGTTCGATAAATCCTGATCGCCCAAGCGCAGCAACGAAGTCTTCATGGACCGGGTCGACGTCTTGGATATCCAGTCTGTCGACCTGGTTCAGGACGAAAGTCAGATGATCTCGATACGACGCGAGAGGCTCGAGATAGTCGCTATGCAACACGGCATCTCGGTACTTCTCAGGATCAGTGACCCACACCACATGATCAACCGAAGGCAACACCTCGTCCACGATGGCGCGGTGCCGCGATTCAATGCTGTCGAAGTCGGGGAGATCGATGAGCACGACATCTGGCCCTTCGTAGGTCACTAACTCATCGACGCCGGCAGCATCGAGAAACGAACTGATCCGCCCTAGCCACCCTCTGGGCACGGCCGCGACTGGGTTGGTGCTTGTGGGCCTTATGCCACCTGTCGGGACCAGATCATCCCCAACCAACGCATTGACCAACGAGGACTTGCCTGAACCAGTCCCTCCTGACACCGCCACGACGAGGAGATCAAGCGGGTGTTGGAGCCGACGACGGACCAAAAGAACCAATCGGGCGCAGTGACGGTATTTGGCGTCCCCGCGGGCGCTCGAACAGGTTGCGATTACGTTGTCGGCCCTGTCGACAACGTCGCGTAGCCGGTCAAGCATTGGCTGGGACTGCGTCGCCGGAGACGAGGCCCAGGGCTTTCGAGATCTCTGCTACCCCTCCATCTTGGGGCTTGAGGTCTCTGGAGGCGTCGATTGCCATTTGCAGCGTCTCAAGAACCTCCACACGACGGGACAACTCCCTTGATGACCGATCGACAAACTCCTCGGCGCTTTCACCGAAGAACCTCCGCGAAGCCTCACTGACAGAGTTCCACAAGGTGTCGCTGGTCAGAACGATCAGATGAGGGAGACGGTGACGCCTACGGGTCGAATCAACCATTCGCTCGGCAAAGTCCAGCCAGCCGCCTAGCTCTCGAGAAACCACCGACGTCTCCAGCGAACCAACCTGATCTTGTATTGACTGGGTCAGAAGGTTTTGGAGCTCGGACTTGTATCCGTCGACGTCAGAGACCTTCCGCTTTGCTCTCTTGGCCCAGCGACGAAGGCCAAATCTGCCTACACCCTCAGGCACTCTGTCAACAACATTCATTGCTTCAAGAGAAATGCGCGCATGGTCTGACGCCTGAGAAGGCACCTGCTGTGCAATGTCAACCGCAACCTGTTCACTCAACTGGCGGGATTCGGCCACCACGAAGTCGAAGGAACGCCGCCAAACCCCATCCCGCTCATCGTTGGCCTGAGATGCGATCGTGGCGAGCCGACGCGCCAGTCCGTGGACAGCCAACGAAGGCAATCCAGAGTTCCATCCGCCAGGCTGCTCGTTGACTACCACAAGGCTGTCGTCGAGTCCCTCACGCTTGAGTAACCGGCGGAAGTCGTGGGATGCAGCGGCAGTTCTGCCCGTGACTCGGTTGAGCACCACCACCAGGGTTGCCCCACGAGACACGGCACGTCTCAAAACCTGCCACGGCACTAGATCTGCATACCGGCTGGCAGAGACGACAAGTACGACGACGTCTGCGCAATCGACCAGACGCTCCGCGGTCAATCGGTGCTCGACGGCTGTTGAATCGATATCGGGGGTGTCGACCAATGTCATCTGATCGAGAATGGGTGCCGCTCCGCTGTGTACCTCGGCAGTGGCTCCGAACTTCTCCGTATATCCATCCACCCGAGATGTGGTGGTCAATACCACCGGGTGGGCAGTGGTTGGCCGAATGGCACCCGTAGCGCTCACGTCACTCCTCGCAAGGGAGTTGAACAGCGTCGACTTGCCCGAACCCGTCGGACCGAAAAAGACCACATCAACGGGATGGCCAGGATCGTTCGACCGCGGAATCAGGAAGTTATCGATCAGGTCAATCAGTCGATCGCGACGCTCCGTCAGGCTGTCGTTGCATTGGAGCTGCCTGAGACCGAGCGCGAGCAACTCGAGCGAATCTCCCCGGTCGTCACGATGCTGGATGGCGACCACAGTCAGATTGTGGCACGGGTTCGTGTTGAACCCGCGTCATCTCACAGTGTCAGGCCGTCCAACCGTCTTCTGGCTGGTCGAACCAAACGTGGACCTGGCCGGTTCCCGTGGCGTTCTCGTAGTCGCTGAAGAGAACTCCCGGAGCCGTACAGTCAGCTCCCCCAACCGCACCAATCATCATCAGGTAGTGACCGAAGTCTCCTTCGGGGTTGTGCTCGAGGTAGTTCTCCATCGTCTGGACGATCCGCCGATGGTCACCCTGTTGCATCCATTCGAGTCTTTCCTCGTCAGCCGCTCGGGCCTCAGGAGTGATGATGTGCACCGGGTCCGACGCCTCATGCTTCGGGATCTGAGATAGCGGCCAGAAAGTGTGGCTCATACCACCGGAGGCAAGGATGACGACACGGCGGTCAAGACGGCTGACTGCCTCTCCAATCGCCCTACCCATAGTGAGGAAGTCGTCCGGTTCCCCAGTCTGGACCACGGATATGGACATCACTTTCTCGTCCTTGTGGAGGTAGTGCACCAGGTTGATAGTCGCGTAGTAGACCGGTAGATACTCGTCGTCTGAAGCGTGAGTTGGTGTACCGAGTTCGTCTCCCAGATGAGCTGCCAGACGGGCCAGCTCTGGGTCGCCGTCATAGTCATATGGGATGCCTGACATACCTCGTGGAAGCTCTGACGAGGTCATTCGCCCTGATCGATGGGCATGCGCCGAGAGAACGTGCTCCACAGTGGTGAACCAGTGAGAGTCGACAATGACGATCGTATCCGGCTGGACCCTGTCGAACACTTCCTTACGGAGCTTCACCAGCCCGGGAACCAGACTGATCTCCTTGCCCTCATTGATCTCAAACCGGGCGGATTCGTCGAACATGATGGTTGGGGCATGACTTATCAGTCCGACGCCGACGATTTCTCCCATTTGTGAAACTCCTCAACTAGTTCGGTACCTAACGATACCGGATGCCATTCGCGACCGCTACAGATGCTCTCCCGAAGCGGTGTCAGCGACAACTCTCAGAAACCGCGCCATGTCGTCACGCTGCCTGTCGGTGAGGTTGGCGGTGAAAGCCGACTCGTGACGATTGAACTCGGGAAACACCTGTTCGATCTTGGAGCGCCCCCGATCGGTGAGGGACACCAACACTTTGCGTCCGTCAGCGGGATGACGACCGCGACTCACTAGGTCGGACGTCTCAAGCGTGCCCAGCATGCCGGTCAAGGTGCCCGGCGCAAGACCAGCCTCTCCTGCTAGCTGACCGGCCTCCTGGTCGCCCCAAACCCAAAGCACAAACAGGATCGTGAACCCACCCCAACTCAATCCGGCTGGACCTAGAACGTCACGCTCCATCCGATTTCTCACCGCGTTTGCCGCCCGATAGATGTTGGAGACTGCCATCAGAGCAGCGAAGTCGAGAGGTCGATCACCCAGCGCCGCGCGGATGTCGCGCTCGGCGTTGGACAAGCCTGCTGGGTCTTGTTCGTTCAGTGGGCTGGGCATGACAACCTGGCGAAGGACGGGGCGAGTTTATCCTGGCATCAGCAATGGCTTCATCACGAGTCGACATCTCCAACATCGCGGTATCCCCCGACCACTACATCGGAGGCAAACGGATCGCATCCGAATCGACCTTCGAGGTCCGCTCCCCCTTGGACTGGGACTGGAAACTCGCCGACGTCTCGCGCGGAACCTCATTGGACGCTGACAAAGCTGTGTCCGCAGCCGCTGAAGCGTTCCCAGAATGGGCTCGGCTGGCCCCTCCTGAGCGGGGTGCTTTCCTCCATCGGTTGGCCGACCTGATCGACGACAGCATCGGTGATATCGCAACCATCGAGTGCGCCGACATGGCAATGCTGTTCGAGAGCCTCGAAGCAAGAGTCATTCACAGAGGCGCCGAGAACTTCCGCAACTACGGCGACCTCGCTGTCGAGTATGCCGGCCGCACATGGTCGTCGAAGGGCACCAACAATGAGGTGATGCGCCAGCCAGCCGGACCGGCAGTGATCATCACTCCTTGGAACGCTCCCTGGCTCTTGTCCACCTGGAAGATCGCCCCGGCACTTGCCGCCGGAAACACGGTGATCCTCAAGCCTGCCGAGTGGTCGCCACTCTCGGCTTCTCTGCTCGCCGACCTGGCCGATGAGGCCGGTTTCCCACCAGGCGTGTTGAACATCGTTCAAGGCATCGGGAGCGAAGTTGGCGCAGCTTTGGTTGCTGATCGTCGTGTGCGACGGATCTCGTTCACTGGCTCCCCGGAAACCGCCCGGCACATTGGAGAGGCCGCGGCACGCAACATCGTTCCGTTCACAGCCGAGTTGGGTGGCAAAGGTCCCTTTGTCGTTTTCGAAGATTCGGATCTCGATGCTGCCGCGCGAAAGGCCGCAGGGCAGTTCGACGATTCAGGTCAGGTTTGCCTGGCAGGTACCAGATTGCTGGTGGAGGACTCGGTAGAGCACGAGTTCTTGGAGCTGTTCCACAAGTACACCGATGAGCACATCCTCGGCGACTCGCGTAACCCGCAAACGACCATTTCTCCTCTCATACACCCCGATCACCTTGCTCGTGTCGAGGGTTTTGTCGAGAGATCGCGCGACGCCGGCGACGAGATCGTTCGCGGAGGCGAACGATGGAAACAAGATGGACTTTGGTACGAGCCCACATTGGTCCGACCCAAGGACAACTACTCGGAGATCGTCCAAAGAGAGGTCTTCGGACCGGTGCTCACCTTCCAGACATTCGGTTCAGAGTCTGAGGCCGTCGAACTCGCTAACTCCACCGAATACGGGCTGTCCGCAATTGTCTACACGGGCTCGCAGGAACGTGCGGCCAGAGTCGGCTCTGGCATTCGAGCGGGAACGGTTTGGGTCAACACGTTCCTGGTCCGCGACTTGACCGCGCCATTCGGAGGGTGCGGCATATCCGGGATCGGACGAGAAGGCGGCGACTACGCCCTCGACTTCCACTCCGACCTCAAGACACTTCAGATAAGCCAGGACTCCGTCTGCTGAAGTCAGACCTTGCGCAGCGTCGTACCGCCACGCCACGACACGCCCACACGGTGATACCAGCCACCGATGATTTCGTGCGGCTCCAATAGAGCCAGCTCTTCTGTTGGCGATGCCAACAGCTCTAAGTCGGCATCTGCCTGCCAAACGTCGGCAATCTCGCCGTCGTAACCACTCATAGTCACCAGCTCGTCCATGGACATCGAGCCGTCAGACTCGATTGCCGGCCAAAATCGGTTGTGAAGCATTGGGTGAGAGTTCACAAACCCGGGTCGCTCGGCAGGGGCTTTGAGAGTCACTACCGCGTTGGCAAGGCGTCGTCCGGAAGCAGCCAGAGTCGCGCCGAAGCGACCTCCGACTTCCAATCGGGGACCAGCCTTCCCGACTGTCACCGGCCTTGTCATCCAAATATCCCCGAGCTTCTTTGGATAGCCCTGGTGGTATCCCCGCACCAGCGCAAAATCCTTGTCGACCCATATGTATGGACATCTACTCCATGTCTGATCATCGAATTCGCAACGGATGACGACAAAGGCTTCCTTGTACTGAGATCTGACGGGGTCGAGAACCTCCGCGAAATCGTCTCCACAGCTCTGCCAGTCAGCCCAGATAAGGGCAACGGCCCCTGGATCGTCCTGCGATAGCGTCGCACCTTCGGGAAGTAGATCTGCGACGCGATCGGGATCGGTCCGATACTCGACCGTGATCATCTCCCCCGAGTAATGCCACGGCGGAGGCGGAATGAGTGAGGACTTGCCCGAGGGGGTTCGAGGAAAGAGAAACGCCGTCATCAGAGAAAGTGGAGGTACTCGTTGATCTCCCAGTCGGTAGTTGCCTTCTGGTAGCGATCCCACTCAGCTCGTTTCACGGTGACAAAGCCGTCGACGAACTCAGGCGAGAATGCGTTGACGAAGTCCTCGTCTTCCTCGAGTGCGTCCAGCGCAGCGGTCAAGGAAGGAGGGCACACAACATCCGTCGACGCCTGCTCGATGCAATCCAGGGTCTCGGCAGGATCGAGTTCATACTGGTTTTCCTGCCCGAGTCTGGCCGCGGTTAGCACAGCCGCTACCGCCTGGTGGGGTGACACTGCTCCGTCACCGACCCGATGCTCCAACCGTGTCCCACCGCCGCGTGCGGGAGGCACCCGCACCGTCACTCCTCGATGGTCGTAGCCCCAGTTAGCCCAATACCCGCAGAGCGATCCCGGCTGGAGACGCTTGTAGGAGTTCACCGTGGGCGCCAGCACCGCGGTCATGCCCACATGGTGCCGCAGAAGGCCGGCGATAACCGAGCGGGTGAGGTCGCTCAACTCGTCCTCCGCCTTCGGGTCGTGAAGAGCGTTGCTTCCATCTTCATTGTTGAAGGACAGGTTGACATGAAGCCCCGAACCGCCCCTGTCGGTGATTGGCTTGCCCATGAACGAGAAGTGGAGGCCCTTGGCCGCCGCGATCTCTTTGGCCAATACCTTGAACAAGAAGGCGTCGTCCGCAATCGACAGAGCGTCGGAGTAGCCAAGAGTGAACTCGAACTGCCCGTTGTCGTACTCACTATTCACCGACTCCAACTCGACGCCGAAATCGGCAGCCGCCGCCATCACCTCGTCGACGGTTCCAGTCGGGTCGACCGAGGCCCCAGTGCCATAGACATATGCACCGGGCGTGTTGATGGGACGCCAACCTCCGTTGCCGTCGGGCTCGAACAGGAACGCTTCCAATTCGATTCCGACCATCGGTCGGAGACCCTTGTCGCGCCACGCCGCGATCGCTTCTTTCAGAACGGTCCTTGGGGCCAGAGATACCGGCTCTCCTTCGCGGACAATGTCTGGCACGACTACTGCCGTACCTTCCTCCCAACCGGGACGAATGTCGTCGGGATCGAACCTGGCGTCGCAGTCGGGCAGGCCACTCCAGAACATGCCCCCGTCATGAGGGGTCATTTCGCGATCGAAGCCAAGGGTGAAAAGCGATATGCAATGCGCAGTCCCCTTGAGCGCCTTCTGTGGTGTCAGGTACTTCCCGCGAGCCAGACCAAGATGGTCCGGCCAAAGGAGCCTGAGCCGATCGAATTGGGCAGTCATTGTGTGCGATCGTAGATGCCATCGACCCGAGTACGCGCAGTCAAACGATGACGATTACCTTGAGGCTCGATGACCTCGCCACTCGACCCAGATCGAACTGCTCGCCGCGAAACCGTCGAGTCAATCTTGTCTTTCGTCGACGGGTGGTTGGATCCCGCCGCCGACGGGTCCCTTCCAGCCGGTGGTGGCGAGAACCCTGACCAGGATCTTCTTGCCAGACTCCAACACTCACCCGCGGAAAGCGGGACTGACCTCAGCGCGCTTCTCGAGTTGCTCAGCATGGCCAGTCAAGGAGGGATCTACCACCCCGCTGGTGGACACATGTCGTACATCCCCAACAGCGGCCTGTTCGACGGAGCCGTCGGTGAGTTTCTGGCCGCTGCCCTCAATCGATACACCGGAGTCTCTGCCGCAGCTCCGGGCTTCACGGCTATCGAGCACGGATTGGTTCGCTGGCTATGTGACCTGTTCGACTTCGGGCCATCGTCATCTGGGCTGCTCCTCTCCGGTGGGTCGATGGCCAACTTCACCGGAATCGTCACCGCCCGGACTGTGAAACTCGGTGATGCATTCTCCGACGGTGTCGTCTACTTCACCTCGCACACCCATCACTCGGCGGCCAAGGCAGCGCGATTGGCGGGAATTCGGAACGACCAACTTGTCCAGGTCCCCGTTGATGCCAACCTCCGCATGGATGTTGCTGCGCTGGACGGCCTGATAAACCGGGACCGCGAGGCAGGTCTTCGCCCGTTTCTCGTAATCGCATCGGCTGGAACCACAGACACCGGTCACGTTGATCCTCTGAACGCGGTGGCCAACGTCGCCGCGGCGAACAACCTATGGATGCATGTTGATGCCGCTTATGGAGGCTTCTTTCAGCTAACCGAAAGGGGCCGCAAGGCTCTCGCCGGAATCGATCGCGCCCATTCAATCGCACTCGACCCTCACAAGGGACTCTCCATTCCGTTCGGTCTCGGCGCTCTTGTCGTCAGAGACGAAAGCTCGCTCGTTGACGCCCACCAGGGCCGTGGTGCATACCTCCGCGACGAGGACTCCTACCTCGGGCTCCGCGACATTTCTTCACTGGGACCTGAGCTGAGCAGGCCGTTTCGCGGGCTGCCTATGTGGCTACCACTTCACCTTCACGGTGTGGCACCGTTCCGTGCGACCCTCGACAGTTCGCTTGACCTGGCTCGGTACGCCTACGACCGGCTGAGAGGCGTTGGCGGCATCAAGACGCCGTGGAAGCCAGACCTTTCGATCGTTGCATTCCGGTTCGACGACGATGAACTGGGCAAGGCGGCGCTGGAGGCCGTGAACGCCGACGGATACGTCCATCTCAGCCCCACCGTCGTGGACGGCAACTTCGTATTACGGCTGGCCATCCTCAATCGGCGGACGACTCAAGAGCACATCGATCACGCCATCGACATCATTGAGAAGACGATCATCGGCTGAAACCATTGTGTTGTGCAGTCATGCCCCTCACAGGTACGTATTTGCACACACAACGGATTTCAGTTGAGTGATACCCGTACTGGCAGGTGCTTGACCCCAGCGATGAAGTTCGACCTGAGTCGATCTGGCTCGCCCACTTCCATCTCGCTCACCCTGGCGAGGAACTCCTCAAAGAAGACCCGCACTTCGAGACGCGCCAGCGAGGCTCCTAGACACACATGTCGCCCAGTCCCAAAGGTGACGTGAGGGTTCGGGTCGCGAGAAAGGTCGAAGGTGAAGGGATCGTCGAACACGTCCTCGTCGAAGTTGGCAGATGGATACCAGATGACCACCTTGTCACCAGCCGCAATGGGCACTCCGCGGATCTCGGTGTCCTCAACAGCGGTTCTCCTGAAGTGCATGGTCACGCTAGAAGCCCGAAGAATCTCCTCGGTCGCCGACTCAGATCTGCCGGATAGGTCCTCTAGCCACCATCGCAGCTGCTCGGGATGGTTGTGCAAGAAGTGCAAACCGTGACTGATGGTGTGTCTGGTGGTCTCGTTGCCGGCGACAGTCATCAAGGTGAAGAAATTCTTGAACTCGAGGTCTGTCAGCGGTTCCCCGTCCGGCTCGGCCGTGAGCAGGGTGGTGATGATGTCGTCTTTGGGCTCACGTCGACGTTCCAGCGCTATCTCTTCCGCGTATCTGAACAACTCAATCGCAGTCGGAGCGCGGAAAGGCAGCAGTCGATACTCCTCAGTGTCGACCTTGTCGATCACCACCGGCGTGTATTCCGGGTCGGCATTTGAAATCATCTGGTCGCCCCACTCGACCATTTGACCGGCATCCTCCTCAGGTATCCCAAGCAGTCGACACAACATGCGGATGGGAAGCTCACGTGCGATCTCGGTGACGAAGTCGAACTCCTCCTCCCTCAAGACGTTGTCGAGGACCACCCTGGTCAACCGTCGAAATGCCTCCTCATAGGTGGCAACCACCTTTGGGGTGAAGCCTGGCTGCACGAGCCGTCGCAGCCGAGTGTGCTCCGGCGGGTCGTGTTCCATCATCGACCGACGGGCCTCTAATTCTTCCTGATCCATTTCCTCGATGCGGATCCCTCGGGCGGCCGAGAAACGGTGATAGTCGCGGCTCACCTCGATGACGTCGGCATGCTTGGTAACCGCCCAGAATCCCGACTCGTCATCATCAACCCACGAGACCGGTTCCTTTGAGCGCATGCTCTCAAATCGGGCATGCGGGAACCCCCGCAGATAGGTGTCGTGCGAAGTTATCTCGGCGTCGATGTCGCCACGGTCGGGGTGGAGTCGGTTCACAGCAAGCTGAACTTAATCGGGCGAGGAACCGATCCCGCAAGCCGCTACGTTTTGTTGTTGTGGTCACACCCGAAGGCACCCCTTCACCACCTCGCCGGGGCGGTCAGCCTCGCCGAGTATTGGCGATGGCTGCCGCCGCTCTAGTGGCTGTAATGACTCTCTTCGGATTGCTGACCCGACCCGATCCAGAATCGGTTGCCGACGCTACAACGACCACCTCAACGACGACCGCCCCATTCAACCGGCCGGTCGATCTGGAGAACTTCTCCGTTGACCAGATCGCCCGGGGCGCACCGTTGGAGTGGGAAATGGTCGACATAGCCAACGCCGGCTTCGTCCGGGACATCGTTGCCATCGGTGAAAGGGTCCACGTTTTCTTCGCTCACTGGGAATGGTTCTACGAACCGAGTGAACTGCGACACGTCAGAATTGATGGCCCCGCAGTCACCGAGATGAAATCCCCTGGACGCGTCGGCCAATGGAGCAGTCTGCGATCCAACCAGGCGGGGCAGATCACGGGTGCTGTGTGGAGCAATGATGGCTTGGAAATGGCGACGTGGGAAGACGGTCAATGGTCACTCTCCCCGGTTGCAGTTGAACTCCCCGATCAGCGTTCGCTGCTTCCCAACTTGGCCATCACAACCGGAGACATATCGCTGATCGCTGGAAGCCCGTTCTTTGACGTAAACGAGATCGTGCAGCCCCTAGTCGAAGAACATCTCGGTGCCCCCGTCGACGCCCGACGCCTAAGTGTGGAACCCCGAGGCACTGACGATGTGTTGGTCAACGTCTATGGACCCATCGGAATCCGGCTTTTCAGTTCAAGGGGGACGGAAATCGGTATGACGAAGGAACAGATTCAGGCAGCTGTCGGGGCGTTTCAGGGCCAGACCGACCATCTGCTTTTCGCCTCCCATGACAACGCGACATGGCAGCCAATCGACATCCCAGGCCTCCGATGGTTCGTCGACGTCGGCAGCCTTTCAGACGGCACGTTTGTCATCTCGGGTGGGGGCGACTCTGGGACCAGGACCTGGACATCAACCGATGGGATCAACTGGAAGGCCCCGCAGAGTTACGTGCCGAGCCCCGACATTGTCCGCGTGTTTGGTGACCGTCTAATCGGGGTCGATTGGGCAGGACCGCGCACGCTATCCATGTCGAGCGACGGTCACACCTGGGAGCAACTGGGAGTGTCGGAGCTTCTCCCCACCCGACCTCAGATCCGGACTTCAGGTTTCGGAACCGGCCCGGGCGGAGTGGCGATCACGGCCAACCCCGTAACAGCCATCGGTCGACCGCCGAGGCCCGCCCCGGCAAGCCTCGTGAGTGACGGAGTCAACCTGCAGTTCGACCTGTGGGATGGCGTCGTGACGATGAGTGACGGTTCGATAACACGAACCTGGCAAATCCACGCCTTCGATGCACCTGAATGGGTAGTCGTCGAACCATTGGGAGATGTGGTGAAGATACTGAACCCCGACACGGACGAGCTTCTGACCGAGATCTCGTTTGCAGATCTCTACCAGATCGAAGCCGCCTTCACTCAAAGCTTCGGAAACGATCCAAGCCAAGGAATGGTGCTGTTCAGCCCGGAAGGGAAGACGTGGGCAATTCAGCCGACACCCTGGGCCAGTGTTGACGCGCGATTTGTCACTGTCACGACGAGCCATATCTATGTTGTGGCCAATCGCGGACCCTGGATTCCCGGTGAGCGCAGATCTGAGATCTGGAGAGCCGAAATCCCCTGACCTGGTTACCGTCAGCAGCGATGACCGAATACCGCCGAATACTTCTCAACGACCAACCAACTCAGGTCCGCTCCGAGGGACCGCGTTTCGTCACCCAGACCGGATCCCAAGTCGATATCGAATCGGCAGTCCACCTCCCACCGGTGGAACCAACGAAGATCATCGCCACCCATCTCACCTATCACAGCCGGGTCGCCGAGTTCATGACCAAGCTTCCCCCGGCACCGACCTACTTTCACAAGCCGACAACCTCCCTCAACGCACACCTCGGAGAAATCGTCCGCCCTCCACGCTGTAAGTACCTCAACTTCGAGGGCGAGATCGCCATCGTCATCGGAAGAGAGACATACAACGTCTCCCAGGAAGAGGCCGGCGACCACATCGCTGGGTACACGATTGCCAACGACTACGGCCTTCACGACTTCCGCGACACCGACGCCGGCTCGATGTTGCGAGTGAAAGGATCGGACACCCTCTGCCCATTGGGGCCAGGCCTGGTGACTGACTGGGACTTCCGCGACAAGGACATCAAGACAATCGTCAACGGCGAGATCAAGCAGCAGGGAAACACCGACGACATGCATTGGGACATGCACTATTTGGTGGCCGACATCGCCCGCACTATCACCCTGCTGCCAGGGGACGTCATCCTGAGCGGGACACCCGCAGGTTCGAGGCCAGTCGTACCAGGTGACATCGTCTCCGTGGAGGTCGACGGGTTGGGAACCCTTACCAATACAATCGCCCAGGGAACCGTACCGGTGCGACCTGAAGTTGGTGCACAGCCCAGCGACTCCGAAGAAGTGCTTTCCACCGCCTTGGGCGGAGACTGGGAACACCGAGGCAAGCGAGCACCGCGCGGACCCGGAGCGAAGCATTACGAATCGGAGCTGAACGAATGAAACCGCTAGTCGGCGTTACTGCCTGGAAGAGAAGTCTCAACACCTATCTGGGACCGGAGATGCTTCACACTCTTTCGTATTTCTACGTCGACGCTTTGACCGAGGCTGGCTGCTCCCCACTCATCTTCCCCAGCGCCGGCGACCCTGCCGACGCTGAGCGTTTCGTCAGTCTGGTTGACGGTGTCGTCTTGTCCGGAGGCGGTGATGTAGACCCTGCGAGCTATGGTCAGGAGAACAGCCATTCGTCCGGGAATCACCCCGAAGTCGATCGCTTCGAGGTGGCAGTCATCGAAGAAGCTCAACGTCAGGCAAAGCCGGTTCTCGCAATATGTCGCGGTCTCCAGATTCTCAACGTTGCTCTCGGTGGGACGCTCGAACAGGAGATCACCGCACCCGGAGCGGTGCACGACACGGTCAACAACGACCCCGACGACATGAACTCCCGACGCCACGTCGTGACCTTCGAGGAGGGATCGCGTATGGCCGAGATCTACGGATCGACCGAAGCCAAGGTCAACACGCTGCACCACCAAGGAGTATCCGACCTGGCCGAGGGTCTCGTCGCTGAGGGGTGGACTGACGACGGATTAATCGAGGCCGCTCGTCACGACAGCGACTGGTGGGTCACTGCGGTGCAGTGGCATCCCGAGCGAATGGAAGGACACCATCGCAAGCTATTCGACTCGTTCCTCGGAGAACTCAAGACACAGGACTGACGGCTGAGCTCAGCTCGGCCAGTCGGTCGGTCTGGACTCGATACCTAACCCACCGACCGTCCTTCTCACCGATCACGAGACCTGCCTCACGCAGGACCTTGAGGTGATGTGAAACGGTTGGCTGGCTCAGCCCAAGGGGAATCTCAAGGTCGCAACCGCACACGCCTTCCCGGGACGCGGCCAACATTGACACGATCCGCAGACGGGCAGGATCGGCCAGCGCCGCGAGGACAGGAGCCATCTCCTCGGCAGCTTCAGCTCCAAGGGGTCCTTCCATCAATGGTGTGCAGCAAAGATCCACTGACCACATTCTATTCACATATTGACCAGTTTCGATATATTGATATAGTTCGATATATCGAAGTCCGTCGATACATGCAAGGAGGCATGATGACCCTTCGCACAAACGGTTCTGGCTGTTGCGGCACCAGTGGTTGCTGCACCGGCTGAACCAAACCCAAGATCGGGGCGTCGTTCAGTTGAGCAGCGCCCCGGTCGCTATTCCCTCTTCGCAGTTTTCGAGGATGGGACAGAAACGACACCAAGGACCACCTCGCCGTTCCATCCCCTCTCCTGTCGACCACGCACGCCTCACCTGGGTTGCGAGGCTGCCAAGGTCGGCCAGCACCTGCCGCACATCCTCACTCGATGGCACTGCCTCGATGCGCTCCGCGGTGCGGACCGAGATCGCTTCGACGAGTGCCGGAATCTCGCCTCGCTCCAACGCCCAGACGGCCGAGTAGAAGGCCAATTGGTCTTCCACCTCGTATAAGTCGCCAGTCTTCCAGTCGACAAGACGGTGGCCGCCCAGATCTTGGCGGTACACAGCATCGACCTTTCCGACCAGACGCACCTCCGACGCTGTCTCGTGAGCGAGGTCGACCTCCGCACCGACGAAACCCTCACCCGGAATCTTGACGAATCTTCCGTACAGACCTCTGACCTCTTCGATTACGCCGGCGAGCGTCGACGGCTTGAGGCCAAGAGGGCCCATCTTGGAGTTCAGAGTGGAGTTGCCGATTTCCTCGCGACAGGCCTGCGAGAAGCTTTCGTCGGGGATGACCCCGGAGTTCAGGTGCCTGGCAAAGATGCGATGGGCGAGAATTCCCGTGAACGCCGGCTTGGAATCGGGCCCATAGATCCCCTGAAGCCGGGCGTTCGCACTCTCTGGGCACTTCTTCCAGGCCACATACGTTGAAGCGGATAACGTGATTCTCTCGCCACCGTCAATCTCGGGAAACTCCCAATCCATCGGCACAGACAGTATCGCTCAGGCGGTCCAGAGTGAATTAACCGAATCGGCAGAGGACGTTTACCATCGAGTCGTCCTCATGCGGGCCGGGGGCGGCCCAATCAATGAATAAGCAGCTCTTCACCCGTATCCACCCCTTGCTGGCGTCCGCAGTACTTGCGGTCGGCCTTTTTGTGCTGCTTTTCGGCATCTACGGATTGAACAGATGGGCGTCGTCCGGCGAGGTGATCGGGCACGTCCATGTCGCCGAGTCTGACCTCGGTAGTCTCACCATCGACGAGGCGTACAACGCTGTCGGCGATCTAGAGATTGGGCGACTCAGTCGCCAGGTGAGCTTCCAGGTCGACGGGTCTGTAGTGCCGCTCGAACCCGGATCGACCGGACTGACCATCGACGAAGACAAGATCGTCAACGAAGCGATGGCCTTCGGTCGAGAAGGCAATCTCGCAGACCAGTTTCTCTTCTGGATCACCAACATCGGGGCTACTCAGGAGATCCCACTCAACGGAGACGTCGATCCGATTGCGATGGAAGACATCTTCAACCGTTGGGACACCGAAGTCATCAACAAGCCGATCGACCCAGGATCGATAACGCTCGAGAACGGTGAGCTGATAGCGAATTATCCGAAGACAGGTGTGGGCATTCTCCGCGACGCGGCCACCGCAGTCGTCCTCGACACGATGCTCTCCGAAACACTTGATCAAGCCGTAATCCCAACCCGAACGGTCGAACCGGTGCTGACCAACGCCGATGTCGACGCCGCCCTCCATGAGGCCGAGCTCCTGCTTTCGGCGCCGATCACGCTGGTCTACCAAGACCAGAGCACGGTGTTGACCGTCGATCAGCTCAAGAGCGCCTTCGTCTCCGAGACGGAAACCAATAGTCCTGTTCAGATAATCAACTTCTTCGACCCTGAAGTCGTCGATGGTCTCATCGCTCCGATCCGAGCAGACTTCGAGGCAGAGCCAGTCGATGCTGAGTTCGTTATCGACGGTCGCCAAGTTCGAATCGAGCCAGGCAAGAAGGGCACGCGGATCGATGAGATCGAGACGGCCACCCGTCTCTACCGCGCAGGCTTGACCTCATCTCGGACCGGTTCACTGCCCATAGTCGAGGCGGCTGACCCCGAGGTCACGACTGAGTACCTCGAGAGCCTCAACGTCAAGCATCTTGTGGCTCAATACACCACGTATCACGATTGCTGCGAGGCGCGAGTCAAGAACATCCAACTGATGGCAGACGCCATCGACGGGACAATCGTCCTCCCCGGCGAGACCTTCAGCATCAATGACCACGTCGGTGAACGAACGCTTGCCAAGGGCTACCTGCCTGCTGGCTCGATCGTCGGTGGGGAGATCGTTGACACGGTCGGCGGAGGCGTCAGCCAGTTCGCCACCACCTTCTACAACACAGTGTTCTGGGGCGGTTACGAGGACGTTGAACACCAACCTCACTCGTACTACTTCCCGCGCTATCCCGAAGGCGTGGAGGCGACCCTGTTCTGGAGGTCGATCGACCTACAGTTCCGCAACAATCGGGAACACGCAGTCCTCATCGACACCGCCTACACCGGTAACTCGATCACAGTCCGCTTCTTCGGTTTCAACCACGACCGCACCCTGTCGGGCGAGCAACGGGGCGGTTCGACCCGGGTGAGTGTGGTTACAGAAGGCGGACCCGATGCGCTGCATGTCAAGGGCAACACTTCGAGTCGTTACGCAGAGACCAAGCCACCAGAGCCGGTATATCGAGCGAACCCGGAGATCAAGCCTGGCAGCCAGAAGACCATTCAACGAGAGCGTGACGGCTGGTCAGTAAAGATCACCCGGCGCATTCTCAAGGGTGGGGAGGAGCTAGTGGAGGAACAGGAATGGGTCACCCGCTATCGGGCCCAGTTCGCGATCTACGAGGTCCATCCTTGTGAGATGCCCGACAGCACAGAGACCTGCCCCACGACCACTACTACGACACTGCCGCCGCCAACGACAACGACGACGGAAGGCTGAGCTACTCCTCTTCGTCGCCGTAGTAGCGAAGGAAGATCGACGTCGCGTCACCGACTTGGGCAGCAGTCTTCTCGTCCCAACCGCTGGGTCGCCGAACTGTGATCGTGTTTTGAAGGACGTAGATGTGATCGATGCCGATGTCTAGGCCAAAGAGGTCGGTAGCGAGTTTCCCCACAACGCCTTCCTCATCCGATCCGGGCTCGACCACATGGCCGTCCTGCCCGGTGAGGCTTCGGTCGGTGTCGATAAGCAGCACATCGCCGATTGTTGACGTCTTGAGTATTTCTAAGTTCTGGCCCATTGCAATCCGATCGTACCTACCCGCCCAGCCCTCCGGAGATTTGGCCCACGGTGTGAACCTTGACGAGGTTGGTCGCTGCCTGGAAGTTCGGAGGCACGCCGGCGACCATTACGACGTTCTCCCCTAGCTCAGCGATCTGCTCGTCAACGAGCACTTGCGCCGCAGCCGCAATCTCGTCGTCGGTGTAGTCGCGGCGTTCGAATGTGTGAGGGTGGATACCCCAATAGAGCGCCATGCGGCGCCGAGTGACGTCATTTGGCGTGAACGCCACCACCCTTTGGGGCGGTCGATACTTGGATATGAGGCGGGCGGTACTCCCGGTCTCGGTAAACGCGACGATCGTCCTAGTGCCGATGTTGCGGGCAATCTCCGTTGCTGCCTGAGCCACTGCCGAGGCCACGTTGTTGACGCCTCCCACAAATGGCACCCTCTTGTTGTTCTCGAGGGTGCCTCCCTCGACGGTCTCGCAAATCCTTGCCATCGTGGCGACCGTACGAGCCGGGAACTGCCCGATGGCCGTCTCACCAGAAAGCATGACTGCGTCCGTGCCCGACATGACCGCGTTGGCAACGTCGGTCACTTCGGCGCGCGTGGGTCTTGGGTTGGTCGTCATGGACTCGAGCATCTCGGTGGCTGTCACGGACACGCGACCGGCCTTGTTGGCCCTCGTCAGGATGTCCGCCTGGATGAGCGGTATCCGTTCGAGTGGCAGCTGGACCCCAAGGTCTCCGCGGGCCACCATGACACCGAATGACGCTTCGATGATCTCGTCGAGATTGTCGAGAGCCTGAGCCAGCTCGATCTTGGCGATGACCGGAGCCCCTCCGGCCAGGGCGGCGACCGCCTTCACGTCAGCCGCGCGTCGCACAAACGACGCGGCGACATAATCGACACCCAGCTCGCGTCCCAGCTCCAGATCTGTCCGATCCTTTTCGGTGACGTTGTTGACCGAAAGTGAAGAATCGGGAAAGGCAACGCCCTTGTGATCCGAGAGCGACCCGCCCTGCAGCACCCGAGCCACGAGGCAGTCGACCCCCGTCTCCACCACTTCGCAGGTAACCAGACCATCCGCGAGGATCACCCGGTCTCCTGGCGAAACGTCGACGAGTAGTGCCGGATAGCCAACAGGAATAACCCCAGGCCCACCGTCGCCGCCGTTGGGGGTCAGCTTTACCTCCGTGTCGCTGGCGACGTCGATCGCACCTTCAGGGAAAGCGCCAACCCTCAACTTCGGACCTTGGATGTCTTGCATCACGGCAACCGTTCTTCCGGCTTCTTCCGCTGCCTGGCGAATCAGGGCAACGGAGCGACGGTGCGTTTCGTGGTCCCCGTGAGAGAAGTTGAGTCGAGCAACATCCATGCCCTCTTCGATCAGTGCCCGAACAACCTGGGGGTCAGCCGTCGCCGGTCCCATGGTGGCGATGATCTTGGTCTGGCGCTGCATGTTCAGATCAAGCTAACGATCACGAGGGCAAATCTCTGGCAGCAGCCGTCAGCTGCTGAGCTGGTCGCGAAGTATTTGGTTGACGAGCTTTGGGTCCGCCTTGCCCTGAGTGGCCCTCATCACCTGTCCGACGAGGAAGCCCACGACCTTCTGTTCTCCGGCCGCAAACGAAGTCATGGCATCGGGATTGTCGGCCAGAACTTGATCGACCACGGCTTCCAAAGCACTCGTGTCGGATATCTGGATCAGATCGCGGGCCTGGGCAACAGCACCCGGATCACCCTCACCTTCGAGAACCCCGTCCAACACGTCTTTGGCGGCCGATGATGAGACTGTTCCGTCATCGACCAACGCCACCAGCTCAGCAACCTGCTTGCCACTGATTGGAGCGTCATCTGGCAGCGTGTCGGTGCGTCGAAGCCAGGCTGTGACCTCACCGGTGATCCAGTTGGCTGCAGAGCGGACTGGCGCCCCAGCATCTGCAGCCGCTTCGAAGATCTCTCGCAATGGCTCAGGTGCATCGCTCAGAACCCCTGCCGAATCGTGGTCGAGGCCTGCCTCGATGTAGCGCTTCCGTCGTGCCGCTGGAAGTTCGGGCAAATCGTCGTTGACTCGTGCCACCCAGTCGGAGTCCATCACCATTGGCGACAGGTCGGGCTCTCCGAAATAGCGATAGTCAGAAGAACCTTCCTTGGTTCTCATCGCATGCGTCACCCCGGCGCTCTCGTCCCAGTGCCGTGTCTCTTGGACCACCTCGCCGCCACCCTCGACCAAGCGGATCTGACGCTGGATTTCATGGTCGACGGCACGTTCCAGCGATCGAAAGGAGTTCATGTTCTTGATCTCCACCTTGGTACCCAGGTCGTTCGATCCGTTGGGCCTGATAGACACATTGGCATCAAAGCGAATCGACCCCTCCTCGAGCCTTGCGTCAGAGACACCAAGCTCGGCAACCACCTGACGCAGTTGCTGCGCATAGGCGCGCGCCTGCTTCGCGCTATGGATCTCGGGTCTAGACACGATCTCCACCAACGGAACTCCAGAACGGTTGAAGTCGAGAAGAGTCGCCTCGGCCGAGTCGATGCGCCCACCCTCCCCTACATGGGTGGACTTGCCGGTGTCCTCTTCCATGTGGGCTCGCTCGATCCCCACTCTCACACTCTCGCCGTCGACGACTACGTCGAGGTGACCGTCTTCGCAGACCGGTATGTCGAACTGGCTGATCTGATAGTTCTTGGGCAAATCGGCGTAGAAGTAGTTCTTTCTGTGGAACACCGAGCGAGGAGACACCGAGCAGTCGAATGCGAGGCCGATCTTCATGATCCACTCGATCGCCTGTCTGTTCGGCACCGGAAGAGCCCCCGGCAAACCAAGGCAAGTAGGACATACCCGCGTGTTGGGCTCGCCACCGAACCCAACCTCACAGCCGCAAAACATCTTCGACTTGGTAGCCAACTCGACGTGAACCTCGATACCGATAACGGGCTGCCAGCTCACGAGGCCACCAACGGGATCTCGGGTCGCGCTGTGAATTGCGCCAGCCGCTCGACCGCAGCCGCCACACCGAACATGGCCGGCTCTCCGAGAGCGGGTGCCATCACCTGGAATCCGATGGGAAGTTCTTGTGAATCAAGCCCGATGGGCACCGAAACCGCTGGGTGTCCCGCCAGATTCGAGGGAATGGTGCATATGTCCGACAGGTACATCGCCATCGGGTCGGCGGCCCGTTCGCCTGCTTTGAACGCAACCGTCGGACTTGTCGGAGAGACGAGAACGTCGACCTGGGCGTAGGCCCTGGCGAAGTCCTCCTGGATGGCGGCGCGCACGCGCTGAGCCTGCCCGTAGAAGGCGTCGTAATAGCCAGCCGACAGTGCGTAGGTCCCCAAGAGAATCCGTCGCGTCACCTCAGGTCCGAACCCAGCTGCACGAGTGCGGGCCATCAACTCCTCCGTGGTAGCCCCGTCCTGGCGCGCGCCATACCGGATGCCGTCGAATCGAGCCAGGTTGGCGGAGCATTCGGCAGGGGCAATCAGGTAGTAGGCCGATAGCGCGATTTCGAAGGTTGGTAATGAGACCTCCTCGACGACAGCACCCTCCTGGCGGAGCCTGTCGATCATCTCCGAGACCGACCTTTCCACCTCCGGTTCATAGCCGTCGCCCGCGAGTTCTTTGACTACACCGATGCGCAAACCCTCGACGCCGCGATCGAGCATCGCTCCAGGATCCGGATACTGGCCAGCGTATGAAGTCGCATCGAGTGGGTCGTGACCCCAAACGGTCGAAAGCGTGAGCACAGCATCTTCGACACTGCGCGATAGCGGCCCGATCTGGTCGAGTGAAGAGGCAAAGGCAATCAGTCCATATCGGCTCACGGTGCCGTAGGTCGGCTTCATACCCACGATCCCGGTGAGGGATGCTGGCTGGCGAATCGACCCGCCGGTGTCAGAGCCGAGGGCAGTGAAGGCGCTGCCGGCAGCCACCGCGCTGGCCGATCCTCCCGATGATCCTCCGGGGATTCGGCTTATGTCCCAAGGGTTGTAGGACGCCCCGTACGCCGAGTTCTCTGTCGAAGAGCCCATTGCGAACTCGTCGAGGTTTGTCTTGCCAATGAGAACGGCTCCCCCATCTCGAAGCTTGGTGGTCACGGTGGCGTCGTAGGGCGGTAAATAATCGGCCAGGATCTGCGACGAAGCGGTTGTCGCCAGGCCTCGGGTGCACATGTTGTCTTTGAGAGCAACCGGAATGCCGTGAAGCGGGCCACGATCTTTGCCGGCCGCCAACTCTTCGTCGGCCTTTTCGGCCGCTTCGTGTGCGTTCTCTCTGTCTATCACCAGGTACGCGTGAAGCTGAGCTTCGGTCTGATGGGCTTTGTCGACGACAGCCTCAAGCAGTTGGGTAGATGTGACCTCGCCGGCTCTGAGCCGCCGGCCAGCCTCGGCCACCGTCAAGTCGGTCAACTGGCCCATCAAGTCTCCAGGGCCGGAGGTACTGCGAAATAGCCATCTCGATGGTCCGGAGCCTGCTGCAGCACCTCATCTCGGTCCAAGGAAGGTTTCACCTGGTCATCACGAAAGCTGTTGACAAGATCGAGAGGGTGAGCCGACTCGTGGCTCGGCTCCGACTCGAGCGCCTGAACTCGCGCTGCATGCTCAAGAATCACTTGAAGCTGGTCTCTATAGCCAGCCTTCTCATCCTCGGTGAGGTCGAGCCGAGCGAGACGCGCGACGTGATCAATATCGATTTCAACGCCCATAGCGGCCGGAGTGTAGGTCGATACCCGATCCTGATTAAGTCGGCCGGACGGTCCTCGTAAACACTTCGTAATACCAATCGAGGTCCGAAACGAGAATCGACTCGCCGGGTTTGTGAGCGAGAGCTGTCTCCCCTGGACCGAAGTTGATGGCGGGAACACCGCGCTCGGCGAACTGCGCAACGTCTGTCCATCCCTGCTTGTGGGCCAATGCACCCCCCGCGTTAGCGATCAAAGCCTCAAACAATGGGTGCCCTACCTCCGGGTACGCCGCCGGAGCGGCGTCGGCGATCATCACCTCGTCGGCACCCGAAGCAACCTCCTGCAGTCGGGCGATTGCTTCGTCCGTAGTTCGGTTAGGAGAGAACCGATAGTTGACGTTCAGGTCGAAGCGAGAGGGAATGATGTTTCGAGCCACACCCCCACTGGCGAGGGTCACCGTCATAACTTCTTTGAAGTGGAGACCTTCGATCAGATGCAATTCGGGTTCCACTTCGTCCATCAATTTCAAGAAGTCAGCACTCCTGGTGATGGCATTGACCCCTCGCCACGGCCGCGCCGAGTGACCCGGCTCTCCAATGAAGGAAACCGTGGCATTGATCGACCCCTGGCAGCCGGCGTGAACCTCGCGGTTCGTCGGCTCCATGACAACGGCAGCGTCGACCTCGAGAAGGGAAGGCACCTCGTCTAGCACCGGACCGAGATCATTGCCGGAAAGAGGGCCTTCTTCGCCCGCATAGAACACTCCCACCAATCGATCGGTGCCCAGATCCTCGAGGAGATGGATCATCACCGCCAGGCCGCCCTTCATGTCGGTGGCGCCAAGACCATAGAGCCGGTCACCCTCGACCCTGGCTCCGACATGGCCTTGAAGAGGAACCGTGTCGGTGTGACCGGCCAGAACAATCTTTCCCGCACCGGGTTCTCCCACTATGACCGAATCGCGGACAACCCTTAACGGTCGGCCATCCAGTCGGTTCGCTATCGCGTCTCGGATTTCTGCCTCGTTCCCGGTCTCGGATGGGATGTCGACCAGCCAGGCAAGTGTCTCAACGAGAGTGGGCATCCGGGGAAGGTAACAGGCCACGGCTACCCTCCCTGTCCGTGATTAGAGACACTGCGGCCGCCGTTGGGCTGGCCACGCTCTCCGGCGATGACATACTCGACGTGTGGTACCCCGACCCCAGGGACACCTCCGCCGACCTCAAGGGCCTCGAGAGCGACGACGACGCCCGGTCCGTGAGACGTCGGATGATCCGGACAGAGATCGCCGATCTGTCAGCGCCTCCGGCTGGCCCAGCCGATGCCTATCTCCGTCTTCACCTCCTCTCCCACCGTGTCTACCGACCGCACGAGATCTCCATGTCGGGCATCTTCTCGGTCCTCAACAACGTGGTGTGGACGTCGGAGGGGCCGTGTGCTGTCGATGGGTTCTCGGCGACAAAGGTCCGTCTGCTGAGAGCAGGTAGAGATGTCAGGGTGACTTCGGTGGACAAATTCCCTCGAATGACCGACTACGTGGTGCCGGAAGGTGTGAGGATCGCCGACGGCGACCGGGTCCGACTCGGCGCCTATCTCGGTGAGGGCACCACAGTCATGCACGAAGGGTTCGTCAATTTCAACGCTGGAACACTCGGTGTATCGATGGTCGAAGGCCGCATCAGTTCGGGAGTGGTGGTCGGCGACGGATCCGACATCGGCGGTAGCGCTTCGATCATGGGAACTTTGTCGGGTGGGGGTTCCGAAACAATCTCGATCGGAGAACGGTGCCTCCTTGGAGCGAACTCCGGCGTCGGGATCTCACTCGGTGACGACTGCGTCGTCGAAGCGGGCCTGTATGTGACAGCCGGAACCGTGGTAACGACCGGCAAAGGTGCGACAGTCAAGGGACGCGACCTGTCCGGATCGTCGGGACTCCTGTTTAGGAGGAACTCGGTCACAGGGCGAGTCGAGGCTCTGCCCCGTGATGTCGACTGGGGCGGGTTGAACGCCGATCTCCACGACAACTAGATCCTTGTCCACAACTACGGTGCGTCGCGATGCCGTATCGGTGGATCTATCTCGGATTGGGACTGCTTCTGGTAGCCGTGGTTGCTCTCGGCATAGCCCTGAACCCGGAGGGCAGCTCCGACGAGTTGCCTGAGGTGGTCGAGTCCATCTCCCCCGGCCCAGGCGACCTGGTCGTAGGGCAAGCAGTGATCGAGGTGGACCTGAAAGCTGGTTATGAGATGACGATGACCGTCGACGGCTGGCCGGCTGAGGACGCTTCGCACGTCCCTCAGACTGGTGTCTACCGATGGGCTCCTTCTGCGCTGCACCCGATTACTGAGTGGACACCTGGCGAGCACACGGTGACGATCTCCTGGGACACAGTTACGGGCCTCCCCGATCGGGGCAGCTACGAGTGGACGTTCCGAACAGGCTGAGCAGACCGTCCGGCCCCCAATGATTCGCTACGGGATTGGATACACGAAGTCTGCTTCGACGAACCCAAGCTTTCGGTTGAGAGCGATCATGGCCTCGTTGTCCGGATGATGGATGGTGCGGAGCGAGTCGACTCCAAGACCTCTAGCCACTTCAACGGCTGCGACCTTCATTGTGATAGCTATGCCCAATCCGCGGTGTGAACGCGTCGTGCCTGTCATCTCCTGGAAAGCGAACGGGTAGCCGGGCCGATGGGATATTTGCGACATTCCCACCCAGTTATTTCCGTGGATGGCAAGCACCACGCCATGGGGAAGAAAAGATGAAGCGCCGAGGCGCACTGCCTGATACTGCTCCCAAGTATGGAACTCTCCCCGATCCGGTATGTCCGATGAGCATTCGGCGTTGAGTTCATAAAGCTTCCGACGTTGGTCTGGTGTGTCACCCAGCTCCGCGAGTGTCGAGATCACAACTCCGGATTCCCCAACTCGACGAGTCTCTTCCATAAACCGAGAAGAGTCGAAGGTCGACAGGAGCAGTTCCAGCTTCACCCAGTCTGCAAAATCAGAACTCACCGTACGGCAGCGTAGGCAGCCAGCCGACAGGAAAAGCTGTTCGGCCACATTCAAAATCTGTCAGACCCTCCCTATATGTTCAGAGGATGGAATGGGAGAGGCTTTCTACCGATGATCTGGAACAGCGACTAGCCACGTCTCAGGCGATCCGATCACGGCTTGCGGCCGCCGACATCGAAGTTCTGGAGGAGTTAGATCGACGCCAGGTTGCGAGTTCCGACGGATGTCGGTCGATGTCCGAATGGGTCACAGAGAAGCTGGACGTCGCTCCAGAAACCGCAAAGACCATGATCCGAACGATGCGCCGAACGGCAGAGCGACCCGAACTCCGAGAAGCCCTCGCATCCGGGATCTCCTTCGACCGCGTAGAAGCCCTCTCTCGCATTCCAAACGCCGACGATCTGATGCCATGGGCCGATGTCGCGCGTGTGCGGCGCGAAGCCGCCAAACGTGCTCGCATCACTTCTACTGAGGAGATGCGTTCAGCAGACGATCGCTACCTCGTTTTGCAGCCATCCCTCGACAAGGCGTGGTGGAAGCTCTGGGGTGGCCTCGACGGAGTCACAGGCGAGATAGTGGACAAGGTTTTAGCCGAGGCAGCAGACCACCTTCCCGAAGAAGCAGACGGCGTGCCAACGGGATGGCGTCGGGCCACTGCCCTAGTCGAATCACTGATTTCAGATGACCCACCACCTGCTCAGGTCTCGGTGTTTGTCGATGCCGAAGACGCTGCGCCCACGGACGGAGAAGCCGCAGTGATTCTCGAATCTGGGGTCCGTGTGGGGAGACGCGCGCTCGAAGCCATCCTCTGCGACTCGAACCTAGAGGTCACCGCCCGCACAAGCGACGGTCAACTGATGACCTACGGGCGTCAACACCGGGTGGCTCCGCCAGCACTCAAGAGGGCGCTTCTAGACGAAGCGGGTTTCATGTGCTCCGCCGACGGATGTACCAGCCGACACCGGCTTCAGGCGCACCACATCATCCCGTGGTCGGCAGGTGGGCTCACCAATCCGGACAATCTGGTCATTCTCTGCTGGTTCCACCACCACGTCGTGGTTCACGAGCGAGGGTTCTCGATCGAGCTTCACCCTGATCGAAGACGAGTCCGTTTCAACAGGCACCGGCGCGGTCCGCCATGAGTATCCAGCCCCTGGCACCCGGGCCGCTAGCACTCGACATCGATACCATCGCCCCATGAAACTCAACGCCATCGGGATACTTTGCGCCGACCTCCAAGCATCGATCGCCTTCTACGAATCGTTGGGGCTCGACTTTGGTGACCCTCCGGCGGACGTTGGGCATGTCGATGCAGAACTAGACGGTGGCGTCCGGCTGATGCTCGACACCTACGAGACAGCTGGCATGTTCAAGCCGGACTTCGAGATTCCCAAGGGAAACGATGTCATGGCATTGGCAGTGGAGTTCGAAGCACCCGAACTGGTCGACGCCACTTTCCATCGGTTGGTCAAAGCCGGCCACCAACCCAGCCTTGAACCGTTCGATGCGTTTTGGGGACAGCGTTATGCGGGAATTCTCGACCCCGATGGCAACCAGGTCGACCTCTACGCCACGTTGCCTCAGGGTTAAAGCCTCAGCGCCGCCAAGGAATCTCGCCCCCTACTGCCCGACTGGCGAAGCCGCGCAGTGCTTCGGCAACGTCGGAGGAGAGCCCCAGATCCGCTTCGAACTCGACCGCGTCCACTCCGGTAACGGTCGAAGCAATCACAGCCGCGGCCAAGTAGGAGCCAGCTTCACTCGGATGGCTACCGTCCGGTTCGTAAAGGCCGATATCCGGTCTCTCAGATCGGGTAATCCACCAGGCGGCCCCGACGGGAGCAAGACGTCCAGCTACCGCGTTTGCCACCTCGGCATAGGTGGCAAACACCGCGACCTGCATCGACTCATATGAAGAGTGGCCGATGTCCCCATTCCCGTCCCGGTGGCCCCAGGTTTGAAACAGCACTACCCGCGCACCGCCCTCAATCGCCCTGACCGCAAGGGCCACTCCATTTGGACGAACCACCTTTGATGCATGATCTGCTGAGGCAGGCGCCATCGACTGCTCTTGGAGCACCACTGTGTCAAAGTCACCTGACCGCAGGAGGTCGATGGTGTCTTGGGAGTCGGCGTGGTCCCGCCACCACCATCCCCCTGGAGCATGACTTGCGACTTCCACCGAGACATCAGCCGAATCTGCCAGTTGCCTGACCATTCCCGGCATGTCATTTGAGGACGTATACGAGTTGCCGACGAACAGGACGCTGTGATCAGCGGGCCCAGAACAACCTGTCAGCGTTGAAACTGCCAGCAGCAACACCCCCAACCCTCGCATCAGGTGTCCAGCACCCCCAGGCCCTCCGATAGAAGTCTCCCGAAGGCATCTCCATCCAACACGGGGATTCCCAAACTCTCGGCCTTCGCCAGTTTCGATGCTCCAGGCGAATCACCCACGATCAACGCCGTCGTCTTTCCGGAAACCGAGCCGGTTGCTCGTCCACCGCGGGACTCGATTGCCGCTTGAGCCTCTTGGCGGCTGAATCCGGGAACTGTGCCCGAAACCACGAAGGTCGCCCCTGCCAAGATGTCCGATATCTCCTCGTCGGTCAAGTCTTCTCGGACTCTCACCCCGGCTTCGGCCAGGTCCGAAACAAGCTTCCGGTTTACCGGGTCAGCCGACCAATCGGCTACCTGAGCGGCGATCACGGGACCGATTCCCTCGACATCGGTGATCTCCTCTGCTGACGCGTCCATCAACTCCGGCAGCCCCCCAAACGCCCGAATGAGAACGCGGGCCACCGTGCCGCCAACGTGACGGATTCCGAGGGCGGTCAGCAACCGGGCGACAGGACGATCTCTCGCCTCGTCAATCGCCTGGCGAAGGTTGGAGACGGAGATCTCTCCCCAACCCTCAAACTCGAGAAGGCGATCCACGTCAAAGGTGAAGATGTCGGCCGGATTCGAAATCAAGCCCTCTGTGAGCAGCAGATCGATCGTTCGATACCCAAGGTGCTCGATGTCCATGCCGCCGCGGCTGGCGAAATGAAAAAGCCATTCCCGCAGCCGGGACGGACACTCAAAACCTCCGGTGCACCGGGCGACCGCCTCCCCTTCAACCCGGACTATCGGGTTGTCGCAAAATGGGCACCTGTCGGGCATCGACCACGGCTCCTCAGATCCATTTCGAGCCGAAACCACAGGACCGACCACCTCGGGAATGACGTCGCCGGCCCGCCGAACGATGACCCGGTCTCCGACTCTGACATCTTTGGCCCTGACCTGATCCTCGTTGTGGAGGGTGGCCATCCCCACAGTGGCCCCACCCACAAACACCGGCTCCAGAATGGCGAAAGGGGTAGCGGCGCCCGTACGCCCGATGTTGATCATGATGCCTTTGAGGTCAGTGATCTGCTCTTCAGGGGGGAACTTGTAGGCAATTGCCCAGCGAGGAGCCTTAGCCGTGTAGCCGAGCCGCCTCTGTTCTTCGAGGTTGTCGGCCTTCACAACAACGCCGTCTGTCTGATATGGCATGTTGTGGCGGTTCGTCTCGAACCGCTCCACAAACTCGTAGACCTCGCCGATCGATTCGACCACCTCGGTCGCTGGATTAGTGCGAAGACCGAGGGACCTCAGGTAGTCGAGGGTCTCGCTGTGACGTTCGAAAACCGGTCCGCCCTCAATCAGCCCGAGCTGATAGATCCAGATGTCGAGTTTTCGGCCGGCTGTGACGGCCGGGTCCTTCATACGAACACTTCCGGCCGCCGCGTTCCTTGGATTGGCGAATAGCGGCTTGCCTTCCTCGGCCTGGCGGCGGTTGAGCTCCTCGAAGGCGGCGTAAGGCATGTAGACCTCCCCTCTGACCTCGAGGACTGTGGGCACATCGTTGCCGTAGAGCCGCAGCGGGATCGACTCGATCGTCCGAAGATTGGAGGTTATGTCCTCCCCGGTCGTCCCATCCCCGCGGGTGGCCCCACTGACCAGCACCCCGTCGCGGTAGACCAAAACCACCGCCAGCCCGTCGATCTTCAATTCACAGGTGTAGCCGGATGGTTCGCCTTCGAGTTGACGCTCCATCTTCTGCTCCCAGGACTCGAGCTCCTCCCTTGATTCGGCATTGTCGAGAGAGAAGAGCGGACGTAGGTGTTCTACCGCCCTGATACCGGCCTCTACCGGAGCACCAATCCTCTGGGTCGGGCTGTCGGGAGAGACCAGTTCCGGGTTGGCTTCCTCCAGCCGGATCAACTCCCGAAGCAGGGCGTCATATTCAGCGTCAGAAACGATCGGATCGTCGAGTATGTAGTAGCGGTGAGAGTGCTCGCGCAGCTGTGCGCGCAGTTCCTCCACCCGACCGATGTCAGACATGGGTCTTGGCGATCAGCGCTCCTCCGAGCACACGGTCGTCCTCGTAGAAGGCAACAGTTTGACCGGGGGCGACAGCAAACTGCGGCTCGTCGAACACCAACACCTCACCGTCGATTCGTGATCGAACCGGCTCACCATGAGCCCGATACTGAGCCATGACCACGCCGTCATAGCGGTCACCCGATGTCCAAGTGAGCTGGTCGAGTTCGAGCCTCTCTACCGCAAGATCGTCGTGCGTCCCAACAACGATGGTCGCCGTCGAAGATTCGATGTCAACAACAAAACGCGGCTCACCGACGGCCAGCCCCAGGCCTCTCCTTTGGCCGATGGTGTAGCCGGCTATGCCACGGTGACGAGCGACTTCATTGCCGTCGGTGTCCACCACAGCACCTGGTTCAAAGACTTCCGGGGCTGTCTCTGCAAGAAAAGATCGATAGTCGCCCTGACCGACGAAACAAATGTCCATCGACTCAGGTTTATGGGCCGTTCGCATTCCCAGACCCGCTGCCACTTTGCGGACTTCCTTCTTAGTGAGCTCGCCAACCGGGAGGACAGTTCGAGCGAGCTGGTCCTGGGTGAGCATGGAGAGCACATATGACTGATCCTTTGCCGCGTCGGTGCCTCGAAGCAGGTGCCAGGTCCCGTCGTCGTTGGCAATCCGGGCGTGGTGGCCGGTCACCAAAACATCACACTCGAAATCGTCGAGACGCTTCAGCAGTCGATCGAATTTGACTGTCCGGTTGCACTCGATGCAGGGGTTAGGGGTTCGGCCAGAGCCGTAGTCCCGAACAAAGTGCTCGACCACTCCATCGCGGAACTCGTCCGTGTAATCGAGCACGTAGTAGGGAATGTCAAGCTGCGCGGCTACGCGTCGGGCGTCCTCGGCGTCCGAGACCGTGCAACACCCAGCAGTTGGAGCTTCTCCGTCGGGTCCTGACCACAGCTTCAGCGTCACACCCATCACATCGTGTCCAGCGTCCTTCATCAGGGCGGCGGCGACTGAGGAGTCCACTCCCCCGGACATCGCTATCAGGGCTTTCATGACAGTCTTCTCACGATATCGCCCACGATGTCCGCAGCCCGGTCGGCTTCCTCTTCGGTCGAAGTCCATCCGAAGGTGAATCTCACAGATTGACGAGCTTCGTCGGGTGTCAATCCCATAGCTTCGAGGACGTGGGACACAGTCGCAGCTCCAGACTGACACGCCGATCCTGCAGACGCCGCAACGCCCGCCTGGTCGGCGAGCATCAGCAACGTCTCATTCCGAACCCCCGGAAAACGAATGTTGAGGTGATGCGCTGATGAGAGTTCGAGGCCAGCGTTGAGTTGCGCTCCGGGCAGCTCCAACAGCCTCCGGGCAAATTGGTCGCGAATCGCGCGTACCTCGCGGTCAAAACGATCACGGTCCTCGGCCGCTAACTCAGCCGCCACCGCCGTGGCAACAGCTGAGGCCGCATCGTGAGTGCCCGAGCGCCGTCCCAGCTCCTGTCCTCCACCGTGGAGAACAGGCTCGAGCGCGACACCATCGCGCACATACAGCACGCCGCTGCCCTTGGGTCCACCAAACTTGTGCGATGAAAGTGAAAGCATGTCAACACCAAGATCGTCAACATCGACCTTCATACAGCTGAACGCTTGAACAGCGTCGGTGTGAACCAGGACCGAAGAATCGACTCGACGTACGGCCTCGACTGCACGGGCAACATCCTGGAGGACACCAGTTTCGTTGTTCACCAACATGATCGAAACGACGGCCGTCGTCTCATCGACAGCGCGCCCAATGTCATCTGGGTCGACCACACCATCAGGACCCACGGGCACGATGGCGGTTGGGTGCCCGAAGCGTTTCAGAAAATCTGCAGTCTCCAGGACCGCCTCGTGTTCTATGGCTGAGGTCACGAGGCCGCCTCTCATCGAACGGTTGAGGACAGCACCTTTGATCGCCAGGTTGTCCGCCTCCGTGCCACCGGATGTGAAAACGACCTCCATCGGGCTCGCACCCAGAAGAGATGCCACCCTCTCCCGCGACTCTTCCAGGAGGTTCTTCGCTTTTCGAGCGGTTCCATGCATCCCAGAGGCGTTGCCATAGGCGCTCTGCCCGACCTCCGCCATCGCCGAGGTCGCCTCAGATCGCATTGGAGTTGAGGCGGCATGGTCCAAGTAGATCATGGACCGAATATTCTCTCACGAACCAAGATGGCACGCATCGTCGTAACCCAAGACTTAACAGCGCCAGTCGAGAGCGTCTGGCCCAAGCTCGCCGACCTGGAGTCACACTCCGAATGGATGAAGGACGCCGAGTCAATCGTGTTTCGATCGACCTCCAGGCGAGGGGTCGGTGTCGAAATGGAGGTCGAAACTCGTGTCGGCCCGCTTCGAACCCTCGACATCATGGAGGTCACGGGCTGGGAGGAAGGCAAGTCCATTTCTGTTCGTCACAAAGGCTTGGTAACTGGCGAGGGCACCCTCTCACTGCGACCCCGCGGCAACACCGCTACGACAATCGTGTGGGATGAACAGCTCACATTCCCCTGGTGGCTGGGCGGAAGGGTCATTGCGTGGATCGCCAAACCGGTTTTGAAGGCTATTTGGCGCGGCAACCTCCGCAGGTTCGCTGAGGGATTCAGCTCCCCTTGAAGTCGGCTTTGCGCTTGTCGACGAAGGCATCAACGCCCTCGATGGCGTCATCAGACGCAAAAGACTCGGCGAAGGCCGCCTGCTCAGCCGCAAGACCATCCTCCAGAGACGAACCCGCACCGAATGCCAGGGCCTTCTTCGCTGCGGCGAGAGCGACGGTCGCCATACCGGCATATCGGGCTGCGTCCGCGAGAGCGACTTTCAGGACTTCGTCGGTCGGTAGAACCTTGTCTGCCAAACCGATCTCCAGTGCCTCTTCGGCGCCTACCTGACGACCTGAGTAAACAAGATCCTTCGCACGCTGGAACCCAACGACGCGTTGCAGACGCTGGGTGCCGCCGGCACCCGGTATCAGGCCAAGAAGAATCTCGGGCTGTCCGACACGAGCATCTTCAGCCAAGTACCTGAAGTCACACCCCAACGACAGCTCACAGCCACCCCCGAGGGCGAAACCATGAACCGCAGCAATTGTCGGCTTTTCGAGATTGTCGAGGATCTCAATTGCGTCGAGCAGTGACTTGGCCGTCAGATCGCGGTCACCGCGATCCATCGCCTCCTTGAAACCCTTGATGTCAGCACCGGCCGCGAAGTGAGGCTGACCAGTAACGACGACAGCCCTGATCGTAGGGTCCTGACAGGCCGCAAACGCCTCGGCGAGTTCTTGAGCAACCTCAGTGCTCAAAGCGTTGACCGGGGGACGATTGAGACGAACCAGAGCTACTGCTCCGTCCCGGGAAAACTCAACAAAGTCCATGAGGCGACCTTAGACCGAAGGGCTCTGTGCCACGCCAGGAAGATCGCGAAGATCGTGATCGGGAGCTACCGGAGCTATCCGTATGCGGGCATCGACAACGCACACTCCCGACCCGGGTTCCAGGACCTTCACCGGGTTGAGGTCCATCTCTTGAATCTCCGGAACGACCTCGACCAAGGCACTAATGCGGAGCAGTGCGTCTTCAAGAGCCGCTATGTCCCCTTCAGGACTGTTGCGATAGCCCTCGAGGAGCTTGTGGCTCCGTGTGTCACGAATCATCTCGTGGGCGTCGCGGTCGGTGAGCGGATGTAGCCGGAAGGCAACGTCCTTCATGAGTTCGACCAATACGCCCCCGAGCCCGAAGACCACCATGGGTCCGAAGTTGGGATCCTGGGCCACACCGATGAGCACTTCATGGCCGCCCTCCACAAACTCCTGAACCAATACGCCATCGGCCTGATCGACGACAGAAGTAACGGAATCAAAGGCTGCCCCCACCTCGTCAGCGCCCTCGACGCCGAGAACCACTCCGCCAACGTCGGACTTGTGAAGAGCTTCCTCGCTAAGCACCTTCAGGACGACCGGCCCTTCGATCTGAGAGGCACGTTCGACTGCTTCCGGCCTGTTGGTAGCCACAAACGAGCTGGGCGTTCGCAGTCCGGCCAGAACCAGCAACTGATCCACGGCGTCCGGTTCCATCCAGCCTCCACTTCGATCGGTCGTCGAAAGAGCCTCGTCAATCACACGGCGCATCTTGGCCGCCACCTTCTTGCCGAGCCGAAGCTCGTGTCCGGGGTCGCGCTGCTTCCATTCGCCGTATCGTGCGGCCCGCGCCAAGGCATGGGCAGCAGCCTCTGGAAAGGTGTAGGTGGGAATCGCGCGCGACCCGCCCTTGCCTTGCAGATACTCAGATGCCCCCTCTGCCTGCATGAACACCGACAGGAGGCTGACTTCGCCGCGGTAGCCGTCCTGCACTCGTCGTAGCGCCGCTGCGACGTCCGCTGCCCCTTCTGGTGAAGTCGGCACGTAAATGACCATCACCGCGTCGACCTCCCCGGACTCCAGCATCAGGCCAGCTGCATGCTCGAACTCGGCAGGGCCACCAGAAGCGATCAGATCCACCGGGTTCGTGGTCGAAGCCTCGGCTGGAAGGACCGCGCCGATCTTCTCCCGAAGCTCGTCAGATAAGCGAGGGAGCCCCAATCCCCAAGACTCCAAAGCATCCGCCGCCAAAATTCCGGGGCCTCCGGCGTTGGTGACAACCCCCACCCTGCGACCTCCCGGGATAGGCTGGTTAGCAAGCAGGCTTGCGGTGTCGAACAGCTCCTCGATCGTGTCGACCCGGATCACGCCGGCTTGGCGGAACAGGGCAGTAACGGCCTCATCTGAAGAAGCCAAGGCTCCAGTATGTGATGAGGCAGCCCGGCTGCCAGCCTTAGTTCGACCGGACTTCACGGCAACGATCGGCTTCGACCGGCCGACGCGACGAGCAATCCTGGCGAATCGCGCCGGGTGTCCAAAGGACTCGACGTAAAGGGTTATCACATCAGTTTCGGGGTCGTCCTCCCAGGCGAGAATCAGATCGTTGCCCGCAACGTCGGCCTTGTTACCGACCGACACAAACTGCGAGATACCGATGCTGTTGGAGACGGCATAGTCGAGAATCGCGATTCCCAGAGCTCCAGACTGCGAGGACATCGCCACATTTCCCGCTGGAGGAAAGATCGGAGCGAAGGTTCCGTTGAGCCGCACAGAACCAGCGGTGTTGAGCAATCCCATGCAGTTTGGCCCAACCATCCTCATCCCATGGCTCCGGACAACTTCCAACAACTCCTGTTCCCGATCGATGCCCTCGCCTCCGACCTCGGAGAACCCGGCGGAGATGACGACAACGCCCCTGACTCCTGCCTCGCCGCATTGCCGGGCCACGTCGAGAACGAATCGTTGGGGCACGACGATGAAGGCGAGATCTATTTCGTCCGGGATCTCTCCCACAGTCGAGTATGCCTTGACCGACCGAACCACCTTTGAGGAGGGGTTGACTGGGTATAGGGGTCCTGTGAACCCCTCCTTCAAGATGTTGTTGAAGAGTTTCCCACCAATGGAATTCGGATCATTCGAGGCGCCGATAACCGCTATTGAGCGGGGAAAGAAGAGAGGAAGGAGTGAGGCAGCCACCGCTCGCTTCTCGTGCTCGGCCTCGGCCGCTATTGAGTCCTCGCTCTCCTCAACAGGGAAGTCAACGCTGAAAACACCGGACTCGATCGTCCGGGTGAGTTCGTAACCGGAGTTCCTGAACACACGCATCATCTGACGGTTTTCACCCAGAACGTAAGCCTTGAATCGCTCGACTCCCTTGGAGCGGGCGTAGGCAGTGAGCAGTCCGAGGAGCCTGGTGGCCAGACCCCTGCCCTGGTGGCTGTCTGCCACGGCGAACGCAACCTCGGCTACGGAAAGATCGTCAGCGTTCCGGTCGTAGCGCCCCACGGCGATCATCTCGTCGTCTTCGAGGGCAATCAATGCCATGCGACGGTCGTAATCAACAGTTGTGAAGTGGGCGATCTCAGCGTCCTCGAGGGTGGTCTTGACTCGGAAGAATCGGTTGTATCGAGACTCTGGGCCCAGCTTCTCGAAGAAGGCTCTGATGTGATGCCCGTCGTCCGGCGTTATCGGCCGGACTCGGATGCCCCTCCCGTCGCGCAAAACGACGTCGAGGACATACTCATTTGGGTAGGTGCTCATTCGCAGAATGAAGGTAACCGCTTTCTGTAGTGATGCTCGAACGCGGTGAGTAGTTGGTTCGGCGGTCGACTCCGGTACACTGAATTCCACAGTGGGGACGTCACTCGGGTGACGTTGGAGAGACGATTTGCGTCGTGGGACTCGGGCCCGGTTCCTCTCCCCTCCCCCACCCACCGGCCCGAGTCCCGCGTTCTTCTTGTCGACGCCGGCTCGGACACAACGACTAGGGCCCCCCGAGGGTCGAGAAAGTCGTCCTACGGATATTGGGTGGCGCAGGCACCCACGCGGGGGATTCCAGGCTCGGGCCACTCGATGCCCCTACAGCCCTCATGACCGATCCACCCATCAACAGTTTCTCGGTAATAGTTGAGCGTTCCATCAGCGTGGGATTGAAGGTAGGCGTCGTAGCGTTCTCCTTCTGTCCCGAGAAGAATGAACTGGAGCTCCGCCGAGCGTGTGTTGCGAATTTCGGTGAGCATGCATTTCAGCGCTAGGAATGACTCGTCGACGCGTTCCTCAGGAGCTTGTCGGGCGGGCAGGTACACCGGTTGGTTTGGCCCGCAATCAGCCTCGGTCGCGGGCCGATCGGCGACAAACGAAGGCAAATGGCCCAACGCCTCGGTACAGGCGCCAAAGACCAGGGCGATCGCAACCAATACCGACAGGCGAATCAACTCTTCATCACCGGTGGAACGTCTCTGAGACCCACGGCGTCGTTCCGCCAGAAAGCATCCGAGTAGATGAGACGACCCCTCATCCACGGTTCGTATTTGGGTAGAAGGTGAACCATGAAAGCGGCGTCTGGGATTCTCTCTGAAGGCGACCCAAATCCGAGTCCAGACGCCGACTCAAACCCGAATCGGGGGTAGTAGCGGGGTGAACCTTCGAGAAAGACCAAAGGTTCGTCTCGACTCTGCAATTGCTCAAGTGTTCGAGTGATCATGGCCCCGCCGACACCTCGATTCTGTTGCGGGGGAGCCACAGCTAGCGGCGAGAGTATGAGTACGTCCAGCATCCGAGTCGGAGCATCGACAAACCCACGGGTATAGAGAACATGGCCAATCAGCTCGTTGCCGTCCAGCGCGACGAACGAAAGGGAGTCCTCCCAAGCCCAGGAGTCGCGAAGGTCATCCAGCAGATCGCCGATGGTGTCGTCATCGAATGCAGAAACCGACAACGTCCTTACCGTGACGTATTCGTCGGGCCGCATCACTCGCACCTCCATCGCAAGGCACAGTACGCAGACCAAAAGACTCCTGCCCTGCATTTCTATCCCCATCCACCAGACGCCCACCTTGGGAACAACGATTCGGACCTCGAATACACAAGAACCCCGTTTGACCAGGGGTTACTCGTGCCCGGGGTGGGATTCGAACCCACACGAACCGAGGTGGTTCAAGGGGGTTTAAGCCCCTCGCGTCTACCAGATTCCGCCACCCGGGCTAGGTCGGTCTTCAGCGTAAGCCGATGAGCTCCGCGGCCAACCCGTCAAGGGTATCCCGTTCGCTGATGATCGCATCAACCCGACCACGGCGCTCCATGACCATTAGCGCCACTATCGCTCCCGCCAGGATCACACTGGCTCTTGCCGGGTCGAGTTCAGGGATGGCAGCTGTCTCAGCCACGGTCTTCTGAGATAGGTCCCACATCAAGGATTCGACGACACTATGACTCAAGCGGTATCCGTGAACCTTCTCTCGGTCATACCGACCTAGACCTGACGCCATGGCGGCCAGGCTGGTCCAGGTGCCGGCCACGCCAACAAGGGACAACCCGTCTGCCTCCACACCGGAAATCAGCCCTTCGACATGAACACAGGCTTCGGTAACAGCATCAGACGAAGCTGGCCTTGTCGGAAGAACCCTGTCGGTCAATCGAACGGAGCCGATATCGACCGACTCCGAACCCGTGGCCGTAACGAATTCTGTGCTTCCCCCACCGATGTCCACAACGAGATACTGCTCAGGTTCCTTCAACCCCGCAGTTGCGCCTGAGAAAGCCAGACGACCCTCTCGTTCCCCGCTGATGACGGAGGGACGAACCCCCAACGCCACCTCGGCCTCGTCCATGAAGCTCTCACGGTTCTCAGCGTCACGGGTGGCCGATGTGGCAATGGCTGCCCTCCGATCGACTCTTTCTCGATCCATCAGACGTCCGAATTCCGTTAAAGCCGCAATCGAGCGTTCGATGGCATCGGCTGCCAGGGCACCCGATGCATCAACTCCCCTGCCGAGGCCTGTCACCACAACCCGGCGCGCGACCTCGGTGACTCCATCCATAATCAGAAGCCGCATCGAGTTGGTGCCGATGTCGACCGCGCCAACTCTCACGGTGTGGTCGACCACTCGGGATTGAGACCATCGTCCACCACGCAGGCGACTGGGCAATCGAGGGGCTCAATCCAATCCTGGACCAATTGGCCGATCGGATTGTTTCCACCACCTCGGGTATAGGCGTAATGCGCGTGGAGGCACTTGACCCCCGTGGCCGTCCCGCCAACCCCACCTGAGGGTGCCGGGCCGTCGACACTCTCTATCAGTGCCGCTCGTTCCGCCTCGTAGGCACGGCTTGCCTCAGTGTGGGCAGCCGCGAAGGCTTCGTCCGACTCGAGCTTGGCCTCCATTCGCTTCACGCCACCGGAGCCTTCCAGTCGCCCGATCCGAGTGACTGCGACCGGACAAGTGAGCCAATAGAGCGTGGGAAAAGGGGTCCCATCATCCAGATGGGGAGGAACCCTGACAACTACCGGCATATCGAGGTGACAGCGCGAAACCACTTCGGAGTCGGCTCGCAGTGGTCTACCTATCTGAAGCTCAATGACTCGCCGGTCATCGCTACCCGTCATGGTCAAGACTCTATGTCAGCCCCGGTCAAGAAGTCCCAAACCGCGTCAACCCATGTTTTGTCCTCGACTAACGGTTCTTCGACGGGCTGAGGCGCCAGCTCCGCTGACCCAGGAGGATCGAGAACGACGTAGGCAGTTTCGCCCGGCATGACATAGCCCAACTTCTCTCGGGCCAAACGCTCGATTTCGGCATCGGTTCCGAGGGCTGCGACGTCGGCTTGGAGCCGCTCGTTTTCGGCTGTCAGATCAGCCAGGCGAGAACTCGCATCTGCTACCTGCCGCTCGGATTCCATAATCTGACGATACGGCACAACCTGGGTGAGAAAGGCGCTGCCAACCAGAACCAGGAGCAACGTTGCAACCAAAGCCGTTGGGTTCTTGAAGAGTCTCAGACGACACCCCCGAAAGTCTCCCACCCGGCGTAGCGAGCCTCGGACCCGAGAGCCTCTTCGATACGGAGCAGCTGGTTGTACTTGGCGGTCCGCTCGCCCCGAGCAGGTGCGCCGGTCTTGATCTGTCCGGAATTAGTAGCCACCGCGAGATGTGCGATAAAGGCGTCTTCGGTTTCTCCGCTTCGGTGACTCACCATCTTTCCGAAACCGGCTGTGTCGGCGAGCGACATCGTATGAAGAGTCTCTGAGACAGTGCCGATCTGGTTCACCTTGATCAGGATCGCGTTCGCAGCCTTCTCGTCGATCCCACGACGAAGGATGTCCTCGTTGGTCACGAAGAGGTCGTCACCGACCAACTGGGTGTTCTCGCCAATCCGAGATGTCAGTTGTTTCCAGCCGTCCCAGTCGCCTTCGTCCATTCCGTCTTCGATAGACACGAGAGAGTGACCTGAACGCAACCCTGCTACGAAATCGACCATTTGCTCTGAGGTCAGCTCCGAACCTTCGAGGTGATAACGACCTTCGCGATACAGCTCGGTAGCAGCAATATCGAGAGCCAACGCAATGTCGGTTCCGAGCTTGTAACCAGCTTCCTCGATCCCTTCGGCCAGTAGCTCCAGGACTGCTTCGCTCGTGGCGAGGTCGGGGGCAAAACCACCCTCGTCGCCGACGTTGGTAGCCAATCCACGTCCGGCCATGATTCTCTTCATGGACTGGTAAACCTCAACGCCGGCTTGCAGGGCCCGGGAGAATGAGCCAAGACCCGCTGGCACCAGCATGAATTCCTGAATGTCGACCGAGTTCGCGGCATGGGCGCCGCCGTTGAGAACATTGAGGCAGGGCACCGGGAGCACTCGCGCCGACGGACCCCCGAGGTAGCGATAAAGAGGCAGCCCGGTGGACGCAGCAGCAGCGCGAGCGGTCGCAAGCGACACCGCCAGAAGAGCATTGGCGCCCAGGCGCGCCTTGTTGGTGGTGCCGTCCAAGTCGATCATCAACTGATCCACCGACTCCTGCTTGGTGACGTCCCGACCGATGAGCGCTGGGCCGATCTCATCTACGACGTTGCGAACGGCTTGGGTGACTCCCTTGCCACCGAAGTCGTCGCCCCCATCGCGCAGCTCGACAGCCTCGAGGGTGCCAGTGGACGCTCCGGAGGGAACGAGAGCGCGACCGAACCCACCGCTGGTGTGAACTTCGGCTTCTACCGTTGGATTGCCCCGCGAGTCCAACACCTGACGGGCATGGACACGCTCAATAGTGAAATTGCTCATGTTGACCTGTGCCTGGCGGCGCTCGCCCAAGCTAGCAGCGGACCTGAGTTGGGCCTGGCTATGTCGATCCGGACGACTTGGCTTGATGCCATAGCGCTTCAAGCTCGTCAGGGGTCATCGCGGCCAGGTCACCGGCGGTCTCCATGCTGCGAAATCGCGATTCGAAACGCGCGCTCGCTCGACGCAACGCCACTTCCGGGTCAGATCCCACGTGCCGAGCAAGGTTGATGAGGGTGAACAACAGGTCGCCGAGTTCTCCATCTACGTCCCCATCACCGGTCAGAGCCGCTTTCATCTCCTCGATTTCCTCGTGAAGTTTCCCCATCACTTGGTGGCCGCTCTGCCAATCGAATCCGACCTTGGCGGCCCGGTTCTGGATCTTCGAGGCCCGCTCGATCGACGGCATTCCCGACGGTATCCCGTCCATCAAGGATTCCGGAGCGTCGGCGCCTCGCTCCTTCGCCTTGATCGCGTCCCAGTTCGATTTCACCTGATCGGCGGTTTCGGCTGAGACATCGCCGAATACATGCGGGTGACGACGAATTAGCTTTTCAGTCATGACTGTCGCCACCGAATCGGCGTCAAAGGCCGTGCTTTCCTCGGCGATTACTGAGTGAAAGAGGACCTGGAGCAGTACGTCCCCGAGTTCTTCTTCCACCTTTGCCAATCCGACCCAGTCGGGTTCGGCCCCGTCATCGAGCAGTGAGATGGCCTCAACCAACTCGTATGACTCCTCGATGAGGTTCTTGACCAGGGACTGATGGGTCTGCTCGCGGTCCCAGGGGCACTCGCCGCGAAGACGGCGCATAGTCGCCACTGCGCCGACCATCCCTCTCGGTTCGGCGTCCACAAACAACGAGGTACGTAAGCCAGCCAGAGACGGGTCCACTGAGTCGATTGGCGAAGTGACAACCTCGGAGTTGGCGGAGCCACCGTCTCGAACCACGACGACTTGGGACTCCTCGGCGACGACCCGAGACAAGGCATTGCACACGTCTGCAAGTACTTCAGGCCGGTCGAGGTGCGCCACGATGGTGGGTTTGTCGATCACTAAAGGTGCGGGCAACTCGTGGCCATTGAGGATCTGCAACCCACGGTCGAGCGGGTCGTAGCCGACCAGTTCGAGCACGGCGTCAACAAAGGACTCTCCAGGCACAACCTCAACGTTTGCGGCCATTGCCCTGATCTTCCCAACAGCGAACTCACCGACACCTGGTGATCCGGGCACTGCGTAGATCACCCGCTGTCCGGCCATCTCAAGCACCCTTTTCGCAATGGCGCTGTAAACATCGTCGAATTGCTCGGAGTTGGTATAGAACTCGTCGCAACTTTCAACAGCGCGAAGCTCAGCGAGCTCTTCAGCCGCAGGGTGATGAAGGGTTCTCACCAAGACCGGTCTGGACTCATCCAGGAGGAGGCGACGAGTCGTGTCGGGCAACCGGTCGAGTGAACCCGGCCCCAGCCCGACGATGGTGATCATCTAGCTCTGAGGCGGGATGACGGTCGGCGGGCTGGCCTGCCAGACGCCGTATTGCTCCTCGACGGTTACGTCCGCCTCGGCGACCCGTGCGAGGAACCACGATTCCAACTCGTTGTTGACCGCTTGGGCCTTGACTCCATCGATCAGGTCTTGCTCTGTCGGGAGCTGATCCTCAGGCACCTCATCGCGATCGGTGACGAGAACGATGTGGTAGCCGAACTGTGACTCAACCAGCTCGGGGTAGACCTCGCCGACCGTGGCCACCAACGCGGCATCACGGAAAGGCACGACGTAGCCATCCAACGTGCCGCAAGGCAAGATCCCGTTGTTGGATGCGCTTCCCGGATCCTCAGAAAGCTCGGTGGCCAACTCGCCAAAGACCTCTCCATCATCCAGGCGCTGCAACGTTTCGGCGGCGACCTCTTCGTCCGAGATGAGAATGTGAGACACACAGGCAGTGGTCAGTGGCGCCAAGAAAGTCAGGCGCTGCGCCTCGATGTCCTCGGGACTTGGATCGGGAATCCTCTCAGTGAGAATCTCCCGGATAGTGGTATCGATGAGCCCCTGACGACCGATGCGACGCAAGAACTCCTCGCTGACGCCGCGCTCTGAGAGGAAGTCTTCTCTCGACTGGCCGGTGCCGAAGTCGTTGAAAATGCGGTCGGCCTCAGCCGTTATCTCCTCGTCGGTTATCTCGATCTGATAGTCATTGGAAGCGGCCTCGCCAATGACCTCCCACTGGATGGCAAAAGCCAGGAACTGAGCGAACTGCTCCTTGGTGACGGCCTCCCCATCGACGTTGATGAGCGACTCAACATCGCCCACTGTGATCTCGGTGCCATCAACGGTGGCAGCCAGGGAGTTCGCCGACCCGCCACACGCCGCCAACGCGACGGAAGAGAGCGCGACAATGGATATGAGCTTTTTCACTGGATTCCTTTGCCTGGAAAAGACCAAGTGATGCTATTCGCACCGGTGGTTAAGGGGAGATCAATCGGCTTCGGATGGCCACATCTCTCCGATGAATCCGAGGAGACCTTCCACCACGGGACGAGGCGCCGGGATGAACACCACCCCTTCACTGGCCCGCAAAACAGACTTGGGAGCCAGACGCTGGAGACGGACCTCCTGGGAGGGTTTCAGATCAACCGGACCGAGCCTCACCTCGTTCCGAAGCATGACGATCTCGTTGAGACCAACCCGGATGGCCTCCACCCGCAACCGGGCCAGGTCAATCAAGGAGTCAGCCTCCGGAGGCATTTCGCCAAACCGATCGACCCAACCAGCGACCACATCTTCGACCTCAGCTCCATTATTGGCGCCCGCAAGTAGGCGGTATGCCTCGAGGCGCGACTCCTGATCCTCGATGTAATGGTCTGGAAGGTGGGCATCGACAGGAAGATCGATCCGCACCTCCGGCGGACCCGAGTCCTCGACAACCTTGCCTTCCAGTTCTGAGACTGCCTCGGCAACCAGTTCGGCGTAGAGGTCGAAGCCGACGGCAGAAATGTGACCCGACTGCACCTCTCCAAGAATCGAGCCGGCACCCCTGATCTCCAGGTCACGTAGGGCCAGCTGAAACCCCGACCCCAGATCGCTGGCCTCGCCAATGGCCTGTAGACGACGGTGCGCGTCTTCGGACAGGGTCTGATCGGTCGGGTGGAAAAGATATGCGTAGGCGCGCTGGTCGCTTCGACCCACTCGCCCCCGAAGCTGATAGAGCTGGGCTAGTCCCAATAGGTCAGCCCGTTCAACGATGAGGGTGTTGACCTTTGGCAGATCGAGACCGGACTCGATGATGGTTGTCGCCACCAACACGTCGTACTGATGGTTCCAGAAATCAATCATCACTTGTTCGAGCTGACCTTCGGACATCTGACCGTGGGCCACGACTATCCGTGCACTGGGAACCAACTCTTGGAGCCGCGCAACGGCGCGATCGATCGATTGCACACGATTGTGAACGTAGAAGATCTGTCCTTCTCGAAGGATCTCGCGACGAATTGCAGCCGAAACCGCCTGCCGATCGTATGGGCCGACGTAAGTGAGGATGGGATGACGGTCTTCGGGGGGTGTGCGAATGTGAGACACGTCGCGGATACCGGTCAGCGCCATCTCGAGAGTCCGCGGGATCGGCGTCGCAGTGAGGGTGAGCACATCGACCCCGACCTTGAGTCTCTTGATTGCGTCTTTGGCCCCAACCCCGAAACGCTGCTCCTCGTCGATAACCAGCAGTCCCAGCCTCTTGAAGACGACATCTTCAGACAGAACTCTGTGGGTTCCTATCACAACATCCACCTCACCCGTCGCCAACCCCGCTACCACTGCACGAGCCTGCTTCGCAGTCAGGAATCTCGATAGGACTTCAACCCGAGCCGGGTACGGAGCGAATCGCTCTGAGAACGTTTGGTGGTGCTGTTGCGCCAGGAGCGTGGTCGGGCACAGAACAGCCACCTGTTTGCCGTCTTGAACAGCTTTGAATGCCGCTCGGATCGCAACCTCGGTCTTTCCGAAGCCGACATCGCCGAACACCAGCCGATCCATGGGCTTGTCCGACTCCATATCTGCCTTGACCGCTGCAATCGCGCTGAGTTGGTCCTGAGTCTCCTCGAAAGGAAAGGCCCCTTCCATCTCGCCCTGCCACGGAGAGTCAGGGTCGAAGGCGTGGCCACTGGCCAGGGCACGTTGCCGATGCAGTTCCACCACTTGGGCTGCGACGGCTGCCACTTCCCGCCGGACGCGCGCCTTCTGCTCCGACCAGTCTTTGCCGCCCATCCTGGACAAACGGGGGGCATCTCCGCCTGTGTATCGCTTGATCGCTGCCAGCTGTTCAACCGGCACGTACAAGCGATCTGAACCTGCATAGGCGACCACGATGTAGTCGCGTTCGATGCCGACCATGGTTCTGGTCGTCAAGCCCTCGAATCGACCTATTCCGTGCTGATAGTGGACGACGTAATCGCCCTCTGTCAGGTCTTGATACTGCTGGCGCCGGGCGGAGGCGACAGACGACGAAAGAGTCCGGTGAGCGCGACGCCGACCGGCGATCTCAGCCTCCCCGAGCACGGCCACTCCCATCTCAGAGAGAATGAAACCCTTGTGGATGCCTTGGCTGATGACGGCACTAGCGACGCGTTCAATGTTTTCGGCTCGGTCGAGAGCCAGACCATTTTCCGCCAGACTCCGCGCCACGCGATCAGCGGCTGCTTCACCGTCCATGGCCACAACGACTTGGATTGATCGGCCGAGCAAACGGCCAAGCTCTGCAGAGACGGCCTCAGGATCACCGGGTGTTGCGTCAAACGCGGTCGACCGAAGCACCAGGTCATCTGGCCCTGATGGGGTTCCGGGCATGCTCAAGTAGTCCCGTCCTTCGAGCGAGCGGTCGATGTCGAGAAAGAGTGGTGGGTGTTCACCCGCCTCCGGGGCCAACTCGCCCCAGGTTGGTGCCAATGCCGCCGCCAACTCCGCTTCTTCCTTGACCAGGTCCCGAGCACGATCGTGCGCTCGGGCCGGATCCAGCAGCACCAGGTCGACGTCTGGCTGATCGATCAGGCAGACCTCCGGCGCCATCCAAGGCAGCCACGACTCGATGCCAGCGAACGTCTGGCCTTCGGCGATGCGATCCCACGTCCCGGCTGCCCAGGGTTGGGACTTGACCAGCCCGGCCGCCACGTGCCGCATTTTCTCGTCGGGTCTGACTTCCTTCGCTGGGTAAACGGCTACCTCGTCGAGATGGTCGAGCGAGCGCTGAGAGGTGACGGAGAACTCTCGAACCTCGGTCACTGTGTCTCCCCAGAAATCGAGACGAACCGGAGCCACGGCGTCGCCAGGGAAGATGTCGAGGATTCCTCCACGCACAGCGAACTCCCCGCGAGATTCGACCCGATCCATGCGGGTGTAGCCCAGTCGATCGAGGCTGGCGGGCAGAGTGTCGAAGTCGACCTCCTGATCTGGGGAGAACACGATCGGTTCCACCGGAGCCTGGGCCAAACGCTGAATCGCCGACCGGACCGAGGCCACCACAACAGTTGCCGAGTCGGTAGCCAACGCATGTCGAGCGTTCGATCTCCGCGTCATCGTCAGGGTGTTCGGCGACACATGCTCGAAGGGAAGGGTTTCCCAAGCCGGCGCCAGGTGGACACCGGGTAGAAACAGGGAGAGGTCGTCATAAAGCTCCCCAGCTTCGGTCTCGCCCGGTACGACAACGAGAAGGGGACGTTCAAGGTTGGCGGCGAGTCCGGCAAGTGCGAAAGCTCGCGCTGCGGGGCTAACGGCCCAGGTGCCAATGAGGCTAGGGAGCCGGGCAGAACGCCATGCGGTGAGAAGACGGCTGAGAGGAGGGCTCAAGGAGATGCGATCGTAACGGCCTCGCGATCTCTTCTCAGTTGCGGACACACACCGATCCGACCACCAATATGCTCGCCGGCAAAGGAGACATACTTGAAACAAGCTTCCCGTCTGCGTTCACTTGGTTTGGTCCTGGCCTTCGGCCTGGTCGTGATAGCCATCGCAGCCCTCGCTCGGTGGCTCGACACTTGGACCGAAGCCCTGATCCTGCTGGCCCTCGTAGGGGTGGCGCTCGTGGCAGCAAGATTGCTCTCGAACCGGATCGCGAAGGGCACCGTCATCGAAATGGACCTCGACAAAGGGGTGGTCGAGGTCACCGGATCGGATCCGATTTCCAAAGCGACGACCCGCGGTTCGGTGATTGTCAGAGACGTTGTCGACGCGCTCGAGAGAGCCGCCGAAGACGACAGGATCCAGGGAATCGTCGCTCGAGTGGGCAATGGAAAGATCCAATTGGGTCATGCTCAAGAGATCAGAGATGCCATCCAGAAGGTTCGTGGGGCTGGGAAGAAGACCGTTGCCTTCTCAGAGACGTTTGGTGAAGGTGGCGCTGCCACTGTCGACTACTACCTGGCCAGCGCATTTGAGGAGATCTACTTGATGCCGATGGGTGAGGTGAACGCCACCGGCCTCCTGGCGCGGGGACGCTTCGTGCGCGGCTTGCTGAACAAACTGGGAGCTGTTCCCGAGATGGATCATCGTGAGGAATACAAGGCCGCCCTTTATATGCTCACTGAGACCGAGATGACCGAGCCGCATCGCGAAGGCATCCACCGGCTCGCCGGAGATCAGTTTGAGCAGGTAGTGGCCGGAATCGCCGAATCACGCGGACTCGACTCCGACGCAGTACGTGACTTGATCAACACGGCGCCTCAGATCGGTGATCGGCTGGTCGAAGATGGCCTGGTAGACCATCGTGGCTATCGCAACGACGCCTACCGAGCAGCAGGCGGATCCCCCTTTCTCCTTTACGACCGCTATCTGAAGAAGGCGAAACGAGTCCACAGCAAGGGCGACACCATTGCCCTCGTGTTTGGTTCCGGGATGATTGCGCGTGGTTCCTCAGGGTTCAGCCCTCTCACCTCAGGACCCTCGTTCGGATCGGACGACGTGTCCGCAGCGCTGCGCAAGGCAGCCGACGACGACAAGGTGAAAGCGATCGTCTTTCGAGTCGACTCCCCTGGCGGCAGCGCAGTTGCTTCCGAGGTGGTGCGTAACGAGGTAGTCAGGGCGATGTCAGCAGGCAAACCCGTGGTCGTGTCAATGGGGAACGTTGCCGCATCGGGTGGTTACTGGGTTTCTGCCAACGCGACCCGAATCGTTGCTCAACCTGGCACTGTCACAGGTTCGATCGGCGTCGTCTCCGGAAAACTCACCACCAAGGAAGCTTGGGCCAAGGCCGGGATCTCGTTCCAAGATGTCGGGTTCGGCGACCAAGCCACCTTCTCCTCATCCATGACGCCGTACAACGAGGACGGACAGGCCAAGCTCAACGAGCAGCTCGACCACATCTACGACCAGTTCATCGAGTTGGTGTCCAAGGGGCGCGACCTGAGCAGGGAGCGGGTGCGCGAGCTCGCCAAAGGTCAGGTGTACACGGGCTCGCAGGCCCTCGAGGTCGGCCTTGTCGACCTTCTCGGCGGAGTCAGCGAGGCGGTCGAAGAGGCCAGGCTGGCAGCCAACCTCGACGACGAAGTCAAGGTAACGGTCTACCCCAAGTCAGGGCCACTCGATTTCTTGCAGTCGAAGGAGAACACCGAACCGGCCGTCGAGATGGTCGCCGCGGTCGTGGACGGGATGAGGGCAGCAGCATCTGACCTAGAAGCTGGTGCTCAACTGCGGATACCAGAGGTCTGGTACCGCAGGTCTTAGAGGAGGTTCTCCTCCCGGAACCACTCAACTGTGCGTTGCAGGGTCTCCTCGAGGCTCCGATAGTTGAGACCTAGTTCGCGGCTGGCGCGCGATCCGTCATATCGATGGGGAGCTGTCAGCACTCTGGCTGACTCCGGACATAGCGGAGGCTGCTTACCAAGCAGACCGAAGACGGAACTCACGACAGGTGCGGCCATTTTGAGAACTCCGGGCGATAGGTAGACCGGCCGACGACCATGACCACCGAGGCGTCCAATCATCCGGATCACTTGCCGAGCAGTGGTCGTGGTTCCGCTGAGAATGTAACGCTGACCCGAGCCGCCGACCTCTGCCGCGAGTACATGCCCCTCGGCACAGTCATCAATATCAACGACTGATATGACCGAGTCGATGGCGACCGGAGCCTCGCCTCGTGCCGCGGCCAGAAGCAACCGACCTGTCCCGGTGGCCCGTCCCGGACCCTGAACGGACGACGGATTGACGGCGACCATGTCGATCTGATCGGCGAAGCCGAACGCCACTTCCTCAGCTCGCGACTTTGTCTCCTCATACAGCGACAGGAAATCACGTGATCGAACGGTGGCCTCAGTGCCAACCTCACCGTGACTCTCTCCTATGGTCACGACGGACGAGGTATGGATCACTCGACCGACGTTCCCCCGAATAGCGGCCTCGAAAACGTTGTGAGTTCCCTCCACATTGACCGCCGCCATGGCCGACCCGTCGGCAACGCACATGTCATTCACACCGGCTACGTGAAAGAGAAAGTCAGCGCCGTCGACGAGAGCGTCGAGCGTCTCCGGAACGGTGATGTCGCCCAACACCGGCTGCACTCCACCACCAGATAGGTTTGCCCCAGCCGTCTCGGTCCGAACCAGAGCCCGAACCTGATGGCCCCTGTCGAGGAGGCGCCGAAGGAGCGCTGACCCCACAACGCCGGTCGCCCCGGTTATCGCTGAGATCACACTGATGAGTCGACCGGCTCGTGCCGGACCACCGACCAAAACGCCGACAGATACCCCCAAGCAGACCCAACCGTGGCGATGACCGCGAACAGCATCACGTACTGGTCGAGATACCAGGGACCCCACCTGTCGGAAAGCCTCACGAATGCCAAGAAGATCGCTGCGTATTGAGTGAAGGCCTTGATCTTGCCCCAGGTCGAGGGCGCAATCAGACCGCCTCGCTGGGCAACGACACCTCGCAATGCCATGACCGTGAACTCACGAAACACGATCACCGCGGCAGCCCATATGGAGACCCTGTCCACCGAAACCAGAGCCAGCAGCGCTCCTGTCACCATGATCTTGTCGGCTGTGGTGTCGAGAAACGCCCCCAAGACGGTGCCGCCGGTCGTTCGACGTGCCCAATAGCCGTCGAGGAAGTCAGTGAAAGAGGCAATCAAGAAGAGCAACCCCGCTATTGCAAAGTTGTCCTCGACGTTGTCGGCGCGGGTGAAAGCCATGATCGGGACAACCATGGCGATCCGGAACAGGGCCAGAACGTTGGGGAAATTCAAGGACATCGGCAGTCCTGAGATCATACGTCCGCTTCACCCGCACACAACCGGATCAGCGGAACTTCATTTGGAGACCGAGACCCGCTCGACCGGGCTAGGTCGACTCAGACCCAGTCGAGAGAACGTTGGATCGCCTGTCGCCACCGCTCGACCAGTTGATCACGCTCGTGGCCATCCATATTGGCGGTCCACCGCCGGTCTTCCGCCCAGAGAGATTTCAACTCGTTGAGCGATGACCACACACCAGCGGCCAATCCAGCCCCAAAGGCTGCGCCCATTGCCGTAGTTTCCGCAACCACCGGGCGAACAACATCCACGCCGAGAATGTCTGATTGGAACTGCATGAGAAGCTCATTGGCCGTCATGCCACCGTCCACCTTCAGCTCCTTGAGGTCGACACCCGAGTCGGATTCCATTGCATCAAGCACGTCCTCTGTCTGATATGCAGCAGATTCCAAGGCGGCGCGGGCGATGTGCCCCTTATTGGAAAAGCGACTCAGACCCGTCACGACCCCACGGGCGTCGGGCCGCCAATGTGGCGCAAACAACCCCGAAAACGCAGGGACGAAATAGACGTCTCCGTTGTCCTCGACCGACGCGGCTAGCTCCTCGACCTCTGCAGCGGAGTTGATGATCCCCAAGTTGTCGCGCAGCCACTGGATCAAGGAGCCGGTGACCGCAATGGATCCTTCGAGGGCGTAAACCGGGTTCTCGCCTTCTATCTCGTACGCCATGGTCGTCAGCAGGCCCGATTTCGACGGCATCGGCGTTTCGCCGGTGTTGAGCAACATGAAGTTCCCGGTTCCGTAGGTGTTTTTGGCCTCTCCGGGCTGGAAGCACGCCTGACCGAACATCGCCGCATGCTGATCGCCCAGGATGGCTGTCAACGGAACTCCGTCGAGAACGCCGGAACAGACGCCGATCTCACCGACGGATGGCACGATCTCGGGCAACATCGCCGTGGGTACTCCCATAGCCATGGCGAGATCTGAGTCCCAGGTGCGCGTTGTCAGATCCATCAGAAGGGTCCTGGACGCGTTGGTCACGTCAGTCACGTGAAGACCGGTGAGCCGATGTGTGAGCCAGGTATCGATGGTTCCAAAGGCAATTTCACCGCGCTCCGCCGCATCTTTCAATTCGAGGTGATCGATCAGCCACCGGGCTTTGGGACCCGCGAAGTAGGTCGCCACTGGAAGGCCGGTCCTCGACGTGAACTCAGCTCCGGACCGCTCCTCTAGATCCGCACATAGCTCTGCGGTTCGGGTGTCTTGCCACACAATGGCATTGGCTATCGGATCGCCGCTTGCGCGGTCCCAGAGCACTGTGGTTTCGCGCTGGTTAGTGATTCCAACCGCTGCCAAATCTGACGCCTTCAGACCAGCTTTCTCTAAAGCGGCTGCGACCACGAACTCTGTCTTTTCCCAGATCTCGTTTGCGTCGTGCTCGACCCAGCCGGGATTGGGAAAGATCTGGCGATGCTCCTCCTGCGCCGACGACACGACATTCCCCTGCCCGTCGAACACCATGAAACGGGTCGAGCTGGTCCCTTGGTCGATTGCTCCGACAAGATCAGCCATCTCTACCTCTCAACGCAGCGGCCTCCTTGGCTCTTTCGACATCTCCAAACCACAGGTCAACCGTGTCGGCACTGTCAACAACCAACAGGTCGACCTCGGGTCGTTCCTGTTTGGTGAACCTCCGCAGAACGTAGTCGGCGGGATCCTGCGATCCCGGGGGTCGGCCCACGCCAACCTTGAGACGGGTGAACTCACGGCTGCCCAAGGCCGACTCGATCGACCTCAATCCGTTGTGGCCCCCGGTGCCTCCGCCCTGCTGGATGCGCAGTCGACCAAAAGCGAGGTCGATGTCATCGTGGATCACGAGCAGATCCTGCGGGCCGAGCTTGAAGTAGTCGAGTACGGCACGCACGGCGCGGCCTGACTCATTCATGAACGTCGTGGGTACGGCTAGTAGAAACGGCTGACCCTCCGTATGGATCTGGGTCACCACAGCGGGCACCCGCGATGGGCCTCTGGCAAGGGTTTCACCAGCGCGGCGAACAAGCTCGCCAACCACTTCAGCACCAACGTTGTGCCGGGTACCTTCGTAGTCCGACCCCGGGTTCGCCAGCCCGATGACGGCACGCAAGGGTTTACTCTCCGGCTTCTTCTCCGTCTGCCTCTTCAGCAGCCTCTTCCACAGCGCCTTCAGCTTCTTCACCCTCTTCGAGCTCCTCACCATCTTCGAGTTCAACGTCGACTGGCTCTTCGACTTCGGCAGCGGGCGTAGTCACTGACATGACGACAGCGTCGGCCTCCTCGAGGTATTCAATACCTTCGAGTTCGGGGAGGTCCTCGATCCGGAGTGAACCGCCAATCTCAACGTCTGAGACGTCGAGCTCGATGAACGAAGGAATCTCAGTGGGAAGCACCTCGATCTGCACATGAGTGCGTCGGGGGCTGAACACACCGCCTTCTCGAACGCCTGCGGGAGTGCCCTCGAACTGAAGAGCCACTTCGGCGGTCACCTTCTGACTCAGGTCGACGGTGACGAAATCGATATGCCGATACTCGTTGCGGAACGGGTGCTTTTCGATGACACGCGCCATCGTCGTCAGAGTGTCACCCTCTTCGATCTCGAGATTGATGATGGCGTTCGATCCAGCCTCTGTGTGAAGGGCCAGATGAAGGTCGTGCGAATCGACAGCTACCGGTATCGGATCTTGGTCCGCACCGTAAACGATGGCCGGTACCTGTCCGGTACGGCGGATACGACGGGACTCGCGTGAGCCTGGCTTCCTGCCGGCCCGGGCGCGCAGGCTTACTTGCGACATTTGAAGACTCCTTGAAGAAGAAGGGGGTGAGCCTCAATTATGCCCAATATCGGCCCGCTGTGCCAGATCACAGAGAACGAATCCACCGACCGGTGCTCTCGACATACCTCTCGGTCAGTTTTTCGACCGTCCATCCGCCGCCACGGGGTCCGTGGGCCGCTCCTTCCAACAAGTCGATTGTGGCGTTGGGAAGGGGCCTTATGTGCTCTTCGAAGAGGTCCATCTTCGACAGCGGGTCGCGCGTCCCTTGAACGAAGAGCATCGGAATCGCTATCGAAGCGAACTGTTCGATACGCAGCTTCTCCGGCTTTCCGGCTGGGTGAAGCGGGTAGGAGTAGAACGCGAGACCATCACAGTCCAGACCATCGGCGACCAGGTAAGAACCCATGCGTCCTCCCATAGATCGACCGGCGACGATCATTGAGTCTGTTTCCGAGGCAAACCACTCCGCTACCGCAAGGTGACACTCGAGTAGGCGTTCCTGTCGGTCGGGGCGTTTGCCCCCACGCTCTGTGTAGGGATAGTTGAAGCTCAACACCGAGTGTCCGGCGCCAGCCAGCCCCGATCGGAGAGCAGACATGGTGGGGTGGGTCTGATTGGTGCCAGCCCCATGGGCCAACAGGATTCCAGACGGCCCAGAACCTTCGAGCACGCCGCTGACAACGCCGCCGGGCCAATTGAGTGAGACGGTCTTTGACATGATCAGACAACCGTAGAACGTCGATTACCGTCGGTCACTGTGCAGCACGTCTACGACTCGAGCGCCGAGGCCCAACTAGGCGCTGCGAATCGAATCGCCGACCTGATCGCGACTAGCGAGGACTTCTTCTCGCTAGGTCTCGCTGGTGGATCGACACCGCGCTCAACCTACGAGTTGCTTCGAGGTCGCTCAACCGGCTGGAACAAGGTTCATGCCTGGCTGGGTGACGAGCGGTGGGTGGCCCATCAGGACGAACGATCCAATGGACGAATGGCTATGGAGTCCCTGCTGTCGCATGTTGATGCGACATTTCACCGGCCGAGATACTCAGACTCCCTACAGCCGGAGGACGCGGCTGCCTTCTACGAAGCAGAACTAAGGGCCGTGCACCGCGACCGACGACCGGATGTCGTTCTCCTGGGTCTGGGAGAGGATGGTCACACCGCCTCCCTCTTTCCCGGCAGCCGCGCCCTCGAGGAGATGGACCGGTGGTACGTGTCAAACGTGATCCCCGATCGTGGCGAGGATCGATTGACCGCCACCTATCCCCTTTTGTGGACAGCGAAGAAGGTGCTCGTGTTGGCTGTGGGTGAAGGCAAAGCGGCTGCTCTGGCCGAGACAATGGCTGGTCAAACCCCCACATCCAAGATCACGCACGGAGACGCGGAGGTCGAATGGCATATCGACCGCGCAGCGGCAGCCTTGCTTTAGCCCTCGGAGGGCTAATCGTTGCGTCGTGCGCTACGGCCGGAGACTCGACGACAACGTCTGCCCTCCCAGCGACGACAGTGTCTCCGCCAACCAGCATCGCCACCACAACGACTATCGGTCCGACCACGACGCTGGTCGATGAGCCGCTGCCCGAAATCGAAGCCGAGGTACTGATCCCCGACGGAGCCGGCCCATTCCCGGCAGTAGTTCTGGTCCACGGAGGAGGCTGGGTTGTGGGCGATCCCGGGGCGATTCGGCCCCTGGCCGTCCATCTCCGCGACGCCGGATATCTAACGGTGAACACCCCCTACGCCCTCGCTAGCTTCGAGTCTCCTGGGTTCCCGGACGCTGTAGAGGACGTGGCTTGCGCGGTGGCCTTCGCAGCCGTCCACCCCGACTCGGATGGTTCAGTGGCCGTCATCGGCCACTCGTCGGGTGCTCACATCGGTGCATTAGTCGCGTTGACCGGCGATCGATACACCGACGACTGCCCCTACACGGGAAGCGGAAGGGCTGACCGACTCGTTGGCCTCGCCGGCCCCTACGACATACTGCGCGCTGGACTGGTCGGGGTGATCTTCTTCGGTGAAGGGGTCGACCTGGCTCCAACAGCTTGGGAGGCGGGCAACCCCATCTTCCACGTTGGCGCCAACCCGGACCTCTCTACTCTCATCATGTACGGCGACCTGGACGGCTTGGTGCCACCAACGTTCGCGCTGGACTTCCACGACTCGCTTGTAGCAGCGGGGGTCGACTCGACCCTTGAACTGGTTGAGGGCGCTAACCACAGCGACGTCAGAGACCCTGACATCGTCGGCGACCTCATCGTCACCTGGCTCGATCGATAGGGTGGTGGACAGATGGAGATGCTTCGATGGATGTGGTCCACGTTCAGTCGGTTCATGGGCTGGGCAATCATGATTCTCGGCGGATTCATGTTCTGGCGAAATATCACCGAAAGGGTCTTCTCGGGCTGGGTGTTGGTGGCCATCCTGACCGCTGGCGTACTGGGCTTCGTTGGGGGCCTGACTTATCTACTCAGCTTCGACGGACCAACGGGACTTCGCACGAAACGAGTTCGACTTGCCGGCTGGTCCGGCATGCTCTTGTCACAGATGTTGCCGACCAGCCTCACGGTGATGACACTTCCTCTAGTGGTGCTGCTCTTGCCCACCCTTCGCGGGTCGCAATTCGACCCGGCCCCTATCGCTAACTGACCGATCCGAAGACGATCAGACCTTGGGCAAGGTAGTAGGTCGACATGACCAGGTGATCCCGCCAGGGAAGCCGCTGGCGAAATCGATCGATGGCTATCAGCGCATCAGACACCATGAACGAAGCTGCGCCAAACGCAATCGTGAGGTTCAGCGGATCACGCGACCAGGCCGCGAGGACCATCGCCCAGATCGCGATCATGTATGCCAGCACGGGGACCCGTAACTCACCAAGACCCGACCAAAGAGAGGTGAGCAAAACAGCGGCTACGGTCCCGAGCACCACGGCCGCGGCGCCGGACCAACCGCCCGGTAGAACAGAGAAGGCCGCCACATAAGCGATGTGCGCGAGAAGGAACGAGGCCAGACCCAGCACAAACAATCTGGAGTCCCGGTTCTCGAGAGCCAATGCGATGTCTCCAACAGCGGAGAGACCAACTGCCAGCAGCACCCACATGCGCAGGGTTCCGTCAAGCTCGAGGGCTACGACGCCCAGGATCAGGATGGGCATGGCTTTCACGAGCCAATGACGTGGGTAAGGAGTGCGACGCAGAGTCAACAGGTACCCAACGGCGATTGTTGCGTAGAGCCAGATCACAGACGCGTTATGTCTCTGGGAGTGGAGCGCGGACCGAACGCGGGTGCGTGGCCCAAGGTGTGTAGCAGTCTCACGACCCTCCCTCGGTGCGGCCGGAATTCTTCGAGCAGCTCGAGCATCTCCTCGTCCGTGCCGCGATCGCGTCCGGTCAGGTGATGTACAACTGTGTGCTTGATGTGAAAGTCACCGACCGGGACCGCATCGGTATCTCCGTGTGAGACTGCCACCGTGCTCGCCGTGGTCCATTCGGCGATCCCGCGAAAGCGTTCCATCACAGCGCCGGCGGACTCGCTGGGTTTTGCAGCCAACTTGTTTATCTCGACGGCATCGGCCGCTACACGTCGCAGCACATCCGCTCGACGTTTCTCGAGGTGAATCTGGTGATAATCCCAATACGGAGCGCTAGCCATTTGCGTGGGATCCGGAGGCAATCGAAGACCAGACGGGCCCGGTGCCGGTTCAGAGAACTTCCGGTGAAGCCCTTTGAGCGCGGCCGCAGCCTCTGTTCCGGTGACTTTCTGACCGCATATGGCAACCACGAGGGCGTCAAACACCAGTGAGGTCTTTCCGAAACGTCTGCCGGGGTTACGCCGATGCAACTCGCTCACGATGGGGTGATCCGTCTCAAACTCGGTCGGATCGTCATTCAGACCAGTTATGTCTTCGAGACGGGCAAGCAGAACATTCGCTCCATCGCCCCAGGCACTGCCGATCACATGAGTCCTGTCTCTGCTAACCCGCAATGAAGCCGGACCGGCGGATGTACGAGCGGTCAGCCACCATCCATCGTCGAGGATTCGGCCGTGCAAGGGGCGGAGTGTGGCTTTGAGATCGAGGGCACCACCGATCGCGACTTTTCTGGTCTTTGGATTAGATGGCTGGACCGAGGTGTTGGAGTGGGACAACGGAAGGAGATTTCGATGGCAACAGTGACGATCGTAGGCGATGGACCGGGAGGCTTGTCCGCAGCGTTGTTTCTCGCGAAGAACGGCCATGACGTGAAGGTGTTTGGCACCGACAAGACCGCTATGAACTACGCCTACCTGTACAACTATCTCGGGATACCCGAGATCCACGGAACGGACTTCCAGACAATCGCCAAACAGCAGGTCACCGATGCAGGAGCCGTTCTCATCGACGACGAAGTCGGCTCGATCTTGGCTTCGGATGGCTTCACCGTCACCACCGAGTCGGGCTCGCACGACTCCGACTATCTGATTCTCACCGAGGGCAAGGCGGCGCCGCTGGCAAAGTCGTTGGGTCTCGCGGCCGGAGACAACGAAGCTTTCGCCGTTGATCGAAACGGCCGTTCCTCGATGGACAACGTCTATGTGATCGGCCGATCAGCCAGACCAACGCGGAGCCAGGCGATCATCTCGGCTGGGGATGGAGCGGTAGCCGCTCTCGACATCCTGGCGCGGGAAGCAGGCAAGGACATCCAAGATTGGGATACTCCTCCCAAAGAGTGAGTTGGAAGGCCAGAACTTTCATGGCCTTCCGAACGTCAGACTCATAGTGAGGCCCGCATCAGCCCTAGTAATGGCACTCGTTGCCCTGGCCTCATGCACCCCCGCCCAGAATCCTGTCGAGTATTCAACCACCACAGCAACAACGCCGGCGCCAACCGTCGATGAGACCGTTGCGGAACCGAGCGAATGCCGGCTCCCAGCTCAGCCAAACCCGGAGCGACTAACGACCGCCTACAACCGGCGGAACGTAGAAGAGTTGGAGCGGCTCGTCGGTCAGGGTCCCGTGACCGACCCGGCCCTGGACACAGGAACGAAGACCTATGCCTCCATTGAGGACTGGCTACTAGCCGCGGAGACCGTGGGTGACACCATCATCGCGGTTGGTTACAGCCCGCTGCCTCTTCGTCTCTATGTCGAGCGACGGAACTCGCTCCTTTCCGATCTCGACATCGACCTGCTTTCGGCAACGCTCAGTTTCGAATCCCGCGGCGCATGCCAAGTGAAAATCGAGGTGTCCGACCTCATCAGCGAGCCCGACCCGTGTGCGTTCCCGACACAACTGGCGGTCGCGATCCCGAAAGGCTGCGAGGGGCCGTTCCAGCCTCGCCACTCACATGTGGCTGTCTGGACCGGGACTGAGTTGCTGGTCTTCGGTGGAGCATCTTCCACGTCGGAAGCAGCACCGTTGAGAAGTGGAACTGCAATCGACCCAGTGTCGGGGGTACATCGAGAACTGCCCGATTCTCCAGTCACATTGGAATGGTGGCCCCGATCACAGGCGATTTGGACCGGAGAGGAGCTGGCAGTCATCGGGAGATTGGCCGGCTCCAACCCAGTCGAAGTTGTCGTGGCGCTCTTTGACCCCGAAGCCGACGGGTGGCGAGTCTCGGCGCCGCGCCCAACCAACCAATGGGCCATAGGTGCTGCAGTCTGGACCGGGAGCCATCTGCTCTTGGTGGGAGGAGATACCAACGATCCTCGGAACTCGGCTTGGGCATACGATCCTGACGCCGACGATTGGGGCGAGTTGAGCGTACCTCCGTTCCATCCTGTCGAAGGCATCCAAGGAGTGTGGACCGGCAACGAAGCGATGTTCATCGGGGGTTACCCAGCTGGGTCCGCCGCGGCATACGAACCATTGACCGGCACGTGGAGGAGGACAATGCCACTCCCAAGTGGAGCTATCGAAGGCCACAGTCTGGTGTGGACAGGGACCGAGGTGATAGTGGCGGGCGGTCACGGCGGACCGCTCCACCACGAAACCCTGGAGATATACGATCCCCAACTCGACGAGTGGTCCTCGAGCCCTCGATGGCCGACGTTCCCACGCGAACGAAGTCAGGCGGTGTGGACGGGAACCGAAGTGATCATGTGGGGCGGCTATGCAACCTACGGCCCGATTAGCCCATCAGGGTCGGCCGTTCACGGCGACGGTGTCGCCTACAACCCAGCGTCAAACGAATGGCGACTGATCTCCGAGTCGCCGCTTAGCCCGAGATGTGACCACACCACCACTTGGGCTAGCGACCGCATACTCGTCTTTGGAGGTCTTCCTCGATGTGGTGATCCCGGTGTCTTGGCACTAGGTGACGCCGCGACGTACGACCCCTTGACCGACTCGTGGAGGTTGCTGGATGGAGACCAATAGACGGGTCGAGACGTGTTTGATCGTGCCGTAGTGGGCGGCGGCGGCGCCGGGGCTTGGGTGGGTCTGAGCTTGGGAAGCGGCCGGGGCGGGAGCCCCTAGGGACTTCGGACCAACGCCTTCAGGCGGGGGTCAAGCGGATCGAGGGCCAGGGAACGGTGTCCAGTCAGCTCTGCGGAACACCCACCGGCCGTGGGATTTGGAGATATGCCAGCCGGACCGATGTAGGAATCGGTGGTGACTTCCACATAGGAGAATGAGATTGCCCAAATCGGTGCGACCGCCATCAGCCCAATGCTGAATGTGGTGAATCTGGAGCCAGCGAGTGTTGCGGCACCCGGGGTGTTGACACTTTGAGCCGTCACGGAAGTAGACCAAGTCTCTGAGCCACTCAGGGATCTTGCGGCTTTTCCGCCCAACGCCGACCGGCTCGCCGTCGTTGGTCAAGACCGGTCTGATTGTGGCGTCGCAGGCCAACAGGCGGGCGGCCTCGACACCGATCAGGGCGGTGTTGTCGAGTTCGACACTGTCTTCTTCGACGAACACGGTCAGGTTGGTGTCCACACCGGCGCCGCCGGCAAGGTCAACAAGGGCATCGGCTGCCCTGATTGGTGCCGGATCGAACAGCCCGGTATCACCATTGGGACCGGTGGCGTCGACACCGGCATCGATCGCGGCGTCGAACACGCGGCCAGCTTGTCCGCCAAGCTTCCCCCGGAACCTGAGAGCGGACTCGTCAAGGTTCCACTGGCGGTAGAGATAACGCTCGTGCTCTGTGCGATCGAGGTCACGGGTGCCTCGCTTGCGGGCAACACGTTCGAGGGCTGCCTGGGACATGCTGAGGGCCTCGTCGATCAAGACAGTCTCGGTTTCCGCGGTGGCCATCAGTGAGATGGCATCGACCTGGTCAAACGACAGATCACCGTTCGAGAACAGGTCTGACAAGACGGGTAGATCACCGAGTCTGATGGCGACCCGCACCAGCCGGGCAGCTGAATCGTGGCGGAAACGAAGTTTGGCCGCGGTCCAATCTGTCAGATTGCGTGCTCCATCTGCCATCCACGACTGACGAGCATCAACCTCTCGAATCAGCCCACACACTCTGGCGAGAGCAGCCGCCGACAGCCCCGCGAAATGATCCAACACTTGCTCGATGGTGTCGTTGGTTTCCGCGTTCCGTTCCATAACTCGAACATATGTTCTAGCACCGACAAAAACAAGGGGTTCGTTCGGGATTTCGACAGATTTCTCCGGAAACCCAGGAGCCGTTGTGGTCTCAGAGGCCCTTCGGATGCCAAACGGTCTTCGTCTCGGTAAACGCTGCGATCAAATAAGGACTTTGCGACTCACCATCCCAACCGTTCACGACCCGCTTCACATTGTGGACGGCTCCCTCTTGCACCCTCTCCCTCTGATCGGGTGTCGCCCCCGCGGCGTCGACCGCATTGACGTCCATGTGATCGGCGAGGAACGGGATCAGCTCGTCTTTGAAACCGGTCAACACGTTTACCACCCCGCCTGGAACGTCTGAGGTGTCGAGGACTTCGGTGAAGGTGATAGCCGGCATCGGCTTCGACTCCGAAGCAAGCACAACCACACTGTTGCCCGAAACGATGGCCGGGGCCACTCTCGAAACCAGTCCCTCAAGAGCTGGCTCTTCGGGCGCAATCACACCCACCACTCCGGTTGGTTCCGGAGTCGAGATGTTGAAGAACGGTCCAGCCACGGGATTGAGATTGCCGTAAATCTGAGCGAACTTGTCGGCCCAACCCGCATACCAAACCATGCGATCCACCGACCGTTCCACTTCGGCGATCGCCTGACGCTCCGTGGAACCAGAGTCGACGAGTTGAGCGACGAAAGTGGACGCCCGGTCTTCCAACGTCTCGGCGATTCGATAGAGAATCTGCCCTCGGTTGTAGCCGGTGCGCTTGGCCCAGGCTCCCTGAGCCCCGCGAGCGATCCTCACTGCGTCCCGAAGGTCCTTACGCGATCCGCGCGCCACTCGCGCTAGGACGTCACCCTTCTTGCTCAGGGCCGGATAGGACCGGCCTGATTCGGACCTGGGAAACTTGCCACCCACATACAGCTTGTAGGTCTTCCTCACCTCGAGGCGATTGGCACCGCTCACTTCTCGCTCCGTTCATTATGAGGGGGGACAACCCCCCTCGAACCCCCCGCCGTGGCCAACAACGCCGGCAACCAACGAGAACAAATCGTGCCGCTCACTTCTCGCTCCAATCACTATGAGGGGGGACGACCCCCCTCGAACCCCCCGCCGTGGCCAACAACGCCGACAACCAACGAGAACAGATCGCGCCGCTCACTTCTCGCTCCAATCACTATGAGGGGGGACGACCCCCCTCGAACCCCCCGCCGTGGCCAACAACGCCGACAACCAACGAGAACAGATCGCGCCGCTCACTTCTCGCTCCAGTCGGTGTAGGCGAGGAGGCCGTGGCGACCGCCCTCGCGCCCAAACCCGGATTCCTTGTAGCCGCCGAACGGAGAAGTCGGGTCGAACTTGTTATACGTGTTGGCCCAGACCACACCGGTCTTCAGTTGGTCCGCCATCCACAAGATCCGCGACCCCTTGGTCGTCCATACTCCAGCGGCCAACCCATACGGGGTGTTGTTGGCCTTCTCCACCGCTTCCTTTGGTGTCCGGAACGACAAGATCGAAAGAACAGGCCCGAAGATCTCCTCCTGAGCGATCCGATGGCTCTGGGAGACACCTGTGAAGAGGGTCGGTTTGAAGAAGAACCCTCGCTGGGGAAGCGCACCCTCCGGCTGGTACATCTCGGCGCCTTCGGAAACACCCGCATCGACCAACTCGTTGATCTTGGCGAGTTGGGCGGCACTGTTGATGGCGCCGATGTCGGTGTTCTTGTCCAACGGGTCACCCACACGCAGTGTTGACAGCCTCCTCTTCAGCTTGTCGACAAACCGATCGTGGATCGACTCCTCCACCAAGAGTCGTGAGCCCGCGCAGCAAACGTGACCTTGGTTGAAGAAGATCCCGTCGATCACGCCTTCCACGGCTTGGTCGAGTGGAGCATCTTCGAAAACGATGTGTGCACCCTTACCACCGAGCTCCAGAGTCAGCCTCTTGGACGTGCCGGCCAGCTCTTTCTGGATGAGCTTGCCGACCGCGGTCGACCCGGTGAAAGCCACCTTGTCGATGTCATCATGTGCAACGACCAGCGAGCCGGTCTTCCCTGCGCCGGTAACGATATTGAGCACCCCTGGCGGTAGACCCGCTTCGGCGGTCAACTCCGCAAACAACAGGGCGGTCAAAGGTGTGGTCTCAGCTGGTTTGAGCACGACGGTGTTCCCCGCAGCCAGGGCGGGCGCCACCTTCCAGGCCAACATGAGCATCGGAAAATTCCATGGAATGACCTGACCGGCCACTCCGATCGGCTTGGGATGAAGTCCTGGGAAGGCGTACTCCATCTTGTCTGCCCATCCGGCGTAATAGAAGAAGTGTCCAGCCGAGAGCGGCAGGTCGATGTCTCGAGATTCCTTGATGGGTTTGCCGCCGTCCAGCGTTTCCAAGATGGCGATCTCTCTTGCTCGCTCCTGGATCATCCGGGCAATCCGGAACAGATGCTTCGCTCGCTCAGGTCCGCTCATCGGACCCCAGACTTCGCGTTGTGCCGTCCGCGCAGCCGATACTGCAGCATCAACGTCGGCTGGACCAGCCTCGGCGACCACGGCCAGCTGATCTTCAGTCGCCGGATTGAGCGTCGGGAAGTACTTCCGGGACTTCGGAGCCCTGAACCCACCGTCAATGAACAATCCGTATTTGTCCTCGAGAGAGACGATCTCGGTCGACTCCTTCGACTCCGCGTACTCCCAGAGCAGGGGTTCGTGGCTTGTTCCCGGCAAACGTGTCAGCGCCATATCAGTCCTTCGTGAAGTAGTCAGGGGACGAGTATCGACCGGTTTCTAGCCAGCGAATCTGCATCAAAACGTCGTTCAGCAGCGAAGACGCGCCGAACCGGAACCAATCGGGAGTCATCCACGATTCCCCGAGCGTCTCGTTGAGGACGAGGAGATACTTCATCGCATCCTTCGAGGTGCGGATGCCTCCGGCCGGTTTCATTCCAACCATCACACCGGTTGCATCGTGAAAATCCCTGATCGACTCGAGCATCACCAACGTGACTGGAAGGGTGGCCGCAGGGCTTATCTTGCCCGTTGACGTCTTGATGAAGTCTGCCCCCGCCGCCATAGCTAGGAAGGATGCACGGCGCACGTTGTCGAGGGTCTCCAGTTCACCGGTTTCGAGAATCACTTTGAGATGAGCCTCTCCACAGGCTTCCTTCACCGAGCGCACCTCGTCAAACACCTTGAAGTACTGGCCCGAGAGAAAGGCACCTCGATCGATCACCATGTCGACCTCGTCGGCACCATCGGCAACCACCTTCTTGGTCTCGTTGATCTTCAGTTTGAGATCGGCCAACCCAGACGGGAAGTAGGTGGCCACGCTCGCGACGTGGATCCCGGTTCCTTCTGTCGCCTGCACGGCGTAGGGGACCATGTTGGGGTAGACGCACACGGCGGCAGTCGACGGAATCGACGGATCCGTTGGGTCAGGGCGGTAGGCCTTGGCACACATCTGGATGACCTTGCCCGGCGTGTCCTTGCCCTCCAGAGTGGTCAAGTCCATCATCCGGATCATCAGGTCGAGCGCAGCCCGCTTGGAATCCTTCTTGATCGACCGCTTCGAAAGGGTCGCGACGCGCTCGTTGGCGGCCACCTCGTCAACCGACGCAACGCTACGCAGGAAGCTGCGCAGGGTCGGCGTCGTGATTCGATCCGGCAGAATCGAGGCGCGTGCAGATACGAGGGTCACAGACGATCCATACTAAGGCAGTCGTCTAGGCGCCGGAGATGTCGACGAGCTGATAGCTGATTGACTGTTGCATTTGCATGTCTGCCGTGAACTCGACCATCTCACCCGTGTCCTCGTCGGGCATGTTCATGTCCATCACGACCGACACCGTGGAGTCGATGTCACTGTCTCGGATCAGACCGTCGTCAGCATCAAACAACGTAGTTGTCTGAGAGTCTCCGCCGTCAACGTTGATCAAGAATCGGAGTTCTTCGAGTTGAGCCGAAAGTTCGTCTGAACCACCGCCCAAACCCTCACCACCGAGACCGCCCAAGAAGCCAAGTAGAAGCTCACCAAAATCGATCTCGACTGGAGACGTCGACGTTGTCGTCTCGATTACCAGGACGTCTTCTCCATCGACCTCGTCGGTACCGGTGACCTCGCTCACGATCTCTGCAGTTGCAGGATCCATCCCCAACATCATTGGTGTTTCAATGGTGTTGGACCACGAATCGCCCACTGAGACCTCTCCGTCAGGCAGGGGGAACCCGAAGAACTGACCAAAACCTCCGGCCTGACCAAACTGGGTGAACGGATCGGCGCTCCCCAAGTCGCCGAAAAGATCTCCGCCGAATTGGTCGTCATCGACAACCAGGTTGCCCTGTGCGTCAACAACCACCGTCGCATCGATTGCGTCCATACCCGCTATGTCGGGCAGCTCGTCTCCCTCGTCAAAAGGTTCACCATCGATGGTTCCGGTGACCTCCAGATCGGTGAACTCACCCGTGATGTGAATCTCGAACGTGTCTGGCTCTGGTCCTTCGGAGATCTCGTGGTTGAGCAGGGTCGTCCCGACGACATGCAGGTCCACTGCCCCGGGAAAACCGTCTTCGCCTCCCATCGCCTCGGCATTGCCGGTGCTGGAAACCTTGATCGTCTGGTCGAGATCGACCTCATAGACCAGGGTCGTGCCAGGTTCGAGGGAGTAGGAGAGTTGGGTCGGGTCTTGGTCATCAGCTTGAGGGTCGCCACAGGCGACGACAACCAACGCCAAGACCGAAAACAAAATGCTTAGGCGTGTGCGCATAACCACGAGGTTATCGACAAGCCAGAGATGTTCATTGAATCGGTTACCTTGAGAAGCTCATGAATCCCTGGACACCCCTCGTAGCTGCCACACTGGGGTGGGGTGCATCGGCGGTTTTGACCCGCGGACTAATCCTCAGGGGTGTCGACACTTGGACACTGACACCAATTCGGATGGTCTTCGCTCTGGTCAGCCTGTTGGCACTGATTCCTCTCTATCGAAGATTCTGGACCACGGATCGGCTCGCCTGGCGCTACGGATCGGTGCTCGGTGTGTTCGGCATGGCACTGCCAATGATCTTCTTTACTCTTTCCCTCGAAGACCTCCCTGTGAGCCTCGGCGGGTTGCTGGTGGCCCTGATTCCCCTGTCAACGGTCGGTGCAGCCCATTTCCTAGTTGATGGTGAGCGATTCCCGATCAAGGCCCTGCCAGGTTTGCTGTTGGCGCTGGCCGGGAGTGCGTTTCTCGTCGGGATCGGAGGCTTGTCTGTATCCGGTGTCGACAATCTCTGGCGTGGGGTGGTGTTCTCGGTTACCGGGGTAGCCCTGGCCGGTGTTGGAGGCGCCCTCAGCCGACGTTACGCGCTGAAGACAGACGCCAACCAATTGGTCCTGCCCCAGTTCACGGTCAACACCCTGGTGATCATCGCCATCGTGATCGTGGCTTTCGACTTCGATATCCAAGCTGTCGATGGACCGAGTTGGCTGATGTTGGTCCTGGTTGGAGCGCTCGGCACCACGGTGGCTTTTGGCTCGTTCCTGATCGGTGCCGGAATGAATCCGGCCTCCCGGTTGGCGCTGACTGGCTACTCGGTCCCCGTCGTCGCCCTCGGCCTCGCCGTCCTGTTCCTTGGAGAGACGCTCACCTGGTCGATCGTCGTTGGGGCCGTGATGATCCTTGCTGGCGTTGTGATGGCCGAAAAGGCGACCAAGCACGTCCCTGAACCTGGCGTCATGACCGCGCGCTGATAAACGAAGCAGGTTCTTGACGAAGAGCCGGTACTCTCGCACGCCATGAGTCGCCACATCCTTGTTGCCGTTGCCTGGCCCTACGCATCGGGCTCACGACACCTGGGACATCTCGCGGGCGCATATCTTCCGCCCGACATCTTTGCTCGCTACCACCGGCTGGCCGGCAACCAAGTGCTGATGGTTTCTGGATCTGATGCCAACGGCACACCGATCACCGTCAAAGCTGACGAACTGGGCATCACCCCCGAAGAAGTCGTCGGCAAATACCACCCTGAGTTCCTCGACTATTGGGATCAGCTTGGGATCACGTTCGACCTCTTCACCACGACGATGACAGAGAACCACGCCCGCGTCACCCAGGACTTCTTCTTGAAGCTTCGTGACAACGGGTACGTGACGAAGGGGACGTCGGAGCAGTTCTTTGACCCCGAAGCCGAGCGGTTCCTGCCGGATCGATACGTGGAAGGCGAATGCCCACATTGCGGATATGGCGACGCCCGCGGCGACCAGTGCGACAACTGCGGCCGGACTCTCGATCCGACAGATCTGATAAACCCTCGGTCAAAGCTGAGTGGAGCTTCGCCAGTTCGACGTGAGACCGAGCACTATTTCCTCGACTTGCCGGCCTTCAAAGGCCATCTCACCGAATGGCTCAACTCCAAGGTCACCTGGAGAAGACACGTACGGAACTGGGCTCTCGGCATGGTTGAAGACATGCCGGTTCGCGCCATAACTCGCGACATCGATTGGGGAATCGAAATCCCCGAAAACGAGCTTGGACCAGGAAAGAAGATCTACGTCTGGTTCGACGCCGTCATCGGATACTTGTCGGCCTCGATCGAATGGGCGTCGAGAACCGACGATCCGGAGGCCTGGAGAAAGTGGTGGCAGTCACCGGACGCCGAGTCCTACTACTTCGTCGGCAAGGACAACATCCCGTTCCACGCCGTCATCTGGCCCGCCATGCTGTTGGGACGTGGCGATCTCAATCTGCCTGATGAGATTCCTGCCAACCAGTACTTGACGTTCAAGGGTGACAAGGCTTCCGCAAGCCGAGGGATTGGGCGCTCGATTGCCTGGTACGCAGAGCGGGTGCAGCCTGACGCTCTCAGGTACGCCATTGCCTCGGTTTTCCCGGAACAGAACGACACCGACTTCAGCGACCAGGAGTTGATCCGACGTGTGAACGAAGAATTGGTGGCGACCTGGGGGAACCTGGTCAATCGGGTGTTGTCGATGAGTAGTCGCAACTTCGACGGAGTGGTGCCCACCCCTGGCGAGATCACCAATCAGGACCAGGAGATCCTCGACCTACTGCAACCTGCCCTCGACACCGTTGCTTCCCACATCGAATCAGTGGAACTTCGGGCCGGCCTGCGGACGGCCATGGAGACAGCCAGCGCGGTCAACGTCTATCTGAACGCTACCGAGCCTTGGAAGGCCCTCAAGACCGACAGAGAACGAGGGGCGACAGTGCTTTGGGTGGCCATTCAGGCGATCGCCGCGATCAGGGTGGCGTTGTACCCGTATCTCCCCCACTCGACAGAGGCAATCGGCGAGATGATCGGTATAGGACCGCAAGTCGACGCCTGGTCGGCGGCAACCGTGCCTGCGGGCACGTCGTTGGGCGACATCACACCGCTGTTCAACAAGCTGGACGAGGACACCCTGACCTAGAACCAGGGAAAACCCCTGTTTCGCTAACTCGAACCCTGCTTTAGCTTGGTCCTATGGCACGCATCGCCAAGTCCGCACTGGGGACCGTCTTGCTGATCCTCGGCGTAGCCCTGATCCCGCTTCCCGGACCAGGGCTCTTGGTGATCACGGGAGGGCTGGCCGTGCTGGCGTCCGAGTTCGAATGGGCGCGACGAACCCTCGACAAAATCAAAACGCGCTACCGGTCGTTCAGAGACCGGGACGACGATCAGGACAGTGGGTAGACCCCCATCGCCTGAGCCTTTTCGGTCTGCCAGAAGATCCCTGCGATCTCGTCAATGAGCGACACGAGCTTCTCTCCGTCAGCAGGGTCGGCGGACTTCTTCGCAACTCCCGCCTGATGGATAGCTGTCCAGATCAAATCGTCCAGATTCGAGTACTCGGCGCGATGCTCGGCTGTGAAAAAGTCAGCCCACAGCACCATCAGGTGGTGCTTGACCTCTTCGGCCTGCTTCTCTTTGAGAATCAGGGCACGAGCCTTGAACACCTCGTCGTCTGACTCCTGATGCTTCTGGGCGATCTTCTGCACCGACAGTGCCTCGATCTTGGCCTGAGCAGGGTCGTATACGCCGCAGTAGAGGTCGCAATGTGCGTGGGCAACGGTCACTTGTCTCATGAGGCTCCTTATCTGATAGAAATCAACACGACCATACTCACAACCTCGAAATGGGTATGAGAAGGTTCCGCGTAGAAGGCCATTCGATGCTTCCCAACCTCCGTCCGGGTGACGAGGTCGTTGCTTCGGATCACAGTGTTCCATACCCCGGAAGCATCGTGGTGTTCGAACACCCCGCCGGTTCGAATCGCTGGCTCATCAAGAGACTGGTCGATGAGGACGGCACGGTGGTCGGCGACAACCCTGGAGACAGCCACGCCGACTCGAGGACCCTGGGACCGATAGACCTCTCGCGCGCTCTCAGAGTGGTCGAACGCCTGTCGGAGGACACGTTCCGCCACGGAGTCGAACTGCTCGCGGATGAGGACGCCCGGTTGGCCAATGCGGTTGACAGCTATGGAGTGCCCGACTTCTGGTCGAGAGAGCCTGGCTTCGAAACGCTGGTCCTGCTCATCCTCGAGCAGCAGGTATCGCTCGAATCGGGCGCGGCCATGTACCGCAGACTCGCCGAACTACTCCCAGCCGTTTCCCCGGAGGCCATCCTCGCAGCCGGTGATACCGCCATCCGCGGCATAGGCATGACCAGGCAGAAGACGCAATATCTCCTGGGACTGGCTGACGCGGTGATCAGCGGCAGCCTGTCGTTGACTGACCTGGAGGAGGCCCCAGTCCTCAGCGCCCGCCATGAGCTGATGGCCCTCAAAGGCATCGGCCCATGGACTGCCGACGCCTATCTCCTATCGGCATCGCGGAGACCCGACATGTGGCCTGTGGGTGACCGAGCACTCCAAGTCGGAGCGGGCGAGGTGCTCGGCATGAAAGCGATCCCGAACGAGGATGAACTTGAAATCTTGGGCGAGCCCTGGCGACCGTTGAGGGCTGTCGCCGCCAGGATCATTTGGCATGCCTACTTGACGGCGCGGGGTCGTGTGGAGCCGCCCGACCCAACCAAAACGACGCCGGTTCAGCCATCCGCGTAGAGTCGAAAGCGATGAAAGAGTTCATCGTTGCCATGGACAACCAGCCCGGTCGGCTGGCCGCCCTTACCGAGGCTCTAGCTGCGTTCGGAGTCAACATCGAAGCACTCGCCGCATATGGCAATGACGGCGACGGCACCGTTCGCCTGATGACAGACGACGAACCGACAACACGCCACGTGTTGAAAGACGCCGGCCTGCGACACTTCGAGAACACCCTCCTCACGGCGAGACTGCCCCATCGTCCGGGCGAACTCGCTCGACTCACCAGATCTCTGGCCGATGCCGGCATCAACATCGAGGCCCTCTACGTCTTGAATACCAACAGCGATGGCGTCGAATTCGCGCTCGCTGTCGACCAACCCGAGACCGCGCTACCTCATCTGGAAGTTGTTGGCGGGGTCCTTGGAGATTCCTACTAGAGACTTTCCGGCCATAACATTCTGTCGATGCTGACCACCGTGGCCAGGCTGTTAGCGGCTTGCTTGATTCTCACAGCTTGCTCGTCAGCCGATACTGGCCAGTCTTCCACCACCTCTTCTACCGTCGGGTCGACGTCTACGACCTCTTCGACGACAACGACCTTGCCGCCAACGACTACGTCGACCACCATCGATCGTGGTCCCACCTCACTTCTCAACGGGCTCCCCGTCGATGATCCGGCGTTGCTCGAGCGCCGCTTGCTCGCCGTGAAGATCGACAACCACCCGAGGGCCAACCCCCAATCGGGGATCGACTCGGCCGACGCAGTTATCGAACTGATGGTTGAGGGAATCACCCGCTACTTGACGCTTTGGCATGAGAGCGATGTCGACTACCTCGGGCCGATGCGCTCAGGGAGACCCACCGACGCTTCGCTTCTCAGCGCCTTCAACGAGCCGACTTTCGCGATCAGCGGCGCACAGGCATGGGTCCAGAATCTCATCCGATCAAAAGACATCAACCTGATCAAAGAACTCTCCCCCGGAACCTTCCGGATATCAGGGCGGTCGGCACCGCACAACCTGTATGTCGACACTTTCGTCCTCCGAGAGACAGCCGATAGCCGCAACCACCCAAACGACCCGCCGGAGAAGCCACTTTGGTCATTCGGTCCTCTCCTGAATTCGGCGACCGCCGCAAGTTCGGTGAACATCGACTTCTCAGGCAACACCGTCATCTGGACCTGGGACGCCGATGCTGGGTTGTGGCTCCGCCGAGGGTATGGCAGCCAGTCTGAGGTACGAGATCGAGACGGCACCAGACGCCCCCTAGGCGTACCAGTGATGGTCGCTCTCTATGTCGACCAATACACCGTGAGTCCCTCGGGTGGCCAGTCAGGCAAGCCCCTGCCCAGCTCTCGAACCACCGGAGAAGGAAAGGCCTTCGTGTTTGCCAACGGCAAATACGTGGAAGGTCGCTGGAGCCGCGATTCGGAATCCGACTGGTTCTTGCTGACCGATACCAACGGAGAGATCTTGATGGTGCCGCCGGGCAAGGTGTGGATCTCATTGGTCCCGTCCAACAACGGTCTCAGCATCTCCGAATAACCTGAGGCCATGATCCAAGAAGCGGTGGAGCGTGCCCTCGCTACCCAAGACACCGTCAACGCATTCATCTCAGTCGACGAGTCTGCAGGAGACAATGCGTCGGGCGGAGCCGGCCCCCTGTCGGGTATACCGATCGGACTCAAGGATCTGATCGACCATGCCGGGCGGGTCAATACCTGTGGATCGATCTTCTACAGAAATGCTCCCGCGGTTTCCGCTACCTGCGTAACCCGTCTGGAGGACGCCGGGGCGACGATCATCGGTCGGACGAACCTTCACGAGTTCGCTTTCGGTTTCAACTCCGAGAACCTCCACTGGGGACCGGTGCGCAACCCGTGGGACTTAGAGACATCGGCTGGCGGCTCTTCGGGAGGATCGGGCGCCGCGGTCGCAGCCGGGGTGGTCCCACTAACCATCGGCACGGATACCGGCGGCTCGGTCAGGGTGCCGGCTGCCCTTTGCGGTACGTACGGGCTCAAGGTCACCTACGACGCGATTCCGACCGACGGAGTGTTCCCACTGGTCCCAACGATCGACACCGTCGGTCCGCTCGCCAGCTCGATGACGTTGATCGAGGCTTCCTATCGAGTCATGGCGGACGACTGGTTGGACCTGCCAGAGGACCAAAACCTGAGATTGGGAATCCCAAGTCCGTGGTTCGATGAAGCGCCCCTTGACGATCGCACCACCGCCGCGTTCAACAGAACCGTCGACCAACTGCGAGGACTGGGACACACCGTGACCCGAATCGAGGTCCCCGGCGTCGGGCCGGCGCAGGAACTGATCGACGCGATAGGTCCTGAGGTTCGCAAGGTTCATGCGGAGTTCAGACGTCAGGGTCTCCCCTATGACCCGGCCGTCGAACAACGGATTGAGGTGGCTGAAAATGTCTCAAATGAGGAAGCTGAACGCGCCCGTGCATGGCAGAAAAGAATCCGGGCGCAGTTCGGTGCCGCCTTCGACGCCGTCGACCTCTTGGTCACTCCGACTGTGCCGGCCGGACCCAAAGCCATCGGGCAGGAGATGATCGGCGATCTTCATCACCGTGCCGTCCTGTCGTACTTCACGGCAGTGGTGAACCATGCCCTCGTGCCAGCAATTGCTCTCCCCCTCCTCGACACCGGATCTCCCCCTGTCTCGTTGCAGGCGATCGGACCTCTGGGCAGCGACCGCCAGCTGATCGGATTTGGTCACGCCCTCGACCGAGCAGGGATAACCGGGTTTCAGGTTGCGCCACCAAATGCACCTATGCCGGGTGACGAATAGACTTGGATATACACGTACACGACGACTGGTAACGGGTGGTACCGCGCCGCCCGCTATCGCGCCATCAATCAGGAGAAAGTGACCAATAGTGGCCGAGGACATCGCCACCTCAGACCCCGCCTCGACACCAACCGAGGAACTCGACCAACTCGTAATCCGCTTTGCCGGGGACTCCGGCGACGGGATGCAGCTCGCGGGCAACCGTTTCACCGACGCATCAGCACTATTCGGCAACGACCTGGCGACCCTTCCCAGTTTCCCTGCCGAGATCCGCGCTCCGGCCGGAACACTGCCCGGTGTTTCCAGTTTCCAGGTGCAGATCGCCGACTTCGACATCCTCACCGCTGGTGACGAACCGGACTGCCTGGTGGCAATGAACCCGGCCGCACTCAAGAAGAACCTCAAGGACCTTCGCCAAGGCGGGACCCTCATCGTCAACACCGACGCCTTCGAAGAACGCAACCTTGCAAAGGCTGGCTATGACGAGGACCCACTCGAAGACGAAACGCTGAACGGCTACCGGGTCATCAAGGTGCCTATGGACGAGCTGACCAAGGAAGCGGTTAAGGGAACTGGGGTCTCGGGACGGAACGTCCTCAGGTCTAAGAACTTCTTCGCACTAGGCCTGATGGCTTGGCTGTTCCACCGTCCCACCGAGCCGACTCTCGAGTGGGTGGACAAGAAGTTCGCCAAGCTTCCTGAGGTTGCTGAGGCGAACAAGGCTGCTTTCCAAGCCGGATACACATTCGGTGTCGCTACGGAAGCCACCAAGAACACCTTCGCGGTGCGTCCGGCGGCTCTCCGCCCTGGGACCTACACCAACGTGAACGGCAACACCGCGCTGGCCTGGGGTCTGATTGCCGCGGCACAGAAGGCCGATCTACCACTCTTCTACGGCACCTATCCGATAACACCTGCCTCTGACGTGCTTCACGAGTTGTCGCGCCACAAGAACTTCGGCGTGCGGACTTTCCAGGCCGAGGATGAGATCGCTGGTGTTGGCACAGCCATCGGTGCCGCCTTTGCCGGCAACCTCGCTGTCACCGGATCGTCAGGACCTGGCATTGCACTCAAGTCAGAAGCCATATCCCTGGCTTTCATGCTCGAGCTTCCTTTGATCGTGCTCAACGTGCAAAGAGGTGGGCCATCCACTGGGCTCCCAACCAAGCCCGAGCAGTCGGATCTCCTGTTCTCCCTCTACGGGCGCCACGGCGAGTCACCGCTGCCAGTTCTCGCTATCCCCGCCGCTTCCGAGGCATTCGAGATGGCCATCGAAGCTGTTCGGATCGCTATCAAATACATGACCCCAGTGATCCTGCTGAGTGACAACTACGTGGCAAACGGCTCAGAGCCGTGGCTCCTCCCAGACATCGACGCTATTCCACCGATCGATGTGGACTTCGCCACCAAACCGAACGGACCTAATGGAACGTTCCTGCCCTATATGAGGAACGTCGACACATTCGCCCGGCCGTGGGCCGTTCCCGGAACGCCCGGGTTGGAACACCGTGTTGGTGGCCTGGAAAAGGAAGCCAACACTGGAAACGTCTCCTACGACCCGGCAAACCACCAGCTCATGACAGACACGCGGGCGTGGAAGGTGGCCAACATCGCCAATGACATCCCAGACCTGGAGATCGACGGCGACGAAGACGCCGACCTGTTGGTCATCGGATGGGGCTCGACATTTGGTGTCATCCGTGCCGCAGCCCGTCAGGTCAGAAACCACGGCGGCAAGGTGGCCACGACCCACCTCCGGCACCTCAACCCATTACCAAACAACCTCGGCGATGTCTTGAGGTCGTACGACAAGTTGCTGATCCCTGAGCTGAACACAGGCCAGCTGCTGAAGATGATTCGAGCCGAGTTCCTGATCGACGCTGTCGGTCTGAACAAGGTCTCCGGTGAACCATTCAAAGTCAACGAGATCAGCACAAAGATCCAGGAGATGATCTAGGTGAGCACCCGTTCGTATACAAGAGCAGACTTCCAAACCGACCAGGAAGTCCGTTGGTGTCCCGGTTGCGGTGACTACACCATTCTCGCCTCGGTCCAGAACTTCTTGGCAACGCTGGGAAGGCCGAAAGAGGAGTTCGTCTTCATCTCGGGGATCGGCTGTTCTTCGCGCTTCCCGTACTACATGAACACCTACGGAATGCACTCGATCCATGGGCGTGCGCCCGCGATCGCTAGCGGTATCGCCACGACACGCCCCGACCTGTCGACGTGGGTGATCACCGGAGACGGTGACGCTCTGTCCATCGGCGGCAACCACTTGATTCACGCTCTTCGACGCAATGTGAACCTGAAGATCATCCTCTTCAACAACCAGATCTACGGGCTCACCAAGGGCCAGTACTCCCCAACATCGGAGGTTGGAAAGTCGACGAAGTCCTCTCCAATGGGGTCACTCGATTATCCGTTCAACCCGATTTCGCTAGCCCTAGGAGCCGAAGCGACATTCGTGGCTCGGACCCTCGACATGGATCGAAATCACACTCAGGATATGTTGCGCAAAGCCTACGACCACCAGGGGGCGTCGTTCATCGAGGTGTACCAGAACTGCAACGTCTTCAACGACAAGGCATTCATCCAGCTGACCGGCAAGGAGGAGCGTGTCAGCAATCGCATCGACCTCGAACACGGCAAGCCAATCGTCTTCGACGGCGGAGCCAAGGCAGTCGTGATCCGGGGTGGACAGGCCGAAGTGGTCGACTCCTCTACGGTCGACCCAGGCGCCATCTTGGTTCATGATGAGACGAGGTCAGATCCGACAATTGCCTTTGCTTTGAGCCGCCTCTCGCACGGTCCTTACGGGCCGACGCCACTGGGTGTTTTCCGGAATGTGAAACGCCCGGCATACGACACTGAGGTCAACCGTCAGGTTGCCGCGGCCAAGGAAAAGGCCGGCCCCGGTGATCTAGCCAAGCTGGTCCGCTCCCACGGAACCTGGACCGTCGGCGAGAGTTCCAACGGATCCGATTGAGGACAGCCCCTCGGGGCTCGGCTATTGATCACGCAGGGTTGGCGGTGGAAGCGCGGATCATCTCCAGCTGAGGACCGAGGTCCGGCAACCGTACCTCCAGCGGAAGGTCTTCTGCCCGGAACCGATCGTCGTGGGCGTGTAGCTCGTCCCCTCCCAAGTCCGCCAACGTGCGACCCTCACTTTCCAGGGTGCGCACCAATCGGCCAACCACGTCGTGAGCCTCACGGAACGGAATACCCCGTCCAACCAGGATCTCTGCCAGTGGGAGCGTCTGCGTCGAAGGGTCCGGTGGCGGCGGATCAAATTGGACGCCGGCTAGGAGCTCTGACATCGCCTCAATTGCATCGCGGGTGAAGTCAATGGCCTGGAACAGAATCCGCTTGTCCTCCTGTAGGTCGCGGTTGTAGGCCAGCGGGAGTCCCTTCTGCAATCCGAGAATTGCCGTGGTGGCTCCGATCACAACGGCAGAACGCCCTCGCACGAGCTCCGCGATATCTGGATTCCTTTTGTGCGGCAGAGCAGAGGAGCCCGTACTCACTTCGTCACCCAGGGTCAGCCACGAGAACTCCGCTCCAGCCCAGAGCACCACTTCCTCTGCGAGACGTGACAGATGGACCATCGTCTGGGCGCAGGCAAAGACCATCTCCGAGACGAAGTCGCGGGACGCCACCGCATCGAGCGTGTTCCACGCGACATGGTCAAATCCCAGCTCAGCCGCAGTCGCCCGGCGATCAAGTGGGAGCGAACTTCCTGCCGAAGCGCCCGCACCCAACGACGAGAACGACGAACGCTGGCGGCACGAATCGAAGCGACCTGCGTCCCGAAGCGACATGAAGGCATAGGCCAGCAGATGATTGCCGAGGGACGTCACTTGAGCTTGCTGGAGATGGGTGTAGCTCGGAATAGCCGTGCCAGCATGCTCCTCTGCCAGTTCGGCGAGATGATGAGCGAAGCCTTCACAGGCTCTGGCCAAGTCTCCGCAGCAGTCCATGACATAGAGCTTCAGATCGGTAGCGACCTGATCGTTTCTCGACCGCCCGGTATGGAGCTTGCCGGCCACCGAACCGACCAGCTCGCCCAAACGCCTTTCCACTGCCGAGTGCACGTCCTCATCGGTGTCGTGGAACTCGAAGACCTCGTTGCTGATCTCATCCAGGCCTCGGAGGAGCGCCTCGGACTCTTCAGGCGTGACGATCCCCTGCTGGCCCAGCATTCGTACATGTGCGATCGAACCTCGAATGTCGACATCGAGAAGACGGCGGTCCGAATCGTCATAAGTGAACCGACGCGTGACCTCGGATGGGTCGGCTTCGAATCGGCCGCCCCACATGCTCATCCTTGGTCCCCCCGACCCCTGATGCGCAATGAGTTGAGCCGTATGAATCCGGCCGCATCCATCTGGTCGTAGACGTCGTCCGCCTCGAACGTGACGACATCAGCGTTGTAACGGCTGTTGGGCGATCGGCGACCAGTCACCGTGAGCGACCCCTTGTATGCCCTGAGCCTCACGTCTCCGGTGAGATCTTCAACGGTCATGTCGAGGCTCTTTTGCAGCGCCACTCGCTCTGGCGAGTACCAAAACCCGTTGTAGACAACGGTGGCGTATTCATCCGATAACCCATCCCGAATTCGCAGAACTTCGCGGTCCAGCACGATGGTCTCGAGAGCCCTCCGCGCGGTGTGGAGCAGCGTCCCGCCAGGGGTTTCGTAAACGCCGCGGCTCTTCATGCCGACGAACCTGTTCTCCACGATGTCCACCCGACCCACACCATGGGTACCAGCGATCTCGTTAGCCATGATCAGCATTTCCGTTGGGTCCAGACGCTCACCATCTACAGCAACCGGATCCCCGTGCTCGAACGACAAGACGACCTCCTGGGCAGCATCGGGGGCGTCGACGGGATCGGTGGTCATTCGGAACATGTCGGCATCAGGAGCGACCCAAGGATCCTCGAGCACACCGCCCTCGTATGAGATATGGAACAGATTGGCGTCCATCGAATACGGACTCCGCGGTGTCGTAGGGACTTCAATGCCATGAGCCGCCGCATACTCCATGAGATCCGCCCTCCCGTTCAGGTCCCACTCCCGCCAGGGGGCGATCGTCTCGAGGTCCGGAGCAAGCGCCGCGGTCGCCAGTTCGAACCGGACCTGATCGTTGCCCTTTCCGGTAGCACCGTGTGAAACGGCGTCGGCCCCGACAGAGCGTGCAGCATCTACGAGACCGGACGCGATGATCGGGCGAGCTAGCGCGGTGCCCAATAGGTATTGACGCTCGTAAACCGCTCCCGCTCGGAGTGCGGGAAAGACGGCCTCCTCGACAAACCTATCGCGTAAGTCACCCACGATGGCCTCGGTCGCTCCAGTAGCCAGAGCTTTGAGGCGGGCCGATTCGACCTCCTCGCCCTGACCGACGTCAGCGGTATAGGCCACGACCTCAGCACCCTTTTCCTCGATCAGCCAGCGCAGTATCACCGACGTGTCGAGCCCTCCGGAATATGCGAGAACGACTTTCATCGATGGGAACACTTGTCGAAATCGGCGCCGTTGTAAACCCGGAATCTGTCGAGGACTACCTCACGAACAGGGGTTGATCGTCACAGAAACACGCGCGCCGCCTGCGTTGCCTCTCACATCGAAGGCAACCACCCTGAGACTGGCTGTCTGCGGTGTGGTGAAGGGCCCAACCGTGCCCTCGTAAATGTCATTGCCGGCCAACGACAAGGTCGTTTCGTTGGTGCTGGAACCATCCGGACTCCAGCGAACGAGCACCCGCTCTAGTTCAGAGGTATCGCGGACACGTGCGGAGACCGTTGTGGTCGAGGTTCCACACCCTGACACCGAGATAGTGGGGGGCGAAGCCTGAGGGTTATGGATTACGGGGTTGTCTTCGTGGGATCCGCTGACAGCCACAACAGCTTCTCCATTCGGCAAGGTGAAGGTCACGGTCTCGCTCAGATCCCCTTCACTGATCCCCTCGCGATTCAGAGTGAGCGTGACCTCTTCAGAGGCGGTCGGATCGAGCTCACCCTGAGCCGGCGAAAGTTCCACTGCCTCGCTCGAGCTAGAGACGGACCAAGCACCGGCGGCACTACCACTGTTGGACAGTTGGACTGTCAACTGAGTCTGGTCATCACCAAAATCGATTGCATCGACCGAGACTTCGATCGTCGCTGAACCGGCCGGAGTGGTGGCCGTAGACCCTGGTGCAGTGGTCGTCGCGACGGCAAAGGTCGTCGTAGTAGCGCCCAACGTGGAGGTTGTTGTCGGAGACGCAACGATGGGAGGTGCCTCAATGGGCTCGACGCTAGAAGCGATAACCATTCCGATCAGACCCAGAACAAGCGCTACGAGACCAGCGGCACCAAGCCTCCCCCATTCGCTGGAGAGAAGTCGGCTGAGGCCGTCGGTTAGAGGTGAACGAGGTTGGCCGGAGTCGGTCACGGGGCGTCCGTCATGAGGTGTGGTTGTAAATCCTTACAGCAGAGCCGCGCTACTCAAGGCTTTCAGGCGACCTTTGCGCCGTCGGATCCCGAGGCACGCACCGGTGAGAATGGTCCCAACCAACCGATGACCATCAGTACCAGGCCGATCGAGGAACCGACGACAAAGGCCGTTCCGGTGGACATAAACCCAAGAGCCAGACCCGCAAGCAAGGGCCCAATCGTCTGACCTAACCGCGCCGCACCCACCCAGGCTGCGATCACGACAGCACGGTGCTCGTCGGGCGCCGAGGACATATTGATGTCTTGGAGCATGGGTATGAACAATCCCTCAGACGCTCCGTAGATCACAACACCCGCCAAGACCACAGCGAGAGCTCCCGCAAGACCGATCATCGTGTAGGAAACAAACAGCAAGGCAGCCGAAACCACGACCACGGTTTGTGGGCTGAGCATTCCCCGCAGCCGCCCCAGGTTGTAAGACGCCACGGTGGCCGTCAAAGCCGGCAGAGCAATAACAAGCCCACGAGTTCCGGCTTCCAGGCCAAAGACATCTGCGAGGTGAACCGGAAGAACTGTCAAAAACAGACCGAAAATCGCAACAAAGACCAGGAAGCCAGAGATGATGCTGGCCAGCAGAACAGGGCTTCGCAAGGCGCCCAGCGCCGAACTGAACTGCTCACGAATATGGGGTGGATGTGTGGGCCGATGGCCGTCGAGAGTCATCCACGCGACAGCCGCGGTGGCCAGCGCCAACGTGTAGACCATGAAGGCCACCCTCCAGTTGAACACCTGAGTTAGGAGTCCCGAGATCATCGGTACGACAGCCAGACCGATGGTGAGTACGGCAGCGTTGCGACCGATCAGTTTCGTTCGTTCCTCACCGTGCCAGTGGTCGCCGATGAGCACCACCGCCAGGTTCACCAGTCCGGCTGAACCGATCCCTTGGAGAAAACGGGCGCCGACCAGGAACTCGAATGATGGTGCCGCAGCAGCCAACCCACCGGCGATACCGAATATGGCCAGGCACGCCACGAGCACAAGACGTCTGCCATATCGATCAGCCAGCAAGCCCGCCACCGGAGCGACAACGACCCCGGCCATCGCCCCCGCGGCTACAAGCAGACCGGCCTGATCCGAATCTCGCCCAAACTCATCGAGGATGTTGGGTAAGGCAGGCGTCAGCAGCGTGTTGTTGAGGATTCCGGTGAGGGTGACCGTGAAGATGAATACGAGAGACGGTCGCCGCAGCACAGGACGACATTAGGGCCGGTCGACGGCTCCGATGCCACGTGTGGCGAACTCGGCGATTGCGGTCACCAGGTCTTCACGCCCCAGGGCGCCGTCGAGCCGATACCAGCGATCGAGCGAGTTGAGGATCGACAGTATGAATATGGCTGAAGCCTTGGCGTCGACGTCCTGCCGGAATACGCCGCTAGCAACACCTTCGTCTATCACTCTCCGAAAGACTTTTTCGTACCGGTCGCGCTCAGTCAGGACTTTGACCCGGTGCTCCTCATCGAGCACCTTTGCCTCGTTGAGATAAACCCGTGCGACGTCGATGTTCTCGAGGACCACATCGACGTGGCCGACGACTAGACGCCGCAATCTCTCGGCGGCATCACCGTCACCCGATAGTGCACGGTCTGCCGACTCCTCAAACAGTCGGGCACCCGCTTCCACCACCTCGACCAGGAGATCCTGCTTGGACTCGACATGGGCATACAAGGACGAGCCGAGCAGGCCCAACTCTTTACCGAGATCGCGCATGGACGTCCCGTGGTAACCCCGATCGGCAAAGAGCCGCCCAGCGGCCTTCACAACATCAGGCCGGCTATGACGAGTCGACACCATCAGCGATGATCGAAACGGACGACGACCTTGTCGGTGACCGGATGGGCCTGACAGGTGAGCACATAACCGGCTTCGACCTCAGAATCGATCAGGGCGTAGTTCTTGTCCATCGTCACCTGGCCCTCTTCGACCCGACCTTTGCAGGTGGCGCACATTCCTCCCTTGCAACTGAACGGAAGCTCGGTTCGCACTCTGAGAGCGGCGTCGAGTATTGAAGTCTCGGGCGTCATCCGGGTATCAACGGCACGACCGTTGAGAATCACTGTCAGGTCGACGCTTCCTTCTCCGGGTGGCGGCTCGTCTGGGAGAGTCGAAGGATCAACCGGCCCAGCAAAGAACAGTTCGTCATGGATTTTGGACTCGGTTACACCCATCTGCGCGAGGGTTTCTCGGGCAGTCATCACCATGTCGTAGGGGCCGCAGAGATACCAACCGTCCACAGGCTTGGTGCCCAACAGATTCTCAGCAATGGCGCCGATCTTCGGTCCATCGATACGTCCGGAGAGCAAAGGAATGTCCGAACCTTCCCTGCTCAGTATGTGAAAGATCTGTAGGCGCTCGTGGTACCTGTCCTTGAGCCCCTCCAACTCGTCGAGAAACATCACGGAGTTGGCGGTGCGGTTCCCGTAGATGAGGGTCCACCGGGCGCTTGGCTCGGAGGCAAGGCTGGAACTGATCAATGAGAGAACTGGCGTAATCCCGGATCCAGCCGCGATAGCGACACGCTTGCTGGCGGAATCAGGATCCAGGTCAATGGTGAAATCCCCCACGGGAGCCATCAACTCGAGTTCATCGCCGGCCGCCAGAGTCTCGGTTGCGTATGTTGAGAAGGCCCCTCCCGGCAACTTCTTGATTCCCACACGCAACTTGCCCTCGCCGGCCGGAGCGCAAATGGAATATGAGCGCCGCACGTCTTCACCGTCCACCATGGCCCGGATCGTCACGTGTTGTCCGGGCAAGAAGTCGAATGTCTCCCCCAACTCCTGAGGTACATCGAACGTCACCGCTACCGAATCGTCGGTGAGCGGGCTCACCTCTGTGACACGCAGTCGGTGGAAACTCAGATCACTCATCAAAACTCCTTGAACAGATCAAACGGCTCCCCGCAGGAGGAGCAAACCATCAGTGCCTTGCACGCAGTCGAACCGAACCGGGCGATTACGCGTGCTCCCCCCGACTCACATTGGGGACACAACACTGACTCGGTGGGGCCAGGTGGGGCGATGCCGAAGGCGTTGAGCTTTTGCCGCGCCGTCTCCGCTATCCAGTCGGTCGTCCAGGGTGGGTTGTGGGACACCACGACTCGATAACTGTCGATGCCCGCCTTGGTCAGCACGGCGCCAATGTCATCCTCTATCTGCCGCATCGCGGGACAGCCGGTGTAGGTCGGCGTGATGGTCACGACCACCGAATCGTCGACCACGTCGACGCTGCGCAGGATTCCAAGGTCGGCAATGGTCAACACAGGGATCTCGGGGTCGACAACCGAGGCCACGACGCTGCGGACGTCGGTAGCGGTCATCACCATTCGAGTCCCGGGTAGGTGCGATCCATCCATTGCATCTCAGTCAGCAAGTGACCCAGGTGCTCAGTATGGAATCCAGACCTGCCACCAGAGCGCTGGTAAGGGTCTTCAGGAACATTCAGACCGGCGTTCTCCAAGACTCTCTGGGTCTCGCTGGCCCACTGCGCGCCAACCTCCTCGATCAACTCACCCGTGTATCGCCACAGAAGGTCGACTGCCGCCTGGGAACGACCATGCGATTCGTCTGTCCCACCAGCCAGTCGATGAAGCCATCCGTGCGAAAACTCGATGTGATAGGCGTTCTCCTTGGCTGCCCTCTGCCCAATGCCCGAGAGCGTGTCGTCGTCGTCTTCGGCCAGGGAGCTCCACAGGAGCTTCTGATAGATGTCCATCAGGACCTGACGAACGATGGTGACGGCAAAGTCCCCATTGGGCTGCTCAGCGAGAAGGACATTCATGAACTCACGCTCAGTCCTCTTCATGGCAAAGTCGTCTTCTGTCCTCCCCAGACCCTCGATCTCGCCTGCGTAGGTGTACAGAGCCCGGGCCACTCCGAGGTGATCGAGCGCCAGGTTGCCCAAAGCAATGTCAATCTCGAGTTCAGGGGCGTTGGATATCCATTCCCCGAGGCGCTGGGACAAGATCAGGTTGTCATCGCCGAGGGCGATGATCGTCGCGAGTTTGTCCTCCCGCTGGAAGAGAGGCGTCCCCTGGGGAGCGCCCGCCACCGTCGACTCGGTCACATTTGCCCCACTTCATCGGGGATTTCGTAGGTGGTTGCCAACCGGTAGACCTTCTCGTTGGCCTCGACATAGTCAGCGGCTGCTTCTGGCTCGAAGGCATGTAGCTCAGAACTGGGCACAACCCAGACACTCACGCCCTCGCCACGCCTGGTGTAGACGTCGCGAGCGTTCTGCAAAGCGGTGACGGCGTCCGGTGCGTGCAGGCTGCCTATATGGACGTGGGAGAGACCCCGACGGGCTCTGACGAAAACCTCCCACATGGGCCATCCTTCACCCAGACCTTCGACAGTCTCTTGAAGTTCTGCTTTCTCGCCCGGGGCGACTGGTACGTCGTATGTCACGCTGCTTTCCCTTCTGCTTTCTCGGCGTAGGTTGCGGCTGCTTCACGCACCCACGCACCGTCTTCCCATGCGTTGACCTTGTGCTCGATGCGATCGCGGTTCATCGGGCCGTTGCCACTGACCACGCGCCAGAACTCGTCCCAATCAATCGCTCCGAAGTCGTAATGACCGCGCTCGTCGTTCCACCTCAAGTCGGGATCGGGGAGTTTTAGGCCCAGGTAGTCGGCCTGGGGAACGGTCATGTCGACGAACTGCTGTCGGAGATCATCGTTGGAGACACGCTTCACCTTCCAAGCCATCGACTGAGCCGAGTGAACCGAGTCGGAGTCTGTGGGTCCGAACATCATGAGCGAGGGCCACCACCAGCGGTTGATCGCATCCTGAGCCATCTCCTTTTGCTCGTCACTTCCCTGACAGAGCCTGATTAGGAGCTCGTAACCCTGTCGTTGATGGAAAGACTCCTCTTTGCAGATCCGGACCATCGCGCGGGAGTACGGCCCGTATGAGGTGCGGGTCAGCATCACCTGGTTGGTGATAGCTGCACCGTCGACCAGCCACCCAATGGCGCCAATGTCGGCCCAGTTGAGGGTCGGGTAGTTGAAGATGGACGAGTACTTGTGCCTGCCCTGGTGCAACAGCTCTTGGAGATCGTTTCGCCTGACACCCAGGGTTTCTGCGGCTGAGTAGAGGTAGAGGCCGTGACCAGCTTCGTCCTGAACCTTGGCGATGAGAATCGCCTTGCGATGCAGGCTCGGTGCCCGGGAAATCCAGTTCCCTTCGGGTTGCATCCCGATCACCTCGGAGTGGGCGTGTTGGGCGATCTGACGGACCAGGGTCTTGCGGTAACCCTCGGGCATCCAATCGCTCGGTTCGATCTTGTCTTCGGCTTCGATCAATGCGTCGAAACGTTCCTCAGGAGTCATGACCCCAACCCTACCAAAACAAACGTTCGTTCGCCTGCTGCGAACCTCAGGTAGTTAGGCCCATATCCGGGCCTAACCGCCTCGAGAAAGCATCACGAAGGGGGGCACCGTGCCCTCAACCCCCCGCTCAGACCGGCTCGAACTCCGCCGTGAAGTGCCTCAGCCAGGGTGCCTGCTTGACGATCCGGTATCCGCCAATCGAATCCGACCTGGTGGCGACGTCGGAAATCACCTCGCCCACATAGTCAATGTGCGATTGGGTGTAAGTGCGACGCGGGATGGCAAGACGAACCAACTCCAGCGGAGCCAGACCTTCATCGCCGTCCACTCCGGGCTTCCCAAACATGACCGATCCGATCTCGACGCCACGCACTCCTCCGGTCCGGTAGATCTCAACCGCCAACGCCTGGGCCGGATACTGATGCGGAGGTATGTGCGGCAACAGCGCCTTGGCGTCGATATACACCGCGTGTCCGCCGGGCGGTTGAATAGTCGGCACGCCCGCGGCGTTGATCGTCTCAGCCAAGTAGGCAGTCGAACGGATTCGGTATCGCAAGTACTCCTCGTCGACGACTTCCTCGAGTCCCTGGGCTATCGCTTCGAGGTCGTACCCCGCCAACCCGCCGTATGTGGGAAAGCCTTCGGTCAGGATCAACAGGTTCCGACACCGCTCCGCAAGGGCACTGTCACGTAGGGCAAGAAATCCCCCGATGTTGGCAAGGCCGTCCTTCTTGGCGGAGAAAGTGCATCCGTCGGCCAGCGTGAACATCTCTTGAGCGATCTCCAAAGGGGTCTTGTCCGAGTAGCCGTCCTCACGCAGCTTGATAAACCACGCGTTCTCCGCGAAGCGGCAGGCATCGAGGATGAACGGCACCCCACGCTCGGCGCAGATCTTGGAAACTGCGCGCAAATTGGCCATCGACACCGGCTGACCCCCGCCCGAGTTGTTGGTCACAGTGACCATCACCATCGGGGTCGAAAGATCGGGATCGTCGAGAGCCTCCTCTAGGCGAGCCACGTCCATGTTGCCTTTGAACGGCGCAACGGCGGCCGGGTCAAGTCCCTCAGGAACAACGAGATCCAAAGCGGCAGCGCCCTGGTATTCGACGTTGGCGCGAGTGGTATCGAAGTGGGTGTTGTTGGGAACGACGTCACCCGGCTTGAGAGTTTCGGTGAAAAGGATCTTCTCGGCAGCACGCCCCTGATGTGTCGGGATCACCTCCGACATTCCAGTGATCTTCATCACCGCATCCTTGAAACGGAAGTACGAACGACTCCCTGCGTATGACTCGTCGCCGAGCATCATCCCCGCCCATTGCTTTGCCGACATCGACCCGGTGCCGGAGTCGGTGAGTAAGTCGACGGTCACCTCGCCAGCATGAAGACCAAACAGGTTGTACGAAGTCCGTCGCAGCGCTTCTTCTCGTTGCGCGACGTCAGTCAAGGCGATCTCCTCCACCGAATGGATACGGAAGGGCTCGATGATCGTTTCGAACTCGTGGTGGAGGCTCATCCGGTGCCCGATCGCTCGACGATGGTCATGATCTCGACGATAGCCTCGCCCGATCTTGCTCAGAAACAGGAACCAAACAGCAGGGTGAGAGCGTCAATAATCCGTGACAATGTCGATGCGCATCTCGAGATGGCTGCTTCTCACAGTGTTAGCTGCTGCAACCGCACCGCTACTTCCCCTACCCGCCCACGGCTGCTCTTGCGCACCGCCGTCCGACCTCGCAGAGTGGATTGATGGGAGCGAAGCGGTGTTCGTAGGAACGCTCGTCGACTCGAGACAGGCCCCGCAGGGCCAACCTGGGGGTTCCAGGATCCACGTCATCGAGGTCGAGCAATGGATCAAGGGCGATCTAGGCGGCACGATCGAGGTCACAACGCCAGCAGATGGCGGTGCGTGCGGGTTTGAGATTTGGGATGCCGACAATCGACTGGCCGCAGCCCTGTGGGTGGAAGGCAATCAGATCACAAGCAACCTCTGCTCCCAGGTGGATCCAGACGTAATCCTGGCCGTCGCCGCCGGACCGACACTGTCGGACACCGGCATAGGGCATCTGCTGGTGGCCCATGGCTGGGCTTCATCCAAACTGACTGTGCTCGACGAGAACGGACACCTTGTCGCGGAGTACGAACCCCCCGGAGTCAGGGATTTTGAGGGAACAACAGCGCTGGACGTCTGCCCCGGTGGCGAACTCATGGCACAAGTCACACCGACTCAAATCTTCATCTGGAACCTGACATCGATGGAGGTTGTTGATCATCATGCGATCTCAAATCCTGCGAGTCAGTTCCTCGACGCTTCTTGCCGTGATCCCGAAGCCGCCGAAATCTGGGCAGTCCAGTACATCGGCGATCAGGCGAGCCTGATGACACTCACAGACCAATCGCAGGTCGTCGACCTTCGGGGAGAAGTCTGGAACTTCGGTGACGGTTTCGCAATCGCACAAGAAAGACACGAGTCAGATCCGGTACTGACGCATCTAGATGATCGACGTCAGGTTCCACTCCACACGACACCGGCCGACCAACTCTGGTCGATCGCCGTGGGAGTCAACGAGCAAACGCAAGAGATCGCCCTCACCGAGACGAGATTCGGCGGTAACCATCAAGCTCTAGCCACCCTCTTCATCGTCAACTCCGATGGTGAGCTACTCGGCAAGCACGAGATACCTTGGGAGGTCTACTCGCCGGTTTGGGTCAGCGATCACCACGTGGCCGTTCAGGCCTACAACTGGGATTTGGAGGAGGCAGGCTTCGTCGTCGTGACGGATGTCACCTCAGGCGAGACCACAGAACTCACCGGACTCGACGGAGCTCACCTCATCGCCGACGGGTCCACCCTTATCGGAACATCCGGCGGGTCGATCATGACAGCCAGCCTCGAAGGTGGAGAGGCAGAACAACTGGTAACCCTTCCTGCCCAAGGCGTGGGACCGATTGTCGTTCTACCCGACGCGCCTCAGTTGGTTGTGCCCGATGAGACCACGACCACAATCGGACTCGACCCCGGACCGGCGACCCCGCCCTCGACCGTTCCGCCCCTGGTTGCCGATGGAACAGCAGTTGAAAGCCCGGGCCCACAGGACCTCCGATGGGTCGGCGGCACAGCGATCGTCGGGTTTCTTCTGCTGCTGGTTTGGCTCTCGGCTCACAAGCCAACCGACACTATGGAGAACGACTGATTTACCCGGTGCTAACTATTGCAAATGTTTGGTAACTGGTAGCATTGGCGGGTCATGCTTACTGAAAACTTTGAACTCAAATTCCAAGATCTCACCGGCGCATTCGTCGACCATGCCGACGTGTCACGCAGCCCCGAAACCCTGGCTGAGTTGGGTCGGGCTCGCATGAGGCTGGAGGATGCCCGAAGGGCCATCTTCCTCGAGCGTCACGCAATGATGAAGACGGGCCGGAGCCGACCCGCCGTCTGATTCAGGCGCAAAGACCCTCGGCGTCCGCGCCACGTCCGCAGAGCGAAGTAACTTCGGCGCTCCTTAGCTCGAAGCCATCGCCGCTCGACTGACCGAAGACGTGGACTCTGAACCCACGTACAGCATCGTCACCGAGCCCGATGACGTCATAGGTCACCTCTCCCAGGTCGCCAATCGATTCATCCACCACGAGCACAACGGTTGAAGGCGGATCCTCCGACGCCAGGCTCTCCGCCACCATTAGTCCAAGCTCGGTCATCGAGTCCGCCTGAGGGACCTCACCAAACGCGTCAACAATCGACGACGTCCAGTCGTCGGTCACCCCTTCATAAGCCACAAACGACATGTGCAGCCAACCGGCCTGGCCTTCCCAATCAGCGGAGACCCAGAATCCGCGCTCGCCAAGGTCTCGGGTCTCACCCAGGGCTGTGATCCCGGTGGCTGTCGGTTCCAACGTGTCCAGAATCTCTTGATCCGGCCCGGGGGCGGCTCGGAGATTCAGCATGTCGTCATGCGGAACCAGGATCACCATCAGTTGATCGCCGGCGCGGGGACCAAAGTCGACCTCCTGGCCCGGCAGGGAAGCCAGGGTTGTGGTGGTTGCATGCGTCGTAGTGGTCCCCTCGGCCACCGTGGTTGTCGTCGAATCTCCAGTGGTAGCAGATGCCTCGACGATCGACGTGGTCGAGCCATCCCCATCCTCGCTATTCGTACAAGCCGCCACCACCAGAACGGCCATCAACAGCACTAAACGTCTCATACCGAATCAACGTATCAGCCAAGTCAGAGTTCCTGGCTTTTGCGCGGCGCTGAAACCGATTTGCAAGTAGGTTGCTGATCCTTATCGACATGGTTGCATCAAGGCTCCGACCCGGCCCTTAACATGAGGCAGGAATCACCGAACTCGTGCCACAAGTACCCACCAACCACAGCTCTTCGATACGCTTCGTCCACGACAGCTGATCCGACAACGGCTCGCAGGAGGTCCAGATGAGACGCCTCGGGCGGATGCCAGCCAGTGATCAGGCCTTTGACCACACGGGTACCCCGGTCGGGGCCAAGCACCAGGTCGCTCCAGCCAGCTGCAGCAACTACCTGGCCGGATTCTGTTGCCACTGTCTCTAGGGCTCGGGTGACTGTGGTCCCAACCGCTATCACCTTCGAACCACGCCGCGCCGCAGCATTTACCGCTCTCGCTGTCTGAACTGGGACCGAGAATCTTTCACTCTGCGGCGGTTCATGGGCCTCCTGTGACGAAACCCCAGCATGAAGCTCGATACCCGCAAGACGCACACCCTTTCGCCGCAGCGCCCTAACCACACGCGCGCTGAAAGGTCGGCCGGCGCTTGGCATTTCGGCGCTGCCCGGCCATCGTCTTCGGTCAGAGAATATGGTCTGGTAGTACGACAACGGCCACTCATCGGGAACGTAGGAGTATCGAACCGGGGCACCGTGCCGACGCATCAGGGTCCGTACCCCGCCCTCGATCTCGAGTGAGGCCCCCCACAGCCGGATCTTGTCCCCCGAGATCTCACCGTACGGTTCCTCCAGCGTCAACGTTCCACTAGGCACGCCGACCGTGTTTCCGACTCGTGCATCGAGGATGGGGCCAGAGGCGTCGGGCATTCTGAGTTCGACTACCCAACGATCTCTTCTCAGCGGAGTCGAGAAGTGAACGACCATCTGTTGCCCAGATAGAACGCCTGGCACAGCCGCTGCCAGGGTCCGGCTGGTGTTGACGATCAACAGGTCCCCGGGATCGAGGAAATCCGGAAGAGAGCGGAACGTCGTGTCAGCGAACCGACTGGGAGAACCCAGCATCAGGCGGACTTCATCACGCTCAAGACCCCTGGCCTCGGGTGGTGCTTTCGCTGAGAGGTAGCCCACAGTCGGCGCAGCCGCGCGACGCGAGTGTTTCATGAACCGACTGCGAACTGACTGGCGACGTACCGTCCGGATGGCAGACCGCTAGAGATGAGATGGATGATCGATGGCACCACAGTCTCTGGGGTGGGACGATCTGAAATGTCCTCGCCTGAAAACGCCGCCTGATGCATGTCAGTCTGCATGTCACCCGGATCCACGGCATACACCGACAGCCTCGGTTCCTCTTTAGCCAGAATTGAGCTGGCGTGGTCGAGCGCAGCCTTGGAGGCCCCATACGGGCCCCACGTTTCATACGCCTCCACGGCCGCGTCCGAGGAAATGTTGACGATCACGCCTTCGGCAGCGCTGAGAGCGCCTCCCAACAAACCAATCAGAGCAAGTGGTGACACCACGTTGGTGTCAAAGACCGCATGAAGATCGTCCTCGTCCATCGCAAGGACGGGAAGAAGAGGGCTTGGCCCGAGATGACTGGCATTGTTGACCAATAGATCGAGCCTGGTACCGACTTCGGCGGCAAGGCGATCCCGATGAGCCGCCTCCCTCATATTGCCAACCAGTCCCCGCACGCGGTGGCCGCCTTCCTTCACGACTGCCTCGACTGCTTCCTGGGTGCGTGCAGTAATGAGCACGTCCCAGTCTCTGTCAGCCAGAGCGAGGGTAAGGGCCCTCCCTAGTCCCTTCGACCCTCCAGTTATCAGCGCACTTGGCATATCAAGAACTCCTTGTTGACCATCTCATGGGTCAAGGTACAACTTGAAGTTCACTTGAAGTCAAGGAGTTTCTGAATTCACGGGGTTTACAAATCTCACTGAGGGGGAGCCACGTTCGGAGGTGAATCTGGCTCCCCCTGAATGTGTCTAGGCGGTCTTGGCTTTGAGGTTTGTCAGACGGGCGAATCCAGCGATCAGTTCACGGACGGCGGCTGAACCTGATGTCTTCGACCCTTTGCTGGCCCTGGGAGTCCTCACGGTGTTCTGGTAACGGGTGCTTTGGATTGCTTGGGCGGTGCGGATGTGTGCGTGGCTCATAACCGTCACTCTGCCGAAGCGCGGTTTCAGAACGGTTACAGCCAAAGGAACCGTCGTCAGTGATGAGTTGGTCGTCATCGGGATGGCCACGCGGGACCACCCCTAGGTTCGTTCGCTCCTCCGAGAGTATTTGTCCCGAGAATGCTCGAGCACATGGTGGAACCGGCAGTAGAGGATTCCTAGCTCGACGGTCGTTGACCCACCATCCGCCCAATGATCCATATGGTGAATGTCGCAATGACGGGCTCTGGTCCGGCATCCGTCGGCCTGGCAGTGACGGTCACGGGCATAGATAGCCCGCCGTTGCGCTGCAGTCCAGACCCTCGTCTTCCGTCCTACATCGACAACTTCGGAGTCAGGCCCCAAGACAATCCGGCTAACCGAGCAATCACAGGAAATCGCACGAAGTGTGTCGACATCGATCACGTTGCCGTCGATTGTCTCGTGAGTACCGCCAGCGATACCTCGGAGGGCGTCCCAGTCGGCGAGCAACATGAGATGGGGCCTCTCGCCGCCAACGGTCGGTGCTTCTTGATGTTCCAGGAAGAACCGGGCTAGATCCTCGAGAGCGTCATGCCGACGCTGACCCGGTGTCCGCCTGTCGCCCTCCGCAGGTGGCCCCATCAGAGCCTCGAGAGCCGTGGACAGACACTCCCCAGCGAGGGTCGTCAATGTGCCATCGAGCGCATGCATCCCATTCAACGACTTCGAAAGGTGGGCTGAGCGACGCAGCTGTTGCCTCTCCAAGTCGAGCTCTGTGGGTCCATCCACCGACTGACGCCAGTAATCAATAGCTCGACCAGTGTCCCGAACATCAAGGGGTTCGACGATCTCGACCAACGCCTCCTCTGCGTCAGGAAAGACATCCGGGAGCGCACCGGCCAAGCGAAACAGCTGGTCTGCCTGACCTGTCGAAAGTCGACCATCGGCCCACGCCGCAAATGTGAGCGGGGCGGAGTCTTTGGACTGAACCTGAGTCGCCACCGTCTTTGCCTGACCTACAGGGACGCGACCCCGATGGGCGAGATACGAGGTCAGCGAGGAGTACCCCAACTCCCTCAGCCCACCTCGCTCCTGGAGACTTCGCGCCCGCTCAGCAAGGAGCACCTTCATCGAATCGATACCTCGAGCCAGCTCCACGATTTCGGCATCGAGCTCCGCGACAGAAAGGTCGGACAAAGGGACCGCTGCCAGGTCGTCGAGTACGGAGCGCAGGTTGCTCATGCGCATTTGCCTGGCGGTTGGGGAAGTGAATTCGGTTGTCCGAGGACACAAGATTCACTCATAAGATTCTGGTTACCAACCTACAAACAGGGTCAGACAGATTCCGCGTCCGGACTGCCTTGCCCGAAGATTTTTCGGAAAGAATCGGGACTCGGCGATTCCCGCGAGCCTTGTCTTGCCCACTCTCTCGATCGAGCGCATCAGAGCGAGGTTGACCACGTCCGATGCGAGTCCCACCAGCGTGGCAAATGCAGTAGCCGGGTTGTGGCTGTTCGGCAGCACGTGCATCTCAAACAGGTTGGCAAAGGTCTCTGCCTGTGACTCCACAGCTGGCCGATCTGATCTCGGATGCGACCGGAAATCGACCACACCCGGCTCGACCCGAAACGGCTGCCAACTAGCTAGTCGCACAACATGGGGTGCATCACCCATGTCGGTCACCGCGAGTCTGCGGTCAACTGACCTCATGAACGTCTTAACTTCAAACGTTGTCCTTGCCGGCGCTGTCTTCACCGAGGAGCAGCTGTTCCTGGCATTAGCGGTAGGAGCGATAGTTGCAGTTGTCCTGCTGGCGGCCGCGGTGAGCCTCGTCGTATCTCTCTGGAAATGGCTCAGGAAACGAGGGCCCTCAGATCGACCCATTTCTTGACGTCAGCGGCCGCTCCCCCTGAACTGACTCAGGGGGAGCGGTTCCGCCCGACTACGGCCGGAAAGCCATCTCGTCCATCAGGCCAGTCCTGAAGTCGAAGGCCATTGCTCCGCCTCCCCCCGGACCGCCTGCGACCTTGTCGAACCAGTTTCCCTCAGACGGGCACACCGTCCCATCGAGTCCAGGAGCAATCGAGGGATCCTCCAAGTAGAGACCCGTCAGGTAGCCGGCGCATCCACTACTGCCCAGTGACGCATGCCCCGGCTCGTCAACCGACAGGAGCGCCGAGTTGGGTAGCAGAGCGCGGGCGGTCTGTGCCCCCTCGTACCTCGTGGCCGGGTCGTAGAAGTTGCCGATCACCAACACGGGATTGGCAGTAACTGCGTCATAGGGACCGGTGTAGTTGTCATCGTCTTCGACTTCCCACAGAATGCACGGTTCGGAAGCCCAGGTCCATGCCTCGCCAAAGATCCCATAGGTCGCAGTCGCCTGCTTGCCCGCCTCGAACCATCCAGCGTGGCCGATGTCTGGATTGAAGGTGTCAACGCAGGCCACCCCGGGGAAGCCTTCCACGAAGTTCGGATAATTCGGGAACCCGCGCTTGTTGGAGAGACCAACCGAATCCTGCATCTTCTCCCAAGCCAGACCAAGAGTCGCCGGACTTGCCTGCGCCTCGAGGAAGGCAAAGAAGGCGGCCATATCCGCGTAGCCACCTGGGTTGTACAGACCAATCAGGAGGTCGATCACAGCGAAGGAATAGAAGTAGGGGAACGTCACGCCAAGTTCGGGGATCTCAATCAGCACCGGACCATCTCTCAACGTTTCGAGAGTGGCGTCGAGGCGATCTCCAGCGTCTGGAGCCAAGGCACAGTTGCCCGCCGCGGCGTCGTCGCACTGCCGCAGAAACTCGTCCAGGGTGTCTTGGGCGCCGACATCCGAGCGGAGCGACGTCGAGAATGGAACAGAAGCACCGAGATTGGACCAGGCAATCGGGTCTAACACGGCGTCGATGACGAAAGCTCCAACCTTGTCAGGGAACATATTGGCGTACGTCTGGCCGAGGAAAGTTCCGTACGAAATGCCCACGTAGTTCATGTATTCGTTGCCGAACAACTCACGCATGTGGTCCATGTCCCGCGCCACGTTGGCCGTCGACATGTGGCCCAATACCTTGCTCCCACGTTGATCACACTGATCGACAAACAACTGGTTGCCCGGGATGAACAGGTCGACCTCATCCTCAGTCATGGGGAACGGGAACGGCGCGAACACCTGCACGGCCTGGTTCTCATTTCCAAAGCAACGTAGGGCCGTTGACCTGCCGATACCCCTGGGATCGAATCCCACGATGTCGTATTGATTGGCAACGGGACCCCAGACGAACTGGGCGAACGGCCCAAAGAACAGGGCGAAGTCGATTCCCGAACCACCCGGTCCACCCGGATTGAGGAACAGCGAACCACGATAGTTTTCCGTGTCGCTCGCCGGCAGCCTCACCAACGCCAGTTGGATTTTTGCTCCGTTGGGGTGGTCCCAGTCGAGGGGCACGTTCACCTGAGTGCACTCGTAGCTGACCCCAAGCCCGGCGAACTCAGCAGCCACATCCTGATAGCAGGAGCTCCACTGGGGTCCAGATCGATTCGCCTCACCGTTGCCATTGGCGGCATCCGCCTCCGGTGCTGTCGCCACCAAAGTGGCAAGCATTGCAAGGACTGTCATGAGGGCCAGCCAGACCCTCTTGTTTGTGGCGTATGTCACGTCTCTCTCCCTAGATGGCGTTCGCCTACTCGAGGAAAGCTACGCGTAGGCAACACAGCCGTGTGGAGATCGCGAAAAACAATTCAGCGCTCAGCGCATCTTGGCGGCCACCTCCGCCACCACCTCGAGCTGCGACACGTCCTGCGGCTCGGACAGGTTGACGATGATGTGCTCGACGCCCAACTCCCCCAGCCGGCCGAAGTAGTCGAGGAGGAACTCAGGACTGTCCCCGGTGCCGGAACGGTCCGGCCGGACCGTTCCAAGAGCGGTGAACTCGATCTCGCTCCGATCACGTCCAACCTCGTCGCAACGCTCGCCGAGCATCGCCCACATATCTTCGAGGTGACCTTCGCTCTCCAAGAACCGCTCGTGGTGCCAGGCACCGAGGGCTGGGTCCGTGACGCCAAAGTAGAAGTTGCGTGCCTGGGCGTACCGAGCCACTAGTCGCAGCGTCATCTGACGCCCTTCTCCCCCAACCATGATGGGCGGATGGGGCTTCTGCACCGAGGGCGGTTGGTTGATCGGCTCAGCCAGCTGATAGTGGGTGCCCCTGAAGGGCTCAACGTGACCACTCCACATTTGTTGAACGATCTGGAGAGTTTCCTCGAGTTGCTCGAAACGAACCGTCGTTGGCTCAAAGGGAACGCCGAGTCCGTCGGCCTCCTCCTGGTACCAGCCGGCCCCGATCCCAAACCAGGCTCTGCCCTGCGACAGCACGTCGAGAGTGGTGATGGTCTTGCCGAGAATGCCGGGATAGCGGTAGAGATACCCCGTGACCAGCGCCCCAAGAGTGATATTCGAGGTGCGCCCTGCCAGGTAACCGAGGGTGGTGTAGGCCTCGAGCATCGGGGCCGAAGGCTCGCCGGCGGACCCACCCATCTGGAAGAAGTGATCCATCACCCAAAGCGAGTCCAGCTCTGCCTCATCGCAGAACTCGGCGATGTCACCGAGGGTTGTAGCGATGTTGTCAGGGCTTCCCGGCCAATCGAAACGCATCACCTGCACACCGAACTTCACCGGCTCACCGCCAGCTGAGCGATCTCTTCCTGATACCAACCGATCTTCTCGGAGATCCGACTGCGTTGCTCCTGCAACTCCGTGATGCGGTTATCCAACCGCGCGAGGTGTTGTTCGAGAATCGCCTTTCGATGGTCTTCCGATCGAGGTTGGTCGCAAAGATCGACGTACTCCTTGATTTCGCGAATGGGCATTCCGCCGCTGCGGATACAGCCGATGAAGTCGATCCAGGCGAGATCGATCTCCTCATATGCACGATGGCCGTTGCTCTGGCGAGGGATGCTTCGAAGCAACCCGGCGCGCTCGTAGTAGCGCAAGGTCTCGACCGATCGACCTGTTGACGACGATGCCTCGCCGATGGAAAAGGTCTTCATTGGCCCGATCGTAAGACCTGTAGTGCGCTCCAGGTCAAGAGGCGAAGGCTAGGAGTTGGCTCTTCTGTGACGCGCCCCAAACGCCAGACCCAAGGCGGCGACCATCACGGGTAGGACGATGATCCAAGGTGCCAATGAGTTGTCGCCGTCCTCAAGTGAGCCGCCTTGCGCTGCCACGGTCGTGGGTACGGCGCTCGGAGCGCTCGGAGCTCCCTGTGGATCGGGCGGCTCCTCGAGGAACGGATTCACCGCGTCCAGAGCCGAGGTCGCGGGCTGCGTCAACGAACATGAGTTGTCGGTGAATGGCGGTCCTGCGTTGGTTGGAAAGAACACATAGCTTCCCAGACCGAATTGTCGGTCCACCGAAGTGATTTCATCCTCCCGTTCCGGACCGCCGTGCACCACAACCACGTCCGGCAGCTCAGGACCTTTCCACACCTGTTCGACTTCGACGGTGGCGCTGCGATTGTCGTTGCTCAGTTCAACGACCCGACCGATGAAGACGACTTCTGCGTGGGCGTACCCATTTTCGAGCGAAGGTGGTGCGGCGCAGCTTGCAGATGCGGTTACCGCGCCACCTGCCACTAACGGCACAACGATGCTGCTTGCCAATGCCAGCCGGTAAACGAAGGACATATGCTTTCGACGTTCGGAGTCCGGGTTTCGGTTCCTATGCCAGAGCCACCAAATCCAGAAGCTCCTCGTCGAAGAACTTCATGTCGCCGTCGGGCATAAGAACGGCCCGGTCCGGCATCAGCTGAGCGACGAAATCAGTGTCGTGACTCACCATGACGATGGTGCCCTCATAGACACTCAGGGCATCAAGTAGAGCTTCTTTCGCCTGGGGGTCGAGGTTGTTGGTCGGCTCGTCCAACAAGAGGACGTTTGGGCGGGCCGCCACCAGCATCGCCAGGGCCAGCTTGGTCTTCTCTCCACCGGACAACGTACCGGCGTCCTGATCGACCTTGTCTGCCAGAAGGAAATGACCCAGCAGGGATCGCAGGGTGGTGTCGGCCAGATCAGTGCCTCTGCGCATGTGGTCGAAAACTGTCATACCTCGATGAATCTGCTCATGCTCCTGGGCGTAGTAGCCAAGACTCGCACGGTGACCAAGAGAGACCTCCCCAAGGTCGGGCGTCTCCACCCCAGCCAGAATCCGGAGAAGGGTGGTCTTACCGGCACCGTTGAGTCCGATCAGGATCATCCGCTCCTCGCGCTCCACGGCGAACTCGATGTCGAGAAACACCAGGTTGTCGCCGAACGACTTAGCGATCCCCGACGCCGCGAGAGGCACCCGCCCCGAGCGCTCAGGTTGAGGGAAAGCAAGACGCACCTTCTTGCCGCTCTTCTGAACCTCAACCAGCTCACGCTTCATCCGGTCCACGCGGGTTTCCATGGCACGGGCAACCTTGGCCATCTTCTCAGTGGTCCCCTTGAACCGTCGGATGTTCTCTTCCAGCCGAGCTATCGCCTCGTCCTGATGCTTACGCTCGCGCTCCTTGCGCTCCCGGCGAGCATCTCGCTCAATCAAGTAGTGGGAGTAGTTGCCCCGATAGGCCTCGATCTCACCATGTTCCAGGGCCAGGACCGAGGTGATCGCCTCATCAAGCAACGGAAGATCGTGAGACACGACCAACATCCCGCCTTTGTAGGTGCTCAGGTACTCAATCAGCCAGGCCTTGGCGTCGAGGTCGAGGTGGTTGGTGGGCTCATCCAGGATCATCACATCGGTCTCGGCGAAGAGGAGTCGGGCAAGCTCCACCCTCCGACGCTGACCACCAGACATGGTCTTCACGGGTTGATGCAGTTCGTCGTTGCCAATCCCAACGTTTGAAGCGATCCGCTTTGCCTCGGCCTCAGCAACGAATCCGCCTTTGGATTCGAACTCATCGTGCAGGCGGGAGAACCGCAGGATTCCCCGATCTCGCTCCTCACCGGTCAGACCCTCCAGTCGTTTGCGCGACTGCTCTATGCGACGCTGCATCGCCCCTATGTCACGCGCCATGAGGATGCGTTCCAGCGCCGAAGCGTCAGGGTGCTCCAATTGAGGAAGGGCGGCTTCCTGAGAGAAGTAGCCAACATTCCCGGAACGAAGAACCGTGCCCTCGGCGGGCTGGAGTTCTCCGATGATGGTCCGCATCAGGGTGGTTTTACCGGCCCCGTTTCGTCCAACAAGACCGATCCGATCTCCTGCCTGCACGCTGAAAGAAGCGTCACGGATGAGGGTCCGGACACCTGCTTCGATAACGAGGTCGCGCGCGATAAGCATGAGTATTCGAGGTGGTTGGTGGACACATTACGGCCCTCCTCTTGCTCCGCCTACTGATTAATCCCGCGACGTTCAGTCGGGCGGATAGGCCTCGAATCCATTGAGACGTTGATTCCCCCGCACATACGCCACGATCGCCGCGATGTCGTCGTCGGAGAGGCCCTGTACCGGAGGCGTCGGCCCGAAGGGCCAATGGTGAGCCTGAACACCGAACCGCACTGCCAGCACGAACGCCTGGTCTCCGTGATGGTCAGGGGCATAAACCATAGAGAGGTGAGATGGGCCCTGGTCGGTACCGCGGAGGTCGGCACCATGACACGAGGCGCAGTTGGCCTGATAGAGAGGCTCGCCGGCGTCTACCAGGCTCGCATCCTGCACCGGGATGCTCGGCCCTTCGACAACGTCGCCACCTCCCCCGCAAGCGCTGACAAACGCCAACCACGCCACCAACATTCTTATCTTCGAATTCACAGGTCGCCTCCCCTTGCTAAGCGTTTAGAGACTTCCCGATTGTTGCCGCCCAGAGGTTCCAGCAGACGTCAAGGTTTTCTCGCATATGCTCTGCCTCGATGGACGGTCACGACCACACGGCCATGTTGAAGGCAAATGACCGGGCCTTGAGAGTCAGCTTGTGGCTAACCGGGGTCTATTTCATTGTCGAACTGGTACTTGGCATCGCGAGCAACTCCGTCGCCGTGCTCTCTGACGCATTGCATACATTCTCGGCGGTAGGTGGTGTGCTCCTCGCTCTGACGGCAAACCGAATCGCTGCCAATCCTGCCGATCGGTACCGAACCTTCGGATCGATGAGAGCCGAGATCGTCGGTGCCATGCTGAACGGGTTCTTCCTCTTGGGGATGGCTTTGATTGTGGTCGTCATGGGCGCGAGACGGTTGACCAATCCGGCTGAACTCGATTCACGTCTCATGCTTTTCGCTGCGGCTGGAGGGATCGTCACTGAACTGATATCTCTACGTGTCCTCCACACCGGTCAGAAAGAAAACCTGAACATGCGTGGTGCCTACTGGCATGTCGTTCAAACGTTCGTAGGAAGTCTTCTCATTGTGGTGGCTGCAATCGTCGTCAACATCACCGGCTTCGTAGCCATCGACCCGATACTTGGAATTCTGTTCGGGCTGGTACTTCTTTGGGCGTCCTGGGGAATCATCAGGGACTCAATCGGCGTGCTCATGGACACGGTGCCTAGCGACGTCGATCTAACCGCGCTCATAGGCGACCTCGAGGCCCTCGACGACGTGATCGACACTCATCACGTGCACGCGTGGGCACTAACCAGCGGCAAGAACCTCTTCTCTGCCCACATACGCATCACGGAAACCGCTGACCCGGAAGTGGTTCTTAGGAACGCCGAACGCATTGTCCGGAGTCAACACGGCTTTTATTTCTCAACGATTCAGACAGAAGTCGACTGCGAGGACCCTGACCCGGCTGCGGCCATCGATTTCGCCAACACCGACCGCAATAATCACGATCATGATTGACGGTTCCTTCGGTGAGGACTTTGTGCCCTACCCGTTGCGATCGCTTTACCCGACTATGCAAACCATGCGCCGACTCTGGAGAAGCGGTCTCCTTGTCTTTGCCCTGGTCGCGTTTGCTGCGTTTGGAGTGCTCCACGACGTTGCCGTCGGACTCCAACCCGAAGAAACATCAGCCATGACCCCTTCAGAGCACACCGGGCCTCACGTTGAAGGGCTATGTGCACTTCTCGCCACCGTGGCAGTCCTTCTTGGCGATTTCGTCCGACGGGCCCCTAAGACACGGATTCGACGTTCGCTAATGACAGTGGTCTCGTCAGATCCGACAAGAAGTCGAATCAAACCTCGACAACCGACATCTTCACAGTTCCGGCCCCTCCTGGCCTGATCGACACTCGCACCACCTTCAGCCCTTCCAAATCATCCCTCTCAGGAGGAACCATGAAGATCAGTAAATCAACCTTTGTAATTGCAATTCTCGGACTCGTCGCTTCAGGTTGCGGCTCCGATGACTCCAACGTCGACGACACGGCCCCGAGCACAACCAGAGCAGCCGTCTCAACCACAGCTCCGGAGGCCACAACCACGACAACCCACTCCGACGATCACCAGATGACCACCACGACTACAGACACCAATGTGTCCGATGACGTGAGAATCGTCGAGGTCTCTATGACCGAATTCGCTTTCGAGCCCGAACGCGTCGACATCTCAGCCGGCGAAACTGTTCGGTTCATCATCACCAACAACGGTGCCATTGACCACGAATTCAGACTCTCTAACGCCCACCGCATCGAAGAGCACTTGGAATCAGGCCACGACGACCATGGCGAGGGTGGTCATCACGAGGAGGACGGTGACGTTTTCGTGGAGCTCGAGCCAGGAGCGACAGGCGAGATCACCGTCACATTTCCTAAAGACATGGGCATCTACACGGAGATCGCATGCCTCCTGCCTGGCCACTACGAAGCCGGGATGTTGGGAGAACTCACTTACTCCGACGCTTGAGTTTCACGTTCGAGCTCAGCCACGCGTGAGACCGGGCGGAACGGAAGCGGGCGCGAGGATCCGGTCAACTAACCCGTAAGCGACTGCTTGATCGGCGGTCAGCCAGCGATCACGGTCGGTATCGGAGGCAATGGTCTCGACATCCTGACCGGTGTGCCTAGCCAGGATTTCGTTGGCCATGGCCCGCTGTCTCAAGATCTCTGCGGCGTGGATCTCTATGTCCGCGGCTTGGCCGCCGACATTCTGCACCCAGGGCTGATGGATCATCACACGTGCGTGCGGGAGCACCGATCTCTGACCGGCGGCTCCCCCCGCAAGAATCAGCGAGGCGGCAGAGGCTGCCATACCAATGCAGGTGGTTTGGACCTCAGGGCGAATGTGCTGCATCGTGTCATAAATGGCGAACATCGAGTCGATCGAACCGCCCGGAGAGTTGATATAGAGCGCGACGGGTTTGTCGGGGTCATCCGACTCGAGGTGGAGCAGCTGGGCAACAACCAGGTTCGCCAACTCGTCATCGATCGGTCGTCCGAGAAACACCACTCGATGGCCAAGAAGGCGAGAGTAGATGTCAAACGCCCTTTCCCCTCGGGATGTCTGTTCTATCACTGTCGGGATCAACATGTCGCGGCCTCCATCTGCAACTGTAGGGTTGCAGATGGTATCACCTATCTGCAACTGCTAAGTTGCACGATCATGAATGACCTCCCAGAGATCGAGAAAAGCGTCGAGGTGGACGTTGAACCGGACATCGTGTGGCGTCATATCCTTGAGGAGGACCTTGCTGAAGACTGGCTCGGAGTGACCGTGGATCCGAGGCCAGGTGGAACAGTCACCGCACCCGACCGCCATTTGATAGGAACGGTGGAAGAGGTGGTTCCTGGTGAGTCGATCACTTGGTCGTGGAGAGAGCCCGACGGAGATCCGTCTCAGGTCACCATTGAGATCACTCCACACGGAAGCGGGAGCCGCGTGCATGTGACTGAACGCCTGCTCGAATACCAAATCACCCGGACTCCTCCAGTCTGGATGTCCCTCGCGGCGTGACCGACCCCCAGTCAGTTCTCAACGCGCTCGCAGATCGGACCCGCCGGTCGTTGTTCGAGCGTTTGAACTCCGAGGGGCCAGCTTCGGCGTCGACCCTCGCCGACGGCAGCGAGGTGACGCGTCAGGCAATCTCCAAGCATTTGGACGTTCTTCACAGTGCCGGCCTGGTGGAACGCCGCAAGGTGGGAAGGGAGATCCTCTACGACCCGGTACCCGAGCGGCTTGGCGAGATGTCGGAATGGATCGACCAGGTGGGATCAGCATGGGAGAACCGTCTCACCAAGCTGAAGGATTCACTGAGCTGACAACGGCGTCAAGCCAAACGACGCAGATGATCTTCTGAAATGTTCCCTCCGCACAGAACGATCACGGTGATCCGGCTTGATCCGCCAGCTCGAAGCCTTGCGTGTGCAGCCAAGGCCACCCCTGCCGAGCCCTCGATAGGCATGTCGTGAGCATTGGCAAAGCTACGCATCGCCGCAATGACCTCTTCCTCAGACACAGTCACAAACTCGTCGACGAGATCGCGGCACAGATCGAAAGTGACGCTCCCTTTCTCAACGCCACCCGCCGTTCCGTCGGAGATGGTGGGCAGTGACGGAATGTCGAGGATCTGTCCGGCTCTCAATGAGCGCTCCATGACCGCAGAGTTTTCGGGAGAACACGCGATCACTCTGGTGTCGGAGCTCCGTTCCTTCAGGACGCTGCCGACACCTGAGAGGAGACCTCCTCCTCCGACGGCGATAACGACGTCGTCCACCCTTTCGAGGTCTTCTATCAGTTCGAGGCCGATGGTCCCCTGCCCTGCGATGACATCGAGATCGTTGTAAGGAGATACGTAGGTTGCGCCCTCGGTGTCCGCGTGACGGCGCGCCTCGGCCTCTGCCTCCACGCTGTCGTCTCCGTAAACGCGGACCTCACCACCAAGCGCGGCTATCGCATCAAGCTTGTTTGGTTTGGCGTTGCTCGGAACGAAGACGGTGGCTCGAGATCCAACACGCTGAGCCGCGTAAGCAACGGCGGCGCCGTGGTTGCCGGTCGAAGCTGCCACCACACCCTTGGCAACCTCTTCGGGCGTGAGACCCGTCAGCTTGGACACAGCTCCTCTTGCCTTGAAAGAGCCGGTGACTTGAAGATTCTCACACTTCAAATACACCTCATCGCCCAAGGTAGGCGAGTGCTGCAACGGTGTTCGCTCGATGTGGCCTCGTATCCGCTCCTCGGAGTCCCGCGAGCGCCTGGCCACCTCCGACGTTGACATCAAGACTGGTCTGCCAGTTCCGTCAACAGCTCACCGATCCGGTCGAGGGCGGGGAGGAGTATCTCTGGCGGCAACCCGAAGCTCACTCTCAGGAATCCGTCTAGCCCGAAATGGTCCCCAGGCACAACCAGCACGCTCTTCTCGAGTCGAAGGCGATCCGCAAGCTCCGACGAGTTCACGTCAACTGTGTAAGGGAGGAGGGCGACTGCCGAAGCCTGGTGATCTACTGAGTCGAACACTGAGCCCTGCTGCGCCATCCAACGCTCGAGGTTGGGGAAGCCCTCACGTATGAAGCGCCGAGTGCGCTTCACCAAGCGCGGCCGAACCTCAGAACTCAGAGCGAATGCCCCTAGCGTGTTCGAAATAGCGGTGGCCGAGATCGTCAGATACTCATGCCGCGCCCAGAGTTCGTCCCTCAGATCCTCGGGCACCACGGCCCAACCCAGACGAAGACCGGGCATTCCGTAAGCCTTGCTCATCGATCCGACGGCGACCACCTTGTCGTAACGACCGAAGAACGACGGGGTCTCGACATCGGTGGTCCTCTCCGCTCCCCGGTAGACCTCATCGGAGAGAATCCAAGCACCCACCGAATCAGCCACTGAGACGATTGAGTCCATCTCGGTCTCGGTCAAGATCCGACCGGTGGGATTGTTTGGGTTGCACACCGCAATCATCCTGGTTTTCGCCGTGACCCTGTCAGTGAGTTCATCGAGGTCGGGCGCCCAACCCCGGCCCCGATCCAGGGCGAAGGTCCGCACATCCACGCCGCGGTTCTTGGCCAGTCCCCAGACCTGCATGTAGTTGGGGACCATGACCACCATCTGGTCGCCCGGACTGAGCAGCGTCGCAACTGCCAGGTAGTTGGCCTCGATTCCACCCACGGTGACCAGAACGTTGTTCGGTCCGGCACCTTCATACATTTGGGAGACATTGGAACGCAGAGACGGGGTGCCCTCGACCTGCGGATAAGTGAGTTCGGTGGACATCAGCGAACCGAGGATGTCGCGGTCCTCACCGATCAACTCGTCAAGGGTCAGCGGGTGGACTCCGCTCTCGGACAGATTGAACTCCACCGTCTGCTCGAAGCGCGACATCATCCGCTCCATGACGAACGGCTGGAAGGCGGAGGCGGAGGCTTCAGTTGGAGACATCAGCGAGACCCTATCGAACGGTCTATGTTGTGGCGGTGCCTTCACAGACCTTCACTCATTCAGCGTCCACCAATGCCCCGCTACAGGCCGTTTGGGCACAACTCGACAAGCCGCAAACCTGGGAAGGGATTTCTGGAATCGATCGGGTATTCGACCCCGTCATCGAGGAAGGAAAGCTCAGTGGTTTTTCCTTCGATACTCTCATCGCCGGTCAGCGATATGCAGGCTCGGCCACACCGAACGCACGCACTGAGAATCAGGTCATGGCTTGGAATGTCACCAACAGCGAGATCCGCGGGACAACCAAGGTCGAGCTGGATGAGACCACTTCGGGCACGTTGGTGACAGTGACCCTCGACGTCTCGTCGTCGGGCTTTTTGTCGGGCATGATGTTCCCGATGATCGCTTCGGCCATTAGCTCCGGCCTTCCACAGGCAGTCGACGACTTCGTGGCCGGGTTAGGTGAGTCGGACACGACTGACCGGACTGAAGGAGACGACTCAGCTGATCCGGAAACTGACAGCGGCAACCCACCACCTCGTCAGCCAAACACGCCCTTCTAGCAGCACAGCGTCAGGCTGACGGACCCTCAATGTCGATGATGGTGATCCGACGTCCCCTCACAGACCTAGCGGTCATGGTGTAACCGCTGACATCGACGGAGTCGCCTTCCTGCAACAGCTTCCCCGCGACTCCCAGCATCAATCCGGCTGCGGTGTTCCAATCCCCTTCGGGCAACTCCATGCCCAGGATTTCGAGATCCTCCACGGGAATCGAACCCACAACCCGCCAGCGATTCGCGGCAAGTTTCCTAACGTCGGGGCCCGTTGGCTCATCCGTTATCGAGCCAAGCAGTTCCTCGGCGACGTCTTCGACTGTGACGATCCCAACGGTGATCCCGTACTCGTCCACCACGACTGCGAGATGATTCCGATGGGTCTGCATCTCTGCGAGTAGGGCAGTAACGCTCATCGACTCGGGGACCACGAGCGGCTGTCGGACCACATCCTCCAGCCCAACGGTTCCGCTTTCGCGTGCCGCTATCAGGTCGCGCAGCCTGGCTACTCCATCAAGATGCTCGATCGTCTCTGAAAACACGGGAAGGCGACGGTGCCCAGCTTCGAGGGCCAGCGTGAGCGCTTGCTCGACACTCTGAGATCGATCAATGGCCACGACATCGGGCCTCGGGACCATGATGTCGTCAACGCTCCGGTCGCCAAAGCGGAAAGCCCGATCGATGAGTAGCTGATCGCTCTCGGTGATCTCTCCCTCACCTGCAGCCTCGACGGCGAGGAGACGCAACTCATCCTCGGTGACCGTGGCAGAGGTGGTTACGCCTTTACCGGGCATCTGCAGGTCGGCGATCCACACCAGAAGCTTGACTACCGGTCTGAGTAGGCGCTCCAGAATGGTGATGGGTGTCGCCACGAAGGTGGCTGTTCGCTCCGAGTGCCGCACGGCATAGGTCTTGGGGATGGCCTCGCCGTAGATGTAGAGGACGACCGTTAGGACGATCGAACCGATGGTCACACCCAAGTTTCCGAACCAGCGTTGAGCAAGTATCCCGGTGATGGTCGCGGCACCGATCTGGGCAAGCAGGGCCAGCAGCAAGATCAGGTTCAAGAACTGTGGGAGATGCTCGACGATGTGCATCAAGCGCTCAGCCTGCCTGTCTCCGGATCCAGCAAGGGCCCTGGCCCTGACCTCGTTAACACGCAGGAGCGAAGCCTCGGCTGCCGCCAGGAAAACGGCCAGCAGGAGAAGTGCCACGAGGGCAATCAGCAGGCTGAGATCAGCAGAACTCACTACTCATCACGCTAAACGCTCCGTACGAGAACCAGTGCGGTTGAATCGGGCCTGGTGTCAGCCGCTATTCGGCGTCGGTCTCGTCCGAGGCGGCCAACTCGCGAGCTACTTCTTTCGCCGCGGTGGCATCCTCGGTGACCTGGGCCCGGTCGGTGATCAGGGTCACCTGGTTGTTGAGCACCTGGATGAATCCGCCGTGTACGCCGATCGTGGTCCGTTGACCCGAATCGGACTCGATCTCAACGAGACCGGTGGCCAACGCTCCCATCAGAGGTTCGTGATCGGCCATGATGCCCAGCTCACCGTCTGGTGTCCTGGCGACGACGATGGTCGCGTCGCCACTCCACACCGTTGCCTCCGGAGAGACCACATCGACCTGAAACGACTTAGGCACTAAGCGGCTTCGCCTTTCATTTCACCAGCCTTCTTCTCGACGTCCTCGCGGCCGCCGGTCATGTAGAAGGCTTGCTCGGGGAACTCATCCATATCACCGTTGATGATGGCCTGGAACGAAGCAATCGTTTCGTCGCGCGGCGTGTAGATGCCGGGTTGACCAGTGAATTGCTCGGCAACGAACATCGGCTGAGCGAGGAAACGCTGGATCTTGCGAGCGCGCGCCACCAGGAGCTTGTCCTCTTCAGACAACTCGTCGATACCGAGAATGGCAATGATGTCCTGAAGGTCTTTGTACCGCTGCAGGATTCGCTGCACCTCAACGGCCACCGAATAGTGCTCCTCACCGACGATCTGCGGATCGAGTGCACGGCTAGTGGAGTCAAGTGGGTCGACGGCTGGGTAGATACCCAACGCGGTCAGAGGGCGAGACAACACCGTGGTGGCATCCAAGTGGGCGAAGGCCGTGTGAGGAGCCGGATCGGTGATGTCGTCCGCCGGGACGTAGATCGCCTGGAGCGACGTGATCGACTTGCCTTTCAGCGAAGTGATCCTCTCCTGAAGGAATCCCATCTCGTCGGCGAGGTTGGGCTGATAACCCACCTCTGAAGGCATGCGACCAAGCAAAGTCGAAACCTCTGAGCCAGCCTGGGTGAAACGGAAGATGTTGTCGATGAACAACAACACGTCCTGGTTCTGAACGTCACGGAAGTACTCCGCCATAGTCAGGGCCGAGAGGGCGACACGGAGGCGAACTCCAGGGGGTTCATCCATCTGACCGAAAGTCAGCGCCGCCTTGTCGATGACGCCTGACTCCTGCATTTCCAGGAAGAGGTCGTTCCCCTCACGGGTACGTTCGCCAACTCCCGCGAACACCGAGACGCCACCATGCTGGGTGGCCACGCGGTTGATCATCTCCTGGATGAGAACGGTTTTGCCGACCCCGGCACCGCCGAACAGCCCAATCTTGCCACCTTCGAGGTAGGGGCAGATGAGGTCTAGAACCTTGATCCCGGTCTCGAAGACTGTCTTCTGAGGCTCGACGTCCTCGAATGCCGGCGGCGTACGGTGGATCGGCCAGCGCGGCTCGGAAAAGTCCTGGTCCGGAGCGTCGAGTGAGTCGCCCCAGACGTTGAAGATGTGACCAAGAGTCTGGTCACCGACGGGAACGGTGATTGGTGAACCCGTGTCGACCACTTCGGCGCCACGAGTCATACCGTCTGTCGGAGCGAGAGCGACGGCGCGGACCTTGGAACCGCCCAGGTGCTGGGCAACCTCGGCAATGACCATCTTGTCTTCGCCACCCAGTTCGAAGAAGATCTCAACCGCATTGAGGATCTCCGGAAGCTGATCCGGCGGGAACGCCACGTCCACCACCGGGCCCGCCACTTTGACGATGCGGCCCTTGGCCTTTTCACTCATTTTCTCGCTCCATTTCGTGTTCTTTCACCTTTCTGTGTCGCTTTACCCACGTCATGGCACAAATCAGCGACCCAGAAAGGTCATTAGTCGTCTACCAGGGCTTCGGCGCCACCAACTATCTCGGTGATGGCGGTGGTGATCTCGGCCTGACGGGCCCGGTTGGCCTGGACCGTCAGGTTCTTGATCAACTCCTCGGCGTTGTCTGTTGCTGCCTTCATGGCTCTGCGTCGGGCACTGTGCTCCGAAGCCGAAGCCTCCAGCAACATGTTGAAAATCAGGGCTTCCACATATCGAGGAAGCAAACGGTTGAGAATTTCGTTGGGCGACGGCTCGTACTCGTAACTAACGGCCGGCCCTTCCTTATCCGCAGCTTCCGGCGGGGTGATCGGAAGCATCTCGTACGACCCGGGAACTTGGGTCATCGCTGACTGGAACCGGGTGTAGAAAGCCTCGAGGGCGTCGATTCGCGCTCCGGCGTAGGCATCCATCACGGCGTTGGCGATGGCACGAGCGTCGCCATAGCCGGGAGTGTCAGTCACCGCCAGGTAGGCCTGTTCGATCTGATACCCGCGATAGCGGAAGTACGACTGGGCCTTCTTACCGACGGCGTATATGACGACGTCCTTACCTTCACGCTCCAACTCGGCGATACGTAGCTCGGCTAGGCGGATGATGTTCGACGCGTAAGCGCCAGCCATCCCTCGGTCTGATGACACTATGAGGAGCCCGACGCGACTGACCTCGCGACGCTCGAGGAGAGAATGCGACGAGCCGGCTCCAGCCGACCCCACGTTCTCAATGACCTCAACCAGCTTGGCGGTGTAAGGCTTCGAGCCCTCAACCCGGGCGGTGGCCTTGGGAATGCGACTCGCGGCAATCAACTCCATGGCGCGCGTGATCTTCTTGGTCGCTTCGACGCTCTTGATGCGTCGGCGGGTATCGCGAAGAGCTGCGCTAGCCATCTAGTTCGACCTACTCCCCTGAGCCTTCAAAGGTCTCTTTGAAGGCCGCGATGCCGTCAGCCAGCTCATCACCGTCCGGCAGCTTGCCGGTATCACGGATTCCGGCGAGGACGTTGGAGTAGCGAGTCTTGAAGAACTCACGGAGTTCCGACTCAAACCGGCGGATGTCTTCGGTCTCGACATCGTCCATGTGGCCCTCAGTCACGGCAAACAGAGACAACACCTGCTCCTCGACGGGAACCGGCCTGAACTGAGGCTGTTTCAGAATCTCGACCACTCGTCGACCACGCTCGAGCTGGGCCAACGAGGCAGCATCCAGCTCTGATCCGAACTCGGCGAACGCCGCGAGCTCACGGAACTGAGCCAGGTTCAACCGCAACGGTCCAGCAATCTTCTTCATCGCGTTGATCTGGGCATTGCCTCCCACGCGAGACACCGACTCACCGGCGTCGACTGCGGGGCGAACGCCCTGGAAGAACAGGTCCGTCTTCAGGAAACACTGACCGTCGGTGATCGAAATCACGTTGGTCGGAATATATGCGGAGATGTCGTCCGCCTTGGTCTCGATAACGGGCAACCCGGTGAGCGATCCCGCTCCGAGTTCGTCCGATAGCTTGGCGCAACGCTCAAGAAGGCGACTATGCAGATAGAAGACGTCGCCGGGGTAGGCCTCACGACCGGGAGGACGCCTGAGCAACAGCGAGATTTCGCGATAGGCAACGGCCTGCTTTGAGAGGTCGTCAAACATCACCAGGGCGTGCTCGCCGTTGTACATCCAGTGCTGGCCTATGGCCGATCCGGCGTATGGGGCGTACATCTGAAGGGCCGGAGCGTCCGACGCTGCGGCATTGACAACGACGGTGTACTCCATGGCACCGTGCTCTTCGAGAGTCGAGACGACCTCAGCAACGGTGGATGCCTTCTGGCCGATGGCGACGTAGATGCACTTCACCGCCTTGTCGGTACCCCAGTACTGCTTTTGGTTGATGATTGTGTCGACCAGCAGAGCGGTCTTACCGGTCTGGCGGTCTCCGATGATCAACTGACGCTGACCGCGGCCAACCGGGGTCATCGAGTCGATCGCCTTGATACCGGTCTGCAGCGGTTCGTGAACAGGCTGTCTCTCGACGACAGACGGAGCCTGCGTTTCGAGAAGGCGACGCTCGGTGGCCTCGATCGGGCCCTTACCGTCGATGGGATTTCCGAGTGGGTCTACGACTCTTCCCAGAAGTCCGTCACCAACGGGAACCGACAAGACCGTTCCGGTCTGCTTGACCGGGTCGCCCTCTTCAACGTGGTGATAGTCACCCAAGAAAACGACACCGATATCCGATTCGTCGATGTTCAAAGCAACGCCGACCAAGCCACCGGGAAACTCCAGGAGCTCCGAAGCCATAACGCTGGGCAGCCCTTCGACACGGGCCACACCGTCGGCAATTGAGGTTACGTATCCGACCGTCTCTTTCGAGGTGTCCGGCTTCCAGCCTTCGAGCTGGGACCTGAGGGCCTCGGTGATGTGGTCAGCTGTGATAGTCAGATCTGACATTGATTAGTTACTCCTGACGGCGTGTCGGATCGAGTTGAGACGTTTGGCCAGCGATCCATCGATGACGGTGTCCCCGACCCTTGCGACGATTCCACCGACGACTGAGGGGTCGACCACGACCTTCACTTCGACGTTCTTACCGGTGGCCCGTCCCAAGGCGGCGGTCAGCCTCTCGACGGTCTGTTCGTCAAGAGACACAGCAGACCTGACCTCGGCAAGCGCCTTGTTCCGGGAAGAGGAGGCTGTGTCGGCTACCGCAAGCGCGATAGCGGGCAGGTCGGAAACATGTCCCTGCCCAACCAACAGCTGGACGAGGTTGACAGTGAGGGATGATGCACGCCCCCCAATGAGCTCGTCCACGATGGCCTGCTTCTTCTCCAATGGCAGTTGTGGGTCGGTCAAGGCCGAGCGAAGCTCGCCACTCTCGACGGCACGGGAGATGGCAAGCAGCTCGTCCTCGACGCGCTGCAGCTCACCCTCTCCGGTGGCCATGGCGACAATGCCTGTTGCGTAACCGCTGATCCGCTCGTTCATTGTCTCTACAGATTCTCGAGGTCAGCGAGATAACGGTCGATCAAAGCCTGATGGGTGTCGGCATCCAGAGATTCGCCGACGATCTTCTCAGCCAGACCCACAGAAATGTCGCCCACCTGGTTCTTGGCATCGGCGAGGGCACGAGCCTTCTCCCCGGCCGCGTCTTCACGGGCCTTTGAGCGAATCTGCTCTGCATCCGACTCGGCTTTAGCTACCAGCTCAGATCGAATCTCATCTGCCTGCGACCGCGCTTCTTCGATGACTCGGTTGCCTTCGGCTTTCGCGTTGGCCACCTGTGATCGATAATCGGCGAGGAGACTCTCGGCCTCCTTCTTGGCGTTCTCAGCCTCGGTGAGCTGTCCGGCCACTGCGGCCTGCCTGGCTTCCATCGTCTTGTTCATGTTGGGCCAAACCCAGCGCCAAATGAAGAAGTAGACGATCGAAAAGGCGATGATCCCCGCAACGAGCTCCGGCCACGCCGGGAGCAGGAGGTCGACGGCGCTGCCGCCTCCTTCCGCCTCTACGGCAACCAGAATGATGTTGGACGGGTTCATTTATCCAGCCAGGAAGAAGACCACGAAGCCGATGAGGGCGAGTGCCTCGGACAGGGCCATACCGATGAACATGTTGGTTCTCAGCATGCCTGCGACCTCGGGCTGACGAGCCATAGCCTGGACCGCGTTACCGGCGACAATTCCCACGCCGATGCCGGGGCCGATGGCGCCTAGGCCGTAGCCGATGGCGGCGAGACCACTACCGATGTTGCCGGTGAGACCCGCTCCCTCCTGTGCCAGGATCAAAAGTGCATCCATTTTTGTTTGTTTCCCTTTCTTGCCTTGCGGCTCTTTTTGGATCTAGTGGGCCGGGTTCACCGACGATTCGATGTACACAGCCGACAGAAGAGTGAAGATGTACGCCTGGAGCGCAAGAACGAGCAACTCCAAGAGGAAGATGGCCATTCCAAAGACGAACCAGAGCGGACCGACCAGGAAGCCCTTGAGGGCCGAGATGTCGCCTGATGCAGCCGAATAGACGAAGTAGACACCTGACCCCAGTAGCAACGCGAGCATGGTGTGACCGGCTACGAGGTTGGCGAAGAGTCGAACTGCGAGCGAGAAGGGTCGGACGATGAAGTTGGAGACCAGCTCAATGACCCCGATCAAGGGCTTCAGTGCGACGGGAACACCGGGAGGCCACAGCGTGTGACCGAGGTATGCCAGCCCCTGCTCTTTGAAACCGACGAAGACGAAGATCACCCAGGTGACGATGGCCAGGAAAGCCGGGATCGCCATCCGTGAACCAAGTGGGAAGTTGATGAACGGCGTCACCCCGAAGAAGTTGCCGACCAGGATGAAGAGGAACAGCGAAAGCAGGTAGGGGGCGTACTTCTCGCCTCGGGGACCGATGACTCCGATTGCGATGTCGTTCCTGACGAAGTCGACGACGCTTTCCATGGCGAGTCCGAACTTGGTGGGGACCAGTCGGGGCTTGCGGTAAGTGAAGTAGAGGGTGGCCATCACGACAAGGGCCGCGAGAAGCATGTAAACCATGGTGCGATTGACGCTGCCAAACAGAACCGGCAGCTCGAACAGCTCGAGGATCGATTCGGGCACGCACAACGGTTGGTTTACTGGGTCGCAACTGAATGCGAGGATCACGTCCACTCGAGTTCCCTTTCCTTACCTTTCGATATCGCCACCGCTTCGGCAGCGACCAAAAACAGATATGTGACAACTGCCGTGATCCCAAACGCCAGCCGATCGATGGGAGTGAACTCCGCGATCAACAGCATGGTCACCGTCAGCAGGCCCAGTCGGAGAAAGAAGCCGATCAGGGCCGCCGCATGATAAGCCGACAGACCACGTCTGGCAGAAATCGAGAGAATCGCTCCCGCGGCGAGAAAGTTGACAACTACCACGGCCACCCCCACCGCAGCACTCCAAGCACCGTCCCATCCGCGAATCAGCCAGAACAGAGCTATGAGGATCGGAGCCGGAATAAACACCCTGCGGATGGTGTGTTTTGCAAGGATAAGTTCGATGTCTGGCGTCTGGGGTTCAGGCTGCATCCGTCTGCCGATCCTGCTCTTTGAGCATCGCCCAGATCTTCATGAACCCGGCGTAACAGCCAAGCAGGAAACCGGTGAGAATCAGCCAAGGTTCGGTCCCCAGCCACTTGTCGAGAAGGAAGCCAATCAGTAATCCTGCGAGAATGGACTCGACGAAACCGCCGGCGCGCGACCAACCAGAGTCATAGGCACGCGGATTTCGATCGGTGGTGGAGTCTTGCTTCAAGGGAGATCAGGATGGACTGGCTTGTGAAAGCCTTCACAAAGCGTATTTGCCAGGCATTTCTTGGCCAAATCGAAACTAGCAAATCACCGTAAGGTAGGCACGTGCAATCACCTCCTAGCGCTGTGCTCCTCGACGTAGGGGGCGTGTTCCTTCTCCCCGACCACGACCAAGTCTGCGAAGCACTTACACCGTTCCTTCCCGCTATCACCCCGGGACCCGAAATCGACAGGGCTCACTTCACCGCGGTGCGCGTCTTCCCGATGGGTGTAACCGAGCCCGAGTATCTGGGTCCGCTTTGGGATGACTACCTCATGATCTACGCGACGAGCCTCGGCGTTGCAGACGATCAAGTCGACGACGCAGCCGTAGCGCTGAGACACATCTATCTGGGTGGCAACCTCTGGAGTCGGGTGATCCCAGGATCCAAGGACGGGCTTGGTGACCTGATAGCCACCGGAGTACCTGTCGGGATTGTCTCGAACGCAGACGGATCCGTCGAACAGCGTTTGGCTGATCTCGAGATTCTCCAGGTGGGACCAGGACCGGGCCATCCAGTCGAGTGCGTTATCGATTCGGGTCACTACGAGTACGAAAAGCCGGACCCCCGCATCTTCGAGCCGGCACTGGAGATCCTTGAAGGCGATCCTGCGGACATCTGGTATTTAGGCGACACACCGGCCTTTGACATCGTCGGTGCACAGCGAGCCGGCCTAGCGCCGGTACTGATCGACCCTTTTGGGGTCAACGGTGACTACGGGGTGTCCTCGGTTCGATCATTGTCCGACCTGGCCCGGATGGTGGCTGCCGAGAATTAGGCGCAGAACGGACTCGAGATCCGGAGCCTCCTCGGTGTCCTTCAGGCCAGCCAGTCGATCGTAGATCTCAGCCGAGGACTGAGAGAACCCGCCTGGCAGCCCAGCAAGCTCGAAGGCACTGATCGCTTCCAGCATCTCACCTTCGAATCGCCAAGCCTTCTGGCCGATCCGTTTGGCGGTCCGCTCAAGCCGATCCGACACACCAGGCATCGAGTAGTCCCACTCCTCTATCAGCGCCTCCAATTGGCCCTGAGACTCGGCAAGGGCCGCGACTGCGAGCAGCAGTGCGGCGCTCCCTTTGGTCCATGCGGCATAGGCACTCTTGAAGAACGAAGCCTGCCCCGGTTGTTCCCCGATGACTACAGGCGTGACCGCGGAGCCTTCGAAGAGATCGGCGACAACATCGGCTTCTGGGCCTGATAGATAGATTCGGGGGCCCTTACCCCCTCCAGGCGGGCTCCCGACAATTCCTGCGTCGACGAACCTCGCAAAACGCGACCCGATCTGTCGAGCAGTCTCAGGCGAAACGGCGTTCGCATCGACGTACAGCCGGTCGAACCCACTATCGGCCACTTGTTGGGCGACAGTGTCCGCAGCATGGGGAGGACACACCGACAGAACCACGTCCGACCGGTCGCACAACGCGCGAAGCGTGCCGACGTCGGTCAAACCCGTTTCCATGGCCCGGCGACGCGAGTCCTCTGAACGAGCTTCCGAAGCCCAAATGACGTCAGCAATGATCTCTTGGCCAACCGCTGCACCCATCGACCCTGGGTGCAGAAGGCCGACCTTCACTACTGCAGCACCCCGACGTCCCGGAGGTCGGACTTCCACCGGTCAACCTGTTCTTGATCCTGATAGGGGTTGCCGTCGATCCAGCGGTTCACATCTACTCCAGGGAAAGTGTCTTTCACCATTTGAGCAGTGGCCCCCGCACGCCGGGTCAGACCCAGTCGGTTCTGAGCAGCAGCGAGGACAAGCAAAGCCTCGAGGTTGTTGGGATGATGCTCTACAACGGCCTCCGCCAGCGCGGCGGCCTGCTCGTCGTTGCCAGCCATCAGCAGGGAACACGCCTTGACAGTGGGGTACCACGGCTTGTTCATACCCGTAAGCCTCATGGCGGTGTCCTCCAACCCAACGGCACGGTCGTATTCGCCCAGGTATCTCCGGATGCTCCCTTCGATTCCGTAGGTCGCATCACACGTGGGTCGTACTATCTCGGCTTCCTCCACAGCTCGTAGCGCCTCGTCCCCTTTGCCCTCAGACATCAGCGAGGCCGCCTCGACCATCTTCGCCATACCGGTGGGGTCGCCGACTTCCGCACCCAGATGCGACAGTCGTCTCGCCTCCTGAATCGAGAATCCATAATCAGGCGACCAGTCATATATGGCACCCATCCAGTGCGAAAACCCAGTCAACACATAGCCAAATGGCTGGCTTGGGTGACGCTCCAAAACGCGCGTGAACAACTCGACCGACCGCGCCCAGTCTTCGGGGGTTCCTGCAGTCAAGTGATACCAACCCATATAGATATCTTGAATCGCACGGGGATCGTCGAGATCTGAGTACAGGTGACCGGGGGCGCCGACGATGAGCTCGACCTCGACGTCCCTCGCCACTCTCGCCCCGAGTTCCTCGAACTCCTCAAACAAATCGTCTACCGAGCCAATCCATCGATTCGACTTGACGATGTTCATCGTGGTGACGTCGACGACGTTGGCGTAGAGGCGTATCTGGTCACGGATCTGGTGAGCTCCTGACTCGAGCATGTAACGGGCGGCAACAGAGGGTGCTCCCGAATCTCCGACGGTGGGCCTGATAACGGAGAGTTGAGGAATGGCAGCGAGTTGGTGAAGGAGTTCTGTCCTGAACGCATCAATCAGCCCGGTGTAGGAGCCTTCGACTGTGTCGGCATGAACCGGGAGCACAGCTATCGACGGGGAGTCCAGTGCCAGGCTCGATCCGTAGTCGGCTCCAGTTTCATGAGGAAAACCAAGGAGGCGATAGACCTCGACCTCCTCGGGAATGTTCTTCAGCCGCTGACTGCCTGTTCGTCGGAAACGAAGAGCTGGCTCGTCGAGGGCCGTGAAGACGCGTCCCGAAACGCTTATCCCGCCGGCGGGTGCGATCGCCTGGATTCGAGCTGCGATATTGAGGGCATCGCCGAAATAGTGACCATCGTCAACCAGGACCTCCCCCATGTCGAGGCCCATCCTGTAAAGCAGCGGACGGTCCTGCTCGGACAGAGCGTTGCTGTCTTCGATTTCGCGTGTGATCGCAATCGCGGCACGCATCGCGTTGGTCGCTTCACCGAAGGCCGCCATGAAATTGTCGCCCGCAAGGTCGATTATGAAGCCGTCGGCCTTCTCGACCTGTCGCTCGATGATTGCTCTGAACATCTGCATCTTCTCGGTCGTGCCCTCCCGGTCGTCAGCGAGGTGACGGCTGTAGCTGACGACATCAGCGTTGAGCGCTACTAGATGCATTCGTTCGGTCATTGCTCTGTCCTCAAACGTGACCTGCGAAGTCGTGGGGGTAGGGCGAGAACTCAGAGGCAAGCTCGGCAACTCGGTCCGCTACACCGTTGAGGGCCGTCTCGTCGTCGCGGCTCTTCAGAGTTCTGGCTATCAAGGTTGCTACCTCCTTTGCCTGGGATTCCTTCATCCCCTGAGTTGTCATCGCGGGAGTTCCAATACGAAGACCCGAGGCGCGGAACGGTGGCCGCGGATCATTTGGGATCGTGTTGAAGTTGAGCGTGATCCCGACCCCGTCGAGTACCTTCGCAGCCTCCTTACCGGTCAAATCCTCGTCGACGGACCGGAGATCAATCAGGAACAGGTGATTGTCGGTCCCGCCAGAAACCACTCTGATCCCTTCGTCCTGGGTCTGGGTGGCCATCGCGTCGGCGTTGGCCACAACCTGCTCTGTGTACTCATGGAATGCCGGCTGCATCGCTTCGTGAAAGCAGACTGCCTTGGCGGCGACCTGAGACTCGATCGGCCCGCCCTGAACATTCGGGAAGACGGCCTTGTTGATGGCCTGCCCAAACTCCTCCTTGCCGAGAATCAGCCCGCCACGCGGCCCGCGTAGGGCCTTGTGGGTGGTTCCGGTGACGATGTCGGCATGGGGAACCGGCGACGGGTGGGACTTGCCAGCCACCAGTCCGATGAAGTGCGCGGCGTCGACCATGAAGATGGCGTCGATCTCGTCTGCGATGACCCGGAAGCCCTCGTAGTCCAGAGTCCTCGAGTACGCCGAGTACCCGGCGAGAACGATCTTCGGTCGATGCTCGAGAGCGAGACGTCTTACTTCGTCCATGTCGATGACTTCAGTCTCCGGGTCGACTCCATATGCGACAAAGTCGTAATAGAGGCCGCTGAAGTTGACCGGCGACCCGTGGGTGAGGTGGCCACCCTGGTCGAGCCTCATTCCGAGCACAGTGTCACCGGGCTCGAGCAGAGAGAAGTACACGCCCATATTGGCTTGAGCGCCGGAATGCGCCTGAACGTTGGCAAACTCGGCGCCGAACAGTTCTTTCGCCCGGTCGATAGCCAACTGCTCCATTTCGTCCACTACCTGGCAGCCCTCGTAGTAGCGACGACCGGGATACCCCTCGGCGTACTTGTTGGTGAAGATCGAACCTGAAGCCTCCATGACAGCGGGAGAGGCGAAGTTCTCAGACGCTATGAGATGAATGTGGGAGTTCTGACGCTCCAGGTCTTTCCGGATGAGTCCGGCAATGGCCGGGTCGACCTGCTCGATTGAGTCCATTGAAATCATGGAGTCGAGCGTAACGGCTCAGGGCTTGACGGGGCCCTGTCGAATGACGACTAGTTCGGGACCGGAGCAATCAACAACGGTCGAGGCAGTTCCCCCAGGAGATTCCCCCTCGAGGTAGACAGCCACTCGAGCACCCAACGCGTCACGTGCCTGCCGGTCGTTGGTGGTCTCCTTCTGGCCGGAGAGATTGGCCGATGTGACAGCCATGGGTCCGGTCGATGTCAGTAGGTCCAAAGCCACCGGGTGGTCTGGCAATCGAATACCCAACGTGTTGAGCTGGCGGTGGCCGACCCAATCTGCCATGACGACAGTGGGCGTCACAATCAGTGTCAGGCCCCCGGGCCAGTGTCGGTCAGCCAGTCGCTTGGCCTCTTCAGAGAAGGATCCGATTTCGGTGGCTTGTTCAACAGATCCAACCAGAACGCCGACCGGTTTGCCCTCAGGGCGCCCCTTCAACTCGAAGAGTCGCTCGACTGCATCAGCGTTGAACGGGTCGACTCCGACTCCATAGACCGTGTCAGTCGGCAGCCCCACGATCTCACCTGCGAGAACTGCTGTGATGGCTTGTTCGATGTGTTGTGGTGGGGCCATGTGTTTCGAGCCTGCGACCGCCTCCTAGGCGGAATGCACTAGGTCGACTACGTCCTGCATCGCTGCGATCGATTCGATTGATCCTGGTAGAAGATCGCACCGAGCTTCGCTGAAACCCATGGAACCGAGCTGAAGCAAGTAGTCGGCGATCTCCTCGGCTGAACCTCGAAGCGGGTAGCGATCGGCATTCTCATAAGTCATACCGGGAGGAACGATCGAATAGACATCAACAGTCCGAACCAGGTCTTCGCTGGCTCGACCCTCCTTGGAAAGTGCCTCCTCCAGCTTTGACAGAATTGGAGCGAAGCGTTCCTGAACCGCAGAGAGGTCTTCGTCATAAGTCCACCAGTTCCACGCGTCGCCGAAGCGGGCAACAGTCTCCAACATCTTCGGACCACCGGCTGCAATATTGATCTGGGGCCCTTGAGGGTTGGGCCCTCGAAGCACGAGTTCAGATTCTTCGACGGTGTAGAACCTGCCTTCGAAGTCGCTCCTTCCGGTCTTGAGCAGATCGTGGATGATCTGAATGGCTTCCGCGAAACGTGAGAATCGGAGATCTGTCGGGAATCCAAACGCCAGGTAATCCGAATCAGCCGTGTTGCCCGCCCCGATGCCGAAGACGTACCTGCCAGCGCCGATCTCGTCGAGCGTCGTCGCCATGCTGGCCGTCAGCGCCGGGGACCGGTACGGCGAATTGATTACGGACTGCCCGATGTCGATGCGTTGGGTCGAAGCCAGCAGGGCACCGGCAATGGTCATCGACTCCCAGGCACCCTGAGTTTGCGCCTTGCCTCTAAACAGAAGTGCGTCCTCGAAGACGAAGCTGTCGAAGCCGACACCTTCGGCCTCTTGTGCTCGTTTGCGGAGGTAGTCCCAGGTAGGCGGGGCATCAGCGGGCCCGTGCACTTCGTTGATCAAGCCGATTCTCATGAAAGTGTTGTAGCAGTCTTGGTGGGAGCGAGCGGACGACAGGCGGACTACGGGTTAACGCCGACCACGTAGCGGTCGCGACCTGCCAGGTCCTGACGGACGACGGTTGGCATCTCCAAGAATGAGGTGGACGCGGATATGACCTGGCGCTCCCCGATCTCGCAAACAACGACTCCCCCTGGGCGAAGCCAGCGGCTGGCCACCGCCCCAATCCGTTGAATGACCTCGAGGCCAGTCGGACCCGACGTGAGTGCTACGCGTGGCTCGCGCCGCACGTCTGCCGGAAGGTCGTCGAACTCATCGTCCGACACATAAGGAGGGTTGGCAACCAGCAGGTCGACCTTGCCGAGAAGCGAGGCCGGAAGTGGGTCGAAGAGATCCCCTTCCGCCAGGTACACATTGAGCCGATTACGAAGGCAGTTCTGTTCGGCCACCTCGAGAGCCGCGGCTGAGATGTCCGTTGCAAAAACGGCGGCCGTGGGGAAGTGATGTTTCAACGCGATTGCGAGGGCTCCCGATCCGGTACACAGATCGACGATGACCTGAGGGTTGCGAATCATTCGTGTCGCAATCTCGAATAGGCCCTCGGTCTCTGGACGAGGCACCAGCACCCGATCGTCCACCAAGAACTCGAGTGGCCCGAACGCGGCCGTTCCTTCGAGGTACTGAAGTGGTTCGCCGTCGAGCCGACGCGCGATGAGAGCTGCTAACTCTGCTCTATCACCGGCGACTGCTTCGAGCCGCTGGAACTCGTGAGGTGGTATCCCGTCCATCTTCTTCGCCTCGGACAGTTTGGCAGAAGGTGCCCTTCAAGCAACCGGGAGAAGGTGCGCCACGCCTTCTCCGCTTACGCCATCTCCGCTTACCCTTACCTCCGGTAGTTAGGCCCGTATACGGGCGTAACTACCGGAGGTAAGCGAAATGAGTTAGGCGTCGGTGAGCTTCTCGGCTTGCTCGGCCGCGGCGAGGGCGTCGACGAAGTCGTCGAGGGCCCCTTCCAACACTGAGTCGAGGCGCTTGATGGTGAGGCCGATGCGGTGGTCAGTCACGCGGTTGTCCTTGTAGTTGTAGGTGCGGATCTTCTCCGAACGACCACCCGTCCCAACCTGGCTCTTGCGGGCCTCACCCAGTTCGGCGGCGGCTTTCTCCTGCTCCATCTGCAACAACCTCGACCGGAGCACCCGCCACGCCTTCTCCTTGTTCTGAAGCTGGCTCTTCTCGTCCTGCATCGAGACCACGACACCGGTTGGTTCGTGGGTGAGCCGCACCGCGGAGTCAGTCGTATTGACCGACTGTCCACCCGGACCAGTCGACCGATAGACATCTACGCGGACATCGTTCGGGTCGATCTGGATGTCGACTTCCTCGGCCTCCGGAAGAACTGCAACAGTGGCGGTCGAGGTGTGAACCCGCCCCTGAGACTCGGTCTTCGGAACCCGCTGAACTCGGTGAACGCCGCCCTCATACTTGAGTTTTGAATACGCGCCCCTTCCCCGAACCGACGCAGTCACCTTGTCGAAGCCGCCGGTCTCAGACTCTGACGCCTCCATGACCTCGACGCGAAAACCTTTGGCCTCCACGTATCGCTGATACATCCTGAGAAGGTCACCGGCCCAGATCGACGCTTCGTCGCCTCCAACACCCGACCTGATCTCCAGGATCACGTCCTTGGTGTCGTTGGGGTCCTTGGGCACGAGCGCCCTCTTTATCGACGTCTCGAGTCGCTCGATCTCATTCGCCAACTCTTCGGCCAGCTCGGCCATGTCTGGATCGTCCGACATCTCACGAGCGGCAGTCAGGTCTTCGTGGCTTTGCCTCCACTGCCGGATGTCGGCGACAACGTCTCGCAGGTCGGAGTGTCTCTTCCCCAATTCGGCAAGCTGAGCCGGATCCGACAAAACTTCAGGATCAACGAGCTGCTGTTCGACCTCGTCGAAGCTCGCCTCGATCTCCGCCAGCTTCTCGTTGAGTGACTCGTCCATCAGAGCTCACCCTCCCGGGCCGAGGCACGCACTTGCGGCGCAACCACCGGCATGTCTCCCCGGGCTTGCACGTCATCGAACTGTTCCTCGGTGAGGGCCGTCACGAGACTCGAGATTGCGACCTCGATCTGGTCGTGATCCGGGACCGCGGTGGTGAGCTTCTGCAACCAGATACCCGGCTGAGCGAGAACCGAAGCGAGCTTGCCGTCCGGTCTGGTTCCGGACCACCGAAGCAGCTCATAGGACATGCCAGCGATGAGCGGGATACCGACCAAACGCGAAACAATCAGAAAGAAGATGCCTGGCTGGCCCAGGAAGCTGAACAGCACGATTGAGCCCAACACGACGATCAGCAGGAAACTGGTTCCGCATCTCGGATGCTCAGGTCGATATCTGGCCACAGACTCGATAGACAGCGGTTCGCCTGCCTCGTACGCGTGGATCGACATGTGCTCGGCGCCGTGGTACTCGAACACCCGTGCAATCTCAGAAGATCGGCCGATCGCCCAGATGTATCCGACGAAGAGCGCCAGGCGGACAAAACCCTCGACCACACTGAACCAAATACTGGACTCGGAGGTCACGGCATCGGCCGCAAACGCCGGCAGCAGGATGAACACACCGGCGAAGAAGACAAACGCCATAGCCATCGTGAGGCCGATCTGGACTCCGGTCAGAGGTTTCTCCTCCTCCTCGGTCGCGACCTGGGCGGACCAAGAGAGGGCCTTGAACCCCAGGGACAACGATTCGCCCAGCACGAAAATGCCCCTTATGAACGGGATCCTGGCCCAGCGATTGCGGTTCGAGAGTCGGCCAAGCTCGTTGCGACGAGCCGTGATTTCACCGTTGGGTTGACGCACGGCGACAGCCCAGGCATTAGGAGCGCGCATCATCACGCCCTCGATAACAGCCTGGCCTCCTACCGTGGTTGCCGGATCGATTGGCCCACCGTCTGAGGTGGGCACCGGCTCACTCTGAGTCAGAACCCTCGCCCTCGGCCGCGGACTCGCCCGCCTTGGTGAAACTGCTTTTGCCGTAGCGACGCTGGAAGCGCTCGACGCGTCCACCGGCGTCAACCACCTTCTGCTTACCCGTATAGAAGGGGTGGCACTCGTTGCAAAGCTCGATGTGCATGTCACCGGGCTTGGTGCTCCGGGTGGTGAAGGTGTTGCCGCACGAACAAGTGACCTCGGTCGTGTCGTAATTGGGATGAATGTCAGCTCTCAAGGTCTTCTCCGTTTCAGCCGCTGCTCTTCGCAACTTCAGCAAGGAACTCGGCGTTCGACTTGGTGGTCTTCAGGCGATCGATCAAAAGCTCGATCGCAGCTCCAGGCTCCAACGCAAGGAGCACTCTGCGGAGCTTCCACACTTGTGTCAACTCGGTCCTGTCGAACAGCAACTCTTCCTTTCGTGTTCCCGACATCTCGATATTCACAGCCGGGTAGATTCGCTTGTCGGCGAGTTTGCGATCGAGATGCAGCTCCATGTTGCCGGTTCCCTTGAACTCCTCATAGATCACCTCGTCCATCTTGGACCCGGTTTCGATCAGAGCAGTACCGAGAATCGTGAGGGAGCCACCCTCCTCGATGTTTCTGGCGGCACCGTAGAAACGCTTCGGCGGGTAGAGAGCCTGTGAGTCGACACCACCGGACAGAATCCGACCGGACGCCGGTGTTGCCAGGTTGTGTGCACGAGCCAGCCTCGTGATCGAGTCGAGGACGATGACCACATCCGTCCCGGTCTCGACCAACCGCTTGGCTCTCTCGATTGCGAGTTCTGACACCTGTGTGTGCTCTTCGGCTGGGCGGTCGAATGTCGAGTAGATGACCTCGCCCTTGACGGTGCGCTGCATGTCAGTCACCTCTTCAGGACGCTCATCGACGAGCACGACCATGAGGTAGCACTCTGGATTGTTGGCAGTGATCGACTGAGCGATCTCTTGGAGAACGGTCGTCTTACCGGCTTTGGGCGGGGAGACGATCAGCCCACGCTGGCCCTTGCCGATCGGAGCAATCAGGTCAACGATTCGGGTGAGGATGTTGTTTGAGGCCCCCTCGACTTCGAGCCGAAGACGCTCATCAGGGAACAACGGTGTGAGGTTCTCGAACTTGGGCCTCTTCATGGCCTCGTCGGGCTCGATTCCGTTCACTGCAGCGATACGGACAACGGCCGGGAACTTCTCCTTCGAACGCGGAGGACGAATCGGTCCGGAGACGATGTCGCCCTTGCGAAGACGGAATTTCCGAACCTGGTTGGCCGAGACGTAGACGTCCTTTTCGCCAGACTTGTACCCGGTTACTCGGAGGAACCCGTATCCCTCGGGAAGGATGTCGAGAATGCCCTCGCGGACTTCCAGTTGATCCTCGGGGATGCGCTCCTCTTCTCGGCGACGCCGGTTTCGTTGGCGATTGCGGCCGCCGCCTCCGTCGCGGTTGTCACGCTCCTGCTTGCCACCCCCAGCAGCGGCCTCATCGCCACTTGCTTCAGGCTTCTCGGAACGTGGTGTGGCCTTTGGAAGCTCAACGTCTTCCGTGGGCTTGGATTCGGCGACTTTGCCTGCATCCATCAGTGCTGTGATCAGCTTCGACTTCTGCAGACCGTCGGTATCGATGCCTGCGGCCTGTGCGACCTCTCTCAGTTCATCGATTGATTTGCTCTGTAGCTGAGCTCGTGTGGTCATTGGATCCTTCTGATCGGGCCCCTCAGGAAGAGGGGGCTTTCGGATCGGGAATACCGCGCACACCAATGAGAACACAAAGGTGTTGGCGGGGATATCGGCGCTCTCAACGCCGACGAACGACATGATAGCCGCTGCCAGACAGTCCGCAAAGGACGTTTCGTCAGCGCAGGAAGCGAGCTAGCTCTGCAACATCAGGCTCAATGGTTTCGAACCGCTCTGACAGACCTGAGAGATCCCCAAACCATCCGGGCGCCGGGACCTCGGCGTCGAACTTGACCGGGTGTGCCGTAGACACCACGAGTTGTGGATTGTCGCCGCGGTGTTCTTCGGCGGCATGCCACGCCGTGGCCGTATGTGGGTCGATTCGGTATCCGATACGTTCATAAACCCTGGCCATGGTGTGCGCAATCTGCCTGTCGTCCGACCAGGAGGCCAGGAACTCCTCGGACGGGTCGTCTACGAAACGCTCGAGGTTGGACGGAATCTGAACATCCATTGCCGGGGCCAAAGTTGGGATGACCACCCCGGGTCGAAGCTCACCCGTGTTGACCAGGTCACTCAATCCGTGATTGGCATTGTTGGCGATGACTATCGACCCGATGGATGCACCCATCTTCTTGGCCAGATAGCAGGCGAACACGTTGCCGAAGTTGCCTGTCGGCACCACAAAGTCAGTCGGCTGGTCGAGTCGACCAGCGGCATAGATGTGATATCCCGCTTGGACGGCGATCCGAGCCCAGTTGATCGAGTTGACGGCAAGGAGGTGATCGCTTCGGGCCAACGACTCCTTAACCAACCGCTGACAGTCGTCGAATGTCCCCCGCACCGCTACCGCATGAGCATTTCGGTCCGGAACTGTTGTCATCTGACGGCGTTGGAAATCGGACACGCGACCGTCGGGGAAGAGGATGACCACCTCGAGGTTCCCCATGCCCCGACAGGCCTCGATCGCCGCGGATCCGGTGTCCCCTGACGTGGCACCCAAGACCACTCCACGCTCCACCTCTCGCGACAACAGACGGGCAACGACCTGGAGGGCATGGTCCTTGAAGCTGAGAGTCGGCCCATGAAACAACTCAAGGACCTGTCGGTCACCCACCTCACGGATGGGTGCCACCACCGGGTCTGCAAAGCGTGCCGCGGCCTCGTCGACAATCGACTCGATGTCCGCAGCGCCGAACAGCTGGAGAGTGGAGGCCACCGCCGTTCGGTAGTCCCACTCACGCCACTCGGAGGGAAGGCGAGGAATGGTGTCCGGGACGTAGAGACCGCCGTCCGGAGCAAGGCCGGCGACCGTCGCCTCGATGAATGAAACCGCAGGAGCGTCTCCGCGGGTTGATACGTACTTCAGGCTTGCTCCTGGCTGATGGACCCAATGGTGACACAAACCAGCGTTGCTATAGCAACAAGGTGCGGAATCCGCCCACTAATGCACGTGCAACGCCGATGTTTCAGCTCGGTGGGCCAGCCGCGATGCGATTGCGGAACTCTGGCACCCAGTCGCCACCCGGCCACGTGCCCTGAACGAGCCAGTCGACACCAACTGCTGCATGATCGTCGGGTGGGAAATCTGGATGCTGCGGAGCCCAAAGCTGCCACCCGTCCGGCCGTTCCGTCCCCTCCAGATAAAGGGCGAGGTTGGGCGGGGTCAGTAGGTGATTCGAACCCAACGGGAAGAAGCCATCCCAACTCAATGACCGCACAAGAGGCGCCCGGTTCGGTGCGGTTCCGGCGACGACGATGGGCGGTCTCGGTTTCTGTAGCGAGGGCGGGAGAAGCTGTGCTTCGATGTCGTAGTGCTCTCCGTGATGACTGACTTCATTACCTCGAACAAGATGGTCGATCAGTTTGAGCGACTCATCGAGCATCTTTGCTCTCGTTCTGGGATCGCCGATATCACCGAAAGCCTCGAAGTCGGCATCTTGGGGCACTCCCAGACCCACGCCAAGCAGCGCTCTCCCGGCACTCAGGTGATCCAACGTCACCAGCTGCTTGGCCACGATGTGAGGTCTCCGACGCGACAACGGTGTGACCCCCGTCCCCAGAACAACGTTGTCGGTGACAACCGCCAGAGCAGAGAGGATCGCCCACGGGTCATGGACTGGGGGTCGGAGATCGACATCCCATTGGAGGTGGTCCCAGATCAGAACTGCGTCCCAGCCGGCTTGGTCGGCGAGCACGCCGAGGTCCAAGATGGTTCGCGCGTCGCCAAAAGGCGGAATAGTTACTACGTGACGCATCACGAGACAATGTTGACACAAGCAAACTCTTCCATCGCCATAAGGAGTGAAATCCGACCCCCTCCTTCACCTGAGAACCCAATTCGGCAGATGAAGCAGTCCCCCGGATTGGTGGTCCGAGGAACTGCGATTCGTACTTGGTTTCGGGTCGAGCCGGATTCACACCTCGATCTGGAGACCTTGGTCATCGGTCACGGAACGTTGGAGACTCACGAACGACTCGGCCTTGGTCAGCATGCTCCGACGGTTGAGGATCACGACTATCACCGCAGCCAAGGCATAGAACAGGCTGTCCCATGGCAGCGAATCAGGGAAGATCGGGTTCATGGCCTGAAAGTGAAAGATCCAAGCCACGAGGATGCTCCCGCGAGACACATTGAACAGCCAGGTCATGATGACCGAGAGCGACAGAAGACCCACAACGTAGGGGCCAAGCGCCCAGGCGCTTTGAACGGTGCCTGACAACGCAAAGGCGGGCAGGTGCCACAGGGCCCAAACGAAGCCCAGAACCAGTCCGGCTACCAGCGGAGTAAAACGCCTCTGGAGCAACGGAAGCGCCACTCCACGCCATCCGATCTCCTCAACTGTGCCGGCGAGGAAGAAGGAACCCGCCAGTGCTCCAATCACCGTATATCCCGGCGAGAAAACCGGAGCGTCGCCAGCCGTTCCACCCAAGATCGCACCCGCGTAAACGATGACCGGCATCCCGACAAAGATGAACAGCCATCCCCAAATCGGCATCCGGAGCATGGTGAGCCGCTCGAAGAACCCCCGCAGTCCGCTCACGCCGAGGCGGCGCCAAACCACAAAGATGCCTGCGAAGGCCGGAGCCCAAACTGCAAGTATGAAGAACGGGTTGGAGAGACCCGCTTGCCCCACCAGGTCGGGGGCAAACATGAACAGCGACGCAATACCCCAAGTGAGAGCAAACGTCATTGCGAAGAAGAGGCCAAGCCCAGGCTTGCGACTCTCTGTCTCAGCGATCGGTCTATCGATAACGGTCATTTGTTCGCCTTTCGTCAGGTACTGGCGAAGCTATGGCCGGGGGGTGAGGATGTCGTCCCACCGAGGCTCGATCGAACCTCCTCCCTAGGGTTGATTCGGGCCTGTCGGATTAGTGGCCGACGTCCTGTCCACCGGGCTCGACCAGCCCGCTTTCGTAAGCGAATACCACGGCCTGGGCCCGATCGCGTAGTCCCAACTTTGAAAACAGGTTGTTTATGTGGGTCTTGACGGTCGCCGCACCGATATAGAGCTCTTCGGAGATCTCGGCATTGTTCCGACCTCGCCCGATTGCTGTCAGCACATCCCTCTCACGGTCGGTGAGACGCTCGAGCCGACTTGCCGAAGCGATATCGGTGGCCATTCCCTTGGTGAACCGACCGATGAGGCGTCGGGTAATCGATGGTGAAAGCAAGGCACCTCCATCGGCCACTGTTCGGACGGCCGATACCAGATCCGCCCTCGGCATGTCCTTGAGAACAAATCCGCTGGCACCTGCCCGGAGAGCCTCATAGACGTACTCGTCGGGGTCGAACGTTGTGAGAATCAGCACCCGGACCGGCCAATCCGCGTCGCTCACGATTCTCTGAGTTGCGGTAAGTCCGTCCATCTCAGGCATCCGTATGTCCATCAGGACCACGTCCGGCCGGTGCCTGCGAACTACCTCGAGGGCCTCGCGGCCGTTGCCTGCGACACCGACAACGTCGATATCCCCTTCGTTTTCCAAAACCATCGTGAAGCCCTCGCGCACCAGCTCCTGGTCGTCCACCACCACGACTCGCACGGTCACGCCGAACCTCCTTCGACGGGAAGTCGCGCAAACACCCGAAAACCACCTTCCGGACGGGGACCAGCTTCGAACTCTCCCCCAAGCAGCAATGCTCGTTCTCGCATACCGAGCAGCCCGCTGCCACTACCAGGAAGAACTGTCTCGCCGGCTCCTCGATCCATCACTTCAATCGTCAGTGCTGCTCCGTCATTGGCCAACCGAACCTCGGCTGCAGGGTTCGACCCACCGTGTTTGAGCACGTTTGTCAGTGCCTCCTGAATTATTCGGTATGCCGCCAAGTCAACCCTCACAGGAAGGTCGCTCGGCGCTCCGTTGTCAACCAGCGATACGTCGATTCCGGCCTCCTCCATCTCCCCGACGAGGGTTGGAACATCTGTGAGACCGCGAACTGGGACCAACTGTTCTTGCTCATCTGCAGATCGGAGAACGCCCACCACGTGCCGAAGCTCACCCAGTGCCTGACGGCCGGCATTCTCAACGGCGGCCATTGCTCGTGATGCCTTCTCCGGTTCCTTGCCAGCGACAGCCTGAGCCGCTCCGGCCTGGATTGTCATCATGCTGACATGGTGGGCCACGACGTCGTGCAACTCCCTGGCGATCCGAGTCCGTTCCTCCTCAACGGCCCACCGCGCCTCTGCCAGTCGCTCGCGCTCCAGGTACTCGGCTCGTTCCTCGATCAACGCGAGATGTTCCCCTCGGCGCCGCACTCGTCTCCCCAGGTACCAGGCGGCAGCGACGAGGCCCACCGACAAGCCAACCACAGACAGCTCTTCCTTCTCGATGAGCAAGTCATCGGCGGCGAACACGACAACCGCCCCGGCGACCCCGAGAAGGCTGGTTCGGTTGTTGGCGACGTAGCGACCGAGACCGTAGAGGGCGACAAGAATCGCCAACGAAGGGCCATTCTCCAGCCCGATGACGTCCCACACGAGCGAGGCCCCGAGAGTCACTCCGAGAACGATTAGCGGATTGGCCCTTCGCCACAGGAGAGCAAGACTGCTTATGGCGAGCAGCAAGAACGTTGCCGCCGGGATTTCTCCGAGCGTCGAGATCGAAAACTCCCCGGTCTCGTTCGCCGCTCGACTCAAGATCCCGGCGATCTCCAAGCCGAAAGTGACCAACGCGATTGCCACATCGCCCGATCGCGGGGAACGAGCGGGGTTCGAGGTGACGGCGGTCATGGTGAGATGATTGCACAGCAACCCAACCGTTCGCGCAATGCCCGCCCAACGACGGGTTACGCCTATCTCACACCAGCGTTGCTATAGCAACAGGGTGCGGAATCCACCCCCTAATGCACGTGCAACGCTGAGTCTGTGTTGCGATGTGTGAAGGCTTACCATTCGCTCTGTTGCCCTCGTAGCTCAGGGGATTAGAGCGCCGGCCTCCGGAGCCGGGTGCGCAGGTTCGAATCCTGCCGGGGGCACCACCAGCGGTTCTTCCCCACGAGATTGTGTCGGCGTGCGCCTCTAGACTCCGGTCCATGCCGAGAGCCATCTGGAAAGGCGCGATCAACTTCGGGCTGGTCACCATCCCCGTCGGTCTATACACCGCGACCGACAACAAGACCCCGAAGTTCAAGCAGCTGCGCAAGACCGATCACTCCCCCATCCGCTACAAGCGAGTGGCCGAGGTCGACGGCGAAGAGGTCCAGTGGGACGAGATCGTCAAGGGTTACGAATTCGAAAAGGACCGATATGTCGTATTCACCGACGAAGAGTTGGAGGCTGCCAACCCCGACGGGAACAAACTCGTCGACGTAATCCAGTTCGTCGACGAATCGGAAATCGATCCGATGATGTACAAGAAGTCCTATTACCTCGCCCCCGAAAAGACAGGCATCAAGGCTTACCAGATCCTCAGCCAGGCTTTGCAGGAGAAGGGCCGGGTCGGTTTGGCCAAGGTGTCCATAAGGGAGAAGCAACAGCTCGCCACCCTGCGCGCCAAGGACGGTGTAATCGTTATGGAGACGATGTTCTGGCCCGACGAAGTCCGCGAAGGCGAGTTTGAGGACCTCGACACGGACCTGGACATCAGACCGGAGGAGGTCGAAATGGCCGCCTCGATCATCGACAACCTGACACGTCCGTTCGATGCCGAGGAGTTCGAAGATAAGAGCAGACAGGTCGTCGAAGATCTCGCTGCGAAGAAGGTGGCAGGTGAGGAGATCGTCGCACCCAGCTCACCGGAGCCGACCAAGGTCGTGGATCTCCTCGATGCTTTGAAAGCATCGGTCGAGGCCACCAAGGAGAAGCAGGCCAAAGCTGGCTGACCGTCCCCTTCTCGGCGCCGTCGAGATCGGTGGAACCAAGACCGATGTATTCGTCGGCACAAGCCCAGACCACTCCGTCCTGCGTGAACGGATTGAAACCCGCGACCCACGGGTGACGATGGCGCAAGTCTGCTCAGCATTGGCCAAACAACGCGTCGCCGCCGTAGGCGTGGCTGCGTTCGGGCCCCTCCAACTCGACCCGGCGTCGGCGGACTATGGGTCACTTCTCAACACCCCGAAACCGGGCTGGAGCGGCTTCGACCTCCTCGGAACGATGAGACGGGAAACGGAGAGTCCCATCGCCATCGATACCGACGTCAACGGTGCCGCGCTTGGAGAGGGTCGTTGGGGAGCGAGCCGGGGTTTGAGCCATCACGCCTACATGACGGTCGGCACCGGTATCGGCGTTGGAATCGTGCACGTTGGCCGCCCGCTGCGCGGTGTTAGCCATCCCGAAGCCGGCCACATCCGTGTCGAACGAATGACGGCGGACGACTATCCCGGCCATTGTCCATTTCACGGCACCTGCCTCGAAGGGATGGCCAGTGGCTCGGCGCTCCGAGAACGCTTCGGCCCGGAGGACGGTTGGGGTCACTCAGTCACCGAACTCGTCGCGTTCTACGTAGCTCAAGGGGTCGTGTCCCTGGCGTATATTGCCTCCCCGCAGAAGCTTGTCATCGGAGGCGGCGTCTCGAAGGTCGATGGGTTCCATGAAGCAGTGCGGGGTTTCGTTGCCGGCATGCTCAACGACTATCCCAAATCGGTAGATGTGAGCGAACTCGTATCCCGACCAGAGTTGGGTGACCTGTCAGGTCTGGCCGGGGGACTCGTCCTGGCACAATCTGTCCTCTAGTCGGGACCCTCAGTTGCCCAGGTGACTGACTTCGGGTCGGCTACCTCGACCCCCTTGTACACCGGTGCTCGGAGATGGTCGTCGAGGGTCCACTCCTTGTACTCGACATTCACCACGACGGCAGGCTCCACCCATACCGGTGTGCCGAGCACGGCCACGTCGTTTACGAAAGGAGAGTCCGAACGTTCGATCTGGCTCAGCGCGTCGCGGTACTTGCGCAAGGACTCCTCATCGAACCCGGAGCCGACCGCGCCGACCCAGGTCAAGCCCTCGGGCCGGTACAAGCCAACCAAGATCGAGCCAAACGTCGACGAACGTGAGCCTTCACCCGGGAGATACCCTCCTACCACGGCTCGCAAGCGGTGCCTGACTGGGATCTTCAACCAGTCCTCGGACCGCCGACCAGGGTGGTATTTCGACCCCAGGCGTTTGGCCACGATGCCCTCCATACCTCGAGCCTTTACAGCCTCGAACAACGCCACTCCATACTCAGGAGTCGGCTCGGGAACTACGATCGGGGCCTCGAGACCCAACCCATCCAAGAGATCCCTTCTCCCCTCGTACTGGAGATCTGTGACGTCCTCGCCGCGGAACAAGACGTCGAACACGACGAGATTCGTCGCCTGAACAGCATCGGTCCCGGACCCGCCGAAACCGGTTCGTCTTTGAAGCAGCGAAAAGGAAGGGCGCCCCTCCTCGTCAAACGCCACAACCTCACCGTCGAGGACAACACCGTCGGGAATGTCGAGGTTCGCCAGCTCCGGAAAGGGTCCCAAGAGATCGAGTCCCCGTCTTGAGGTGGCCCGCACGTTTCCGTTCGCTGAACCGATGATCACCCGGTAGCCGTCCCACTTGACTTCGAACCACCAGGCCGGGTCATCGAACGGGCGGTCGCCTCGCCCGGCAAGCATCGGTTCGTAACGGGGCAGCTTCACTTGATTTGGTCAGCCGACGATCGAGCCTGCAGCGCCTCGTCGAACCGGCACAACATGGCGGAAACGGCTGCGTCGTGCAGGGTCGACGGGTTGACCTCCAGTCAGAACTGGTTCAGACAGAAGCCCCCTCGAGCTCCTTCACCCCAATCCTCATACCGGTAGACGGGTCGAAGAAGTGGAACTTCGTCGGATCCACCACGAGATCGAGGCTGTCGCCATGACGAACCCGAATGTCCGGATTCACGCGGGCCACAAAACTCGTCGAGTCCCCGAGGGATTCGGCAGTCTGTCCGGTATCGGCAAGCAACTCCTCAATATCAGGAGTCACAACAGGGCGCTGGTTGATCGTGAAGTGGACAAACGTGTCCGCCCCAAGCATCTCAGTAACGTCGACATTCGCCTTAATAGTCCGATCCGGATCAGCACCCGCTACAGCTGCCGCCTCGAGAGCACTGGGCCTCAAACCAACGACGATCTCCTGGTTCATGTAGTTCTCGATGCCCTCATGTGCGTCCAGATTCGACTTGGCGACCTTGAGCCGAGCTGAAGGAAGAACGGCGTATACGTCGTCACCCTCGGCTTCCAAATGTCCGTATGTGAGGTTCATGGGCGGACTGCCGATGAACCCAGCGACAAACAGATTGTTTGGATGGTTATAGAGCTCTGACGGCGGGCCCACCTGCTGGAGGTTGTAGGGCCGGTTCTCGGAGACAGCACGCAAGACAGCCACGCGGTCGCCGAGGGTCATGGCCTCGACCTGGTCGTGAGTCACATAGACCGTTGTGGTTCCGAGCCGCGTATGAAGACGGTCGAGCTCGGCACGCATCTGCACCCGCAGCTTGGCGTCGAGGTTGGAGAGTGGCTCGTCCATGAGGAAAGCCGCAGGCTCGCGGACGATGGCGCGCCCCATAGCAACACGCTGACGCTGACCACCCGAGAGAGCCTTAGGGCGACGGTCGAGGAAGTCTGTGATCTCTAGGACCTCGGCAGCTTCCTTCACGCGGCGCTCAATCTCGTCTCGCTTGAACTTCCGCAACTTGAGACCAAATGCCATGTTGTCGAAGACAGTCATGTGCGGATACAGCGCGTAGTTCTGGAACACCATTGCGATATCGCGGTCCTTGGCAGGGATATCATTGACCACCCGGTCGCCGATCTTCATTTCCCCTTCAGAGATGTCCTCGAGGCCGGCAATCATTCTCAGCACGGTTGACTTGCCGCAACCGCTGGGACCGACCAACACCAGGAATTCTCCGTCCTTGATCTCCAGATCGACGCCTCCCACTGCTCTGGTTCCGCCGGGATAGATCTTTCCGAGATCCTCCATGGTGATACTGGCCAAGTTCGTTCCTTTCGCGCGCGCCACCACAACTTAGCCGACCCGTTTCATTGGTGCGGCTGCAGGCGCTGCCCAAACCACTGACTAGGGTCTTTCTCGAGTTTCGACCCTGTTGAAGTCGTTCACCAGGGTCGGCCAACCATTTAGGAGGACCAATGACAGGTAAACGGCATTGGCTTGTTGCATTACTAGCTGTGCTCGCCATGATCGTGTCAGCTTGCGCCGCTGAAGAAGGCGGCGGGAGCGACCCGACGACCGACTCTGGTTCGGACACCACCGCACCGAGCGATACCGACACCACGGAACCGATGGTGGACGTCGATCTATCCGGGACCACCGTGACGGTGTTCTCGTCGGAAGATGGTGCTGACGAATCCGGAGGCATCCAGGCGGCGCTGGACGTGTTTGCCGAGAGAAACAACATGACGATCACTCACACGGGTGCTCGCGACTTCTCGGATCAGATCAACGCCCAGGCAGCTGGTGGAAACCCGCCAGACATCGCGATGTTCCCCCAGCCAGGCAAGGTCATCGACTTTGCAAACCAGGATTTCATCCTTCCGATCCCGCAGGACTTGGTGGACAAGATCCAACCACAGTGGCCCGGAGGAACCCTGGAGACGTATTCGGTTGACGGCTCTGTGTACTCGTTCCAGGTCAAGACCGACCTCAAGTCCATCGTTTGGTACAACACACAGGTGTTCGCCGACGGCGGTTATGAGATCCCCACAACCCTGGACGAGCTGTTCACGCTTACTGACACGATGCGCGACGCCGGCCAAACACCGTGGTGTGTCGGCATCGAGTCGGGACCCGCGACCGGTTGGACATTCACCGACTGGATGGAGGACATGATGCTCCGTCTCGAAGGCCCCGATGTCTACGACCAATGGACAAGCAATGAACTCGGCTTCGACGACCCCAGGGTCATCAAGGTCGGTCAAGAGATCCTGGATCTCTGGAACACCGATGGCAACGTGTATGCGGCCGGCGGAAGCATTGCCGCAACCGCGCACTCGGCGGACCATGGGCAGCCCCTTGTTGACGGAACCTGCGCAATGGTGCGTCAGGCTTCGTTCTTCGCCGCATTCCTGCCCGACGGGACTTCCGTTGGTCCGGACGGGCAAGTGGATACCTTCTACTTCCCAGCTGCTGACGCCAGTTCATCACCGGTGCTCACTGCCGGCAATGCCGCATCGGCATTCGCTGACAGGCCCGAAGTGTGGGCAGTCATGGAGTATCTCGGTTCCACCGAATACGCGGAAGAGCGCCAGAAAGCCCAGCGTGAGCTGAAGGGCGGAGGGACCTCAGGATTCCTCACTGCCAACCTCAACGTCGACCTGAGCCTTTGGGACCCGCTTGAGGCCGCTTTCATCGAGATTCTCTTGGCAGCCGACCCGGCTCGCTTCGACGGATCCGACTTGATGCCTGCCGCAGTCGGGGCCGGTTCGTTCTGGACCGAGGGCACCAGTGCCGTCAACGGTGACAAGTCGATCGAAGACGCGTTTGCCGCCATTGAGGCAACCTGGCCGTAAAGGCTGAGTCTCGAAGATGATCCCGAAACCGGCCCGCCCCGCGGGCCGGTTTCTTGTTATGTTGTCAATCGAGTGTTCGACCGAATGGATGTATGGACCGGGTAATTGTTACTGCGATTGGGATCGTCCTAGCCGTTGGCCTCAGCGCATTGGTGTTCATCGGTGCCAACAAGCTCTTCGACCTAGCCGAGAACCACTTCCCATACTTCAACGCAGGTGTCGGCGCCCTGATCGGACTCGGAGTATTCGGTCTGGCATGGGGAAATCGACTGATTGTCTCGCCACTGGTGGTGACGGTCATCGCCGGAGTCCTCGGGGGTGCTGCCGGATACGCACTCGGAGTCACGAAAGAGCCTCGCCAAAGACTGATGGCTGGCCTAGCCGGGGGTCTAGCTCTTGGCCTGCTCTTCGGTTTCACAGTTCGCAGCCCCTACTGGCCGGGTCTGGACTGGACTGCAGCCATCGTTGGTCTCATCGTCGGAGCGGCAATCGGCCTCGCAGCTTGGGCCATCACCGGACGAAGGCTGATGGCTCCCAAGCTCTACCTCGGTCTCGCTCTGGGATGGGCCCTCGGGGCTTGGGGCGCAGCGGACTTCTCAGTGACTCTCGACGACGACGGCCTAATCACAGGATCGGGAGGCGGCTCCCAAACAGAGGCGATCATTCTGGCCGTCGTTCTTGGCCTGCTCTTCGGGGCTTTTGCGGGCTCGGTGGCATTCCCGAACAAGATCAAGCGAGCTGATATCGCGCTGCAAAGCCGGAAATACATCTTCCTGGCTCCGGCACTGCTGTTCGTTGTAGGCACACTGGTGATCCCGCTCGCGAGAACGATCTGGCTCGGATTCCTGACTGGCAATCCCAACAGCCTGACGTGGAACGGGCTGGGTAACTATGCGGACATTTTCACGGACCCGGGCATCATCAATTTCGATCGCTTCGGAGACATTTTCTCCAGCCGCATGTTCTGGATCGCCGTGGTCCTTCTTCTCGCAGGGATCGGTCTCGGTCGATGGATGGGGAGATCTTCGGGAACAGGACTCGGGACTGGTTTCGCCCTCGGCGCGGGTCCTTTGACGTTAATGGGCGGCGGAGCTGTGCTGCTCGGGTTTGCCATCTTCCTGTCAGTCAGGGGAACCATCCCCAACAACCTTTGGTGGATCTTCTCGGTGATCATCTTCTCAGTCGCAGTCGGACTGGCAGTCGCTGTCCTTGCCGACCGTTCTCGCGGAGAGAACATCGCCAAAGCTTTGATCTTCCTCCCGATGGCGATCAGCTTCGTAGGTGCCTCGATTATTTGGCGTCTGATGTATGTGGCCCGGCCTCCGGCCAACCCTCAGACCGGTTTCTTCAACTTCCTATGGGTCCGTCTTGGAGACTGGAGCAATTCGTCCACGGCTAGTGCCGTTATCGCTGTGATCCTGGCCCTCATCATCGTGGGTCTCCTATATCTCGCCTGGCGGGGGTGGACGGCAGGTTCAGGGGGAATCGTCGCCGGCGCCTTGGCTATGACACTTCCCCTGTTCTGGGGTATCTACCGAATTCTGGGACCCGGCATCGGCGGTTTCCGCGTCAACGATGCTGGTGAAACAGTGGCAGACCCTGTGATCTTCATCCAGACGGCGCCGTGGAACAACTTCTGGATGATGCTGGTGCTGATCTGGATCCAGACTGGGTTTGCAATGGTCATCTTCTCGGCGGCGATCAAAGCAGTGCCCGAAGAGCTTTTGGAGGCAGCGCGCATCGACGGCGCTACAGAATCTCAGAGCTTCTGGCGCGTCACGATCCCACAGATTCTTCCGACAATCGGCGTAGTCGTGACCACTCTGATCGTGACAGTGCTGAAGGTCTTCGACATCCCGAAGGTCATGACCAACGGCAACTTCGACACTCAAGTCCTGGCTAACGAGATGTGGGAGAGGGCATTCACCCAACTCAACTTCGGCCTTGGTTCCGCCGTTGCCGTTGTCCTCTTCATAGGGGTGCTGCCGGTGATGTATATCAACATTCGACGGATGCAAAGGGAGCGATTGGGATGACAGCGACTATCAATCCTCCGACCAGAGTCGACAATTCGGGAGGCAAACAGCCCCTCGGAAAGCGGATCTACTCTTTCCTGCGAGCTGTCCCAACATGGGTGCTTTGGATCCTTGTGATCCTGTGGACCATTCCCACGTTCGCCCTGTTCGTCAACTCATTCCGAACGAAGGACGCTCAACGAACCAGCGGCTTTTGGAATGCTCTCGCTGACAATGCGAACGGCCACCAGTTCCCAACGCTGGACAACTACCAGGAAGTCCTATTCCCCGAAACCGGTGCCGGACTCGGGAATGCTCTCCTCAACTCAGCTGCCATTGCCATTGTGGCCACGATCATTCCGATCGCCATCGCTGCTTTTGCTGCCTATGCGTTCGCTTGGATCGACTTCAAAGGGAGAGAGTGGCTGTTCATCGCCACTGTGGCCCTGCTTGCGGTGCCGACTCAGGTGTCCCTGATTCCACTGTTGTCCGCGTTCTCGAACGGCGTACACATGACCATCCCGTTCATCGAACGAACTATCACGCTGATACCTGACGCCAACTTATCGGGCTCAATACCGGCCGTCTGGTTGACCCATACCGGCTTCGCCTTGCCCTTCGCGATATTCCTGCTGCACAACTACATTGCCGGTTTGCCGAAGGACATCTTCGAATCCGCCTACATAGACGGTGCCGACCACTTCAAGATCTTTTGGCGCCTAGTGGTCCCACTATCCGTTCCAGTGCTGGCGGCCTTCGCCATCTTCCAGTTCTTGTGGACCTGGAACGACTACCTGATTGCCCTGACGATGATCGGTGGCAATCGCGAAGCCCTTCCAGCGACCATCGTGGTGGCTTCGTTGGCGGGCGAGTTCAACGCTCGGGAGCACTTGCTGTCGGCCGGAGCTTTCGTGATCACGTTCATGCCACTGGTTGTGTTCTTTGCCCTTCAACGCTTCTTCGTTCGCGGCGTGACCGCCGGTTCGGTCAAGGGATAGGCACCGCATAGGTTCGCAGTTCGTGCGCCCCGTCGGGCCGTGTGAACTCGTAGTACATGCGGAGAAGGTCTCCGACTACGACGGCTGACACGTATCGCACTCCGTGTGGATGGAGCCACGGTCGCTCCGGACGGATCCGCTCAAATCGAAGTCCATCGGGCGAGTACGCCAGGCCAGCCTTCTCTTCGTAGTTATCGAAGAAGGTGCGACCGCCGTCCCAGAAGGCAAGATACCCCTCCGCAAAAGGCACCATCGAGTTGATCCTGGCCCGCCGGCCATGCCAGTTGTCCTCCAGAGTCGCCTCAAAGACGTAGCCAATCTCTGGGAAGTAACGCCCGTCGGATGACTTGGCCAGGACCGTCGCATCCAACGATCTCGCCTTGATCCCACCGTCGCTGATCTGGGGTCCGTGACGAGGCGGGGCAGCGGCGTAGAGAAACCATTCGTCTCCAAACCGCATGAGAAACGGGTCCTTGATCCAGGCCAAGCCGTAGTCGTTGGGATCGAGCACCGTTCTTCTGCTCTGCGGCACGAATCCAGATGGGTCGGCGGCGCTCATCATGTCGATGCGCCAGGTCGTTGTTCCCGCAATCTCGTAGGAGACGTAGAGGAGCCACTCATCGGCGCTGTGGACACAGTGCCCCTCCTCGATTGAGTTGGCGGCGAACTGCTCTTTGGATGCCGACCAGACGATCTCGAAAGACACACCATCCTGACTCAACGCCACCCCGCAGCTGCCGGCCCGGCCCTCCTCGAGAGGTCGACGCTCACGGAAGAACAGTGCGAAGGATTGGGTCGACTCGTCATACCAACAGCGCCCGCCGACCCAGTTGCCATAGCCATCCCCTGGCGGAGACATCACGAGGTCGCCACGGCTCGGATCGAATACGAAAGGGATCTCATCGAGCATCCGACAACTATCGCATGTCATACCTGTCCGAGGGCTTATCGTGGCGGGGTGGCAAACATCGTGATCAGCGAACGGATGGAAGAGTCGTCCGTGAATCTCCTCGAGACCGAGTTTGACGTCACATATGACCCGGACCTCCATGGCAAGCCCAACGCCCTCGCCGATGCGGCCCGCAACGCGTCAGCCGTAATCGTTCGGAACCAAACACAGATGGACCGAGACCTGATCTCTCAGCTGGGGGATCTTCGTGTGATCGGCCGTCTTGGCGTTGGCCTCGACAACATCGATCTGGACGCTTGTCGAGAGGCGGGTATCGAAGTGATACCCGCAACAGGAGCCAACACCATCGCTGTAGCGGAGTATGTAATTGGCGCTCTCCTGACTCTCACCAGGCAGTCCTTTGCTGCAACAGGCATGGTCATCGAAGGAGCGTGGCCGCGTTCTTCGCTCATAGGAGGCGAGCTTCACGGCAAGACCCTTGGCCTTGTCGGATATGGCGCCATTGCACGGGCGGTAGCCACCCGGGCACGTGCCCTTGGGATGAGCACCGTAGGCTATGACCCCTTTATCGACTCGGGTGATCCAGCCTGGGGCGAGACTCGAAAGCTCGACCTCTCAGACCTGCTCTCATCGGTAGACGCTATCTCGATTCACGTTCCACTGACACCAGACACCCGCAATCTTCTCGACGCTGAAGCAATAGCGCGGATGAAACCGAGTGCCATGGTGGTGAACACTTCTCGCGGTGGGATCATCGACGAACCCGCTCTCATCCAAGCCCTCGAGGCAGGAGCCATCGGCGGTGCCGCTCTCGATGTTTTCGCGTCGGAACCGGTTGACCGCACGGCAGGAGCCCTCTTCAGCCAAGCGCCAAATCTGATATTGACCCCACACATCGCTGGCATAACCCAAGAATCTGACGTCAGAACCGGCCACATGATCGCTCGCGCGGTAGCCGAGAGGATCAGAAAAACGTGACCAATGTGACTTGCGTCGGGATCACCGTTCACGATGTCGTTTACAGAGTGGACAGACTCCCGCGTGGCTCCGGCAAAACACACTCAAACCAACTCGAACTCCTCGGAGGCGGCATTGCAGCCAACGCTGCCTCGTCGATCGTCAGACTCGGTGGCGAAGCGCGCCTGATATCTGCAGTCGGCGACGACATCGTCGGGACCCGACTAGTCGCGGAACTAACCGACGCCGGAGTGGACACGTCAGGCGTTCAGGTGAGACCCGGCGTCCCTAGCTCCCAGTCAGCGGTTGCCGTGGACAAGAAAGGTGAACGAAGCATCCTCAATCACACCGATCCTCGCCTATTTGGTTCTGCGCCGCTCCCGGCCGAATCCGAATACGCCGGATCCGATGCAGTGATGGTCGACGTCAGGTGGCCACAAGCAGCCGACCAGGCTCTTGGCTGGGCCAAGAGGCACAACAAGCCAGGGGTCGTCGACTACGACATGACGGATCAGGGTTCCGCCCACCTGCTCGAAGTCGCCTCCCACGTCATTTTCTCAAGACCCGCGTTAGCGGCTTTCACCGGCGACGATGCAATCGAACGCTCATTGATCGATGTCCAGGGGAGTTACGAGACGTGGGTGGCAGTCACGGCCGGAGCCGACGGTGTCTTCTGGCTCGACAGAGGCGAGCTCTACCACCAACCGGGCTTCGACGTGGAAGTCGTCGACTCAACAGGCGCTGGCGACGTCTTCCACGGTGCGTTCACCTACTTCCTCGCCGAATCCGGAGACATCCGCCATGCCCTGACAACGGCAGCAGCAGCCTCAGCCCTATCGTGTACCGAGGCCGGTGGCAGAGCGGGAGTTCCAACACGATCGGCCCTCTTTGAGTTTCTGGAGACAAGGTCATGACGGAGCTATCGCCGGGCAAGTTGATGGGACTGCGTCGAATAGCCGACGCCGAGGGACGCTTCAAGATGTTGGCAACGGACCAACGACCTCCGATCATCAACCTCGTCCGTACAGAAGGCATGAGTCCCTCCGACGAGTTTGCTGCTGTAGCAGACTTCAAGCGAGCCCTCTTGGTGACCCTGGGGTCGCGAGCCAGCGGCGTGTTGGTCGACCCCCAATACATGTTCCCTACAGTGGCGGCTGACCTTCCCCGTGACGCGGGGCTACTGCTGACATTGGAACACCACGAGTTCGAGGACACTCCGGGCGGGAGGATCTCCTCTGCCATCGACGATTGGTCGGTTGAGGCCATCAAGATGGCCGGCGGTGACGCGGTGAAACTACTCGCTTGGTACAGACCGGACGCATCTCCGGAGGTTCGGGAACGTCAAATGGCCTGGGTAGCGTCAATCGGAGAGCAATGCCGCCGATTCGACATCCCATTCGTGTTCGAACTCCTGCTCTATCCGTTCCCAGGGGCCGACGACCACACCCTCGATTACCGCGAACATTCCGGCAAGAGGACAGAGCACGTCCTCCAGAGTGTGGAGACGTTCGCCGCACCTGAGTTCGGGGTCGACCTCTTCAAGGTCGAATCACCTTTGGCATCGGTACAGATCGAAGAAACCCCCTCAGACGCAGCACTCGAGGCATTCAAGGATCTCGATCGTGCTGCAGGCAGACCATGGGTGATGCTGTCAGCTGGTGTCGATGCGGACACGTTCTATCGGATCCTGCAACTTGCATATCAGGCCGGCGCCAGCGGATATCTTGCCGGGCGAGCCATTTGGTGGGATGCGTGCCGACGGCACTATCCCGACCTGGCAGCGATGACCAACTCACTGGCCGGCGAAAGCATCAGGTACATGGAACAGCTCAATCAGCTCACTGATCGTGAGGCGATTCCCTGGCACGCCCACCCCGCTTTCGGCGACCAAGGACCGAAGCCGCCGGCCACCGGGTCCGCGTTTCGGGCCAGCTACTTGACTGGGCGCGGATGATCGGATTCATAGCCCTGGGTCGACCAACCTTCGACACCGAATTCGCCCAGGCAGCTGCCGATCAGGCGTTCGACGTGGCAAAGAGCGCACCATTCGCCGTTCGGGGGTCGTCGACATTGGCGATGGACGTGGAACAGGTGCGCCAGTGTTCCAAAGAGTTTCAGGACATCGATGCTCTGGTCGTCTTTCAGGCGACCTTTGCCGACTCCACTCTCGTCGCGGCACTGGCGGCCGAAACCGAGGCCAAGCTCGTGCTGTGGGCAACTCGTGAGGAGCGAACTGGAGGGCGGTTGCGACTGAACTCGTTCTGCGGCATCAACCTCGCTGGCTACTTTCTCGCCCGCGATGGGAGATCGTTCAGTTGGGTCTACCGCAAACCTGATGAGGCCGAGGCCACCAAGGAACTGCTTGCTGCCATCGAGTCCGAAATGGGAAGGGCCAACCCGGACGACCGGGCTCAAAGAGATCCAACCGACCGGCGCGAGAATCGAACCATTGGGGTTCTCGGGGTTAGGCCCGATGGTTTTGAGCCATGTGACTTCGACACTGTCGAGCTGCGCTCCCGCTTTGGTGTGGAAGTCGACGAGGTAGACCTCTCCGCGTGGTTCGAAAGTGCCACCGGATCACCGAGCGACGTCGTTGCTGAGGCTCGGTCCAAGGTCGAGAGCATGAAGGGGCTCGCCGACGTTGATCAGGATGCACTCGATAGCAGCCTGCGTCTCTACACGGGCGTCGCGAGCCTGAGCGCCGAACGTGGCTGGGACGGTGTTGCCACGCGCTGCTGGCCCGAGTGTTTCACCGAGTACGGCGGCGCGGCCTGCATCGGAAACTCGCTGACGACTTCCAATGGGATTCCCGGGTGTTGCGAAGCCGACGTCTACGGAGTGCTGACCGCACTTGCCTTGAGTGACCAGGCGGGAGAACCCGCCTTCGTTGCCGACTTGGTCGACTTGGACCGGGAATCGAACACAGCCGTCTTCTGGCACTGTGGCTCGGCGCCCCAAGAGATGGCTTCGCCTGATCACCCGCTTAGGGCGGCCCTGCACTCAAATAGGCAAAAGCCTCTGCTCAACGAGTTCCCCCTCTCCCCAGGCGTAGTGACCGTGGCGAGAGTCAGCCAGTCGCGTCATCAGGCGAGACTCGTCCTCGGCGTTGCCGAGATGCTCGACGAGCCTCTCGCCTACTCAGGCACAGCTGGCGTAGCGAGGCTCACAAGGTCAGTAGACCAGGTCGTTGACACCATCCTTGGAGAAGGCCTGGAGCACCACTACGGACTCGTTTACGGAGATCACCGTGAGGCGATGGTGGACTATGCCGAAGCCCACGGATTGGAAATCGTGGAGCTATGAAGCGATACGGCGTCATCGGTACCGGCATGATGGGAAGAGAGCACATCGCCAATGTCGAAGCTATCGACGGTGCCTCGGTAGTCGCCATCGCCGATGCTGATCAAGGTTCCCTTTCTCTAGCGCAGGAGCAGACCGGGCTGACCGACTCGTCGTGTTTTCTCGACTACCACGACATGCTCGGACTGGACCTCGATGCGATCGTGATCGCTACCCCAAACCACACTCACGCGGACGTCGCAGTGGACGTCATGGCAACCCCGGCCCACGTTCTGATCGAGAAACCTCTCGGCACCACAATGGATGAATGCAACCGGATCGTCACCGCAGCAAGCAATCGAGCGCCAATCACATGGATGGGACTCGAATATCGGTACAAGCCAGCGATTGGGAAGGCCATCGAGATCGCCAACAGCGGAGCCACCGGACCCATCCGGATGGTCGCCATCCGAGAGCATCGGTTCCCGTTCCTGGTCAAGGTCGGGGACTGGAACCGGTTTCGAAGAAATACCGGAGGGACCCTGGTGGAGAAGTGCTGCCACTTCTTTGACCTGATGAATCTCATCACCGGATCAGAGCCGGTGAGGGTCTACGCCAGCGGAGCCCAAGATGTGAACCACCTGGACGAGATGTACAACGGAGAGGTGCCGGACATCATCGACAACGCATACGTCATCGTGGACTTTGCCAACGGGTCAAGGGGCTTGTTGGATCTATGCATGTTCGCCGAGGCCTCGCGAAACGAACAGGAGATCGCCATCACCGGAGACTTGGGAAAGATCGAGGCTTTTGTGCCGGAGTCGATCGTCAGGGTTGGAAGCAGAGAAAGCGGTCAAGTCACTGAAGAACTGGTCAAAGACGATTCGATCGCATATGAAGGCATTCACGAAGGGTCGAGTTACCTCGAGCACCTCGACTTTCTCGAAGCAATCGAGACCGGTCGACCGCCCCTCGTCACGGTCGAGCACGGGCGATTGGCTGTGGCCGTTGGACTTGCGGGACAACTCTCGATCGAAGAGGCCCGACCCGTTCTGATGAGCGAGGTGCTCTAAGCCTCGGCCAGGTCGTTCTCGTTCAGCCTGAATGCATCTTCCGGGATTCCCGGCCCCCCTGTCTCCATCCACGCCTCAAAGGCTTCGGCGTTGAGTATGTCCTGACCCCGGGCTGAGGCCATCTCGAGACGATGGTGGAGATAGTCGACAAAACGCTGCACGGGATCGCTTTCCGGCCATCTCTGCCTCAAGCGCTCCAGCGCCGGTTCGACGTGCTTGCTCATCCACTCGAGGGTGGCCCTGGTCCGCTCCGCATCGGTGTGCGCACCCTGTTTGGCCTGGTAGTAGCTCAGGTCGCCAAGGAGCACTCGTGCCTGATTCTCCGAGGCGATTATCCCCGTCATCTGGAGCAGTCGGTTGGCGTGAAATGTGCGACCGCCCACGCTGACCTTCATCTTCACCAAGCTGCGATCACCGGTGGGCTCCAACTCGAAATCATCGACGACGTAGCCGAGCTCATGCAACCGATGAATCCGTTGTCGGATCAGAAAGGTCTCCTGTGGATCAACGATCAGATCGCCGTTCAGCTCCGACCACAGGACGTCGTATCGGCGAGCGATGTCCTCTCCGAGCGCCAGATCGGCGTCGTCCAGGCTTGCTTCGTTCTGTGCTGCGATGTCGGCCATCTCCCCTGCGACGTTCTCGATCATGATCGCGAGGTCTTCTGCCCGCTGACCGGACGTCAGCTCGCTATACAACGACGACGTCTCGCCATCGATCATCACCGACTCGACCAGCCCCGCGTCCCAGCGATAGAGAAGGTTGGAGAGGGAACAATCGCCCCAGTACAAGCCGGCGAGGTGCAACTCCACGAGAAGGCTCGCCACAGCGTCGAGCATGTGATCTCGCCGACCACCAAATCCGGCACCACTTACAAGTCTGCGATAGGGGAACGAATGGCGTACATAGCGGGTGATGACCGCGCCGGACTGTTCGCTGTGCGGATCGAGCCAGGGGCGGGCCACCCAGCCCACCGCACTGGCCGCCCGGTGGGTGCGGTCCTCGAGCAACCGCAACACCTCGTACTCGTTCTGGGCGATCTTGACTGGCAACTCCTTGATGGCGAAGACACCCTCCGGGTATGAAACGAAGACAACAGGGTGACGGTGGAGACCGGTGGGCATTTCGACCAGCTCCTCGATATCCCATTCGAGGATCGGAGTGTCCCAAGGGAGCTCTAGAAACTCGGGGTTGTCTGGGCGGACAACGAGACGCGGAGTGCCCATCAGGTCACGCCTGCCTCAGCGATAGTTTGCACCGGAGCCGGTGTTCCAAACCAAGATGCGATCGCTGTCGGAAGCGAATCCGGACTCACGTAACTCGGAAGCAGCCGCCCAAGCAGCTCCCCCCTCTGGGCAGAAGTCGATTCCGGTCACGTTGCTGGCCTCCTCGGCGGCGCGATGGATCTCTGACTCCTCGATGGCCAGGGCTGTTCCGCCGGTCTCATTCACCGCACGAAGGCACAGAAAGCCCCCGATCGGCGAAGGAACACGTAAACCCCAAGCCGTAGTGACGGGATTGGGCCAGGCGTCGGTTTTTTCCTTCCCCTCGCGGTATGCCTTCACAATCGGAGCGCAACCTTCGGACTGGACTGACACGAGCCGGGGACGCCGAGATCCAATCCAGCCCATCGATTCCATCTCGTTCCAGGCCTTCCACATGCCGACGAGACCGGTTCCGCCTCCAGTTGGATAGACCACAATCTCGGGCAGATCGCCATCGAACTGCTCCCAGACCTCGTAGCCCATGGTCTTCTTGCCCTCGACCCGATACGGTTCTTTGAGGGTGGACACATCAAAGTCGCTCTCAGACCGATTGGCCGCGAGCCAACCGCCGGCGACCGAAATGTCGCCGTCTACCAGCTTGACGTCCGCTCCCCGAGCGATGCAACTGTCGATAATGGTGCGAGGCGTATCGTCGGGCATCGCCACCAGAACCTCCATTCCGGCTGCGTGTCCGTAAGCAGACAGGGCCACCGCAGCGTTGCCCGCCGACGGCGCGACTACTCGCTTTGCCCCGAGGCGCCGCGCTGCTGAAACCGCCATGCTCATCCCTCGATCCTTGAACGATCCGGTTGGGTTCGATGACTCGTCTTTGACGAAAAGGTGCGAATCGACCTCGACGAGTTCAGTCCACCCTTCACCCAGTGAGACGGCGTCCTCGGAAGGGACAGGCAGAACACCGTGATAGCGCCACATCGACTCCACCTCTTCGGCAATCGACTCCGACGGATCTGCAGGACCCGACGGCACCACAACTCGGATGGGCAGGCCACAGCCAGAGCAGACGGTTTGCAGCACGCCGGCATCGTGTGGTTCGCCGCAAGCGAAACACTCGAGTCTGAGGGCGAGATCACTGACGGTCATGCTTGACCCCCGTCAGCAGCGAGTGCATCCCGGACGAGGCGGTTGACCAACCCGCCGTCGAGATCCTTCCCGTGGGTCTTCATGAGATGGCCCGTAACCCTCCCTGCTGCCTTCTCGTCGCCCGCAACACCGAGTTCGGCGATAGCGTCTTCGACCAGTCGACGAGTCTCCTCCTCGCTCAGCCTCTTGGGTAGCCATCGACCGAGATATTCGACCTCAAAGGCCAGCTTCGCAGCCATATCGGCACCTCTTTCGCCGAGGCCCTCATATTCAGCACGCGACTTGTCCATCTTCTTGACGTAGGAGCCGATCACCTTTTGATAGAAGGCATCATCAGCGGGTCCCTCGAAGTCAGGGCTGGTCGCCGCTGTTAGGACTTCTGCCTTGATCTGTCGAACGACATCTCGACGCGGGCCGTCACCGGCCTTCATCGCCTCTTTCAGTTCGTTGTCCAGTTGTTCCTTGATGTTCATGTGTTCAGTGCCTCGACGACGGCTGGGGGATCGTCGGTGATGATGCCCGTCGCTCCGAGTTGAGCCAACTCAGTTGCTCGGATGGGGTCGTTGACGGTCCACACGAACACGTCAATGTCTCGAGGCAGGCCGGCCAACACCTGGCCGTCCTCAACAATCGCAGCTTGGTGGCCGTAGGTCCGGGCTGCGTCGACGACTGAGGAAAGCGTTAGCGGGAGCTCCGACGAAACCCCGGTTCGCACGTCGGGAAATCGGTTCCGCACCACGGTTATCGACTCCCAGTTGAAACCGATGACAGCGTCCTGGGGCCGGGCACGGGAAGCAACTTCGAGCGCTATCCGATGATCAGGCTCAAAACCGGGGTCAACAAACGAATTCTTGACTTCTAGCTGGACCATTGTGTTGGGTAACGCCGCGAGAGCCTCGTCGAGAAGGATCGGATGGTGTCCGCCACCCAGATCCAACTCCATCAGCTCCGACCATTCTGTCTCCGAAACGACCAAGCCACAGAGAACCGGATCGTGTGAGAGCACGAGCTTTCCGTCTTTAGATCTCCGGATGTCGACTTCGACACCATCTGCGACCTCAGCAGCGGCAATCAGACCGGCCAGAGTGTTGTCCGGGTAGCGGGTTGGCCACCCACGGTGGCCGATGACCAGGTTTTTTTTGCTCATTTCGAAATCAACCCCAGAAATCCGTTTACAAGCCGGCTTTGGGACAGTACCGTTGTACCCCGGAAACCCCCCAAAAAAGGCCCATCGACTCGCTTCGGGGCCTTATTTGTGAAAAAGATCACAAACAGAGGATTCAAATGACCCTTACTGCAATTACAACTGACTGGCGCGATCTTTCGTCCTGTCGTGACTCTGAGCCGACCCTGTTTTTCCCGGTCGGCACCACCGGCCCTGCCATTGCCCAAATCGAGGCTGCCGTGGCCATCTGCCAGACCTGTGTCGTGCGTGACGACTGTCTTCAGTACGCCCTCGAGACCAACCAGGAGTCGGGCGTCTGGGGCGGTTATGCCGAAGACGACCGTCGCCGCCTGCGCAAGCGCTGGCTCGCCGAGCGCCGTCGCCGCTCCGTCTAGTTCCTTTTTTCGTTAGGAGCCGGGGGCGAAGCCCACGGTGTGCGAGCCCTCTTGGTCGTCCATTTCGATGAAGGCGACACTCCGAGCGGGGATGCCAACGGTGCGGCCTTTCGAGTCAACAAACCACCCCAACCCCCCTTCGGCTAGGGCGCGTTCCATTTCTGCCTTGAACCCCTTGGCATCGTCGATTTCGATCTCCAGGAGTTTGTCGGTCGTGCTGATGCCAATTCGAACTTTCATAAGCCGATCGTAACCCCCTTCACACGCCATCACCGACGACGTACGTTCGGGAGATGGGCAGAGTGCTGATACTGATTGCGGCCACCGTGGCCTTTCTCGTTGGCGACATCGCGATCGCGACCAACTATGACTTGGTCAGGCTGCCCATCGAGAAGGAGACCTCAGCAGGTGAAGAGATCCGCAGTGTCGTGGTGACGCCTGGCGATCATCTCTGGCGCATTGCCTCCCGAACGTTGGAGGGTCACGCAACGGATGCCGAGATCGCATCGGTCTGGCGACATGTGATCGACATCAATCTTCCCCATCTTCGATCAGGGGATCCAGACCTCATCTACCCAGGTGAGATAGTTGCCTTGCCTAGCGAACGGCCGTGAAGCGGTAGACACCGCCTTCGTGGGTCACGAGGTACAACTCGCCGAAGCCGTCGACACCGAACCCGTTGACAGAGCCAACGGCTCCGCCCAAATCGTCGGTCCAGTCGCGGTCGTTGGTGACCTGACCGTCGACGAACTCGAAACCACGAATCCACTGTTTGACCCAGTCTGAATAGAAGTAGGTCCCGGCGATCTCGGGTATCTCACTCCCCCGGTACACATGTCCGCCAGTTACCGACCAGCCGGTGACCACCGATTCGTCCTCAGACTCATGCACATAGGTCAACACCGGCGCCGTGTAGTTCGACGAGTCGCAGTCCTGAAGGTGGAAACACCTCGTGCCCTCCATATCTGACCAACCGAAGTTGTAGCCAGAGTCGTCGATGGACACCACGTTGATCTCTTCCTGAACGGCGTGGCCGACATCGGCGATGTACACGAGCCTCTCGGAGGAGTCGATGGTGAAGCGCCACGGGTTGCGAAGACCGAAGGCCCACACGTCGTCGAGGCCGCCGTCTCCGACGAATGGATTGTCCGCAGGGACGCTATATGGGTCGCCCGAATCGACATCGATTCTCACGATTGTCCCGTATGGAGAGGACGAGTCCTGTCCCTGGGCACGGCTGTCGGCACCGTCGCCCATCGAGACCCAGAGGTAGCCATCCGGCCCAAACATCACGTTCCCGCCGTAATGCCGAATATCGACCGAGTTGGGCGGTTGTTCGTATTCGAAAATCACCTTCTCAGAATTGGGGTCGGCCTGGTCAGGCGTACTCACCCTCGTTGAGAACTCGGAGAGCTGACGATTGCCCCCCTTATCGGTGTAATAGACGAAGAATCTCCCGTTGTCGGCGTAATCAGGGTGGAACGCCAGTCCGAGCAGACCCTGCTCGATGCCGTTGGCGAGCACTCGGTCGGTGATATCGAGGAAAGCCGGGTCAAGCATGGTGCGACTTGCATCAAGAATCCGGATCACACCGACCCGCTGAACCACAAACAGCCTGTCGTCCCCCACAGGAGCACCGATATTGGTTGGCTGGCGAAACCCTTCGAACACCAGGTCGAGAGTCACCCTCTCCAGTGGAGGCAGATCACTAGGGGAGCCGGTGACCACCGTGGATCCCGAAGCCGGCAATGTGGTGGAACCCGACGGTGTGGATGTGTCCGAACTGGGCGCGGTCGTTGTCGAGGTAGGAGCCACCGCTTGGCCCGGCTCAGAGCTATCGCCCGATCCGAGAACCTGAATCACCAGAAAGGACAAGAGAAAGACCACAACCAGCCCAACGAGCAACAAGCGATAACGGGCCTGATCGGGAGAGGGTTGGTGGCGGTGGCGGGCAGTCACGAGTTCTCTTCGATTGTAAGACGTGTCGTCTGTGACCCGGTATTTGTCAGGCGTTCTCTCCGAGGAAGATCTCGCTGACTGACGAATCCATGAAAATGGCTTGCAGTGTCTCGGCCAAGATTGGGGCGATCGAGAGAACCTTCATGTTGTCTAGCCGCTGAACATCTTCGGCAACCGGAAGGGTGTTGGTCACGATCACTTCTTCGATCGCGGCATTCTTGATTCGGTCCAAAGCTGGGTCCGAGAAGATGCCATGCGTGGCAGCGATCCGGACGGACAGAGCCCCATACTCCCTCACCATCGCAGCCGCGTTACAGACAGTTCCGGCGGTGTCGATCATGTCGTCAACGATTACGACATGCTTGCCAGTCACCTTTCCCGACATCGACAGTGCCTCTGATTGGTTGTGCTCGGTCGGATCACGGCGCTTGTAGATGAAGGCAACCGACGCCCCCAAATACCGCGCGTACCGTTCGGCGCGCTTCACACCACCCGCATCCGGGGAGAGAACCGCAACCTTGCCCTCGAGCCGATCGGCGAGATAGTCGGTGATGATCGGCAAAGCGGTCAGCGAGTCCCACGGCTTGTCGATGAATCCCTGCAACTGACCGGTGTGAAGATCGACCGACACCAAGCGGTCAGCGCCTGCTTGAAGAAACAGGTCCGAAATCAACCGCGCGGTAATCGGCTCACGGGGCATGACCTTCTTGTCCTGTCGTGAGTAGCCGAGAAACGGGATGACTGCCGTGATCCGCCGGGCCGATGCCCTGCGAAGAGCATCGATCGTTATCAGCTGCTCCATGATGTTGTCGTTGATCGGCGCCGAATGGCTCTGAATAACGAAACAGTCGGAACCGCGAACGCTTTCTTCCGGCCTCACATAGATCTCGCCATTGGCGAAGGTGGAGTGCTCGACCTTGCCCAGAGGGATGCCCAAGACGTCCGCCACTTCTTCGGCGAGAGGTATGTTGGCGCTCCCCGAGAAGAGCATCATCCTGTTGCGTGAGACGATGTCCACGTCAATCCTCTGCGTTCTTAGCCGCTCTGCGCGCCTCGCGTCGTTGACGATAGCCAGGAATCTCTTTTTGAGCATTTCGCTCGATGGCAAGGGCATCATCACTCACGTCGCGAGTGATTACCGACCCCGCGCCCGTAATGGCGCGGTCGCCGACACGCACCGGTGCGACCAACATCGTGTCGCTACCCACAAAGGCTTCTTCACCGATCTCGGTCTTGTGTTTTTCGTAGCCGTCGTAGTTCACGGTTACGACTCCCGCCCCGACATTGGCCCGTGGGCCGATATCCGCATCACCGAGGTAGGCCAGATGATTGGCTTTGGCCTTCTCGCCCAAGGTCGTGTTTTTGGTCTCTACGAAAGTGCCCAACTTGGCGCCTTCCTTCAGGATGGTCCCCGGCCTCAGACTCGCGTAGGGCCCGACTTCGCAGTCGGCGCCAAGCACCGCCCCGCGCAGCACTGAGTACCACACCAGGCATTCGTCACCGATGGCAGAATCGACGGCGAACACGTTGGGCCCAACCTGAGAGCCGGCTCCTACGGTCGTCGATCCCTCCAAATGGGTGTTGGGATAGATCCGAGCCCCCGGTTCTATCGAGACAGTGTCATCGATGTATGTCGTTTCGGGGTCGACGATGGTGACCCCTGACTCCATCAGCGATCGGTTGATCCGCATCTGGATTTCGCGGCCTGCCTCGGCGAGCTGGTCTGGCGAGTTGATGCCCAGGATGTCCTCAGGGTTCGCTTGCACTGCGGTCAGTCTGTCACCGTTGGCCGCAATCATGGCGACAATGTCGGTGAGATAGAACTCACCCTGGTCGTTGTCGTCGTCAAGACGCTCCAAGCACCGCGCGAGAGTCCCGGCTCGAACGGCATAAAGGCCGGCATTGATCTCGGTTATCTCTAGCTGTTCGGCCGAAGCGTCGCGATGTTCTACGACACCCACGACCTGCCCGTCATCACGGACGACTCGGCCGTATCCGCTCGGGTCGCCGATCACCGCGGTGATCATTCGGCAGGTCTCACCCTCCTCCAAGTTCCCCAACCTCGATACGAGGCTCTCGGTGAGAAGTGGGGTGTCCCCGTAGAGGATCACGACCGAATCGTCATCCTCAAAGTTGGCAATAGAGGCAAAACCGATTTGGGCAGCGTGCCCGGTTCCCAGCTGTTCCTCCTGAACGGCGACCTGGGCTCCCTCAGGGAGAAGGGGCCGGACCTTTTCGGCGCCATGCCCCACAACGACAACGGTTGAGACCGGGTCCAGACTCTTGACGGTCGCCAGAACCCAACCAACCAACGGCTTACCGGCCAACTCGTGGGCCACCTTGGGGAGAGGCGACTTCATCCTCTTGCCCTCGCCAGCGGCCAGGACGATCACGTGGGTTGACAAGACAGCCTTCCTATCGGCATTCGCTGGGGGGGCAGGACTCGAACCCGCAACAACAGGACCAAAACCTGCCGTGTTACCAGTTACACCACCCCCCAATCCGGGCGATGCTCACAGGGTAAACCCATTCAATGCGCCAACCACACCCTGAGCGTCACTCATCATGCTCGGTAGCGACGCGCTCCACCCCCACCGGGCGCAACGAAGCTGCCTTGGTGGTCACCGCGATGTTGGCGACGGCCGAGGCCGCCGCCGCGGCCTCATCGGTTGAAGGAAAGTATCCGAAGCACGCGGAGCCCGATCCGGTGAGAGAAGCTCTAGCCCCCCACACGGCGCTCAGGTCAGCCAGGAAGTCACCGAGTCTCGGCTCGAGATTCAGCGCGGCCGGGAGCAAATCGTTCCTAATAGGCATATCACCGCGCAGCTCCGGCGGCAGGTCGGCGGCCGGAAGCACCTCGCCCGTCGGGCCCTCCAACTGGTCCCATCGGCGATACACCTCGGCCGTGGACAGCCCGAACTCCGGGATGGCCACCGCCAGTGCGAAGTCAGTCAGGGGAGGCACTTCTCCGGTCGGCTGGCCATATCCCGTGACAAGCATCGTCCCACCACGCAGCAGTATCGGGACGTCAGCCCCCACCTGAGCTGCGAGCTCGTTCAGCCTCTCAGCAGGCACGGCACCAAAGTCGGTCGCAGCCAGGAGCGCCGCTGCGGCGTCGGAGCTGCCACCTCCAAGTCCAGCCTCGATTGGGATTGCCTTGTGGAGACGTATCGCAAGCGGTGGAACCGATCCGACCCGCCTGGCAATATCGAGCGCACGCGCGACGATGTTGTCCTCGATGCTCGGGCCGTCGACCACTTCTACGGTGTCGTCTCCCAACTCCACATCGAGGCGATCGCACCAATCGATGGTCTGGACCAACGACTCGAGCGGGTGATAACCGTTGCCGTCCGGCGGATACACATGCAACGCGAGGTTCAATTTCGCGGGAGCGGCGTAGACCCTCATGAGCCCGCCAAACGCAGAAAGTCGGCGGCAGAGAGGGTTTCGGGCCTGGCGGTCGGATCGATGCCCACGCTCAGAAGCGCTGCTTCCGGGTTGGAAAACACAGAACTCAAGGACTTCCGCAACATCTTGCGACGCTGACCAAACGCAGCCGAAGCCAACTCGATAGCTCGCCCCGCATCACCTTTCACCGGCTTCCGTTCCAATACCACGACGGCGGACTCAACGTTGGGTGGTGGCACGAACACCTGAGGTGGCACTCTCATTGCCAGGGATGAATCGCTATGGATCGCCGCCACCACTGAAGGTAGCCCGTAGGTCTTCGATCCAGGCTCGGCAACCAGCCGTTGAGCCACTTCGAGTTGGACCATGAACACCAGCCGATAGATCGACGGAGCGTGCCGTAATGATTCGAGAACTATCTGAGTGCCGACGTTGTAGGGCAGGTTGGCAACGAGGATTGACGGGCGACCCCCGGTCAGCTTCGCCAAGTCGACACGGGCTGCGTCTTCGAAGCGGACGTCAGCGGTGTGTCCCACGACCTCGCCCAGCACATCCCGCAGCCGTTCGTCTACCTCGAAACTGATCACTTCAGCCCCTGCATCGACCAGGGCCGCCGTGAGTGTGCCTGTGCCGGCGCCGATTTCCACAACAGAATCGCCAGGACCGACTCCAGCCAACGCCACGATCTTGCGGGTGATGTTGGCGTCGGCCAGAAAGTGCTGGCCAAGGCGGTGAGAGGGTGTAAGCGAGTGACGACTCAGTAACTCGGCGATCTCTGACCTGTTCTGTGCCATCAGTCGAGAAAGACGCGTTTGGCGTTGGCGGAGGTCGTTTCAGCCACTGCGGTCTCGGGCAGGCCCCAGACCTCAGCTAATGCGCTGCCCACCAAGGCAACCCAAGCTGGCTCGTTTGGGGATCCGCGGTGCGGCGGTGGTGCGAGATAGGGCGTATCGGTTTCGACCAACGCTCTCTCCGGCGGGACCAGTGCTGCCCCGAGGCGAATGGTCTCACCGGTCTCGAAAGCTACCGGTCCGGCAAACGAAAAAGTGACACCGAGATCGAGGAATCTCCGTGTCCACCGACGACCGCCCGTCCAACAGTGGAGCACGGCATTGAGACCGTCACCCGCCTCGGAGAGCATTTCGTGCACATCAGCGAAAGCGTCCCGGCAATGCACAATTATCGGTTTACCCAGTTCGAGGGCCAGGTCGATGTGGGCAGCGAAGGACTCCCGTTGTTTCTCGCGTGGGGACAGGTTTCGGTAGTAGTCCAAACCGGTCTCACCAATCGCCACAGCCTGGGTCGCCAATCTTCGAATGTCTGTCTCCTGCTCTGGCCAACGAGTGGCATCGTGCGGATGCAGGCCCGCGGTGGCATAGACCCTGCCCGGGAATCGGGCGGCTAGGTCGATCGAAGCTCGCGACGACTCGGCATCGACCCCTGGGGCGATAACCCAGTCGACATCGGCGGCTCGCTCCAGAAGCAAGCCTGGAGAACGATCGTCCAGCTGGAGGTGGCAGTGCGTATCGACCCAGCTCACAAAGCGACGCTACCCCGCACAGCAGATACCGGTACCTGTAGGCTCGACCCGGCATGGAATCTGGCATGACCCGCAAGATCGACGACCTCGGACGAATCGTCATACCCGCCGAGACACGACGGATGTTCAACATCCGAGAGGGCGACCAACTGTTCATCTCCGTCGAGGCCGGGAACATCGTTCTTCGTAAGATGACCGACACCTGCACCTTCTGCGGAAGCTCTGAACAGGTGGCAACCTTCAAAGGCAAGGGCATCTGCAGCTCTTGTAAGGGTCAACTGGCTTCCTGACCGTTGACTAGCTCTTCATAGATCCGTCGACGTGAAACCCCAGTCTCGGTCGACGCTTGCCTCGCCGCGCTAGAAATCGACTCCCCCTCCACGATCAACTCCCGCGCGCGTCGAACCCCCTCACTCAAACTAACCCCTACCGGGGCCACGGGACCGAGAACAAGCGTCACCTCGCCTCTTGTGCCAGATTTCCAATGATCTACAGCTTCCTCGAGGTCTCCAGACCAAGCCTCTTCGTGCAGTTTCGTCAGCTCACGGGTTACGACGACGGGGCGATCACCACAAGCCCCGAAAAGATCTGCGAGATCGTTGCCGAGTCGCTGAGGGCTGGCGAACAAAACGACCGGCCGCTCCTCGCCAGCAATTCGTGTCAAACGGCGACTCCGCTCCTGTCCTTTTCGCGGCAGGAACCCCTCGAAGGAGAACCCATCTGCCGAGAACCCGGACAATGCCAAAGCGGCAGACACCGCCGAAGGCCCGGGGACGACGGTGATCGGAAACCCGGCCTCGCGAACCAACCGAACCGCCACCGCTCCGGGATCTGAAACTGTCGGCATCCCAGCGTCAGTGACCAACGCGACGACTTTGCCGCCCTCCACCTCCCGAGCTAGCTCGGCACTGCGCTCGTTTTCATTCCCAACGAACAGCGAACGCACCGGCGTGCTTATCGCTAGGTGACTCAGGAGCTTTGCGGTCCTGCGGGTGTCTTCAGCAAAAACCATGTCGGCACCGGAGAGCGATGCGCGTAACCGATGCGACGCGTCCTCGAGATTTCCGATCGGCGTGCCACAGACGATGAGACGACCCACGGACAGAAACCTAGATGTCAGCCGCCAACGGCGGTGACTATCTGCTGGCCGACCTCTTCGATGTCCGCAACAACGAAGTACAGGAGGCCATCGGCACGAATGACCTCCACGAAACTATCGGAGGGTGCCAACTCTGCAGCAAACACCTCGAGCGCCGACTCCATCTCGTCCACGTCACGATCGGTGTCCCCCTGATAGGCGATGAGCAACGCGGCTTCCTCGCCGTTGAACCACTGGTAGTAGGCATCTCCCGCCCATCCGTCTGTGGCCGAGGACAGCGTGGTGACACCAGAACCCTGATTCAGCATTATCTGGAACCCCAGTTCCCCCCACACCGATGTCCGTTCCAATGTGTACCCATCGAGATCCACCTCGGGGAGGGCAACCGGCACAGGAAGATCCACGGCGAAATCAGACGGATTCAGAATCTGCTCGGTCGAGCCAGGCAGAGTGACCAGATCGTCGTACGCGGCATTGACTGCGGCCCAGCCACTTTGGGAAAACAGCGACTGGGTAAACGTCAAACCATCCTGATAAGGAAAGAAGAGCGACTCAGTCAGGAAGCGAGGAGCTCCGTCGAGCGCCGAGCTGTCAATAGTCAACGTCTCCGCCAGGATCTGACCGATCTCTCGCTGTGAGAGTGTCCCGATCCACTCCAGCTCCGCGAAGCTCGCGTCCCCCTCGATCAGGGCTTGATAAGCCGAAGCCTCGTCAAGGCGTTCTTCCTCGATCATTGCCTCGAACACACCGTGAAACTGGAAGTGTTGGTCAGTCAACGCATGGACCAACTCATGGATCACGGTGCCTTGCTGCAGCAGGGAGAACTCGCCGTCCCGGGCGGGGACCACCATCTCGCCAATCTCGCCATCATAGAAACCCGCCACCTGCTCCCCGTATAGGTCGGTAACGATGGCCTCGAGGTCGGCTTCCTCGGCCAACAGACCCAGCGCCTGGTAGAGGGCTTCGTCAGCCGGCAAATCTTCTGAGTTCTCCTCGATGTCTTCCCTCACAAGGGCCGCCAGCTCCTCGTTGGTGACCACCCGGACCTTCGGCGGTGTGAGGAAAGGCAGCTCTCTAACGAGTTGCGCTGCCACCACGAGATCGAGGAGTTGGGTCTCGGTGTCTGGCGGCAATTCCTCGCCAAGCAACTCCACCTCGCGCAAAGGCTCAAATGTATCGGTGGTTGTTGTCGATTGGGCAGGCACCGACGTGGTGGACGTGTTATCTGGAAGAGTCGTTTCGGCTGCTGTCGTTGTGGGGTTCGACCCACCGGTGCAGGCGGAAACCGCCAGGAGAAGTGCGGCGAAGAAAGACACTCGGTGGCGCATGATGATTCGAGGTTATCGGCGTAAAAGCCGTATCGGATAACCCTTGAGTTGCGACAAACAATACGATTCATCTCATGCGCAAATGGCTGATACCCGGCATTCTCGTTCTCGCAGCGTGTGGATCTTCCACTGGCGGCACCCTGCAACCAGTTATGGAGGAGGGGGGCGACACCGTCGGATTCGCCAACTTCGCTGCCGGTTCCGTAAAGAGTTTCGGCGTTTTCGTCTGCACTGATGGCCCGGTAGAGCTCACCACAATCGAAGCATTATCGATCGAAGGCGAGATCGAGTTGCTGGGAGCCGATGTCTACGTATCGGACGAGAAGTTTGTTGGAGCAGCCAACGGTTTTCCTACTGACGGTCTAGAGGATGACAAGCTGGAGTCAGCGGTCGGAGCTGTTGTGGACATACCTTGTAGCCAGCCCGAGGGGTCAGAGCGGGTCCAGATAATCTTTGGAGCCGAGCGGCTCGGCTCGGGTGGGGGTGTCATCGAAGGTATCGAGATAGAAACCGACGCCGGAACCGTTGAGATCCCCCTCACGATCCTTCTGTGCGGTGACGAACTGGAGTATTGCGAGGTTCTCGACGATTCGAGCGCGTAGACCGGAGACGAGAAGTCGACAGTCGTAAGATCGAGACATGGAGAGCATCTACGGGACCGACTTCGACTACTCACAAGACCGCGAGGGTTATCGCTGGAGCCGGATTCGGCTTGGCAAGCGGCTCGGAGGCCAGATGCTCGGAGCCTCGATCTACGAACTCGACGCTGGCCAGAAGTCATTCCCCTATCACTTCCATCGAGCCAACGAAGAGATGTTGCTGGTGGTGGAAGGCGAAGTCACGGTGAGAACGCCAAACGGAGAACACCTAGCGCACCCTGGAGACACCATGATTTTCCCGCGCGGTCCTGACGGTGCGCACCAGCTGATCAATCACACAGACTCGGTTTCTCGCGTGATCATGTTCTCCACCCTGGTTGAGCCCGAGATCGCCCAATATCCGGATTCGGGAAACATCGGTGTGTTTGCAGCACGAAGGGAAGGCGACGAACAGGGGCTCACCATGTTTCTCGATGGCGAAGCCACAGCCGACTACTTCAAGGACTCCTGAGTTGGACTAAGTTGCCTGCATTTGAACGCTTTTCCGCTAAACTGCAGGCAACTTGGTTGAACTCTACGATCCAATAGCGAATCCGTATGCGCCAGGAGCGGGGACACCTCCCCCCGAGCTAGTGGGCAGGGACGCAATACTGGACGGGGCTGCCGTCGATCTAGGTCGACTGCTTTCCCACCGAACCGTTCAGCATCGGCTTGTCACGGGTCTAAGAGGGGTTGGAAAAACGGTTCTCCTGCGAGCCCTGGCTGCGCAGGCCGAGCAAATCGGATTCAACGTAGTCCGGGTCGAAGCCTCGCGCACCGACGATGCAATGTCCGCGCTCCTTCGACAGGTCACGCGTATCGTCGAAGACCTCGAGGGGAGATCCGGCGAGTTCTTCAGATCGCTGGAATCAATATCAGTGAACGTCGCCGGGACTGGGTTCTCCATTGACCGATTCGACCCAGAGCAGCTGCGCAGTTCTGTGTTGGACCTGATCATCAAGGCAGCGAACTCAACCCAGGCACACTCGAGCGGGTTGATGCTGAGCATCGACGAAGCCCAGCAAATGGACTCCGACAACCTCAGCCAGGTGCTCGCCGCAGCCCACCGCGCCTCACAGGACGGGCTCCCGTTTTATCTGGCAGTCGCCGGCCTGCCGAATCTGATCCGTCATGTAGCCGACGCGTCGACGTATGCAGAAAGGATGTTTCAGGTAGATGAGCTCGGACCCCTGAGCCCAGACGAGGTTGGCCGGGCTGTGATGGCCCCAGCACGCGAACTCGGAGTCCATTGGTCCGACGCGGCTGCACACGCGGTAGCCGACCGGACTAACGGCTACCCGTTCTTTGTCCAAACCTGGGCGTTCCATACCTGGAACACGGCAAAGGACGAGCCGATCTCCCAGTCCGATGTTGAGCGAGCTTCGGCTAGGGCCGAAAGGTCACTGGAAACCGCGTTCTTTGTTTCCCGACTCGCCAGGATTCCGGAGTCCGAGTTCGCCTACGTCTCGGCCCTGGCATCGTTGGGGCCGGGGCCCCACCGCTCCGGCGATGTTGCAGCTGCCATGGCTATGAAGACCACCCAGGTGGCTGCATTCCGCAGTCGCCTTATCGATGAAGGAATCATCTACCCACCTCGTTACGGATGGGTTGAATTCGCGATCCCTCATTTCGACCGGTACATCTTGAAGACAGTCAGACCCAACGCCGGCCCTAGGAAACCGTGATCGTCACCGTGGCTTGGAAGCAATCCCCCAGAGGCGTGCACACCTCATAGATGATGACTTCGATGCCGGAGAAGCCTCCAGGCAAGTACTGAATCTGCATCGTTCCGTTGGCTGCAATAACCGAAGCCCGATCGGCATCTTGTTGGACGATCTCCAGCGTGGCGTCATCGAGAATCGAGATGTCGTCATTCTCCAGGACGTTGAAGACAGTGTCAGGTGGAACGGTATAGCTGTCGTCCGAGACGACGCCGGTGGCCGGCAGTTCGACATTCAGATTGATCAGACCGGTGGTGCACACGGACGAGTCGTCGCATGCCTCATAGGCCACCGACTCAGCTCCGGTGATTCCCGCAATCGGGGTGAACTGAAGGCTCCCGAGAGAGTCGAGACTCAGGGAGCCGAGGGAGGTAGAACCCAGCAGGCCCACGGTCAAAGGGTCTCCATCAACGTCTGAATCGTTGGCCAGGATGTTGATGCCAGCCGACGTGTACCAGTCGGTGGAGACACTGTCATTGGTGGTTGTGGGAGCGTCGTTGATCCCAACCACGGTCACAGTCACCGTCGCCGTGTCGCATGCGGACGATGGGTCACAAACCGTGTAGGTGAACTGATCGGAACCGTAGAAATCGTCTGAGGGGGTATACGTGATCGACCCAGCCCCGATGGAGACGGCGCCGTGTGCCGGCGTTGAAGCCGAAGCCACAAAGAGAGAATCCCCGTCCGGGTCCGAATCGTTGACAATGACGGACACCACCACGGCCTGGTCCTCATCGGTGATAGCCGCATCGCCCGCAGCCAGCGGAGGATCGTTGACTGGAATGACTTCAATCGTGACCGAGGCCGAGTCGCAGGAGTTGCCACGGTCACAAAGGGTGTAATCGAAGGTCTCGGTGCCAGAGAAGCCTGCGTCCGGGATGTAGGTGACACCAGCAGTTGTGAAGGTCACGGAACCGTTGGCGGGGGCCGTCACCGAAGTAACACCTATCCACCCGCGCTCAGGGTCACCGTCATTCGCCCGCAGGTCGAGTGTTAGCTCAACATCTTCGTTGGTTGTCCCAGAATCGTTACGTGCAACCGGAGCGTCGTTCACAGCCGATACCGAGACACGAACGTCGGCTTCCGAGCAACCGCCGCCTGCATCGCAGACTTCGTAGGTGAAGACATCCTCGCCGTTTCGATCTTGAAATGGGGTGTATGTGAACTGACCACCCACACCGGCGGTCACGTCACCAAATGCAGGCGAACGTGTCACGACAAGGGAGGCGAGGTCAAACCCCCCGGAACCAGGAGTGTCATTGTCCAGTACCCAGATCTCGACAGAGGTGTCCTCCCTCGTGGCCGCTGAGTCAGCCACGGCAACGACGGTGGAAGAAGCAATCGTGGTGGTTGTGGCCGTCGGGGCGACCGTCGTCGAAGTCTGCGTCGAAGGCACGGAGGTCGAGGTGGTAGGTGCCGAATCAGCCACCGGGCCGCCCGACGTCGTCTGGCCAGTATCAGCAGCCGCCGCCTCGACCGGAGGACCGTCTTCAGAATGTGTGAGGGCACCGGCCGCCGACATGCCAAGAAGAAGCATCAAACCCGCACCCACTATTACGGCATCGCGCCCCAAACGCCGTAGCCCCCCGACAACCGGTATCTGAAACAGCCAAGAGAACGGCCCCAAGGCGATACGCATCCTGGCCAGCGAAACCCGAAGCAATGCTTTCACGACTTCAGGGTCAAACTGTTTCCCGCTTTGCCTAGCGAGCTCCGCCCTCGCAGCTGCCGGACTAACTGCCTCTTGGTAGGACCGCGTGGCAGTCATGGCGTCGTAGGCATCGGCGACCGTGACTATGCGAGCACCGAAGTTGATTGCCTCGCCCTCAAGTCCGAACGGGTAACCCGTTCCGTCCCACCGCTCGTGGTGATGCTCGATTGTCTGAGCCCATGGGCCTAGCCATTCGAGGAGAGGGGCGGCGATCTTCATCCCCTCAATCGGATGCTGCCGCAGAGCCTCCCACTGCACCGCAGTCAGCGACGCCTCGGTGTTGAGAATCTTGGTTGGAATGCGCAACTTGCCGATGTCGTGGAGGAGGGCTGCCCATCGGAGCCGATTTCGATCAGGTTCATCGAGACCCAACTCTTCAGATATCAGGTCGGTGTAGGCGCGAACTCGTTCTGCGTGGCCCCTGGTTCTGGGATCGTGAACACTGAGCGCGGCGGCCAACTCAATGATGATCTCGGCCGCTCGTGCCCGACTGGGCGGCTCATCGGCGTCCAACTCCGCTAGGGATCGCCGCAAGCTGGCAACCGTGTGCTGCCTGCGTGCCACAGAAAAGCGACTGGGCGCCCGATCAGGAAACTCGAGTGTGAGTCTCAGCAACGCAGCTAGGGGGAGCCAACGTCTCGACCAGCGGTCGACCAGCACTGTGGCCATCAGTCCTGAACCGAGGACAATCAGCCACCACCCCAAGACCTGCCACCACTCAATAGGTGTTGGAAGCAGACGCGCAACCGTGAAAGAAACGACCAGAGAAGCCGCCAGCGGAACGGCTATCGCCAAGATCCTGATCGCCCAGGACCCCATCCGATTGCGCCTCCATTGGCGCGCGCCTCTATCCCTATGTGTCATAGATCCCCGCCAACAGACTACGCAAAGACGACTGGCCCACAAGAGGGCCTAGCGGCCTAAACCGAGTTGCCCGCCTTGCTGTGATGCTTGGAGAACCGCTCGAGAAAGTCCCAGTAACCGGGCCACGATTTCGACACCACTCCGGGCGTTCTCACCTGCACGCCCTGGCCACTGAGTCCACCCAGCGCGCCAGCCATGGCGATCCGGTGGTCGTCGTGTGGGTAGATCGCTGCCGAAGAGAACTCCGGCGTACCGGTGACTTCAAGAAAGTCATCTCCGGAACGCACCGACGCGCCCAGACTCGAAACAAACGCCGACGTCGTCTGGATCCGGTCTGATTCCTTTCTTCTGAGGCCGGCGATTCCCTCGATGCGAGTGGTCCCGCTGGCCGCCGCGGCCACCACAGCCAGCGCCGGCACGGCGTCGGGCAGGTTCGACATATCAACCGAAACTGCACTCAGAGTCCCACCCGACACTGCGATGCGAGCGCGATCCAAGGTCACGGTGCAGCCCATATCCCTGAGAATGGCCGTCATCCCGATGTCGCCCTGGAGGGAGGCCGATCCCACTCCGTCGAGCCGTACCTCGGTTCCGGTTATTGCTGCCGCTGCCATCGGATAGGTAGCCGAGGAAGCATCACCCTCAACAATCATCTCGTCAGGAAGATTTGCCGTCGCTGTAACTGTCCACGCGCCCGGAGACGACTCGTCGATCGGCACGCCACACAAGCGCAACCAGTGCACCGTCATGTCCACATAAGACCGCGAGCCAAGCAAGCCGACTGTTCTGACATCAGTGACCTGACCCGGGTCACGGCCCGCGGCGACCAGGAGGAGAGCCGACACATGCTGGGACGACTCGGAGCCATCAACAGTCCAGACGCTCCCCTCGAGAGGGCCCGAGACAGTAATCGGCAGCCGAGTTCCAGAGACCTTCGCACCTGCTGCGGATAGCGAATCGACGAGGCCCCCAAATGGTCGACTTGACAGTTGCTCTGAGCCAGAAACTGTCGTTGACCCGGATGCGGTGGTCGCGAACGCCAGTAGGAAGCGAGCTGGTGTGCCTCCGTGTTCCATGAACACATCGTTGTCAGGGGCAGTCAGTACGCCTTCATGCCGGCTAACTACGAACCCGTCAGTCGTCTCGTCGACCTCTAAACCGCCGAACGCCGAGAGCGCCTCGGCGAGTCGTCTGGTGTCGTCACATGCGAGTCCGCCGCTTATCTTGCGCTTGCCCGGAACCAGCGAAGAGAGAATCAGGGCGCGATTGGTGTATGACTTGCTTCCGGGTAGCTGCAATTCAAATGGCTTGTCTGACCGGGTAGTCAGCGGCCAGATAGACCGAACGTCAGAGTTCTGCATTGGTGATGGCGCCCTCGCTGGCTGAACCAACCAGACGGGCGTATTTCGCCAGAGCGCCAGTCACATAGCGTGGTGGTTGCGGCTGCCACGACCGCCGTCTCGTCGAGAGGGTCGCATCATCGACAAGGACGTCGAGCGACCGGTTGGCGATATCTACTCGAATCCGATCGCCCTCTTCAACCAGGCCCAGGGTGCCGCCCACCTCACTCTCCGGAGCCACGTGGCCGATACAGAGGCCGGTGGTGCCGCCAGAGAAGCGACCGTCGGTGATGAGAAGTACAGATGACCCGAGCCCAGCGCCTTTGATAGCCGCCGTGATCTGGAGCATCTCTCTCATCCCTGGGCCGCCGCGCGGTCCCTCGGTTCGGATCACCACGACATCACCCTTGTGAATCTTGTGTTCGAAAAGGGCGTCGAGTGCTGCTTGCTCGCCCTCAAAGACCCTCGCGGGGCCCTCGAACACGTCGAGTTCAATTCCGGCGACCTTCACTACCGCTCCGTCCTCGGCGATATTGCCGTACAGAACGGCGATACCGCCCTCGGGCGCCAAAGGCTGACTCGGGTCGAGAATCACGTCCTGGTCAGAGTCGAAGCCGACTCCGGCCAGGTTCTCGGCCATCGTCTTCCCTGTCACGGTCAACACGTCCCCGTGGATCAACCCCTCGTCGAGTAGTGCACGAAGCACGACAGGGACTCCACCGATGCGATCCAGATCGACCATGTGATATCGCCCAAAGGGCTTGAGGTCTCCCAGGTGCGGGGTGCGTCGAGATATCGAATCGAAATCGCTGAGGCTCAGATCCACACCGGCCTCATTGGCTATCGCCAGAAGATGCAGGACAGCATTGGTCGAACCACCCAGCGCCATCACGGTGGTGATGGCGTTCTCAAAGGCCGGCCTTGTCATGATTTGGCTAGGAGTCACACCTTCGGCGAGGAGACGCATCACTGTCTCCCCAGACTCTCGGGCGTAGTCACGGAGCCGAGGGTCAATCGCCGGAACACTCGCCGACCCCGGTAGAGAGACACCGAGAGCCTCACCTACGGAGGCCATAGTGTTTGCCGTAAACATGCCAGCGCAAGAACCAGCACCCGGACAGGCCGCCCGCTCGATCTCGAGGAGATCATCAGACGAAATACGACCCTCTGAATGGGCCCCGATGCCCTCGAACACGTCGACGATGGAAATATCCCGTCCCCGGTATCGACCGGGAAGGCTCGATCCTCCGTAGAGGAACACGCCTGGGAGGTTCAGCCTCGCGAGGGACATCAACATCCCTGGCAGCGACTTGTCACAGCCGGCCACCGCTACGACTGCATCAAATCGTTCGGCATGCATGACCAACTCGACCGAATCAGCAATTACCTCGCGCGAGACAAGCGAGGCCCGCATACCCTCGTGGCCCATCGATATCCCATCGGAAACCGCGATCGTCGAAAACACGAGACCGACGCCACCTGCCTCGACCACGCCATGTTTGGCGTGCTCCGACAACTCCGGACCAGTGACATTGCAGGGGGTGACTTCGTTGCCAGCGGACACCAAACCAACCTGAGGCTTGTTGAAGTCTTCATCGGTCAGGCCAACGGCCCGCAGCATCGCTCTGGCACCCGCTTTAGCTGGACCTTCGGTGACGTCGTGTGACCGGATCTTCAGACCTGACATTCGCCCGATGTTACGCATCGCCTTGGGTGCAGCAACAAAACCGGCAACAATCCCCGAATGGCAACCATCTACTACGACACCGACTGCGACCTCGACCTCATAACAGCGCGGAAGGTCGCGGTGATTGGATACGGGAGCCAAGGCCACGCTCACGCCTTGAACCTCCAGGAGTCGGGTGTGGATGTCGTGGTTGGGCTGCGCGATGGTTCGCAAAGCCGTTCCCAAGCAATCGACGCCGGGTTGCGCGTCATGACGCCAGAAGAGGCGGCCGCCTGGGCGGATACCATCATGATGCTGGTACCCGATCAGCACATGGGTCAGATCTACAACGAGTCAATTGCTGATCATCTCGATCGTGGCAAAACCCTCATGTTCGCTCATGGTTTCAACGTCCATTACGGCGAGATCACGCCACCAGAAGACGTGGATGTCACCATGGTCGCCCCAAAGGGACCCGGTCACCTGGTGCGACGCACCTACCAAGAGGGTTCAGGCACTCCCTGCCTAGTCGCCGTCCATCAGGACGCTTCGGGCTCAGCTCACCAGCAGGCTTTGTCCTACGCCTCGGCCATCGGCGGGGGCCGAGCAGGAATCCTTGAGACGACTTTCAAAGAAGAGACCGAAACCGATCTGTTCGGCGAGCAGGTCATCCTGTGCGGCGGAGTTTCTGAACTCATCAAGGCGTCATATGAGACGCTGGTCGAGGCGGGCTATCAGCCGGAATCGGCCTATTTCGAGACCCTTCATGAACTCAAGCTGATCGTCGATCTTCTGTACGAAGGAGGTCTTTCGTGGATGCGGGAGTCCATTTCGGACACCGCCGAGTATGGGGATTACACCCGTGGCCCCCGCATCGTCACCGAGGACACCCGCGCCGCGATGAAAGAAGTCCTCCAGGAGATCCAGACCGGTGCGTTCGCCAACGAGTGGATGGCCCAGGCGCGAGAGGGTGCGCCTTACCTACGCGAGCAACGGGCGAGCAACCGGACCCACCCCATCGAGAAGGTGGGAGCGGAGCTTCGCGATTTGATGCCGTTTATCACGGCCAAGTCACCCACCCGAGACTGACCGGCCTCCAACCTTGGCAATCCCTTTAGTCCTGAGCGCTGCCGAACCGTCTTGTGCCGTGTTCTCGAGGAGAAATCCGGCAAGAAGTCTTGACATTCGGCCGATAACACTCGCATACTCCCCAACTCGATCATGAAGACCAGACCCACCGCCGAACTCGTACTCATTCTTATCGTGTAGCGCACACGTCTGTCTCGTGTGCGCTCAACCCTCCAGCCCGGAGGGTTTTTTGTTTCCCGAAAAGGCACCCCAATGGCCCAAGACAAGATCACCGGATCACAATCACTCCTCAAGGCCCTCGAACATGAGGGGGTCGAGGTGATCTTCGGCGTGCCTGGTGGCGCGATTCTTCCCGCATACGACCCACTACTCGACAGTCCGATTCGACACATACTTGCCCGCCATGAGCAGGGCGCCGGCCACATGGCCGAGGGCTACGCGATGGCGACCGGGCGGGTGGGAGTCACAATGGCCACCTCCGGGCCAGGGGCGACCAATCTGATAACACCCCTTCAGAACGCCAAGATGGACTCCACTCCCCTAGTCGCCATCACGGGCCAGGTCGGCACCTCCGCCATCGGAAGTGACGCATTCCAGGAGGCATATACGACCGGCCTCGCGATGCACTGCACCAAGCACAGCTACCTGGTCGACGACGCCGACTCCATCCCCGACGTCATCCACGAGGCGTTCCACCTCGCAGCCACGGGACGACCCGGTCCAGTTCTCGTCGACTTGCCAAAGGATGTCTTGAACCAGGAGACGACCTGGAGACACCCGAGCCTGGCTGGCCTCCCTGGCTACAAACCAACGGAGAAGGGCCACCCGAAACAGATCGCAGCCGCGGTGCGGCTCCTCGAGTCGTCGGAGCGCCCGGTCATCTACGCCGGAGGCGGCGTCATTGCAGCCAATGCGTCTCAGGAGCTCACCACCTTCGCCGAGCTCGCAAACGCTCCGGTCGTTACAACCCTCATGGCAAGAGGGGCTTTCCCTGACAACCACCGCCTTGCCCTTGGGATGTCGGGGATGCACGGGACATATGTAGCCACCACGGCAATTCAGCAGGCCGATCTCCTCGTGGCCGTTGGGGCCCGATTCGACGACAGGGTTACGGGAGATGTCAAAGCTTTTGCTCCCCACGCCAAAGTGATCCACATCGACGTTGATCCGGCTGAGATCGGCAAAGTGCGTGACCCACAAGTCCCCATCGTTGGCGACGCTCGCTCGGTGCTGGTCGACTTGATAGACACCTTGATGGCTACCCGGCAAGGCCACGCTGCCCCGGCCCGCCAAGCTTGGTTTGGCCTCGTGTCAGGTTGGAAGACCAACTACCCATGCTCCTACGACCAGGACCGTGACGGCCCGATCAAGACGCAGTACTTCATCGAACGCCTACATGAAAAGACAGGAGGCGACGCAACGGTGGTGGCCGGAGTTGGCCAGCACCAAATGTGGGTCTCCCAGTTCTGGGGGTTCTCCGAGGCCCGACGTTGGGTCAACTCCGGTGGACTGGGAACCATGGGCTTCGCCGTCCCAGCAGCCATTGGCGCTAAGACCGCTCATCCAGATCAAACCGTCTTCGCTCTCGATGGCGACGGCTGCTTCCAGATGACTTTCCAGGAGCTCATCACAGCATCCGCTGAGGGAATACCGGTCAAGGTCGTCGTCTTCAACAACGGCGGATACGGGATGGTCAAACAGTGGCAAAACCTCTTCTATGGCGGACGGCTCTCAGCGAGCGAACTGAGCGAAACGGTCCCGGACTTCCCAAAACTGGCCGAGGCGATGGGCGCCATAGGTCTTCGTGTCACTCATCCGAGCGAAATCGACGCCGCCATTGACAAGTCCCTCGCCGTCGATGACAGGCCCGTCGTGCTGGAGGTCGTCTGTGACCCCGACGAGATGTGCTTCCCCATGGTTCCGGCGGGCGGCTCGAACGACACGATCATCATGAGCAAGGAAGAGCTGTGAGCCAGCACACACTCTCGGTGATTGTCGAAGACAAGCCCGGCGTCCTCGCTCGAGTGTCGGCGATGTTCTCCAACCGTGGATTCAACATTCACTCACTCGCAGTGGGCCCTACCCATGTGGAGGGTCGCTCACGCATCACCCTTGTGGTTGATGCTCCCGAGCTGGAGCAACTGAAGAAGCAGCTCCACAAACTGGTGAACGTGATCAAGGTCGTCGAGTTCGAGCCCGGAGACAGTCTCGAATCGGAAGTCATGTTGATTCGCGTCTCTTGTCCACCCGACCAACGAGGCGTCATCTCGGATACCGCCACTCTGTTCGGAGCGCGGATGAACGATCTCGGCCCGGACACCATCACCTTTGAGATTTCGGGGACACCGTCCCAACTTGCCGACTTCGCCCAGGCCGTTGCGCCACATGGGATCGTCGAGGTCGTCAAGTCGGGGCGGATCGCTCTGAAGAAGAGAGCGGAAGTAGGAGTTGCTTCAAAAGCGCTGCTCAACCGCCGATTGATATAGCAAGCAAGCGAAAGCAAGCCCATGACCTATCACATCACTAGAAGCTCGAGGGAAGAAGCCAACGAGTCCGTCAAGCGGACTCTGGCGTCGACGGCACGGACAATGGGTGTCCATCTCAACGAGGGAGCCTTTGACGAGGCTTACTCGAGACTCAGTGAAATAGACGACAGCGGAGAGCCGGTGACGGACTCTGCGGTCAGGTCTGTCGTTGACGACATCGTTTGTCGACGCGGGACCGTCGGGGATCTCGTCGAATCGTATAGATGAACCATCACCGCGTGGGAATCGTGCCGGGTGACGGCACTGGCCCTGAGGTGATCGCTGAAGCGCGCAAAGTCCTTCACACCGCGTCGTCCACGTACGGGTTCTCGATAGAAGCGACCGAGTTCGATCTCGGAGGTGAGCGATACCTCGCCACCGGCGAAACTCTCACCGATGATGACTTGGCTGGTCTCAAACAAGTCGACGCCATTCTTTTCGGGGCGATAGGTCACCCTCAGGTCCTTCCGGGGGTTCTCGAACAGGATGTGCTGCTTCGACTCCGAAGAGAACTCGGCCAATACATCAATTTGCGTCCGATGAAGCTCCATCCAGGAGTCACCTCACCGCTGCGTGACGTCGCCCCCTCAGACGTCGACATGGTCGTAGTTCGAGAGAACAGCGAAGGCCTCTATATGGGCCACGGGAGCTTTAGCGACAAGGGCACCGGCAACGAAGTAGCCATTCAGGAGTCTGTCAACACACGGACCGGAGTGGAGCGATGTGTCCGCTACGCCTTTGACCTGGCCCGCACCCGCGAAGCCAAGCACCTGACGATGTGCGGTAAGACCAATGTTCTGACCTTTGCCTGGGACCTATGGGACCGAGTGTTCTCAGAAGTCGCCGACGATTACCCCGACGTAGAGACCGCCTACGCCCACGTCGACGCCGCCTGTCTATGGATGGTCGAAGATCCCGGCCGGTTCGATGTCATCGTCACCGACAACATGTTCGGGGACATAATCACAGACCTCGGTGCTGCCATCCAGGGTGGGTTGGGTATTGCATCAGGAGGCAACATCAATCCAGAAGGCATCTCCATGTTCGAACCCATTGGAGGCACCGCCCCCGGGTTCGAGGGCACGGGAAAGATCAACCCCCTTGCTGCGATCGGAGCAGCCGCGATGATGCTCGAAAGCCTCGGAGAGAAGGAGGCTGCTCAAGCCGTCGACACGGCTGTTGCATCGGTGGCGGGCGACTTGCCTTCTCTACGAGCCGGCGAGATGGGCAAAACGACTTCCGAGGTCGGCGATTTGGTTGCAGCGGCGGTCCGAGCGTGACTGGTTCGACACTGTTCGACAAGGTTTGGGATCGTCACGTGGTCACAGAGGACTCCAACGGCGACGCGGTCCTGTACGTAGACCTTCATCTGATACACGAAGTGACATCGCCACAGGCCTTCGACGGCCTCCGCATGGCTCACAGAAAGGTGAGAAGACCCGACCTCACTCTTGCAACCATTGACCACAATGTTCCCACTGTGGGTCGCGACCTCATTGCCGACCCTCTATCTCGTATGCAGATCGAGGCACTCCGGACGAACACGGAAGACTTCGACATCGAGTTGTACGACATCTTCGATCCCAGGCAGGGCATCGTTCACATCATCGGACCCGAACAGGGGCTGACCAATCCGGGTATGACCATCGTCTGCGGGGACAGCCATACGTCGACACACGGTGCATTCGGGGCGCTGGCGTTCGGTATCGGAACCTCGCAGGTCGAGCACGCACTGGCCACGCAGACGTTGCGTATGACACGCCCAAAGACGATGTCTGTAGAAGTCAACGGACAGCTTGGTCGTGGCGTCACTGCCAAGGACGTGATCCTGGCGGTCATCAATGAAATCGGCGTCAAGGGTGGCCAGGGACACGTCATCGAATACCGCGGATCGGTCATCGAATCGCTCTCCATGGAGGGCCGGATGACTGTCTGCAACATGTCGATCGAAGGCGGGGCCCGCGCCGGAATGATCGCTCCCGACGAGACCACACTCTCCTATCTCAAAGACCGCCCAAGGGCCCCTTCGGGAGACGCGTGGGATGCGGCGGTCGAAGATTGGCGCGGTTTGTTGACCGACAAAGACGCCGCCTTTGACAAGACAGTCACTCTGGATGGTCACGCGATACCTCCCTTTGTCACCTGGGGTACCGACCCTTCGCAGAGCGCGCCGGTCACCGGACATGTCCCTGAACTGGACGAGGTTGACCCCGCCAGTCGGGAGGGCCTCGAGCGTTCCCTCGCATACATGGCGCTGGCCCCGGGCACTCCCATCACCGATATCGATATCGATCGCGTGTTCCTCGGATCTTGTACCAACGGACGCATCGAAGACCTTCGCGCAGCTGCCGGCGTGCTTCGAGGGCAGAGCGTCGCCGCAGGCGTCTCGGCCATGGTCGTCCCTGGCTCTGGATTGGTGAAACACCAGGCCGAGCAGGAAGGGCTTGCCGACGTTTTCGTCGAAGCTGGCTTCGAGTGGCGTGAAGCTGGGTGTTCGATGTGCCTGGGAATGAATCCCGACATTCTCCAGCCCGGAGAACGATGCGCCTCGACTTCGAATCGCAACTTTGAAGGCAGACAGGGGCCCGGCGGTCGCACCCACCTGGTGAGCCCGGAGATGGCGGCCGCCGCAGCGATAGCCGGTCGCTTTGTTGACGTGCGCGAGCTGACGGCATGAAGTCCGTCAGGGTTGTCAACGGGACGGCGGTCCCGCTGGGGAGGGACAACGTCGATACCGACCAAATCATCCCGGCTCGCCATCTGAAACGTGTCGAGAGGTCTGGTTACGGCGACTTCCTGTTCGAGGCGTGGAGAAAGGATCCGGATTTCATCCTCAACGACCCGCGGCACACCGACGCCAACATCCTGATAGCGGGCGAGTCCTTTGGGTCAGGTTCGAGTCGGGAACACGCGGTTTGGGCTCTCGTGGATCATGGGTTCGAAGCGGTGATAGCAACCAGCTTTGCGGACATCTTCCGCACGAATGCCGTTCAGTCTGGGCTACTCACGATTGAGCTGGCCGTGGAGGAGGTTGGCCACTTGCTGGAAGTATGCCGCGAGGACCTGTCGACGGAGCTCACGGTCGACCTCGAGTCACAAACGGTGCGTACCAGCGGTTGGCAGGCCGCTTTCGGAATCTCGCCCTCGGTCAAACACCGACTTCTAAACGGGTTGGATGACATCTCCTTGACGCTTCAGGTCGAATCCGACATCGCTGAGTTCGAGGCCACAAGGCCTGTTTGGTTGCCGACAACCAGCTCCTCGTAAACGGATGAAAAGGGGCGCGCCCTCACCCGTCGTGCAATGCGCCCATCAACATTTCCAACTGCTCCAAGTCAAGAGACTGAGGCCCGTCACTCAACGCCTTCTCAGGCTCCGGATGCACCTCGACCATCACGCCATCAGCCCCAACCGCCTGCGCCGCAAGAGCCAACGGAGGCACGAGGTTTCTGGAACCGGCGGCATGGGACGGGTCCACGATCACCGGAAGGTGAGTGCGGCTCTTGAGCACCGGCACTGCGCTGATATCCAGCGTGTTCCGGGTTGACGTCTCAAAGGTGCGTATCCCACGTTCGCACAAGATGACCTGCTGGTTTCCTTCGTGGAGGATGTACTCGGCAGCCTGAAGCAACTCGTCGATGGACGACGACATCCCACGCTTCAGCAGGACGGGGCGATGCACCTTCCCGACCTCCTGGAGCAATGAGAAGTTCTGCATGTTGCGGGTTCCGATCTGGAGCACGTCGGCCTTCTCCGCTACCCGCTCCACGTGCTCGGGGGCGATCACCTCAGTCACTATTGGGAGCCCGAATGCCTTCCCGGCCTCTTGCAGCATCTCTAGACCCTCGAATCCCAGGCCCTGGAACGAATATGGCGACGTGCGCGGCTTGAAGCACCCCCCGCGGAGCAAAGTGGCACCACTGTCACGAACCCCCCGGGCGGTAGCGATCAGCTGGTCCCACGACTCCACGGCGCATGGCCCGGCGATCGCCACGAATTCGGGACCCCCAACGTCAACTGTTCCCACACGCACAACGGTGTTGGCCGATTTGTGACCTCTGCTGCCCAGCGTGTAGCCGGAGGGTTTTTCAGGCGCCGCCGGCATCTCCAGCTTGGTTCTGCTGCGGGTCGTCGGATCGGGCCTCTGGCGCGGGCGCGGATTGGGCCGCGTGTCACGAGACGGATAGCTGCCCAACAACCTCAAGAACCTCACATGACGTTTCAGCGCCTCTAGAGCGGTGGCTACCTGAGGATCCTCGGTACTGCCGTCGAGGTCGACGTAAAACAGCTCCTCCGACGGGTTCGAGGCGATGGGTCGAGACTCGAGCTTCGACAGATTGATCTCGGCGCGATCGAAAACCTCCAGGGCGCGCATCAGAGAACCCGGCTCGTTCCCCACAGCCATCACCAAAGAAGTCTTTGCGGGCACCTCAGGGTCCACGGGTATGGCCTTGCGGGCTACGACGACGAAACGCGTCGTGTTTGCAGAGCGATTGCTTATTCCCCTGCGGAGTACCTCTAAGCCGTGAGTCGCCGCAGCCTGTTCACTAGCAATGGCACCAACAGTCGGGTCACCGAGATCAGCCACGTGCTTTCCGGAGAGGGCGGTGTCTGTGAAGTAGACGACTTCAGTGTCAGTCAGCCCTGCGATGAACTCAGAACACTGAGCGATCGTCTGAGGGTGTCCGTAGATTTTCACCACATCTTCGGCCGACGCTCCTTTGACACCCAACAGACAGTGACGAATCGGGAGCCTGATCTCGCCCACCACGTGGAGCTCCGAATCGAGAAGGAGGTCATAGACCTCCGTGATTGCCCCAGACGTGCTGTTCTCAATGGGCAGGACCGCAGCGTCGGCAGTTCCGTCTGCAACCCAGCTGGCCGCCTCAGCAAACGTCGAGCCATGCAGGTACTCGACGTCGACGCCCTTGGTCGAGAAGAATCTCTCGGCGGATATGTGGCTGTATGACCCGTCGATGCCCTGGATTGCCACTACCGCCGTGTCTGGGCCTGCATTCCCGTCACCGAGCACCTCCATCTGGAGGCGAACCGAGTCGGTCATGATGGACCGCCACAGCTGGACCACCAGACCGGGGTCCAGGTCGTGACGCGTTGCTGCCGTCAACCGACTTTCCAGCAGCTCTTCTTCGCGCTTGGGATCGCGCGACCCGCGCCCCGATGCACCTTTGCTCTTGGCCATTTGGCGGCTGAAGCTCCGACGTTCGGCGAGAAGCCGCAGCAACTCGGTGTCAACGTCGTCGATCTGATTGCGAAGCTTTTCTATGTCTATGGACTGGATTTCGGGATTCACGATGAGGGCTCCCCTGAAGAGGTTTGAGAGTGAACGAATGAGTAAGTGCGGAGGTGGGTGAGTTCGGCGCTAGGCGCCAAAATATGCGAACGCAAAGAAAGCCCGGACGGCTGGAGTCGCGTTCTGGCACATCATCGTGGGTGGAAGTATCAACCACATGTCCCGATTGGTCAAGCGCCCGCTCCATCGACGACGAAGAATCCATCTCCAGAAATCGACCCAGATACCAGATCAGTCACTCTCTCACTACCGGTGCGAGCTACGTGTTCTTCCAGAAGCGCCGACAGCTCGATCAGCTCCGAACCGTCCAGTGCTCGGGGTCTCGGGGCAGTTTCGGCCAGTCGCTCACGGTTCACATGGTTCGGATCCCAGATGAAAGCGCGCCCGCCCGTCATGCCTGCACCGAAGTTGCGGCCGATCGTCCCCACGATGACGACAGTGCCACCAGTCATGTACTCACACCCATGGTCTGAGCAACCCTCCACGACTGCCTCAGCCCCGGAGTTGCGCACCGCGAATCGCTGCCCGGCCCGGCCCGCTACGAAGAGTTTCCCGGACGTCGCTCCATAGAGAACGGCGTTGCCCGCGGCGTGACGCAGCGGCGACGGAGGCGAGATCGATATCACACCACCACCCAAGCCCTTTGCGACGTAGTCGTTTCCTACACCTTGGAGTTGAAGTGCGACGCCCTTACACAGCCAGGCACCGAAACTCTGCCCAGCGGTACCCGTGAGCCGGATGCCAACGGCACCTGGGGCGAGCGTCCCCAATTCGCGGGTGATGCGTCCAGATAGGTGGGTACCAAATGAGCGATCGACGTTGCCGATCTCGTATTCGAACCTTGCCGAATCGTCATCTGAAAGCGCCCTCATCACATCGTCACTCATACGCCGAGCAAGAGGAGACAACTCGAACTGCTGGTAGCCGCCGTGTTTGGCGTCAACCGGCTCGAACTCGAGGAGCGACGACAAGTCGCGAGTGAGGGAGTGTGACATCCTCCGTGGCTTGAGAAGATCTCCCCTGCCGATGATTCCGGCGAGGCTGGTTGCCCCCAAAGCCGCGAGGTGATGTCGGATCTCTTCTGAGAGGAGCTCGAAGAGGTGGACCACATGGTCAGCCGTCCCGGTGAATTTTGATCTCAGTTCTGGGTCCTGGGTGGCAATGCCAACCGGACAAGTGTTGAGATGGCATTGACGAACCATCCGACAGCCCAATGCGACGAGCGGCAGGGTTCCGAATCCGAATCTGTCGGCGCCGAGAATGGCGGCGACGATGACGTCCCAACCGGTCCTGATTCCACCGTCCACCTCGAGCAACACACTTGATCGCATGCCCATCTTCGACAGAACCTGATGGACCTCAGCTATACCCAACTCCCAGGGGGACCCGGCGTGCTTGACCGATGTCAGGGGCGAAGCACCCGTCCCTCCCTCTCCCCCGGAGATCGTGATCAGATCTGCTCCGGCCTTGGCCACTCCGAGCGCAATGGTCCCGATTCCCGGTTCGGACACGAGCTTCACCGAGACCATCCCTCCGTCCGTGAAGGCCTTGATGTCGTGGATGAGCTGGGCGAGGTCCTCGATCGAGTAGATGTCGTGGTGAGGCGGTGGTGATATCAGGGTCACGCCGGGCTCGGTATGGCGGAGACGCGCTATCTCAGCGGTGACCTTGAAGCCGGGGAGCTGGCCGCCTTCCCCAGGTTTCGAGCCCTGAGCCATCTTTATCTGAACCTCAGTAGCCGATGCCAGGTATTCCGGGGTGACGCCAAACCGCCCCGAGGCGACCTGCTTGATGGCGGAGTTCAGCGGAGTGGCGAACCTCGAAGGGTCTTCTCCCCCTTCGCCCGAGTTGGACCTGCCTCCAAGTCTGTTCATGGCTTCTGCCAGGGCTTGGTGCGCCTCGGCTGAGAGGGCGCCCTGAGACATCGCAGCGGTGGTGAACCGGGCGATTACGTCGGAGGCCGGTTCTACGTCATCGAGTTCGATTGCGGCCGTTGCAACTGGTGCCATTAGATCACGGACCTGAGCGTGCCCACGATCGGAGATCGTGCTCAGATACGAAAGCCACCGATCGAGATCGCCGCCTTCTGCAGCCTTTCGAGCCCCCAAAACCGCGCGAGGGCTGGTTATGTGGTGTTCTCCACCACTCCGGTGCTTGTAGTAGCCGCCTGGGCCGGCGTCGCCTGAGACATAGCGATCATGCCCGGCGAGAGCCGACGAAGCGATCTCCTCAAAACCCACACCGCGCAGGCGTCGTGGTGCGTTCCTGAAAGCAAGGTCGCACACTTGTTCTGAAAGTCCGATGACCTCAAACAGCTCCGAGCCTCGATACGCCGACAATGTGCAGATCCCCATCTTCGACATGATCTTCAACACTCCGGCTTGCAGCATCGACCGGTAGTTCTCCTGAGCCGTAACGGCGTCGACTTCGATGATCCCTTCTTCCGATAGTCGACGGACTTGTTCGATCGCCAGGTACGGATTCACCGCGGAGGCTCCAAACCCAATGAGACAGGCGACGTCGTGGGCGTCGCGCGGTTCGCCAGACACAACGACGATCGAGGCATTACCCCGGACGCCGGCTTCGATGAGGCGGTGGTGAACAGCGCCAACGGCCAAAACCATGGGGATCGGTGCCAGGCGTTCGTTGACGCCGAGGTCTGACAGGACCAAGAGTCGAGTGCCACGGTTGACGGCGTAGACGGCTTCGGCGCATATCGCTTCGATTCGGTGCTTCATCCCGGTTGGACCCTCCGAAGCGGGCCACACCACGTCGATGGTCGAATGACCGAACCAGTCTTGATCGGCGCCGAGCAGAGCCAACAGCTCAGCCTCAGATATGACGGCGTTGGCCAAACCGATCTGTCGGGCCTGCTGCGGCTGATCGTCGAGAATCGACCCTCTTGCCCCGAGCTGGAGGGAGGTCGACATCATCAGGCTCTCTCGGAGCGGGTCGACCGGAGGGTTGGTGACCTGTGCAAACAACTGATGGAGAAAGCGTGTCAGCCGCTGTGGTGATGCCGAAAGCGCGGCAATGCCAGTGTCATTGCCCATCGACCCGACCGGCGTCCGGCCTTCGGCCATCTCAGCCAGAACTAGTCGCTGCTCTTCGGGGGTATAGGCGAACACCCGTGAGAACGCGTCAGCGTCAAAGCGTTCGTCCTCCAAATCGTCGAACGGCGCCGCGATGTGAACTGTCTGATGGCTTATCCACTCCTGATACGGATGAAGGCCGGCAAGGGCGTTCTTGATGTCTTCTGACTGCACGAGTTCGCCCGTATTGCCATCAAAGACGATCAGCTCACCCGGACCGAGCTGCCCATTCGCAATGGCGTGCACCTCCTCGCCGGGACAGACGCCCGCTTCGGATGCGACGAGCACAACATTGGGTGTGACGGTCCACCGGGCTGGCCGGAGCCCGTTGCGATCCATCGCCGCGAGCAACGATGTCCCATCGGTTGCAGCAATGGCGGCTGGGCCATCCCATGGTTCGGTGAGAAACGCGTTGTATTCGTAGAACGCCCTCAGTTCCGGATCCAGATCCGCGACGTTCTCCCACGCAGATGGGATCAGGAGTTCGGAAACGTGTGGCAGGCTTCGGCCGCTCTTAATGAGAAGCTCCATCACATTGTCGAGGCTCGCCGAGTCGGACGCTCCGTCTTGGAGAAATGGGAACAGGTCGGGCAGGCGGTCGCCCCAGCGGCCGGCCGAAGCTCCCCGCTCGCGGGCGAGCATCCAGGACCGGTTGGCAGAGATCGTGTTGATCTCCCCGTTGTGAGCGAGCGCTCTGAACGGCTGGGCGTTGCGCCACGAGGGAAAGGTGTTTGTAGAGAACCGCTGATGAAATATGGCCGAACTGGCTTCGAAGTCGGGATCTTTCAGGTCGAGATAGAAGTCGGAGATGTGGCGAGCGGTGAACAGGCCTTTGTAGACCACGGTCCGCGCCGACGACGAGGGAATGGAGAGCTCGTCTGGAGCCAGCTTTTCGATCCGTTTCCGGGCAAAGAAGAGAGCGTCGTCGAGATCTGCGACGGTCATATCGGCGACCACAATCGCCTGATAGATCGAGGGCATTTCGGCAAGGGCATGCGTGCCCAGGAACGCCGTGTCGTGCGGGACAGCCCTCCAAAGCGCCACCTCGACGCCTTCGGCCTGAAGAGACTCCTCGACGAGTCGCATTGCCTCCTCCGGGGTGCTGTCGAAGAAGCAGAGGACCACTCCGATGGAAGCCCCCTCCGCGTCGATTCCTTCCTTCAGGAGTTCTCGTCGTAGAAGCTTCTTGGGGATAGGGACGAGCAAACCGGCACCGTCTCCAGTTCCATCGAGTGCCTGGGCACCCCTGTGATCGAGACGACGAAGGGCCTCGACGGCTAGTTCAACGATCCGCCTCGACGGCTCCAGATTTCGAGCAGCTATGAATCCGACGCCGCACGAGTCGTGATGTCTTAGGCCCTGGATCCAATCCGGCATGGCTCACCCTGCTTCTGGAGAGCACTCCACGCTAAATCCGCATGGTTGATCGACACCAATCGACCAACGCTATTTGGATGACGAAGATCTCTGTTCGCCGTGGCCTCGCTACTGCTACCCAAGTCTCGAGGCACCAACGTCGACGTCACCGATAGCCTCAAACCGTGCTCCAACTGAGACCGAATTGTGAGTGGTGTGACCGTGACCTGCCGCCGGATTCTGCTGATGCTCGGATCTGCACCTATGAGTGCACGTTCTGTGCCAGTTGCATCGACGGTCCCGACACTCCCCTGGCTGACGTTTGCCCCAACTGTGGCGGGAATTTGGTGCCGCGCCCGATCCGTGACCCGGAACACCTGGCCAATGATCCGGCTTCAACGATACGGGTGATCAACGAACGGGGTCCGGCAGCGAATCGATAGGCCGTGCCCTCTACCACCTAGCCTGTCGTGATGTCTCAACTTGTCGTCGTCCACGGCACCGGTCTCATCGGGGGTTCGATCGGTCTCGGATTGGCCGGGCAAGGGTGGTCGGTGGCGGGTTGGGATCCGGATACACAGCGTCTGGGCGAGGCGCTCGATCGTGGAGCCGTCCACGAGATCCTGGTCGACAACACCGCCGGGTTGGATGAAGCCGACCTGGTCGTACTCGCCGGTCCGGCACGCGAGATCGCCGCCGCTCTCCCCGAGATGAACTGTTCAAGGCTGGTGACCGATGTTGCCGGAGTGAAGAGCGACATCGTGGAGGCGGCCGCCGCACTGCCCCACTTCGTCGGCGGTCACCCGATGGCCGGGGGGACCAGCATCGGCCCGTCGCTTGCATCAGCCACCCTGTTTCACGGCGCCGCCTGGGCTCTCACGACCGACGGGACCGCCGAAGCGGACCTGGAACGTATGTACGAAGTGGTTCGCTCCCTGGGGGCCAATCCGATCTCGATTACCGCACAGGAGCACGACAACCGTGTCGCCAGGGTCAGCCACCTCCCTCATGTAATCGCCGCGGCGCTCACCGGTCTCGTCCATGAGGACGACCCGTCGATGAGCCTGGCCGGTGGCGGCTTCCGGGATCTGACCCGGGTGGCCGGTGCCACCGGCACGTGGTGGGCAGACATCCTTGCCGACAACTCCGACCACGTAGCTGCCGCACTGACCGACATGATCGGTCGGCTCAGCGAATGGCGCGACTCAGTCGAACATCAAGACCGCGACTCATTGAGACGAGAGCTTGACGAGGCGCGAAGTCAACGATCTCACGCAACCGAGACTCAGGCCCGGGTCGGGGTCATACTGCGAGACAGACCCGGCGAAATCGCCAAGGTGGGCCGGGCCCTCGAAGCAAGCAAGGTCGACGTCAGAGACTTCCAACTCAGACACGCCGAACACGGCGGCGGCGGAGTGCTAACCATCACGGTCGTCGCGGCCGGCGCGGACAAGCTGCGCAGCGCGCTCACCGAACACGGATTCGAACTCCAGTCAGACTCTCAGCGGTGAAGACCAGGTTTGGTCTGAGTCGCACGAGCCCGCACCGTGAAAACCGAATCGGCTGACAAGATCCCGCCTCGCATCATCAATCGACCCGCCTGCCAGTTCGACAGACCCAACTCCGGCTTGTTCAAGGCGTATTGACCGTCCACCCAACGGGTCATTCCGTTGCCCACAAATGGTGCGTCGACCGTGGCATAGAAGCGATCGTGCTCCGCTGCATCCTCCGAAATCAGACTGGCGATGAACCGCGGGCTTTGGGTATTGAAGAGCGACACAGCTTCCTCGACCGATTCGACCGAGGTGAGAGTCATCTCGGGGCTGTCCTCCCACTCCCACTCGTCACCCAGCCGACTCCCGTCGATCAGTTCCGCCTTCGGCTCGGTGACGCTGCCGCGGGCTCTCGATATCTCAACCGGCAGACGCCACCGGTCAGGGATCATGGAGTCGAGATCGGCGGTGTAATGCAGTTTGGGATTGGTCTGGCGACGCTGACCGGCCTCCTCGAGCCCGTCCAAAACCACCGGAGCCAGCTCGCTAGCCCTCGACCGGGGCAGGCACAGAGTGTTGAGCGTGTTGCAAACCTTCCGATCGAGTGAAGCGACTGTCACCGCTTTCACCAGATCAGGGTCAGCCGACTCGCCCACGACAACCCACGCCCCACCGGTCCCGTGCAGACTTACAGCCACCCCTGACTGCCGCGCAACCGCGCCGAGTTGGCCAACTGCCGCGCCCGAGCCACGAGCTACGGCCAAACCGAGCCGCTTGTCCGAGAACATGGCCCAACCCGAAGCACGCGATCGCGTCTCGACAAGACTCACCGAGCCCTCGGGCAGACCCACCTCTCGCAACGCCGGCCTGATGGCGTGTTCAAAAACCGCCGAGGCTGTGGCATAGGCAGCCGACCCGATACGAAGAACTGTCGTGTTCCCACCCTTGAGGACACCGGCCCCGTCGGCCAACACGTTTGGTCTGCCTTCGAACACGAAGCCCACCACCCCTAGCGGAGCGCGATTCAGTTCGAGACTCCAGCCGTCATGGTCGAGGCGGTGCAAGGGGTCGTTGGTCATTGAGGGCATGGCTGCCCAGCCACGAAGACCCTCGATCATTCCCTGACGCATCCTCTCGTCAAGTATCAGCCTGGTAGCAGTGCGACCGGCGTCCCGGGATGCCTGCACATCCTCGGCATTGGCCGTGGCGATCGGCGCGAACGAGCCGTCGTCTTCGAGTAGCTCGGCAAATCTGAGAAAGAAGCCATCAATCTGATCAGCGTCGGCAGATCTGACATCGGCAAAAGCGTCGACAGCCCTGGTGACCGCCTCGGAGGCCAGATTCCAATCTTCCCCGGGTATGTGAAGAAGATCTCCGGTGTCCTGCACCACGATGAGCCGATCGCCCTCTTGAAACGCAGCCGCCAGGTCCTTCGACACCGCCGTCACCTTGTTGCCCCCGTAGAGAATCTGGGTTCCGGCCTTCAACTCCGTCAGCTCAACCATCTTCCGCACCCTACGACACCACAACGAGGTCGTCTCTATGGATGACTTCTCCGCCAGCCACCGAACTGTGCGCCCCTAGAACGGCCTTCAACTCCGAAGACCCCATCTTCACCAACCCCTTGGCCACCAATTCTTCGGCGTGGCGTACTTCGACGGCGGCCCCAGCGGAGAACTCCCCGTCCACCCCTACGACCCCTGCGGGGAGTAATGAACGCCCAGCAGACACGAGAGCCGACGAGGCGCCTTCGTCAATGACGACAGTTCCGGCTACCGGCGCTCCAAACGCGATCCACAGCTTGCGCGAAGGAAGACTCTGGGGTCGAGCTTCGATCCAGGTACCGATTTGCGCACCCGAAACTGCCTTGGAAACGGCAAGAGGGTCAGACGCAGGAGCCACCACCGTGGGCACACCAGACCACGACGCCATCTGGGCGGCTGCGATCTTCGTGGCCACCCCACCTGAACCAAACCGCCCCGGCTCTGACACGAGATTGGAGAGCACTTCGTCGGTGAGCCTCACGGCGTCGAGCAGCGGAGCGTCAGGAGTCACCCGTGGGTCTTCGGCAAACAGGCCGTCAGTGTCGGTGAGCAAGACCAACATTCCGGCTGAGACGAGATGGGAGGCGATGGCAGCCAATCGGTCGTTGTCACCAAATCGCAACTCGTCCACGGCGACCGTGTCGTTCTCGTTGACGATTGGAACCACTCCAGAACCGATCATCCTGGTCATTGCCTCACGAGCATTGATGTACTGCTCACGTCTCCACAAGACGTCTTTCGTCAACAAGACCTGGGCGACAGTTCGCCCCCTTTGCGCGAAAGCGGCTGCGTAATCGGACATCAACTTGGTCTGACCCACGGCGGCCGTCATCTGGAGGGTGGCCGTGTCGGTCGGACGCCGATCGAGATTGAGAACAGCCACACCTGCTGCCACCGCAGCAGATGTGACCAACACGCAAGGGCGACCCTCATCCCACTGCGTCGTCAACTGGTCAGCCACGCGAGCCACCGCGCCTTGATCGAGTTCGCCGTTGTCACGCACCAGACTCGAAGACCCAACCTTGACAACAACGGGGCGCCCGTTGGCGACCGGAGCCCTCATTCCGAACCTCTCAGCAAACCAACGGCCAATCCTTGAGACAACGCTTCCCCCGAGGCTTGGATGACATTGTCGTGCACACCGATTGTCCCCCAGGACGTGAGGTGGTCGCTGGTCTCGATAAGCACACGGACCTTTGCCGAGGTCCCGTCTGTCGAGTCGATGACACGCACGCGGTAGTCGGTGAGACGCAGATCTTCCAGCCGTGGATAGTCGTAACGCAAGGCATCCCTCAGAGCATGGTCGAGCGCCTCGACCGGACCCACGCCCTCGCCACCGCTAACTCGGATATCGCCGTTGACTTTGAGGCGAACCGTCGCCTGAGAAGAAACGTCTCCTGCCGAACCGCCCCGGGACACCACGTTGAACTCTTCAACCTCGAAGTAGGGGTTGGCCCACCCGTCGACCTCGCGAATCAGAAGCTCTAGCGAACCGTCGGCCGCCTCGAACTGGTATCCCTCGGCTTCGAGAGCCTTGACCCGGTCAACTACCTGGGTTGCCCTGTCGGGGCCAAGCTGCAGCCCCATCTCTTCCGCTTTGCTGACTACGGCGGCACGTCCTGCCAGCTCGCTGACCAACATGCGGCGTCGGTTTCCGACTGTCTCGGGGTCTTCGTGCTCGTAGGTGGACGGGTCCTTGGCCAAGGCCGACGTATGGAGTCCGGCTTTGTGGGTGAACGCTGCCGTTCCTACATAGGGACGGTGGGGGTCAAGGGTGATGTTGACGATCTCCGCTATGTGATGGGAGATCTGAGTCAGAATCCCGAGATCGCCCGCAATGGGGTGCCGACCCATTTTGATCTGAAGATCGGGGATCAAGGTCGAAAGGTCAGCGTTGCCGGTGCGCTCGCCATATCCGTTGATACAGCCCTGGATCTGCCGCACTCCAGTTTCCGCGGCGGCAAGGGACGCCGCGACCGCCGTTCCAACATCGTTGTGATAGTGAACTCCAACAGTCGAAAGCGGGGCGACGCTCTCGACGGCAGCGATAGCGGCCATCGTCTCCGATGGAATGGTTCCGCCGTTAGTGTCACACAACACCAATCGCTCGGCACCAGCTTCCGCTGCCACGCGCAACACCTGTAACGCAAATGCTGAGTTCTCGGCATAACCATCGAAGAAGTGCTCGGCGTCGAAGAACACCCTCCGCCCCTGGGCCACCATGTAGTCGATCGAATCGCCAACCATCGAGAAAGCCTGGTCAGGTTCGATGCCGAGTGCGGTCCTCACCTGGTACTCAGATGCCTTGCCGACCAAGCACACATACTCGGTCTCGGCTTCGAGGAGTGCGCGAAGCTGAGAATCCGCCGCAGCAGTGCCGCCCGGGCGACGGGTGGACCCAAAGGCGGTGAGAGTGGCGTTGGAGAGGTCCAACTCCGTGCGGGCACGCTCAAAGAAGGTCGTGTCCTTGGGGTTTGCGCCCGGCCAGCCGCCCTCGATGAACGACACACCAAGATCGTCGAGCAGTCTCGCGACGCGGAGCTTGTCGTCCACGGTCAGACTGATGCCCTCCTGTTGGGAGCCGTCGCGCAGTGTGGTGTCGTATATCTCGATGTCCATGTTTGATCCGTCAATAAGAAAACCCCCTGCTCTTGCAGAGGGTCAAGGACGCAGTCCGCGGGGCGGATGCGTCTAGTCGCTGATAATGAGAGGGGTTCTCACGGGGTCAGTATGACCGCGCCACCGGTACGAGGCAAGAACACCATCAACATTGAGGAGCTGAAACAACTCGACGACGAGGAAGCCTCTCGGATTCTCAAACGCTATCTGGGCCAAATGGCGAAGATTGTCGGCAGCTACTTCGATGTCGACCCTGATTCACCCCTGAGCGAGTTCGAAGCGGAGGCACGCCGCCATCCGATCTTTCTCCTGAAAGCCGACGGACCGATTTCTGCTCAGGAGCTGCCTCCGGATTGAGGAGACCGCGCTCTACTGCGGAATGGACTTTTGGATCTCGTGCTGCTGATCTGACCCGCTTAGCAACACGGACGGTTGGCGTGACCTGGACATCTCACAAGTTCGGCGGGACCAGTCTGTCCGACGCCGACGCCTTCAGGCGCGTTGCAGACATCATTGCCCAGTCGGGGCCAAACCGACGGGTAGTAACTGTCTCCGCTACAGCCGGGACTACCGACGATCTCGTTGCCCTCGTTTCGGTGGCTGCGTTGGGTGACGGTCGGTACGAGCAGAACCTCGAGGCGACGGTGCAACGTCACACCGCACTCGCCAACGAAGTCCTCCCCGACGCTTCCGACTTCATCGAACGCCTCAACTCGGACCGGGATGACATCCTCGACCTGCTCAGAGCAACCTCGCTGATGGGTACTGGAACAGACAACGCCCTCAACGTCGTCAGTGGGTACGGAGAGCTTTGGTCAGCCCGGCTCCTGGCCCAACTCCTTGAGTCGCAAGGTCACAGTGCGACTTGGCTCGACGCGCGCACAGTCCTACGAGTCGACACCACCAGCTTGGTGCCGATCACCGACTGGGAAACCTCCACGGAACTGCTGGAAGAGTGGCTCGCCGCAAACGACCACGAGATCGTTGTGGTGACCGGATACATAGCTTCAGACCTGGCGGGCGTGCCGGTGACTCTCGGAAGGAACGGAAGCGACCTTTCGGCTTCGATCTTCGGCGCTCTCCTGGGAGCTGACTCTATCGTGATCTGGACTGACGTCGACGGTGTCATGACAGCGGATCCCTCAAAGGTCCCGGGAGCCCATGTCATCGACAACCTCTCCTACGACGAAGCAATGGAGCTGGCCTACTTCGGAGCGAAGGTTCTTCACCCCTGGACCATGAGTCCGGCCATTCGCCGGTCCATCCCAATCGTCATTCGCAACAGTCGGCACCCCCACCTTCCCGGAACCACCATCGCTCACGACGCGGACAAGACCAGCGCAGTCAAGGGCTTGGCGAGCGTCGATGACATCGCTCTGTTCAATGTGGAAGGCACCGCCATGATCGGAGTCCCCGGCATCTCCGAGCGACTGTTCGGTGCGCTGCGCGAGAAAGGCGTGTCGGTTGTCATGATCTCTCAGGCCAGCTCCGAACACTCCATCTGTTTCGCTGCACCGCAGAGCGACAGGGCACGGGTGGAGGATGCACTCTCCGGCATCTTCGCTCGAGAACGACAGTTCGGTCAGATCAAGGAGCTTTCGGTCACCGACAGTTGCTCGATATTGGCGATCGTCGGCGAAGGAATGTCGGGGACACCCGGCATAGCGGCTCGCCTCTTCTCGGCTCTCGCCAGGGTTGGGGTGAACGTCCGGGCAATCGCCCAAGGCGCATCCGAGCGGAACATCACTGTCGTCGTCGACGAGGCCGAAACGACCCGAGCGCTTCGCGCGGTTCACGCTGGCTTCTACTTATCGGACCAGGCGATCTCAATCGGTCTGATAGGCGCCGGACAGGTGGGAGCCGCGTTCTTGTCTCAAGTCGAGGCTCAGGCCGACACCCTCCGGTACGAACTCGGGATCGACCTCAGGGTCAGGGCTGTGGCCAACAGTCGCCAAATGGTTCTGGCCGAGGACCGCATCAACCTGGAGGGATGGCGCGACACCCTCGAAGCAGGAGAGCCACTAGATCCCGAGAAGTTCATTCGTCATGTCCATACCGAATCGGTGCCCCACGCGGTGATCATCGACTGCACCGCTGACGCGGGGGTCGCCGCTCGGTACCTCCAGTGGATGGACGCCGGGATCCATGTGATCACTCCCAATAAGAAGGCCAACAGCGTCGACCTGGCCTACTACCGCGATGTAATTGCTGCGGGGCGTACCACTCGCACCCACTATCTCTACGAGACGACAGTGGGCGCTGCCCTTCCGGTGATCCAGACAACACGCGATCTGCTCAGAACGGGCGACCGGGTACACCGCATCGAGGGTGTTCTGTCAGGAACCCTGAGTTACCTGTTCAACAACTACGACGGTTCGACACCGTTCTCAGACTTGGTGACCGAGGCCAGGGCGGCCGGCTTCACCGAACCGGACCCCCGCGACGACCTCTCCGGCATGGATGTGGCGCGCAAGGTGGTCATTCTTGGACGCGAGATCGGGCTCGAAGTCGGGCTGGACGACCTGGACATCAAGGGGCTCGTCCCGGAAGACCTCGAAGGCGGCACCGTCGATGAGTTCCTCGACAGGCTGTCTGACTACGACGACGAGATGCTCTACCTGCTGAACCAGGCTCAGGAGCGTGGCGAAGTGTTGCGCTATGTCGGAGTCGTCGACGCCACCGAAGGGTGCTCGGTTGGCCTCGAGTCGTATCCGGCGCACCACCCGTTCGCTGGCACAGCAGGGACCGACAACATCATCAGGTTCCAAACGGATCGCTACAACGAGGCTCCCCTGGTGGTGCGAGGGCCTGGTGCGGGACCCGACCTAACGGCCGGTGGCATCTTCGCCGACTTGCTCCGGCTGGCCCACGGCCTCGGCGCCGCAGTCTGATCGACAGCCCCCCGGCAACGACGGTCGAACTACCTAACTGTCACCGTCGGTGGGAATGGCTGCCTCGATGGCTCTGCCCATCGCTTCAAACGCTCCCTCGGCCAGGTTGTCGACCAGCACCTCTTTTTCACCACACGACACTGCGAAACAAGTGTCGCCGTCGAAACGAGTGTGTGCCGGTCGGAGACAGACCGAGAAGGCATCCTGGGCCCTGACCGCCAATCGGCTCAGACTCGCCCTGTCCAGCCGGGCATCGGTTGCGACCACCGCCAGGGTCGTGTTCTCGGCAAAAGGCTCTGGAATCGCCAGCGGTTCGGCAACGTGGGGGCCCCCGGTGAGCGGCTCGCCCTCCAGGGTGAATACGTCGCCTAGGGCGTTGACCACTGCCAATGCCGCGACGATTGCACCTTCCACTTCCACGGCCGCAGATCCGAGCCCCGACGGATTCATCACGCCTCGCCACTTGGAAACAGTTGCACCGGTACCGGCTCCAACCTGACCAATGTCCACGGCCGCAGGCGACGCTGCCCGGAAGGCCGCAGCACCGTTCCTCGCGTCGGGTCGGACTGACCCATCACCTACCAGCAGATCAAACAAGACAGCCGCCGGGACTATCGGCACAACCCCAGCAGGAGTCGGATATCCCCGACCCTCGGCTTCCAACTCCCTCATGACACCGTCGGCCGCTGCAAGCCCAAATGCGCTGCCTCCGGTCAAGACCAATGCGTCGGCGCTCTCGACGGCCATCCCCGGCTGAAGAAGTGCGGTCTCTCTCGTACCAGGCGCCGCTCCGCGTACTTCGCCGGCAACCACGTTGTCTGCCGGGAGCCGAACGACCGTGCAGCCGGTCAGCGCCTTCCTGTCGGTCCAGTGGCCGACTTCGACCCCGGGAACCGAGGTCAGAGTTCCGCTGGGTATCAGCCTCACAGCGGAGGCTCGTACCGACCGTCGACGGCGAGCCACCCACCATCGACGACCAACAACGATCCGGTCACAAACGAACTTGCATCGGAGGCGAGAAAGACCATCGGGCCAGCCATCTCGATCGGTTGAGCCCAGCGACCGAGAGCACCTTTGGTGGCGTAGGCCTCGTACCACCCAGGATCGTTCTTGATTTGCTGGGTCAGGGGCGTCTCAACCACGCCAGGTGCGAGCGCGTTTGCCCGAACGTTCTGCGAGCCCAACTCCGCTGCCAGGGTCCGGACCATTTGGAGGACTCCCGCCTTGGTCGCGGCGTAGACACCCTGTCCGGGTTCCACGACCTGGGATCTGATCGAGGAGATTGCAACCAGTGAACCCCCGCCGGACGCGGCCATCCGGCGACCGGCCGCAGTGAGAACTCCAAGAGTCCCGAGAAGGTTGAGTTTGACGACTCGCTCGGCTTCATCGGGCGTCACCTCAATCAGTCGCTTCCGGACGTTGATAGCTGGGGTGGTGATCAAGACATCGACGTGCCCGAATCCGTCGAGCAGCGCTTCAACCGAGCTGAGGTCGCCAATATCGACCGACCCTGCAGTTGCGGCACCCCCACCTACAACGATCTCGTCGGCAACTCGTCGGGCCGACTCATCTGAAAGGTCGGCGCAAAGAACCGCGGCCCCGTGGGCCGCCAGAGCCTTGGCACCGGCCTCGCCGATCCCACTCCCGGCACCGATCACGACCGCACGCTTGCCGGTGAGGTCGAACAGACTTCGATACAGGCTCAAGTCGGACATCGGCACAGGCTAGAGAGATTCACCTAACGTTGCCCGGTCCAGTCAGCAACGGAGGCCGACCCGAATGTTTGTGATTCGCCGTCTCGGCGTATTCCTCATCAGTCTGGCCGTCTCATCCGTCCTGGTGTTCGTGGTCATGTCGATCCTCCCCGGCGATCCGGCACAGCTGATGCTCGGCACCCAAGCCACGCCCGAAGCTCTCGACGAGCTCCGAAGGAATCTCGGACTCGATCGACCTCTGATCGTTCAATACGGTGAATGGCTAACCGGATTGCTTCGCGGCGACCTTGGAACATCTCCATTCAGCGGACAAGAGATCGCCCCCCAAATTGTTGATCGCCTGAAGGTGACCATTCCCCTTGCACTGCTCGCCATGGGGATCACGATCTTGGTTTCCTTTCCACTCGGTGTGTTTGCAGCGGCGCGACATCGCAAGCTCGGTGATGCCGTTGTATCCGTCTCAAGCCAGGTCGGGCTGGCAATCCCGGCCTTCTGGGCGGGTTTGGTGCTGGTGACGGTCTTTGCTGTCAACCTCAACTGGTTCTCAGCAGGCGGTTTTCCACGATGGGAGGTCTCGTTCACGGGTTCACTGAAGGCACTGCTGCTGCCTGCCATCTCGTTGGCAATCGTCCAGTCTTCGATTATCACCCGCTACGTCAGATCTGCGGTTCTGGACACGATGCGTCATGACTACATAAGGACCGCCAGGTCGAAGGGCCTCACACGTTGGACCGCTCTGTGGAAACACGGCCTGCGAAACGCTGCGATTCCGGTCCTCACAATCCTCGGACTTCAGTTTGCAGCTCTCCTCGCCGGCACAGTCGTGATCGAGTCGGTGTTCGTCTTGCCAGGCCTAGGCAGCATGCTTCTGCAAGGAATCACCCGACGCGACCTCCCGTTGGTCCAGGGCGGCGCCTTCACCATCGCGGCCCTGATACTCACGGTGAACCTGGTCGTCGACCTGACCTACAGACTCTTGGACCCCAGAGTGGCCCGGCAATGACTTCCGCGAAACAGCAAGCAACACCGAAGCGGAGACGGGGTCGCTGGAAGCGGCTCAACTTCGCAGTGGGAGCATCCATCGTCGCCTTGGTGATCCTCACGGCACTCGTGTCCTTCTTCTGGACACCGTTCGACCCCCAGAAGATCGATGCCACTAGCCCTCTCCTCGGAGTTATGGAGAACGGGCACCTGCTCGGCACCGATCAGTTCGGGCGAGACCTGTTCAGTCAGATCATGGTTGGATCCCAGACCGCCCTATTCGTTGGCATCCTCGCCGTCACCATTGCCGTGCTGATTGGGATCCCGGTCGGCGGCCTCGCTGCTGCACGACGGGGATGGATCGAGGATGTCGTTATGCGCACGTCGGATGTGATCTACGCGTTCCCGCCGGTCCTGCTCGCAATCCTTCTGGTCGCAGCCCTCGGCTCGGGCACCATTCCGGCGATGGTCGCCATCGGAATCGCCTATGTACCGATCATCGCAAGGGTGACCCGCGGTGCATCACTGTCGGTCTTCCAACTCGACTTCGTGACAGCGGCCAAGAGCTACGGCCGAAGCAACGCCTTCATTTTCTGGAGGCACGTTCTGCCCAACATCGCCTCGGTACTCATCGTCCAAATCACTGTCCTGTTCGCCCTCGCCATCCTGGCGGAGGCCGCTCTTTCATTCCTCGGCATCGGATCTCAGCCACCCACTCCGTCGTGGGGAAGGAGCCTGCGGGACGCACAGACATTCCTACAACTGGCACCACGGCTGGCGTTTTGGCCGGGGATCGCAATCGCTTTCACGGTCCTGGGCTTCAACCTGCTCGGTGACGGACTTCGCGACGCGCTCGACCCACGACTGGAGATCAACCGGTCATGACACCTCAACTTCTCGAAGTCTCAGATCTCACCATTAGGGCCGGAGCCGACATCCTCGTCGATGGCGCCACCTTCAGCCTCGAAGAGGCGAGCAGGACTGGAATCATTGGAGAGTCAGGTTCAGGGAAGACCCTCACTGCCCTTGCCATCCTCGGACTTCTCCCCGATGGGCTCAAAGCCTCAGGCAGCATCAAACTCGACGGTCGCGAGCTGTTGGGACAGCCTGAAGAAGATCTGGTCGTCCATCGGGGCAACTCGATGTCGATGATCTTCCAGGAGCCGATGACAGCGCTCAATCCGGTGATGCGCATCGGTAAACAGATCGCAGAGCCGCTACTCCTCCACCGAGACATCGACGACGACGCAGCTGAGGAGATAGCTATCGAACTGCTCCATTCAGTCGGTGTGCAGGACCCTCACCGAAGGACACGTTCCTTCCCTCACGAGCTGTCTGGGGGTCAGCGACAGCGCGCCATGATCGCCATGGCCCTGGCGTGCGGACCCGATCTTGTGATTGCCGACGAACCGACAACGGCTCTCGACGTCACGGTTCAGGCACAGGTTCTCTCCGTACTGCGCTCGCAGGTAATTGCCAATCGCACCGCCCTGGTGTTGATCACACACGACTTGCCAGTGGTGGCCTCTGTAGTCGACGATGTCATCGTCCTGCGGAACGGCGCCATCGTCGAAAAAGGTCCCGCACAGCAGGTCTTCCAATCTCCGAGTGACCCCTATACGGCAAAACTGGTGGCATCGGTTCCACCGATGAGCCGCACCATGGACGTCCCCGAGAAGGCCGACACAACCGCTGGCGGAGACCCTGTGGTCGTTATCGATGACGTCACCAAGACCTACAGGTTGCGGAGACGAAGCCTCACCGATTCCGCTCCAACCATCAACGCCGTCGACGGTGTCTCTCTCGAAGTCCGAGAAGGCGAGACGCTGGGCATCGTCGGCGAATCAGGCTCAGGCAAGTCGACGCTCGCCAGGATGATGATGGGCCTCGAATCGCCGACTACGGGAAGCGTCACGGTGGACGGCCGAACGCTGGGCACGAAGACAGCAGCCAAACAATTGCACGGCTTCGCCCAGATGGTCTTCCAGGATCCAATGGGATCATTGGATCCGCGGCTGTTAGTCGAGGATGTAATCGCCGAGCCTCTCCGTGCTCTGCGTATCGAAGGTGACCACCACGCCCGGGTCGTCGAACTTCTCGATGCCGTCTCCCTTCCCAAGGATTCGCTCCACCGCTACCCCCATGAGTTCTCTGGTGGTCAACGGCAGCGGATCGCGATAGCGAGGGCTTTGGCGCCTGATCCGCGCCTACTCATTGCCGACGAGCCAGTGAGTGCTCTCGACATGTCGGTTCAGACGATCACGCTCGACTTGCTCGCGCAGCTCAAGAAGGACTTCAACCTGACAATGGTTTTCATCTCCCACGATCTGTCTGTCGTGCACGAAGTTTCTGACCGAGTTGTGGTGCTCGAAGACGGGAAGGTGGTTGAGACAGGACCGGCCGGCACAGTCTTCGCCTCACCACAGCAGCAATACACGAGAGATCTCCTTGCGGCGATCCCTCGGCTTGACGGCTCGTTTCTTGGAGGCGACGCAGCGACCTGATCCAGATCGGCCGCCTCGATGCCGGGCCTTGCGTATGCTGGCGGAGCCAATCTCTTCGAAGGAGTAGGAATGACGGTTCGAAAGATCGCATCCTTGGTAGCTGTAATGGCGCTGGTGTTGTCAGCCTGCGCAGGCTCCACGGAATCGACGACGACTACCGCTGAGACACCGACGGACACACAAGCGCCGTCGACAACGGCACCGGCACAGGACACGACGACCACTGCAGGCGCCTCCACGGCGACCGAGGTGACCATCGGTCTCCAGCTGGAGCCACCGACGCTCGACCTGACATCGAGTCCGGCTGCGGCGATTCCCCAGGTGCTTCTCTACAACGTCTATGAAACCCTGGTTCGACTCCAGCCCGACGGTTCGATAACCGGACTGCTCGCATCGGATTGGGATATCAGCGATGACGGGCTGACCTACACCTTCAATCTTCAAGAAGGCGTGAGCTATCACAACGGTGAGGCGCTCACCGCCGACGACGTTGTGTTCTCGATCAACAACGTTCTCGCCGAAGAGACGGCCCATCCCTTTGCTACGACGTTTGCTCCAATTGTCTCAGTTGAGGCGGCCGACGATCTGACAGCCGTCATAACTCTCAGCCAGCCGAGCGCGAACCTGATGTTCTACCTGACCCAAGGTCAGGGCGTGATCCTCGAGGAGTCCGCCATCGGCACCATCGAGAACAGTCCCGTCGGCACTGGACCCTTCACGTTCGACTCGTGGACTGTCGGAGATTCGATCGTGATCAATCGCAACGACTCATATTGGGGTGCGGCACCACCTCTCGAAACCGTGACGTTCCGGTATATCAACGAGCCGAGCGCCCTCACCAGCGCCATGCTGGCCGGTGACATCGACATTCTGGCCGGAGTCTCCGCACCGGAGACACTCGAAGCATTCGACGCCGCCGAGTTCGATGTGCAGGAAGGCTTGACGTACGGAGAGATCGTGCTTTCCCTCAACGGCAGACGAGCACCATTCGACAACGTGTTGGTCCGCCAGGCAGTCAGCCATGCCATCGACAGACAAGCTGTGGTCGATCTCGCCTATTCGGGCTACGGAACCGTGATCGGGTCGTTCTCGACACCATTGGATCCTTGGTACAAGGACCTGACCGGGGTGTACGAATATGACCCCGCCAAGGCAATGGCCCTTCTCGAAGAAGCCAATGTCGGCGACATCACTCTCGAAATGGTGCTGCCACCGGTCTCATACGCGACGCGGTCCGGAGAGATCATTCAAAGCCAGCTCGAGGCTGTCGGGATCACCACCAACATCACCAACGTCGAGTGGGGTGTTTGGCTCGAGGACGTGTTCACGAATTATGACTTCGACATGTCGATCGTGTCGCACGTCGAACCGTTGGACCTGGCTCAGTACGGCAATGCCGAGTACTACTGGGGTAACGACAGCCCACAGGTGGCGGACCTACTGGCGCAGGCTGACGCCGAGCCGGACGAGGCAAAGCGAAACGAGCTGTATGGCCAGGTACTCGACGAGATCACTGCTGTGGCCGCTGACAACTGGCTGTTCGTCCTCCCCGCCCTCGCGGTAACCAAGAAGGGTGTGACCGGATACAAGATCGACCTTCCCGGTTCACTGGACGTAACCGAGCTTGCCCTCAGCGAGTAGAGCACGAGACGCTCTCGACCGTGAGGGCCTGATCGACTTCACCCGCCGGCTGGTTCGCGTCAAAAGCGTGAACCAGCCGGAGGCTGGGTTTTCCGAAGCTGCCGCAGTTGAGGAGGTCTTGAAAGAGATCGATGCGTTCGGGTGGAAGGCGCTTGTTGAGGAGGTCGCCCCCGGTCGACCCAACGTCATCGTCGCGGTACACGGCCAGCAACCAGGCAAAACGCTCCTCTTCGAGGGTCACACCGATGTGGTGACCGAAGGTGATCGGGATGAGTGGACGGTCGATCCATACGGTGCTGACCTCATTGACGACCGGATTTACGGCCGCGGCTCGGCCGATATGAAAGGCGGCCTGGCGGCAATGATCTATGCCACCCGCGCCTTGGAAGTCTCGGGGGCGTTCTCAGGCACGATCAAACTCGCCATCCTCTGCGACGAGGAGGAAATGATGATTGGCGCTCACCATTTCGTCGAGCAGGGACATGCCGACGGCGTCGACGGGGCAATCATCTGTGAACCCGAAGCGGGCGAGGTCTGCACCGTGCAGAAGGGGGCTGTTCGAGTGAGAATCGACCTCGACGGTGACATGGCCCACGGCGCCATGCCCCACAAGGGAAACAACCCGATCGCGGCTGCCTCGCAACTGGTGGTGGAGCTGTCCAAGCTCGAAGCTGACCTCCAAGCCGAGATGGGAGAGCACCCGCACTTGGGCCTGCCCTACATCACCCCAACACATGTGGAGGCCGGCTCGCTCCCCCAGATCAACGTGATCCCAGGGTCAGGATTGCTGACCCTCGATATGCGAACTGTTCCCGGGATCGAACACTCGGAACTGGTCGATCAAATCAAAGCGTTAACTGAGCCGGTGGCCGAAGAAACCGGAGTGAGATTCAACGTTTCGGTGCTGGTCGATCGGCCGGCAACGGAAACCCCCCGTGACGATCCGATTGTGCGTGCCGTCGCCGAGGCTCATGAGTCCGTGACTGGTGAGCCGGCGATGTACGGCGGGGTACCCGGATCGACTGACGGAACGATTCTGTGGCGCGACGCGGGTCTTCCCGTTGTGGTCTACGGACCGGGAGGCAAGTGGATCGCTCATCAGGCCGACGAGTTCGTCGAGATCGGCGACCTGATCACCCACGCCGAGGTCTACATCGAAGCCGCTACTCGGTTTCTGGCTGGATAGACCCTGGTGTCGAAGTTTTGTGGTCACAGGTGGCTTCGGGGTGGGCAAGACCACTCTCATCGACCAACTGGCCAAGACATTCGCGGTGGTTCCGGAACCGGCCCGACAGCTTCTGAATGAACGAGCCGAGATGGCGTCCGACCCCTCGCACTTCGTCGAGGCCCTAGTCGAGCGATCTATTGATAACTATCAGTCAGCGCCGACATCCGAGGTGGCAGTTTTTGACCGCGGGCTTCCCGACTGCGTCGCGTACGCAGCTATCTATGGCCTCGACACCTCAGACCTAATGAGGACTGCAGCTGAATATCCGTACTTGAATCCCGTTTTCATCGCTCCGCCTTGGCCAGAGATATACGAGAACGACAAGCTGCGGCGCGCCACGTTTGAGCAATCGGCGGCCTTCTCCGAGCACGTGGTGGAGGCTTACGAAGGTTTGGGTACGACTTGGTGGAGGTGCCAATGGCACAACCTCACACCCGTGAGGCGTTTGTCATGTCAGCAATCCGTGAGTCCCTGACCGACCGGTAGCATTCGTTCGTGACCACTCGACTGCCCCGGTCGTTGCCTTACTCGGCCTATGTCAGCGAGAACGTGCTGGTAGCGGAGCAGCAATCGGTTTTCGCTCGCTCGTGGCAGTACGTGGGCAGTATCAACGACTTCGCTGGCGATACAACGGCTCTCCCCATCGAAGTGAACGGCACTCCCGTGATATTGACACTCGAGGGAGACGCTGTGGGCGCCCTGGTCAACGTGTGTTCGCACCGAGGGTCACCAGTCTGCCTCGAGCCATCCACCCGCGAGTCGCTGACTTGCCCGTACCACGCGTGGAGGTACGACCTCTCCGGCAGCCTCATCAGCGCACCACGGTCGGAACGAGAACCGGTTTTCGATGCGGAGGAGTTCGGGTTGGAGAGACTTCCTGTCGGTAGGTGGGGTCCGTTCATCTTCGTCGCCGCTTCAGACAAGGCGATTCCTTTTGACGAGTTACTCGGGGATCTCCCCGATGAGGTCTCTGACGCAGGGATTGAAGTGGAGGAGCTCGTCTTTCATCATCGGGCAGAGTTCCAGCTGGCAGCCAATTGGAAGATCGCTACCGAGAACTTCTTGGAGTGCTACCACTGCCGAGTGGCACATCCCGGATTCTCGCGAACCATCGAGACTGGACCCGACGACTACCTGCTGGCGACCGCGGCCACCTACTCCAGCCAGCGCGGTCCGGCTCGCGAGGAGGGAGGGCTGCTAGACACCTCCGGCGCCGTTGAGCGTTCACAGTTTCATCTTCTGTTCCCCAACACCGCGATCAACATCATGCCCGGTGAACCCAACCTGTCGATCGGGCCGATTCACCCGGCAGGAGCGACCCGGACCACCCGATTTCTCGACTACTTCTTCGGACCTGAAGTGTCGCCGGACTGGATTCAGCAGATGATCGAGTTCGACGACCAGGTGGGGCGAGAAGATGTGCCCCTGGTCGAGAACATGCAGCGCGGGGTCACCGCCCGACCCGAACGCTCGGGTGTTCTCTTCATGGACTCTGAGCGGCTCATCCACCACTTCGAGACCTACCTGCGTTCCCACGTTGATTACTCGGGGATCACCTAGGGGTCGAATCAGGGTCGCGGTAGGGGCACCCCTAATTCCAATATCGCGTCACCTAGGGCATATTGGGGGCAGAAGTTCAAACAAGGAGTTCACATGACAACCAACACTGATGCTGTGCAAACAGACACTGCATCGTCCGACGCGAGAAACTGGGCGCTCTTCAGCCATCTTTCGGCCTTCGTCCTTCTCTTCGGTATTCCGTCGGTGGTTGGCCCCCTCGTGATTTGGGCAGTGAAGAAACAGGACGACCCGTTCGTCGACTTTCACGGCAAAGAGGCGGTCAACTTCAACATCTCATTCCTCATCTACGCGGCCATCGCGGCTGTGTCGATGATCGTCCTGGTCGGGTTCCTTCTCCTTCCAGCGGTCCTGATCACCTGGTTCGTCCTGGTCATCATCGGAACTGTCAAGGCCGGAGCCGGGGAGTACTACCGCTACCCCCTCACCATCCGTTTCGTCCAGTAAACAACAGCGTTGCTATAGCAACAGGGTGCGTATTCCGCCCCTCCTTGCCATAGCAACGCTCGCGTTTGGGCGACGCGCCCTCAGTTGAAGTGCCGCACGGCGTCCCAGATGTCGGCGAGTTGAGCATTCGGCTCGAGACAGAGCCAGAGCGGTTGACCCAGCACTTCGTTCTCAACTTGGTGCTCGTTGCTCAGGGTGCCCACTTGCTGAAGATCCGGACAGATTGGGGCCAGTGCCCCTTCGACGTTTCCCACACCAACAATGGGCCCGTGATCCGAAGGCGGACCCCATAGCCAGTAGTTGTTGTGTCCGCTCACAGCCCTAGGCAGACCGGCCTGGGGACCAAGAACATCCACGGCGCCCGCCTCTCCATACGCGACGGTGAAGACAACCGCAGATTGACGGTCCTCGGGCGTTATCAACTCGACTGCCCCGGCCACATCCTCAACCAAATCTGGCCACCCCACCGTCTCGCCTAGCTCCCCGGTCAGATCGAAGGCACCGGCATTGTCACGCGGCATGATCGGCAGTGCGATGAGCATCCCGACAGCAACTCCCACAAGCGCACCCGCTGCCATCAGGTTGCGCCGCCATCCCACCAGACGCTCGAACCACAACCCTCCGGCGGCGAGTAGTGCCGAGTACATGGGGGCGACGTAGTAGTTCTTCCCGCCAGTGACCAGAAACAACACCACCAAGAACCCGAAAGCCACCGCGATGGGACGGAATACACGCGCCTGTTCCGACCGGGCAATCCACCAGAAACCGGCTCCTGCAGGAATCGCCAACGCGATCGAAAGAAGAAGCGGTTGGAACAGGATGAAGTTGAGCGGCCCCTCACTGCGACCGCTCAGCGCCTCGGCCATTTCGAGCTGCGGCCATCCATTGGCGGCCTGCCAGACCAGGTTCGGCGCTGCAATAGTCAGAGCCACGGCGACCCCAAGCCACGGCCAAACCGATGCCAGATGAATTCTCTGGGACGTGGCCACCAGACCGACGAGGATCGCTACCGCCAGGAATGCGATCAGATGCTTGTTCAGCAACCCCACCCCAACCGTCGCACCTAACCCCAGCCACAGCCTGGGATCCCCGCCACGGAGAATACGAATCAGCAGCCAGAGGCAAAGCGCCCAGAGGGCAAAGTCGAAGACGGCTGTACTCAACAAATGGCCAATCCCAAGCACCACACCTGCGAAGGCGACCGAGAAAGCCGCAAACGCCTGACCAACGCGCCCTGCCCCAAACTGGCGCGCCATTGACGCTGTCAACCAGGCAACAACACCCACTGCCACGGCAGGCAAGACCCGGAGGGCAGTCGGTGAAGTCCCGAACAGTGCCTCGGAGACTCGAGCTATCAAAGGCGTCAGTGGAGGTTGGTCAACGAATCCCCAGTCGAGGTTCCGACCGGCCACGATGAAGTAGAGCTCATCGCGGTGGAAGCCGTACCGGCCCGAGACAGCCAGCAGTAATGCAACGACACCACCTGACGCCAGCCATACTCCTTTCGGAGCCTCGGTTGTCTCCTTCTGCACGCTGCTCGGACTCTAGGCCAGCTATCGGCCGCCGAGCGGGCCACGTCAGCCTTCGACTGTCAGGGTTCCGGACATGCCCTCGCCATCAAAGAAGTGGAGCGAGCAGGTGTAGTCATAGGTGCCCGGCGGAAGCTCACTGATGTCCACCAAGGCGTCGCTTCCCGGGCCGAAGTAGGTATACAAGTCGTAGTCCTCCAGGGTGAAGTCGTGGGCGAACGCGTCAGAATTGGTGAGCAGCAGCTTGCCTCCGGCTGGCACCGTGGTCACCTCAGGATCAAAGCCGAAGTCCTTCATATCTACGACCACCGCATCAGACGCCACGGCTGTGTCAACGCTGGTCCTGGTCAGGAGGAATCCGGCAGTCGACACCACCGCGCCCAAACCTATGAGAGCGAGAGCCCCAAGTCGAAGTCGAGGACTTCCCGGCGCATCCTCGCCCCGGCGGAACAGGGCTCTGATGCCACCCACCAAGGCGAAAACAAACCCGAGAAACAGAAGAAGACCCGACACAAACTCGATGGGACTCAAGGGCTGAAAGATGCCAAAGGCGATAAAGAAGATCGTGCCAAACGCCCCCAGCGTGACGAGAAGTCCGACGACGACCGCCCAGACCCGCTGAAATCGCCAAACGAGGAAAGTTGTGGCTCCGAGAACAACCGACAGAACAGCAGCAGTGCCGACTTCTGAGGGGTCGAGTAGGAGCACTGTGACCACCACCATCACCAGGGCGGTTGCCGTCATTAGAGCCAGCCCAAAGACCTGGTGATTGATTCTTTCGATTAGTCCGTTTGCCATGAACAGCCTTCCTCAGCGTCTTGCATATTGGCGAGATGGATCATACAGTGAATATATGGATCGTCAAGCATCGTTGTGAACTCAAGGAAGTACGAGTCGGATCTGAGAGAGGCCCAAGCGCTGGCCACCCGCGACACCATCCTCGACGCTGTGGTGCGGGTGTTGGCCGAAGGCGTGGACACACTCTCGATCCCAGCTGTGGCTGAGGAGGCCGGAGTCTCAATCGGAACCGTCTACCGGCACTTCGGGGACAAGGCAGGGCTACTCAACGCATTGGTCCCCTACGCCGGCAGGCGAACCGGAGTGGCAGTGGAATCCATTCCGACGACGATGACTGAGTTGGAGGACGTCGTTCGCAAGGTCTTTCAGCACTTCGAAGACACCGATGACCTCATGAGAGCTGCCTTCGCGTCGCGCATTGGCAGGAGCGTGCGAGTCGATGGCAGCAAGGAAAGATTCGACCTGTTCAGGCAGACGTTCCGGAGTGTGGTACCTGACCTGGGACCCGACGATCTCGAGCACATCGCCAAGTTGGGGATGGTTCTCACGACCTCGGAGTCCTACCAACAGTGGAAGGACCGTCTGGGCCTCACCCCGACCGAAGCCGCTGATGAAGTGATGTGGGCGCTACGTAACGCGATCAAGGGAACCAAGTCGTGAGCACTGGTCTGGTACGCCTCCAAGAAGCAGCCGCCCAACCACTCGACCTGGTCGGAGGCAAAGCCCAGTCGCTCGGCCGGTTGATGGCCGCCGGAGTCGAGGTTCCTGATGGTTTCGTTGTGACCCCCGGACACGCCATCAACCATGGGGACCTGGCTACTCAGATGAACCGTCTCGGCGAGGGGCCTTATGCAGTTCGCTCCAGCGGCGCATCAGAGGACAGTTCCGAATCATCGATGGCGGGCCTGTATCTATCCAAGCTGAATGTCGAAGCCCACTCGGTGATCGACGCAGTGGCCGAGGTGAGCGGCTCAGGTCGCCACATCAATGGGGAGGAAATTCCGGTCCTGATTCAGAAGATGATCGACCCGATCTGCTCAGGTGTCGCCTTCACGGCTGACCCCGTCACCGGCGATCGGACCAAGACGGTCATCAACGCCACACGGGGTCTGGCCGACCGACTCGTCTCCGGCCAGGTGGCGGGAGATGAATGGCATGTAGTCGGTCGGAAGGCTTGGAGCACCAGAAGGGCCGAAGCCGCGCTCGACAAGCGACTGGCGAGACGAGTGGCCGCCAAGGCCAAGGAGATGGCTCAGCACTTCGGATCACCACAGGACATCGAGTGGGCCTGGGACGGAAATCACCTTTGGATCGTCCAGTCCCGGCCAATCACCGGCCTACCCGAAGAGGCTGATTGGACACCTTCGGCCCCGGGGGTGTTCCACCGGTCGCTGCGGTTCGGCGAATGGCTCCCCGAGCCAATCACACCCCTATTCGAGTCCTGGCTGCTGACCGAGATGGAGCGACAGCTCCACGGCTACCTGCATGAGCTACTAGGCCAAGTGGCACCAGAACCACATCATGTCGTGGTGAACGGTTGGTACTTCTACTCGCTCAACTGGCTTCCCGCCCCGGGCGTCGCTCTGTGGCGCAATCTTGTGTCGATCGTCCCTCGCCTTCCAAAGAACTGGCGAACTGCCGCAGGGATGTTCCCGCAAACGGTCCGGTTCGCCGGTCGCCAGTTCGAGGACTATTGGCGCAACGAGCTTCTACCGCAGTACCGGAGCGCGGTCGCTGACGCGGAAGAGAAGGTCGACGACCTGAAGCCGAGAGAACTCGTTGACCTGATAGACGAGCTGACACGACTTGCCGGGAGGTACTTCGGGTCGATCGCAGTAGTCGCAGGGTCGGCGTACAAGTTCGAGGCCCAACTGGCCGCCTTCTGGAATAAGCACTTGAGGGACCAAGTCGGCTTGAGTCACATGGAAGTACTGCAAGGGTTCGATCAAGCGGATGTGATCGCAGAGACGCCGCGCCTGGAAAGCCTCGACTGGTCGAAACCCACCTTGCCGCCAGCGTCGCTTCCGCCCGACACCGATCGACTTCGAAGCCAAAGGCTGGCCGCCGAGCGCCAGGCGAACACCGTCTTGGCCGGTTCACCGCGCAAAGCTGCGAAGTTCCAACGATTGCTCGCTGACGCTCAGTATCAAATGCCAGTACGCGAAGAACAGATAAGCCAGCTCGGGATCAGCTGGCCCGTCATAAGGCGGGCAGTACAGCGCATCGGTGAAACCCTTGTTTCCAATGGAACCGTTGAGTCTGTGAACGATGCGTTCCTTCTTACCAAGACCGAAGTCACAGAAACACTGGAAAGCCCTCGCGATCTCAGGCCTACGGTCGAGAATCGACGGTCGGATCTCAAGCGAGCTTCACGGTTGATTCCGCCGTTGACCGTTGGTCCCGTGCCGCCGATCGTGAAGTTTCTGTTCTCCATGAGTGGAAAGATGCAGGGAGCAGAGTCCGACCCGTCCGCGTTGGTCAGCGGGACACCCGCCAGTCCTGGCCGGGCCACAGGGCGGGTGAGGATCATCCGCAATGCATCGGAGTTCGAATCGTTCCAGCCTGGAGAAATCCTGGTTGCCCCCACCACAGCGCCGGCCTGGACCGATCTATTCGACAGGGCGGCCGCGGTGGTCACCGACGTGGGCAGCGCCCTGGCTCATGCGTCCATTCTTGCTAGGGAATATGGGATTCCGGCCATCGTCGGAACAGGCGAAGGCACGGCGCGACTCAAGAACGGCCAAGTGGTCACGGTCGACGGATCAACCGGAAACGTCGAACCGGTCGATGGACCTACTTCCGGAGAGACCTCGGCAGCCACCGCCTGAATCCGCACCCGAAAGCGACCGGTGGTGGTTCGGGCACGATGTCCGGTGGACTTCGGTGAAAGCGCCACGGTTATCCTCGGCCCATGACGGAAACCGACCCGCCACAGCTCAACCCCCACGTCGAACCGGGCCTGCCAGACGATTTGGTTGAGTCGGAGTTCGACACCGAGTCTCGAGCACCCAAAAACCAGACCACACCCAAGGTCTACAAGGGGACAGGCATGCGATGGTCGTTTCTGTTGGGAATCCTTCTGGTCGTTCTGATGCTGATCGTGATGTTCCAGAACTTTCAGACTGTCACCTTCGATTTTCTGTCCTGGTCGGTTGAGGCACCCTTGGCAGTGATAATTCTCGGCGCTTCGCTGATTGCAGTCATCGTGGCCGAGTTGATCGGAGTCATTTGGCGCTACCAGCGGAGACGACAGAGGCGGGCCATGGACGAACTCAAAGAGTTGAAGCAGTCATCCAAAGAGTCGGGCACCGGCTAACAGAAGGTCGCCCCTTCCAACGAGCCACTTCTCGGCGTCGCCCTTGCGACGAAAGCTCTTCGACACCCTTCGGCCATCAGGCGTTCGGTACCGGGCCCGCCACGGCTTCGGCCTGTCCGTTCCTTGTACTCGGCGCCCTATCCACGAAGCCGAGTCGAGCTCAGTCATGTTCCTGTCCTGCCATCCGTAGGACCCGTGCCACGAACTCGGCCTTGGCGTTGGTGTAGCCGTCACGGTCGTCGCGGTGCCGGTCGGCAAGCCGCTTCTTCAGTTCGGCGTACTCCGCTGCGACATCGCGGTGCGAACGCAGATAGTCACGAAACGCGATGTGCTCCCTGGCAGTCCACTGCTAATAGCCATAGCGACGGCGTCGCTTCTCAAATGCGTCTCGACCGCCTTCAAGCCTTTCTAGTTCGAGTCGAATGTCAGGGTCGTCTAGTGAGCCGATATGCCCCTCTTGGATAGATGCAGTCCCGTCGGCGGCAGCCTCCCCGAAAGCTGTCAGACGAACAACCAACTCCGCGTCGCCCAGTACCGGAATGTTGGGATTGTGCGTTGAGAGTACGAATTGTCTCGAGTGTTTATCAGACCTAAGTAGCGGTACAACGTCATCAGCAATGAAAGCGTTGTCGAGATCATCCTCGGGTTGGTCGACAACAAGTGGGGCGCTGTTCTCTGAGTCGAGGAGCAACACCATCAGAATCGCCGTCGCTTTTTGTCCAGTGGAGAGCCTATCAAGACCTCTCCATATCGGCTTGCCGCCAGGGTTATTGACATTGAGTTCAATAGACGTTGTCGGATCGAGCCAGATCTCCTCAATCTCCAGGAGGTCTTCCGTATCGAGCCGATATGCTGTGTTCTCAACTTGCTTGCCGCCGATCCCCAGGAACTCCCCTAGTCCAGTTGGACCTTTACGAACTGCGACTGCGAACTGCCGGGGGTTAGCGGTCTCGATCTCCCTAATAGCTTGCTCGACCCGGTTGAGCTGTCCGCTTACCCGTGACCTAATGAAGCCGACTAGTTCATGTCGGTCGCCTCGACTCACCGGCACTACACGCACGGTGGGATACAGCTTCTTCGAAACATACTTAGCGGCAGCCTTGAGCCGCTCGAACTCTCGATCTTGTAGTTCGTACAGCTCGTCCAGTAGCTGCTCGCGCTGCTTACGGAGCCGTTCAATCCCCTCCAGCAGACCCTTGTGCTTTTCACTGTCCTTCTTGAGACGGGCGTGGAGTCTCTCAAGTTCGATGTAGTCGTCGCCATCGATCCTTTTGGCCTTCAACTCGCGAAGCTTCTTTAGATAGGCATCCTTCTCTTCCTCCCTTCGATCCTGTCGCCGAGCCCTGGCAGTGTCGACTTTCTTGTAGGCCTCTGCGAGGGCTCTCTCGATATCCTCTCCTTTCTTCTCGATGACGGAAGTAAGGCGCTCGAGGGCCGAACGCACCTCCCGTAGTTCGCTCTTTGAAGGCAGATCCGAAATCTGATCGTCGGAGAGGAACTTGAGATCTTGGAACTCAACTTCCTCGAGCCACGAAGCCAAGTCGCCAAGTTGCGCATATGCCTTGTCGAGAAGGGGTTCTTCGTGCTCATATGCAGCTTCTCGACTGAGCTTGTCCTTGACACCCGCCTCCGCATACTTTCCAAGTCGCTCCTGGACCGCGGGAAGCTGCTCAAGACTCTTGCCGAGGTCGACCAACTGCCTTGAGAGCTTGATGATCTGGTTGCGGTTCTGGCGGAGTAGATCCTCAACCTCCCCACGCGACCGTTTAGGCGAAGGAACCGCTGGAAGAAACCTGTCGAGCAATCGAGAGCGTCTTGCAGGCAGTTTCGCCAGCTCGGCCACCTCGTGCTGTCCGAATACCTCCGCAGGGCCGAGCAGGTCTTTCGGAAGGAGGTTGCTCACGGCACCACTCGGTTTCTGAAGGACAGTCGTGCCGCCTGACACAGCGCGTTTAGCTATGAATACTTGGTCATCGTCTACGTTCAAGATCGCGACTTCGACCTCCGTACCAGAGCCAAGTACCTCAGAAACAAACCCTTCATGCGAGAGCCTCGCATCGTCGCCTAGGATTTCTGATCCGAGTACAAACCGAAGACTCTCGAGAACTGTGCTCTTGCCGGAGCCCCTTGGGCCAATGATTACATTCAACGCAGGATTAAGAGGGATGGTGACCCCGTCGAGGAAACCTCCAGTCCATTTGACCGATAGGAGTTGATGGTTGTTCTCCTCTGGCAGTTCGCCCGATAGCCGTACTCGTGACTCAGGATCGAGAAACGCATGGCGTAGGCCGTCAATTGAAATGTTCGATGCCTTGAGCCAAGACCACGTTGTCTGCTTACTCAAATCGCTGGGCTTCGTTACGTCTCCTGAGTAGATCAGTGCGACCGGGTGGTCACGCTTGTAGCCCTTGATCTTGCCCTGGATCATTCTCTTCTGGCCTTCCGCAATCTCCTGAAAGGGCGTGCTGATTGCAGCTGCAGTGAGTTTTTCGCTTGTCCAAGCTTGCTGCCGGGGCCGGCCATCGAGCGCCGCTAAGAGGCCTCCCTTTGTCGTAACATGGGCGGCGACCACAACAGCGTCCCAGTCATCTGCACGATCGAGCAACTCACTGAACGCGATCGTGGAGGGAAGGCCCTCATCTTCAGGGTCCCGTACCCCGCAGTCGCCGATGCAGCGCTCAATCTTCTTCTGAGTTGTGGACTTGTCAAAGATGCAAAGCGCGTGAATCCCCTCGGACGTGACAGCCTCAAATCCTGGGAAAGCGTGAATACCTCTTGCTGATGCCTCGCCGAGGAGACCGAAACTGTTGTCGACCGAAAAGTGATCTGTGACAGCGATGAGATCTACCCCATTCTTCAAGCAAGCTTCGACTATCGCCTTGTTGTAGGAATCCTCATCCTTGAACTTCGTCTTCCTTTTTTGCTTCTCGATGTAGGCAAAGGGGTTGACTTGAAGCGCCACCTTCAGGAACTCGGCACCCTTCGAGGTGGCCAGTCCGACGTCAGCACTCATGATTGACCACATCCCCAGACCAGATGGGTCGCATCTCGCAGAGTCCACAAAGAGTTGACTCCGCTAACTGCAAACATCGGCTTTTGCCTTCATCGTTTCGCGGTCGTCGGCTGCTGTCGGGTTCAGTCCGTTCCTTGACTAAGGCGATCATGACCTTCCCAAGCAGCTCAGGCTCTTCTCGGATGTGGACCATGCCGAATAGTTCCCGGGTGAGTAGATGGTGTCCGATCGCTGACGGGACTGAGTGGAGAGGATTTCCTTATTGCTGCAAAAGATCGGCACCGACACCCCTCTCTGATGAACCCGAGCCACACGGGCGAGCGCTGTTGTATTCCACACGCGTACAGTCTCGCAGCCAATTGCGGGTCCTCACCGGGCTCAGACCCGAAGTCCCGACTCCCGAAGCTTCCTGGAGCCGAGTCTGCGACACGAAGTCGTCAAAGCCGGTCACAGGCTGGCAATCCACGTGCCGGTTGATGGCGTAGGTCGTCAATCCAGGAAGAGAAGACATATGAACCCTGCCCAAATGGTGGCAGATTCTTAACAGTCAGGCAGATTGTCGAGATTGTTCGACGACGTGGCATCGGCCTCGGTCTTGAGATGCCCATCCGATGTGACGATCACGTTCGTTCGGAATCCGGCTTCGTCGACGTAGTAGCTATGAGTTCGGGTTCTTATGTCCGAGACAGCCGAAGCCTTTGAACGTGGTGACCAATACTCACCACGATTGCATAGGGCGGTGATATCACCGTCCTCGTCTTTCCCTGTTTGGCGTACTCGTCGGTCTGCCATGCTTCTCCCACCTCGGGATCATTGCCTTCGATAGTTCTTTGTCCGAGTGGCCCAAAGTCTTCACAACACGGAAGGATTCCTCCACGGATGTGACCGCGACTCGGGGCCTGGTCAAACTCTCGACGAGAACGAAAACTCCGACAAAGCATCTGTTTGAGCTTGCGACGCCCGTCCGCTGCCGCAGGAGCTTTATGCCCATGAGTCTTCTTTGGGATTGGTATCTAGCGCTGGGGTCGAGTCGGCAGCCGCCGTCGATGAAGGGTGGTCTGCCTGACTCAACCCAGACTGTTGTTTGTCTTGGCAGGCTTCTCGCTTGACGCATGAATAGGAACGCCTTCCTGAACAAACCTCTTGATGGATGTGTCCGTCGATGAGGGACCCGCGTGCATTTGTTGTTGGTAGGCGTATTGGCCACGGCCACGGTGGCCGGAGGGGTTGTCGCGGAGGAAAACAAGGAGGAACACTGTGTCGTGTTCGTCGTGGATCAAACAGAGAAGGGCGAGCTGATCACAACGGATCCCGAGTGTTTCCCCACGGAGGATCAGGCAAACAGCTGGGGCCAGATCGCAATGTCCGGACCGTACGCGTCGATGGGTATGAGCTCGACCGGTTTGTCGTTTGTGCCGCTTGCGTCCACATTCACGTTGGGTCGTCACTATGACGGTTTCAACGGGTCTGGTTCGTCGATCAGTGTGGTTGGGTCGTCTTGTACGGGTGGTTGGTGGAACACCAGTTCTTCTTGGGATAACAAGATCTCCTCGTCGTACAACGGATGCGCCCGTCTCAAACACTATGACCTTCCGAACAAGCTGGGCACCGCTCAGAACACGTACGGTGCGGGGACTACGGACAACTTATCGCTTATGAACAACCGGACCGAGTCTGTGTCGTACCACTCAAGTTGAATCTCGGCGATACCGTTCGTTGGGATGAGGTCTGACTCCGACGCTGAGGTGATTGCTGCGTCTTTGCAGGCCCCGGCTGTTTTTGGTGAGCTGTTCGACCGGTACCACACCCGTATCTACTGGTATGTGGCACGACGGGTCGGCATGACGGAGGCCGCCGATGTGACGTCTGAAGTGTTCCTGAAGGCGTTTCGTCTCCGGTACCGGTACGACCAGACCCGGGAGTCGTGTCTCCCTTGGTTGTACGGGATCGCACGCAACACGATCGGCGACCAACTACGTCGGGCGTCCCGTCCGACCCTCTATCTCGATCCGACAGTTGTCGACGAGATCGCCGACGCCGACGACCGAGCTGTGGCGGCAGCTGCAGCCAAAGCCCTCGAAGCCGCGTTGGGAAGCCTCACCGAAGACGATCGTGAAGCTCTAGTTCTGTATGCCATAGAAGGGTTGACCTACTCAGAAGTCGCCGAGGCACTCGGGGTTCCATCAGGCACCATCGGGTCTCGGCTCAACCGTGCACGGCGAAAGATCAGAGAACAAATCCCGGACTTGGAACAAATAGTTGATCTAGTGGGTCGAAACTATGAGTGAGCGACGGCATTCTGTGGACGACCTGCTTCGACGACTAGTCATCGATGCAGAACCGTCCGACTTCGAGACAGCTGAGGCGAGAGCCCGACTGGAACAGGCATTCACATCTGGCGTCCAGGAGAAGACTCCTCGGCTGCGCCGTTGGCTGCCCGCAGCAGCCGCCGTCGCAGCCCTCGCCGTTGCGTGGGTGGTGTTCTTCGGCCTGGATGCGACGTCGCCGGCAATGGCAGCGGCGGACCAAGTTGCCGTGGCGATAGAACAAGTGCGCCCAGGCGAGGGAACCGATCTGGCCGTGGCCTATAGCAAGACTACCGCCGTGGCCCTGAATATCGTCCCTAGAGAAGGCCTAGCTGCCGTCGAATTCGATCGTCAAGAGTTGGTCTACATCCTCGAGTCAACATTCGAATTCTGGTTTGGTGACCAAGGAACCACACAAATCTCCTCAACGGCAACGGGAGCCTCCTTCTTCACGCCGTCTGATGAATCTGTCTACATCGAAGCCGAACTCGACGTCCAGGACCAGATCGGCGAGACCTTCACCACATCCGTTGTCGAACCACTCGAAGACTGGCCATCGGATATCGACCTGCTCGACGAAGCCATACGCGACCTCACTATGACCGAGAGCGGCAGGCCGCAAAGCGTCGAGTATCTCGATGTTGCATTGGACATCCTTCGCCACGGCATCCAACCAGCCGAAGTCCGAGCCAACACTGTCCGGCTGATCGGTGCCCTCCCCGGACTCGAGGCCGACACCCAACTCGAAGACGGGTCCACACGGCTCTTCATCTCCTATGTCGAAGCCGACGTCCCAAAGACCCTCGCATTCGTTTTGGACGCCGATGGTTTCCTCCGATCCGAGGTAATCGTCCTGGATGAGGGAATCGGGTCGATGGGGATACCCGCGGGCACCGCCGAATCCGCAATCGCGTATGAACGTCCGGTCGCAGCTGACGCTCTAGGAGTGATGCCATGATCTGCGTGTCTCGCAAGTCCGCTGCGTGCGGCGGTTCTGGTCGGTCATCCTTGAAGTGAACGAACCGGCCGAACTCGAGGCGATGAACCTACGGATTCTCTCAGCACCCAAGTAACCAACAACCACCCAGCCCGAAGTCGAACCGGCTCGTGATGCCGCCCCGACACGCATAGCTCAGAAGTCGTGGAGTTTGACCCTTCTGGGCAGAGCGAGAGCCGCAGACTCATCGGGGAGAAAAGACCAGAGACGTTCGGGCCGGTTTTAATCGACGCTCTCGGTGCAGAGTTCGGTCATGCCTTCGACATAGCCATCTCGCCCAATTCGTGCCGGTTCACAGCACAACGGTGCCGACCTGGGAACACAGGTCGGGTTTCAACGTGTACTGCATGACTCGGAACCCTTACAGTCAGTCCGAGCGCGCATCGTTCAAACCGAGCCAGCAACTCCACTAGCGAAGATGCGACGGGTGCCTGGGCTGAAGGTCTTCGTTAAGCGGATAATCGAGTCGGAACGGAGCAGCACACCTACTTGTCAATAGCGGCCGCCTCGTATAACCGCATGGCAAGTGCCTTGGCGGTTTCCACGTCGATGTCCTCCGAGAAGGTTGTATAGAGGCGTGCGTAGATAGTCCCATCAAATACTCCGACCTCGATCGTGTTGTCGAAATCGCCTCGGCGGATTGTGATGTCCAGATTGCCTTCTTGCTCCACGATGGTTCCTTGTTGGAGTACGGCCTGGAGATCGACGTTCTCTGGCCACGTTTGCCATATGAGTTCTACTATCTCCTTACCGTCGGAGTAGGTCGCGGACTCCATTCTCGTTCCACCTTGCTCAATAGCTTCCGTGGCGACGAGAAGCCGATCAGAGGCGGTCAGCACCGACAGTGTGTCGGCATCGACGGCGACCGCTATCGATCTCGGAAGTGTGGTTGGACCCCGTCCATTGAGCGAGTCTTCATGCGTTGCCTGGGGGCCGTAGGTGTCTCGTAGAATCTGTTCACGCGCTGCTGCTTCACTGGCGGCCTGAAGTTCTTCGGCCGAGGGCTCATCAAACTCAGACTCGTCGGAGACGGACCCGGAGACGTCCAGTGGGAGATCTACGTCCTCCGGCTCAGGTATGGATGTGAGCCGCTCAGCGGCGAAAGCTACGCCCCCCAGCAGGAGAACTGCGCCGATCAACAGCCAAATGAACGCGGTCTTACTTCTGGTTTGCATTATTCAATCCAATCTCAACAGCTGTTCGTGATGGTCGGTCCAGTGCGGTCAAACCACACCCATTTGCTCCAGTCGCCCAATTTGGCCGCACAGATCTGTGCGGCATTGCTCGGCTGCATCCATAGGCTGCTGTTGCCTCCGTAGGCGCTGTACTTCCACTCGCACCGTTGGGTCGCATAACAAACCTTGAGCTGGGGATGGTCGTCATACTTTCCCCAAGTGTTAGTGCCGACGAGCCCGTCGGCTGTCACTCCGTGCCCTGACTGGAAGTCCTCAACGTCGTCCTGAGTGCCGGAGCCGTAGTAGCCGTCAACGGAGCTGGTCCGATAGCCGTGGGCGTAGTTGATTCTCTGGACGCTCACGATGAATTGGCCGGCTTGATCGCAGACGGGACTGCCATCGTTCTGTGTACCGACCCAGTAGTTGTCTCGCCAGTTCATGGAGTGCGCAGGGGAATCGCCGGAGCAAACACTCCCGATAGCTCGATCGCCCCTAGAGACAAGGACGATCGCAGCCACAGCTAGAAGCAGGAAGAAAACCATGCCCAGAACTCTCTTGAGGCTTGCCGACATGTCTGCAGATTTGGTCACTTGAGTCTTCCTCGATCTCGACATTCACCCCCTTCTTTGGCAGAGAACCAATCTCTATTCATTGATCAAGCTCTGGCGAGCGCACCATTTGCTCGTCGAGCACTGTTCTTATGGCCCGCATACGCTCACACACACTCGGCGTGAGTCCGTCGAACCGTTCCGTGTGGGTCAGGGTTGTTGGAACGTGTCGATATCGGGCCCTACGTTGCTGACGCACCTGAGCGCTTCCAGCCGGAAGAACGAACTTGCCAGTCATGTGGCCAGATAAAGCGAGCCAACCTCTTTGCAGGAAACAGCGCTGTGTGCGTCGACTGCCAGTGACCACACCACCATCTTGACCCTTGAACGTCTGATGGAGGATCACTCCGGTTGTAGCAAAAGTCGGAGTTGAAAGTCGCGAAGCACCTCGCTGTAAACGAGGGGGTCACATCCCCGATCTTGTGGGGCCGCTGTGGGCCGTGAGCCCCGACCAACGCCCAAGTCGACCGACTGGGACTGAACAGAAAACGGCCCTGACCAGGGGGTTTCAGTGGAGCTGAGGGGATTTGAACCCCTGACCCCCTCGTTGCGAACGAGGTGCTCTGCCAGGCTGAGCTACAGCCCCTTGCGGGACGGCAATTGTATCCAAGCCCCCACCGCAGGCCAGATCGACGCGTTGCTACAGCAACGCTCTAGCGGTGAAGGTCTTGGCGGAGGCGCTCTTGAACAACGGTGGCCGTGAGGTCCGATCGGGAGCGTTCCACGAGAGACCGTGACACGTCCGTCGTTCTACGTAACCCGTTGGTCATTCCGTCGGGGTAGTCGACCTCTGCGAGTTGGTCGACAATTGCGTCCATTTCGTCAAGGAGGGTTTCGGCCTCCGCGAGCTTTTCGTGTCGGAGGAGGTCCAGAAGACGACGCCGCATCTCGCCCACCGCTTCGCCCATTCCATGCAGGTATGGCACCGGGTCGACGCCAAGATCGGAGAACGTGGGAACCGGCGACTCGGTGAAAACGGCCCTCGTAATGCATGCCTCGGCATACTCCTTGGCGGCATCAACCATCACGGCGTGCCCCACGAGCTCAGGATGATCGGCCACCGTCGCCGCGGTCTCGGCGAGCCGTTTACCGGCCTCGGCGATCTTCTCGTCGGCCGAGTCGGTTTCACCGCGATGCATAGACCGAATCGAGTTGGCGCAGAGCCTGATGACCTTGCGGGACTCGGTGATAGCCAGCTCACGTGCCTGATAACGGGCGTCAAGAATGACCCGCATTGCCTGGAGGTCTTCAGGGATCAATTGGCGATGACGCGAATCTGCGGCTCTTCCAACTGAGAAGCGCGTTCGGCAACATGCGTCACCTTCAACATCTCGAGACGCCGCTGCTTGAGCTGAGCCAGGATGGCTCCGTAAAGGCCGATGAGAGAGGCAAAGAACAACCAGCGAGAAGCCAACCGAGCGATCTGAATCGAATACCTGCGCCAATCCCTGCCATGGCGAGAATCCCGAGGACGGCAATTGTGTTGCGCCGACGAAGCCTGATGCGGTCTTTGTGAAGGGCAGCCAGGTCGGCCGCAGTGTGCTTCTGGACGTGGGCCATCGAGTGTGACCAGCGATCGAACTCCTCGGTCGAACTCATCGAACCCCCGCCCCGTTCGCCGAACAAGACAGGAAGGAGGTAGACGCCCCAGATAGCAGCTATGACCAGCGCTCCAACTATGAGAGGGGTTTCCATATGTCCTTAAGTACTCCGTCCAGTTTGAAGAGTAGCCAAGAGTCCGACGTTCAATCAACGATCTCCGGTCGTGACCAATGGCCGGTCCGACCCCCCTCCTTCTCACGAAGGCGGACCATCTCGATTGTTACGCCTCGTTCCACACTCTTGACCATGTCGTAGACAGTCAAGGCTGTGGCTGACACGGCAGTGAGTGCCTCCATCTCAACACCGGTCGGGCCTGTGCATGTAACGGTAGCCGTTATCGACACACCATGCCCACCCGGAGTGATGTCCACTTCGACAGAATCGAGCTGGATTGGGTGACAGAGCGGAATTAGGTCCGAGGTGCGTTTGGCTCCTTGGATCCCGGCGACACGTGCCACCGCCACGGCATCACCCTTCGACAGCTCCCCGCCAAAGAACTTCGAGACCAGATCGTCGGACATCGAAACGAAGCCCTCGGCGACCGCTCTGCGTCGTGTCGACGGCTTCCCGCCCACGTCGACCATGTGGGCCTCACCTGCCTGATTGATATGAGTGAGGTCGCGTTCAGACATCGATCGACCTAGTGGCGGCGGCGGTGAAAAGCTCAACTTCCATGGTTTCTCCAGCCTTGATGATCGCAGAACCGACAGGTGAAATCGCAAACACATCCGCACCCGCCACGCCAGACAGGACGTGTGAGCCTTGTCCCCCAGCCCTGCGGACCACGGGATGCGGCTCGTAGGCAATCACTCCCCTGAAGAACTCCGCCTTCACAGGATCCGACTTGAACGACTCCCCGGCGACGGCTCGCATCCGCGGCCGCAGCAAGGCCGAAGCCCCCTGCATCGCCAACAACGCGGGCCTGACGAACTGTTCGAAGGACACAAAGACCGAAACTGGATTGCCCGGCAGGCCGAAGAACGGTGTGCCCCCGAGTTGACCAAACCCTTGTGGCTTCCCCGGCTTCATGGCGAGCGGGAAGAACTCCACTCCTACGTCTGAGAGGACCGCTTTGACCACGTCGTAGTCCCCCATGGAAACTCCTCCGCTAGTCACGATGAGATCACACGTGGCGGCGGCTTCTCCGAGAGCGGCCTTCAAGGCAGCCTCCTCGTCGGGAACACGCCCGAAGTCGACTGCCACGGCGCCTGCCTCCTGAACGAGGCTGAGCAGCATGGGACGGTTGGAGTCCCTGATCTGACCCGGGCCGAGAGCCTTCTTTTCGGCTGCCATGACTTCGTCACCTGTGGACAGGACAGCCACCTTGGGTCGCTTCGACACCTCGACCTCCACCGCACCAACACTCGCCAGGACACCCACATCTGCAGATTCCATCCTTCGGCCCGCCGGAACGACGTCGGCCCCTTGGGCCAAGTCGCTGCCCGGGAGACGAACCGAAGTCCCAGGTTCGACTCTGGGACCGATGCGAACATCGCCACCGACTGACTCGGTGTCCTCAACTCGCACAACGGTGTCTGCACCGTCAGGCATGGGTGCGCCGGTCATGATCTTGATGGCCTCACCCGGGCCGACCTCCCGAGATGGACCGACGCCGGCGGAGATTTCTCCCACCACGGACAAAGTCGCCCCCGGCTGGCTCACATCCTCTGAGCGCACGGCATATCCGTCCATGGCCGAGTTGGAAAATGCAGGAACAGCCTCGGCTGCGGTGACCGTCGCACGAAGAACTCGCCCAACCGCTTCTCGGTAGCTCACAGTCTCGATGCCAACCTGTCGCACCGAGCCAAGAATCTGAGCTCGGTAGTCGGCAATCGACTTCATGGCAGTGTTTCGCCGAGGACCGCTGTGGCCTCGACCAGTCCGCGTGGGTTTCCGACGTCGAGCAGATCACGTGGACTCACATATCCACGAAGCCGACCGCTGACACCCAATTGGTGAATGGCATCGGTCAACTGAATCTCGCCGCCGTGACCGGGCTCGGCCCGAGCCAGCACCTCGAACACCTCCGGTGTGAACAGGTATCGACCGACGAGGCCTAGGTTCGAAGGAGCCGCGTCTTTGCCGGGCTTCTCGACCGCTCCCCTCAAATCAAGTTGCTGGTCGGCAACGTCTGATCCAGGGATGACAAATCCATAACGATCGAGGTACTCGTCGCCGTACTCGTGGAGGCACATGACCGACACGTGGCCATCGTCGCTGGCACCAGCCATCGGGCCGAGCACGTCGAAACCGGGCCTCACGATGTTGTCGGACAGGAGACAGAAAAACGGCCGGTCCCCGACCATCTCCGCCGCCTCAGCCACGGCATGCCCCAACCCAAGGGCTTCCTCTTGGACCACGGGACGGATCAGAACATCCTCCAGCCCGGGCAACGTGCCCTCGACCTTGAAGTGCTGCGACACCATGTGGCCGGCGTCGAGATCGACAACGATGATCGCCTCTTTGGCACCAGCCCGAGAAGCTTCTTCGACTGCATACTGGATCTGTGGCCGGTCGACGACCGTGATCATGGCCTTGGGGACCACCCGCGTGGCCGGCCTCATCCGGGTCCCGCGCCCTGCTGCTGGGATTACCGCTACGTCAATACTCAATTCGAAACTTTCTGTTCTCGGCCGCCGACGACTCTTGCGATGTTCGATCGGTGACGCCACACAATCAACCCGATAGTGGCGACCAGCCAGACCAATGCAAGTCCGTCCACTCCTGCCCAAATGGCCATGGGTATGGATAGGACCATGGCGATCAGGGACGAAATCGACGCAGTCTTAGTCACGGCCACGAGGGCGCCCCAGAGGCCAACAGCAATCAGTCCAACCAGCGGCAGGGTGAAGATCAACACGCCGAGGCCGGTAGCGACGCCTTTTCCGCCCTTGAACTTGTGAAACACCGGATAGCAATGCCCTACTACTGCAGCGAGCCCGGCCAGGAATGCCCAATGAATAGTGGGAGACGCGACACCAGAGGCAACCATGCCCATGGCCGCAGCTACGACTCCCTTGAGGGTGTCACCCAGCATGACGAGGGCCGCCGGAAACCTGCCGATCGATCGGAGGACGTTGGAAGCGCCCGGATTGCCGCTGCCTACGGAGTGGATATCAACCCCATGCATTCGGGCTACGACGACCGCGAAGTCGATGCTTCCAATCACGTAGGCGGCACCGATGGCAAGGATCAACGTCGGGGACACGGGCGGAGTCTATTGAACCTTGGGAATGGAACAGAAGGTTGGTCGGTTATAAGATCGCTCCCTTCAAGGCGGAGCGGTCAATCAAATGCCTACCTACGAGTACACCTGTAAGAACTGCGGCGAGACCATTGAGGTCTTCCAGTCCTTCAGCGACAAGCCACTCAAGAAGCACAAAGAGTGCGGCGGCGAGTTGAAGAAGGTCTTCCACGCGCGCGGCATCGTCTTCAAAGGTGGAGGGTTCTACGCCACCGACTCCCGACCTTCCATCGCCTCCAAGTCAGCTGATTCCAAAACCACCGCGGTTCCGGCCACCACTGACAAGAAGAGCAAAGACACATCGACTTCGTCCAAGAAGACAAGTTCCAAGGCCAGCACAGGGTCGAAGTCCAAAGACTGACCCTCTTTCAATCGTCACGGAACCTCCGTAGCGTCGGAGGCAATGCTGTGGCTGTCGCCATTCCCTTGGGCTCGCTGGACTGCTGCGATCCTCATCTCAGTCGGCGCCCTTTATGTGGAGTTCAGGCCTGACCGGCTGGTTGACGCGCCATTCGCCGCTGCCGAGATCCAGCCCGGTGACACCGTGAACGAGTCGAACACCACTACCCGGAGAGTCCCTGCGGGGTTGGTGGCAAGCGCCGACATGGGATCTGTCGCCATCGCTCAATTGGCCCCGGGAGATCCGGTGCTGGCATCAGCGGTCCAGACCACCCAATCATTAGCACCCCCGGGCTGGTGGGTAGTTTCTGTGCCGGTACCCGTGGGGTCGTTGCCAGGAGACCAAGTGAGGCTTGTCCTACTCGAAACCGGGCGAGAAGTGGCCGGGGTCATCGCTCAAACCGGATCGGAAGACCCCTTTGGGGCCACTGATGGGGGTGTAGCGGTTCACCCCGACCACTCAGCAGAGGTGGCCATCGCAGCCGCCAACGGACGACTCGCGCTACTGGTGTCGTCGGGCTGACCACTACCGTCCCCCCGTGCTCGCAGCCATCATCTGGGGTCTGGTCCAAGGCCTGACCGAGTTTCTCCCCGTCTCCTCATCGGGACATCTCGTCGTAGTCCCCGAGCTCTTGGACAGATTCGGCTTGGACATCGGCACCCCAGATCTGGCGACGTCAGCCGTGCTGCACTTGGGGACTCTGCTTGCGGTGCTCGTCTACTTCAGGGCCGACATCCTGAAGGTCTTGCAGATGCGCGACAACGAGGAAGGCCGTCGAATTGCTCAGCTGGTGGCTGTAGGAACCATCCCCGCCGGCCTCGGATACTTCGTGAGAGGGTCAATCGAAGACCTGCAGGAAAACCTGACGGCCGTCGGTGTCGCCCTGATCGCCACAGGACTCATCCTCGTCTTTGGGCAATTGCTTGCAACAGGACATCGCCAGCTGAAAGATGGGCGAGTTCCAGATGCACTGGTCGTCGGCGTTGCCCAGGCACTCGCCCTGATTCCAGGCATTTCGCGATCGGGGGTGACTATCACGGCCGGCAACTCCCGACAGTTCGAGCCAACCGAGGCCGCCCGGTACTCCTTCTTGTTGGGGATCCCGGCCATAGCTGCAGCCGGATTGTTCTCCATCTCCGATCTCGGCGGATCAGGCTTCAGCGCCGAACTGATGGTCGGTCTGGCAGTGGCGGCAGTGTCTGGATACGCCGCGATCGCATTCCTGTTGGCGCTCATTCGAAAGGTGGGACTGCTGCCCTTTGCTGCCTACTGCTTCGTCATCGGGATCGTGACCATCACGTACCTCTGAGTCGAGGTGGCCCAACCCTCCGAATGCTCGCCTACTGGCTGTAGTTGGAAGACATCCGCATCGTTTCGGCGATGTGAACGTTGATGAGCGATGGCAAGCCAGAAGCTTTCGCTCTCTCGAGTGCGGGCCGAATCTCGTCCGGCTGGGTGACCAACTCTCCGTAGCCGCCTAATCCCGAGACGACATCGTGATAGGGACGGACCCCGAGATCAGCAGCTACCACTCGATCGGGATACGCCACCCGGTGGAACGTCTTGATGTTTGACCACACGCCGTCGTTTCCGATCACCCCAATGACAGGCAAGCCGAGCCGCACCATCGTGTCGTACTCCATGGCGTTGAATCCAAAGGCCCCGTCGCCAAACACAATGCCCACGGTGCTGTCGGGGAACACCGTCTGCGCCGCGATCGCATAACCCGGGCCAGTACCGAGAGTCCCAAACGGACCCGGATCGAGAACATGACCCGGAGTCGAGGTCTGGAGCCAACGCGCAGTCGTCGACACGATGTCACCGCCGTCGACCGCAACGATCGAATCGGGACCAAAGAAGTCAGCGACATCGCTAGCGAAGCGCTGCGGCATTATCGGAACGGAGTCGTCGTTAGCGGCCGCTTCGGCGGCCGAAGCCTTGGCCGCCTCTGCCTCCATGATCTCGGTGGTCCAGGCTGGAGTCTCGTCGCGAGCTAGCCGTGCGCCGAGATCGACGAGTTGAGCCACCACCGTCATCGGATCGGCCACCGCGGCAATGTGCGCTTCTCGGTTCCAGCCCACCTTGGAGGGGTCGGCGTCGATCTGAACAACAGCCGCGTCGCTGGCCACCTTCTCGCCATATGACGTCCTGAAGTCCCAGTCGATGCCAAACGCAAGCACCAGATCGGCTTCGGCCATTGCGCGGGATCTCTGGCGGTTGCCCAACAAGGCGTGCCCATAGGGCAGCGAGCCGCGAGCCCTTGAGTTGACGTACGTGGGCGCTTGCAACAACTCGGCAAGCTCGCCCAACCGGCTCTTCTCACCAGGACGTGGGCCCGCCCCCGCAAAGATCATGATTCGATCGGCGCCATCCAAGGCTCCGGCGATCGATTCGAGGGTTGCATCGTCAACTCCGAACCCTGCTGCCTGCCGATAACCCTTCGGAAAGCGAACTGCCGTCTCCTCCACCATGTCGAACTGAACGTCCATCGGGACATCAATGAACACCGGTCCGCCGCGTCCAGAGAACGCCTCCCTGGCTGCGGTCGCGACGTACTCGGCCAAGCGGTCGACCTGCCACGCCGTCCCCGCCCACTTGGTTATAGAGTGGAACATCCGGGTGTGATCCATCTCCTGGAGGCCACCCTTTAGTTCTTGGCGAATCATGTGCCGACCGCCGAGAACCAGCATGGGTGTCGACGCATAAAATGCCGTCGCCACCCCAGTCACGGTGTCGGTGACACCGGGCCCGGCGGTCACTGCCGCCACACCCAGCTTCCCGGTCAAACGGGTGTATGCCTCGGCAGCGTGAGCAGCAGTTTGCTCGTGGCGGACGTCTACAACAGATATGCCCTCTTGAACACAACCGTCGAGGATCGGAACGATGTGACCTCCCGTGAGGGTGAAAAGTGTGTCAACACCCTCGTTCTTGAGGGCTCGGGCAATGATCTGTCCCCCGTGAATCTTGGCCATGGCGCCCCTTAAAGGATCTCGTCCAGGCCCAAGTGAACGCCACCTGGAAGGGTGCCCACACGAAGGGCGGCGAGAACTGCTCCAGCAGCAAAAGACTCGTAGCTGGTCGACAGGTGGGTTATCGACAACATCTCCCCTGGGTTGCCCAACGCAACTTCCTGGTGCGAAATGACACCCGGAAGCCGCAACGAATGGACCCGCACTCCCTCAACCAGACCACCGCGAGCCCCCTCAACCAGTTCGGCAGAGCCGCCGACTGATGAACCTCCACCGTCGCGAATGCCGATGGCCGTGGCAAGCGCTGTGCCACTGGGGGCATCCGGCTTGGACGAATGATGTCTCTCGATGACCTCGACCGCGTCGAAATGGGAAGCGGCCTGTTCGGCAAACTGCATCATCAACACCGCCCCAATGGAGAAGTTGGGAACGACCAGGCACGGCGTCTGAGTCCCCCACAACCTCTTCAGAGTCTCTAACCGGTCGGGGGTGAATCCAGACGTGCCCACAACCGCGGCGGAACCAGCTTCACGCCACAGCTCCAGGTTGGCGAGGACGTGGTCGGGGTGCACTGTCTCCACAACAACATCGGCTTTCACTGCACCGGGATCACCAACAATCGTCAGCCCGCCCATTTCCTGGCCGACCCGGTTTGGGTTGTAGAGAGCGACTAGGTCGACACCGTCAGCGTCGGTGAGCGCGGTGACGATCGGGGTGGCCAGCTTTCCGCCCGCACCTGAGACGGCGACTGAGACAGTCACAGTCCCTCCGCTCAGTCCATGGTGGCGGCAACGCCAGCGAAGCCGCCGCCGAAACCACCGAGCAGGACTCCTGGCAGAACGGCCGTGGCGAAGGAGTCGGCCAGATCTAGGTCGGTGATGACCCACACCGCCAAGGTCAGAACAACGAGCGAGAGCGGGAAGCCAATTGTGATTCCCCGCAGAATCGCTTTGCCCATTCGCGCTGCGTGGGTTTCTTCCTCGTGCAAATTCGACTCAGCCATCCCGGCCATCATGCCACGTCGGTGCCTGTCAGGTCATCTTCAGTCCGGGGCGTGTCCTGGGGCAGTCGCATCTTCTTGACAGCCCAGAGGAACGGAGCCTGGAACAACATCAGCACACCAGAAATCAGATAGGCCGTTCCCAAGGAGTAGACGTCCGCGGCCCGGCCCAAAGCCGGCTGGGCCACAACTCCGCCGGCTGACCCCATCAGCGACGAGAAAGACAGCACCGTCGCTCGCTGTTTCGACGGGATGATCTCGTTGACTAGAGCTTGCTGAACCGGCCCTGAGATAGCCCAGCCGAGTGCGGTGAGGGTGAGCAGAGCAGTAGCCACCCAGAAACCAATCGGAATCTCCAGCCACTGTGCGGCCCCAACGCCAGCGATTGCCACTGCCGAAAGGAACACCTGGGAGATCAAAAGACTCGAGCGCGTCGCGAACTGCCGACGGACCCACGGAACAGCCACTCCGCCGATCATCTGCGCCACAGCAAAGACAGCCGCTGCGATACCTGACAGGTAGACCGCGTCGGGGTCGCCGAAAAGCTCAAGCAGGTAAGGCTGAAACGCGTAGAAAAGCCATACCCCGATGCCGCTGGCAAAGGGTGCCGCCAACATGAACATGCGTATCGGCCGGTTCCCGAGTCCGTGCTTGATAGACGACCGGACGATCTCACGGGCCTCTTCCGAGATGGTCTTGCCTTTCACCGGCTCATACCCGAGGTCGTGCATCCACAGGTAGGCAGCGACGATCACCGCCACCAGCATCACCGACCGCACCACGTAGGGCACGCCGAAGTTGATCTGCGCCAGAAAGCCACCGCCGATCGTCCCGACGAGGGTGGCGGCCCCCACCGTCGTCTGACCCCTACCGAAGACAGACTCTGTGTCGCCCTTGAACCCGGTGGCGTTGAGAGCATCGATGAGCCAAGCCTCGGTCGCGCCGGAGAAGAAGGTGAAACCCAGCCCGATCAGCGCTGAGACCAGGATCCACCACATGATGCCTGCTTCGACTGCCCACAACGCGACGTAGGCAAGCGTGGTGACGAGCAGCGTGACCGCACCAAGGATGAACGATGCACGTCTCCCGACCGCGTCAGCCACCACGCCGGTGGGGACCTCGAAGAGCACCATCCCGGCGGTGAACGCGGCGTTGGCAACGAAGGCCTCGGTGATGGTCAGCCCTGCGTCCAGAAGGAAAAGAGTGTTCACACCCCAGATCAGCGACGCTGCCAACGTCTGGAGCAAGATCAAAGTGAGATAGGTCCGTTGAACTTGTTCTGCTGACGTTGGGTTTGTCATCGTGAGGTCAGTTAGCGTACCCGGCGGATGTATACGCCTTACGACGAGCGAAAGACAGAGATTCCGTTTGCCTCAGCCGAGTACATCTCGTTTGCGTCGCGGAACTCCTTCCTTGGTGTGCCCTCGGCCACCCCAACCGAGTTGGGGGACGGTGACGTTGTCATCGTCGGCGCACCGTTTGATCAAGGGACGTCTTATCGGCCGGGAGCCCGGTTTGGTCCAGCAGCCATTCGCAACGCCGACTACGGCGCCATGGATGGTTACCGACCACACCTGACAACAGGAATCGACCCTCTACACACCCTCGGTGTGGTGGATATTGGGGACGTCTATATCGCCCCTGGTGACCCTGAGCTTTCCGTGGCCCGCATCACCGAAGTGGTGCGTTCGATCTCAGCCGCTGGCAAGGTCCCGGTGGTGCTTGGCGGTGACCACACCATCACCTGGCCGGATGCGCTCGGTGTCGCCGCCCATCACGGTTTCGGTGAGGTGGGCCTAATCCACTTCGACGCTCACGCCGACACAGGATTCCTTCAGAACGGTTCGCTCATCGGACACGGCACACCAATGCGCCGACTTATCGAGTCCGGAGCGATTCCCGGACACCGGTTCGTCCAGATTGGGCTTCGTGGCTATTGGCCCGAACCCGAGGTCACCGAGTGGATGCGTCTTCAGCGAATGAGGACCTTCTTCATGGCAGAGATCATGGAGAAGGGGCTCGACGAAGTTGTCGACGAAGCAGTTGCATCATCATTGGAAGGAGGCGCAAAAGGCGTCTTCATTTCGTTGGACATCGACGTTGTGGATCCTGGCCTGGCTCCCGGAACCGGGACACCTGAGCCGGGTGGCCTCACTTCGAGGGAGCTCTTGAAGACGGTCCGGAGGCTCGGACGTGAGTTGAATGTGCTGGGCGTGGACATCGTTGAGGTCTCGCCGCCCTACGACGGCCCCGGCGAACAGACCGCCTACCTGGCCAATCGCGCTGTGTTGGAGATTCTCAGTGGGATGGCTGAACGCAAGATCGGATACGAACCGCCGACACACGGCCAGCCCGAGTCGGGAACAGCCGACTAGGACGCGCGTAGCCCCGCGAATCCCTCGCGAACCTTGCCGATGGCGCGTCTCATCGAGCGCCACAGCCAGACCGTCAGCGCGGTCGCTGCCACCACGAGAATGGCTACGACAATGACGGTGGGCAGTGGGTACGTGATCCCCATGGTCACCAGCCCTGCCGCTCCGACGTCCTCGAAGAGTGACAGCCCAATGTTGGATACCGGTTCGGGAGACGTGTTGACCACGACTCGTGTGCTGGCTTTGGCCGAGTGGGCGTCGAGGGCCAACAACCCAGCGGCTATGGCTCCCACCGCGGCGGCAATGCTCTCGGACTCCCCTGCGATGACAGCACCCAGCGCCGCAGCACCAAGAGGTCGGATGAAGGTGTGGATGGCGTCCCAGAAGCTGTCGAGGAAGGGAACCTTGTCGGCAAAGAACTCGACCACGAACAGGATTCCCGCCACGATCATCACATCGACGCGGGTAAGGATGTCTGGGATGTCGGCCCATCCGGCACGACCGGCGACACCGAGCATCAGTGTCACCAGGTAGAGATTTAGCCCCGCGGCCCAGCCGGAACCGCTGAGCACCCCAATTGTTTCAAGCATTGGCTCGAAGTCTACCGGTCAGCCCCTCGGTCTATCACGACCCGCCGGGTCCCCTCCTCGACCCCCTCCTCGACCGCGCTGCAATCCGTCAGCGACAGACTGACGCGGTGCAGCCCAGACCAGAGGGCCACGCCACCTCCTCAACCGCGCTGCAATCCGTCAGCGACAGACTGACGCTGTGCAGCCCAGACCAGAGACCTGTTCCCCCTCAACCGCGCTGCAATCCGTCAGTGAGAGACTGACGCTGTGCAGCCCAGACCAGAGAAGAAATGCGATCATTGGGCGAGCACATGGAGCGGATCGTGGTTGTCGGAAGTAGTGGGTCGGGTAAGACCACCCTGTCGCGCCGGTTGGCCGAGATCAAGCGTCTACCCCTTCTCGAAATGGACGCCGTATTCCATCGGGACGGCTGGGCTTCAACCCCCGACGACGTCTTCCAGGCCGAGCTCGACGACTTCACCCAACAGCCTGCCTGGGTCGTCGACGGCAACTACGCCAGCCACGGATCGCTGGACGTCGTGTGGCCACGCGCAGACACCTTCATCTGGCTCAACCTGCCCAAGCGTGTCGTCATGTGGCGAGTCATCAAGAGAACGCTGACCCGAGTCATTACTCGCGAACTGCTTTGGGAGAACGTTCGTGAGCCATGGACCAATATCTACAGCCTCGACCCCGGCAAGAACATCATCGTCTGGACGTGGACCAGATTCGACCGATACACGGAACGCTACGAAGGAGCCACCTCAGACGGGCTTTTCGATCATGCGACCGTGCATCGACTCAAGAGTTCAAGAGAAATCAGCGACTTCCTTGATGCCCTCGAGACCCACGACTGACGGAGTCGCAACCTGACCACGAAGAACGCTTAATCGGTCGAGTGCCCGAATCGACCGAGTCCTTCGAAGACCCTCTGGTTGATGTCGTAGATCAACTGCGCCTCCTTTTTGCTTACAACATCGAAAAAGCGTTCCAAAGCCGCCTTTGTCTGTTGGTCATATCGATCAACGAGCGCCTGGCCCCGCTCGGCCAGAGACACCAGGACTTCCTTCCGGTTCTCGGGGTTGATGCGCCGCCCCACTAGCCCTTCGTCTTCCATCGTCGACAACAGCTGACTCATCGAGCTTCGTGAAACATCCAACATCGAAGCAACACTCCCGGATGTCGCTTCACCCTTGTTCTTCAGATACATCAGACAGCGCACTTCTCGTTGAGAGAGACCTGAAATCATCTCGTCGTCGATGTAGCGACTCACCTCGAGTGCGATGAGTTCGCTCAGCTGGTTCGCCGCGAGCAGTAATTCGATCTTGTTGATGTTGGCCTCCGACGGAGGTGAATCTAGGTCGATCGCAGACGTTTCCTCAGAAATCCGGCAAACACGCCGAGCACTACCAGCGTCACCGTGGACTCCGCGAGAGGCTTGGCTCGGGTCGCCGAGAGGATGAAAGTGCCGGCGATCCCGTTGTTGAACGCATGCGTCACAGCTGGCCCCCAGATCGAACCGGTGCGCTCGCGGGCATACGCCAGGATGTACGACAGGAAGATGCAAAACACCGGGTAATGCACCAGAGCTTCATAGAGCGGCATATCCACGAGCGAATGGCTATCCAACGCCACAGGAAGATGCCATAGCCCCCAAATGAGCCCCAGTGCAATGATTCCCGCATCGGATCCGAAGCGCTCCACCATCCTGGGCTCCAGAAAGCCTCGCCAACCTATCTCTTCGCCAAGAATCGGACCGATGAGGATCACCGAGGTGACCAATGCCAAGCCGACGAGCCGCCCAATTGTCTCATCCGGGTAACTCAGAGCATTCGAGCCCACCAGCACTCCGAGGATCACAGCCAGATACACGACCGGAATGAGGGCCGAGATCCCAACCCCACTCCAGTTGGGACCGGTGAAACCCAGGTCCTTGAACCTCCCGCCTTGCCTTTGATTCATCAGAATCGCCACCAACGCCGGCATTACTCCCATCAAGAAGAGACCCAACTCCTTCATCTCTGGCGGAAGGAGGTAAACACTGCCAAAGCCCAAAGCGAATGAAAGCCCAAAGGTGGCCCCGACGTATCTGATCCAGTCGTTCACTCCTACATCCCTCTTCTATATTTCAGAACCTTAAATTATTTAGCAATCTTAACTATCAGTCGACGTTGGGACCAAATCGGCGACGAATCAACTGCAAGCTCGATACGTTCTTGGCGTGGATGTCCGCCGGTTTCAAGGGGAGTACGACGCGATTTCGTCTGCGCTAGGCGTCTCACCCGACGATCTGCGGAACCACGACCAGGCCAACCCCGCAGCCCAGCGATGGGTCGCCTGGAGTCACGACCGTCCGATTGCGGTCGCCACCATCCTCGGGCGACTGCGCAGGGCTTGGATCCCAAGGGGTTACTCGATCGTCAGTGCCAGCACGGCCGACCGGGACCGACTCTTCGAGCTCGACAATTCGATCCGAAACGACGTACCTGGGCAGCGACGGCTGGGCTGGCAATCGCACCTGGTTCGACGACGAGTTGGACGAATCACCCCCCGTTCGACCCGGACGCGTACCTCGTCATGACCGACCACGACGATTCTTACGTCGGGCTCGTTCGAATGTGGCGAAACCCGAACGGTCCGCGCTTGGGTCTCATCGGCACCCTTCCCTCCCACCGACGAGCCCCTTTCGCTGCCGCACTTCTCCGACAGTGTCTCGAAGCCGCAGTCCGATGGGGATATCCGACCTTCGCTACCGGAGCAGCGCTGTCCAACCGAGTCACGCACCGGGCACTGGTTCGGTTGGGGGCATCAAGCCGGGGACTCAGCCACCAACTCGTCCTAGAGCGTTGACGTCTTCAACCGATCAGTGAACTGAGTCTTTCGTCGTAAACCGGGCCCACCACGTCCCAAGAGAACCGGCTCATTGCCGGTGCAACGACGCTGGCAACCATTTCTCGCCTCGAAGCATCCGAGACAAGCCGACCCAACAGAGAATCCAATCCGTCGTCGTCTTCATAAAGCGTGTCGGCGTGGACCTCCTCCGGCACCAACTCGGGATACGAGAGAGCGTCGGGAAGTACCGGAACGGCACCAGCAGCAATCGCTTCGACAACAGCAATTCCGAAGAACTCGTGGTCAGCGGTGCTCAAGACAACCGACGCCTCGCCTAGAAGTTCCAAGTACCGCTCCCGCTCGGCGAACCCGTAGTGATACACCCTTTTACCCAGCAGATCGCGTCCGCGATCGAACTCGGCCGGGACGTTGCTGAAGTTCTCGCCGCAGATCGCGACCCGAAAGTCGAGGCCACTCTCCGCGAGCCTCGCTAGTGCCGCGAACATCCGCGCCGGGTTCTTGTCGTGCTCCCACCGCTGATTCCAGACAATCAAAGCCGGGCGCGACTTCGGGCGTTCCCGGACCCAGCTGAGATCAACACCCACCGGCATCACGGCAGACTTCTCTCTCACACCATCGATCAACGGCAGGTGGCGATGATCGGGAAAATGCCTGAGGAACTTGGGCAGCGCTTCGAAAACCGAGTCGAGATGGAACTGGCTGTTGAACCACACCTCGTCAGCACGGACCATCGACGACCAGTTCATATATGCATAGGCCAGATCATCACGGGCAGTCGGAGACAGTGGATAGGTCAGCTGGTTCTCATGCATGTAGAGGACGGTCGGCACTCCCTCCAACGCTGCCCCAGCGTGACCCGCGAACGCTGCCAGATCGACCATGTCACTAGCAACGACCACCTCGGGCCGGACGTCTAGCTGTCGAGTCCGATGGGCAAGAGTGAGCGAGCCGCCGAACATCCGCCACTTCCAGAACCGGCCGGGAAGCGTCAGCACGTCAACGCGGTGAGACGACGCTTCCTTGAACCCCTCAGCCCAGGCTTGGTGCGAGCCCGAGAAGTAGGGCTCGACAAGGAGAACGTCGCTCATCTTTGTGAACATAACGCCGAGCTCAGTGGTTTCTCGCTCCCGCTAGCCTCCGGCTCATGGGATCTTTTTGGCACCCCTTCGCAGAGATGTCCAAGGTGCAGCACGCACCATTCATCATCGATCGCGGTGAGGGAATCTACGTCTACGACGAGGAAGGCAACCGTTACCTAGACGCTGCCGCCTCGCTTTGGTACATGAATGTCGGCTACGGCCGGGACGAGATCATCGATGCAATGAACGAGCAAGCTCGGAAGCTGCCCGCCTTTCACGCCTTCATCGATTACGGAACCCGGGCGCCGATGGAGCTCGCGGCACAGATCGCCTCGGTCTCACCAGACCCCGAATCCAAGGTCTTCTTCGGGTCCGGAGGCTCGGATGCCATCGACACCGCAGCGAAGATGGCCCGCCGCTACTTCAACGCCATAGGACAGCCCGAGCGCACGGTGTTCATCAGCCGTGAGTGGGCATACCACGGCATGCACACCTACGGCACAACCCTCGGCGGCATGGAACCCAACCGGATTGGATATGGCGGCGACCTCGTGGCCGACGTTGTGACCGTGCCCTACGACGACGCCGAGGCAGTCGAAAAGGCAATCGACCATGCGGGTGCAGATCGAATCGCGGGAATCTTTGTCGAGGCCATCATCGGTGCCGGTGGGATTCGGCCCGTCAGCCCCGACTATCTGTCCGCCGTCCGTGATGCAATCCGGAAGGCCGGAGGGCTCTATATCTCCGATGAGGTAATCACCGGCTTCGGACGGGTAGGTGACTGGTTCGCCGCCGGGAAGTACGGCCTCGAACCCGACTTGATGACGTTCGCCAAGGGTGTCACCTGTGGTTACGCACCTCTAGGCGGCGTAGTGGCCGCAAGCCATGTTGCCGAGCCGTTCTTCAACACACCTGGGTTGATATTCCGCCACGGATACACCTACTCGGCTCACTCGACCGCTTGTGTGGCGGGTCTGGTCGTAATGGACATCATCGAACGGGAAGGCTTGTTGCAGCGGGCGGCTGAGCTGGAAGACGAGATCTACGAAGCCCTGCTGCCGCTCGAGGAGCTCGACGTGGTCGCCAGTATCCGAAAGGGTGTGGGCGCACTCGCCGCAGTTCAACTCGAGGTTGGTGACGACGAAACCCTTCCCTCACGAGCAGCTACCGCATGTCGGGAGGCCGGCGTCCTGACCCGGGCGGTCGGTGGTGGAGGCTTACAGGTGTCGCCGCCACTCATCATGGCTCGTGATCAGGTCACAGAGATGGCCGACGCCTTCGAGCGAGGCCTCAAAACCCTGTGAAAACAGGCTCCTTCTGGGTCGACACGGAGGATCGGCCCGAGGGACTGACCACCCGTCTACCAGACAAGACCGAAATCCTCGTCGTCGGTGCTGGGCTGACCGGCATGTCTGCGGCTCTGCGGCTGTCCACCGCCGAACACGAGGTGGTGGTCATCGATCGGGGCAAGATCGGTTCGGGCGCTTCGTCCCGAGCGGTCGGTGTCGTATCACCGGAAGTCAAAGGTGGCGTAGACACGGTGTACGCGGCCTACGGCCCGCGAATCGGCCACGGCTTGTGGGCCTCGGCTGTTCAGGGAGTCGGACTCTTACGCGACCTCGCGTCAAGGCCCGGAGTCAGCGCGGTACTGAGTGACGGAGGTCATTCTCAGGTCGGAAAAGGGGGACGCCAGCTCCGACGCTTCGACCGTGATGTCGCGTGGTACCAATCGAAGTTCCCAACGGAATTGCGGGTGATCGACGCACGCGAGATCAAGGAGTTTGTTGGTGGCGATGCCTTCAATGTCGCCATTCACGAGCCCAACGCTCTGAGCGTTCATCCGGCCCGTCTCGCCTTCGGCTTAGCCCGTGAGACCAAACGTGAGGGCACGTCGATTGTCGAGGACTGCGCTTTGGTCCACATGACCGCCACACCAGGTGGCTTCTCGGTCGAAACCAGCCAGGGCACAATTGAGGCCAAACAGGTGGTGCTCGCCACCAACGGGCTGGGAGTCGCCGACACCAGTCCCGAGTTGGCCAGATTGATCTACTCCGAGGGTTATCACGTCGTTGCAACGGAGCCGCTCGACCAAGAACTAGTCGAGACTGTCCTGCCGGCCAGGACTCCGGTGAGAACGGCGACTCGCAAACCCCTATCCGTAGCTGCCACCTCTGACTACCGGCTCGTCGTGGGGAGCCCGTTGAATCTCCAAACGGATCTCTCTGCCACCACCATCGCCAGCTCGGTCCTCGCTGAGGTGACAACCTTTTGGCCACAGCTTGCCAGCGTGGAAGCCACACACTCCTGGTCAGGAACGGCCGGTTACTCCTTCGACGGACTCCCACATATCGGAACCATCGGAGGCATCTGGTATGCCGCCGGCTATTCGGGACTTGGGCTGGCCCTGGCCTGCCAAGCCGGATTCGAGTTGGCAGGGATGCTGATGGGGGACAATCCGAGTGTCTTCTCAGAGCTGGAACACAACGGCCGGGTTTATCACTCAGGTGGGTCGCCTTGGTTCCTCCCCGTCAAGAACCAGATCTATCAGCTTCTTGACAAGCTGGGTGTCTGACGACGGTCATTGCGTAGACTCGCCACCGTGAGCATCGCTTGGAGAAACCGGCTGATACTGGCCTCACCTCTCCTGGCCATCGCCCTTTTGGCAGTGGTCGAGCCAACGGACGACGGGCCGACGTTCTGCCCATTCGCGTTATGCACCGGAACCGCGTGCCCCGGCTGTGGAATGACCCGAGCCGCCGGTCATTTGTTCAGAGGCGACATCGCCGCAGCGATGACCTATCACCCGTTGGTACCGATGATCTTGGCTCAGCTCTCCGTCGCTTGGGGATGGTTCGCTCTAGCCAGTTTTGGCTGGGTCCAAAAGCCAAATAATCGCGTTCTGACGATCGTTCTCGCCGCGTCGGCGGTAGCCCTCATCGTGGTCTGGGTGGCCAGAATGGCGACGGGCACTCTCCCGCCGGTATAGGCCTATTTGATTACCAGGGCCGGATTGGTCCTCACGCGGGGTCGCTTGGCCCGAACGGCTTTCGCAAGGCTGTCGAATGCCGACTCAGCTTCTGAACCTGGTGCCGCCACAACAACGGGATGGCCGTCGTCCGCGCCGCGACCCATCTCGGGCATCAGCGGAATCTGAGCCATCAAATCAACTCCCAGGTCAGCAGCAAGCTTGTCGCCGCCGCCCGATCCGAACAACTCATACCGCTTGCCGTCGTCGCCGGTGAACCACGACATGTTTTCGACGACGCCAATGACTTCCTGATCGACTTCAGCTGCCATCAACGCCGCGCGACGGGCAACCCGCTGGGCGGTGGGTTGCGGCGTCGTCGCAACCAGCACCTGAGCTCGGGGAAGGAACTGTGACATCGAGATTGCTATGTCTCCGGTGCCGGGTGGCATGTCAACGATCAAGAAGTCGAGATTGTCCCAGAAGACGTCCTTTAGGAACTGCTCGATGGCCTTGTGAAGCATCGGACCGCGCCAGATCACGGCCTTGTCATCACCCACGAAGTAGTCCATCGACATCACCTTGACCCCGTGAGCCACGGGAGGAACGATCATGTCGCCGACCATGGTTGGTGGGTAGTCGATCCCAAGCATCGCAGGAATGGAGAACCCCCAAATGTCGCCGTCGACTATCCCGACCCGGTCACCCGACCGCGCCAACGCCACGGCAAGGTTCGTCGAGATCGACGACTTTCCAACCCCGCCCTTCCCGGACGACACCGCGATGGTCCTGGTCGAAGATCCCGGCTCTCCCATTCCAGGGCCAGCTAGCCGCCTCAAAGAGGTCATGAACTCCTCGACTTCGTCGTCGTCCATGACCTCGACATCGACATCTACCGCGTTGGCAAACGGGGTCAACGCGTCCTGAAGGTTCTTGTCGAGTCCCGGTTCCGGAGTACCGGTTGGCATCTTCAGTCGGACCTTTACCTTGCCCGTGAGCCTTTTCGACACCTCCTGGACGAGGCCCAGCTCACCCAATGTACGGCCGATGTACGTCGGAGACTGGACCCCCTCGACGGCCAGTTTCAGTTCATTCGAGTCACTCAAGTTTGATCCATCCAGTGTGGGAAGACGACGGCAAAAACTATAGTTTTGGGTGGTTCGTAGCCCTCATGGACAAAGACACACTCAACAGCCGAATTTCAGATCTCACCTCGGCCCTTGGCGATCCGACTCGACGCGCCATCTATATCGCGGTGCGTGAGTCGGGTGAACCTATGACCACCTCAAAACTGGCCACGCTGTTCGATGTCCATCCCAATGTTGCTCGCCACCACCTGGACCGACTCGCTGCAGATGGATATGTCAAGGTCAGCGAGGAGGTGCGCCAACCCGGGGCGGGGCGACCAGCCAAGACCTACGAGTCGACTGCCAAGGAAGTCAGCGTCCACTTCACGCCTCGCCGATTCGAGATGCTCACAGAGATGCTTCTCCAGGTTCTTGACACCGTGGCGCCCCCCGACATGGCCAGTGTCGCTGAAAGAGTGGGGCGCGATTACGGGGAACGACTGGCGGCAGAAATTGGGGCCACAACCGACCCCGGATACGACGAAGCGGTCCAAGCCGTAGCGTCCGCGATGACGGGTCTAGGATTCTCGGTCGACCCGGACGTCGAAGGCCAACGGCTCCTCACATCACACTGTCCTTTTGGGGAGACCGCCACCAACCACCCAGAGGTGATTTGCTCCCTCGATAGGGGCATCGTGGCCGGTCTGTTTGGAGCGCTTTCGGTCCCCTGCAACCCGGTGATATATCCACATGAGAACCTGGCTGAGGACTGCATCACCACCGTCCCGGTGTCGATCGGGTCGGTCTGAATAGGAGAGCTTCAGCTCCTGATCGGGAAAGAACAAGCGAGATTTGGCCTGACCTGGCCGCAACCTTTCCAATCCCGCAAAGATCTTCAACTTTTCGCCAAACCACCGAAATGAACCAGTGCCACGGCGTCGTTAGTGTCTTCTAGAGACAAACAAGCAAAGGTTCAGATGACAGAGCAATCCATTGATGCCGTGGAGATGATCGACACTCCACTGGGCACACGAAAGATCGCGAGACTCGACGCGATCGAAGGCGCGGAAAGCCTTCCTTACTCAATCAAGGTGCTGCTCGAGGCCGCGTTACGCAACCTCGACGGCAGGACAGTTACGGCGGACGACGTCCGAGCGATTGGTAACTACAACGCAACCTCCGTGGCTGAAACTGAGATCCCTTTCATACCGGGCAGAGTGGTTCTGCAGGATTTCACAGGCGTCCCGGCTGTGGTTGATCTCGCAGCCATGCGCTCCGCGATCGTCCGCATGACGGGCGACGAAGGTTCGGCACAGAAGGTGAACCCGCTCGTTCAGTCAGATCTGGTGATCGATCATTCGGTTCAGGTCGACGCCTTCGCTCGGCCGGACGCCCTGATGATCAACTCAAACAAAGAGTTCGAGCGCAACCAGGAGCGCTACGAGTTTCTCAAGTGGGGCCAATCGGCGTTCGCCAACTTCAGAGTCGTCCCACCAGCCACCGGAATCATTCATCAGGTCAACCTCGAATACCTGGCGAAAGTCGTTTGGGACGACGGTGAGTACCTATACCCCGACTCGCTCGTAGGTACCGATTCTCACACCACGATGATCAACGGTCTTGGTGTTGTCGGCTGGGGCGTCGGGGGAATCGAAGCCGAGGCGGCCATGGTCGGCCAGCCCATCTACATGCTCCTTCCGGAGGTGGTTGGCTTCAAGCTCACCGGAAAGCTCGCCGAGGGTGCCACCGCCACCGACCTGGTGCTCCGCGTGGTGCAGATGCTCAGAGAGCATGGCGTGGTGGGCAAGTTCGTCGAGTTCCACGGACCGGGACTCAACGACATGCCCCTGGCCAACCGGGCCACCATCGCCAACATGGCGCCCGAATACGGGGCCACGGTCGGGTTCTTCCCTGTCGACTCCATGACCACCGACTACCTGCGTCTGACCGGTCGTGACGACAAGCTGATCGACACCGTCGAAACCTATTACCGGACCCAGGGGATGTGGCGTGAGGACAGCCGCGAGATCACCTACAGCGCCAACCTGGAGTTAGACATGGGAACCGTGGTCCCCGCGCTTGCGGGGCCGAAGCGACCTCAGGACCGTATCGATCTGACGTCGATGAGGTCACAGTGGCAAAGCGACCTAGATAAGACGTTCGGTCGGACCTCCGAAGCAAACCCGGCCCCTGTCGAGTACGACGACGCCACCTTCGACCTGAAAGACGGGCATGTTGTGATCGCGGCTATCACTTCGTGCACCAACACCTCCAACCCTGATGTAATGGTGGCCGCCGGGTTGGTGGCCCGCAAGGCACGCGCACTCGGTCTCGAGCGACAGCCTTGGGTCAAGAGTTCACTCGCCCCCGGTTCTCAAGTCGTCACCGAGTATTTGACTGAGTCCGGACTGCTCGAGGATCTCGACGCTTTGGGTTTCGGGGTCGTCGGATATGGGTGCACCACGTGCATCGGTAACTCGGGACCGCTTCCCGAGCCAGTGTCGAACGGAATCCGATCTCACGATCTCGTTGCGGCCTCCGTCTTGTCGGGCAACCGGAACTTTGAGGGTCGAATCTCTCCCGATGTTCGGGCCAACTACCTGGCATCTCCCCCGTTGGTAGTTGCCTACGCCATCGCCGGGTCGGTCAATTGGGATCCGGCAACCGAGCCAATCGGGCACGACCGTGATGGCAATGCGGTGATGCTGTCTGACATCTGGCCCTCGCAGAGCGAGATCTCACAGATAGTGAGCGAGAGCGTGCGCCAGAGCCAGTTCGTCGACAAGTACGGAGACGTGTTCACCGGATCTGATGAATGGCGCGGGATTGCGACGTCAGAATCGGACCTCTACGGATGGAACGAGTCGTCGACGTACGTGCAGGAGCCTCCGTTCTTCAAGGATCTTGGACGCGAGGTGATGCCAATCGAGCCGATCACCGGGGCGCGCGTTCTGGCCAAGCTCGGCGATTCCGTCACCACCGATCACATCAGCCCGGCTGGTTCAATCGCCATCGAATCCCCTGCCGGGAAATACCTGATCGACAACGGGGTTCAACCTCCGATGTTCAACAGCTATGGCTCGCGTCGTGGCAACGATCGCGTGATGACCCGAGGCACCTTTGCCAACATTCGAGTCAAGAACCATCTCGCTCCGGGAACCGAGGGTGGGTACACCACCGACTTCACCGACGGAGAGGTCAAGTCGATCTACGAGGCGTCTCTGAGCTACCAGGCGGACGGGACTCCGCTGGTCGTCCTTGGCGGTATCGACTACGGCATGGGTTCATCCAGAGACTGGGCAGCGAAAGGAACCTTCCTGCTCGGAGTCAAAGCCGTGATCACCAAGTCGTTTGAGCGCATCCATCGTTCGAACCTGGTGATGATGGGGGTATTGCCATTGAACTTCACCGGTGGTGATGATGCCGACAGCTTGGGTTTGGATGGGACGGAGACGTTCGACATCGAGGTCGACGACAGTCTGACCCCCCGCCAAACCGTGAAGGTTCGGGCAACCAAGGCTGACGGAACCTCTGTCGAGTTCGACACCGTGGCCCGGGTCGACACGCCCATCGAAGTGGATTATCTCCGCAATGGTGGGATCCTTCATTACGTCCTGAGGAGGATGGCCGCTGAGTAACGATCCGACCACACCGGAAACAACACCGACTGGCGACGACGCCCCGGGGCCGCTGCCTCGGCCAGCTCTCAAACTCACCGCAGTTTTTGCGGTCGTAATCGCAGCCGGCCTGGCCATCGGTTGGTTTGCGAACTCGGATCAACCCGAGGTCGCCAAGGTCGGCGAGAGAGCACCGGACTTCAACGTGGAGCTCATCGGCGGCGGCGATTACGAGCTCTCTGAGTCTCGCGGTTCAGTAGTCGTCCTCAATTTGTGGGCGTCCTGGTGTCTCCCCTGTCGCGAGGAGATCCCGGAGATCTCGGCGTTTGCCGAGAACCATCCCGAAGTCACCGTGATCGGGGTTGCTGTGGAAGACACCGTGGAGGCCGCTACGCAGTTCGCCAACAGCGTTGGAGCTTCATACCCCCTCGCAATGGGCGATGAGGTTGTCGACAACGCCTATCCGCGAATCGGGCTTCCGGTGACCTACATCATCGATGAATCCGGAGTAGTCACCGAGATCTTCAACGGCATCCTCAACGAGCAGACCCTCAGCGACCTAGTCGGCTGACCCGTACCTCAGGTTCGCAAAAAGGTCAGGCGCTGAACTTGGTTTTGTGGAGGTTGATGAAGTCCAGGTTGGGACTTTGAACCATCTCGGCCCAGACGATCAGCCGCTCCCGCGCTGAGAACTTCGGGTTGCACGTCGTCAGCGTGAGCCATCCCCCCGGGCGCGGATCGGTAACCCAGACATCAGTGGGGAGAACCACCTGCAGCTCACGAACCTCATAAACGTGAACCCCGGTCGCCGACTGAACCTCAATGCGGTCTCCAACCTCCAGTAGATCGAAGTCGAAGAACGGTCTGCCATACGTGGTTCGGTGACCAGAGATCACCGAGTTTCCGGCCTGCCCCGGCAAAGGCGTGTCCGGCATGTGACCGGGGCCACTCTTGAGAGTTCCCAGATCAACTCCCTCATACAGCACCAGGTCTTCGATACCGATCTTCGGAATGTTCATGAAGGCGAACGACTCACCAACGGTCGGCGAGTCCTCAACCAACAGCTCAACCGCGTCCGGCACCTCTACTTCCGGCTCAGCCTCCGGCCCAAGAAACTCCGCTGTATCGATCACTTCGGGTTCGGCAGCCGGCGCCTCGGCCAACTCAACAACCAGGTCCTCCACAGCTTCGGCTTGAATCCCGGCGTTGACTAAGTCGGTGCCATAGAGCTGCCATCCGACGTAGCCGAATATGAGGAAGCCACTCCAGATGAGAGTCCAACCCAGAACCTGAACCTTGTACCGCACGATTAGAGGCTAAATCGGCGACCAGAGAACGAAGGTTGAATGGTCAGGCATCCGACCAGTCCGGAGACCGTTTCTCGAGAAACGCTTGGACGCCCTCTTGGGCATCGGCGGTCTTCATGATCTCCGTGAGACCGCCCTGGAGACGATCCAATGCAGTATCCAGGTCACCGTCGGCCATCCCGACCAGCGAGTCCTTGCCGATCATGAGCGACGTAGGGCTAAGCGACGAAAGCCTCTCGACGATCGAATCGACCTCAACATCAAGTTGGTCGCGGGCGACGACGCGGCTGACCGCTCCCAACCGAAGAGCTTCCTCGGGGGTGATGGTTCGCCCTGTGAGCATCATGTCCAAGACAGCCTTGCGCGGCATCGACCGAACGAGAACGGTAGAAATCATCATGGGCCACAGGCCGACATTGACCTCCGTGGTGCCCAGCTTGACCCCCTCGACGCACACCGTGATGTCACAGGCGACCGCCAGGCCAAAACCTCCGGCCAGGGCGTGCCCATTGACACGAGCCACGGTTGGCTTGCCGCCACGCCACATCAATCGAAACAACTCGGCTAACTCGCCACGACCTCGGTGGCCCGCGATGGGAGAGTTCGCAAAGTCGGATGACAGATCACCCCCTGCCGAAAACGAGCGTTCCCCGGCTCCCGTATAGACAATCACGCGAACAGACGGATCGGCAACAGCCGATTCTGTGTGGCTCCTGAGAGCTGCCATAACCGGCAGGGACATCGGATTATGACGGTCAGGATCATCAATCGTGATCGTCGCCCTGCCTGATGACACCTCGTATTCGACACCCATTGACTCTCACTCTCCGACTGTTCACACCGACGTGTACCGTCGGTGTTCCATGCTATGGCTTGCCATCGTCATCTTCGCATCTCTTGCGATTGCCGTCTTGCGGGGTGGCCGGTTGCTCAACCTCGGCGATATCGAGCTGAAGTCATGGTGGCTGTTGATTCTCGCGCTGTCGCTCCAATGGGGCCCCAGATGGCTTCCCGACACCGACTGGTCCGACTGGGTGGGTCTGGCCATGGTCCTGGTCTCGTACCTGCTGCTCATGGTTCTCGTCGCCTTGAATCGAAAGCAACGTGGCATGTGGATCGTCGGCTTGGGGGTGTTGATGAACTTCTTGGTCATCGCATCGAACGGCGGCATGCCTGTCCTAGCCGAGGCCGCCGAAGTCGCATCTGGTTTCGCTCTGACTCAGCCCGACCTATCAGACACCTACAAACACGTTGCCCTCGACGAAACGTCTCACCTGACCTTCCTGGCCGACGTGATCCCGCTACGACTTGCCGGAGTGGGCGAAGTGATCAGCTTGGGCGATTTCCTTTTGGCGCTAGGACTCGGCGTGTTCCTAGAACACGAGCTGCGACGACCAAGGCGTTATTTCCGTCATGGGGCCCAAGCGGAACCGGGTTCCGCCCGTCGTCACTGACCGATACGTACCGGCTTGAGCACCCCTCGGGTGTCGAGAATCGATCGCAAGACGTTCACTACCTCTGGGTCGTATTCGTAGGCCACCCCGGCGTGTAACTCCTCGAGAGCCGACAGCGGAGACATCCCGTCGCGATGAACCAACCAGTCGTACGCCGACGCTACTTTGATGACACGAGATGTCAGTGCGACCTCGACGTTGCGGTGTTCGCCCGGACGCCGATACGGCTCGTACTGATTGCGCACCAGACGCGCCACGTCCTCGAGGTACGCCGACTCGGCGATGATCTCGGCGCTCCACCTTGCTATGTCATCGTTGGTGAAACCCATCTTGAGAATCTGAGGTTCGCTCAGCGACACCCTGCCGATGTCGTGCATGAGTCCTGCGAACCGAAGCTCCTCGATCTGGTTGGGGCCGAGACCCATTCGCCTTCCGATCATCAACGACAACTCCGTTGTCCGATCGGCGTGACCGTCGACTCCGAGACCGGACACTTCAGGGATACGAGCCAGAGCGCGAATGGTCTGGCGATAGGTGGTCTTCGTGTCCTGGAACCGGGTGAAGGCCGAGTGCGCAAATGCGTAGGGAATCAGGGCGATGGGAGCAGCCCACCAGTTGATCGCCGAGTAAAGCTCACCGAAGAGACCACCGGTCAAAGCAAGACCCAGGAAAACGTTTGCATCGTTGAGCAGCGCCTTCGCCAGGTAGGACCGCGACAACTCGCGCGGACCAACGATAAGGAGCGAACGCACCAAAACCTCTGCCGCCAGCCATCCGAGGAGAGCAACAGTGAACGGGAGCAGATCTTCGAAACCGCCGTCGAGATCGGGGAACACCCCAAACCGCATCGCTGCATAGATGGTGCCGTAAGTCACATAGCCGGCGTAGCGCCGCACCATCACTGGCAGCACCACAGAGTGGGACTCGCCTGCCGAGTGCCGGGTGACCCAGACACCAGCAAGACCGAACGAATACGCAGCGATCGATCCGGCCGGCTCAGAGGCTGCAAACCCATCGAGTCCCCACAAGACGAAAGGCACCGCAGCAGCAACTGCAATCCCCAGGTTGAACCTATTGCCTCCATTCGATGTCGCGACCCCGATCAAGGACCCGATGATCAGGAGGGTTGCAGCGATGAGGATGGCCAACCGGTTCCCGTTGGTCACCGACACCGCAAATACGCCGACACCAATGGCAACCGCCGGGAACATCCACGACACGACAGCCAACACACGGGGATGCCAATTAGCCACGGAGCACCGAGCCTGGGTCTTCGGCCAGACGACGAGCGATGACTTCGTCGTTTACATGGGGAGCACCCCATGAGCCTTCAGCTTTAGACAGTGCGATCTCGAACTTGTCCACCACTTCGGGGTGGAACTGACCGCCCGAATTCTCGCGGAGTTCATCTAGCGCGTACTGCTGAGACATAGCCATCCGATAGGAACGAGCCGACGTGATTGCATCGAAGGCATCGGCCACCGCAACGATGCAGGATGCAAGACTCGGAGTCTCGCCTTCTCGATGGCCCCGACCGCCGTAGCCGCTGCCGTCGTAGTGGCTGTGGTGTCCGGACGCGATCTCCACCATCGGCTGCAGAAAGTCGACTTCGGCCAAGATCTCCTCGACCAACTCGGCATGGCCCTGCATTTGGGTGTACTCGTCGGGTTCGAGCCGACCCTTCTTCCTGATCAGCTCAGTCGGAACCGCCAGCTTCCCGAGATCGTGAATCAGAGCCGCCCACTTGATTTCCTCGAGCTGCGTCCCGTTGAAGTCGAACTCCTTGCCGATGATCTCGGCAAAGTGCGCCACCCGCTCTGTGTGTCCTCGGGTGTACATGTCCTTGGCCTCGAGTGTCTTGACGAAGCCCTTGATCGCCGAGATATGCGATATCCGCAGCTGGGAGTAGGCGTAGAGCGACATGTGTCCGATGGCGTAGACCGCAATGATGAAGACCAGGACCGCAGGCAAACCGGCGATCAGGTAGGCGGCTCCGATGAGCCCGCCGAGGGTTCCCATGGCGAACTGGGAGAAGATCAACGAGCCGAGATGGGACCAGGGGGCCAGGCGATCTCGGGGATAAACGACCTGAACCGCCTTTCGGACCAGCCAGTTGTTCAGCCCTACATAGGCCGCCGAAGCAACGATGGACACCGCCAACACGACCCAGAGATCCCCGGTGGTCGGGTTCTGAATCCCGGCCAGGCCCAGGTCGAGGATCAAACCTGCCGCTGTGGCCGAAAAGACCTGCTGGCCGAAGTTGGCCATCGGCTGGAACCAACGACGCATCCGGATATCGTCCGGCACTATCGAACCAATGCCTGCCATCAGCGCCATGGCAAATGTGGCGTTGCCCTCAATGGCGAAAATGGCTCCGGCGGTCATGATGACCATGATCGAAGACGACTGGAACTGTCGGTCGTTCACCTCAACGGTGAACAACTCGAGAATGAAGAAAAGGGCTGCAAACAGAGCCCAGAACCGCCAGTCGGGCATCGCCGACAAGACCCCAGACACCACCAGGGCCATAACCCCAAGCGTGGCATAAGGGAGTGCGACCCGCAGTCGACGCTGGTGGGCCGGTTTGAGACGGGTGTACCACCGTCTCAGCCGTTTTGTTCCAATGATCTTCATGGGACCTCGTCACGTTTGGTGAGCAGGCGTCTCCCTAACCGATCTTCGTGTTACCGATCTTCGTGTTACCCGCCATTACGGCGTATATCGGCGACGGCGGGCGGTAGTAGGTCCAAACCGGTTTCCATAGTCCTCATTTGCTCGTCCACCGTTGGGATTCATTTACGTGACTCAACGTCACGCATGAGGTGATTCGCTCCGCTATTTGAATGAATCAATTGCAGTCAGCGAGATCGCCTTACTCACCAGCTCCCCACAAAGGGGGAACCCTTAACATGTCAAAAGGCCCCTGACAGCGCCCGCCAATGGTCGGCAGACGGTCAGAGACCGGCTGCCCCACAGCCATTGGATTTCCTCCAGCCCTGTGCAATCTAGGCGTACGAGCGCAGAGTGACAAGAGAATTCGCGAATCGCGTGTCAGGAACGCTCGAGTGGTATACGCTGAACCGACGGATGGACCCTGTAGCTCTTCAGGAGAAGATCAACCGGATCGAAGGGGTCGAAGCCGCAAGGGTAGTTGCTGGAAACGGCCACATCGACGAGGTGCATGTGCTTGCCCGCCAGGACAAGCCGCCAAAGCAACTCGTCCGTGATGTGCAATCGCTGAGCCAAGCACTATTCGGAGAAAGCCTTGACAGAAGAATCGTTTCGGTGGTGCAACTCGACGACAAAGCGCTAGAACACGGAGCCAGACCGGCCCTTGTGGACGTCGCCGAGTCGATCGACGGCAACCGGACTGAGGTGACAGTGAGCCTCAAATGGCGCGAGCGGCTCCTCGTCGGACAGGCAGCTGGCGCTGCCTCATCGGTTACCCGAAGACGCCTGATCGCCGAGGCGGCACTCGAATCGGTCAGACAAGCTTTGGTCGAAGGAATCGGCCTCGGCGTGTCCTCGATGGACATTGCCACGCTGGGATCACGACCCATCGCAGTGGCCCAGGTCGTGGTTGTCTCCAACGCTGAGGAAAAGATGCTCATCGGTTCGGCTTATGTCGAAAACGAGGAATCGAAGGCGATCGTGCGTTCGGTTCTCGACGCTCTCAACCGGGTGCTCCCCGATTTGAAGGTTCATTGAGCGAAGCGGCGGTCGCATCTCCTCACCACCTCTCAACAGAGGCAGGGATTCAAATCCTCGAAAGGGGAGGCAACGCGGTCGACGCGGCGATTGCCGTCGTTGCCGCCCAGGGTGTCGTCGCACCTGAGACCTGCGGATTGGGTGGGGACTTGTTCGCCCTCGTCCACCAGCCTGAATGGGACAGGCCCCTCGCCCTGAATGCCTCAGGCCGATCGGGATCGGGAGCCGATCTCGACATACTGACGACTTCTGGGCACAAATCAGTTCCGGCGGACGACCCACACACAGTGACCATTCCCGGCTGTGTCGACGGCCTGGTGGAGCTGAGCAAAAGGCTGGGTTCGCTTCCTCTCGCCGGTTGCGTGGCTCCCGCAATCGGACTTGCAGCCGATGGGTACGAGGTATCTCGAGAGCAGGCTGGAGCATTCGGCAGACAGGCGCCCAGGTATCGGGACAACCCCGCCGTCTCAGATTTCTATCCGGGGGGAAGCCCCGTCGAAATCGGTGACCATGTATCCCGGCCGGCTCTAGCGGCAACGCTTCGGATGATCGCCAGCGGAGGCCGCAAGGCCTTCTACGAGGGCCCCCCGGGGGAGGACATCGCAAACGCTGTCGGTCTGATCACGGCGGAAGACCTGTCTCGACTCCAGGCCGAGTGGGTTGAACCAATAGGCACACAGGTCTTTGGGCTGGCGGCTTGGACTGTGCCCCCCAACTCACAGGGATACCTCGGCCCAGCGACGTTGCGGATATTCGAGCGCCTCAACCCGCCGAACGATGCCGAAGATCCCCTGTGGTGGCATTTGCTGATTGAGTCATACCGTTCGGTCGCCTGGGAGAGAAACGATCTGGTTGCCGACCCAGATCACCTCGCCCTGCCAGCCAACCTTCTCCTCGACGATGCCCGTCTCGAGCGAGCAGCCGCCACGGTGTCTCCCGACACCGCCGGGATCTGGCCTATGGCCACATCATCTCCGGCGAGCACCGCATACATGTGCGTCAGCGATCGCAACGGCATGACAGTGTCGGTGATCCAATCGAACTACAGAGGTACTGGTTCTCGATTCGGCGCGGAGCGTTCCGGCTTTCTGCTCCAGGACCGCGGCATGGGTTTCAATCTCATCCCCGGTCACGCCAACGCACTCGGACCAGGCAAACGTCCCCTGCACACGCTGTCACCAACATTGTGGACTTCCGGCGAAACGCCCGTTTGGGCGCTCGGCACCCGAGGTGGCGCCGTCCAACCTCAGCTGGTGGCTCAGCTGGCCGCCACCGCGATCGGCCAGGGCATGGCTCTAGAAGAGGCTCAGTCGAGGCCGAGATGGACTGTCCCGCATTTCGGTCCGAACGCGAGCTCTCGGGTGGAACTGGAGCCCGGTGTCCACCAGAGCGTCAAAGCCGGCTTAGCCAAGCGCGGGCATCAACTCGAGGAGCACGGCGAATCTCGGCCAGGCTGGGGTCCAATGTCCCTGATCCACGTAGATGGGCACCGCCGGTCAACCGCTCGTGACCCTCGCGTTGAGACGACCGCTGCCGCTGTGGTCAGCTCTTGAGGCCCTTGATCACCTGACGAAGGGCATCCTGATCCGCGGTCAGAGTCGATCCGATGGTGTAGAAGCCCACCCGATCGATCCGATCGCCGTAACGGTCCTTGATCCTGTCGGCCAACTCGTCGATCGGGGCTGCGATACCGACCTCGAACAGCGCTTCATCCGGCACAGCCGCCGCCATCTGTGCCCACTCGCCTCGCTTCGACATGGCATGGGTCTTCTCGCCGAAGTCCCAGTCGTTGGCTTCGAGGACATGGCGATAGGACGGCGTCGAGGAGTAGAAGGCAACCTGCTGACGAATCGGTTCCATGGCTTGCTCGATCTCGGCGTCGTCGGATCCCGTCATGATGAAGACAGTGCTCACGAGCTCGATGTCATCCAAAGTCCGGCCAGCCTCTTCCGCCGCTCCGGACATGCGAGGAAGAACCACTTTGTCCAGATATGCGACCGTGTGAAACGGATGCACGTGGAACCCATCACACAACTCTCCGGCCAGGGAACTCAGATACGGACCAACACCGGCGATGTACACGGGCACGTCAGGATGGCGTATCGGCCCTGGATTGAAGAACGGCGTCATCAAGCTCAGGTCGTAGTACTCACCTTCGAATCTCAGCTTGCTGCCGTTCTGCCATGAGTCCCAGACAGCCCGCATCGCCTGGATGTACTCCCGCAGCTGGGGGCCGGGCTTTCCCCATTGCGCGCTGAAACGTCTCACTATGTGCGCCCGCACCTGGGTTCCCAGACCCAGCTTGAACTTTCCCTTGGTTTGGCGAGCCAGATCCCAAGCGGTCATCGCCATGCTGGTAGGCGATCTGGGGAAGGCGACTGCGATTGCCGTCCCATACTCCAGATCGGGTTCGACGGTCGCGGCGTGGGTGATCGGCAAGAACGGATCATGTTGAGTCTCGGCGGTGAAGAAGCCGTCGTAGCCGTTGGCCGCTGCCTCTCGCGCCGCCTCGGCAGCGGTCTCCGGAGGCGCCGGCGGGAAGTAGTAGTCGACTTTCATGGTCCAACCCTAGAGCGCGGCAGACATGGGTCACAGACCGCTCTATCCTGGCCTCATGAAACGGCTTGCCCGCGTTGTGGGTTTCGTCGGTGGTGCCCTCGCCATCATTTGGGCCATGCGCGATCGATTCATTTCTGTTGCTGTCTCGCGTGAGCCAGAGCCGCCGGCCTTCCGAGGTGACTTCCATGACGGAAAGCCCCTAGAAGCAATCCAGGGCGTCGGCCCGACCTACGCCACACGACTGAGAGCTGCGGGTATTGACGATCCTCAGGCTTTGTCCAAAGAGAGTGCCGACAAGGTCGCCGAGGCAGCTGGAGTGAGCGTCACCCGCGCCCGGCAGTGGATCGAAGCCGCTACCCAAGTCTGAGTTGCTGTATCTCCAAGCCCCCGAGGCCCTCAACGAGCTACTAGAGGGCGAACCCTCGTTTCGCGTGGACCAGCTGAGACGGTGGCTCTACCAGACCCCCGTTGGTGACGTGGAGTCGATGACCAATCTGCCGTCCGAGCTCAGGCAACGGTTTGCGGACAAGCTTTGGCCCTTCGCTGTCGAAACGGAGCAAACAGCCGACGGCGGAACAACCAAGAAGTGGCTATTCCGGGCTCCCGACGGCGCTGCGATCGAAGCGGTCTTGATGGGATACCCCAAGCGAGCCACGTTGTGCATCTCGAGCCAGGCCGGCTGTGCTCTCGGATGCACCTTCTGCGCAACCGGGCAGTTCGGATTCGAACGACATCTGGAAGCTGGCGAGATCGTGGCTCAGGTCGCCTACGCCCAGGCCTACCTACGGAACATCGGCATGCCTGGCGTACCCGACCATCTGACGAACGTTGTCTTCATGGGGATGGGCGAACCGCTCGCCAACTACGACCGCGTGAGGGAGGCAATCCGACGAATGATCGAGGTTATGGGCATGTCTGCTCGGTCGCTCACTGTGTCGACAGTCGGCATGATCCCAGGCATTCGACGGCTGGCCGACGAGCCGTGGCCGGTGTATCTCGCTATCAGTCTTCATGCCGCGGACGACGAGCTTCGATCGGCCCTCGTGCCGATCAACAAGCGATACCCGATCGCAGATCTCGAGGAGGCCGCAGCCGAATACTTCGACAAGAAGGGCCGGAGAGTCTCAATTGAGTGGACGATGATGGACGGGGTAAACGACACCCTCGACCAAGCCGACAAACTGGCTGCCATTGCCCGCAGGCTCAGGGCCCATGTCAATCTGATCGCTCTCAACCCGACACCACTCAGCGAGGAAAGACCGTCAACCAAGCTCTCGATCGAGGATTTCAAGAGAGCACTGCAGCGACGCCACGTAACCGTCACCGTGCGAGACACCCGAGGCCAGTCGATCGACGCCGCCTGCGGACAACTTCGGGTTTTGTCTGGAAAATCAGGTTCATCTGGTTAGGCTTTCCTACGCGGAAAGAGTCAGGGGCTAAAGGAGTGCGTTCTCCCGATGCCCGAAAATCGTCGTTTACGAGCGTTAGCTGTTGGCTGCACGCTCGTTCTTCTCGTAGCAACCTTCTCGGTTGACTACACCGTTCGCCGTGGCGACACGCTTCGCGCCATCGCAGACGAGCACGACGTTTCGATCTCGGATCTGGTGGATGCCAACTCGCTCAACAATCCGAATCTGATCTTCCCCGGCCAGATTCTCGTCATCCCTGGGGCCGTAGAACCCGACAAGATCCACGTGGTGGTTCGCGGGGAAAGCCTGTCGCGGATTGCTGGAGCCTATGGAACCTCGGTTTCGGCCCTGGTGTCACACAACTCGATCTCGAACCCCAATCTGATTCGCATCGGGCAGGAAATCCTCATCCCCTCGGGAAGCTCCGGGTCAACCACTGCCACACCACCCAGCGACAACGGGCAGGCGACCACTCGCAACTCGTCGAGTCGCACTGGACGGCACCATGTTGTTCGGCGTGGCGAGAGCGTCAAACAGATCGCGTCCCAATACAGCGGTGTCAGCGCTGCTGACATCGTCACCACTAACGGCATCATCAACGAGGTCATCTACGCCGGGACCAGGCTCTTCCTAGACGGTCCAGGCCACGTCGCCAAGGGAACCGCGGGTGAGCTGTCGTACACGGTCAAGAAGGGAGATCGGCTCGGTGACATCGCTGCCAAGCACGGAGCGCCGGTGAACAAGATCGTTGAGATCAACAACATCTCAAACCCGAATCTCATCCGGTCCGGCCAGACCCTCGCCATTCCTTCGGGGACTGCGTGGATATGTCCGGTGGACAATGCTTCCTTTTTCAACGACTGGGGATTCCCCCGCGGGGGCGGCACCCGGTACCACGAAGGCAACGATCTCTTCGCTGCGCAGGGAACTCCGGTGAAGGCGCCGGTATCAGGAACCGTGGAGTTTGTGACAGGCGAGATCGGCGGGCTCCAGTTCCGCCTCTACGGCGACGACGGCGTGAAGTACATCGGTTCGCACATGGCCGAATTCGGCAAGGACGGCAAGGTGAGGGCTGGCGACGTGCTCGGCTACGTGGGAACTACCGGAAACGCCAAGGGGACACCTCCCCATCTGCACTTCGGGATGTATCTCGGTTCCACCGTGATCAACCCCTACCCGACACTCATCAGCCACGGCTGCCGCTGAGGCCTCAGTCGGGACGAACGATCTCGAAACGATCTCGCGTGTGCGTGTAGGTGTTGCCCGCCATACGACCAATCGCGGCCAGAGCATCGTTGTCGATTCGGGTGCCGTCGAGCAGGTCCTCACGAACATGGACCGCCACCACGTTCCCTAGGACGAGTCGCAAGGCACCTCGATCGAGTGGAATCACCTGGCGGACGACACATTCCAAGTTTGCCGGAGATTCGACAACCATCGGCGCCGCAACAACGGACCCAGCCACTGAGTTGAGTCCGGCCAGCTCGAACTCGTCGATCTCTGCACCGACGCTGGCTGACGTAGCCGACATTGCTTCGGCTACAGCTTCTGAGACGATGTTCACAGTGAACTCACCGGTGGACTCGGCCAACACCCCGGAGTCCTTGGGCCGGTCTGGATGACTCCCGGCCGAGAAGATCACCACAGGCGGGTTGGACGAGACCACGTTGAAGAAGGAGAACGGCGCCAGATTGCGGGTGCCATCGGGCCGCAGAGTTCCTATCCAACCAATAGGGCGCGGAACTATCAGCCCCGTCAGCAGCTTGTATCGGTCGCGTCTCTCCAACTGATCAAAGTCGAAGCGGACCTTGTTCAAGCCATCGCCTCCCACAGGTGATCGAGGCGGATGGCACCTGCCTCGAGCATGCGGGTGTGGAATCCCTTTTGATCAAAGGATCCGGCCTCGCGAGCCCGGTCCCTCATCGCAAGGATCTCTCGCTCTCCCACCTTGTAGGCGATCGCCTGGCCATACCAACCCAGATATCGTGTCACCTCAGACTCGGAGACATCACGAGGCTGATAACCGACCTTGTTCATGTAGTCGACGCCGATGTCGTAGTTCCATGTCTCACCCGCATACATCGGGGCATAGTCGGGCAGGGGTAGCTCCAACTGGCACCCAATGTCGAGCACAACCCGGATCGAGCGGAAGAGCTGGCTCGACAGCAGACCAAGCCGATATTCCGGCTTGTCGAAGAAGCCCAACTCGTCCATTAGACGCTCGGCGTAAAGGGCCCACCCTTCGCCCGACCCTGGATACCAAATGACCGTGCGCTGGAATCGGGACAGCGACTCGCGATTCATCACCGCAATGCCAACCTGGAGGTGGTGCCCTGGAAAACCTTCGTGATAGGCAGTCGACACCTCTTGCCAAACGGGGAGGGCCTTTCTTTCACCGGGTGCGTACCAGATGGAACCCGGCCTAGTGAGGTCTTCGGAAGGACCCACATACCAGGCGCCGAGCGACCCACCAGGTGGTGCGATATTCACCGTCACAGACTCCAACTCAGGCGGCACGTCGAAATGGGTGCCGGCGAGCTTGGCGATAGCGTCTTGCTGGACTTCCGAAATGAAGTCGACGAACTCCTGACGTGTTTGGGCTGCCCGGGCAGGGTCAGTATCGAGCATCTCGATGACCTCACCGATCGAGGATCCGGGCTGGATCTCCTCCGCCAGTCCCCTCATTTCTTCGCGGATTCTCATCACCTCGCCCCAACCCCATTCATAGGTGTCCTCGGGATCAAGAGTCATCCCCAAGAACTTCTCAGCCCCCGCGATGTAACGCTCCCGCCCCACAGCATCGTTAGGAGCTGCCGCAGGCAGATAGGCGCTCTCCAGCCAGTCCCCCATCTCGCCACAGGCTGCCTTGGCAGTCTCGATGGCCGAGGCAAGTCGGGGATCATCGGAAGCCGCCCTGAACGCGTCGAACCTCGACTCCGCCTCCGCCGCGGCCAAGAGCTGCTCATGCAGGGACTCAGCCTGTCGCACCGCCACCACATCGTCAGCCGCAAGACCCAGCTCTAAACACGATCTATACCCGGCAAGCATCTCGGGATACGCCTCGAGCCTGGTCGCGATGTTCGCGATGGCGTCGTCGGTGTCGGTGGACATGACGTCGAAGACGTCCCTGATCATCTGAAAAGGACTGAAGATGTGGTTCAGGTCCCGTCGCCACTCTTGGGTGTCAAACTCCGAAAGGCGCTCATCAATCCAACCAACAATGACCTTCGCCGCCAAGGAGTCGCTCTCGACTTCGCTGTCTAGGAATGGAACCAATTGGGCCTTGAAGTCCTGGTACAAGCGGTAGCGAGAGGCTTGACCTTCGGGCGAAAGATCGGGAACTAGGTGATCCCTCCCCCCAATGCCATACGCTGTGGCTCCCATGGGCTCGATGTCGGCCCATGCCTCGGTGAAACGGTCGGAAATCTCAAATACTGTCGACATCAAGGGACGAGCGTAGAGGCTTCCGCTCGGGTACTCCGATACGCTTCGCCCATGTCCGACCTCATTCCTGTGAGAACCGACGAGACCTTCAATGTCTCGGCATTGACAGAATGGATCAGGACACTTGAGTCATCGCCGGACGGCACTCCGATCGTCGAGCAGTTCTCTGGCGGGAAGGCGAACCTCACCTATCTCCTCACGTGGCCGGGCGGCGAGGAGCTCGTTCTTCGAAGGCCACCACTGGGACCGCTGGCGCCTGGGTCCCACGACATGCATCGAGAGTTCCAGGTCCTCTCCCGGCTGTGGAAAGCGTTTCCGTTGGCCCCCCGCGCCGTCGGATTCTGTGACGACGAAACCATCATCGGTGCGCCATTCTTTGTCATGGAACGACGAGAAGGCGTTGTGGTCCGAGGCGTAGTCCCGCAGATCTTCGGCGGAGGGGAAGACCCAGAAAACAACCGGAAGCTTTCTGAAGTGGTCGTCGACACACTCGCAGACTTCCATGCAGTCGACCCATCTTCCTGTGGCCTCGATGACCTGGGACGCCCGGAGGGATTTCTCGAGCGCCAAGTGGAGGGTTGGATCGGGCGGTGGAGCCGCGCCCAGCACGAACCCAATTCGTTGGCCGACGAACTCGGCGCTTGGTTGCGTGACCATCTCCCCGCCAACTCAGCCACGAGTCTGCTCCACAACGATTGGCGTCTGGACAACATGGCCGTGGCAGCTGAAGACCCCGGGGAATGCGTGGCCGTGTTCGATTGGGACATGGCAACCCGCGGCGACCCCTTGGCTGACCTCGGCACCTTGATGGGGTCTTGGTTCGACCCTGGTGAGGCACCCGACGACCTTGGAATGATGCCGACAACAGCACCGGGCTGGCTTACTCGAGATGAAGCCGTAGCTCGATACGCCGCACGGACAGGGCGCGACTACGACGATTTCGATTGGTATCTCGTGTTTGGCGCTTGGAAGCTGGCCATCATCCTCCAGCAGATCTACATCCGGTGGCTGAACGGTCAAACCCAGGATGAGCGTTTCGCCAACCTCAACCTCGGGGCTTCGCTGCTGTTTCAGCTGGCAGCCGCCCGGCGCCCAAATACCTGATCGTCTTTGCCGGGACTGCCAGTACCATCGCCGGTTCCATGCCTGCGGTCGTAGCCCAAAACATCGTCAAGACATTCGGCGATGTCGTCGCACTCGACGGTGTCAGCGTTGAGATCGAGAAAGGCATCATCTACGGACTCCTCGGACCCAACGGCGCAGGCAAGACCACTCTGATTCGCGTTCTCACGACGCTCTTGAAACCAGACTCGGGATCGGGCTCAGTCGCAGGCGTTGACATCATCGACAACCCGGTAGGAGTTAGAACGAAGATTGGACTTGCCGGCCAGTTCGCCGCCGTCGACGAGTTCCTCACCGGCCGCGAGAACGTCGAAATGGTTGGCCGCCTCTACAACCTTTCTGCGGCCGAAGCCACAAAGCGAGCAACCGACGTATTGGAACGCATTCATCTGACCGAAGCCGCTGACCGACCGGTCCGCACCTACTCAGGTGGAATGCGACGCAGACTCGATCTCGCGGCTTCGATGGTCGGGCAGCCTCAGATTCTGTTTCTCGACGAACCTTCCACCGGCGTCGACCCCGCCAGCCGTCTCGACCTTTGGGACTTGATCGAGGAGCTGGTGGCTGGCGGAACCACGCTGTTGCTGACCTCCCAGTATCTCGACGAGGCTGACCGGCTCGCCGACCGTATCGGTGTGATCGATCACGGCCGCCTGATAGATGAGGGGACGGCCGACGAACTGAAAGATCGTCTAGGGGGCAACGTCGTCGAGGTGCATGTGGCCGCGGAGGACCGTGCCCGAGCCGCAGAGGTATTGATACCGGTAGCGGGTGGCGAAATCCGGGTCGAAGGTCAGGCTCTGCTGATTCCGGCAGTCGAAGGTGCAGCCACACTCACGGCTGCGGTGCTCGCTCTGGACAACGCCGAGGTGACACCCCAAGACATTGGCCTTCGACGCCCGACCTTGGATGACGTTTTTCTCGCGCTGACCGGACACAAGGCCGAGGAGGACGCTCCAGCCCCGGCCGAGGCTCCCGGGAGACGTCGCCGATGACAGCTCCAACCCAGACACCGACTCGAGTTGGCCTGGCAGACGCCATCACCCATACACGCGTCATCACCAAGCGAAACACGCTGCGGGTTCTTCGACTCCCCCAGCTCTTACTGTTCTCGACGATCCAGCCGGTGATGTTCCTGCTGTTGTTCAACTATGTGTTCGGCGGGGCCATCGACGTGACCGGCGGTGCTGCCACTACTGGGGTTTTCAACTCCACCAACGCCTATATCAACTGGTTGATCCCGGGGATCTTGGTTCAGACAGCGGTGTTCGGCGCCACGGCCACGGCCCTTGGGCTCACCGAAGATCTGGGAGCCGGAGTGATTGATCGATTCCGCTCCCTGCCGATGGCCCGATCGGCCGTATTGGCGGGCCGGACGCTGGCTGACCTGGTGAGGAACACTTTCGTCAACGGGCTGATGCTGTTTGTCGGGTTTCTCATGGGCTGGAGATTCGAACAAGGCTTTTTCAAGATGCTGCTCGGGGTCGCCATCGCCCTTCTGTTTGGGTACGCCTTCTCGTGGGTCATGGCAACTATTGGACTGATCGCAAAGACCCCCGAAGCCGCTCAAGCGGCCGGATTCCTACCGATCTTTCCCCTGGTCTTTGCATCGTCGATCTTTGTCCCAACCGTCTCGATGCCCGATTGGCTCCAGCCCTTCGCCAACAACCAACCGATCTCGGTGCTGGCTAACACGGTGCGGTCACTGATGTTCCCGGCCGAGTCGCTGCAGTTTCTTGGACTCGATCAGGGCGAACTGATCATCAAGTCTCTGGTCTGGGTTGTGATCATCGTGGCGGTCTTCGCCCCTCTGGCAGTCAGGCAATACCGCAGGTCGGTGGGCTAGACGTCGACTACAGCCACCTATTGCGGGACTATCTGGAACTCGTAGGTGCCCACCGCATGAGGCCCAATAGACCACACCCGCAACGTGTAATCACCCTCCGCCAAATCAACAAACCCCTCAGAACACTTCGTCAACCCAATCGGAACCACCGCACCCGACGAATCCAACAACTCCGACCGCTGCTCAAAGAAACAAGACCGCCAATCGAAATACACCCTCAACCCACCAGCAGGCACCGAAAACCCCCACAAATCCTCAGAACCAACCTGCTCAATATTCCCCGCACCAGGATCCGGCACCCCCACCGTCGTCACATCACCAACCGTGTAGCCAAACGGACCCTCAGGATCAGGAACCGACCAAACCTGGAACTCGTAGGTGCCCACCGCATGAGGCCCAATAGACCACACCCGCAACGTGTAATCACCCTCCGCCAAATCAACAAACCCCTCAGAACACTTCGTCAACCCAATCGGAACCACCGCACCCGACGAATCCAACAACTCCGACCGCTGCTCAAAGAAACAAGACCGCCAATCGAAATACACCCTCAACCCACCAGCAGGCACCGAAAACCCCCACAAATCCTCGGCGCGGGCGGCTTCTGCCTCTTCGGTAACGGACGTTCCAATCGTGTAGTCGAAATGCTCTGGTGGCAGTTGTGCAAGCTTGACTTCGACGTTGTCCAACCCCCAGAACTCTCCTAGCGAAGGGTCAACTCCGAGGCCCGTGAAGTCGAACGTCACATCCTGCTCCCAACTGGGGACCGTGGCTTCAACGTGATAAGCCGACGAACCACCGCCTCCATAATCGCCCAGCGTGCCGATTTCGACTGCGCCAGTTTGAGCTGCACTCCCAGAAGTGGGGTAACTCTGGGTCGCTGTTCCGTTGCTGAAGGTGGCATCCAGGATTGGCTCACCGTTGCGCTTCTCAACGAATAGCCGATCGGGTGTTTCATCGCCATCCCAACCGCCCATAATGAATAGATCAAAGGCAATCGTGACACCGGTGTGGGGAGGCAACTCTGTCAGATTCAACGAGGCTGTCCCGCCGGAAAAGGGCCCCAGATAGCTACGTTCTCCCATTTCGGTCAGTGAGATCAGAGACGGACTCCACCCCGAGGCCGTGCCGTCCTCGAAGTCCTCGAAATACGCGCCGGCCTCGACAGACACCGGAGGAGTCGCCCCTAGCGCCCCGCTGACAAACCATGTGTCGCCCGTTATGACTAGGTCCACGATGCACATCTCGACAAAGGTTTCGTCGACGACTCCAGCACCTCGACAAATCCCTTCGGCCAGAGCGACTTCTGCTGGGTCGAGATCCTCGATCCTGAGAATCTTGGCCGGGAAGACAAGATCAGTGAAGGTAAGAGTGGATTCGCCAGGTAGGTAATCAAAAAGGCTGGTTGTGTCAATGATGCGCCATTCATCGGCGAATTGGCCGTAGAGCACTGACGTGGAAAGAGGCCTTTGAAACACGGTTCCGTCTGCAGCCTGGAAGTCGTCGCCCGTGGATCCGTCACCGTTCCCGAGAAGACCACTGACCTGCCCACTGAGTGAAGGCGGCAGGAAAGCGTTGACATGGATGGCACCCCTACCTAACGACATATCAAGGCGTAGACGTTGTTCATCGGGACCAGGCCACGCCAATGTGTAGCGAGATCCAAAGCGGTAGATCCGGGCTCCGTCGCCAAGGTCGTAAGACTCACCAGAGGGAATTTCGATTTCAACACCATTGACAAGCAGCCCTCGATCGACATAGAGACCTACACGATTCGGGCCAATCTGAGCTGCGACTGCAGTATTACCCGACGCCGACGTCCCCATCGCTGTGTGGCGGGTGTGTACCTCTGCTGCCCCGTCGTTAGTTCTCATCAAGACAAACTCACCCACTGTTTGAAGGTCATAGGCGACTCCGTCGAAGGTTCTCAGATGCGGATCTCCCCACGATGAGGCAGGCGCACACCCCTGCTGACATGGGATGGGATTTACCTGAATGAACAGCAGGGCGAAATCGAAGGTTGAGTTGTTGTTCCCCGGGTCCGGGTCGCTGGTTGAGGAACTGACTGACCCGACGATTTCCGTGAGGATATCGATCGGAGCTACTACATCGACCACAATCAAACGCGTATCAGAGCCACCGGGCGCAATGTCACCCAGGGAGCAACTGAATGCTCCTGTATCGGGCCCTAGGCTGCAATCCGCTGGAAGCTGGTCAGCCACAATGTCAAACTGAGTCGGCATCTGGCCTGTGAGTTGTACCCCGATTGCCGGATCAGGACCGTGGTTGGTCACGGTGTACGAGACAACCGCTCGTCGGCCAACAACTGGAGGAAACGGGTCTACGGAAATCCCCACTTCCAAGTCGGCGCCGCTCGAACCATCGATCGGGGTCACGAGAGTGAAGGCATTGTTGGAAGGATCCTTATCTGGAACCACGATGTGCGGGTCACGAACCCACGACTCAACGAAGCCCGTTAGCGTTTGATCGCCCGAGACCGACGGATCCAGCGTTCCAGAAACATTGACGACGGTTGAAGCGGAGGGAGCAACGCCAGTCATAACACAGGTAATCGCGGACTCTCCAACTGAACATTCCGGTCCGCCTGGTGTCACCTGCAAGTCCAGCAACCAGTCCGGCCGGCTCAATTGGAGATATGTCTCGGTAGACGAGTACACACTGTTGTTGGAGACCGTGATCGCGTACTCAAGCAATTCACCCGGAGTCGCAGGCGAGGGCGTCGCCGAGGCGTCAACGGTGAGGTCGGGACTCGGGACGAACTCAGCTGTGAACCCTGGGGTCCTGGTTCCGCCGAAAAAGTTGTTTGTCTCTATGTCGGTCCGCGTGGCTAGAACTGCCACGACCTCACAGCTGCCGTCAATCGAAACGGTGGTCGCTTCAGTAGGAAGTGCCTCTGCGTACGTTGGATCGGCACCCGCGCACAATGATGGAAATCCTTCCGTTGTAATCGTTCGGTACTCGACGTCTGCAACGGAATCGACCTCGATAATCGCTACGCCAGGGACTGTCGCAGGGACAGCCAGTTCCCAGACAACGGCGCCGCCGGGTCGCAATCCATCTTGATAATCGAACTGACTGACGAACCCAGGGATCAGCCTGGCGCCTAGAGATTGCTCATCGGCCTGGCGCGTGCCTGGTCGCCGCTTGGCCGCTGCTGTCAGAACGGCAGCCTCATCGGCGGTACCCGAAGCCGAGAAGCCCAAGAGATGAGTGTTGTCAAACTGTTTGAGCAAATAGGCGCTGGCCCAGAAGTCAGCGTGAAAATCGGCGTACCCCGGTCCAATGGCATTGACAACCATGTTCCCGGCGTTTGATCCACCACCGAAGTTGCCCCAGATCTCCGACATCTTGGTGTCAGGGAATCGCTCCTCGATGTACTCGGAGAAGATAAACGACCCATACTGCTCTTCCGCTTCGGCGCCCACGTTCGAGAAGTCGAAGATCGGATCGTTGGTGCGATAGACGAACCTCTCGAGCCTCCCAGCTCCTACGATCCAGGCGTTGGATTCCGAATAGTCCGCGCCCCATTGTGCCGAGCCCTCCATGAAGGCTTTGATCGATTCGTAAAACGCCCAGTCGATTCCATTTAGGTTCGACGCCATCCCGAACTGAAGGACGTGAAACAGCTCATGCCGCACCGTGAAATCCGTCGACCCAGATCCAGAGAAGCCGAATGTATCTAGAGCGATTGTCGTTCGCGACCCAATGGGAAAAGGAAACACGTGGGCTGGCAACAAGCCGGTGTCCGATGCATTGACTCGAATGATTTCCGACCCCAAGCTCGGATCCACCATCCCGATCGAGTCATAAGAGTCCAGCCATTCAACAGAGCAGCGGCCCACCTATCGATCATGTCCGGGACCTGATTCGGGGATCCTCCGACTTCCACACTCCCGTCTATCAGCTCCAGGCCGTCATCGTCGTCATCCGGAACACCATGTTGCCCTCCATCCATGACACCTGTTACCAGTGGGTCGAGCATGTCGTTGCCGCCCTTGTCTATGGAGAAATGGAATTCAAACCGATCGACGGTTAGAACACAGCTGTGATCCTCGACGCCAGAGCCCGGGTGCCAGTCATCAGCGTCGGTACAACCCCGCCACCCGCCCAAACCGGGGTTCACGCCACCGTCGTCGTAAACGACTTGGCCCAGCAAGATCGCCGGATTCATTCCCATGAATCGATGGCCTGCAAGCATCAGCGGCCCACCGCCGGCAGAATTCGCCTCTAACTCCGGCGGAACCTCGATATCAACCAGATCCCCAAGGATGGGATCACCCGTGACGAACGCGTCAAGGTATTCCGTCAGGCTTTGCTGTTCTGTACTGGTGAGATTGTGAAACTCGAGAAAGTAGGGAAGTAACTCGCTCGATGGTTCACGATCTGATTCAGTGCCCGTATACCTGTCGGCAACCAACTCGGGCAAAGTCAACGAATACAAACCGTTTCGAACGTACTCCTCGGTTGTCAACTCGCCAGACTCGAAATCAAGAAGCAGACGTGAAGCCGTATCAGATTGGTTGGCGACAGTCACCTCAAAACTGAGCGAGTCAACAAGGTTGCCATCGATGTCAGCTAGCTCAACGGTCAAGGTCATTGGACCGTCGACAACAACCGTGGTGTCCCATTCGACAGTACCGACACCATCAACGGTGGCACCTTCGCTCTCGAATGCTCCCGCTACCAGGAGCCTGATGCTTCCCTCCGCGTCAACTGGTGAGACAGTTCCCGTGATCTGCTGGAGACCAAAGACAGTGTCTCCAGCAGCTGGAGAAACGTCAACCAGTGCCTCCGGCAAAGGGGCTATCTCATCGGGCAGCTCTTGCTCGCAGGCGACAACCGTCTCGGCCCGACAAGTATCCGATCCACTCCCTCCATCCGCTGCGTCAAGCCCCAGCCCGCCGGTCAGATCGTCGTTAGCTGCGCCACCGAACAGCAAGTCGCTTCCAGCACCGCCGATCAGCGTGTCAGGCCCGTTTTCGCCGTTGAGGGAGTCGTCTCCAGCTCCACCGTCAAGGAAGTCGCCTCCTCCACCACCGTAGATCTCGTCGGCACCATCCTCCCCGTGCAACGCGTCAGAGCCGTTCCCACCTCCCCCGACGAGGATGTCATCGCCGGGGCCGCCATAGATCGTGTCAGAACCATTGCCGCCGTCGATAACGTCGTTTCCTCCCAGACCACAGATCACATCTGCCTTGTTCGTGCCATTAGTACATCGTCTCCCTCAGTTCCAAGAATCGTGCAATCCTCGAGATTGACAGCCCCTGCCGGAGCCGTCGTTAAGGGGACGAGGGAACCGATCAACCCAATTAGGAAGGCAACTATGACAGCCGGAAGCCGATTGGTTCTACTCATCGAGACCACGAATCCCATCGGGAACCTCAAGATTGCAGCGACGGACACTGACCCCTCGATCAGGATCGATACCATCTTCAACCGGAAGCACCAAGTGCTTATGATCGCGAATATCGATCGTCGCCGGAGGAAGCTCATCCACGACCAACATCCCGTCGACGACCTCCCAAACAAACTCGCCATCGCTCCAGATATCACCAGACTCGTCGCCCCAGACCCACCAAAGGTGTCCCGTCCCATCTGAGCGGAACATCCAAGTACGGGAGCCAGCCCCTCCCCCTTCCCCGGGCGCAAAACGCGCGATCGGATGATGACGATCGATGTTAGCGTCGCTGGTAACTCCTCTCCATGAACCAACCATGTCCACCGCGAGATCGCCAGTCGGGGGACGATCAGCGTCCGTCGAGCAAATCAGATTCGGCGCCCGCGGTCCAAAGCAAGCGCTTAGCACGAGACTGAAAGCAATGAAAAGGCCTAGACGGTAGCTCACCGGAACAGCCTTGGAGCTCTTGAGGCGGTCAGCGCAGCTGAGAAGCGGATCTTACGGATCGATGATCGGGGCATCCATACTCTCAGCACGGTTGCGAGAACGCTACCGAGTCGAACACCAATCTGTCTATAGGGGTTTACCCCGATGCGCAGTCGAGTACCGAATCGTTGACGAGCATCTAACGATCGTCGAACAAATGAGCCGCAGATTGTCTGTGACGTGACTCAACCAAGGAGGTTCAACATGCGTCGCAGTATCACCGCAATCGTGGCGGCACTGGCCGCCATCGTGCTGATTGCCGGCGTAGCCGTGGCCCAAGAAACCGATTCGTCCGACAAACGTCATGGCGATCGTCCCGGTAAGTCCATTTGGGCTACTGGAGACGGCACCGTCGAGGTCGACGTCGAGCGTGGAGGCATGAGGATCTACGTGGTCGGGGACGTGTCGATCGAGGGCGACGTGGACGTTCAGATCGACTCATTCGGATCGGCTGACGATGAAGCACCGGAAGCGCGCTCCAGTCTCGAACTGACGAACTTCGCAGGGTCCATTCTCGTTCGAGGCACCGACTACAGCGTCACGATCGAAGGGCACTCCACCCTCCACGGACACGGCGAGGGAACGATCGGCTTCGACGGAACGGGACTCTGGCAAACAAGAAGCAATAAGGGCGTATGGCCCGACCAGGTCGGGTTCAGCACCTAGACCCGAACTCCGAGCCTGCACAGTGCACAACCCAAGCGCTGTGCAGGCTCACACCCGCACGGTGTCAGTAATCGATACCTCTCTTGGCGGCGATCCCCGCATCGAAGGCGTGTTTCACGTTTCTCATCTCGGTCACCGTGTCAGCCAGACCGACAAGCGCGTCAGGAGCATCGCGCCCGGTGAGAATCACATTCACATGCTCAGGTCGCTCTCGGAGAACCCTGACCACCTCTGACTCGGCGATCCACCCCCAGTTGATCAGGTAGGTCACCTCGTCGAGGATCAACAGATTGTGGCCACCGTCAGAAATCAGCTCGGCTGCCGTCGACCAAGCCTCCCTGGCAATGGCCTCCGACTCGTCCATGTCGTCGGAATCCCAAGTGAATCCATCGCCCAAGACCCGCCAGTCCATTCCTAGCTGGCGACCGATCTTCTCCTCCCCTACCGACCAGTCACCTGACTTGAGGAACTGGACAACGCCGACCTTCCACCCCCGAGCCACCGCCCTCATCGCCGTCCCGAAAGCGGCGGTGGACTTGCCCTTGCCATCGCCTGTGTTGATCAGCACGAGCGAGGGAGCTCGCCGCAATGCCGGCTGTGGTGCTTCCGTCGGTGGGGTCGCTTCGCTCATGTTCAGCCTGATCGTATCGAGGTCATCGGATCATCACGGGAACGGTCACCCCGTCCACGTCCACCAACCGAACCGATTCACCAAAGACCGACGAGAACGCCTCACTCGATATCACTTCACCAACCGGACCGTCAGCTTGAAGCTTGCCCTCATCGAGAAGTATCAACCTCTCGCCGAACTGACTGGCGGTGGTCAGGTCGTGCATGACCGTGATCAGAACCCGTTGCTCTCGCATCGAATCGATCAACTCGAACAAGTCGATACGAGCCTGAGGGTCGAGACCAGCCGACGGCTCGTCCAGAATCATCACATCGGGGTCGAGCGTCATCACCCTGGCAATTCCAGCTTTCCGGAACTCTCCACCCGACAAGGTCTCAACCATCTGAGCGGCATCAACCCCACAGGACTCGAGAGACTCGTTAGCCCGCTCAACGAGCGCTTCGGAGTTATCACCCCACAGCGACACTCCCAACAACGAATACTCCAGAGCGGTCAGCCCGACCGGCCGTGGCGGGGCCTGGGCCAAGAACCCGACAACCACACCGTTGTCAACCCTGCCTGAGTCGGGTTGCACCGCGCCGGTCAAGACATGGCAAAGCGTGGTCTTACCGGCTCCGTTGGGCCCGATCACCGCCGCCCACTCACCAGGTCGAAACTCGGTGGTCAGCGGCCCGAGAATGGGCCTTCGACCGGCGTGGACCGACACGGTGACGTTGCTGACCCTCATCTCTTGTAGAGGAGATAGATAAACGCCGGTGCCCCGATCACAGCAGTGAGCACGCCAACAGGAAGCTCGGCAGGAGCAAAGAGAGTTCGCGCCAGCGTGTCGGCGGTGACCAGAAAGATCGCACCGAGGGCGGCACTCATCGGCACGATCCGCTGATAGGAGCCACCGACCAGCCGCCTAGCTCCATGGGGAACAATCAGTCCGACAAACCCTATGAGGCCGGCTGCCGAAACCACCGCGGCCGTCGCCATCGTCGAGGCGGCGAGGACCCACAGACGAATGCGTTTGGGATCCCGGCCCAAGCCTGACACCTCGGCCTCGTCGAGATGGAACAGGTCGAGGTCGCCTCGGCGGAGCCACAAGTACCCGACAGGGATCAGAACGTAGAGCCCGACCACGATCGGCTCAACCCAGCCTGCAGTCGAGAGCCGACCAATCAACCAGGCGTATACCTCGTTGATCCTGGGCAGATTGGCCACCAGGAGGAACGTCTGAACCGCGGCGATGAACGCTGCGACCGCCACTCCGGCGAGCAGGAGCCCCTTCGGTCCCCGCTTCGCCCCAGTCGCAACTGCAATAGCCACAGCTCCGACTGCCCCGATGAAGGCTGCCACCGGCAGCAACCACACCGGTGCCCCTGGGACCAAGAGAATCGCCACCGTGGCACCGAGCCCACCTCCGGCAGCCGCGCCCAGAAGATACGGGTCGGCCAGGGGGTTACGGAACACTGCCTGATATCCAGCACCGGACACGGCAAGCGCCGCCCCGGCGATTGCACCCAATGCCACACGCGGCAGGCGCCACTGCCAAAGGATCGAACTCTCGGCTGCGGTCAGGCCATCAGCAAAATCAATGGCGGCGGCACCAACCAGAGCAGCACCTAAGAGTGTCACCGCCACCACAGCACCCCACAGAACGGCCTTTCCGCGGCCAATCCTGAACGGGGCTGGGGCGAGACTCATCCTTCCACCGGCACCAAAGACTCAGCCAGAGCGGCCATCTCTTCTATGTAGTGAACAAACCGGGGGCCCCACCTCGAACTGAGATCCGAATCGACAACTACCACGCGGTCGTTGGCTACCGCAGCAATGACTTCCCATCCCGGTCTGGTGCGGATCGAGTCGCCGTCATCCGTGGTCGCATCGTTGTTTACGAGGATCACATCCGGGTTGGCCTCGATGATGGCTTCAGCGCTCATCTGTGGGAATCCGAAACCCTCCTCATCGGCTGCGTCGGCGATGTTGACGAATCCCATCTCGACAAGCGGAGCTCCCATGAACGAGTTGGACGATGCCGAAAACAGGTTTTGATCGAGTTCGATATACACCTTGGCTCCGCCGGCGTCGGCGGCCACCGCGGCGTCCCACCGTTCGGCGATCTCGGAGGTGAGAAACACAGCCTGGGGGGTTTGGCCAGTGAGGGCGCCGAGCTGTTCGATCTGGGCCAGCAGGTCGTCTCGATCCACTGCCGGTGCCTGGTTGACGACAGGGACACCGAGGGGCGCGAAAGCGTCGCTGATCATCGAGTCCGGGTCGAAGGCAATCACGATCAAGTCGGGATCGAATTCGGCAATGGCCTCGATGTTGGGGGTAAAGCCAGACAGCTCAGTCGTGGGTGCGTCGTCCGGGTAGTTGGAAAACTCATCGACCGCGACCACCTGGTCTCCGGCGCCAATAGCGAACAGAGTCTCGGTGGCGGTGGGCGAGAGCGAGACGATCCGAGTCGGGCGCTCCTCGAGAGTCACCTCTGCTCCACCCACGGCAACCGTCACTGGGAATGCAGTGTCCTCAGGAGTTGCCGTCGCGGTGCTCGTCGTCGCCGGTGGCGCTGTGGTGGTGGTGCTGGGCGGCTCCGTAGCCGCGTTGTTTGAGCAGGCCGCTGTCAAGACGACCAAGGCAAGTAGCCAGGCGCTCCTTCGCATAAAAAACATCCTCCTGTTCGGAGGATGAAGAGGTTGGTGGCTTCCCTGAGCCCACGGTTCCGTCTTCATCCGAGACTTTCACGGGGCCCCGTGTCCAGGCGACCTGGCTCGTCTCCCGTCGGGAGCTTCACAGTTGCGGGACAGCGTTGGATTCAAACCAACTTCGCTGCACCCGGGGCACCCACCGGTAGTGGTGGGTGCCGCCACCTTAACTGATGTCTTCCTCGTTGACTCCGAGAGTCACCTGAAGTGTCATTTCGGTTCCATCCCGAAGCAGTGTCATGTCAACAGTCTCGCCCGGCTGATGTGAGCGAATCTGAGCGATGAGATCGGGCCAGGTTATGACCGGGATACCGTCTACCGAAGTGACCACATCATCCACCCGGATACCCGCTTCCTCCGCCGCAGAACCTGCGACCACCACGGTGATCTGGGCTCCGGCCTGACCCTCTGAGTTCACGTTCGCGCCCTGTACGCCCAGGAACGCCGTCTGCAGAGGGACGCCCGAAACGATGCTGTCGGCGTACTCAATCGCGATGTCACTTGGGACTGCGAAACCAACGCCGTCGTTGGCACCGGAGTTGGAGAAAATCGAAACATTGATACCCACGACCTCGCCGAGTCGATTGACCAGTGCACCACCGGAGTTGCCGGGATTGATGGCCGCGTCGGTCTGAACCATGGAAGTGCACGTCCCGACGCCGCAATTCGTCTGATCAACAGCAGAGATGATTCCAGCAGTCACAGTCGACTCGAGACCCCAGGGGCTTCCAACGGCAATGGCAAGCTGCCCGACGCGGGGTTTGACCACCGAGAAGGTGGCTGGCTGGAGGTCCGTTCGGTCGACTTCGATGACAGCGATATCAACCGAGGCAACGGACCCAAGAACCTTTCCAATGGCTTGATCCCCGTCAGCAAATCGGATGCGCACTGTTTCGGACCCTTCCACGACATGTGCAGCGGTGACGATCAAACCGTTCTCGTCGTAGATGACACCCGAACCCAGGCCGGCACCAGTCTGAATGTGGACGACCGACGGAAGAATGACTTCCGCGGCGTCGGCGACCGGCTCCTCGCCTGCGACGACTGGGGGAACGGCGACTTCGACCCTTGTCGGCGCCGTTGTTGTGGTGGCTGCAACCTCAGCGGAACCTGCGACCTTCGGCTCAGAGTCTGGAATGAGCTGACCGATCAGAAACACCACAACGGCGACCGCACCGAAATAGAGCAGCGCCACCAGCCAAGTTGGCTTCCTGGGTTTTGCGGGAGCGTGTTGATCGGTCAAAGGGTTCCTTCTTTGCACTGGTCAGAAATGTAGGGGATGGCCACTAAGCGTTCCATAAAAGGTGCATCAAACAGTGTTAAACGGATTAGACGAGGGGGGATTCCCGGTGATGTCTCCCAACGGGAGCCAAACAACCATTGTGGTTCCGTCATCCTGGAACGAGGCGAGCTGTCCTCGGTGACCGCTCGCTATCTGTTCGACGATCGTGAGGCCAAGCCCCAGATTGTCGGCGTCGTCCGGCAGGCCGGGACCGAGATCATGAACGGCCATGAATGCCCAGCCTTGTGTCTCGCCCGTGGCGAGAGTCACCGTTGACTCGGTTGGTGCCACTTTGATCGCGTTGTCGACCAGGTTCGAGAGAGCCCGGTCCAACGCGACCTCAACCCCGAGTACCGAAACCTCGGAACCAGAGGCGACCAACGCGACATCCCTCTGGTCGGCTACCACGGCCAAGTCGGCTGCTTTCGCCTGCGCCAACTGGCCCAGTTCGACCGTGACTGCCTCGGCGCGATCTGCCTGGAGTCGGGCTGAGGCGAGCAGGCCTTGGATCATCTCCGACATTCTCTCGGCGTTTCGTTTGATCACATCACCGGCAGACCGCCAGTCGTCCAAGGTTGCCCGATCGTCAGTCTCTAAAAGGTCGAGGTTGGTCCGGATGACTGTCAGCGGGGTCCGCAGGTCGTGACTTGTGTCGGCGAGGAACCTCCGCTGCGCCGAAAAAGCCTCCTCCAAACGATCCAACATCCCGTCAAAAGTGTCTCCCAGTGCCTTGAGCTCGTCATCAGGACCTTCGAGAGCGATTCTTCGGCTGAGGTCTGAGGCCTGGATCTCGCGGGCCACCGCAGTGATCTCGCCCACCGGCTTGAGGACGCGACCGGACATGATCCACCCGATAACGAGGCTGAGCAGGAAAAGCATCGCCACGGCGAGAAGGGTGAATTGGGCCACCCTTTCCAGGACGATCTCGTTGTAGATCGACTCGATCGCTCTGACCTCGACGTCCTTCAGTTCAGGCATGTGAAAGACCGTGTCACCGATGCGGACTACCCGTTGAGTCATGACGCTGTGCATCATCGTTTGGGACCGCAGCCACTGTCTGATGGCGAGGTAGACGAGACCCAAGAGTCCACCGCCGAGTCCAAACACCAGTGCGGAGTACTGCACCGAGAGCCGAAACCGAATCGACTGCCAGCCGGGCATTTCAGTCCTCGTCGAGTCGGTAGCCCCGACCGGGGATGGTGGTGATGACTGACGGTTCGCCGAGCTTCTTTCGGAGGTTGCTCACCGTGACCCGAACCACGTTGGTCAGCGGGTCGGTCATCTCGTCCCAGACGTGTTCGAGAAGATGTTCCTGGCTCATCACGATGCCGGCATTCGCCATGAAGTAGTGGAGCAACGAGAACTCCTTGGCCGTCAGATCCAAGGACTCGCCGCCTCGGGTTGCGATGAAGCGTGCGGGGTCGAGTTGGAGATCGCCAACGTTGATCTGCGGATCGCTGTCGGTATCTCTCCTAATCAGTGCTCTAACCCGAGCCGAAAGCTCGGCGAGCGCAAACGGCTTGACCAGATAGTCGTCAGCGCCAGCGTCCAGACCAGTCACCCGATCGTGAACGTCGTCGCGCGCGGTGAGCATGAGAATCCGGGGTCGATCACCTTCCAAAGTCGGCAATTCCCCGGACACCAGGTCACGGCAGAGCTTCAAACCGGATCCGTCCGGAAGGTTCCAATCGAGGATTACTACGTCGTAGCCAGCAGACCTGAGTTTGATGTCGGCCTCGCCGGCGAGCAGGGCGACGTCAACGGCGTGGCCGTCGCGGCGAAGGCCGCGGGCGATCACGTCGGCAAGGTCTTGTTCGTCTTCAACTACCAATAGGCGCATGCATTCCTAAAGTTAGGTCCTGGGTCGTAATCGGCGAATAAACCACGAATATTCCATTTGTGAGGCAAGTATGGACTTCCGACCTATCCGGAAGTTGAAACTTCCTACCGATATTGAGGGTCGGAGTATCAAATGGTTGTGACGTTCATTACTGAGGACCGGGAAGGGTTTCACACCTACACGGGTCACGTCGTGAGCCGCGGACCGTCCACAGTCGTCCTTTTGTTGACCGAACCTTTCGGTCTCGCCGGGCGATCAGTTCAGTTCCTGATCGACGACATCATCGAGGAAAAGGTCATCTCCGCCTGAAGCGTTGCACGTGCATTGAGGGGCGGATTCCGCACCCTCATGCTGTAGCAACGCCTTTGGAAATCACAGAGCGATCAACGCCAGTCGTCTGCATCCCTGATAACCCTTGCCATCAACTCGATCCCGAGAATCAGCAAGATCGAGGTCAGCAAAAGCAAACCGAAGTCTCTATCGGCAGCGCCCGCATACCTGCCTACGATCAGAACGCCGACCAACGCAAGAATTGCGAACGCCGTCGGTCGAGATCCAGGGGGCACCTGCCACTGCCTTGGCAGTCGAATCACAGCCCACAAACCAGCGATGGACACTTGCGAGAGCGCAAACAGTGGGAAGTAGAACTCGGAGGCATGATCAGCGCTTTCCAGCCATGTCAGAATGACGCCACCTCCGATGCACAGCGATCCGGCAAACGCACGCGCTACCAGATCAGCCCTTCGAAGCCATCGTTGCTCTATTCGTTCTGTGGCTTGTGGTTCTGGGGCTTGCCTGAATCGATCACCGAGGGATCGCCAAGAGTCGACCGGATTTGGCTTTAAGAAAGGGTCCACGAATAACGCCAACCCCGCGCCGAGTAGCGCCGATCCAGCAATATCTCTCGTCATCCCCGAGCCCGACAAGGTCACACCGAACAATACGACGAACGGGATACCCGCCAGCAACACCCACATAAGCCTGGTCTCGTCGACCTTTGCGCCTAAGGCTCCCAACACGACACCGGATAGCAAGGCTCCGAGCCATGCCAGGCCCGACGTGGCGGCGTCCCTGGGAATGGCCAATGACAAGACCATCAACAAGACGAGCAGACTTACGGTCAGTTGGAACAGCCGGAAGACCAAACCTGGCATGTTGGGCATCAGAGGCTAAGGCTAGGCCACCAAGATTGTGCCGGAATCGGCACCAAAGCAAAGCCCACCTCCGCCTGAAGCGTTGCACGTGCATTGAGGGGCGGATTCCGCACCCTCTTGCTATAGCAACGCTTTAGACACCGTGGGGACCTTCAATCGGGATAGGCTCTACCCATGTTCTTAGACGCAGGCACCATGCAGGCCCTGGCAGTTATCGGTGCGGTTGGTGCTATCTCCGGCCTGCTCGGCGGATTCTTCGCAGGTGCAGACTCACTGTTTGGGACGCTGCTCATGGGAATCATCGGGGCTATATCGGCAGCCGCCGTGACCAGGATCGCCGGTGCAGAGCCGATCTACGCAATCGGAGCTGAGCAATTCTCCGTCGTCTGGGGAGCACTAGGCGGACTTGTGCTCGGCTACGTCGTCGGCGCAGCCAACTGACTGTGCGTTCGCGCTTGACCGCGCTGCAGAGCGTCAGCCTCAGACTGACGGAATGCAGCCCAAACGATGGACAGCAACCAAGCCTTGACGGCTAGCCGATCGCTCCGGCGGCGGCCATGTTGAGCTCGATGAGACGGTTCAAGGTTGCCTCACCGACCCGACCGTGTCCAAGAACACGGCGAAACCGTTGTTCACTCCTGTGGAACACTGGACAGGTGCATTGTCCGGGATGGGCATACCCTGACCCCCACCAGAAATCACATCGCCAGGTTTCAGCGATCCAACACCGGGCACGCCGAGGACCCGTGCGTCGGCGTCTACAAGTTGAGTACCAGCCGGCCAAACGGCAAGCCGGTAGGTGCCCTCGTCGTCGAGATCGCGCAGAACGAAACAATCTTCAGAATCTAGGTAGTCGACCACTCCCACGAACCCAGCGTCACTTTCAACTTGATCCTGCTGAACCCAAACACTGACGCCACTGACAACCACCTCGCGAGCAGGGAGATCCCTAGGCGACAATTCGGAGTGGACAGTCGCGGGAGCGCAGCCCGTCAATGTCGCGAGAGATATCCCCAACACAAGAGTTCTGCTACGACGTAGAGACTGTGACACCCAGAGCCTCATCGGCAAGATCGAGGCGACTGTAGTAGTCGCGAGATTGACCTGAGATCGGTCCAATTCCGCCTTTGTGGACACCGTAGCCTTTATTGCCCCAATAGTACGGGCCACCCGAGTCTCCACCCTGGGCTGTGTCCTTGCTCATCACAACCCACCACAAGCCATCTCCAGATACGATCCGCGGATATAGGACCGAGTTCAACTGCCTGCCCGTCTTGTGTCCGTATCGCCAGAGGCTTTGGCCCCGGACCGGTATGCCTCCAACCGACGAAAGGTCTCGTCGGAAGCCTGGCTTGTAATAAAAGTCGTCGCTTTCTGTCTGCGACGTGGAGTACCACCGGAAGTCCCCGTAGGTGGAGTTGTAGTGGACGGGGTAGTGCCGCACAGCCGAGTACTCAGCATGGCCTGACTGATTCTCGTGGGTGAAACCCACGTCGGGTGAATAGAAGCAGTGACCTGCTATAAGGAACCCGGTTGTTGACCCCTTCTTGACCTTGAACGCGGACGTGCATCCAAGGAGATTGGACCCCGCCTTCTCTAGACGCGCTCCACCGTATACTGTGGCTTGATCCCTCGAAAGGGATCCAGGAGCAACTGATAAGTCAACATCGGTTCCCAGCTCGAGAGGCCCAACCTGCACTCCTTCAGACGTTTGGTCGCCAATCACAACGTGCAAGCGTCCCGACTCGAATTCGAAAGACACTATGAACTCGCTGACACCCCGGCCAATGAGCTTGGCTCTCACTTCGTCCTGACGGACCCACAGTTCCCTCTCTGAAGCACCTACGTTGGCGACCAACCTGGCACGAAGTCCATCAAGGGAGGGGTCGTGCCTCACCTGATCCGGGACCTTGCCCTTGAACGCGATAGTCACGCTTCGATCGCCGTTAATTGAAGCGCCTGAGAAATCGGTGTAAGACTTGCGGAGATCCTCCACATAGGAGACAAGGGCTGGCTCCCACCCGTAGCTTCTCTTTGCTTCTGCGAAGCTCAAGCCCTCGATCAAGGCAAGGTCTCTGAGGTCCTCTAACTCTGCTCTGTTGGGCGTGTGAGACAGGATCGGAACGACGTCCAACTGAGCCGAATCAGATTGAGCACCCCCGACTGCCGTCGGGATCAGCAACCCAACCAACAACACCAAACGGACGACCTTCACGTTGAATACCCCCGTGTCGCACTCCACAATCGTACATCCCTCCGGCTTGCTTGTCGAGGTATCGTCCACTGCTGACCGCGCTGCAGAGCGTCAGCCTCAGACTGACGGAATGCAGCCCAAACGATGGACAGCAACCAAGCCTTGACGGCTAGCCGATCGCTCCGGCGGCGGCCATGTTGAGCTCGATGAGACGGTTCATCTCGACCGCGTACTCCATCGGTAGCTCTTTGACGATGGGCTCGATGAAACCAGCCACAATCATCGATGTGGCCTGATCCTCGGTGAGTCCACGCGACATCAGATAGAAGAGCTGGTCTTCACCGACTTTCGAAACAGTCGCCTCATGGCCCATCTCGGCGTCGTTTTCCTCGACCTCCATGTAGGGGTATGTATCGGAGCGACTCTCGTCGTCGAGGATCAAGGCGTCGCAGCGAACGAAACTCTTTGCGTTCTCGGCGCCCGGCTCCACTCGAACCAAACCCCGGTAGCCGGAACGACCCCCGCCCTTCGAGATTGATTTCGACACGATGGTCGATGTGGTGTCGGGAGCGGCGTGAACCATTTTGGCGCCGGCGTCCTGGTGCTGACCCTCGCCAGCGAAGGCGATCGACAACACCTCGCCGTGGGCTCCGGGCTCCATCAGCCAGACTGCCGGATACTTCATGGTCAGACGGCTACCGAGGTTGCCGTCGACCCACTCCATCGTGGCGTTGCGGTACGCGGCAGCTCGCTTGGTGACCAAGTTGAAGACGTTGTTCGACCAGTTCTGGATGGTGGTGTAGCGACAGCGGCCACCTTCTTTGACGATGATCTCAACTACTGCTGAGTGCAGGGAGTCGGTCGTATAGGTGGGGGCCGAACACCCCTCGACGTAATGCACGTATGCACCTTCATCGACGATGATCAGAGTCCGCTCGAACTGGCCCATGTTCTCCGAGTTGATTCTGAAATAGGCCTGAAGCGGCTGCTCTACGTGCACTCCCGGTGGTACGTATATGAAAGAGCCACCCGACCACACGGCCGAATTCAAAGCAGCGAACTTGTTGTCGTTCGGTGGAATCACCGTGCCGAAGTACTCCTGAACGATCTCGGGATACTCACGCACGGCTGTATCCATGTCGGTGAACAGGACACCGAGCGCCTCGAGGTCCTCACGATTGCGGTGGTACACAACCTCCGACTCGTACTGAGCCGTGACCCCAGCCAGATACTTCCGCTCGGCCTCGGGGATACCCAGCTTCTCGTAGGTCTCCTTGATCGACTCGGGAACCATGTCCCAGTCCTTCTGTTGCTCCCCCTCAGGCTTGACGTAGTAGTAGATGTCATCGAAGTCGATCGTGTCCAGAAGACCGCCGCCACCCCACTGTGGAATGGGCTTGCGAAGAAAGCGTTCATAGGCCTTCAACCGGAACTCGAGCATCCACTCTGGCTCTCGCTTCATGGCAGACATGTCGCGAATCACATCCTCGTCGAGGCCCTTGCGCGGCTCGAAAGCCAACTCAACTTCGTCCTTCCAGCCGAGTTGGTAGCCACCCAGGTCTATGTCAACGGTTGCCAATTGGAATCACCTCAAACGAGTCTCAAAAAAGTCCGACGAATTTCCACTATCGCCGTAGTGGAATTGTAGGGCCGGACCCTGGCTGCGTAAAACGACGCTCAACGCCGACGCGCCACCACTCTCACGATGGGCCACGTGGCGAACTCAAACAACTCGGCCAACTCTTCGAGCATCTCCCGAATCACACCGGGACGCTCATAGGTTCCAGGTTTGCGGTCGACGAGATGGCGCCTCTTGACCTCCATCACCCGGTGACCCAGCGCCCCCGCTTGTTCTTCGTTCTCCGTCGTACTGAGGGGAAAGGTGAATGGCTCGGCGTGCTCTGCAACCTCAATGTCAAAGCCACGATTCTGGAGCGTGGTGACCAGCATCGGCACCTTCAGTCCGAACCCGGTCTCTCCGAGGGGACCCTCGCGGGGCGGCAGATGGAGGTAATTCACCATGGCCCTTCTTGCTTCATCGGGGACCAAGAAATCATGGAATGCCAGAACAAGCCTTCCCCCGGGCCTCAGCACGAAGGCGAACTCCTCGGCCAACGTGTCCGGGTCGGCGCTGTCGCCCTCCCACGTCGGGAACTGAAAGACCATGCGAGCCACGGCTAGGTCAAAAGTGTCTTCGTCAAAAGTCGATGCGATTCGTCCGGCGGCGACACCAGTACGCCATGGGAGGCCATCTCCGGGCGCCGTCGATTCGGGAAGTGTTGGGATCACATCACCGCCGTTGTCATTGATGTAACGAGAGAGGTCTCCAAGACCAGCCGAGAAGTCGAGCGTCTTCGCCCCCGTCGCCAACTCAGGGGGAACCAGGTTCTCCAATAGGTAGTAAACAAGTGGCCTCGTCAGATGCCATGACCGAGTCGCTTCCCACGTCATTGGGTTATGTTCGCGCACATGCCAGTCATAGTCGTTGGTGCCGATACCAAGGCCGGAGAGAAAATCGTCGACAGTCTTGCTGCACCCCAACGCGAAGTACGAGTCTTCGTCTCAGATCCAGACACGGTGGAGGGATTTCGGTCGCGAGGAATCAAGGTCGCACTCGGAGACGTATCGGACGACAGTCACGTGGCAGGGGCGAGCCTCAACTGCTTCTCGGCCGTGCTGGTAACGGAGGCGGCGGGCGACGATCGAGAGCGGTCCTTCGCAGCCTCACCTGAGGAGGTTCTTCAGGGATGGGCCGATGCGGTGTCCGAAGCCAAAGTCCGACGGGTGATCTGGGTTGTGGACGGCGAACCGCCTGAGACCAAGACCCAAGAGACGGCCAGGGTGTCCTCCGACCATCCCGACCTTGGCCAAGCAGTCGCGCGGCTCGACGAGGCTCAGTCGATTGGGTGACGCTCGAGTTGTTCCGCTAGCCGGATTTCGATCTCACGTTGGTAGGCGTCAACCAAGACGTGATAGGGGTTGATTGCCTTGCCGTGGCGGCGAAGCTCGAAATGTGTGTGAGGAGTTGTGTGCTCGGCATTGCCTGAGTCACCAACCCAACCGATCAGCTGGCCCGCAACAACCTCGACACCCTCTTCGATTCCCTCAGCGACGGTCAGGCTCCAATCCGCTCGACCATCGTCGGTTCCGGGGTTGTCGTTGTTGAGGTGGACATAGTGGCTGGTCCAGCCATCGATGTGCTCGATTTTGATGTTACGACCCGAGAGGCGATTGGTTCCGACGTGGTACACGACACCATCGGCAACGGCGTAGACCTCAGTCATGCGCGGAGCCAAAAGGTCGTTGCCCTTGTGGCGCCGGCCGCCGGACCGAGCGTGGCCAAACGTCGAGCGGAACTCTGTCACAAACGGGTCTTGGGGGAAGCGGATTTCGATCACACCGGACGTGTTGTGGGCGTATGCAGTCGAATCGCCCACCAACCCGATGCCCACCGAAGCGATAGCGACACCGATGAGCAAGCGGAATAGAACGCGAAAAAGCAAAGAATCTCCTGAGATTGGGAAGGTTGGGGATGTACCTGGCTATCCCCGTTGGGGAAAGGCTATGGCAGGTGTCTCCCTACACCAACTCACCCAGGCCGCTCTGACCCTCCACCGGGCCGGGCTCTCACCGAGAAACGAAGGCGCGACACTGGGCTGTCATCGACTGAGATGACGAAGGAATAGGACCCTTCGCCCTCGAATACGAGGTTGTTGAATGTGAACGAACGAACCATTCCGAAATCGGTGGCCGCTCCAAATCGTGAAGGGTCAGAGGGAAGCCGGATGTCGTGGGCCAGAGGCTTGGGCAAGAGCGCCTTGCCGTCAGCATCTTGGAGTTCGACAGCGAGATTCAAGCTCTCGGCCTGAAACGAAACGGGCACCCGAAGCCTGAGACCTATGGCCAAGCTCGGGTGTCGAGCTGGGAAGCCTTGAACCCATAGCGTGTCCCACCCGCCCCCAAGCACGAACAGCTTGCCGCGTACTGCCTGGACCGCGTCAGCGAGAAGCGCTACGTCGACGGTGGGACCTAACGAATCGGGAGGGCCTTCAATCACGCTCCGCAGCCTAAACGGGTGTTACCGATTGAAAACCCGATAACGTTCCGGTTGATGAATTCTCCAACAAATGTCACCCCGCCCACAGGGAAACTCGGGGTCCTCACGCCAGGCATGGGTGCCGTGGCGACCACTTTTGCTGCCGGTGTGATCGCAGCTCGAAAGGGATACGCTTCTCCGACCGGCAGCCTGACCCAGCTCGCGCACATTCGCCTTGGCAAACGAGACGAGGACCGCAATCCGCTGATCAAAGACTTCGCACCTCTCGCGTCAATCGATGACATCGAGTTTGGGGGGTGGGATCCCTACTCGGACGATGCGTACGCGGCTGCGATGAAAGCCGGCGTGCTCGACTCGGTCCACTTGGAGAACATCGGCGACGAGTTGAGGGCCATTCGGCCGATGTCGGCTGTCTTCTCAGAACGCTGGGTGAAGAATCTCGAAAACGTGGACCAGGTCAAAGAGGCCTCCAACCACATGACCAACGCCGAAGCACTCATGGAAGACATCGATCGGTTCCGCGGCGAGAAGGAGGTCGATCGTCTCGTGGCTGTTTGGTGTGGCTCGACTGAGGCATACGAAGAGCCGTCCGCGGTACACATGGATCTCGATGCCTTCGAAGCGGGGTTGAAGGAGAACGATCCCAATATCACCCCCTCCCAGATCTATGCCTACGCCTGCCTGAAGATGGGCGTGCCCTTTGCCAACGGCGCGCCGAACCTGACCGTCGACATCCCGGCCATGCTCCAACTAGCTACACAGGAGGGCGTCCCGATCGCCGGCAAGGACTTCAAGACCGGCCAAACCTTGATGAAGACGATGATTGCTCCGGGCCTCAAGTCGAGGATGCTCGGGATCAATGGATGGTTCTCGACAAACATCCTGGGCAATCGTGACGGTGAGGTTCTCGACGATCCCGAGAGCTTCAAATCCAAAGAAGTTTCGAAGTTGGGTGTTCTCGAGCACATCCTTCAACCCGACATGTACCCGGACCTCTACGGGGACATCTATCACAAGGTTCGCATCAATTACTACCCGCCCAAGGGAGATGACAAGGAAGGCTGGGACCACATCGACATCTTCGGCTGGCTTGGCTATCCGATGCAGATCAAGGTCGATTTCCTGTGCAAAGACTCGATACTTGCCGCTCCGATCGTCCTCGACCTGGCCTTGTTCATGGACCTTGCGGCACGTGCGGGTCGCAGCGGGATTCAGGAATGGTTGTCGTTCTATTTCAAGAGTCCGCAGCACGCCGAGTCGGTGTACCCCGAAAACGACTTGTTCATCCAGCTCACGAAGCTGAAGAACAACCTGCGTCACATGATGGGCGAAGACCTCATCACCCATCTCGGAACCGAGTATTACGACGAGGGCTAACAACTTCGGTATCTACCCTTGCCGGTGTGGATGACATCCTCACCAAACGGGTTCTGATACCGGGTTCAGATCTCGAAGAGATTTTCGCCACTGCGAGCGGACCGGGAGGCCAGCACGCAAACCGAACCCAGTCAGCGGTGCGGTTGAGGCTGAACGTGGCCTCCTCGACCCTGGATCAAAAGGTCAAGCTGATTCTGATTGAGAAACTTGGCGAAGTAATCGAAGTGCAGGCGGCGGACTCCCGGTCTCAGTTCCGAAACCGGGCCATTGCGCGCCAGCGATTGGCCGAGACCATCGATCTGGCGCTGACACCAAGTAGGCCGCGACGTGTCACAAGACCAACGGTGGCTTCGAAGAAGCGGAGACGAAAGGCCAAACAGATGCAGTCGGAAAAGAAAAGGATGAGACGCCGTCCGGCCGACGACTCTTGATCAGTGACCCAACCCGAACTCGGCGGTAACCGCCCGCTGAGCCAGACTCAGCTGGCGCAGCATCGTCTCGTAGAGAGGCATTCTCGGCGGCGCACAGCACTCCACTTGGAGAGCACCGAGCTGAGATCCGGCATCGGACATGGCAGCGATCGCCTCGTTGGCCGCACCTGAATCCTGTATCTCAACCAGATGGCTTCGGGCCCGATCGAGGGTTGAGGCCAGTTCAGCCATCCGAGGACTCCGATTGGGTTCGCAGCAGATCTTGGCAAGCTTCTCAGCAACTGCCCCGCACTCGTCTAGAGCTTCCAGCGCCTCGGGTATCGACATCAGGAAGAGCCTAAACGCGGGCAGCGGAGATAGTTCCTGCCCGGGTCAGCTCTGCATCAAAGCTTTGAGGGCGGTGCGATCGATCTTCCCCAGTGAGTTCCGCGGCACTGCGTTGACTCTCTTGATGAGCTTGGGAACAGCGAACCTGGGCAGAGTGGCGCGGGCCGCTTCGAGAACAACGGACTCCTGGACCTCACCAACAAACCCAACCGCTACTAATTGACCCCATTCCTCATCATCCAATCCCACTGCCCCTACGTCGTCGACGACATCTGACAAAGCGTTCTCGACCAGCTCGGGACTCACGTTTTCACCTCCGCTAACGATCACCGAATCGGCCCGACCAAGGACGCGTACGGCACCCTCCTCATCGACGGCTCCCAGGTCGTTGGTCTCAAACCACTCGTCGGTACGGTCGGGACCTCCGAGATATCCGTCGAACAACTGCGGACTTCGGATCACAATCCTCCCGTTCCGAATCTTGATATCAACTCCAGGCAAGGGGTGAGCCTTGTATTCGAGCCTGGCGCCGAGTCTCAGCGTTGCCACTTGCCCAAAAGATTCAGTCATTCCGTAGGTCGGGACCGCGGGAACTCCCGCCTCACGGGCCGCCTCGAGCAGGCCCTTGGGTATCGGGCCGCCGCCAACCAGAACAGCCTTGAGGTCCGAGAAGGGGCCGTGATCGAGCAATCGGCGAAGCATGGTGGGAACAACGGAGACCATGGTTGAGCGGCCCTTCATGGCTGCTGCGAACTGGCCACCCTCGAACCCGGGCTGCAACGTCACTGAGCCACCCGAGAAAGCCTGGCGAACAAGGATGGACAGTCCGCCAACATGGTGGAGTGGCATAGCGAGTAGCCAGTCGTCGCCTGGACCATGGTCGAGGTGTTCCACAGACGCACTTGCCGCGGCGGTCAGTGCCTTTTTGCTGATCCGGACTCCTTTGGGGCGGCCTGAGGAACCCGAGGTAAAAACCACCAAATCGTGACCCTCGGCGGAAGCCACTTGGGTTCCTGGAGGCAGGACAGTCAGCCCGGCCCCCGCTAGCCCGGCGAGCACGTCGAACACCGATTCTGGCGTGAGGGAGGGTCGCAGCGCAACTGCTCTCTCGACCCGACGTCGGCCTACCTCGACCAGGGTCTCCCCGTACGACCAGGACCGTTCTGCGGTTCGGAGAAAGGTCCGCCTCGGATCGACATCTGTCAGCCAATCAATCACAGCCTGATTTTGCCCCTTATGCTCCGGCTTCGTGGTTTCTGAGATATTTGACACGTCTTCCTGGCACACAGTGTCCGGTTTCGATTTCACCGACATCACCTACCACCGCGCCAATGAAGCGCCCGTGGTCAGGATCGCCTTCGATCGACCTGAGGTGAGGAACGCATTTCGTCCCCACACTGTCGACGAGTTGTACACCGCTCTTGATCATGCCCGGCAAAGCTCTGACGTCGGATGCGTGCTACTGACCGGAAACGGCCCATCACCCAAGGACGGCGGGTGGGCCTTTTGCTCGGGCGGTGACCAGCGGATCCGCGGCAAGGACGGCTATCGCTACGCCGACGGTGAGGAGATTGACCCTGGCCGCAACGGCCGTCTTCACATTCTCGAAGTTCAGCGCCTCATCCGGTTCATGCCAAAGGTGGTCATCTGCGTGGTCCCCGGATGGGCCGTGGGAGGCGGACACAGCCTTCATGTGGTCTGTGATCTGACCCTGGCCTCGCGACAACACGCCATCTTCAAGCAGACCGACGCTGACGTCGCTTCCTATGACGCTGGCTACGGATCTGCCTACCTCGCTCGCCAGGTTGGGCAGAAGCGGGCGCGCGAGATCTTTTTCCTAGGTCGCGACTACTCAGCGGCCGAGGCCCACGACATGGGGATGGTCAACGAGGTGGTCGATCACGAAGACCTCGAAAAAGTTGCTCTCCAGTGGGGGCGCGAGGTGGCTGCCAAGAGCCCCATGGCACAGCGGATGCTCAAATTCGCCTTCAACATGATCGACGATGGTCTGGTCGGCCAGCAGGTGTTTGCTGGAGAGGCGACCCGATTGGGTTACATGACCGACGAGGCCCAGGAAGGACGGGACTCGTTTCTCGAGAAGCGGTCTCCGCGCTACGAGCAGTTCCCCTGGTACTACTGAGTCGATGACACGCTTCGAGGCGTGGCGCACGGCGGCCCGACCCCACACACTGCCTGCTGCGGCCGTACCAGTGTTTGTGGGAAGCGGCCACGCCTACGGAGCGGGGTCGTTCCGGTGGGATGCCTTCGTCTGGGCACTGGTAGGCGCTCTGGCCATCCAGATCGCAGCCAACTTCGCCAACGACGCCTCGGACGCTCGACGCGGTGCCGATGTCGACCGCTTGGGCCCGCCTCGCATGGTCACCGCAGGCGTGATCTCGGCACGCAGCATGTGGGTCGCAACTTGGGTCGCAGTGGCTGTCGCCGCCATCACCGCAGTCGCGCTGACCACCATCGCCGGCCCAGTCATCCTTCTCATCGGGGTCGTCTCGGTTATTGCCATGCTCGGCTACGTCGGCGGACCAATCCCCTATGGCTACCGAGGACTAGGCGAGGTGTTTGTGTTCATCTTCTTTGGCCTCGTGGCAACGATTGGGTCGAGATTCGTACACGACTCAACGGCACCGCCATCGATCTGGGTGGTTGCAATACCAGTCGGCCTTCTGGTGACAGCGGTGCTCGTGGTCAACAACTACCGAGATATCGAAACAGATGAGGCAGCAGGCAAGCGAACGCTGGCCGTGATGATGGGCCGGGAAAGCACCAAACGCTTTTTCGCGATCCTGATCTACGGAGCGTTTCTCACAGTTGCGCTGTGCGCCACACTCGGCTTGCTGCCTCTGGGCACCCTTCTGACCGGTTTTCTGCTCCCTTTTGCGACCCTGCCCGTTCGGATCGTCAACTCCAAGACCTCCGGCCCGCCTTTGATTCGCGCTCTCAAGCTGACCGCCAAGCTTCACCTGTGGTTCGGACTGGTGCTCGCTGCTGCCCTCGCTGTCGGCTGAGTCCAACATCGAAGAGGGGAACCGGCAGGACGACGGCGACGTCCGAAGTACATGAAGCTTTTTGCAACACTGGCCGCGGCCGCGGTCATCTTCGCCTCGTGCAGCGGAAGCGGATCCGAGCCCGCCACAACTCCAGAGATCATCGGCCCCACGTGGCAGTTGGTAGACGGCACCGTCGACGGCACGCCAGTCTCCCCGCCGAAATCACATCCAATAACCGTTGCCTTCGATGGAGAGAACCTCTTTGGAACGGCGTCGTGCAACGGATACGGCGGCTCCTACCACCTCAGCGGTCAGGTCATTTCCGTGGGTGGGATGTCAATCACCGAGATGGCCTGCGAACCCCGCAGTTCGATGGACGCTGAAAGTCTGTTCATGCAGGGACTGAGTCGGGTGCAACTGGTTGAAGGGCAAGGGCAGACACTTCGTCTCGCCGGCGATGGCGTCGATTTCGAGTTCGAAGCCCTCGAATCGATTGCCGACAGCGAACTGCTGGGGACGGTTTGGGTGCTCGATGGACTGGTGCAGGGCGACGCGGTGAGCTCTGTAAGCGGCGAGCGCGCAACACTCGAGTTCTTCAGCGACGGGTCGTTCATCGGCAGCACTGGCTGTCGGACCCTGGTGGGTGACTACCAAACGAGCGGGAGCGAGATCATCGTCACCTCGCTGTCAGCCGATGGCGAATGTCCCCAGGATCTCATGGAGCAGGACAGTCGTGTCGTGACCGCCTTCGAAGGTCCGATACGCATCGAAATCAGCGGTGATCAGATGACCACCTGGGTAGCCGGCGACGAGGGACTCGTTTACAGAGCCGACAGCTAAACCATCCCAACGGCGGCCACCATGCGCTCCACCCGTTGAGCGACCAGCGCTGGGTTTTCCATCGGAAGGAAGTGTCCGGCGTCCGGTACGACCTCGAAACCTCCACGAACGAACTGCGCCGCTTGGGCACGCGCCAGGTCCGGTTTGATCGTGTCGGTCTCGGCGCCCGATAGAACCAAAACCGGAACCTCCACCTGGCTCAACAACTCCCAAGTGTCGTGCTCCGCGGACATGTTGTAGACCTCGGCCTCGACCTCGGGATCGCACGCAATCAATACCGGCCCCGGCCCAGCAAAACCGCAGTTCACATATCCGTTGAGGGCTTGAGGATCCCAACCGGCAAACGCCGGACGATTCACAAAGTTCTCATATGCCGCTTCGCGAGTCTCGAAAACGGTCTTTCGCTTTCTGGCGACAGCAGCGAGGGGGTGGTCGACTCTCTGGTGCGGTGGAGGAAAAACGATCGGCTCGACCAACACCAGCGCCCGGAATCTCTTGGGGTCAGCGATCTGGGCCATCACAAGGGCAGCAGCACCCATGGAGTGACCGACTCCGATGCCCCCGGACTCTGTCACATCCAGAACGAACTCGCCGAAGGTCTGCCATGTGAACGGTGGTTCTAGTTTGGGGCCGGAACCATGTCCCGGGAAGTCCCAGGCCTCGGTTTCCTGGCTTTCAAGGCGGTCTCGTATTGGGCTCCATACGCCGCCGCAAAACCCGGTGGCATGGGACAGGTAGACCGGCATCACGTCAACGATAACGACGGGACTAAGTGCCCTGGCGAACCCGGCTCGATTGTTGTTACCTTCACGGCAATCCATGCCACATCTATTCGACTTCGACCAGGGCGATGGATCCGACCGTGACCTTCTAGGAGGTAAGGGCGCGGGTCTCGCCGAAATGACCAACCTGGAACTTCCAGTTCCGCCGGGTTTCACCATCACTACGGAGGTATGCCGCCAGACGATGCGCGACGGCGACGTGCCGACCGACCTCTGGACGGAAGTTGACGCCGCCGTCCAGCGTCTGGAAGCCAAAACCGAGCGGAAGTTCGGTTCGGGAGGTGTCCCCCTTCTCCTTTCGGTGCGTTCAGGCGCCAAATTCTCGATGCCGGGAATGATGGACACCGTTCTCAACATCGGCATCAACGAGGAAGTAGTGCGCGAACTCGCCGAGTGGAGCGGTGACGAGCACTTCGCCTGGGATGCGTATCGACGATTCGTCCAGATGTACTCAAACGTCGTACTCGGGATATCCGATCATCACTACCAGCAGGTCCTCACCAACCTCCGCAATAAGCGAGGAGTGATGGACGACTCGTTGCTCACAACTGAGGACCTCGAGAAGGCCACCCGCATGTTCCAGGCAATCACCGAGGAGCAACACCCAGGCGGGCTGCCAACTGATCCGATGGAGCAGTTGAGAGGTGCAATCGAAGCCGTGTTCAAGTCGTGGACCAATAAGCGCGCCTACGACTATCGCCGGATCAACAACATCCCCGACGAGCTAGGCACCGCCGCCAACATCCAGATGATGGTTTTCGGCGACATGGGCGAGGAGTCGGGAACTGGGGTCTGCTTCACCCGAGATCCGGCAACAGGCGAAAGAGTCTCTTATGGCGACTACCTGCCGCGCGCCCAAGGAGAAGACGTCGTAGCCGGCATTCGCAACACGATGTCTCTCGACGAACTAGCCGGTCTGCACGAACGGTGTCACGGCGAGCTCCTCGACATCATGGAGGGTCTCGAGAAGCACTACCGCGACATGATGGACATCGAGTTCACGATCGAGAACGACATCCTCTACATACTCCAAGCACGCGTCGGAAAGAGAACGCCAGAGGCGGCTGTCCGCGTAGCGGTGACCATGGCCAACGAGGGTTTGATCGATCAGGGCACGGCAATCCAGCGGGTTGACCCGGCAACTCTCGAACACCTTCACCGCCCGAAAATCGATGCCGAGCACGCTCCAGATCCGGCGGTTAGCGGGGTCGCGGCGTCTCCGGGAGCGGCGGCGGGCAAGGTGGTGTTCACGGCCGACCGAGCGGTCGAAATGCACAAGGCAGGCGAGACCGTGATCCTCGTTCGCCCGGAGACCACTCCCGACGACATCCATGGAATGGCGGCTGCGGCGGGCATCCTCACCAGTCAAGGAGGCAAGACATCCCACGCAGCAGTTGTGGCCCGCGGGATGGGCAAACCCGCCGTCACTGGCGCCGCGGCTCTGGTAGTCGATCCAGAGGCCCTGATTGCTCACGCCCCCAATCACGACATTTCGGAAGGTGAGCTTCTGACGATTGACGGAACTACTGGCGCGGTCTACATAGGCGCGGTGGCTCTGATCGAACCCGAGTCGCTTCCCGAACTAGATCAGTTGCTCGAATGGGCGGACGAGTCGAGAAAGATGAAGGTCCGCGCCAATGCAGACACCAGTGAAGATGCTGCGCTGGCTCGCGCTCGTGGCGCCCAAGGTATCGGACTAGCCCGCACCGAGCACATGTTTCTTGGTGAGAGGTTGGAAGTCGTCCAGCAGATCATCCTGGCCACCTCTCCTGAAAGCCGTGAAGACGCCCTCGCCGACCTAGAGAGACTCCAGATCGGGGACTTTGAGGGACTTCTCGAGGCCATGGACGGCCTGCCTGTCGTGGTGCGCCTACTGGATCCACCGCTTCATGAGTTTCTGCCGAGTCGTCTGGAGTTGGAACAGCACGCCCTACGCAGGGTCAGAGCCGGCCGACCGATTGACGACCTACAGGCGATGTCTGAACAAGTCGCCAGGTGGGAGGAAGACAACCCGATGCTCGGGCTTCGTGGCGTACGGCTCGGGCTAATGCTCGACCAGCTTTACCGGATGCAGGCAAGGGCAGCAGTCACAGCGTACGAACGCCGGCTGGAGGCCGGTGGCGATCCGCGCCTCGAAATCATGGTGCCACTCGTGTCGACGGTGGAGGAGCTGCGCCGGATGCGCGAAGTGATCCTCGAAGAGATCGGCGACCACCACGAGATCCCGGTCGGGACGATGATCGAGCTTCCCAGAGCCGCCCTTACAGCTGGTGAGATCGCGGAGATCGCTGACTTCTTCTCATTCGGAACCAACGACCTGACGCAGATGACATACGGGCTGAGCAGGGACGACGCAGAGGGTCTGTTCCTACGGGACTACCTCGAACGAGGGATTCTCACTTCCGATCCGTTCCAGACTCTGGATCAACAGGGCGTCGGTCGATTGGTTCGTGTGGCCTGTCTCGAAGGGCGTGAATCGAATCCAGACCTGACACTCGGATTGTGTGGCGAGCATGGAGGCGACCCCGAAACCATCCGGTTCGTCCACGGGCTTGGGCTCGATTACGTCTCGTGCAGCCCGCCGCGCGTCGAAGGCGCACGGCTGGCAGCAGCGCAGGCCTCACTAACCGCCTAGCGCCGCCACCAATTCATCGACGCCTTCGCCGGTGGTCGCTGTCGTCACCAGGACGGGGCGATCGCCGACGTCGGCTGTCTCGCGCAGTGCACGTCTCACATCCTCAACGCCGGGTCGGTCTCCCTTGTTGACCACGAATATGTCGGCGATCTCAACGATGCCAGCCTTGTCGGCCTGCACCTGATCGCCCCATGACGGTCCCACTACCAGGACGACCTGATCAGCGAGATTCATGACCTCGACCTCTGACTGGCCGACTCCCACCGTCTCGACGATGATCCGGTCGAATCCAGCCTCTGCGAGCAGGGCCACCGCAGCACGGGCCGAGGGAGCAAGACCGCCGAGGTGGCCGCGGGTCGCCATAGACCGCACGTAGACCCCGTCATCTTGGACGTGGGACTGCATCCGGATGCGATCCCCTAGAAGCGCTCCACCGGTAACCGGGCTTGATGGGTCGACTGCCAGCACGCCCACTGTCAGGTCAGCGTCGCGAAACATCTCGACTATCGCCGAAATGAGAGTCGACTTCCCGGCCCCCGGCGGGCCCGTGATGCCGATCACCCCTTCCGGTTCGACGACCCCTTCAATGGTCACACCTGACTCGACAGCGCTGATGGCCCGTGCGAGGGCGCGCCTATCACCCGAACGAACGCGATCGATCAGGGAGGAGTCCATACGGAGTTGAGCGTAGGTCTTCGCTAAAGCGTTGGGAGGGAGATACCTGACGCCTCGGTCGCCTCGTCGAGGGTGCCTGGTACCTCGGAAGAGGCCACAACCTCGCGAACACCGGGAACGCGATCTTTGAGAATCCGCTCGATGCCGGCCTTCAAAGTCATCATCGACAACGGGCATCCACCGCAGGCGCCAACCATCTGGATCTCAACCCGACCCTCCTCGGTTCCAAGCAGGACCAAGTCGCCCCCGTCAGCCTGCACCGCAGGACGGATGTAGTCGAGGGTCTCGCTCAGCAAGTCGGGATCGATTGGAACATCGTTCTCCGACGAGGGGGCGATGGTGACTGGCGTGGTTTCAGACATCGGATCTCACAACAAAGGTAGAGCAGGTTCTGTTCCGATTGTACGTCACGGTCAGCTCCTAGAGATCGAAGCTCCGAGGGAGGCAAGCCTTCCGACGAAGTCCTCGTAGCCCCGGTCGATATGACTGGGATCCGAAACCTCGGTAATACCGTCGGCGGCGAGGCCGGCTAGGGCGAGCGCCGCTCCGGCGCGAATGTCAGGAGCGATCACCGGGCAACCAGACAACCGCTCGACACCCCGGATGATGGCGTGCTGGGCCTCGACCGAAATGTCGGCGCCCATCCGGGCGAGTTCACCCACGTATCTGTACCGAGAGTCGTAGAGGTTCTCGGTTATCACTGACGTACCGGTTGCCATGGAGAGGAGAGCCACCATCTGTGGCTGCATGTCGGTGTGGAACCCTGGATATGGCAGGGTCGAGAAGTCGACCGCCTGGGCCCGTTCAGGTCCGCTGATCCGGAACCAGTCTCCCCCGCGTGACACCTCACAGCCGGTGGATTCGAGCTTGGCCAATTCCATCCTGAGGTGATCGGGGTTGCATCCGGTGACCGTCACATCGCCGCCAGTAATCGCGCCGGCTACTGCGTAGGTGCCAGCCTCGAGACGGTCGGGGATCACTCGGTGAGCCGCCGGGCGCAATGACTCGACGCCGTGGATCGTGACAAGCGATGTTCCCCCACCTTCGATGTCAGCTCCCATCGCTATGAGTTGGTCGATCAGATCCACGATCTCGGGCTCCCGGGCTGCATTCACAATGGTGGTTCGACCCTCGGCCAGAACTCCAGCCAGCACCAGGTTCTCGGTTGCCCCCACCGATGGAAACGGAAGCTCGATCTCCGTGCCTTTGAGACGACCGTCCACCCTCCCGACGAGCTGACCGTGCACTAACTCGAAACTGGCGCCCATCTGCTCCAGACCGTGCATATGCCACTCAATCGGTCGCGCCCCGAGATCGTCACCACCAGGGAAGGCCACACTGGCCTCACCGCACCGGGCAAGCAACGGGCCCAACACGATGATTGACGCCCGCATGGCACGGACCAACTCGAGTGGCGCTTCGGGACGAAGTTCTTCCGGCACCACCACATACATCTCATGACCCTTACGGTCGACACGACAACCTGTGTGTTCGAGCACCTGGACCATGAGATCGACGTCCAAGATGCCGGGGACGTTGGTCAGATGATGTCGACCGGGAGCGAGCAGCGTCGCCACAGTCTCTTTGAGAACGGCGTTCTTGGCTCCCAGTGCGCCGACGGTCCCGGAGAGCCGTGCGCCACCTTGGATGGATATCACCGACATCGCGGTGGAGGGTAACGGGGCAACGCCCAAACACCCGGCCTCCCGCCTCACCTCGACCGCGCTGCAACGCGTCAGCCTCACACTGACGGTATGCAGCCCAGACCAGGAAGTCGCTCGTCCACCTCGACCGCGCTGCAACGCGTCAGCCTCACACTGACGGTATGCAGCCCAATCGAGGATCAGACGCGGGGTGAAGCGAAGCGGGGCGGTGGTTGGGTTACCCTCCCGACGCAATGAGAATCGCTGTTGGATCAGATCACGCCGGCTACGACCTGAAGGAGCACCTGGCCCGGTGGCTAGCGGAGTCGGGTCATGCCGTCTACGACCTGGGCACCCACAACGCCGACCCGGTCGACTACCCCGACTTTGCGGCTTCGGTGGCCCAGGCAGTTCTAGACGGTCGGGCCGATCGCGGCATCGTGGTTTGTGGATCTGGAGCCGGAGCATCGATCGCCGCCAACAAACTCGTTGGTATCCGAGCTGCAACCGCCCACGACTCCTACACCGCTCACCAGATGGTCGAACACGACGATGTCAACGTCTTGTGTCTTGGGTCAAGAGTTGTTGGACAATCTCTGGCTGAAGATCTGGTCAAGACCTTCCTCGCTGCTCAGTTCAGCCGCGAAGAACGTCACGTACGTCGCCTGGACAAGATCCGCTCGCTAGAGCAGTAGATAACGGCTGTCTCAGCCGCCGATGCTGGCTTGGGCCAGGTTGATCATCTGCTGGAAGCCACCGATGCCAATCGCACCTGAGAACCGTCCCAGGTTTCGATTCTCACCGTCGAGAACCACATAGAACGGAGTGCCCCGCACCCCGTAAGCGAGAACCGAACTCGACTGGGCATCATCCATGATGGTGGGAGCAGTCCAACCTTCGTCTTCCAACCAATCTTGCGGCGGCCAGTTGCCCCGCAACCTGTCGGTGAAGATGGTGACTCCGTAGAGGTCAACATCGCTTGGCAGACCACCCTGATCGATGAATGCTTGCACCTCGGGGACCTCTGCCTGACAGAACCCACACCAATGGGCCAGGAACATGACGATCTTGGGACGCCCGTCGGCTTCGATTGAGATCTCGTTGTCGTTCCAATCGGTGCCCGACATGCTGGGGGCCTGGAAACCAAGGGCCGGATCAGAGTCCACCCCTTCGGGAAGGAACGGAAGCGGATCGCCGGTGACAGTTACCTCACCAAGTCCGACCTCATCCGGAATCGCTTCGTCGCCGGCGATTGACCAGGCCAAAAGGACGATCAAGGCGAGGCCTACCACCCCACCCACGATCCACAGGATCAGGTTGCGATTACCGGACTGACTATTCGCTGCTTGTTTGCTTGACATAGAACCCCAATAGAACGGCGATCAGAATAAACCCACACCCGGCCATAAACGGGATGGTGACGAAGTCGAACATCTCGACGAAGATCGCCGAGCAAGGGCTGTCAGGATTACATGACGAGCCCCCAACGCCGGGAACTCGCTGAACCACATAGTGATAGACAGAGGTTGCCAAACCGGCGAGAGCGAGAGGCAGCGCATAGAACTTGATCTGGACCTCCCGCCTGATTGCGCCGATCAGAAGGATTACGGCCATCGGGTACATGGCGATTCTTTGGAACCAGCACAGCCGACATGGGACGAAGTGGATGACCTCGGAGTAGATCAGCGACCCAGCGGTGGCTACAAACGCCACCAGCCAGGCCAACCACAACGCCTTGTCGCCCAAAAGGTCACCTGCTGACGGACCTCGGATCAGCCGATAAGCAAGGAGGCCGACGGCGAGCGCAAGCGCGGTGAGCGCAAGCAGAGCCAAGAGGGTGCTGTAGAAAAAGACGCCATCGCTGGACACGGCCGTTGACGTTATCGGGTCTGAGTCCGTTAGCGGAGCCTTGACCGCCTGCAGCTATCACAGGAGATCCATTGCCGGTTTGACGACAAACTGAACACCGTGTTCGATGAGAACCCGACAGATAGCCGCTACGTGCTCATCATCGAGCTCAGGCGGCATCGCTTGCCAAGCGGAAGCCCTGTGCCCTCAACCGCTCCCTGGTGGCATCGTCGAGCGTCCGCTCCCACTCGGCGAGCACTGAATCGTGGTTGTCGAGGTCGACCAGTTCCACTCGCAACTCAAGCCCTGCTCGAGCCAACAGCTTCAGCAGAGTGGGCAACGTAGGCTGACGACGTCCCGACTCGTACGCGGACAAAGTCGGCTGAGCAATGGCTAGCAAGCTGGCGAATGCCGTCTGGGACAACCCCCGCTTCGCCCGAGCGAGTTGCAGAAGCGAACCAGCGACCCGATCTTCAAGCCTCGTCATGTATCTATAGCGTATCGTCTATGGCATAAAGATGCAAGATTCTCTAATCGGGATCGGGATGAGCGCGAAGATGTCGAACAAGACTCGCTGGTTCGCCGGGCGCGCCAGCCATCGACAAGAAGAGAAAGGGAGCAATCCCCTGACCAGGGGAAAGAACTGGCAGTCCCGACCGGATTCGAACCGGCGTTTCCGGCTTGAAAGGCCGGCGTCCTAGACCCCTGGACGACGGGACCAAGAGCACCGCAAGGTTACGCGCCCGGCTCGCCCAGCCCAACTCTTGATTGGAGCGTTGCTATAGCAACGCGTTGACGGCTTGGGCGATGCGGGCCAGCGAACGATCCCGACCCAGTGCCTCCAAACTCTCGAACAGAGGCGGGCTAACCGACGACCCCGTCGCCGCCACCCGGACAGGTTGGAAGGTTTTGCCAGCGCCAATACCCAGCTTCTCCGGGAGGGCGCGCAGCGTGGCTTCGATCGACTCGGTTGACCAGGTGTCCAGCCCCGACAAGGCCTCGTGGGCCGCTCTCAACACTTCGGGAACACCATCCTTCGCCATCACCTTGGACCACGATCGTTCGTCGTACTCGTCGAAGTCCTCGAATAGAAAGCTCACCTGCTCAGGCGCTTCGGGCAACAGCTTCGTTCGCTCCTGAACCAAAGGAGCCATCACCTCGTACGTGTGGCGCTCTTTCTCGTCCAACGGTCGACCGAGCGAGCTTTCCACAAGTGGCAGCGTCATGGCAGAGAAGTCACTGGGATCCATCGCCCGGATGTACTCGCCGTTCATCCAAGTCAGCTTCTCGGGATCGAAAGCAGCCGGATTCTGTGAGACATCGGTGAGGTCGAAAGCGTCCACGGCCTCCTGTCGAGAGAAGATCGTCGTCTCACCGTCCGGCGACCAACCGAGGATTGCCAGGTAGTTGAACACTGCATCGGCCAGGAAGCCCTGGTCCCGGTACGCGGATAGCGAGGTCGCGCCGTGTCTCTTCGACAGACGCTTGCGGTCGGGACCGAACAACAGCGGAAGATGGGCGTAGGTCGGCTCAGAGCCGCCGAGGGAACGAGTCAAGAGGATGTGCTTCGGCGTAGAAGGAAGAAGGTCTTCGCCACGAGCAACGTGGGTGATCTCATACTCGATGTCGTCGATCGTCGAGGCGAGGTGATAGGTCGGTGTGCCGTCGCTGCGCAGAATCACGAAATCGTCGATATCGGCCGGCGCGAAACTGACATCGCCCCGGACCACGTCGGTGAACTCGACCGCATCGTCCTGCGGAATCGACAACCGAATAGGGCCCTCCTGCGCGGCAGTCTCGGGGCGACGGATGTAATGGCCCGGATGCTTGCCTTCCTTCTGGGCCTTGGCCCGCAGGGCGTCGAGCTCCTCGGCCGAGCGAGGATCGTGATAGGCGAGACCGGCATCAACCAGCTTCCGAGCCTCCGCCGCGTAATGGTCGATACGCGCTGACTGCCGGTAGCTCCCATGAGGACCGCCAACGCCGACACCCTCATCCCAATCCAAGCCAAGCCATCGAAGCGAAGAGATAATCTCCTCCTCGAACTCGACGGTGGATCGCTCTCGATCGGTGTCATCGATGCGAAACACGAAGGTGCCGCCTGTGTGACGGGCGTAGAGCCAGTTGAACAGGGCCGTTCGGGCGTTGCCCACATGGAGCAAGCCGGTCGGTGAGGGCGCCATACGAACCCGAACACTCACGCCGCCACCACCCGGTTGGTCAGGGTTCCGATGCCGTCGATCTCGACTTCCATGACATCCCCTGGAACGACTTTGCCCACCCCCGATGGGGTTCCGGTGAGGACGACATCCCCCGGCAGAAGCGTGGTGAAAGCCGTCACATACTCCAAGATCTCAGCCACTCCGAACACCATGTCGGCAGTGAACCCGGCTTGACGCACCTCGCCATTCACTTTGCAGATCACAGCTAGCCGTTCCAGAGGGTCCAACTCCGTCTCGATGGCGGGTCCGAGCGGACAGAACGTGTCGAACCCCTTGGCGCGTGTCCATTGGTTGTCCCGTCGTTGAAGGTCACGCGCTGTCACATCGTTGGCAGCCGTGTATCCGAAGATGTACTTGGAGGCGTCCTCTGCCTTGATGTGGCGTGCCGGACGACTAATCACCACCGCCAGTTCGGCCTCGTGATGGACCTCACCGCTGATTGTCGGATGCGCAACATTGGCGTTGGTGCCGATCACGGAAGTTGCCGGCTTCATGAAGATGAGTGGCTCCTCTGGAACCTCACCATCGAACTCGGCGGCGTGGTCTTCGTAGTTCTTGCCCACACAGATGACCTTGGTGGGAAACACGGGGGCCAACAGGGTCACTTTGGGCCACGGAACAACGATTTCTGTCGGCTCCCAAGCCACGAACGGCGAACCCTGGTAAACCAGAACACCTTCGGTGTCTGCTACCCCGTACGCGATGTCGTCACCGGATTTGATACGAACGATCTTCACGAAAGCGACGCTAATCAGCTGCCGGGGAATTGCCGGGTTGCACCCTCCGCAGGGCATAGGCGACCTTGCCTGCAGGCTCGGCTAAAAGGCCACGGTCGATTTCAGCCAGAGCAGTAGAACCGGCGCGGCGTTCGTGAGGCACGGCCTCCAGCCAGCGCTCCCGACGGTCCCCCAACTCAGCGGGAAGATCATCGCCATATCCGAGCAGCATCAGCGCCACCTCTATGTCAGACGGCATGGCCGCTCGACCGCAGGCCGCGGCCCTGGCCTGCACCAGGCAAAGGACGACGGCACGCAATCGGGAATCGTCAGACGGGAGCTCGGCCTGTGCCACAACCTTGTGTGCCCATCCATGGTCTGGGCCGGGCAGACCAAACAAGCCGCTGGCGGGAACGTCACTCGGCCCAGAAGCGATTCCAGGCTTGTCGGCCCGCCAGGGTGAAGCCGGCGCTGGCTCGGGGACCCGTCGCGGACGTTCTGCCTCGGTGATATCTACGTTGGGCTGCTGAGCCATCAGACGAAAGCCAGCCAGTCTCGGTGAGAGTCGAGCTTCCCGTTGACGGCGTCGGAGTAGATCGCCATGGCCTTGCGGGTGATCGGGCCGGGAACGCCGTCGCCAACAAGGCGACGATCGATCTCCACAATCGCCGACACCTCTGCTGCGGTACCGGTCAAGAAGACCTCGTCGGCCGTATACAGACTGCCGCGAGCCAACTCGGTCTCTACGACATCGACCCCTTCTTCGCGCAGGAGCTCGATGACCGAGTTGCGGGTGATGCCCTCGAGAATCCCCGACGACACAGACGGCGTGTAAACCACGCCGTTGCTCACCGTGAACAGGTTCATCCCAGTGCCCTCTGACACAGATCCCGAGTCGTTCAGCATGATCGCCTCGTCGAATCCGGCCGTCACAGCCTCCACCTTGGCCAGGGCCGAGTTGAGGTATCCGCCCGAACCCTTGGCCGTCGGGATGAGCGAGGTGTGCGAAATCCTCCGCCAACTGGAAACCATTGCGGTGATCCCCTTCTCAGCCGCGTCATCTCCCAGATAGGCGCCGAAGTAGAAGGCGGCAATCATCGTCTGCACCGGATTGCCGATCGGGTTTAGGCCCATCGCACCCAACCCGTAAAAGACCTGAGGCCGGATGTAGGCCGAAGCCAGACCTGTCTCACGAAGCAGCGTCAGCGTGGCTTCAGACATCTCCTCGGCCGTGTAGGCCAACGGAATTCCGTAGGCCTTTGCCGAAGCTTCGAGCCGCACCATGTGCTCGTCCAGACGAAACACCGCGGTGCCGTCTGGAGTCTCGTACGCCCTGATGCCTTCGAATACCCCTGTGCCGTACTGCAATGCGTGACTCAGAAAGTGAACGTTCGCCTGGTCCCACGGAATCAGCTCTCCGTCGCTCCAGATGTGTGATGCCGGATCCATGAGCCAAGGCTATACGCGACAACGACATCTGAAAACTGCGATTTAGGCTCAGTGGGTGCAACGGATTGTGGCCTCGTGGTTTGGGACCGGTCTGATCCTGCGTCGCCTACGTGGCAGCGACTCAGGATCAGGAACGGTGAGTGCTCTCTTTGCGCTACCAATCGCAGTCTGGGTAGGCCTCAACGTGTCTTGGCTAGGGCAGGTTGGAGCGGCAGCCCTCGTCGCCCTTCTCAGCCTGTGGGCAGCCAAGCCCTTCACGGACGGACACGACCCAGGCTGGGTCACAATCGATGAAGCAGCAGGAGTCTTTGTAGCCGTTATCGGGCTGACCACCGTGCCCCAGATCGCTATCGCGTGGATTGTTTTTCGGTTTGCCGACATCTTCAAGACGGCTGCACCCGGCGTAGCTCAGGCCGAGCGGATCCCAGGAGCGCTAGGCGTCACCGCCGACGATCTTGTCGCCGGAATTTATGGTCTTTTGGCCGGTCACGGGGTCGGATTCTTCCTTTAGCTTCGACATCATGGAATGGAAGATCTCATCGATCGTTGTCGGCATCGACGGATCGGCGGGGAGTCGGAGGGCAGCGGCACACGCGGCAGCCATGGCTCGCCACTGGGACGCCAACCTCAAGATGGTCACCGTTGTCCGACCACCGGAAGGCTGGTGGGGACTCGACGGAGCTCCGCCAAGCCCCGAAGCGCTGTCAGCGGCAATGGTGAAAGGCCAACAGCAGATCCTCAGGGACGTCGAGAACGATCTCGCACTCGAGGGTGTGAGCTATCAGACGGTTGAGGAACTCGGCGAACCGGCGTCCCGCCTCATGGCGGTATGCGAGGACTGCGATGCAGACATTCTGGTGATCGGACGGCGCGGAGCGGGCCTTGCGGAGCGGATGCTCTTGGGGTCGACTGCCGACCGCCTCACCCACATGTCAGCGTGCCCAGTCTTGGTGGTCCCGTAGGTTCTGTCAGGATTCGATCCGGACCCCGCGCCAAAAGGCGACATGGTCCTTGATTTCGCTCGCGGCTGACGACGGAGTCGGGTAATACCAAGCCGCGTCGGCGTTGCGTTGACCCTCGACAACCACGTCGTAGTACGACGCCTCACCCTTCCAGTGGCATCGGGTGTGGGTTGCCGAGTCATCGAGATAATCCGAGTTGACCGACTCGGGCGGGAAGTAGTGGTTTCCTTCGACCATCACGGTCTCGTCGCTTTCAGCGATGACGGTCCCTTTCCAAACTGCTCGTGCCATGAGCCAAGAAACTGATCTCAAGGTGTCGATATTCCCTACCCTCGCGCTGTGGAAACCACCGTGGTTCTGCCTATACGCAGCTTCCGGCATGGCATGAGTCGTCTCGGTTCGCACTTCGGTGTCGATCGACGCCGTGTGATTGGCCATCGAGTGACAGGTCATGTCCTCGCCGCCGTTCGCGACGCTGGAGGCATCCCTCTCATTGTGACCGACGACCTCGAGGTCCGGGCCTGGGCAGTCGGTGAAGGCGTCCGGGTTGTCGCCGACCCTGGCCTGGGTCTCAGTTTGGCGGCAGCCGCTGGTGTCGACTCCATCCAACCGGACGCACCCTGGGTCGTTTTACATTCAGATCTACCCCTCCTCGACAAGCACGACGTAACGAAGCTCCTAGACGCCGGGAGGGCAGGACAAGACGTGATCGCGCCGTCATCAGACGGAGGCACGTCTGCGCTGGGATCTACAGGATCGTTCTCGTTCACCTTTGGCCCCGGAAGCTTCCACCGCCATCTCGGCCGACTGGTTGACCCACGTGTGATATTTCGGGTTGGCCTGGCTCTCGATATCGACCAGCCCCGCGACTTGCACTCCGCAATGAGCAGCCGCAGAGGGCTTTGGCTCAACGACCTCATCAATGGGCCGTGACACTGTCCTGAAGTGGTTGGCGGCAGGGGTCGCTGCCGTGGATCCCGAAACGCTCACACGTGAAGCTCTGCACGGTCTCGAGGGCGCCAAGACTGTCATAGCGATTGGCAAGGCGGCCCCGGCCATGTGCCGTGGAGCTGACGCAGCACTGAATGGTTTGAGGGGTATTTGCGTCGCGGCGGAACCATCCCCGGTTCCAGACGGGGTCGAGTTGTGGGTGGGCGATCACCCGACTCCGGGGATAAGAAGCCTCGCTGCCGGACTCGCATGCATGGAGCACGCGGGGCGAGCCGACCTCGCCCTCATCAGCGGCGGCGGATCGTCGCTTGCCGAGGTCCCCATCCAAGGTGTGGGGCTGGATCGGCTGACGGCCATCAACACCGACCTGCTTCGATCTGGTGCCAACATCGAAGAGATAAACGCCGTACGAACAGGACTTTCAGCGATCAAGGGCGGAGGGCTGGGTCCCCTGTCAACGTACATCCTTTCCGATGTCGGACCCGCTCGACCTGGTGTCGTCTCGTCTGGTCCGACTATTCCTGGCGATTCCGCTTATGACGTGCATCAAATCCTGAGCAAATACGGAATCGAGGATGTCGATCAGATCGTCGTCCCATCGACTCCGAGCGAGGTTCCACGAGTAGTCAGAGTGATTGGCGACGGTCTGAAGGCCGCGGCAGGCGTCGCCGCTGCGGCCACCGAGGAGGGGCTCTCGACAGCGATCTGTGACCACTGGGTTTCAGGTGCGGTCGAAGAAGAGTTGGAACGATTCTGGGATAAGGCTCCGCACGCCGAAGTGCTCGTTGCCGCCGGGGAGCCGACAGTGCGCGTGCAAGGTTCTGGCCGCGGCGGCCGCAGCAGTCACACGGCCCTGCTCGCTGCCAAAAGACTGCGAGGGGCAAACCACTTGTTTGCGGCAATGGCCACCGATGGAGTTGACGGGAACTCTGGATTCGCTGGGGCCATCGTCGATAGGTCAACCTTCGACCACGAAGCAAGTGCTCGCGCTGCCCTGGCAACCTTCGACTCCGCGTCCTATCTCGCCTCCGCCAACCAACTAATCGACACAGGCCCCACCGGCACCAACGTCGCAGATCTGTGGGTTCTATGGAGAAGATGACTCACGCCGTTTAGCATCTGAGCTTGTGACCAAGAACATCGTCATCACCGGCGGAACCGGCGGCCTGGGCAAGGCTCTGGTGAAACGCCTCACCGCCGAGGATTATCGGCTGGCTATCACATACATTCTTCCCGACGAGGCTCAGCAGTTCGAGTCAGAGTTCGAGGTCGACGATGACAAGATTCTGCTCGCACGAGTCGACTGCACCAACGCCGAAGCCGTGAACACTTTCGTCAAGGATGTAGCTGACCGTTGGGGAGGCATCCACGGTCTTGCCGCACTCGTCGGCGGATGGGCTGGCGGGCGCGACGTCGAAGAAACCGATGACCTTCGATTCGAGAGAATGCTGGACCTGAATCTTCGTTCCGCGTTCTACGCGGTGCGAGCCGTGGTTCCCCATCTGCGCTCCGAAGGATGGGGCCGAATCGTTCTGGTCGGCAGCCGGGGGGCTGTCAACTACTTCGAAGCTCAAGCCGCGTTCAATATCGCAAAGGCAGGTGTTGCCGCTCTTGGCCAGAGCGTCGCCACCGAACTCGACGGATCGGGGGTAACCGCCAACGTCCTGGTCCCCTCGATCATCGACACCCCCGCTACTAGGGCTTCACTTCCTTACGCCGACTACGTGGACTGGCCAACCCCAAATGAGATCGCTGCGGTTGCTCAGTTCCTTCTCAGTGAAGAGGCTTCGGTGATGAACGGGGCACTGGTACCGGTCTACGGCCGAACGTAGAGCTCAATCCACTCACCATGGTGGTGAGCCTTGCCCACTACCTCCGGGCTCCCCGCCACATCAACGAGCACGTCCGACCAGACCTGGCTTGGGTCCTGATGCTCTACCCCGACGCGCACCACGGGTCGGTCGACTCTCATCGTGGCGATTACCTCGCTCAGCGCAGTTCTGTCGGCTTCGGTGAACTGATTCAGTACGTAGGAGTGCATCAGTACGACGGGCTCACCAACAGGCAACGCTCCGTGTACTCGAGCCAGGGTCTCCACGGCGTCGCCCGCAATCAGATCCATATCGGCATCTGAGGCAACCTCGATAGCGACCCGGAGGCGTTCCCGTCGAGACTCATGCCCGGGCCATATAAGGGCTTCGAGCCAGCGCCGGGCTTCGGCGGAAGCAAGGTCGACCGGATTGAGATCGAGACCCGTTCTCGATCGAATCTCGATCGGTGTCGGAACTGGATCTTGCCCTCGCGACTCGGTCTTCAAGACCAAACGGGAGCTCTCATTCCAGGTAACACCACCCCAGTTGTATCCGTAGCGGTCGAGAGCCAGGTTCAGTCCGGCACTAGTCCCAACGTCGACAAGATGGAAGGAGCGGACTTGGGCGGCCCAGATCGCTGGGAGCAAGATGGCGCAGCGTCGGACCTCGTTGGTTTGAGTGAGCCGGGTCTCGCCCAACTCGAGGATTCGCTCTCGATGCGTGAGGACGAAGGCGGTGAATGGTGGCCCGGCCTCGTTCGGGGGCCGGGGGTCTTGAACTATGGAGTCATAGAACCGGGCGAGATCATGGTGAGGGTCGCCAAGAAGGAGATAGTGAACTGCAGCAAAGAAGACGTTGGGTTGTGGTCGGTTCTCGATTGCTCCGAGCACCGCCAGGAGTTCAGGCGAGTCGGCGACGAGTTCGACAAGATGGGAATAGAGAGGGCTGTCGTAGACGAACTGGCCCCAATGACGAAGCCGCTCCGGAGGAAAGGTCAAAACTCGGCGCGCCGATATGCCGTGGCTAGAGAATCGGCGTACTCATTCCATCTGTAGCCCGAGTGGGCTTTGATCCACTGGATCTGAACTCCGGGCCGCTCCCGTGCTGCCTTGTAAGCACGCTGGACAAGCTCCAGATTGGCTATGGGACCCGTCTTCCGCTTCCAGCCGCGTTCCTTCCAGCCGTCAGCCCATTTGGTCAGTGTGTTGACGACCAACTGGGAGTCGCTGTAGACCGTCGTGGTGGAGTCTTTGGGGAGCATCTCGAGCCCTACGGCCATCGCAGTGAGCTCCATCCGATTGTTCGTGGTGTGCGGTTCGCTCCCGTAGTCCTCGCTGATCATCACGCCGTCTACCACAAGCACAGCACCCCAGCCGCCGGGCCCCGGGTTGCCTTCAGCCGCGCCATCGGTGAAGACTCCCGTTTGCGGTCCATCGTGGAACGTGGACAGGACTTCCTTGGTGGTGAGATCTCGGTTCTTTGAAATCGAATCAGGCCGACTCGCAGCCGTTGTCTCGACCTTCTTCGCCTCGTCTCGGCAATCGAGACACTGGCGGGGCGTCCAACCGGGATAACGATCCTTGACCGATTGGGGCAGATCGAACTCACGGCCACATGTCTGACAGGTGAACAACGTCAGATGTCTTTCCGGAACGCGGCGCTGAACTGGGGTGACTTGTAGAGAGTGAACTCCGTCCGGGTCTCCGTCATGCCTAGCGGCTCCATCATCCGACGGAGCTTTGCAGGCCAGATCTTGTGACAGTGCACTTGCCGAGCTTTGAACGGAGTGCCGTGCAGGATGATCGACGTCGGGATGGCATACAAACCCATGATTGGTTCAGCCGGATAAACAAAGGCGGTACGTCCGCCTGGCTTGAGGACCCGGACCATCTCCTTCAGAGCTTGCTCCAACGGTGGAATGTGTTCAATCGCGTGCACAGAGACAATCGCGTCGAAGCTCCCATCATCGAATTCGAGAGCCTCGGCCTTCATATGTCGTACTAGATCGGAGCCAGCAACCTCAGGCGCGTTCGGGTTCGCATCGACTCCGATGATGTCGAGACCTTGCTCGGCCAGGGCCTTGGTCAGGTGGCCCTGGCCGCAACCCACTTCCAGCACCCGGTCACCTGGCTTCAGATCGACGAGACGGTTGACACGAGCTAGGTGAGTGCGATCCCATCGGTTGACGCTGGCGTATCGGCGCGAGTCGTAGTTGGCGGTCACTCCAATCCCTCCAGATGAGAAGCCACGGCGTAGTCGATGATCTCAGGTCCAGATTCTCGATAAGCAACATGAGAAACCGACGTGTTGCGTGGGGTGTAGAACGACTCGCCGTGGGTGTCGTCCGACTCCGTGAGTGACGACAGATAGGCCCTAATCGCTCCACCGTGGGCCACAACCAGCGTGGGCGTGCCGAGCTGATGGTCGACATCTTCGATCCCAGATGCGAACCTCTCGCTCAACTGCTTCCAGGTCTCTCCAGTCCTTCCACGGGGCAGATCCTTGCCGCTCCCGAAGATGTCGTTCAGCGCGTCTGGCCAGCGCTCCAAGATCTCTGGGGTGGTGAGCCCCTCCCACTCACCCATGTTCAACTCCTTGAAATCGTCAACCCGCTCGGCTCCGTTGAGCGAGACCTGTGCGGCTGTTGATGCGGCCCGCTTGAGAGGAGAGGTGTATACGTTCGTATACCTGCCGTACCAACGCCCTAGAGCCGCCGCCTGACGCTGGCCTAGCTCGTCCAGGTCCCAATCACCCTGTCCTTGCCATCGGCCTTCGACGTTTGCCCGGGTTTGCCCGTGACGAACCAGAGCGACAACAGGCGTGCCCTCGTTCAAGTGTTCTGCCACGGCGTCAGGGAGCGGACCCAAATGTGCCGTGTCGTTGAAGCACGCCAGTCGGGGCGCCCCATACTGCTGATAGATGCGGGTGATCCCCGTGTTGGCCGTGAACGAGTGGATTCGTCGTCCCTTGCCGGCCATGTGACGTCGGAGGACCGATTGCATGAAACCGCCGTGTGTGACCACGGCCACTCTTTCGTCGGGCTCCATGGTCTCGAAAAGCCGGTCGACTGCTTCCACCGCCCTCTTGGCGGCCTGGTTGAGACTTTCTCCGGTGCGCCCCATCGGCAGATCCCGATCACTGAGCGCGGCAGCCAACTCGTCGCCGCGCTCGGCCTGGATATCGACCAGTCGCGAGCCCTCGAACTCGCCAAGATCGATCTCGATGAAATCATCCGAGATCTCCACGTCATCGGCAAACGATCCGGCCGTGCGCCGGGTTCGCTCCAGCGGCGAGGAGATCACTTTGTCGAGTTGCCACTCGGATAAGCGGGCGCCAAGTGCCTTCAGGGTGCGCTCTCCCGTTGCACTGAGCGGTCCGTCCGACCTGCCATTCCAGACACCATCGAGGTTGGCCTGGGATTGGGCGTGTCTGACGAACACGATCTCTTTGCGAGAATGATCAATCGGGTAGGGGTGGCCCTTCATCCAGGCAGAGGATACGAGTGTCGGCGTCGTCTGTTAACTCAGGAGTCTGGAGCGTGTTCAGCCACAGCATCCGGCGGGAGGAGTGCCGGAATGATGAGCAATGCCGTTGCCGCGGCGGTGACCATGGACACCCACATGAGCCGCGACACCTGCGCGTGGATTGCCAGGGGTGACAGGAACAATGCCGACAGGGCTACCGCAATACCCAGCGCGTTCGCCACGATCGGACGACCAACCGAACCAATAGCCCGGAAGGCGTAACCCGGTCCGGAGGCTCGTTCGAGATCTAACCCGGCGACGAAATGGATGGCGTAATCGATGCCGACTCCGATCACGATGCTCGAAAGCACGGCCGTCAGCAGGTTCAGCTGGATTCCCGACAGGGCCAGGAAGCCGAGAAGAGTCGCCACTGTGAGGATGATCGGAACCAACGAGATCAGCGTCTCGCGGACTCTGCGGTAGGCGACGGCCAACATGACAGTCACCAATCCGAACGCAACAGCCAACGAAATGACCTGGGACCGGATGACCAATCGAGCGATCTCGTCCCAAACAACCGGCATCCCTGTCAGAACGCGGACTTGCGGCTCGGCGTCAGCGAACTCCAGCCAGCCTTGGAGATCGGCTGTGTCGAAGTCTGAGGGAAAGAGGATGAAACGCAGCCCGGTGTCAGAGACCATGTCGCCAAAGGGAAGTGACTGGTCGCCGCTCACGACGGCTCGAAGCTGGTCCGGAGAGAGTTGCCCAGCGAAGTCGGCCACGGAGAACACGCGCCGCACACCTTCCAACTCCTCCATGCGCCGGCTCACTTCGGCAAGAGACGAGAGGTCCTGTCCAGGCTCGAAGACGAATTCACCAAACAAAGGTGTGGCACCGCCAAACAACTCCTCGGTCGTGGCAAACGCCTGACGCACCGGATCGTCGGCTTTGAAGAAGAACAGTTGATCCGGGTTTACGTCCAAACGAGGGATAAAGGCCGCGGCGAAGGCAACGATGATGACCCCAAGGAGCAGGGCGGGCCGTCGGTTGGCGATGAGGCGTTGGAGTCCCTTGACCACCTTTGGCCCGAGAATCGCAGTGTGGTGGGCCGGTTTGATGGTCACCCGTGACATGAGCGCAGGGAGCGAGAAAAGGGAGATCACACCGGCAAAGGTGATCCCGATCGCTGCGAAGAGCCCGAGATCTTCGATTGGGCCAACACCGGTGAATGTCAGCGAGAGGAAACCAGCTGCTGTGCTCACTGTGGTCAAGATCATGGGGATCCCGACATGACGAAGAGCAGATGCCACTAGTTCGACCTTGTCGGTCGTCTCGGTGGCCTTCTCCTGGAAGTGAGTGATGAAGTGGAGCCCGTCGGCCGAACCCATGACAATTACAAAGATCGGAACAATGACCGTGACGACATCGATAGCCCTCCCGGTAGCCGCCACCACACCGAACGTCCAAAGCGAGCCGACGATGGCCGGAAATACGGCTAAGGCACTCAGCTTGCGATCTCCGATGTTGAGGTAGAAGACCCCGACCATCAGCAAGATCACCAGGGGCGGGACGAGCAGCAGGATGAACGAAAGCACGTCAAGAACTTGAGCGAAGACGACCGGGTTCCCGGCGAGCGTCACATCGAGAGACTCGGGAGTCGCCACCTCCGAAACGTCGCGCGCCACAGCCACCTGATCGGTGCGTGAAGAAACGAACGACATCACGGCCGTCCGATCCTCTGACAGGAGCAGGTCAGCCACCGGGTTTGATCCAACAAAACTCGCGATCATTGCCTCGGGAATGGCCGCCAGGTCGTCAGGTTCAATCGGTTGTCCGGATACTGGATTCGTCTCCGGGATCAGTGAGGCAACGGAGTCGACGCCCTCGACTTGGGCCACGTCGGCCAAGTATTGAGCGAGTACCGAGAGATTGGCCGGCTCCAGAAACGTGGATCCATCCCTGGTTTGGGCCACAACCGTGATGGGATCTCCGGAGTCGTATCTTTCCTGCAACTCGGCGAATGCCTCACCGGTCTCGTTGCCCTCCAGCACGAACGCGCCCACATCAGCATTGAGTTGGATCTGGGTGAGCGAAATGGCCGCCGCGACAGTCACAAGAGCCGTGGCCAAAAGGATCAGCTTCGATCGTGTGACGATGAATTCGGCAAGTTTCCGCATCAGTCCTCCGTTCCCAGCAAGCCTATCTGCAAGTAAGCACTTGCGCAAGTGAGCACTTGCAACCGTGGCTCCGCTCTCTACGCTGTGACCGTGACCTCAGCCAAGGACCGACTCCTACAGGCAGCTGCCGAAGAACTGTTTGCTTCGGGCTATCGCGGTGCCACGACCAAGGCAATCGCCGACCGGGCCGGGGTGAATGAGGTAACTCTGTTCCGACACTTCGGATCAAAGCTCGAACTCATGCGAGCCGCCATGAGCAACCTGGTAGCCCCGTTTGCAGGCGCCATCCCTCAGCCAACTGCGAGCGTTCGAGATGACCTCGTGGCCATAGCGGAACGCTATGTGGAGTTCGTCGATGCCAATCCAAAAATCATCTCGCGGGTCCTGCCAGAAATGGTCGACGAGCCCGAGCTGATGGAGCTAGTGATCCCGATCCAGGCTCCAGTCGTCGGTGCCTTGGCTGCGATCATCTCCCATCACCAGGCGTCGGGTCAGCTTGCTGCGGAGCCCGTGGACGACGCCTTGAGAGCTTTCATCGGACCGTTGGCTGCTCGAGCTGTGATGTCACACATCCTCGACCCGGGGCCATTCGACGCTGACACCCACGTCGGCAGATACCTGCACGGAAGAGCCACCAAAAAGGGCTAAACCCTTCCGCGTCGCTAAACCCCCGACAAAGGGATGTATAGCGACACAGAACCTTACGAAACGCCTGCTAGCCGATAAAAGCGGAAGCGAAGATCAGCGACACGATCGTCATGACCTTGATGACGATGTTCATCGCAGGCCCGGAGGTGTCCTTGAACGGGTCACCCACGGTGTCGCCGATGACCGCAGCCTTATGGGCGTCACTCCCCTTGCCACCAAACGCCCCCGTCTCGATGAACTTCTTGGCGTTGTCCCAAGCACCACCGGCATTGGCCATGAAGATGGCGAGCAAGAACCCTGTGACCAAGGCACCACCCAGAAGCCCACCGAGCGCCTCAACGTTGATGAAGCCGACGATTAGCGGCAGAGCGATGGCAATCGCACCTGGGATGACCATCTCGCGAAGGGCTCCAGCAGTAGCGATCTCCACGCACGTGGTGTAGTCCGGCTTGGCTTCGGGCTTGCCTTCTTTGAGTCCGGCAATCTCACGGAACTGACGACGTACCTCTTCGATCATCTTGTTGGCGGCACGACCCACGGCGTTCATGGTCAGCGCAGCAAACAAGAACGGGAACATGGCCCCGATGAACAAACCGATGGTCACTGGCGCAGAGGAAATGTCAATGGTGTCGAGTTCCACCGCCTTGGTGAAGGCGTTGAAGAGCGCAAGAGCGGTCACTGCGGCTGACGCGATGGCGAAGCCCTTGGCAACTGCAGCCGTCGTGTTGCCGAGCGAGTCGAGAGCGTCTGTGGCCTCACGCACCTCCGGGTCGAGGTGAGCCATCTCGGCGATCCCCCCAGCGTTGTCGGCGATTGGGCCGTATGCATCTACCGAAATGGTGATGCCGAGCGTGGCCAACACACCGATGGCGGCAATAGCCACACCGTAGATGCCTCCACCCTCGCCCATGGCCCAGTCGCCAGCGGCGAAAGCGACGCCGATTCCGACCGCCACGACGATCACCGAGTAGGCCGCCGAACGCATGCCTTCGGCAACACCGGAGATGATGACAGTGGCAGGGCCAGTCTCTGACTGACGGGCGATTTCCTTCACTGTTTTGTAGTGATCGGAGGTGAACCACTCCGAGATCTTCCCTACGAACCATCCGACGACGAGACCCGCGACGACCGCAAGCCAGATCCCGATCCAGTTGTCGACCTTGTCTCCGAAGATCCAGTTGGCCAGACCAATCACACCGATGGCGGTGGCGATCATCGCGAAGTTGGTCCCACGGTGAAGCGCCGCAGCGAGATGATCCTCGTCCTTGGCCTTGACCAGGAACGAACCGATGATCGAGGCGAACATTCCGAGGGCTGCAACTGCCAGCGGGAACATGATCGCCTCGGCTTGGAAGGCCATGCCTCCGAACACGAGCGCCGAGTAGGCGACCGGGGCAACGATCGAGCCGACGTAAGACTCGAAGAGGTCCGCACCCATCCCAGCAACGTCACCGACGTTGTCACCGACATTGTCAGCGATAACCGCAGGGTTGCGAGGATCGTCCTCGGGGATGCCGGCCTCGACCTTGCCGACGAGGTCGGCGCCCACGTCCGCGGCTTTGGTGTAGATGCCTCCACCTACACGTGCGAACAGGGCAATTGACGAGCCGCCAAGCCCGATGGCGGTGACGATGTCGACCCAGTTGGGGTCAGCAAGTGGCCCATCGGCACCGAAGAGCCAGAAACCAAGACCGACTCCAAGAAGTCCCAATCCGGCAACCGTGAAGCCCATTACGGCGCCACCACGGAATGCCACCGGCAAGGCAGCCGGGATACCGCCTTGACGCGCGGCCTCGGTGGTCCGTGAGTTGGCAGCCGTTGCAATTCGCATGCCGACGTATCCGGCGAGAGCCGACAAGATCGCCCCGAAGATGTAAGCGAGGGCACCCCACGGTGCACCCCAGTCGAGCAGCGTGGCAATGAGGACCGCCATCACTACGACGAACACAGCCACCCAGGTGTATTCGCGCCGCAGGAAGGCCATGGCACCGTCCCGAATTGCAGTGGACAACTCCACCATTCGGTCGTTGCCCTGGGGGGCAGCCATCACCATGCGGGTGTAGTACACGGCCAAAACAAGGGCCAAGACACCCGCGATGAGCGCGATGTAGAGAATCGTATCCGTCATATTGAGAGTTCCTCCGGGGGGATCGGGACGATCGAAGCGGTGCGGCAGTATAGGAAGATGTCGGCTGCGTTTCTAACTCGGACCCAATCTGGGCCTCCCGCCCTATCCCTCGGCGACTAGTTTGACCGGTGGGTTGGAGGAGGGAATGAGATGAGGAAGAGACGAACCCTGACTCTGGCCACCGTGCTAGCAACGTTCCTGCTGGCCGTACCCGCGCCAGCTGCAAGCCCGCATACCGAGGTCATCGTCGTTCTAGAACAAACGGATCGACACGTGGCCGAGGTTGCCGAAGAGATGGCCCAGGCTCACTCCGGCCAGATTGGCTTCGTCTACACCACCGCCCTCCAAGGGTTCACCCTCACCTTGCCCGAACAGGCGTTGCGAGGGCTCGAGGCCAGTCCGCATGTGGCATATGTCGAACCGGTTCAGCAGGTCGAGGCGGTCGGCACTCAGCCTGTTCCGACCGGGATCGACCGAATCGACGGCGACATCAACCCACCAACAGTCCCCATGGACGTCGATATCGCAATCCTGGACACCGGGGTCTACATCGGGACCAACCCGGACGGGTCGGGTCGCTCCCACCTCGACCTGAACCTCCGATGGGTCAGCGATTGCACCGGCGCCATCCTCTATCCGCTCTTCGGTGGAGGCTGTTCGGGCTCTGGAGACTTCCAGGACTATCACGGTCACGGAACTCACGTGGCCGGAATCGCAGCCGCCTACGACAACGACATCGGCAGCATCGGCGTGGCTCCTGGCGCCACTCTGTGGTCGTTCAAAGTTCTGCAAGCTGACGGCACCGGGACCACGGGCATGATTCTCGCTGGCATCGACGGCGTTGCATCCAAGGCCGACCAAATCGAGGTGGCCAATATGAGTCTCGGATTCATCGGAAGCTCCCAGGCGATCGACGACTCGATTGCCGCGGCGACCGACGCCGGCGTGACTTTCGTGGTTGCAGCCGGCAACGATGGCATCGATGCTTCAGAGTTCAGTCCAGCCAACTCGCCTGATGTCATCACCGTGTCGGCCCTGGCGGACTTTGACGGGCTGCCAGGAGGCCTCGGAGCCGAGACATGCCGTGCAGACCAAGACGACACCCTCGCCGACTTCTCCAACTACGGCACCGACGTAGAGATCGCGGCTCCAGGCGTGTGCATCTTTTCCACCGACCTAAACGACGGCTATTCGGTCAAGAGCGGCACTTCCATGGCGAGTCCGTTTGTGGCCGGAGCAGTCGCTCGCTACATCGCCGAGTCGGGAGCACCAACAGACTCCAGAGCCGACGTAGAGGCGATCAAGGCAGCAATCATCGGAGACGCGTTGCCCCAACAATCCGAATGTGGATTTGATGGGCTGGCAGGTTCGCCAGAGCCATTGCTCTATGTGAACGGACCCCTGTTCGGCGGCGATAGCTCTTGTGGCGGAGGCACCCCACCCGGGAACACCGCACCGACAGCTGACTTCACGTCAGTTTGCACCGACCTCCAGTGCGTGTTCACCAACACATCATCGGATCCTGATGTCGGCGACACCCTCACCTACCTGTGGGACTTCGGCGACGGAACGACCAGCACTGAAGAGAACCCAACCCACGACTACACCGCTGACGGCACCTACACGGTGTCCTTGACAGCAGACGACGGGACCGACAACCACACGACGATGGCTGACGTGGCGGTCAGTTCACCGGCACCGAACCAACCTCCGGTCGCGGGGTTCACCGCATCGTGTGTCGACCTCGACTGCACATTCACCAACACGTCGTCGGATCCTGATGTCGGAGACACCCTCACCTACCAGTGGGACTTCGGCGACGGAGGAACCAGCACTGAAGAGAACCCGACCCACTCCTACGCCGCGGCGGGGTCTTTCCAGGTGACGCTGACGGTCGACGACGGCGAGCTCTCAGATCAGGCAAGTGACACGGTCAACCCGACGGAACCACCAGCGGCGTCAGTGGTGACCGGAGTGGTCAATCCGCTGATCTCGACGGGCCGTGATGCCGAAGCCGCCATCGCCGTCTACGACGAGTTCGGTGAGTACGTCGGCGGTGCCACCGTCGAGGGCGTGTTCACCTATCTGGACCGCCGAGGACGCGAGAGGACTACTACGGCGTCGGCGGTCAGCGAGATCGACGACATTGGATACAACGGGTTCCTGTCGAACACGCTGGTCACGAAGAAGCTCCCACCGGGGAGCACGGTGTTGAGTTTCTGCCTCACCAACATCACTGCACCAGGCTTGACCTATGAGCCGAGCGTGGGCGTCGACTGCTACCCCTGGGGCTGACCGAAGCGTTGCTATAGCAAGAGGGTGCGGATTCCGCACCCTCTTGCACGGGAAGTGTTCGAAAATCTGTCCTCCATGGCCCGTAGCTTGGGGCCATGGAGAGGCTTTGCTCGGTCGAAGGCTGTGGTCGGTCTTCGTTAACGCGGGGTTTCTGCGAGATGCACTATCGAAGGGTGTTGAAGTCCGGGGAACCTGGCCCTCCCGGCCCGATCCGCGTCCGTGGTCAATGCCTAAGCGAAGGGTGCGACCTTCCCGTGGACGCCAAGGGCCTCTGCCATGGCCACTATCAGCGAAGGCAGCGCGGAGCTGACGTTCGCGGGCCGCTCCGAGGAACGCGCCAATTCTGCTCAGTTGAAGGATGCCACCGGAAACTACATGCCAGGGACTTGTGCGCCGCTCACTATCGACGGGTTATGAAATACGGAGATCCGCAAGTCGATGTGCCGATTCGGCGAGTTGAAGGTGATGGGCATTTGAACAACGGCTACCAGATCGTGGCAGTGTCTTTACATGAGCGTGAACTCTCTCGGGCGGCCAATCATCGATGTCGGAACACCGGTTGGTGATGGCTCGCCACCTTGGGAGACCACTCAGGTCGACCGAGCAAGTGCATCACCTCAACGGGATCAGGACAGACAACCGGCTGGAGAATCTCGAGCTGTGGTCCTCCTCACACCCCAGCGGACAAAGAGTCGTCGATCTTCTGGAATGGAGCCAGACGATTATCGACTTGTACGGCGAGGAGTTTGGCCTTCTCTCTTGGCAAGGGAACACACGCCTGCCTCGGTAAACACTGGCACTTCGGCGTTGCAGCGAGAAACCCCAGGTGAGCTGGGGTTTCTCAGCAGCCTCGAGCGGATTCGAACCGCCGTTTCCGGCTTGAGAGGCCGGCGTCCTAGACCCCTAGACGACGAGGCCGAGGCCCGATCAGCTTACTGATCGACCTTTGCTCGGGGGGAAGGACTCGAACCCTCAATAACAGGGCCAGAACCTGTCGTGTTACCGATTACACCACCCCCGAACGCGCCGCCGAATTGGCCGCGCAGGGTGTCACAACAGGATAATCCGCCCACCTTCTGATTGTGAAGTCGCTCCTAGGGGACCAACTGGGGGGTCGCTCTGCTCACGGCACGAACCGTCACGGGATCTGATTCGTCAACAAATACACCAAGCAAGCCCAACTCCACTTCGGCTTCCAGAGTCACCGTCACCAATGCGATGTCCACCTGAACATCCATATCAACGACATCGACTTCCTGCCAGCCGACGGCACCCGCAGCCAGGTTCCGAGATCTCTCTGGATCCAAAACGACCTCCCCGGTTCCGCGATACCACGCTTCGTCGATACCCGAAGCAGCGGCGACGGCCGCGGAATCAGCCACCGCTAGGAGCTCTCTTTGCAGAGCGAGAGCCCGCCAGTAGTCGATCGCCAATCCGCCGAATAGCAGTAGCACCATCGAGAGACCGAGCATCCAGATAGTGGCCGAACCCCGTTCGCCCTTCATCCCAGACTCCGGTACAAGTCAATCGGTTCGCTATGCGAGGCTGACACCCAAAGCCCCCCGACGCCTCCCCAGGGGGTGGCAAAAAGAGGAGTCCACACCTCAACCTCGGCTACCACCGCTGTCCCACGGCCCAAAGGACAACCACCGGCTAAGCCATCGAGGGCGCCCGGCGGTGCCCCACACCACCCGAGACGGACCTGTGTTTGATCGAGACGATACGACGGTAAGGACGCCACTACCTGACTCTGCGCCCCTGACTGATCGAGGGATAAAACGGCGGCGCGTGCAGCTTCGGCCGCCAGAGATCGGGCGGCAACGCGGTGCTCGGACCAAGGCCCAAATGACATCACAACGATTGCCACAGGAAACATGAGAACCCCGACAGCCAGAGCGAACTCAGCCGCAGCGTGGCCACGCTCACGGCTGGTCGGTTCGCTCATGGTTCAGCTGTCCCAACGACCTCGATCGCGACGTCGAAGTTAGGCGTGAGCGGGGTCCACGACTCGAAAGTTGCGCGGGCCGAAGCCACGACGGTCCCTCCGGAAACACGACAAACCGCAGTGAGATCGTCCGACATTCGGCCGCCCAGCAGATCGGAGACCACGCCAGACACTGTGGTCAGACAGGCAGCCTCACCGGCGACCGATCCGGAGCGAACTCCCTGCTCTAGAGCCGATCTGATAGCACCCCGCCCATATTGAACCACCACGAGATTGGCGAAAGTCAGGAAAAGGACGAGTGCCAACATCGAAGCCAACAAGAACTGGACTGAGGTGACCCCCCGATCTCCTACGAGCCGATGAGTTGAGTTCTTATCCAACCGACTATGTCGACCCCGAGAGCCTGCAACGCGCCCCAGATAACTACGAGCGCTGCGATTGCCAGCGCCGCGTTACCCATCAGTTCGGCGGTGTTGAGCCCTCGCTCGTCATTCTTCAGGGCCGAAGCCCACTGTCTCACAACAGGCAGCATGGTTTCTCCTTTCATTGCCAACCCGTGATCAAATATGGAAGAGGCGCGGCCACGAAAAGAATGAGAACCGGCGCCAGGACCGCCACCGTGGGCACCAACATTGCAGCCCTTCGCTTGGTGGCAGCTCGCTTGATCGACTCTCGACGTGTTTCGCGGACGTCCTCCGAAAGCGCCAGCAGGGCTGAAGCAAGGTCAGCTCCGCGTTCATCAGCCGACGCCAGAAGCCGGTAGGTCCGTGAACAGAACGGCTCCGGCGTTAGTTCGGCGATGCGGCGGAACGCATCTGAAGCCCTCCATCCGGAACGATGGAGCCTCAGCGCCTCGGCCAGCTCCGCAACCACCTCGCCGCTTCCCCGATCGACCGTCGCTGACACCGCTTGGATCACGCCGGCACCCGACCGCACCCTCATCGCTAGGAGCTGGTTGACCGTGTAGACCTCGATCTTCATCGTCTCCCTCCGGTCCTCGATCGACCGTTCGAGACTGCCCCTAACCCGCCCTACGCCGGCCACAAGCCCGAGCCCAACGAGAACCAACCTGACGGGCCACGAAGCGCCGATCGTGAGCCCACCCAACAAGGCAATCGCCACCCCCGAGGCCATTGCCTTCAGCTGCCTAAGGCGATAGGCGTGGATCATCTCGGAACCCTCCAGCCCTCCGAACCAGCCGGCTTGGCGAATCCGGGCCACATTGACGGCTCCATCTCGATCAACAAGGGCTCCGATCCAATCGGCCACGTCACGGACTACAGGCCCGAAGACAGAATCGAGAATCCCGGTCGCTCGCCGCCCAACGGTTGCCGGGGTGGGTCTCAGGAACGGAGCAAGGCGATCTCGCAAACGACGAGGGGGCGGAGCGACCACCTGCAACATCAGAACCGTCGCTGTGGCGGTGAGACCCGCCGCCAACACCGACATAGCGTCAACACTCACCGAACACCTCCAAAAACACGCGGTTCATCCGGTTGGGCCCCGAAACGCGATGCCACAGCGATTCCGACCAGGCTGAGCAAACCTCCAAGCGCTACCACCAGGAGTCCAGAGGTAGTGGCATAGAACTCGCGAAAGGCGCCCGAGCGCGACGTTATGACAACAAGGACCAGCCAGGGCAGAACGAAAACGATCCTCGAGTTGATCTTCTGCTCCAACGCCTCACTCTGAACTTGCTCCAAGGTCCATAGGTCGCGGGTGGTCGCATCAGCGAGGTCACTGAGGATCTTCGGGACGACAACTCCACCACTTCGGTTGGCAAGAATGAGAACTTCGATGACTCGGTCTGAAGTTGGGTCAGCCAAGTCAGATTTGATCATCTCGAGCGCGGCCTCGAGCCCCATACTGCGGGCATAAACATCGAAACCATTGAAAGCTCTGCGCAACGGCGCAGGGCCAAATGACGCCAGGTTCTCCAAGGCTGTGTGAAGTGAGGCCCCAGAACGAACCGACGAAACCAGGTCACGCAATCCGTCGGGCCAGGCTTCCTGCACCTCCGCCAACCGCCTGCTTCTCTTTCTCTGGTAATGGGCCCTGGGGAGCGTTGAAACAACGATTGCTGGCACTCCGGCAACCAGAGGTAGCCCCGTAAACGCAAGCGCGACCAGAAAGGCGACGAAACCCACCGCCAGTGACGTGCCCCAGTATGCAACAGGGCCAACATCGAGACCGTGAACCAGTTGGCGAGCCCCAGGGGGCCTTTTCGCGCCATTGGGTCTGGTCACCACCAGCCAGGCGAGCCCCGCCGCCACGGCGGCGGTGCCAAGCGACGCGAGAAGTTCAAACAAGGGTCTCACCTCGGAGTAGCGAAGCAACTGTCAACCCCGCATCAAGTTGGCTTTCCATCTGGGCCGCCAGACTCTCCGGTGGCAAAGCGCCAGTCCAGACGAGTCCCTCCCCTGGCCTCCTACGAATAAACAGCGGCTCTGTTGAGAAGTCGTCGTGCAATGAGGGCACTACTGCTCTTATCTCGGTTGTCTCTCGTCGAATGACCCCTGCGGGTTCCTCCCGCCGATCGAGGTGAACAACGAGATCGATCGACGATGAGAAGACCTTCCTGACTACCCGATCCGGAACGTTCTCGCCGGCCATAAGGGCGGCATTCACCAGCGCCTCGAGCGCGTCGGCAGCTGAATTCGCGTGCACCGTCGCCGCCATCCCACAGCCAGCGTTCGCCGCGCGTGTTAGCTCGAACGCCTCGGCACCGCGCACCTCGCCGACCACGATGAGGTCGGGGCGCATTGCCAACGTCACTTTGACGAGGTCGCGGAGGGTTATCTCGCCTGACCCGTCGAGGGCGGGTGGCCGAGCCTCGTAATAGGAACCGTGAATCAGGGGGACGTGCAACTCACGCACTTCTTCACAAGCCCTCACGCATCTGTCAGCTGGAACCGAATCGATCAAAGCTGACAGGAAGGACGTCTTACCCGCTCCAGGCGGCCCCGAAACGATCACCGACGAGCCTGCGGCCATCGCCAGACTGAGAAACCGTGCAGCTGGTTCGCTGAGCGAACCGAGCCGGACAAGAGAGTCAAGTGACTGGCGCCGCAAGGCGTATCGCCTGATGGTCGCCGACAGCCGGTCCCCCACCGGCGGGATGATCGCCGTCAGTCGGGCTGATCCTCCCAACACCCTTGCCTGCGTGATGGGTTGGGATGCATCGAGTCTCCTGTCGGTTTCAGACAGCAGCTGCTGAACTGCATGGCGATTCTCAACCTCGGTCGATGGGAAATCAGCAGACCTAAGCCGCCCACCTGCTTCTAGATACGTGATCTTGTCACCCTCGATGAAGATCTCTTCGACATCAGTTCGATCGAGAAGCGCAGACAGCGGGCCATACCCCGAAACCGAGTTCGTTAGCCGCTCAACCGTGGAACCCGGATCAACGAGTGGAGGCCGACCTGTCACCTGGGCGCGCCTTTGGTAGTCATCGACGGTCGACGCGAGTAGCTCGCGAAGGGCATCCCGGTCCGCCACCGGGTCGATCCCGGTGCCGTCCAAGCGTTGCAGGGCCTGTTGGCGAAGTTCCTCGTAAACGTCAAGAGCCACGGCTGGCCCCTCCGGTCACAACAGCAGCCACGGCGTCCATCGCCTTGCGGAACTCTCGGCCCGATCGCGTGGTTCCATCCCATGCCGCATCACCGATCGAGCGGTCGAACGGAATGGCCACGATGTGGACTTGGCCGAGGGCAGACTCGAGTTCGCTGACCACCTCGCTCAGCTGAAATCCCCGCCGACAGCGGTTGATCGCGACGAGAATCGGCGTGTGCGGCTGCCCCGACCGGATCTCGGCGACTGTGGAAATGGTTCTGAGAACGCTGACTGGTTCTGGATTGCAGACAACGATCAGGCCACTGAACTCACGCAGAACACCCGGAGGAATCTGCCGATGGGGACCAAGGTCGGCAACCAACACGTCCGCAGAGTTGGCCACAGCATCCAACACAAGGACAGCGTCGGGCCGCGCTAGCCCGCCTGCACTGGTTCCTCCCGTCTCGCCCACCACAACTGATAGTCCACGAACAGATTGGTAGGACGCTTCAACTTCATCGGGACGATGAAGGGCATAGTCCAGGCATGTCCGGACATTGGGGTGAACACCAAGGTCCAGTCGCTGAGCGATTGACGGCCAACTCGGGTCCAGGTCGACCAAGACCGTCTCTGCGCTAGAGGAAGCCGCGAGGGCGACCGCCATCGCCATTTCCGTGATCCCGATGCCAGCTGTTGCTCCGGTGACCCCAACGGCCAGACCATGGATGGAGCCAGATTCGACAACCGTCTCTTGGGTCCCTGAGGTGAACATCGAAGACGCGAGACGAATCATTTCTTGGGGTGTCGCGTCTGACTCGACCATGTCGACAATCCCGCAGTCAAGCAACCGCTGCTTGGCATCGGCGCCGTCGTCAGGTGAGAACACACCAATCACTTGGGACCCTCTTGCCCTCACCTTCTGAACCAGCGAAACGGTGAGAAACGAAGAAACATCATCGATCAGCAACACATCAAACGACGATGAGAGGGCTTGATCGTGCGACATGACGCGATCAACTACGCGCGCCCCACCGTGGTCGAGCACGAACCGATGAAATCGATCCGGCCACTCGCGAGCGGAAGCCGCCAAAGCTATGTCAGGAGTCTCCACCATCTCCCCCAGTGGTGGCTTTCTCAGCCCCCGTTGACCGCACCAAGTCCAGAGGTCCCGCCTCCAAGGCGGCGGCTATCTTCAACGCTTCATCGGCAGTCACAGCCACCACGACGTGGTACGCCGAGCCGACTCCGATCGACCCAGCGGTCAGATCGGCCACTGCGACGACCTCGAGGTCGGTCGCAGCAAATATGGCCACTCCATCGGCAACAGTTATAACGTCGACACGATCGCCAGAGATGAGCGACCCGCCCGCCGCGTGCTCAACCGGAACAGGGATGCTCATGGTCCGCTTTCCGGTGCCCGAGTTTGGCGCGACCATTGCACTTCGATCGATCAGCCCACCGGCTGGAATCGACCGCTGAAGTACGTAGCCTTCAAAGGAAGCAAGATCGCCGTCGGTCACTAGCTCGCCGACACCTTCGAAAGAAGCATCAATTGGCACAAGCCGGAGAGCGTCGGGATTCAAAGACGACCCCGCGATGAGTGGCTCGGTGGCGATGGATACCAAAACCGTTTCGTCGCGGTTCGACAGAACCAGCAGATTCAGGACAAAGGCAAGGATGCCGACAATGGCTATGAACACGTGAGCCAACGACAGTCGCCGGCGCAGGAGCCGACGCTCTGGTGCCGGGGATTCCGCCCCCCTCAGCGACGGTGAGACCGTCATAGGTACGGAACCTATCGTGTGGCCCATGCCGCATGACGAGAGCGCGAAAAATGACAGACCGAGAAAACCCGTTTGATCCCGAGCTTGCCTCGGAACTCCGCCAAACCGCGGGGAAAGAATGGGCCGCCGAAGCGGCCGAGGACGAGCAGCTGACCGAGCTCCATCGCCGCCGGACACTGAGCCTTTCGGATCAGGCAGCGATCATGGTCAACCAGCGACTGCGAGTCTCCGTCGAATACGGAGGCCACTCTTTCGGCGGTGCGGTGATCGGCTCGGGTAAGGACTACGCGACCGTCGCCGGACCCGGCCAGGTTGCCGACATCAAGCTGGAAGCCGCCAGGTGGTCGATCTTGCCTGTAGACCAGGCTCCACCCCAGATAAGGGGTTCGGACGCCGAGTCGTTTACCGCTCTGCTCCATGAGTATTCGAACCAGAGCGGCGTGTTGCGCCTGGCCCTTGGAGGCGGCGACATGGTCATAGGTCGAATTGAGGTGGTCGCGTCTGACCACGTGGCCCTGGCTGATGTCGACGAGCGTCGGCTGATCGTCCCGCTCAGCCTCGTTCTTGGTGTTGTTCGTTCGCTTGATCCTCACTGACGTCGTCCTCACGCGGAACCACCGGGTGAGCCATCAGAAAGGCCAACACTTCTTCTTTCGAGAACTTGTAGACCCTGCCGCCAGGAAGTCGATAGGCCGGTAGCCGGCCGTCACTCGCATACCGGCGGACCATCTGAACATTCATCCCCAGCAACTCCGCAACCTGCGCCGCGTCGAGAATCTCGGGAAGATCCTCAGCCATGTGTCGTCCTCATCTTCACGCCCTGACTGTAAGGGGTCGGTGACCTGAAGTTAAGAGGGTCGCGCCGTGGACGCATCCGTTGTGCAAATCCGGTCCTCACAGGCACACCATTGCACAAGAGACCGTTGTGCAACCGCTCACGCGTCCGTTGTGCAGATCCGGCCTTCACAGGCACACCATTGCACAACAGATCAGCGAAACGCCGACGTGTTCCCTTCGACCTCGCTACCGCAGATCTGACACCTCGGAAGCCCGGGAGCGACTTTCGAACCACAGTCGGAACATTCCGACGGCACACCGCGTGCGATACCGTCGGCCGACCCGTCTGACCGGTCGAGCTCGTCGATCTTCGCCAGCAACTCATCCTCAGTAAGGCCCTGTTCTTCCATGAGTGCCCACATCGCCTGCATGATCAGCAGCATCCGATCGATTCTCTCGTTGAGGTCTTCGATCTGGGAGACATGGCGAGAAGAGTCCCCGACCGCCATGCTTCGCGCCAACGAGCCCTTCCGGGCGGCGGCGCCTGTTCCAGCCGACACGCCCAATGCAAATTCCAACATGACGAAAGTCTTAAACGGCATCCTCAGGCTGTCAATCCTCCGTTGTGCATATTCGGTCCCGACAGGCACACCGTTGCACAACAGACGATTGTGCAGTTGTCCGTGTGTCTGTTGTGCAGATTCGCTCCCCACAGGCACGCAATTGCACAACAGATCAGCGAACCGCGGGCATTGGTTGACCTCCGGAGCGGTTATAGGGTGGGACATGATGGAAGAAACCTTGAAACCCGACGCCGTTGAAACCGGTGATGAAGCCGAAGGTGCCGAGAACGCTCCTTCCGCCGTTAGCCAGCCAACCAAGCTGATCCGAATCGCGTCTATGACACGCGCCATGTTGGAAGAAGCTCGTCAAGCACCCCTGGACGATGGCGGAAGGCAACGTATGGCCGAGGTACATGCGCGCTCGGTGGAAGAGCTACGCGATGTCCTCTCAGAGGACCTCCAGGATGAGTTTGCCGAGATCATGATTCCACTCAGCAACGAAGGCGCCTCTGAGGCAGAGCTGAGGGTGGCCCAAGCTCAGCTCATTGGGTGGCTCGAAGGCGTATTCCACGGAATCCAGGCGTCACTGTGGAGTCAGCAGATGACTGCCCAGAAACAGCTCGCAGAGATGCAGCAAAGAGCATTGGACGCTCCACCAGAACCGCCACCGGCGCGCGACGACTCCTCAGGCTTGTACTTGTAACCCCTCCGGGCGATCTAGCTAACGCGTCGTTGAGCTATCTGCCGCTCACGACGTACCCGTCGGCGCTCGCGCTCACTGAGTCCACCCCAGATCCCAAACTTCTCACCCATATCAATGGCGTAGTCGAGACACTGTCCTTTCACTTCGCACGCACCACAGATGGACTTGGCCTTCCGGGTTGAGGCGCCCCGTTCTGGAAAGAACAGATCAGCGTCGGCACCACGGCAATTTGCATAGTCCTGCCAGGCGAGCTCACCCACTGCCAGGGCTTCGATGAGCTTGCTCTGCATTCAGGAATCTCCTAACAACCGTGTAATTACAAGCGTGACATTATGGGATGGCGCGCGCGCCGTCAAGACCGCGAACGAGAAAACTGCCAACCAGCTATTACCGATTCACCCCGCAAGGAAAGAATTGGCATAATGCGAGCAAGGTGACGACCACAGCCAAAAAGAAAAAGGCCCCCTTCCCGATCGAGTTCTACCGGTCGGCGGTGGGCAAGAAATTCGTGATGGCGATAACCGGGCTCGGAATCCTCGGATTCGCCATCGCCCACATGATCGGGAACCTCAAGATGTTCCTCCCGGACCTCGAGGAGGGACCCGACATCGATGTCTACGGCGAGGCGCTACGCAGCCTCCTCACACCGATCCTCCCCGAGCACGTGTTCCTCTGGATTCTGCGGACCGGGTTGATCGTGATGTTTGCCCTCCATGTGCATGCTGCCTATTCGCTCACCGCGATGAACGCCCGAGCGCGATCGGAGGATTACGAAGGACCACGCAACTACTTGGTTGCCAACTACGCCTCACGCACGATGCGGTGGAGCGGAACCATTTTCTTGGCCTTCCTCGGGTTCCACCTTGCGGACTTCACCCTTGGCATAAGGCCGGCTGCGCCTGAAGCCTGGGAACGGGGCCACGTATTCGCCAACTTCATCGAGACGTTCAACCGACCACTCGTCGCTCTCTTCTATGCGGTGGCGGTGGTTCTCCTCGGGATTCACCTGTACCACGGTGTCTGGTCGGCGTTTCAGAGCATCGGGGCCAACCATCCCCGGTTCAACGTTTGGCGCAAGTACCTGGCCCTCGGGATCTCCGGGCTGATCGTTGTCGGGTTCCTCGCACCGGTAGTAGCAACTGTATTGGGGGTGTTCGGATGACCATGACGCTCGACGCCAAGGTCCCATCGGGATCGATTTCCGAGAAGTGGGACAACCACAAGTTCTCGGTGAAGCTCGTCAACCCGGCCAACAAGCGGAAGTTCAAGATCATCGTCGTAGGGACCGGCCTGGCCGGCGCCTCGGCGGCGGCAACCCTGGGAGAGCTCGGCTACGAGGTCGAGGCATTCACATTCCACGACACACCTCGCCGCGCCCATTCAATCGCGGCGCAGGGCGGGATCAATGCTGCGAAGAACTATCACAACGACGGCGACTCGGTCTACAGGCTCTTCTACGACACCGTCAAGGGTGGTGACTACCGCTCCCGAGAGGCCAATGTCTATCGCCTTGCGGATGTCTCACTCGAGATCATCGACCAAGCCACGGCCCAGGGAGTCCCCTTCGCCCGTGAGTACGGAGGCCGCCTGGACAACCGCTCATTCGGTGGAGCACAGGTCTCCAGAACCTTCTACTCCGCCGGCGCCACGGGGCAGCAGTTGCTGCTAGGTGCCTATCAGGCTCTCATGCGTCAGGTCGACGAAGGCAGTGTGACTCTCCACACAAGGTCGGAGATGCTCGATGTGGTGGTCAAAGACGGGCGAGCCGTCGGGATCGTGGTCCGAAACCTGATCACCGGCGAAGTGACGTCCCACTCGGCGCACGCCGTCGTACTCGCCACGGGCGGCTATTCCAACGTGTTCTATCTGTCCACCAACGCTATGGCTTCGAATGTCACCGCGGCTTGGAGGGCTCATCGTCGCGGAGCGGCCTTCGCTAACCCTTGCTTCACCCAAATTCACCCAACGTGCATTCCGGCGTCCGACGAGTTCCAATCAAAGCTCACCTTGATGTCGGAATCGCTTCGCAACGACGGACGAATCTGGGTGCCCAAGGAAGCAAGCGACAAGCGACCACCCAATCAGATTCCGCCCGAGGACCGCGACTACTACCTCGAACGCATCTACCCAGCTTTCGGCAACCTCGTGCCACGCGACGTTGCCTCTCGGGCTTCCAAACGTATGGTCGACGCCGGCAAGGGTGTAGGACCCCTGGAAAACGGCGTTTACTTGGACTTTGCCAGCTCAATTGAGCGTCTAGGCAAGGCAACCATCGAGGACCGCTACTCCAACCTTTTCGAGATGTACAACCGGATCACCGACGAGGATCCCTACTCGGTCCCGATGAGGATCTACCCGGCACCCCACTACACGATGGGCGGCCTCTGGGTGGACTACAACCTGATGACCACCGTTCCCGGGCTCTACTCGATCGGCGAAGCCAACTTCTCGGACCACGGTGCCAACAGACTCGGCGCTTCGGCTCTGATGCAGGGTCTGGCCGACGGATACTTCGTCCTCCCCTACACCATCGGCGACTACCTGGCCGACTACCTGAACACGGATCCCGTCTCCAGCGACGATCCGGCTTTCAAGGAGATCGAAGGGGAGGTCACCGGTCGGGTCGACGAGTATCTAGGTGCTGGCGGCAGTCGATCGGTCGACTGGTTCCACAAGGAACTCGGCAAGATCATGCTCGAACAATGCGGAATGTCTCGTAGTGAATCGGGTCTACAGAAGGCGCTGTCGGACATTCCCGCCCTCCACGAGGAGTTCAAAGCCGATATGAGGGTGCTCGGAACCAACGAATCGCTCAATCAGACCCTGGAACGGGCTGGACGTGTCGACGACTTCTTCGAACTCGCCCAAGTGATGTGTCTCGACGCTCTCGCAAGGAACGAGTCGTGCGGTGGGCACTTCAGGGAAGAATCCCAAACCGAAGAAGGCGAAGCACTGCGCGATGACGAGAACTATGCCCACGTTGCAGCCTGGTTCTGGAACGGTGACCCCGGTGGTCCTGATCTTGTCAAGGAGGAGCTTGAGTTCGAGAGCGTTGCCCTTACGACACGGAGCTACAAGTAATGAGAGTCACGCTTCAGGTTTGGCGACAAGACGGACCCGGAACACCGGGCGGTTTCAAGACTTACGACGTTGACCGAATCTCAGAAGAGATGTCCTTCCTCGAAATGCTCGACATTCTCAACGAAAGGCTCGTCAACGAGGGCGAAGAGCCCGTGGCCTTCGACCACGACTGCCGGGAAGGCATCTGCGGCACCTGCGGTCTAATGATCAATGGCCAGGCCCACGGTCCACAACTTGGGACAGCTACATGCCAGCTTCACATGCGCAAGTTCAAAGACGGGGAGACGATCGTCGTCGAGCCCTGGCGAGCCACCGGATTCCCATTGGTGCGAGACCTGGTTGTCGACAGATCGTCCTTCGATCGAATCATCGAAGCCGGCGGTTATATCTCAATCGACACCGGTTCGGCGCCTGACGCCAACCTGACTCCGATTCCCAAGGGAGTCGCCGACACAGCCTTCGACGCTGCGGCGTGTATTGGTTGCGGAGCCTGTGTTGCTGCCTGTCCCAACGGTGCCGCCAACCTGTTCACGTCGGCCAAGATCGCTCACCTCAACTTACTGCCGCAGGGACAGGCCGAACGCTGGTCACGAACCGAGAACATGGTGACGATCATGGAGGAATACTTCGGATCGTGCACCAATCACGGAGAGTGCGAAAAGGCGTGTCCGAAATCGATCAGCATCGACTTCATCGCGATGATGAACAGTGACTTTGTCAAAGCGAAGTTCAAGAACCGGCGGCTCATCGCCCAATCCTGAGAACAGGCAACTGCTTCGGAGATTTTCTCCACAGAAGACTCAAGATGGTGATGCCCGCGTGCCGATGTAATTGAGGCAAGGGACCCACTGAGTTGACCACGTATCGTGGCTAACCTGTGACCCAGAACCGGTTTACAGGGCCGCTGGTGGCCACATAGGGGAAAGAATGCGCATCAAATCACTGCGTAGGGACAAGGAAAAGGGTGCCAACCTCGTTGAGTTTGCGCTGGTCGCACCGTTTCTGATCCTGCTGCTGTTCGGGATCGTTGAGTTCGCCTGGGTCTTCGCCACCAACCTCGATGTGAAGCATGGTGCTCGCGAAGGTGCGCGCATCACTGCTGTAGATCAACCCGCCGGAAACGCAGCTCTCGGGCTCGAAATCTGCAGTCGGATGGATATCGCAGGGGTCGACCCCACAGATATCACTTGGACCGCTATCGACACAGACGGAAACGGACTCATTGAGGTAGGCGATGGAGTCCAGGTCACAGTGTCCACGAACCAGATCGACACTCTCACGGGCATTTTGGACTTCTTCTTTGCAGGCCTCACCTCCCTGGACTCGACCGTCGAAATACGCATCGAGCAGACCCCAACCTGGTCCAACGGCACGGAAACTTGTCCATGAATCGTTTAACCAGCAACAACGAACATGGTGCCACGGCCATCCTCGTAGCTTTATCGCTACTGGTCCTCATGGGTTTCGCCGCCATAGCGGTCGATACGGGCGTGCTTGTCAGCGATAGGAGACAGCAGCAGTCAGGCGCCGACACTGGAACTCTCGCCGCAGCGCAGTTTGCTAGGACGACACTCGGCACCGCCAACGCCACCTGTGCCACACTTTCGGGCATCGACTACGCGGCCTGTCGAGGTGCCGAGGAGGTGTTCGATGTCGTTGAGGGAACTCTTCCCGGGCGCTATACCGCCGCGGATTGGACTGCTTGCGCAGACGCAAACCTGCCGGCCGCGTTCACCCAAACCTCCCACCTGTCACCCTGCATCAACTACACGGCCAACATGCAGGAGGTCAGAGTTGTCCTACCCGGAACTGATGTCGACACGACTTTCGCAAGGTTGCTGGGTATCAACTCGGTCAATATTGGTGCGTTCGCTCATGCCCGACTGGACATCGAGGCAAGCGCAGACATTCTCCCGTTTGCGGTAGGCCCGACGGGTGCAGGGCAAACCCAGAGCTGCTTGTTTGCTCAGGCCACGGCACAGCTCAACATCCTTCCTTGTGACGGCAGCTCGAGCGGCAACTTCGGAAAGCTCGACCTGTCGCTATATGGCAACACAACCCTCGGCACAACCCAAGACTGCGGAAACTCGGCGCCGCAATTCAAAATGGCGGTCAACATCGCAGTCGGAGCCGACCATCCCTTTGAGATTCATACTGCCAGCGCGGGCATCATCAACGAGGTGACGAACTGCCCGATCATTACCAATCCGGTTGATCAGATCCCCGTTCAGACAGGTAACGCTGCGCAGGGCATTAGCAACGGCCTCTTCTACGGGATTTCCACACCAAGCCGCGAGGGTCGTCTCATGTGCAAAGACGGAGACGCCAACGAGCAGCCTGGCAAGACATCCACATCATGTCTTGATGTCTACAACCAGTTCCCCGAGAATCTTGACGACACACCGTTGTGGCAGTTCCTGACACCTGGTGCCGCCGCGGAATCTGGCGGCGCATGCGCCATCGGCACCGTGGTGGACCGAACGACCATGGACGCGTGTCTCGCGGCTTGGAAGGCCTGGCCAGGTGTGCACGCAGTCACGCTGTTTAATGACCAAATAGCGGCCTCACCACGCTTCGCAGCGGTTCCGATTCTCGACAACGACCCCTCAAATGGTTCCGGGAACTACTTGATTACGGGCTTCAAGCCGGTGTACCTCGAAACGATTTACCTGAAGTGCAACGCAAACACCTGCGACACGATCTATAGCCCAGGTGAATCTGGCTTCCCGGCAACCACTGCAGCATGCGTGAGCCCGGTAACTCCAGCTACCTCTTCGTGCGGCGTGGTGGGCAACGGCAACGCCAACTCGATCGAAGCGCTGACCTCATTCATGATTGATGAGGACATGCTCCCTGCGTCCATCAATGACAACTTCCCTTACAAGCCGGGAACGATCGTTTTCAACCTGAGTAGGTAGCCGCACCTAACCTGGGCGGGTGACAACACTCCCCGACTATCTCCCTGCATTGGTGACGCCGTTCACGCGCAGTGGAAGGCTCGATGTCAAAGCCCATGCCCACAATGTCCGCCAGCTCGCGGACCTCGGGATCGAAGGGTTCCTCATCGGAGGCTCCAACGGAGAAGGTGCCTACCTCGAACCTGGTGAGCGCGCCGCACTGATCAAGGCTGTACGGCGCCGCAAGACGCATCTGATGTGCGGGATCAACGGTGAGTCTACGAGGATGGCCTACTCCGCAGCAGAAGAAGCCAGCGATGCTGGCGCAGACAGTCTGCTGGTCATCACTCCAACCACCATGGCCCGCGGCCGCACCGACGCCGTTGTGGCGTTCTACCGGGAGATCGCCGACAAGGCGACCAAGCCAGTCCTGGTCTACTCAGTGCCAGCAGTGACCGGATACAGCATTCCCGTCGAAGCCGTAGGACAGCTGGCAAGACACGAAAACATCATCGGAATGAAGGACTCGTCAGGTGACGTGGTGAGACTGCAGTCAATCCTCGACGCAACGCCGGGAGACTTCATCCTGTACTCCGGTGCCTCAAAGGCGCTCACCGCCGCTATGGCCATTGGTTGTCACGGAGCCATCACAGGCAGCGGGAACTACGCCACCAGACTGGTACTGCAAACACTCAAAGCAGCCAAGGAAGATCCAGCGAAGGCTCGCCGGCTCCAAAAGCGACTGTCGCGCCTGTCGGCCGACATCGACACCCAAGGTGTGCCTGGCGTCAAAGCAGCAGCGAAAGCAGCGGGACTGGAGCCCGGCCATCCGCGGCTGCCCCTCAAAAGACTGCCGCGAGGTCTCGAGACTTCCATCGCCAAACTGATAACTTGAGCGTTCGCTCAAAGTTGGCGACGCCGGTAGAATCCAGCCAAACCTAGAAGGAGTTGCAATTGTCAAAGTTCCTCAGTGAAGACTGGGCCAACGAGGTCACATCCACCCTCAACAGCCACGAGGGGTTCATGAACGCCATCGGCGCGGCCGACCTCGGCATCCAGTTTGAGACCGAAGACGGTCCCGACGGACCAGTCAACTACTACCTCAAGAGCTCCGGCGGCTCCTCGACCATGGCTCTCGGGGACCTCGAAGACGCCGACGTGACCGTCAAGCAGTCTTATGACACCGCGTCAGCCATCTCAAAGGGTGATCTCAACACCCAGACTGCCTTCATGACTGGCAAGCTCAAGGTGTCTGGCAACCTCGCCAAGCTGATGATGCACCAAAGCGCGATCCAGCAGTGGGGAGCCGCGGTTTCCGAGCTCGACATCGACTACTGAGAAATCTCGGCGATCCTGTCGATTCGGCCTGAGTATCTTCGTCTCTAGGGCATAAGGCAGCCTCGAAGAAAGGAACCTCAATGCCGAAGTACGCAGCACTCATCTACGACGTGGAACCTGACCCATCGACCGTCAGCCCCGAGGAGTGGCAACAGGTCATGGCCGATTACATGGAGTTCGGTCAGAACAACGGAGATGCTATCGCCGGTGGCGAGGCTCTCCACCCAACGTCCACTGCCACGACGGTGAACGTTGAAGGCGGAAAGGGTGGCAAGGCCATCTATACCGACGGCCCGTTTGCCGAAACCAAGGAAGCACTGGGCGGCTTCTACTTGCTCGACTGCCCCGATCTCGACGCCGCCCTCAAGGTGGCTCAGCAGATCCCGGGCGCCTGGCATGGTCGGGTCGAGGTTCGTCCGGTTATGGAGTTCGACGAAGAAGGCAACCAGGTCGACTAACCCAGCCAACCCCAAGACCTCGCAAAACCGGCGCAACGCGCCGGTTTTGCGTTCTCTAGATGAGGTCTAACTCTCGAACGGCGTCGCGCTCAGAAGCCAGTTCGGCTACAGAGGCGCCGATCTTCTCACTGCTGAAGTCGTCCAGTTCGAGCCCGTTGACGATCTGCCAATCGCCGTCACGGACCACACACGGGAAAGAGGAGATCAGACCCTCCGGAACCCCGTAGGAACCGTCCGACGGCACACCCATCGAAACCCAATCGCCCTCAGGTGTTCCGTGGTGCCAATCCCTCATGTGATCGATAGCGGCATTGGCGGCCGAGGCGGCGGACGAAGCACCGCGGGCTCCGATGATTTCGGCCCCACGCTTGGCCACTTTGGGAATGTATGCACTCTCAATCCACTCACTGTCGCCAACGAGGTCATAGGCCGACTCGCCGTCCACCTCGCAATGCACGAGATCCGGGTACTGCGTCGTGGAGTGGTTACCCCATATCGTCATCCGCTTGATGTCGGTCACGGGGCGGCCAAGTCGGGAGGCGAGCTGACTGATGGCTCTGTTGTGGTCCAAGCGGGTCATTGCCGTGAAGTTCCGCGGGTCCATGCCATCGGCGTTGTTCATGGCGATCAACGCATTGGTGTTGGCGGGGTTACCGACCACCAAGACTTTGACGTTGGGGAGTGCCGAGCGGGCGATCGCAGACCCCTGCGCCGTGAATATGGCACCGTTTGCCGCCAACAGATCGGCGCGCTCCATCCCCTTCTTGCGCGGCATTGCTCCGACCAACAGTGCTGCGGAGACTTGGTCGAAAGCCTCGTCTGCATCATCGGTCTTCACCATGCCGGCGAGCAGCGGGAAGGCGCAGTCCTCAAGCTCCATCGCAACGCCATCCAAGGCTCCGAGTGCGGGCGTGATCTCCAACATCTGAAGGATGACGGGCTGATCCGGGCCGAGCATCTCACCTGAAGCGATACGAAAAAGGAGGCTGTATCCGATCTGTCCGGCGGCGCCGGTCACGGCAACTCTGACGGGTTCTCTCATGGATCCGACCCTACCGAGCCGGCGATCTCAGACGAAGTCGAGGGCGAGGTCCATTTGGCGAGCCGAATGCGTAATTGCCCCGACCGAGATGAGGTCCACTCCAGTCGCCGCGATCTCGCGCACAGTTTCGATGGTTACCCCGCCTGAGGCCTCCGTATCGAAGCGATCCCCGACGACCGAAACTGCCTCGGCTAACTCTTCTATCGACATGTTGTCGAGGAGTAGTCGATCGGCGTCGGTCCCCATCGCGACCGGCAGTTGGTCCAGCGAATCGATTTCCAAGACGATCTCCACATCAGCACCCACGGACATTCGTGCGCTCGACACCGCCTTGACGATGTCTCCGGCCGCCACGATGTGGTTGTCCTTGATCATCACGGCGTCGTACAAGCCCATCCGGTGATTGACTCCTCCCCCTGCCGTCACCGCATACTTGTCGAAGATGCGAAGACCGGGCATCGTCTTCCGGGTATCCGTTATCCGGGCACCAGTTCCTTTCACGGCGTCGACCAACCGCGCCGTGGCTGAGGCCACGCCCGACATGCGTGCCATGAGATTGAGAGCTGTCCGCTCAGCAGTTAGGACCGATCGTGATCGTCCCCTCACCTTCAGCAACACGGTGCCGGGATCTACGCGCGTGCCGTCGCTGACCAACTGATCGACCTCGACGGTCGAATCCACCATCGTGAACACCTTGGCAGCCACCTCGCCCCCAGCCACCACACCGTTTTCTCGTGCAACAAGATGAGCCTCTGAAAGAGCATCGGACGGGATCACGGAGTCACTTGTGATGTCACCATCGTCCCGGAGGTCCTCACGCAGACAACGAGCGATGGTCTCGATGACCTCTGCCGTGATCCTCATACGAGGACAGTATCGACCGGGCCGGGCATGACGAGGGTTCTCACGGCCTGCGCTGGGTCGGGCTCGGGATAGTCGGCTCGGTAGTGGCCGCCGCGCGACTCGCTGCGACGAAGAGCCGCCATGACAATGTTGAGACCCAGTTCAGCCGCCGACCGACCGGAAATCGTCCGATTGAGGACCGGGATCATGTCAAAGATGGAGTTGCGAGCCTCCCAGAGACCCGCTCCGGTCCGAACCAGGCCGACCCGGTCCCACATCAGTTGCCGCAGATCTTCCAAAGCAGGACCCGCAACAAGAGGCAGATCGAGTGCATCGTGGGGTACACCCACCGGCCCCTCCACCGGCGTTGCGTGGTGGTCGACATCCTCGGCGACTCTGCCGCCAAACACCAGACCTTCCAACAGCGAGTTGGACGCAAGCCTATTGGCCCCGTGCACACCGGTCGAAGCACACTCGCCCACCGCCCATAGGCCATCGATCGAGGTTCGACCCTTGGTGTCGGCGTCGATGCCTCCCATGTAATAGTGAGCAGCCGGTGAAACGGGTAGCAGTTCTTCGACCGGATCGAGATCCACCGACAACGCATGAGCGGTGACTGTTGGGAATCGCTCATGGAAGTTGGTGATGTTCCTGGCATCGAGATAGGCGGCCGAACCTTTGTCGTACTGCCAGAAGATCGCTCGGGCCACAATGTCGCGCGGCGCCAGTTCGGCCATTGGGTGTTCCCGATCCATGAACCTCCGACCATGCGGATCGACCAGCGTGGCTCCCTCGCCGCGAAGCGCCTCAGTGAGCAAAGGCATGGGATCCTTGCCAGCGTTCAGAGCCGTCGGGTGAAACTGGACAAACTCGAGGTCAGCCAGACGGGCACCGGCGCGAGCCGCCATCATGATTCCCTCCCCAGTCACTCCTGGAGGGTTTGTGGTCCGGGCAAACATTCGGCCCGCCCCGCCGGTAGCGAGAACCACAGCAGGAGCGGTGTAAACCACCCGCTTCTTGCCATCGGCCACAACCACGCCGACTACCCGTTCGCCCGAACGGGCAAGGTCAACAACGCGCCCTTCAATCATCTCGACGGCCGACGAGTCTGCGACCGCTGCCAGCAGAGCTCGCATCACCTCGGCTCCGGTGGCATCACCGTCGGAATGGATCACGCGGCGAGCGTGATGCCCTCCTTCTCGCCCCAGAAGAAGATCGCCGTCTGGATCGCGGTCGAACTCGGCGCCGACTGCCATGAGGCGCTCAACAGCCTTTGGGCCGCCGCTGGTGAGTGCGTCGACGGCCTCGCGGACAGCCAAGCCACCTGCCACTGACATCGTGTCCTCGGCGTGAGCCTCGGGCGTGTCGTCTTCACCCAGCGCTACCGCAATGCCACCCTGCGCCCACCACGTCGAACCAACCTCCTTGGCGGAGAGCACGTAGCTCTTCGGCAGAGCCAGGGCCACCGTCAGACCGGCTACGCCGGCACCGACGATCAACGGTGCGTCGAGATCTACCCGCTTTGGCACGGTCAGTCCTGCCGGCCAACCTCGAGCATGCGCTCAACAGCCTGGCGGGCACGACCTGCGACGCTCTCAGGAATCTCGACCTGATGTGTCATCGTCTCGAGTGAGTAACGGATCTTGTCAAGCGTGATCTTCTTCATATGTGGGCAGAGGTTGCACGGTCGGACGAACTGAGTTTCCGGTGTGGCATCGGCAACGTTGTCCGCCATCGAGCACTCGGTGATCATCATCACCTGGTCGGGGCGCCGGTCTTTGACCCAATTGATCATCCCATGGGTTGAACCGACGTAGTCGGCCTCGGCGAGGACGTCGGGTGGTGACTCGGGGTGGGCGATAACCGCGATATCCCTGAAATCCTGCTTGAAGTCAATGATCTCCTGACCGGTGAATCGTTCGTGGACCATGCACGACCCCTCCCAGAGAATCACCTCGACATCGGTTTGCGATGCAACCCAAGCCCCGAGGTATTGGTCGGGCGTAAAGATCACTCGATCGACCCCCAGTGATTCCACGACCGCCACCGCGTTGGACGAGGTGCACGTTATGTCCGACTCCGCTTTCACATCGGCGGAAGTGTTCACATAGGAAACGACCGGAACGCCGGGATACATCTCCTTAAGACGGCGGATGTCAGCGCCGGTGATTCCATCAGCCAACGAGCACCCCGCATCGGTATCCGGGATCAGGACCGTCTTTTCAGGAGCGATCAGCTTGGCGGTCTCGGCCATGAAGTGCACCCCGGCCAGCACGATCACATCGGCCTCGGTCTCAAGTCCCAAGTAGGCCAGCGCCAGCGAGTCGCCCGTGATGTCGGCCGCAAGGTGGTAGATGTCTGGTGTCATGTAGTTGTGCGCCGCTACCACGGCATTGCGCTCACGTTTCAGCCGATTGATCTCATCAATCGTCGGCTGAAGGGCTGCGATTTCCTCCTCAGGAAGAACGTCAGCAGCTCGGGTGATCTGAATTGCAGTCAAGAAGGCTCCCGTCTGGTTGCACAAGCAATTGTATCCGGGGGTGGCGTCACGGTCTTCCGATGCGACAGCACCTCGCGTGGCGCAACCAATGCTCCTACATGTGGGAGATGATGGCGTCGCCGAACTCGGAGGTTTTGACCTTTGTCGCCCCCTCCATCAACCGCTCGAAGTCGTAAGTCACGGTGCGCGCCGAAATGGCACCCTCGAGGCCCTTGATGATCAAATCGGCGGCCTCGTTCCACCCCATGTACCGGAACATCATCTCGCCAGAGAGAATCACCGAACCGGGGTTGACCTTGTCCTGATTCGTGTACTTAGGTGCGGTGCCGTGCGTTGCCTCGAATACACCAATTCCAGTGTCGTAGTTGATGTTGGCGCCCGGCGCTATGCCGATTCCTCCAACCTGAGCCGCAAGAGCGTCCGACAGATAGTCACCATTGAGGTTGGTGGTGGCGATCACGTCGTAGTTCCCCGGCCGAGTCAACACCTGCTGGAGCATCGCATCAGCGATGACATCCTGAACAAGTAGCTTGTCACCCGCGTCGCCCCCGGAGTCTTCCCATGAAACGGCGACGTCCGAGAACTCCTCCTTCACCAGTTCATACCCCCAAGAACGGAAGGCGCCCTCAGTGAACTTCATGATGTTTCCCTTGTGTACCAGAGTTACCGACTCGCGGTTGTTGGCCAATGCATAGTTGATGGCCGCCCTGATCAACCGCTTCGATCCGGTGACCGATACCGGCTTGATCCCGATTCCCGAGTCGAGCCGAATGTCCCAGTCGTAGGTGTCTTTGAAGAATTCGAGGGCCTTCTTGGCCTCGTCGCTTCCCTCCTGCAGCTCCTTGCCGGCATACACATCTTCTGTGTTCTCCCGGAAGATCACCATGTCGACTGCGCCGGGATCCTTCACTGGGGACGGGACGCCGTCGAACCATCGCACCGGGCGAACACACGCATATAGGTCCATGATCTGACGAAGTGCGACGTTCAGGGACCGAATCCCGCCACCAACTGGTGTCGTCAGCGGGCCTTTGATCCCCACGAGGTGTTCCTTGAAAGCGTCGACGGTGGCATCCGGCAACCACTCACCGGTCTCGTTGTGAGCCTTTTCGCCAGCGAGTACCTCTAGCCACTCGATGGCACGTGCCCCGTCGTACGCCTTAGCAACGGCGTCATCAAACACCCGCACGGCAGCGGCCCAGATATCGGGACCGATTCCGTCACCCTCGATGAATGGAAGGATCGGGTTATCGGGGACCTCGATGCCCGTGGGCCCCATGGTGATCTTCTCTGGCACTGATTGACTCCTGGAGTTGAGCGAAGCTGAAAGACTAGCGACCGCATTTAGCTTCACTTTCAGCGCGGTTCGTAGATTGGCCCATGTGGCAAAACGCACACGACTCATCATCCTTGGAATCCTCGCCGTCCCAACCTTGATCATCGCCCGGTGGCTTGGGTCACCGCTGTTTCTCGATGACACCGTCGACGAGGAGTTTCCAATGTCGGCCAACGCCGTGATCCCCGATGACATGACCGCTCAAGAGGTCGAGTCAGAAATGAGGGAGGCATCCGAATCGCCGGATACAGAGACTCAAGATGAAATGCCCGGCGACGGGCCCATCCCCCTCTCAATGGGCACTTTCACGGGCGCCGACGAGTTTCACCAAGGAAAGGGCCTCGCCACCATCTATAGGCTCGAAGACGGGTCCCACGTCCTTCGACTGGAGGACTTCGAGGTCACCAACGGACCAGATCTACATGTTCTATTGGTACCTTCCAACAATCCTGTCGATCGCGACGACATCGAGGGTTACGTCGATCTCGGATCGCTCAAGGGAAACATCGGGAACCAGAACTACGGGCTACCCCTCGACATCGACCCAGATGCGTTTGGCAGCGTCGTGATCTACTGCCAACCGTTCCACGTTCTGTTCTCTGCCGCTTCGCTTTCGGGTTAGCCGAGTCTTCTAGCCTGCGCAGCGCTAACTGTGTTGGCCAACAGCATGGCCCGCGTCATAGGTCCGACCCCTCCGGGTACGGGCGAGATCGCTCCAGCCACCTCGACCACCGACTCGAAATCGACGTCTCCGACTAAACCGACGTCGGTTCGATTGACTCCGACATCAATGACGGTGGCGCCGGGCTTCACGTGGGCGCTGGTAATCAGGCCAGGTACCCCAACGGCAGCGATGAGTACGTCGGCTTCGCTCGTCAGCTCAGCCAGATCGCGAGTGCGCGAGTGAGCTACTGACACCGTCGCATCGGCCCCGCGCTCGGACAGGATCATCGCCAACGGCCTACCCACCAGGAACGACCGACCGACGACCACCGCTCGTACCCCAACCGTCCCGATTCCGTAGAAGTCGAGCATACGCATCACGCCACTCGGCGTACACGGCCGCAGCCCATCGCGACCGAGCATTAGGCGGCCGAGGTTGTACGGATGCAACCCATCGACATCCTTGGCTGGCGATATCGCTTCGACCGCAGCCTCACCGTCGAGACCGTGGGGCAGTGGAAGCTGTACGAGGATGCCATCGACGTCATGGTCGGAGTTGAGACGATCGATCAACGAGAGGATCTCGTTTTGGGATGTCGAGTCACCCAACTCATAGTGGAACGATCCGATCCCCACTTCCGCAGCATCTCTTCGCTTGCCACGCACGTAGGCGTGGGAGGCTGGATCATCGCCGACGAGGACGGTGGCCAGCCCAGGCCGAAAGTCGAGGTTGGAAACGACTGCGGCGACCTCTTCCTTTACCGCATCAGCGACCGGCCTTCCGTGGAGGATTTGGGCTGACATCAGTGTCTGAAATGCCTTCTGCCGGTGTGAACCAGAGCGATCCCTCTTGCGTTGGCAGCCTCGATGACCTGCTGGTCGTTCCGGGAGCCACCTGGCTGAACAATTGCTTCTATTCCAGCGTCAGCCAGGACATCGAGACCGTCGCGAAATGGGAAGAACGCATCAGAAGCGGCCACACCACCATGGGATCGACCGGCGGCCTTGAGTACGGCTCGCTCGGCGGCACCAACTCGTGACTGATCACCAGCGCCGACGCCGACGACTTGCTGGCCGTTGGCGACAACGATGGCGTTCGACTTGGTGTGAGCGCATACCACCCACGCCAATTTGAGGGACTCGAGTTGGGCGGGAGTGGCTTCTAGCTCGGATACGGCTTTCCAACCGGTCATTTCAACCGTGTCGCGGTCTTGTATGAGGAAACCGTCTTCGATTCTCCGAAGGTCCCGGTCTCTCCCATGCGGAAGCTCGGCAGTCAGGATTCGGACGCTCTTTTTCGGAGCCAGCAGCTCGAGAGCCTCCGGCGAAACCTCACGGCAGATGACCACCTCGACGAACTTATCGGCAACCTTGGACGCCGTGGCTTCGTCCAGCGTGCCGTTCACCGCGACCACCCCACCGAATGCCGCTAATGAGTCCCCGTCCCATGCCATGTCGAATGCCTCGTCGACGCTATTACCGCGTGCTGCGCCGGCCGCGTTCGCGTGCTTGACCACGGCAACCGACCCAGCCCCGAGATCTCCCACCAATCGCCAAGCCGCCTCGGCGTCGTTGTAGTTGTTGAATGACATCGCCTTGCCCTGGTGCTGAGTCGCAGCACTCCACCACCCAGCAGTCTCGGCTTGGGCATACACAGCAGCTTCTTGATGCGGATTCTCGCCATATCTCAAGTCGCTGATGCGTCTCAAGGGAATGACGTGATCGCGCCCGAACCAATCGACGATGGCGGCGTCATAGGATGCGGTGTGAAAGAAGGCTTCCGCTGCCAGCTCACGTCGTTGATCCAGATCGGTGCCACCAGACTCCACTGCACTCGCGACATCGTCATATTGAGTTGGCGAAGTCACCACCGTTACATATCGGTGATTCTTGGCGGCGGCGCGAATCATGGCGGGCCCACCAATGTCGATCATCTCGATCACCCCCTCGGGATTGGCGCCTGATGCCACAGTCTCCGAAAACGGGTAGAGGTTCGATATGACCAGGTCGAATCGTTCGATGCCATGGGAGTTCAACTCCTCATCATCCTGGGCTCCCCGTGCGAGGATCCCGCCATGAATGGCGGGGTGGAGTGTCTTCACACGACCGCCCATCATCTCGGGGTACGCGGTCACGTCGGCGACCTTCGTCACGGGAATCCCCTCGGCTTCTAAAGCCGCGGCTGTGCCACCCGAGGACACGATCTCGCACCCTGACCCAACCAGACGCTCGGCAAGGCCCACCAAGCCCGTCTTGTCGTAAACACTGACCAGCGCTCTCATACCCACCGAACTCGTCTCCCCTCGACAACGAGTCGACCCTGAACCATCGCTTCGATCACATCTGGATACACCTGGTGCTCCTCCTTCTGAATGCGAGCGTGCAGGCTTTCGACCGAGTCGTCGGCCGCCACGTCGACGGCGACTTGCTTCACGATGGGGCCATGGTCGACCTTGTGGTCGACCAGATGCACGGTCAGTCCGGACACATGGACGCCGTGAGTCAAAGCGTCTTCAACCGCCGACTTCCCTGGGAAAGCAGGAAGCAGCGACGGATGAACGTTGAGGATTCGGTCCTCGAAGCGGTCGACAAACCCTGGTGAGAGAATTCGCATGAATCCTGCAAGAACCACCAGCTTCGCGCCAGAGGACTCCACTCGATCGGCAAGCGTGGTCGAAAAGCTCTCGCGGTCAGGAAAGCTGCTCCAATCGACCACATCGCATGCGACGCCATGCGCCTCAGCACGTTCGAGTGCCTTCACCCCTGGGCGGTCCGAAACCACCGATGACACCAATGGACGCAACATCGGGCGATCCAGAATTGCCTGAAGATTGGACCCTGATCCCGATACGAGCACGGCGATTTCGATTGAGAACCTCCGGTGTTACGGGGCGGCAGTGTAGGCGACGCCGGTTGGGTGTGAATCCGGACGAGACAAGGCCTACGATCACAAGCGTGATGATGCCCATGGAGTTGGTCGAGGCGGCTGATTGGAAGTCGTGGGTCGACAACAACCAGGCTGTCGTCGTAGACGTCAGGGAACCCATCGAATGGGCCCTTGGCACTCTCGACGGCTCGATACTCATTCGTCAAGGCGAGATTCTCCAACGGCTGGACGAGTTACCCAAGGACAGGCCCATCCTCTTCGTGTGCCGTTCGGGCAACCGAAGCGGCGTCGTCGCTTCGTATCTGGCATCGCGCGGCTATCGCGTGGCCAACATGGTTGGAGGGGTCAAGGCATTGGGAATGCCACATTGAGAAGCATCCCACGTCCGTACGCGATGGGTTGTGCCGCGGGAACCAACGGTGCCTTGGCGACGTCTCAATGCTGGGCCAACCGAGCCCTGCATAGACCGAGAACAGAGGACTGAAGGTGTCTCAAACCGAACGCACCAGCCTGCCGACGTGGGTCCTACCGGGCCTCGTATTCCTAGGAGTTGCTGCGTTGGTAGCCATCGCACTGGCTCGAGGACCAGTCGAACTCAATCCCGACAGCCCCGAAGGGACCGTTCAGGAATATCTTCAGGCTTGGAACGAGCAGCGTTACGACGACGCTATCGCTGTGGTTCACGAAGACTGGCGTGGATCTTGTGAAGGCTCGGATCTCGCCCGATGGGAAGTCGGCAAATTCACCGCCGAGTTGGTCGACGAAGCAGACCTCGATGGGTTCTTCGCTGAAAGGGCATTCTTCGAACAAGAGTTCGAGCCTGGGTCACCGTTCCCCGAGATGCCCGTGGATACGACCCTGGTCCGAGTCAGGATTACCCGCGGGGATGGGCCCTTCGGCGGAGGCTGGGACGAAGGAGTGGTCTTCGAACTGGTTGACGACGACGACTTCTGGTGGATCGTGGGCCAACCCTGGCCCTACTTCTCCTGGGATTGTGGTTTCTGATGGGTCTCGTCCTAGGCCTTGTCCCTCTAACTGTCGTTGTCGTGGCCATTGTCGTCTTGGTTTCGAGAGCGTTGGGCAATCGCAAAGGTCAGCCGACCGACGGAAACGACGTGGTGGCATATCTGATTCTGGCGATAGCGATGATCGTCGCAGGATTCGCGCTGGCTCGGCTCGCGGCAACGGCCTTTCCCGGTGACCGATTTGTCTTCGACCCGGCCGACGAGCTGGCCACCTCACTCGCATCCCTGGTCGTCTCGGTCCCTTTCCTCATCTACTTCTGGAATCGTCAGGCCGGACGGAGACAGACTTACCCCAACTCGGCAGGATGGTCCGTATACCTGGTCATCATCGAGGTGGTCTTCACGATTGCCCTCGCCGTTGCGGCGGTGTCATTCTTGAACGGGTTTTTCGACCGCTTCGAGTCGGTCGAGTGGACCGGGCTGTTGGTGTTCGGCGCAATCGCCGGCTTTCACGAGGTAGCCGCCCGTCGATCACCACCAGAGGGAACAGCGGGCGAGCTGCGCCGTGTAGTGGGGTCCGCCATTGGCCTCATCACGGGTGCCATCGGCCTCACCGGCTTGCTCGGCGTGGGGCTGTACCAGTGGATGTACAACTCCCTGACAGATGGGCTTCGATCACCCGAGTTCACCCCATGGGCGGCCATTGCGGTGGTCGGCGCCGTCATCTGGGCATACCGTTGGCTGACGGCGTGGAACCAGCCTCCAGATGTCCCGCGTCAGGTGTGGTCGGTTGTCACAACCCTAGGTGGACTGTTCATGGCGGTCGGCGGAGCCATCGCCCTAGCCGTGCTCACCGTTGTGTTCTGGTTCTCGTCGACTGCACCAGCGGACCAGCACTTTCAGGGAGCCCCAATTGCGTTGGCTGTCGCGACTGTTGGGCTGTTGATTTGGTTGCTTCACCGACCTGGCCTCGGACCAGACCGAGGCGACGCGCTGCGCTCTTACGAATACCTGGCATCTGGGGCCGGCCTCGCGGTCGCCTCAGGTTCGGCTGTGGCCCTCACAATCCTTGCCTTTTCCAGAAGGGCCATAGTCGGTGGCGACAGTGGGGATGTGCTTGGCGTTTCAATCATCCTGATCGCCACCCTGACACTGTGGTGGTACTTCACTGGCCGGCACAGAGCGGGATCTCCCGCCGAAGAACTGACGGCCTGGCCGCGGAGGTTCTACCACCTCGCAGCAGGAATCATCTTTGGTCTAATAGCTGCTGGGTCCCTGATCGCTGTCTTGTTCAATCTGTTGCGCCGAGCTCTCGGTGACGCACCCGGCTCACTTCTCGAGCCGGCGGCAGCCCTCATCTTCACCGCTCTCCCAGCCTGGTATCTCTTGACCAACTGGGCCGCGAGCCGTCCGCCGGAAACCGAAGCGGACGGACCTGTGGCGAAACCCTTCCAAGTCACGGTTGTCTGTTCTCATCCCGGACACCTTGCCGTGGCGCTCCATGAAGCGGCCAGGCTCAACGTTGTGTACCGAGCTGACGACTTGGGTGTGATCACCGACGAAATGGCTCCACAGATCTCTGAAGCTGTTGGGGTGGACGCCAGCATCGTTTGGGTCGACGCGGACGGCTACCGGGTGACGAAGCTGAGAACCTCGTGAGGTTCCTTTCATATTGGGTCCTGCGCGCCCTCGGCTGGCGCTTTGACGGCCAGCTTCCTCCGGACCGCAAGTTGGTTGTGCTTGGAGCGCCGCACACCAGCAACTGGGATTTCATCTTGTTCTTAGGAGCACTCCACCACTTCCGGCGCCGCGTGAAGTTTCTTGGCAAGCACACGCTGTTCAAGAAGCCCATGGGCTGGATCTTCACCGCCCTGGGTGGCATCCCGGTCAACCGTCAGCGAGCCGGGGGCATAGTCGGCCAGGCCGTGGACGCCTTCGACTCCGCCGACGACATGATCTTGGTTCTCGCTCCCGAGGGCACCAGAAAGGCGACATCGAGCTGGCGATCAGGCTTCCTGGAGATCGCACGTGGAGCATCTGTACCGATCATTATCGGCGGAGTCGACGGAGCGAACCGCGTGGTTGCGATCAGCCCACCCCTGGATCCGCACCGGCCCGATCTGATGGATGGAATCAGGGATTTCCTCGATGGAAAGCTCGGCCTGAAGCCCGAAGGTCGCACGCCGGTGATGTTGCGATCTGAACTCGAGTCATGACTTCTCAGCGAGACGCCTGAAGTCATCCGACATTCCACCACCGCCTTTGCCTAGCCTCACCGCGTCGCGCCCGAATCTCTCCCGGACGGCATCCACACTCTCGTCCAAGAGGTTCTGCATCAGTGCCCGCTGACTTCCCGCTCTCAGCACGTCTCCGCCATCGACATCTAGTTCCATCTGAACAACATCGGATGTGGTCAGGTGGCTGACACTCAACCCGATGAGGGTGACAGTCTCACCTGGATTGTCGCTGAGTGCGCGATCGAGCAAACTCCCACCAAGTCCGGCCAGAGAAGCTGTCGATCCTGTCGGAGCGGGCAGCGTGTGGCTCCTGGTTACGGACCGTGGTCCCGGAAAGCGAACGCGCACGGTCAGTGTCGAACCGCGCCGACCCTTCGCCCTCAGACGGCGTCCCACGCGGTCGGCTATCCCAACTAGGACAGTTTCCATCTCGTCCCGATCGGTTAGGCCACGCCCCAAGGCTTGCTGGCTCCCGACGGAGCCCGCCCGCCGACCCCCCTCGATTCGACGGGGGTCATGATTCCACGACAGCGCACGCAGCGAGCCGGTGGCCGCCCTGCCCAGCCTGGTCCGCAGGGCCGGGTCCGGAGTTTCAGCGAGATCGCCGATGGTCTTGATGCCGAGCCTCGCCAACTTCTCGGTCGTCACCTTTCCGACTCCCCAGAGCGCATTGACCGGAAGGGGGTGAAGGAAATCCAACTCGCGACCCTTTTCGACCAGCACAAGGCCGTCCGGCTTCGCCCGCGCAGAAGCGATCTTGGCGAGGAACTTGGTGGACGCCACACCGACGGATATGGGAAGACCCACCTCGGTTCTGACACGGCGCCGAACCGTCCTAGCGATCTCGGAAGGTGGTCCCAGCAGGTGGGTGGTACCGGTCACGTCGAGGAACGCCTCATCGACCGAAATCTGTTCAACGACCGGTGTCGCGTCCTCGAGTATCGACATCACGGCCTCAGACAACTCGAGATATCGCTCGAAATGGCCTTGCACCACCACCGCCTGAGGACAAAGCGCCAGGGCGTCCCGGGTAGGCATTGGAGATCGAACACCAAAGGCTTTCGCTTCATACGATGCCGCGACCACGATGCCCCCGCCGACCAGAACCGGACGTCCTCTCAGTTTGGGATTGAGCAACTGCTCGACCGAGGCATAGAAGGCATCGAGATCGGCGTGCATCAGAGTCGGCTGGTCGGAAGACCGTCTCTGTGCCGTCGGAGTCAGGCCGCGCATCGTGCGCAGCATCCTAGTCGAACAAATGTTCGACTACTTCGGTCGCCATCCGTTTCAACGCTCCGCGATCGATTTTGCCCAGATGAGTGTGTGGCATATCGGGTAAGAGATTGACCGTCCTCGGGGTCTTGTACGACTCCAGCCTCGCCCGCATCCAGTCGGTCAATTCGCTCTGGTCGACCGATGCCTCAACCACCGCGAAAGCCACTGGCTGAGCTAGGCCATCGCCGTCGGCAACGGCGACAACAGCGCAATCCTGGACCGCAGGGTGGTCAAGAAGCACCGACTCCACTTCCTGAGGTCGGAACCATTTGCCCTTGACCTTTATCGCATCGTCGGCCCGACCTCGGTGGGTTACATACCCTTCCTCGTCAATCGACACCAGATCGCCGCCAACGAACCACGGTCGCTGAAACGCTTCTTCGGTCTTCTCCGGTTCTCCGAAATAGCACAATCCAAGGGAGTCACCGCGCACCCAGAGCCTGCCCACCTCGCCAGTCCTCACTGGATTGCCGTCGTCATCACAAGCCTTGATCTCGAACCCGGGAACTACCCGGCCCAGGGTCCCTGGCCGGACGGCACCCGGAGCATTGGAGATGAAGATGTGCCACATCTCGGCTGTTCCCAAACCGTCCAGCAATTCCACGCCAAATGTCTCCACCCACCGCCGATACAGCGAGTCGGGCAGAGCCTCTCCGGCCGAGGTCGCGACCCTCAAGCTCGAGACGTCAACCTCGGACGCGCCCGGATGATTGAGCATCTGGTTGATTGCCGAAGGTACGTGCACCAAGACGGTCGGCCGATGCTTCGCTATACGGTGCAGCAGGGCGTCGGGAGTCGGATGCTCTTTGAACAAGACAATCGAAGCCCCTACGGAAAAGGGGAACAACAGGTTGGACCCAGTTGCGTATCCGAAGTACAGCTTCGGAACGGCGATGGTGATGTCGTCCGGCTCGAGCCGCAGAACCCCTTGGCCGTATAGCTTGGTGGTGTTGACGAGAGACTTGTGAGTCTGAACTGCCGCCTTCGGCACACCGGTGGTTCCGCCAGAGAAGAGCCAGATCGCCGCGTCATTCGGGCCGGTATCGACCGGAGCAAACTGATGCATCCCAGGTTCGACGGTGTGGGCTTCAAGAATCTCGGGATTCCAGGAACCGAGTGAATCACGGAAATGATCCAGGTGGTCGGCTCCGACTACGGCCAAGGCGGGTCTTGCCCGATCGATGATGCCCGTGGCGTTATTCACCCGGAGGCCAGGATTCATCATCACGACCACACCGCCGACATGAAACGTCGCAAACAGTGCCGCAACGAACTCAGGCCCATCGGACATAACAAGGAGGACACGATCTTCCTGGCCAACTCCCGCTTCCCTATACGCGGCAACAAACCCGGCCGTCAACTCGTCGATTTCACCGTAGGTGACCGTGCGATCGTCGAGACGGATCGCAACCCGGCTTTCCAATCCGTCGGAGATCCTGTCACCAAGGAAGAACTCGTAGGCGTTCAACCGATCTGGCCAGTCCATGAGCCGACGCTAGTTGGTGCGTTCCAGGGCTGCTGGCGGGGACCTCAACCCCTTCTCGATCCGCTAGGTTTCGACCCATGGAGCAAGAAGGCATCTACTACGGGGACTACCTCCGGTTGGATCGCTTGCTCGGCGCCCAAGAACTCGAAAGCTCGAAGCACGGCGAGACGGTCCACGACGAGATGCTCTTCATCGTGGTGCATCAGTCTTACGAACTGTGGTTCAAGCAGGTCATCTGGGAGCTAGACAGCATTCTTCGGATTTTTTCGGCGCCGCTGGTGGCCGAGGACGCCATGGGCACGGCAGTCGCTCGCCTCCGCCGCATCACCAAGATCCAGAAAATCATGATGGAGAAGATCGACGTCCTGGAGACGATGACACCCCTCGATTTCCTCGACTTTCGGGACTACTTGTACCCGGCGTCGGGCTTCCAATCGGCACAGTTTCGAATCGTTGAGAACAAGCTCGGCATCAGGCGCAAAGACAGGCTGCTCCTGAGTGGAGATCAATACACCGCCCGATTCACTGAGGCCGACAAAGCCACGGTGGAACACGTCGAGGCCGACCCATCGCTGTTTGATCTCGTGGAGAGATGGCTGGAGCGGACACCGTTCCTCGAATACGAGGATTTCCACTTCTGGGAGGCGTACAAGAGTGCAGTAGAAGCACGAATCAGTGCCGACCGTGACGTGGTCGAGTCCAACCCGAACCTGACCGCAGAGGAGAAGCAGACCCAACTAGCTGACTTTGAGACCACCTTCGACCAGTACCGGGCGCTGTTCGATCCCGACAAGCACCGCCACGAACTGGAAGCCGGTCGTATGCGACTCAGTCAACGAGCGTTCCAAGCCGCGGTGTTCATCACGCTGTACCGCGATCAGCCGGCAATGCATGAGCCCTATCGCCTGTTGGAATTGCTGATGGACATTGACGAAGGGTTCACTGCTTGGCGATACCGTCACGCTCAGATGGCGTTACGGATGATCGGGCGACGGGTCGGCACGGGTGGTTCGGCCGGAGCCAAATACCTCGAGAAGTCTGCAGAACGCTCGCGGATCTTCTCCGACCTACTGAACCTGTCGACCTTCCTGGTCCCACGCTCCGACCGCCCGAAGCTACCCCAGGAGATCGTTGACATGATGCGGTACCGGTTCGAGTCGTGATCCTCAAGCCCGGCTTCTCCAGATTTCTGGAGGCCGCACCAGGTCGGCTTCACTTCGCAGCCCACTCGCACCATCCGTGGCCCAACGTCTCCTACGACGCCCACCGGCAGGCATGGGAAGACGCGGCCGAGCTCGTCGACGACAAGTGGGACCACATCTTTGGCACGGTCATGCTATCGACCCGTCAGGGGATCGCTGACACCCTCAGCCTTGCCGACCCTGACAACCTCGTGTTTGCACCCAACACCCACGAGTTCGTGGTCCGCATCTTCTCCTGCTTCGAGCGTCCGGTTCGAGTCCTCACGACAGACGCTGAGTTCCACTCAATGTCACGGCAGTTGAGGAGGTGGCAGGAACAGGGATCTGCGATCGTGGAGGTCGTACCGGGACAGCCGTACGCCGACTTCACAGAGCGATTCACCACAGCCGCACGAGCCGGGGGCCATGATCTCGTCTTCTTGTCTCACGTCTTCTTCGACAGCGGCCATGTCGTTCGGCAACTAGATCGGATCGTTGCGTCGGTTTCAGATGAGAAAACCTTCATCGTCGTCGACGGTTACCACGCTTTCATGGCCATGCCGGTCGACCTCGCGTCGATCCAGGAACGTGCGTTCTATCTGGCTGGTGGATACAAGTACGCCATGTCAGGAGAAGGCGTTTGCTTTCTGCACTGTCCGCCTGGATTTGGCAGCCGCCCTGAAAACACTGGCTGGTACGCCGGCTTTGGAAGTCTCACCTCGACTACGACCACCGACGTCCCATACGGAGCAGACGCATCTCGCTTCGCTGGCGCCACCTTCGATCCTTCAGGCGTATACCGAATGGGGGCCGTTCTGTCGTGGCTCGATTCCAACGGGGTTACACCCGCTGACATCCGGGCACACGTCTCGGGTCTCCAGGAGCAATTCCTGCAGAGTGAACAGCGGCTCGGAGACCTGGTAGTCACAGATCCGGAGGCACGTGGCAACTTCCTCGCCTTCCAGACGTCTCAGGCAGAGCGTCTCTACCAGGCTCTTCACGATCTGGACGTAATCACCGATTACCGCGGGGACCGACTCAGAGTCGGCTTCGGGGTCTATCAGGACGAGAAAGATGTCGAGCAACTAATCGCCAGGTTGTCGACTGTTCGGTTCTGATCAAGATCCGTCGAGATCCGGCACCACGGCGACGCACACCAACTCGACGAGAGCAGCAGGGTCGAACAGCTCAGCGATTCCGATCAATGCCATAGGTGGATAGTGCTTCCCAAACACTGCCTGGTAGGCCCGGCCAAGTTCACGGAGGCTCGCCTTGTAGGCAGCAACGTCGGTTGTGTAGATGGTCATCGAGACCAGGTCTGACGGCGCTCCCCCGGCCTCATCAATGACAGCCGCCACCATCGAGCACGCGCCTGAGAACTGAGCGACCAGTCCCGTAGCCAGGACTCCATCGGACTGGTATCCAGTCACCCCCGCGATGTACAGAGTGCGACCGTCGCCCGGCAAAGCGCCGTAGGAGAAGCCGATTGGCGGGGGCAGCCCCTCCGGGTTGATCAATCGGTGGTTCATTTGCCCTTCCACTCTGGCGGCCGCTTGCCCGTAAACGCCCTGTAGAACTCAGCATGATCCTCGCCGGTCATGAGCAGTGCCTGGGTGTGAGCCTCAAGTTCGATGGCCGAGCCGAGATCCATATCCAGTTCACGGCTCAACAGAATTTTGGTGGCGCTGTAAGCCATAGTCGGCCCTGCAGCCAGTCTTGCTCCGAGGGTGCTGACCTCCTGAGCTAAATCCGCGTCAGGTATGACTCGCGTGGCGAGGCCGATAGACACTGCATGGTCGGCTGTCACCTTCTCACCCATCAGCAAGATCTCACTGGCCCGTCCGAGGCCTACCACTCGAGGCAACAGGTAGGCCGAGCCCATATCGGCACCGGCCAGCCCAACCTTGGTGAAGAGGAAGTGGAAAGAGGCCGATTCGGCGACCAACCGCAAGTCGGCAGCCAGGGCTATCACGGCACCGGCGCCTGCAGCTACTCCATTGACGGCAGCCACGATGGGAGTGGGAAGACGCCTCATCCGCTCAACGACGGCCCCCGTCATCCTGGTGAACTCGATGAGCTGTTTGGTGTCAGCATCTTGAAGCTGACCGATTATGTCGTCGACGTCACCGCCGGAGCAGAAGCCCTTGCCTTCCCCTGTCACGACGAGCACCTTGACATCCGCCCGGTGCTCAATCTCGGTGAGAAGATCGCGAAAATCGGCATAGACATCGAAAGTCAACGCATTGAGCCTCGATGGCCTGTTGAAGGTGAGCGTGGCCACCCCGTTCGGGGCGACATCGAGGTCGAAGTGTTCCCATGACGAGGTGAAGGCTGCGGATGACCGGAAGGGGCTCACACGACGAGCGTAACGATTCGAGCCGACGCTGGGACTCCATCCCGGTTAACTTCAGGACATATGGAACCCACTCTTGACCAGGTGCGCGAGGAACTTGCTGAAATCTACGAGCAGCTAATGGTCCTCCCCGCCGACGACTTTGACACCCGATCGAAATTGAAAGATCGCCAGAATGAGTTGCGTCAGCTCTCTGCCCAGCTCATTGAAGGCCAGCCGTTACACAGCCAAGAGGCACTCAAAGCTGCCTACGAACGTCTAGCCAAAGTGCGAGATCGCCTTCTCGATCAGCATCTCGACACCGCTTCAACGTCTATCGGTGACGCTGGAATCGAAGGTGAATTTGTCCAGGCCGTCAATAAGGCCATGGATCAGGGTCTCGGAGTTGAGGAGATCGAGGACCGACTGAAAGAGATCCTGGAACAGCTCAAGTCGGCGGGCTGAGGATGCCGCAGGGTCCCGACCTTGTGCCTCACGCGGAGCACATCGGTTCGGACCTGGTCCCTGTCGCCGAGGCCGGCTCACCGGGCCAGCTCAATCGTGAGCTGGTTCTCGCCCTGGGCAGATCAGGCCTGCTCGATCATCTCTTTGGAGACCAGCCTCCATCAGCTCGGGATCTTTGCCAGGTTCGTCAAGGTCTCGCCCGTGCCTGCACTGAAGCCGAGACGGCATTTGCGCTGCAAGGGCTCGGCGGTACCCCCATCGACCGGTTCGGCACGTCAGCAGTGCGCGGATCGTGGGTATCGGCGCTGCGGTCAGGGAAGGCGGTAGCCGCCTTTGCATTGACTGAGCCCGAAGCAGGATCAGATGCCGCCGCCCTGACACTCGTCGCCGAGTCGGACGGTGACGACTTCCGATTGAGCGGCACCAAGACCTACATCTCCAACGCACCGGAGGCTGATGTGGCCACGGTGTTCGCCCGTACCGGCCCAAACGGCGCTCGTGGTGTGACAGCGTTCTGCGTTCCAACGGCCACCACAGGCATCTCCGGCGAGTCCATCGCCATGCTTTCTCCCCATCCGATCGGTCGCTGGGAGTTCGACGGTGTCGTAGTGCCCGCCGACCACGTCTTGGGGAACATCAATGAAGGGTTTCAGGTCGCGATGCAGACGCTCGACTTGTTTCGTCCCAGCGTCGGCGCTTTTGCCCTGGGGATGGCCGAGGCGGCCCTTCGAATCGCCACCGAACACGCACAGACCCGCCAAGCCTTCGGTCAGCCCATCTCCGGATTTCAGGCGGTGTCTCACCAACTGGCCAACGTCAGAGTCGATGTCGAGGCCGCAACTCATCTGGTGTATGGCGCCGCTGCGGCGTACGACTCGGGCGACGATTCGACACTGACAGGCAAGGCGGCGATGGCGAAGCTATTCGCCACTGAAGCAGCCCAACGCGCCGTCGACACAGCAATTCAGATCCTGGGAGCGCGAGGACTGGAAGCGGATTCGACTTTGAGCCACCTATATAAGGAGGTCAGAGCACCTCGCATCTACGAGGGAACGTCGGAGATCCAGCGCAACATCATCGCGCGCGAGCTTCTACGCGAGCGGATCTGAGGGTCACGCTCACACCACCGCGGTTCGAGCGAGCACCATCACACAGGCATCCGAAAGCCAGTTGAACCCACCGGCATCCAGGGCTTCGCCCAACTCTTCAGAGAAGGCACCCGGTTGAATCCAGATGTTGTCGATTCCAGCCCGCGCACAGTCTTCAAGAACGTCGAGCCCCCGCTTGGCAGGAACGACGAACACGGCCAGCGTCGGTTTCTCGGGCAGATCGGCCACTGACCTCCAGCACGGATCTCCGTCTACCTCATCTCGATATGGGTTTACTGCCAACACATGAAACCCTTTGGCCTTCATATCCCGGTAAATGATCCCCCCGTATTTGGACGGGTGATCGGTGGCTCCGATGATGGCGAGGGTCGTGGTTTCGGGTGTTTCCAGAAGATCTACAAGGTCACTCATCTTTGGGTTCAACGTTCTGCTCGGTTGCGGGATTCCCATCCAGCATGGCACGGATATGGCTCGGGATAGCCGTCGGCCTGAAGCTCACCGGATCGACGAATACCAACACCTCTTTGCCTTCGACGACAACAAGCCCATCGGACTGACGGATCGTCTCGAACCCAGCGGACATCGAAGATGTACCCAACCTGTCTACCTGGATGGATGTCACCACGGTGTCGCCGAGAGATGCAGACGCCCTGAAATCCATTTCCATCCGTGCCGTGACCACATCCACCCCTGAGCCTCCCAGTTCGGCGCCACCCAGACCCAGATCCTCGAACCAATCCGTCAGGGCATCGTCCCAGTAGCGGGAGTAGTTGCCGTTGAAGACAATCCCTTGAGGATCACAGTCGGAATAGCGGATCTTTTGTGTTGTGGCCACTTCTCCAAGCTACCGTGACGCCTCGTGCATCGTGTGACAGTCGATGGAGGCCCGCTCACTCCGAGCGAGGTGGCTGCAGTTGCGTTTCGGGAAGCCGATATCGTCATCGGAGATGATCTCGGCGAGCGTCTGGAGCCAGCGCGGGCTCTCATCCAGCAAATCGCCGAATCCGAAGATGTGGTTTATGGGGTTACCACCGGTTTTGGTGCGCTAGCCACATCTCACATTGGTGTCAGCCAGGCCGAAGACCTCCAATACAACCTCATACGCTCCCACGCCACTGGAGTCGGTGACCCTCTCCCTGCTCCCGTCGTCAGGGCCATGATGTTGCTCCGAGCCCGAACCCTGGCCCAAGGTCACTCCGGCGTAAGGCAAGAGATCGTCCTCAAGATGTTGGAACTTCTCGAGAAGGACATCTTGCCCGTCGTTCCGTCTCAAGGATCGGTGGGGGCATCGGGAGATCTGGCGCCTTTCGCCCACCTGGCACTTCCACTGATTGGGGAGGGTCGAGTTACGGTTGATGGAAAGGCAGTGCCGGCCAGTCAAGTCGTCAAGGACCCGATAAGGCTGGGGGTCAAAGAGGGCCTCTCGCTCCTGAATGGAACCGAGGGGATGGCTGCCATGGGAGCTGTGGCTCTCAGAAAGGCGAAACGCCTCGCAGAGGCCGCCGACGTCGCCGCGGCACTAGCGGTCGAAGCCCTTCTCGGGTCCGAACGACCGTTCAGGAAAGAGATCCATCGACTCCGACCGCACCCTGGCCAGATCACTTCGGCAGCGGTGATACGGGAGCTGATCGCCGGATCTCCGATCGTGGCCTCCCATCACCATGATTTCGACCATGCGGTCCAAGACGCCTATTCGTTGCGCTGCGCTCCACAAGTGCACGGCTCGGTGCGCGACACCCTCGAACACATGGAGCGGGTGCTTACTGTCGAAATGAGTTCGGTCGTGGACAACCCGTTGGTCTTCCCTGAATCCGGTGAAGTCATTTCGGGGGGCAACTTCCACGGGCAGCCTTTGGCTTTTGTTCTGGATTTCGCCGCCATAGCCCTCGGTGAGCTCGGATCGATCTCTGAACGTCGAACGGACCGGATGCTTGATCCTGTTCGATCCAACGGGCTCCCGGCGTTCTTGGCTGCCAACCCAGGAGTCGAGTCTGGCTACATGATCACTCAATACGTTCAGGCTGCGCTGGTTGCGGAAAATCGCGTGATGTCACATCCGGCCTCGGTTGACTCGATTCCGACCTCCGGCTCAATCGAGGACCACGTCTCGATGGGCTGGGGCGCGGGCAAGAAGCTGTTCACCGTCATAGAGAATGTCGAGAAGATCCTCGCCATTGAGTTGCTCTGCGCTGCACAAGCCATCGCATACCGGCTTCCCATGACCCCGGCTGAGGGCACCGGCAGGGTGGTGAACAAGATAAGGGAGCTCGTGACACCCCTGGCCGCAGATAGGTCGCCGTCCAACGACATCGCCAAGATTGTCACCCTGATCGCCGATGGTGCCTTGCTCACCTGATGGGCGATTTGCTCCTGACCGGAATCGGTGAGCTGACTACAAACCGCGGCACACCAGTGGCAGATGCTGCCGTCTCGATCGAGAACGGAATCATTACCTACGCAGGTCCGGCCGCTGAAGCACCGACCAAGAGCGGGGAGACGATTGATTGCGAAGGGCGCGCCGTGATCCCCGGCTTCGTCGACGCCCATACTCACCTCGTCTTCGGAGGAGAGCGAGGCAGTGAGTTCTCGATGAAGATGGCGGGAGCGTCCTATCAGGAGATTGCCGAAGCCGGCGGCGGGATTCTCTCGACGGTCAAAGCCACCCGCGCTCTTTCGGAGGACGAGCTGTTTGAGCAAACCGCTGCTCGTGCTATGACCATGGTTGGCAACGGAACGACCACACTTGAGATCAAGTCGGGTTACGGACTCGATCTCGAGACCGAGCTACGGAGCCTGCGCGTGGCTGCACGAATCGGACAAGAGTTGCCACTAACGGTGAAGACCACGTTTCTTGGAGCACACACAGTCCCACTCGAGTACCGGGACGACCCCGAAAGGTACGTCAGCCAAATCATCAACGAGATGCTGCCGGCTGTGTCCGACCTGGCCGACTACTGCGATGTGTTCGTCGAGGAGGGGGCCTTCTCCGTGGATCAGGCCCGGCGAATTCTGACGGCCGGCCGGGAAAACGGTCTGGCTCCCCGGATCCACGCCGAACAGCTGACGCACAGTGGTGGTGCGGCCTTGGCTGCCGAACTCGGAGCTGTATCAGCCGATCATCTCGACCACGTGACCGAACACGACGCTCGGCTGTTGGCCGAAGCAGGCGTCACAGCAGTCCTTACCCCAGGTGCGTCGTACAGCCTGCGCGCCGACCAAGCTCCAGGACCAATGCTGGCCGAGGCCGGTTGCACGATTGCTCTTGCCACCGACTGCAACCCCGGTACGAGCTATTTCGAGTCGATGGGTCCGATAATTTCCTTGGCCACGGTCCAAATGGGATTGACCGTCGAACAGGCCATTGCGGCCACGACTGAGGGCGGAGCCCGGTCTCTGGGGTTCGAAGACCGAGGCTGGCTCGGTATAGGCGCGGTTGGCGACCTTGCCGTCCTTGACGCTCCTTCGGCGACCCACCTTGCCTACCGACCGGCATCAGCTCTGGTTTCCACCACTATCAAGTCTGGACGAGTCGTCGACGTCTAGGGCTTTGGCCAAGGGCTGGAGTTACCAGGCGCCGCCGCCACCACCACCGCCGCCACCTCCGCCGCCACCTGAGAATCCGCCGCCACCACCGGAGCTGGACGAGGGTGGAGTGAAGGCACCCGTGAGGGCTGACTCCAGACCGACAAAAGCATTCTGGGTGTGCCCCCCGGCGTAGCCGTGGTTGCCGTACCAGTAGACATTCGAGGCCGTTTCCAGCTCAGGTGGGGCGTGCAGACGCGCCATCTCGAGAACCTGTTCCGCCACACCCAACGAGATCGCATACACCAAGTACTTATCCCACAGGTCGAGAGAGATCATCGGCGCCTCCTCGAGGTTGGAGAAGTCGGTCAAATAGCGGCGAAAGGCGCTCCAACGAGCCGCTTCGAATGCACCCTCTGGCGTTCGCTTGCTTCTGACCCGTCGGAAGCTCAGGAGAATGAAGAGGACCACCGTTCCGGCGATCATGCCCAGGATCAGCAGTGTCCCAAAGGCTTGGGTAGCCCTTTCGCCCACGAAATTCGCCAGAATGTATCCGGCGGCGAACACCATCAGCACCGCTCCTATCCGCACCAACCAGGACACTGTGTGACCGGAGTCGTCAAGCAGCTGGTTCGTTCGGACTGCACCGAGGACTCGCGATCGGAATGTCTGATAGGTCTCAGCGCTTCGCTTCGCGTCAGCTCGGATCGCGTCGTTCAGTTCGTGGAGAGGCATCGATCCCCCCGCCAGGGCCCTTTCGAGAACTGTCATGACTGAGACCTCGTAGTTGCTCAGCTCCACCTCGGCATCGTTAAGACTCAAAACAAGGTCGGTGATCGTCTCACGCCTCATCCCGGCCCACGTGACCCGTTCGACCTGAGACGGCTGAGCGTCGATGACTCCGCGGCGAATCAAGTCGAACAGCGTCGCAGTGAACTGCTTCTCGTCCACCGAACCCTGCGTCATCAAGGCACCGACCTCGGCAGGACTCAAGCTGGTGGGTGGTTCGTGCTCGTAGTCCTGGTCATAGGCGACCCTCGGTTCACGTCCATACAGCCAATAGACCAGACCACCAAGCCCTCCCACAAGACCCACGAAAGCCAGAGCACCCGCAATCAGGCCATTCCTTGCCGCAGTGCGAGTGTCGTTGGCCTCCTCGGCAAATCGACCCTCCTCTTCGAGAATCGAGGCCAATCCATTGCCAGGTACTGGGGTGGCACCAGCGGTTGATGCCAGTAGATCGCTGGGAAACACGACCCTGATCTCGACGAACTGGTGGGGCGGGACGTCGGTCGCAACCAGGTCGGGCGAGATTCCATCGCCGCCCAGCGATGTCTCACCGTTCACCCCGAATGGATGCCCAAACACCCGTATGTCTCCGCCCGCGGCTCCCGGAGGAAGAAGGACTACGGCCACCACTTCCTCTGCTCGAACCGACCACTGGTCGCCCCAAACCTGCAGGTTCAGGTCTGCCACATCGTCGTAGGCGTGGACCACTCCGGTCAGTCGATACTTGATCTGGAAGGTTCGCACCTCGTCCTGGGATCGATGGTGCCAAACGACTCGGGCGTCGCCACCGACCAGCTCGGTGCCGAACGTGCCCGGAGGCGACGAGCATCCCAGCGTCACACATCCTCCGGGCTCGTAGGCGCCTGTGGCATCACCTATCGACAACAGCTCAAAGGTCTCGCCTGGTCGCAGTTCAACATCCCGGTAGGCACCGCTAAACGAACCGTCGAAATCAAACGCCAACGCCTCGGTTACTACAAGCGATCCGTCAGCTTCCACCTCGACCGTGACATCGGCGCGAGCGATATGGAAGGACTTCGACGACGCCGGCAGAGCCGGCAACACGGCGATCAGGCCGATGGCGGCCAGTACCGCGATTCGCCTCATCTAGAACTCGACTTGAGGTGCCTCTTGGGCCTCATCACCGGCTGCGAAGAACTCACGCGCATCAAACCCGAACAAGTTGGCCACGATGTTGGTGGGCACCTGTTGAACCTTGTTGTTGTATCTGAGGACCGTGTCGTTGTAGATCTGGCGACTCACTGAGATCTTGTTCTCGGTCTCCTCGAGCTGTTCTTGGAGTTCGAGAAAGTTGGCGGAGGCCTTCAGCTCCGGGTAGTCCTCGGCCAAGGCAAACAGCTGTCTCAGAGCCTGGGTCAAGAACCCTTCCGCCTGGGCAGCCTCTCCAGGTGTGGATGCTTGGGTCGCCGCATTCCGGGCCTCGACGACACGCTCGAAGGTCTCCTTCTCATGTGTGGCATACCCCTTGACCGTCTCAACCAGATTCGGGATCAGGTCGTAACGACGCTTGAGCTGAACTTCGACCTGGCCCCATGCGTTGTCCACGCGGTTGCGGTCTCGTATGAGACCGTTGTAGAGACCTATCGCCCAGACCACAACGGCTGCGACAATTCCAAGGATTATCAGTTCCATAACTGGATCCTACGCGTCTAGAGCGAGATGACCTGGTCTGGCATGTTTCCCGAGAGCGCGGTGTAGAGGTCGGGGAAGCACCCCACCGTGGCTCCGTCGACCATGTCGACCGGCGTGCACTCTCCGGGCTCGGTCCGACCCTGGCCTGACGCCGGGTCGCACCAACGCGGCTCACCGGTGGCGAGGTTTCGCTCCAGTGCGCAGTTGTCACACGCCATAACCAACATTCCGGTGTCCTTGGCGACGGCTGCCAGCCTTTCACCAATGGGATCACCCTTACGAAGGGACCAGACGTTGTCGTCGAAGAAGAAGATGCCAACCACCTCAACGCCGTGGGTTCCGGCTTCGAGTTGAGGCAGGATCATCTGAGCAACCTTGTATGAGGCGGCTCGGGGCGTGTTCAGGACGTACGCGACTTTCATGAGTCTCCTTGAGATGGACCGATCTCAGCGCTTGGGAGTGCCAAGCGAGTCGACCGGGCCGGCCCACTCGGCTGGAAGCAGCACCGGCGATGGTCTTTGCATGAGCCTCAGATAGATGTCTGAGGCCGTGCCTTCCAAACGCATATTGGCCCCGCCTTGTCCATACACCCAATTCTCATCGAGGTCGCTCGCACGCACCTCAAGTGTTGGTACGTCTTCGAGCATGGGCAGCCACAGATCGCCAAACTCGTCAAGGCCCGTGCGCGCCACGTGAGCCGAAAGCGGTTCAGCAACCCCCAACGCGTGGTCGGCGTCGAAACGATGAACGCCGGTTTCCACCACCATGCGAGACTCCCAGAACCCGAGTGTGTCCGACGAGCCCAACGCCCAGCACGGCGTGTCCGGGTCGGCCCTCTCGAGCGCGAGCAGCATTAGCTCCAGGTTCTCGTCGTACCAGTCGACAGGATCCCTTCCTTCAGGCTGTGTGGGCGCTGGAATCCGCTCCGAGGGCAGCTGCTCACAGATGAGAACTGTGCGCCCGTGAATGGATGCGGTATGACTCGCAAGATCAGCGAGAGTCCACCCGTCGTATTGCGGCACCGGTCGTGTCGGCTCGCGCCGCATGGCGTCGCTCAGCCTTCGACCCTCTGCCTCCAATGAGGCGAGGTTGCTAGCCGAGAGCACGGATCATTGCGTCGCCGATTTCAGACGGTGTCGATGCGACAACGATGCCGGCGTCCTCCATTGCGGCGATCTTGGCTTCGGCAGTCCCTTTGCCACCACTCACTATCGCACCGGCGTGGCCCATGCGTTTCCCGGGTGGCGCTGTTGTCCCGGCGATGAATCCGGCCACTGGCTTCGACATGAGCGACTTGACGAACTCCGCGGCTTCCTCTTCTGCGGTGCCGCCGATCTCGCCGATCATCACCACGCCTTCGGTCTCGTCGTCAGCCTCGAACATCTCCAGACAATCCACGAAGTTGGTGCCGTTCACTGGATCGCCACCAATCCCGATGGCCGTGGTCTGTCCCAGCCCAAGCAATGTCAGCTGGTGGACGGCCTCATATGTGAGGGTTCCCGACCTGCTGACGACGCCGATCTTTCCCCTCTGATGGATGTAGCCGGGCATGATGCCGATCTTGCATTCGCCGGGGGTGATCACGCCTGGGCAGTTGGGACCGACCAGTCTCGTACCTGACCCCTCGATGTATCTCTTTGCCTTGATCATGTCAGCGACGGGTATCCCCTCGGTGATAGCCACAACGAGGTCAAGGCCGGCCGCGACGCCTTCCATGATGGCGTCGGCGGCGAAGGGGGGCGGAACGTAGACGACCGATGCTGTCGCACCGGTCGCCGAGACCGCTTCGGCCACCGTGGCAAAGATCGGAAGCTCGGCTCGATAGGTGTCGGGACGTCCTGGAACACCTGAATGATCGGTGTCACCTTCGAACACGTGAGACGTACCTGCCTTGGACGGGTGAACCGCACCAACCATGTTTGTCCCGTACGCGATGGCCTTGTCGGTATGGAACTCACCGGTTTTACCCAGGCCCTGGATCAGGACCTTGGTGTCCTTGTCGACTAGAACGCTCATGAGGTCAACTCCATGATCTTGTGTGCTCCGTCGAGCAACGAGTCGGCGTTGGTCACTTTGAGGTCTGACTCCTCAATGATCTGCTTGCCGAGCTTCACATTGGTGCCTTCCAGACGCACGACAAGCGGCACCTCTAGGCCAACTCGCTCAACGGCCTCCACGATTCCTGTGGCAATGACATCGCACCTCATAATTCCGCCAAAGATGTTGACGAAGATGCCTTTGACATTTGGGTCCTGAGTAATGATCGAGAAGGCCTTCGTAACCTGATCGGCAGTGGCTCCACCACCAACGTCGAGGAAGTTGGCAGGTTCACCACCGACATGCTTGATCGTGTCCATCGTGGCCATCGCAAGGCCGGCCCCATTGACGAGGCATCCGATGGTGCCATCCAACTTGATGTAATTGAGGCCGGCTTCTTTCGCTGCCAGCTCAGCCGGGTCTTCTTCCGATTCGTCACGCATATCGGCAACGTCCGGGTGCCGAAACAGTGCGTTGTCGTCAAAGGCCATCTTGCCGTCGAGCGCCATCACCCGGTTGTCCGATGTCACCACCAGCGGATTGATCTCGATGAGGTCGGTGTCCAGTTCGGTGGCGGCTCGAGTGAGAGCAGTCACGAACCGAGCGAAGCTCTTCTTGGCGTCGCCGGTGAGCGCCAGTCCGTGTGCGAGTTCGTTGGCCTGGAACGGCGCAAAGCCGATGGCCGGATCCACTTCTGCCTTGAGAATCTTCTCAGGTGTCTCCTCTGCGACCTTCTCGATCTCCATCCCACCCTCGGTCGACGCCATCACGATGTTGCGTGACGACGCTCGGTCCAAGAGCACTGCCAAATAGAGCTCGCGGGCGATGTCTATGCCCTGTTCGACATAGAGCCGGTTGACCGTCTTGCCTTCCGGGCCGGTCTGGATGGTCACCAACGTACTGCCCAGCATCGTCTCGGCGAGGCTTCGCACGGCTGCCTCAGTGGCTTCGACTCCGCCATCAATACCGGCGGTGATGACGTTGACACCACTCACCTCAGGGTGTTCCTTGAAGGTGCCCTTGCCCCGGCCCCCCGCATGAATCTGTGATTTGACCACCACGACAGGGTTTCCCGTCTCCTCGACCAAATGCCCCGCGGCCGAGACTGCCTCGTCGACGGACGTCGCAACCCGGCCAAGCGGTACAGCAATTCCGCGATCGGCCATTAGCTGTTTGGCCTGATACTCGTGAATCTTCATCCTGACCTTTCTCTTTCTATTTCTGGCCGAAGTCTCGAATCGGAACGTTGCTCGCTACCCACTCAGCTATCTCCGGGAGCGGCGTCCCGGGCGTGAAGATGGCTCCGATCCCCGATTCGAGCAAATCCGGGATGTCGACGGACGGAATCACGCCACCGCCGAAGACCACAACCTGGTCCGCCCCGCGTGTCCGAAGCTCGGACAGGACCTCGGGAAACAGCTTCCGATGAGCTCCTGAGAGCGACGACAGGCCGACGGCATCAACGTCCTCCTGTACCGCCGTTTCGGCGATCTGAGCCGGTGTTTGGTGCAGTCCGGAATAGATCACCTCATGACCGGCATCACGCAAGGCACGGGCTATCACCTTCGCTCCGCGATCATGGCCATCCAACCCCGGCTTGGCGATGAGAATTCGTCGTGGCATCGGTCGACGAGGGTAGTGGGTGGAGTTCGCCACGGTTCATCGAACCCAGGAAAGTCGGGAGATTGAGACAGCCGCTGACCAGACCTCCCTACCCTGGCCCCATGGGGATATCCAACCTTCACGGACTAGCCGGATCCGGCGTCAGCATCTGGTCGGATCAGATCTCGCGCAAGATGCTCGACGGAGGTGAACTGGCACGTCGAATCGAAGACGATGCAGTCACGGGAGTCACCTCAAACCCGTCGATATTCGCGGGCGCGATCGTTGGCTCCGATGCGTACGACGACCGGCTGGCTGCTCTCAGGGCGGCTGGTCACTCTCCCGAGGACATCGTCAAAGGGCTCATGAGCGACGACATCGTCGACGCATGCGACGCTCTCAGGCCCGTCTACGACGCCACTGCTGGCCGGGACGGATTCGTATCGGTCGAAGTGTCGCCAACCCTCGCTTCCAACTCCGAAGCGACCGTGGCCGAAGCTCACGACTGGGTGAGCAGAATCGAAAGGCCCAATCTTCTCGTGAAGGTCCCCGCTACTCCAGAAGGCGTACCGGCCATCGAGCAATTGATCGCCGATGGCGTGTCGGTGAATGTGACGCTCATCTTTTCGTTGGAACGATATCGAGAGGTGATAGAAGCGTACGTCAAGGGCCTCGAGCGGCTGCATCAGAGTGGAGGCGACCTGTCCACCATCAGTTCTGTTGCTTCGTTCTTCGTCTCGCGATTCGACAGCGAGGTCGATCGTCGCCTCGACGAGATCGGCGGTGGCGATGCTCACGACTTGAGGGGTCATACCGCGGTAGCCAATGCACGAGCCGCCTACGGAGTGTTTCTCGAAGAGTTCTCAACGCCACGATTCCAGGACCTCAGTGACCAGGGTGCCAACCCGCAGAAGCCTCTCTGGGCGTCGACCTCGACCAAGAACCCTTCGTACAGCGACTTGCTCTACGTGGAGAGCTTGGTCGCTGCGGACTCGATCAACACGATGCCACTCCCCACCATCGACGCCTACCAAGACCATGGCGATCCTTCCCCCGAGCCTTTTGATGGGGTGGACATTGTGCGCGCCAACGACGTTCTCGACGCTCTCGGGGAGGTTGGTGTCGACTACAGGGACGTCGTCGACACCCTCGAACGCGAAGGTGTGCAGAAGTTCGTCGAAAGTTGGGAAGCTCTGATCAACGACATGGCTTCCGCCTGATCAAGCCCTTTCGAGCGGAGCCCAAGCGAGAAGAAGCCTCTTCTTACCTTGGGTGTCAAACATCACCTCGGCTTCGGCTCGGTCGCCCGTGCCGATGATCTCCCTGACCGTCCCTAGCCCCCACTTATCGTGGCGCACCCTGTCCCCAGGACCGATTTGTGACGCATCGACCGTGACGCGAGGTTCAGGAGCCGACGATTCGGCTCTGGTCCGTTGCCGTTTCGCAGCCTTCTCCATTAGCCCATCAGGGATTTCCTGCAAAAAGCGGGAGGGAGGGTTGTAGTTGGACCCGCCAAACAACATCCGGCTCCACGCGGAAGTCAGGTACAGCTTGTCCTGTGCCCTGGTGATGCCCACATAGGCGAGACGCCGCTCCTCTTCGAGTTCCTCCGGGTCACCCAACGACCGCATGTGTGGAAACACCCCATCTTCCATACCGACGATGAAGACCGCGGGAAACTCCAACCCTTTGGCGGTATGGAGGGTCATGAGTGTCACCGCGCCAGCACCCTCGTCCCACTCATCGATATCCGCTACCAGGGCAGTCGACTCCAGGAAGATCTCCAATCGCCGCAGATTGTCGAGCTGGTCAAACGGCTCATCGCCGATAACGGCTCCTTCGTTGGATGTTTCGAACTCGGTCGCCACACCTGCAAGCTCCCTTAGGTTTTCGACGCGTCCCATCGCCTCGATCGTCCGCTCCGACTCGTAGTTCGAAACCATCCCTGTGTCATGCAGTACCGACTCGACTGCGGCGGCCACGCCCTCTTCTTCGGCCTTTTGGCGCATGAGGTCGACGAGCGCGACGAACTCGGCAACGGCCTTGATCGCCCTTGCATTCAGCTGAGGGATGTCAGCAGCCCGCTTCAAGCCCTCTAGGAAAGTGATTCTGGCTGCCTGGGAATACCGATCGACATGAGCCACTGTTGTGGCGCCGATGCCGCGCCGAGGCTCGTTGATCACCCTCTTGACCGAAACCTCGTCATCGGGATTGACCAGTATCCGCAGGTAGGCGACCGCATCCTTGACCTCTTTGCGGTCGTAGAACTTCACTGACCCAACCACTGTGTAGGGAATGCCGCGTCGGACGAACACGTCCTCGACGACGCGCGACATGGCATTGGTCCGATAGAACACGGCGACGTCGGAAAGATTGAAGCCATCTGACTGGAGCCTCTGAATCTCGTCGACCACGAATCCAGCCTCATCGTGCTCGTCTTCGGCCTCAAACCGAACGATGGGTGTCCCTGTCCCTCGGTCAGACCACAGGTGCTTAGGAGCCCTCTTCGTATTGTTGGAGATCACCGAGTTGGCGGCATCGAGGATGTTTTCGGTGGATCGGTAGTTCTGGTCGAGCACCACAACCCGAGCATCGGGATAGTCCTTCTCGAAGTCTCGGATATTGCGGATGTCGGCTCCCCGGAACTTGTAGATCGACTGGTCGGAGTCGCCAACGACACACAGATTGCGATGCGAATCGGTCAGCTGCTTGACCAGCATGTATTGAGCACGGTTGGTGTCCTGGTACTCATCCACGAGCACGTAGCGGAACCTCTCCTGATAGTGCTCGAGCACGGTCGGAAAAGCGGCGAACAACTCCACAGTCACCATGAGGAGATCGTCGAAGTCCATCGCCGAGGCCTCGACCAGTCGTTGCTGATATAGCCGGTATACGTCGGCGACCTGTTCGTGATAGAAGCTGTCGCCTCGGTCTGCGAAGGTCTCGAAGTCGACCAGCTCGTTCTTGGCGTTGGAGATGATCGCCTTGAGGGACCTCTCGGGATATTGCTTCGAGTCGAGGTCGAGATCCTTGACCACGAGCTTGAGAAGGCGCAGCGAGTCGGAGTCGTCGTAGATCGTGAACCCAGAGCGATAACCGAGTCGAGGAGCCTCGCGCCTCAGTATCCGCACACAGCTCGAATGAAATGTGCTGACCCACATCGAGCGCACCACCCCGCCTACCAATTGGCCGACCCGCTCCTTCATCTCGTTGGCGGCCTTGTTCGTGAACGTGATCGCCAGGATCGAATCCGGCGACACTCTGAGATCTCTAATCAGGTGGGCGATGCGATAGGTAAGGACACGAGTCTTGCCCGACCCGGCTCCGGCAACCACGAGAACCGGCCCTTCGGTGGCGGCCACTGCCTCACGCTGAGTCGCATTGAGTTCAGCGAAGAGTGGGGATTCGGTGGGTACGTCGTCGACAAACCACTGCGCTTGCTGCATCAACGCCGATCGTACAGGCCGACGCAGACTGAATCACAATGATGTGATCAGTATCGGTTTGCCTTGGTCGAGACGTCGTCGGGCATGTCGATGTCCGGCTTCGGATAGAGATCCGGCGCCTTGTTGGCGTCCGGCAGTATCTCGCGCCGATTGAGCGGCAACGAAAAGCAGAATCTGGCGCCTGTCGGGAACCGACGTTCATACCAAACGTCTCCACCCATGGCCCGAGCGAGCCTGCGTGCGATCGGCAAGCCCAGACCCATACCCGAGGAGTCGCGTGCGTCACCCTTCGAGAGCTGCTCGAAGGCCTCGAACACCTTTTGGGTCTCCTCGTCGGGGACGCCAGGACCGTTGTCCGAGATCACGATCAGATACTGATCGCCCAAAACAAAACCCTCCACGAAGATCTGCTCGCCTCCGTACTTGCGGGCATTTTCCATCAGGTTGCGCAAGACCTGCTGTGTCCGTCGTCGATCTGCGAGAACTCGGACACCGTCGGGCAGCGAGACCACTCCGACTTTCTGCTGACCGGACGGGAATACAAGGCTGGCCACATCCTCGATTAGTTCAGCGAAGTCGAACAACTTGGGGTCGAGGCTGAGACGATTGGCTTCGAGCTTGGGAATGACCAGAACGTCCTCGACGAGGTCCCCCAGGTAGTTGGCCTGGCGGTCGATGATTGAGAGGAACTCGGCCACTTCCCGTTCGGGGAGGTCCTGCCACGAGGCGACCAAGGTGTCGGCGAACCCGGCAATCGAGGTCAAAGGCGTGCGCAGCTCATGGCTGACGAGGGCGACGAAGTCGTTTTTCAGCGTGTGCGCTTCGTCGTAAATGCGGCGAACTTCCTTCTCGCGCTTGCGCCCTGCGTCGGTAACCCTGAACGCGACATATACCGAACCCGCGCCGATGAGGGCTGGGAGCACGAAGATAACCGTGTCCATGATTGGGCCGTCAAAGAACATCTTCAGCACTTATCGACAACAATCGCGGTCCACTGAACCGTCAGGCGGTGTCAGCTTGGCCTTCGCCGATCAGCCTTTTGAGTGTGTCGGTCAAGACACCCTGTCTCAGGTCGAACTTGTCGAGGTAAGCGTCGACTCCGGCCTGCCACGCGGCGTCCTTCTCAGCCTGTGAGGCGACGCCCGAGACCATCACAATCGGGATCTTCACGTCAGCTGCGCGCATTGCTCGGACCAGCTCAACACCGTTGGATCGAGGCATCGAATAGTCGACAACCATCGCGGCGTAAGACTCTTGAGCCATCAGGACCACGGCCTCGCGGGCCGCTCCCGCCACTTCGACCTCGAACCCGGCGCCGGTGAGCGTGGCCGACAGGAGCTGACGAACACCAGCCGAATCGTCCACTACGAGTATCCGGGGCCGATCAGTTACCGCATGGGGTCGCTGTCTAGCCATGAGCCCGATGAAGTCGGGGTCGAGGACGATCAGAACCTGACCGCCTCCCAATTGGGCAGCTCCCTTGACCGCTCCGTTCGATTCCAGGATCGGACCCAGGTTCTTAACGGCGACTCGTCGCCTGTCGACGATCTCGTTCACCGTCACGCCCACCATTCCTGACCGAGTGTTGATGAAAAGGATCTCCGAGTCGTCTCCGGTGCGGGCTGCCCCAACGGTCTCACCCAACTCGAGACATGGGATCGCCGCGCTCTCGAACTTGACCTGTCGACGCGACGCGGAAGTCGTCATCTCGGCGGTCGCCAGAGGCATCGAACCTTCAACGGACGCCTCCGGCAGGCCCCAGAAACGATCACCGTCTGCCACCACCACGATGTTCTGGAGAACCATGGACATGGGAAGCGTCAGTGTGACCACGGTGCCTACATCTTTTTGAGACTCGATGTTGATCGCGCCGTGTACCTGCGCAACGGCGTCGGCTGCCCCGGCCAAACCCTCACCCGACCCAGAGAACTCGCTCGGGTCAGCCAGCGTCGTGAATCCTGGTTGGAGCAGTACCGGCGTCAGGTCAGCAATCTCGGCAGGTCTTCCCTCGCTTTCTGCCACTTCTACAACTCGGTCCCAGTCGATGCCGCGACCGTCGTCGCCCAAAGCGATTTCGACCTGATCGTCGATAATCCTGGCTGCCAGCCTGACCACCCCCGTGGCCGGCTTGCCAAGTGCGACCCGGGCATCTGGCTTCTCGATTCCATGATCCACTGCGTTGACGAGAAGATGGCGGAGGGGCTCTCTGATCAAGTCGATGATTTGGCGATCCAGCTCGATGTCATGTCCGATGAGCTCGAACCTCACGTCCTTACCTGCGCGTCTGCCCAGATATCGCACGAACTGGGGGAACGTGGATGCAGCGTCGAAGAACGAAACGTTTGCGAGTGCAACGGCATGATCTTGGATGTCGGCGATGGACTCGGCCAGAGCCGCCAGTTGCGAACGCCACGATTTCCGGAAGGCATCCGGGTCTGCTCCTTCGATCGACACCAGAGACAGATCTGCAATCGCTTCGGCGTCCAAAGCCACTTCCACAATCCGGTTGATCAGGCGGTAGAGCTCGGAAGTATCGACTCGTGTGACACCGGACAGAAGGGAATCGGAAACCGACGTGAGCAGACCCCCGAGGCTGCCCACTTCCGGGGAGCGAACAGGTGCCAATCCGACAGGCGACTCCGGTGGAGCAGCTGGCGGACCAGGCGCAGCTTCCTTCGTTTCGGCTGTGTCCTCACCGTGAAGCATCCTGAGGGCCAACGCCTCCATCTGGTCGGCCATCTGTGGTGATGCTGTGCCCTCTGACGAAACCCGACGCCAAAGCTCCTCTAGCCTCGCTGCTGCCTCGCGGATGGGCTCGCGCTCCATGAGGCTGGCCGAACCTTTGATCGTGTGAGCATCCCTGATTAGCCCCTCAGTGGCCTGCTGCGACAGCTTCCCCCCGGCGAGGGCACGGGCACCTTGAACCAGACGGTTCGAACGCTCCGTCAATTCCTCGCGGAAGATGCGATCTAGCTCAGGGTTATTGATGTCCATGCCTTACGGAGCTCTCGCCCCACCTGGGTTATCGGCACATGGCTCACCGCACTAAACGTTCGCTGTTACTCCCACTCGATAGTGGCAGGAGGTTTCGACGAGATGTCGTAGGCGACCCGGTTGATCCCTGGAACCTCGTTGATGATTCGTGACGACACCTTGGCGAGAAGGTCATAGGGAAGTCGTGCCCAGTCGGCAGTCATGGCGTCTTCGGACGTGACCGCCCGAACGATAGCGGGGTATGCATACGTGCGGCCATCGCCCTGCACTCCCACCGTGCGGATCGCCGGCAACACCACAAAGGCTTGCCAGATGTCTCGATAGAGCCCGGCGCGCCGGATCTCCTCGATGAGTATGGCGTCTGCGAACCGAAGAGTCTCCAAACGGTCCCAGGTGACCTCGCCGATGATCCTGACTGCCAAACCTGGCCCAGGGAACGGTTGGCGCCAGACAATTTCTTCGGGGAGTCCGAGCTCGATGCCAACCGTTCGAACCTCGTCTTTGAACAGGTCGCGCAGTGGCTCAATCAACTCGAACTGCATGTCGTCGGGAAGGCCCCCGACGTTGTGATGGGTCTTGATCGTGGCCGCCGAGCCTGCACCCGACTCGATCACATCGGGATAAAGGGTTCCTTGTACGAGGTATCGAGCGTCGCCCACCGAAGCGGCCGCGTCCTCAAACACCCGGATGAAGGTTTCGCCGATCCGCTTGCGCTTCTCCTCAGGGTCAATGACCCCGTCGAGCTGCTCCATAAAACGGTCTGCAGCCTTCACATGGACGAGATCCACGTCGAAATGGGACCGAAACGCCTCCTCGACACTCTCTGCCTCGCCGGCACGGAGCAGTCCGTGGTCCACAAAGATGCATGTCAGTTGATCGCCGATAGCTTCGGCCACGATGGCCGCGGCAACCGCCGAGTCCACCCCGCCGCTCAATCCACAGATGACTCGGCCATCGCCGACAAGTTCTCGTATTGCCTCGACCTGAGTCTCGATAATCGAGTGCGAGGTCCAGGTCGGTGGAGCACCGCACACGTCGTACAAGAAGCGTTTGAGGATTTCTGTCCCACGAGGCGTGTGGGCGACCTCAGGATGGAACTGGACGCCAAACAGGCCACGATCGCGATTCTCCATCGCAGCAACTGCCGACCCGGCACTCGTGGCAACCGGCACGAAGCCCTCCGGCACCTCCGTCACCTCGTCGCGGTGCGACATCCAGACCTGTTGCTGGGATGGAAGCGAGTTGAACAGAATCGAGTCGGCTAGAACCTCGAGCTCGGTGTCTCCGTACTCGCCGCGACCAGTATTGGAAACAGTGCCCCCGATGGCATCGGCGAGGACCTGGTGGCCGTAGCAGATGCCGAGTATCGGGATCCCCAGTTCGAAGATCTCTGGATCCATGCGATAGGCGTCGTCGGCGTAGACCGAAGCCGGCCCACCCGAAAGAATGAGACCAACGGGTCGTCGATCTTTGACCTCCTGAGCGGTGATCGTTCGATTGACGATCTCCGAGCGCACGTGAGCTTCACGAACGCGGCGTGCAATGAGTTGGGCATACTGGGCGCCGAAATCGACGACCAGGACGGTCGGTTCTGCCGCCGTCATCCCATCCCGACGTTCTGGGACCGCTGCAACGACTTGCCTTCAGTCTGCAGTGAGGGCGCGATCATCACTTCGGCCTTCTGGAACTCTTTGACATTCGAGTAACCGGTTGTCGCCATGGAGACCTGGAGCGCCCCGAACAGGTTGCGCTTGCCATCGTTCTCGTGAGCCGGACCAACCAGGATCTCCTGGAGTGTTCCACGATCGCCTACATGCACCCTTGCCCCTCTGGGGAGAGTCGGATGGAAGGTCGCCATTCCCCAGTGGAACCCCTTGCCGGGAGCCTCCGAGGCTGACGCCAGTGGTGATCCGATCATGACTGAATCCGCACCGCACGCGATGGCCTTGGACACATCGCCACCGGTACGCATGCCTCCGTCAGCGATGACGTGGACGTAACGCCCAGTCTCGTCGAGGTATCTGATTCGGGCTCCAGCAGCATCGGCGATCGCCGTTGCCTGGGGAACACCGACGCCGAGAACGCCGCGCGTCGTGCACGCCGCACCCGGCCCAACACCCACCAGAACTCCAACTGCCCCGGTCCGCATCAAGTGGAGCGCCGTGGAGTAGCTCGCACAGCCACCCACGATGACCGGAACTGGACATTCGGCGATGTATTCCTTCAGGTTGAGGGGTTCGTCTCGGCTCGATACATGCTCGGCAGAGACCACCGTCCCCTGGATGATGAGGATGTCGAGGCCAGCGTCGAGAGCAGGTGCGGCCCAGCTTCGGACCCGCTGTGGCGTGAGGCTCGCCGCGGTGACGATACCTTCGGCCTTCATCTCACTCACCCGCTGACCGATCAAATCCGGGTTTACTGGCTCTAGGTAGATCTCCTGCATCCGGCGTGTCGCCTTCTCGTTGTCGAGTTCGGCGATCTCTTCGAAATAGGGCATGGGATCGTCGTACCGGGTCCACAGGCCCTCGAGGTTGAGCACCGCCAGACCACCCAACTTCCCGATGGTTACGGCGGTGTCAGGACTGATCGCCGAGTCCATGGCCGAACCCATCATGGGGAGGTCGAACTTGAACGCGTCGAGCTGCCAGGAGATATCCACGTCGTCAGGATCCCGGGTTCTCCTCGAAGGGACGATGGCGATGTCGTCGAAGCCGAAGGCTTGTCGACCCGACTTGCCGATGCCGATGTCTATTTCCATTCCCGATCCTCGTCAGCGCTTGGCGGGAGAGTAACAGTGCATGGTCGCCAGTTCGAAGTAGGCTGCCCGGCCTGTGATCAGGTCGTGGCGTGTCGCCGATTTCATCGTCATTTGGCTGGCGGGGTTGGCAGTCGCCAGTCTCTTCTCGCTGGTCGCGGCATTCTTGGGTGACACCGACTGGACACTGATCCTCGGGCTGGCCGGTCAGTACGCAGGCAGCCTTGGAACGTACTTCGCGATGGCACGGTCCCGGGAGAAGCTCAACATCGAGATCGAACTTCAGGACCTCAAGTACGTCGGCCTCGGTGTGATATTTCAAATAGCGATGGGAGTTCTTTTCCTGCCGCTGACCCAGCTCCTGTTCCCTGAGGGTCGGCCTCCTCAGATTGTCGCCGAGATGATTGCCGAGTCAGACACGATGGTTCTCCAACTGAGCCTTGTTCTGGCCGCCTTGCTATTCGCCCCGCTAACCGAAGAGATCATGTATCGAGGAGTCCTCTTGCGCTCCTTGGAACGCCCGGAGCGACTCGAAAGCCGCATGCCGCTGCTTGTCTCGGCAGCTGTCTTCTCATTGGTCCACCTCACAGGCCTCGACCTCGAGAGGTTTTGGGCTTCGGCCGCGGTGGTGCTCCCACCGCTCTTCCTACTCGGCCTGGTGCTGGCGTGGTTGGTCTTGCGGCAAAAGCGAGTCGGCCCCGCGATCATGTTTCATCTGGGTTGGAATCTGCTGGCTGCCGTGGTTCTCCTCATCCCGGCCGAACTTCTGGAACAGGCGGCCCTTTAGGTTCAGTCACCGCTTGGTGAAGAAAGCCCAACCACGCTTCGTACCTCGGCCATGGTCTCCTCAGCCATTTCCCGCGCACGCCGAGCACTGGAAGCCATGACCTCGTCGACCTCGCCGTCGGACATGTTTTGGTATCGATCACGAATGGGAGCCACGCCGTCGGCCACCGCCTCGGCCACCGCCAATTTGAATGTCCCGTAGCCACCGTCGCCGAACTCCTCGGCAATGGAATCGACAGGACGGCCAGTGAAGAAGCTGAAGATCTCGATCAGGTTGGATATCCCGGGCTTGGTGTCCCAGTCATATGCAACCTCGGACCCGGTGTCCGTGACCGCCGACTTCACCTTCTTGACTATCTGATCTGAGCTGTCGGTCAGAAAGATGGTTGCCTTGGCGTTCTCATCGGACTTCGACATCTTGGAGAGGGGATCTTGCAGCGACATCACCCGAGCGCCAATCTCGGGAGTGATTCGCTCTGGGATTGGGAACACGTCCCCAAACCGATGGTTGAATCTCATTGCGAGGTCGCGGGTGAGTTCGAGATGCTGAGACTGGTCGTCACCCACCGGAACCGCATGGACCTTGTGAATGAGGATGTCTGCTACCTGGAGAACCGGATACGCCAGCAGCCCAAAGCTCTGTCCCGACTTGTCGGACTTCTCCTTGAACTGGGTCATGCGGTTGAGCTGGCCGACGCCGGTCAGGGTTCCCATGATCCAGTAGAGCTCGAGGTGTTGGGGCACTTCGGATTGGTAGTAGAGAAGCGAGCGATTCGGGTCCACACCGCTAGCAATCATCATCTTCGCCAAGTCGCGACGTGAATCGAAGAAGGTGTCCCGGTCGTACGGGGAAGCCATAGCGTGCAGATCCACTACGCAGTAGATGGTCTCGTACTCGTCCTGCATCTTCACCCAGTTGTCGAACGCGCCAATCAAGTTGCCCAGAGTGGCAACACCGGTGGGCTGCATGCCCGAGAAGACGCGGTTCATTTCAGTCATCCGAGCGAGGTTAGAGAGATATCCCGCGCTCGACCAGATACCGCCGTTGGCTCTCCACCAAGCCCCAAACACCGTGAAAACGCGCACCTTCGACCGACGCGTCAGTGAATCTGGTGGCCGAAAGGGCAGTACCACTGAGATCTGCTCCCGACAGGTCACCTCCCTCGAAGTTGGTCCCCTCCAGATCGGCTCCGGACAGGTTTGCCCCTCTGAGATCGGCTTCTCGAAGGTCGCTGAGACTCAGATTCGCGTTGCGCAGATCTGCATTTCCCAGCTTGGCCCCACGCAGGTCGCAATTCTTTAGATAGATCCGGCGAAGGTCGCTACTTCCCGGCTCCCAGCCCCGCAGGTCCAGGCCGAGGAGCACTCTCCCCCGGTACTTGTCGAAGGTCTCGGCTTCGGCAAAGCGCCGGACCTGATTGGGACGCAGCGATCCGCTGGTGAACCGTTGGTCACCGGTCTCGGGATCGGCGTTGTTGTGATATTGCGAGTTGACCTCCCACCATCCCAGCCGGTCCTCAGCGAGGAAGGTGACCGACCGCAGCCATTTGATCGACTTATAGAAGTAGCGCCCGGGCGTGACCGTCCGGACCGGTCCGCCGTGCTCGCTGCTCAGCGCCTGGCCCTCGAACTCGTGGACCACCCAGGTGTGTTCCATGGCATATTCGATCGGTAGGGAGGTGTGGTGGTCTCGTTCGGAGAACGATCCGAACGATACGAACGCGGCCAGTTCTGACGGCTTGGCGATCTCCGACAGCGGAACTCCGGTGAACGTCGAATCGAACCGTGTCCATGAAGTCACGCAATGAATGTCAAAGGTGATCTCGCGATGGTCTAGAGAGCTGTAGTCGTCCCAGGTAAGTCGTCGAACATCACCGCTGAGATTGGTGATATCCAAATGCCACTCCGCGATGTCGGTTGACGGACGTCTTTCGCCCACAACGGGAAAGCGTTTGGTTTCGATCTGCCCTGGGGGGACGCGACTCAAAGGTCGGCAGTCTCCGTCAGGCGCCCAAGTCAGTGACCGGCTGACCGCTGAGCTCGGTCGTGAGGAACTCGGCGACAATCTCACTCACGGGAACAGCGGGCAGCAGAACCGCCGCTCCGCTTTCGAGAGTTGCGTCATACACCGGGACATCCAGTTCGACGATCGAACCAGAACCCAGGCCTCTCATTGTCAGGGCGAGGTTGACGGCATCGACGAACCCGAGCTCTGAGTCAACCGTGACGAACGGCGCCACAGTCTGACCGATCGCCGCCATGTCTTGAGGGCTGGTGACGTCGGAGAGTCGCCCCATCATGTCGATGAGGAAGGCACGCTGTCGCTCGTTACGAACGAGATCGTTGATCCCCGACATGGTCTTCCATCCTGAGTCCGTCAGCTCCTGAGTTCGACGCGACCTCATCCACGCCAGGGTTTGCGCGCCACTCGCCAGGGTGCACCCCGCCGGGAGCTCGAGATTGGCCTTTGAATCGCGCACCGGGTTTTCGAGACATATCTCGTAGCCCCCGACCGCATCAACCGCTTCCTGGAAGCCGGCGAGATCGACCATGGCAAAGTGATCGATTGGCTCTCCAATGAGTGACTCAACCGTCACAACCAAAAGGGAGGGGCCATTCATGCTGGCACAGCCTTCGAGCATCGCTCCGAGCTTCGCCGATTCTCCGGTACACGGGTCGTCTACCAGGAGGTCACGAGGGAGTGACAGCAAAGCGGTGTCGGTGCCGTTCTTGAGCAGAACCATCACTACATCAGCGCGTGTACCGCCGAAGTCACCGAAACCGTCGAGATCGTCCAGTTCGTCGCGAGAGTCAGACCCGACCAGCAGGATGGCCTGGAGACCCGGATCGTCGGGTTCGGAGACTGGCTCGTCCCCGGGAGCGGAAGCGGGGTCGTCATCCTGAGCCACCGGCACCTGATCGGTGGGCGCGGGCTCACGTTCAATGGAGACGCGATTTACATCACCCCAGGTGTCGGCCGTGAGGTAGACACCGATACCCAGCGCCACCACCGCAACCAACGCAATGCTCAGCAGAAACTTCTTCTTGGTCAAAACTAGGAAACCCCCCAGAGGGGAGTTTATGCAACCTTGGGTGTGTAATGAATTCGTTAGCAACCCCTGCACCACCCCGCGAGCCCGTATGGCGTAGCTGGCGAGCCTGTACCACCCGCCCGATCGGCGATTGCGACGCACCGTGGTGCAGAGTCAAAAGGGGTGAACTCGAAGGAAGGGGCACGCAAGGTGGCGGTTACGACCGACGGCGGGAGCGGGCCTGATCGAGACCGACCATCAGTCGCACCATGTGGGCCGTGGCGCCCCACAACGTGTCCCCGTCGAGGTCGTAGTACCAAACCTTCCAACCATTCCACGGAATGTGCCACCACCGATCCTCATCGGCCAAGTCCGAGAGCAAAGGGGTATAGACCTTTGCCACCTCTCGCTCCGAGGGTACGAGCCCCAGGGGGGTGCTCACCCTCCCAACGACCGGGACCACCAGGAGTTTGAACTCGACCGTGTCAATAGATGGCAAGAAGCCAAGGACCTCCACTTGGTCGGCCGTGATCCCGACCTCCTCTTCTGCCTCACGGAGCGCGGTTCCGACAGGCCCATCGTCCTCAGGGTCAGGACGCCCTCCTGGGAATGCAATATGCCCGGCGTGCGTCGGCATGGTGTCGGGCCTCTTTGTCAGGACAACACGCAGTTGTCCGTCGTCGTCCTCGAAGACAGGAGCCAACACGGCCGCCATCGGCCGACCGTCGGGCTGGGGCTCATCCTGGCTGAGGTGTAGCTGATCCCAATTGGGCACCTCTTCAGGATAAGGGGGTGGGTACGCTGACCGCGTGCCACGGCCCCAACTCGAGAACGAACGCCTGATTCTTCAGAAGTTCAGCCGTCGTGACGCCACCACCCTCGACGACGCGATACGCGCCTCGCTGCCCGAACTCAACCAGTGGCTTCCGTGGGCTCGCATGGACTACACCGCGTCCGATACGGCTGCCTTCATTCGGGACTCGCTTCAGGCATGGAAAGAGGACCGCGCTTGGGACTACTCGATCCGTCTCAAGGACGACCCGAAGACCCACATTGGCAACATCTCGGTCTGGACCGTCTCCAGCCTGGGCAAGATTGCCGAGGTGGGCTACTGGGTCAGGTCAGACCGCACTAACGGCGGAGTATGCACCGAGGCAGTCGACCTGATCCTGGAAGAGGCGTTCAACTCGCTCCGCTATCACAAGGTCGTTCTGAGGATCGCAGTTGGCAACGACTCTTCCGACCGCGTAGCCGAGAAGCTGGGCTTCACTCGAGAGGGCGTCCTTCGAGAGGAACTGCTGATCCGTGGCAACTGGGTAGACCATTCACTCTGGTCACTCCTTGACCGTGAGTACCGAGCCGCCAGACGCGCCCGCTGAGAGCTTGCACGTGCATTAAGGGGCGGATTCCGCCACCTGTAGCTATAGCAACGCGGCTCAGCCGGCGGCGAGGACCTGAGCGGCCTCTCGCACGAAGGTGGCGATGGTGGGATAAACGCCGATGGCGATCGTGAGGACCACGAGAACCCCGAGGGCCAGCTTCAGCGAGCCTGCCTGGTCGCCGCCCTCCAGCTCCAAGAACTCCCCCTTGGCATCGTCGAGCCAGACGCTCTTGATCACCTTGGCGTAGTAGTAGAAAGCGATCACCGCGTTGACGGCCGCTATCACTGCCAAGGCCACGGTGGCCGGGTCGGCGATCATCACTGAGCGGAACATCTCAAACTTGGCGAACCAGCCTGCCAAGGGCGGGATCCCGGCCAGGCTGAAGAAGAACACTCCTGTGAGCACGCCAAGACCAGGATCGGCTTGGGCAAGACCTGACCACCGATCCAACTCACCTGAGCCGGTGCGGCGAGCCCCCGCTATGACGACGGCGAACGCTCCGAGGTTCATGACTGCATAGATCACCAGGTAGATGATGGTGGCACCGAAGGCCTGCTCGAGATTCGCGTCGGCCACGGCTGCCGCGGCAAACGGCACCAGCATGAACCCAGCCTGGGCCACCGACGAATAGGCCAACAGTCTGACGATGTTGGTCTGCCTCAGCGCTGAGAGATTCCCGATGGTCATCGAAAGAGCTGCCAACAGCCATAGCGCTGGCGCCCACAGCTCGCGCTGCCCAGGAAACGCTTGGTACATCACCAAGAGCATCGCCACGAACCCGGCAGCCTTCGAGTTGACCGACAGGTAGGCGGTGACGGGGGTGGGTGCGCCTTCGTAGGTGTCCGGTGCCCAGAAGTGGAACGGAACGGCGGAGATCTTGAACGCGAAGCCGACGATCATGAACAAGATCCCCATGGTCAGCGCCGAGGAGGTCATCCCGGTCGTGGCCTCAGCGATGGCGGCGAAGGTGACCTCACCGGTCACTCCGAAGACCAGAGACATCCCGTACAACAGGATCGCCGTCGAAAGGACACCAAGGATGAAGTACTTCATCGATGCCTCGTTCGACTTCACATCGCCCTTGCGCCATCCGGCGAGCAGGTAGAGCGGCCCAGTGACCAACTCGAGACCGATGAACAGCACGATCAAATCGCGGGACGACGCCATTACCAGCGATCCGAGAATCGAAGCCAGCAGCAGGAGGTAGTACTCACCCTGGTAGTAGCGGTCCGACTCGATGTAGTGGTGCGACATGAGCAACACCACGTAACCAGCGATCAGGAAGAGGCCCTTCAACACCAGTGCGAACTCGTCAACCACGTACGAGCCGTCAAACATCGACACCGTCTCGTTGTTCACCGCGAGAAATGCGAGCGGCAACAGCGCGAACGCCGTGCCCGCTACCGCAACCGTGGCCGTCCAGTACTTGAGGGGACGTTCGAGGAAGAGGTCGAGGGTGAGGACGGCGAGCAGCGTCACCACAACGATGATCTCGGGGGCTAACGCCAGGTAGTCGACCTCGAACGTCATCTGATCAGTTTCCAGTCAGGGTTGAGATAGCGGCCGTGGCGTCGGATCCAAACGCCAAGTCGACAAGGGAAGTGACGGCGTCCGTGGTGGCTGAGAAGACGACCTTCGGGTAGAACCCGATAACGACGATCAAGATGATCAGAGGCACCCAGGCGCTGAGTTCGAACCTATCGACGTCAGCGAACTCGTGGCCCTCCCACTCTTCGTTTGGCTCACCGAGGTTCACCCGCTGGAGCATCCAGAGCATGTACCCGGCGGTGAGCACAGTTCCGATGGCGCCGAGCACCATCGAAGTCCGGAACACTCCGAGCGAAAGACCGCTCAACGGGTTGTACGCAGATACCAGCGCCATGAACTCACCCCAGAAGCCAGCCAGACCTGGCAGCCCGAGCGAAGCCATCGCAGTGAAAGCCAGGATCCCGCCCATTACCGGCATCAGCTTGATGTTGCCGCCGAGTCGCGACATCTCTCTCGTGTGATAGCGGTGATGCATCGAACCGGCGAGGAAGAACAACAGCCCGGTGATGAGGCCGTGAGCCACCATCCCGATGATGGCGGCGTTGATGCCGACATCGGTCATCGTGGCGATTCCCAGCATCACAAACCCCATATGGCCAACCGAGGAGAAAGCAATCAGACGTTTCATGTCAGTTTGAGCCAGGCAGGCAAGAGATCCGTAGATGATGCCGATCACAGACAGGATCGCAATGGCTGGCGCCCACGAGCGCGCCTCCTCAGGGAGGATCGGAATCGAGATACGGATGAATCCGTATGAACCGAGCTTCAGCAGGATTGCCGCCAGGAGCACGGAACCAACTGTCGGCGCTGCGGTATGGGCATCAGGTAGCCAGGTGTGAAGTGGCCACATGGGCACCTTCACTGCGAACCCGAGAAACATGGCACCAAACACCAAGAAGGCGAAGGTTCCGCCAAAGGCACCGGCGGCACCCAGCTCGGTCAAGGCCGGTATGTCGAAGGTCCGCTCACCGGCGACGTTCCCCGACTCGAAGTAGAGAGCCAGGAAGCCCAAGAGCATGAAGGCCGAGCCGAACAAGGTGAACAAGAAGAACTTGATCGAGGCGTAGAGCCTGGTTTCAAAGACCTTCGAGAACCCGGGCACCTTGCGCGGTGACTTGTCGCCCCAGATTCCGATCATGAAGTACATCGGAAGCAGAACAATCTCGAAGAAGATGAAGAACAGGACCAGATCGAGGGCAACGAAAGTGCCGTTCATCCCGGTCGCCAGGATCAACATCAAGATCAAGAAGGCCTTGGGGTTCTTCGGCTCGTCCCAGTGATTCCAGGAATAGATGATCGCCAGAACCATCACGAACGTTGAGAGAACCAGCAAGGGCAAACTGATTCCGTCTATGCCGACGTGATAGTTGGAGTTGATCGCACCGATCCAGGGCGTATTGACTTCGAACTGATAGGTGTTGTAGCTCGTTCCGCCGAAGTCGAAACCAAGCACCACACCGATCGAGGCAAAGAAAGCAAGAAGGCTCACCACCAGTGCGGTGCGCTTCAACGCTTCCTCATTGTCTCGATTGATAAACCCGAGGAGCAGTGCTCCTACCACCGGCAGGAAGACGGTGACCGTCAGCCCCCAGGTTTCAAACCATTCCATTCTCTATGCCCTTCCTAGATCACGAACACGAACAAAGCCACGAGGATCAATGCACCGGCCACAAACCCTGACGCGTACTGCTGCACCCGTCCAGTCTGGAGCTTTCGCAAGGTCCCACCTGCGCTGTCGGCGGCGGCCGACAAACCGTTGAAAATCCCGTCGACCCCGAGCTGGTCGAGACCGTTGTAGACAAACCCGCCAAGCACCTTGGTTAGGCCACCAACTGCGTTGACGATTCCGTCGAAAATGTAGGTGTTGGTCCAGTCGATGAACCGGGCGAGCGGGCCAGCCGTAACACCGACCAAGCCGAGCGCTGCGTCGTCGACGAAGTACTTGTTACGAAGCAGCGGATACAGGACCGGAATGTCGAAGCGATCCCGCTCCTTTTGGGTAGCCCTATCCGGACCCCAGATTCGCCAGCCAAGTGCGATACCAGCGAGAGCTGCTCCAAGACCAACTGCAGCCAGGAAGAAGTCAATCGATTCGGCGTGATGATCTCCCATCGCAACGACCCTGACCCCGAGCCACTCGGTGAAGTTCCCGATGCCTGGCCACTTGACTCCTGGGATGTTGAGCAGGCCAAAGAGGATCGAAGGAATCGCCAATGCCACTAGGGGACGGGTCATGATTGCTGGCGACTCGTGCGGCTCTCCGTGACCCTTGTATTCGCCGAAGAAAGTCAAAGCAACGGCTCGCGTCATATAGAAGGCAGTAACGAAGGCGCCCGCGATCGCGATCCACATCACCGTCGTATAGCCCTCGTATCCGAGGGTCGCCAGGATCTCGTCTTTCGACCAGAATCCTGCAAGCGGGAAGATGCCGGCCAGGGCCAGCGAACCGACGACGAAAGTCCAGAAGGTGGTTGGCATGTACTTCCGTAGTCCACCCATGTCACTCATGTTGTTGGAATGAACTGCGTGGATCACCGATCCTGCGCCAAGGAATAGCAGTGCTTTGAAGAAGGCATGGGTGAAGAGATGGAACAGTCCGGCGGTGTATCCGCCTGCCGCCACCGCGGTCATCATGTAGCCGAGCTGAGAAACGGTCGAGTAGGCCAAGACCTTCTTGATGTCATCGGCCACCAACGCGAGCAGTCCGATAGCGAACAAGGTGATCGTCCCGATGGCCACCATCCAAGGCCGGGCCTCGGTCGCCACGTTCTGGAAGAGGGGGAACACTCGGGCCATCAGGTAGATGCCAGCCGTGACCATGGTGGCGGCGTGCATCAGGGCGGAGACTGGAGTCGGACCTGCCATTGCGTCGGGCAGCCAGATGTGCATCGGGAACTGGGCACTCTTGCCCATCGCCCCGAAGAACAGGAGGAGTCCGCCGGCCATGGCAACGCCACCCAGAACCTCCGGATGGTTGACCGCCTCCTCGGCAAGATGGGCAAAGCTGAAGTCGCCCAGAGTGACACCAAGAATGATGGCACCAAGGATCAGACCAACGTCAGCCACCTTGTTGGTGAGGAAGGCCTTATTGCCCGCCTTGACGTTCTCGAGATCCTCCCAGTAGAACCCGATGAGGAAGTACGAGGCGAGACCGACGCCCTCCCAGCCAATGATCAGCTGCACCAGGTTGGGCGCTGCCACGAGGATCAACATCGCACCGGCGAAGAGCGAGAAAGCAGCGAAGAACCAGTCGACTCGACGGTCACCGTGCATGTAGCCGAGTGCATAGACGAACACGGCCAGGCCAACGGCGTTGACCAGGAAATACATCATGATCGACAGACCGTCGACCACCCACCCCAGCTCGAACACCAGGCCCGATCCGATGCGTGCGATTTCGAAAGTGGTCTCGTTGAGAACGCCTCCGGTCATGTTCATGACCATGAGTGCGGAGGCCCAAACCAGGTTGATTGCCAGAGCAGCCACGGCGATCTCGCCGCCGTGATGCTTCATCTTCTTGCCGAACGCGAGGATCAGCCCGAAGGCGATAAACGGCGTGAGCAACATGATGCCGGCGGTATCAGCAAAGAACCCACCGTCGCCGGCGTGGATCTCGGCGTGCCCGCCTTCCTCAACCGCGAGGACAAACACGTTGTAGAGAACAGCTCTCACCCCGTCCCCCTCATACACAGCGTTGCTATAGCAACAGGGTGCGGAATCCGCTCCTTGATGTACGTGCAACGCTTGAAAAGTCGGTCGGCCATGCTGCTAATACCTCATCAGGTCGAGTTCGTCGACGTTGGCGGACCGGCGATTACGGAAGATCATGAGAACAATGGCGAGGCCGATTCCGACCTCGGCCGCGGCGACGGTGATAACGAAGATCGAGAAGATCTGACCGGTCGCCGCAGAAGTGTTCAGCATCGACTCGAAAGCGATGAGATTGATGTTGACCGCGTTGAGCATCAGTTCGACCGACAGCAGGATCAAGACGATGTTGCGACGGACCAAAAGGCCATATACCCCCAGAGCGAATAGAGCGGCGGCCAAGACGAGGAACTGCGAAGCGATCAAACCGCGCTCCTCTCTTCTTCTTCGAGGGGTGTCAGGTCACGTCGTGCGACGGTGATGCCGCCAACTAGTGCTGCCAGCAAGATGAACCCGACGATCTCGAACGGAATCACATAGCGACCCAGCAGACTGTCGCCGAGGATCTCGGTGGCGGTCGGGCTCCCCGTGGTGACAACCTGAGTTGCTCCGAAAGCATCGATGGAGGTCCAGGCCATGGCCACGAAGACCCCAATCGAAAGCAACGCCGGCCAAAGCTTCTTGTCTGCATCCAAGCCTTCGTCAAGACCTGTCGGAGCACGCGTGATCATGATTCCGAAGAGGAACAGGACCACCACCGCGCCGATGTAGACCAAAACCAGCACCCAGGCAACGAACTCAGCCGAAAGCAGGAGGAAAAGGCCTGCGGTCCCCGCAAGGGCAGCAACCAGAAATAGCGCGGCGTGCACCACGTTCTTGGCTGTCACCACGCGGAAGGCGGACGCCAAGGCCGCGAGGCCGATGACGATGAAGACCCAGTTGACCGGCTCAGAAATCCACGCCTCAAAGGTCATTCGGGTCTCCCCGTACTGAGGGGCGCGGCAGCAGCCGACCGACCGGCGTCTGTTCGTCCGGAGATCTCACTGGTCGACCCGAAACTGAAAGTGAATCCCCCTCTCGATTCAGCCCTTGAAATCGAGGAGGCACCCGGGCGAAGTCGGTCGGCAATCAAGAAGCTCATCACTTCTCCAAGGCCGGTTGGTCGGGAACAGTTTCGAGCCAGTCTTGGAGCTTGTCCATGTCGTGGAGTAGGCCGTTCATCTTCTTCTCCGAGTACTCATACTCCGGTGTCCAGAAGAGAGCGTCGAACGGGCAAACCTCGACGCAAATCCCGCAATACATGCACAGCGCATAGTCGATGTCGAAGCGGTCGAGCTTGGCCCTGACCTTGACCCGACCCCCTGGCTTCTCAGGCGGGATCTCCTCTTTGTGACCCTCGATGTAGATGCACCAATCAGGGCAGTTCCGAGCACAGAGCATGCACACGGTGCAGGCGTCTTGGTCGAGGGCGATGACGCCTCGGGCACGCGGTACGGGCTCTTCTTTGACCAGCGGGTAGTTGACCGTGGCGAGATGCTTTTTGGGGAGGAAGATGGTCTTGAACATTGTGGTGATCGTCACCGCTAGTCCCTTGACTAGGCCCTTGCCCGTGGGGAACCCGGCTCCGTTGGCCGTCATCAGAACACCACCTTGATGATTGCTGTGACCACGATGTTGAGCAGCGAGATCGGGACCAGCCACTTCCAGGCCAACGACTGGAGCTGATCCTCACGGAATCGGGGGAATGTCCAGCGGAACCAGATCATTGCGAAAGTGAGGATGAACACCTTCCCGACGAGGATGAATGGACCCGCCACCTGAAGTGCTTCGGTAGACAAACCCGGCAGCCAATAGCCACCCAGGAAGAGAGTGGCGGCGATTGCCGACATCGTGAACATGTTGGCGTACTCAGCCAAGAAGAAGAACAAGAATCGGAACCCCGAATACTCCGTGACAAAGCCCATAACCAGCTCCGACTCCGCAATCGGCATGTCGAAGGGGATCCGGCTCAGCTCGGCAAGGGCGGCGATCATGAAGATCACGAACCCGATGAGCTGGGGAATGATGTAGGGGTAGCCAGCAGCGATCTGCGCCTCGACGATCCCACCCATGCTCATCGTGCCGGCAAGGATCACCACACCGACCACGGCAAGCACCAGCGGCAACTCGTATGCGATGAGCTGCCCCGCAGCTCGGAGGCCGCCTATCAGGGAGTACTTGTTGGCTGAGGACCATCCGGCCATCAGCACTCCGATGGTGCTCAGCGACGAGATGGCGAGTGCGTAGAAGATTCCAACGGAGAGGTCTTGGAAGATGAGGCCCGGGCCCCAGGGGATCACGACGAGTAGTGCGACGGCTCCCATCAGAACCAGAATCGGAGCGGCCTTGAACACCGGCTTGTCGGCGTCTTCGGGAATGATGTCTTCCTTCTGGAAGAACTTGATGCCGTCGGCGAGCAACTGCGCCCACCCCCAACGACCACCCGCGAAGTACGGACCGACTCTCGATTGCATCTTGGCCGACAGCTTCATCTCTGCGAATCCCAGGACCATCGCGGCCAAAGGCACGATCGCACCAGCAAGGGCGACCTTGCCGCCAAGTACGACCCACGGATTTGAGAGCAGACCGCTCATCGGTCGACGTCTCCGAGAACAAAGTCGAGCGAGCCCATGACCGCGATGATGTCGGGAATGAGAATCCCCTCCAAGATCCAGGGCAGGATCGAGATGTTTGAGAAGCTCGCGGAGCGAATCTTCAATCGGTAGGGACCTGAGCCTCCATCAGAGACCAGGTAGTACCCCATTTCACCCTTGGGGTTCTCAGCCCGCACATATGTCTCTCCCTTGGGAACCTTGATAACTTTAGGCACCTTCGCCTGAAGGGGGCCGGAAGGTATGCCCGCAATGGCTTGCTGGACGATCTTGACCGCCTCGCGGATCTCCTGGAAACGAACCCACCAACGGTCCCAACTGTCACCGTTTTGACCGACCGGGATATCGAAGTCGAACTTGTCGTAGGGGAGGTAGTCCTCGGTCTTGCGAAGATCGAACTTCACGCCCGACGCGCGAAGGTTGGGACCAGACACTCCATACGCGACTGCAATCTCCGGTGGGAGAACTCCTATGCCCTTGGTTCTGGCGAGGATGATCTCGTTCCCGGCGACCAAGTTTTCGATCTGATCGCACACAGCGTCGACCTTCTCCATGGCTTCGGCGGTCTCAGCCAGGAAACCGGCGGGCAGATCTTGGATCTGCTTACGGGTGCTCGATCCGGAGCCGTAGGCAGGCTTCACTCCGCCAATGCGGTTGAAATTTGGATGGAAGCGGCCGCCCGTCACGCCTTCGATGAGGTCGAGAACTCTCTCCCGCTCCCGCAGGGCGAAGAACAAGGGAGTTCCCGCTCCAAGCTCGAGGGGGTAGGCCGCGAGGAACATCAGGTGCGACGAGATCCGCGCCATCTCGGTGAGGATCAGCCTGATGTACTGGGCGCGCTCAGGAACCTCCAGCTCCATGAGCTTCTCGGCGGCGACAACGAACGGGACTTCGTTGGCATATCCCGACACCCAGTCGATTCGGTTGATCAGGGCCGTGATCTGGGGGTACGTCCTGACTTCCGACAGCTTCTCGTAGCCACGATGCATGTAGCCCAGCACTGGCCGAATGTCATAAGCCCGCTCACCGTCGACTCGTGCCACGAGACGGAGGACACCGTGGGTGGAGGGGTGCTGCGGACCGATGTTGAGGGTCATGTCTTCGGTCTGCAGTTCGACCGAGACCTGAGCCTCTGCCAGGTGCCGAAGGTTCTCTGTGTCGATCGTCGTCATGCTTCTGGATTCTCCGTGGATGGCCCTTCATCCTTCTCAGGCATGGCCTCGACGTCGACCGTCCCTGGCCACGGCTTCACTTCGCGACTCAGGAGCGGGAAGCTCTTGCGCAGTGGGGTGCCGACAAAAGCCTCGGGTAAGTAGAGCTTTTCGAGGTTCGGATGACCGTCGAAGTCGATGCCGAACATCTCGGCAGCCTCGCGCTCATGCCAGTCAGCTCCGGCATAGACCTCGATGAGGGTCGAAACAGAAGGAGAGTCGTGGTCGAGATCAGTGCTGAACGTGACCCGATGGCCCTCACTGATGTCAGAAACGGTGGTCAGCAGTTCGATCCGCTCGTCGACTTCCTCGGACAGCGCATCGCCGGCAGCAACATCGTTGGCCCAGTCGATTCCCGAAAGCCATGAGAAGAAGACGAGACCCAACTCGTCTCGTGCTTTGAGGTGGACCGACGTCCAATCGCTCGCAGCCACGCGCACCTTGACCGTGCCAAACACGAGGCTCGCCTCGCCACCGGTGACTTCGGCTACGCGATCGGCGTAGTCCTGCAAGGGGTTGACGGCGGTTTCGGTATCAGACGGGCTCGAGGTCACGCTGATTCCACTTCTCTTTGATGTCTTCGTTCTTGATGATCTTCTGAAGGAGAACGATGCCGTCCATGAGTGCCTCGGGACGGGGTGGACAGCCCGGGACATAGACGTCGACCGGGATCACCTGATCGACACCCTTGGTCACCGAATACGAGTCCCAATACGGGCCGCCGCAGTTGGCACAGGATCCCATCGAGATGACGTATTTCGGGTCCGGCATCTGCTCGTAGAGACGCTTGACGGCCGGGGCCATCTTGTCGGTGACGGTTCCGGCGACGACCATCAGGTCGGCCTGTCGGGGTGAGGCTGGAAGTGGAATGATGCCGAACCGCATCATGTCGTAGCGAGGGCTGGCCGCAGCGAGCATCTCGACTGAACAGCAAGCGAGGCCGAACTGGAACATCCACAGCGAGTACTGCCGCGACCAGTTGAGCAGCCAGGAAACAGGTTTAGGTGCGCCGAACTTCTGGATCAGTCCCAACGAAGGACTCCCTTCTTGATGGCGTAGGCCAAACCTTCGATGAGGGTGAGCATGAACAGGATCATGGCCACCAACCCGAAGACCCCGAGCGATTCGGCGCGGATCGCCCAAGGAAAGATGAACACGGCTTCGACGTCGAAGATGACGAAGAGCAGGCCGAACACGTAGTAGCGAACGTAGGTCTGGCTCCAACCACTGCCGACCGGATCGACACCACATTCGTAGGTCATTTGCTTGACCTTGGAAGGATTGGATGGCCGGATGATCGAGGCCACGCCAAGCATCACCAGGACCAGGACGGCACCTAGTGCGGCGAAGGCTCCAACTGTCAGATAACTCTCAAAATATGGGCTCATGCCTCAAAGGGTCGGGGCTTGCTGACCGCGGGCGAGTATACGCATACGGTTCTTTAGGTCGAAGTCAACGCCCTACGCTTCTGCGGGTGTCACCAGGACCGTCGTATTCAGGCAAGGGGCTGGTCAATCTCGTAGCCGCACTCGAAACGCATTTGGCGGGCTCGGCACCCACCCAGGGACTGAGTGAGAGCCTGGATTTGAGCACATCCGAGACCGTGGTGTTTGTGCTATTCGACGGGCTCGGGGTGGCTCAGATGGAGCACCCGAAAGCGAGCGTCTTTCGGTCAACCATGGCTCAGAGCGTCGATGCCTCGTTCCCGACCACCACCTCTGTCTCGTTGGCCACGGTGGCGAGTGGTTTGAACCCTGGCCAGCACGGGATTACCGGTCATCTCCTCTGGTACCCCGAACACGACGCGGTGGTCAACACTTTGAAGTGGCTGACCCCTGGCGGCGTGCCGGTGACACACGACTACGCGTCGCTGCTGCCGCGACCCAACCTCTGGGAGCGCTTGCGGTCAGCCGGTATCGAGCCGATCACTGTCCAACCAGGGGACTTTCAGGCTTCGCCACTCAGTCGCTGTCTTTATCGGGGTTGTCGATTCGAGCCGGCCTGGGACGCCGAGGACCTGGTGAACGCCACCGTCGCCCTGGCCGCCGAGCCAGGGCGGTTCATCTTCACCTACGTTCCGTTTGTCGATTTCGCTGGCCATGTGTTTGGCCAGGCCAGCCAGGAGTTCACCGACGCCATGCACTTCACGGCCGGTTTGTGGGAAAGGTTGGCAGCTGAGCTCCCACCGGGGGCGGCGCTGTTAGGTACCGCCGACCACGGCCTGATGGAAGTGTCGGAGTCCAACAAGGTCTTGGTCAGGGACCGAGCCTTCGACTCACTGCGATTCGCGGGTGATGGTCGCGGGGTCATGGTCTGGGGCGACGACCAACTGATCTCCGACCTGGTCGCGGCGACCGGCGGGACACGGGTACCGCCTGAGTCGTTCCTCGGTGACGAGCTGGGGGATGTGGCCCGCTCTCATCTCGGCGAGGCCCTGATCCTGGCGCCGGAGGGAAAGGTGATCTTGCCCCGGGGCTTTGACAAACGCCTCGTCTGCTACCACGGCGGGTTGTCGGAAGAAGAGCTCAGAATCCCGCTGCTCATCGGGTAAAGACGCGCCAGCGCCCCCCTTAACCGCGCTGCAACGCGTCAGGCTCAGGCTGACGGATTGCAGCCCAGACAACAAAGAGCCGCCCCCCTTAACCGCGCTGCAACGCGTCAGGCTCACACTGACGGATTGCAGCCCAGACAAGAAAGAGCCGCCCCCCTTAACCGCGCTGCAACGCGTCAGGCTCACACTGACGGATTGCAGCCCAGACAAGAAAGAGCAGCCCCCCTGGCAACCGCGCTGCAACGCGTCAGGCTCAGGCTGACGGATTGGAGCTCAGACGAGAAAGGGCCGCACCCGGATGCGGGTGCACCGGCTCAAACGACCCGCGCCAGCCAGGTCTCCGCGACATCGAAGAATGGCTCTTCGCGGCGCCGCAGCATGTCGGCGATGTGGTCGGTGGCCTCCCGGGCGCGCAGGATCATCTCGGCCGAATAGCCCAGTTCGACCTGGTGCACCGCGAACTCATCCTCGTCCTCGATCACGACCTCCCCGGCCTGGGTCAACCCGACGTCGAGGTCCAAGTCGACCATCTCGATCCGCCCATCACTCACCTCGGGTGGGGTGCAGATATCGATGAACAACCGGTAGTTCACCCTCTCGTCCCCGTTGTAATGAAGATGCCACCAACCCTCGTGAGGGGCCATCAACACCGCACGACCCTCAGCAAAGCGAACTTCTCCCTCACCCTTCCAATGACGGGTCCCCGCTGGCGCGGCCACCCAAGTTCCCCACTCATCCTCACCGAGCACCGCTCCCTCGAACCCCCAATGGAGGGTCTTGGGGTACTTGTAGAACTGGACGATCACCGGCTGCACGCCCACAAAATAGACCCACAAACAATTTGCACTACGGCCATAGTGCTAATACCTTTTGCGATAGTTAGGTACCGAACTATCTCTCGGGAGTCTCTCAATTGCAGCGTTTCGCAATCCTCGCAATCCTCGTGGGGCTGACCCTGTCGGCGTGCTCATCGGACGACGCAAACAGCCTCACCATCTACTCCGGGCGAAGCGAAGAACTCGTCCAACCACTCATCGACCGCTTTGAGGAGGAAAGCGGCATCGAGGTCAATGTCCGCTACGCAGGCTCCACAGACCTCGCAGCCACCCTTCTCGAGGAGGGTGACACCACTGAGGCGGACGTGTTCTACGCCCAGGATCCCGCCTCGCTGGGGTCGGTCGCCGACCTGATGATCAACCTCCCCGACAGCATCCTCGACAGGATCGATCCCAAGTTCTCCGACACCCAGGGCCATTGGGTGGGTACCTCGGGTCGCGTCCGCACCTTTGTCTACAACACCGCCACCGACCTTCCACTCCCCCAGTCGATCGACGATGTCACCTCCCCGGAGTGGGCCGGTCAGGTTGGAGTGGCCCCGACCAACGGATCTTTCCTCGCCTTCGTATCGGCCATGATCCTCGAGCGCGGCGAGGACGGCACCCGCCAGTGGCTGGAAGCGCTCGCCGCCAACCAACCCCAGGACTACCCAAAGAACAGCCCCATCGTGGCAGCCGCGGACAACGGTGAAGTGATGGGCGGGCTGGTCAACCACTACTACTTGCTACGCCTCCGGGCCGAAGGTGCGGGGACCAACGCCGAGAACCACTTCATCCCGGCAGCAGACGTGGGCTCGCTGGTGATGCCGTCCGGAGCCGGCATCCTTGCCAACACAGACAACGAGTCAGCCGCACGGCAATTCATCGAGTTCCTCCTCTCCGAGGAGTCCCAGGAGTACTTCGCCACCGAGACCTTCGAGTATCCGCTGGTCGAGACAGTGGCACCGGTCGAAGGTCTGCCCAGCCTCGACAGCATCAACGCCCCAGCAATCGACCTCTCGGCCTTGGCCGACGTACTCGAGCAAGCCACACGGCTCGTCTCCGAGGCCGGTCTGACCTGACATGACAGCGAACAGGCTGGCGGTTCGAAACCGAACTGTTCGCTACCGCTACTACCGATCGTCGCCGGGTTGGCTCATCGCCGCTCTGGCCGTGTTGGTGCCGGCCGTTGTCCCACCCCTGGTGTTGGCAGGCCAACTGATCGGCTCGGGATTCGATTTCGGTATACCGACGGCGCGGCTCGCCGAGCTGATGGCCAACACCATCGCTTTGACGATTGCTGTGACAGCCACCGCTCTCTTCATTGCCACTGTGCTCGCTTGGCTGCTCACGAGAACCGACCTGTCGGGACGACGCTTCTGGTCTGTTCTGGTTGCTTTGCCGCTGGTCATCCCGTCGTATGTTGCGGCGCTCACCATCATCGGCGCGTCGGGTCCCGGTGGAATGTTCGCCCGGGCCTGGGGCATCAGCCTCCCCACTCCCTACGGATTCTTCGGGTCATGGATTGCACTATCAGTCTTCCTGGCTCCGATGGCCTACCTGATCATCGCTCCGGGCCTGGCATCAATCGACCCGGGAATTGAGGAAGCTGCCCGAGGGCTGGGCGCATCGCCACGACGCGTGTTCCTGACCGTCACCGTCCCACAGCTCCGACCCGCTCTGGTATCAGCGGGCCTGATGGTGGGCCTCTACACCATCTCGGACTTCGGGGCGGTGTCCCTGCTGCGCTTCGACACCTTCACACGGGCCATCTTTTCGTTATACGCCGGCCAAATCGACCGCCGCCCGGCCGGCGCCCTCTCTCTGCTGTTGATGGTGTTAGCCGTCGTGATCATCCTCCTCGAGCGGCGGACTCGCACCCGGGCCCGATTCGACTCGTCCAAGACTGCAAAGACCCGACCCTCTGTACCCCTCGCTGGATGGCGTAGGTATGCCGGCTACACCGCGTTGGGTGGATACGTAGTTGCGGCTCTCGCCGGGCCGGTCTCGGTGTTGATCTACTGGCTGCTCAGAGGTTCGGCGACTGGCATTGGCTTGGCAAGCCTCGGTGACGAAGTCGCCCGCTCGTTCGGTGTCGCCGTCGGTGCGGCGGCATTGGTGGTTGTCGCCGCCTTTCCAGTCGCTATGGCCACCACCTGGCGTAAGCAGAAAGCGAGCGGTGCGATCGAGGCCACCGTCTGGTCGATGTACTCACTCCCACACATCGCTGTCGGCGTTGCCGTTGTGACCTTCGCCCTCAACTACGCCCGGCCCCTCTATCAGACCCTCCCACTCCTACTGATCGTCTACGCGGCAATGTTCCTCGCTCAGGCCATGACTGCCACCCAGGATTCCTTGCTTCGGGCCGACCCGACTCTGGAGGACGCCTCACGCAGCCTGGGTCGGGGCCCCGTTGCCACCCTTTCCAGAGTGACGGTTCCCATCGCCGCTCGCGGACTGCTAGCGGGAGCGGCTCTGGTGTTCATTTCCACGATCAAGGAGTTGCCCGCCACCCTTTTGCTCCGCCCCACAGGGTTCGAGACTCTGGCGATCCGCATCTGGAGCGCGACCGGAGAAGGCTTCTACACGACAGCAGCCGCGGCAGGTTTGATCTTGCTAGCTGTCTCAGTCGTGCCACTCTTTGTCCTGACACGACGTGACCTCATCACCTGAACACCTCACAATCCGCGCCCGCGGACTCAGCAAGTCATACGGCGACGTCCTCGCCCTCGACGATTTCAACCTAGACGTTTGGGAGGGGAGCCTGCTCACGCTGCTCGGCCCCTCCGGATGCGGCAAAACCACGGCTCTGCGCGTGATCGCCGGGTTCGAAAACGCGAGCGGGACTGTCGACATTCGCGGCGAGCGGGTGCTCGGACCGGGGGTCTCGGTTCCTCCGGAACGCCGCCGAGTGGGCATGGTCTTCCAGGATTACGCCCTGTTCCCTCACATGACAGTGCATGACAACGTCGCCTACGGCGTCGATGGGGACAGCGGCACGGTGGACGCGACTCTCGAAATGGTTGGCCTCGCCGGTCTTGGCAATCGAATGCCTGGCGAACTCTCCGGAGGCCAACAACAAAGGGTGGCCCTGGCGCGGGCGATGGCACCGGGACCCGACGTCATTCTCATGGACGAGCCCTTTTCGAATCTCGATGCCAATCTGCGCGACCGGGTCCGGCGCGAACTCCGCACAATTCTGACCGAAGCTCGCACCACGGCAGTTCTGGTCACCCACGACCAAGAAGAGGCACTTGCAACCTCAGACCTGGTCGCGGTGATGTATCGAGGGCGTGTGGTTCAGTTCGACACACCCGCCAACCTCTACACGGCTCCGGCCGATCCCTGGGTGGCGGAGTTCCTCGGAGACGCTGACGTGATCACAGCCACCGGACATCGCGGCTACGCCGACACTCCTCTGGGAAGGTTCAAGACCGATCATCGAGGTCCGGTACAGGTTGTGATCCGACCAGAGGACATCCTCTTGTCGGTTGGAGAGACGCCGAACGCGGTGGTTGCCTCCACCGAGTTTTTCGGCCACGACCAACTGGTTTCACTCACCATGTCAGGTGGGATCAGAGTTCGCTCCCGAATCGGGCCCCGTCCCTCCTACCAGCCCGGTGACAACGTGAGGGCGCGGGCTGCCCATGCCCGGGTGTTCCCGGCACGGTCCTAATCTCACCCACGGATGGACTCGATCCTCGCTTTCATCGCCGCACTGGCAGCCACCGGGTTCTCGGTCGACCTTTGGCTCAATTACCGCACCCGACCCCGCCCTCATGTGGCTGCATATGCCGCCGGAATGACCCTCTTCGCCCTGGCTACGTGGAGCCTCTTCTTCGGAGTGACATTTGGCTGGACCGGGTTGTCCTATCGAACCTTCTTCCTGTTTGGCGCCATCCTCAACATCCCTCTGCTGGCACTCGGATCGATGTTTCTGGTGGTTGGTAAGCGATCGGGGCATGTGATGACGGTTGCGATAGGTGCCTTGACCGCCATTTCCACAACTCTGACGGCCACGGTCCCCTTTGCCAATCCACTACCAGAGGGCGGGATTCCTCACGACATCTTCGAGACAGGGTTTGGGCCACGGCTGTTCGCAATCATTGGAGCAGCCAGCGCGACGCTGATCCTGGTGAGCTTGGCGCTGGTCAGTTTGGTCCGATTCTGGAGGAGGAATCGTCCGATCGTTGCCGGCAACGCCCTCATCGTGGTTGGTGTTCTCTCGGCGGCCTGGGGCGGTACCGGCCTCGCCCTGGGAGAGGCCAGCGGTTTCGCCCTCTCCCTTCTGCTCGCGGTGAGCTTCATCTGGGGTGGTTACAAGGTGGCGTCAGGCGCCCGCAATGTGGCTGGCGGCGAACCACACCAGGATTCCGAACCCGACAGCCAGGACGGTGTGGACCACTTTGAACGGGAGCGAACCTGACCCCGTCCAGTTGACCACCATGCTCCGCGACCAAAGCACCACAGTCCACAGCACGAACACCCCTAGCACCACACCGAGAAGCCATCCTTGGACTCCAAGCAGCAACGCGCCAGCAGCTGCTGAACCGACCAGGAGCGATCCCCCGATCCGAAGATAATTGGAGCGGTCGGCTTCGTCGCTGGTCAGCAGGCGAATGCGGCCACCCCACGCCAGCAGCGTCCAAACCAGAATGCTCACTCCGAGTGCGGTCGATCCCACGCCTCAGCCGCCTATGTAAGACATCTCGACCGGGACCGAGAGTCGGGCAGTCTTGGACGAACGGATTTCGGAATAGCGATCGTCGCGCTTGGACCACACGCCGTCGATCGCCTTGCCGACGTCGCCGCCGGAGCGAATCGTCTCTTTGAGTGAGGTGCCCGAGGAAGCGAAAAGACAGGTGTACAGCATCCCTTCGGCGGATACTCGAGCCCGGGTGCACGAGCCGCAGAACGGCTTGGTGACCGAAGCGATGACGCCGACCTCCCCAGAACCGTCCTGGTACCGGAACCGATTGGCCACTTCGCCCGGGTAGTTCGGCGCGACGGGTTCGAGAGGGAACTCGGCGTCGATCTGATCGATCATCTCGGCGGCGGACACGACCTGATCGAGCTTCCAGCCGTTGGTGTTGCCGACATCCATGAACTCAATGAACCGGACGATGTGTCCACTTCCTCTGAAATGGCGGGCCATGTCGAGAACCGCGTGTTCATTGACTCCACGCTTGATCACCGCATTGACCTTTATTGAACCCAACCCGACATCGGAAGCCTTCTCAATCGCTTCGAGCACCGCCGCAACTGGAAAACCTGCGTCATTCATCGACTGAAAAGTGGGATCGTCGATCGCATCGAGACTCACCGTCACTCGCGACAGACCCGCCTCAGCAAGGGCTTCGGCTTTGCGCGCCAGGAGGGAGCCATTCGTGGTGAGGGTCAGGTCATCGATCCCGCCGATTGTGGCGAGCTTGGCGATCAGTGTCTCAATGTTCTTGCGGAGCAGAGGCTCTCCACCGGTTATCCGGACCTTGGAGACGCCCCGGGCGGCGAACTCGCGAACCACGCTGTCCAACTCCTCGAAGGAGAGAAGTTCGTTTCGGGGGAGGAACTCGTACTCGGGCCCGAAGATCTCTTTTGGCATGCAATAGGTGCACCGGAAATTGCACCGGTCCGTAACCGAGATCCTCAGATCGCGAAGCGGCCGGTCGAAGGTGTCCCTGAGGTCACGCATGAGAGCAGCCAGCCTATGCCGTTCCGATTCATGTGTGTGAATGGCGCAGAACCGACAATCAATTAGGTGTTGGCCAGGTACTGACCGACAATTACCTAGATGGCCATCTTCAAGAAGCGGGTGAAAGCAACCCAGATCCGCAGCTCAAACGAGTTCGACGACGCCCTCAGCCAGGGCAAGCCGGTCTTTGTCGACTTCATGAAGCATGGATGCCCCCCGTGCCAGACGATGGATGGCATCGTCAACGAACTAGCCGACGACTTCCAAGGCGAGGCAACAGTCATCAAAGCCAACCTTCAATACGTGCCGGACCTGTTCGAGAAGTTCAAGGTCAGATCGACCCCGACCTTCATCCTCGTCACGCCGCGCAAAGGCGGCCTACACCAACGTTGGAGACAGTCGGGTCTGGTAAAGAAGGATCAGCTGAGCAACCAGATTCAGAAGGCAGTCGCCGCTTCCTCGACCTGATCCGGACCTGAACTGAGCCAGGCGCCCAGCCCCAGCGGCAGCATCACCACCGGCACCAGCCAACCGACCGCGGGGACAAGCCACAACGCACCGGCGATCAGGGCACCCGCCAGCACCGAGCCGGCCATTCCGAGGTTCTTGAAGAGCACACCGCCAAGCCAGCCAGACCCGGGCGCCGCCGACACGATGGCGAGCATGAGGGCCACCACGAGTAGGGCAACGATCAAAGGCACCAACACCGCCAGCAAGGGGAAGGCAGCAGATGCCGGGGCAACGCCCAGAATGATCACTGTGACCAAAACCAGCAGGAGAGGCGACGCGAGCCATGCCGCCCCAATAAGCCACTTGCGGATCGGCTTGGTCGAAGTCTCCTCAATCGCTCGGTAGGTCCGTTCTCGCCAGCCGTAGACAGCTCCCAGAGCGGTCGCCGCCACGAAGAGAATCCCCAGCAGTCTGGTTAGCAAGCCAAGAGCGCGGACTCGGACGTTCGGAGCCAGAGGCATCTTGTGAACCAACGCTCCGGTCACATCTGCCAGCTCAATCCCCTGGGCCTCGTTCCGCGACCGATAACCGAGATCGCCACCCACGGTCAGAGAATCCACGACCGAAAGACTCCCAACAGACACGTCGACGTCGCCGCCCACCGACCCCGCGAGCTCTGTTGAGCGTTGAATGCCCGTCAGGTCGTCGTCGACCGCGCCGAGAGACGACAAGGCCCAAGTCCACGCCAGAACCTCGCCGGCCACCCTTCCAGATTGACCAACACTGGCGGACACAGCAGCAACGACGACATCGCCCTCGACTGTGCCGCTTATCTCGACGTCACGGGAGACCGCTCGCAACGCTCCCTCGACCACGCCTGAGACGACCACCCTGGGTGTGAGCACCATCACCGAACCTGTGACCGTGCCCTCGATGACCACATCCTCGGCGGCGAACGCTATGAGATCTCCGTCGAGAACTCCCCTGACGATCACCCGAATCGACCCCGAGTAGAGGTCGCCGCTGAACGTGTCCCCCTCGGGAATGATCACGAACTCCGAGTTCGAGGTCTCGGCGGCCCGGGCGGGCAGAGCAGCCCATGCCAGGATCAGGACGAGTAGCGCCAGGCCTAAGCGAGTCTCAGAACGGGAGAGCATCGGCAGCTGCGCTGAGGAGCGATCCTGGCATCACACCCCAGATGATGGTCGCAACCACCGCAGTAAGCAGCACCCACTGAACGGTTCCCGGGATGCTCAGCTCCGACTCGGTCGTTTCGTCCATATACATGGCAACGATGACCTTGAGATAGAAGGCGAACGCGATCACCGAGGCCAACACGCCGACCACAACCAGCCACTCGAATCCCTTGCTCCAGGCTTCGGCGAAGACACCGAACTTGGCAATAAACCCCGATGTGACCGGGAGTCCGCCCATCCCGAGCAAAAGCACCGTCATCGCCCCAGCCAGCACAGGGCTGCGTTTTCCGAGCCCTCGATATGCGTCGAGAGGCGAACCGGTGTTGGCCGAGCCGCTGACTACCGACACGACGGCGAAGGCCCCAACCAGTTGGAGTGCGTATACGGCGATATAGAAGAGAATGCCCGACGTGGAGCCTGCGGCCACTCCGGTCATGATGAACCCCGCGTGCGCTACTCCCGAGTAGGCAAGCAAGCGCCGAACATCAGATTGGGCCAGTGCCAGAACCGAGCCCAGGAGCATTGACAGTGCCGCGATGATGGCGAGCAGCGGAGCCCAGACGTCGTTGAGACTGGACGTCCCGGTGATGAGTATCCGAGCCAGGGCCATGAATCCCGCAATTTTCGCCATCGCGGCCATGTAGCCAACCACCCCGCCAGGCGCACCCTGATAGACGTCGGGAGCCCAGGAGTGGAACGGTGCCGCAGAAACCTTGAACCCCAGGCCAACGATCATCAGACCAAGACCGACACGGATGACACCCGGCGAGAAGGTCACAAAGCTGTTCAGGTATTCGGATACGCCGGTGATCGTGAGCGCGCCGGTCCCCGCGTAGAGCAGGGCCACTCCGTAGACGAAGATCGCCGAGGCGAAGGACCCGAGGAGGAAATACTTGATGGCTGCCTCGTCGGATCGCCCTCGTTCTCGTGAGAGACCGGCGATGACGTAGAGCGCAATGGACCCGACCTCGAGCCCGAGGAACATCATCACCAGGTTGTTGGACGCAACCATGATGGAGAACCCGGCGGTGGCCAACAGAATAAGAGCCAAACCTTCAGCCGACCTCCGGGCGAGAGACTCGATGTAGTCCCAACCGGCGAGGATGCCGAGGGCCGTCGCTGCAAGCAGGACCAGTCGCCCGAACACGGCGTAGCCGTCTACGACCACCATCCCCGAGAACGCCAGGAAGTCTCCGATAAGCCCCGCCCGCAGGGTGTCAGACGCAAAGTCCCATTGCAGGACGGTGAAGGCCGCTGCAACAACGAGAGTGCCGGCGACGATCGTCCCCAGAACGCTCTTGGCAGGTTTCCATTGGACTTCGACCAATAGGACCACCGCAGCGCCGAGAGCAAGAGCAATCTCGGGTAGGACCGCGAGCCAGTTGATATCGGGAGTGACAATCACTCGTGTACCTCCACGACGAACACATCCCCTAAACGACCGGGTTCGGGAACCTCATAGTCGGTGGTGGCTTCGATGTAATCCAGCAGGCCCTCGGTGGATGGAGCGATCTTGTCCAGGAGCACCTTCGGGTACAGACCGAGAACGAGCACCAAGATCACCAGTGGAGCCAGCAGCCCGATCTCGCGCGGAGAGAGGTCGTTGAGAACCTTGTTCTCCTCTTTGTCGGGAACGCCGGTGAATACCCGCTCGTAGGCCCACAACAGGTATATGGCCGCCAGAATCACGCCACCGGCGGCGATGATCGCCAGAACAGGAAGCGTGGCGTAACTGCCAATCAGAACGAGGAACTCACCCACGAATCCGTTGAGCCCGGGCAGCCCGATCGAGGCAAAGATCATGAACAGGAAGATGCCGGCGTAGATCGGCATCACCTTCTGCAAACCCCCGAACTCCGCGATCTGCTTGGTGTGACGGCGCTCGTAGATCATCCCCACCAACAGGAACAGCGCCCCGGTCGTGAGTCCGTGGTTGACGTTCTGCATCACGGCCCCTTGGAGGCCGCCAGAGGTGAGTGCGAAGGTTCCGAGAACGATGAATCCGAGGTGGCTTACCGACGAGTAGGCGACGAGCCGTTTGAGGTCGGGTTGGACGATCGCGACCGCGGCGCCGTAGATGATCCCGATCACGGCCAGGATCCCCATGATCCAAACCGCATCGACACTCGCCTCGGGGAAGAGGAGAAGGTTGAAGCGGAGCAGGCCGTAGGTGCCCAGCTTCAGGAGGACACCAGCCAGCAAGACCGAGCCTGCCGTGGGCGCCTCGGTGTGGGCGTCGGGCAGCCAGGTGTGAAGCGGGAAGAGCGGGACTTTGATCGCAAAGGCCAACGCGAACGCCGCGAACAGCCACCGTTCCGTGGCCTGGGGGAGGTCGAGGAAGATGAGTTCGGCGAGGGCGAACGAGGGGGTTCCCATCTGCTGGCCGTGGGTCACGGCGAGCGCGATGATCGCAGCCAGCATGAGTGCAGAGCCGAACGCGGTGTAGAGGAAGAACTTCATCGCCGCGTACTTGCGGCGATCGCTGCCCCAGATTCCGATGATGAAGTACATCGGTACCAGTACCGCCTCGAAGAAGATGAAGAACAAGAACAGGTCGAGAGAGACGAAGACCCCGATCATCCCCGCTTCGAGAAGCAGAACGTAGATCACGAAATCCTTGGTCCGGTCGGTGATGTTGGTCGACGCGGCCAGGGCAATGGGCACGAGGAGGGTAGTGAGGACCACCATCGGCATCGAGATGCCGTCGAGACCCAAGTTCCAGGCAATGCCCCACGGTTCGTACCAGAAGTGGAACTCGGCAAACTGCAGCTCGGCGACCGGTTGGAACTGGTGGAAGAGGTAACCCGCCAACCCCAACGGAACGATCGACGCGGCGATCCCGAGAGGGAGGTGAACTTCGGAACGGCCCCGCGGCACCATCGCCACCGCTAGCGCGCCCAGCACGGGCAAGAGCACCATCCACGTCAACATCTCGCGAACCTCCGGTAGTTAGGCCCGTATACGGGCCTAACGGCCTCGAGAAAGCGCGAAGGCGCACGCAAGCCAAAGCGCGAAGGCGCAAGCAAGACGAAGCGCGAAGGCGCACACAAGGCGAAACTCACGCGTTCACCATCCAAATGATCGCCAGCACCGCACCGGCCAACAGCAAAGCGCCGTAATTCCGGACAAAACCAGTCTGAATTGGGCGCACCTTGTCGCCCAGAGTCTTGACCAGCGCTCCGACACCGTTGACCGCACCGTCCACGATCCCGGCGTCGAACGAGAAGGCACTCAGCTCGGCGACCCGCCGACCCGGCGCAACGATCCACCGACCGTAAAGGTCGTCCACCTCGTAGGCGCGTTCCCACTGACCCCACAAAGGCTGCGCTCGCTCCTCCAATGCGAGCCAATCGCCCTTTGGCTTCCGATAGGTCACGAATGCGGCACCGGCACCGGCAAGCCCTGCCAGCACCGAAAGGCCAGCCAGGACCGCGAACGCCCCAAGACCTTCGGGAGGATGCTGCTGATGCACCAGTTCGAAAGCCGGCTCGAGGAAGTGTTCCAATCCCAGCCGGAACGGGGTGTTCACCAAACCGCCGACCACCGAAAGCACGGCAAGGATCATCAGAGGAACTGTCATCACTGCCGGAGACTCGTGCGGATGCACCTCCTCGTCCCAACGTGGCTCGCCTAGGAAGACCATCACCCACTGTCGCGTCATGTAGAAGGCGGTGATCAACGCCGTGATGAGCCCGATCACCCATAGGACCGAGAACCATCCCGACCGAGCGAAAGCCGATGCGAGGATTTCATCCTTTGACCAGAAGCCGGCGAGTGGAGGAATACCGGCAATCGCCAGTGTGGCGACACCCATCGTCCAAGCAGTCTTCGGCATCACCTTCCGCAGCCCACCCATCTTGTGCATGTCCTGTTCGTCACTCATGGCGTGGATCACCGAACCGGCACCAAGGAAGAGCAGCGCCTTGAAGAACGCGTGAGTCATCAGGTGGAAGATGCCGGCGACATAGGCCGTCGCTCCGACGGCGATGAACATGTACCCCAATTGGGACACCGTGGAGTAAGCCAGCACCTTCTTGATGTCGCGTTGAGCGAGAGCGATCGTCGCGGCTATGAGCGCGGTCAGAGCGCCCACCGTGGCGACAGTTGTTTGCGCCGCTACCGAAAGCTCGAAGATCGCTGCCGAACGAGCCACCAGGTAGACACCGGCCGTGACCATCGTGGCGGCGTGGATGAGGGCAGATACCGGAGTGGGACCCTCCATCGCGTCGGGCAGCCAGACGTAAAGCGGAATCTGGGCCGACTTACCCGCAGCACCGACCAAGAACAAGAGCCCGATGGCAGTCGCCATGCCCGTTGTCAGTTCCTCCCCGGCCCTCTCGAAGATCCCTGCGTAGGAAAGTGTTCCGAAGACAGTGAACACCAGCATCAGACCGACCATCAAGCCGAAGTCGCCGATTCGGTTGACCACGAACGCCTTCTTGGCGGCGGCCGCTGCGGAGTTGCGGGTGAACCAGAACCCGATGAGCAGATACGAGCAAAGTCCGACCAGCTCCCATCCGAGGAACAACATGGCGTAGTTCCCGGCCAACACCAGCGTGAGCATCGAGGCGGCGAACAGGTTCAAGTTCGTGAAGAATCGGTGGAACCGTTCGTCGCCATGCATATAGCCGATAGCGAAGACGTGGATCAACGTGCCTACCCCGGTGACCACGAGGGTCATCAGAGCTGAGAGCGGGTCCCAGAGAAGTTCGAGATTGGCCCCGATCACCGGCATCCACTCCCAGAGGAGGACGGTCTCGCCGTGGGCGCCACCTTCGAAGAAGGGGACGGCGCCAATCAGAGCTACAACGAATGCCGAGCCGATCGTTCCAGATGCCAGCCACCCGGGAAGCGGCTCGCGCATCCGATAGCCAAAGAAGTGGAGGAACACGGCCCCCGCCAGTGGCAGCGCGATGATCAGCCAGAGATAATCGATCACCGTCTTCCACCTGTTCTCGAGGCAGTTAGGCCCGTATATGGGCCTAACAACCGGAGGTAAGCCAAGGATGTCATCCGGAGAGCTCCGAAAGCTCGTCTACGGAGGCCGTCGCGCGGGTGCGGAATATGGAGACGATGATGGCCAACCCGACCACCACCTCAGCCGCGGCCACCACAAGGATGAAGAAGACCGCAACCTGGCCGCTGAGGTCGTTGAGGGCCCTGCCGGCCGCAATCAGCGTGAGGTTCACTGCGTTGAGCATCAGCTCGATGCACATGAACATCACCAGCGCGTTGCGACGGAGCAACAACCCCACCGCTCCGATTAGGAACAGCGCCGCCGCCAACGACATGTACCAGCCTGGGTCGACCATCAGTCGGAACCTCTCCGGTAGTGGGCCAAAGCAATCGCTCCAGCCGCGGCGATAGTCAGCAACAACGCTGTTGCCTCAAACGCCAACACCCAGTCGGTGAACAACGGCTCGGCGATCGCCTCGATGGTTCCGTTGGTCGCCTCAGGGACCACATCCCCCGCCGCAGGCACCCAGTCGAAGCTCCCACCGATAGCTACGCCGGCGGCAAACAGGACGATCACACCCGCGATCACACCGACCACCCAGCGCTGGAAGGGAAGCTTCTCGTCACGGGTCTCCGACTTGTCGACGCCGATCAACATGATGACGAAGAGGAACAACGTCAGCACCGCCCCGGCGTAGACAATGATCTGAACCGCTGCCACCAGGTGGGCGAGCTGGGAGACGTAGAGCACCGCCACCGAGAGCAACGTCCCGAACAAACCCATGGCCGAGTAGACCGGGTTACGCGCCACCACCACAGTCACGGCACCGGCGAGGGCGGCGAGTCCGGCAACTACGAACAACAGGCCCTCAGCCATCGTCGCTGCTCCTCGCGTCTCGCTCTTCTTGCGACGGTTCGGGGTCCCAAGCGGCCGGGCCCGGTGTCCCCTGCCACATCTGCACCCCTTCGTAGGCGGCCTTGCCTGAAGGCGCGGTCGCCCGCACCCAACCGTCGGCAGTCAACAACTCTTCGGGGTCGGCCAGCGGATCGTCGGGGAACATGTGTGGCACAGAGCCGTCCGCACCCATCAGCAGCTCGTCCTTGGTGTAGATGCCGTCGGAGCGATTGGTGGTCGACATCTCAAACAGGTGGGTCATCGTGATCGCCTCGGTGGGACATGCCTCAACACACAGGCCACAGAAGATGCACCGGAGCATGTTGATCTCGTAGACGAAGCCGAACCGCTCGCCAGGCGAGGTCGGGTTCTCGGGGTCGTTGTCCTGGCCCCGGACATAGATGCAATGAGCAGGGCATGCCCCAGCGCACAACTCACAGCCGATGCACTTCTCGGTCCCGTCCGGATAGCGATTGAGCACATGGCGCCCATGGAACCTCTGCGGCTTCGCCCGCATCTCCGTCGGATACTCGGTCGTCACCATCTCGGCACCGGTGATGGTGCGCCACATGGTCCCACCTGTCACCCGCAGACCCTTCAGCAACTCAGTGATCAAACCCATATCAACCCCACGGCACACCGAATTGGCGAATACCCATCGCGACCGCCGACAGAACGATCCAAGCAAGAGCAGCCGGGATGAGGCGTTTCCACCCCAACGACATCAGCTGGTCGTAGCGAAGACGGGGCAACGTTGCCCTGAGCCAGAAGAAGATGAACACGATCACATAGGTCTTGAGCAAGAACCACACGGTCGGCAGGACCGCCGAAACGAAAGCGGGCAGCGTCCCTTCCCAGGTGGGGCCATTCCAACCACCGAGGAAGAGCGTCGCCGCGATCGCAGACATCGAGAAGATGTTGATGTATTCAGCGAGGAAGAACATGGCAAAGCGCATCCCCGAATACTCGGTGTGGAAACCGCCGACGATCTCCTGTTCGGCCTCAACCAGGTCAAAGGGGGCACGGTTGGTTTCGGCAACGATGGCGATCATGAAGATGACGAATGCCACCAGCTGGGGAATCAGGTTCCAACGGGGGAAGACACCAAACCAGGTGCCTTCCTGACGGGCCACGATCTCGGCCAGGCTGAGGGTTCCGCCGTCTCCCTGCGTTGCAGTGAACATCACAACCGCGACCATGGCCAGACCCATCGCCGCTTCATAGGAGATGGCCTGGGCAGTGGCACGAACGCCACCGATCAACGGATACTTCGAACCTGAAGACCAACCGGCCAGAACCACCGCGTACACCGCCATCGAGGACATAGCGAGGATGAACAACAGCCCGACGTTGAGGTCCGCTCCTTGCAAGACCACCTCTTCACCCCCGATGGTGAAGGGCGCTCCGAAGGGGATCATCATGAAGATCAGGAACGCTGGTATCACAGCCAGGAACGGGGCCAGGAGATACATACCCAGCTCGACCTTTTTTGGCGTGACCGACTCCTTGAAGAAGAGCTTCAACCCGTCGGCAACCGTTTGGAGAATTCCCCACGGGCCGGCGCGTTTGGGACCGATCCGGCTCTGCATGTCGGCAACCACTTTGCGCTCGGCCCAGACGTTGATGATGGTCGCACCGAGCAGAAGGACGAACACCAGCACCACCCGAAGCACCACGATTCCTACCTCTGCCCACCTCATTCGCTCGCCATCCTGACCCTCACGAGGGCGTCGGTTCCAAGCGACGCGCCGCCTGGCTGGTTGAACGGAACGTAGATGACACCGGAGGGGGTTCCGGCATCGAGACTGACAGTGAAGGTGCCCTCGCCGTGGGCTGTGACCAATTCGGCTTCGGCCTCGTCACGCAAACCCAGACCAGGGGCATCGGACGGGTTGAGGTAGGCGACCGGACCGGGGGCCAGGGGTGCGAGCGACGGGCTGTGGCGGAGCCTGACACCGTCGTCATACATGACACGACCGACATGGAGGGTGAATTGTGCACCAGGTGCTGCGTGACCTTCGATAGCCACCGGAATGTGGTCGAAGGGCTGGCCTGTCACGACCATTCCGTCGCGGTGATCCCATTCCAGCGCATCGTGGGTGATGCCCTGATAGGCGTCCAGAGTGGCGATCTCCTTGGCGATGGCCTCAGCTGACACAAGGCCGAGATGACTACCCATCGCCGCCGCCAGATCTTCGATGATCGACCAGAGCGGACGGGCGTTCCCGGGAGCGGGGCGCATTCGGTTGACCTTCTGAACCCGGCCCTCGAGGTTGGTGATGGTGCCTTCCTGCTCGGCAAACGCTGCGACCGGCAAAACGAGATCTGCCTCCCGGTTGGAATCGTTGGTGAAGATGTCGAACGACACCAGATACTCCGAAGCCTCGATCCCGTCGTGGGCGATTCTGCGTTCTGGCATGTCTCGCAGCGGGTCGGCACCAAACATGATCAGCGCTCGGACGCTCCCGTCGTCGAGACCTTCGAGGATCTGACGAGTATCACGCCCTTGCCTTTCGGCGTTGCGGCGACCTGGAAGGAGGTCGGGTGCCAGACCCATGTCGAGGGCCCCGTAGGTGTTGGCGCGGCCGTGGAGCGGCAGGAGCTTGGTCTTGGCAGCCTTCTGGCGGATGAAGGAGGCTGCCGACTCGGCGAGCTGTGGACCGTCGGCGAAGCTTGCGACTCCGACGAGGGCGACCACATGCTTCCCGGCGATAGCAGCGAGAAACTCCTCGTGATCGCCAGCCTCGATCGAATCAAGTAGGTCGAAGCCTCCCCCGGGGCGGTATCGCAACTCGAGGCTCGCGCGGTCTGACAAACCGGTGGACCTCGGGTGGACCACAACGAGGGTCTTGCCCAGCTCCTGTGCGGCGCGCCGCACGCGCAAGTAGAGCGTGGGATGGGTCTCCTTGAGGTCAGGACCCCACACGACGATGGTGTCGGCGCCGTCGAGGTCGGCGATGAGAGCGCGGTCGACGGTGGCGCCCAGGAAGTGCGAGGCGAGACCATCGTCGAGACGGCAGTCGACGTTCGGCGTGCCGACCACTTCACGGGCGAACCTGGCGACGGCATAAGCGTCCTCATTGGTGCCGTGCGAGCCGCCCACGAAACCAATGGCCTCACCCCCGTCCTCATCGATGATGAGGCTGAGTCGGCTGGCGAGGATGTCGAGCGCCTCGGCCCAATCGATCGGAACCTGCTCGCCGTTGCGTCTGACGAGAGGCGTGGTCAGTCGCTCTTCGGAACGCAGATACTCGAAACCGAAGCGATCCTTGTCGGACAGCCACCCGTGGTTGGTGGCATCGTTGTCGACGCCCACATAGCGAAGAATTTCGTTCTGGCTGGCATGGATCTCGATCCGCGGGTGGGCGGTGTCGAACATCGACGAGCTTTCGATTTTCTGGAGGTCCCATGGCCGCGCTCTGAACCGATAGGGACGCGCGGTGAGGGCTCCTACGGGGCAGATCTGGACGGTGTTTCCCGAGAAGTAGGAAGAGAACGGAAGGTCGGGGAAAGTATTGACTTCAGTGTTGTTACCCCGATCCTTGAACTCGATGAGTGGGTCGCCGGAGATCTCGTCGGAGAATCGGGTGCACCGAGCGCAGAGAATGCAGCGCTCTCGGTCGAGAAGAACCAGGTCGGAAATCGGGATCGGCTTCTCGTAGGTTCGCTTGATCTCGACGAAGCGGCTCTCGCCCGGTCCGTATGCAAGGGCCTGGTCTTGGAGCGGGCACTCGCCTCCCTTGTCGCAAACGGGGCAGTCGAGAGGATGGTTGGCGAGGAGAAATTCGAGGATGGCTTCCTGAGCCTTCTTGACCTCGGGGTTCTCGGTGTCCACGACCATTCCGTCGGCTACCGGGTTGGTGCAGGCGGTGACCATCATCGGTCCGCGCGGGGTCTCGATCTCGACGAGACACATCCGACACATCCCGACGGGATTCATGCGTTCGTGCCAGCAGAAGCGAGGGATGTAGGTGCCGTTGTCTTGGGCGGCCTTGATCAACAACTCTCCTGCCGGGACCTCGTGCTGTGTCCCATTGATCGTGACGTGGACCAAATCAGTCATGGCGCAAAACCTGGCGTGAGATGCACGCATGCGGTCGGGGGGTCTGGGGGGTTGTCCCCCAAGGCAAGATCATCGTGACGTGGACCAAATCAGTCATGGCGCAAAACCTGGCGTGAGATGCACGCATGCGGTCGGCGGGTCTGGGGGGTCGTCCCCCAAGGCAAGATCATCCTGACGTGGACCAAATCAGTCATCTGATCCACCCTCATTCGCTTCCGGCGTATCAGCGCCGCTCGGGCGGGGGGTCCGGGGGGTCGTCCCCCCGACATCAAACGGACAGCCGCCACCTTCAACATGCGCTTCGACCTCTTCCTTGAAGTACTCCCGCAACGCCATGATTGGGGAGACGGCCGACGGACCCAAGGGACAAATCGTGGTCATCTTGGGTGGCCAGGCCAGCCCAATGCTGATCCCGTCGGAAACGTCGACCGCAAGCTCGAGGTCGATGGCCCGACCTTCTCCGGTCTCGATCCGGCGCAAGATCATTTCGAGCCAGGTGGTCCCTTCACGACATGGGGTGCACTGCCCGCATGACTCGTGGGCGAAGAAACGCACGACTCTCTCGGCGGCCCGCACCATGCAGGTGTCTTCGTCCATGACGATCACCGCTCCCGACCCGAGCATCGAGCCGGCGGCAGCGGTGGCCTCTTTGGTGATTTCTAGGTCGAGGTGCTTCTCGGGCACGAACCACGGTGCCGAAGCACCACCAGGGATCCACGCCTTCAACTCTTTGTCGTCTCGAATCCCACCGCCCACCTCGTAGATGAGGTGACGCCAGGTGATCCCGTGGGGAAGCTCGTAGTTGCCCGGCTTGTTCACGTGTCCCGAGAGCGACATCATGAATGTTCCGGTGTCGGGGTTGTCGCTGACCTTGGTGTATCCGTCGGCGCCCATCTCCAGGATGTGGGGCAAGTTAGAAACGGTCTCGACGTTGTTGACGATCGTGGGCAGCATGTAGAGGCCTTTGGCTGCCGGGAAGTAGGGCGGCTTCAACCGGGGCTCGCCACGCTGGCCTTCGAGCGAGTTGATGAGAGCGGTCTCTTCGCCGCAGATGTAGGCGCCCCCGCCGAGATGGACGGTGACTTCGAGGTCGTAGTCGGATCCGAAGATGCCCTTGCCGAGGTAACCCTTGGCGTAGGCCTCGTCGACCGCGGCCTGCACCCGCCGAGCTGGCTTGGGATACTCGCCACGGATGTACACGAAGGCGTGATGGACCTCGTTTGCGATCGAGGTGATGATGATTCCTTCGATCATTTGATGTGGGTCGCGTTCGAGCAGCTGACGGTCTTTGAATGTGCCTGGCTCGGACTCGTCTCCGTTGACGACTAGGTATGCGGGGCGAGCCGGTGCGAGGAAACTCCACTTGAGGCCGGCCGAGAATGCGGCTCCTCCGCGGCCCAAGAGCCCAGAAGCCTTGACCTCTTCGACCAACTCGTCGCGGGTCATTCCCAGGGACCGTTTGGCCTGGGCGTAGCCTCCGGTGGCTTCGTACCGGTCGAGAGTGTGAGAGTCGGTCGGATGGTCGACCATGCGACGGGTGACGAGGAGTGCGCTCAAATGTCTGCCTCGGTCTTCACCGTGCCTAGCGGCTGGAAGGCCGGGTAGGGGCCTACCGCGCCACGTTCTTCGGTGATCCCCCATTCGAAACTTCTCCGCCCGCCAAACAACGTCTGCATCTCGTCAGTGTTGACCACCTCGGGTCGGGCTTTCTTCAGCCACTTCACCAGATCCCTGGCCTTTTCCGGGGTGACGCCCTCGATCAGCTCGTAGTTGACCTGGACCGCAGGAGCGCCGCCGCAGGCTCCAATGCACTCGACGTGTTCTACCGAGAGAAGGCCTTCTTCGTCGGTCTCTCCTTGGGCGACGCCGGCCTCGTCTTCGACGGCGTGTAGAACGTCGTCACCGCCAAGAAGCATGCATGAGATGGAGGTGCACGCCGAGACGAGATACTTCCCGGTTCTCTCTCGCTTGTACATGGTGTAGAAGCTGGCGACCGACTGAACCTGGGCCGGAGTGATACCACACCACACGGCTACTTCTTCCATTCCAGCGTCGGTGAGATGGCCCTCTTCGGCCATGGCGAGATAGAGCAAAGGCATGACCGCAGACCGCTTCTCCGGATAACGGGAGATGATCTGCTGGGCGCGCTCTTGGGTGGCCTCCGACCAGTGACTCATCGGCGGCGCAGATTAGGGAATCAACCGCCCCCTAGTGAAACCGAGCACGAGGGCTGACTAGCGGCGACGACTCTCCCAAGCCCAGACCACAAAGGCTCTGAACCCGGATTCTGCCCTGAACTCCGGCACCTCCTGGCCCGTGCATCATCCGAACAGGCGCTCAAACGTGGTTCCCGCGCCTGGTCCAACAGACGGCCTGTCCATCCGAGGGCCATCGCCAAGGCAAAACCGACAAGCCTGTGCCGAAGGGATGTTCTGAGGAGTGATACCAAGTCGGGACCCAAGAACCCTTTTGCTCGTGTCGGGGAATTGGCTCGAAGCAGGCTTTTATGCCTGCGATTTCACCCAGGTTCCATCCCAGGAGGATTACGCACGCGACGCGCCGAAACCGAATCGTTCACCCAGTGTCAGCACGAGCGCCGCTCCGGCTGCGAGTCGCATCAGCAGAAGCGTGCTTATCACGCTATCTGAGACTCCCTCGCGGCTTAGAGCATCTCGCAGTTGTGTTGACGAGTGCGCAGCCAGGGGACGCCTTGTTCCTAGGTCAGAGGCCAACCTACGCCCATAAACCAGCGATGAGATAAAGGCCATTAGGCCCCCTGACAGGACCACCCAGCCCACGACCCCTAGTACCGGACCACCAGCCGCAATCAACAACAACCCGACTTCGGCCATCACGAAAGCTGCTGTGGAACTCAAGGCGGTGAGAAAGGCTGGGCCACGAGTCACGATCGGACATCCCATTCCCACCACCAGCCCCGCGATACGCTGCGAGTCACCCTGACCAGGTCAATCACTCGACCGGGGAGATGTGACGAAACTCGGCATAGTCGCGTGATCGCTCAACCCTCCAGTGGCCTCCTACGTACACACAGGAATTCCTAGCCACGGCTCCGTTTGTCCGAGCCGGAAAGCCGACGGTTTATTGCATCGGCTATCACGTCGATGTCAGATCTACCCGAGGCGTACTTCCCGTTCAAAGCATCTGCAACGAGTGTACTCCCGTTCTTGTGGACAACCCTGAGCGACTTGCCAAAGACCATTCTGACCGATTCGACATGTTCGATGTCTGAGACATCAATGTGGTGGGTTTTGAGCACGTTGACAACTTTCAATTCCGAGTCGCTTAGCTCAACACGTATGCGCGCCGTGCGATACGACACAATCAGGATCGTCGCTAGCCCGCCCAAGGCAAGGATGCTCGCTCCGACAGAGAAGCCGTTCCGAAACGCAGCCAACCCCAGCAGTATCGAAAACATGATCGCCATCACGACAACGGTGACGGCCTCTCCAGCTCTCTTGTACACCTGTTTCATCGAGACATTTGGTCGAGTGTGTGATATGTCAGGAACTGGTCGGGGAACCGAATCAGGGTTCGTGCGAACCAACGACCGACGTAATAGACGACTTCATCCACGACTCGCGCCAGATCGTCGGCCAACGCGACAACTGGCTTGGTCAGTGGGATCTTGGAAGCCAGATATGCCGCGCCTCCTGTGACCACAACTTGGGTTCCGGCACCTATCCAGCTTTTGGCGGAGTACTGAGAATCAGCAATGCTCTCAATCCCGACTACAACGGCACTGCCAATCTGTAGGGCGCCGCAAGCGACCAACCCAACGAACGGTAGAAAACACGCAGCAGTCGAGCCGATCGCTGCGCTAGCACCAGGATTTCGAGCGATCACGCCGAACGTCGTGTCGACGAGTTCTCTGTTGGCAACGAAGCATTCCGGGCAACCAGTAACCGATGCCATCGATAGTTCGCTAGCTACTCTCACGGGGTCAAATAGGTTCGTCCTATCGAGCTGGTCGTCAATGACATTATGACTCACTACAAGCCTCAGCTCGTCATCGATCAGATTGAGTTCCCGGTTCAGCTCATCCGGAAGAGGTGCACGCGCGAAGTGCCCCGACGGGTCCGAATAGTTGACCGGGTTGTTGCGCACATACGCGTACCGGTCGTAGTCCTGCGGATTGGAGGGATCGGGGACGATCGTGTCCGGTGAAATGAACCGTCCAATCGCCGGGTCGTAGTAGCGGGCGTTGTAGAACATCAACCCGGTTGAGGTGTCTGCTCGTTGACCCGTATACCCGATGTCGGTGTCCAAACCGTCAGTATGACGGATCCCACCATAAGGCGTGTAGTACTGCCGTTCTGTCTGACCGTCCGAAGGCCGGTAAGTCACCGACGTCGACCCGATGTGATCGGAGAACAGGTACTGAATCCCGTCCGCGTCACGGAAAGCAACCCGCTGCCCACCAACGTCGTAGAAGGTGGTCGACGTGTTCGTCGAGACATCAGAAATGTAAGCATCATCAAAAGCCACCCAACCCGAGTTCGAATGTGAGATCAGCATCATCCGTACTGTCGCCGCACCAGAAGGCACCGTGACCGACTTGCCGGTCAACTCCCAAGCGCCGTCAAGCGACCCGGGATAGATCGACACACCAGCCCAAGTCACGTACGCCCCGGACGAGTCGTAGAAATAGGCACGAACACCCGCAGACCCAGCGGAGTCATGGGGGTCGATCTCGCCCCGCATCCACGCAAACACATCCAGTTCATCGCCCGGAGTTACCGAGATCGGATCTGTCCACTTATAGCCGTAACCCACGTTTGATATGGCGTAGCCGTATTGACCAGTTCGTTCGGTTGCCATACCCCAGGTGCTGCGCCAGATCGAAGTCGCCGGGAAAGCCGTTGACGGTATCTCAGTCCACCCTGAATTTGCCGTCTCGAACCCCGGATTGGGCGCCAGGTTCGTCGAGGTACCTGACCTCACAAGCGTCACATCATCGAAGGCCACCCAGCCCGACGTGTTGTATGACCACAAGCGGATGTAGGCGGAGACGGCGTTCGAAGGGGCGACAATCGTTCCCCCCTTGCGGGTGTAGGTCATTGAGATGTCGTCGGGATAACCCGTGTAGGCGTTCTGGTATTCGATATAGGCGCCATTGGCGTCGTAGAAGGCAAGACGGAGCTGGTAGACGTGAATCGAGCCGACCTCGTCCAGCTCTCCGCGTACCCAGGCATGGAGGTCGTATGAAGCCCCACCAACGATTGGGACCGAATCGGACTGAATCCGCCCATAGGCCAGGTTCGATAGGACCCATCCGTAACCCGACCTCCGGGCATACGAACTTGACGTACGGTAGAACGACGTGGCGTTGCCGGGTTCGTCACGGATCTCAGTCCAGCCAGTCTTGCCTGACTCGAAGCCTGGGTTGGGAGCGAGGTTGGTTGACGTTCCCGCCTTGATGAAGGAGACATCGTCGTAAGCCACCCATCCGGCAGCCCCATACATCCAAAGCGACAGTTTCACCGTCGCGGCGTCCGACGGGGCGGTCACCGTTCCCCCCTTTTGTTCCCATGAGGCTGGCGCCCATCCAGAGTGCTGGGCGTTTGTGTATGAGATAGAGGAGCCATCGGCGCGGTACCAGTAGGCTCTGATCAACCATCCGGAGACCGAGTCGTACGGATCCACCTCGCCTTGGACGTAGGCGTGGAAATCGTACTGGGCATCGGGTGTGACCGGAATCGAATCGGAGAGCAGCCGACCGTAGGCATGGTTGGTCACGGAAAAGCCGTACGCGCCTCCATGTTCGGTAGCACTGCCCCAGCCCGCCCGCCAAATGGAAGTTGCAGGAAAGTAGCTGCTCGGGACATCGTTCCAGCCTGCGGCTGTCTCGAACCCAGGTTCGGCCAGCATATTTGACCCTGACGTAACTTCGTAATCCTCCCCCACGTAGACCGAATACCTCTCGCCGTCCCATTTGGCCACGCGTACGCCGTCGGCGTCATAGAGGAACTCGGTTACCTGAGTCCCAGCGTCGACCTTCTCAAGGTGGCCGTCATAGTCCCAAAAAAGGTCTTGGGTCTGCCCATCAACAACCCGTTTCGTCGTATTGCCCGCAGCGTCGTAGGTGAACGTGTCTGAACCGACGGACGTAGCCGCGTGCGCGGGAAACGAGCCGTAGCCGTAGTCAATGCGGGGCGCGTTTGGCAACGCATCGTCGTACCAGAGGATTCGACCGCTGGCGGAATGACTCCAAGTTCGATCAAATGCAGCATGGCCTCTAGTGGCATCGACCTGTGAACACTGGTCGTTCCCCGTGAAGGCCCGCGTCAAGCGATCCATATCGTCATAGTCGAAGCAAAGGCGCTGTCCACTGTTTCGCTGATCTTGGATACGGGTGATGTTGCCCACATCATCAGTCGCGTAACTGAGCAAGGCCAGGTTGTCTACACCAGACCCTGAACCCGCTTTGATCGTCGTCAGCCGATTGGTAGCGAGGTTGAAGGATTGGCGAAGGGCGCCAACCGATCCGTTGGACCCATAGGTTTGCTTCACCATCTGGCCGATCGGGTTGAAATCGGTATTGGCGACAATCGTTCCTTCCGTACTCGACGTGGCAGTCTCGACTTGGCCGGTTCTACCGTTGTAGGTGTAGGTGACCGACTCGCCCAGGTCTGAGGAGTTGTTTCCGGGGTACCACTTGGCCAACACCTGGCCTGCCGGACCGTAGGTGTGGGCTCTGTCGTAGACCCCTCCACCGGGACCAGGCACGGTAAGCGCCTCGTGGGTGACCCGCCCTGCGTTGTCGAACGATTGATACTCGCGACGCACCACACCCCACTGCGTGTAAGCGATGGATGACGAGGGCAATCCTTTGAGAATCGCGTCGTAGTTGAAATCGGACAGGACGGCACCAGTCGTAGAGTCCTTCCGCTTCTTGTCCAGCCGATCCAGCGCGTCGTAGCTGAAGTAGAGACGCTTGCCACGAGCATCTCGCTGGTAGGTGAGGTTGCCGTTCTTGTCGTGGTCGTAGGTCCACACTCCGACATCTGGGTCGTCGAGCGATATCTTTCGGCCCAACATGTCGTAATCCATGACCGTCTCGTCACCTTCGTGACCGCGAACCTTGGTGAGGTTGTCGGCTAGGTCGTAGGTGTAGGTGGTGGTCCAGTTCCCGATAGGTTCGACAACCCTGGCCAGATTCCCAAAGCCATCGAAGGTCCTCGTCGTCAAATTCCGGTTCTCGTCGTACTCTTTGACAATCCAACCGTCATGGACGGACTCGGTGTAGTACTCCCGGGCGGCATCGCCGTAGGTCTGGTCCCTTTGAAGCCTTCCCAACACGTCGTATGTCAGTCGTCGATGACTGTCGACCTGATCCCAGTTGGGAGCCGAGTAGGTGCCCGGCTCCCCGGTGAGCTCGTAGGGAACCGATGTCCAGCCCACCTGGCCGACGTTGTTGTATTTGGTTGAGGATACGTAGCGTTTGCCGCCTGTAGCCGACTTCGTTTGCGTCTGGAGGTGGCGTCCAAACCCGTCGTAAAAGTCGAACGAGTCGATATACGTTGTGCCAGCTAGCAGCTGTTGACTTTTCACTCGAACCGGCCTGAGTGTCGTGGCGTACGCGAACTTCAACGTAGGTGGTCCGCTGGTCGGCTCAGTCGGCCGCCACACCTGAGTCACCTGCGAGAACGAGTTGTAAGTGATAGTCGTCACCCTGCCGTTCGGGTCGGTGACTTTTTCCGGGCGTCCATAGGCGTCGTACAAAGTGCTGTGGACGTGGCCAAGCGGATTGGTCGTCGAGGTCAAGCGCCCGTAGGTTCCGTCGTAGCTGTACGTTGTCGTGTAGTTGCGAGGGTTCTTGCTGGTCTTGACCCGACCTCGTGAGTCGTAGGTATTGATTGTGTTATTGCAGGACGTTGGTGTGTCGTAAGCACACGTCTGAGTGACACCACCCTTGGTGGGAACCGCGCCCCAACCCTGGCTGTCGTATGCGAATTTGGTCATTTTCAACAAAGTGGTTCCGGAGGATGAACCAGACCAGAGCTTCTCCCAGTATGGAGTGGCGATAATCCACTTCGAGTTGTTCACCACGAAACTTCTTTCCACAGTTCGATCGTCAGTGCCCGTTGACGTGTCGCCCCTGTGGACCTCTTTGATCACGTTTCCATACGTGTCATATGTGTATTCGGTTTGCGCACTCTTGGTCGCGGTTCCGTAGGCCGTGTCAATAACCTTGTTCAGCCTCAACTGGTATGCCCCGTCTCTACCTCCGATGGCGGTCCACGCGCCGGAGTAGTAGTTGAGCAGCCGGCTCTTAACTGTGCCACCAAGCGTCATCCGTCTGGACTCGAACTGGCGTCCCCTAAGCCAGTTGTAGTCCGGTTCACCAGCACCGTTCGACCGCACAGAGTTGACCGTCTTCCTCCCGCCAGTCGACGTGTCGTCGTCATGCATCCCCTGGTGGAACCGATGTTCGGTCTTGCCGGCGGAGTCGACAGCCGTGACGATGGCGTGACCCCGGAACTCGTCCCAGGTCTTGTGGGCCGAACCGAGCTTTCGACTTTTCGCCCATTTGGGCCTTGTGTAAGAGAAGGTTGTGACCTGTGACTCATTCCCCGAAAACGTGTCCGACACTTCCATCTGGGTCACCACGTACTTATACCAGTGGACCCAACCGCCCGACCCGGTATAGGGGTCGTAGCCCGGGAAACAGTTCATAGACGAGTTCGACCAATTCTTGCTACCCCAGGTGGGCACGGCAGTGCGGCAATCGGCAGTGCCGTCTGTCATGTACGGCGCTCCATACGTGAAGGAGACTTTGCCCCCGAGTTCGTTGATGACATTGCGGATGCGAGGCATGTACATCGGCGACACTCCGGCTGGATGATTCACACGGTTGGTGTGCCACGCCCACTGGCCGCTCCCGTAGTAGTTGACTGACGGGAGGCTTGGAATGTTATTGAAGTTGCCTGAGCCAGGGCTAAAACGAATCCAGGAGACGCTGGCACTCGAGTTGCCATTTCCGACGACATAGATGCTCTTGACGCCTGACTGTGCGGCGGACAAGGTGACTTTCTTCGTTACAAAGTTCTGACTGCCGCCAGTCGATGTGACGGGCATGCTTGCAATCGTGGCACCCGACGTGTTATCGACTCTGATGTCCAGGTTCCCCCCAGTCGACGGTGCGGCATAACGAATCAGGACCTCTTGGGCCTTGCCAGATCCTCCCCCGAGATACACGTCTTCCCATCGGATGTAGTCGCCCGTGTGCCAGCTGCTTGCCACAACTCTCTGGCCGACGTCTTTCGAAGCTGGGTTGGAGATGCCGCTTGATCCGTCGCGGTCGATGGCGTCCATTTGGGCGAACCCGTAGGTTTCGTAGGCCCCGCCCTCGCGCTGATGTATCCGAAACAAAGCCAGCTTGGCAATGCTGGAGTCGCCATGTGAGTCTTTAGGAGGCGTTGGGAAGGCCTGTGCCAGGTCGTGGGTGGCGGTTGTCACCCACCGGCCGTCGTAAGGCGGATTCTGAGCCGATCGGAGTACTTGGGTTTGCACCGACCCCAGTCTCAGCTGGGACCAGAATGTGGGCTCCTTCTTCGAGCACGACGTGTCTAGTGACGTACACAACAGGTCGCTAGGAGTATCTACGAAACTCGATGGCCACGTGCACTGACCGAACGTCGTGCTGGCGTCGCCGCAACGCATCTCGTAGTTGAACTGGACACGCGATGCCGCGGTCGTATCCGAGCCATTCATCGTGTAGTCGATGCGATGAAGGTGGGCCGCCCTGGTGTAAGCCCGTTTGTACGTAGTCGAGATCGATCGGGCGCGGTAATAGTTGATCTCTTGGAGATAGGTGTAATGGATCTCGTTCCCGTAAGTGTCGATTGACTTGTCCAAGAACCATTCGTATGCCTTGTCGCAGAGGTTGTAGGTGAACGAGTCGCAGTAGCCAGTTCCCTCCGGCGAATACACCGTCACCCAGGCAACCGAATTCCGGGCCTTGGTCTGACCAAAGAAATGCTGGGTACCGTCGGTCGTCGTTACCTTCCAGTACTCGCCCTGATCGTCCTCGTTTGATGCCCCTGTCAGCTTCTCGACCTTCCAGACCGGGTCGTCCTGAAGCCGATACTGGTTTCCCGAGACTTTGATCAGCTGTGAAGACTTGCCATTCAGAGTGATGTGATACGAGTCGCCATCCAAACACTTGTCCAATGGAGCCTGAGACAGCCCACACGCCTTGAGCGTTCTTGAGATGGAAGAGACGTTGAGACTCCAACCAATGCCCGCTGTACCACCCTGATTGTTGGTCGACGTGTGCATGCCGTCGAGAGCGGCCGACGAGTAGGACAGCGAGACGTTGGGGGATGCACCAGCTTCGGCGGCTGGGGTCGGGATCGTGTATCCCAACTCGGCAGAGCCTGCGAAAAGACCCACCTGGTACGACGACAAGGTCGTGAGAGGGGTTGCCGAATAGTCCCCGGAGGCACCACTACCGGAGGTGTTCACCACTACGAGATCGAAAGTGTCGCCGCCGTAAATGTCTGGCTTTCCGGGTTTCTCGGGTGCACCAGGTTCTTCCGGTGGGCCAGGATTCTCAGGTGGTCCCGATTCGCTAGGCGGGCCCGTTTCGTCGTCTGCCGGCGGCGGCTCGCCGCCCCCGACCAAGAAGACGCTGTCGGCAATGTTCCAATGATCCGCGAGATAGGTGCCGGGCTGGACCGAAGTCGAGAAGTAGTCGTCATCCCCGCAATCGAGAACCGTGGCCTCTTCCTCGGCGCACACAAACTCAAGAGGCTGAGCCGATTGATCGAGTTCGCACATCGGATCGTGCTCGTCGACGCAGTGACCGGCTGGTGTCGCATTCGGGGCGGACGGCTGCACCGCTCCAAGAAGGTGGCCGAGTTCGTGGACCGCCTCGTCTACGTCCCAGCAAGGCCGGTCCAACCGGGCGTACATCGCCGACATCCCGTTGTTGAGGTTCTCAGGACCGGGGCGGTCATCGAGGTACATCTCGGAGACGCCGCAGATCAACGTTTCGTCGCTGAATGTCAGGTATTTCCGGCTTGCCAGGTTGTACCCCAGTTCGACCAAGGCTTCGACTGTTGAATCAAAGGATTCCAGAGCTGTCGTTGGCAGGGTCACCGTCTCGACAGTTGGCGTGCAGTCTTCGCCCTGGACCCATCGCACTGCTCTTTCACCTTCAGTCTTGGCAGCGGAGACTCGAAAGACTTCGTCGATCGCTCCCGCCAGCGTCACAAGATCTGCATTCGCACCTTCACGGGGCGTCGAGTCTTCTGACACGAGGTACAACATCTGAACTCGGTAGTCGTAGTTCTCGTCACAGACGAACTCGGAAAGTTCAGGCGCGACAGCTGTCTCTTCCTCCGAATCACCGAGTGTTTCTTCGGACTCGACAGGGGCACCGACATGTTCACCGACGACGCACGGCACGGCGCTGCGTCCGGCAGGAGTCGAAACAGCATCGTCGCAAGCGTCAGCTGGTGGAGCAGGCGAATGGTCGGCTCCTTCGTCCTGCGATGGCGCGGAGTCGGAAGGTGTCTCCTCGGCCGTCGGACCGTCGGATGCACCACCCTCTGATCCAGGTCGCGTACCTGCGATGGGTTCTTGTTCCGAATCAGGTGTGCCTTCCTCAGGAAGATCGGGTTCTTTGTTGCGGCTCAAGTCGATCGGGTCGTGTGAGGTCGGATCCAGAGCTTCGACTGGCACACCATCGTCGATCAGAGCCTGGCGTCTCGTTTCACGCTCCTCTGACACAGCGGCAGCGTCGACCAGCGCTGATATCGAATGGCTACGCGTATCGTTTTCCCCGTCCAAGGTGGCGATGTCATCGCACACCAGAACGGCGTTTGGGCTACGGCCTCCCTGGATACGACACCCACTCCAGAGCTCCAGTGTCAAACGTTCCTCGACACCGGCGCCAAAACCCAGCTCGAAGTCGGAGTAGTCGAAGGTCAACTCGAATACGTCGGGAGTGGCAAAACCGTCCTCGGACTCGAACCCGAGGTAAAAGGCCGCGCCGAACGGCGAGGCTTGACGTGCTTGCTCTGGCAAGAGCGCCTCCGCGACAACGGATGTCACTGGCTTGGCGCTCTCTCGCACATCCAGACCCAACCTCAGACCGGGAACCTCGACCTTCTGGCGGCCATTCACCGGGACCACCCGAGGCTCAGACGGGAAGCTGTCGAGAGGGCTACCGGAGTTGTCCACGCCTTCGTGTAGGACACCACCATCACTGGTCGGAAGCCTGAGCGAATCGGGCGGCGTTGGCACCTCTGACTCGTCTACCTGGGGGTCGCTCGGAGGATTCTCAACAGCATCAGGCACGGCTTCCGGAGGGTCTGCAGCGGAGACAACCGGGGCGAGACTCATCACCATCGCCATCACAACAAGAACCGACATTGCCCTCACTGGGCCGACACCAGGTCGCACACCAATTCTCCTTCGCCTAAGAAGTGCGTTTCCGGAACCTACACACTTCAGGGATGCGCGCGTCGGCTGAATCTGAGCCGCCTCGGTTCTCGGGTTCGTCCCTGCTAGATCTCGGGCCAGTCGAGGTGCGCGACCCTGCTCGAGAACGACGCACCTCTGTGCCTCCTTCTCCTATGGCAAAGAGAGCGTTGCGGCGCGTCTGGAGTTGTGTTTCCCTGACGGTCAGGGTGGCACCCCGCGCTTTCCATGCCTCACAGGGGTCATGAGGGTGCCGAATGTCCCACTTGGCATTCCTGTCCCATTGAGCCGCTGGGTTGCGCTAGGTTCACAGAATGAGGTTCGGGGCGTATCTCAGAAAGGTCGTTGTTCTTCTCATTTGCTGGTCGTTGGGTTTGACGCTATTTCCGATCGTTCACAGTTCCGCCCAGGAGTCGACTTCTAACCCATCTAGCGGCGTGGCTGCGGATGAGGACGCACCCCCCGGGCCAGAGGTGGCGAGTCCCAGGCCTGGGTCCGATGAACTCAGAGAGGCTGTGGAGGCCGAGGCCCGTCCCCATCGGATTGGACAAGACACTGACGAGATTGATCGGACATTGCCCTTGGCGAAGGCCAGTTGGGCCGAGGGTCTGAGATCTGCAGTGATAGGTGGAGGCTCCGCCAAGTTCTCTGACGTGCCGGTCGAGGTGCGTACGCGTTCAAGCCGGGCTGCGACCGCCGAGATCGAATTACCTGAGCCGCTGGTGGTCGACTCGCTGTCGTCAGTTGGCCTTGCGTTCAGGATCAGCCTCGCCGATGTCGACGGCACCCCTCTTGTTGAACCTGCGACGGTAGAGGTCAACTATTCAGATTTGGCCAGGTCGCGAAACTCTGGTTTGGCAAGTCGGCTTCGGATGTTCTTCCACAACGAATGTTCCGAAGTCGTAACCGTGGTTGATCAAGGCACCGAGGAAGAGGCGGAGGTAACTGAGTTCATTTGCGACGAGGTTAATGAGGTTCCGTCCGTCAACAACGTTGAGTCGAGAACGGTGACTGGAGAGTTGACGGCTCAACAGCTGAACGCGAAAGACGGCGGATATGTGACTTTGACATCGGTGTCGTCTGGGGTGCTTGGTGATTTCTCGGCTTCGCCGTTAGCGGCAACTGCGGAATATCAGGTTGGGTTGTTCACTGGATCGTTGGACTTGTCATTTCCGTTTGCAGTGCCTCCGGCCGCTGCTGGTGCAACACCTGTTACCGGCCTTGCGTACTCATCAGGATCGATTGACGGAATGCACACTCAGACGAACAATCAGGCTTCTCAGATAGGGTTGGGCTGGTCTTGGTTGGGCGGCGGTTCGATTACTCGTCATTGGGAGTCGTGCACGACCGGGGATCTGTGCCCAACAGGTCATGATTACACGTTGACCCTGAACGGAGTCACGTCTCGTTTGGTGCTGGAGGATGATTCTGTCGCTTCGAATATTGCGTTTCGTTTGAAGTCAGATCCGATGTGGCGGGTTGAGTTAAAGACCGATTCTGGGGTTCCGAATCAGGATGTTCATGATGAGTATTGGCTGGTTACGACGCCTGATGGCACCCGGTTTCGGTTTGGGTGGAATGACGATGCTGCGGATCATGCGCCGTTTTATACGTTCAATCACTCTGACCCGTTCGATTGCGATGGTTATGAGATCGACGTGAACAGGGCAGCCCACTTCTGCCGAAAGGTATGGCGGTGGAATCTCGACACGGTGACCGACACTTCTGGCAATGAGATCGAGTATTCGTATACCCAGGAGGTCAACTACTACACGGGCCGCAATGGTGAGTTCGGCGACGTGGATTACATCAGGGCTTCTGGTCTCCGGCAGGTCGAATACACCAACAACGGGACAATGAACCCGTCAGCGCGGATCGTCTACCTTTCGGAGGTGCGCTGCGACGCCCCCGGTGTCGTTGCTGACTGCGATAGTGACGAGGACTTCCCGGACTCGCCCGTGGACCTTTCGTGTCGCAAGGACGACACATGTTTGTGGTCGACGCAGCGAGCTCCGACTTTCTACTCGGAACGCAGGTTTTCGAGTGTTATGACCCAGGTCAAGAATGGCTCGGGTTGGCGAACGGTTTCTTGGTGGGATTTCAAACAGGCTTATCCAGATCCGACGGTTGGGTCGGAACCCGAGTCGGAGTCAAAACTGTGGTTGGACGAGATCCAGCAACGCCCTGGCGGGGGTTTCGGGTGGTCGGCGTTCACCCAGGTGGAGGCGGAAAGCCGTAACAGTCAGTCGGGCACTGGGTTGAACGAGGCAGCAGACTATGGGCAGGGCGAGTACGTGAACGGCTTTGGGGACGGCGACTACATCGTTTTCGAGGACTTCGATTTCGGTTCGGGATCCGATGAACTCTTGGTTCGGCTGGCTTCGAACAACAAGAACGGGACGATCGAGTTCCGGCTGGGTTCGACGACTGGCACGAAGGTCGCTGAGATCTCGGTGGACGACACTGGTGGCTGGAACGATTGGGAAACCCGAACCGACACCTCGATCTCTGCTTCAGCAAACGGGATCCATGACCTGTATCTAGTCGCGAAATCCGCCGGATCATTTGTGAATATCAACTGGTTCAGATTCAACACCAACTCCGACCTGCCTGGGCTCCCAGCTACCGAGTTCAACCGCGTCGACCTGGCAAACAGAGTTTTTGCCAACTCGACCGAACCCAGAATGCGAATGCCTCGCATAGACGAAATGATCATCCCTCTGGGCGGGAAATTGACCGCTACATATGGACAGGAGTATCCGTGGGAGACCGGCCCTACCTATATCGGGCCGGAAGAATGCCGCAACACATGGTCCGGATCCAACGTCCGCCGCGAATGCGACTTCTTCGTTGCATGGGATCCGCACACCAACGGCGGCGAATGGTGGCATTGGAACAAATACAAGGTGATGGAAACCACTGCGTCTGACCAGTCGGAGTCACACGCCATGACATACCAGTACGAATACTCCAGACCCACGTGGCACTACTCCGACGTCCCCGGCCACAACTCCCATACTGGCACCGGGACCAACCTCATCTGTTCGACGCAACCCTGTAACCACTGGAACGATTTCCGGGGCCACGCCATCGTCGAGGTCACGGACGAGTCCGACGTGACGACTGAACACCGCTTCTATCAGGGAATGGACGGCGACTGGACCGGCGATAACGGCTGGTCCTATTCAGCTTCAATAACCCTGTCAGATTCGGGCACAAGAACCGACTTCGAGTACCGCGTTGGTCAGGAAGCCGAATTGCGAGTGCTCGACGGGAACGGTGGCGCTCTCCAACGCATAGAGACCGAATTCCATCACATCTCGACTGCAGGGGCTTATCCGAGAGGGTCGTATTTCGTCGCTCCTGACGATGTCGAATCCTGGACTTATGGCTCTTCCACCGAGAAGACCAGAGTCGAGTACACCTACAACGCCAACGGCCAACAGACAGCGGTCATCGATCGTGGGTCGACAGCTACCTCGGCGGACAATTCGTACACTCAGATTGTCTACAACCCCAACACGACGCTCTGGATAATCGACAAACCGAAGACAATCAAGGTGTTTCCTGGTTCCACGCCAGGGGTCAACGGAGAAGAGCTGTCCTATCAACGTTTCTACTACGACGGCGCTTCAAGCTCATCGACAGACCCTACGGCTGGGTTGTTAACCAGGCGACGTGACTACTTCCGAACCGTCGGCACTGACTTATCCGACACGGCAGAATACACGTATGACTCGTTGGGTCGGTTGAGCACCACCAGACTGCCCGGCAACACTGGTGTCACCACGAAAACCTATGACTCGACGTTCGGGCTCGTGGAGGAGGTGACGAATCCGCTGGGCCACGAAACCGAGTTTGGTTTCGACGCCGGAACCGGAGCGCCTCTTACCGTCACCGACGCCAATGGCAACACAACCACCTACGAATATGACGAGTACAACCGGCTGACCAGGGTCTGGCAGCCCACCGAACCCACATCAGGAGAATCGACACTCCAGTTCACCTACACCGACGCCACCAGCACCGAACCTGCCGGTGTGCAGACCAGTCGGAAGGGTGACGCCGGTATTAGCACTCTCGACTCATTCCAGTACTACGACGGGTGGGGTCGACTCATCCAAACCCAATACCCCACCGGCACGGTCGGTGAACGGTGGATCGAAGCTGTCCTCTACGCCGACGAAGGACGCGTAGAGCGCGAATCCTCAAGATTCCTCAACACTTCAGGCGATGCCGGTGACGGCTGGTTCGACCAGACGTGGACCACATCGAACCCGTCGATGGACCTCCAACTCTTCTACACCTACGACGAACTCGGTCGCACCACAGAAATCGAAACGATCGCGGACAACTCCGCGCCCAACGTGCTGTTCTCAGAGACGTGGGAATATGACGCTTGGGAGACAACCCACACGGACCTCGACGCCAACACAACCGAAACCACCGTCAACGGCCATGGTCTTGTAGCCACCGTCACCGAGAATAACGGCGGCGCCACCTACACAACCACATACGACTACGACCCCATAGGGCAACTCACATCAGTCACGGACGACGCCACCAACACAATGAACATCGAGTACGACGTCAAAGGTCGCAAAACCTCGCTCGAAGATCCGGATTCGGGTGACTGGACATACACCTACACCGGACAAGACCTCCTCCTCACCCAATCCTCGGAGGAAGACACGTTGTGGTTCGCATACGACGAACTGGGCCGACCGACAGAGCGCCGCCTCAACAACGGCACCGGATCATTGCTGGCGGAATGGTCCTACGACGCCACCGGTCATAGAGGCCTCCTTGACGAGTCGATCTCTTACTCAACGGGGTGGAACATCAGAGTCGACCACCGGACCTACGACGACCGCAACCGACTCACCCTCGCCTCCTGGTTCGTCGACGACACCACCACTGGCGTAGCCGGCTCATACGAACACGAATACGAAGTCGCTTGGACCCACACCCCGACTGACAACATAGACAGCCTCACCTATCCGGGAGACGACAGCGGTGGAGCGGGTGAGACCGTCACCTACGGATACGACCCGACCACAGGATTCGCTGAAACCCTCGAAGGTGTAGGCGGTTTCGAATACGTGTCATCGGCTTCCTACACCGACCAGGGCGCCCCACGGACCCAGATGTGGGGAAGCGCTACCGATCCTGGTCGGCTTGAACGGAACTGGTACTACTTCACGGACACTCTGCGCCTATACAAGATCCGGGCAGGGACCGTGGGCGGGAACGAAACCAATGTTGCCCACTTGCACTACTGGTACACGACCGGTGGAACCGTGAGGGAGCGAATCGACTGGCGTAACTCAGGCCAGGTTGAATGCTACGAGTACGACGGCCTGAACCGGTTGACTAAAGCGTTCACCTCAGACGATATTCCTGACAACCCTCAGGACTGCACTAACGGCTACCAGAATGTCGGTGACGGCGCTTACGACCACTCCCACACGTACAACGCAGTCGGTAACCTCACTGCCGTCGACTCGACCACCTATACCTACGGTGCCGGTACTGCAGGACCCCACGCGTTGACTTCGGTCGGGTCTGACTCTTTCTCTTACGACGATGCAGGCCGTCAGACGAACCGCACTATTGGTTCGGTCGCCGAAACGTTGACTTGGACGCCAACGGGGATGGCTGGGTCTCATGCGGTGGGGTCTGATGTGACCCGGTTCGTCTACGACGCTGACGACAACCGGATACTCCGTATCGACCCCGATGCAACGGTCACCACGACGATCGGAGGAATGTGGGAGACCGACGGCACCACCGACGCCTCCTATTACAGGTTCAGCGGCGACCTGATAGGGGTTCGTAGCATCACCGGTTCTTCTGACGAGCTCACCTACATTGTGAGTGACATGTTGGGCACGGTCTCCGTTGGATACAACCACACGACGTCAGGGACGGTCACCCGTTCCTGGTACGACCCCTGGGGTGTCACCAGAGCTGTCAGTGGTAACACGCCTACCGAACTCTCCTACACCGGCCAACGCCAAGACCCCACTGGGCTAATGCACTATCAAGCCAGACTCTACGACCCGGCCTATCAGACGTTCCTCACCCCAGACACCATCATCCCAAACCCCACCAGCCCCCAAGACCTAAACCGGTATGCCTACGTGCGGAACAACCCGGTCAACTATTCGGATCCGTCGGGGCATTGTCCGTCCGAACTCCAAAACGTGTCGGTGTTGTGCGCTGAACACGATATAGAGGTCCACCAAGACGGGTTCAGCCTGATAGGTGCTCAGCGGGTATACCGGCCGCAGACCACCCTCCGAGAGGTTGGCGAAACCGCTTCACTGGTACCAGGCGCCGACGTGCTTGTTGACCCGTTCCTTTGTGGCGGATCAGTTGCTTCTGGAAACGTCGGAGGGTCTGTCATAGATTGCGGCGCAGCGTTCATACCGCTTATTGGTGCGGGAGCAGCGCGGGCCGGCTGGAAATGGCTCAAACGGCTATTCAGCGGCGCCACAAACACGCTATCGGACGACATCATCCGGCTTGCCGACGGGCATCTGACCGGGAGCGGCGAAACTGTGCTTGGTCACTACGCCGACGACTACATCGGGCTAGCGCAGAGCCGGGGTGCGAGCTACTTCGACATCGGAGATGCTTGGGATGGCCTCAGCGACGCTCAGAGGTGGGCAGCGAACCAGCGTGTCCTCGACACAGCAATCGCTAACGGCGATCGAATCACGCTCGCCACGCATCGGCTGAGTATTCGACCGGACACGGCGCTTGCTAGGGAGATCGACTACCTGACGGGACCGGCGGGCGGCTATGTATGGCTTGACGACGTAACACTGGTGCCGGGGGGCTGATGATGGCTGAACTGCTTCAATTCATAGCGACGCACCTGATGTTCCTCTTCGATTCGGGCAAGTATCGAATCGTCGATTCGAGATCGGGCCGACCAGCTGGGGACGGCTTGGTCGTGGTCGAGTCAGATTCCATCCGGCTGCGCCTGGTGAGCGACCGATCCGAGATGCACCTCGACATCCAGCCGAACCCGGCGGAGGGTGATGAGTGGTTTGGAATCGGCGTGGTTCGGCGATGGCTTCTCGGAGAGCGGCCAGGATATGACTACCTGGATGCTTCTACGGTGTCTCTTCTGCGTGACCACCTGGCAGCGATCGAGGCGGAGTGGTCGGGTAGCGCCGGTCGCGAGGCTGGCCTAAGGCGCCTGCGCGAGGAGCGAGCGGCACGTGCCGATGAGTTGTTCGGAAAGCCTCCCAGCGGATGAGAGAGCGGATACGAGTCACCCTGTCCGCAGCGCTGGTGCTGAGCGTGCTGGTGACGCCTTGGGCTACTCCGGCCCTCGCCGAAAGCACTACCGATTCCGTTGCTTCGTTGACACCACACGTCTACGACATCGCCAGCACGGCTGGTGCATCTACGACAGCGCGAGCCATCAAATCGGCGACTAGGCCTGTTTCGGCGCCTCCGATCGCCTCGGGGTTCAACTACGACGATCTCCCCAACTCCGTCGCCACAAACACGATACGGTACGGGCCAACGAACCCGGGGCCGTTGGACGATGCCGTGGCTGCGACGTTCCGGTCAGGTTCGTACTCGGAGGTGGTTCTCGATGAGGTTACGACCCTGTAACGGGTGTATGGCGGCGAGGCTGGTCAGCTCGGTAGCTACTGGTCTAGAACGGCGCCAGCCGGCCCCATGCAAGCGCAGATTGATTTGGCATTGAATCCTCAGTGGGGGAATCTCGCCACGGACGTGGCCTCCATTCGGGTGCCTGCAGGTACGACGATCTTCGATGATGTAACACTGGTGAGGTCAGGCACCTCGACGAACCTGCCGCCCAATCCGGGGTTCGAGACGGATCCGTCTGGGCATCGTGGTGAGTATCACACGCATCTCACTTTCGGGTCGTGTGGTGGTGGGATGGAATGTTGGGCGAATTACAAGTCCACTGCGGCGGTGTCTTCGATCGTTCAGGGTCATGTTGCATACTTGCGACGGGCGTCAGTTGCTTCGGCTAAACACAATGTGGGGGTGGCAGTTGGGGGAGCGAACCTGTTAGTGGACATGTTGCCTGGTGTTGGTGATGGGAAAGCTGGTCTTGAAGCCTTGTCTGGTGTGGATGCGCTGGGTAACAGGCTGTCGGCTTTCGAGCGGGGAGTGATCGGGTTCGCTACGTTGCTGACGTTGGGTAACGAAGCACGCGCAGTCTTACGCGGAGGCCGTGGTGCTGTGAACAGGCTGGCCGGTGCGGTTTGTTCGTTCTCGGCTGGAACGGAAGTGTTGATGGCAGACCAGAAAACCAAACCTATCTCTGAGGTTGGGGTCGGTGACTGGGTATACGCTTGGGACCCCGAAACCGGCGAGGAAGGCCCTAGACAGGTCACTCACACGTGGGAACACACCGACGTCCTCTACGACCTTCGAGTCGAAGGCGGCATCCTTGTCGGAACCGAGGACCACCCGTTCTGGAACGCCACAGATCAGGCATGGCAGCCAATAGAACACTTCGACTCAGGCGACCTCCTCGCCACCCCAGAAGGAGAATATGTTGCCGTTACCGGTGTCGACTGGACCACCGCCACCACAGCCACCGCCTACAACCTCACCGTCGACGACATCCACACCTACCACGTCAACGTCGGCGACCACCCAATCCTCGTCCACAACACATGCGCCACAAACACAGCAACGGGCGTTGCTGACGAGGTCCCGGCGTTTGCCAGGTCACAGTACGGCCGGGTGCCTGCGGCCGAGAGAGCTGCAGCGCTGGAGACGACGCCGACATGTCCGTACTGCGGGACGAATCCTTCGAGCCAGGTCGATCACATCACGGCCCTTCGGCAGGACTGGGGCGCAGGAGGCTGGGCGGATGACTTCGCAACGCGCACGGCAAGGGTCAACGATCCTGGCAACCTCATCGGTGCCTGCGCTTCGTGTAATTCGTCGAAGGGTGCTTGGTGAGGGTCCTGGTCAGTGGTGGCCGTCTGGTTGGCCATCGGGCACGTGGTGGCCGTTTGGGGGTCCGGGGTGATCGTCACCGAAGCCGTTCGTGATCTCTACCGGGCCCGCTGGGGCGAGCCGACGCGGCGGGCTCGGTTTGAGGTCGAGGAGTTCGATATCGAGATCTACAAGTGGGCGGTGGATGCCAACCCCGAGGGCGTGGCGCTCTACGCGACCATTGGGGCAAGCGCCCGGCCGATGGTTGGGCGCGATCCGAACCACCGGGTCGAGTTCTCCTTGGGGCTGGTTCCCGAACGGGATGACGTGGCTAGCGCGCTCGCTGCTCTCGGTCTCTACTCGGCTCGTGAGGGTGTGGCGCTCGATCATGGCCACACCGTTCCCGCGGAAGGCCCGCTGTGGCCGGGAACGCAGATGCGGACGTTCATGGTGCTGCGCCCGTTGAGCGCCTTCTTGCCGCCCCTTGAACTGGTAGACGGTTTGCACGTTGACTTCCTCCAGGTGGTGCCCCTGTTCGACTCGGAGCGTGCCTTCAAGTCGGAGCATGGTGCCGAGGCACTGCTTGATCGCTGGGAGAAGGCCGGTGTGCCGGTCTGGAATCCTGAGCGGACCCCGACCTTCAGCTGATCCCACCGCGAGGCTTGTGCCGGAGCCGGGCCGACCAGCCCGTCGCTTCTGGTGTTCGGGTGAGCTGATCCTGGTTGGCGTCTTGGGTGCCTGTTATCCGCTGTTGCTGGTTTTGGTGATGTTGTGGAGGCGGGTGCGGGTGAGGAGGGCGTCGAGGTGGTCGAGGAGGGCTTGTTGGTCGGTTTGGGGGAGTTCGGCGATGTCGTTGAGGCGTGGTTCGAGGGCGGTGGTGGGTGCTCGGAGGGGTCGGGGTGGGTCCCGTTTGGGCTGTATCAAACCCAGTTTGGGATTTACTCACCCGAGGGTGGCGCCGCAATTCCAGTCTTTTTCCCGGACACCGACGACCTCGGCTACTCGGAGAACCCCCAAACCGTCGTTCAGCACGTACCTATCGGGGTGCTCCCCAAGGATCGGCTGTCTGTTCAGGATTGGTTCGTCAGCAACTGGTATCCGGCTCAAATCCCTTATGAATTGGTCTCGTTTGCCGACGGTGCCCAGGTCAACCTGAAGGTGAACACTCTGTGTGCTGGGAACTATGAGACCAGCTTCGGGCTGCCCCAAACAGCCCCGGTCCCAATGGTCAAGGCCGGTGGATAGGCTCGGCCCCATTTGCACCACCACCCTTTTTTTGTGAAGGATCACCGCGGCATTAGCTCACACGATCGTTCACGAAAAGCGGAGAAAGGGTCTTTAGTCCCTAGTGTCGACTGACAAGACCCCGACCATGCCCCAAAGGGCCCAAAGTGAATAGGAGCATCGTGGCGCCAGACAGCCAAGAGGTCAGCTCGGCCGAAACCGAGCACTTCAAACCCGTAGGAACCGTGTTCATTCTGGTGATGTTTGTCATCACGCTTCTCATTCTTTGGGGATCGGTCTACCTCATCCTGATCAGCAGGGGGATGAACACATGAGTGACGCTCCAGAAAAAGTCAAGGAGACGATGGGGGTAGACCCCTACGAGCGCAACTGGATGATCGTCAGCATCGTGATGTTGGTGATCTTCTTCGGCCTGGTGACTGCTGCCGGGTTCGCTCTCGGAATCCAGGTGCCCGGCCCGGAGACTCGGGTCGACCCGCGCACCCTCCAGGACTCAGGCCCCTTCGCCGACCCCGGTCTGCGAGAAGTCGGGCCCAACGAGTACGAGGCCTACGTGGTCGCCAAGGTCTTCGTGTTCGAGCCACGTGAACTGGTCGTCCCGGTTGGATCGACCGTCACGATCTACGTCTCCAGCACCGACGTCCAGCACGGTTACAAGATCCAAGACAGCAACGTCAACATGCAGATCGTTCCCGGTGAGGTCTCCAAGTTGAGCTACACATTCGACCGGGTTGGCGAGTTCCCCTACATCTGCACCGAATACTGCGGGTTGGGTCACGCAGCAATGTTCGGAGTGGTGAAAGTCGTTGAGGAAGGAGCCGAGGGATGACGATCTCAGCTGAGAAGACCGGCTATCAGATAACCAAGGAAGACAAGAAATCGATCGGCTGGCACCTGGCGATAGCCATTGCCTCGCTGTTCGTCGGAAGCCTCTTCGGGCCGCTTCAGGCCCTCGAGTTCTCCGATCTCAACCTCTACCAGTACCTCGACCCGCTCCTGAAGGACTACTACCAGGGACTCACCATGCACGGCGTTCTCAACGCCCTGGTGTGGACCACGTTCTTCATCGTCGGGTTCACCCACCTGACAACGGTGCGAGGTCTCGAACGGCCGCTCAGCCACCCCAAGCTCAACAAGCTCGGGTTCTGGGTCATGGTCGTCGGTTTGGTCACGACAGCAGTTCCGCTGCTGATCGGCGAAGCAACCGTCCTCTTCACCTTCTACCCACCGCTCAAGGCAAGCTGGGCGTTCTACGCCGGGTTGACCCTTGTGGTGGTTGGTAGCTGGATCGAAGGATGGGGCTTCATCCTGACCTTCCGCGGCTGGCGGAAAGACAATCCGGGAGTCCGCTCACCGTTCATCGCGATGGCCGGTGTGCTCAACGTTGCCATGTGGCAGATCGCCACCCTCGGTGTCGCCATCGAGATTCTCACGATGCTCCTGCCCTGGTCTCTGGGAATCATCGACGCCACCGACCCACAGCTAGCACGAACCTACTTCTGGTTCACCGGCCACCCGCTGGTGTATTACTGGCTGCTGCCGGCCTACATCTCCTGGTACGGGATGTTGCCCAAGCAGGCAGGCGGCAAGCTGTTCAGCGACTCGCTGGCCCGGCTCGCTTTTTGGTTGTTCCTGCTGCTTTCGATCCCTGTCGGGTTCCACCATCAGTTCGTCGATCCCGGCGTTCCGGTGGGTTGGAAGTGGATTCACGCTGGACTGACCTACGGCGTGTTCTTCCCGTCGATGCTCACGGCCTTCACCGTGATCGCCTCGTTGGAAGCCGCAGCCAAGGCGAACGGCGGTAAGGGACTGGTCGGCTGGATCAAAGCCCTGCCCTGGAAAGACGCATCGGTGTCGGCGCAGCTCCTTGCCGGCATCCTTTTCTTCTTCGGAGGCATCGGCGGTCTGGTCAACGCCAGCTACAACATCAACACCGTGATCCACAACACAGCGTGGGTGCCCGGACACTTCCACTTGACGGTGGCCAGCGCGGTCAGCCTTTCGTTCATCGGGATCAGCTACTGGCTGGTACCCCACATCACTGGCAAGAAGCTGTACAGCCCCAAGCTGGCGGTCATCCAGGGATGGACGTGGTTCATCGGCATGTTGATCTTCTCCAATGCCATGCACGTGCTCGGGTTGCTCGGAGCGCCGCGGCGCACGCCGCTCGGTCAGGCACCGTATGTGCCCGAAGAGTGGAGCGGCCACCTGTTCCGGGTCAGTGTCGGCGGCACGATCTTGTTCATCGCAGTCCTGATGTATGTCTGGATCATGATCAAGACGGCACGGGGTCCCAAGGCCGAGCCCGAAGATGTGCCGGAGATCCCGGTCGCAGAGTCGATCCGCGACGCTCAGCTCACGCCAGCCTGGCTCGACAACTTCAAGCCGTGGCTGATCGCAGCAGTCGCACTGATCCTCATCGCGTATGGCCCACAGATGGTCGATCAGATAGCAAACATCCAGCTGAACGCTCCCGGCGTGGGCGGTTGACCTCGCCCGGAGAACCTGAATGAACACCGACGGGGGCCGGGACCAAAACCCGGCCCCCGATGGTTTGGATCGTCTTGCCAAGATCACCTTCGCGGTCGAGGCGCCAATCCGTCGATCCGTAGGCTCGGGTCGACTCAACCCCCTACCCCACGCAGGGACCATCAGCTCGGTCCTCCTGTTCGTGGTGGTCATCACCGGGCTCTACATAACCCTCTTCTTCGTGTTTGGCTTCGATGCCTCCTACGCGGCCGTGGAGCGACTCACCGCCCACCCGATCCAGCGGTTCATGCGAAGCCTGCACCGCTACTCCTCCGCAGCCTTGGTAGTCACCACCCTCGTTCATGCGTGGCGGGTATTCGTGGCTGCCCGGTTCAACGGGCCCCGGCGCTGGCGCTGGGTCACGGGGTGGACCTCCCTGGTCATCGTCTGGTTCGCCGGAGTAACCGGCTACTGGCTGCTCTGGGACGAACGGGCACAGTTGATCAACGAGGCCACCGCGGCCGTAGTGGGGATCTTCAACGCAGGTGAACGGATGGTCAGCGCCATCCTCACCGCCGACGGATCGGGTTGGCAGGTCCTGTTCCTGATCTGGCTCGCCCACATCTTCACAACCATCGCCATCGGATACTTCCTGTGGCGCCACCTCCGGCGCGACACCCTCCCCTGGCTACCTCCCAGGCTCTGGACCGGGCTCATGGTCGGCGCGCTGATCTTGGTGTCAATCGCGTTCCCGGCCGAACTGCTGGAACCTGCAAACACCGAGAACATCGTCACCAGAATCCCGTTCGACCCATTCTTCATGTTTCTGCTTCCGGGGTTCGGCAAGGTTCCCGGCATCCTGGTCGTCCTTGCGTTCATGGCAATCACCGGGTTCGTCGCCTACATCCCCTGGCTGCTCGACAGACGAAAGACACCGATCATCTCTATCGATGAGGTGGCGTGCACCGGGTGCGAACTGTGTGTCGTCGACTGCCCCTACAAGGCTCTCGAAATGATCACCAAAGACAGTCGCGAAGTGGCGGTCGTCGACCCGCAGGCCTGTGTTTCGTGCGGCATCTGCGTCGGATCGTGCGTCTTCGACGCAATCACCCTTCCTGGTGCCACTCTCCCCGACAACCTCGAAGGCGAAGGGCAGGACCTCGTCATCGCGTGCGACCGCCACCGTCGGATGACCAACCTCCAAGGCGACGGCCTCGTCTTTGTTCGCTGCGTGGGGGTGCTCAGCCCGACCGCTCTCGCCGACGTCGTGAAAGCCGGCGCCAACTCGGTCCAGGTGGTCGGCTGCCCGCCTGCCGACTGCTCGTTTGGGGTGGGTAACGCTCTCGCCGAGGAGAGGCTGGCCGGGGAGCGACGACCCAGGGTCCCCAAGAAGACGGCAGCGTCCACGACCCGCGACTTCGTGGCACCAACCGCACTGGAATACGCGCTGTCCAATCCTGGTACCCACCTTTCCGCCGACCCGAGCGAAGTGCCGCGCAGTCGCAGACGACTGGTTACGACCGGTGCCGTCGTGTTGGCCTCAGTGCTCGCTGTCGGACTCGCCACTACCTGGCGGTTCACATTCGACGCTCCAGAGTCGGGCTTGACGGTCGTCGTCCACCATCAGCCGGGATCGACCCTGGCGGGATACGAAGTGCCTTCAGGTCAACCTGGAACTCCGACTGTCCTGAGAACAGTGATCAACGGAGAGGTCCACGAACGACAGATAGGTTCCGGAGGATTGGCGTCGGCGGTGGTCACCTATGAAACCGAGGCCGGGGACACCCCCGTCAATGTCACCCTCATTGAGGGAGACGACCAAACCGAGCTTCTCAGCGGTGTCGTGACCTTCGAATCGAACAGGCGAATCGTTGTCACAGCGGAAGACTTGGGACCCACAGATGCAGTCGCCGGCGAGAGGATCTTCCGTTCCAACGACGCCGGGTGCACCGTTTGTCACTCTGTCGAGCCGGGCGTTGAACTCGTCGGACCGAACCTCGCCAACGTCGGTGGTAGGGCCGAACAACGGGTGGCTGACCTATCAGCAGCCGAGTACCTGCGACGGTCGATCGTTGAACCGGACGCCTATGTCGTCGAAGGGTTCCCGGCTGGGCAGATGCTCAGCGACATCGCCGATCGGTTGACACCTCAAGAGATTGAGGCATTGGTTTCTTACTTGCTTACGCTGGAGAGCGACGATGAGTAACGGACAGACCGGTTCAGGGATCGGGGAAGATCGTCTCAGTGCCGACCTCGTCGAAACCGTCGACAGTGCGAGTGCCGACCAGTCGCCCGTCATCCATGATCCGGTACTCGGCGTGGCCGGTAGCGACGGATCCACGGGGGTCGTTGACAGTCTCCCAATCGACCTCGAGGTTGGTTCCGTTGACGGTTCCGTCGCCCTGGAGGATGGCTCCGGTGATGACCCAATCGACGTGAACGTCGCCGGTGGTGTCGCCAGGGGTGATCTGGACACGTCCCGTGTATTCGATTCCTCCAGGGTCGATGCCGTTGACCACGTAACTGCCCAGGATTCCGGGGCCCTGCTCGAGTTCAGAGACGGGGAAACACCCAGCGACGGCGAGCCCACAAGCAGCGATGACGAGGAAACGCTTCACGTTTCGGAGTCTATGGGCGGACTCGGCCGTACCTGGAAGGCAGTTTTGGCGATCTCAGCCCTGTTTGTAGTGGCCGTGATGGCGTTCGCCATCTTTGAGCCGGTTCAGGTTCTTCCGCGGATTCGGGTCGCACCCGGATTCGCCATGATCGACCAGAGCGGAACAGCCTTCACGTCCGAGGACGGCGCCGGGTTGGTCACTCTCTACAACTTCGCTCCCACTTCTTGCGGCGACAGCTGCGAACCCATGCACGACACCATGAGAGAGGTGGCAAGCCGAGTGGCCACCGAAGTCGATATGGGTGAAGCCGAGTTCAGGCTGGTCACCGTCGCGCTCGACACCAACGACCCAGAAGTTCTGGCCGGGGCGGCATCGGAGGCGGGAGCCGACGGTGAGGTGTGGCGCTGGGTGGGCGCCGACCACGCCGTGCTCGACGAAGTGGTCCGCAAAGGTTTTCGGGTCTACTTCGACGCCCCTCCGGGAGAACCCGTGGTGTTTGACACCAGCTACGCCATCGTCGACGGCGCCGGTCTCGTCAGGGGCGAATACAGCTACGCGACCATTTCGTCGGACGCCGATCGTCTGACACGCCACATCGGAATTCTGGGCGAAGAGATCAGAAACGCTGGCGGCAACAACGCCCTCCTTTACGAAGCAGCCCACGTTTTCCTGTGCTACCCGTGACTGACAATACGAATCCCCCGCGCAAGAAACTCCGTCTTGGTCTGATCCTCGGAGGCGCGGTCGTTGCATTGGCCATCGGGTTGGGAGTCGGGGTCTTGGCTCGGCCCTACGTGTACTCAGGAATCGTCATTCAATCCTCTCAACCCGCGCCCGCGATGACGGGTCTCGTCTACGACGACGGAACAGCGGTGGACCTGGCCGCCTTACGGGGCCAAGCCGTGCTCATCTACTTCGGTTACACCCACTGCCCCGATTTGTGTCCAGCCACGCTCTCGACCGTCAACAAGGCGCTCGAAGAGCTTGGCCCTGACGCCGATCGAATCAACACATTCATGGTGACCGTCGATCCCGAGCGTGACCATCTCGAAGATCTGGGAGTTTATGTCCGACACTTCGACGATCGGTTCCGGGGGATCTGGGGGTCTGAAGCCGAGGTGCGATCGGTGGCAACTCAGTACGGGGTGCACTTCGAATATGACGAAGCCGACGAGGCAGGCGACTACCTCGTCGCCCACTCAACCCAACTGCTGGTGGTCGACCCCGACGGAGTGCTGAGACTGACCTACCCGGCGGGTGTGACACCGAACGAGCTTTCCAGCGACCTGAAGGAGTTGTTGAAATGAGAAGACTGATGGCGGCTGTGACGTTGAGCTTGGTCGCTTGTGCCGGAACCAGCACCCTCGACATCGTTGACAGCTGGGCTCGGCCCAGCCCATCGGGGACCGAGAACGCCGCGATCTATCTCACGATCGAGAACAACACCGACTCTGCTGACACCATCACCTCAGTCACTGCCGAGGGGTGCGGTCAGACGATGCTCCACGAAACCGTCGATGATGACGGGGTGATGGGCATGCGGCACATGGACGAAGCAGAGATTCCCGCAGGTGGAACGTTTGTCATGGAGCCTGGGAGCTATCACATCATGTGTATGGGAGTAGTCGAGCAACTGGTCGTTGGAGACGAAGTCGAAGTCACGGTTGGCTTTGGGAGCGGAGAGACTCTCGCCGCTACTGTGCCAGTTGAGGATCGATAGCAAATTAGGGACCAAATCCCCTGAACAGTTTGAGGTGGACGCGGTCAACTAATGCGGAGCCAGAAAGGATGACGACGTAGATGGAAGCCGAGAACAGCCAGCCAGAAGAGGTGAAGATCCCCTGGAAGGACATGCTTTCCATGGGAGCTTTGGGTATTGCTGTGATCACGGCGGCCCTCGCCCTTGGTTTTGCGGTGATCGCCGTCCCAATGATGGCTATTGCAGGTGAGCTGGGACTGACCGATTCACCCGCAACCGTCGTTGCCAACTCCGGCGACGTCTCGGTCGACGACTCGGCCTTGCCTGGTGAGACCGTCGCCACGAACGCCGGCTGTCTGGCTTGCCATACCACCGACGGGTCTGACTCTGCGGGGCCAACCTGGCTCGGGCTGGCGGGTTCCGAACGAACCTTTGACGACGGGACAACCGCGGTGGCAGACGAGGCATACCTCGAAGCGGCGATCCTCGATCCAGGCTCACAGGTGGTGGACGGGTTCAACGCCATCATGCCCGCCACATACGGGGACAGTCTTTCGGAGCAGGAGATCGCCGACCTCATCGACTATCTGGAGTCACTGAGCGGCTAACTCCTCTCTCGACTCTCTCTCTCGACTGGGCTGCAACGCGTCAGCCTCACACCGACGGAATGCAGCGCGAACCAGGTGGGTGCGCTCACTCTCGACTGGGCTGCAACGCGTCAGCCTCACACTGACGGAATGCAGCGCGGACCAGGCGGGCCCCCGTCACTCTCGACTGGGCTGCAACGCGTCAGCCTCACACTGACGGATTGCAGCGCGGACCAGATGCCGAGGCCGCTTTAGCGGTCGACGTCGCCCATGACCGGGTCCATTGACGCGATCGTGGCGACGGTGTCGGCCATCAGCGAGTCAGCCATCATCACGGGGAGAGACTGAAGGTTGTAGAACGACGGAGCCCGAGTGTGCATCCGATAGGGCTTGGCTTCGCCGTCGGATACCAAGTAGCAGCCAAGCTCACCCCGCGGCGACTCGACGGCAACGTACGTCTCGCCAGCCGGAACCTTGAACCCCTCGGTGAACAGCTTGAAATGGTGAATCAGAGCCTCCATCGATTCATCGATGCGCGCTCTCGGCGGCGGTGTCACCTTGGCGTCGTCAATCCGGTAGTCGCCCTTCGGCATCGCGTCCATGACCTGGGCGACGATCTTCAGCGACTCGTGCACCTCTTCGACACGAACCCGGTAACGGTCGTATACGTCCCCGTTTTGACCGACAGGCACGTCGAACTCGTACTGATCGATGCCCGAATAAGGGAATGCCTTGCGCAGGTCCCACTCCACACCCGTGGCACGCAATGCGGGACCGGTAATCGAATGAGCTAACGCCTCCTGCTGCGAGATCACACCAACACCCTCGGTGCGGGCTAGCCAAATAGGGTTCTTCTCGAGAAGGTCGTCGTATTGGGCCAATCGGGTCGGCAGGTCGTCGAGGATGGCCGCAACATCGTCCTTCCAACCGGGAGGCAGGTCAGCGGCGACTCCGCCGGGACGGATGTAGTTGTGGTTCATCCTCAGGCCGGTGGTCTTCTCGAAGAAGGCGAGAATCGACTCACGCTCACGGAAGCCGTACATCATCATCGAAAGCGCCCCGATGTCCATGCCGTTGGTCGCCAACGCCACCAGGTGCGACGACACACGATTCAGCTCCGTCATCAGAATCCGGATTGCCGCGGCGCGCGGCGGTACTTCGACATCCAACAGCCGCTCGACCGCCAGTGAGTAGGCCAGCTCTCCATGAAGGGGCGACAAATAGTCCATCCGGGTGACGTTGGTCGGACCCTGCGAGAAGGTGAGCTGCTCGGCGGTCTTCTCCATACCCGTATGCAGATAGCCAATGATTGGCTTCGATCGCCGGATCACTTCGCCTTCGAGTTCGAGTTGGAGCCGGAGCACACCGTGGGTCGAAGGATGCTGAGGCCCCATGTTGATGACCATGCGCTCGTCGTCTGGCACTTCGTCGTCGAACACGTAGTCGTCGTCCACCACCCGGCCGTACTGATCGGCAAGGCGATCAGCAGACTCCTCCGGCAGGAACTCTTGCATTCCCTCATCGGTCGGCTGGAACTGTGGTTCCTCGGTGCCGGCCACCCAGAGATCGACCGTCTCTTTTGCCTTTTCCTGAGTCACCTAGGTCACCTGGTGGGATGCTTTGAACTGGACCGGAACCGAACCGACTCCGAAATCCTTACGAAGGGGGTGGCCTTCCCATTCGTCGGGCATGAGGATGCGAGTCAGATCGGGATGCCCCTCAAACGCGACACCGAACATGTCGTAGACCTCGCGCTCGGCGTAGCTCACCCCGGGCCACACAGGCACCAACGAAGGCACCGACGGTTCTTGGCGCTCAGCCGTGGTGATCAATCGCAGCCGAAGACGATGCTCCATCGACAAGATGTTGGCCACTACCTCAAAACGGGCGGCAGACCGGGGCCGGTCAACAGCCGTCACGTCAGATGCCATCTCAAAACCGGCATCACGGGCCGCCTGGGCAAACTCTCTCCACGAGTCGGGGGCCACCCGGACCACCGTTTGCCCGTGTGATTCCTCCCAGGACGCGTCCGGGAAGGACTCGGCCAAACCTTCGAAGACAGGATTCATCGCTTGATCTCCCCCGACATGATCTTGTCGTGCAGGCTCAGTATTCCGTGCATCAGACTCTGTGGTCCCGGTGGGCATCCAGGCACGTAGATGTCGACGGGGACGATCTGGTCGACCCCCTGGACTAACGCATAGTTGTTGAACATCCCACCCGAACTGGCACACGCCCCCATTGAGATGACCCACTTGGGGTCGGGCATCTGGTCGTACACCTGACGCAGCACCGGCGCCATCTTCTGGCTCACCCGACCGGCCACCACCATGAGGTCGGCCTGCCGGGGTGACGCCCGGAACACTTCCATTCCGAAACGGGCGAGGTCGTGATGAGCCGTTCCGGTGGCCATCATCTCAATGGCGCAACATGCCAGTCCGAACGTGGCAGGGAACATCGAACGGGTACGCGCCCAGTTTGCCGCCTTCTCGACGGTCGTCATCAACAGATTCCCGGGAGGTGTGGTTGCCACTCAGGCGGCCTCGGTCATCTCAGGCTCGAGATAGCGAGCCCTCCGCTTGACGTTCCAGTCGAGGGCTCCGCGTTTCCAAACGTACAGGAGGGTCTCGACGACAAAGAAGGTGAAGATCAGGATGGCGGCAACGCCGTACCACCCAAGACGATCCCAGATCGTCGCCCAGGCGAAGAGAAAGATGATTTCGACGTCGAAGATCACGAACAGCATCGCCACTAGATAGAACTTGACCGGGAATCGCTGCGACGGCTCCTGTTCTGGCACGATCCCGCACTCGTAGGGCGCGAGTTTCTCCGGAGTGGGGCGATCGGGGGAAAACATCTTCGACACCAGTAGTGAGACCGCAACGAAACCTCCGGCGAGGAGGAGCATCACAAACAGCGGTGCGTAATCGGCAAGCGTCAAAGCCCCCTCAGAATAGGACGGCGCCAGCAGTTCATCGCAATCCGCGGGTGTACGGTGCGACGATGACTGACCGCTATGACGTCTCCCAGACGAGAGCTCTTTTCCCGGCATTGACTCGGACCGAGAATGGCTATCCGGCTGCCTACCTCGACGGGCCGGGAGGCACGCAGGTTCCCCAGACGGTGATCGATGCGATGAGCGCCCCGTTGATCGCCGGCCTGTCCAACCTCGGGGGTGGTTACGGAGCGTCAGACCTCGCGGTCGAAATCACAGCTGACGCTCGTTCGGCTGTGGGTCGGATGTTCAATGCTGAACCGAACACGATCTCGTTCGGTCAGAACATGACCAGCCTTACCTTCGCCCTGAGTCGCGCTCTGGCCAACACCTGGAACGAAGGCGACGCCATCGTCCTGACAAGCCTCGACCACGACGCCAACTTCACTCCGTGGGCCCGTGCGGCCGCCGAGCGTGGCGTCGAAGTGAGGGTCGCGGAGTTCGACACCGATACGGGGGTTCTCGACCCCGAAGCCATCCTCGACTTGGTCGACGATTCGGTTCGACTGGTCGCCTTCTGCCTGGCGTCCAACTCCATCGGCACAGTGGTCGAAGCGGCAGCGGTTTGTTCCGCCGTGTCGGACACCCAGGCTCTGACGTTCGTCGATGCGGTCCACGCCGGACCCCATGGGCTCATTGACGTCGGCACAATGGGCTGCGACTTTCTGGCTGCGTCCGCCTACAAGTTCTTCGGACCACACACAGGCATCATCTGTGGGCGCCCAGACCTGATGGCCTCACTCGACGCTTACAAGGTTCGCCCGGCACCCTCGGATCCTCCAGGCAAATGGGAAACCGGCACACAGAGTTTCGAGAGTCTGGCCGGAGTCACCGCCGCCGTAGAGCACATCGAGTCCATCGGCTGGGATGCCATTCAGTCGCACGAGCGCGCCCTCGGGGAGCGATTCCTCGATGGGATTGCCGCTATGAAGCACGTCCGCCTTGTCGGCGTTCCTGAGATGACCGGGCACCGCGCCGCGACGTTCGCAATCAATGTCGAAGGGCACCATCCCGATGCAGTTGCCCGGTCGATGATCAGCCGGGGCATTTACGTGTGGTCAGGGCACTACTACGCCGTCAACACCATGGACCGCCTCGGGTTGTTGGAGAAGGGCGGCCTGGTGAGGATCGGCTTCGTTCACTACAACACAGCCGAAGAAGTCGACCGCACACTCGGAGTCCTCGACAGCCTCGGGTAGTGCAACTGGCACTACCGCTCGCGAATGGGAGTCAGCCGTCGGAACTCCTACGCCGAACCAAGAAGAACGCATAGGCCAAGCCAGCCATGGCAGCGATCCCCAGTGCCAACGGGGCCGCCCCAGAATTCTGGCCAACATCCGACCCTCCGATGGTCGGGGATGAGCCTGAATTGAAGGGTTGCGCTGGAGGCGCCGCGGTTGCCGGCTCGTCCGATGCCTCTCGGGGACCAGTGCCCAGTGACGGGAGTTCGGACTCCGCTGCCTCTAGATCGGCAAGATTCTCGACTGCCATGAAACGACTCCACGGCGGACTTGCATCTTCGGTCAGCATCACTATGCGCACCAGATCAGAGTCGACGCCCAGGACGCTCAGTAGCGCGTGTTGCAGACCAGGCGGATAGTGGGAGAGCGCCAGGACCACATGCCCCCCTGAAGGAGCGCTCACAGTCACCGACGATCTTCGCAGCACACGGTCGGACGATTCCCACGGAGCCTCAAACCATGCCTTGAGCGCCACGCCGATCTCTCCCGTGGTGAGCTCCTCGCTGACTTCAGCAACTCGATCAGGTTCAAAGCATCCTCGAACAAGCCTTAAGGGCGGAGCATTCGTCGGATAGCCCTTTTCAACCTGGCGTTGCATGAGATCCATCGAATGGTTGTCGACCGAAGGAGCCACAACCACTACTAGAGATTCGTCGTCGTTTGCGACAAAAACCCCAATCTTGCCGCCGTGGTCCCAGCTCTCGAGCACTTCGCGGGCTTCGGCGAAGGCCGGATAGTCACCCCACCATGAAGTCACCTCTGCATCATCGACTGGACTGTCGGAGCGCCACGCGCCTATCACAGAAACCCGCGTCTCTTGCCGCAGATCGCACAAGACGTTCACATCAGATGCAGCAAGAACACCCAGTGTTGACACCAGGGCAACCAACGCTGACACACCGCCAATCGCAGTCATCTCAGAACCACAAGCTTGATCACCTGATCAGCCGTCGGGCATCCGTTCATGGCGGGAAACACCTGCCGACACCCGCCTCACGACATAACCACATCGCGGCGAAGATAGTGTCCTACCGATACGGAAGGCGAAGCAGTTCGACATCGGGAAGCACACGCCGGGGCAATGGACCTGGGAATTTATCATCCCTGGACGCGGAGGGCAGCCTTAGTGGCCCTGGCTTTGGTTTTGGTCACGACGGCGTGCACATCGGAGCTTGCCAGCCAGCCTGAGGATCTCAGCACCAACGCTTCCACGGCAGGTACCGCGGTTTCTACGACGTCACTACTCATCCCGAGTACAACAACCACAGTCGCTCCGACACCGGATCCTCCCAGGGCTCCTCTCACTCAAGACCTGGACCGTCTAGCCGCCATCTTGGAACCGCTGGTTGAAGTGGACGAGGAAGTCCTGATGACCGACGCCATCGCATTTGCCGACGCTTTCGGAGTCTCAGTCAAGAAGTCCCGGATTCGCCTCCTCTACGAGTTCGCCTTCGAGAGCATCAGAAAGCAAATGCGCGAACAATCGCTAGCCGATGAGTTGGTGATTGTTTCAGTCGGTCCGATAGAAGGTCCGATCCGAGGCCACTTGTGGTTCAAGGCAGAACCACCTCCGGCCGTACAAACAATCATCCACGAAGCCGGGATGGACGAGCTGATCGTGCTCCACGGCCATGCAAGGTTCACCCAGTCGAAATGGGAAGAAATCACAATCGGTATCAGCGAAGCAGTCGCAGACCTAGGATTCGCCCACCCCCCAGTTTGGACTGACGGAGGCACCGAAAACCTCATCGTCCTGATCGAACCTCACCCCAAAAGCCCGGACCTCTCAGACACAGAGATCATCGGCCACCTCGAAAACAAGTACGTACCACCACTCGAACACGGCTCAATCAGAATCATTCGAGCTCGAACTGACTGACGAGAATGCGCGGCACTAGCCGTAGATCAGAAGAAGATGCCAGGGTGTGGCTGCGGGAGAGCAAGGGCGCGGTCTAGGTCAGCCAGCAGCGCTTCATCCCCAGCCAGGTCGTCGGTGACGGATAAGCTCGACGCCGGACGCACTCCGAACCACATTCTGGAGAATGCGTTTATCGACGTCTCGAGGACCGGCAGATCGGGCTCCGCTCCCGAAACCGCCTTTGACGTGGCACCGATCTCGATCGTGTACTCACCACCCACCCCTTGCCAGTCACCGTCGAGGATCTGCTCCAAGGGATCAGAGATGCGAGCCACGAAACGGACCGGCTCCCCGTCATAAACCGTGGCCGATACCACCGTCGGAACGTCCAGAACCCTGAGTTGCCACCACGTCCCCGACGTGTGACGGGACTCGTACTCCGATTTGGAGGTGGCAATGCGCTGCCTCACCACATATGAGAGCAGGTCCTGAATCTGGATCTCGGGTGGTTCGGTCACGGTTATCGCCCGCACCTGGTCGCCCAGAACCTCGAGCAGCTTGAGCAGCTCCAACAGTTCATCGGTGGAGCGATACACGAGATAGTTGACTCGATAGGGTCCGTGCTCGCCCTTCGTCGTCCCATAGACGAAGTGGGTCAGCACACCATCTGCGTCGCGATAGCCGAAGCCGAAGGAAGGACTGTTCCAGCCGATCTCGCCTTGCGTCACCTCGGGCGCGGTCAGGACCACGCCACCATGGGCGCGCCGGCGGTTCATCAACGCTTCATGCATGTCAGCCCAGTCGTCCTTGTGCAGCCTGATCGGGGTCCGATAAGGAACGGAAACCTTCAATGAGGCTGGATCGAACCTGACATGGTGCTCGTAAGAGCCGGAACCGAAACCCACGAGGTCGTAGAAGCCCTGTTCGAACATTCCCAGAACCGACACAGCAGCACCCTCAGCCGCAGCGTCGGCCAATAGCTGAGCGGTGAGATCGCGGGCAAAGCCCTTCTTGCGGCCGATAAGCGACGTAGTCACCGCCGTCACCGCGGACAAGGGAAGGTCGGTCTCCTGGTAACGGATCATGCCGTCAGAGCGGTGAGCGAAGCTCTCGGCCTCCCCGTCGATCGTGGCGACCACACCGTCACCGGATCCAACGAAGACTTCCATTGTCTTGGCGCTGTCTTCGGAATCGATCCAGCCGACCTCGCGCCAGATGCGCTGAACGGCCTTCAGGTCGGTCTCAGGCTCATACCTACGAAACTTCATTGCGGCCAAGACCGTAGCCCGTATCGCTCGATGACGGCTGGCTGTTTCTTAGCCCTGCAGCGCCGGAGGTTGTCTCAGGCGAGTCGTTCGGCCAGTTCGACCATGTCGGAGGCTGTGGGAGGCTGCTTGGTTGGTAGCCCCCAAACCGCTCCCGGTCTGGCCAGGAAGACAGTCTTCATTCCCGCGGCGAGGGCTCCCGCGCAGTCCCAATCGTGGGCAGCAACGAGGACGACCTCGCCGATGTCAACGGCGGACGTCTCGGCGGCATATCGATAGGTCGCCGCGTGTGGTTTGAACTTCCCGACTTCCTCGACCGAAATCACCCGGTCGATATATGGCTTGAGACCAGAGTTTGCTATCTGCTCCTTGGCAACGCTGGAAGAGCCATTGGTCAGAGTGGCAGTGGCGTAACCGACTTTCGACAGGCGAACCATTGCTCGAGCCACCTCGGGGTGTGGCGGAAGTGTTCGCATTAGGTCGATGACCGAACGCGCCTCGGAGTCGCTCAGAGTCACCGAGCGAGCCTTGGCCAACCGCATCAAGGATTCGACTCCAATGTCCGCAAACGGTCGATAGTCGTCGATCTCGTTCGAAACCAGGCTCCCGTGGAGCATTCGGGCGAACCACTCACCAACGGGGGGTTCCGCCCCGAAAACCTCTTCCATGCGGGCGCGGATCGGAGCGAGACTCAGCAACGTCTCGTTCACATCGAACAACAGCAGCCTTGGACGTCCCATAGGCTCAGTTCGTCGGAAGCGTTCGCACTATCGCGGCGATGGCGTTGTATACCCGCTCACCCATATCCCTGTCTTCTTCATCGAGCAGATTGGACATAACCTTTAGCGTCCATTCCATCAGGGGGCGGTTTCGAAGGCCGGTGTGGGCCAGAGTTCGCATGACCGACGGGTAGCCGATCAGCTTCACAAAGATCCGAGCCATCTTGTAATAGAGCCCGTATTCGTCCTCGAGATGTTGGGGGTATCGGCGAAGCACCGAGAGGTCGTCAGCGCCGACAGCTTCCCCCACGAACCCGGCGGCAATACGGCCGGTCTCGTAGGCGTACGAGATGCCTTCGCCATTCCACGGGTTGATCGCTCCAGCGGCGTCACCGATTGTCAGCCAGTTGTGGCCCACCAGCGGGCTCTTGGAGTAGGACATCGTGAGCTTGCCACCCATGGGCTTGGAAAGCTTCGACTCCTCGCTCAGACCCCAATAGTCAGGCGCCGTCGCGACGTAATCGTTCATCATGTGAGTGGTGTTGATGTCTTTCCACTTCTTGAAAGTGGACAGAAGCCCGACGCCCACGTTGACCGTTCCGTCGCCGAGAGGAAACACCCATCCGTAGCCGGGCATGGTTGCGCCTGAGGAATCCCTCAAATCGAGTTGGCTCTCGAGGAAGGGGTCAGTCGAACGCGGCGAGGAGTAGTAGCCGCGAGCCGCCATCCCGAGGGGATAGTCGCGACGGCGCACGGTGCCCAGCTCGCGACCAAACCGATTCATTGAACCGTCGGCGATGATCGTGATATCGGGAGTAACGACCTCCTCGTTTCCCCCTGACTGGAGCGTGACCCCGGTGAGCTGGCCTCTCTCGATCACGGGCAGGGCTGTCGTCTTCTCGCGGAGCAGGACGCCTTCCTTCTCAGCGAGCCGGGCCACCTGTTGGTCCAGATCGCTCCGTCTGATCACTCCACCCCAGTTGGGAAATTTGGAGTGGTCGGGCCAGTTCATCTCGATCATGAGGTCGTCTCCGGCGTAGGAACGGAGCCCGGTGATCCGATGGAACTCCGGAACATCGAAGTCAAATCCCATGTCTTGCAGTTGATAGATGGCACGCGGGGTGAGGCCATCGCCGCAGGTCTTCTCGCGCGGGTATTCCTTCTTCTCGACGAGGGTTACGTCAAAACCGTCACGGGCCAGCCAGTAGGCGGCGGAAGAACCGGCCGGGCCACCACCGACGACGAGGACACTTGGATCTGGCATAGACCGAATCGTAAAGCCCCGAATGGGGAAAGTCTCAATGCCAGGGTTATCGTCGGAGGTCGATGAACGGTCTTTCACGGGCCACCGTGACCCGCCTGCCTTCCTACTTGCGTCTACTCGACGAGATGCGTGGCGCACACGCCACGGTCAGCTCTGTCGAGCTTGCCAACGCGGCCGGAGTCAACCCACCGAACGTCCGACGCGACCTCTCCGACTTGGGGTTTCAGGGCACCCGCGGCGTTGGCTATTCAGTCGAGGCCCTACGAACTCGCATCCGCAAGGAACTTCGCGTTGAGTCTCACCGGAAGGTGGCAATCATCGGGGCCGGAAACCTCGGCACCGCCCTTGCCGGATACGGCGGCCTTCGGCAAAGCGGTTTCGATGTGGTGGCCGTCTACGACAACAAGCCGGACCGGATCGGGGAGTCCATCGGTGAGCTAACCGTGCGGGACGCCGAGTACATGGGGGCCGACTGCAGGGCCGGTTTGTTTGAGCTGGCCGTCCTTGCCGTCCCGGCGTCGGTGGCGCAAGTGGTGGCCGAAGAGCTGATGGCGGCGGGGGTCTCGTCCATTCTCAACTTCGCCCCGACCAGGGTGAGTGGCGCCACGGTGCCAATTCGGCGGGTAGATCTTTCCACGGAGCTGCAAGTTCTGTCGTACTACGCCTGATCTGTTGTGCAGATACGTGCCTCACGGGTACGTGGTTGCACAACAGTCGAAAGGACAGCTGCACAATCGATGATTGTGCAGATATGTACCTCACAGGTACGTGGTTGCACAACGGATTAGGGTGCTAGCCGCCGGCTTCCTTGGTCTGTTCGTACTGGTGGAGAGCGGTGAGGAACACCAGGAACAACACGATCGAGACCAGCAAGAACGTGATCGGGATGACCCTGATCTCGAAGGCGTTCAGACCCTCGATATTGACTGGCTTGGGACCCCGGGGGGCGTAGATCACGAATAGCAGGGAGCTGATCGTCAACCACCCGAACGTCGCGGCACCGGTGACCAGGAACCCGAGACGCTTGCCCAGGTTCGTGTAGTTGAACAAGTAGATCGATCCGTAGAACAGAGCCACCGCGGCGGCCGTGAGGATGATCCCCGTGACGAACAGGTTGGCTGAAAGCAGCGATCGGAAGAGTTCTCTCATGACCTACTCCATCCCGTCCAAGTTCCCGGCACGCAAGTAGAGAGCCAGTAGCTCGAGATCTTCTAGTGACAAAGTCGTCCCGAAGGCCGGCATCCGACCGGAGCCAACGCCGTTCAAGCCGTAGGGCTTCTGGGGCTCTGAGCCCTTGATCAGGAAGTCGACCAATAAATCGGTGACCTCCGGATCATCCGGCGCCTCGCCGAACTGGACCAATGGGCGACCGTCCCAAAGGGCGGGACCAAATCCGCCCGAACCAGCCTCCAGCGTGAAGGCAACACCGGCTCCGTAACCAGCGGTGTGACAGCGGGCACAGTTGGCGTTGAACAGCGCGACTGCCCGCTCGGCTTCCTCTTCGGAAACACCCATCGACGAGGCCACCCCGGAGATATCGATCTCCCAGGTCTTGGATTCGAGGGCGGCCTCGAGGAAGGCGAGGCCGTCGACTTCCTGAGGCCTGATGCGGTCAACGTTATCGACCAAGACCCCGAGGTTGATTCCCAAAGTCTGCAGGCCACCGACTGCATCGGAAGCAGCACGGGAATCTGCCTGACCCGACGACTCAGCATCGGTGGGATCGAGGCTCAAGGGTTGAGAAACCTGTGATGGCACAGTGGCCGCCACTGCACCGGCAAAACGACCGGTCAGCGCACCTTCGAGCGCGTCGCTGAGACCGTCGCCGTCGGTGTCCGGATGGTCTGGGTCGATTAAGTCGTCGTCTATGGCTGCTTCGATTCCGGCGATGGTGCTCTCAAAGATCGGGTCCTTCTCGGCCGCTGCCGCAAGCATTGCCAGCCCGTTCTCCAACTGGGCGCGATCCGGGGTGTTTGGGTCGAGAGTTACCGGCTCCACTTCAATGAAGTAGGCGTTCAACTCCTCGGTGATCTCGTTGAGTCGCTGCTCGACAACGTCAGAAAGCCCATCAGCGTCGGTATCGATGCCCTCGTCGGCCGTGGCCAGCAGCTCGACAGCCTCGGCCACCAGTGGAGCCGCAAAGTCTTGATCGGCGGGTGCTTGGTCGATTTCAGCAATCACTTGACGCTGATTGAGTATCGCCGACTCGACCGTGGCGTCCGCATCGCGCAGTCTCGTGACCTCTGGCCCAACCCTTGCCTCGGTTTGGTTCACCGCCTCCTGTTGGGAGACCTGAATCGACTCGAGATAGTTGACAACGTCCTCGACCTGCTTGACGTCCATGGGGCCACCACCCGGGATACCCCACGCCGGCATCGGCGTGTTCGCACGACCCCAGGTGATCCAGAAGTCGACTTCTTCGCGGTCGTATCGATAGAAGATGTCATTGAGCGGTGGCGCGTACCAGGTCACGGCCACCCCTGACCTTTGCTCCACAAAGGCTGCAGCTCCACCAGCGCCACCGGGCCCGTGGCACGAGAAGCATGCGAACTCCTCGACTTCATGATGTCCACGCTCTTCCGAAGCGTGGGCGAACTCTTCAACGAAAGCCTCCTGACGGTCGCCCTCACCCAGGAAGTAGAGGGGAAGCGCAATTGCGAGGAAACCCGAGAAGAAGATTGCGAACTTCTGACCAGACTCGAGTCGTCTCGTCTCGAGTTGCTGGTCGTCGATGCCAGGCCGAAGGTTGGGTGCGATCTCTTCTCCCGCTCCCTTGTTGCGGAAAGCGGAAACCAGCATGACGCCCAGCCAGGCGATGCCGGCTACGACAGCAACGACAATGATGACGTCGGTCACCTACGAGTCCCTTCGCTCATCAGATGCAACTCGGGCCCTGCGGATAGGAAACGGTCAGTGCGGGAGCACGCGGAGTCTCGATGATGGAACCGGTCCGGATGATGAACCTGTCGCCGTTGCGGATCTCGACCACGAAACGGTCGAGGTTCCTGGGGGCGGGACCCGCAAAGAACTCTCCAACGGAATTGTACTTCGAACCGTGACACGGACACTCGAACCCGATGGAGGTCGAACACCACGGAACACGACATCCGAGATGGACGCAACGCTGAAAGATTGCCATCAGACCACCCGCCTCGACGCCCTTGTCGAGGTATTGGGCTGAAAGGGTCTTGGGTGCGGGGACGACGTAAGCGCGCGCCTCTGGGATGAACACCGGAACAACCGAACCATCGGCTGCAACGGTCTGCGAACGAATCTCTTCGAGAGCGCCCGCATCGACATCGGAACCGAACCCTCCGGTGAGCTTCGGCCAGAAGAACGAAAGGTAGGAGACGCCTTGGAAGGCGAGAAACCCGCCGAAGAAGGTGGAGGCAAGTGCCCGGTTGAAGAATTGGCGACGGCTGACGCCCGACTCCTCGGGGCTCAGTTCGACGACACGTTGTTCCTGGACGAGTTCGACGGCGCCGCTGCCCACCGACACCAGTTCCTCGGGCTCAGAGACTTCCTCAACTACTTCGGTGGCGACCGGAAGCGGCTCGACAGTTACTCCCGCCATCGACTTGTCAGCCTTGCGTGTTTCGGCCGAAACGCCGGCTCCCGGATCGGGCCGACCGGTCTGAGAGCGTCGGAACGCAATAGCAAACGCACCCAAGGCTCCAAGAATCGCAAAGAGGGCGACGACGATCAGAACCCAATTGGCAAAAGTCATTCGAAATTCACCCAGTCTTTCAAGTCATCAAAGAAGACGCCGTCCTCCCAGGGATAGGAGAAGTTGAACCCCTGACCTCGGAACAGCACCCCAATGATGGTCAGCGTGGCCGACCCCGCCAGGAACAGCGAGTACAACAAGATGGCAAACTTCCTGTCTGACGGCCTGGTCGACGGGTTCTTGTCGACATAGGGAACCATCATGAAGCCAAACATCCCAATGACCGTCGGCACGGTGACACCGGCGATCTGCGGATCGAAATAGCTCAGCAGCTCTTGGAGGCCAAGGAAATACCATGGAGCCTTAGAAGGATTCGGGGTCGCGTTGAAGTTGGCAGGTTCCAGCAACGGTGAATGGATGATGACGGCCATGACCACCAGCAACGCCGTGATCGCCAGCAGCGCACCAAACTCCATGAGCATCAGGTGCGGCCACGTGTTGACCTTGTCCTGCGGTTCGGCCTTGACATTCTGAATCGCTCGGGCCTTGACCACGGTGAGCAAACGCTGGGTGCGAACCCCTTCGGGCAGGCCGGCGGGCGGCGCAGTTGGCCGCGCACTGACGACCGAAGCGACCTTGCCATTGCCGGACCCGTTCGAGTCGGGTGCATCGGCGGGAGTCTCCTTCGTGGCGACCGCAGAGGTTTCGACGGCGACGTCGACAACCGGGGCGGTCACCGGCTCTGGCTCCGAGGACGTCGGGGTCTCCTCCGAGGCTTCACTGACCATGGCTGCGGGAGACTCTTCCGGTGGTGGGCCGTCGGAGGCAGCCTCAACGACGGTCACGTCGACTGACGGCGACTCGCTAACCGGCACCTCTACCGGAGGTCCCTCCCCCTTCATCTCCGCCAGGACATCTTCGACTGGCACGCCAAGAGCCTTGGCGCGCGCTTCGGCCGATCGTCTCAGCAAGCTCTCTGGAATCTCAACCAAAACTGACTCCTACAGCGGACCTGAAATACCGCCGTCCTTCCGGACACGCCAGAAGTGAACGGCCATGAACAGCACGATGATGAACGGGAAGGCGAGCACGTGGAGAACGTAGAACCGGAGCAGAGTAGAGGCGCTCACCTCAACGCCGGCCAACAGAGCGAACTTCACCTGGTCGCCGACGACAGGGACAAACCCGGCCATGTTGGACCCGACGGTCACGGCCCAAAGCGCCAACTGATCCCATGGCAGGAGGTAGCCGGAGAAAGAAAGCAGCAATGTCAGCAGCAAAAGGACAACACCCACGACCCAGTTGAACTCACGCGGCGGCTTGTAGGCACCGTGATAGAAGACCCGGCTCATGTGGAGGAACACCGAGAGAACCATGAGATGGGCTCCCCATCGATGCATGTTCCGCACCAACGAACCGAACGCGACATCGGTCGACAGTGCCTCGATATCGGCGTAGGCCAGATCGGCCGTCGGGGTGTAGTAGAACATCAAGAAGATACCGGTGATGGTCAGCAGGATGAACAGGAAGAAGCTGAGACCGCCGAGGCACAGTGTGTAGGACAGCTTGACGCCGTGCCGCTTCACCTTCACCGGATGGAGGTGATAGAGCACGTTGTTCATCACTACGTAGGAGCGGTTCCTCGGACTGTCTGAGTACCCCTGCTTGAAAGGGGAACCCGGTCGCAGGATCGAGTCGGCGACCTGCGAGTTCCAGAGCTTGTCGGTCCCCTCCTTGATCCGCTCTTTGAGACCTGTTCTTCCGTTACCGTTAGCCATTAGCCGTTCTACGCCTCCTACCAGCGCATGCCATATGAGTAGCCATTCTTGAAGTCGCGCTGCCCAGTGTCGAAGTCCCAGGGCCGCTTGTCCAACCCGAGCTCGGCCGCCTGGTCGGCGAGGGAGCCCTCAAACTTGCCGAGAGAGATGACACCTGTCGGACAACGGTCGATACACAACTGGCAACGCGTGCACTCATCCTCGTCAACAATGAAGAAGCCGAAGTTGTGCTCATCGTATTCCGGATGGTCGACATTGACTGCCTCGGTAATGGCGCCAAGCGACAAGTAGTGGATGCACTTCCAGGGGCAGATGTCGACACAGCCCTCACAAAGGATGCATTCGGACTGGTCGATGTGGAGGAACTGCTTCGGTCGCAGCTTGTCCTTGAAGTAGTCACCCTCGACGAGGGCGAGCTGGTAATCGTCTCGGATCGGCGGGGTCTCATCGACTACACCCTTCGGCATCAGTTGCCCTTGACCAGCGGTCGACCATAGGGCGACTTCTTCTCCGTTGGGGCCGCTGAAGCGGGGCGTCCGTCCTTGATCTTCTGCAAGCCGATTGCCAGGGCTCCTGCAACTCCCAGCATGACAACGTTATAACCCATCGAGATAGCGTCCTTGACGACGGCCCAGCTGATCTCCACCGTGTTTCCCAACAGCAACGCAGGCGGGACGGTGAGGGCAATTCGCTGCGAGGACCAGTCGAGATCTGTCTGTGCGAAGTTCAGCCATTCGGAGGGAACCATCCCGAAGTAGAAGACGAGAGTGATCCATGCGATGAGGGCACCAACCGAGGCCCGAGTCCAGGTCATCTCCTGATTGAGAAGCAGGAGCATCGACGAACCGATGAGAAGAATCGTCGTCGCACCAAGGACGACCAGGTAGCCGAACCCCTTCCAGAAGGTTCCCCGAGGCCACCAGTTGAGGAAGTCGACCACAACCGGAACCTCCACACCGTCGACCAACTCTGTCGAAGGGAATGAGGACCAGTGAATCCAGATCACGCCAAGAACCAGACCCAGAATTCCAGCAACCGTCAAGCCACCACCGATCATCTTTCGGCGGGCGTCAGTCAGTTCTCCAAGTCGGTACATATCGGCTGAGGTCCAGAGCGCTTTCGTGTTGGTTCGTTTCTACCACAGCTTGGGCCCCGTGAGGGAACCGACGGCGTGGAGAAATTTTGGGTGGGCATCGTGAATGGGACTGCATATCCGAAATCGTTATGCTCCCGCCCGACCCTTTGTTGGCATAGGAACGCAGTTGACGGACACCCAAGTCAGAGAGACCCCGACCTTCCTCGGGGGCGGTTCAGAAGAAGATCGTCTGGCCGCGGCTCATTTCATAGCCGGCGCCGTGTTTCTCGTGGTCGGCGGCGCGTTACAACTCGTCTCGTTGCTCTCCCTCAGATTCCCCGATCTGGTGCTCCTGTCTTTCGGACGCCTCGAGCCAATGGCCAACCTCGCGCTGATGGTTGGGTTCGGCGGTCTTTCCCTCTTTGGCGGCGTGTATTACGTGCTGCCCCGCCTTACCGGCACCAGGCTTCGCAACTCCGCTATCGCGTCGGTGGCCTTCGTCGTTACAGCAGGGTTGGTGCTCCTCGGGCTCCTGGCGATCCTCTTCGGTTTCGGTGACGGCAGTCAGCCGCTGGGAATTCCGTGGTGGCTCGACCTACCGCTCCTGGCTGTTCTCGTCGTTCCTGCCCTTGTTGCCTTGTCCACCATCCGCAACCGCGAGGAAACCCAGAGTTACGTGACTCTCTGGTTCGCGGTTGGTGGGTTGATATGGCTTCCGCTTCTCTACGCCACTCACTTGATCACCGAGATCCCAGCTCTGCGGTCGGTGGCACGGGCCTACGCCGAAGCCCTGTTCTCGGCCGGATACGTGACGATGTTCTTGATCACCGTCGCCACGGGTTTGCTCTATTACACGGTTGTCCGTGAACTCGACCGACCGCTCGCAAGCCGCCAGCTGGCACTCGTTGGATTCTGGTCCCTCGGGTTCGCTGCAGCCTGGTGGGGAGCGGCGCAACTGATCTTCGGACCGGGACCCGACTGGGTGGCCGGAGTCACAGCAGCTCTCGGTCTTGCCTTCCCGATCGGCGCTATCGCCAATGCAACCAACATGTCATTGAGCCTCGACGGTGCGTGGGCGGATCTGAACGAGCACCCTGGAGTTCAAACTGGCATTCACGGCTTGTATCTGACTGTCGGGCTCTCTGCCCTGGTTGCGTTGGGTGGCTTCAGGTCGATCGCAGCAGTTGTGGCCGGAACCAGCTTCTGGGAGGCGATCGAATACGTCGCCGTCGGAGGGATCGGTCTCCTTCTGATCGCTGGCTCAGTGTTCGCCGCTCTTCCCAGGTTGACAGGTCGCCAGCTTGTGTCTCCTGCCAACGCCCGGCAGTTCCAACGGCTGGCGGTTGGCGGCACCGTGGGCGTCTTGGTCGCTCTTGGTGCGGCTGGTGTGATGGCCGGATACTCCTGGATAGCCGGATCCAACGCTGCCGCTTACACCGACGCCGGTGAAGGGTGGGAGGCCGGCCTGGGCAACACTCATGCAACCCTGACTTTGATAGCCATCCTTTTCGGAGTTGTCCTGTTCTTGGGACAGTTGCTCTACACGTCGATCCTGGTCGCCACTTTGACCCGCGGAGCGGCCATCCCCCAAGAAGTGGTCGTCGAACTCGACGATGAAGGCGAGGAAACCTCAGATGAGTGACCTAGCTGCGGCTGCTGCCGCTATGGGCCTCCCCGAGTCGCTCGTCGAGCGTTCGGCCGAAGCCAGAGCAACCGAGACCGGCGAGTCGGTCGACGCGGTGTTGGCTGCCTGGGCCGGTGGCGAGAGTGCTCCGGTCACGTCCACCGCTCCAGCATCGGAGCCGGTAGCCACGCCTACTGAAACGCCGGCCGCCACCCCGGAGCCTGCTGCCCCAGCGCCAGCGGCCATTGTCGCCCCGACCGTCCCTGCTCAACCGGTGGCAGCCGTACCAAGCGGGCCCTACAAGCCGCCAGTGCTGATCGGCGCTTCTGATAGCCCACTCAGACTCGTCTTGGGGGTGCTCGGCCTTTTCGTCATTGTCGTTCTCATCGCCGTAGTCGGACCTTCGCTCGCCGTCGACGAGGCCGGCGCCCGCTCATCAAAAGTGAGTTACAGCGCCGCCGCACTTGAGGGTCAGGACACCTACCTTTCGCTGGGTTGTGCTGCCTGTCACACCCAGATGGTGAGACCGGTTATCGCTGACGTCGGTCTGGGTCCAGTCACTCTCAACGACACGAACCAGGTAATCGGCACCCGAAGATTCGGGCCCGATCTCGCCGACGTGGGAACCCGCCTAGGCGCCGCCGACATAGAGGCGATCGTGCTTGGTGCTGGTGACCACATCGAACATTCTTTGTCCGGAGCCGACCTGGACAATCTGGTGGCCTATCTATCGGAATCGAAGGGGAACTGATGAGTCTCAGTGCAGCAGCAGCGGCGATGGGTCTTCCCGAGACCCTGGTCCAACGCAGCGCCGAAGCTCGCGCCGCCGAGACCGGCTCTAGCCCCGATGAAATCCTTGCCGCCTGGGCAGGTGGCGAAGCTGTCGCTGCAGCCGCCTCAGCCGATCTGCCAACCCAGGAGCCAGCGGCAGTTTCTGCAGAGCCAGCGCCGGCACCTGCGCCGACCGAAGTGTCTATCGAGATGCCGGCTGCCCCAGTAGCGCAACCGACTGGCACAACCCGGGCTCCAATCCCTTCAGAGGTCACTGCTGCCGAAGCAACCCACCTCCCTGACGTGATAACGGTGCCGACCGCGGGGATTCGCGAGCGCACCAACTTCGCAATGCCCAAGTGGCTCACAGCCCTACTGGTCATTGCTCCGTTGTTCGCTCTGTTTGCCCTCGGTGGTTCCGCCACGGGAACCTGCGGTGAGGGAACCGAGCTGGCGACGGACGTAATCACCGGTGACATCGTGAACTGTGACGGGAGCGAGTTCACCGGAAGCCAGGTCGGGGACAGCGGGCCCAACTTCGTAGCTGAAGGTGAAGCCGTTTATACGTCGGCCTGCGCTGGCTGCCACGGTGCGAACGGTGGCGGAACCGGGCCGTTCCCGGCACTGACCGGAGTAATGACGACGTTTGGCTCCTGTGCCGATCACATCGAGTGGGTGGACCTGGGTTCAAACGGATTCATCGGAACATACGGCGATACGGCCAAGCCGGTCGCTGGAGGCATGCCAGGGTTTGGTGCTTCACTTTCGGCTGAGCAGTTGGCCGCAGTCGTGGCCTTCGAACGGATCCGTTTTGGCGGAGCTGACGAAGAGAGCGTCGGTGTCGATTGCGGAATCGTTGCCGCCGAAGGCGAGGACGAAGCGCCGGCCGAGGGCGAAGACGCCGAGGCTTCAGCCGCGGCAACAGGCTGAACCTTCCATCTCGACTGCGCTGCAAAACGTCAGCGACAGACTGACGGACTGCAGCCCAAACCAACGACCGCTCCCGTATCTCAACCGCGCTGCAAAACGTCAGCGACAGACTGACGGACTGCAGCCCAAACCAACGACCGCTCCCGTGTCTCAACCGCGCTGCAAAACGTCAGCGACAGACTGACGGACTGCAGCGCAGTGCAGGGGCTGTCAACCTCCACCAACACCCACGCAGTGGCGTTCGAGAAATGTCACAAATCAGCTAAAGATCTCACTCTCTGTGGTCGATAACCTGTGCGCATGCAGGAGAGATGGCGTCTCCCCTCACACTTAGGGCACGTTCCCAAGGTGTGAACGGATAGCCTCCCAGCCCGCCCCACGGTGGAGATCCATCTTTCATGTAGGTCGAGGCTCCCACTATCCCTGGGAGCCTCGACAATTTTCTGACTCTTTTCCGCCAAGCGAGCCGGCCCGATACGATCGCGCGGTGCGTCCTGCGACAGCAATCGTCCTTCTGATACTCCTGGCTCTGATAACGATCGCCGGAGCTATCCAGCTGTGGCTGCTCTATTCGCCATGAATGAGACGGCGACGCCGTCGAACACCTTCAAATCCTCCACCGCACTGCCGTCCCTCACCGCGAGGGCGATCAACCCTGACGAGTCCACATGGAGCAACGACTCCCCCTCGGCGACATCACCGTAGGCCGTCAACCAACGGACGCTGTGGATGGCCGACCCGACTTTGACGGTGACGAAACCGCCAGGCTCTATCCCGACCGCCTCCAGATCCTCCGGCGAGACATTTGTTTGAGCATTGCCGAACTGGTCAACCCACCAAACCTCGCCCACAACTGTGCCGTTGTTGGTTTCCGTCAGAGGGAGGAGCAAAGGAACGATCTGGTCGCCCGGCACCTCCGGGCCGAGATCGGTCAAGTCGACCTCGCCTGCAGCCAGAAGACCGGCCGCCGGAGCAAAAATGTCGCGACCATGGAAGGTCTGACCGGGAGATGGGATCATCGCTTCCGGATTCTCGATTGCCACCACCCGACTCGCTCCACCCACCATTCGAACTGCGGGGGTCAATAGACCGTTGTCGGGCCCCACAAAGAAGCCCCACGGAGTTTCCGCGGCGATCGCCTTGCGGTCAGTGCCGACACCGGGATCCACCACAGCGAGGCAGACGCCCTCTGGCAAGTATTGAATCGCGCGCATGAGGGCCAGGGCGGAACTGCGTATATCTCCACGAGGGAAGTTGTGACCCAGGTCGATAATGCGCGAGTCCGGTGAAACCTTGGAGAGAACGCCATGAACCACCCCAACGAACTCATCTTGGAGACCGAAGTCGGATAGGAAACTGACCGGCACGCCCATGAGGATGCGACGGTAGACGCGACACCTGGTCTGGGCATATCCCCACATCTCCCTAAATTGATCGCAATGGGCGACCACAACCACGACGTTCTGGCTGAGCTTGCAGCGAAACCCGGGGTGACGATGCTCATCGGTGGGTTGGACACCGGAAAGACAACCCTCGCCATCACCGCATGTCGGAAGGCTCTCGCAGCTGGGCTGCAACCCGTACTAGTAGACGCCGACGTGAGTGTGTCGACCGTTGGCCCCCCGGCATGTGTCGGCATGAAGGTGATCAGCGGTTCGGACGATCTCCAGGATCTGTCGAACCCGGACAGCCTTCACTTCGTCGGTTCGGTGGCTCCCAGCCGTCTCGTCCTGCAACAGGTCACCGCTACGGCGGTGATGGTGGAACGAGCGCGGCGGTCGGGCGACGTAGTCATCGTGGACACCACCGCTATTGCCGCCGGTGTCTCGGGGGAGACCCTGAAATACCACAAGGCTGAGCTGTGTCGACCAGATCGGGTGGTTGCACTGCAGAGGGGCGAAGAGATGGAACCGGTGATCGGAATGCTCCGCCGCTTTCTCGATCTCGAGGTACATGCCAGCCCGACAGATCCGGCCTTGATCCCGTTGGGACCTGTTGAGAGAGAGTCGCGGCGCCGAGACGCCTTGATGAGAGCACTCCAGCCGCCTCTAGAACGATGGAAAGTCCGTTCGACGGTCTTTGCCCCGACACTCCCGGTTGGATTGTCGTTGGATCGGCTCGACGGGGTACTGGTCGGCGTCCAGGACTCCGCCGGAGCCTGCCTGGGCCTTGGGGTCCTGTCAGTGGACGATGACACGGTCCGGGTCACCACGAATGTCGCCGACGGAATGGTGGGACTTCGACTCGGCTCGCTGCGATTGGACCTCGACAGCTTCGAAACCTCCACGCTCAGCCTGCGCGAACTCATGTTTGGTGTCTAGTCACCCGAAGTGACTAGACACTGATCAATAGGTCTAACGAACCTAAAGAAAATTTCAGACATGGTCGATACAACTGTCCATGCCTGGGAAGCAAAAGTGTCTAGTCATCGGCATCGTCCTCGCTTTGATGACGTTCGGTTTCGGTGCCACCGTGTCTGCCGATTCGGGAGCCGAACAAGGGTTTCTCTCGAAGATCAACTCTTCGCGTTCCGCCAACGGACTCCCCCCTGTCTCGATGGACGGCAATCTCAGATCCCATGCTCGCTCTCACACCGACGACATGATCGCCGCGGGAAAGATCTACCACTCCACCAGCGCCGAGCTTCAGGCGGCTGCGGGGAGCGGTTGGAGCAAGCTCGGAGAGAATGTCGGTCGGGGTGGAACGGTCAGCAGCCTGCACGACGCCTTCATGAACTCCTCTGGGCACCGCGCCAACATCCTTGGCGACTACAACTACGTGGGCATCGGAGCTGAAACGGCACCGGACGGCAAGCTCTACGTGACGGTGGTCTTCATGAAGAAGGGCTCAACAGCAGCCACGACCACGACCACCCAAGCCCCCTCCACGACTTCCACCACCTCCGGCGGATCCTCACCGACCACGACAACAGCCCCGAAAGCCAAACCCAAGCCCGCCCCCACGACGACTTCGACAGTGGCTCCAACGACCACTATTCCCCCTACGACGACCACCACCCTCATCGTCGGACCAGACAAGCAAGTGACTCCTGGTCAATCTTGTTATCAGGCGTCCCGCTTCGGGTGGATGTGTCACGACTGACTGGTCGGCGCGAGACGCGGCAAACGCCCCAGTGACCCGGCTGTAGCTCACCCGCACTTCCCCGAACGGACGATTTCTGCAGCGAGCCTCTAGGGCGTCTACCTGAATGTGAATCTAGGAAGCGGCCAAATCAGAATCAATGACCCTGTTGGCGGACATTCTGATTGTTATCCAGCGTCAACTGCTGTTATCAACCGAGACAGACCGACTTACCAACAGGAATCCCGGTTTTCCACAGGGATTGTCCACAAGGGGATGTTCACAAGTTTCTAAGCGGATTTTTCGCGACTCAGAGCCAGGGTCGACTCAAACCGCCCTTGTACCTGGCCGCCCCCAAACACCCTTGGATTCATCACCTCGTCAAGGGCTTCCCGAGCTGGAGACGGCAGGTAACCAAGCTCATCCAGTGCCCAAGCTGCTGCCATATATGCGATTTCGTGGCGACCGTCCCAAGACTTGGCAGCGACGCCGACCTGGTTGCGAAGAGCCACGCCGACGCACCCCTCAGCCCCGCCCTTGGCCGCCGCGTCAAGAGCAACGGCAATCTCGGTATCACCTTCTCCCGTGCCACCTACCAGGGCCGGATACTGATGCATGGCTTCGTAGACGGGCTTGAGCCTCGACTCCGATCCCAGGCGGGCGTAAAGCTTTGCCATCGCCCTTGTTGTAGTCCGGAAGACCGGAGCTCCGCATCCGTCGATGCCCACCGGCTGCGGATCGAACTCCCCGAGATCTCTGACGACGCCCAAGATGGACTCCTGGATCGGATGAATCGGATCCAGGTAGGTGTCGATCGGTAACCCCGCGGATCGACAGGCCCGCAGAAAACCAGCGTGCTTGCCTGAGCAGTTGTGCCACAAGGGGCGGGGGGAATCACCACCTTGAGCCGCAACCAATCTCATCGCTGCTGGCGACAGCGGCCATGCTGGAGGGCATTGCAGGTCGGTTTCGCTGAGACCACCCCTAGCCAATACCTCGCTCACCATCCCAAGCTGAGCGGGATGCCCTCGATGCGAAGAGCAGGCGATGGCTAACTCCTGAGCCGTCAGATCTCCTGCCAACTCGTGCGACACCAGTCCCTGGAAAGGTTTGGCGGAGGATCGAATGAAGAACGGTCGATCGATGTCGCCGGTGGCAGCCACCAGTTCACCGTCAATCCCTACGACGGCCACCGCCCCGTCATGGACGGTCTCCACGAGACCCGACCGGACCTGACGGGCCAGCAAGCTCAGTCGCTCGAGTCGTCTTGCTGCAGCTTGTATCGACGCACCATCTCCTCCTGGAGGTCGTCGATTACCGAATGAAGACGACGACGCTGACCGGAAAGCTCGGATTCGGTGTCGCGCAACTCGTTCATAGTGTGGTGAATGTCATCTTCGGTCAGCTCCGAGAGATTGAGCAGCACCCCGTCGGCCATAACCTTGTCGATAGAACGTCTTCCAGTCACCTCGGGCAAGGGAGGCAAGGTCTCGATGTGCTTCAGGACCGGTTCGGCGCCCAGCACCATTCCTGAGGCGAGGATCTCGGGAAGAGCCTCGAGGATCGTTCGCTCCTCGGTGCCGCTCCGTCTCTTCAGCTCGAAATCGAGCAGATCCATCCGACCGTGGAGCATCCGGCGGTAATACGAGATGATGGCCTCGACGTCGGTGGCGGTGTCTCGACGCCGACGAACCTCGTTCAAATCCAGTGCGTCGAGGTCTTGGACATATTCCGGCTCGAGTACCACGTCGATCCGGCGGCGATGTTCATTCACGGTGGTCACGTTAATAACAGGCCGCGCGAACAGTCGGGTAAGGATTCACTGGAGCACCACCACCGGGTCTGATCTCGAAGTGAAGGTGGGGAGCAATCCCTCGGGCGTTACCGGAACTGCCGTTGTAACCAATCACCTCACCCTGGGTGACACGGCGTGTCCCGGAGAAGGCATGGCGGTCGAGGTGGGCGTAGTAGTACTTGTAGCCCGTGTCGGCCGTCAGATGGACCGTGAGACCGCCCAGGCTGTTGCTGGTGGCCCGAGCGGTGCCTGACTGGACGGCATACATGGGTTCGCCGCGAGCAGCGAACATGTCGACTCCCTTGTGAGTCCGACCACCCGACCTGGGGTAACCCCAGGAATCGATGAACGAAGTCCGTCCTGGAGTGAAGGGGCAGATGAAGTTGCCAACCTGAACTGAACCCGAGGCGCGACGAGCGGCTGCGGCCTTGAGGGCTGCCTGCTCTTGGTTGTACTTCGTGGTCAGTTCGCGGCACTTCTCACTCAGCTTGTTGTAGGCCGAACGCTGGGCCTCCATCGCCGCTTCCTGTTTGCCCAGAAACTCAAGAGCAACCGCTTCGGCGTCCTTCAGCTCGCCGTGGGTGACATCGAGGTCATCCTGAAATCTGTTGAGCTCACCGCGGGCCGCGACGAGGTCTGAAATCGACTGCTGCCCATCGACCGTGGCTGAAGAAAGGAATTCCGACGAGGTCATCACCTCGTCAACCGAGGAGGCCGACAAGATCAACCCGGGGTTGTTGAATCCACCCCGCATGTACATCAGGACCGCCTGTTGTTCCAACTGTGCTTGGACATCGTCGTACTGCTGCGAGTTTGACTCGACCTGACCCTCGATGCGTGACTGCTTGTACTCCAGAGCCTCGACCTCGTTCAGTGCGGTCTCATATCCAAAGGCTGCATCCTCGAAGTCCGACTGCGCCGCCCGGTACTCGGCCAGCTGGGCAGATGAATCAGCACAGGCCTCATCGACCTGTGTCTTGGTTACCGCATCCGACGGCGCAGGAAAAAGAGCTGCGATGAGGGCTGCGACGAAAGCGATGACCAAGACGCGTACCGGCGTCTTTCTGGCTGTCATGTGCATTGGATGCTAATCAAGAGTCGCCGATTGAGGTAGTCACCGGGTCTAGGCTGCCGCTCCATGTCAACCGCACTGTGGGTCGCTGCCGGCGGAGCCTTCGGCAGTCTCGCGAGATTCGCCATCGCGGATTTCATGAACGGCCGGTCCCACCCGTGGGGAACGGTAACCGTCAACCTTCTGGGCAGTTTTGTGCTTGGGCTATTAATCGGCTTGTGGGGATTCCGCCTCGAGCACCCGCACCAGATAGGTGTCACCGTCGGCCTCCTCGGAGGATTCACCACTTTCTCGACGTTCGCGCTGGACACAATTCGGCTGTGGGAAGACGGCCGCGCCTCGGCTGCGGTCCTAACTGTCGGAGTCTCAGTGCTGGTCGGCCTAGCCGCTGCCGTTACCGGCCTGCTCGCAGGTCGATCTCTCAGCGGCTGAGCCAGCGTCTCAGAAGACGAGGCGCAGCAACGGGTAATAGAAGGCGGCGGCGAGCATCACTCCGTCAACCGCCCCAAGCAATCCTGGTTGCTTCGATGTCAGCGAGATGGAGCCACTGCGAAGCATGGACGACAAACCCTGGCCGGCGACCAGCCCCACGGCAATCACCAGACCCACCAGGAAATAGTTGACCGCGTCCAACTCCCAGAATGCCGCGGCACCGATTGCGGCCAGAATGGCGCCAATCGCCGTAACAGTGAAACGGTCGACGAAAGGCAGGGCCGGAAGGCCGCTCACGATTGCTCCGAGTCCGACACCAACGATTGTGGAGACCAGGAAAACATCCATTGCCCTCTCGTCAGGACTGAAAGCCGAGCGAGACAATAGGACTGACGCCGTTGCCATAGATGCCAAGATCGCGGCGAGCGCGGTGGGACCGAAGACATCAACGGCTCGATACTCGGGAAAGGCAACTGCCCAGCCCGACCCAACGGCCACAGCAATAGCTACCGACAATCCATATCCCGTGCCACCGAGCACGTGAGCCACCAAAACCGACGCCGTGGCTGCAGTGACCACCGCAAGCGGAGCAAACCGCCGGGCTCGCGTCGACATCGCCGAGTTGAGGTCGAAAGCCCAGAGCGCAGCAACGCCGACCAGGGCGGCAGCCCACAAAGGCTGTTCCTGCATGTTCGCAAAGACCGCGATTGCGGCTAGCACCAGGGGGACATACGCCGACACGTCAGCCGGAGCGGTCATGACCGGCTGGCTTCCGCCTGAGACCGGCGGGAGAACCACCACCTCGTCCGTCGGGGCAAGGGCTTGGTTTTGCTCGGCCTCGGAACCGTTGACCCAGACGCGGGAGGTCTCGAGCCCTTGGGCAAACACCGGACCAAAACGGCGACGGGTCTCATCGAGCACACCTTCCACCGTCCCCGCGTCGATCTCGAGACGGGACGTCCCCGCGATCTCTCGAAGGTTGGCAAAGAGACGAACTTGGGCCATTCCCTCAGCGTAAAGCGTTTTGCCCCCGACATGCGACACGCGCCTACGCTCCGTCCTGATGAATGATCAGGTGATGGTGGCGGTTGACGTGCCAATGGCGGGCGACGACCGACACAAGAACTGGGCACGTGTGGTCGAGTCGGTCGACGTAACCAAGTCGTCCGGTTGGGCGTTCGAAGGGCCTTTCATTGCGGCCGGCGGCATCCAAGATGTGCCGGCGGGCTCCATCATTCTGGTGTACGGAGAGCGTGGCTCACGAGCGAACCCCCAGAGCCAGGCCCGGGTCTACGTGGCCAATAGCGACGCCACATTGACCCTCGAGGGGGACGCCAAAGGGCAAGCCTGGGCTAGAACCCTTCGAGACGTTGTCGAAAGACTTCTCGGTGTCGAACGACCAACCGTCGACCTGAGTGGCGTCGACGAAGTGCACCTGGTGAACGAACTCGAATCGAGAGGATGGAAGGTGACGCGGGAATGAAAGCGATCGTCGTCAAGAACACCGGCGGCCCCGAGGTACTCCAATACACGGAGGTCGACGATCTGTCCGTTGAAGCCAACCAGTTGCTGGTCGACGTCGAAGCCGCGGGAGTCAATTACATCGACACCTACCACCGAGGGGGCCTCTACCCTTTGGGCCTCCCATTCACACCCGGACTCGAGGGTGCAGGGACGGTGCAGGCGGTCGGCGATTCGGTCTCTGAATTCACTCCAGGCGATCGAGTGGGTTGGACCGGAGTCTTGGGGACCTACGCCGAGCAGGTCCAGGTACCTGAGGCATCAGCAATTCCCATGCCCGAGGACCTTGAATCGGAGACTGTCGCCGCCCTGTTGCTACAAGGGATCACCGCCCACTACCTGGCAACGGACACCTTTCCCCTCAGACCCGGCGATCGGTGCCTCATCCACGCCGGGGCTGGAGGAGTGGGTCTGCTTCTCACCCAGATCGCCAAGCTGCGAGGCGCCGAGGTGACCACCACCGTGGGCTCAGCCGAAAAGGCGGAGTTGAGCCGAGCAGCCGGGGCCGACCACGTGATCCTCTACCGCGAGACCGATTTCAAGCTTGAGATAGAGGACATTTACGGCCCCAACCAGATCGATGTCGTGTACGACGGTGTCGGCGCTGCCACCTTCGACAAGGGCCTCGAAGTGTTACGGCCTCGGGGAATGATGGTGACATTCGGAAATGCTTCGGGGCCGGTACCCGAGTTGTCACCGCTACGCCTTTCGCAGGCTGGCTCCATCTTTCTAACCCGGCCGACAATGTTTCACTACATCGCGACACGGGCTGAACTCCTGACAAGAACCAACGAACTCTTTGGATGGGTTCAGGACGGGAAACTGAACGTGAGAATTGGTGCGGAGTTCGAGTTGTCTAAGGCAGCAGAGGCACACAGGGCGCTCGAAGGTAGGGCGACCACCGGGAAGGTTTTGCTCAGGCCTTAGGAGCCGACCGCTTCGACCGCGGACGCTATCGCGGCCACATCGAGTAGGTGGGCTGCGCTGGTTTGGGACTCGATCAACGTCAGATCGGGGTTGAGAGCTATGAAGCGGTCCACTACATCCTTGCCCACTGGGCCAGCATTACTCCAGACATAACCCACCGGCATGGAGAGCTCATCGAGGCTCGACCCGCCGATCGCAGAGGGTGGAGTCATACGGAACTGCTCAAACGACGCGGTCGTGTCGGCAATTGCCACGATCTGGCGCCGAGCGCTCAGCTGCGCGTCTGAGGGACACCAGCCACCGGTCTCGCAATCGGGGGCCCACATCTGAACGGCTAACGGACCACCGGTCTCCCAAAGAAAGACGGCCGCCTTCGATATCAGGGGCGCCGACTGGAGGTTCTCCTCGACACTCGGTTCACGCCCGAAGTCGGTGTCGACCATCACGACCCCCCGGATCAACTCGGGATGCGTCGCCGCCACTTCGACGGCTACCTCACCGCCGTATCCCACCCCAACGAGGATCACTGGAAAACTGAAGGTCTGATCTATTGCGTCCGCTACCAGCCCGGAGACACCTCCGACCGTATGAAGCGGCGACTCTTCAGGCACACGATCAGAGAGACCGAACCCCGGAAGATCGATTCTCGTACCGGAGAACCCTCCCGGTAGACCCTCGCCTAATGCTTCCAGGGTCAACATCCCGGTCACCTCATCATCGTGAATCAGGACTACCTGAGACGGGCCGCCCGGATGACGCGCCAGATTCAGCGTCACTCCGTTCACCTCGATGGCGTTGGGCCGCTCTATGTCAGCCAAAGAAAGGCCTTCTGACGAGTCGGCCTGAGACGACAGATAGAGGGTGGCTCCCAAAACCGCTGCCAACGAAGCGAGGAACACGATCAGTACAAACCGTGCCAGCCGCGAACTGGGCTGCTGACTGGATGGAGGCTTTTGGAGGCCGGTCATTTCGACAACACGATATGCACGTGTCGCGGCCCATGAACACCAAGGTTCAATTGTTGTTCGATGTCACCAGTCCGACTGGGGCCAGTCACAATTGCCAGATTCGACGTACCCGCCAAGGCGTCGGGATTGACGGCCGACCAATGGGCAAGGGTCATGGCAAGCAACTCGACGTCGAGAATCGCGACGTGGATCTCGGGGATGAGTGACGCCATTCGCTGCCGTCCCGGCCCATGGAGCAGAACCACGCTCCCACTCTGGGCCAGACCGGCATCGGCGCCGGTAACCCCCATGTCGAGTTCGGCATATGCCAGGTTGTGTTCGCTCCGCCGGTCGTTCGGGACCTCGTGGTCCACCCTTCGGTAACCCTCCGCCACAAGGCTTGCGTTCACACCGGCGGCAGGCAGGTCGTCCCACGACATGAAGGTCTTGACCTGGTGCCCTCCTGCAATGGCAAGGACAGACCGTGGCACCCCGTGCCTGCTCACAGGACCGTGGACCACGGCGTTCACTGCCTGAGCATTGACTCGGAAGAGGGTCACCAGGTCGTCTGTGTGATAGTCGGGCAACTCGTCACTCATCGTCTTCGCCTGTGGGAGCCGACTAGCCATGCTCGATCGCGACACCGCGCTGAGGAAGGCTTCACGTTTCACGATGTGCCTCCCACCAGTCGGCAAACGATTCTGACGCAGGCTCCGGGAAATCCCGAGATTCTGACCATCCCCGGCCGGGCCCCGGCAAGCGTCCGATCCATCCGTCCTTTGACATCAGCCATCCCAGACGTCGGGACCATCGCTTTGCTCGAGCCCAGCTGCTCGGCTTGGTCACCGTGGAGGCGTACCTGCGTAAGCCTCTATCTAGCCAGGCAGGCAGACGACCTTCCGCCGCCGCCTGTCGGCGTAGTTCGAGCAGCATGTCCGGAATCTGGATCCGAACAGGGCAGACCTCCTCGCAGGCACCACAAAGCGTCGAGGCGTACGGCAGATCCCACCAAGGATCCCTACCCAGCAGGCCCGGAGTCAGCACCGAGCCCACGGGACCGGAGTAAACGGTGCCGTAGGCGTGCCCTCCGGCTGAGCGGAAGACAGGACAAGCGTTGAGACAAGCGCCACATCGAATGCACGCAAGGATCTCTGCAGTGGCAGAAGCCAGGACGTCGGACCGGCCATTGTCGATGATCACGACGTGAACTTCCTCGGGTCCATCCGCTTCGTCGGAGCGCCGCGGACCGGTGACCACGTTGGTGTACACCGAGAGCCGTTGGCCGGTCGCCGACCGCGCAAGGGTCTCGAGCACAACGGCGGCATCCGACCACGTAGGCACGATTCGCTCCATGCCCATTAGTGCGATGTGAACGCGAGGAGCCGAGGTCGTCAGCCTTCCGTTCCCTTCGTTCGTGACCAAGACCACCGAACCGGAGTCGGCAACTGCCAGGTTGACTCCTGAGATACCGGCATCGGCACGGAGGAATATCTCCCTCAGATGCCGTCGAGCAATCCGATTGAGCTCGAACGGATCGTCGGTGAAAGGAACATCCAACTTCTCTTCGAAGAGCCGTCCGACGTCGGCCGCCGTCTTGTGGAGAACGGGTGCGATGATGTGGGACGGCGTGTCATTTGCGAGTTGAACGATGAACTCGCCTAGGTCGGTCTCTACGACCTCTTTACCCGCTTTCAAAAGCGCAGGGTTGAGTTCGATTTCCTCTGAAACCATCGACTTCGACTTCACGACGGTTCGAGCCTGAGCAGCATCGAGAATCTCGGCCACTATCGACCGAGCCTCGGCGGCGTCAGCAGCCCAATGGACCTGACCGCCCGCAGCCGTGAGATTGTCGGCGAATGAAGCCAGATGACGATCGAGGTGTCGCAAGGCGTCAAGACGAATGGCGCGCGTGCGGTCACGCATCTCTTCCATGAGTGGAAACTCGGCGACGGCTCGGTTCCTCTTGTCGAAGAGGGTCAAGGCGCCGTGTGACACGGCACTCGCCTCGCTGGTACCGATCAGCGCCTCTGCCCTAGAGAGAAACCTGACAGGATCAGCCATCGTCGCTGACCAATATCTCACTTATGTGCTGGACTTCGATCTCGGCGTCCCGTCGTCGTAAACCGCCCTCGATGTGAACGAGGCAAGAGACGTCACCTCCAACGACAACGGTGGCCCCTGAATCGACGATGTTGTCCAGCTTTCGCTCGAGAATCGCCGCCGACACGGCGGGCATCTCCACGGAGAAGACGCCGCCGAACCCACAGCACACGTCGTCTTCGGCAAGCTCGGCGCGCTGCACCGGCTCGAGGAGAGAATCCGCCTGGTCCTTGAGGCCGAGAGAACGCAAACCGTGACAGGAGTAGTGATAGGCGACATCGCATCCTTCACAGTCGGCATGGACGGGCGCGTCCAGCACATCGACGAGATACTGCGTTAGTTCGTAGACCCGGCTCGTTACCCGAGATACCTGCTCCTCTCGCTCGGATCCCGCAAACAGGGTCGGGTAGTGGGCAACCATCATGGCGGCGCAGGAGCCGGAAGGAAGCACGATGTCACCTTCGGTCTCGTCAAGAACGTCCAGAGTTTGCGCTGCCATGGTGCGGGCCTCGTCCCACATACCCACGTTGAACGCCGGCTGACCACAACAACCTTGATCACGGGGGAACTCCACGGCGCACCCAGCGGACTCCAAGACCTTGGTGGTGGCCTTGCCGACCCCCGGCCTGAGAACGTCCACCAGGCACGTAACGAAAAGCTGGGTCCGAGCCGTCATGTTCTCCTTGATCGTCGCCCTTCAACCGCCTCTAGAGCAAAAAGGTAACGCTCCAGCATCTGAACGTACCTCTTGGCGTCATCCCTGAACTCCTCGCCCAGCTCACGGTGGCGCCGTCTCATGACCAGAACCGCGAACTTGGCGCCGCTCATATAGCGCTTCAGAGCTTCGAAAGGGACGGCCTTCGGCCCAGGTTCGGGTTTGCCACGCTCTGGAGCTGCTTGCGAGGTCGGTGGCAACTCCAGCTTCCTGACCTCTTCGAGAAGGTCGTCCTCGTGGGGTCGATCGGCGAAATCGCTGCCCGTGGTGGAGAAGACCCGAGCACCACCTGGCGCAAAGATCACCGTGCCGGGCAGAGAAATCAGGCGTGGATCCTTTTCGTCTGCGAAGCCGAGCGGAGTGATGGCTTCCTCCCTGCTCGGATCGGAAAGCAAGGGGAACGGAAGGGAGAGCTTCTCGACTACCGCGGCGTTCATCTCGGGTGTGTCTACCGAAACACTGAACACGCGAGCCCCTGCATCCAGGAATTCCTGATGACGTTCTGCCATGACGGCCAACTGGCCGTGACAGTACGTTCAGAAGTCGCCTCGGTGAAAAATGATCACTGCTGCAGCGTCAAAGTACTCCGAAAGCGTCCAATCGTTGCCGGCGTGGTCCTTGATGGTGAAGTCTGTGGTCAATCTGGCTCCTTGACGTTTGGTTCCATTGTTACCGTCCCTCGCCGATGACGAGTGAAAGGCCGTTGATAAGTTTCATCCCGGTATCCGGCCTGAACCGGAATCGGAGACTGGCACAACTTCTCGTAGGGGTGATCCTTTTCGGAATCGGCATCGGGTTGATGCTCGAATCGGGGCAGGGGTTGCCGCCGTGGGATGTGCTCGGGGAGGGACTCACCCGGCAGTTCGGCCTGACGGTGGGGGTCTGGTCGATCCTCCTCTCCTTCGTCATCCTCCTTCTCTGGATTCCATTCCGTGAGCGCTACGGCATCGGCACCTTGCTCAACGCCATTTTGATTGGGGCGTTCATCGACATCACCTCGGCCGTTGTTTCCAAGCCGGCGACAACCGTCGGCCAGATCGCGATGTCTGGAGTCGCCATTCTCCTAGTGGGTATCGCGTCGGGCCTATACATCGGCGCCAACTTGGGTCCGGGGCCGCGCGACGGCCTGATGACCGCAATCGCGCGAAGAGGACCTTCGATTCGTCTGACCCGATGGGTCATGGAGGTTGTCGTATTGGTGATCGGCATCCTTCTCGGGGGAACGTTCGGGATCGGAACAATCGGTTTCGCGCTTCTGATTGGGCCAATCGTCCAGTTCTTCCTCCCTCGATGGACTGTCGATACCGGTCGCCCAGAGGACTCCTGGGACCATCCCGCACGTTGACATCATCTTGAGACTTCCCTGAAGCGCCCCTGACACCCAGTCCGAAAGACTTGGCTGTGCCTCAACCAAGGAGACATGGCCATGTTCAGCAAAACCATCGGACTGTTGACCGCTCTCACAGTGGCGCTACTCCTCGTCGGAGTCGCTTGGGCGTCCGAGGATCATTCACCTTCGGTCAGCACCTCGTCGACCATCGAGGACACCACTTCGACATCGGAGGCAACCACTTCGACGATTGACGACGACACCACCTCGACAACTGTTGAAGACACGACATCGACGACCGAGGGCGAAACCACGTCTACAACCATCGAGTCCACCACCTCGACCAGCATGGACGACGATCCAGTGGAAGACTTCGGCCCGCGGACCTGCGAAGTGCCCGGTGTGGGGTCGGTGACTATCGAAGTCAGCAACGGCCGCCTGGTTCTCGTCGACTTCTCCGCTCCAGGGTGGGACCTCGACAGTCAGGAGCTTGAACCCGACAAGATCGAGCTGGAATGGTCACGAGGCGACACCGAGGTCGAATTCGAAGCCGAGTTCGAACACGGCGCCGTGTCGATCGAGATCGAAGTGGACCATGAGGACGACGACTCAGACGACGAGGACGAGGAGGACGACGACTCAGACGACGAGGACGACGAGGACGACGACTCAGACGACGAGGACGACGAGGACGACGACTCAGACGACGAGGACGACGACTCAGACGACTGATTCCCCAAAGGTTGCACGGACGATCGCTCCCCCTCCCTGGCGGTCGTCCGTGTCCAACGTTCCTCCAGCCGAGACCACCAGTCGTCGAGCAATATCCAGTCCGAGACCCGTTGAACCCCCGCCGCTGACTCCACGCTGGATCACAGATGCCGGAATCCCCGGACCATCGTCAACCACCTCGAGATAGACACCCCGGCCACTCACACCCGTTCTCACACCCAAGCCGGTGCCCGGTTCGGTATGACTGAAGACATTCTCGACGAGGACGTCTATCAGAGAGGCCAAGTCAGGCTGGTTGAGCCCTACCGATGCGCCACCGCTTCCGACCGAGATCTCCATCGCACGGTCTTGCTCGTCGGCAAGAACCTTCCAAAACGCCGCTCTTGAGCGGACCACTTCATCCAAGACGACGGAAGATGCCTCGCGCGCTCCGGGAGACCGGGCAGTTTCGATCAGCTCACTGACGGCACCCTCCAAACGATCCACCTGAACAAGCATCTCCTGTCTTTCATCGACGGAGTTCAGAGAGTCGGCCTGGAGACGTAGCGAAGTCAAGGGCGTTCGCAGTCGGTGTGACAGATCGGCCATCGACTCCCTTTCCTCCGCTAGCAATTCGTTGAGACGTCTGGCCAGATAGTTGAAAGCAGCGGCAACGTCACGAATTTCTCCGGGACCGTCGACCTCGACGCGAGCGTCCAGGTCTCCTTCGGCCAATCGCCGCGCCGACCCGGCAACCGTGGCCATCGGACGCGCTAACTGTCGAGCGAGGGCTTCGGCAACCACAGCTGCAGCCGCAATCAATCCGACTCCCAGCAATGCAAGAAGACTCCAAGCTCCCGACACACCGCTTCGTAGGTCTTCGATAGGCACAAATACGTCGACAACAGCAACACCACTCCTGGCCACCACGGGTATCGCCACCTCCCATCCGCCTTGAACCATCTCCGAAAGAGTGGCCGCGTCGGTAGCCGCCCTCTCGGCGAGGCTCGGTTGGGCAGAGAACGCTGTGCCGAGGGTCTGGCCGTCAGGCAGCGCCACAATGGTCCCCGCCGGTAGCGGCCCGAGTGCATTGCGCACCGAGTCGGGAGCTGGGTCGACCGCCATTGCGAGCGCGGTAAGCGACGCCATCGAAGAGGCACGCAACTCCGCGTCGGACACGGCACCTTCCTCGGCCTGACGGCGCACGAGGAGGGCGAGAGGAACGATGAGGGAGACGACGACCAGGGATGTCGTCGCCAGGCTCATCCAACGCAGCCGACTCCTCAACTGGTCGGGTCCACCAGCTTGACACCCACGCCGTGGACCGTGTGGATGTACACCGGATTCGATGCCGACTCTCCGAGCTTGGAGCGGAGCCACGAAAGATGCACGTCGAGCGTCCGGTCCGAGCCCCCATAAGGTTCCCGCCAGACCTCTGCCATCAAGTCGCGTTTGCTGACCACCTGGCCCACTCGGTCAGCCAGAACGTGTAACAGGTCGAACTCCTTGGGGCTCAACTCCACCGGCTTGTCGTCAAGCACCACCGTCCGTGCCCGCCGATCGAGAACGAGAGCGCCGATTTGGATGGGGCCTTCCTGCTCCTCCCCGGCTCCTCGTCTCAGAATGGCGCGGATCCTGGCTTCGAGCTGACTCATCGAGAAGGGCTTGACCAGATAGTCATCAGCACCGGCGTCGAGGGTCTTGACGACAACGTCGTCAGCTCCCCTGGCAGTCACGATGATCACCGGCACCTGGCTCACCGCGCGGATCATTCGAAGCAATTCGGTGCCATCAAGATCCGGCAGACCAAGGTCGAGTATCACCAGGTCGGGGTTGCCCTTGACCACCAGCTCCAACCCTTCGAGCGCCGCGGCTGCCGACTCGACATCGTGGCCACCGTCGGCCAGAGACCGGGCGACAAGTTGACGAATCTGTACGTCATCTTCGATCAGAACGATCTGGGCCACAACGCCGAGATTATCTGCGACGCGCCAAAGAACCAGTGCCCTTGATAAAACCTTGAGGTTGGTTTGATAAACGTTTGCCAATCGGCGGCGAGAATGGAACTCGTGAATATCGCCAAGCTGGTCGCTGCGTGGTTGCTCGTTCTGATAATCACAACAGGCTTCGCCTGGCAGATTGTGCGTGCCGCCGATAGCCGACTCAACGCACCCCCGGCAACGGTGGTGGCGGACCCACTCCCCACATCATCTGCCTCGACTTCGACCACCGTCGACAACAGCATCGTCGGTTCCACCTCCACCACTTTCGATACCTTGCCCACCTCGTCGACCACGACCACGATGAGCACTCCTGCTACGTCACCGCCAACCACAGTTCCGGCAACGTCTCCATCGCCATCACCCACAACCACCGAAACCGAAGAATGGACCCTGCGAACGATTCCTACGGGCGGTGGCACGGTGGTGGTCCGCCATCGTCCGGAAGAAGTCGAATTTGTGTCAGCGACACCGGCCGCCGGGTTCGAAACCGAACTCGAGGATGCAGGCCCACCCAAGGTGAGGGTGTCGTTCGAGTCTGAGGAATACGAGTTCGAGATACGGGTCGAATGGCACGATGGGAAACTCGAGGTTGATATCGAGGAGAGCTGAGCAGTAGTCGCGAAAACGCGACAGTCGCACAGCTGGTCAATCGCTTCCCGTTGGGTCTAGGGTGCAAATCGCTTCCCCCGGTCGTGTCCCGCGTCCGCTTCCCCCGAGCGTTTCAGACGCTGCTACCTGTGGAAAACTCTGGTAGTTGACGCATCACACGCGTGTAATTACAGTATTGAAGTCCATACAATATGTAGTGGCCACTTCCCCGCATGCCACAACATCTTGTGGTTGGTATTGGCAATGGACGTATTCCCGACAATCGGACCAGGCGGTTTCGGGACGGCAAGTGTGCGAGGAGGCACTGCAGTATGAGCAAAGGCTTACGGATTACCCGACGGTTCACCCAGACAGGTGAGAACCCCTACCAAAACTTCGAGTGGACGACACGAGACTCGAAGATCGTGAACCCCGACGGATCTGTGGTCTTTGAGATGACCGATGCCGAGATTCCGGCCGGATGGAGCCAGGTCGCATCCGACATCATGGTTTCGAAGTACTTCCGCAAGGCTGGAGTCCCCCAGTTCGACGGCGACGGCAACGCCATCCTTGACGATTCAGGAAACCCGGTCACCGGACCGGAGCGGTCCGCCAAGCAAGTTTTTGATCGGCTTGCCAAGACCTGGAGGCATTGGGGTGAGAAGGGCGGCTATTTCGCCGACGCCACTGACGCCGATGCCTTCGAAGACGAGCTCAAATACATGCTCGCCGACCAGATCGCAGCACCGAACTCTCCTCAATGGTTCAACACCGGCCTGCACCACGCCTACGGACTCACTGGCCCGGCTCAAGGCTTCTGGTACGTAGACGAGGACTCCGGCGAGCTTGTCGAGTCACCGGACTCCTACAGCCGACCCGCTCCCCACGCCTGCTTCATCAACGGTGTGGAGGACGACCTGGTCAACCCGGGCGGCATCATGGACCTATGGGTTCGTGAAGCACGGATCTTCAAGTTCGGCTCCGGTGCCGGCTCCAACTTCTCCAAGATCAGAGGTGAGGGCGAGCTGCTTTCCGGTGGGGGCAAGTCCTCGGGAGTCATGTCTTTCCTCAAGATCGGTGATCGGGCTGCCGGCGCCATCAAATCAGGCGGTACAACCCGACGCGCCGCAAAGATGGTCATCCTCGACGTCAACCACCCAGACATCGAGACTTTCGTCGACTGGAAGAAGATCGAAGAAGAGAAGGCCAAGGTCCTCATCTCCTCTGGTGGCTATCCCGCCGACTTCAACGGTGAGGCATACGCCACGGTCTCCGGCCAGAACTCGAACAACTCGGTCCGGGTTTCTTACGACTTCGTCAAGGCAGTCGAAGAGGACGGCGATTGGGATCTGATCAACAGAGTCGACGGCTCCGTGCGTAGGACCATCAAAGCCAGAGACCTGTGGAACCGTATCGCCGAGGCCGCTTGGGCCTGCGCCGACCCTGGGCTCCAGTTCGACACGACAATCAACGAATGGCACACCAGCCCTGCCGGCGGTCGAATCAACGCTTCCAACCCGTGCTCTGAATACATGTTCCTCGACGACACGGCCTGCAACCTGGCGTCGATCAACCTCGTCCGCTTGTACGACGACAAGACCGGTGAGTTCGACGTGGCCGCCTACCAGCACGCCATTCGGCTGTGGACCATCGTTCTGGAAATCTCGGTGGCCATGGCCCACTTCCCTTCGAGAGAAATCGCTCAGGGCAGCTACGACTATCGGACACTCGGTCTCGGCTACGCCAACCTCGGTTCTCTTCTGATGCGACAGGGCATCGCCTACGACTCCGACGATGGTCGGGCCATCGCCGGTGGCCTCACTTCGATCCTCACCGGATACTCGTATGCCACCTCGGCAGAGATCGCCGAAGTGACCGGACCGTTCCCCAAGTACGACGAGAACCGCGATGCCATGCTGCGGGTCATCCGCAACCATCGTGTCGCCGCCTACGACGGAGACGAATACGACAACATCTCCACGAAGGTCATGGGTATCGATGCTGCAGTCTGCCCAGCAGAGCTGGTGACGGCCGCCCAGGAGTCATGGGACCTAGCCCTCGAGCGAGGCGAAGAGCACGGCTATCGGAATGCTCAAGCCACGGTGTTGGCACCAACGGGAACTATCGGACTCCTCATGGACTGTGACACGACCGGCGTCGAGCCTGATTTCGCCCTCGTGAAGTTCAAGAAGCTGGCCGGTGGCGGTTACTTCAAGATCGTCAACCAGTCGGTCGCTCCAGCATTGAACCGTCTCGGCTACAGCTCCGATCAGATCGAAAACGTTGTCACGTACATCGTGGGAACCAGCTCGATCGAAGGCGCTCCCCACATCAACACCGAGTCGCTTCTCGAGATTGGCTTCTCGGAAGAGGACCTGATCAAGCTCCAGGCAACCCTGCCCGGGGTCTTCGAGCTGAAGCACGCCTTCAACGTCTTCACGTTTGGCGAGGACACTCTTCAGCGGCTCGGCTTCACGGTGGACGACTACACCGGATGGGACTTCGACCTACTCAAGGCTCTCGGCTTCTCCAGGGCTGAGATCACCGAAGCCAACGACCACATCTGTGGCCGCCAGACCATCGAAGGGGCTCCTCACATCGCCGACGACCATCTGGCTGTTTTCGATACAGCCAACAAGAACGGTCGATACGGGAAGCGTTACATCCACCACAACGGTCACATCAAGATGATGGCCGCCGCTCAGCCGTTCATCTCGGGTGCGATTTCGAAGACAATCAACATGCCTCACGAGGTGACCGTCGAAGAGATCGAAGATGCCTACTTCCTTTCATGGGAGCTCGGCCTCAAGGCGATGGCTCTCTACCGAGACGGCTCAAAGGCGGCGCAGCCGCTGAACGCCACGGCCGACGAGGGCGACGACGGCGAGGAAGAGTCCGAAGAGCTGGCCAAGGCCATCGAAACGGAGAAGGTGATTCACTGGGGCAACCTGCCAGCAGGAATCTCGCCAACGCAGGCGTACGCCCAGGGAATCAAGCCACCGCGCTTCATGCTTCCGGCACGCCGCAACGGCTTCAACCAGGAGGCACGGGTCGGTGGACACAAGGTGTTCCTCCGGACCGGCGAGTACGACGACGGCACCCTCGGTGAGATCTTCATCGACCTGGCCAAGGAAGGGGCGACCCTCAAGGGAATCCTCAGCTGCTTCGCCATCGCCGTATCGAAGGGGCTCCAGTACGGCGTTCCGCTCGAGGAGTACGTGGACACCTTCACGTTCCAAACCTTCGAGCCGAGAGGGATGGTCGAGGGACACGACAACATCAAGATGGCCAACTCCATCGTTGACTATGTGTTCCGCGCCCTCGGAGTCGAGTACTTGCACCGCGATGAGCTGGCCCAGGTTCCCCCGAACCGGGACAGCGACTTCCCGGAGCCGCCAGCAGGTCTCGCCGCCGACGCCGGGGTCCAGCTAGATCTGACGGATGCCGCCGCCGATGCCGACGTCGAGGCAGTGAAATCGGCTGTCGAGTTTCTCGATAGTTCCGACGACAAGGTCAAAGCGCCTGAGCCGGCCAAGGCCATGGCCGCAACCGCCAACGGCAAAGCTGCTGTTGCCGACGCAGCTCTGTCGGAGAACATGGGCGATGCGCCTGCGTGCTCCAACTGTGGCCACATGACGGTTCGCAACGGCAGTTGTTACGTGTGCCTCACCTGCGGCGACACAACGGGCTGCAGCTAACCGATCGAGATCGAACCAAAGGGAGGGGTGGTTTCGCCGCCCCTCCCTTTTGCGTGGCCTTAGGCTCGTCAGATGACTGAAACCGCACCGTGGGACACCAAGAAGGACGGATGGGCGCCGTTTCTCGAAGGGACGACCAACCGCCCACCTCTTCCCTTCTTTCACCAGGCGCTCGAGTGGGTGGGCGAAGCGGACTACCAACGACTCGTCATAGATCTCGGTTGCGGCGGTGGGGCTGAGTCCCGAGCGTTCCTCGAACGGGGGTGGCGCGTTTTTGCCACCGACTCATCTCCGACGGCAGAGAAGTTGCTCCAGAACCACATCGACACCGACCTTCAAGAAGATCTCGAGATCAGTATCGGGAGCTTCGAGGAAGTCGAGCTGCCGAAGGCAGACCTCGTATACGCACAGATGTCGCTGCCTTTCGCTGGTTCTCGTCTCGAAGCCGCAGTGGCTAACGCCCTCGATGCAGTGAACGGCGAAGGCAGTTTCGCCGGCCATTTCTTCGGCAACAACGACGACTGGATTGATGGAGTCAACGTGGCGGCTGTCGACCGCACGTGGATAGACGAGGCCTTTGACGCGTGGTCCGATGTCGACGTCGAGGAAGTCGACGCCGAGGGCCCCTTCGGACTGGAGGGAAACACCAAGCATTGGCATTACTACTTCGTGAGGGCTCGACGCTGAGCTCCCACTCAGGGACTGCGACCGCGGCCCTCTGACACTGGAACCACCTCGCTCAGATCGAGTAGGTCGAGGTGAACCAATCGGTGGTGGTACCGACACACCAGGACGAGATTTGTGACCACTGTCTCGCCGCCCATTGCCCAGGGGATGACATGATGAACATCGCACCACCCTGCGAACCGACCGCAGCCTGGAGCGACGCAGTGGCGATCTCGCGCCACCACGGCCCTACGCAGTGCTGCCGGGACCACCCGTGTTCGGCGACCGACATCCAGGACTTCTGATGCGGGGCCAAACACGATGCGAGTGACTGAGGCGTCACATCCCAGCTGACTAATCGCAAACGGGTCTAGGACCAGACCGTCTGTGGTCTCGTGCAAACCGCCCGAGTCTCCGACGAGGGCCTGAAAGTCGACATGGACGTTGAAGTGCGGCCGTTCGCCGCCCGCCGTGGGAGTACTCCCTCCGTCGAGAAACGACCGGGCAAGGTCACCTAATGCATCGGCGCGACGCTGCACGGTGGTTCGCTCGTCGTCCGAGGACGGTGGTGGCATCAAGGCGTCAAGCGACGACAGGAGACCCTCCCCTTCAAGTGAGGGCAGTTCGAACTCACCGCGAATCATTCCGTTCGACCGTCGGCTGATGTCGAACCGGCGTTTCGCAAGCTGCTCTTCCGCATCGAGGAGAACACCCGGAAGGTCGACGTCGTTGCGCCAGTATTCGAGCACCGTTCTTGTTTCGTCGACTCCGTCTCCGACGAGTTCGAGGAGCACTGGCTCGGCTTTCGCATAACGATCGAGATCTCGCTCGGCGGCACGAAACATGAGTTCGGCTTCATCGGTTGAGATCTGACGGTTCTCCCATGCAGACTGGGTTGCGGGGTGCGCTGCGGCAATTCGAGCGTTTCGGACGTATCGATTGGCCCGACTGCCCGACAGCCCCATCCGGTGCTTCAAGTAGGCGACCGTGGATGGGTAGTTCATGGCGTCGTGATCGGACGCAGCGTCGCTGGCGGCGAGGACTCGGGTCCACTCCACCTCCAACTCGTGTCGGGCGGCCTCCAGCAACATCAGGTGCTCGTCACGGACGTCGAAGGTTGCTGCCTTCGGGTCGCCCAAACGTGGAATGACTACCGGTGCTGTTCGACGTTTCGCTCCCACTCCCATACTGAGAACCTATCGGGTACCCCCGACAGATTTCGCCTCACAGGGACAGTCAACAGAAAAACTTCTGGACAGCTTTGTTGCCGGTCAGGATGTGATCACCGATCCAATCCCCGTATCCCATCAGGAACCACCAGGTCGCATCGAATGAGACTAAGCGTCCTCCGGGGTTCCCCCGCCCCGAAAAGGGCAGCACTCACCGGAGTGCCGATGTCGAAGTCGCCTGGCGGCAAATCGTCGACCACGAGTAGTCCTTCTTCGTCGATGCGCCACAGAAACGACACGTCATTATCCACGGCTCCTCCGGCGAATTCGGTTCCGTACCAGACGTGGCCGGATCCGTCGCTACGAAACATCCACACCCGATGCCCTTCGATCCCTCCGAATGTTTGACCCAAATGCGCGATTGGGTGATGTTCTGGACTCGCGCTTGGAGACCCCGACCAGGCCCCGACAATATCGGTGGCTAGATCGCCGGTCGTTCCTGTTCGACATTCCCGCCGCATTCAGGCAGGAACGGAGCTGGCCCCTGACACGACAACGCCATCAACGGCAACGCAAGCACCCAAACGACCAACGGCCGTTTCAACCACAACACATCAGAGACACTAGAGGTGTGTCTGCGGCCGTCCATCGGGGTTTACCCCGACACAGACGACTGACATCAACCTCCTATCAGAGACCGAAACAGGCCGCGAAAAACGGGTCGGAGTGAAGAGCGCCGAGGGTCTCCCGTCCAGTGTCCAGGTGCAGTTGCGCCTCGGCAAATTCACCGAGACGCATGTAAAGAGACGCCAGACCAAAGTCGCTGATCGCTGACTGGAGACCAGCCGCCATGACCCGATTGGCTTCGGGGTTTGCCTCGTAGGCCGCCGCCACATCCAACAGAGCTTGACGCATGTCAGCGATCGACACCTGCGGGAGTCCGGGCACCACACTCATCGAAGCGGCTTGAGTTTGGATGCCAGCACCGGTAGCGGCGCCGCTCATCACCAGCCGATCACACACCGGGCTTACTGTGCGCGGGACCGACACCTGGATGGGAGCTGTAACGACGGCTTCTCCAGCCACCTTCGCCCCCGTCCCAGAGTTGATGACCGAGGCTCCGACGAGACTCACCACCGCCACCATCGCGACGGCTGCCGTCAGCCACGATCCCTTCCGACGACCGCTCGGTGGCGTTAACACCGACCCTTCCAACGCAGCGTGGAGCTCGTACGAGAGGGTCTCGACGAACTCGGGACTCGGGTCGTACCAGTCCTCGACCTCGGCGACCATCTCTTTGAACCCGGCGTCAGGCATTGCGAGCCTCCACCTCTTCCCAAAGACTTCGGAACGAGCGACGTGCCCGGGCGAGGGCAGACTCAACGGCGACCGGAGTACCGCCCGAAAGCTCGGCGAGATCAGCGGCGGTGTAGCCGTCCACGTAGTGGAGCATCAGCAGCAACCGATGCCTCTCAGACAGGCGGTCGAGCACGGACACCACCTGTTGCTGGCTGAGCCTCGAAAACAGTCCTTCATGTGGTTCAGGTTGTCCTTCATCACTCCAAATCAGATGCAGCTTCTTGTCACGCCGCTCCGTGCGGCGCCAGTGGTCGATGACCTTGTTCTTGACCACCGCCATCAGCCAGGCACCGTTGACGTCGACACCCGACTGGATGGCACGGACGGCGGCGTGGAAAACCTCGGCGGTAACGTCCTCGCCTTCGTGCACCCCAAGCCGCGATGCGGCGTACCGGTGGATCGATCCGACGTTTTGGCGATAGAGCGCGTCGAACTGGCCTGCGTCCATCACAGGTGCTGAGCCATCAGCGGCGGGCCCGTTCGCCATCGTCCTGTTCATCGTGTTCACCTGCTGAAACTGTCGCGCGATCTTTCTCGGCATTGCGCGACAGGAGAGCCGTTCTCAGACGATAAGCCAGGCGAACTCCAATTTCTCCTAGTTGGACCAGAAAGGGGACGATCCTTCCTCCGAACTAGAGCGAGCCGTCCCCTTTCAAACCCCTCCTCCCATCGCCCCCACGACCCTGCTTCTCGATACGCTGTGGTGATGGAGATGACCATCGACACTGAATTGTTCAGGACGCTGGAAGAAGACATCTGGCGCAGTGACCCAACCCGGCGAGACCAGCTACTGGCAGCCGACGTTGCTGACTTCTGCCGATTTGGGAATGTCTACGACCGTGAGCACCTCCTGCAGCCAACCGTTCCTTCTGTCGAGGTGGAATACCCGTTCGAGAATTTCAAGGTCGAAGCGCTGACCCACGAAGTCGTCTTGGTCACATACGAGAACGTGGTTCGGCGCGACGGCAAGCCGGAGAGAGCCCGTCGAAGCTCGGTATGGGTGCAAGATGGATCGAGTTGGAAACTGCGATTCATGCAGGCAACGACACTGGAGGGCTGACAATGGCGGGAATGTGGGTAGTGCATATCGACGTCACCGACGAAGGGCAGTACGCCGAATACGTCAAGGGTTCGAGTCAGGTGGTGCCTGCGTTCGACGGGGAGTTTGTGGCGCGGGCAGGTCGCTACGTCCAAAAGGAGGGACGCGACTTCCCACGGAACGTGCTGGTGAGATTTCCTACATTCGAACGAGCCGTTGAGGCCTACGAGTCAGACGAGTATCAAGCAATCCTCGGCCAGGCGCTGTCCGCCTCGGTGAGGCAGTTCACAATCGTCGAGACCGAAGACTGAGCCCGGCGTTAAGCCGACTCGGCGATTCCGATCGCCACCACGACCAATGCCAAGGCAATGGCGAAGCCGAGCTTCACGGTCTTGCCAGCCACCTCGGGATGACCTTTGCGGGCACGACCCAAGAAAACATGGATCACTCCTAAGGCGGCCAGGCCGATGATCGGGTGAATCCAACCTTGGACAACGCCGAGAGACCACCCGCTCTTGAGGATCCAGACAATCAATCCAAGCGTCACCTGGATATCCACGGCCACAGCCGACAGTGAGTACACCCGCGATGACGTGGCGTTGAGTGTGGGTCGGGCAAAGGCGAAGTAGAGGGCGACGATCAACGCCACCAGCACCACGTACTGCCAGCCAGAGTGCGCGTTTACGAAGAAGTCGGTCATATCAGCGACGCTATCGCACCCGGCAAGCCTTTAGGAAGCTGCGCATGCGCAACTGGAGCCACTTTCGGACTCCAGCTGCACACGGCTTTCAGTTTCAGCCCGAAATCGCCTGGCCGAGAACGGCCTGGCCGAAGTAGATCAGGAACGAAATGGTGACCACCCACATGAGCGGATGGATCTCGTCCATCTTGCCCTTGACCACCTTGATCAGTGTGTAGAACACGAAGCCGGCGCCAATGCCGACGGTGATGCTGTAGGTGAGGGGCATCAGAACGATGGCTAGAAGGGCCGGGAATCCCTCTTCGAGGTCGTCGAAGTCGATCCCCTTGATGAGCCCAGCCATCAGGAACCCGATCAGGATCAGAGCTGGCGCTGTCGCCTCGGCAGGCACGATGCCCGCAAGAGGAGCAAGGAAAATCGACAGCAAGAACAGGACACCGACCACAACCGAGGTGAGGCCCGTTCGGCCACCTTCGGCTACTCCCGCCGAGCTTTCGATGTAGCTGGTGTTTGAGCTGACACCTGCGGCGCCACCGATGGCGGCACCGATCGAGTCGATGAACAGCACCTTGCCGACGTCCTCGATGTTGCCTTCGTCGTCGATCAGACCGGCCTGCTCCGAGATGGCAGTTGCCGTGCCCATGGTGTCGAAGAAGTCGGTCAACATGAAGCTGAAGATGGTCAGCGCGGCAGCTACAAATCCGAGCTTGGTGAACACGTTGCCAAGATCGAATGCTCCGAGGGTGTCAAAGCTCGGTGTCACCGAGATTGACTCTGGGAAGCTGGCGATGCCAAAGATGAACGCCACAACGGTGGTAGCCAGAATGCTGATAATCAACGCACCGGGCACCTTCTTGGCGTAGAGCAGCACTGTGATTAGCAAGCCGATCACGGTCACCCAGGCGCCAGCCGAGTTAGGGAAGACGAACTCGACCGGTGTTCCTCCACCCTGTGCGATCAGACCGCCGTTGACGAATCCGATGAACAGAATGAAGAGCCCGATTCCCACACCGATAGCTCTCTTGAGGCTCATCGGGACAGCGTTCATAATCGCCTCCCGTAGCCCCACGAGGACCAAGGCTGCAACGATCAAACCCTCCAACACGATGACACCCATCGCGCCTTCGGGAGTGAGTCCGTCGTTCAGTACGAGTCCGAACGCAACGGCTGCATTGATCCCGAGACCAGTGGCCATCGCAATCGGAGAGTTGGCCACAACTCCCATGAGGATGCTCAACAGACCGGCTATCAGGGCCGTTCCCGCGGCAACGGCTCCAGGGTCTAGGCCCGCGGCACTCAGAATGCTCGGGTTCACGAAGATGATGTAGGCCATCACCAGGAAAGTCGTGATACCAGCCCGAACCTCGGTGCCAACGTCGGTACCCCGCTCCGAGAGCTTGAAGTACGAGTCGAGACCGGAGCCGCCGGCGGCAGAACTCCGTTCTTTGGTGTCTGTCATGTTCTCCTCCCGCCGCGACCTCAGGTCTTGAGGTCGTCGGCGTGGCAAAGCTAGACGGCGAGACCGTATCGCGTCGCTGTGACCAGGGGTTTTCTCAGTTTCTGTGAGGGTTTTTGCGGCCTAGGCCAGCGTTTTCCCTCACAGAAGAGCTCGGACGAGCCAAAACACCGTCATCCCCGCGATCAGGGTGTAGATGTGGTTGCGGCTCTTGGTTGCGACAAGGCCACCGACGGCGAAGGCGGCCAACTCCGGAGCCCCTACCGCAACGTTGCCCTCGGAGTCGATCAGAAGCGCTACGACCAGCGACGCCAGCACGGCTGGAGCTACGAACTGAAGCGCGGTGCGTACTGCCTCGGGAATGGTCCTGTTGGCCAGCGCGAGGATGAAGATCGACCTGCTCAGATAGGTACCGATCCCGACGATGATCACGGCGAGCAAAACGGTCATCGTCGAGTCCTCTCGGCCAGTGTTCCAGCAAGGATTCCGACGACTGCCCCGACGAGAAGACCGGACCGGCTTGGCAGACCTGCCGTTAGGTAGGTGACCATTGCACCGACGAAGGCTGCGACCCACTTCGAGGCCTTGTCGTTGCCAATGACGATCAGACCCATGAACAGGAGGGGAACCGCGAACTGAAGATTCCATGACACGGGGATGACCGGCCCCAGGAACAGGCCGAGGGCGGTCGTTACCTGCCATAGAGTCCAGAACGTGAGACCGGACGCGATGTAGTAGGCCCGCAAGGTCTGGGCATCTGACTCGGCCTCGAGGGTGGCCAGCGCAAACACTTGATCGATGAGCACATACGGTCCCGCCCAGCGAAACCACGTCGGCTGAGGCTGAAACACCGGGGCCAACGCCGCCGAATACATGAGGTGGCGGGCATTTACCACCAATGCGGCCGCGATCGCCGCTGCTACTGCTGCTCCGGAGCCCAGCAACGAGATGAGGGTCAGCTGTGCAGCCCCACCAAAAATCAGCCACGAGGTCGACCATCCGACGAACTTGCTAATCCCCGATTCAATGATCGCCAGACCGATTACGAACGCGAACGGCACCGCAGGCACAAACAGTGGAAGCGAGTCCTTCACCGCGCGACCCACAATGGCTCTAGTCGTTTCCGGCATCCAGCGAGGTTAACCTGTAATAAGCTAACTGTCTAACGGTTATTACCGAGACCCACGACTGGCAAACTCGCAAACTTTCGTGCAACGTTCGTCGGACCCACAGCGTGATACGGGTGTGACCAACGAAGACATATACAACGATGTCAGCCCACGGCTGATGCGATTCGCCACTGCGCTGGTGGGTCCCACCGAGGCTGAGGACGTCGTCAGTGCTGTCATCACGAAAGCCCTAACTCGGCGAGGCGGTTTGGTGGCCCTGGATGAGCCCGGTCCATACTTGATGAAGGCCGTCCTCAACGAGTCGAACGGGCTCAAGCGGACCCGCGCACGGCGCCGGACCATGGCCATGGCGTCTGTCCCCGAACGAGCGTCGGGCGGCATCGACAGCACCTACGAAGTTCGCCAGGTTCTCGATGACCTTCCATCTCGTCAACGCGCCGCTGCCTATCTCGTCTTTTACGAAGAACGGACAGCCGTAGAAGCAGCTCGCATTCTCGGCGTGCGACCGGCCACGGTGCGCCGCTATCTCCATCTGGCCCGAGAGCGGGTCGAAAGGGTTCTGTCATGACCGAAAACCAAATCAAAGCTGCGTTCGAAGAGATCGTCGATGAGGCTCCCCTGCCTCCCCGCTACACCGACCTGAGGTCCAGGCCCGCACGGACCAACTGGTGGGCGAACCCGGTGGTTGCCTTTGCCGGCGGAGCCATGGCCGTTGCCCTGTTGTTTGCGGTCCCATTGCTCTTCGACCGAGCAACCGAAACAGATCCGATTGGCACAACTCCCCCGGCACCGCCAACGACCTCAGTCGATACCACCCCTCCGTCGACTTTGGCTCCCAGTCTCATGATGCCTGATCTGATCGGTCTGACGGTGGCAGAGGCCTCCCAGCAACTCGATGAGCTCGTCGTGGAGTTTTCTGTTGAGCCAGAAACCGCCGACCCGACAGCCACAATCGCAGGGCAGGTGCCAAGCGCAGGAGAACCGATCTCCGACGGGACCACGGTGATTCTCTCAACCGAGTCGGTTTTCGGTGCGTGCCAGGACTACGAGTTTGAGCCTCCGACCCCAGAGAACGCCATTGCCGTGGCCTTCCCGTGTGACATGGGCCTGGACAACGAGTTCCCGTTCAAGCCCGTGATGCGACCGCTCGAGGTTGGGACTGACCCCGTCTTGGGAACGATCTTCGGTCTCCTGGCTGGGCCGACCGACTTCGAAAGGTCGATCGGATTCAGTTCGTTCTTCGGACCTGAGACCGCTGACGCGCTCATCTCGGCGAATCTTGAAGACGGCTATCTGGTCGTGGACTTCAATGACGCTATTTACGTCAATAACGCGACCACCTCGTCCGGGAGTGAGGGATTCCAGGCGGAACTGCACACCAACATCTTCCAGTACCCGGCGGTCGACCGAATCGAGTTCCGTATAAACGGAAGCTGCGAGGCGTGGTCCGCCTACTTCCAGAGCGACGGATGTTGGGTGATCGATCGAGCCGATTGGGAGGCTCGATCGATCAATCCTTAGTTCAGCGCGACGAGTCGATGATCACTGCATCGAGGGCAATCTCAACCATCTCGTTGAAGGTGCTCTGACGCTCATCGGAGGAGGTTGCCTCCCCGGTGCGGATGTGGTCGGAGACGGTGCAGATGGTGAGTGCGCGGGCACCGTGCTCAGCCGCCACTCCATAGAGACCCGCAGCCTCCATCTCCACCGCGAGCACACCCATTCGCTCCATGCGATCGAAGGCTTCACTATCGGGGTTGTAGAACAGGTCGGCCGAATGAAGGTTCCCGACCTTCACCTGGATTCCCTTGTTTGAGGCCGCTTCAGCGGCGGCCTTCAGGAGCCAGAAGTCGGCCGTGGCAGCGAAGTCGAGCCCGCCGTACCTGGTCCGGTTGACCAACGAGTCGGTGCAGGCGCCGATCCCCAGGATGACGTCGCGCACCGCCACCTTCTCGGTGACGGCACCACACGATCCGACCCTGATCAGGTTCTCGACCCCATAGTCGTTGACAAGCTCCGTGGCGTAGATCGAAGCCGACGGGATGCCCATCCCGGTCCCCATCACGGAAACAGGCGTCCCCTTGTATGTGCCGGTGAATCCCAGCATGTTCCGGACGGCAGTCACCTGGCGGGAGTCGCCGAAGAAGTTGTCGGCGATGTGCTTGGCGCGCAACGGGTCGCCCGGAAGAAGAATGGAGGGAGCGAAGTCGCCGGCTTCGGCAGAGATGTGTGGAGTTGGAGTTGCCATGGCCAAAACCTATCACCTCTATGCAAAAGCGACCGGCCGGTAACGTCTTTCGGATGACGCCGGCCCCACCCGACCAACTTCGCGACATGCTCAACGCCATCGGCGCCGATCGGCTTCCCGGCCATCTCGGTCTCGAGATCGTGTCGTTGGCAGAGGGACAGGCGTCGATCCGTTGCGAACTCGCGACCAAACACCTCGCCCCTAACGGCTACTTGCACGCGGGGACCGTCGTGAGCCTGGCAGACACGGCCGCTGGCTATGGATGCATGGCATCGCTCCCAGTTCGCGCATCCGGATTCACGACGATCGAGCTGAAAACCAACTTCGTCGGCACCTTGCTCGAAGGGTCGTTGGTTGGCGAGGCCTCTTTGGTTCACGGCGGAAATACAACACAGGTCTGGGATGTAGTCGTCTCCGACGAGGAGACCGGCCGTCCGTTGGCGCACTTCCGATGCACTCAGATGATCCTCTACCCCAAATAGCCAACGTATCGTTGGGGCATGAACGACCACTATGAATTCATCCTTGGGCTGAGAGCTTTGCGTTCCTACAAGGCTGAGCCGCTCAGCAACGACGATCTCGGAGCCATCCTCGAGGCCGGGCGATGGACAGGGTCCTCAAAGAATCGCCAATCGTGGACCTTCGTCGCCGTCACCGACCGTGAGCGACTCGAAGGACTCGCCGCTCACGGCGACTTCACCCAGCCGGTCAGGGACTCAGTGGCGACCATCGTCCTGGTTCAAGAACCCGGGGGCAACATGTTCGACATCGGCCGGGCGGCGCAAAACATGATGCTGGCGGCCAAGGCCATTGGAGTCGCTTCCTGTCCCATCACCCTGCATCGACACTCCGATGCCGCGGCATTTATGGAAGCTCCTCAGGGAGCCATCGTTCGGTATGCCATCGCACTCGGATACCCGGCCGAGGACGCTCGGCCTGCACGGTTCGGGGGGCGGAAGAACGCCGACGCCGTGATCCGGCTTGATCGCTACTAGCGGATCGCTAAACCGGTCGCCGGTCTGCCTAATCCGGAGTTATTTGTCGGCTGGCAGCTGTACCGTGGCGCCGAATGAACGACTTTCTGGTTGAAGCGCGCGGCCTGACCAAACGTTTCGACGACTTCACCGCAGTAGACAACGTCGATTTTGAGATACATCCGGGCGAGGCCTTCGGGTTCCTGGGACCCAACGGTGCTGGCAAGACATCGACGATGAAGATGATCACAACGGTGAGTCCCATCACCGAGGGCCACCTCACCGTGTTCGGCATCGACCCCCGAGTAGATGGCCGTTCGATCCGCAGTCGACTGGGAGTCGTACCCCAAGAGGACAATCTCGACATGGAGTTGACGGTCGCCGAAAACCTCTATGTCTACGGCCGCTACCACGACATGAAGAAGGCCCAGATCAATCCACGTATCGACGAGCTTCTCGAGTTCGCTCAACTGTCCGAGCGCCGGGATTCACGGGTCGAGCCACTGTCGGGTGGAATGAAGCGGAGACTGACCATCGCACGTGCTCTGATCAACAACCCCGACCTGATCATCCTCGACGAACCCACAACCGGTCTCGATCCCGCCGCCCGTCACTTGCTGTGGGATCGGCTTTATCGCCTGAAGCAGGAGGGCGCGACGCTGATCGTGACGACGCACTACATGGACGAAGCTGAACAGCTCTGCGACCGTCTCGTGGTGATGGACGAAGGCAAGATCGTGGCCGAGGGCTCGCCGAGAAAACTGATCGAGGACTATGCCACCAAGGAGGTGGTCGAACTGAGATTCGCCAACGGTCAGAAGGACGCTGCCGTGCTCCAACTAGACGGATTGGCCACCCGATCCGAAGTGCTTGCCGATCGAGTGCTGCTCTATACCGAAGACGCCGACGACACCCAGCACGGAATGAGCTCTCGAGGTATTCACCCCGAGCAGGTCCTCGTTCGTCGGTCGACTCTTGAAGACGTGTTCCTTCGTCTTACAGGACGGAGGCTCGTCGACTGATGACGGCGCTATCGAGGTCGCTTCGGTTCGCCGAGTCTGAGGTCATCGCCTACCGCCGGACGTGGCGGGGGACGGTGATCAGTTCGTTCGTGAACCCAATCTTCTACCTGGCCGCGATGGGGCTGGGTCTGGGAACCATGGTCGACCGCGGCGAAAACGTTCTAGGAATGCCTTTCGTAGTCTTCCTGGCCCCCGGGCTGATGGCAGCCACTGCCATGCAAGTGGGTGCTGGCGATGGCTCGTTCCCGGTGATGGCGGCTGTCGAGTGGCGAAAGAACTTCCACGGCACGATCACCACACCACTGGATCCTGCTGACATCATTTGGGGGAGACTCATCTGGGGAGTCGGTCGCCTGCTCTTCGTGGTGACAGTCTTCACCGGCATCGCCGTAGCGTTTGATGCCATCGATCTAGTGCCAGCGCTGACCGCACTCGGCCCTGCGGTGCTCACCGGTCTCGCATTCGTTTCCGTGATCACAGCGTGGACTCTCACCCAAGAGGACGGACGGAGCCTGTCAGCACTTTTTCGCTTCGCCATTGTGCCGCTGTTTCTCTTTTCGGGCACCTTCTTTCCGATCAGCCAACTGCCGGGGTGGCTGCAGCCGGTGGCGTTCGTCACTCCCCTTTTCCATGGTGTCGAACTCGTTCGCAAGCTGGCCCTTCCTGATGCCGGCGCTCCAGTGGTGACGGACATGTCACCGTGGATTCACCTTGTGTATTTGATGGTGATGCTGGCCATTGGCATATACCTCTCGATCAGGTTTCTCGACCGGAGAATTCGGCCATGAGCGTCCAGGCCCCGAGTCGCATTACTCCGGTTGGGTCGATCACGCCCTTCCGTGCCCATCGGATATGGGAGAAGAACTACATCGCCTACCGCCGTCTGTGGAAGGTGGTGTTCAGCGGATTCTTCGAGCCTGTGTTCTACTTGTTCGCTGTCGGGGTCGGAGTGGGAGCCCTAGTCGGAGATGTAGCCGGCCCGGGCGGAACGCTCATCCCGTACGCCGCCTTCGTGGCGCCCGCCATGATGGCCGCATCCGCGATGAACGGCTCGGTCATCGAGACCACCTTCAACATCTTCTTCAAGCTGCACTTCGGCAAGACCTACGAAGGAATCCTCACCACCCCCATGAAGCCGATGGACATCGCCATTGGGGAGATCGGTTGGGCATTGCTGCGCGGCGCCCTCTACTCGACCGCTTTCATCGGGGTCATGGCGCTGATGGGTCTCACCAACTCGTGGCTCGCGCTCCTTGCGGTCCCGGCCGCCACCCTCATCGGGTTCGCCTTCGGGGCCGTGGGGCTCGCCGCCAGCACCTACATGCGTTCGTGGCAGGACTTCGATTTGGTCACGCTGGTCACCATGCCGCTGTTCTTGTTCTCGGGAACGTTTTACCCCCTCGACATCTACCCGGAGGCTCTGCAGCAGGTTGCCCGAGTTTCTCCGCTCTATCACGGTACCGAGCTACTCCGCGGCTTCACCCTTGGTGCGCCTGACCTGTCCATGGTGGGCCACGCCGCCTACCTGGTGGTAATGGGTTTGCTGGGGGCTCTCGTCGCCTCGCGTCGGCTGGACGGGATGCTCCGCAAGTAGATCGATTGTGCAGATACGGTCCTAACGGGCACGGAATTGCACAACAGATCCATTGGACGCTGCACAACAGATCTGTTGTGCAGAAATGAGCCTCACGGGTACGGATCTGCACAACAGCTGGGGCGTATAGGCTGCGTGGAGAATGCTCGACCTCACCTTCCCCCTACACGCCCCCCGGGGTAGCGACCTGAACACCAAAGGCTGGCTCCAGGAAGCAGCACTGCGGTGCCTCCTGAACAACCTCGACCCCGACGTTGCCGAAGACCCAGAGAACCTGATCGTTTACGGGGGACGCGGCAAGGCGGCCCGCAACATCGAGTCCCTGCACGCGATCGTGGCGACTCTGCAACGACTGGAAAACGACGAGACCCTGCTGGTGCAGTCGGGCAAGCCAGTGGGCGTCTTCCGCACACACGACATGGCCCCACGCGTACTGATCGCCAACAGTCTCCTGGTTCCGAAGTGGGCAACGTTGGACCACTTCTGGGACCTCGAAGCCAAAGGGCTGATGATGTACGGACAGATGACCGCCGGATCATGGATCTACATCGGAACCCAAGGGATCCTTCAAGGCACGTACCAAACCTTCGTGGCGATCGCCGATAAGGAGTTTGGCGGCACACTGGCTGGGACCCTCACCCTGACCGGAGGTCTCGGTGGCATGGGAGGCGCTCAACCCCTCGCCATCACAATGAATGGTGGTGTTGCTCTCTGCGTGGACGTCGATCCCCACCGCATCGAGCGGCGACTCGAGACCGGCTATCTCGACGTGAAAGCCGAAACTCTGGAAGAGGCGATCAGATTGGCGACACAGGCAAAGGCCGAGCGGCGCCCACTCTCGATCGGCATCGAGGGGAACGCGGCCGACCTATTCGCTGAGCTGCTCAAGGCAGACGTCGAGATCGACATCGTCACCGACCAGACCTCTGCGCACGATCCGTTGTACGGCTATGTGCCTTCCGGCTACACGTTGGAAGAAGCGGCAGACCTCAGGCGAGATGATCCCGACACATACATCAAGGCGGCCCGTGAGTCCATGGCCACTCAATGCGAAGCCATGGTGGGCTTCCAGCGAGCCGGATCGGAAGTGTTCGACTACGGCAACAACCTTCGCGGCGAAGCACAGACGGCCGGCTACTCCGACGCCTTCTCCTATCCAGGATTCGTCCCCGCATATATCCGAGACCTGTTTGCTGAGGGATCCGGACCCTTCCGATGGATGGCCCTGAGCGGGGATCCTGCCGACATCGCGGCCACCGATCGCGCCCTGGCAGATCTGTTCCCAGACAACGAACCCCTGCTGAGATGGCTCCACATGGCGGGCGAGAAGGTCCATTTCCAGGGTCTTCCGGCGCGCATCTGCTGGCTTTCCTATGGGGAACGGCATCTCGCAGGCCTACGGTTCAATGAGTTGGTGGCTTCCGGCGAGGTTTCAGCACCGATTGTGATTGGAAGAGACCACCTCGACTCCGGCTCGGTGGCATCACCGTATCGAGAGACAGAGGCCATGGCCGACGGATCAGACGCTGTGGCCGACTGGCCCATTCTCAACGCGATGCTGAACGTGTCGTCGGGCGCAGCCTGGGTTGCAGTTCACCACGGCGGTGGGGTGGGCATCGGGAACTCCATCCATTCCGGAGCCCAGGTGGTCGCCGACGGAACGGACCAGGGCGCAAAGAGAGTCCAAACGGTTTTGACCAACGACCCTGGGACCGGGGTCATGCGCCACGCCGACGCCGGGTATGAAAAGGCGCGCAGAGTTGCCAAGGAACGGGGAGTAGACATCCCCATGCTCGATGGCGATCGTTGATCCGAACTGGCCCCGTGCCTCGGTGTGGCTCGCTCAAGACACACCCTCTCCTGACGTACTAGTGGTCGGAGTCCCGTCGTCTGCGGCATCGCTGACACCATCTCGCGCCGACCTCGCACCTCTGCATGTTCGCGACCGACTCAGCCGCTTCTCCACTTTCCACGGCGAACTCGGCGTCGACTTCTCCACCGTCTCGACCGCGGACCTGGGCAACTGGCCCGTCACAGGTCTCGAACCAAACGAGATGATCGTCGCGGTAGCCGACTTGGTTGGAAGCCTTCCTGATGCTGACCTGACACTGTTCCTCGGCGGCGACAACGCCATCACTCGGCCTCTCGTGGCCGGGCTGTCAGGCGATGACATTCGCAAGACCGGTGTCATCACATTCGACGCGCACCACGACGTTCGCTCACTTGACGATGGGCCCAGCAACGGGACCCCGATTCGAGGTCTGATCGAGCAACACGGCCTGCCAGGCAAGAACGTGGTCCAGATTGGCATCCACTCCTTCGCCAACTCGGCCCAATACCGCGGCTACTGCGACGAGGTCGGGATCGAGACGGTGACGGTCGAACAGGTCGAGAAGGTTGGAATGAGGGCCGCGGTCGACGTAGCTCTCGCCCACCTAGGTGGCTTCTGTTCCCGCGTCTATGTTGACGTCGACGTTGACGTCCTGGACAGCGCGTTCGCTCCGGGCTGCCCCGGCGCACGCCCCGGAGGCCTCACCGTCCGACAGCTGAGCGAAGGCGTTACTCGCTGTGCCAGTCACTCATCTGTAGTCGCGATGGACTTTGTCGAAGTAGACCCTTCGATCGATCGGGACCACCTGACCGTCGATACAACTGCTCACCTTCTCCTCTCGGCCGTAGCTGGGTATGCGACCAGGCGACCTGGTAAGACCGGCTGAGTCAGTCAGCCGCCACTGACCGCCACCGCGGCCTCGGCCGGCAGACCCTCAGAAGTCCGATCGTCCAAGAAGCCATGGGGAAGTCGAACCATTCGAGGTCCATGGCTGTGACCCCTGACCATGGTGTTGGCGGCTGCGGGGTATTCCTCATCATGAGGAAGACCCGCCACGAGCTCCGCCAACTCATTGAGTGAGGATATGCGTGAGAAGCGATCACGGATTCTCGGCCCGACAGGGAATCCCTTCAAGTACCAGGGCGGATGTTTGCGGAAGAGAACCACGCCACGCGGATCACCGAAGTGGTCCACCAACAGCTGAGCGTGCCGGAGCATGATCTCACCAATCTCGCCGAGACTCGGCGGCGACTGAGGCTCCCTCCCGGCCATCACGTCGGCCAAGTCACGAAACAACCAAGGACGCCCCAGGCACCCACGACCCACCACGACACCATCGCAGCCCGTCTCGGCCATCATCCTCACCGCGTCGTCGGCCACCCAGATATCGCCATTGCCCAGGACCGGGATTGAGTCAACCTCATCCTTGAGGGCGGCGATTGCGCTCCAATCGGCGACGCCCGCATAGAGCTGATGCGCCGTTCTGGCATGAAGGGCGATGGCTGCCACACCCAGAGACTCGGCGATCCGGCCGACCTCCAGGTAGGTCAAGTGATCGTCGTCGATACCCTTGCGGAACTTGAGGGTCACCGGCACCGGTCCCGCACTCATTACGGCCGCTTCAACGATGGAAGCAAAGAGCCCGGTCTTCCAAGGGAGAGCCGCTCCACCACCGTGGCGAGTCACCTTCGCCATGGGGCAACCGAAGTTCATGTCAATGTGGTCAACGGCGTGCTCGGCAACCAGGAGGGCTACGGCGCGGCCGACGTACTCGGGATCGGTCCCATAGAGCTGGATCGACCGGGGCACCTCATCGTCAGCAAAGCGCGCCATGTCGCGCGTCTTGACATTCCCCTCGACCAGCCCTCGGGCCCCAATCATCTCTGACACGTAGAGGCCGGCTCCAAACTCACGGCACAACCGCCGAAAGGGCGCGTTGGTCACCCCGGCCATCGGCGCAAGCACCACAGGCGGGTCAACAGCGATCGGGCCGATCTGGAGACTCACAAGCCCATTTTCGCCGGTGTCCCACCTTGTGGACAACCCGACTGTTCTAGTTGATGACTGCTGGGCTGGCTTGACCTGTAGCGGCTACCTCCATCAAGTTGTTCACGAAACCGATCCATGCCGGCGTAATCACCTCAATGATCGGGTCAGAAGGCTCGAAGCCCTCATGAACAAAGAGCAGCGAAGTCCCGCCGTCAGGACCGCCTCCCACCTCGAAGCGGATTGTCGTTCCTTTCCACCATGGGGGGCTTTCGGGCACATCCCACACGACGACGTCATCGTCGAGCTCACGCACTACCAAAGAGAAGGGAACATCTGTCGTTGGGAAACGAATCACGAACTCATCACCAACCGCTGACGCGGCACCTTCGACCGTGTCGGACCACCACCCGCTTATCCCTTCGGTCGAGACGAGCCACTTGCCTACTGACTCCGGTTCCACATCCGAATCGAACCTTGCTCTGATCGCATAACTGCCCACTGCAGCTCCCTTTTATTTAAGTATGGACTGAAATTCAAGGTGACCCTACCTCAAACCGGTGACCTATTTCAATTTGAGCTTAAATTGCCCTATCGTGCCCTCTATGGATGCGCTCCAAGTTGTCGCAGAACCTCGCAAGCGAAGGATCTTGCAGTTGGTATGGAGCGAAGAACTTCCCGCGGGCGACATCGCAGATCAGTTCGACGTCTCATTCGCCGCCGTTTCCCAGCATCTAGCCACGCTGCGCGAGCATGGATTCGTGAGCATGCGGGCTGACGGAAACCGCCGTCTATACAAGGCCAATAGGAAAGGTCTTGGCGAACTCGCACCGATTCTCGAAGCGATGTGGGGCGAGAAGCTGGATCGATTGGTGGAGATCATCGAGGACGAAGCATGACCGAGATCGTGATCACCCGATTGATTGGGGCACCGCCATCAACCGTCTACTCGTACTTCATCGACCAGGAGAAGTGGGCGAGATGGCAGGGTTCGAGTGCGGAGTTGACCCCGAGTGTGGGTGGTCTCTTTTCAATGTTCATGCCCAACGGTCTCAACGCTCAGGGCGCTTATGTCGAGCTGGTCCCGAACGAGAAGGTGGTCTTCACCTGGGGATGGGTCGGCAATCCCAACCTGCCGCCAGGACAGTCGACGGTGACGGTCGTCCTTGAGGCCGTAGGGACCTCAACTCGACTAACCCTGACCCACTCAGGACTTCCTACAGATGAGGTTCCCATCCACAAGGCCGGCTGGGATCACTACCTGCCCCGCCTAGAGGCCGCCGCTACCGGATCGGATCCCGGCCCAGACACCGGCCCTGGTTAGAACTCCGTCTTGTTGACGTTGTGGAGCCTTACCTGGCCCTGAGCCACCAGCGATCCGTCGCTGTCACGTATCACATCCACCTGCCACAGCTGCTGTGTTCGACCACGGTGAATCGGGGTAGCGGTACCGGTAAGTACCCCTTCGGTGGTGGCTCTCAGGAAATCGGTCTTGTTGCTGACACCCATGGCACCAGCCTTGCCGTTGCCCATCGCCCAGATAGCGGCCCCCGTTGAGGCGAGAGTCTCGATGAGAGCGCAATAGACGCCACCGTGGACCACTCCATAGGGTTGGTGATGATTCTCAGTGATCTCGATCTTGCCCACGCAATGGTCGGGCGACGCCTCAATAATCTCGATCCCGGTGTGGCCGACGTACGTCGGTCGGTCGGCGAACGGATTGTCCATCAGGAACCGCAGCCGACCTGGAAGACCGACACCGGCCCCAAGTCGTCGTTCACATACTCCCAGACTTCAACACTGAAGCCCTCGAAGAACGCACTGTTAGTGACAATCTCCATCTTCCCGTCGCCGTTCAGATCGGCAACAGTGCCTACCGAGTGTGCTCCGGCGAACTGCTGGTCTTCCCCGAGCACCACTGTCTCTGCCAGAATCGCCGTCTGAACCTCACCTTCGATGACCCTTCGCATGAACACCAGGGAGTAGTCGCCGACCTCCATGAGGTAGCCAGGGGTCACATCCTCGACCACGACGATGACCTCGTTGACCCCGTCGCCTTCGAGATCGGTTCGGAAGAGCTGCTTGACGATCGGCGCGGGCACGGCCAGACCGCGCGAGTCGAGCAGATCAGATGCAAAACCGGCGTAGGTTCCATCGTCGGGAACTGCCTCGAACAAGTGGGGCTGAAGGGCATATGGGGCCGAAATCGCAACGCCGTAGGGGCCGGGGAACGCGCCCAACAGATCGGGGTCGGCCAAGTCAACACCTATCAGTCCAAGCGGATCGCACGCCAGGGTTTGGGGTCCGCCCGTGGTTGTGCCCACTTGATCGAGGACAATCGCCTGATAGTCCTCGCCTCCGAGCACTGGCAGAGCGCCCTCGTCTTCGGCAATTCGCCACGCTGAGCCATCCCACCACCCGAGCGCACCGAAACCCGTCGTCACCACCGGCTCATCAGCCCAGTTGCCCGCGACCAGGGTTGTTGAGGTCGTCGTGCTGGGCGGAACTGTTGTGGAAGTCGTAGAAGTCGACGCCGTAGTGAGAGCCGATGTTGTGGTGGTTTCCGGCACGCCGGTGGTGGAGGTTGTGGCCGGAGAGGACGTCGACGTGGTGCTTTCGCTTACGGCGTCCGGGTTGCATGCGGCTACCAAGATCGCAAGAACCAGTGCAATTCGTCTCATGTTGGAACCAAGCTAGACCAGAGTTCTCGTTTGTCGGCAGAACTAGGGCGTGGCTTTGAAGCGCTCGAGGTCAGCACCCACAGCGCGCACAAGCCTTTCGAGCAGATGAATCGGCAGCCCAACCACCGTGGAAGGGCTGCCTCTGACGGCTTGGACGAAACGTCCTCCCTCGCCCTGAAGCGCGTAAGCGCCGGCCTTGTCCATTGGTTCCCCACCCGACACATATCGCGCGATCTCGCCATCGGTGAGAGGCATGAACTCGACTTCGGTGACATCCACCAGAGCCGACACATTCCCGGCGTGAGCCACGGCCATCCCGGTGAACACATCGTGTGTTTCGCCCGCAATCAGACTCAGCATGGTTCGAGCCTCGGCCGGATGGCCGGGCTTACCCAAAATGCGACCGGCATGAACCACAACTGTGTCCGCGGCAACGACCACATGATCCGGTTCAACGACCGTCATCGCCTTTTCTCGAGCAAGCCTCTCCACAAAGGCAGCCGGAGACTCGCCGGGGTTTCGTGTCTCATCGATATCTGGTGAAACGATCTCGAAGGCCAGACCAAGTTGCCGCAACAGTTCATCCCGCCGCGGCGAGGTCGAGGCGAGGATCAGTTTCACACGACCCTTCCCAGCCTCATTACCGCCACGGGATGTGCCAACACGTCGAGATCGCCCAACGGGTTATCGGCGAAGAAGACTGCGTCAGCGGGAGCACCCACCTCAAACCGAGCGGGTCGTCCAGTAGCAAGGAAACCTCCGCTCGAAACGGCGCGCAGGATCTGGCTGTTAGACAAACCAAAGCGAGACAGCGCTATCGCCTCCGCTGCCACGTCAACCGGTGAACCAACGAGATCTGTGCCAGCCAGAACCTCCACTCCCGCCTCGGCTGCCAACGGCAGCAGACGGCGCACGTTCTCGAGTCCTTGCACGAACAACCGTCCTCCCGACGATTCGGCACCCAGTTGTGCCAGCACCGCCTCGGCTCTGAGGACGGTCGGAACCCACATGCCCCGCCGCTCGGCAAGAGTCTCCACGTCGGCCTCGGTCATGAAAAGCCCATGCTCAATCGAGTCGATCCCGGCTTCCACCGCAGCAGAGGGCACCTCAGGGGCCATCGTGTGAATGGCCACTCTCGACCCTGAGTCATGGGCCGCTCGGACTGCCGACTTCATCGCCTCCAGGCTGAAGTTGGCCTTCGGCCCAACACCCTTGCGTGGCCAGTCCCCGACGAGCTTGACCCAACCTCGGCCCTCCTGTGACTTTTGGAGCACTGCCTGGGTCAACCGGCCCTCTTCGACTTCGTATCCGAAGTCCGGGTAGTACCCACCCGGTGAAGCGATGATCTGCGCCGCCGCCTCTATGTCTGGTCTTTCATGTGGCGCTAGCTCGTCGATGACCCGGATGGTCGTGGCGTCCCGCCAACCCTTGTCCAGAACGAGCGTCACTCCGGCGCGGAGTGAGGCCCGCGCTCGGTCCACCGCCTCCTCAAACACACCCGGCTGCCAATTGAGTTCCGATGTAGCTAGATGGGCGTGGGCATCGATCAATCCCGGCAAGGCATACAGCCCTTTACCCAGCTCTGTATCAGGGATGGCACTCGACCCCTCGGACCAGTATTCGCCTACGACATCGCGCACGACTGATTCGCCGTCGGGCGAACGGAGATGGACACGAGTTCTCACGAAGGAGACGCTAACGGCCGATCCAGCTTCATAATGATTTCAATGCGCTGGATTGTTTTGGCGGTCGGACTGATGGTTTCGGCCTGCGGGGGTGCTGCGGAACCCACCACTACGACGGCAGCCAGTGTCGACACCACCCGCGCAACGATTCTGGTGACTACCACGACCCCCACCCAGCCAATGGTCGTCCAGAACTGTGTCACGCCTCCCGTGATGTTCGTCCCTCTTTGCGAGATGTGGGAGTTGCTCGAGGAATGGCATGTCGACCGACCTCTTGACCCAGCTGTCCTGGCCGATCTTGCTATTGAGGGTCTCGACCGATTTGAACCTGATGAGTCGGCTGATCCGCCGCGCGCTCTGACTTGCGCCATTCCGGACAATGCATTCTTGCCGTACTGCGAGGCCCTGGGAGAAGCCTTGGTGATCCGCAATGTCCCTCTCGAGGACGCGGTCGAAGCATCAATGGCCCACATGGTGGACGTTGGGCTGGGCCCTTTCACCTATTACGTGTCACCTGAGCAACGAGACGCCTTTCGGGCCAACGGAGTCGTGGGAGGAGTTGGGGTTCTGTTGGACTCACGAGACCCAGTCGGATCGAAATGCGCCCGACTCGGCGGTGCGTGCGTCCTCGAAGTGGTGACTGTTCTCGAAGACAACCCTGGCTTCAGAGCCGGCCTCAGGAGCGGCGATCTGATAACCGAGGTCGATGGCGTACCTGTCGATGGTCAAGGATTCTCAACCGTCGTGGGTTTGATCGCTGGTGATGAGTCCGGTTTGGTTGGACTGACGGTTGAGCGGTCCGGCGAGATCGTCGAGTTCGAGATCGAGCGCGCTCCCCTGGTCTTTCCGACCGTTGAGACTCTTACGGTCCGGTCAGGCGTTGGCTACATCCGTATTCCTGACTTCGACTGGGATATCCCAACTCTTGTTTCAGAAGGCTTGGCTCAACTGGGCTCACCGAACACGTTGGTGGTTGACCTCAGAGGAAACCCGGGAGGCTTCGTAGATGCCGTCGTTTCGGTATCCGACCTTTTCATCTCGGGCGGTACCGTTCTGATCACCGAATCGCCCAACGACGACCGGGACTACACAGCCCAGCCCGGGGGTCCTGGCACTTCCAGCCGACTGGTCGTCCTTGTCGATAATGGGACGGCTTCGGCTGCCGAGATTCTGACCGGTGCGCTTCGAGATCGCCGAAACGCTGTCGTGGTAGGGACAAACACGTTCGGTAAAGACGCTGTACAGATACCCTTCAGGCTTCGAAACGACGGCGAGTTCTATGTGGTCGTGGCGCGCTGGTCATCCCCGGCCGGAGAAACGGCGGAGGGCGACGGCCTCAGCCCGGACGTCCAACTGGACTGGCCGGCAGACGCATCGATCGAAGAGATCGTCAACCTCGCGCTGGAAGCATCATCTTGAAGAAAACGACATTCATATCGGCCATAACGGCCCTGGCCCTCATCGCCAGCGCATGTACGGGATCCCCGTTCTCGAACCCGACCAACCCGAGCACAACAACGACTAGTGAGTCTCCGGGCACCACGGCCCCCATTCCAACCTCGACCATCGAGGGGCGCGAGGTAGGAATCGTTGAGTGCGACCGGGCACCCGACGAAGCCGCCATCGTCTGTGAAGCCTACGACCTCATCAAAGATCGGTACGTCGACCCGATTGAAGACGCTGTGCTGGCAGAGGCAGCCCTCGAAGGGCTGGCACTATTGGACGGGGCAGACAGCGACGACCTGCTGGTGTGTGCCATCCCCACACCGGAGTTCGGAGAAACCTGCAACCTGGCCGCCATCGAAGCGGACAGCACAGCGGAGGCTGCAGAGACGATCGTGGCCAGCTTGTCTGCATTCGCACTCGACCCCAACTCTGGGTACCTGGATCCTCGGGCTCTGGAACTCCTTCAGGAAGAACAGCAGGGACAGATCGAAGGCATCGGGGCTCTGGTTTCTCCGGAAGATGAGACGCTTCCGGGAGACAACAAGCAATGCGGTGTCATCTCCGAGACCTGCCGCATCCTCATTGTCACCCCGATCACGGGGGCTCCCGCCGAAGAGGCCGGCCTGCAACGCGACGACGCAATCGTGGCAGTCGACGGCGAATCGATCTTGGGATGGACCGTAGACGAGGTCACAGCCACCGTCCGTGGCCCGGCTGGAACCGACGTTGTGCTCACGATCGACCGGGAGAGCGACCTCTTCGACGTGACCATCACTCGCGCTGCAGTCGTCATACCCGTCATTGAGCAAGATGTCTTTGGTGACATTGGATATGTCAGGTTGCGATCGTTCAACGCCAGCGCCGGAGATCAGTTCGTCGAAGCCCTCAGCGAGGTTCTCCAGCAGGGAGTCGGTGAGTTGGTCATCGACCTCAGGGACAATCCGGGGGGATTCTTAGACACCGCGATTCAGGTCGCTTCCGCGTTTATGGCCGAAGGTGACGTGGTCAAGACTCAAGGGCCTGACGAATCGATTGGGTATCCCGTGAGTGGCGCCGTGGTTGTGCCTGAAGATATGCCGGTGACATTCGTCGTCAACAAAGGCTCAGCCTCGGCATCCGAGGTGGTCTCGGCCACCCTTCAGGAGAACGGACGGATCACAGTCGTTGGCGAGAACACGTTCGGCAAGAACACCGTCCAACAGAGGTTCGGCCTCTCCAATGGCGGTGCGTTGAAGCTCACCATCGCTCGTTGGCTGACTCCCGGTGGTCTTGACTTCGGTGGGACAGGCGTGGTGCCCGACGTTGAACTCGAGGTAGGAGCCCTCACGGCGGAAGAGTTAGTTGAGGCTGTGAGTTCGTGAGCGAAATCGTCATGCGTCAAACGAAAACGCTGACAACCCTGACCGACGACCTTGCCCGGTCGCTTTCGGCCGACGAACTTCGTTTAGAACTTCCCGGACGGTCGAACACCATTGGAAGTCAGTTTTGGTGCGTCGTTGGTGGCCGGGAGAGCTATCTCGAGGCTTTGCGGGCCGGCAAGTGGCAGGGTTTCGCCTGCTCCCTCAACGACGCAGAGACTCACTCCCCCGAAGTACTCGTTGAGAGGCTCGCTGCCACTCGAGCCGACTGGGACCGACTCGAACCCGAGTCACTCACGGAATACCAGACCGGAATGGTGCTCCGCCTCAATGAGCATGAGGCGCAGCACCAGGGTCAGCTCATTCGATTCGCCTATAGCCTGGGAATCGCCATACCGGAGAACTGGAAGGCTCACTGGGCGTTGACTGATTGATCATTCAGTCAACGCGTCAAGCCATTCTCTCCAATAGAACTTCCAATGCTCCATGGATTCAACATCCGGGAGGCTGACGTGTGCGACCGTGATTTTGACCTTCCCATCGTCCCTGGGGTCTATGGAGAACTCGGCGACGCCTCCACCCATCGCAATACGAACCCTCTTGGCGCTTTCCCTCGATCGAAGCACTGTGTCGTGTTCGGGAAAGAGGTCCTGGCGATCGGTCTCGCTGAGCAGCATTTCTCGCACTGCGTCGGCGTCGAGTTTCATCGTTCGTGATCGCGTTGCGGTGAACGTGCCGTCGGCCATCTGGCCGGGGAGCCGAAGCCCGGTTATTCGCTCGTATCCAATGGTCACAGCCTGTGCCCACCACGCCCCAACACGATGCTCATCTTGTACCCATGCAGCGATCGCAGTGTGTCCGGCCGAGCGTCCCGGCCCCGAGTCGATCAGGTCGCACCACTCATCCCAGCCTCGACCGGTGTGATCACGGACCGAGTCGTCATTCACCTCCGGCAGTGAAATCCAGGTGCGGCCCTGGTTGCTTGTCTTCTCAAGGATGACACGCCGGGCCGCGCTGTAGCGCTCTCCGGTGTGCTCCATGCGCGCGCGAACTCGACGCTTGAAGGACTCTTGCTTGGTCATGTCAACTGCTTCCTCGTGCCCGCGACGAGACGCCGCCACCCACGCTCACGTCTTGTCGAACACGTCAGTATCAGACCTGATCGAACCTGCCGAGCACTCGTGGTCCCCTTTGCCTTCTCGAGTCCGGTGGCGTGGGCACCGGAGCGAAGGTGTGGCGTGACAGAACGCCGCCCTAGAGGCTAGTCAGTCCGAAAGCCCTTGGCCGCCGCTCCGACCCAAGCTGAGTTGGTTGTTAAGCAGTGAGTGGAGCCAGACGGGACCGACCGTAGGCAACGTAGAGCATGATGGCCGCGACCAACACGTTGGTGGCGAGGTTGGAATACTCCCCCCGGCCGATATGCCATATGGCGGCTCCGATCATCACGATCGCCAGACCAAGTGCGGCCAATTGAGTGAGTTCGGGCCGGATCTTGGTGAGGCCCGGCAGAATCAGCCCGAGTCCACCCAGGATTTCCGCCGTCCCGCTGATTGCATGAAGCCCGTCTCCGAGTTCGTACATCCACCCCATCATCGCTGGCAGGCCTTCGGGAACAATGAAGTGCATCACCCCCACGGCAATGAAGTAGATGCCAAACACCCATTGAAGGATCCAGAGAACGCGATCGTGATTCATGGCGCCATCCTATGCGCCATAACCAGCCCCCTGCCGTGAGGAAGCGTTGCACGTGCATTAGGGAGCGGATTCCGCACCCTGTTGCTATAGCAACGCGTCAGCTAAGCCCCGGATACGCCAGGCCGGTGTTGGCATGGCAGTCGTAACCGTGAGGGTTCTTGCCGAGATACTGCTGGTGGTAGTCCTCTGCGTAGTAGTACTCACCCAGCGGAGCGATCTCGGTCGTGATTCCGCCGAAACCGGCTGCCGAGACAACCGACTGGTAGATATCGGCGGAACGCTTGGCCTGGTCCAACTGCCCGTCGGTTGTCGTATAAATCGTCGACCGGTACTGGGTGCCGATGTCGTTCCCCTGGCGATAACCCTGAGTCGGATCGTGGGTCTCCCAGAAAACTTTGAGCAGGGTGTCGTACGACACAACATTCGGGTCGTAAACGACCATCACCACCTCGGCGTGGCCGGTGGCCCCGGAGCACACCTCTTCATAAGTCGGATTGGGGGTGGCTCCACCGGCATATCCGGCCGAAGTTGAGTAAACCCCGTCGAGCTGCCAAAACCTTCTCTCAGCGCCCCAGAAGCATCCCATCCCGAAGACGGCGACCTCGGTGCCTTCAGGAAACGGCCCAACCAAGGGATTGCCATTGACGAAGTGGGCCACGGGCACTTCCACTGCCTGGCTGCGACCCGGCAGCATCTCGTCGGTTGCCGGCATCTCTGGCTTTCTACGTCCAAACATCAAAGACCTCCTTAGGTGCGATCAAACACGTCAACCCGTTAAGACAGCTTCAAGTTCCATCTCGACGACCCAGCGAGGGTCGATCAGTCCTCCCACAACCACCATTGTCGCCGCGGGCCTGACCGCTGCGAAGACCTCGCCGTGGGCCTCTCCCACTGGGTCAGCCAATGCTGCGTCCGTGATGAACATTCGTGTCCGAACCACGTCCTCGGGCCTGCCTCCAGCCTCCTCCAGGGCATCGAGCATTATCTGAAGACACCGGCGAGCCTGGGTCTTGGGGTCGGGGTCGACGAAGTCGTCGGGCCAGATTGGTGCGGTGCCGGCCACGATCACTCGATCGCCCGCCACGACGGCGCGGCTGAAACCGACTGTTGGCTCGTAAGGCGAGCCCGAGGAGATGTTTCTTCTGGTCACCCGCCAAATCTAGATCCCCGGTTGCCTCCTGTGGATAACTCGATAGCCTTTTAGGTCCGATGCCCCGACAACTCTTCCCCCAAAACGTGATCGCCATGGTCTGGGACTTCGACAAGACCCTGATCCCGGGCAACATGCAAGGTCCTCTCTTCAATCACTACGACATCAACGAGAGCGACTTCTGGTCTGAGGTGGACGGTCTTGCCAGTTTCTACGCCGACCACGGTGCCGAACTGATCCAACGCGACCACCTGTACCTCAACCACATCCTGACTTATGCCCGCGAAGGCCGCATGGCTGGTCTCGACAATGCCCTCCTCCGGCGCCTGGGTGCTGAGATCGAGTTCAACCCAGGGATCCCGGACTTCTTTGAGATGGTTCGCAAGAACATCGAGTCCCAACCGCGGTTCGCCGAGCACCAGATCAAGGTCGAGCATTACATCGTGTCGACGGGACTACGCCAGATGATCCTGGGATCTTCGGTGGCCCCACAAGTCGAGTACGTGTGGGCCTGCGAGTTCATCGAACTGGTAGCACCACCCGGGTACCGCGAAACCCAGGACAGGCTGTTTTCGCCCGAAGGCGAGATTCGCCAGTTGATCTACACGATCGACAACACGTCGAAGACCCGTGCCGTATTCGAGATCAACAAAGGGACCAACAAGAACCCTTCGATCGACGTGAACGCCAAGATCGCACACGAGGACCGCCGGGTCCCCTTCCAGAACATGATCTACATTGCCGACGGGCCGTCGGATGTCCCAGTGTTCTCGATAGTCAATGGCCAGGGTGGCAAGACCTACGCGGTCTACCGACCGGGATCTCAGGCCGAGTTCAAACAGGCAGCACGCCTTCTCGAACAGAACCGAGTCGACGCTTTTGGCGAAGCTGACTATCGCGAAGGTTCACACGCTGCAATGTGGCTAAATCACGCGGCTGAGACCATCGCCGATCGCATTGTGCGCGACCGAGAGGAAACCCTCAACGAGCGTATGGGGCTCCCTCCGTCCCACCTGGTCGACTGACCTCACTTCACCCACACGCCAGGGTTCGTTACCCTTGACGACACCAGATGGTTTCTGTGCGCGCTGTTGTCGCAACCCTCGTCCTGTCTCTGACCGCCTCCCTCGTTGCAGGTGTCAGTGCTGGTGCCCAAACCACGGACGAAGCTGAACGTCAGGCTGAACAAGCCCGGCAACGTGCTGCGGCCGCATCGGGACTTGTCGACGACGCTGTAGCCAACCGTGACGAGATCGAGCGACAGCTTGCCGACTCGATCACCCGACTCAACGAGCTGACCGCCCAGCTTTCTCAGATCGGGTCTCAGATCGATCGTGTCGCAACACAGGTGGGACTCGCCGACGTCGAGCTGGCGTCGATCCAATCCGACATCGAGATCCAAGCCGTCGACGCCTACATGACCGCCCTTGCATCGCCAACGGTCAGCGTGGTCAACAGCTCCAACGTTGCTGAAGCGCTGGTCACTAGCGCTGTAGTAGGAGATGTCGTCGCCGACGGTCGAGCTACGGTCGGTGCGCTGCACGCACGCCAGAAGACCCTTCACGACTTGGTCCAGACCTTTTTGAGTCAGCAGGAAGAGTTCCAGGCAATTCAGGGCGAAGTGGACGCCGAGGTAGCTCGCTACACGGCGCTGTACGAGCAAGCCGACCAAGTTGTGGCTGAGGCAATCACCCAGGCGCAGACAGCGGATGCCGCCTACCGAGCTGCGTTGAGTGCGGTGGACATCGCACGGGCCAAAGAAGCCGAAGCCGAGAGACAGGCAAACCGCGGGACGACCACCACCACCACACCGGGCAGTTCCCCCACGACTACGGCACCTTCCAACACCTCGACAACCTCCGGCGGCAAGACGTGGAACCACCCCCCGAACGTGGAGCGCTGGCGGAGCCTGGTGCAGCAGTTTTTCCCCAGCCACCGCGTTGAGGAAGCCCTTCGCATCATCAACTGCGAATCAAACGGTGACCCCAACGCGGTGAACCCGTACTCGAGCGCGTCAGGCCTGTTCCAGTTCCTACCGTCCACCTGGGCCACCACTGCACCCAAGGCCGGATATGCCGGGTACAGCCCGTTCGATCCAGAAGCCAACACCGCGTCGGCCGCATGGCTGGCCAACCGATACGAGGAGCTCGGCTACTACTACTGGACCGCGTGGAACTGCAAGCGCGTCCTGGACTGAGCTCGGTCGCCCTAGACTGCCGCCGCTGATGGAGACCCACGACCTTGACCCACGCCGCCAGATTGGGCTGATCGTACTTTCGATCCTGGTGACCCTTCCCGGCGTATACCTGAGCTTCTTCGTAGAACACCCCCATCCGATCTTGGCCGCCATCTTGTACGGCATCGCCATCGTCGGTGCGGCGTTTATCATCTCCTGGGCCGCCGAAATCATCCAACTCGACGTGGGTGGTGGGCTGGCCCTCGCCCTGCTCGCGCTCATCGCGGTTCTGCCTGAATACGCGGTCGATTTCGTGCTGACCGCTGACGCCGGCCGCGAGTTCGCAGCCAACGGTGAAGCAGGAGAGGCCTCAACCCTTGCCCTGGCCAACATGACCGGCGCTAATCAGCTCCTGATCGGATTCGGGTGGCCGCTGGTGATCCTCCTGGGAACCTGGAGAGTCAGAAAGACCAACGCCACACCAGCTGAGGCCGAAATGGCCACCCCGACCACGGTGTATCTGACCAAGGCACAATCGGTTGATATCGCCTATTTGGCTGTCGCTTCGCTGTACGGCATCACACTGTTCCTGAAGGACACACTCAGCCCGGTCGATGCGGTCATCCTCGTAGCTATCTACATCGCTTACATGATTCGACTTGCGGGAGCCTCACCCGAGGAGCCGCACCTCGTCGGACCGTCCGCCTATGTGGGGAGTCTCCCCAAGCGGCAGCGTCGAATCCTCAACTATCTGTTCTTCCTCGTCTCGGCCACCGTCATCGTCCTCGTCGCCGAGCCCTTCACCGAGTCACTCAAGGAGCTTGGGTCAGCGATAGGAATATCCGAGTTCTTCTTGATCAAGTGGCTGGCGCCGTTGGCCTCCGAAGCTCCCGAACTGCTCATCGCCTCGCTTTTCGCATGGCGTCTGGCTGCGAGGACCGGAATCGGTGCTCTCATCTCGTCCAAGGTGAACCAATGGACGCTGTTGGTCGGAACCCTTCCGATCGTCTTCATGATGTTCGCCGGGCAGTTCACAGGACTTCCGCTGAACGAGATCCAACGTGACGAGCTGTGGGTGACGGCGACTCAGTCGGTGTTTGCCGTAGCAATCATTGCCAGCCGCTCTGTCGGAGTAACGGAAGCGTGGGCCATGCTTGGCCTGTTCGCCATTCAACTCGGGGAGTCGTTCCTCGCTGAACAAGGTGTGATTTCGGAGAGCCTGTCGGCAACGGCACGGTTCAGCGTCGGTGTCATGTTCCTCATCGCTGCCGCCTGGGTTCTGCGCGGGGATTTCAGGAGATTCACCCGAGTCCTGCGAGATGGGTTCCGAACGCCGTGGTCTGAGCTCGAGCAGGACAACCTGCACCACTCTTAAATTCGTCGGCTCTGTCGCGTACATTCGACGTCGAGCGACTGACGAGCGGTTCGTCAACCAGGTGAGACGACGAAAGGTATGGACATGGGCACCAAATACTTCACCAAGGGCGTCTTCGACTTCTTGAAGGAGTTGGAAGCGAACAACAACAAGCCGTGGTGGGAGAAGAACAAGACACGTTACGTCGAGACAATTCGCGAACCTGCGCTCGACTTCGTCGAGGACTTCGGGAAGCAGATCAACGAGATCTCACCTCACTTCACCGCTGACACCCGGGTGAACGGGGGCTCGTTGATGAGGCCTTATCGCGACGTGCGATTCTCCAAGGACAAGACCCCCTACAAGACAAACGTTGGTATTCAGTTCCGCCACGCCAGCGGCAAGGACGTTCATGCCCCGGGGTTCTACCTCCACCTGGCCCCTGGCGAGAGTTTCGCCGGAGTGGGAATGTGGACACCCGAGCCCAAGGTCGCCCGCCAGATTCGTCAGGCAATCAACGACGATCCTGCCGGGTGGAAGAAGGCCGCTCACTACAAGCGGTTCACCGACACATGGAAGATCGGAGAAGGCGACGACAACCGACTCAAACGAATTCCTAAGGAACTCGATGAAGGTCACCCCTTCCCTGACGACCTCAGACTAAAAAGCTTCACTGCCGGTGGACGATTGAGCCAGAAACTCGTGACGTCACCGGATTTTGGGTCCGATTTGGCCAAGCGTTACCGCGCCGCCGCGGATTACACACGATTCTTGTGTGAGGCAATAGGCGTACCTTTCTGACCTAGAGCGGGCGACTGTCGGCTAGTTTGTGTGGGTCAATAGGGGGTAAACCGCGCTTGACCGCCTTCAAGGGCGTCGTAAGCATCGATAAGACAGAAGTCCCAGTAGTCGTCGACATCACGGACGAGGGGGTGCGAATGCTTTCCGGGGAAAGCGAGATCGGCTCCTGGACGCGCGCCGAGTGCAACATCCGGCGTCTAGACGGGCCGGCGTTCGGCATAACCGCTGAGGACGAGACTCTCCGCTTCATGCCTCATGACACCTCGGCGTTCGCGTCAGCCGTCAACGGCCACTTCCCGAACCATGCCGAACCTTTGGTGGCTATCCCCCGCGGACGGCACCTCGCAACCGCTAGCAACAGGGATGTCGAAGTACCACCACCCAGCACCATGACCTTCGTTGCGTTCCTGGTGCTTTGCGCAGCTACGGCCGGTCTCGGAATCTGGGCGCTCATCCGAATGATCATCGGCTGACTGGCAGTTAGTCGGGCTGCTCCATCCATCCAGAGACGCGATCGAGCAGATATTCGCTCACCTCGCGGGACGTGTCCAACACCTCACACAACTGCTCACGACCCATCAGGATGGCGACCAGGCTCACCTGACTCTTGCCGGTGATCTGCAGCCGCCTCTCAGGTGCACCAATCACGTCAGCGAATGAGTCGACCGCTGACACCTCCACTGGAAGCGTGAGACCTCCCACGCCAGCCAGGTCGGTGGCAAGTACCAATAGATCCGGGGGATCAGTCAGCGGTGGGACCGCCCAGTTGAAGTAGAGGTCGAAGTGATAGTCGTCTTCCGGCTCGGCGAAGTCGTCCATCGACTCCAACTTCTCCCGCAAAGACAGGAGGACCGTTGGATTCACATCTAGCGCCACATGCAGATCGAGAGGGCCACCGCATCCGGCTTCGGGGTGAACGTCTACCTCCCACGACTGGCGCAAGCTGTAGGTCTCGACAAAGTGCCGCTCGTCATGGACGTGGAAACCGTGGTCGGTTGCATGTTCCTTGAAGTCGGCGACGAATCCTGGAATGTCGATGGCCATGGGTGCGAGCCTATTTCACGATCCGAGCAAAGTGGAGATGGTTACTTGTTGGACCGACGCCAACCAACCAGCAGCCCACCGAGAAAACCAAAGATCGCAGCAGTCGGGACCGGGGAGGGGGCATCGGTGACCACCTCCTCGGAGTCTGCCGCGGAGGAGCCGGAATCTGGAGTGTCGCCGTTCACGATGAGACCGTTGACCGTCTTTGTCACCTCAGCCCCGAGCAGAAACACAGACGCCAACACAAATGCCAACAAGATGAGCACGAATATGGCGCTGGCAGCTGTGGCTGCCGAGTCGTCGGTGAGCCTGAAGTAGACGCCAATGAGATAGGCAGCTGCCAAGAACAAGACCGACGTGAAGAACGAACCCCACCAAACAGCTCGCCAACGAAGTTTCGCCTGCGACAACACCTGGAAGGTGAGGGCAAATACGAACGGGAGGACGATCACTGAGACCACCGGGGTCAGCACGGCGATGACCCGGTGGGCTGGCCCGAAGCTTTCCGGCAGGAACTCGCCGATGTATTGCCAGATGCCGTTGAGCAGCCAGACGAACACCAACACCAACCCGAGGCCGGTTGCCCACAGAAACGCGAGCCCGCGCTTGCGGAGGTTTTTCACCAACCCCGTCGTGTGATCGTACGGCACCCCAAATATGTCGTTCAGGTCGTTCTGCACCTCGAGGAACAAACTCGATCCGGTCCAGATCAGCAGGGCAAAGCCGACCAAACCCGCTGTATTGCCACTGGTGCTTACCGAATCGAGGAACTGGTCAACGGCTTGTTTCACCGTCCCACCGGCCACCTCCTCAACCGAATCGAGAATCTCGATGCGAGCGTCACCCTCAGCCACGAGACCCAGCACGTAAATCGCGAGCAGTAGAAGCGGTGCCAGGGCGAACATCGTTCGGTAGGCCACTGCAGCAGCCATACGACTGGCGCGGTCTTCTCCGAAAGACTTGCCAGCCTGCTTCAACACGGCAAAGGTCAGCCGTGCCCCGGCTTTAGTGCGTTCCCACATCTGCCATCAGAGTATCGGGTCGTACACTCATCGACCATGAGCCACCCCTTCGTTGCACCGGTCCAGACAATGGAAGCTCGAGTGTCGGAGAAGTGGCCGAAGGGTGAGTTCGTCTACGAACCGAAGTGGGACGGCTTTCGTTCGCTGTCCTGGTCGGGGCCCGAGGCGAGGATCGATTCGAGGAATCAGCGTCCCCTGTTGCGCTACTTCCCAGAGCTGCAGCAGGCTCTGGACCAACTGCCGAGAGGCACGGTGGTCGATGGAGAGATCGTTGTCGTGATCGATGGGGTGACCACGTTCGACACGCTGCAACAGAGGATCCACCCCGCCGAATCGAGGATCACCCGCCTCAGCAGCGAAACCCCGGCCGAACTTGTGGCGTTCGATCTCCTGGCGATTGACGGAGAGGACCTTCGGGAGAATCCTTTCTCCGAGCGCAGGGCGCGGCTTGTAGCTCTTGCACAGTCACTTAGCCACCCATGGCACCTCACGCCGCAGACCGATAGCGAAGACGAGGCCAAGTCATGGTTCCACGAGTTCGAGCCGGCGGGCTGCGACGGCATTATCGCCAAGAAGCCCGAACTGACCTATCAGCACGGCAAGCGGGCCATGATCAAGATCAAACATCGGCGAACAATCGACGTGGTGGTCGGAGGATTCAGGGAACACAAGGACGGCGGCAAGATCGGCTCGTTGCTACTCGGCCTGTACAACGACAAGGGGGACTTCCACTTCATCGGGCACTGCTCCGGGTTCCCCAACACCGACCGGGTAGAGATCTTCGAAAGATTCATGGAGCTGAAGGCCGAGGACAGCTTCGACTCTGCTGCCCGCGCTCCTGGAGGACCTTCCCGTTGGTCGGCTGGCAAGGACAACTCATGGACCCCTGTTCAGCAGGGTGTTGTAGTCGAAGTCAGCTACGACCAACTCGAGGGAGATCGCTTCCGTCATGCCTCCCGATTCCACCGATGGCGCCCGGACAAAGACGCTACCCAGTGCACCATGGATCAGCTGGAACGGCCTGAAGGCCGAGGCTTTCGCGAGGTGGTGGACGGCTAACACCCCTTTCTGTGTCGCTTAACCCACGCTATGGCACAGATTGGCGACCCTGAAAGGTAAGGGATCGTCGGGTTGGCTCAGGGACATCCCCCATTGGGTCAATTCCACGGCGATGGCACACTGGCAGCGAATGAGCCAGGAAGCGGTCGTCGACATCAGGGGACTCACCCACGCCTACAACGGCGAGGTGGTTGCGCTCAAGGACCTTGACCTCACCGTCCCGCCAGGAGTCACCGGCCTGGTCGGAGCCAACGGTGCCGGTAAGACCACGATGCTCCGTCTCATCCTCGGGTTGCTTCACCCCACCGCCGGTGAGATGACAGTGATGGGAGCCAACCCCGAGACCGACCCCCTCATCGTTCGGGCACAGCTGGGATACATGCCGGAAGGTCAATGTCTTCCGAAAGACCAGACCGCTGCAGATTTTGTTGCCTACGCGGCCCAGCTAGCCGGGATCCCCCGACGAGAGGCACGCCGGCGATCGTCCGAGACCTTGTTCCTGGTGGGGCTCGAGGAGGAGAGATTTCGATACCTCGGTGACTTCTCGACCGGCATGCAACAGAGGGTCAAGCTCGCGCAAGCGATCGTGCACGACCCCGATTTACTGCTACTGGACGAACCGGCATCCGGCCTAGATCCGGCAGGACGTGTGCAGATGCTCCAACTCATCCAACGTCTCGGCGCGTTCAACATCAATGTGATCGTCAGCTCCCACGTGCTCACTGATATCGAGCAGACCTGCGATTGGGTTGTGATGCTCGACGGTGGCCAACTACTTCGATCAGGTCCACTCGACAGCGCCGAAGAGCTGGGCACGGTGAACGTCGAAGTCTTGCGAGATCCGAAGGCGTTGACCGAGGCGCTGAAAGCAGCCGGAATCGAGGTTGCTCTCAGGGGTCGTCAGATGATGGTAGGACCGGGTGACCACACCTTGGAGAGGACCATTGTCAGGCTTTCCGCAGAGACCGGGACGGGGCTCGTTCGCATGGTTCGCGGATCATCCTCACTCGAAGATCTCTTCCTCGCATCGGAGAGCCGATGACTGAGCAAGTCATTTACGACCGCGGCTATCGCACCTACGACGGACCAAGGGCTGGGCCAGCAGGGGCGCGCCAGGCCGTGTTCGTCGACGGCATCCGCCGGGTTCTCGGCCTGGGAAGAAAGGCCCGTCAAAAGATCTTCCCCTGGGCGCTCATAACCATCGCGATCATCGCGGCGGCCGTCTTCATCGGCCTTCACTGGACGATCGGGAACATTGAGGAGAGCCTCCGTTCGGGACTGCCCAGCTATGGCGGGCTTTTCGACTTCTATTCAGCAATCGGGCTGCTGTTCATCGCTCTGGCCGGCCCCCAGCTCCTGATCCCCGACCGCACCTCCGGCGCCCTTTCGGTCTATTTCTCACGTCCGCTGACCGTTGACGGGTATCTCAGCGCAAAGACAGCTTCCTTCGCTTCGGTAGTCGGCGCCATCTATCTAGTGCCACAGGTGATTCTGCACATTGGCCTAGCGCTCATAAGCCAAGACGGTTTCTTGCCTTACCTGACAGACACCGCAGACATCCTCTGGAAGGTCCCTCTGACTGCCCTTGCCTTCGTCGCTCTGCACGGAGCGGTCGTGTTCATCCTCTCGTCTGTCATCGACCGCAACGGCATCGCCTCCGCTGCATTCCTCGGATTGCTTACGGCAGGTGGAGCCGTTGCCGGTCGTGTCGCCGAGGCTTCCTTCCCCGGTGCGCGCTGGGTATCGCTGCTGGCACTCGATCAGCACCCCCGGATTATCCGCGACCACTTCTTCGAAAACACCATCACATACCCCGCGGAAGCCGCTGGATTCGAGGTGTGGATGTCGGCCGTCGTGATCGCTGCCCTGGTTGTGACCGGAGGCATATTCGTCCGAGCCCGCTACCGGAGGCTCGCATGACACGCGCCATCAGGGTCAAGGAGATGTCGAAATGGTTCGGGCCGAAAGTCGCCGTCTCGGATCTCACAATCGACTTCGAACCAGGTGTCACCGGGCTGCTGGGCCCAAATGGTGCTGGTAAGACGACTCTGCTCCGAGTCATCGCCGGGTTGCAGCGCCCATCCCAAGGTTCGGTCGAAGTGCTGGGAGAAGATCCGCGCCGACACCCGAACATCTATCGCAAAATCGCGCTGGTCCCCGAGGACGAGTCGGTGTATGACCGTCTCAGCGGTCGCGAGTTCGTCCAACTTGCGGCCAAACTCGCAAAGGTCAACTCGCCGGAGGCTCGCACCCAGGAAGTTCTGGAAACAGTTGATCTCGTGGCAGCAGCCGACCGGGCTCTGGGCGGATTCTCCAAAGGCATGAAGCAGAGGGCCAAGGTGGCGGCTGCCCTGGTTTCAGACCCCGAGGTCATCCTTTTGGACGAGCCCCTCAACGGGGCCGACCCCGTCCAACGGGCCCAACTCATTGATCTCTTCAAACAGCTCGGCTCGGATGGGCGCACCCTGTTGGTTTCGTCGCACGTCCTGACTGAGGTCGAACGGGTATCCGACAGGGTGGTTGCAATGGTCGACGGGCGACTCGCCGCTGTTGGCTCAGTCGCCGAGATCCGAGCGGCGATGACCGATCGGCCGCGTCAGGTTTTCGTTGAATGCGACCGGCCCCGCGACCTCGCTTCCGCGCTCATCGCATCATCATCTGTCATCGGCACCCATCTCGAGGGCCCGCGCTTGAGAATCGAAGCAGTCGACGCTGGTCGCCTTGCCCTGGAGCTTCCTGGCTTAGCCGTCGAACAGGGCGTCTCGATTCGCCGGCTCGAGCCTGCTGATGAGTCGCTCGAATCGGTGTTCCGCTACCTGGTAGAAGGCAGCTGACCGTGATCATGGCCCGCCACCTTTTCAGGCGAGTGATGCGTCGCGGACGCGTCATCGGTCTCTTGGCGCTGTCTTCGGCACCTGCCTTGACGCTATGGCTGGTTGGCCTCGACGGCGACAACGACCCTGCAACCCTTTACTCGGACGTGCTGGCCACAGTCGGATATTCCTTTGCCATCGCCGTGCTGATTCTCACGGTTGCCGTACTGCGGGAAGAGCGTGACGCCGGAACTCTTCCCTACCTCTACATGAGGCCCATCAGCAGGTTCGGCATGTCCTTGGCAGCCACCGGGGCAGGAGTCGCAGCCGCTTTGACTCTGGCTCTTGGCGCATGGATCGCTTCGGCTGTGGCTCTCCTAGCCATCGGCGGGGACATAGCGATGGCCGTTCCCGGCCTCGCTCACTTTGGGGCTGCCGCCGTGGGATACGGCGCTGTGTTTGTCCCCCTGGGTTACCTGGTGCCTCGTTCGATACTCGTCGGTCTTGGATATGTGGTGGTAGTTGAGTCGATCCTCGCAGCGGTGGTCACCGGACTTGCCAACTTATCGATCTTCAGGATCGCACTTTCGATCTTCGCTGACATTGCTGCGGCCTGGGATCCGCGCAACGCTGGTGACGTGTTGGGACCCATCGCGCCGGGAGCCGGTGGAGGAATCGCGAAGCTGGTGGTTGTCCTGATAGTCGGCCTGTCCGTTCTCACCTGGGCGTTGCGTCGACGCGACGCCCTATAGCCGGATCAGTACTCGTCGTCGGCTCGTCTCTGCTTTGACGGCTGGACACGAGGAGGCTCACCCGGCATCTTCGGATAGTGCGGTGGCCATGGAGCGTCGCCCACACCGTTCTCGTCGTCCCGAATCACCCACTCCAACAACGTGTCAATCCGTCCCTCGGCTTCGTCGATGCCTTCCGTGAGATCGCCGACGTCTTTCCATCGCTCGGAAAATTCCCCCAATGGGAAGTCCTCGATTTCGATATCGGCCAACTCATTCCAGGCGAATGGAGCGGATACGAACCCCGTCGGCCGAACTCCGTAGGCCGACGACACAGTCTTGTCGCGAGCGTTCTGGTTGTAATCTACAAAGATCCCTCGACGCTCTTCCTTCCACCATTTGGTGGTCACCAGCCCATCCATGCGACGCTCCAACTCGCGGGCGAACGCAAGAACCGCACGTCTCGTCTGGAAGAAGTCCCATATCGGTTCGATGCGCACGTAGACGTGAATTCCCCTGCTACCTGAGGTCTTTGGCCAGCCCACCAGGTCAACCTCATCAAGAAGTTCTTTGGCTCCCGCCACCGCTTCCTTCACCCTGTCGAACCCAAAACCCGGAGTCGGATCGAAGTCGAAGCGAAGTTCGTCTGGATGGTGGATGTCTTCGTAACGAACCGGCCAAGGGTGGAAGTCGAGGCAACCCAATTGGGCTAGCCGGACGACATCAGCCTCGGTGATGGGCACATTCATTCTTCCTGGACGCTGAGAAGGGAATCTGATCTGAACAGTCTCGAACGGTGTGTTCTTCGAGGCCCTCTTGTGATAGATCGGGTCGACCGTGACGTCCTTCATGTATCGCTTGAGCATCGTCGGACGTCGGGACACCCCCCTGGCGGCACCCTCGGCTACGAGTGCAAAATGCTCCACCACGTCCAGCTTTGTCCAGCCCTGCTCCGGGAAGACGACGCGGTCGGGTGACGAGATCCTCACCACATCACCGCCTACGTCGACCATGGCGTGTTCAGCCATCGTGTCTTATTCTCAGGCAATGCATGGCCGCCAAGACTAGGGACGCATCGTGACCGAACCCATCGCCAACCCAACCGAAGATCAGATTGCCTCGTGGCATCGCACTCTCGCCCCGCTCGCCTTCAACCACACCTGGGATCTGCTTGATCGCGATGGTCTCAACGCCGAGGAGGAAGAGGAGATGCTGGCTTCGACTTTCGCCCAGCGCTCACACTGGTACCAAGTGGGAACCCCCAAGAACCGTGCGATCGCCGACTGGCAGGTGTCAAGGGTTGCAACAGTGTTGGGTTATGCCGACCTGGCTCGACGGTTCGCCCAACGATCCTTGACGATTGCCCAGGAGAGCGAACTGGGCCCGTTTGTGGAGGGTTTTGCGCATGAGGCCATCGCACGCGCTGCAGCAGAAGTCGACGACCTTTCGACCTTCACGACACATCTCGAGTTGGCACGTCAGCTAGCCGGCCAGATCGAGGACTCTGACGACCGGAAAGTGCTCGAGGACGACCTCGACCAGATGAGCTCCTAGCCTCCGAGGTCCCGCGCGAAGGCCTACTTGTAGAAAGGGAGCCGCTTCAAGAGTTTCAGCAACGGGCCGAGCAACCGACGGTAGGTCTCGTAACTCATGTTGCCAGGCGGCGCGAAGGCCGGGACAAGACGCTGCACGGCAACGGTCTGAGACTCGGTGTACTTGAGCAGCCCCTCCGCGCCGTGACGTCTACCAACACCGCTTGCTTTGAATCCACCCATGGGAGCGTCATAGGTCGACCAGGCAGCCGAATAGCCATCGTTGACCCCCACCGTCCCGGCCTCAAGCCGAGAAGCAACATCGACTCCGAGCTTTGTGTCTCGCGTCCAAACGCTGAAGTTCAGGCCGAATTCTGAGTTGTTCGCTGCCACCACCGCATCCTCGACCTCGTCAAATCCGTAGATCGACACCACCGGACCGAACGTCTCTGTACGGCATAGGGCCATCGACTCGTCCACGTCGGTGAGCACTGTCGGCTCAAAGAACAGTGGTCCCACATCCGGACGGGCCTTGCCTCCCGTCAGGAGGGTGGCGCCCCGGTCGACGGCGTCCTCAACGTGGACGGTCACGTTGCTCAGCTGTTCTTGAGAGACCATCGAACTCAAGGATGAGGAGAAATCGAAGCCGGCACTCAGCTCCAGGCCCCGTACATGGTCAACGAATCGCTCCGTGAATTCATCCCTGATGCGGTTGTCCACATAGATTCGCTCCATGGCGATACAGAGCTGACCGCCGTTGGCGAAAACGGCGCGGGATAAACCCGGAATCGCCACCTTGAAGTCAGCATCCGCCAGGACCAGCGCAGCGTTCTTGCCGCCCAACTCCATGGACGAACCGATCAATCGGCTACCTGCTTGCTCGGCCACGCTGCGGCCGACCGCTGTCGAACCTGTGAACATCACGAAATCGGCATGTCCGATCAAGGCAGGACCGATCTCTTCACCTACACCGGTCACAACCTGCACCAAATCGTTGGGGATTCCGGCTTGGTAGAGCAGGTCAGCCCCAAGCAACGCAGAGAACGGTGTCTTCTCATCGGGCTTGATCACAACTGCATTGCCGGCCAGCAGAGCCGCGATGATGTCGGCGATCGCCAACGTCACAGGGAAGTTCCACGGGCAGATGTTGACCACCACACCGTGGGGATGCCGATACTCATATGCCGTCGTAAACCCAGGAAGCGAGACAGAACGTCGCTTCCTACGCAGTAGCCTTGGCCCAGTGTTGACGTAATACCTGGTGGTGGCCACGGTGTCGAAGACCTCCTCCAGCGCTGGGACCCGAGCCTTCCCGGCCTCCAGCTGTGCAAGATCCATGATCTGGTCGGCCTCTTCCAAGAACAGATCGTGAAACGCCGAGAGAACAGCCGCTCGCCGTCGCACCGGCCACCTCGCCCACTCCCGTTGGGCTGCTCGTGCCCTGCCAACGGCAGCGGCAGCATCGTCGGGTGTGCCTCGCGGCACCGATCCAATTGCCTCACCAGTGAAGGGTGCCGTGACCTCCAAAGCTTCACGGTCTGATGGAACGGAGACCCGGCGACTCGCCCGAGCAATGGTTTCGTCTAGGTGTGCAGGGCGGTCCAAATTCACCCGCCCGAGGGTACACAGAGAGATACGCTGATGGAATGGCCAAGGTCTATCAGATCAGCGTGTCAAACGGCGGAGTGCCCAAGCTTCCGGTCGATGCGGCCCATGTCAATTCGTTGGGATTGTCGGAGGATCGCCAAGCACACCCCGAGTTTCACGGAGGACCGGACCGCGCTGTATGCCTCTATTCACTGGAGGTGATCGAGGCGCTCCAAGCGGAGGGTCATCCGATCTTTCCCGGGGCCGCCGGCGAGAACGTCACGGTCAGCGGGCTCGATTGGAGTGAAGTCGTCCCTGGGGTTCAGCTACGTCTCGGGGAGGTGCGCCTGGAAGTCACGGGCTACGCAACCCCTTGCAACCAACAGACGGGTTGGTTCGCGGACGGTCGGTTCACGCGGATCCACAACGACAAGCACCCCGGCGAGTCACGGGTCTACGCGCGAGTGACCGAAGAAGGACATCTCAGAACAGGCGACGAGGTCGAACTCCTACGAGGCTGAGCCGCGGCCGGATCCCCGAGCTAGGAAGCTGATCGTCCGCTCCCAGGCTTCTTCGCACATCGCGGCGTCGAAGTCCGCTCCCTCGGGGTCACAGAACCCATGACTGGTGCCTGGATAACGAACAACTTCGACCTGGAGTGCCTCCAGACCCATCGTTGCTTCCATGAACGCAGCCTCGTCATCAGTGATGAATTCGTCTTTCTCTGCCAGATGCAAAAGGTACGACGATCTGGCTCCAGCGAAATCGATTTGCTGGGTTCCGTAGAACGAGACCGTTGAGCTGATCACGTCGGACAGCCGAACCGAGGCCCACAGCCCGAGGGAGCCGCCCATACCGAAACCCACGACGGAAATCTCATCACTCGCCGCCTTCTCGGACAACAGGTGGGCCGACGACAGCACCAGCGATGCCAGTCGGTCGGGCGACGCCTCACCGAGCCTTGCGAGGGCATCGGCCTCGGACTCGGGAAGTTCGCCCTGATTCAGGTCGGGTGCCAGCGTCGTGTAGCCGAGATCAGCCAGCCGGTCACATTTCTTGCGGACAGACGAGGTCAAACCCCAAAGAGAGTGCAGGAAAAGGACACCGGGTCCTGGCGATTCCGGCTGAACGAAGTAAGCGAGGTCTTTGACCACGTGACTCAAGATAGGCCACGCCTACGCTTGAGCATATGTCATCAGCCGTGGAGCCACTTCGCTACCCGAACTTCCGCTGGCTGTGGATGGGCAATGTGCTGTCGGCATCCGGGACATTCATTCAGGCGGTGGCCGGTTCGTGGCTGATGTTCGAGCTCACCGGCTCCAACACCTGGGTCGGCCTCATCGTGGCGTCGGCCACCCTGCCCCTGCTGTTCCTCTCACTGGCGGCGGGAGCCCTCGCCGACATGTTCGACCGAGCCAAGATCATGCTGATTGCACAGGGCATCATGGGCGGAGCGGCCGGAGCCATGGCCATCATCACCTATCGAGGGGCGATGACCCCCGAGCTGTTGCTGACACTGGGTCTGATCCTCGGGACCGGCCTTGCCCTCAGTCTGCCTGCCTGGCAAGCACTGGTTCCTGACCTAGTACCAAGAGGGTTGGTCGCGTCGGCCGTAGCACTGAACTCGGCGGCCTTCAACGCGGCCCGAGCAGTCGGTCCCGCAATCGGCGGTGCCCTGGTCGTGGCGTACGGTGCCGAAGCGGGCTTCGCCGCCAACACACTTTCGTATTTGGCCATCATCGTGGCGCTACTGGTGATCGGGCCCCACCTGAGGCAGCCCGACCGTGAGGTACCCATCAACATGGCTGGTGCCATCTCGGCGGCGATCCGATTTGCCCGCTACACACCTACGTTCCGCAAGTTGATCACACTGGTGGGGCTGTTCGCCTTTTGCTCGGCTGTCGTCCAGGCAGTTCTACCGGTACACACTGACACCCTTGGCGGCGGAGCCGGTGCATTCGGAATTCTCTACGGCGCCATGGGAGCCGGAGCCTTGGCAGGAGTTGTTGTTCGACCTCGGCTCGGCAAGTGGATCGAGGGATCGTGGGTGCCCTATTCGATTGCCTCATTTGGCGGAGCGGGCATCCTCTTGGGGCTAGCCCCAAACCTCGTCGTGGGTTTTGCGGCCATGTTCCTCGCGGGGCTTTTTTGGCTCCTGACACTTGCCACGCTCAACGCTACGGCTCAGCTTCTCTCACCAAACTGGATCCGGGGTCGTGCCATGTCGATCTACACGTTGGCTTTCGTGGGGATTCTTCCCCTTGGGTCAATAGCTTCGGGATTCGTCGCCGACCGACTGACAACTCGCGGGTCGTTGGTCCTGTTCTCAGTGGGAGCGGTTGGGCTTGGGCTGATCGCGCCGCGATTTGGTATCCCTCACGTGGACGACGTCGAGACTCCAGAGTTCAGCATTGGCGAGTCACAGACGCCTCACGAAGACGACCTGTCGTTCGAAGGTGGGCCGGTGATCGTGCTCTCCACTTGGAAGATCGACGAAGCAGACTTCGCCGAGTTCACAGCCTTGATGAATCAGATACGTCTCGTCCGACTGACCACCGGTGCCTACAGATGGCGGTTGTTCCGCAGTACCGCGGACCCGACACGCATCACAGAGTTGATGGCGGTGTCTAGTTGGGAGGAGCACCTGGCTCAACACCGAAGGATCGACGACCAGGCAGCAGAACTGATTCGAAAAGCACGCGAATTCGACCGGGCCGACGGGCCGCGGACACGGCACCTAGTCGCCATCGACGTCGAGCATCCGCCCGATTTCGACGACCTCATCGTCGAGCACGAACAGCTACATCAGGTAGACGGGTCGATACCCAAGGGGTATCAGGATTCCTGACGGAACTGCATCTCGCGTCGGAACTTCTTCCAGTCCGACGCTTTAACCGACCACAGAATGTCAGTGAGAATCTGCCCGACTCCGAGAACGATGAGGACGAGGGGGACCCAGTCAGCCGTTCCATCGGCCAAGGCAAAGGGCAGGACGGCGAACGGCACGATCTTCGAGACGATGGCACCCGAGGCGTGCATCCAAGCCCGAAGGCTCGCTGGTGTTCTGAGGTAAGTCGAATAGTCGACCTTGACCCCTGGCTGAGGACGTTTGATGGTTCCGACGAACCAGGACGTGAACTTCATCCCAAACATCCAACCTGTCACCAGGTGGGCCAGCCCGTGGGTGGCAACCAATATCACTCCCATGCCGACCAACAACACCAGTCCGGCAAGGTTCCCAGTCTGGCCCGATGCGCCTGACACCAGGTAGCCGCCGACGACCGTTGCCAGCGCAGCTAGGAAGGTTCCGACCGATAGCGGAATCCTGAGCAGGGCCCAGTTGGCGTGAGCCTTCTGATCGACGGCCGCAATTTGGTCGGCATACTTTTCTACAAGGTCCGGGGATCGTTTTACCTCCCCGACCATCTTCCAAAACCCGGTGCCGGCCAGCCCGTTGCCTGCTTCGACAGCGGCCTGAGCCCGCGCCAACGTGTCGTCGTATTTCTGCGTTTCCATAACCACTATTAGTACGGTGCCGACGATGCAACCGGATGGACACCGACGGTGTTCATGATGATAGATGGATGAGTTGAACCGGCTTCTAGCCGCCGACCTCGATGCGGCCTTTCCTGATGTCGTGGCCTCCCACGGTCGACAGTTGTTTTGGGGGTTGAGACGGATGTGTGGGGACCACCAGGAAGCAGAGGACCTGACGCAGGAGACGTTCATCCGTGCCTATCGGGCACTTCAGGGATATGAGCGAGTTCGGATCCTGGACCTCAGGGTCGCTCCGTGGCTGTGGACCATCGCCATGAATTTGGGCCGAAACCACCTACGCGATCGCGACCGCCGGCCCCGAGCGGTGGCTCTCGAAGACAGCGGACACGAAGACCCCGATCCGATCGACAACGTGGCCTGGGACCGACGGTTCTCTGCGTTGAGCAGTCATCAACGGAACGCCGTGGTGCTACGGCATCTGGCCGGAATGGGCATCGCCGACATCTCCGAGATCACGGGAAGACCCGAAGGCACTGTCAAAGCTGACGTCCACCGCGGACTCGAGCGGCTCCGCAAGGCAATGGAAAGTGAAGATGAACATTGAACCCAAACTCGCAGAGCTAGTTGGTGCGATCCCGCCCGAGGTTGACCGTGGTGTTGCCCTCGGAACCGGACTTGCCGACGGATACCAGGTCTACGAGGCCGCCATCGGGGACGTCGTGGTGACCTTCAACGAGGCCGGCGTCTCCTCGGTTGACGTGGTCGACGGCTTCGAGGGACGCTTTGTGGATCGTTTTGGCAGGCAACTGATCCGAGCCGAGGCACCGCGTGATTGGGCCGAATACATCCCGGAGGCGCTGGAGCGAGGAACTCCCGGAAAGCTGCCTATCGACTATCGCGCCGTCACCGAGTTTCAACGTCTCGTTCTGCAAGAAACCGCGAGGATCCCACTCGGCGAGGTCCGCCCATATGGGTGGATTGCCAAGGAGATCGACCGTCCGAAGGCGGTTCGAGCCGTCGGAACGGCTCTCGCCAGGAACCCAGTTCCCCTGGTGGTGCCGTGCCATCGCGTGGTTCGTTCTGACGGACACATCGGCAATTACTCGCTCGGCGGACGCCGGAACAAGGTGACCCTTCTGAAGACTGAGGGTGTCGTTGTAGAAGATCTCCGGCTGTAGCGCGATTCATCTTCCTTCCTCGACCCTGCACGAGGTAGCGGATTCCGCAACGTGGTGCAGGCTGGACGCAAAGAGAGCAACACGGTGCAGGCTCGACGGAAGGGAGGGTCGACGGTAAGGGTCAAAACCCGCCGCGGGCGCCACGGCAGGAGCGTCGACGGTGCGGGGACGCCACTCGGCGCGGGCTCCACGGCAGGTGGCGCGCGTTACGATCTTGAGCGTGTCCGATCAACAGCGCGATCTTGAACAGCTAGCCGTCAACACCATCAAAGCCATCTCGATGGACGCCGTCCAGGCAGCCAACTCCGGCCACCCCGGAATGCCGATGGGGATGGCCGACCTAGCGGTGACCCTATGGACCAGGTTCCTGGTGGTCGACCCTGATGATCCGGCCTGGCCCGACCGTGACAGATTCGTTCTCTCCAACGGTCACGGGTCGATGCTCCTGTATTCACTGCTCCACCTCTCGGGCTTCCCAATCAGCCTCGAAGACATCAAGAACTTCCGGCAATGGGGATATCCCACCGACGGCCACCCTGAGATCAGTCGCCAGCTAGGGATCGAGATGACCACTGGCCCCCTGGGCCAAGGCTTCGGCACAGGTGTCGGGATGGCTCTGGCGGAGGCCCACCTCCGCTCCCGCCTCGGGTCCGACCTAGTGAACCATCGGACCTACGGATTCGTCTCAGACGGCGATCTCATGGAGGGCATCAGTGCCGAGTCCGGCTCCCTTGCAGGACACTTTGGGCTCGGTCGCCTGATCTACCTGTACGACGACAACGACATCTCCATCGATGGTTCGACCGATATCACCTTCAGTGAGAACGTCGCCACCCGATTTGCGGCGCAGGGTTGGCACACCCTTGACGTCGACGGGCACGATCGGAGCGCCGTCGCGGAAGCTCTTTTCGACGCTGTGTCCGACGAAGACAAACCGTCGCTGATCGTCTGCCACACTCACATCGCCCACGGCGCACCAACCATGCAGGACACCGCAGCGTCTCACGGGTCTCCCCTCGGGACCGAAGAAATCGCTCGCACCAAGGAACAGATGGGCTATCCGCTCGAGCCATTCCATGTGGAGAGTGAGGTTTACGACTTCTTCAGAAAGGCAATGGACAAGGGGCGGGCAGCACACCAGAGATGGACAGACCGATTCGCCAGTGCCGATCAGAATCTGTGGTCCCAGCTCTATGACCCACCGAAGGTCAAGCTGGACGGCCCCGCCTTCGACGTCGGTCAGGCAATGGCCACTCGGGCATCATCAGGCAAGCTATTTACCGAGATTGCCGAGAAATCGGCTGGCTTCCTAGGCGGCTCGGCAGACTTGGCCGGATCGACCAAGACCGTGATCGACGCCGATGATTTGTACTCCAAAGACAACCCCTCTGGACGCGACATACCTTTCGGGATTCGCGAGCACGCAATGGGGACCATCGTCAACGGCATGGCGGTGCACGGCGGACTCAAGCCGTACGGAGCCACCTTCTTCGTGTTCAGCGACTACATGCGGCCAGCGGTACGCCTCTCAGCGTTGATGCACGCACCCTCGATCTGGGTGTGGACCCACGACTCCATCTTCCTCGGGGAGGACGGTCCGACTCACCAGCCGATCGAGCATCTCGCCTCGCTGCGCGCAATGCCCAACCTGTGGGTGATCCGCCCGGCCGACGCCAACGAAGTGATCGCCGGCTGGGAAATGGCCCTCAATAGATCTGACGGGCCCGTGGCATTGGTGTTGAGTCGTCAGAACCTGCCGACACTCGAAGCCGGCGCCGCCCACCGTGGTGGCTACCGAGTTCGGGAGGGAACCGACGTCACGTTGATTGCCACCGGATCGGAGGTTGCAACCTGCCTGGAAGCTGCCGACGCGCTCGAAGCCAACGGGATCTCGGCAGCCGTGGTGAGCCTTCCATGCTGGGAAGTCTTCGAGTCGCAACCCGGCGACTATCGCGATTCGGTTCTCGGCACGGCGCCTCGCGTCTCAGTAGAGGCCGGCTCGACGCTCGGCTGGGAGAAGTGGGTCGGCTCGGACGGTTTGACGATCGGCATCGACCACTTCGGCGCCTCTGCACCGGCGGAAATCCTGGCAGATAAGTTCGGCTTCACCTCCACAGCCATCGCCCAAAAGGTGACTGCCCTCCTGAGATGATGGCCGACGTCGTCGTCATAGGGGCCGGTATCGGCGGCGTTTCGACGGCTTACCACTTGGCCAACCGAAGGGGAATCACCAACGTTGTATTGGTGGACCCGCGGGCGCCGTTGACCCTGACTTCGGACAAGTCGACAGAGTGCTATCGGAACTTCTGGCCGAACAAGCCAATGGTGGGCCTGATGAACCGCTCGATCGACATCTACGAAGCGCTAGCTACCGAAGTTGAATACGGATTCAACAGTCGCGGCTATCTCTTCGTGACAGGTAACGAGTCCAATTGGTCGGCCATGCAGACGGATGTCGGGCAAATGGCCGAGTTGGGTGTTGAGGGTCACGTCCTGTCGTCAAGCGAGCTCCTGTCGAGGTACTCCTTCCTCACGACCGAAGCACAGGGCGGGGTGTTTTGGCCGCGAGCCGGCTGGTTTCGCGCTCAAGACCTCGGCCAATGGATGCTCGACGAGGCCCGATCGACGGGAGTGCGCCTACTCAAGGACAACGTCGTCGCTGTGGAGCCGGGGAAGGTCCTCCTGGCTTCCGGCAACGCCATCATGACCGACCAGACGGTCATCGCTGCCGGTCCCATGTCTCATTTGGTGGGAGCAATGGCGGGCCTGGATCTGCCGCTGTTCTCCGAACTCCACCTCAAGGTGTCGTTCAAGGACCACCTGAAGGTGATTCCGCGCGACGCCACCATGACGATCTGGACCGACACCCAGACAATTCCGTGGACCGACGACGAGCGTCAGGAGCTCGAGAGCATGGGCCGTCACGACCTGACCGGTGAGATGCCGACCTTCTGTCACTTCCGACCGGAAGGAGGTCAAGATTCGCCATACATCGTGGGCCTATGGGAGTACCACGATCTTGTGATAGAACCTGAGTGGCCGCTTCCCGATGATCCTCTGTATCCAGAGGTCGTGTTGAGGGGGCTGACCACCATGGTTCCCGGGTTGGAGGTCTACCTCGACCGGATGCCCGAATCCGTGGTGGACGGGGGCTACTACACCAAGACCGTCGAAAACCGACCGCTAATCGGGCCATCCGGAGTCGCCGGTATTCACCTGTTGGTTGGGTTGTCGGGATTTGGGGTCATGGCCTCGGCCGGGGCCGCTGACCTCCTGGCGTCGCACATCGCCGGGGATGATCTTCCCTGGTACGCGGAAGCTTTCAGCCTGGACAGGTATGACGACCCGGGCTACCTGGCGTCGCTTGGTGCGGGCCAAACCGGCCAGCTCTGAGCATCCTTGTCACACCCAACGCGTATCTTTGGCCCTAAGAGTCGTTAGATGGAGGATTGATCATGCCGACACGCGAGAGTTACCAGGAAGGCATCCCGTCTTGGGTCGACCTCGGCACCACCGATTTGGGGGCCGCCAAGACCTACTACGGAGGTCTGTTCGGGTGGGATTTCGTCGATGCTGGTCCTGAAGGCATGGACTACGTGATCGCCAATCTCAATGGCCACGCCGTGGCCGGTTTGGCGCAAACCGACCGCGATCGAAGCATGTGGAGTACCTATTTCGCCGTCGACAACGCCGACGAAACAGCGGACAAGATTGTCCAGCACGGTGGGCAGGTTGTCATGGGGCCGATGACAGCGGCAGGCAGCGGCCGCCTCGCTTTTGCGACCGATCCGACAGGTGCCGCATTCGGCATTTGGCAGGACGAAGGCCACTTTGGGGCTGGCTTGGTCAACGAACACGGAGCCTTGACCTGGAACGAGTTGACCTGTGACGATCTCGAAACCGCTCTGCCGTTCTACGAGAACGTGTTTGGGCACAGCTTCGAAACCACCGACGGTGGCTCAGGGCCCTATACGAGCGTGAATGTGGATGGGCGTGGAGTCGCCGGAGCAATGCCACCTCCGGTGCCTGGGATACCGAACCATTGGGGCGTCTACTTCGGGGTCGACGACGTCGCGGCCCGCACTGAGAAGGCCGTCGAACTCGGCGCCACCCAGGTGTTCGACCAGATGGAAATTCCCGAAGTTGGACTGATCGCGGGGGTGTCACATCCCGCTGGCGGCACCATCACACTATTCGAGTTCCTATCTGACCCAACCTGAGTTGAGACGGATACCGCAGAACTGGGCGCGTAGCCTCGTTCTGCCGTGTCTCGTGGTACTGGCCGTGGGCTGTGCGCCTACTTCGCTTGAGGGCGTCGACCTTCCACCCGCATCTCTCCCTGCAGAGTTCGAACCGAGTCCGGTGTCGGTCTCATTCCAACACCGGTTCGCGCCTGGCACGTGGGATGCGGGGCCTCACAGTTACCGACTCCAACTCGTCTGCCCCGAAACCGTCGGCGATCCGCTCGATACCGGCGATCTGCGGTTCGTCATCAACGGAAGAACACGACCGCTTCCTGGACCGGTCTACCTGCGTCTGTCGGGACCGTCCTCGACTCTTACCGGCTCTCGAGACGTGGTCAACATCAGTCGAGACAACGAGACAGTGGCTGCGGTGACCCTGGTAGGGCTAGTCGACTCCCAGTTGGGCGAGGTGGCGCAATGCATCGGAACGGTCACGGTGGATTCCGTCGGCTATGAGCTCATGGCTCAAGAACCGGTTCGCCCTTGAGAGTCGTGCCGTAGAAACCATTCATACAGAGCGGAATCCCGATAGGCGATCTCGTATGTCGAGAAGTGCCCTTCGTTCGGATACCCCGTCCATTTGATCCTCTCGTCGCAAAGATTCTCCCAACCATCGACATGAGCCTTGACCGGGGCATATTGAGCGATCTGATCTTGCTGACCATGGATACCCCAAACAGGGACCGACGCCAGAGCGCATGCGAAGTCGGCCGGCGGAAGGTCTCGTGACTGGTAGCCGCTACCAGACAGAGAAGCCATCGCCGCATATCGGTGGGGATAGCGTGTGGCTATGTGCCACGACCCGTAGCCACCCATCGAAAGGCCGGTGAGGTACACCCGGTCCTCGTCGATCAGGTAGGTGTCCAACATCTCTGCGAGTAGGGCGTCAACCACAGCTGGCTGGTCGCCCTGATACCACGTAGTTCCCGGCTCGGCTTGAGGTGCGACTACGACGAAGTCAAAGGGACTGGGTTGCTCACCTTGGGCAAGGACCGCTGGAAGGCCGTATGTCGCCACGAAGGCAGCGTCATAGTCGTCATCGCCGCTGCCATGAAGGAAGTAGATGAGGGGATAACTCCGCGATCGATCGTCCCCGTAGCCGTCGGGCAACCACACGAGATACCGCATCTTGTTGCCACTGTCGTCTTCGAACTGACCCTGCAACAGCTCTTGCGTAGGAACGGCCTGGCCAGCTGACACGCAAGCGGCGAGCACCAGTGCGAGAACCCAAGATCTCCTCACCCTGGTGAGCCTAAATCACCAGTCCTGACGCTGGAAACGCCGCCGACTTCAGGACGAACTGTGACCGAGCGCGGATCTGAACTGGTCGGCGATCCAGTCTGCCGGCGGTGCTTCGGGCGGTCCCGATCCAACCGCGCTCGGGTCCGGATAGAACTCCTCGGCCAGCACGGTTCCATCGGCGAGAACCACACGAACCATCGTCCCGATCGTGTCAGAATCGGCAGACTCCTGTGGCTGCAAACAGATCCCCGCCCGGGCCGGGTTGCCAACAGTGTGCCGGAACTCGTCAGGCAGGGTGACGGTTTTCGGCCCAAACATGCTGTTGGCGTTCAGATCCGAATCGGCGAGAACAGTCGTTGGCTCGGGTGTCGATCCGCCAGTGACGGGTGCATCCCAAGCCTCGCTGCACAGTTCATAGACATCGAGGGCGAGGACCACTCCAAGCTCGTCGATGAGTTTGCCTTCGTTGATTATTGGGCGAGTCAGCTCTTTGCCCTCCGACGTCGAGAAGACAAGGCCAAACGGACACTCAATATCGCTATCAATCGCAGTAGCTTCTTGCAGCAACTCACCGTTATCGGCTCGCAGAAGCCGCACGTCCCAGGTGGTCTCCTTGTAGCTGGCGGTCACACCGTTATCGAACTCACAGAATTGAGCCTCATCGCCAAGTGTGTAGCCGTAACAAGCAACTACAGAGGGCCTATTCGGACCCGATCTCCAGTACAGCCCGGGCGTGTTGTCTCTGATAGGCGTGGATCTCGGCACCCAGAGCACAACCGATTCGGCCGCTGGGTCGTACGCCGTTGCCCCCGGAACAGTTTTGGATGTGTCATCACAAAACTCCTGACCGGCAGCCTGCAAGTCTTGGAAGGAGAAGCCAGAGATCGACGACTCCACCTCCCCGGGCTCGGAGCTACCTCCGCAGGCCGTTGCCAACAGGAGCAGGGAAGTCCCTACAGCAAGAAGTGATCTTTCGCCCATAACGCCAACATCGTCCGGTTGTTGGCAATCTTGAGCAATTCGGCCCTCACCTTGGTGAGCCCAAATCACCGGCCAGGGCCCCAGGGTCAGCTGAACTTGGTCTTTGGGCGCTCCTGAAGCACCTCATCGATGTAGATGTCGACCTTCTCGTTGTAGAACGACACCAGGCCGGCGATCTTCTGACTCTCGGCCAGCGGTGTGTCATACCCCCAGACGATGTCCTCGTGTGTCTCTCCGTTCACCGACACAGACCAATAGCGAGCCGTCCCCTTGTACGGGCAGTGAGTGGCAGTGTCGGTCGGGTTTAGGAGATCCATACGGACATCTGTCTTCGGCATGTAGAAGCGCCCGGGAAGATTGGTTTCGAACAGGAATGAGGCGTTGGTTGTGTCGGCAACAGTTACGCCATCGACCTCAACGCGGACCCGACGACTCGAGGGAAGAATGTCGATCCGGGTGTACGGATCTCGCGGATGGACATAGACCTCTTCGTCCTCTTCGAACCAGTGGTCCATCGAACCCCAATCGAAGGCAACATGATCGGCGAGTTCGGACACCTTCGGCTCTAAGTACGCATAAGCGGCGCCTTCCGCACCGTTGGCCTTGACGGCATAGAGCGTGGCCTCGCCACGACTTGGACTCCGCTTGGTCTCTCCAGACTCGACCAGAAGCTCGGTTCGAACATCCGACATCGGGAAGTAATACGTTGGGAAGTAGGGAATTTCCCAGACCAGCATCGGCCTGGTGGTGTCGGCGACGACTTCGCCACCGAGCATCACGCGTACGCGGCGCGATCCGGTCTCGGTCTTGACTCGAGGACGGTCACTCATGATCTTGCGAACTCCTGGGTTGATCTTGCTGTGCGCATTCCAACCACTGGACGATCCGGAAGATTCCTTCTAGTACACCACCAGAGTGTCCAATGGGCGACCGATCGCCATCTGCCGGCTCTCCCAATACTCACCAAACCGATCTGTCAGTGCGGCTGGCCTTTCGGCGAAGACTCGCCTCCCCAAGATCTCCGATGCGGCCTGCAGTTCGTCACGTCGCTGCCCGGCAAGAGCGTTGAAGAGTGAGCGTTCACGGGGATCGGGGCACAGGTCGGGTCGTTGTGTGAGCAGCGCAGAGAGCTCAGCGAGATCGTGATCTTCACCAAGCATGCCGCCGAGATGGTCGAGCGTTATAGCTGTTCCGACCACCACCTCAGGCCACAGTGGAGCCAGGAACTCCATTTGGTGCCGGAGATCCTTCGCCCGTTTCCTCCAGTCATGGAAATTCTCAGCCGTGGGTTCGCGATAGGCGCGGACCATGTTGTGACGACCGTGCGAGAAGGTGCGACGAAGACCCGGATGAATCACTCCGTAAGAGTTGTCGATCCCACCGCCATACACCGATCGAGCCTCTTCGTCGGTCGGCCAGGACGCGTAGCGGTGATACGCCCGCTCCAAGCTCCGAACGAAACGACCAACCAGATTGGGATCCTCGAGGGCCGAAGCCTCCGCCAGGTTCCGTCTCCGCTCGAGGCCTGACACCAACTCGTCAAAGGTCCCGTCGGCCAAGAGATCTCCGTAGAGAGATTGGACCGATGTCGCCGCGTCGAGCACTCCCTGTGTCTCGCGCACGTCGGCCAGCAGATGGGCCGACTCGCGGAGGCTTTGATTTTCGAAGGCGAACACCTTCTTAGGGAGCCCGTCGCGAATCAATCTGAGCAGCGCCCGGATTCTCTTGATCGACTTCCGCGACTCATGCACCGCCAGCCCAAAGTCGGCAGACGATCCGAAGAACCCGCGAGCGGCAAGTTCTAGCTGTTCCATGGTCACGCGTTTCACCCCAACTCCGAGGGGTTCTGCTCCGCCCAGCTGTAAGGCGTGGTTGAACGACTCCGGTTTTTGCTCCGGAGCCGTGGCCAGCGTGGTCACGAAGCCAGCGTAATGTCACGGGTAGTGAGATCAGCGGGTCTTCTCCCCTTCAGAATCCGGGCAAACCTCGAGGTGCTGATCGCCCACCCGGGCGGTCCTTGGTTCGAGAACAAGGACGCTGGCTCCTGGTCATTAGTCAAGGGAATCGTGAACCCCGGAGAGAGCGACCATCAGGCCGCAGTTCGTGAGTTCAACGAGGAGACTGGCTGGGATGCACCCGATGATCCATGGATTCCACTCGGCGAGACAGTCATGCGCTCGCGCAAGACGGTGGTGGCGTGGGCGGTGGAGGCGGAGTTCGATTTATCGACTTTTAACCCTGGTCTGTTCACTCTGTATGGCAGGAAGTATCCGGAGATCGATCGCGTTGTCTGGTACACACCCGACGAGGCCCGGATGAAGCTGAATCCGGCGCAGAAGGTGTTTGTGGACCGCCTCGAACACCACCTGAAAGAAGAAGGAAGACTCCCATGACGGACATGCCGAAAACAGAGACCGAATGGCAGGAGAAACTGGGTCCAGCCCAGTACCAAATCCTGAGACAGGGGGGCACCGAACCGGCCTTTACTGGCAAATACTGGGATGCCAAGAACTCCGGTATCTACCGGTGTGCGGGGTGCGGTGAGAAGTTGTTCTCTTCGGACACGAAGTACGACTCCGGAAGTGGATGGCCCAGTTTCTACGAGCCGTTGGCCGGCGAATCCATTGCGGAGGAAGAGGATCGATCTCACTGGATGGTCCGCACCGAGATCAAGTGTGCGAACTGCGGCGGACACCTAGGGCACGTCTTCGACGACGGCCCTCAGCCCACGGGACTCCGCTACTGCGTCAACTCTGCATCGCTCGAGTTGGACGAAGACGCCTCGGGCTGACGCGCCTGCCGGACAACCTCGATGACCTCTACGAGGCCATCATCGTGAATCGAAACGGGCAGATCGGAAACGCGAATACGCTTTTGGACTAGCGCACCGGACGCCAGGGGATCGATGTCTATGACTTCGAGCATCCTCAGAACGGCAGGATTGTCGGGCTGAGCCTCGAAACAGATTTCGTGAACACCGTCGTGACGGGCCACGGCCAACAGGGCAACAAACAATGCTGAACCCAGGCCGCGCTGCTGAAACCGATCGATGACCGTCACGGCCATCTCAGCACAGCCGTCACCGTCGATGATGTATCTCCCGACGCCTGCCACTTCCCCGTCGAGAGCAACGCCCCACGCGACGTGGGTCTCTTGGTCCACGTTGGCCAGATAGTCCAACTCCCACTCGGAGAGTCGACTGACACCCTGCCCGAAGCGCGCGAAACGCGACTCGACCGACATCTCGTCGATCGCACCTTCGATGAACTCCCGGTCGGAGGCGATCACCGGGCTGATAGTGGCAACCTCGGTTTCGGACAGCGGGAACTCATATCTGGGTCTTCCCTCAGGAAGAACAACTCGCATGACCCCAATTGAAGCGCCTTCGGCATGACACACCACATTCGAACCGCCCGGGTAACTTGGTTGGAGATGACGCCCCGCCAGGCCACCGCAACAACCCAGTTTGGGTCGGGTAAGCGCGAGTCACACGACTCATCAGACTTCTACAACCGCTTTACCCCACCCATCATCTCGTCGAACGAGAACGTGGTAGCTCCTGTCGTCGTCGACCAACTGTTCTGTGCAGATGCGCGAACCATGGCCTCCGACCAAGTAGCCGACAACTCAGTCGCCCTGGTCGTCACGTCGCCGCCCTACTTCACAGGAAAGGAGTACGAGCTCGAGGAGGGAGGACACGTACCCGGCACCTATGTCGAGTATCTCGAGATGCTGTACGAGGTCCTGGCAGTCTGCGCTGACAAGCTCGAGTCGGGAGGTCGGATGGCAATCAACGTGGCCAACCTCGGCCGAAAACCTTATCGATCGCTGTCAGCAGACGTGATCGCCATTATCCAGGATCGACTGGGACTGTTGCTCCGAGGCGAGATCATCTGGAGAAAGGCGAAGGGTGCTGGCGGCAGCTGCGCATGGGGTTCGTTCAGGTCGCCACAGAATCCAGTCCTGCGCGACGTGACCGAGCGAGTGATTGTCGCCTCGAAGGGTCGATTCGATAGAGCTATCAAGCGCTCAAAACGAGAGGAACTCGATCTGCCCCACGAGGCCACCATCGAAACCGATGAGTTTTTGGAGTCGACGTTGGACGTATGGGAAATCGGAACCGAGAGCGCGCGGAGGGTTGGTCATCCAGCGCCTTTTCCAGTCGACCTCCCCAAGCGACTCATTGAGCTCTACACCTACCGCGGCGACCTCATCCTCGACCCTTTCATCGGGTCAGGAACCACGGCGATCGCCGCGGTCCAAACCGGTCGCCATTACGTGGGCTTCGATACCGAACCCGAATACATCGCGCTTGCCACAGAAAGGCTGGCAGAACTCGAACGATGATCCGAGTCCTTGCGGTTTGCGCCGGCAATACGTGTCGATCTCCCGTAGCCGAAGCAGCGATCCAGGCAGCAGCCGAGACGCGGCAGCTAGACGTCGATGTCGATTCGGCAGGTACGGGGGCGTGGCATGTGGGAGAGCCCCCGAACGCTCAAGCGGTGGCCGCTGGCTCTCGCGTCGGCTTGAGCGTGTCAGGCAAGGCACGGACCTTCATCCAGAGGGACTTCGAGCGGTTCGATCTGATTCTGGTCATGGACTCGACCAATCTCCGCGATATCTCAAAGCTGGCACGCAACGCGGAAGACCTCGCCAAGGTGAGACTGTTTCGAACCTACGACCCTTCAACCGACGAAGACACAGTCCCCGACCCCTATGGAGGAAGCGACGAGGACTACGACCGCGCTGTGGGGCAAATCGTCGCCGCCGCAGAAGGTCTGGCGGCGAGCCTCACACCTCAGCCGTGAAGGATTTCGTAGCCTCGCAGTAGGAAGTCGAGGGCCAGGTCGACCGGTTCGTCTGTCTCGAGCAGTCGGCTGTAGGTCAATGACGCCCCATTGAATGAGTCGTCGTTCCAATAGGTCTTGGAACGGTCGATATCACCCCAGGCTGCCACGTACAGATATGGCTCCGGATGGTTCGAGTCACCCGCGGACGCTCCGAAACTCGCCCTTTGCCCGGTGTCGGCGGCACCGAGTTCGGTAGCAGGATCAAAATGCTCGGGCCATAGCTGAACCTCGGAAACGTCATCCGACTCGGTCCCATGCGCTCGGAGTTCGTCGAGCACCGCCGTTCCGAACTCGAACCAAGCTCCCAACGCTTTGGAGGCGCCAACATCAACCGACAACGGACCGTCGGGATCGACTGGTTGCAGCGGATCGTGAAAGTCTCCGAACCACTCCACCTCGTACGGCACACCCACGAACTCAGCGGCCTTGCGGACGGTCGAGATCCTTTGGCTCGCGATTCCAGCACCCGACTCCAGGACGAGCAGGTCGCCGTCGACTCGCGCCACTTTTCCGTCGAACTCCGGAGTACCGAATCCGCCGGTGGTAGCCCGCAGACCCATCCTGCCGACGGCTCGGTAGCGGGCTGGACTCATCGCAAAGAACGCAACTTGGTGGAGCGCATCTCGGGTCTCCACAAACTGAGCCGGTAACGGTTGCAAGATCATTCTTGATTCTCCTCTGTTGGCTGTTGCCAGGACACTGCAAGCAACAAGACACCTGCTGCTATTCCAGCGGCGAAGATCAGGGCACCAACGGCGCCGTCAAGGTTGTCGGCAATACCCAACGCCGAATCGACAGATAGCGAGCCAGGCCCACCGACCGCCAGCACCAAACCTGCGACCGCCAATGTTGCTACGTACTCGTAGCCTTCGTTGGGGCGGTGGAACACGAAGAACCCGGCACGGCGGTGGATGGACCAGAACGCGACAAACATTGCCGCACCCAGGCCACCGGCTGCGGGTGATGTCAACAGCCCGACAAGAAGTCCGATACCGACGGCGATCTCTCCGGCACCTGATGTCAGGGCATTCATCCGCGGAGCCTTGAAACCGACCTTTGCGAACCATCGGGTAGTTCCCTCGACAGATCGGAGATGGTTTGCTCCGTGAGCGATCATCACGATCCCAACCCAAACCCTGAGTACCAACAAGGCGATATCGAATTCAGTCATGGCATATCACGACGAGTGGAATGTCATCCGCCCCGTCTTTTATCCCCAAACTGACGGGACACCGACATTCCGGCAGTCATCGGTTCCACAAAGTGGCGACTATTCGCCAGATCCCATCCGTCTCTGACGCCAAAGCAACAGTCCGGCGCCGGCTGTCACCATGCTGGCGGCCGCGACCAAGAACCCCGTCGCCGGTCCCTGACTGTCCGGTGCCGGTACGGCCAAAACAACTGGCTCATCAGGCTCGACCAACGTCGAATCGCTAGTAGTGACCGGGACCTGAACCGTCGTCGGTGGCGTGGCTGTGGGCGTTGGGGCGGTGGTGGTAGTCGTCGTGGTGCTTGTGGTGGAGGTTGTGGATGTTGTCGTCGTGGTCGACGACGTTGTAGTTGTCGGCGGTGCCGTGGTGGTCGGGGCCAACGTAGTCGTGGTGGTATTGGGAGGTGGGGGCGGAGAACCACCCCTGGCTGCCTCAACATCAGCGCGAAGAGAGCCAGCCACATAGGCGTATAGATTGTCGCCGGGGCACGTGGTCTTGCTCATAGTGCGGTGTCCGGTGATGGTGGGAGTGGTAACAGTGGTGCCAGCGGGCCATCTGTTGGATCCCCTGGAGACAAAGCTGACTTCGGCGCCCGCAGCCGTGCTCACGCCATACCGATCACCCAGCCAAGCGAGCAGGGCCACCAAGGAGGCCTTGGATGCAGAAGATGGCGAAGCCGAGTTGTAGTCCCCAATCACGCAAACCAATTGACTGTATCCCTGATTACCTCCGGTGGCGTCTCCCGCGATAGGTCCCGCGAGACTGCCAAACCGTCCTTCCCAGATGCCGCCGTCAGCGTCGATCAAGAAGTTGTAAGCGATGTCGTTCCAGCCCTTCTCCGCGCTCGTGTGGAAGTCATAGAAGCTGCGCAGGATGCCGGGAGCGTCGGCGCCGGTGTGGCCACTTCTCGAGGCTGAATGGTGCACGAGAAGGAACTTGACATCCTCCGCAGGCAAAGGGCCCTTGGGCGGTCGGTTGGTTGCCCACGAGTCGCGTGGCTGGATTGTGATCGCTCGGGCAGTCGACGGAGAAGATGCTCCAGCAATTACCAAGCCGGATGCTGCTCCAAGAAACTGGCGGCGACTTAAGGGAGACACGAGTCAAACCTTATATTTGTGCAGTTCTCTGTCTACGGTCTTGGGTGCAATGAACCGTTGGATGGAAGGCTCCCTAGCCCTGGCCGTGGTCCTCGGCGTAGGAATCGGAATGTTCTTGTTCACCGGTGAATCCCTCGGCGGCGCCGCTGAGGAGCCGTTCACGGTGACCGTTGACCCGGTGGCGGCCGAGCGGGGAAAGACCGAGGCTGAGGCTCAAGGTTGCCTCCAATGCCACACCGCCGACGGCAGTGCGAGCTCCGCTCCAACCTGGAAGGGTCTGGCGGGTTCGATCCGACCTCTCGAAGGGGGTTCTGAGGTGCGTGCCGACGACGCCTACTTGTTCGCTTCCATCGTCGACCCAAACACCCAGGTTGTCCAGGGATATCCGGCGGTGATGTCTACCACCTATGCCGATCTTTTGACCGAAGATCAGATCAACGACCTCGTCGAGTACATCAAAAGCCTCGCCGGATAAGGCAAGACCCTGGTATTCACAGGCGAATTTCCTTCCGCCTACAGCTGATTCGTAGACCGAACCACTTCTGCTCAAACTTGATAGTGTTCGACTCAAGTTGTACCATCTGACCAGACTCAAGACTCTTATCTGGAAGGAAAAGCAACATGGCACGCGCCGTAGGTATCGACCTGGGCACAACCAACAGCGTCATTGCGGTTCTCGAAGGCGGTGACCCGACGGTTGTCGCCAACGCTGAGGGAGGACGCACCACACCGTCGATCGTCTCGTTCAAGGACGGCGAAATACTCGTCGGTGAGGTAGCCAAACGGCAGGCGATCACCAATCCGGACCAAACCATCCGCTCGGTGAAGCGGCATATGGGTACCGATTGGTCTATCGATGTTGACGACAAGAACTACACCGCCCAAGAAATCTCGGCTCGCGTCTTGATGAAGCTCAAGCGAGACGCTGAGTCTTACCTCGGCGACACAGTCACTGATGCGGTCATCACCGTTCCCGCCTACTTCAACGACGCCCAACGCCAGGCCACCAAAGAAGCGGGCCAGATCGCTGGCCTGAATGTGCTCCGCATCATCAACGAGCCGACTGCTGCCTCGCTCGCCTACGGTCTAGACAAGGCGAACGACCAAACCATTCTCGTGTTTGACCTTGGGGGCGGCACCTTCGACGTCTCGGTCCTGGAGATCGGCGAGGGCGTCTTTGAAGTGAAGGCGACGTCGGGCGACACCCAATTGGGCGGAGACGACTGGGACGAGGCAGTCATCGACTGGCTGGTCAAGAAGTTCAAAGACGATCACGGAGTGGACCTTGGCGCTGACCGGATGGCAAGTCAGCGTCTCAAGGAGGCTGCTGAGAAGGCCAAGATCGAACTGTCCACCGTGGCCGAGACCGAGGTCAACCTGCCGTTCGTGACGGCGACTGACGCCGGACCTCTCCATATGCAGTACAAGCTGACCAGATCGGAGTTCCAGAAGCTGACCGAAGATCTACTGGAGCGAACTCGTCGTCCGTTCGAGCAGGTCATCAAAGACGCTGGAGTAGAGATCTCAGAGATCGACCACGTGGTAATGGTGGGAGGCTCTACCCGGATGCCTGCCGTCCAAGAGCTGGTTCAGAGCATCACCGGCAAAGAGCCCCACAAGGGAGTGAACCCGGATGAAGTGGTGGCGTCTGGTGCTGCCATTCAGGCAGGAGTACTGAAGGGTGACGTCAAAGACATCCTGCTCCTAGACGTGACTCCGCTGACCCTCGGTATCGAGACCAAAGGTGGCGTGATGACTCGGATGATCGAGCGCAACACCACCATCCCGACCAAGCGATCAGAGATCTTCACCACGGCCGAAAACAATCAACCCGAGGTTGAAATCCATGTTCTTCAGGGCGAGCGGACAATGGCGAATGACAACAACAGTCTTGGCAAATTCCGACTCACCGGCATCCCCCCGGCGCCGATGGGCATCCCTCAAATCGAAGTCGCTTTCGACATCGACGCCAACGGGATCGTTCATGTGAATGCCAAGGATCTAGCCACGAACAAGGAACAGAAGATGACCATCACGGGTGGGACTGCTCTCGCTCAGGATGACATCGACCGGATGGTGAAAGATGCCGAGTCCTACGCAGAAGAAGACGCCAAGCGGCGGGAATCGGTCGAGACTCGCAACCAAGCCGAACAGCTGGTCAACCAAACCGACAAGTTGATCGAGGAGTCCGGCGACCAGATGACCGACGATGAGAAAACATCTGTCGAATCCGCCAAGACCGCCCTCAATGAGACGCTGGCTGACGAGAACGCCGACACCGATGCCATCCGAGGCAAGATGGACGAACTGGTGTCCGCGAGTCAGGCCATGGCCACACGTCTATACCAGCAAGCTGCAGCGGCTCAGGCCGAAGACGGCTCGGCACCGGACGGCGACGACGACGTAGTCGAGGCTGAAATCGTCGATGAGGATGAGTGACTCACGCGTCGATCCCGACCAGGAGTTGGTAGAGGTTGAGGCGGAAGTGATCGATACTCCCGCCTCACTACCCGACCTTGAACTGGACCTACCCGACGATGCCGAGGCAGCGGCCGAAGTGCTGATGACAGAACTCGCGGGGGCCAAGGCCACCGCGGAATCACATCTCGCCGACTTGAAACGGGTGGCTGCCGACTTCGAGAACTATCGGAAGCGCACTACACGAGAAGGCGCCGAGGTGATGGTCCGCGCTGTGGAGCAGGTCGTAATGAGTTTGCTGCCAGTCCTCGACTCGTTCGACGCGGCTCTTGAAGCCGCCAATGATGACGAAGAACGCCTTCTCCATCAGGGGATGATCGCGACACGAACTCAGTTGCTCGACGCCCTGGCATCTCGCGGGCTGGAAGTGATACCCACCGTCGATGAAGTCTTCGATCCAGAAATCCACGAGCCTGTGGGTGCTCCTGACGGTGACGGCCAGCTGGTGGTAGCCGCCGAGCTACGTCGCGGCTACCGACTGAACGGAAGGGTGCTGCGAGCCGCTCTGGTGACGCTGGAAACAGGATCATGAATCGCGACTGGGTCGAAAAGGACTTCTACAAAGTGCTTGGCGTAGCGGAGTCGGCGACCCCGGAGGAGATCAAGAAGTCCTATCGGAAACTTGCTCAGGAACACCACCCGGATGCCAATCCGGACAATCCAGCGGCCGAGGAGACATTTAAGGAAATCTCCGAGGCATACGCGACCCTGTCGGATGCTGACCAACGCAAGGAGTACGACCAGGTCAGACGTCTGGCCGCTACCGGTGGGTTCAGTGGGTTCGGCGGTCCGAGCGGCGGTTTCGGCGGACAGCAGGTCAGAATCGAAGACCTCCAAGACCTGCTCGGTGGCTTTGGGGGCTTGGGTGATCTCTTCGGTTTCGGTTCGGGGGGTCGCAGCGGTCCGGCGCGCGGTGCGGACATGCGTACCGAAATGACAATTGGGTTCGAAGATGCTGCATTCGGAACCACCGAATCGGTGACGATCGACGGACCGGCCACCTGCTCTCGATGCACCGGTTCTGGGGCAGAGCCCGGTTCACCGGTTCAGACCTGTCCGACCTGTGGCGGCCGCGGAAGCGTGGCTCAGAACCAGGGCTTCTTCTCACTGAGCCAGCCGTGCCCGCAGTGCCGTGGCGCCGGCCGACTCATCGAGCAGCAATGCACCCAGTGCCACGGATCTGGCACTGAAACTCGCCGACGCGAAGTCAAGCTACGAATACCCGCTGGCGTCAAGGACGGCGACACTCTCCGCCTAGCCGGAAAGGGTGCCTCCGGCACCAACGGAGGTCCGGCAGGCGATCTGCTGGTTCGAATTCGGGTCGCCCCAAGTCTCGTCTTCGGCCGCAGGGACCAGGACCTGACCTTGAAGGTCCCAATCACCTACACAGAGGCGACTCTTGGATCGAAGATCGACGTTCCGACGCTGAACGGAGGTGTCAGGGTGAAGATTCCGGCTGGGACGCAGACGGGCAGAACTTTCCGCGTCCGGGGGAAGGGTATTCAGCCTGACAGAGGGCGAGCGGGTGACCTGCTGGTTACCGTCGAGGTCGCTATCCCCAAGAAGGTAAGTCGAGAAGAGAAGAAGCTTCTAGAGCAACTGGCCGAACATGAGACCGACGACCTGCGGTCTCATCTGGAAACATGAAGTGAGCTATGAGCGATAGTCAGAGAGCCGTATTTGTGATCTCGGTTGCGGCCGAGCTTGCCGGGATGCACCCCCAGACCCTGCGGATCTACGAGCGCAAGGGGCTGATTGAGCCCTCGCGCACCCCAGGCAACACCCGCCGCTACTCGCAGGAAGACATCGAAAGGCTTCAGCTGATTCAGGACATGACCAACCAGGGAATGAACCTCGAGGGCGTCAAACAGGTGCTGGCTCTTCAAGAAGAGAACCGCCGTCTCAAGAGGAAGGTGGATCGTTTGCGCGACAAGCTGGAGGAGATGGAAGAACTAGCCGAGGCCGCCGGTCGGGGCCCAGAGATCATCCTTCGCAGCCAGGTTCGCCGGATCTATGGAAGGGATGTATGAGCGACTCTTATCAAGGACCGATTCGGGTGCTGCTGCCTGACGGAGCATTACTAACAACGGGTGTTGCCGCCCTGGAGTCGGACGGTGAGAGGGGAAGTTGGAAGGGCCTGCTCCAAACGCTCCGTGGAACCGGCGTGGCGGGCAAGGCCCTTGTGGTCAAGCTCGAGATTCCCGACGGTGGTACCGGCGATGCCCAGTTGATCCCAGCAGGCGAGGTTGGCGAGCGCGCCACTTCTTCAGTCGACGGCTTCGGCCCCCCTCCCTTTTGACACTTACCTCCGGTAGTTAGGCCCGTATACGGGCCTAACTACCGGAGGTAAGTGAGGGGGCCTCGGGTTATGACGTGCGCTCTTCGCCGCAGGTGGCCTCGAAGGTTCCCGTTGCGAACTCGATGAAGTCGGCAGAAAACACCGTTTGCGAGCCAACAAGTGAAAGCGTTCCGCGAACCGTGTTTCCATCAACCTCAACCGAGTCGACTTGGCTCTGCCCCTCGGAAACATCGGGGTTGTCCACGAGACGCGTATCCATCGGATCGGCCAGCCAGTCAACGTCGCCGATCGTTATGTGGACCTCGTTGTCCTGTTCAACGACAGACGGGTCGGTCCCTTCGTGCAGAGCAAAGATCTGTATAGATCCGTCTCCGCCATCAGCCATCGGTAGCTGCACGGCGAATATGCCAAACATGTCGGTGAGGCACTGCGCCACGATCGCTCCCTCAGAGCTGAACTCGTAGGTCTCGTCGCCGATCGTGACCGTCGCGGTAGACGGGCCGCCTTCGACTTCGCCGGGATCCTCCGAATCGTCTTCGGCGGGTTGAGTGGTGACAGGTGCCGAATCAGTGTCATCGGGCGCTGTGGCAGCAGGTGTTGGATCGCTACCGCCCGATCCTTCGTCTGAGCCACCCCCGCTACAAGCACTAAGAACCAAGCCCATCAGCACGACTACGAAAAGAATTCGACGCATTCCATTACCTCCTTACCCATCAAGAGACCCTGCACCGTCTCTTGATACGAAAAGCTGACATCCAGCGACTCTGGCCCGACGCCTTTATGTCTCCAAGACACGACCCTACCTAGCGTGACCCATAGATGCGCTTCGGACTACTACTCATGTTGGGCCTGACTACGGCCTGCGCTGCCTCAACTTCATCAGCGCCGTCTACAACTGAACGTCCGATTCCTAGCTCAACGACTGCCGCGTCGACAACCACGACCACCGGTCAGTCAATAGAGGCTGAGGTGGTGTTTCCGCCCGCACCGGACGTACCCGATGGACCAGCTTCAACCGAGCTCGATGCTGCTGTGGAACTGGTTCTCACAGACCTCTTCACAACCCATTGGGATCCCGACTCTGTGAACGCTCTAGTCGACGTCGGCGACCCTCGGGCCGGATGGCTGATAGCCGACCTCCTGCGTTTCTATCAGGGAGGACCGGCCCGGGACGAGCTGGTCGGCGGATTTGCCCGTCTGACAGGAGCGCCGTTCGAAACTTCGAAGGTCGACTTCGTTTGGGCGTTCGACAACCTCATCGCCTGGAATCTCCCCGCCTGGGACGGATACGCGGGAGCGAAGGAGCGCATTTACGGGCTGGCAGTGGCCGACTGGGCCGCCTTTTTCGAGAGCGACGATGCGATGGATTGGCGATTGGTCACATGGGGTGGCGTTCTCCCCGATCGGCGCGAGTTGGGCGACAACGGTCGCTGCAATTGCATCCCGGCTCTGGACTACCCCGCAACAACCGTTGCCACCGGTGGCGACTGGTATGACGACGAGCGAATCGTCTTTGGGCTGGTCGTCGAAGGTGAAGCTCTCGCTCTTCCCAAGCATCAAATGGAGGTTCACGAGATGGTGAACCTCACCCTTGGTGGTCGCGAGCTAGCAGTCCCCTATTGCACTCTCTGCGGTTCGGCTCAGGCTTACTTCGTCGACGACGTGCCCGGAGTCGAGAGAGTGGTGCTTCGAACCTCGGGGCTGCTCAGTCGTTCGAACAAGCTGATGTACGACCTCTCCACCGAATCTGCCATCGATACGTTCACCGGAAGAGCAATGACCGGGCCGCTGGCTGCTCAAATGGTCACGTTGGAGCAGGTGACGGTCGTCGCTTCGACTTGGGGTGACTGGAAACAGGCCCATCCGGACACCCAGATTCTCGCTGAAGACGGCGGAATCGCGCGCACCTACCGCCTCGATCCATTGGGTGGACGAGACGACAATGGGCCGATATTCCCCGTCGGGGATGTTGACCCACGCCTGGCGGTTCAAGAGCCGGTTGTCGGGGTGATCACTCCAGATGGAACGCCGGTGGCATTCCCTGTTGAGGCGACGAAGTCCGCCTTGGACAGTGGCGAGATCGATTACCTGGGGATGACCGTGCGTCTGGATGACGGAATCAGGGTGTTTGCGGAAGACGGCACCGAGTTGGTCACCCACCAGGCTTTCTGGTTCGCCTGGAGCCAGTTTCACCAAGAAACCGTCGTCTGGGATCCCTTCGGGTCGTAGTTCGGTCGTCGCGATCGAAGCGGAGCGACTAGAAATCACGTGTGAATCTGGCGGCACCTACACCGGGCAGCATCGAGGAAGAGCGGATCTTCGCCGAACTGCAGGCGAACTTCCCGGCGATGTACCGCGAAGTGTTCAGCGATCCTCAGGCACCTCGAACCGTGGTCGTGCTCCCCTCGATGACCTTGGAGGAGTCGGAGTTAGCCAAGATCCCTGGGGTGATGCATTACGAGGAGCGCATGCTTTGCCTCCTGATGCTGCTGCGACTCCCGCGCACCCAACTCATATACGTCACCTCGCTCCCACTCGATCCGGCCGTAGTCGACTACTACCTACATCTTCTTCCAGGGGTACCGACGATGCACGCCCGGGCGAGACTGGAGCTATTCACCGTCGACGATGCGTCGTTGACTCCCCTCTCAAAGAAGCTGTTGTCTGATCCCGATCGCATCAGACGGCTTCGGGAAGCGATTCGCCACCCAGAGTCGGCCCACATGTCGTGCTTCAACACGACAGAACTAGAGCGAACTCTGGCCGTCACCTTGGGCATACCGATGTACGCCTGCGATCCAGCACTGTCCCATTTGGGTAACAAGTCGACCGGCAGGGAAATCTTCAGGGAGGTCGGCCTCTCGGTGCCACCGGGACGAGAAGGCCTGTCCAGCCGGGGCGACATCGTGGATGCACTCCTGGAACTCACCGTGGACCAACCCAAAGTGACCAAGGCTGTCGTCAAGCTCAACGATGGGTTCTCCGGGGAAGGAAACGCCCTCGTCAGCCTCTCCCCGATCCGCGAGGCCGTGTCGCCTTCCGACGAGGCCCTCCACCAGGTGACTGAAAAGATGCGGTTCGAAGCTCCAGCCGAGACATGGGAACTGTTCGAGCCGAAATTCGAGTCGATGGGGGGCATCGTCGAGGCGTTCATAGACGGGGAAGTGAAGACATCGCCTTCGGTCCAGATGAGAATCGATCCTCTAGGTGAACTCCAGCTTGTTTCCACCCATGACCAACTCCTATCGGGACCGTCGGGGCAAGTGTTCTTGGGTTGCACTTTCCCAGCGGTCGACGATTACCGACTCGACCTACATGACGCCGGATATGCGGTGGCGGGTGCATTGCGCGACCGTGGGGTCATAGGGCGGTTCGGCGTTGACTTCATCTCCCTGCCATCAGAGAAGGGTTGGCACCACTACGCCATCGAGATCAACCTCCGGAAAGGTGGAACCACTCTGCCCTATCTGATGCTGGAGTTCCTGACCGACGGGCAATACCACCCTGAGACAGGGGTCTTCAAGACACCGACCGGAGACGTCAGGACCTACTACGCAACCGACAATCTGGTGAACGATTCGTATCGGGGCCTCGAGCCGGCAGACCTGATTGACATAGCCGTGTACGAAGGACTCCACTACCACGCCACTACTCAGCGCGGCCTGGTGTTCCACCTGCTGGGGTCCGTGACAGACCACGGAAAGATCGGACTGGTCTCGATCGCGCCGGACCTGGAGAGCGCCAAGACCCAGTACGACGACGCAGTGGCCACTCTGAATCGGGCCGCAGCCGCGCGCTGACCTCCAAACCACCTTTCTGTGTCGCTTATTTGCGCCATAGCGTGGGTTAAGCGACCCAGAAGGTGGAGAAACGGGTCTACCCGAGTGTGATCTCGTCGTCGGCGACGGTGACCTTGACTGTGTCTCCGTCCGTGTACCGGCCCTCCAGGATGGCGGTGGCCACCCGGTCAGCCAGTTCACGCTCGAGCACTCGCTTGAGGGGGCGAGCACCGTAGGTCGGGTCATATCCCTGGTCGGCCAGCCAATCCATAGCCTCGCCAGTGACGGCAAGGTCAATCTTCCGGGCAGCCATCCGGGTGCGCATCGCCCCCAACTGGATGTCCACGATCTTGCGCAGATCCTCTCTGCTCAGCCGGTCGAACACGATCATGTCGTCTATCCGGTTCAAGAACTCAGGCCGGAACGAGTCCCGGACTGCCCCCAGCACGCGCTCGGTCACTATCTCGCGTGACAACCCGGGATCGATGAATTCGGACCCAAGGTTGGAGGTCATGATCAGCACCACATTGGTGAAGTCCACCGTGCGGCCTTGACCGTCAGTGAGCCTCCCGTCATCAAGCAGTTGAAGCAGCACATTGAAAACCTCAGGATGAGCCTTCTCCACCTCGTCCAGCAGAACCACGCCGTATGGCCTTCTCCGCACCGCTTCAGTGAGCTGGCCACCCTCGTCGTAGCCGACGTATCCGGGTGGGGCGCCAATGAGGCGAGACACCGAATGCTTCTCCATGTACTCGGACATATCGATACGGGTCATCGACTTGCGATCGTCAAACAGAAACTCGGCGAGCGATCTCGCTAGTTCAGTCTTGCCAACGCCGGTTGGTCCGAGGAACAGGAACGAACCCACTGGCCGGTTGGGGTCGGAAAGACCGGCCCGACTGCGACGAACCGCATTGGCGACTGCCGCTACCGCTCGATCCTGGCCCACGACGCTCTCGTGGAGATGGTCTTCGAGGTGAATCAGCTTCTCGGTTTCACCCTCCATCAACTTGGTGAGGGGGATGCCGGTCCATTTTGAGACGACCTCCGCGACATCCTGATCTCCGACTTCCTCGGATAGAAGTGAACCCTTCTCGTGGATCCTCTTCAGCTCCACTTCCTGTGCTTGCAATTGTGTGCTCAGCTCGCCGATCGTTCCGTAGCGCAGCTCAGCAGCGCGCCCGAGGTCGCCTGCTCTCTCAGCCTGCTCAGCCTCGCCGCGAGCCTTCTCGATCCGTGACTTCAGGTCCTGGATTGAGGTGATGACTTCCTTTTCTGACTCCCAGCGCATCGTCAGCGCATTGATCCCCTCCGAAAGGTCGGCAATGTCGGATTCGACGCGTTCCAGCCGCTCGGCCGAGGTCGCATCGGTCTCCTTCTTGAGAGCCTCTCGCTCGATCTCGAGCTGGATATGTCTGCGTGACAGCTCGTCCAACTCCTCCGGCATGGAGTCGATCTCGATGCGAAGTCGGGAGGCGGACTCGTCGATGAGGTCGATCGCCTTGTCAGGAAGGAATCTGGCCGGAATGTATCTATCCGACAGGACGGCTGCCGCTACAAGGGCGGAGTCGGTGATGCGAACTCCGTGGTGAACCTCGTATCGCTCCTTGAGACCTCGCAGAATTCCGACGGTCTCGCCAACAGACGGCGGCTCCACCAATACCGGTTGGAATCGGCGCTCTAGAGCTGCATCCTTCTCAACATGCTTGCGGAACTCGTCGACTGTGGTGGCGCCTATCAACCTCAGCTCACCGCGGGCGAGCATCGGCTTGATCATGTTCGATGCATCCATCGCGCCTTCAGCCGCGCCGGCTCCAACCAGCGTGTGCAACTCGTCGAGGAACGTTATGACCTCTCCGTCTGACGCCACGATCTCATCGAGGACGGCCTTCATGCGCTCTTCGAACTCTCCGCGATATTTCGAACCGGCGACCATCTGTCCCAGGTCGAGCGCCACAATTCGCTTGGTTTTCAGGCCTTCGGGAACATCACCATCTGCAATGCGTCTCGCCAGCCCTTCGACGATCGCCGTCTTGCCTACACCCGGCTCACCGATGAGAACCGGGTTGTTCTTGGTACGGCGGGACAAGACTTGAATCACTCGGCGAATCTCGTCATCGCGTCCGATGACCGGGTCGAGTTTGCCCTGGCGAGCGATTGCGGTCAGATCCCGGCCGTACTGTTCAAGCGCCTCGAGCGTGGCTTCCGGATTGTCAGAAGTGACCCGTCGTCCCTTTCGGATCTCTCCGATCGCGCTGCGGACTGCCGCTTCGTCGATTCCGAAGCGTCCGGCCATGGACAGCAATAAATGCTCGACTGAGAGATAATCGTCGCCCATCGCCTGACGCTCCTCATCTGCGGTGGCAACCACCTGCGCAAGATCGGAGGATGTCGTCAGTTCGGTGTCGCCGAACGCCTTCGGCTTTGCGTCGAGCGAATCGCTAAACCTGCCCCGAACTTCGGCCGGGTTGGCTCCCGCCTTGTCGAGAAGGGGGTAAACGATGCCGTCTTGCTGGGCGAGCAATGCCAGGCCGAGGTGTTCTGGATACACCGCAGCGTGGTTGTGTTCTCGGGCCATAGCCGTAGCCTCGGCCATCGCCTGTCGGGTTTTTGCAGTAAGTCCTTCATGTGTCATGAGTCACGTGCAGCTTAATAGGAAATCTGAGTCGTGTCATATCAACTTCATCAAACCCGAGATATGGCGTCGACACCCCCAAACGGCCACTAACCGCCAGCCTCATAACCGTTCTGTGAGGGAAAACCCCGGCTAGACCCGCAATTCCACTCACAGAACGGAAGAGACTCGCCTTGTACGACAAGCAACCTTGTCCTATTGACAACCTAGCGGTTTAAGGTATTATGGCTCACATGGTACCTAAAGGGACCGGACAGGGTCACTCTTCCCAGCTGCTCCATGGCGTTTTGGACATGTGCCTCCTCTCGATAATCGACGAAGAGGCCTCATACGGATACGAGATGGTGAGCAAGCTGAGGGACCGTGGCCTCACTTTGGCAAGCGAAGGATCGATATACCCGCTCCTTTCCCGGCTTCAGAAGCAGGGATTGATCGAGGGATACCTGGTTCAAAGCTCCGAAGGTCCGGCTCGGAAGTACTACCGAATGTCTGAAGAAGGCCAAGAGACCCTTGCCCAGTGGCGAGATGAGTGGCATGAGTTCAGTGAATCGGTCGATGAGGTGCTGAACGGAGGCCGCAAGTGAGTGATCGGAATCGAGTCGTTTCAGAGGTCGAGCGTTATTGGCTCGGCGCTGGACTGGCTGCCGAGACGGTCGCCGAGATGCGAACAGAGCTCGAGCAGCACCTGATCGAGGCAGAGTTGGACGGGCGCAGCGTGACCGACGTGGTCGGAGACAGAGCTGCCTTTGCCGAAGGCTGGGCAGCCGCTCATAAGGGCCGGCCAGTCGCGACGTGGACTGAAGTCCAAAGCGGCAGAGAAGGTTTGAGAAAGAGAACCCGACGAGAGCTCATCTCGTACGGGTCAGCAGCGGCAGCGCTGGTCGCCGCCGTGGCTGTCGCATCACAAGGAGGTAGCGACGTGGACAACGAAATGTGGAGATGGCTCTGGACCATCTTCGCCATAGCCCTAGGTATTGGTGAGATGTTCACCGCCGGATTCTTCCTGTTGCCATTCGCAATCGGGGGCGCCGCGGCGGCAATCCTGGCCTGGGTAGGCGCACCGGTGGTGGCGCAGTGGTTGGTGTTCTTCGGGGTGACAGTGTTCTCCCTCGCCTACCTGCGTCGCTTCATCGGAAGACAAGACGATGCCGACCAACCGAGAGTCGGGGCCAACCGCTGGGTGGGCTCAGAAGGAGTCGTTCTCCAAGGAATCGACCCCCACTCGGGTTCGGGCATGGTTCGCATTCTCAACGAGGAGTGGCGAGCCACTTCGCTCGGAAAGATTCCCGCCGGGTCGAAGATCGTGGTGACACAAGTAGATGGCGCTCGGCTCATCGTCGAGCAACTAGAGACTGACGCATAGAAGCAAGGTCTGAGAAAGGAAGGAAATGGAACCAGTAATTATCCTCTTTGTGATCCTGGCCATTGGGCTGATTGCCGTAGCGGCAGCGGGGTTCAAGGTGGTAAGGCCGTACCAGAAGGGGCTCATCGAGTTCCTGGGCAAGTACGAGCGCACTGTGGAGTCGGGCCTGCGTTGGGTCATGCCGTTCATCAAGCGGTTGACCAAGGTGGACATGCGTGAGCAAGTCATCGACGTTCCCCCACAAGAAGTGATCACCAAGGACAACGTGGTGGTCACGGTCGACGCCGTTATCTACTACGAAGCAACCGACCCAGTGAAGCTCCAATACAACGTTGGAAACTTCATCTTGGCGATCACCAAGCTGGCACAGACCAACTTGAGGAACGTTGTCGGTGATCTCGACCTGGATGCCGCATTGACCTCTCGTGAGATCATCAATGCGAAGCTTCGTCAGATTCTCGATGACGCCACCGACAAGTGGGGCGTCAGGGTGGTCCGCGTGGAGATCCAGAGGATCGAACCTCCGGTCGACGTGACCGACGCTATGCACCGTCAGATGAAGGCAGAGCGTGATCGGCGTGCTGCCGTCACAGAGGCCGAGGGTCTGAAGAGAGCCGCCATCCTCAAGGCGGAGGGTGTGAAGGAGTCTCAGGTGCTCGAGGCCGACGGACAGGCAGAAGCCATCCGCCGTGTCGCCGACGCCGAGAAGTTCCAGAAGCTCACCGTGGCTGAGGGTGAAGGTCAGGCGATCGAGCGAGTGTTCGCGGCGATCCACAATGGAGACCCAACACCCGACCTAATCGCCATCCGCTACCTGGAGGCTCTCCAGCAAGTAGCAGACGGCCAGGCGACCAAGATATTCCTGCCGCTCGACACGTCAGGAGTTCTGGGATCAGTGGCTGCCATCGCCGAAATGTGGCAAGAGAGCAGCAACGGAGCCGAGCCTGCCGGCTCACCCCCCTCACGGGGTCAGCAATAGCCGAGTACAACGGGAGGGGTCCGAACGGGCCCCTCTCGTTCTTTCGGAGATTGTGTTCAGTTGAGGCGTTGCGAGGCCTCACCTGAGCACAAAGAAGGAAGACATGACGGAACGACGTTGGATCAAGTGGACTCCGCTCATCTTCGCCGTGATGGGGGTATTGCTTGTCGGCTATCTCGAGTCGACTCGCGCGGAGCCGTACACCGCCACTGTTGACTGGAACGACTCACTCACGTCCAACGGCGTGGACTATCACCATGTCACCTGGCAGACCGACGGCGGAGAGCATTCGGCCTACGCCTACATCCCCGACGGGCACGCCGGCGAAGACACTGTCCTTGTGTCACGCGACCCGGTCACGGACGGATTCAGCCTCGATAACGACCCCGAGACCAACATTGCGACCGTCGATGTTGTGGACCCGGCGATCAGATTCGTTTGGTACGGGTTCATAGTGGGGGCCGCGCTGCTACTCGGCTTGGTAACCCTCTTCTCGATGCGCGGCCACGGGTATCTGCGAGGCACCGGTGAGGTTGGCTCGACACCGGAACTCGAAGTCGCGGAATCCAAAGGTTTCTATTGGAGGGACTGACCATGAAGAGAATACGAAGCGCAACTCTCTGGCTACTGCCGCTAGCGATCGCAGCGATTTTGGTGACCCCAATGTGGCTCATCGACATCAATCGCCGCAGCGTCGACTTCAACTGGGTCGTCTACGTCGGGGTTGCCGTGATTGGTCTGATCATTGGTGGACCGATCGCCCGACAGAAGGGCAACCTCAAGGAAACACCACCACGCCAGGTACCGCCGACCTCGATATCTTGATCACAGACGGACCGATGAGGGCGTGGTCACATCCTCTCCCCTTGGTTCTTTCGGCTATGGCACTGTCTTTCTGGTCGACGTTGGTCGTCGTAGGTCCAATCGTCGTTACGGCCATTTCCTGACCGGCGCGATTGGGCTTCAGGCGTAACGGCGGCCCGAGACCGAGGCGACCAAACCGCGATACCTGGTCCTGTCTATCGACAGGATTCCGGCTGCACAGATGAAAGCAATAACCAGGGCAGACCAAACCACGTGTGGCGCTGGAACTGACGCTGAGTTCACGGCAGAGTCGGCGGGGACCTCAGGCTGAAACACGCCCGAAGCCTCGGCGACTGCACTCCCGGTAGATCCGGGCGTGCCGGAGGATCCCGAGTCGATCGGTGCCACGCCGGCAGAGTCGCTCTCTTTTGCCGGTGATTCCGATGAGTCATCGGACTCGCTCACCGACGTATCCGTATCGTCCGTTGAGGTCGTTGTAGTGCTGTCTTCTTTTGAGGTGGCTGCGGGCAGTTCCTCCTCCGACCCAACCGTCAGCTCGTCACCCGAGGAACTTTGATCCGGAATAGTTGTCGAGTCGGAGTCCGAGGAGGTCGCCGTTGTCGCCACTGTCGTGGTCGTGGAGGCCTTGGTCGTTGCCGTGGCCTTCGCGGTAGTCGTTGTCGTGGCCTTCGCGGTAGTCGTCGTTGTGGCCTTCGCTGTTGTTGTCGTCGCCGCCTTGGTTGTTGTGGTCGTCGGCGCCGTCGTAGTTGTCGTGGCCATCGTCGTGGTCGTCGTCGGCTGAGTCGTCGTGGTCGTAGCGATTGTTGTGGTCGTCGTGGCAATGGTTGTGGTGGTTGCGTGCGGTGGTCCGTTGCCCTTTCCGTTTCCCCCTGGGGCGGCCACGGCCGGCAGGGACAGCAGCACGAGCGCAAACACGGTGACGGACGCTGCAAGGGCTCGGGGAATCGAGCCGATGGCCTTTGCGGAGGAGGCGAGCTTGATCCTGACCACCGTCCGTGTCGTGCCCTGAGCATCTACGACCGTGAGCTTGCCCTTGAGGACCGAGATCAGATCGACAAGGAGCGGGGGAATAGTGAGCTGTGCTTCACCATCATCGCCCATGGCCACCAGGAGCTCGTCGTTTATGAGGCCCATGCCAATCACAGCGCGATCCGCCGATCGTTCACGAGCCCATTCGACAAGGCCATCGAGCAACGCACCTACGTACTCTCGGTCGGCTAGGACAACCTCTCCTGTCGAGAGCCAGCTGACATCAAGATCAGGTTGATACCTGAGAGTCGTGGCTTCGAGGGCCTCGTCGATTGCGAACAGGCTCGGCGCCACTTTCCGAACGCCAAGATCGATCTCGACGGCACGCTGACGAAGGGCCGCAATCGGTTGGACCTTCAGGCCGCCATTGGTTGCCTCAAGCTCGGAAGCCGAGGTCCGAAGAAGCTCTGCAACCTCAGCAGCCAGTCCATCCATTCGACGCTGATAGAGAAACGGAACGAGTCCTAGCGCCGCAAACAGGGCCAGAACGCCAAGGGCGACTTCGCTCGGCGTAGTTGCATCGAGCAATATCCACACCGAGGCGGCGGTGCCCACAACCAGGAGGGCCCATCGTGCCCGCGCTGCTCTTTTGCGGCTGGAACGTGAAAACACGTCCGAGTTATCGGAGATGTCCACCAAGCAATTGAGGGTCCGCGGCATCAATTGGCAGTTAGACCCGTTCGCGCTAGTCCTCTCTTGCTTGGAGCGGTCAGCCTCCGACGCGGTCCATGCCCGAAAGCACCGAGTCGATATCTTCTGGAGCCCATGGTGGGTAGAACACCATCGAGTACAGGTTGCACCGCTCGCCTGGTTCCTCGAACCATCCGGCTACCCAGGTCCCATCAGGATGAGGTCCGATAACTCCCCTGGTGCCGTCGATTTCGATCTCGCCCTTTTCGGCGGGCCAATCGACAGCCGGAAGGGCTCCTCGAATCAATGCAATGGCCACCGTGTCGTCGGAGCGGGGAATAAAGGTCGTATTGGTCCCAGCAACGGAGGTCCAAACGTCTGGTTCAGCATCTCGATCGATGGTTCCCGTGCCAACACCAAACGGCAGAAAGGTGAGGTCGTAGGGCGCTGCCGGACAATCGGGAGGTGGGCGCGTGGTGGTTGTGGCGTCAGGGTCCACCGTTGTCGTGGTCGGCGGCGCACCGGTCGTCGTTGTCATAGGCTCCTCAGACCCAGTCGTAGTGCACCCAACGAGAAAGGCTAGAACCAAAGCGAACCGTCTCATTTAGCGGAACGCCCGAATGAAGCCGTCACGAGAGCCAAGGTACATGGTCCCATTCCAGATCGCCGGTGTTGCCTCCAGACAAGATTCACCAACCTGAACCAACCACTCACGCTGGGGCGCTCGGGGATTGTCGAGGGAATAGCCACGCAGGTCTCCGTTGCAAGTGGCCACAATCAGGGTGTTGTCGACAACGGCTGGAGACGACCATGAGTGCCATCCGACCGACCCGTCGCGCCAGACGATCTCACCGGTATCCGTGTCGATCACTACCAGCGAGCCATTGTGGGTGTTGGTGTACAAGTGGCCATGAGCAAGTGCGGGCGTGGCCCAGGTCCCCGAATCGCCTGAGGCCCCCTCGACGAGATCAACCCCCCAAATGACCGGATCGCCGGCTGTGTAGGGGTCGATCTTCAGCAGCTGGCCCAATTCGAGCGATCTCGAAATATTGCCAGAGGTTCTATGACCCGCCTCCACCTGGCCCGGCTTCACGTTGATCGAGACGTAAAGCATCCCGGCGTCGTCCACGACAATGGTGGCATCGCCATCTCCACCGGCGTAATAATCGAAAACGATAGGCGCGTTTCCGTTGCGAATGTCGGAAACGTCGAGGCCGATCACACGACCCACTGAGTTGTTGAAGTAGACCCGGTCTTCGAAGGCGACAACGGAGTTCTCAACCGACACGTTCCTGCCAGCATCCCTCAGTAGCGCAGCATCGTAGGTGGGCATTGAGAACAGGCTCTCCGGATCGACCGTGACATCCCCGTCATCGTCGTATGCCCGATTGAGTTGATAGGCGAAGAACCAACCGTTCTCTCCCCCCTCGTACATCACGTCATCAATGATCAGCGGGTTGGAATCCCAGTCGTCGTTCCACGTTCCATCAACAGCCTCGGCGTGCAACGACCAAAGCTCGGTTGGCTCATCACGGTCAAGCGCGACGATTCGGAGATAGTTGTCACGTGATCCGAAGTAGAGCAGTGGGTAGCCGTCGGGGTCCAGGGTGACGCTTCCCTTGATGAGATCACCGGTGACAAACGGCGTACGCAGGTCCCTACCGGTTTCGGCATCAACAAAGTGGACCTTGCGGTCGTACGCCCCAAAGATCAGCTCGGTCTTGCCGTCGGGGCGCTCCCAGACAGCCGGTTGGCCAGTCCAACCCATCCCGCACCAGACGGTCGTGTTTCCGAGATTCGTCGACTCGCTACACATTCCATTCGAGGGGTATCGCCAAACCTGCTCAGGAGAGTCTGAGATGGGTCCAGTGCCATAGAAGGTCCTTGTCGGGTTGCCGCGGAACATCGTGAAGCCGGGCGTTGTTCCCCAGGGCTGGGAAACAGTGTCGCCAGGGATGAACCCGACCGGCCGGTCTATCGTTGTGGACGTGGTCGTCGAAGCCGCTGTCGTCGCCGTGGAATCCACCGTGGACTGGCCGGGGCCGGCTTGCGTCGTTGGCGGCGCGCCATCAGCGATGGGTGAACGTTCCCTTGGCCCCACGGCCAGAAACGCTACGAATCCAACCAATACTCCAAGAAGCACGGTGAGAAGGAGTGGTCCGGAACGGTCAGTCATTGGAAGGATCAATCAACATTCGGGGGTCCCGGTCAATACCGGCTGACCTGGATTCTCGATGAAAGCCGGAATCAAGCAAGCCGAGAGAGTGCCATCAGAGTCAATCACCACTCTTGCGACACCTGTTGTCGATCCGGCAACCGAGAAGTCTGGCCAGATGAAGTTTCCAAGGGACCAGAAAACGGCCGCTCCATCGATGATTTCTAGCGGTTGAAGCCGGTGCGGGTGATGACCGAAGATGATGTCAGCTCCGGCATCGATCATGGCTCTGGCACGTTCGACATCTTCGGGCCGGGGAGTCGTGTCGAGTTCGACACCCCAGTGGATCGTCACCACCACGATGTCAGCTACGGCGTCTGCAGCGGCGACCGTATCGACAATGGTGGGGATGTCATCCCCGTCAACCATGCCAGGTCGATCCTCCGTCGCGAACCAGCCGTCATGCGGTTTCACGCCACCCAGTCCGACTACCGCCACCCTCCACCCTTTCACGTCGAAGACGGCTGGAAGCTTGGCTTCGCTCAGATCCTTGCCCGCGCCCACCGGAGCTACTCCGACCGCTGCGACTTGGGCTCGCCCGTCAACCAACGCTTCCTTGCCGTAATCGCCACCGTGGTTGTTCCCCAGGTTGGCGACCTCAACTCCTGCGATGGCCATGGAGCCCAGCGCCTCAGTGGGGCAGCGGAACACGAAACGTTTGGGTTCGGGCGAACCGATGTCGGAGGGAGCACACTCGAGGTTGATAACACTCAGATCGTCCTGGTGGAAGATGCCGTCCAGGCCGTCCCATGCGTAGTCGTAGCCGTTGGCGGCCAGGGCAGGAATGTAGGTCGGGTCGAGGTTCACATCGCCAACGCCCTGGATCACGAGTGTTTCCTTGGGCGGAGTCGTGGTTGTGGTGGTTGATGTGGTGGTCGTCGACGTGGTGGTGGTTGTGGCCTTGGTCGTGGTGGTTGACTCGACCGCCTCGATCAGTGTTGTGGATGATGAGTCCGAGTTGGTCGAGTTGAAGAAGGCGAAGCTGACTCCGCCGAGAATCAGGCCGCCGACGAGCATGGTCACAAGTCTGAAGGTTGAATGGGACATCGGCGTAAGCAGGTTATTGGCTTGGCTCCCATACCGATGTCATCCCGCCTCGCCTCGACTCCGCTGCAATCCGTCAGCCTCATACTGACGCGTTGCAGCACGGTTCAGAGCGGGTCGGCTCCGCCTCGACTCCGCCGCAATCCGTCAGCCTCATACTGACGCGCTGCAGCGCAGTCCAAAGAACCAGACCTAGTCCGGCCCCGACGAGCCGAAGTTTCTACAGGATCTGAGACAAGAAGAGCTTGGTGCGCTCTTCCTGTGGGTTGGTGAAGAAGTGCTCCGGAGTACCCACTTCGACGATCTGGCCGTCAGCCATAAAAACGACCCGGTCGGCCACGGCGCGGGCGAAACCCATCTCGTGGGTAACACAGATCATCGTCATCCCCTGCTCGGCAAGCTCGACCATCACGTCGAGCACCTCTTTGATCATCTCGGGATCGAGAGCAGACGTCGGCTCGTCAAACAGCATCACCTTGGGCTTCATCGCCAAGGACCGAGCGATGGCCACGCGCTGCTGCTGTCCACCGGACAACTGTCCGGGGTACTTGCGAGCTTGGTCTGGAATACCAACCCTCTCGAGCAACCTCATCGCCTCGGCCTCGGCCTCCGCCTTGGGTTCGCGCCGCACTTGGCGGGGGGCAAGCGTGATGTTGTCGATGACTGTCAGGTGGGGGAACAAATTGAACTGCTGGAACACCATCCCGGTCTCACGACGGATCTCCTGGATGTTCTTGATGTCCTCTGACAACTCGATTCCATCCACGATGATCTGGCCCCGGTCGTGCTTCTCAAGTCGATTGATGCAACGAATGAGTGTCGACTTGCCCGAACCGGACGGCCCGATGACGACCACCACCTCTTGACGCCCGACATTCATGTTGATGTCGGTCAGTGCTTGGAACTCGCCAAAGAACTTGTCCATGTCTTTGACTTCGATAATGGCCTCGCCCTTCGCCTTGGTGGCGTCGGAGAAGACCTGTTGTCCGTTTTCTGATGTCATCTGCTCACTCTCAATCTACGTTCCAATCTTTGGCTCTCGCGCGACATCGCAAACGAGAAGGCCCAATAACCCAGAGCCACAAATACCAACGTTTCAGCAATGGACACCGCACGGAAGTCGGGCTGCGCGTGGACGATGTCCCTGATACCGAGGAACTCGGTGATACCAATGATGATCAACAGTGACGAGTCCTTGAAGAGCGAGATGAACTGACCGACCATCGCCGGGATTACGGCGCGAAGGGCCTGGGGCAACACGATCAAACGCATCGTCTTAGGAGCGGGCAATCCCAGAGCCTGACCAGCCTCGGTCTGGCCTTTGGGTAGCGCCTGTAGGCCACCACGAACGATCTCAGCGATGTAAGCGCCGGTAAAAAGGGTCATAGCCACGATGGCGCGAGTGATCCGCGAGAGGTCGGTGCCTTCTGGGAACATCTGCTGCAACACAAACTGGCCCATGAACAGCAAAGTGATGAGCGGAACACCGCGGATCAGTTCGATATAGGTGGTCGACAGCATCCTGACCGCTGGGAGGCTCGAACGGCGACCCAACGCCAAAAGAAGTCCAACCGGAAAGGCCAGCACGATCGCTATGGCTGAGATGAGGAGAGTCAGATGGAAACCTGACCATTCATCCCAGGTGATACCCGGTGTGTCGACGATCGAGTAAATGACTCGGACGACGAGAGCCACCGCTACTGCGGCCACCACCTTGACCACCGTGGCGCCCACACCCGATGAGAAACGCTCACCGGGGAAAGCGAAGTACGTGGTAAGCCCCAAGATGACCCCGAGAGGCAACCAGTCTCCGGAGGTCATTCCAGAAACGATCTGGAATCCAACCAACAACAGCACCACCAGAAGCAACCAGCCGAGATTCCGCAACGAACGAGGAAGCCGCTTCGCCTGATACCCCACGAAAGCCAACACGAGCACCGCGCCCATCATCAGGAACGGATTGAGAACACTCCCGAGATCATCGACACTGGCGAAATAGAGGAGCAGGCCGACGAACAAGATGATGGACCACATCCGCTTGGCCACGTCAAAGATCGACTCCTCCTTGTAAGGGAGGCCCGCGTCCTGCGCCCGGTCCTTGGCTGAGGCGACCGTTGTGCCGGCACCCACTCCGAGAGCAAGAGCGAAGAGCAGCAACTGGGCGACCAGCCTCCATTGTTCATCGCGGGGGAAGGTGCCCTGCATGAACAACGTCAGGTTCTGGATAACCGCTTCCCACTGACCGTTGACGAAAAAGAACAGGAATACGCGGTAGGCACCCCAGATGGTGAGCGGCACCAAGACCAACGTGAGCAGACCGGACCACCAGTTCTTGAACAAGTTGCGTCTGATCCAGTCAGCGGCGGTCTGCTGGTTGATGGGAGGGGAGGTAGATGTCATCTTTCCACCAAGGCGAATCGACGGTTAACCACATTGAGAATGAGCGAGATCACCAACGAGAAGACGAGATAGATGGCCATGAGAATTATCACTGACTGGAAGGTTGGCCGCCCGTTACCAATTGAGGTGCGAGTCAGGCCGGTGATGTCGGCGTAGCCCACTGCGACGCCGAGTGACGTGTTCTTAACGAGGTTTAGGTACTGGTTGATCGTGGGCGGCAGGGCAATACGCAGGGCCTGTGGCAGCACCACGAAGCGATAGCGCTGTAAGGACGAAAGGGCGAGGGCGTTTGCGGCCTCGGATTGACCCGTGTGAACAGCAAGGATCGAGCCTCTGATGATCTCGCCAATATGCGAGGCCGTATAGAGAGCGAGAGCAGCGGTCAGCGCGATGAATCCCCAGTTGACCGCAAATCCGCCCTCGAGCACTCGACGGTTTTCACTGATCACGGGCCACGACATCTCGAACGGAGTGCCTGTGGCGAGGAAACCGATGAGGAACGCGGCTAGAAGGACGCCGAAGGACCAGAGCACGCGACGATGCGGCTGACCTGTGTCGTCAAAGACCTTGGTACGCCAACGCCACACGGCAACGGCAGCGATGAGACCGACAAGCATGATGATCCAGAATCCAGTGAGGCTTCCGGTCTGGCTTATGCCGGGAATCCCCCAGCGGTCCTTGTTGAGGATCAAGAAGTTGTTTCCGCCGGCGGAAAGCTCCCAAGACTCGGCGAACAATGGGAATGGCCCGAAGAAGAACAGGGCAAACCCGAAAAAGATGATGATGACGATCGGCGGGATGTTGCGGAATGTCTCGACATAAAGGGTTGCGAGTCGAGCGACCAACCAGTTATCGGACAGACGAGACACACCAACAATGAGTCCGACGATCGAAGCGAGAATGATCCCAAAGAACCCAGCCAGGAAGGTGTTCTTGACACCGACGATGATCATGTCGAGGACTGGCTGAGTCGCCTCGAAGTCCTCGTGGAAAGGGATCCGATAGCCGGTCCGCGACGACAGGAAGTTGAAGTTGAGAGCGATGCCCAGGCGGTCGAAGCTGGCAACCAGGTTTCCGTACAGCCACCAAATCAGAGCAAGGACGGCACCAACAGCAACGATTTGCCCTCCAACTCGGAGCACACGGATATCGCGCCAGAAGGGCGGGCGTCCGAGATCGTTGCTTGTCTGTGTCGTCGTCATAAGGGAAAGGTGTCAGGGGATGGCAACACCATCCCCTGACTGTTGTTCATTTAGCGATAAGGCGGAACGTACTGGAGACCACCGTTGGTCCACAGGTCGTTCGGGGTTCCTTCGAGCAGGAGACCAATCGGCACAATGTGCTCGTTATAGATCTCCTCGTAGTTGCCAACCTGGCTGATGACCTGGACGGCCCAATCTGCGGGAAGTCCAAGGCCTGCGGCCTGATCGGTCCCAGCCCCCAGGAAGTTCTGGATGTTGGGATTGTCACTCGTGAATCCATCAACGTTCGAAGAATCGATTCCGAACTCCCAAGCCTGAACAGTGGCCATCACGGCCCATTCAACGGCTTGTGCCCACTCAGAGTCACCGTCGAGAACGACAGGACCCAAGGGCTCCTTGGAAATGATCTCGGCCATGATGAACTGCGGATCGCCGCCCTCTTCTTCGATCGAAGCCTTGAAAGCTGCGAGCTGTGAGGCGTCAGACGTCCAACCTTCGCATTGTCCCTGCTCATACGCCGGGCGCAGCTGGGAGTTGTCTTCGAAGACGATGGGGTTGAACGGGATGTTCCGCGAATCGAACACAGCGGTGAGGTTCAGCTCCGTGGTCGTACCGGACAACACGCAGATGTTGGCATCAGCCAGATCTTCGAGTGTCTCGAATCCGGTAGAAGCCGGCACCATCATTCCCTGACCGTCGTAGAACGTCGTGTGGAGGAAGGTCGCACCTTCCTGACCGTCGCGAAGGGCGGTCCACGTGGTGTTACGAATCATCAGGTCGATCTCACCGGACTGGAGGGCGGGGAAACGCGCCTCAGCCGTGAGCGGGAAATAGGTGACCTTGTCGGCGTCGCCAAGCACTGCGGCCGCGACTGCACGACAGAAGTCAATGTCGAAACCGACGAAATTGCCTTCGGTATCGATCTGACCGAAGCCAGGCAGGCCCTCGTTGACACCACATACGATGGTGTCGGCCTCAATGACTGCGTCTAGCTTTGAGTCGCCGTCGCCGCCACTACTTGAAGCGCCACCCTCCGCAGCGGTCGTGGTGGATTCTGAACCACCCGAGTCACATGCAGCAAAAATGAGCGTCAAAGCAGCAAGAGCTATCAATAGCTTGCTTCTCTTCATTACTCCTCCGTCAAGTTGGGGTCGCGCGCAGGCTCCGCCCACGCACGGTCGAATCGACCCTAGCCACACCAAATGTGCGAATGCGGCGAAAACGGTGGTTCACGACTTCGAGCGATATCGACTCGCAAGGGACTCGATTGCGCTTTACCCTTGCGGACTCGCTTCTTTAGGAGGAGCCCGAAACATGAAGAAAACATCGAAACTCGTTGCCATTCTTGCCGCACTAGCAATGGTCCTAGCGGCATGTGGCGACGACCCCGCCGGTGAAGGCGGCGGCGAAGGAAGTGGCGGTGGCGATTTCCTCGTCGACCTCGAGGGTCAAGAAGTAACGGTCGGCGTCGAGAACGCCTACCTGCCCTTCAACTACATCCTTGCCGGTGAGACCGAAGGCCAAGGGTGGGACTACGACGCCTGGGAAGACATCTGCGAACGACTCAACTGCGAACCCGTGTTCGTAGAGGCCGGATGGCCGGCTGTCATCGACCAGGTAGCCCAGGGTGAGCTCGATACTGCAGCCGACGGCATCTCAATCACCGACGAGCGCAAAGAGATCGTCGACTACTCCGACGCCTATATGACGGTGCAGCAGAAGTTCGTCATTCAGAAGGGTGACGACCGGTATGCCTCGGCTGACGATGTCATCAACTCGGATGCTGTTGTCGCCACTCAGGTGGGTACGACCAACTACGAGCTCGCCGAGAGCCTCGTTGGCGCCGATCGAATCCAGGCCTTTGACCAGTTTGCGCTGGCAATCCAGGCCTTGATCGCCGGGGATGTCGACGTGGTCATCATCGACGACGCCGCTGGCCTCGGGTACATCGGTGAGAACGCCGACTCGATCGACACCATCAACGATCCACTTCAGTCTGATCCCCTTGGGTTCATCTTCCCACAGGGATCCGACTTGGTTGACCCCGTCAATCAGGCCATCGCGGCCATGATCGCTGACGGCACGATGGACGAACTCGGACGCAAGTGGTTCGGACCAGACTTCGACGTCACCTACGACGATCTGTAAGCCACAAGTCTGCTAATTGAAGAATGAGGAGCGCCGGGCGACCCGCCCGGCGCTTCTTCGTTATGGTCTCCCGATGTCCGATGCGACGCCAACGCGCGAAGATCTGCCCGCAGCTCCAACGCCAGGCGGCGCTTACCGCTTCGACTCCAAGGAATTTCCGTGGTGGCTAGTCGGCATGATTCTCATCATCGGCGCGATGACCTTCGCGGTCATTTTCGACGAGGAATACCAAGAAGCCTTCGCCAACATCTTCACCTACCCCTTCCGATTCACCGAGGGGATCTTCCTGACCATCTATCTCACGATTGCGTCGTTCGTGATCTCATTGGTGCTCGGACTGGGCCTCGGCTTGGCGCGAATCAGCAAACGAGCATTCGTGAGAAACGCTTCGGCGTTGTACATCGAGTTTGTTCGTGGTGTTCCGATGCTGGTGTTCATCTTCACCATCGCACTCGTGGTAGCTCCCGACTTTGCGGATCTGATCAATGTTTCGAGTCGATCGATACCAAGTGCGGTTCGCGCTGGCGCAGCTCTGTCACTCTTCTACGCCGCTTTCATCGCTGAGGTCTTCCGGGCTGGCATCCAATCGGTGCCGGGATCTCAAGCCGAGGCCGGAAGAGCGGTTGGTTTAACCGAACCTGAGATCATGCGAAAGATCATTCTGCCTCAGGCGGTTCGCAACATGCTTCCAGCCCTCGGCAACGACCTCATTGCATTGATGAAGGACACCTCACTGGTCTCGGTGCTTGCAGTCCGTGAGATGACCCAACTTGCGCGGATCTACTCGGGGTCTTCGTTTCGATTCCGGGAATCTTGGTTCGTGCTGGTCGTCATCTATGTCGTGATGACCTTGCTGTTGAGCTTGCTGCTCAGGTGGTACGAGAACCGAATTGCAATACCCGGCTACTCCTCGTAGCCGACAGCAGCCACCACTCTGTCCGTAACCGAGTCTGGGTCCATTCCCACAGCGGACATAACGTCAGACGCCGCGCCGTGGGGAAGGAAACCGTCCGGCACGCCTATGTTGAGGAACTTCTTGGTAAGTCCGGTCTTGGCAAACGCTTCCATGACTGCGGCACCAAATCCTCCGCTCACAACGTTGTCCTCGAGCGTCACCACCAGTGATGCATCCGAGCACCACTCGACGATTCGTGGGTCAAGGGGCTTCACCCAGCGGGCGTTTACGACTCCTGTAGAAACACCACGCTCGCCGAGGTCTGCGGCGACCTTTTCGGCGATCTCAACCATGCGACCAGCGGCGACCAGCATCACGTCACCTTCGGTAAGTCGCTCTGCGACACCCACCTCCAGCGGTTCCGCCGGCAATGTCGGGACTGCCGCGGCGGCCCCTTTCGGATACCTGATAGCGATTGGCCCGTCGTGGTCTGAGGCCGTCTCAATCATGGCGCAGAGCTCGGCTGCGTCTGCCGGGGCTCCAACCACGAGATTGGGGATCATCCTCAGGTAGCTCAGGTCAAAAACTCCGTGATGGGAGGGCCCGTCCGGACCGGTGACGCCGGCCCGGTCGATCAAGAAGGTGACCGGAAGGTTGTGCAGCGCCACGTCGGCAACGATCTGGTCGAACGCCCGCTGGAGGAAAGCGGAGTAGAGAGCCACCACCGGACGCTTGCCTGCCATGGCCATCCCGGCGGCCAAGGTCACTGTGTGTTGCTCGGCGATACCCGTGTCGTGAACCCTGTCGGGGTACCGCTTCGCCATGTTCTTCAAAGCAGTCGTCGACACCATGGCGGCCGAAATCCCGATCAAGTCGGGACGAACCGAAGCGGCTTCGGCTAGCGCTCGAGCAGCAACCTCTGTCAGCTTCAACTCGGACTTGTGGGCCCGCCCCGTGGCGACATCAAACGCACCAACTCCGTGGAGCTTCTCTTCCTCGTCCTCGATCGCCGGCTGGTACCCGTTGCCCTTTTCGGTAATGACATGGATGACAACTGGCTCGTTGTAGGTCTTGGCCTGCTCGAGAGTCTCTTCAAGGAGATGAAGGTCATGACCGTCGATGGCCCCGGTGTATTTGAGGTTCAGCGCATCGAACACTGTCGCTGGGTCAAGAATCTGCTTGACGGCGTCTTTAACCCGTCCGGCCATCTCGTCGGCTGTCTCACCGACAATCGGTAGCCCACGCAGCATCCGACCAATGGTCTGCTTGGCACGCTCGTACCGCGGGTCAATCCGGTATTGAGCCAGATTGGAGAGCGACGCCAACCCACCAACCGTTGGGGCGTAAGAGCGACCGTTGTCGTTCAGGATCACCACCAGGCGTTGAGGGCGTTCCACCGCAATGTGGTTTAGCGCTTCCAGTGCCATTCCTCCCGTGAGGGCACCGTCGCCGATGATGGCCACCGTCCACCCGTCATAGTCAGCCAGCGAATGACCAAGGGCATAGCTCAGCGAAGTGGAAGCGTGGCTGTTCTCAACGAAGTCGTGGTCCGATTCATCACGACTGGGGTAACCCGACAGCCCACCGGTGTGACGAAGCGTGTCGAACTGGTCTGCCCTGCCGGTAAGCATCTTGTGGACGTATGACTGATGACCCACGTCCCAGATAAGACGATCATGTGGCGAGTCAAAGACCCGGTGCAGAGCAACGGTCAACTCGACCACACCAAGGTTCGGTGATAGGTGTCCACCGGTTTTGGACACTTTCTCCACTATGAAAGATCTGATCTCCTCACATAGAACCTCAAGTTCGTCATGTGAAAGTGAGCGCAGATCCGAAGGCTGTTGAATTCGTTCGAGCATCGGCAAGGTGACGGTCACCAGGCTAGTTGAACGCAGCTGATTCGCCCTGTTCGGATAGCGGCAGACGCAGAATGAATGTAGAACCAACACCCAACTGGCTGGTCAATTCCACACTGCCGCCATGGCTCTCTGCGACATGCTTGACGATGGCCAGACCCAACCCGGTCCCGCCGGTAGCTCGCGATCTAGCCGAGTCGACTCTGTAGAACCTCTCGAAGACGCGATCGAGGTCTCTGGTCGGAATGCCCTCGCCGGTGTCTGACACCTGAACAACCACTTGATCGCCGATTTCCCTGACGGAAACGGTCACAACATCTCCACGGTCGCTGTAGCGGATGGCATTGTCGATGAGGTTTCTGACCGCTATGGCGACGTCGCGCCTACTCACCAGGCCGGTCGCCCGATCGAGATCCGCCCGCAAACCAACATCGGCCTCGTCAGCCCTGGAGGCCACCTTCAGGATCTCCTCCCCCACCAAATGATCCAGGCGAACCTCTGCCACAACAAGCTCTTCGTTCTCCAACCTCGACAGATCGAGAAGATCCCCGACAAGTCGGCTGAGTTGAGACGCCGATGCCTCAATCGTCGACGCGAAGCCGTCTGCTGACGGATCATTGCGCTGAAGAGCGAGACGCAGAGCCTCGGCTGACGAGATGATGGTGGCTACCGGGGTCTTGAGCTCATGAGAAGCGTTTGCCACGAAATCCCTCCGCACCGCAGCTGTGCGTTCTCGTTCGGTCACGTCCCATAGAACGAGCAGCACCTGCTCCTCGTCGGGCACGGGAGAAGCAGCCGCCTGGAAACGACGTGCTGGGGTACCAAGTTCGAACTGGATCTCCACAGACGACTCGCCGTCGACCGCCAGCCGACCACCACCGGCGTGATACACCATGTCTCGGATCTCCAATGGTGAAATCGCCGTCACGGAGTCGGGGATCGAACCCAGGATCGCCCGAGCTGCACGGTTGGCGTAGACAACCGATTCACCCTCGACAAGAACAGTCCCCACGGGAAGTTCACCGAGAACTGCCTCCAGGGTTGCCGACGCAGCCTGCACCTCGGCAATTCGACCACTCAGCCTGGAGGCCATGGTCGAGATGGCCACACCGAGCTGGTCCAGTTCACGAACTGTCGACCGCCGAGGCGACACATCGGTCTCACCGTCAGCGACGGCCCGCGCTTGACCGGTCAACTCGGTGATCGGGCGGGTGAGGCGTCGCCCAAGAAAGAGAATAAGGCCAACTCCAGCCACTCCCACCAAGAGGGCCGCCAACACTGTGGTTCGACGAAGCGAGGCGACCTCGTTGGCGATCACACGAGTGGCCACCGACGTTCGAATGACCAGGTCGTCTTCGGCTGGCAATGCCAGATACCGCTGTTCTGCCCCGGTGCTAGCGCTGCTGCGGACTGCCGACCCAACGCGCCCAACCAACGCGGCCCTTATCTCGGGACGATCAGCGTGATTCTCCATGACGGTCGGATCAAGGTGGGAGTCGGCAACGACCACACCATCACGCTGTATCACCGTGACCCGGAAACCGGTGACGTCAAACGTCTCCTCGGCCCACTCGGGATATCCGGCGGGGTCTTGCGGGAGGCTCTCGCGAGCGAGGTTGGCTACGACCTCGAGGTTCTCGTCAACATCCTCGAGCAGGGTGGCTCGACTTGAAAGGTCGAAGGTCACGCCCATAAGACCAATCATCACGAGGTATGCAATTGCGTAGAAGAGAACGAACCGAGACGACAGTGGTCTCGTTGCTCGATCACTCATCTACGAACTTATAGCCGAGTCCTCGGACCGTCACGATGTGAACGGGGTCAGCGGGGTCTGACTCCAACTTCTTGCGTAACCGTTTGATGTGGACGTCGAGCGTCTTGGTGTCACCGAAGTAGGACGGCCCCCATATCTCGTCGATCAGCAAGTGGCGAGCAGCCAGGCGGTTCTTTCGACGCATAAGGCCTTCCAGAAGATCGAACTCCTTGGGTCTCAGGTCGACTTCTTTGCCCGCCAGCCGAACGACGTGAGCATCGACGTCCAAGACGATCGCGCCGCCCCTCAGGACAGTGTTGGTGTTGGTGAACACCCCCGTCCGACCTGACCTTCGTAGATGGGCACGCACTCTTGCAACCAGCTCGCGCGCTGAGAAGGGTTTGGTGACGTAGTCGTCCGCACCGAGTTCCAGACCGGCCACCTTGTCTGCCTCGGAATCCTTGGCGGTCAGCATGATGATCGGAACGTCGGACGACGTCCGAAGGGTCCGACATACGTCGAGACCCGACATGTGGGGAAGCATCAGATCAAGAAGGATCAGGTCAGGGTTGGTTCGCTTCGCCGCTTCCAGACCCGCGACACCGTCGCCGGCCAGGTCGACCTCAAAACCTTCTGCCTCCAAGCTGTACTTGACAGATTCCGCTAGCCCGATCTCGTCCTCGATGATCAGAATCCGTGCAGAGTGAGAGTCAGACTGTGATGTCACCATTCTCCAAAGGAAGCCGCTTCTCGAACCCGGCGCGATCACCAGTGGCCAGGAACGAAGCCTGCTCTGCAAAGTCGACCGCTTGGTCGCCAATTCGCTCCAAGGCCCTTGACACCATCAGCATCTTGGTAGCCCATTCGAGAACCTCAACATCGCCGGCCGCTGCCACAGTCTCCTTGTACATGTTCGCGTTCAGACGGTCGACGGGCTGATCCATGGCCGGAAGCAAGCGAGCTTCGTCGGTGTCGCCGCGCACGTAGGCGTCGACAGCCGTCCTTATCATTGGCCGAACCAGGTCACCCATCTCGCGGATCTGTTCTTTCATCCGGTCAACACCGGGAAGCTCTGAACTCTCGATCGAGATCTTCGCAATGTTGACGCACTGGTCTCCCATTCGTTCGAACGTGTTGCTCAGCTGAAGGATCACCGTCATCCGGCGTAGATCGGAGCCGAGAGGTTGGTGACGAGCCATGAGCGACGTCCAATCGCGCTGGACCTCGAAGTACAGATCATCGATGTCTTCGTCGAGCCTCACCACACGCTCGGCAAGCGCAATGTCATCAGAAGTAACGGCCTCAACGGCCATCTCGACCATTTGCTCCGCTCGCCTGACCATCTCGAGCACCTTTTCGTCGAGAGTGTCCAAATCGGCGTGGAAGTGGACGTTTGTGTCACGTGCCTGTGTCATCCGAATCTCCCCGTTATGTAGGCCTCGGTGTCCTCTTCGTCCGGTGTGGTGAACAGCTTGTCGGTGGGATTGAATTCAACCAGATAGCCGGTCCTCATCCCCTGTTCGCTCAGCTTCACGTTGAAGAAGGCTGTGTGGTCGCTGACACGGGCGGCCTGCTGCATGTTGTGGGTGACGATGATGATCGTGTAGCGCTCCTTGAGCGACAGCATCAGCTCTTCTATCCGAAGGGTTGCAATCGGGTCAAGAGCAGAGCAAGGCTCGTCCATGAGCAGTACCTCCGGGCTCGGAGCCACCGCCCGCGCGATACACAGACGCTGCTGCTGTCCCCCCGATAGCGAGTATCCCGAATCACCCAGCTTGTCTTTGACCTCGCCCCAAAGCGCCGCCTGCGTCAAGGCACGCTCCACCAGGTCGTCCAGATCCGACTTTGAACCTTTGAATCCATTGATTTTCGCTCCCCACGCGACGTTGTCGTAGATCGATTTGGAGAACGGGTTCGGCTTCTGGAACACCATGCCTATACGACGGCGGATCTCGACTGGATCGACATCGCCGTCGTATATGTTCTTGTCCCGGAAGTAGACCTCACCTTCAACACGAGCAGTAGAAATCAGGTCGTTCATACGGTTCAGCGACCTGAGAACCGTCGACTTACCGCAGCCCGAGGGCCCAATCAGGGCAGTGATTTCTTTGGCGCCGAAGGGAACCGAAACCCCTCTTACCGCCTGGAAAGAACCGTAGAAGACATCCATGTCGCGCGTCTCCATTGCGGCGTCCGCAGCAAAGGGAGCAACATCGGAATGACGCCTGGGCGCAGCTATTTCGGTTACCTCGCTTTCTCGCTCGAGCGTCATGTCGCTGGTGCTGTCCTGGGTCATGGTCAGGCCTTTCTGGAATAGCGGTTTCGAAGGATGACGGCAACTGCGTTGAGCGTCAGCAGTAGCAAGAGCAGAGCGATGCTTGCCGCAGCCGCGATGTTGCGGAACTCCTCTTGAGGGAGTCCCGTCCATTGGAATATCTGTATTGGTAGGGCGGTGAAGCTCGAGAACGGCCCGCTCGGATCAGACGTAATGAACGAAGCCGCCCCCACCAGAATCAGAGGCGCAGTTTCTCCGATCGCGCGCGCCACGGCGAGGATGGTGCCCGTGAGAACTCCAGGCAGGGCCACTGGCAAAACCTGCGATCTCACCGTCTGCCATTTAGTTGCTCCCAAACCCATGCCGGCCATCCGCAGCGAGTTGGGCACCGCTTTCAGCGCTTCTTGGGAGCTGATGATGACTACCGGCAGAGTCAGCAGACCGAGCGTGACGCCGGCTGAGAGGATGGTCCGGCCGTCGGGTTGGTCGAAGCCGAAGACCGCCCCTGAGGTGATCGGTTCCAACGCTCTCACCAAGATCGCCAAACCCAGCATTCCATAGATGATCGAAGGCACCCCGGCCAGGTTGTTGATGTTGGTCTGAATGAAGTCAGTAAGTCGAGACGGTCTAGCGAACTCAACCAAGTAGATAGCTGCGCCGACCCCAACCGGTACCGCAAAGAGCACTGTGATGAGGACCAGCCACGCAGACCCGAGAATCGCGGTGCGGATACCTGCGATCTCCGCCGACGCATGGGCTGGAGCCGTCAGGAACGCAGGGTTGAACCAGGCACGCCATTCGATGTTCACCTGGTCAGGCGAGAACTCGCTGAATCGGCCGTCCTCAAAGCCGTCCGCTACCTCGGCCTCGAACGCCTCCGGGGTGAGGAGCGAAGGAACCAGATCGTAGGAGGCGATCACATCGGGAGCCACGACCCTTTCGCGAACGAGGGCAAGGACACCGGCACCATCGCGCGGGCCGCGATTGCAACCTTCCGGAGGTGCGTCCGAGGCACAAAGCTCCATGAACACCGCCTCTGATTCGAACACCAGCCGGTCTTCGTAGAACCGCTGCTCCCTTTCCAGTCTCCGCCCCACCCCCGACGAGACATTTGCCTGGAGCAGTTCGACCAGCTCGTCGTATGAAAGGTCCCCAAGACTGGTCGTCGACGGGTCATACCCGAGGCTCGCAACAATCTCACCCGGTTCTTGATCGTTGACAACCGCCACGAGACCGAAGGAGTCGTTGACGATCGTGTAAACCAACGTCGCTAGAGCCAGCACGGCGATCGTGAGCATGAACAGGCTGAAGACCTGAAACAGAGTTGCTTTGAGCGACCGGCGGCTGAGGTTCCTGACGTACTCCTCATCTGTGGGGAATAGATCGTGATCGGGGCGCGGGGGCGCCTGGAGACTCATTCGTACACCTGTCGGAATCTCTTGACGAACCGCCGGCTCAGAGAATTGAGGCCCAGCGTCATGAAGAAGAGGGTCAGTCCGATGGCGAAGATCGAGTTGTAGTCGATCGTGTTGTACGAGAGATCACCGGACGCGGTCACCACGATGTAGCCGGTCATCGCCTGGGCTGCCTCGAGCGGGTTGAGTATGTACCCGAAGATCGAGTCACCCCATTCGAAGTTCCGGGGAGCCGCGCCAGATGCAAGCGTGACAACCATGGTTTCGCCGACCGCGCGAGAGATCGCCACCACCACGGCGGCCGCTATTCCACTCAGGGCGGCTGGCACCACGATTCGCAGTGAGACCTCGAGCTTGGAGGCACCTAGCCCGTACGCAGCCTGTCGGAGCGAATCGGGCACTGCGCTCAGCGCATCCTCGGAAAGTGACGAAACCAATGGGACGATCAGAATCCCCACCACGATCCCGGGCGATAAGACGTTGAAGAACCCGACATTGCCGACTCCGAATATCGACCTCAGCACTGGAGTCATGAATGTGAGGGCGAAGAATCCGTAGACCACGGTCGGTATCCCGACCAGGATCTCGAGGAGAGGCTTAAAGACGCCGCGCACGCGAGGCGAGGCGTACTCGGACAGATAGATCGCCGCAGACAGGCCAATCGGAACCGCTACCAGAATTGCAGTGAAGGCAATCAGCAGTGTCCCCAATACGAGGGGCAGGATGCCAAACACCTCGGCCTGCGGTTGCCAAACAGTGTGAGTAAAAAACTCTCCGATCGACACGCGGTCGTCGCCAAAGAACAACCACGACTCCTTGCCGAGCTCCCAGACGATGCCGATCGTGGTGGCGATCGACACAGCGCCACAGAGGAACAGGAATGCTCGAATGGCGAGCTCCGTCGGACGGGGCCGCTTGCTGAGATCTGGGACTTCGGTAGAGGGGGTTTCGACTGTCATCGCTCTCCGTTGTTTTGGGCCAGACGAGTCCTAACGGCAACCCCACGCCGCAGGGCTCGTCCTGGCCTTCTTGGCTTCTACCAGCCGGCTGCCTCCTTGATGGCGTCGGCAGCTTCCTGAAGATCGCTATCGGGGGCCGGGAAGTACCCAACGTCGCCGATCAGGTCATTCACGTTGTTCAGGTAATACGCAATGAACTCGGCGACTTCAGGCTTGTCTGCAATCACGCTGGCGTCGGTGTACATGAACAGTGGACGGGACAGCGGATACGTGTTGGCGCTCACTGTGTCATCACCGGGAGCGACTGGACCATCGCCCGCATCGATGGACACGGCTTGGAGCACATCCTGGTTCTCAGCGAAGAACGCGTATCCGAAATAGCCGATGGCGCAGGTCGTTGAAAGGTCTCCTTCTGAGCATCCGTCACCTCCAACACCCTGGACGGTCACGTTGTCATCTTCGCCAACGATGTTGGCGATGGATGAGAGAATCGGAGACGGGTCGGCCTCGTCGAAGACCTCCTCGTTGAAGTAATCGAAAGTGCCCGAGTCGGCGCCAGGCGAAAACAGTGCGATCGGGTGGGCGGGCCAATCCGGGTTGACATCCGACCAGGTGGCGCCTTCATCGGCCAGGGCGAACGCCGCCGCGATCTCTTCCATCGTCATTTCCTGGGCGAAGTAGTTGCCGGAACTGATAACCACCGACAAGGCATCAGTCCCGACCCGAATCTCGATAGGGGTGCGACCAATTGACTCGCACGAAGCAACTTCTTCATCCTTGATGGGTCGGGACGCGTTCGAGATGTCCGAAGCGCCCTCAACACAGAAGCGTTCGAACCCGCCACCAGAACCGATCGAGTCAACTTGATACTGGGGACCACCCTCGTCGATCCATTGGGTCAGAATCGCTGTCGACAACGGGAAGACCGTCGATGAACCGGCGATCCCAATATCAGTCGAGGCGTCCACATCGAGCGGGTCGACGACCGGGAGGTCTAGGTCTGACATGTCGCCACCCGACGGCTGAGGCTCGCTCGGGGCCGTGGTATCAGGCGCGGTGGCTCCCGGCGCAGTCGTGTCGGTTCCAGAACCACCACATGCCGCTACGACCAATGCCATCAGGCCGACCACGACCCACACGCGCGAAAAGTTCAGTGTCATCTTCCAGGGCTCCTTGAAGCGGGGGATTTCTGAGTCAGCCTGAAAGTACGAGGCCTGTTTAACCCGGTGGCAATCCGGCGGTTAACGGGAGATGAACTTTGTTGACGCCTTTAGAAGGGCCTAGGCGGCGTACCGGAAACCGTCAGGCCTGGTAGCCGAGTCCTGCCAACAGAAAGACTTCGAGCTCGGATGTCACCTCGTCCGATCGAGCCGGGTCGTCGATTAGAGCTTTGGCGGCCGACATGATGGTGTCCTGGATCAGCCGTCCCGCAAGATAAGGAGGGATGGATCGCAACCTTCCCGTCATGACCCCTCTCCGATACAGGTCTGCCAGCTCAATCACGAGTTGCTCGTGAGAATCCTTGATTCGCTCCTGTGCGTCCACGCCCAGTCGAGGCACCTCGGCATGGAGAATGAGCCCAAACACCGGGTCAGCAGCGACAAAACGAACAGTCGCCGCGGCCAAGGCACCTAACCGAGCAACGGGCTCGGTCACCTCAACCGAGTCGATGATCTCGCTGATAACGTCCGGCAGTTCCCGTTCTACAAGCGCTGCGATGACGTCGTCGCGGTCGTCGAAGTACTCGTAGAACGTGGTGCGCCCGACCCCGGCGGCCAGAGCAATCTCGGCCAAAGGGATGTCGGCAGTCCCAGCCTCGGCGATCAGTTTGTAGGCAGAGTCGATGAGGGCATCACGAGTCTGCTCCTTGTGCTGGTCGATACTGGCGGCCCGGATCCGAGGCATAGGTGCAAGGGTATCCCACCAGAGTGGGTTCGGCCTCTTGAACTGACGTCGTTTTGCCCTTGTTGCCAACCTCAGTCAAGATCATCAGATGACCTTTGGGACCCTGCCTCCTACAGATCTGTCGGCGGACTGGCGCGATCGAGCGGCGTGTGCCGGTTATGCAAACGGCGCCTTTTTTCCAACCATCGACGCCAACTCAGGACCCACCGTCGACAAGGCACTGGCCATTTGTGGCGCTTGCGAGGTGACAGAGGAATGCCTCAGCTACGCACTCGAATCGAACCAGGTCTCGGGAATCTGGGGAGGAACCACCGAGAAGCAGCGCCGAAGCCTGCGGCGAAAGTGGCTGGCGGAACGACGACGCGCCAGCTGAGTAGTCGAGCCGGTCGTTAGCCGGCGTAGCCCAGCGGCTGTTGGTGGTGAAGGCCAACCTAAGCTGTTGCCTACTTATGAGTAAGCAGTCTGAATATGTTCTGAGAACCGTCGAGGAGCGTGGCATTCGCTTCGTCAGGCTCTGGTTCACCGATGTCCTCGGGTTTCTGAAGTCCGTGGCGATCAGTCCCGCCGAACTCGAGATCGCTTTCGAAGAAGGAATGACTTTCGACGGTTCCTCCATCGACGGATACGCCCGCATTCAAGAGGCGGACATGCTTGCCAAACCCGACCCGTCGACGTTCGCTGTCTTGCCCTGGCGAACTGAGGAACAGGTGGCAAGGATGTTTTGTGACATCTACACGCCCGATGGCGAGGCGTTCAGAGGAGACCCGCGAGTGGTGCTCAAGCGCAACCTCGAACGAGCTTCGGAGATGGGGTTCACCTTTTACGCCGCGCCAGAGTTGGAGTTCTTCTATTTCGAGGACTCAGGGCCGAATCCACAGGTTCTCGATCACGGGGGTTATTTCGACCTGACGCCGCTCGACGTCGCCCAGGAGTACCGCCGGAAGACCATCAACGCCCTGGAGCACCTGGGGATCCCTGTAGAACACAGCCACCACGAGGTGGCGCCATCTCAGCACGAGATCATTGCTCGTTACACGGACGCTCTATCCATGGCCGACAACATCATGACATCGCGTCTGACGGTCAAAGAAGTTGCCCTGCAGCACGGTATCTACGCCACGTTCATGCCCAAACCCCTGGAGGCCTACGACGGGTCCGGCATGCACCTCCACTTGTCTCTCTTCGAGGGCGAGACCAACGCGTTCCACGAACCAGGGACACAGGGCGGTCTTTCCAAGGTGGGCGAGGCGTTCATCGCCGGTCTGCTCAAGCACGCCGCGGAACTGACTGCAGTCACCAATCAGTGGGTCAACTCGTACAAAAGGCTGGTCAGCGGGTTCGACGCGCCGGTCTACATGTCGTGGGCCAGGAACAACCAATCAGCCCTGGTCCGAGTTCCATCGGTCAAGAAGGGCAAGCCGAGTTCGGTCCGAGTCGAGTACCGGGCCGCCGATTCGGCAACCAACCCCTATCTCGCCCTTGCCGTCCTCCTCGCCGCCGGGCTGGCTGGAGTGAGGGAAGGTTACGAACTTCCTCCCGAAGTGTCTGCTGACGTCACCTCGATGACTAGCGCTGAGCGCGCTGCCCTCGGCGCCAAGCGCCTACCGGAGACACTTTCGGAAGCTCTCGACATCATGGAATCGTCCGATCTCATGGCCGATGCGCTGGGCGAACACGTCTTTGACTGGTTCTTGCGCAACAAGCGCGCTGAGTGGGACCGGTATCAACATCATGTCTCTCGGTTCGAACTGGAGACGTACTTGCCGATCCTGTGAACATCGCTGTTTTCCCGTCCGACCACACCGAGGAGTTGAGCGACGCTCTCGCCTTCTCAACCACACAGACGGTGAGCCTCGTCGAGTTGTCGCCCGAGGCTGGGGGTCTGGACACCTGCGATGTTCTGGTGGTCGAGATCACCCAACCCGCCATGCGGGTGCTGCGGGAAATCGGCCGTATCGAAGAGACACTTGGTGTGCCCGTGCTCGTGATCACGACACCGGACCAACTGGCACTGATCGAGGCTGACTCGGTTGGCACCGACTTCTTGGTCTCCCCCGTGAACCCGGTTGAGTTGAGGCTCCGGCTGCATCGCATGCTGACGGTCGCCTCGACCGACGAGATCATCAGGTTCAAGGACCTGGAGTTGAACCCCCTCACCTACCAGGCCAGCCTCGCGGGGGGACCCATGGATCTCACTTTCATGGAGTACGAGCTCTTACGATTCCTGGTCGAGAACCCGGTGCGGGTTTGGTCGCGCGAGCAGCTTCTGTCGCGTGTCTGGGGATACGAGTACTACGGCGGCGCCCGCACCGTCGACGTTCACGTCAGAAGACTTCGGTCGAAACTGGGCGAGGAACGCGCCTCCTGGATCACCACGGTCCGCTCGGTGGGCTACCGCTGGGGCTAACCCGTCGCCTCAGATCCGTTGTGCAGATACGTACCCCAGAGGCACGGAAATGCACAACAGATCACAGGGCCAGTCCGTCCAACCGATGTTGTGCAGATATGTGCCTGACAGGCACATATCTGCACAGCAGATCAAGGGGGTTGACCGACAGGCTCAAGAGGATCCAACCTTGAAGAGTGAGACCCGACCGAACCGTCGACCAGTATGCCGCCCACCAGTACGGCGTATTCACCCGAAGCCAGGCCCTCTCAGCCGGTTTGACCGACAAGATGGTCGCCCACCGTGTCGCCAGCGGAGCTTGGGTGAGAGTGGCTCCGGCAACGTACAGCTTCGCTTCGGCGTCGGTGCGTTGGGAGCGACAACTGGCTGCGGCCGTTCTCAGCCACCCTGGTGCCTACGTCGGTGGAAGGTCGGCGGCGCGTCTGCATGACTTCTCCGGATTCGGGGACAGCAAGCCCGAAATAGTCCTGCCTTTGACCGCCAACGCACGCTCGCCCCTGGCGCGTGTCATCCGGAGCCAGCGCTTCAACGAGATGTCCACCGTTCGCCGAGCCGGGTTTGTAACCACCAGCGAGGCCGAGACCGTGATGCAGTTGGCCCGCTCAATGTCGGAGGTAAGGCTCGAATCACTGGTCGACAGCCTTCTCGCTCGCAAGACGTTGACCGTCTCCGAACTCGCCGGCGTGGCGGATGCCAGCTCCGGGGTTCCGGGTATCACTCGAGTACGGAAGATCGTGGACTACCGATCGCCCACCGCGTATCAGCCCCCAACCAGCGAACTGGAACGGCTGCTCTTCGGGATTCTGGACAACCCCCGCCTTCCGCCATACGTACGTCAAATGCCTATGAAGTACCAGCAGCTCAACGCAACCGTCGACGCCTACATCCCTGACTGGAAAGCAATTGTCGAAGGGGATGGACGACGATGGCATCAGAGGCGAAACGACATGATGCGCGACCGCCGACGGGACAACGAGGCGATAGCCCATGGTCTGGTTGTCCTTCGGTTCGACTGGGATACCCTGCGCGACCACCCGGACCGGTGCCTCGACCAACTCCTGAGGACTGGGGCCGCGCGTAAGACCACCTAACCCCTGTGCAGATATGTACCCCTGAGGCACGAAATTGCACACCATCGATTGGTCACCTCGATCAGCAGATCCGTTGTGCAAACACGTACCCCAGAGGCACGGAAATGCACAACAGACGAAGAGCGAGACACACCCGTAGAATCACCTGATGGGTTTCAAAACGAAGCAGATTCATGCCGGGGTCACTCCGGATCCGACGACGGGGGCGATCCTCACCCCGATCCACCAGTCGACGACGTTTGTGCAGGACTCCGTCGACGAATACATGGCCAAGGGCTTCTCGTACTCGCGCGCAGGTAACCCGACGGTGCGCGCCCTCGAAGACCGACTGACGGCCCTCGAGGGTGGTCACGACACCACTGCGTATGCCTCCGGAATGGCAGCCACGGTGGCCGTGTTCCTCGGCCTTCTCCGCGCTGGTGACCACATCGTGGTCGCGGACGTTGTCTATGGCGGTACCTACCGATTTGCCCACCAGTTCTTGCAGAAGTTCGGAGTCGACGTTTCCTTCGTTGACGCCACCGACACCGACAAGGTGGCACAGGCGATCAGGTCTGAAACCAAGCTCGTATTCACCGAGACACCTGCCAACCCGACGCTGAAAGTCACCGATCTGGCCGCAATCTCGGCTGTGTGTCGCGACGCCGGCGTTCTACATGTCACCGACAACACGTTCCTCACGCCGTACTTCCAGCGGCCGTTCGAACTTGGAGCCGATGTCATCGTGCACTCCACCACGAAGTTCCTCGACGGACACAACGCCACCCTCGGCGGAGCGGTAGTAGTCAATGGCGCTGACCTCCACGACGCCATCGCCTTTGCCAGAATCTCAGCTGGCCTGGTTATGTCTCCACAGGTTGCATGGCTCACGCTCCAGGGAACGAAAACTCTCAGCGCGCGGATGGACGCACAGTCGGCCAACGCGATGGCGGTCGCCGAGTTCCTCGAAACCCACCCCAAGGTCGACTACGTCAACTACCCCGGTCTGCCGAACCATCCTCAGCACGAACTGAGCGCCAAACAGGCCTCGGGTTTTGGGGCCATGGTCTGTTTTGAGGTCAAGGGAGGCGTCGCGGCCGGTAAGCAGTTGATGGACAACGTCGAACTGTGGACTCTGGCCGAGAACCTGGGCGCTGTCGAGTCACTGATCACCCATCCGGTGACCATGACACACGCCGCCGTCCCTCGCGAGGAGCGTATCGCCGCCGGAATCACCGACGGTCTCGTCAGACTCTCGGTTGGTCTTGAAGATGCCGAAGACCTCATCGCAGCCCTCGACAAGGGTCTCAACGGAACCTGAGGCATGACCGCTCGCGGCCGGATCGTGGCAGCAGCTGCGCTGGTCGTCGGCCTACTTACCCTGCTGTCCCTCACCGGACCACAACCCGATCTCACGGTCTCGGGGACCGTGCGTCGATTTGGTGGAGTCTGCCTCGAACTGGAGCGGTGGGGCCTCACCGGCTGGCGACTGGTCGGCCAATCACACACAGTTTCTGACATTCAGAATGGCGTGTGGCATCCCAGGGCCGAGAGCCCGCCGTGTGCACAGGTTCAGCACCGCGAGTATCTGATCAGGCCTCCGTTTGATGCTCCCAATGGGGTGTATCGGCTGTGCGGCCTGGACGACGAACGACCGTGCGTCGAGTTCCGTCGGGTTCCCTTCCAAGGCACCCCCGAAGGGTCCAGCTAACTAGGGGCTCTCAGATAGATGAGGGCATCCATTGCCGAGACAGTGACTCCTTCAACGTCGACCGGCCGGGCTACGACTCCAGCTTCCAACACGTCGGCACCTTCGGCATCCTCAACCAGCTCGTCAACATCCCAAAGCACCCCGAGGTCCTGTGGACCACCATATCCGTCGTCCAGATTCGACTGATCGTGACCCACCGCCAGAAGTAGGCCACCGGGCCGCAACCAGGTCACTGACCGGCGGATGAGATCGCCTACTACATCACCTCCAAGGTGGAGGTAGGAGATCAGCACCAGGTCGAGCGTCGAATCTGGAGCCCACGCGGTGACGTCGGCCACTTCCCACGCCACCGAGTCTTCCAGTGAACGGGCTCTCTCGATGGCCACCGGTGAGAAGTCGACACCAACCATGCTCCACCCTCTTCGGGACAGCCAGATTGCGTTCCGACCCTCCCCACAGGCGAGATCGACGCCAGAGCCCGGAGGAACATTCTTCAGTCGCGACTCCACGAACTGGTTTGGCTCGGCCGACCACACCAGCTCCTTGCCGGAGTAACGGTCGTCCCAGCCGCTGGCGTCCATCAGCCGAATTCGAGACCCTGGGCCAAAGGCAAGTCGTCGCCCCAATTGATTGTCGTGGTCTGCCGCCTCATGTAAGCCTTCCACGAATCGGAGCCAGCCTCACGCCCGCCACCCGTTTCCTTCTCGCCTCCGAAGGCCCCACCGATCTCAGCTCCAGAGGTTCCGATGTTCACATTGGCTATTCCACAGTCCGAGCCTGCCGCACTGAGGAAACGCTCCGCATTCCGCACCGACTCAGTGAAGATCGCAGACGACAGTCCCTGGGTTACACCGTTCTGAATCTCGATGGCCTCGTCCAGGGTGTCGATCTCCATAACCCAGAGGATCGGAGCGAACGTCTCGTCCTGAGTGATCGATGCATCCTTCGGCACCTTGACGATGGTGGGCTCAACGAAGAAACCTGGACGGTCGATTCTGTTGCCGCCGGTTACCACCTCGCCACCCTGCTCCCTCGCAATCTCCAGAGCATTCATCATCTGATCGATGGCGCGCTCATTCACGACCGGTCCCATCAATGTGGATTCGTCGAGGGGATCGCCGATGCGCACCTGGCCGTAGGCCTCAGTGAGACGGCTGATCAACTTGTCCGCAACCGCGGAGTGAACCAGCAGACGCCGCAGAGTGGTGCAGCGTTGACCAGAAGTCCCTACGGCTGAAAACAGGACAGCCCTCACGGCTAGGTCAAGATCAGCATCATCCATCACGATCACCGCGTTGTTGCCGCCGAGTTCCAGGATGGATCGACCCATCCGCTGGGCCACGGCCGGACCCACGATGCGGCCCATCGCACACGAACCCGTCGCCGAAATCAGGGGGAGACGGGTGTCAGCGTTCATGGCGTTGCCCACGGTCTTCCCATCGCCTACGGCGAGGTTGAACAGACCCTCAAATCCAGAGCCCTCCATCACCTTCTGAGCAATCTTGGTCACCGCGATCGCAGTCAGGGGTGTCGCTTCGGATGGCTTCCAAACGACCGGATCACCGCAGACGGCGGCGATCGCCGCATTCCACGACCAGACCGCGACAGGGAAGTTGAACGCCGAGATGACACCGACGGGACCGAGAGGGTGCCAATGCTCATACATCCGATGGTTGGGTCGCTCAGACGCCATCGTCTTTCCGTACAGCTGGCGACTGAGCCCAACGGCGAAATCGCAGATGTCGACCATCTCCTGGACTTCGCCTACACCCTCGGCCTGGATCTTCCCCATCTCGAGGGTCACCAGTGCCCCAAGGGCATCGATGTTCTCGCGCAGGGCGTTCCCAAGGAGCCGGACGTACTCGCCGCGCTTGGGTGCGGGGAGTGTCCTCCAGCGTTCGAACGTCTCAACTGACGATGCAACTACCTTGTCGTAGTCATCGACCGACGCCATCGCCACCGTGGCCAACACCTCGCCAGTCGTCGGATTGACAACTTCGACTGTTTCGCCAGTCGCCTCGATCCAGCCACCTGCAAAGACTCCGGAGTTGTGGGACTCCAACCCGAGCGCTTCGAAAATCTCAGCCTTGTTCATCTTGCTGCCACCACCTCGATCTCCACGCGGTAACCGAACGGAAGGCCGGCGGCCTGCACTGCACTTCTCGCCGGGAACCCGTCGCTGAAGAACTCGCCGTAAGCAGCGTTTACCACGGGGTAATCCTCCATATCAGCCAAGAAGATCGTGGTCTTCACAATGTCGTCGTATCCGAGATCGACATCACGCAGGATCCCTCCAATGTTCTCCATCGCCTGACGAGCCTGAGCTGCAACATCGTCACCCACTGAGGCGCCGGTAGCGGGATCGAGACCCACCTGACCAGACAGAAAGACCAGGCCGGCAGCCTCAGCCGCAAACGAGTAGGGACCCAGTGCCGGTGGTGCCGACGGGGTGTTCGGGATAGTTTTGGGCAATTCGATGCTCCTTTCGACGGCGAGACTAACTAAAGAGAAAGACCCGACCGAAGCCGGGTCTTTTCTCTGCAAGCCAACAGGAGGGGCTTAGCTGAAAGAGTTACCGCAACCGCAGCTGCGAGTGACGTTGGGATTCTCGATAGAGAACCCCGCTCCCATCAGACCTTCTTTGTAATCGAGGGTTGACCCTTGAACCATCTCGGCGCTTTGGGGGTCCACCACGACTTGTACGTCCTCGAACTCCTCGACGATATCGGTGGATTCGGTCTCCGAATCGAAGTACATCTCGTATGAGAAGCCAGAGCAACCGCCCGGACGAACCGCAACCCGCAGCGCCAAGCCGGCCTCGTCCTCACTGGCAATGAGTTCGCGAACCTTCGAAACGGCGGTGTCGGTCAAGGTGATCGTCTTCTGCGGTTTTGACGATTTGATGGAAAGTATCTGTGTCATAGGTACCTGCCGTCATATTAACCGGCGAAACGATTTGGCAATTCCCAACTACCCGAGAGTCGAAATTAGCCTTTCCACCATTGTGACTGTCGTTCTAGAGGACCAGGTTCTCAAGGCCCTGGAAGGGGTACGTGACCCCGAGTTGGGCGGCAATGTCGTGGAGCTTGGGATGATTTCGTCGGTGTCAGTCGACCGAGGGAGTGTCGAGATCGGACTCGCGCTGACTATCGCTGAGTGCCCTCTCCGGTCACAGATCGAGAACGACACTCGCCGCAGGGTCCTTGCTATGCCTGGCGTGGGAACGGTCGATATCCGAACCACGGCCATGACAAAGAAGCAGCGTTCCGAGTTGATGTCCGTCGCACGCAAGAAGGCTCGCGACAACGCTCAGCCAACGCAGGTTCCCGCTACTACGAGGGTGGTCGCGATTGCCTCCGGCAAGGGCGGGGTGGGCAAGTCTTCCGTCTCGTCGAACGTTGCTGCGGGACTTGCCGCCCACGGTTTCGCTGTGGGTCTACTCGATGCCGATATCTGGGGCTTCTCAATCCCGAGAATGATGGGAGCGGAAGGAAAACTCGAAGCCGACGCCTCGACAAAGCTGATCGAGCCGGTCTCCGCACACGGGGTGCAGCTGGTATCGACTGGCCTCATCATCGATGACGAGGCCACCGCCTTGATGTGGCGCGGATTGATGCTCTCCAAGGCGTTGGAGCAGTTCCTCACCCAGGTGGCCTGGGGAAACCTGGACTACCTCATACTCGACATGCCTCCAGGTACTGGCGACGTTCAGATGGCGCTCACGAGGCTGCTGCCTCAAGCCGAGATGGTGGTCGTAACCACTCCGCAGCTTGCCGCCCAGCGAGTTGCGATTCGGGTTGCCGACATGGCGCGTCGTTCTCACATGCCGGTCGTCGGTGTGATCGAAAATATGACCGGCGACGTCTTTGGGGACGGTGGCGGCGCCCACCTCGCCGACGAACTGGGAGTACCTCTGTTGGGATCCATTCCGCTCGATCCCGAAGTGGTCAAGGGAGCGGATATCGGCAGTCCGACCGTCCTGGAAGATTCGAGCCCCGCCCGCGACGCGCTAATCGCGTTGGTGGATAGTCTCGTCGCACAGATACCTCCGGCGGAGATGGAGACCTGCACCGGCCGGATCGCCAAGCTAATCAGCGACCTGGAGTCAGGCGCCGCCTAGCTGTTGGAAGGCACCGTCCAAAGATCGATCGAGAACGGCTTCTTCTCTACACCACGAACGACATAAGTCTCAAAAAGCTTGTCGGCGATTGTCTGCCTGCGAGAGTCGACCAAAGGCAGGAGAAAGCCGAGACCACAGACCAGGACGTCGACCACATGCGAATACTTCCGGCCTATGCCGGTTCCTGATCCAAGCAACTGACCATCTCGATCCACCAATCGCAGCCCCATCATCGCCTTGCCAGGGGTCTGCCCGGAGATGCCCTCGATGTGTCCCAGGTAACCCCAGTAGGCAACGGTCGCCACCCAAACCACGAAACTGACCAGACGGGTGTTGTAGGTCAACGCGTTCAAGATGAGGATGGGCGCGTAGTCGATGAGGAACCCGACGAATCGGCTGCCCCAGTCTGCCAGCGGATGCGGATGCTCGATTGCCTGGGGAACCGGGTCCGGTGGGGTGGTCATTTTGCTCCTTTGGCCTGATGGCGATGGTGCGAGACTAGCGATGGTCGAACGAGCGAAGCGCCAGGACGAATCCGAGACTTCACCTAAGACACTCGGTGACTAGTCACTACGAATGTCCCGCCGAACAGTCATTGTCTTCTCCGGTCCGGACAGCACAATCTCCCTTAGAACGTGCCATAGAGCAAGTGTGGGGTCATAAAGCAGGGAGGCTCCATGAAGGGACCCGGGAGGGTCCCTTCTCTTTTGCCCGCGCTCAGCCGCAGATCGACTTCACTAAGGGGTACGGGTTGACCGCAGCGCCACCTCCCGGGTGGTATTCGAAGTGGAGGTGGGGCAGGTAATCCGGCGCGTTGCCCGTGGAACCGTTGTACCCGAGCACATAACCTTCAGGCACCTGTTGGCCAGCCTTGATGTCACCGAAAGAGTCGAGATGGGCGTAGTAGTACATGTCGCCTGCGTCTGAAATCAGGTAGACCGAAAGACCGCCGAGGCTGGAGTTGGACGTGCGCTGCACGTACCCGGAATAGATGGCCACGATTGGGACACCGCGCGCCGCAATCATGTCGACGCCCTTGTGTGTGCGTCCCCCGGACCTCGGTGCGCCCCAGGTGTCGGTAAATCGGACGGCGCCGGCAACAGGACAGGCTCCACCTCCTGACGAAGGCGGCGTTGTCGTCGTGGTGGTGGGCGGTGATGTTGTGGTCGGCGCCTGAGTGGTTGCCGTTCCAGCCTGAGTTGTGGGGGTTGTAGCGGACGGCTGGGTGGACGTGGCGGTCGGAGGTGCCGTCGTGGTGGTCGCCCGCGCCGCCTCCTCGCGACGTCGACGTTCCTCTTCCTGCCGTCTTCGCTCCTCTTCCTGACGTTGTCTCTCGGCTTCCTCGCGCGCTTGCTGGGCCACCAATTGGTCGTATACCTCTTGTGCTGCGACCAAATCTTCCTGCAGCTGCGAAGACATCACTTCAAGTTCGGCAGTGACTATCTGCTGAGCCTCGAGTGCCTCACCGAGGCGAGTCGTCTGCCGATCGAGCTCAGTGCGGAAGGTCCGCAAGTTGTCAATCAAGTTCTCCTCTACCCCGCTTGCCTCTTTCAGGTACTCGAGCCCGGCCGCGTATTCCTCGTCAGAGGCACCAAAGAAGACGGAAAGATTGGACCCGCCTGTCGAGTCCATGTAGAGCTCAACGGCCAACTCGGCGAGCCGTACCTCGGTCTCGGCGATCCTCACCTCGGCCAGATTGATTGAGGTACGCAGGGCATCAATCTCCGTGTCGAGAGCAGCCTGCTCGCCATACGCCTCGAGAACCGCCGCCCCGAGGTCGGACGATTCCTCCAGCAGACGGTTGACTTCAGTGCGCGCGTCGTCGATGTCATCGTCGGTGACCTGCGCCAGGGCTGGCGCGGTAATCATCAGGACAAGAAGTCCACCTAGAACTCGCAGGGATCTATTCATGTTCAGGGGCGTGCGACCAGTCGGTCGCCCTCTAAGGCTATCCGGCCTTCGTCATTGAGCAATGAGACATGTGCGGACACGGACCTTGCAGCCAAGGGATGAAGCGAGGAATCGACGGACTGATAGACCACCTCCACGATGTCGGACACCGAGTCCGCTCCCTTGAGGATCGCCTGAAACACCTCTTCGTGCCTCTGCCGCCGGTGGGCGAGATACCAATCGATAACTTGTTCGACCTCGTCAATCGAGTCCCCGTGCCCAGGATGCAGCTCCTCGATACCCGTCCCTCGCAGCTTCTCGAGCGATCGGATGTAGGAGCCCATGTCATCCACCATGACTGACGAGCCTCCGATGATGTGATCGCCCGAGAAAACTGTGTTCTCAACCCGGAAGCACAGGTGATCGTCGGCATGGCCCGGGGTGTGAAGGACTTCGAGTTGAAGGCTTCCGAGATCGAAGCGAGCACCATCCAGAAGCCTGATATCAGGAGCGAACTGCGAGCCGGGCGAGTAGCCGATCGCCGGGACTCCCATGTCCCGTGCAATGGGGTTCGCCATCGGCGCATGATCGGAGTGGGTGTGCGTCACAAGTACCGCTTCGAGTTGCCTCTTCCCGATCACATCAAAGATCGCACGGGCATGCTTGGTATCGACGGGCCCCGGGTCGATGATCAGGACATGACCCTCCCCGTCGTCGAGGACCCACGTGTTGGTACCAGGCCCGGTGAATGGTCCGGGGTTGTTGGCGAGAACGCGATCAATCTTCATTGGCTGGCATGTGTATCGGTAGTAGGGAACCGTCTTCGACCATCATCGGCTCGATGAGGGTTCGACCGTCTGCACCGTCCGCGGACGTTATCGCATCTTGGACACTGGTCCGCCGATCCAGCCAGCGGAGGTGGGCAACCGTCGGGAGAAACATCCTCCACACTCCACTTCTATAACGCTCGAGCGCCTCACCTGGTGTCACCCACTCGAACCCGTCAAGTTCATCCGCGTCGATCCTTACTCGAGGCGGGTCGTGGCACGTGCCTAGAAAGAACCACGTATCGAATCGGCGCGGAGCACCCTGAGGTGTCACCCATCGGGAAACCAACACCAACGACTCGATGTCAACATCGACGGCCGCTTCCCTTAGCCACCGGTAGTAATCCGGCCCCTTGACTTCTGGCGTCTCGACACAACCGGAGGAAGCCAAGACGAATCCGACTTCTTCGGCTAGCTCTCGCATAGCGGCGTGTCGCGGCGCTTCGCTTGCACCCGCCTCCACGTCCTCTGGATCGACCTTGCCTCCCGGAAAAGCGTGCAGACTGCCGAAGAATCCCCGCGAGTTGCGTTGGACCATCAGCACCTCAAAGGCGTCCTTGGAAGGACGCAAAAGGACGACCGTTGCTGCGGGGTCGACATCACTCACCAGCCCATGTAATGCCAGCTTCGGTTACCTGGCAAACTCACAGTCGTGGAAGCCAACTCATTGCGAGATCTGCCCTCCGTCGAAAAGGCGGTAGCCAGCCGGGTTGTCGAAATGCCGCGAGGCCTGGCGGTGCAGGTTGTCCGGGCGGCAATCGAGGACGCGCGGCGTCGGATATCGGCAGGCGAGGAAGTCGACGTCGACGTCATGATCGACGCTGCCCTGAGAGATGCGGCGCGGCGCAAAGGAGTTCCGATTCTCAACGCCTCCGGCGTCCTCCTCCACACCAATCTCGGCCGAGCGAGATGGCCGAAGAAGGCAGCTTCGGCCGCGATGCAGGCGGCCCTCAACCACGGAAACGTCGAGCTTGACGTCGAGACCGGTGAACGCAGTCGCCGCGGTAGTTACGTGACCGAACTCATAACGGTTCTCACAGGGGCTGACGACGCTCTAGTGGTCAATAACAATGCATCGGCCCTCCTGCTGGCCCTATCTGCCACCGCTAGCGGACGCTCTGTGCCGGTTGCTCGCGGGGAGATGATCGAGATAGGTGGCTCCTATCGGTTGCCGGATGTGATGGCCGTAAGCGGCGCTCGACTGGTCGAAGTGGGTACCACCAATCGAGTTCGTGCCAGCGACTACTCCGTAGCGCTGCAAACACACCGGTGTGGAGCAATCCTGAAGATCCATCCGTCGAACTACTCCATCGTCGGCTTCACTGAGTCCGTGGGAGTCGCTGAGCTTGCCTCCATCAAAGACGACGCTGTGCTGCTGCACGACATCGGGTCCGGCCTGTTGGACTCAAACGCCGTGTGGATTCCGAGCTGGCTGCAAGAGGAGCCGGCAGCCACGCAGTCGCTGGCCGACGGCGCGGATGTGGTCATGTTCAGCGGCGACAAACTGCTGGGAGGCCCGCAGGCTGGAATCCTCGCAGGCAGCGCCTCAGCGATAGGGGCTATGAGGAAGAACCCTCTCGCTCGGGCACTACGTGTGGACGGTGTAACACTCACAGCTCTTGGAGCCACCCTGGAGGCCTACGCCTCAGACGATCCAATCAGCATTCCCTTCTGGCGAATGGCCCTCGTCAGCTACGAGGATATGGAACGACGGGTACAGGACATCGCCCACCAGACTGGGGCCAGCGTGGAACCGGGTCAAACTGCCGTCGGAGCAGGAAGCGCACCCACTGTTGGAATCCCCACACCGGTTCTGAGATATGAGGGAGGGCAGGCCGCCTACCTACGCCTGCTTCAACTCGAACAGCCCGTACTCGCCAGAAGAGATGCGGGTGACCTGGTCGTAGACATTCGCCCGGTCGACCCTGCCTCAGATCCCGCGCTGATCCAGGCCCTCCAGGAATGCCTGTAGTTGGGACCGCCGGTCACGTCGACCACGGCAAATCCACACTTATCGAGCGTCTTACCGGGCGGGATCCCGACCGTTGGGAGATCGAGAAACGCCGCGGCTTGACAATCGACCTGGGGTTCGGTTGGACACGCCTGTCCGACGGAACCGAGATCTCCTTCGTCGACGTTCCGGGCCACGAGCGGTATCTCAAGAACATGCTCGCCGGAATCGAGGCAATTGACGCGGCCCTACTCGTGGTCGCCGCCGACGAAGGATGGATGCCCCAATCCGAGGAACACCTAGCCGTACTCGACCTCTTGGGCATCGAGAACGGTGTTGTTGCTCTGACCAAGATCGACCTCGTCGATGAGCTGCTCGTGGAACTCGCGACCGAGGAGGTTGCGACCAAGATTGCCGGAACCTCTCTGGCTGGCGCCCCAATAGTTCCTGTGTCCGCCGTCACCGGCGAGGGGATCGACGACCTCCTGGACATCCTCGGCCCGAGCCTCCCAACGCGACTGCCCGACAACGGTCGGCCTCGAATGTGGATCGACAGAGTTTTCAGTGTGAGCGGTGCCGGCACTGTCGTGACTGGAACCCTGCTGGGAGGGGCACTGCGCGTAGGACAGGACGTCACCCTTTATCCGTCTCGAACCCGTGCCCGGATCAGAGGCCTGCAAAGCCATGAGGCGGACATGAGCGAAGTCGAACCGGGAAGGCGAGTGGCGGTGAACCTGACCTCCAACGAAGGGACGGATTTCGAACGCGGCGACATGATCGGCAAACCCGGTCAGTGGCGTCTGACTGACCGATTGACCGTATCTCTTCGCAGAGCGCGCTATTTCGACGAACTGACGACTCGGGGAGCCTTTCAGATTCACATTGGCTCGACCGCGCTCGGTGCAGAGCTGATTGCCATAGACGATGGGTATGCACTTCTGAGCCTGCAGGCCAGCCTTCCCCTAGCTTCGGGCGACCGTTTCATCCTGCGAGATACCGGCCGGTCGCTTGTAGTAGCCGGGGGTGTCGTTCTCGATCCGTCACCGGGACCGACCACCCAAGCACTTCGTGCCGCTCCGAGCCTGGATGCGGCCAGCAACATTGCCGACGGAATCCTCGCTCAGCGAGGCGCAGAACAGATCGAAGCACTCGATGCAGACACCGCTGGCGTTCTTCCGACCGGAGCGATCATCATTGGTGCGACCGCGTTCGCTCCCGCGATTGTTGCCAGCCTGGAACAGGATCTGATTCAGTTCACGGCCGCCTTTCACCTCGACCATCCGCTCAGGCCAGGGGTGCCTCTCGCAAGCGCTTCCTCGAAGCTGAGCGTTGGTCCCGAAGTCATCGAGGCGATGGTCGACCGCGTCAGCGAGCTGCACCGCGTCGGCCCGGATGTCGCCCTCGTGGAGCACCAACCAGAACTATCTGCATCTCAGCTAGAGGCTTGGAACAAGACAGCTGAGCAACTCGAGGCTGGCCTCAATGTTCCGGCTTTCGACGACCTTCCGGCCGACGAGGAGATCCTTCGCCTGATGATCCGACAAGGCGAGTTGGTTCCTGTTTCCGAGGGATTGGCCTACCGCCCGAGTCAGATTGAGAGCATCAAGGACTTGCTGGGTTCGATGGGTGCGGAGTTCACGGTGGCCGACTTCCGTGACGCTTCTGGGCTGTCTCGCAAGTATGCCGTCCCGATCTTGGAGTGGGCAGATAGAGAAGGGCTCACCGCGAGACGCGGTGATTACCGGTCTGCTCGGTGAGCCCCTGTCGCTAGGCAGCAAGGAACCTCAGCCAGGTACGGGGATCGACTTTCGATCGCCTTCGGTGAGCCCGCCCCAAATCCCAAACGGCTCACGGATTTCCAGCGCATGGTCTGAACACGGTCCTTGGACCGGACAGACCCCGCATATGGCTTTTGCCTTCATTTCACGTCGCTCCCGATCGTCCTTTTTCTCAAAGGTCGGCGGGGGAAAAAACAGATAGGCGTGGTTCCCACGACAAAGTGCGTCTAGCTGCCATTCGTCTGAGTGGGGCAAACCCATAACCTCCCGCTTGCTTGCGACAACGGGTCGAAGCTACCGAACGAGAGCCTCGGGTTCAAGAGAAAATTCCGGTGGAAGGGCTCTAACTTTCGCGTTCTCGAGGCTCAACTTCGAGAAACAGACCATCAACTCCGGTCACAACCACCGGGTCTCCCTGGGCCAATCCGGCCTCGCGATGGGCAGTCGCCCGCCACCTTGCACCGCCGACATCCACCAGACCGTCTGGCACAAAATCGGCCAGCGCTGTGCCTTCTTCTCCGATGAGTCCGTCTCGGCCAATCGTCTCTGTCGAGAGACGAGCCTTCTGAACGGTTGGCATCGCGATCAGGAAGAAGAACAGCGTGCCAAGGACCGAGGGCAGCACCAGCCACCAGCGGGGATCGATCTGGCCTCCCCCGTCAATCAAGAGCATTCCGGCGAGCTGAGCCATCACTGCTCCCCCCGCTGTAAGCAACGTTCGCCCGCCGCGTTGATGAGCTGTAACGAGCATGAGTACCGAGGCGGCCATCAGGCCGACTGCCCACCACCTGGTCGGCAACGTCACCAACCCCCAACCACCCAGGAACAGACACACGGCGGCGACAGCCGCCGCCACCCCGGGACCAAGGGCGTAGAACTCAAACACCGCGATCGAGAATCCGACCATCAGGAAGAAGAAGGCGGCCTCAGGCGACACGGCAAGCCTCAGAAACCGGGTCCACAACCCTGGCTTACGGAAAGTCACCGGCTTGACCGTTACCCCCTGTTCGAACTCACGAATGGTCGAGACTGTGACTTCTCCCTGGCTCGTCGAGAACACCTTGCCGTCCAAGTCCTGAAGGAACTGGCGAATACTCGGAGACAACGGCAGACCCGTGTCACCGGCCTCCACCTGCTCGCTGCTCTGCCGGTTGTCCGCTCCGAGCACCGCTGGCTGATAGCGGCCCTCCACTGAGTTGGGTGGAGCGATGGCACCGTGGTCGGCGAGGTGTGCGAGCTGAGCCGCGTTCCCATATGCGAATGCCGGCGAGGGCCCGACCCAAACCGCCAACGGGAGAGGGGGATCAGCCAGCAGACTCTCGAGGCGTTCCCATGCTGGTACGTCGAGAACCGCCTTCGAGTTGACCTGAATCACCGCCAGCTCCTGGCCGACTTCGGCTCCCGACTCAATGGAGTCCGAGATGAAATCGAGGGCCCGCGCGTCGAGAGGGCCGCTCACGTCGATCACGTCTATACCGCCACCGGTCGGCTCGACACAGCCGGCCAACAGAAATGCCGCCGCCAGAGCAAATCCCAATACTTTGCGCACCGGCGCAGATTAGGAGCCGCCGTTTTCGACACCACATTGGATCCCGTCCGTTGTGCAACCACGGCCCTGAGAGGTACAAAACTGCACAACCGATTACAGAGTCGCTGCACAACCGTCCGTTGTGCAACCACGGCCCTGAGAGGTACAGAACTGCACAACCGATTAGCTGCACAACAGATTTCGGGCACGGCCGACACGCCTCTGACCACGGCTAACGTGGCGTCGATGCCGACTGCACTGGTAATTGCGGACGCCTCCTGGGTCGTCAACGAAGTGAACTCGGCCCTCTCGATCGGCGACTGGGTAACCGAGACGATCAACGAGCCAGCCAACGTGGTCGACCGCCTGGAGGAATCGGCTGTCGACGCGGCGATCGTTGACATGCAGATCGGCTCGATGGGAGGAATGGCCGTCATTCGCGCTATTCGCCAAGGTATCGACGCCGAAGAGAGGCCTCGCCTCATACTCCTGCTGGACCGACAAGTAGACGCCTTCCTAGCAGGGCGCGCCGGTGCCGACGCTTGCGTGAGAAAGCCGATCAACGCGAGTGACCTTCGCACAGCCTTGGGGATGAAGCCCCCAGTCGACGAAGAGGAATAGCCCGAAGCAAGCTGTAGGTTTTCGCCAATGCTCGGGATGCCACGCGCGGTGGCCTGGCTCATCGCAATCATCGCCCTGGTGCTGGCCTGGATCATGGCCTTGACGCCGTTCACCCACCCCCTCCAGTCGTTCGCGAGCGACCGAGAGGGTGGACTGGAGCGTCGGTACGCCGAGTGCCCTTCTCCCTTTTCCTTCATGGTGCAAGAGCGTCGGCCGCCTGACCCTGATCACAACGACGAGTGCCGACTGGCAAGCCGGACCCTCTTGTTCGAGACGGGTTTTGTCCTCCTTTCGGCGGGCATCATCGTCTGGGCACCTCTCACGAGAAGACGGCCGATTCGTATCCGACCTCTCTCCGAGCGGCTTGGGCGCCATCGGCACCATCCTGAAGGCGACGAAATGGCGGAACCTGACTGACCGATTCCGTCGAACTCCACCGTCGTTAGCATCGCCACCGTGGATCACTCGCCAGAGTCGAATATCAGCCAGAACACCAGGGGACTGCTGGCTGAAGCTCTCGGAACCGGGCTGCTGCTGTTCGTAATAGTGGGCAGCGGGATCGCCGCTACACAGTTGACCAACGACGCGGGAACTCAGCTCGTCTCGCACGCACTGGTGGTAGGCCTGGGGCTGGCCGCTCTGATCGCCCTCTTCCAGCCGGTATCGGGCGCTCATTTCAACCCGGCTGTGACACTGGGGCTATGGCGTGTTGGCTTGCATCAAGGGTCGGAGTCGATCCGCTACGTCATGGCTCAGATCGTCGGTGGTGTGGTCGGAGTGGCACTAGCCAACCTTTCGTTTGCCGATCCATTGGTCACGATCTCGACGACCGATCGCTCAGGGAGTCACCTGTGGGTAGCCGAATTCGTGGCCACATTCGTTCTTGTATTGTTGATCCTCGGACTCGTTCGCACCGGACGCTCCACCATGGTGCCGGCCGCTGTTGGTGCCTGGGTGGGATCGGTGGTATTCGCCATGTCGTCGACTGGGTTTGCTAACCCGGCGGTCACGGTGGCACGTATGTTCACCGACTCGTACACCGGTATATCTCCCTCGTCCGTCGGCGGCTTTCTCGGGTTCCAGATCCTTGCCGCCTTGAGTGCGGTAATCGCCTCCAATGCTCTGTTTCCAGAAGATGCAGTCAGCTACCAGAATGACGGCATGGCTGATGGTCTGGCAGAAAAGGCAAATACCTCCCTCACCGCGGCAGCCCCTGCTGCCAAGCCCGGTGTGCTCTTCCTTTGCGTCCACAACGCGGGACGCTCTCAGATGGCAGCTGGATGGATGCGCCAACTGGGCGGAGACCGAGTGGATGTCTACTCGGGCGGCTCTGAACCCGGGGATCAAGTGAACCCGTCCGCCGTCGCCGCTATGGCCGAACGAGGCATCGACATCAGCCAAGCGGTCCCCCAACCCTGGAATGACGAGATGCTGTCGGCTACCGATGTAGTGGTGACAATGGGGTGCGGGGACACCTGTCCGGTGTATCCCGGCAAACGATACGTCGACTGGGAATTGGAGGACCCTGCCGGCAAGGGTGTAGAGGACGTCCGGCCGGTTCGCGACGAGATCGAACGTCGGGTCAGAGGCCTGCTAGCGGAACTCGGGGTCGATCCGGGAGCCTGACTGCGGCGATCCGTTGTGCAAATACGGTCCCGTGAGGCACATTTCTGCACACCAGGGATTGGACAAGCTGCACAAACGATCCGTTGTGCAAACACGGTCCTGTGAGGCACATATCTGCACAATGGTTTAAGGGTGAGTCTGAGTCGGGACGGCGGGATTTGAACCCACGACCTCAGCGTCCCGAACGCTGCGCGCTACCAAGCTGCGCCACGTCCCGAATTGTTGATTGTATCGGCACCCGGAGAGCACGCCATTTTGCCCTCAGTGCCTATTGACCACTCTGTGTGGTCACGGTAATTTGTTGGTGGGGCTGAAAGGGATAGCAACATGAGTTCATACGACGCACATCTCAAGATTGAGGGCGAGGACAGCGCTCCACTACCGGTTGTCGTCGACCTGACCGACGGTCACCTCAAGATGAGCATTGGGGATCAAGAGGTTGCGGACTGGGACCGAAACAGCATGCGGATTTCAGCCATGCCGGATGGATTTCACATCCTCGCCGATGGCGAAGCAGTCATACTGGACGTCACCGACGACGCTCACTTTGCATTGGAGCTCGGACTCAAGAACGCCCACCCCCACCTCCGGCGGCGGATGTCCGCTCTCCTCCGCGACTACTAAATCAAGAGTTCGGCGATCTGAACGGCGTTGAGCGCGGCGCCCTTGAGAAGGTTGTCTCCGACGACCCAAACGTTCAACGCGCTCTCGGACCCGAGTGCCTGACGCACGCGGCCGACCAGCACCTCGTCCCGCCCCGCCGAGTCGAGTGGAGTTGGGGTTCGGTCCTTCCACAACTCGACCCCGGGCGCAGCAGCGAGCACCGACATTGCTTCGTCAGCACTAAAAGCGCGATCGAACTCGAGACGCGCCGACAAGGAGTGTCCCACCATCACAGGAACCCGGACACAGGTGGGGTCAACTTCGAGATCGGGAATGTCGAGGATCTTGCGCGACTCGTTGACCAGTTTGATTTCCTCGTCGGTGTAACCGTCGGAAACCACCGAGCCGGCCATCGCCAAGACGTTGTAACCGATTGGCCGTTCGTACAACTCGGATCCCGGATCGTCCCAGCCGCCCTCGATTAGCGAGATCGGGTCTGTCCCCAACGCACTGTTCATGCGTGACAGCTCGTCGATCCCCTGCTGACCACTTCCAGAAACAGACTGATATGAGGTCGCCACCATCGACCTCAAGCCAGCCACGTCGTGGAGAGGCTTGGCGGCCATCATCAGGACCATCGTCGTGCAATTCGGGTTGGCGATGATTCCGTGGTGTTCAGACGCGGCTTGGTCATTAACTCCGGCTACCACCAGCGGCACATGGTCATCCATTCGAAATGCCGAGGAGTTGTCTATGACCACCGCGCCGGCGTCAGCGAATCTCGGACCGTGCGCCTTGGACCGTGCACCGCCAGCCGAGAAGAGCGCAATATCCACTCCCGCTGGGTCCATCTCGTCAAGATTCTCAATCGTGACAACGCCAAACGGAGTCTCGACGACCGAACCTGCCGATCGGGCGGAAGCCGCAAGACGAAGTGACGACACCGGAAGTTCTCTCTCGGCAACCACACGAAGCATGGTGCGACCGACAGCGCCAGTCGCTCCGACGATTGCGAGATTTGTCATGAGACAGGCTCCTTGATGAGTAAGTGTTGATGTAGGAAACGCAAAGTTTCATCTACGCGTTCCTCGTCGATCGCGAGTTCCACTTCACCAGTCTTCGAATCAACGAGCTCTGCCGCCAGTCCGTGAGTCTCCAGGATTCCAATCAGACTCTCGGCCCTGCTGGTCACTGTCGAACCGATGATTGAAAGCTGCGGCTGAGGGCCAGACGTCTCGACTGCCATCCCGGCAAAACCAAGAGCAGGTGCAGTCCGGGACACCAAGGTGCCTGGTCCCTCGTGAAACGAAGACCTCACATGGACGGTTACATCATTTTCGGCTGCGAACGCCACCGAGTCGGCCATGAGGACACCCGCCCCAGCTCGAGCCATCGCCAGCATCTGGTCGTGTCGAATCTCAGGGATCTTCACCGCCTCCGGAACCCGACGGGGATCGGCCGTGAACACCCCATCGACGTCAGTGAGAATCTCACACGCTTGGGCGTCGAGGGTTGCGGCCAAGGCAACGGCTGTCGTGTCTGAACCACCTCGACCCAACGTGGTCACTTCTTTGGACTGCGGATCGACACCTTGAAAGCCGGCGACGATCACGACCCTTTTCTCCTCTAGAGCTTCCCTGACCCGCTCACCGGTGATTCTCGTGATCCGGGCCGAACCGTGTGAAGCGTCCGTCAGAATCCCGGCCTGAGACCCGGTAAAGCTCACGGCTGGGACATCACGAGCGTGCAGTGCCATTGCCAGCAGTGCCATCGATATTCGCTCGCCGGCCGTCAGCAGCATGTCCATCTCACGGGGCGGCGGAGAGTCGGTCACCTCGGCGGCCAAGGCTTGAAGCGTGTCAGTGGTCTGACCCATTGCTGAAACCACGACGACAACATCGTTACCCCCAGCACGAGTCGCCACTACTCGATCTGCGACTTTCCGAATGCGCGAGGGATCAGCAACCGAGGTACCTCCGTACTTCTGGACCACCACTGCCATGCCCTCAGTTTGGCCTCAGCGATGGGCAAACACGAAGACCCGCTGATGGATTGTTTCTCCATTGAGCCTAAAGTCGCGCCCGTCATGTCAGACAGACGTCAGCGGCAAAAGGAGATGCGAGCAGCCAAGCGTGAGGCCGAACGCAAGCAGGAAGCTCGCAAGGAGCTCGTCCGAAGGCTGGTCACCGCTTTGGTGTTTGGTGTCGTCGTCGTGGGCATCTTCACCTTTGGCGACCTCTTTGGTGGAGGAGACGTGACTGAGCTTCCCGGCTCTTATGAGGACTACCGGAGCCAGGAAACGGCTTGCGGAGCAGATCAGCCAAAAGCCGAAACCGTGATGACGTTCGATGCACCCGAACCACAGGCCGACCTGCAAGACGCTGCCTCGGCCACGGCGACACTTGTGACGTCGTGTGGCGAGATCGTCATTGACCTCAACCTCGATGGCGCGCCTGAGACCGTCAACTCCTTCGTATTCTTGGCTCGATCGGGCTATTACGACGGAACCGTTATTCACCGCATCGCCCAGGATTTCGTATTCCAGGCGGGAGACCCGGTCGCCAACGGCACCGGGGACCCCGGCTACGTCGTCGCAGACGAGTTCCCAGACGACGACTTCGTTTATGAAGAGGGCGTCGTAGCCATGGCCAACCGCGGGGCGCGCAGCACTGGCTCGCAGTTCTTTGTTGTTACTGGTGACAATGGACGCTTCTTGACCAACCAATTCTCGGTGCTCGGAAGAGTCGTATCGGGTGACGAGGCGATCACTTCGATCATGGCGGTTGAGACCGCCACCGCTGTTGGGTCCAACGAGCAAAGCCTCCCGTTGGAGACGGTCTACATCGAGACTGTCATCATCACCGTCGGTTCTTGACGGACCCACGCGCTTTCATTGGCTTTTGAGCTGATGAGAGCCGACCTGCACACCCACTCCACCTACTCCGACGGATCAGATTCACCGCGAGACCTGTTGCGCCGCGCGGCAGAGATTGGAATCTCGGTGCTGGCCCTCACCGACCACGACACCCAGGCAGGGATCACCGAAGCTCGAGATGCCGCGCAAGAATTCGGCGTCGACCTCATACCGGGAGTCGAGTTGTCTCTGGAGGGTGGCACCCCCGGCGGGATGCATTTGCTCGTTCTCTGGCTCGAGCCGGGTGCCGGACCACTACAGAACAGGTTGGAGGAGCTCCAGGAAGGACGAAATCGCCGCAACCAGTCCATCATCCAGCGCCTGACATCGCTGGGCATGCCGGTAGCGGCCGAGGAGGTTTCAGCGCAGGCCGGCCACGGCAGTGCCGGTCGGCCACATATCGCTCAGGTCATGGTGGACAAGGGATATGTTCCAGACATCAGATCAGCCTTCGACCTCTGGTTGGCCAACGGAAAGCCTGCCTACTCAGATCGCCCCCGGCTCGAACCTGTCGAGGCAATTGGTCTGGCGCATCAGTCTGGAGGTGTTCCGATTCTGGCTCACCCGCACACCCTGGGGTTACGGACGGCATCGGAGATGGCCTCACTATTGGGCCGGCTTTGCGACGCCGGGCTCGTCGGTCTTGAAGCCAACTACAGCTCCTATCGCCAGCACGAGAGAGACGGCTACGCCTACCTCGCTAAGAGATTCGGCCTGGTTGCTTCTGGAGGGTCCGACTATCACGGCACCTACAAGCCCGGCCTACAGCTGGGAACGGGATATGGCGATCTCTACGTTGACGGTGAAGTGGTGGCCAAGCTGGGTAGCTTTCGACAAGCTTCATGACCAAACCGATCCGTATGGGAACCGCCGCCGTCGTGGTCGCGGCCAGCGTTTTGCTGAGCCGCCTCCTCGGCCTCGTCCGTGAAGCGTTGATCGCAGGGTTGATTGGCGTCAACGAAAACTCCGATCTCTACTTCGACGCCTTCCTGATTCCCGACTTTCTCAACTACCTACTGGCTGGGGCCTATCTGACCATCACCTTGGTCCCGATCCTTTCGAAGCACCTAGAGAATGGTGAGGCCGAGCGAGCGAGCCAGGCCTTCACGTCGGTATTCCGGTTTGTTGCGTGGGTAATCGTCGGACTCACGTTGCTTATGTGGATCTTCGCCGAGCCTTTGGTCGGCTTGGCCTTCCCCGAAGTAGCCAGCCGTGAGACGCTGGTCGAACTCACCAGGATCGTTCTCCCTGCCCAGGTGTTCCTGGTGCTCGGTGCACTGCTCATGGCAGTTCAGTACAGCCACAAGAGATTCCTGTTTCCGGCCCTGGCTCCCCTGATCTACAACTTGGGCATCATCGGTGGCGGTCTCATCGGTTGGGCCAGTGGGAGCCCCAGCCCCGCCAGCTTCCTGGTCGGAGCCGTCGTCGGGGCCGCTATTGGAAACTTCGGACTCCAACTCATCGGGGCACGCCAAACCGGCACCTGGTTCACCCGTACCACTGCGCCGGGAGCCGTCCGCGAATATCTCACTCTCGCCTTCCCCCTCATGCTGGGACAATCCGTTGCCGTCCTCGACGAACAGTTCGTGAGACTCTTCGGGCAGCTGGAAACCGCTGCCACGAGCGAGTTATTCTTCGCCCGCCGGCTCAACATGGTCCCGGTGGGAGTCATCGCGCAGGCGGCCGGGGTGGCCGCATTCCCGTTCCTCGCTCGCCTGGCCGCCGGTGGCAGAAACGACGAACTCATCGCAACCACCACCCGGGCAGCACGAAAGACCCTCTTTGTGGCATCAGCGGCGACCGCCCTCCTTGTCGTTCTGGCCAAACCAGCAGTGCGGCTCCTATATCAGTACGGCGAGTTCTCGGCCGAGAACACCGACCAAGTGGCCGGCCTGCTAGTCATCTACGCGTTCTCGATCCCCGCGTGGGGTATGCATCAACTCCTATCGAGGCACTTCTACGCCAAGCGCCGAATGTGGGTACCGGTGGTGATAGGAACGATCTTCACGGTCGCTGCGATTCCTCTGTGGCTGAGTCTCTACAGCTCTCGGGGTGTTGAGGGATTCGCTCTGGCCTCGACAGCAACAATGGTGGCCTACGCCCTGTCGATGTTGTTGGCCTGGGGATCTGACTCGGGCTGGGGTGCGGTACGGGCTTTGACGCCGGCCTTCGTGAAAGGGTTGGTTGCGGCGGCTGTCGCTGGAGCGGTTGGCACGCCCATCGTCGGAGCATTGACCCCCGATGGGACCCTGAGCTTCGTCACGGCGGTTGGCGTGGCGGTGGCAGGGAGCGTGATCACCCTCGCCCTCTTTGTCGGTGTGTCGGCTGTTCTCCGCAGTCGCGAACTTCGAGAGGTGATGAGACGCAGGTCCGAGGAAACGCCAGCAGCCGACACGAGATAGTCTCCGTCGTGTGAAGCTACTCAACCTCGACCACGTGGCCATCGCCGTTCACTCGCTGGACGATGCTATTGCCCGGTACCGGGATCGATACAACGTGGAGCCTCTTTACCGAGAGGTAGTCGAGTCGCAGGGAGTTGAGGAAGCAATGATCGCTGTAGGCGGATCCTTCATCCAACTCCTCGAACCCACATCTCCTGAAACCCCGGTGGGCCGTTTCTTGTCCAAGAAGGGTGAAGGTTTGCACCACGTGGCCTATGCAGTGGTATCGATCGAGGCTGCGCTCGAGCACCTCAAGAGCACGGGCGCACGGCTCATCGACGAATCACCGAGAATCGGTGGTCGCGGCGCCCGGATCGCCTTCGTTCATCCTGGAGATCTGGCAGGAACCCTCATGGAACTAGTGGAGCTACCCGATGGACCCTGAGATCGAAATCAAAGGCGGAACATCTGAGTACGAGGCTGCCGTCATCGCCGCAGTAGTCAACCACGTCTCCGGCGAGCGGGAGTCGCGGCGCTCACGCCTGGAGTCGGACAACGCCCTTCCTGCATGGGTTACTGCGGTACGGACGCGGGTACCGGACCTTCCCCGCCCCCAAGACCCTCGATAGACCCCTGACCAAGGACCTAGCCGCGTGAGCGGGTACCATCCGACGTCGTGAATAACTCTGTGATAACGGGGATCGCTCGCACCCCAATAGGCAAATACGGAGGCGCCTTCAAAACGGTCCGATCGGTCGAGTTGGGCGGCACGGCAATCGCCGGCGCATTGGACCGATCAAAGACCGATCCGTCGGCCATCGACGAAATCATCTTCGGCCATGTCCTTCAGGCAGGAGAAGGGCAGATCACTGCTCGCCAGGCCGCAGTCGCTGGTGGCATCCCGATGACTGTCCCCTCGATGACCGTCAACAAGGTCTGTCTCTCTGGCATGGCCGCGATCGCTATGGCAGACCGCGCCGTCAGGCTTGGCGACTCGAAGTTCGTGATGACAGGAGGCATGGAAAGCATGTCGACAGCGCCTCACGTAGTGCGCGAACTCCGTTGGGGAGCACGGATTGGGGACGCAGCCATGATCGATGTCATGCAGCACGATGGACTGTTCTGTGCATTCGATCACTGCACTATGGGGGAGTCCTCGGACCACAAAAACGCGCAGCTTGGCATCGACCGCAGAGAACAAGACGAGTGGGCTGCGATGAGTCACGAACGAGCCCAGACCGCCTCCGGCAACGGCCAATTCGCCGCCGAGATAGTCCCGGTGCAGGTTCCTCAGCGTAAGGGCGACCCGACCATTGTCGACACCGACGAAGGTATCCGGCCAGGAACAACCGCCGACAGCCTTGCCGCTCTGCGCCCCGCTTTTGCCTCCACCGGAACGATCACTGCCGGCAATGCATCGCAGATCTCTGATGGCGCAAGCGCAGTCGTCGTCGCCAGTCGGGAAGCCGCCGAGGCACATGGGTCACCGATAATTGCCGAGATCCTTGCCTACGGACAGATCGGTGGTCCGGACGCCACCCTTCACGAGCGCCCCGCCGAAGCACTGCAAGTCGCTCTGAAGAAGGCCGGTCTCGAGCCGGGCGATCTCGATCTCGTGGAGATCAACGAAGCGTTCGCCGCAGTTTCAATCTGGTCCGCGTCCAAGCTCGACCTCCCCAAGGATCGTGTGAATGTCAACGGAGGAGCCGTGGCACTGGGGCACCCTCTGGGAGCAACCGGAGCCAGGATCGTCGTGACGCTGATCAACGCGCTCCGTCACCGTGGCGGTGGAATCGGTGCAGCCGCCCTATGCGGCGGTGGCGGCCAAGGCGACGCCATCATCATCCGAGTGGCGGACTGATGGCCCAACCCATCGAGCGAAATCTGGGACTCGATCTCGTGAGAGTCACCGAAACTGCAGCGATCGCCGCCGCTCGGTGGCTCGGGCGCGGTGATAAGGAAGCGGTCGACCAGGCCGCCGTAGACGGAATGCGGCTTCACCTTTCAACAATGGATATCAATGGCGTGGTGGTCATCGGCGAAGGGGAGAAGGACGAAGCGCCGATGCTCTACAACGGGGAGAAAGTGGGAAATGGCACCGGCATGGACGTCGACGTGGCCGTCGACCCCGTCGACGGAACCACCCTCACCGCCTCGGGGCTCCCCAACGCTATAGCCGTGATCGCTCTTGCCGAGGGACACGGCTCTATGTATGCCCCCGGATCGCTGGTGTACATGGACAAAATCGCCGTCGGACCGGAGGCAGCCGGATCCATAGACCTCGAGGCTCCCATCGAGCACAACCTCAATCAAGTGTGCAAGGCCAGTGGGAAGAAGCCGGAGGATCTCCGGGTATTGGTGCTGGATCGTCCACGCAACCAGCGCCACATTGACGCCGCTCGGGAAGCGGGAGCCCGAATCTCGATCTTTCGGGATGGAGACGTTGCGGGTTCTATTGCTTGCGCACAGCAGTCACACGAAGCGGACATTCTCCTCGGCATCGGTGGATCACCAGAGGCTGTCATTGCCGCGGCGGCCCTCAAGTGTCTCGGTGGGGAGATTCAATGTCGTCTCTGGCCGCGCGATGGCACCGAAGCGGCGCGGGCCCGAGACGAAGGGCTCGACCTTGACCAGGTATTGAGAATTGACGACCTGGTGTCATCAGACAACGTGTTCTTCGCTGCCACCGGAGTCACCAACGGAGAGTTCTTGCGCGGGGTCAACTTCGCCGGGACCGGAACGGCCGAGACCCATTCGGTGATCATGCGTTCCAAGACGGGCTCTATCCGTTACATGGACGCCTACCACGACATCAACAGACTCAGGGCGCTTCAGCAGCGAACCGTCGACTGACGGACGTTTACGCCACAGCGAGTTCGACGGCTTCTACAAGAGTTTCTGCGACCGGGACATCTTGGCGCTGGAGAAGGTCGAGGTGGTGGCTACCACCGTGATAGAGAATCGCTGTCGCACCCACATGATTCGCTGCCGCCACATCGTCGGGAGTGTCCCCAACCATGACCACGTTGGAACCGTCGAGCCCTAGCTCAACCAAATGGGCCTCTAGATGCTCAGCTTTGAGACCCCCGGTCGGGCCAGACAGACCGGTGACCAGGTCGAGCCGGGGCCGTAAACCGAACCTGTCGACGATGCCGTCGAGCCAGAGTTGCGGTGACATCGAGAGCAGGCTCTGCCGCCAACCGAGCGTCTCCACTGCGTCGAACGCGGCGAGCGTGTCGGACGTCAGAGATACGGACTCGGCCAAGGTGAAGTATGCGTCGTGGAACGTATCGTTGAGAACATTCCACTCGTCCTCGGTGATCTCGCGACTCAGCAAGGAGTTGTAGAACGCGCGGACCGGGCGGGTGTAATGATCCCGGTAGTCCTCCTCATCGATCGGGCCGGCACCAAACGGCTCGAGACAGCGGTTAGCAGCCTGAATGACGATCCCGAGATCGTCCAGTAGCGTTCCGTTCCAATCCCACACCACATGCTTGCCACTCACCCGGCGGCAGGTTACGACCCCTCCCACCGTTCTGTGAACGAAAACCGCGACATCGCTCACGCGATCGTTCACAGAAGGGGTGAAGACAACGGGCATCGGACGAGTCGCTGAGAGTAGGGTGCCATCACGTTGACCACCGGAGCAGCCCGAAACGACGCGAGTCCTCTATTCCGATTCTTCCTCGCGTGGCAGCGCTGGGCAGATTCCTTCGCCGAGAAGACCGGAGCAATCGCCGCCTGGGTGGTGATTCCGACTGTCGCCATCGGATTCATCAACGTGGTTCTCCGTTACACCGGCCGGCTGATCGGGAGGACTCTCACCACCAACGCCATCATCGAAGCGCAGTGGTATCTCTACTCCCTGATCTTCCTGCTCGGTTTCGCCTACGTGCTCAAGCATCAGATCAACGTCCGGGTCGACTTTTGGTTCGCTAACCAGGGACCCAAACGACGAGCTTGGATCGACTTCATCGGCCACTTCATAGCCCTCGTTCCTTTTGCCGCCCTCGGGATCTGGGTTTCAGTGCCGAACGCCTGGCGATCTCTGATCAACTGGGAGATCGGCCCAGATGCGTCGTCGCTGCCACGCGGCCCGATCAAGGCCATGCTGGCCCTGGCCTTTGTCTTGCTGCTGATTCAGGCTATTGCCGAGCAAGTGAAGCTCTACGCGGTCATTACCGACCGAGGACACATGGTCTCGATCGCCGACGAACCCGAACAACCCATAAGGGTGGAGTAGCTGATGAGCCTCGAACTTCTCGCCATCATCATGTTCGCGGTCTTCTTGGTCATCATTCTGTCCGGGTACCCGGTGGCCTTTTCGTTCGCCGGAACGGCAATTGTCTTCTTCGCTTTGGGTCTCATCTTTGGCGATCTGTCCTTCCGGACGCTGAACATCCTGTTCAGCCAGTGGTTCGCCAACTCTGTTTCCAACTTCACATTCCTCGCCATCCCGTTTTTCGTCTTCATGGGGGCGGTCTTTGAGAAGTCGGGACTCGCCGAGAAGCTTCTAACGACGATCGGTTTCCTCATGGGTCCGCTGAGGGGCGGGATGGCCGTAGCGGTCGTCATTGTTGGCACCCTCCTCGCGGCAGCCACCGGAGTGGTTGCGGCGACGGTGATCGTCATGGGAATCCTCGCCCTCCCGGTGATGGTCAAGTACAACTACGACCACAAGCTGGCGACGGGAGTCATCATCGGCTCCGGGACGCTGGCCCAGCTGATCCCCCCATCACTGGTGCTCATCGTGTTGGCCCAGTTCATTCCGGTCTCGGTCGGACAGCTCTTCGCTGGCGCCCTCATCCCCGGGGTAATGCTCGCCACCATCTTCGCCATCTATGCAGTGGTGATCGCCTACGTGAAGCCCGGTACCGCTCCAGCGATTCCCAAGGAGGAGCGGACGATGTCTGGGGGCGAACTGGCAATCGAGGCCGTCAAGGTTGTCGTGCCCCCATTGTTCCTGATCTTCGCCGTTCTCGGTTCGATCTTCTTCGGGTTTGCCACTGCGTCCGAGGCCGGAGCAGTAGGTGCCGTCGGCGCCCTTCTGCTTGCCATCGTCTACCGCAACTTCAGCTGGAACTTGGTGAAGGACGCAGCCCGCTCGACAGCCAACATCACCGGGCTGGTACTCCAGATCCTTTTCGCTTCGACCTTCTTCGCCCTGGTCTTCAACCAGCTCAACGGCCAGGACTTGATCACCGACTGGCTCACTTCGATCCCCGGCGAAAAGCTCGGCTTCATCATTGCCGCCAACATCATCGTGTTTCTGTTGGGCATCAACCTCGAGTTCCTGGAGATCTCGTTCATCGTTATGCCACTGTTCGTACCGGCGGCGCTCGCCCTCGACATCGATCTGGTGTGGTTCGCGGTGATGATGGCGATCAATCTCAACATGGCCTTCATCTCACCGCCCGTCGGGTTTTCTCTCTTCTATCTCCAGTCGGTGGCTCCACCTGAGGTCAAGACCAGCGACATACACAAAGGAGCGCTGCCCTTTATGGCGTTGCAGACCGTTGGTTTGCTCATTGTGGCTTTCGTTCCCGAAACCGTGACCTGGCTGGTCGACGTGTTCGGTCTCGGTTCGGAGGAGGTCGTGGCCACCGCCTCCTTCTTGCCGTCCTCATAAGAGAAAGGGACCCGCTTGGGGTCCCTTTCTGTTCAATCTGACGCAACGCTCTACAGCGAGGCCTCCATGTACTTGAGATAGGAAGTCTCAGCCAGGGCATGCCACGGCTGCACCTTCTGCCGATAGGCGTCCCAGTGGTCGTAAATGGTCTTGAAGTCTGCGTTCGACGCAGCGTTGTTCTCCAAGATGGCGTTGGACTCGTCCGCGGCGGCTTCCATTACATCGTCGGGGAACGGGAGAACCGTGATGTTCGAGTCGTTCAGGATCTGCTGTAGTGAATCCGGATTCAACGCGTCGTAGGTCGCGAGCATGGTCATGTTCGCTTCGTACGCCGCCGACTTCACGATCTCCTGATACACCTCAGGGAGGGCATTCCACTCGGGAAGCGGAATCTGCACCTCGAGTGCCGGCCCCGGCTCCCACCAACCAGGGTGGTAGTAGAACTGGGTGACCTCATGGAACCCCATGGTGAAGTCGTCGTACGGCCCCACCCATTCGGTTGCATCAATAGCGTTGGTCTGCAGAGCTTGGAAGATCTCGCCACCAGGCAGCACCTGCACAGCGACGCCCAGCCCCTCCATAACCGTGCTTCCCAGACCCGGAATCCTCATCCGAAGTCCCTGCATGTCAGCAAGCGAGTTGATCTCAACGTTGAACCAACCGCCCATCTGGACGCCGGTGTTGCCGGCTGGGAACTGGATCGCATTGAAGCGATCTGCGTAGAAGGCCTGCATCAACTCGAGGCCTCCGGCTTCGTAAAGCCAGGCGTTCTGCTGGCGAGCGGTCAACCCAAAAGGAACCGCTGTGCCGAAGGCAGTGGTCGGATCGAGACCCGTGTAGTAGTAGGAGGCGGTGTGACCACCGCTGATCGAGTTGGACTCCACGTTTTGAAGGATCTCCAACGGCGGAACGACTTCCCCGGCGGGTTGTGCCGTGACCATGAACTTGCCGCGCGACAGTGCAGAAACTCGATCGGCAAAACGCTGAGCGCCTCCATAGATGGTCTCGAGCGAGACGGGCCACGAGGTCGCTAGCTCCCACTCGATTTCGGGGAGACTCTCATCTCCGGCTGCCTCGTTGAGATCGGCGTCTCCGGTGTCACACGCGGCGAGGGCAGCAGCGCCGAGCGCACCCATCCCCGCGAGTTTGAGGAACCGTCTCCGCTCCATCAGGTTGGAATACTGCTGCTTGTTCATGCTCCTCCTTCCAGGGCGTGATCGAGTCGAAGCGTACGCGCCGCATATGCCCGATGTCGGCAGAAACGGCCACTACCTGGCCGGGACGAAGGACGGTGACTAGAGCTCGGATCGACCGAGCAGCGCCCGGCCAAGTGTCAACTCGTCCGCGTAGTCCAGGTCGCCACCGACTGGAAGACCCGAAGCCAACCGCGTGACCCGAAGACCCAGCGGTTTGAACTCTCGAGCGAGATACATGGCGGTTGCATCACCTTCCACTGTCGGATTGGTTGCGATGATCAACTCTTTGATCGCCTCGGGCTCGACGCGGGTCTTGAGTTCGTCGAATCGAAGCTGAGCCGGTCCGACTCCATTGATAGGGGACAGAGCGCCACCCAACACGTGATATCTGCCCCGGAACTCCTGTGTTCGCTCGACGACCACGATGTCCTGAGGTCGCTCCACAACACAGACCAGCGAATCGTCACGCTTTGTGTCACGACAGATCGAGCACAGCTCACCGGAGGCAACGTTGAAGCAGCGGTGGCACTCCCCGACCTGATCCCGCATGTCAACGATGGCGGCGGAAAGGCGCCGGGCGTCAGCCTCCTCGCCAGTTAGCAGGTGAAAGGCAAGGCGCTGTGCCGACTTGCCCCCGATTCCAGGAAGACGGCTCAGCTCGTCGATGAGCCTTTGGACCGGACCCTCGAACATCAGCCGAGCAGACCGCCCAGGCCGCCAGCAAGCCCACCGAGCTGATCGTTAGCCGCGTTCACGGCATTGTCCATGGCCTGTCGAACGGCGGCAACCACCAGGTCTTCCAGCATCTCAACGTCCTCCGGATCGACAACGTCAGGGGAGATGGAGACTTCGACCAGTTCGGGACCCCCGGTGACTACGGCTTTGACCATGCCGCCACCCGCGGAGCCCTCGAAACGAGTTTCGGCCAACTCGGCCTGTGCTTTGGCAAGCTGCTCTTGCATCTTCTGAGCCTGCCTCATTATTTGCTGCATATCGGGTTGGCGATTCATAAGCCTCAGGGTAGGTGGTGGGCGGCCAATTACTGTTCGTCGACGACTTCAGCGCCGAGCTCTGTGGCGAGCAGCGTGGCTGGATCGTGCTCCTGGTTGGGCCGTTCCTCCAGGTCGTCGAGATCAACACGGTCCGGATCACCGGAACCCGACGACCCGCCGTCTTTCAGTTGAAATCGAACGCGCACCTCACCGCCAAGTAGATCGCTCGCCTTGGTCGCCACCACCCTTGCCACTGCTTCGTCTTCGGTCAGCGATGTGTGGTGATAGGGATGCGCGACCTCCAGGACGATGGTGCTGCCATCGACTGCTGACGGCACGGCTTCACGGAACAGGGCCCACCGCCGCGGCCCTAATACGTCGCGCAACCCGCCGAACAGTCCAGGCCAGACTTTTTGCAGCGCCTCAAAGGTCAGGTCGATCGAAGGCTTCGGCTCCGACTCGGACTCGGTCTCCTCATCTGATTCCTCGATCAAAGGTGCGGCAGCCTTGGTCAACTCATCTGACACATCGTCCGGCTTGGGCTCCGGTCGTGCCTGCGGAGCGGGCGCTGGGGCTGCTGCGGCAGCGGAGGGCATCTGTCCGGGTTTCCCGATCCGCCTTTCCAGGCGGTCCATCCGGGCGATGAGGGCTTCGGGATCGGACGCCGTTTCGGGGCGAGTCAGCTTGATCAGCGCTAGTTCGGTCATCAGTCTTTCTTCGCGGCCTTCACGCAGCCTGACCAGAGCCTCCGACAAGATGTCCACGGCCCTGAGCACCTCGGTATTCGGAATGAGTTCAGCCGCCTTCTTCCACGACTCGTAGACCTCTGGCGGCTCGTCTGCAACCTCTGCGAGGTTGGGCGCGTAGTGAGCCAGGAACACTCCCCTGAAAAAGCCGAGACACTCGGACACGAATCGACGTAGATCGACTCCGGCCGCCGACAGCTCGGCAACGAGTTCGAGCGCGAGGCGGGCGTCTTGGGCAGCCATCGACTCACTCAAACGAGCAAAGGCTTCGGAGTCGGCCAAACCGAGAGCCCGCCGCACTCCTGTCACATCGGCTTTTCCGTCGCCGAGGGCCGCGACCTGTTCGAGTAGTGACAAAGAATCCCGCACCGATCCGCCGGCGTGGCGGGCGATGGCGAGGAGCGCCGCGGGGTCGGTGGCGTATCCCTCGCGATCGGCGATCGTGGCTAAGTAGCCAGCAAGCTCCTCGGTGGGGACCGGATGGAAGTCGAACCGCTGAGTACGGGACCTGATGGTGTCCAAGAGCTTGTACGGCTCTGTCGTGGCCAGAACGAAGTGAACGTGTTCGGGCGGCTCCTCCAGCGTCTTGAGCAGTGCGTTTCCTGCAGCCTTGGAGAGCATGTGGGCTTCATCGAGGACAAAGACTCGTTTCGAGTCAGCAGCAGAGGCAACTGTCGTCACACTGAGCTTGATATCGCGGATGTCGTCGACAGAGTTGTGCGACGCCGCGTCAAGCTCGAGAACATCGAGGCTGTTGCCGTCGGTAACCGACGAACAGCTCTCGCACTCGTTGCAGGGTGCCCCGTCAGATTGACGATTCACGCAGTTGAGTGCCTTGGCCAGGATCCGAGCAGTCGTGGTCTTGCCTGTGCCGCGGGGACCGGTGAACAGATACGCATGGGCCACGCGATCGTCAGCCACCTCGCGCGCCAGGGTGGTTGTCACGTGACCTTGGCCGATGACCTGATCGAACGTTTGCGGCCGGTACTTCCGATAGAGAGCTTGATATTGCAAGTCAGCTCCACCGTAATGGCCTCGACCGACGGTTTCATCGGCGCGACCCAATACCGGTTCACTTATTCGCAAAATGGGTCGATACTCACCCCCAGTGACTCAGTCCCTCACCGACGACGCCCTCTTTCAGGAATCCTCAAGCCAGCCCGCTGTCTGGACGCGGGGTCTGGTTCGGAAATTCGGAAAGATGGCCGCGGTCGACGGAGTCGACCTCACCATCGCCCCCGGAGAGTTCTACGGACTCCTCGGCCAGAACGGCGCGGGAAAAACCACCACCATCAAATGCATCGTCGGTCTGTTGCGACCCACCGAGGGCCAGGTCGGTATCGGCGAGTTCAATACGTGGGACAAACCGACAGAGGTGAAGTCACGTATCGGAGTCCTCCCCGAGGAGTTCAACCTGTACGAACGGTTGACCGGGGCAGAGCTACTGGATTTCACTGCCGCCATGCACGGCTTGCCCCGCGAGGAAGCCGCGGCCCGACGGGGTGAGTTGCTCGAGATGCTCGATCTCACCGGTGCGGGATCAAAGCTGATCGGCGACTACTCCAGAGGCATGCGCAAGAAGATCGCCCTCGGAGCCGCCATCATCCATCGGCCACCAGTGCTCTTTTTGGACGAGCCGTTCGAAGGAGTCGACGCGGTATCGGCGCGACTGATTCGCAATCTCCTACAGCAAGCGGCCGCCGGCGGAACGACCATCGTCTTCTCATCCCACGAGATGCATCTGGTCGAGAAGCTATGCACGCGCATCGGAATCATGGTCGAGGGTCGATTGACCATTGAAGAGACTCCCGCCGGTCTGTGTCAGCTGACCGGGAAAGAGAATGTTGAGGACGCCTTCATCGCCGCAGTCGGCGGTGACAGCATCGAGAACCACTCGTGGTACGAAACCTCGTCTGGCTGAAGGCCACGCTGACCTGGAACGGGGTTCGTCACGACACTCAGCGCCGAGTCGGATTCCCGGTCGCCACGGTTCTCCTCGCTTGGCTCGGCTGGTACCTAGCGAAGGCGCTGTTAGAAGCTGGGCGCTCGATCGAACAGCCCGAGGCTTTAGCCGGATTCCTCGCCTGGACGTCCTTGCTGTTCTTCGCGGCTTGGATCTCTCTGCCCGTAGTCATCTTCCCACTCGACGAGAATCTCGACCCCCAGCAGATGGCTCTGCTGCCGATCACCGATCGCCAACTCGTGATCGGGCTGTCACTGGCTTCCTTCGTGGCACCCGCGACCGCGGTTCCGGTGCTTCTGGTGAGCGCCAACGCCTCTCTGCTTTCAGCGGGTTGGTGGATCGCACTTCCCGCGACGTTGGTCTATCTCGCGCTGCTGGCAGTCGGGTCACAGCTGTTTTCGGCGTCGATCTCGGCAATTCTCCGCACCCGACGGGGTCGCGACATCGCCACCTTCCTCATCTTGGGCCTGGCCGCGGCCTCGTTCTTCGTCTATCGAGGCATTTCCGAAACTATTGCTTCTGACGGATTGGCCAACGCTGTCCTATTGCGGCCGGTCATCGACTGGGCTGCAGTATTGCCGCCAGTGGCCGCGCAGAGGGCGATCATCGAGGCCGCCGGTGGTAACGCCCTGATGGCAGTTGCCTTCCTCGGTGCCGCGGTAGTAGGGCTTGCGGTGATGGCGACGGTTTGGCGTCGGCTTCTCAACTGGATGATGACCACCCCGCGCGAGGGAAGCCGACCAGCGGCCAGTGCTCGGCGCAACGGTTTCACCACGGGACCGTTCGGCACCATCAGCACGCTGGCACGTAAGGAGCTTCGGTTCTATGTCCGCGACCCGCGCCAGCGTTTGGTCTGGACAGGAACCGTCATCTTCGTCGGCCTGGCCATCGCCGGAACCGTGATGGGGACAACGGGCCTCTTCGACGTACGAGACAACGATTGGGCACCCCTGGCGGCACCAGTGCTTGTGCTATTCGTCGGGCTGCCAATTGCCCTGAACTTGTTCGGCTGGGAGCGAAACGCTGCCAGCTACTTGTTTGTTCTGCCCGCTAAACCCAGTCACCTGCTGTTGGGAAAGAACCTCGCCGTTGCCACGGCGCTCGCCGTCGAGACCGTCCTGTTGGCTTTGGCGCTGTCGTTGTTCACGGGGTTCTGGACATGGACGTGGCTGGTCGGACCACTTGCCGTCGCCGCCATCGGCTCACAGCTGGCGGTCGGCAATGTCGTTTCCGTCCTCGCCCCGCTGCGCTTACCGCGCGAAGGCACCGACGTCTTTGCTCAGTCCACGGAGCAAGGTTGCCTCGCCATCGTCAGCCAGACCATCTCGTTCTTCACGATCGGTCTGCTCCTGGTGTTGCCGGCGTCGGTGGTGACGCTGGTCATCGCTTTCAATGCCCCGATTCCACCCTGGTTTGCCGCTGCCTTCTCCATCGTGTGGGGTCTGGTGATCTACGGGATCTCGCTCTGGCTCAGCTCATTCCTTCTCAAGCGCCGTCTCCCCGAGGTGATGTCCTGGGTGCAGGTGGTCTGACCACCCCCATCCGTTGTGCAGATCCGTACCTCAGGGGACCGTGGTTGCACAACACATCGGTTGTGTAGGTGTTACGAATTCCGTTGTGCAGATCCGTACCTCAGAGGACCGTGGTTGCACAACAGATCGGTTGCACAACGGATGTCACGTGACCGCTGCCGCGGGTTCCTCGTCCTCTGACGGCGAATCTTGGCCACGGAATAGGTACCACGACACCAACCCGGCGACCACACAGATGGCGCCAGAGACGACGTAAACACTGCGAATTCCGATGGCGGCCGCAGCCACGCCGGCAGCCCCCATCGAAGCCACGTTGGCCGCGGACACTGCTGCACCCAGAGCCCCACCGACCCGACCCCGCATCCGGTCTTCGATCAAGGTCTGTGCCAGTGTCGAGACACCAGCCTGCGTTGGAGCAATGGCAAGCCCGATGGCGAACAGGATCGGAGCGACTGTCAGAAGACCAGTTGCGAAGGCAAAGGCCGCAACCACAACACCCACCGCAGCCAGACCACCGGCAACCAGGGCTTCCGGCCGCAGCTTCCCGGCCATCACCGCGATGACCGACCCGGCGAGAACCATCCCGACGACCTGCATCAACTCCACTATTCCAAAGTAGGCCTCGGATATCCCGAGTTCTCCGATCAGGAACGGGACACCGAGGACATTCACGGCACCCAGACCCAACATGGCCACTGCAGCGCCGATCAACATGCCCTTAAGGGGACGCGAAGCCCAGATGACAGAGAAGCCAGACTTCATGTCATCCCAGACCTTTGAGCCTCCGCCCTCCTCTGGCTCGCCACTCGTCCGAATCCGCGTGATCAAGGCTGCCGACAGCAAGAAAGTTGCCGAGTCGACGATGAACGCCGGCCCAAACGAGTCGGACACGCTGGCAAGAATGCCTGCCGCAGTTGTTCCGAGAAGGTTGAAAACAATTCTGGAGGTCTGTGTCACCGAGTTGGCCGCGAGGAGGTTCTCCTCACCCACGACACGAGGGGTCAGAGCCGAGCGAGCGGGATTGAACAGTGTCCCGATCGACGCCTGAGCGAACGCGACGACGTAGATGAACGGAATCATTGCCTCAGAGGTGGCGAACAAGAACAGCAACACGAGAACGCCTCGAAGGAGATCCGAAACGATCATCGTCTTCCGTCGATCGAGCCGATCGACGTAGACCCCTGAAAGCAGACCAAACACCAAGGCTGGGAGCGTGATCGAGATCATCAACCCGGCAATCGCCAAAGTCGACCCGGTAAGCCGTTGGATCAGAATCAGGAGTGAGAGGGCAGTGAGGTTGTCACCGAAGTCCGAAGCAACCTGCGCGGTCCACAGATAGCGGAAGTCGCGGATCTTGAGCAGTTCGCGGAGATTGCTCACAGCGACACCGAAGTCGGGAAGAACACGATCGACAGCGCGTACTCTTCGCTGTCTTCATCCTCCGAGCTGGATTGCATCTCCTCGAGCAACTCGCCTAGTCGATCGGCGAACTCCTTCGCACGCTCACGAGTCAAACGCGCGTGACCCCGACCGATGGCTCCCGGGAGATTCTCGAAAGTGTCACCAGTCGCAAAGTGATAGGTAAGTGCTGCCTCGGCATCGGCGCGAGCGTGATCGATCACTACGCCGGCAGCAACCCTGGCCAGATCGGCGGGATCGTGCCCTGCGGAGAGCAGACCAGGACCCGGAGCGTACGAGCGAGCAGTGGTCTGATAGACCTTCTCGATGATCGCACCAACCTTGCGTTCCTCGACGACCCTGATAACACCGGCATCAGCCAGAAGGTTGACGTGGTAGTAGAGCCTGGTCACGGGCACGTCCATCTGCTCGGCAAGCTCCTTGACCGAGCCCGGTGTCGCCAGATTTCGCATGATGCGTTGCCGGAAGGCCGAATCCAGCGCCTCAAAGACCTCTATGTCTTCGATCTGAAAGACTTCGCTAACTGATGCCATGAGTGCATCATTATTCAACTGATTTGAATATTCAAGCGACTTGAGCAATAGACCTTTCAGTTGAATGGGGCTTCTCTCAAATGACCTCTCACCTAACCTGGCACGCCATGCGGTTAGGGATCGATCTCGATGGCGTCGTGGCCAACTTCACGGCAGGCTGGATGAAGTTCTACAACTCCCAATATGGGACCAATCTCAAGGTCGAAGACTCCAAGCAGTGGCACGATCTGGTCAACCTGACTCATTTCCAAGATATTGGGGAGTTCTGGGAATGGTCCTCCGATCTGGAAGGTCGCTCGGTGTTCTGGCACCTCGACCCATTCCCCGGTGCTGTGGAAGCAATTCGGAGCCTGGTCGACGCAGGCCATCAAATAGTGGTCATCACCACCAAGCCAGACTTCGCTCGGGACGACACCTACGACTGGATCGAAAGGCATCGGTTGCCGGCCGCGGAGGTCCATATCCTCGAGGACAAGTGGCTCATTGCGGCCGACGTCTATCTCGACGATGGACCGCACATCCTGCCCGGACTCGTAGCCCATCGGCCGGAGGCGACCGTGTGTCGATACATACGCCCGTGGAACGATCCGGTGGAGGGAACGGTCGCGGTCAGAGACTTCGTTGAATTTCGCGAGGTCGTCGACGGGTTGGCAGGGCTCGCCTGAGGGCGATACGCTCTGGTCGGATCGCGGGCACGTGCCCCTGGGGATGGAGACCGAGAGTGGTATTGCAGCCCGCGTTTTCCCGTGTGTAACACAAGGAGAAAGAATGAAATTCAGAGCCCTTTGGGCTTTCGTTGCAGTCTTTGCTCTCGTCATCGCAGCATGCGGTGACGGCGAGGGCGAAGCCACCACCACCACGGAGGCTGAGCCGGCTGCCACGACCACCGAGGCACCCGCTGCCACGACGACGACCGAGATGATGGCCGAGATCGGGTCCGAAGATCACCCAATTCAGGTGCTCTTCGTTCCTTCCGTTTCGGCTGAAGAGATCATCGCCGGTGGAGCCGTTCTCGAGGAGACCCTCGAGGCCGCCACCGGGTTGTTCTTCGACGTGGACGTACCCACCTCCTATGCAGCTGTGCTCGAGGAGATGTGTGCATCCCCCGAGGACACGATGGGATTCATCCCGGCACAGGCCTACGTCCTTGGTAGTGACAAGTGCGGCATTGACGTCGCTCTCAAGTCACTCCGTTTCGGATACACCGAGTACTGGACGCAGTTCATCGTTGGTCGTGACTCAGAGTTCGAGACCATCGAAGATCTCGCCGGCGCAACCTGGGCCTACCCAGACACCGGCTCGACCTCCGGCTTCCTCGTTCCTTCCGGCATGTTCAATGCCCTCGGCATCGAGCCGGGTGAGACTGTCGAAGCTGGTGGCCATAGCGCTACCGCCCAGGCCATCTACGACGGCTCGGCAGACTTCGGCACCACCTTCTTCAGCCCAGCTGTTGACGGTGAGCGCAACAGCCTGTGGGACGGCGACGCCAACAACGGTGACGTACCGGACGACCTGGTCGACTCGTGTGCTCTCAACGCTGACGGCGAAATCGTCTGTGGCGATGACTTCTACCCACGTGACGCCCGTCGCAACATCCGCGAGGGTGCTCCGGACGTCATCCAGAAGGTGCGCATCCTGACTCTGTCGGATCCGATCCCGAACGACACCCTGTCGTACTCGCCGGACTTCCCGGAGGATCTCCGTCAGACCATCAACGATGCTTTGACCGCCTTTGCAGCCGACGACCCCGAAGGCTTCGAGCTCGCGTTCGACGCTTACTCGTGGTCGGGCGTTGCTGAGACCACTGACTCCGAGTTCGACTCGATCCGTCAGCTTCTCAGCGCTCTCGGCTTCACCGAGGACGACCTCGGCTGATAACGAACCTATGGATGTGGGGCGGACTTCCGCCCCACATCTGATTTCTCCATGCTTCAGGTAGAGCACCTAACCAAGGTCTATGACAACGGCACCGTCGCCCTCGAAGATGTCAGCTTCGAGGTTCCCGAAGGGCAGTTCCTCGCAGTTATTGGACTGTCCGGATCGGGCAAATCAACGTTACTCAGGTGCATAAACCGACTAATCGACCCCACTGAGGGCCGAATCCTCTGGAACGGCCAGGACATAACCAACGCCGGCCAAGAGGAACTGCGTCGTATCAGGCGACGCATAGGAATGGTCTTCCAACACTTCAATCTGGTTGGTCGATCTAAGGTTTCCACAAACGTGCTGGCCGGAAAGTTGGGCTATACCAACCCCGCGCTCAGTCTCTTGAATCACTTCGCCTCCGACGATCGCGAACAGGCGCGCCGGGCTCTAGACAGAGTCGGCCTTGCCGAGAAGAGCGACTCGTTGGCCTCTGAACTCTCGGGAGGGCAGCAGCAGCGTGTTGGCATCGCCCGGGCGCTGGTTCAAGACCCCGAAATTCTGCTCGCAGATGAGCCTGTCGCATCCCTCGACCCGGTACTGGCTCACTCGATCATGCAACATCTTGAATCGATCAACCGAGACGACGGAGTGACAGTCCTTTGCTCACTCCACTTCTTGGATCTCGTCCATCGCTACTCCACGCGAGCCATAGCACTCTTCGACGGGAAGCTGGTCTTTGATGGGACACCAGCCGAAATCAACGACGACAAGTTCAAAGAGATTTACGGACACGAGGCAGAGCGCGTTGGCTGAACCTAAGAGCAACGGACGTCGGCGCCTTCTGGTGATTTTCGGCATTCTCGCCGCCATCGTTGTGTACTCACTTGCAGTCGAGCGCACCGGGGTGAGCCTCGAACAGATCACCTCCGAGAACCGACAGAATCAGCTTGTCCGCATCATCAGAGCACTCGCCCGACCCGAGTTGGTCACCTACGACTTCGAGCAGATCAACACCGACGTCGACTTCTTCATCCCTTGCGGTGACGACGGTCCTGCCACCAGCGGTGGGGTAACTCTCAGCCAGGGATGTGGTGACCCCGAGCAGATCATCACGGTCACCGGCACTGGGTTCGAGCCATTCGCCCAAGGACGGCTCCAGTTCATTCCCGACTCCGAGTTCGATATCAGCCTTCCGTTGGGTCTGTTCGAGGCAGACGAGAATGGGAACTTCACCGAAGAGGTCGAGTTACCTGACCGACCGTCGGGCAACCCACAGATCCTTCGGGTCCAAGTACCAAACCGGCTGGGCACCTGGGGCGATCGCCAAGAGGTCTGGACTGACACCAACGAGAACGGCGTCCGCGACCTCGGCCTCATTGGCACCCGTGGTCTCGAGGTAACAGTCGACGGGGGTGGCAGCGACATCCCGGCAGCTGCGCTACTGGATCCAACCAACCAGGTGACCCACTTCGTCACGACCGGCGAGTCGATAGTGGCGGTCGACGGTCCGGCCAACGGGACTGCGCCCGACCTTTTGGGGGATCCAACCTCTGAGGATGTCTTCATCGAAAACGTGACTGCAGACGGGCGGACGGCATCTGTCACCGTCGGAGGTCCAACTGACACCGACGTCGCTGGCTGGCGAGTAGCTCTTTACGACGGAGCGACTGGCGAGGTTCTGACCACCGAATTCCTCGGCGACCAGATCGAGCTTTCACCTCGTATCTCAGAACAAAGCCGTCTCACTTTCGAGAAGATCGTCGACACAGTGTTCCTTGCCCTGGTGGCCACCACGGTGGGGCTCTCGCTCGCTCTGCCTTTGAGCTTCGTAGCGGCGAGAAACCTGATGAAGGACGTTTCGTCGACCGTGCTCGGCCTGGGAGTAAGCCTCATCTCGATTCCGCTGGGACTCTGGCTCGGGTTGCGGTATGCCAACCTCCAGCGTTCGTTGTTAGGTGATGTGCTCGAGTCCAACGTCTTTCGAATTGTCGCTGTGGTCGCTGGCGGTGCGGTCCTCTACTACCTCGGGCGGCAGATCTTCTTCGGAGACGAAGTCGACTCGCTGGCACTGCGGACCGGTCGATCACTAGCGACTTTGGCGGGAGCCGGAATTGCCTTCGAGGCACTGTTTGCTCTGCTCACAGAGGTCGGCGAAGCGCTGAAGCCCGCCTTTGGGATCTTTGATTTCGTGCCCGGACTATTCGCCACGATCGGTGAGGTGGGGACTGTCCTACTGCCCGCTCTGATCGCGGTCGGTGGTGCTTCGATCGTCCTTGGGCTGGCCCGTCGATTGGGACAGTGGCTGTCTGGTCGTCTGCCTGAGTCATCGCGAAAGGTGTTGGGATACATCGTCCTGGCTATTGCCGGAGCAATCCTCGCGGCTCTTATCGGAGCGGCGATCGACTGGCTCTATCAGATAGCCAATCCGACCGTGACCTTCGTGATCCCGGCCGTGGTTGGAGCCATGTTGGGGCTGATTGCTGCCTTCTTCGGGTATCGGAGAGGTGGCGAGATCAAGACCGGTCTAAGCATCTATTACGTAGCTCGGACCATCTTCAACACGCTTCGGTCAATCGAGCCTCTGGTCATGGTGATTGTTTTCGTGGTCTGGGTCGGCTTCGGCGAGTTCGCCGGCTCCCTCGCTCTGGCACTTCACACGGCAGCCGCTCTCGCCAAGCTCTACTCAGAGCAAGTCGAGTCCATTTCGGAGGGTCCGCTCGAAGCGGTCCGGGCGACTGGCGCCAACCGTCTTCAGTCCATTGTGTACGCCGTGGTCCCCCAGATCGTGCCCCCATACATAGCCTTCACCATGTACCGCTGGGACATCAACGTCCGTATGTCCACGATCCTGGGTTTCGCCGGTGGTGGTGGAATCGGCTTCCTTCTGAATCAGAACGTGCAGCTCGGTGACTTCCGCGCCGCGGCGGTCCAGATGCTAGCCATCGCCATCGTCGTCGCCACCATGGACTACCTCTCTTCCCGCCTCCGGGAACGCTTCACTTGATCCCATTCATGCAAACCTCCGGTAGTTGGGCCCACATATGGGCCTAATTGCCTCCAGAAGCTCCCTCTTTACGCTCGCGACCCCCACCTCCCCTTTTCCGGAGGTAGTTACGCCCGTATACGGGCGTAACTACCGGAGGTTCGCAAGCTCATGAGGTTGGTGAAGCGGGAGGAGCGGGAGAGGCGCGAGCACGAGCTTCTGGCCGAAGCCGCAACCAAGGCCTCCGGAAGCAAGGGGCGCTCGAGCGAGGAATCGCCGGACGAGTATCGGACGGCGTTCGAGCGGGACCGCGATCGAATCGTGCATACCAAGGCCTTCCGGCGCATCAAGCACAAGACCCAGGTGTTCCTCAACCCCGACGGTGACCACTTCGTCACCCGCATGACTCACACCATCCAGGTCACCCAAGTCGGACGGGCCATGGCGCGCGCTCTCGGTCTCAATCAAGACCTGACCGAAGCCATCTGCCTTGCTCACGATGTCGGTCACTCACCGTTCGGACACACGGGCGAGGACGCCCTGACTCCGCTAATCGAGGGCGAGTGGCTTCACTCCGCCCACGGCGTTCGTACCCTCGAACTACTTGAGCCTGTCAATCTCAGTTGGGAGGTTCTCGACGGCATCCGCGCCCACTCTTGGAAGATCGACCCTCCCCCATCCACTCCCGAGGGTTGGCTGTGTAGGTTCGCCGACCGCATCGCATACCTGACCCACGACGTGTCCGACGCCCTTCGCGCTGGCGTGCTCGAGTACCACGACATCCCCGTCCGCACCCTTACCACCTTCGGCGCAACCTCCCGAGACTGGATCGCAGCAATGGTCAACTCGGTGGTCGAGACTTCGGCTCACGTTGGTCATGTCGCAATGGACGAAGAGCATCTCGCGGTTATGAGCGAGCTGAGAGACTTCATGTTCGAGCGGGTTTACCTGAGACCAGAAGAGGAAGCCCAGAAGCAGAAGGCCATCGGCGTGATCCAGGACCTGGTCGGCTACTACCTCGAGCACACTCACGAAGTGCCGGACTCGTTCACGCTCCCCGACGCTGGACCCCTCGACCGCGCCATCGACTACGTGGCAGGCATGACCGATAGGTTCGCCCTCCGCACCCACGATCGACTGTTCCGGCCGTCCCTTCTCGATTGAAGGCAGCTGCGTCCACCTGCATAGGCTGACGCAGGCGTGCTATCTATCAACGACCTCCACAAGCAGTACGGCGAAGTAACCGCGCTCAACGGGTGCTCGTTCACCGTCGCACGTGGCCGAATGCTCGGCTTTCTCGGACCGAACGGCGCCGGGAAGACCACAGCCATGCGTTCGATTTTCGGCCTGATTCGACCTGATCGCGGCGACGTCACCTGGGACGGCCAGCCCGTCGGTGCCGAGCAGCTCTCAGTCTTCGGGTACATGCCGGAGCAAAGAGGTCTCTACCCCAAAATGAAGGCTCGTGACCAGATCGCCTACTTCGGCCAGCTCAACGGAATGGGGGCAACAGACGCCCGACGCTCCGCCGAAGCCTGGCTCGATCGATTCGGTCTGAGCGACCGCTACGACGAGGCGACCGAGAATCTCTCCCACGGGAACCAGCAGCGTGTTCAGTTGGCCATATCGTTGGTTCATGATCCCGATCTGCTGGTATTAGACGAGCCATTCGGTGGGCTCGATCCACTCGCCGTGACCACCATGTCGGAGGTTCTCCGCGAGCAGGCCGCAGCCGGCAAAGCGGTCGTTTTCAGCTCACATCAACTGGACCTCGTCGAAGACCTGTGTGAGGACGTAGCAATCATCAACCAGGGCTCGGTGGTCATGACAGGCTCGGTCAGCGAACTGAAAGACGCCGCTCCCATTCGACACTTGGAACTCGAGATCGAGGCAGACAGCGGTGGCGACCTGATCGCCGAATTGGAAGGCGTGAGATCGGTTAGGTCACACAACGGGCGATTGACAGCAATCATCGACGCCGAAACCGACATCCGGGGGTTCATCGGCCGGGCTCAGGAGGCCGGAAGGGTGCGGCACTTCGCATACACCACTCCGTCACTGTCGGATTTGTTCAAGGCGGCCGTCGAATGAGCGGCATGCGAGGTATGTGGCTGGTTGCCAAACGCGAGATCATGGAACGCGGTCGCTCGCGCGCCTACCTCCTCACAACAGGGTTCACCATTCTCCTCGTGCTCGGTGCTGTCCTCCTCCCCGAGATTGTTGACGACGGCACCGACGAGGTGAAGATCGGAACGATTGGGACGGGCAACCAGGAGATACTCGAAACAGCCATCGGGTTGGCCAACGCAGGTATCGAGGAAGGGGCGCCGCCCCGCCTCGATATCGAGACGGTCGAGTTCGACGCCCAAGCAGACGCCGACGCCGCTCTATTGGACAACGAGGTCGACGCTGTTCTCATCGACGCCAGTCGACTGGTGGTCAAGGACGCCGCGAGCCTCACCAACTCATCGTTGATATCGAGGCTGCAGCGTGCGGCGGCCACCGTGGAGATCGAACGGTTGGTGGCGACCCAGGGGCAGGCAGCCACCGACGTTATCGAGGTTCTCACCTCGGATCCGCTGGAGGCGACGACGGTGACCGGTGAAGGTCCGCAAGACGAAGGGCAGACCTTGGTCGCTTTCGCGGGATTGATGCTCCTCTACATGTCAATACTTCTCTACGGGACCTGGATACTCACGGGAGTGACGGAGGAGAAGACCAACCGCGTCGTCGAGGTACTGCTGAGTGCCGTGCGCCCGTGGCAGATCCTCGGAGGCAAGGTTCTTGGGATAGGGGTTCTGGCCGTCGCCCAACTCCTGCTCATCATCACGGTTGCGATTGCCGCAGCACGAGTGACGGATGTCTTTGAGTTGCCCCAGCTGAGACTGGGACAGCTAACCACGCTCCTGCTCTGGTTCATCCTCGGCTTCGCGTTGTTCGCCATTCTCTTCGGTGCAGCGGGTTCGCTGGTCTCCAGGGCGGAAGACGCCCAGACCATCGCTTTCCCAATGTCGATGGCTGCCGTCGCCGGGTTCTTCGCATCGATAATGACCCTCGAAGATCCGACCGGCACCGTTGCCGTGGTCGGATCGTTCTTCCCACTCACAGCACCTTTTGTGGTTCCCGTCCGGGCCGCTCTCGAGTCGATCCCGCCCTGGCAATACGGTGTTTCGGTCGTTGTGGCTGCCGCGACCGTCGTTCTACTGACCCGAATCGCAGGGCGAATCTATAAGGGCGCTCTGCTCAAAACGACCAAGATCAGCATCCGCGAGGCTTGGCGGGCAGCCGCCGAATAGAGCGTCTTAGAGAAGAGGTCTTCCGAGCCGGTCGCGCTCGGCGTCCATTCTCGAAAGCTCGTCGTCACCACTAATCACGATCTCGGGATCAGGCCGGAAGTCGAGATCCGGGTCACGATCTGCGTAGCCCACCGAGTTCAGAATGGCCTTGATAGCGTTCAACCGGGCTTTGCCCTTCGAATTCGATCTGATGATCGTCCACGGGGCAACACCGCTCGACGTCCGCTCCAACATCCGATGCTTCATCTCGGTGAAGTTGTCCCAATACTGCTGAGCCTGAACGTCGATTTCCGACAGTTTCCATTGGCGGAGAGGATCGTGGCGTCGGCGTTCGAACCGAGCCGCCTGGGTCTCCTTGTCGACACTGAAATAGAGCTTCACCAGGACAGTTCCGTGGCGCACGAGGTCTTTCTCGAACCCAACGACGCCCTTGAGGAAGTCGCGGTACTGGTCCTTGGTACAGAACCCAAAGACTGGCTCGACAAGAGCGCGGTTGTACCAGGATCGATCGAATAGAACCATCTCGCCACCCGATGGGAACTGCGCCACGTAGCGCTGGAAATACCACTGCGTCTTCTGTTCGTCTGTGGGCTTGCCCAGTGCAACCACACGGAATCGCTTCTCGTTCATGAATCGTGTGACACGGCGGATGGTTCCGCCTTTGCCCGAAGCGTCCCGGCCTTCAAAAAGAACGATCATTGGAGTTCTCGTCGCCTCGAGATGACGTTGAAGCTTCAGCAACTCGACCTGGTAGGGCTTGAGATTGCTGTCCTTCGCCAGCTTCGCCTTGAGCGACTCGTTCTCGAGTTCGAGGTCGCGAACGCGCAGAGCGATGTCTTCCTGGTCGGCCACAGCCTCAACGGCCCTCTCTGCGGTGCTCATGGTCCAACAACGTACACCTTTTCTCGCCGATGTGGAAAAGAAAGTTCATGATTTCCACAAGGTGCGCGACGTGGGCCAGCCAACAGCCTCGGGGTGACCTCCGAAGAGGTCACCCCATCTCAGTGTCAGCCCTCCACAGTGAGCTCGGCGAACATCCCATTGACGAAGTGTGGGGGCCCGCCTTCGACGTCCGGTGGACCGTCCTCAGACTCCGCTGCCGCGGCCATGTATTCAGCGGGGTCAGCGCCGGTGGGGATGGCGCAAATGATCGCGTACCGACCGGGTTCGGTCAGTGTTCCTGTGCCGACTACCGGGACGGACCCCTCGCTGGGAGGAGCGATCAGCACTGTGGTCACCCTGGGAAACAATTTCGCCAGGTCTGGGCTGGCGACGAGGTCGGCCACGGAGCGAGTTTCGTCATTTGGCAGCCGGATAGCGACCAGCTCGTGAAGCTCCACCTGGCTCTCGTTGACAAAGGTCAGGGTGGTTCCGGCGGACACCACATCGGGCAGGCCCTCAAAACCGAAGTCCACACCCCTCACCTCGACAACCGGTGCCGCGGTGGTGGTCGTCGCGGCCTGTTCGGTGGTCGTGGTTTCGTCAGTTGACCCGCTGCAAGCGGCCAGTCCAAGGAGGCCGCCAAGAGCCAGGACCAAGTACGACTGTCTTCTTCTCATTTCATTTCTCCTCATTGTGGGGGTGGCCCGACGATCTCTATACCGAGGTCGTGCCCAACACGAGCTACCTCAGCGGGGTCGATGTGACCTGGTTGTGGCATCACCGGTTCGGCGATCGGGTTGCCAAGCGCCGACACCAACTGGTCGAAGCGCGGTGGTTCGGTGGCGGTTGTAGTGACGGTCAGGAATCGGGCCTCATCCGACCTGACGAGGAAGGTGTGGGGGACTCCGCGGACCAGATAGGCGCAGGTTCCACCGACGGCCTCAATCCTCTGACCTCCAGTACGGAATTCCATCTCGCCCTCGAGTACGACAAACAATTCGTCTTCGAAGTCGTGGCGATGTTCGGGTGGGCCAAATCCCTTGGGACCGAGAAACTCGACCACACTGAGCGATCGACCTTCACCTGCCACCTTGATGGTTGCCAGATGGTTGAGGAACTCGAAGTGGTCACCCTCATCGGGCGCACGAATGAGGGAGCCAAGCTCCCGAAGTGCTTCTTGGGTACTCATGGCACCAAGATGCCAACGACCCTTCAGAAAACCTTACGATTCGAGTAGTTCGTCCATCGTCGGGACGCTCAAACCAAGCTCGTTCCGCTTGGATACATACTGCTTGTACGCCTCGTCGGCTCCTCTCGCCGACCCTGATTCACTCAAGGATTGAATCAATACCTTCCAGGCGGCATCGTCGTATTCATCTACTTCGAGAAGCCTTCGAGCCAACTCTGCGGCTCGGTCATTCGAACCGTGACTGCGATAGACCTCGGCCTGCCGACGAGCCGCCGTGGCGAACCGGTGACGCACCTCGCTCCGAGCTGCAGTCACCCAGTCTTCGTAGAGATCGTCGGGCAGAAGCTCTCCGGTATATGCGGCGACGATCGTCGTGTCGTCAACGGCCTTATAGAACCTCTCGAGGTCGGTGTCCACGTGGTCCAGGTCAAGCCTGACCGACTCCCGGTCGGCGATTACTCCACCCCCGAGGACACGCCGGATTGCCGACAGCTGAACCGACAACCTCGCTCCAAGCTTGCGCATGTCGGTCTCGTCAGGCCACAGCATGTCGATCAGAACCTCGCGAGTGATTGGCCAGCCGCGCGCTACCACGAGCCTCTTCAGGAGTTGCCGGGCGTGTCGCGATCCCCAATCGGACACAGTGATTTCCTCGTCGTCGACGGTCACTCCGAAAGCACCTAGTGTCTGAATCGTCGCCTTGGGTCGGAGCTTCGGAGGGCCATCCCTGTCGGTCACCTGGCCGGTGACGAACTGTTCCAGGTCTGTCATCCACGGATCGAGACCCCCCACGTAGGCAAAGTGATCGTTGCCCGGGTAGACGACCATCCGCGCCCCAGGTATGCCGTCGGCCAACTCCCGTCCCAGGTCGAGCGAGATGATCTGATCGTCCTCGCGGTGAAGGACCAGCGTCGGCACTTCCACCTGGTTGAGCACCTCGGTGACATCTATCTCGAAGGCCAGGTGAATAAGTTCGCGCAACGACTCTTGCGACGCGGCCGCCCTCTCATAGCTCCGGTGCCAGTCGCGAAACTCCTGATTGGCGGCTTCCGTGGGTGCGAAGGCGTCGATCATGCGTGACTCGTTGGTGCCCCAGATGCGGACGTTCATTTCGACGCGCTCGTCGAACTCCTCGGGTGTGGCATTGGTCGGCTGATGGGCGAATGATCCGAAGAAGGTGAGACTCTGGACCCTGTCCGGATACGTGACCGCAAACATGACGGCCATCGGGCCGCCATCGGACTGAACGAAGAAGTGTGCTCGGTCGAGTCCTGCCGCGTCCATGACACCGCGGATGTCTTCGACTCTCTCGTCGAGACCTGGCATCTGGCTCCGCCGACCCGAAGAGCCGGTGCCCCGTTTGTCGAAGACCGTATAGCGAGAAAACTCACCGAACCGCTCCAGCATCTGTCGCACCTGAGGCCACTGCCAAGCCAGCTCGATGTTATGTGCCATCGGTGGAATGGCAAGGATGTCGACGTCGCCTTCGCCCCATTGCTGATAGGCGATTCGGGCACCCTCGACCTGGGCGAATTGAACCTCGGGGACCTGGCTCGTCACCGCCGAGAGGGTAGTTCTGCCCTGCCGACCTGGCAGGCGATCCGAGAGGTCATAGAGTTGACGTATGAATGAGTTCGCCACCGTCCTCACTTGCATGGATGGACGGATCCAGCGCAAGGTCAATGATTACCTCCAGACCGTGTTTGGGGCCCGCAACATCGACACCATCACTACGGCTGGAACGGTCAAACACCTTGCCACAGAAACCGACCAGACCTCGACTCTCCTAGCCAACCTCCGTATCTCGACGGAAGGCCACGGTTCGACACAGATCGCGGTGGTGGCTCATCACGACTGTGCCGGCAACCCCGTTCCGGACGACGTCCAGCGTGGCCAGATTGCCGAGTCTGTGGCATACCTCAGCAACCAGCACCCCACGGCTGAGGTGATCGGGTTGTTCCTCGACAAGAACTGGGTTGTGGAGAAGGTGGCCCGGTGACGGGCTCCCACGCCTGGCCATGACGCGCTTACGACTACGACGGTGTCTTGCCGACCCGTTCGATTCGGAGCAGCATCGCCGCCGAAGGTGTCACCTTGCCGCTGAGATAGGTACTGAGCCGCGACGCGCTGGTGCCAACAAGGGAAGCGAATTCCGAGCTGGTTAAACCTGACCGCTCCACTGCGGCGCGAACACGACTCGCAACTTCCTGCTTTTCGCTCCGGGAAGCATCCTTACGGGCCTGGCCGATAGCAAGCGAGAAAAAGGCTCCCACACCATCGGGATCGCGATAGCTCAGATGCCGCTCCACACGCCTGGCCACCTTGCCCCAGGGTGCTCGGCGAATCTCGTTGAGGATTGGGTGCCAGTCGGCAACCAGCCCGCGGTCGATCACGGCGACCAATCCTTCAAACGGCCAACCCGAGACAGGGTCTTCCGGTGACCCATCAACGTTTCTGAATGTCGCCGACATCACAATGCTCCACCCAGGCCCAGCGAAAGCCGCTGACAGGACGACACCACATCGTTCCAGTCGCCAAAACGCGGACTCAGATTCTTGTATTGCGGGAGCTCCTCGATCACATCGGTATCACGCGGCCGAGGATCTGCAAGAGCAATGACCAACGACGTAAGGACCGAACTTGTCTCGCCCGAGCGATCGTCGTAGTAGGAGTCAATGTCCAACAGCACGTCAATGGCAACGCTTTCTCCCATGTGATCGGCCAACGCCACAACATCGAGGTAGTCGCGCACGACATTGCGTTGAACGACCAGGAAGGCCTTGACCCGGAGAATCTCGGATTCCGTGGGCACCACAACCTGAAGCGAGGCACCCAGATCGACCGCCTGGGTTTCGAGGGCCTTGGTGCGCCGCATCTGCCTTAACCCGGCCTCGACGCCAAACAATCTCCCCATGAGCGTGAACGGAGGGCGTGAGGCGCGGACCGAGGTCGCCCATCCTTCCGTGGCCTCTACCGCATCCAGAATGACGTCGTATCGCTCGACAAGATCGTCTAGTACGTGGTCGTGGGCGAATGAATCTCGATGCCCGGCATGAAAGGCCGCGGCAGATCCTCCGACCAGAACGGCATCAGGCACAACCTCTTGCAACCGCGCCGCAGATTCGAGCACCCGTGTCAGCGTTTCGCTGTGACCCATGCACTTATCATAACTGATAATTCTTGGCTGATGCACAAACGTGACCTCCCGGGCGGCAACAGCACCTAAACCAAGCTTCGAAACCCGACGAAAACATGGTGTGCGCTTTTCGCTATTCGGTATACCGATCCATGCACGGATCTCGTTCTGGCTGATCAGCGCCGGCTACGCCTTCTACGTGGCGCGGCCACCCAATGTCGAACCGATTGCTTTTCAGGTATTCATTGGCGTATTCATCGGGGACACGGTCGGCGTCCTAGCCTCGCGGTATGGCGTACGACGAAACCCTCGCCGAGAGGATCCGTTCCTACCTGGGCGACGACCCTCAATTCGTGGAGAAGAAGATGTTCGGTGGCGTGGCCTACATGTTTCAGGGCAACATGGCTGTCGGAATATCTGGCGACGAGTTGATGGTTCGGCTCGGACCCGACGAGTTCGAGGTTGCGTTGGCTGAGCCTGGAGCGAGACACGCCGACATGAGCGGCAAGCCAATGAAGAACTGGGTGTTGATCGACACGGCCGCCACCGCAGAAGACGAAGATCTACATGCCTGGATCGAACGCGGGGTGACGTTCGCCGGAACACTTCCACCGAAATAGGCTGATCCCGTGGGATTCCAACACATCGAAATCGAGAGCAACGGGCCAGTGGCCACGCTGTGGCTGAACCGCCCGAAAAAACGGAACGCTATGTCAGAGGACATGTGGTCCGACATTCCTGAGGCGATGGCCTCTCTCGACGCCGACGAAGGGGTGCGAGTGGTCATCCTCGCCGGACGCGGGCCAGCGTTCACCGTCGGGATAGACGTAAACATGCTGGCCGATCTGCAACCCCAGGGCCGGTCGCAGGCTGAGTCGAACCTATACCTCTACAAGACCGTCAAACGGCTGCAGAAGACAGCCAGTTGCTTCGCCGACTCGCCAAAGCCGGTGATCGCCGCCGTTCACGGATACTGCATCGGCGCCGGTCTCGACCTCATCACAGCGTGCGACATGAGGCTCGCCGCCTCGAATGCCATCTTCTCCCTCCGGGAGACGCGCATGGGTCTGGTGGCCGATATCGGCTCCCTACAGCGACTCCCTGGAATCGTCGGAGCTGGAGTCACCGCGGAGATGGCCTACACCGGTGCCGACTACGACGCGGCATGGGCACAGGAACACGGGCTGGTGAACCGAGTGACGAACGACGCCGACGAACTTCACGAGGCCGCGGCAGAACTGGCAGGGACTATTGCTGCCAACTCTCCTCTCGTGACTATGGGGATCAAAGAGGTCCTCCGAGCCGCCGACGGTCGAACCACCGAGCAGGCACTCGACTACGTGGCGCAATGGAACTCCTCCTTTCTCATGTCAAACGACCTGATGGAAGCCCTCTCGTCATTCATGGAGAAACGCGACCCTGACTTCACCGGGACCTAGACCCACTCCATGACCACGTTCGACGCAGTCGTTGTTGGGTCGGGGCCCAATGGTCTCGCCGCCGCCATCGAGCTGGCTCGTTCAGGGTTGAGGACGAAGCTCATCGAGGCGGCCGACGAGATCGGTGGCGGACTCCGTACCGCCGAACTGACCGAGCCAGGGTTCCTCCATGACATGTGTTCGGCGATACACCCATCGGGCATTGCCTCGCCCATGTTCTCCCAACTCGACCTCGACCTGGAGTGGGTCAATCCGCCCATTCCGCTCACCCACCCCCTGGGCGACGGCCGGGTGGCAGTCCTCCATAGATCGTTGGACGAAACGGCCAGCCTGCTCAGAAACGACGAGGACACCTACCGCCGCCTGATGGAGCCCATCGCTTCCAACATAGAGCCTCTTCTCGAGGACTTCCTTGCTCCAGTGTCCATTTCCAGTGCCACCAGCGGCTCCTTCGTAAAGACCGCAACGATCGCCGCGCTGCCGGCATCGCTGCTGGCGCAGAGGTTCGAGACCGAGCAGGGCAAGGCTTTGATCGCCGGATTAGCGGCGCATTCCATCGCACCTTTCTCGGCCCCGGCAACCACCGCGGTGGGCCTCCTACTCGGGGCAATAGGGCATAGCCACGGGTGGCCTTTGGTCAAAGGTGGATCGCAGAACGTAGCCAGAGCCCTGCAACTCGAGTTTGAGGGACTGGGTGGTGAGGTCGAGACTGGACGCTTGGTCACTGACGTGGCCGATCTCGAAGCGGACTCCGTCCTGCTCAACGTCATGCCTTCAGCTGCGTTGTCAATCGGCGGTGATCGAGTGGAAGGCGGTCAGCGGCGTCGACTCGGAAGATGGAAGCCGGGACCGGGAGTCTTCAAGGTCGACTGGGCATTGGATGCGCCCATTCCCTGGGCGGATGAAGCCAGCCCGCACAGTGCAACCGTTCACGTCGGAGGTTCGTTCGACGAGATAGCTGCCGCCGAGAAGGCAGTTGCTCGGGGTCGCCATGCTGACCGACCCTTCGTACTTCTCGCCCAGCAATCCCAATTCGACTCCAGTCGAGCGCCCACCGGAAAGCACACCGCATGGGGCTATTGCCACGTACCGAATGGGTCGACCAGGGACATGACGGAGGAAATTGAAAGCCAAGTCGAACGGTTCGCCCCCGGGTTCAAGGATCGAATCATCGCCAGAGCGACAAGAAACACTGTCGAGTATCAGGCCTACAACCCCAACATCGTCGGGGGCGATATCGGTGGCGGTCAGTTCGGTCTGCGTAAGGCACTCCAGCTCGGCGCCAGCCGCCCCTACCGGCTAGGCGACGGGCTGTTTCTTTGCTCGTCCGCCACCCCACCGGGAGCCGGGGTCCACGGGATGTGTGGATACCACGCAGCGCGAGCTGCCATCACCGACCGCCGCTAGCGGTTTTCGGCTCCGCAGTCGTTCAAGAAATCGGCCCTATCTGTCGATATCTCCTGAGTTATGACCGCGTTGAACCTCGCTCTCAACAACTGGGCGTTCACAGTTTCTGGCAAGGTGACCAGAGTCGTGCTCGCCGGCCTCGGGATGGTGCTCGGGACCGCACTCCTGGTGGCATCGGTGGCCGCCGGTCGAACGGCATGGGGCTTCATCGCACTCGGAGTATTGACCACGCTGAGTTTGGTCAGGGCAGCACATTGGCCAACCGTTGACCGGTTGGGAGTTGCGGCGGTTTCGCTGGCACTTATTCCATTCCTCCTCCCGTTGTCCTGACCCACCTGTACCCGTTAAGGGGACGCACACAACGGCCACCGGCTAACGGTGGCCGTTGTACGTTGACCACCCCTCCTTGGAGCGTTGCTATAGCAACAGGGTGCGGAAATCGCCCCTTCCTGCACTTTGAACTAGCGACGGGAACCACTTCAACCACAGGATCGGCTTTGGTCACGATGAGCCGGTCAAGGGGATAGGGTTCACCCATGTTCAGGGTGGTCTGGCTCACAGCCGTCGGGGTCCTCGCGGTAGCTGGCTTTCACGTCGTGGTTGGGTGGTTCATGGCCCACGGACTGAGACGCGGTGCCCTGGCTGTGACCGATCGACCGGAGCCGCCCGGCGTCTGGATCAGAGAGGTCGGCACCAAGCACCTCGTGCTCGAAGCCGACGATGTCCGACAGGACGTCGGTCATCCAGGTGTTATCGGTCTTGCCTGGAACGGTGGCTATGCCCGAGCCGGAGAGGTCACCCATGTTGTCGATCGACGGATTACCAGGGAACTCCTCTCTATCGACAGGGAACCCCCTATCTGCCCAGGGGCCGCCTGCGAGCCCGTCGCCATCGAGGGCTATGCGTACCCCGACTCTCCGAACGACGTTGACCTCGACTATGAGCCAGTCACGTACAAGTCTCCGCTCGGGACCATGAACGCCTGGCGCGTTCCCGCCGCACAGCCAAGCCACAGATGGGCGATCCTGGTGCATGGATGGACAGCCGAGAAGCGGGAGATGGTCCGAATGCTGCCTCCGTTTCATCGCCAGGGCTACACCAGCCTCGTCATCAACTACAGAAACGATCCGGGACATCCGGAGGATCCGTCAGGTCACCACCGCTTCGGCCTATCGGAGTGGGAAGATCTAGAGGCCGCGGTCAGGTACGCGCAAGATCACGGCGCCACCGAGCTAGTCGTTGGAGGGGCGAGTACTGGCGGAGCCATCGCTCTGGCCGCCCTGGAACGATCCGATGTGGTGCGTGAGATGACGGTCGGCCTGTTCCTCGACTCACCCAACGCGATCATGGCCGAAACTGTGCGCCTTGCCACCGCCGACTCCAGAGCCACCCAACTCTTGATTGAGCTTGGAATGTGGATCGCCGACCTTCGCTGGAAGGTCGACTGGGCCGCTACCAACTACGTGTCGCGCGCCGACCAGACCATCACAGTCCCGACGCTCGTGTTCCACGGAACGGCCGATCAAACCGTCCCGATCAGCGTCAGCCGCCAATTGGCTGCAAGAGTGCCTGATTTCGTCGAGTTGATTGAGGTACCAGCCGCGGCTCATGTGATGAGTTGGAATGCCGATCCGTCTGGCTACGAAAAACGGCTCGAAGCGTTCTTGAGGCGGCTCTAGAACTGAACGGCGGCTGCCGCCCAGTGAAAACCGGCGCCAAAGGCGGTGAGTATCACCAGGTCACCCTTGGAGATCTTGTCGGCTTCGACCGCCTCCCACATCGCAAACGGCACGGTCGCCGAGCCGGTGTTCCCGTATTGCTCGATGTTCACATAGACCTTGTCGGCGGCAACCCCCATGCGCTTGGTGACCGCATCAATGATCCTCACGTTGGCCTGGTGCGGGATGACCATCGCCACGTCCTCGACTGTCTTCCCAATGCGGTCCAAGACGTCCGCGGCCGCAGAACTCATCCGATGGACCGCCTCGACGAAGACCTTCCTGCCGTCCATGACCACCCGGTTGTAGTCGCCGCTTTCAAGGGACTCTTTGTTGAACGGATTTCGAGTGCCACCGGCGGCGAGGGTGAGGATCTCGGCGGCACTCCCGTCCGTGCCAGCCACCACGTCGAGGACTTTCGCCCGACCACCTTCGGGGCCGAGAACCACCGCACCAGCGCCGTCGCCGAACAAGACCGCAGTAGCACGGTCCTTCATCGAAATCATCCGGCTGATCAACTCCACACCGATCACAAGAATTCGCTTCGGTTCGAAGGCGATACGTGTCCGAGCCACGTCCAAGGCCTGCACGAACCCGGCACAACCGCTGCCCCCCAGGTCGTAGGTAGGGACGTTGCGGCACCCCAACTCGTTCTGCACCAGGGCCGCGGTGTCGGGAGTCATCATCTCCGGTGTGTCGGTGGCCAGGACGATCTCGTCGACATCGTCGGGAGTGAGCCCCGCGTCTTTGAGTGCGACTCGAGCGGCATCGGCGGCAAGAGTCATTGTCGACTCGTCATCTGCGGCGTAGCGCCGCGTTTTGATACCCGTCCTCTGCGTGATCCACTCGTCGCTGGTGTCAACCCACTTCGCCCAGTCGTCGTTGGTCACCACGCGTTGTGGGGCATATCCCCCAAATCCAAGTATCTCTGCCACGGAGCACGATTAAAGCAGCGCCAGAGGGCCCACACCCGACCAACGCCCATTCGACGAGCACGCTCCCGACCGTTCTGTGAGGGTTTGTGCGGGCCTGGCCCGCACAAACCCTCACAGAACGGTCTTTAGGGGCGGGGGACCTGGCGGATCTCGATGCGTTGGCCGAGGTTGAAGACGATGCGCGCCAGCTCTTGGACTTCCTCCCGCGTGATTTCGTCGATCAGGAAGAACCGGTCGGCGATCTCGTCGACGGGTTGATCGGGGTACAAGAACGAGGTCACCAGAGCCTCGGCAATCGAGCCGTTGTCAATCAGCTCGAGCTCGTCCCGAAGCTGCTCGACCGCGGTGGCGAACTCATCAGCTGTCGGACCATTTTGCTGAAGGTCGGTCACCTGGGCCAAGATCTCCACTCCGATCTGGTCAAGCCCTTCCGGATCACCACTGGACACGATGGAGGTCTCTGCGAATTCGTCCGGATCTCTCTGGAGGTCGATGGATGCGAAAATCGAATACGTGGCCGAGAGCTCTTCTCGAACTCGATCACGGAGTCGCGCCGTGAGAATCAACTCAACCAGCCGGGCGGCAACTCGGTCTCTCAGTTCGGGTCGGAACTCGTTCGTGAAGAACATGCCAATCTGTCCCTGGTCACCAGCGCCGGCTTCGACGGTCGTCACTTGGACTTCCCGCGGCGGTAAAGGTTGATTGTCCACAAAGGCACTCTTGCCGGGTGTCCCCGGAAGAGTTCCGATGTAACGAGAAGCCAATTCGACCATGTCGTCGGCTTCGAAGTCGCCGACCAGGACGAACACCAGGTCTCCGGCATCGCCAAAACGGTCTCGGTAGAACTGCTCTGTCGCGCCGGGATCAAACTCCGCCAACTGTTCCGAAGAAGGCACAACCCAGTAGCGAGGGTCACCGCTGTAGTAGGAGTCGACTAGGGCCTGAGTGAAGAGCAGGTCGGGAAGATCGTCACGCGACGCGTTCAAAGCCTCCAATTCGTCCAGCACCGCATCAACCGCCGACTGATCAAATCGCGGCTCCGTCATCAGCAGATGGACTAGCTGGAGCAGGGTCTCGACGTCACCGGTAGAGGAGAACCCCTGGATTCCATGACGCGACTCGCTGACCCAAGGTTCAGCGGAAACGATCTTGTCCGACAAAGCACGTTGGAGGGCAGGCACATCGAACTCGGCGACACCACTGCGATTGACGATATCGACCGCCAGCTGTGCCTCGGGAAGGTCCTCAACCGAGGCGAGCGACGACCCGCCAAACCCTTCCACGAGAGTGAAAACGCTCTCGGCCGCAATGTCGCTCTCCCAGATCTTGACTGTCGCTCCGTTTGGGTAGACGACAGTTGTGAACCCGAAACGACTGTCGACCTCGACGTCCTCCGGATCGGTGGGCTCCGGTCGGTCCATCAGGGACAACACCGAACCCTCGTCATCGTCGAGGGCAGGGATGTCCCCCTGCGACACCGTGTTCACCAGGGTCACGATCTCGGCCTCATTAGGAATCGAATCTTCCTTCTCGTCTGGCCCCACGACCAAGATTGCCGGCTCCTCATCAAGCAGTTCGCTCAGGGCGTCTTCGATGTCGGATTTCTCCATCCTCCCGGCAATCCCTAACTCGACATCAAACGCCTGATCCGGACTCATCAGCGGTGCCCGGCTGAGAAAGTGGGACGTGATCTGTTCAGCGATCTGGCCGTCCTGAATGCTTTCCTGTTGGTCGCGCCTCTGCTTGGACGCGGCACCAAACCGCAACAGGGCCCGATCGAACTCGGAATCCGTGAGGCCGTGCCTTCGCACTCGCTCCAGTTCCTCGAGGACAATCTCGACTCCCTCGCGCGCCGTCTCGACCCGCAACTCTGAATCCACTCCGACGATCCCCAGAACCTGCGTCCACGCCTGGTCGACGGGGGCAACCCCCAGCAGCGGACTGCCGCTCGAAAGAGCTTCCTCGTTGAGCCGATCGCTGATCACCTCCAGGCCCAGCGAAAGCGCAATGGACCTTTGGTAATCGCCAACAGAGGCGACGGAATCGAAGGGGACCCTCCACAAGATTGAGGCCGACGCGGTGGTCGCCTCCTCGTCCAGGAAGCGCCGGGCCACCAGCGAGTCCAACGGCACGATCACAGGATCTTCGAACTCGCGCGGCTGGTCCACCGACTCGATGTCACCGAACTTGTCGACGATGAGATCCTGCATCTCACTGGCGTCGAAATCACCCACCGCTACCACGGCCATTCGCTGTGGCACGTACCAATCGGAATAGAAGCGACCCAAGGCCTCGGACGAAGTCGAGCTGATCGAATCCGCCGTCCCGATGGGAAGACGATTCTCGTATGGCGTCCTACTCAGCAGTAGCTCCTGGACCTGCTCGCCCACTCGCGCCCCAAAACCTTGGGCGCGTAGGCGCCATTCGTCGAGGATCACGCCTCGTTCCTCAATCACATCGGTTTCGGTGAGAGTCGCTCGGGTAGCCCACTCGCGCAGCACGTCGAGACCCAACTCGACTAGCCCCTCGTCGTCGGTGGACAGACTCAACTCGTAGACCGTCTCGTCAAACGAGGTACGAGCGTTGATGTCGGGACCGAAACGGGGCCCGAACGCCTCGAGCACATCTATCAGCTCATTGCGCGGAAAGCGATCGGTCCCGTTGAACATCATGTGCTCGAGGAAGTGAGCCATACCCGCCTGGTCGTCGTCTTCTTGAACCGACCCGGCGTCCACCAAGAGCCGAAGCTCGGCACGTCCTCCTGGCGAGTCGTTCTCTCTGATGAAGTAGGTCAGGCCGTTGGGCAGGATTCCCTTGATGACATCCGGGTCGGTCGGAAGTGCCGCGGCTAGTTCGGGATCACTGACCGATGGTGAGCTCGAAACGGTCGTTGGGTTCTGGGCATCAGTTGTAGAAGTGACCGTCGGCGTGGTGCATGCAGAGAGGACCAACGTCAAAAGGGTCATCCAACCGATGATCTTTCTCCGAACCCCGACCATGCAGGCACGTTATCGGCATTTTGCGATGAACTCTGATTCGGCCCGGGCTTAGTGTGTCGACCGTGCTGGCCAACCCGGTTCTGAGGCGGCTGATAACGATCCCTGTGACTTTGCTGATGTTCGGGATAGTCACCCTGCTGCTGCCCCTGCTTCTCCCGGCCGCTCTTGCAGTCGACCTCTATCGATTCGCAACTTCTCGGGTTCCCTTCGTGGGCATCAGAGGTGTCTCCTTCCTATGGCTATACCTGCTCGGCGAGGTGTTCGCCCTGGTCTCCATCCTGTTGACCATTCCCCTTCCCAAACCAGCAAAGCTTCGGGCGACCACAGCTCTCCAAAGCACGTGGGCCGGATGGCTGCTTCGTTGTGTCAGATTCCTCTTCGACCTTGACCTGGTGGTTTCAGGTGCGGAGGCAGCGACACCTGGCCCAATTGTTGTGCTGTCGCGGCACGCCTCTCTCATCGACACCCTTCTCCCCTCACAGCTGATCACCGACCAACACGGCATCAGACTCCGGTACGTGCTGAAGAAGGAACTGGTGATCGATCCCGCACTCGACTTGGCCGGCCACCGCCTCCCGAACGCCTTCATCGATCGAAGCCAGAGATCAGACGCCGCGATAAGAGAGCTCGCTGGAGATCTCTCCCACGGAGAAGGTCTCTTGATCTATCCGGAAGGAACTCGCTTCAGCGAGGCGAAGCGGCAGAAGTACACAGAGTCGGCTGCACGGAAGTCAGGCCCGGTCGGCGAACTCGCAGCCGGTTTCCGCAACGTCTTACCACCCAGACCGGGAGGGACGCTCACCCTGCTCGATTCCACCGACTGTGATGTGGTGATTCTCGCCCACTCCGGTCTAGAGCTTCTCTCAAACGTGAAGGATATCTGGAGCGGAAGACTGGTCGGAACGGCCATCCGCGTCGAGATGTGGCGCATCAGCCGATCGGACATTCCCACGGAGCGAGCAGAACGGGTTCGGTGGCTCTTCGAGGAGTGGGCCGCAATTGACCGCTGGATCGAAGCGAATCGGCCTGCCTAACGAGGCTCGCGGTATAGGGCAGCGCCGTAGTGGGCGCCCGCGCCGAAAGCCGCGAAGCAGACAAGCGAACCGGGAGTGACCCTTCCAGCCGAGCGGAGTTCGTGGAACAGGATGGGCACGGTGCCGGCAGTGGTGTTCCCATAGGAGCCGATATTGGAGGGAATCTTCTCCGCTGTCAGTCCCATCTGTCTGCGGACCCCTTCGAGAATCCGATCGTTGGCCTGATGCGCGACAACAAGGTCGACGTCGTCAAGTTCCAGCCCAACAGCGCCCAACACGGCATCGGCCGCCTGTGGCATGAGCCGGACAGCCTTTCGGAACAGTCCCCCACCGTCCATTGTGGGGAGGTGACCGTCGGCCTCGAGGTCAGCGTTGCTCACGTAAGGGCGGCGGTTGAACCCCACACCGGGAACCAGAATCAGCTCGAACGACTCACCGTCAGTGTGCAGCGACGTCGTCAACATTCCTTCGTCGTCGTTCTCGCCCTTTCGCAGTACGGCCGCACCGGCACCGTCGCCGAAGAGAACACTCCAAGATCGGAACTGCGTGTTTCTTTCGAAGTCTTCGTCAGGAACATCTGACCCTTCCAGAAGGGCCTTCCAACTCGCCCCGCTCCAAGGTTGAAACCCAGCGTGAACCTCGGCACCGACGACGACCACCGTTTCGGCTCGACCACTTGCGATCAGAGCGTCGGCAAGATCCAGCCCGTATAGAAAGCCACTGCACTGCTGGCGAATGTCGAACGATGCCACTGGACCGATTCCAGCACCTGCCTGAACCAGCCCGGCGATTCCCGGCGCCACATAGTCCGGGGTCATAGTGGCCGTAATCAGAGCATCGACATCGCCCGGCCCCAACTTGGCGTCGTCGAGCGCGGCCGCCACCGCTTCGACAGCCAAGTCAGAGGCGCCAACACCCGGATCGACAAACCGTCGCTCTTTCACCCCGGTCCTGGTGGTGATCCAGTCGTCCGTTGTGTCCATGATGCGAGCAAGGTCGCTGTTCGTGACGACGTTCGCCGGAACCGAAATGCCGGTGCCGGTTATCACTGAACCCATGGCTGCAACTCTGGTCGATCAGGCGACGGTTTGCGGCCTAGATTCGCTCAGGTTGTCTCGTCATCGTCGAACTGTGCTTCGAGTGCCGCCTTCCGGCCGTCCTCGAAGCTGGAAAGCGCGGTGCGGATTTCGTATGGGCTGGCTGCTTTGTCCACGACATCGCGAGGACCTTCGTCGCCGGTGAAGCTGGTTCCAGGAACCCTGACCCGAAGCGTCGTGACGTTGTCTGGCATCTCAGTCGGTGTTTCCGTAACCAGTTCTGCTTGAGCTTCCTGCGGCAGCAGCTGCATGAAGACTCCGGCCAGGAACTCTTCGGCGGCAGCAGCCTCCTCGGGGGTGTATGAAAGGATTGAGAGGGTCGGCCACGCTGTGTCCTCCCCCGTAGCGGTCGACTCTCCAACCGACGTTGCTACTTCTTCAACGACCTCTGCCGGGTTGGCTTCGGGCTCGGGGGTTCCTTCCAGAAGCGACAACGGCACATAGACACGGACTGTCGTGCCCACACGCGTCGATCTCACCACGACAGACGCCCCCAACTTGTCAGCCAACATGCCGACAACCTCGTAGCCATTTCGAGGAGCCTCCTGGCGGTCGACCATGACGAGTGCCCGGTTGGCCTTAGTTACCTGCTCTGGCGACATGCCAGGGCCGCCATCAGTGACGGTCAGGATGTACCCGCCGTCGTCGGCGGTACCGGTGAGAACGATGTCACCGTCGGAGTGCTTCTCGGCGTTGTCGACTATCTCGGTGAGGAGCTGAGTCAGTGGGGCCACTGCCGGCGACACGATCGTGGCGTCGTCGACCGGACCGACGTCAGTGACTTCGGGCTGGGCCGCCGAGGCGGCCAAACGGAGCAGGTCTCCTATACGCATCTGAGGGAAACGATACGAACGGCTGCCAACTGGACCAAGGATTCAATCAACTTGAAATCCCTGCCTGGGCCACTCTGGAAAGGGCGTGCTCGACAACGGACACGAGAGTCTTCTGAACGTCGACGCGAACTCGCGCGTCGCAGAACACCAACGGAATCTCGTCACTGATCCGCAGCGCGGCGCGCACCTCTTCGAGGGTGTGATAGCGGGCCCCGTCGAAAGTATTGACTGCCACGGCGAACGGCGTTTGGCGCTCTTCGAAGAAGTCGATCGCAGCGAAACAGTCCTCGATCCGGCGCGTATCGACCAAGACCACGGCGCCGATCGCCCCCTTGGCCAGTTCGGACCACATGAAGTGGAAACGTTCTTGCCCCGGAGTCCCAAACAAATAGAGCACGAGGTTGTTGGGAAGACTGATCCGACCGAAGTCCATCGCCACAGTGGTTTGGGTCTTGGTTCCAGTGGCAAACAAATCGTCCACACCAGCGCTGGCCTCGGTGATTATCGCTTCGCTGCGAAGTGGCTCGATCTCCGATATCGCTCCAACAAAGGTGGTTTTGCCCACCCCGAAACCGCCAGCCACGACAATCTTGACCGGTATCAGGCCGTGCGTCTCAGACCGACTTGATTCCATCAAGCACCTGCTGAAGAAGAGTGGCGTAATTGGCCTGATCGCTCTCTGCGTACTCGTGATCAGGCATGGCGATCGAAACAGCTCCAGATCGAGCGAGGTCGGAAGCAAGCACCCGGATCACGCCAACCGGGACTTCCAACATGGCCGCAAGTTCGACGATTGCCGTCGGCTCTACCGCCAGGAGAACGATCTCGGCCGACTCGAACCGGTACTCGTCTCGCCGGGACCAGCCGTCGGGAGTGGAATGCACCAGAGCCTCGAGGGCAATATGCGGAATCTCGTGTCCCGCCCGACCTCCAGTGATGGTGTAGGGGCGCACAGGTCGTCCAGGGCGGCTGTGGTCGCCCATCAGTCCGCCTGCACGAGCCGACTGGTCAACTCGTGCCGCACGTCCGGCGTCAGGCTGTCTCCAACCCGCTGGACGAAAACCGACATCTCGTACGCAATGGTCCCCATATCAACGTCCCGCTCTGTCAGACAGCATATGAGAGAACCGTCGCTGATGCCCGTGATGAACAGCCAACCGTTTTCCATTTCGATAATGACATTCCGAACGGCACCCGCTCCGAAGCGACCGGCTGAGCCATAAGCCAGCCCGATTAGCCCGGAGGCCACCGCGGCCAAGCGGTCGGCCGACTCGCGATCAACGCCGTTGGACCGCGCCAACGGAAGTCCGTCGGAAGAGACAACCACCGCCTGATTGATGGTCGGGACCGTCAAGCAGAGTCTCTGAATCAGCCAGTTGAGATTGTTCGCAGCCGCCGTCATGAGTGGCCCTCGCCTAGTTCGTCGAGGTCAACGATCTTGCCGCCTCTGCTGGCTGCCTGTCTTCCCTCCTCAAATGCCGACAGTGCAGACTTGATGTTGCCATCGCCGTCGGCCACTGAGCTGTCCTCTGCCCCGTATTGATCTTGATAGGCCTTGCCTGGCACCCGGACCGGCAGATCGCCCCCGTCTCCCGGCGGGGACGACACGGTTGACTCGGCATGTCTACCGAGACCCTCAGCTGCGGTCTCGGCTCTTGCCTTCCACTTCTTTCGCATCTTGTAGATGTATTCCTGCGACTCTCGGTCGAGGTCGATCATCTTCTCGTCGCGAACGGTGAGGAGAGCATCGGGAATGAGAACCTCGGCCACCACTCCCGGCATCGCGTCGCGGAGACTGACGCCCATGTCGTGACGGGCCGCCAGACGTGAGACGACGTGGATACCCATGTGGGGTTCCATCTTCAGACCCAGGGGTGGCGGGCTGGACAAAGTGTCGTTGAGGTCGTTGAGACGGGCAGGGTCTAGCCCCAAGCCTCTATCAGTGACGGTGAGCACGTATCCACCCTGAAGGGCACGCCCGGCGATCTTCACGTTGGCCTCGGGTGGAGAGTATTCGGTGGCGTTGTCCAGCAACTCGGCGATGAGGTGAGTGAGGTCGGCCACCGCCTGTCCGGAAACCTTTGCAGGCTGCACTGCGTCGATCTGAACTCGCAAGTAGTCCTCTATCTCCCCAATGGCAGCCCGGATGAGGTCGACCATCTCGGCCGGCTCGGTCATCGGTCTGGGGGTTTCCTCGCCAGCCAGAACAAGGAGACTTTCGGCGTTGCGGCGCATTCGAGAGGCGATGTGGTCGACCCGGTAAAAGCCGGCGAGAGTCTTGGGATCGGTCTCGCCCGCTTCCAACTCGTCAAGCTCCGCTAACTGTCGGTTGACCAAAGACGTGTTCCTGCGAGCCAGGGAGATGATCAGGTCGGACACTCCCCCCTTGAGGGTCTCCATCTGTCTTCCGGCCACCTGCGACAACCTCTTGTGCAGGTCGACAAAGGTCCGGTTGAGAGCACCTATTTCATCCTGAGACTCGGTGTCGAGCTCGAGGGAGGCGATCGGGCGTCGTGCCGCGTCGGGATCGCGGAGAGCTTGGGAAAGCTCAGAGAGGTCCGAGTCGGTCACCCGACGGGCGGCGGCCCTTACGGCGGTGATTCTCTGTGACAGATCATCGGCTGCCGACCTGGCGCGCAGAAGCGTCACCACGGCAATCACCGCACCGAGACTGGTGATACCCAAGACAATCCCTTCGGTGGTGTCGATAACACCGTTTCTCAAGGCTAGGAACGTCACCGCGACAGCGGTGACAACGCTCATTGCCAGGACGGGGATCAGCCCCCAAGTCGTCTTGCTCGGCAGACGGGCGCGCCCCAACCGCTCTCCCAGCCGCCGACGGTCTCCGTCGGTCTTTTGCATGCGCGCCTGAGGATACCCGCGGGGTGCTCAATCCTCGGGACAACTCAGCGCGTTCATAAGGAGGCTCACGTTTAGGCATTGGCAGGCTCAGCTGACGCTCTTCGTCAGCACAGCCGATCAGTGACACATTGTGGCGCGGCAATGTTAGTGACTAACATTACGCGGGAATGTCAAAGGCTGAACGCACCAAGGCACAGATACAGGCCACCGCTTTGAACCTTTTTACATCACGTGGGTTCGACAATGTGACCGTCGAAGAAGTGGCAAATAAGGCGGGGGTGTCGCACATGACCTTCTATCGGTACTTTCCGACCAAAGAATCGGTAGTCCTCGACGACCCATATGACCCCGTAATCGGAGAGGCGGTGGCTGCTCAGCCTGCCTCGCTACCGGCACTAGAACGCGTTCGCTCAGCCTTCATTCTCATATTGCGCCATATGGACTCTTCGATGGACGCCGAAACACTCACGAGAGTGCAGATTGCGGTGGAGAACACGTCACTGAGAGCTCGGATCTGGGAGAACAACCGAACAACCGAACAGGTAATTGTCGACGCGCTCACGGCAACCGGAGTCGACCTGGACACAGCGCGTGCCGCCGCGGGGGCGGTGCTCGGAGCAACGACTGCTGCTTTGATCGGCTGGGCCGAGTCGGAGTCACGATCAACCATGGCCGAGGCCCTGATCCGCGCGTTGGGTATTTTCGACAGCGAGCCGGCCGTGTCGAGACCATGAACGCCATTGAGGCTACGGGGCTAAAGCTCGCGTTTGGTCAGCACTTGGTGGTCTCGGACCTAGATCTCGAAGTGGAGCGTGGCGAGATTCACGCCATCGTTGGGCTCAATGGCGCCGGCAAAACGACGATCATGCGACTTCTCCTCGGAATGCTCCATCCACATGAGGGCGAAGTGTTGCTGGGGGGCAAGCCTCTGAGCGCTTTGCATTCATCTGACTGGTCGACCGTCGGCTACCTAATCGAATCACCGTTTTCATATCCCGAGTTGACTGTCCGCGAGAACCTGGCGATGGCCGCGTCCTTGCGCGGCGCGTCCCGGGACGAAGCACTGGCCATGTCGCGAAGGTCAATTGAGCGCCTCGACCTAGAACCCTGGGCGGAACGCAAGTCTGGTGAGCTGTCTCTGGGCAACAAGCAGCGGCTAGGGCTGGGCACAGCGATCGCTCACAACCCGAAGATCCTCGTTCTGGATGAGCCGGTCAACGCCCTCGACCCTGCAGGGGTCTTGCTCGTGCGAGAGCTACTGAGAGAGTTGGTGGATCGGGGCTGTGCCATCCTCGTCTCGAGCCATCATCTCGACGAGATAGCCCGGGTCGCGGATCGGATCACCGTCATCCATCGGGGGTCGGTCGCCGGGACTATCGATCCCACCGAAGCAGACCTCGAACGTCGATTCTTCCGCATTGCCTACGAAGCAGACGCAGCCGCTGGGTTGGTCTCATCGTGAAGTCCGCAATGCGAGCCGAGTGGCTGAAGATGCGGCGGTCGAAGGTGACATCGAGCATCGCAGTTCTCGTGAGTCTGGCAAGCCCAGCGATGAGCTACGCGTTCTTTTGGGTTGCCGTCAATGGCGGATTCGGTCCATTGGCCGTCAAAGCCGACGGTTTGATCGTCGGCACCGGGTGGGATGGCTTCTTTAGCGCCACAGGGCAGATCACGGCTGCAGCAGGCTTCCTTGCGTTCGGGGTAGCCACAGCCTGGATCTACGGCCGCGAGTTTGCCGATCGGACGTTTCCTTCGCTCTTCGCCCTCGCGGTATCCAGGCGAACAATCTGCTTCGCCAAATTGCTGGTGCTGTTGCTTGGTTCTCTGGTGACGGCTGCTGCAATGACAATCGTCGTCGGGTTGATCGGTGTCGCTGCATCCCTCAACGTCGGCGCAGTTTCGGTTGCCAGCGGTCTATTTCGCGTCTTCGCAATCGGTGTCCTCTCCTCGTTGTTAGCCGCGACAGTGAGCTTGATTGCCAGCGTCGGACGGGGCTACTTGCCGGCGCTGGGCGCTGTGATCGGACTGATTGCCATTGCGCAGTTGGCCGTGCTATTCGGCACCGGCGCCTGGTTCCCTTATGCGGTACCGGGACTCATGGCCGTCTCCGGCGTCGAAGGAGTTCCAAAGGTTTCACCCTTGCAGATCGCACTCGTCCCATGCCTGACGATCCTTACCACGGTGCTGACCGCGCGATGGTGGTCCACTGCCCAGGCCGTTTGACCACTTTCCAGACTTCGCCTGATCCAACCCCGACACAGGTTCCGAATACCGCCGATATCAGTTGCACCGACACCAGTAATCAGCCTTGCGACAGGCCCTCCACTTCGCTGCTCGGTCAAGTGGCGAGGGTTCCGCCAAACACCTGCCATGCGAGGGCGGATTTGGCTAGAAGACTCAGCAGCACGTAGGTGCTCTCCCCAAAGCGATAGTCGGCCCACCTGCCGATCTTCTTGTACTGCAGAACCATGACGATGGCGAAGCTATTGAAGAAGACAAACAGCGAGAAGAAGATTCCGTAGACAAAGCCGGGAGGTTGGTTGTTAACCCCGGGAGCCAATAGATAGATCGTGATCGCAATCCACGGAATAGCTCCAGCGATTACTCCGAACCAGTAGGACATCCAACTGACGTTGTCACCCGGCTCCTCATACTTCTCTTGGAGAAGGCCGAAGAGGATCATTGTGGCGTTGACGCCCGCCAGAGCAAGGAGGGCAGCAATGTCGACGATCCCGACGAGCATGGCTATCAGGACGATCATCACGGAGGATGAGATCGAATACTCGATCCACCTTGCGTAGTTGCGGTTGTTGGCAAGGTTTCGCTCATACCAGCCGTAGACGCCAGGGGCGGCGATCGTGAAATGGGCTGCGGCCGAGAGGAACAGGAACAGCGCCACACCCCATGCGATGCTCACATCGAATAGCTGTGTGATCTGCGGAGGATTCAGACCTGGGGCAGCCTGGGAGAAGGTACCGACAACCGGCAGTGTGAAGTCATTTGCCAGCCAGAGCACAGCGAAACCCTGGATCGCATGGAGCAAACCCATGGCAAGGTTGTAGATACGGAGTCTGGAGTTTCGAGCACCCTGAATGGAGGGTTGGGTGTTAGTCATGACCCCTATTCGTACCAGAGGGCGATCCGGATGAAATAGGTGGTACGGGCAATGGAAGGCACCCGTCAGGTGGGTGGCATCAATGACATCCAAGGCATGTCGACAACGTGGCGCGCTCGGGAGGACTCGAACCCCCAACCTTCTGATCCGTAGTCAGACGCTCTATCCAATTGAGCTACGAGCGCGGGACACCGGATTATCGCAGGTGTTGAGTGCCATGACCACCCCGGAGACCTCTGAACCCCCGATTCGACGGCATTCAACACCACGGGGCAACCCTATGATCCGAATACGATGCCGTCGCACACGACGACCTCAACCTGGCAACCCCATACTGTGGAACGAGTCGGACCAGCCGAATCGGTGTTCGAGGCCGACGATGCTTCCAAAAGCGCGGTTCGTTAGCGATGACAAGCCGACCGTCCCTTAGCCAGATCGCGCTTGCCCTGCTCATCGCCTCAGCGGTCCTGCTGGCCGTCGCTCCATTGTTTATGCCCGACAGCTACCACTGGATTCAACACACCACGTCGGAGTCGGCGAGTCAGAACGTCGACAACGCCTGGATCGCCCGTCTCGGATTTGCCCTCTTCGGTGTTGCCGTCGGCTCGCTTGTCGTAGTGAGAATGGGCGCCTGGCCATGGCCCGCCTCGGCCGCACACGCCGCGTTTGCGCTTTTCATAGTGCTCGCGGGAGTCGCCTCGAGTCGCCCCTGGGATGACGCTATCCCCTTCTTGGAGCGGGAAGACTGGGTTCACTCGCTGGCTGCCAGCACCATCGGGTTCGCCTTCGCAATCGGAGTTCTCGTCATCTGGCTGGGACGCCTTCGCCGTCAGGAATCGTCCAGGATTCTCGACCTGGCGGCACTCATCGCCTCCGTAGCCATTCCGCTGGCGATGTTCAACGTCGAGGACATCGCCGGGATACTTCAGCGTGCAATGTTCGCCGTGGCCTACCTGTGGTACGGAAGAGAACTGATTCAATCGTCGGCCGATTCGGTGGGATAACCGAATACCTCGTCCAGAGGCTGACCGAGCGCCTGGGCGATCCTAAAGGCGACCTCTAGTGACGGCGAATACTTGCCCTGCTCGATGGCGATGATGGTCTGGCGGGTGACACCGACACGTTCGGCGAGTTGAGCCTGAGTCATTTCATCAGCTGCGAATCGAAGGATCCTGATCCGGTTCGTGACCTTGGTTTTCTTGGTCACTCAGAAGCCCCTGCGGTAGGCGACGATCTGGGTGATGTTGGAAACGATCTCCGATACGACCATCCCAAAGAGCACAGCATTCGCAATCCAGAAGTGCGGAACTTCATAGGCCGCCATGAGTACCGCGGCCACAGCGGTCACACCAAGAACGAACCCGCCTATGTACTCGCCGAATCGATTGATCTCACGGTCTCGCTCGTCTGCCACATCGGTTTCATCGGGATCGGCGAGAGCCGCCACCACGTGCCCGGCGATCGCAGCAAGAACAAGGAAGATGACGGTGAAGAACAAACGCTCTCGATAGTCGATGTCAGTCACATCCACGCCGACGGCACCCGGAATCACCTCTGCGAAATACCATCCGTACACGCCAACGACAGCTAAGACCATCACCCAAGCGCTCTTCTCCCTGTAGGCCACTTGCGACCTCCTTATGTAAAATATTCTTGACATCAGTCAATGTAAAACATTCTTGACTTTGTGTCAAGCAGTCTTGACTTTGCGACGGTACCCCCACGTTCTGTGTCGGAAAACGAAGGTATAGGCTCCAAAAAGCGACACAGAACGGTAAGGAAGGGACCATGACACTCGAGAAGCTCGGCGACCGCTACTGGGACGCCGCATCCCGGTATGCACCAACCGTGGCCACCGTGCGCGGAGTGCATCACTACAACGACCGACTTCGCTCATTCGAGGAGGGTTGGCTCGCGTCGATGCGCGACGAGTTCGCGGGGATTGCCAGGGACACCCGCAATCTCTCAGGTGACGCCACCATCCAAGACCGCATCACAGCCGAGGTGCTCATCTACCAGTGCGAGATACTGGTTGAAGAAATTGACCAGCGATACTTCGTCGCTCCCATCGATCCGTTCCTTGGGCCACACATGCGGTTGCTGGGCGACACCCGTCAGAACACAGCTGCCACACCTGAGCATGCCGACGCCCTGCTAAACCGCTACTCCAAGATCCCCGAGTACTTGCAGGGGGCAATGGGTTGGCATCAGTCCGCTGCGGATCAGGGAATGACACCCGCTGCCGCCTCTGTAAAGCGGGTCTTGAACCAGCTCGACGGCTATCTCGACTCAGGCCTCGAGGACGACCCATTTCTGGCTCTCGGTGGTGCCGACGACGCCTGGCTGACCAGGGCCGAGAAGCTGGTGACCGACGTGATTCGCCCGGCATTCACTGTTTACCGAGACGCGATGACGTCGACCATCCTCCCCGTCTCCCGACCCGACGACCGAGCCGGACTCAAATGGATGACCAACGGTGAGGAGATTTACGAGAGCCTCATCTACAAGTACACACAGACGCGACAGGATCCACAAGAGATCCACGACATCGGTCAGAAGTGGGCGACCGAGATCAACGCAGCTGAATGGGTCGAGATCGGTGGACAAGCCTTCGGCGCAACCAGTCTCGAAGAGGTGTTCGATCGTCTCCACAGTGATCCTGAGCTTCGTTTCAAGTCGGAGGAGCACATGTTGGCCCACGCCAGAGAGGCTCTTGAAAGGGCATGGGGCCAGGTCGATGAATGGTTTGGAGCCAAACCGTCGACACCTTGCGACGTGGTGCCGGTACCGCCCGCAACCGCTCCGGCCATGCCGCCCGCCTATTACATGCAACCTCCGGTCGACGGCTCTCGACCTGGCCGCTACTTCCTCAACACCTTTGAGCCCACCGAGCGAGACCTGTTCGAATACGAATCGATTCACTTCCACGAAGGCATTCCGGGACACCATTTCGACCGATCGCTCGCGAGCGAGCTGGAGGGAATCCCAACCTTCCGACGCTACGCCCAGGTATTCGCACACACCGAAGGTTGGGGTCTCTACTCCGAACGGCTCGCCGACGAGATGGGGCTCTACAGCTCCGAAGTGGATCGGCTCGGAATGGTGGCAGCCGACGCCTGGCGGGCAGGCCGCCTCGTGACCGACACCGGGATCCATGCCCTCGGCTGGTCCCGTCAGGAGGCAATCGACTTCTTGTCCAAATGGACACCGATCGGAAAGCTGACTATCGAACAAGAGGTGGACCGCTACATCGGGATGCCGGCGCAGGCGCTGTCCTACAAAATCGGCCAACTCGAGATCCTCCGCCTTAGACGCCTTGCTGAAGAGTCACTCGGCGACCGATTCGACATCAAGGGCTTTCACGACACGATGTTGACCAACGGTGCCATGCCGCTCCCCTTCCTCGCCGTGGCAGTCGAGGATTGGATTGATAAGGCATCAGCCGCTGGGTAAGAAGATCCTGGCTCGTGTGGCAACCACGTTGATCTCGCCCGTGGCGACGTCGATGGCGGCAATCGAATTCATTTCGAACTCCGGACGAGCTTCGTCGTCAAGACAAGCGACGATCCAACGAGATTCGAACTCGAGACAAGTGATGATTCCGGGCAGCTCCCACCGTTCCAGCTCGGCCCCGGTGCTGAAGTCGACCAACACCAGGACTCCGCTGTGGAAGTGCGAAAGGGCGCGCGGGTCACGGTGGTCGACAAACGCCAACTTGGTTCCGTCAATGGAGATCCGAGTGAAACCGGCGTAGTTGTCACCGAGGAGATCGACCCCAGAGTCGGACACGATCGAGATCAGATTGCCCTCGGCATCGCCCTCACCGAGAAAAGCAACACCAGCCCTTTCTTCATACCAGTGATACCCGGCCTCTGGTTCTGAAGAAGGTTTTGCAACCGCCGGTGCGACAGTGTTGCCCGTGAGGACCTCGACCATGGTCCAGTCGCCGCTGGTGCATCCGTCGAGTGTGTAGACGTTCCCGTCCCGCTCCAAGGCGTGCGCGCACTCGACCTCAGCGGTGGTCCGTGGGTCCTCAAGCGCAACCATGCGGACGGAACCCGTCCAAGGATCGGAGGTCAGGATCACGCCTTCTTCGACTACCACCGTCAAGGGTGCCCACCAGTTGACAACCCACTCGGACGAACCGTCGTCCCAGATCTCAAACCCAGAGAACCGCTCCATGACCACTCGACTGGGGAGGTTTTCACCGAACAGCGATTCGACCAGGGTGCCGGAGTCTGACGACGAGACCAGCGGCGGAAGATCTGCCACGATCTGCTGACCCTCGAACGTGAAGACGTCGATGACACCCTCGACACCACTGGGAACGTGCGTCACGTTCACGGTCGAAGCTGCCTGGGAGGTGTTGGGATCAACCAGACCTGGGCCGAGGGCTTCGACCAGGTACGGACCTTCGCAAGCACCGTCGGCACACAAGCGCTCAAGGGTCTCCGCCGGCGTCTCCGACCCTTCCGTACCCAGGATTTCGATGCCCATATTCGAGGCGCTGAACGCAGCTACATCCCAGGCTCCGGCCGCCAACGCCGCCAGGTAGTTCTCCACGATCCGCTCAGCCTCGGCCTCGGTCCAGGCCTCCTGCGGAATCCATGTCGTCGAGGTGGTCGACACAAGCGAGGTTGTGGTGGTGGTGGTAGGAGTTGGCGCCGTAGAACTCGTCGAAGTCGGATTCGCCGATGTCGTGGTCGGGTCGGATCCGGCGGTGCAACCGGCGACGACCGTGAGAACAATCAGCAACTTCTTCATGAATCTCGAACGCTAGACACCGACCGGCAGTTCCCGAACCAAGTCCAATCCGGGGCGATCCGCCGCAACGAAGTAGTGGTGGAAATGGCAATCGCACTCGAACCTAGAACTGCTCTACGATCTCGGAGTGATGCGAGACTCAGACTCGTGATACCAGAGCGATCGGATGACGCTCGACTGATCGACGCTGTCGGACAGGGAAACGAGCGCGCTCTCGAGGCGATCTACAAGCTCCACGGTGGAGCCGTCATGGCCGTTGCCAACCGGGTCCTGCGTGACACAGCGCGAGCAGAGGACGTTGTTCAAGATGTCTTTGTCACACTCTGGAACAACCCAGGTGGATTCAACGAGAAGAAGGGCTCTCTCAAGACATACCTCACGACGATTGCCCATCGCCGCGCAGTAGATATCGTGCGTTCAGAGGTGGCGCGCTCGCGACGCGAAGAAACCATGGAACTCCCCCAAGCACCCGACATTGATGACGAAGTTTGGTCACGAGCTCTCTCCGTGGAAGTCAGAGAGGCAGTGAGCCAACTGAGTGACGGAGAACGCGAGGCCATCTCGCTCGCCTATTTCGGCGGACTCACCTACTTAGAGGTGGCTGCCGCCCTCGACGAGCCAGAAGGAACTGTCAAGAGCCGTATCAGGAGCGGGATGAAGAAGCTTCGAGGGCCTTTGGGAGGGGTTGCGCCATGAGCAATCACATCATCGAAGATCTTGCTCTCTACGCACTTGACGCCCTACCGCCTGCCGAACAGGCGAGGGTCGAGGAGCACCTCAATACGTGTGCCGATTGCGAGAAGGAACTCGCCGAGTACCAAACAGCAGCCGCAGCGCTCGTACCGGACGAAGCACCCAGCGAGCTGACGTGGAAGCGGATTCAAGCTCGCATCAGGGAAGAAGACACCACCACAACGGCCGTCGAACAGCCTCAGGCCGTGGGAGCACCCGCCTGGAACTGGCGAATGGGCATCGCAGCCGCAGCGGCGCTGGTCGTCGGCGTGCTCGGGGCCCAAGTGTTCAGCTCCTCCGAGTTGACCGGTAATGGGATAGTGGCCGCAGCCGAGCAGGCAGCAACCCAGGGCGACGCCGTGGTAACCGAGTTCGTTGTCGACTCCGAGACCGTGGCCCAGGTCATCCTCACCGCCGAAGGTCAGGGCTATGTGATTCCCACGAACCTCGACCCGCTTGATTCGTCAAGGACCTACCAGCTCTGGGTTCTCAACGATCAAGGCGAAGCCGTGTCAGGTGGTGTCCTCGGCAGTGAGCCGGGCCCATCCACCTTCACCTGGACTGCTGAAATCACCGGATTCGCCCTCACCCGAGAGGTGGCCGGTGGCGTCATCTCCAGCGCTGGTGACGTAGTGGCGGTGACCACGGACGTATGAGCCAGGTCAGCAAGTTCGCTCCCAGTCGGGTTGGCGAGCTGGCCCGAGAGAAAGTCGCCGAAACTGTGGCCTCTCTCTTTGGCCATGCGCCATACCCACTGGCAAAAACGCTGGACTACGAGGGCGACCCCGGGCTCTGCGGACCTGAGTCTGCTTCGTGGTCGGTTCTTGCCGATGTTGCATCGTTTGTCGGCGGCTTGCGCGGACTGTTGATCCAAGCGGCACACCCCGAAGTTGTGGCCGGGGTCTCGCATCACTCCCGCTTCCGCGACGATCCCTTGGGTCGGCTGTCTCGAACCTCGGCCTATGTGACTGCCACCACCTACGGAGCGAAGCCTGAGGTGGAGCAGGCGGTCCGGATCGTCCGGGGGATGCACGCCAAGGTCAATGGCGTGTCGTCCCGGGGACGGCCCTACAGCGCCTCCGATCCAGCTCACGCCGCCTGGGTCCACAACGCGCTTGCTGATTCTTTCCTGGCCGCCAACCAAGCTTTCGGAGGCCGACGTTTGACGCCTGAACAGTCTGATCTCTTCGTCGCCGAGCAGACTCGTATCGGCGCCCTGCTCGACGCACAGCCGTTGCCGGACACTGCAGAATCGCTTAGGAGCTGGGTGGTGAATCATCCCGACATCGGACCGTCGGCCGAGATGGAGGAGGTAGTCCAGTTCTTGGTCAACCCGCCCCTCTCGCCAGCCGTGAAGGTCGGCTACCTCGCCCTACTCGAAGCCGCGGTGTCGATCACCCCACCCGAACTCAGATCCATCCTGGGCTTAGAGACCAAACGGAGCTCTCGCGTCATCGGCGCCACCGCGGTGCGGAGCCTTCGCCTAGCTCTTGGCTACTCACCAACCTGGGCCTTGGCTTTGAGACGCTGCGGCCTGGACGCGCCACCCGGGGTCATCAGAGAACTGGTGCCTCGATAAACGGCTGCACAACAGCGGTTGTGCAGATATGTGCCTGCAGGGACCGAATCTGCACACGCGATGGGTGGATAGGCCTCTACTGCGCTGGTGTCGGGTCAGCGGATGCCACAGGGACGGCGTACACGACCACGTTGGAGTCGTAACTCCGGTCCGATCGACTAAATCCGCCCCCGCAGGTGATGAGAGTGAGCACCGGCGGGCCGGTGCGCGAGAAGATCTGCTCGAGAGGTAGTTCGTCCTTGTCATAGACCCGACGGGCCACTACCTCGAAACTCCGAGCCGAGCCGTCATCGAATCCGACGGTCACGAGCGAGCCGAGGGCGATGTCCTTTAGATCGAAGAAGACTCCGGGACCCTGGTTGACCAAGTCCACGTGAGCTGCGAGCACTGCTGATCCCGCTTCACCGGGACTCGGCCCAAACTGATACCACCCGACGTCCTCGACATTGCTCGGCACGTCCATCTGACCATCGACATCCACACCGTATGAGTCGATCGGGGCGACAACGCCAAGGTCGGGAATCGAAAGGGACTGAGGGGTGAGACCGAGTTCATCGCCCGGGCCCACACCCACCGGATTCACATCCCACAGACTCGGCAGAGTGGTTTCGGTCGGGATCGTCGATGGGGGTGAAGTGGTGGTGGTGATCCGTGGTTCTTCTACCGAGACCGGAACCTCACCACCGTCAATGCGAGTTGAGAGGAAACCGCTAACGGCAGCAACGCCCAGCGCCAGACCTATCAGGGCTAGAGCAACTGGGCGTCGCATAGCAGGGAGGTCCGGGGGCTGATGGAGGCCGGCCCCCGGACATGTGGGTTGCCTACTTGTTCTTCTGCACTGCGGCCACGGAAGCACCCATGGCGATCAGTGACAGCATCCCAACGCCAACCCACACGGCTGGGTCGATGTCGGTGGACAGACCGCCGTTGCCGGTCGGAACTCCGGCGGGCGCTGAGGCCAGACCGTCGATGGCGGCGGTCACAACCTGGAAGCTGCCACCGGAAACCGAGCCCACCGCGTAAGCAATCGTGTTCACGCCTTCGGCGAGAGCAACGTCAGCGTCGAACGCCACGGTGGCTGTGTCTCCAGCGGCCGTGATCTTGATGTTGTAGGTATCCGCCGGAACATCGGCGTCACCACCGGCTCCGTTGGTCACACCTTCGAAGACGGCACCGTCGTTCGCCAGAACGTCGACCGCTCCGAAGTCGGCAAGATGCCGAGCCGTGACTCGAGCGTTGCCAGCATCTGTGGCGGCTGTGTTCTCAACAAACACTCCGAAGGTTGGCGTGCCACCTTCCTGGAGGTAGGCGGCAATAGTTGCTGTTGCGCCCTCGGGCAGATCAGTCGACCCGGAGAGAGCGGGATCACCGGCATCTGGGTCAGCGTCGGCCGGATAGATCTCCAAATCGTATGACCCGACTGGCAGGGCCAGCGGACCAGCAACGTCTCCGTACTCGAAGTCTTCGAGTGTTAGGTCGCCGTTGACATAGACATCGACCGTGAGGTCGGGAACGCCGTGGACAACGATCACCTGACCTTCAGCACTCTGCGCAAAAGCGGCCGTTGCCGGGGTCAAAACGAAAGCCACAGCTAGAACTGCGATTCCGAGCTTCTTCATGGTTTTACTCCTTCGTCTTGGGTGGACGTGAGATCTCGTTTCAAGGTCTCTTCGGAGCGCACCGGAATCACGGATGACGAATAGGTGTGCAAATCCGTGCCCGTAGGGACCGGATCTGCACAAACGATGGCGGAGAGGGAGGGATTTGAACCCTCGAAGAGGCTTATAACCCCTTACTCGCTTAGCAGGCGAGCGCCTTCGACCACTCGGCCACCTCTCCAGGTTGTCGTACCCAACGGTACTGGCGGAGGGGGTGGGATTCGAACCCACGAGGCCCGTACGGACCCAACGGTTTTCAAGACCGTCTCCTTAGACCACTCGGACACCCCTCCGGGGCCGACTCATTCTCGCGTCGTCTCGGTGGGAACGGAAACAAGAACCGGAACCTGCCACCATGCCGCCCAATGACAACGGTCAAAACAGTTGGAGACGAGGTCGTCGACCTGGACGCCATCCTTGCTGGGCAGAAGACGGTTCTGGTCTTTCTCCGCCACTTCGGCTGACTGTTCTGTAGGGAGCAGGCTGCTCTCCTGGAACAACGTAAGGACGAGATCGAGGCCGCCGGGGCAAAGATCGTTGCCATTGGTAACGGACGACCCGAACACGCCGAGGATTTCATCGAGAAGGAAGGCATCAGCTTCGATGTCTATGTGGACCCGTCGCGCCAAGTCTATAAGGCGTACGGGATGAAACGTGGGGTCCTCAAGGTCAGTGGCCCGAAAACCACCCTCAACAGTCTCCGAGCGCGCCGCGGGGGCTTCAAACAATCGGCGACCAAAGGCGATGCCCTCCAGATCGGTGGTGTTGTCGTGCTCGACGCAGATGGCCAGGTCCTCTTCGAACACATCGAAGACGAGGCTGGAGACGTTGCGGACTACGACGCCGTGATCGCCTCACTCAACTAGGCACCGCTACTCCACTCTCGGGTGCCCGAGGCGCTCATGTATCCAAAACCGCCTCCGGTTCGTCCTTAGAGCACACGACCACTACGGAAGGAGAAGATCGTGAAGTTCACTAATGAGGCGTCTTGGGACCGCATCGGCCGAGTAGCCCTCGGACTTGTGATGTTGTATCTCGGATGGAGCGGAGCAGTAACGGGAGCATGGGGAGCAGTCCTGTCCTTTGGCGGCTTTATCCCTCTGCTGACCGGTATTGCCGGCTGGTGCCCTCTGTACGCACTGTTCGGTTTTCGTACCAACAAGGTCGAAGCAGCGGTTTGATCGAAAGGCCCAACGCAGCCACGACCTTCCCGGCGGAGCCCACCATCGTGCAATTCTGGGCACCAACTTGTGCAGAGTGCAGAGCGATGGAGTCTGACCTCAGGTCAGTTACTGCTGACTTCGCCGGGTCGGTCGATCTTGTTCGGGTGGATGTGTCACGTGACTCGGATACGCCCAAGCAGCTGCAGGTGCGAGCCACCCCTACCCTCATCGGGATCACGGATGGTGCCGAAGTGTTCCGAAAAGTAGGGCGACCTACCCGCACAGAGCTGACAGAGATGTTCTCCGCCGTTGGGACTGGCGTCCCACCCCGCGGGCTGGGCAGGAACGATCTCCTGATCCGACTCGTCGCCGGCCTCGGGTTGATCGGTCTTGGAGCTTCGACGCAATCCTGGTTCCCGGCGGCGATAGGCGCGATTGTGGTCGTAGCGTCACTAGTCGCGGCAAGGAGATGAACGTCGACCTGCGTCCTGGGCTGAGTGAGCACCTCGAGATGCTCTATCGCTTTGCGATCGGCATCACCCGTGACCGAGATCTGGCAGCCGATCTTGTCCAAGACACCATGGTGAAGGCCATTGAACAAGGCCACAAGGTGCGCGACCCAGACGCACTTGGGGGGTGGCTCCGCCGAGTTCTGCACAATCTTGCCATTGACCGAGCTCGACGATCGTCGCGGGAGATTCCGGTTGATGAGGTTGAGGAGTTGTGGTGCGACGACGCCTACACGGTTGATCCGGAAGCCACCGCCCTGGTGGGCGAGCGCAAGGAAGAACTCGAGGACGCATTGTCTCGGATTCCATTCATATATCGAACCGTTGTCCTTCTCCATGACGCCGAGGGTTGGAAGGTTCGTGAAATCGCCGACCTGCTCGGAGTCGGCATCCCGGCCGCCAAGCAACGACTGAGACGTGGCCGAATGGCTTTGGTTACAGCCCTTGCCGAGGGGCGTGAGAGAAGAGTTCTACTCGAAGGAGTACCCATGAGATGTTGGGATGCCCGCAAACACGTTTCCGATTTCCTCGACGGGACTCTCGACGTCGCAACTCGCGGGGTGGTGACTGCCCATCTCGAAACCTGTCCTACGTGCCCGCCGCTCTACGCGGCTTTGGTGCAGACCCATGAACGGCTGGGTGACCTACGGGACCCGGACACGGTGATCCCAGATTCGGTGAGCGACAGGATCGTTCGACTGATCGAGGAGTAAGCCCGGGCAGCTCCGATTCCCGGATTGGTGATTGGGCGGAGGGGGTGGGATTCGAACCCACGAGGAGGCGTCAGCCCCCTACGGCATTTCGAGTGCCGCGCACTAGACCGGACTATGCGACCCCTCCGAAGATGATTTAGTTGTACCTCCCCGAGGCGAACTCGAGGCCGTAAGCCCCGTATATGGGCCCACGAACCTTAGGTTCGCAAAGGGTGGCGGAGGGAGAGGGATTTGAACCCTCGAGGGGGCGCAAACCCCCAACGGCATTTCCAGTGCCGCGCACTAGGCCAGACTATGCGATCCCTCCAATGAAGATCCCACCTGACCGATGGGGAAAGAGAGGATAATGCCCCCTTGTGACTGAGCCTATTTCCCACGAAGCAGCCATGGACCTGGCCCTCGAACTGGCCCGTGAGGCCGCGTCCGCGGGCGACGTACCTGTTGGTGCTGTCCTGCTCGACGCCGCCGGCCACATAGTTGCGGCCGACCGGAACCGACGCGAAGAGCTGTCCGACCCGACCGCGCACGCTGAGATGCTGGTTCTCTCGAGCCGGGCGCGTTCTATCGGTGACTGGAGACTCACCGGCCATACCCTCGTCGTGACTCTCGAACCGTGCCCCATGTGCGCGGGTGCAGCAGTATGGGCTCGCCTAGACCGCATCGTCTACGGCGCAGCCGACGCCAAGACCGGAGCGGCCTTGTCGCTCTACAACATCCCCCAAGATCGTCGGCTCAACCACAGAGTCGACCTGATCGACGGCCTTCGGGCAGGCGAATCCCGCCAGCTACTCGAGGACTTCTTCGACGACAAGCGTTGACGGATCGATACGTCTGTCCCATACCCAGTAGAGGACAGACCCAACCACTAGGAGCGCTCCGACCGCGGAGAACGCCACCAAGTAGCTGAAGCCGTCGATCGTCGCCCCAACAACAGGAGCCCCCGCGAGCAAAGCCACATCGAACACCGCTGTGAGTGTCGAAACGGCTGATCCCCTCTCGTTGACCCTTGCCCGATTGATCACTTCGCTCGATAGCAGAGGGAACGTGGCGCCGTGGGCGGTCCCGGTTGCAACGGCAGCGACCACCACCATCGGAACTGTTTGGGCCAACGCGAGGATCACTAGACCCAGTCCGTACACCGCAATCCCGCCGGTGAGCAGGGGACGATGCGGCAAACGGTCATACAACCGTCCACCCGCGATCCGCGTGAGTCCGGCTGCGGTTCCGTAGGCGGCAAAGATGACGCCCGTAGTACCCACTTGGCGATCCTCGACGAACGTCCGAGCAAACGTGAACAGAGTCTCCAACCCAACAGCGAACATCAACGAGACGAACCACAGAGGAAGAAGGCTCGGCTGGGCCAGGGCAGCCCAGAACGACCGCCTCGGCTGGGCTCCCCGGACCGGAAGAGTGGGGAAGGTCCAGACCACAAACCACGAGGCGATCGAGAACATCGCTGACGCCACGAACAACCCGTCGAAGCCAAAGTTGCCAATGAGGGCGTCACCCGCGATCCCGCCCACGGCAATCGGAATGAGACCAGACAGGCCGAATATTGCCAGTCCCTGTGTCCGACGCTCGAGAGGGATGGCGTCAGCGCCATAGGTGAGCATCGCGGTGAACAACCCGATCTGAACGGCTCGCTGCACGAGGAAGAGGCCCCACAGAAACGCACCCCATTCACTGGTCAGCGAAAGGCTGAGGATCACGACCGCGTTGATGGCACCGCCTATGAGGAGAACGGTCCGCCTTCTCGTGAGGTCGAGGACTCGCCCGAACCAGGGACGGATCAGGAGAGAAACCACAGCCGCTGCGGAGTAGAGAATCCCGATCATCCCCTCGGTCGCGCTCAGGTCAGTGAGATAGCCGGGGATGTAGACGAGCAGCATGAACGAAAGCTCTTGAAAGATCGCGGCCGTGAAGAGCCGGGGAAACGTTGTGCCGAAGCGGTGAAGATTCATGCGGACGCCGACGGTAACCCATCGCCGGGCTAGCCCTACCGGGATTAGAGGCCTAGCCTTTTGGGTGATCGTGTAGGCGGGGCGCTAGGGGTGCCCTGAACCCGAAACCCTCTTCATGCGGGGCTCAACCCCCCGCCCGAGGGTCACGAGCTGCCGGGTCGTCAAGACCGGGTTGTGGAGACGGGGCGTTGAAGATCGGGTCCTGCGCGGCGGGACGCCACGAATCGGGTCAGGTCCGGAAGGAAGCAGCCCTAAGTGGATAGTCCCGGGTGCGGCAGGGTTGCCTGATCCGAGCTTACGACCATCACCAACGGCATCCTCCGTGTCCCGACGGCGGGGTCACGATCTTTCCTCGCAAATCTGCTGTGCAGAAACGTGCCCCACAGGCACACCGTTGCACAACCGATGGTGTGCAGAGGTTCCTCGCAATCCGTTGTGCAGAAACGTGCCCCACAGGTACACCGTTGCACAACCGATGGTGTGCAGAGCTTCCTCGCAATCCATTGTGCAAAAACGTGCCCCACAGGTACACCGTTGCACAACCGATGCCGTCAGCGTTTGGACGGTTTACGGAGACACACTCCGTAAACAAAGCCGAAGAGGCCGCTGCGCCAGATCTCTGCAACCTCGAGCGGGCCACCAGCGAACATCTCCTCGGGAGGGGGTAGGGAGTCGAGCGACTTGTGGAGATACCAATACTCCTTGGGTGCCCCGGCAAACAGCAGGCCGAGGCACGGCAGCGTCACTGCCGTGCCGAAGCGATGCAGCCACCTGAGCATCGGATTCGCGGGTCGGGTCAGGTCGATAACCACCGCGGTTCCACCAGGCTTCAGCACCCTCTCCACCTCACCCAAGGTCTCTGAGACCGACGTCAAGTTACGGAAGACGAACGCGCTGAACACGCCGTCCACCGAGCCAGACGCCAGTGGGATCGACTCACCCACCCCCACGATCCGCCAGCCAACGGAGCTGAGTTCGAGCATCTCATAAACCGGATCGAGACCGACCACCGACCGCGACCCGAAGTCGGTGTCACCGGTGCCACAGCCAAGGTCGAGCGCAACACCGGAAGGCAACATGTCGACACCCTTCGCACGCCAGGCGCGCTCTCGCCCGAGGGAGAGGATGCGGTTGAGGAGGTCGTACCGGCGGGCGATCCGGGCGAATATCGGGTCAGAGACCTCGCTCACGGCTCGATGACGTCAAACCCGGTATACGGCCTGAGGGCTTCGGGAATGATTACCGAGCCGTCAGGCTGCTGATGGTTCTCCAGGATGGCCAGGATGGTGCGCCCAACTGCACAAGCGGTTCCGTTGAGCGTGTGAGCCAATTGATTACCTGTCTCGCCCTTGAACCGGACCCTCAAACGACGCGCCTGATAGTCAGTGGTGTTGGAGCAAGAGGTGACCTCCCGGAAGGCCTGCTCGCCTGGGAACCATGCCTCGATGTCGTACTTCTTGGCTGCGCTGGCCCCAAGGTCCCCCGCGGCCACGTTCACCACGCGATAGGGCACCTCGAGTTGCTGCACGAGGCTCTCCTCCACTGCCAGCAGCTGGTCGTGCTCGTCCGATGACTCCTCGGGTGTGGTGAAAACAAACATCTCAACCTTGTCGAACTGATGCACCCGAAAGATGCCTGCCGTGTCCTTGCCGTAGGTTCCGGCCTCCCGCCGGAAACAGGTGGAGAACCCGGCGTAGCGGATCGGCAAGTCATCACTGTCGAGGATTTCGTCTCCGTGATATGCCGCCAGCGGCACCTCGCTTGTCCCGACGAGAAAGAGCTCGTCCTTGGGAATCTCATAGACCTGCTCCCGCGCCTCAGGGAAGAACCCGGTTCCTTCCAAAGCATGTTCCCGCACGAGAACCGGTGGAATCATCGGGGTGAACCCGGCGGCGTCCAGATGGTCCATGGCCCACCGAACCAGAGACAGTTCGAGGAGGGCTCCCTTGCCTTTGAGGTAACCGAATCTCGAACCCGAAACCTTGGCGGCGCGCTCAGTGTCGATGATGTCCAACGACTCACCGAGGAGGGCGTGGTTTGCACCTTCGGTCGTCGCGTCTCCGATCCGCTTGATCTCGAGATTGTCCTCGTCGGTGTATCCATCGGCGGCTGTCGGGTCAACGAGGTTGGGGACTTCCAACCATTTCAACCTGAACTCGTCGGCCAACGCGTCAGCTTTCGATGTGGTGTCCTTCACCGAGGCTGCGAGATCTGAAACCTCATTGATCGCCTGTTGCTTGGCCTCACCCTCGAGCATGGCAATACGCTTCCCGGCCTCTTTCTGCGAAGCCCTCAGCTGCTCTGCTTCGGTGAGGGTCGCCCGGTACTCAGCGTCCAAGCGCACCAGCGAATCGAGGTCCATATCCATCCCTCGACGACGTAGCGCGTCGGCCACTTGGTCAGGGTTCTCGCGAAGAATTCGGGGGTCGAGCATCAGTCAACGGATGCTAACGACGGTTCCTCCCGAACACGCATTGCATTATTGAGACGTGTCAGTTGGGGCTGATCCGAAACTCGACTTCCAATGCGTTGTCTGAAGCGTCAGCGTCGGCACCGGACACAATCAGCTCCAGCCGGACCAGGTAAGTGACGTCAGGCTCAACATCGATCGGATCAAAGACCACGGTTGTTTGGGCTCCGGGTTCGAGTACCGGAACCTCCGCCTGAACTCGGATGGGTTCACCTTCGCCGGTGAGTGTGAGCAACAGCGACTCGACCGGGCTAGCCACATTCCCTGAGTTGGTGATGACCCCGGAGATCTCGATGGTCTCCGTGAAGACGGTGACCGCTTCCTCATTGGCATCGACGGTCCACTCGGGATTGGAGAGAATCTGGCTCATCGTCAGCCCGGGACGCAGGCCTAGTTGGTTCGTCTCAGCACGAGCAGCTGTCGTGTAGGAGGCGGCGAGACTGGCCAGCCCACTCACGTCGGGTGCCAGTTGTACCGGGGCCAGCGGAGCCAACGGTTCCGGCGTCTCTGCACGTTCGAATAGCTGCTGAAGGTCAACGAACAGCTCGTCACCCGTCCGAAGTTCTGCCAAGCCATCGGTTATCAAGTTCACCGCAAGGTTGTCGTCGGGGTTGTCGGCCGCGCGCAGAACAGCCTCCTGGAGGATCTGAGTGCCTGACGTCCAGGCGTCCAGCGTCAGTCGATAGAGCGACCAGACCGCCTGCAACGAATCGGTCGGTGGTTCGACCGATGCAAACTCGCGGGCCACAGCGAGGTCGGTCGCCAGCGAATCGAATACGGCGTTGAACTCCGACCGCTCGATCTCCCGCAGTCGGTTCAGGCTTCCTCGCAAAGATTCACCGTCACGAGCAAGGTCAGCCACCTGAGTCTGGATCTGCTCGAGATAGCCGAGCTCTTCCCTGGTCTCGTCGCCTGAAGAGGTCACCGCAAGGGCCACCAAGACCAAGACTCCAATAACTATTGATATTGCGAGCCGTGGGAATCGCCGCCGTTGTCGTTGTGGTGCATCAAAGATCACGCTTGTTACCAGTTAAACCATGCGCCGGAGCCACGACAACCGGGAAGGCGTTACCGCAATGCGCTCGCGGGCCATCCCTGGCGTATCAACAGCCGACGACTCTGTCGTGGGACAATGTCGTATGGAAGAACTCGACTGGCTGCTCGACTCGGATCCTGCGATCAGATGGCAAGCGATGCGGGACCTGCAAAGTAGGCCCGCCGACGAGGTACGAACCGAGCGGGCGAAGATTGCGACCGAGGGTTGGGGTGCCCGCCTCCTGGGACTTCAAGGGGACGACGGATATTGGGCCAACGGGGCCTACTTTCCTGCAGACACCTCAAATCTCGAACGCGGGCCCGACGGTCGACTTCTTGGTCAGCCGTGGACGGCGACAGTCTGGTCGCTAACCCTGCTTCGACTATTTGGATTGGACCCGGACTCGCCTGAAGCAGAGCGGGCCATCGACCTCGTCAACGAGAACGTTCGATGGGAGTATGCAGGCGAGCCGTTCTTTGAGGGCGAAGTCGAGCCCTGCGTCAACGGGGTCACAACGGCTCTTGGCTCCTATTTCGCAGTCGATGTTTCCCGCCTGGTCGAACGACTCCTAGGTGAGCAGATGGACGACGGTGGGTGGAACTGTGAACAGGAGAATGGCTCAACTCGCGGTTCATTCCACACAACGATCGCCGTTCTCGAGGGTCTCGCGGAGTTCGAGGAGCGCAACGGGCGATCGACCAACATTCAAACCGCCGGAGAGCGGGGCGAGGAGTACCTGCTCGACCGACATCTGATGAACCGGCTTTCGGACGGTCAGATGATCAGCCAATCCTGGACTCAGTTCGCGTTCCCTACCTGGTGGCACTACGACGTGCTGCGTGGCTTGGACCACATGCGCAGAACCCGCTCCGCGGACGAACGCATGGATAGAGCGCTAGACATCGTCGAGGGGCATCGGCGAGCTGACGGAAGATGGAACCGACAGCGGGTGTACTCGGGAGCAATCCATTTCGACATCGACAGGCCCGAAGGCGAACCTGGACGCTGGATCACACTCAGAGCGCTACGTGTGCTCAAGTGGGCGAAGAGGCTGTGAGCTTCTGGCGCCGCAGGCCGAGGTGAACGTCTTCGAACACCGAGACCAAGGGAATGAGCACGTGGACCGCGACGCAATCATCGCTGCGATCCAGGACTCGTGGAGTAGCAAGACGACTGCTGTTCCCGTGGAGTGGACTCCGGCGAACCCTGCAAGAGGCCAATGCGACGTGTCCTCGTTTGTCCTCTGGGAGATGATCGGCGGGAACCTCGTCCTCGCCCGGGTTCTGGTTGACGGAGTAGAAACCGAGCATCACTATTGGAATCGGGTCAAAGGCGAAGACATAGACCTGACGCGCAGCCAGTTCACTAAGGGCGAGCAAATTGAGGAGATCGAAGTGGTGTCCAACGATTACATGGACGAGAGGATCCCCACGATGCGCTCCGAGCTAAAAGGACGGGTAAAGCTCTTGAGAGAGGCCGTGCAGGCGAAGCTCGATCGTGTCGCCTCCCAAGAAGTGGAGTCGACGGATGGAGGCACCAGCCGCACTGGTGGGCGAGGGGGGAGTTGAACCCCCACGATCTTGCGATCACAGGAACCTGAATCCTGCGCGTCTGCCAATTCCGCCACTCGCCCGGGGGAGGAGATCGTACCCGTGGTCGAACACCTTCGGAAGTCGAATGATCTCATTAGCTCCTAATGTCAGGACGGTGAACGTTGCCCGCGGCCTCGAGCGGAGACTGGAACGCCTCATCGAGGGGGTGGCAGGTCGTCTCTTCTCCGGTCGACTCCATCCCTCAGAGTTGGCATCTCGGCTGGCGCGCGAGGCCGACTTCGCTCGGTTCAACCACACCGCAGGACCAGCAACAGCCAACCGGTTCGCTATTCAGATCAACCCTCGCGATCTAACGGTGGAAACCAACGATCTCGAAGAACAGCTCGCAGCCGAGATCAGCGACTACATCGCAGAAGAAGGTCTGCGAGTCGAAGGGCCAATCGCCGTGACCATCACGCCCGACCCGACCGTGGTATCAGGGCATCTCAACTTTCACGTCGAGGTGGCTCCCGGACCGGTGCCGCAGTGGGCACGACTTTCAGGCGTCGAAGGCGAGTACCCCATCTCGCACAACCGCGCCATCGTTGGGCGGGACAGAGACTGCGACGTGGTGATCGATCACGATGACATCAGTCGCCAACACCTCCTCGTCTATCGCGAGGCTGGGTCCGTGTGGATCGTCGACCTGGACTCAGCCAACGGAACCCTCATCGACGGTCGACATGTGACCTCTGCTCCGGCTGAGGTGAAGGCCGGATCGGTCATTACGTTGTCCGAACACGACTTCCGTCTACTCAACTAATGCCAGATCTCATACTCACCCTCCTACGAATCATCTTCATCGGACTCGTCTATCTATTCACCTGGCAGATTGCACGGGCCATCGGGTCCCATCTCGGAATCTCAGTCAAACGCAGACGTCCCCAGGGCAGTCGTGTCTTCTTTGTCCGATCCGAAAGCCAGCAAGGAACCGAGTTCGAGGTGCCCGACGTCCTCGTAATGGGTCGGTCGACCGAAGCCGACATGGTGATCGACGATCCGTATGCTTCAGACTTCCACCTTCGTCTTGTTGCCCAAGAAGAAGGGCTTACAGTGCACGACCTGGGAAGTACCAATGGAACCTATGTCAACGGACGCCGCGCTTCGGCGCCAACGAGGCTGAGACGAGGCGACACGATTCAAGTAGGTAAGACAGTCATGGAAGTTCGCTGATGATGCACCAAGCCAGCCGGGTGAACCGATGAGGTTCGTGTGGGCCACGGGCAGCCATCAGGGGATGATCCGAGACAACAATGAGGACGCGATCTACCCCTCTAATTCAGGGGAATCCAACGGAAGTGTCTTAGCAATCGTCGCCGATGGCATGGGCGGACACGTAGCGGGAGAGGTCGCCTCGCGTATTGCAATAAACACCGCGGCATCCACCGACGTGGCTCCGGCTGACCGGGTGGCAGCCGGAAACAGGGCAATTCGGGAAGAAGTCGCCCGTGACCCGAATCTGGAAGGCATGGGAACGACCATGACCCTCCTCCAAGCTGATGGTGACGAAGGTGTCATAGCTCATGTCGGTGACAGTCGCGCCTATCTGATCCGCGATGGCGAGCTCCGTCTTCTCACCGAGGACCACACCGTTGCCCACGAATACGTTCTCCTAGGGAAGCTGAGCCCGGAGGAGGCCGCGTCGCACCCTCAGAGGCACATGCTCACCAGAACTCTCGGGCTTACTCGCTTCGTCGACGTCGACGAGGTCGAAGTCGCCCTGCAGCCTGGCGACCGCCTACTCATCTGCTCCGACGGCTTGACAGAGATGGTTTCCGACCAATCCCTGAAGGAGCTTCTGAACACAGGTGATCCTGACGAGGCGGTGTGGGAGTTGATCGAAGCAGCCAACTCTGCTGGCGGAGTCGACAACATCAGCGTCATCGTCGTCGACGTTCACGACTGAGGATGAGCCGAAGAGCCGAGGGCATCCTGATCCTCATCGCCTCGGCGCTCGCCGCGTTCGCGGTAGCCCTGGTGAACTTCGCCAAAGGATTTGGCGTCGACGCCCAGGTTGGCCTGACGTTCCTGATTTTCGTCATAGCCTTCGGATCGATCTACGTTGCCGTCGGTCGCTACGCGCCCAACGCCAGCCCAATGCTCCTGCCACCGCTCGTAGCTCTCGTTGGGCTCGGATTCTTCGAGATCTATCGACTCAATCCCGAGCGCGCCGGACTTCAGCGATGGTGGCTTCTGATTGCCTCCGCATTAGGGGTAATGATCCTCATCCTCCTCGATCGAGCGACGACCTCAGTTCTGAGGCGCTACCGGAACATGATTCTTTTCGCGTCCGCGGTGCTCCTCCTATTGCCCAACCTTCCGTCCGACTGGGCGCTGCCCCTACGCGGTCTTGAAGTAAACGGCTCGCGACTCTGGGTCGTCTTCGATGCTCAGTTCACACGAGTGCAGTTCCAGCCAGCTGAGCTGGCCAAGTTGGGCCTAGTGATCTTCTTTGCCGGATACCTGGCCGATCACCAACGAGCCCTCCGCGAAGCTCACCGCCAGCTCGGTCCGATCCGCATGCCCGAGCCGAGGCAGTTGATTCCCCTGGTAATGGTGTGGGGAGGAAGCCTCCTCATTCTCCTCTGGCAACGCGACCTGGGAGCCTCGCTGCTGATCTTCGCCAGCTTCGTCCTGCTTCTCTACGCCTCCACTGGTGCCGTGGGCTATCTGGCGACAGGGGGTCTGATGACGATCGTCGGAGCCGTCTTCGCGGCGACCGCCTTCAGTCACGTTGCGCGCCGTGTCACCGCCTGGTTGCAGCCTTTTGAACACTTCGAGGACGAAGGATTCCAGATCGCTCAGGGGCTCTTTGGGCTAGGAACCGGCAGCCTCTCGGGCTCGGGTCCAGGCTTGGGCAGACCAGATCTGATCCCCAACGCGGAGACCGATTTCATCTTTGCCGCGGTCGGCGAAGAACTCGGTTTCGCAGGGACCGTTGCCATCCTGGCGCTCTACGGACTCGTATTCGCAGTCGGCCTGGGAATCTCGTTCAGAAGTCGTGACACTTTCCGGAAGCTCCTCTCGGCGGGGCTGACCTTTGTCATGGCGGTCCAAGTTCTGCTGATCGTCGGAGGTGTGCTCCGGGTTGTCCCGTTGACCGGAATCACTCTCCCCTTCATGTCGTATGGCGGTTCGGCGCTCGTGGGCAACATGGCTCTAGTCGCTCTACTGCTCCGAATCAGTCACGAGGAAGCGACATGAACGGACCGATACGCAAGGTGGCCGCAGCGCTGTTCGCCGGCATGGCAGTGCTGCTCCTTTTCGTCACTTGGTACCAAGTGGTGCGTGCCGACGAGCTGAGATCAGACCCTCGGAACGCTCGACCGGCGCTGAGCGAACGCGGGAAAGAGCGGGGCGTGATCGTCGCTTCCGACGGCACGGTCTTGGCGAGATCGGTAGTCGATCCGGATAGTCCGCGAACCTTCATTCGGGAATACCCGGAAGGTCCGGCTTTCACTCACGCCGTCGGCTACTCCTCCTTCCTTGTGGGCAGCACGGGAGTCGAGGCCGCGTTCACCTCAGACCTGCGCTCGAGACGAGACCTCACGATCAGCGATCTAGTCGCTGCATTCCTCGGAGAAGACCTCCGCCCAAGAAGCGTTGAGATGACCCTGATGCCGGACCTCCAACGCATTGCCTACCAGGCACTGGGTGACCAACGGGGGGCGGTTGTGGCGCTCGACCCTGCCTCCGGAGCTGTGCTTGCCATGGTGTCAACGCCAAGCTTCGACGCCGCAACCCTCAATCAGGACGACGGCGCGGCCCAGTGGGCATCTCTGCTGGAGGATCCGAACGAACCAACCCGGGACCGAGCGACACGAGAGCTGTATGCCCCTGGTTCGACCTTCAAGACAGTCGTTGCTGCCACCGGTCTCGATACTGGAGTTGTGAGCCCTGGCTCGCTGTTCAACGATCCAGCAAGGTTCCAGCTCCCTGGCTCATCGGCGACCATCTCGAACGCTTCGGGGCGTCCGTGTAACGACGGCGACACCGCCACTCTCCTGCAGGCGTTCGTAAGAAGCTGCAACACCGTGTTTGCGGAGTTGGCTATTCAGCTTGGCGCAGTCGACATCGGCGTCACTGCGACCGCTATCGGGTTCAACCGCGACCTCGACTTCGAGTGGACGGTCCCCCCAGCCGTCTGGGACACCGCTGCCTTGGCCCAAGACCCCGCGGCCCTTGGTCAAAGCGGAATCGGGGAACGCGACGTGAGGGCCACGCCGTTACATATGGCGATGGTCGCCGCGACGGTGGCCAATCAAGGACTTGCGGTCAATCCTTACGTCGTGACACGAATCGTCGACGCTGGAGGGGAGACCCTTGAGCAAACCGAGATCGATGTGATCGGACAGGCCATGTCATCAGAAACCGCAGCAATCCTCACCCAGATGATGGAGCGCGTCGTCACGGAGGGAACCGGTCGTGCGGCAGCAATCCCAGGTTTCAGAGTGGCGGGCAAAACTGGCACAGCGACTGGCGCAGACGGCTTTTCGAATCCATGGTTCATTGGTTTTGCGCCAATTGACAATCCCACCATCGCGATCGCCGTGCTGGTTGAGGGCGACGCCTCCACGGGCGAGTCTGCCTCCGGTGGTTCTGTGGCAGCTCCAATCGCTTCCGAAGTAATCCAGGCTTGGCTTCGTCAGTGACCATCAGATTCGCCAGACCCGTGCATACACTCGCCTAGACCCCATGGATCTTCCCTTCATCCTCAACGACCGATACGAACTGACCGCCCACATCGCGCGTGGTGGGATGGCCGACGTGTACGAGGGTCGGGACGTCGAGCTGAATCGTCCGATCGCTGTGAAGGTGCTGCATCGGCAGTTTTCCACCGACGAAGCCTTCGTCAAACGCTTCCGCCGCGAGGCCCAGGCCGCGGCCAACCTCAGCCATCCAAACATCGTGGGCATCTACGACTGGGGTCAGTCGGGAGACACCTACTTCATTGTTATGGAGATCGTGGAAGGCCGATCGTTGCGTGACGTGCTGATGTCTGAGGGGCCCCTGCTCCCCCGACGTGCCACTGAGATTGCCGCTGAGACCGCGGCGGCGCTGTCGATTGCCCATCAGGCCGGCCTCGTCCACCGCGATGTCAAACCCGGCAACGTCCTTTTGGCGAAGGACGGCACCGTAAAGGTGACGGACTTCGGGATCGCGCGAGCCTGGGATGACAGCCAGGAGCTGACCAAGACCGGCGCTGTCATCGGGACCGCTACCTATTTCTCACCCGAGCAAGCCCAAGGCGCGGCTGCAGACGCGCGTAGCGACGTCTACTCGTTGGGGGTAGTGCTCTACGAGATGTTGACCGGGCGGCCACCGTTCACTGGAGACTCCCCAATGTCGGTGGCGTTCCAACATGTGTCGACCGAGGCTCCGCCTCCGGCGGCGCTAAATCAGGACGTACCGAGCGCTCTCGATTCCGTTGTCATGAAGGCACTCCGCAAAGATCCCGACGCTCGATACCAGTCGGCTGAGGAGCTACGTCAAGACCTCTTGGCCGTACTCAAGGGCGAGCCGGTCGTGGTACCGGCTGCGCCAGTGGCGCCCCCGTCCAACGGCGATGCCTCAACGCGAGTTCTAACCACAACCATCCCTCCCGCCACCGTGCCACCCGACGAGGTCTACAGACAGATTGAGGATGAGCCGCCAAGCCAGGTTCCTTTCCTATTGACCGCCTTCGCTTTGTTAGTGACGCTCGGAGTCCTCTTCGCCGTGATGTTCAACCTCTTCAACGGCGACCAACCCAGCGACGGACCGGTAGAAGTCCCGAACGTCGTTGGGCTTCAAGCCGAGGCAGCCCGGCAGCGGCTCGAAACAGCCGGCTTTGTCGTTACTCCCGAGTTCGAAAGCTCAGAGACCAACGACGCCGGCGAAGTGATTAGGACAGACCCGACATTCAACACATTCGCTGAACGTGGCTCCACCGTCATCATCTTCGTTTCGGTCGGAACCGAGACCATCCCAGTGCCGCCGGTCGTGGGCCTCGACCTCGACGAAGCGCAACAACGCATAAGGGACGCCGGGTTGACGGTCGGGCGGGTGGAGACGCGGCCCGACGCCGACTTTGAGGAAAACGTGGTCATAGATTCGAGCCCCGTCGCTGGGGTTGAAATCGGCCCAGCCGTGCCCGTTGATCTCGTGGTGTCTTCGGGTCCCGAGATCTTCCCGCTTCCTGACCTCACCGGCGAGGCAGAGCGTGATGCCATCATCGCTCTGACCGAGTTGGGCCTCCGTTTCGCCGTCAACGAAGAGTTCGACGACGACGTTCTCAATGGACTTGTCATACGCACCGACCCCGAGCCGGGGGTCGAAGTCGAGTCAGGCGACACCATCCTCTTGGTGGTGAGCCTCGGCCCTGAGCCGATCCCCGCCCCCGACCTGACAGGAATGACCGAGCAGCAAGCTCGAAGTGCCCTAGAAGCTGTGGGGTTGGTGCTGCGGGTATCTGCTGCGACCCAGCAGGTGGCAGACGAGAGCCAGGATGGCACGGTCGTCGACCAGATCCCCTCGGCCGGAACCGAGTTGGCGCCCGGGGACGTAGTCACCGTCACCCTCGGTGAGTTCATTCCGCCTCCCACCACGACGACGACAACGACGACCACCCTTCCACCGTCGACCACAACGACTACGACCGGTGGAGGCGGTGGCGGCGGCGGCGGGGGAAACCCCTAGGGATTAGCGGTAGTTGGTGGTCATCAGGAAACCACCGGCGATGAAGATCAGACCCCCGAGCAGTACCAACTGGTCGAGGTCGAGGATGAATCGGATGAGAACCAGGAGAACTCCGACGACCATCAAACCGGCCATCACCGCGACATACCAAGTGGGGCTTGGCTCCTTCGACTTCGCAGCGGTTGCCGCAACGCGCTGAGGTTGCGGCCGGTTTTTGGGCTTGCGGCGTTTCGACTCAGGCATCTGATGCCGAGAGTAGTCATTTGACTGACCCACTGAAACCCCAATTGGCAATTGGCTATCCGGGGATTACACCAATGTGATTCTCAACAGCATGTGGAAAACCTTGAGGAAAACTACAGACGTGTAGTTCGGGATATGGGTTACGAACCTGGTGGACGCCAGACGGCCACCATCTCCTCCCGACAGTGCCTGGGTGCCTTCGACTCGGCGACGTTCACGGCCTTGAGGGTGAGTTCGGCGCCACACACCGAGCACTTGTAGTCCTGATCAACGGCCACGATGTCGTCGGGATCGACCTCAGGCGGCGGACTTGAAAGCATCCGAATGAACCAAACGAGGATCACCCAGATCAATAGGCCGCCTAGGAGCGCCAGGGAGACGTCGATCCAGCTCAGAGCCGCTCGATGATCGTTCCGTTGGCCATGCCCCCGCCCTCGCACATGGTTTGAAGTCCGTATCTACCGCCGGTGCGCTCCAACTCCCACACCAGGGTCGTAAGGAGGCGGGCACCGGAAGCGCCAAGTGGGTGTCCCAGGGCGATAGCTCCACCGTTGACATTGGTTCGGTCCCATAGCGCCATGGGGTCGGATCCTCCGTGCTCCATTCGCCATGCCACCGTTACCGCGGCGAACGCCTCGTTGACCTCGAAGAGATCGATGTCATCGATCGACAGCCCAGCGCGATCGAGGGCCTTTGACGTAGCGGGGATGGGCCCGGTCAGCATCATCACGGGATCGACCCCTGCCATCGAGAAGCTGTGGAATCGGGCTTTGGGAGTGAGGCCTAGCTCATCAGCCTTGTCCTCGGCCATGATCAGCACCGCCGCCGCACCATCGGAGATCTGAGATGAGTTGCCCGCAGTGATCTTGCCGTCTGCCTGGAACGCTGGCTGAAGTGATGCGAGCTTCTCGAGGCTGGTGTCCCACCGAATCCCTTCATCTCGGGTGATGGTCTCGGTCACGCCATCGCGCGTCACTTCGACGGGGACGATCTGACCCTCGAAGCGGCCCTCCTCGGTTGCCTGACCGGCGCGTCGGTGAGATTCGAGTGACAGCTCATCCAACTCCTCGCGTGAAATCGCCCACTTCTCGGCAATCATCTCTGCAGAGATCCCCTGGGGAACGAGGCCGTTGGAATAGCGCTCCAACATTCGAGCTCCGAACGGAAGGCCAGGACCCTGCTGGGCGGTGATACCCATGGGAACGCGTGTCATATTCTCAACACCGGCCGCGATGACAATGTCCTGGGCACCGGCCATGATCGCTTGGGCGGCAAAGTGGGCCGACTGCTGCGATGACCCGCATTGGCGATCGATCGTTACACCCGGGACCGACTCGGGAAATCCGGCAGCAAGGGCCGCGTTTCGACCGACGTTGTAGGCCTGCTCACCGGTCTGAGAAACATTGCCCATGATCACGTCATCGATCAACTCGGGATCGAGGTCGTTGCGTTCGACAATGGCCTGGAGAGGTATCGACGCCAGATCAACTGAGTGCATGTCTCGGAAGGCCCCGTTTCTCCTGCCCACCGGGGTGCGGACTGCATCGACGATCACTGCGCTTCTCATGCTTCTCCTACGACGTCTACCCGTGGCAACGGTACTGACCGCGACCCCATTCCGCACTCCCACCGTCAATGGAGCTGGATTTACAAACGAACGTTCGTTTGTTAGGGTGCCACATGGCACTGGCACTGATCATGCCGGCCTTCAACGAGGCACCCCGGATCGGTCGCGTATTGGAAGAAATGCCCGATGCGGTGCTGGGGATCCCAGTTGAGGTCACTGTGGTCGACGATGGTTCAGACGATGAAACCGGCCCGATCGCATCGTCTCTTGGTGCTGTGGTTCTCAGGCAAAGTCCCAATGCCGGCAAGGGTGCGGCGCTCCGTCGAGCCCTCGACTTTCTGCTCCCCCGGAATCCCGGGGCCGTGATCTGGATGGACGCTGACGGCCAACACCTCCCGAGTTCGTTGCCAGCCCTGATAGCCCCAGTCGTCTATGGCGAAGCAGACCTGTGTGTTGGGAGCCGCTACTTGGAGAGTGACCATTCTCACCGGGCACCACTCAATCGCCGAGCCGTTCGATGGACGACGCTCCAGGCGGTGCGACGGCTGACCGGGTTTCGGGTCACCGACCCGTTCTCGGGTTTCCGTTGCTTCTCACGTGCTGCCTTCAGTGCTGTTCACCTGGAAGGTTGTGGCTACGAGGCGGAACTCGAGTCAACGTTCGCGGCTGCAGCCGTCGGCCTGCGGTACGCAGAGGTCCCAATCCCGAGGATCTATGGACCTGCCAGTTCGAAGATGTCCCACAGGGGACGTTTCGACGCGATCTCAGGCTACGTTCAGACGATCTACCGATGGCGAAACAGATCTGAGGTGCCTATGAGACGAGAAGCTGTTGCCTGACGGCTTGGCAGGGGAACTCCTGGCTCGACTCGAGTCGGACCTTGCTTCCGACGACTTCGTAGGCAAGGGCGAAGCGTTCTTGAGAGAGACCGAGAGGCTGACAACCAACTCGCTGCAGACTGCTGAGTTCTATGTGCCTCCCGATCCATTCAAAGGAGAAGCTCCGGAACGGACTCACGATCCGCTCAACTACTACCGCCTCTTCTGGCGCATGTTCGACAAGACACCCGCGTCGATGATTCAAGGCTTTGCGATCCCCCTTCGGCTCATCCTGGCCAAGAAGCTGTTCAAACATTGCGGTGACGGGGTGATAATTCACCATGACGTGTTGTTCTCCGATGGAGCCAACATTTCCATCGGCGAAGGCTCGCTGCTCAACCGTCGTGCGATGCTCGACGATCGTGGGCCGATCAACGTCGGTCCCTACGTGATGCTGTCAGCAGGGATAACGATCGAGACCCACACCCATCCCTTCGACAATTTCGACCGGCCAATCGCTTACGCCGGGCGGGGCCTCAAGCCAGTCACCATCGGTGCCAACTCGGTGGTCGGCTACAACGGGGTGTTGATGGCAGGTGTGACACTCGGATATCGGTGCATCGTTGGCGCTAACTCTGTGGTGACTAAGGACGTCGGCGATTACGAAGTCGTCGGCGGAGTTCCGGCCAAGCTGATCAAGAGGATTGAACCAGTCGACGGGCACGACCCGGTCCGAAGTCGACTCGGCGGCAACAGGTAGCGGGCTGCCCGGCTTTCGCTGCCCGTTGGGCGCGTGTGTGGTGGAGACGATGGGATTCGAACCCACGACCCCCGGCTTGCAAAGCCGGTGCTCTTCCAACTGAGCTACGTCCCCGCGCTCCCAATTCTACGAGTTGGCTGCCGAACCGCTAGTCGCCCCGATGTTCGGCGACCGTCTACGAGGGACGCGACAGCGATCCACTCCAGTTTCGACCTGCCAATACCACGAAGAACAGGACGATCGGCACGATGGCCATCGTGGCTGAACCAGAAGTGTCGGCGTGAAAACTGATCAGCAGTCCAGCTGCCACTGACACCACCCCGATCGCTGATGCCAACACCATGATCGATGGGAGCCTCCGTGCCAGCAGGGCGGCCGTGGCAGGGGGACCAACCATCAGTCCGAACACCAACAAGGTCCCCACCGTCTGGAACGATGCCACGATCACAACAGTCATCAGTGAAAGCATCACGAAATGGGCAGTTCGAGGACGGAACCCAAGCAGTTCGGCCTTCTGCTCGTTGAAGGCCAACGCCAAGAACGGTCGGTAGAACAGCACCGATACGACGATCGCCAAGACAGCCACCACCCCGAGCCCGGCAATGTCGCTGGTCGTCACTCCAAGCGCGTCGCCGAAGAGGATGCCAGTGAGGCTTCCCTGATAAGAGGAGGTGCGCGATATCAAGATCACCCCCAACGCCAGCATTCCGACGAAGAGCAAACCAATACCGGTGTCCTCGGTGAAGGTCGTCTGGCGGTGAACCAGATTGATCCCCAAGATCATCACAGCTGCGGCCACGGCCGCTCCGACCAGCACGCTGAAGTCCAAGAGCACAGCGAGGGCTATCCCGGGCACTACACCGTGGACAAGGGCGTCACCGAGAAAGGTCATCCCTCGCACCACCACCCAAGTGCCGACCAGCGACAGGGCAATAGACGCCAGGGCTCCGCCGAGCAACGCCCTCTGCTGGAAGGCAAGCTCGAAGGGCTCGATCAGCCAGTCCACTCAGAACCCCCTTAAGAAAGCGCGTCGACTATTCGCTGCGCGTTGACTTTCATCATGTCAATGTAGGTGGAGGCGCCGGAATCGGGGCCACCGAGCGACCCGGTGAAAAGCTGGACAACGGCCACGTCGGCTCCCAACTCCGCTGCCACGGCCTCGGACAACGCTGTGGGGTTTCCAATGTCGGCAAACACCACGTTCACACCCTCTTCACGCATCAGCGAGATCAAGTCTGCCAGCTCCGAAGAGCTGGGGTCCGAAAGGGTGGAACCGCCCGGTATCACCGCGCCGACCAACTCAAACCCAAACCGATCGACCAGATATCCCAGAGAGTCATGATTTGTCACGAGCTTCATCGCATCGGAGGGGATGCGGCTGAACGTGGCACTCATCTCGGCAGCAAGAAGCTCTAGGTCCGAGATGTAGTCAGCGGCGCCTGTCGCCCAATCGACTTCAGGATCGATCGCCTCTAACTCATGGGCAAGTGCCTGCACAACATCGACCATTCTGAGCGGATCCATCCAGAGGTGCGGGTCTAGACCGCCATCGTGGTCGTGATCCCCCTCATCCTCGTGGTCGTGGTCACCCTCATCCTCGTGGTCGTGGTCACCCTCATCCTCGTGGTCGTGGTCACCCTCATCCTCGTGGTCGTGATCACCCTCATCCTCGTGGTCGTGTTCCGCCTCATCCTCGTGGTCGTGGTCACCCTCATCCTCGTGGTCGTGATCCGACTCACCTATAGCCAAAGTCTCGATGAAATCGCCAGCGGAAAAGACAGGGACTTCAGAGCCAATCACCGAATCGATTGTGTCTTCGAGTCCCTCTTCGAGGCCTAGTCCGTTGATCACCACGAGGTCTGCCGATGACATCGCAGCCGCATCCGCAGAGGAGGGCACGAAGCTGTGTGGATCAGTTCCGGGCGGCATGAGCACCTCGACGACTGCGTCAGAACCTACGACATTCTGGACAACGTCGCCGAGCACGTTCGTCGACACCACTATTGAAAGGCGCTCAGACTCTCGCGACGAGTTCCCTCCACAAGCACCTAAAGCCAGTGTCGCCGCCAACAGAACCGCCCAAAGCTTGTTGTTCATATCGCCTCCACTGGTAGAGGCCAAACTGCCATTTTCATTTCTGGGTTGGTAATGAGAATCATTATCATCTACACTAAATGGCAGCCATGAATACTTCAAGCCTCGACCGACAGGTGCAACAGCGACTGGCTGATGCTGACGTCCGCTACACCCGCGGTCGTCGTGAAGTGGTCGACACCTTGGCGTCCCTTGACGGCCCACGGTCGGCAGCGGAGCTCCATGAAGTGATGGGGGGTGGGGTGCCTCTCTCCTCCCTTTACCGGACCCTCACAGTGCTCGAGGAGACCGGAATCCTGGCCCCGCACTACTCCTCCCCCGGCCTCACGCGATACGAACTCGCGGAATGGCTAACAGGGCATCATCACCATCTTGTGTGTATTGACTGCGGCCAGGTAGAAGACATTGACGTTGACGAGAAGCTCGAAAGCGAGCTGCATCGAATCGTTAGCGAGGTTTCCCTGACAGCCTCCTTCGTGGACAGCAGCCACGCTCTCGAGATCGAGGGAAGATGCGGGAAGTGCGCGTGAAACCACACGCAGTCGTCGGGACACAGATCCTGGTCAGACGTGGCCAGCAAACGGTCATCGGTACCTCGACATTCACGATTCCGACGGGATCCCTCACCGCGGTGATCGGTCCCAACGGCTCGGGAAAATCAACCCTGCTCAACGCAATCGCAGGTCTGCATCCACTCACCAGCGGAGACATCACCTTCCCTCTCTTTGCTTCTCGCCAACCCCGGATCGCATACGTGTTGCAGACCACTCGTATCGACGACAGCCTTCCAGTCACTGTGAAGGAGGTCGTCACCATGGGTCGTTATCCCTCGGTGGGGCACCTCAGGAAGCTCTCTGCCGAGGATCGCAAGGCCATTGAGATCGCGATGCTCCGCACCGGCATCCATGAGTTCTCAGACCGCCACATCAATCAGCTTTCCGGCGGGCAGCGGCAAAGGACTCTTGTCGCACAAGGGCTGGCGCAGGAGCACGACATCCTCCTCCTCGACGAGCCGATGACCGGCATCGATGTGGCAGCGGCCCAAGCTATCGACGAGGTGATTCACGACGAGATCTCCGACGGTTGCGCCGTCGTGTTGACCACCCACGACCTTTCGGAGGCCAAGGTCGCCGACCATGTGATATTGCTTTCAGGTCGGGTCGTCGCCCAGGGGTCACCCGCTGAGGTTCTTACCGCGGAGAACCTCGCGGAGGCATACGGAGCCGCTCAACTCCACATCGATCACGGCGACGTCATGCTTGACGATCCGGCACACGGACCCAACGTCACGCCCTGAGGACCGACATCCTCTCCAAAGCCTCAACCAGAGTTCCCTCTTGCTTGCAGAAGGCGAAACGAATCAGGTTCGATCCCAAAGCCGGCTCGTCGTAGAACACCGACGGAGGTATGGCGGCCACTCGAGCCTCCTCCACCAAGTAGCGGGCGAACTCCACGTCGGAACCTCGATCAAATGCCCTGTGATCGGCGAGCACGAAATAGGTTCCCTGTGGAACGAAGACATCGAAGCCGACCTCGGATAACCCGTCACACAGAAGATCGCGCTTCGACCGATAGTCGGCACGCATTTCTTCGTAGAACTCATCGGGCGCACTCATGGCGGCCACCCCGCCCAACTGCACCGGCGTGGGAGTGGTGAAGGTCAGGTACTGATGTGCCGCCCGTAGCCCGGCAGTGAGCGATTCTGGTCCGATCGCCCATCCCAGTTTCCATCCAGTCAACGAATGGGTCTTTCCGACCGAAGACAGAGTCAATGTTCGGTCCCACATGCCGTCGAGTGAGGCGATAGAAATGTGATGACTTGCGTAAGTCATCTCTTCGTAGACCTCATCCGAGATAACCAGCACATCGTTCTCGCGACAAATGGCCGCCACGCCCTCCAGTTCGGTACGGGTAAGCACCCGTCCGGTCGGATTGTGCGGGGTGTTCAACACAAGGGCCTTGGTCTTGGGCCCCACGACGGAGGCCAGTTCAGCTAGATCCAGCTCAAAGCTGGGTGGTCGCAGGGTCACATACCTGACAACCGCTCCCGACAGCGCAGCGTTGACGGGGTAGGAGTCGTAGTACGGCTCGATGAGAACAACCTCGTCGCCGGGGTTGATCAAACCGAGGAAGCCGGCTGACAACGCCTCGGTGCAGCCACAGGTGATGGTGATCTGGGTATCGGGGTCGAGAACCCGCCCGATTCGAGGTCCGTAACGTTCGGCAATGGCCTTCCTGAGCGCGGGCACACCGGGACTCGGTGGGTACTGGTCGTGGAAACCGCTCTCGATCGCTTCGATCGCTGCTGACTTCAGGAGATCGGTTCCAGACCAGTCGGGAAAACCCTGCCCCAGGTTGATCGCATCGTGTTCCAGCGCAAGACGAGTCATCTCGGTGAACACCGTCACCCCGAACGGCGCAAGCCGCCGCGAAACGCTCATGACACGACCCTATCCCGACCAGACAGTTGCTCGAGAGCTTCTCCGGATCCGGGTAGGTCGTAAGACCCCCTTCCAGCCTTGTCGGAGGCTCAAAAACATCCGGGAATCGACCGATAACAAAAGAACGCTCCCTGCGTTTGGAAGAAATTGCCCCAGCTGTTGATTGTCACCCTGGCAGTAGCTTTGGGCCTACTCGTCTATTGGCGAGTTGAGGCCGTTCTGCACGCGCGTCGAATCAAGCATGTCGCTCATCGGATTCACGTCAACGGAATCAGGGGAAAGTCAACCGTGACTCGGATCATCGCCGGCATGCTTCGTGAGGCCGGCCTGGCGACCATCGGCAAGTCCACAGGAACGTTTGCAGCCGTGATCGACACAGAGGGCGTAGATATCCCGATCAAACGTAAGGGCGCGCCCACGATCTTGGAGCAGATCGACATTGCCCGAGATCACATCACGCCGGATATCGACTGTTGGGTTATCGAGTGCATGGCGGTGAGTCCTGCCTATCAGAAGGCTTCCGAGGAGCTGATCGTCCAGTCCAACATCGGAGTCCTCACCAACGTGCGAGAAGACCACCAGGACGTCATGGGTGAGACGCTTCCCGAGATCGCCCGGAGCCTCCTGACCACGTGTCCTCGCGACGGCGTGCTGATCACTTCGGAGCAGAGTCCAGAGATTCTCGAAATCATCGAGGAAGTGGCTCAGTCAAAGAACGCCGAACTGATAGTCGCCGACCCGACGTGGGTAACCGACGACGACATCGCCGCCTTCGACTACATCGCCTTCAAGGAGAACGTGGCGATTGGGTATGCCCTGGCCGATCTACTCGGGATCGATCGAGAGATCGCCCTCAAGGGGATGATCAACGCCGCCCCTGACCCCGGCGTTCTGCGTCTTCAGAACCTCACCATCGGAGAAAAGCAGGTCACATGGGCCAACCTTTTCGCGGTCAACGATCGCGAATCGATGATCGCCGCCATGGATCGTCTGGCACCCTTCCAAACGCACCAGACGACCATGGTGGGGATCCTCAACAACAGGTCAGACCGCGAGCGGCGCGCCACACAGTTCGCCGATGTCGCGGTCAACGACCTCAGGTTCGACTACCTGGTGACATTCGGAGCGTTCGAAAAGATCGTGACAGACCGGCTTCGGGGGAACGGTTTCCCGCGCGCTCGTATCCTCAACCTCGGGGAGGACCACCATCCCAGCGTGGACCAGATCATCGACCAGATGGTCCATGGCATGCCGACCGAGCACGTGATGTTGGTCGGATTCGTCAACATCCATACCCACCAAGCCGAGATGATGCTCGAGTACTTCGACGGTCTGGGACGAGATCAGCATGTGCAGGAGGTGGTGCGCTCTCATGCATGACTATTTATTCAGCTCCGAAGCAGTCCGCCTCGCCTTCGTGCTCGGCATCGTCGTCTCCATGGCCTTCTATCAGAAGACTCAGTTGACCACCGGAAGTATCGTCGTGCCCGGCTACACCGGGCTGTTTCTCTTCCTTCCCGTGACGGTGCTTGCCACTTTTGCCAACGCCCTCACCACCTATTGGCTCGTGAACAGCGTCATCCGTAACCGATTTGTCCTCTACGGCAGAGACCGGTTCGCCGTTCAGGCTGTCATCTCGATCGGGATTCAGGCCATCATGCTCAAACTCAGTCCGTCGGTCCCGTGGCTCTGGGAGGCGGACATCCCGCTGTTGGTCGGTGTCGGATATGTCGTACCTGCGCTCATTGCCCACGACATGGGGCGTCAGGGAATCAAGAAGACAACGGTGGCCGTGCTCGGGTCAGGACTGGTGGTGGCAGTTGGCATGCTGATTGCCCTGTTCACGCTTCCGGACGTTCGGGCGAGCGGTGATCTGGTCGGATTTGAGGTGCTCAGCTTCGCGCCTCACTGGATACCGATTGCAGTCATCGCCAGTGCTCTGACCGCCTGGGCGGTGAACAAGAACTTCGGGCTGCGCTCCGGAGGGTTCATCGGCGTCGCCTACATCGCTGCGCTGTCGAAGAGTCCGATGCAGATCGTTTTCCTGTTTGCTGTAGGAATCGTCTCTTGGTTCATCGTCACCCGACTGCTGATGAAGCACATGATCCTTTTTGGGCGCCGGAAGTTCGCCACCATGATGCTGGTGTCGGCATCCCTCGCCTGGCTATTGATCTACGCGGGTTCCTTGATCTTCGGTTTCGAGGTCGAGGCATACCAGACACTCGCTTCCGTGGCCTTGACTCCAATATTTGTGCCTGGGCTCCTCGCCAACGACATGGAAAGAGCCGGCCCACTGCGGGTTGGAGCAGGTGCCCTGGCCGGAACCGCTTTCGTCCTCCCTCTAACTCTTTCGATCGAAGACCTCGTCGACACCGGAACTCCGCAACCGGTGTTGATGGCGGTGGCGTTGGTTTCGGCTCTCGTGATCTATCACAAACAGTGGATGCCGTTGGTGGCGCGTTGGCTAAGAGCGATGCGTCTCCTGCCGCGACGTGGTCGGTATGCGCAGCCATCTCTTGGCGAGCGGGTAATCGAAGCCCTGCGCGGCGGGCGTCACGCCAAACCCATCTTCGGTCGGGCCATTCTCTAGGCAACTTCCTTCGGACTGCCTGAGTGATGGCGCGTCGACTTCCGAAAGGGTGACCTCTCCGGCCTACAATCGTCACACGCAACTAGAGAGGGGTCCAAAGTTGGGCGTACTTGATTTCATTCGCGATGCGGGGGCCAAGATCGGTCTCGGCGACGACGACGGCAGCGATGCTGTAACCACCGACGCCAACGAGAGCGCCGCCAGCAAAGCTCGTATCCAGGAAAGCCTGCGTAAGGCTCGCGCCAAGCGCCAGGAGATGGCCGACGACGCTAAGAAAGAAGCAGAGCGCGCCGCCAAGGCAGCCGCCATGGAGGAGCGTCGCGCCGAGGCAGCCAAGTCTCGCGAACTAGAGCGCTACCTCGACGGTCTCGGTTTCCCAACCGATGACCTCGACATTCGCTTCGATGACGGCGTTGCCTACCTCGAAGGCGAAGTCGACTCACAGGAGACTCGCCAGAAGATCATTCTTGCTGTCGGCAACGTCGCCGGCGTCGAGAAGGTCGACGAGGAGATCGAAGTCGTGGAGCCGGCTCCCGAGAACAAGACCTACACGGTCGTCAAGGGTGACACCCTCTCCAAGATCGCCAAGGAGTTCTACGGCGATGCTTCGAAATACCCGGTGATCTTCGAGGCCAACAAGCCAATGCTGAAGGATCCCAACCTGATCTATCCCGGTCAGGTTTTGGTCATCCCAGAGGCATAAGCAAGCACTCAGTGCGCGGTCGAGGCCGTACTCCGGTCTTGGCTGCGCACTGGCTTTTCCAGTTCCGCTCTACTCAGGTAGTCGGTAAACTTTCACTCCCCTGGGGCCCATAGCTCAGCCCGGTTAGAGCGCATCCCTGATAAGGATGAGGTCCGTGGTTCAAGTCCACGTGGGCCCACTCATTCACATACTTGTAGGAGGGCCGAAGGGCGGTCGCTGACCAGTCGAAACGCCATGATCTCAGATCCTGCGTCACCAAGGCCCACATAATGCCGGTTATCGAGTGGGGTGGTAGGCCGCCTTCGGCCCCGAACTCGCGCGTTTTGCGCTCTTGGGTCAAGGCGGCAAGGCAGTTCAATCGTTCTTCACTGCCGAGGCGTCGACGCACAGCACACCTTTGTTGCCGTCTTGGTCAGCGATCACGATGAGGAAAGGCGCGTGGCTGTCATCGACGACGGTTCCCCCTGCGGCGATCGCGGCAGCAATCCGTTGATCGGCGACCTCTGGCGCGACGTAGACCTCGACGTGGAACCGTTGGCGCTGACCCTCCTCCTCTTCGTTGTCGCCGAACCACAGGTTGGGGACGCGTCCGGTGGGGTCTCGGATCTCGTCGCTCGGGGAGCCGTGACCCTGGGATTCGGGGTCTCCGGTCATCAGGGCGCTCCACACCGGGGCGATGGTCGCGGAGTGTGCCGTGTCGAGGCCAAGTTCGATCATGCTGACCGCGGCGGGATCAGCGTCGAGGTCGTGGTCGGTGGCGATCTCAGTGATGCGCCGCGCAAGGTCGACGTCCTGTTGTGTTACCCACTCGACGACGTGTTCTGCACCCTCTTCGTCGCGGTAGATGGCGTTGTCGCTGATCAGCTTAAGGTCTACATGCCCGTTGCTCATCGACACCAAGGGATAGTGACCGAACTCGTCGCCGGCCTGGCCCACGGCGGCGACGAAGTTGGCGCCGGCGCCGAAGCCGTTGACTAGGTAGCGGGCGTGCAAACCCTGGGCCAGCTTGCGCCAATCAGTCAGATTGGCCTCAGCGATCTTGTCGCCCATCAACATGTCCATAGTTGAAGTTCCTTCCGTGTTTGCTACGACTGCATACCCATTACCCGTGAGCACATAACAACTGACCCCGCGGCGGTACAACCCTCTCGGACACCCGAGCGATAACGGCACTTATGCAGATCGGGCATGACGGGGTCTGGTGCTCCTTGGTGAATTGGAGTCCCTACGTCGGCCAGGCGTCCGGTTCTGAAGACGAGACCTCGACCGTGTAGCCCATCGGGTCTTTCACCGGGAAGCTCCAATAGCCAACCCAGAACGGTTCTTCGCGCCAGGCCGAGACTTCCGGAATCAGAGTCGAATTCGATGCCCAATGAAGGCGTCGTGCTGTCTCCACCCTCCCAACCCAACTGCTGGGACCAACCATCGATCGGTATTGCTTGAGGATGAGCGGCAACGGAGACCTGGAGGGTTCCGATGGTGTAGCCAACAGTGCCGTCGCCGTCCGAGTAGTAGATCTCGTCCAAACCAAGAAGGCCGGTATAGAACCGTCTCGCCGCAGCAAGGTCGTCGCAGTGAAGATAGAGGAAGGTCTTGATACCGCCGACCGTACCCAAGCCCGCAGCGCATATCGGCACTTCCTGCGTTGTTTCTGTTCAAGCCCGAGGTCGGAAACAGTGTGGTCTGCGACTATCGGTCAACGGTGGTCCCGAAGAACAGCAGGGCGGTGACGGCCGCAACGGCCAGACCGATGACGACCGCGAGGAACCCGTCGATCCGTCGGACATGGATGTCGAGCACCAGGTAGATGATCTCGCCGGCAAGAGCTGCACCTAGGAATGACCAGGCAACACGCAACGGTCGCGGGGAGATCCGAGCGAGGACCCATTCGATAGCAAGAACAAAAGGCCCGAAGACCAGCTGGCCGCCGAAGGAGAAGAGCACGAGCACACCGAAGGGCAAAGCCAGCGCAGAGATCACGGTTGCCAACTTCGAACCGACCGTGCTGTCCGCCTCAGCTGGCGTTTCGAGTCCGGCGCTCCGCCGGTATTCGAGGGCGAACTCTTCGGGCGATCCGAGCCTCTCCGCCAACTCTGATTCTGGGATCTCTCGAAGTTCGTCGGCGAGATCGGCGAGGAGACTCACTCGCTCTTCCTCGTCGACATCGGCTAGCAGGCGTGCAACGCGATCCAGGTAAGCCTCCGAGGTACCTGGCATATCAGATCTGCTCACTGGTTCACCTGTCCTCTCGACCAAGTATCCGGTCCATCGTGTGAGTTATCTCATCCCAGGTCTTCGCAGAGCGCACCAACTGTGCAGCCCCTGCCTCATTGATCGAGTAGTACTTCCTTGGGGGACCGGTTTCGGAATCGACGATCTCGGAAGTGAGAAGCCCGGCTCGATAGAGCCGCCTGAGAGTCCCATACACCGACGCGTCCGCAATCTCCGCGAATCCGTGCTCTCTTAGCTGTCGGACGAGGTCGTATCCGTAGGTGCGATTGTCTTTGAGGGCGCCAAGCACTGCCGTATCCAGAAGCCCTTTCAGAACCTGAGTTGGATCCACTTCGCCCTCATGCACACTCCAGGGTACTACATAGTGCATAGTAGTTCTTCCGCATGCGCAGATCAACATTCTTGAGCGGATAACGAGCATTTCAGAAGGCGCGAGATCGGCACCTATGTGCGCGTTTCAATCTCTGGGAGAGATCTCGCCTGCTTCCGCGTTGAGGACGCTGCCGTTCTGGATAGATACGTCCGCTCCTGGACAGACAGGAGCGCAAAGGCCACCGTTGGGGCGATAGCTGTCAAGTTCGATCGTTCCGTTTGCCGTTTGAATCGTCTCGTCCGATGTGATGGTGACTTCTACATCCACTGAGCCACTCAGATCTGGATCGAGTGGGAGCCCGAACCATGGAGAATCCGAGGCATCCGTGACGTTGAGGGTTTCGCAAACGCCATCGGTGCAGACTTCGAGGGTGAAGTCATCGGCGTTGGCCCATTGAGAGAGCATTTCGGATGAGAAGCGAAGATCATTTCCGCATCCCTCCGATGTGCAACCGCAGCCGACCAAGGCCAATGCCATGAGACTGCTCACGATTCGATTGCGAACAGACCGACGAATCATTAGACCAGCTTACGTTTCCTCTGACTACCAGGGCCCACGCAGATCAACTGATCCCGAGCGAAAACGCCCATATCCGAGACCGCTCGGTATCGGCACTTGTGGGTGGCTAGGTCATCCGGAGGCTCCGGCTACGAAGGTGGCGACGATGTAGGTGGCGTGCCGGTCGAGTGATCGCCTTGCCCTGTCGTATCTCATGGTTGTCCTTGGATCTGCGTGTGATGCTGCTTCTTGGACATCTCGTAGTGGCACTCCAGCGTCGAGTGCTGCGGTTATGAATGAATGCCGGAGAGAGTGGGGGCTGATCCTCTTCTCGATGCCCGCTTTCCGGGCCAGTCGTCTGATGATCCGGGACGCATGATGTCGGTCCATATGTTCGCCTTGGTGGACGAAGATGGCTCCATCCTCTCGGTCGCCGATGGTCTGATTAGACCGTCCGTGCTGTTCGGGGTGCGAGCGGCACTAGGGCTGGTCGTCCTCCCTTACGGATGATCCGAAGCGTGTGATGTCCTCGTTCCAATCCCAGATCGGCAATGTCTGTGTTGAGAGCTTCGGAGACTCGCAACCCGTTGAGAGCGAGTAGACAAGCCAGGGCATGGTCTCGACGGCTCGGCAAACCAGCTTCGACAAGAAGCATTCCCAGTTCGTTGCGGTCCAGTCCGGTCATAGTTGACTCGGTTCTCAGCCTGGGACGACGAACATTCACAGCCGGGGAACGGTCGATCAGTTCTTCTTCGGCGCAGTACCGATAGAAGCTGGCCACCGTGGACAGCCGGCGAGCCACTGTCGCCCTCGCCAACCCCAGAGACTCCTGGCCCCGGCCAAACAGCTCAATGTGACCCCGACTCACGTTGAGTAAGTCGAGGTGGCGGTCTCGGCACCATCCCACGAACACTCGAAGGTCATGTTGGTAAGCCTGTCGAGTATTCCCCGAATAGCCAGCCAAAAACCCGGCTACCACCATCATCGACTCGAAATCTGCGTGATCCCGGCGGACCACCAAACCTGTTGACGAACTCATCTGTTCCTCCCAATCAGCGGGAAGAACCGACCTGCCCCTACAACCCAACCACAACTACATAAGTGCCGCTATGTCGTGTTCGCGGTGAGGTCTCGGTCGTGACTCGACTACCTCTGCCAGCGCGAACGGAACGGCTGATGCTCAGAGACTTCCGGGAAGAAGACCGGACCTTGGAACGGTCGATCCACAGTGACCAGTCGCTGTTCGTTCACCTTCCGATCGAACCTCGGTCCGAAGCCGAGATTGACGACTACGTGCAAGCCCGGCTCAAGCACCAAATGCTGAAGGAGGTCGGAGGTACATCGGCCGTTGTGATCGAGACGATCAACGGCGGAGACTACGTGGGAGCAATCCAACTCACCCCGCTCGCTCTCGATCCACTCCAATTGGGCATCGGATGGCTTGCCCTCGCCTCACAGCAAGGCAATGGGTACGTCTCCGAAGCAGTCGGCAAGTTGATCGATCTCCTATTCGGCTCGCTTGATACCCATCGGATAGTCGCCGACATCATGGTCGGCAACGATGCGTCCGTACGGCTGGCTGAGCGTCTCGGGTTCCGCAAGGAGGCTCATTTCGTCAAGAGCCTCAACCTGAGAGACGAGTGGAGAGACGAACTGGTCTACTCGATCCTCAAAGACGACTGGCAGGCCAACACCACGACATAAGTGCCGTTATGTGCACCATTGGGCACGCCCTTCCTGTGTAAGTCCCCAAGGCAAGTGACTCCGTAGCCGAGCGTTTCCAAACGATCGAGACGATGAAGGGCTGGGCTGTGGTCGTCAGGTTCTCGTGGAGCACCGGTTGTGAGATGAGCAGGATGGAAGCCAGTTCTGGGGACTCATACGGGGAGGCCGGCGGTTTGACCGACGACCGCATTTTCATCCCGAATAGGATCGTCTGGTGATCTCGCTCAGGCTTGGCCCAACAGATATGGTCAAGGGAGACCAAGAAGTCGGTGGGGCACAGCCGCGCCTAACTCCCATGGAGTTCGAGCTCTCGGCTGCCTCCGGCTACGTCCCAGCTTCTAGTACTGGCCCAAACAGCGACCCGACCCAGTTCGCTGTTAGACCAAGCAAGGCGGCGTGGTTGCGAAGGTTCGGCTACCGCCTCGTTGGGTTGGATTCGGGTTAGCTGGCCATGGAGTGGTTACTGCCTGTCGTCGTTCTCTTCGCCGTCGTCTATCTAATTGCCAGACCGAGTCGACCTCTTGACAACCGTCCGAAGACGGACAGGCAAGCTCGAAAGGCATACGGGTCAGAAATCAAGAAAGAAGCCTCAGCCGCAGCCGAGGTCTACCGCCAGCTCACCGCTGACCCATTGGCGCGCACAGCGGCAAACCAGATCCCGGGCCTCGTCGGCCGCATGGAATCGCTTATCGAAGAATACGGTGGTTGTGCCTACTGCGGCACGGAACTGAGCAGCCAGAACCTGCATTGGGATCATGTCGTACCGCTCTATCTTGGCGGAGCCAACCACGTCGACAACATCGTCCCCGCTTGCTCATCCTGCAATCTCGCGAAGGGTCGCAAAGGTCACGAACGATTCATCCGGGAACTTGGGACAAGGGCAGGCCCCAAGGTGGTCTCAATAACCGGTAGAAGGGCCGACAGAAAGCTCAACAAGGAAGAACGCGACGAAGCCGCTCGCAACCTGACATTGGCCGCCGGGCTGCAGGGCCGTGAAGTGGTTTCGGCACCGTCTCAGGTGCTCGAAGCAAGGCAGTCGATGCTGATCGGACACCGGCAGGCACTCCAATCCCTTGTTCAGAGGTGGGTTCCTGAAATCGAGGAGTGTCCGAACCGGCTGAGGACCAGAACCCACTTCAACCGGGGCGGAAGGGGGCGTCCACCCGGCATCTATTGCTCAGGCAAGCAACCCTGCGCCCAGTGCAGGCGAGGACAATTCAGGATTCGTGAACCACGCGAGGTTGCCGACGCACTCCGTCAGGTAGCCAAGCTAGAGGAGGAAAAGGATCTACATATCCGAACCAGAGTGCAGATCCTTGATCGAAAGCGAATGCAGCTAATAACGGTCGGTCGGAAGTGGGCAGTCCCGTACAATAACAAAACCAAAAACCTTCTCTGGTGGTCGACTTCCGAAAAGGCTCGAGAGTACGAACGGAATCGTCATGACCTTGTTCCGTGGTCCGTAGGTGTGGGGTTGCAATCCGAATGACTCCTCTTCATTAGTTCAATAGGAGACTCGACCCTGACTGGAGTTCTCAGGGCTCGCCCATAGCCAAGCAGCGTGCACTCCCACCTGAGCGACGATGCCGTTTGAGCGAACGGGCCGGTTCAAGTCCGCACATAACCGGCATTATGTGTGATTTCTCGGGCTGCAGGAATTGCCACGAGTGATCTCGACTCCGACGGGCGGGGCCTCGGCTCGCCAGTGTGCAAGTAGAGGAACCGGTGGTCGAGCAGGACCGGATGGGCACGCCTTCAACTCCGCGTCGCTACCTCGTTCGCATTGCTCAAGGCTGCCGGGGAAGAATCGGAGCACGTCGTCCATCCCACACGCATCTACGGAGTGGCGCACCGGACCCCTACGGAACGTTGCGCCAGCCGCTTCTCTGGTCCGTGAGAAGTCCGTCAAACAGCAAGAAGCTTCCACACATCGCGAGAGGCGACGCAAACTCGAACTTAAAAGACCCCTGGTGATTCGTGCGAAACAGCAGCTCAGCGTCCCGACGGATCAGACCTGATAAGGATGAGGTCCGTGGTTCAATGCCGGTTGTGCCTCAACGTAGATGGGGGCTTCTCGCCTGGCTAGTGATGCTGTCGCTCTCAACAGCGTGCATCTCTCACGACCACGGACCACAACGACCCGAACCTGATTCCGCTGCGCAGGGGACTGTGGTGGCCAGCATCGAGGTGGAGGACACCCGGTTCGTCATGCATGATGAGGGTGATGGGATCGTTGCGGTCGAGGTGATCTATCGGGGCCTTCAACAGACGGTGGCCCGCGCCAGATTCGACCAGTCGAACATTCTGACCGAGACGGATACCTGTGGCTGGCTGATCGAGCCCAATCCAGAGGCTGGGGACTTCGAATGTGATGTTGAGCTTCCACGTGTCTTCTTTGGCCGGGTTACCAACCCAGAAATCGGCCATGTTTGTGTCGGGACGATCGAGAACTTCAGCGGTGGGTTCAACGTGAGAGAAGCCAGGATCATCGAGTTCGACGATGAGGGCTTTATGCTCTCCGCAGCTCGGCCCGACGAGAGTTCCGCTCCGCATCTGTTCACTGCGGCCGGCTCCCAGTATGGAGAGCCGCCGCTTGATGCACCGTCTGCGCCGATCTACGAAGCATGCGAAGCCGTCCTCGGCAGCGGGCAGTCCGAACACAAGGTGTGGATTGACCTCTGGATCAGTCTCGACGATTCGATTCCTCGCGACGATCGCCTCCGGCTGCTCGTCACCGCTGGTCTCTTCGATGTAGGAGTAAGCCTCGGCGCTTTCGAGGGAGAGGAGTCCGTACCTCTCACGTTCAGTGTGACTCCCACAGCTACCCGATTCTCGGTCGAGATTTACGACGAAGGCAAAGACGAGCTACTGATGAGCACCAACCTGAAGTGGCCCGACGAGATCGAAGAACTCCTTGCCAAACCCGAATCGTGCAACGGTTTGACGATCCTCGAACTGAACGTCGAAGCCGGTGTACTCGACGGCGAGGACGACCTCGCGCTGCGGTTCGGCGAATCCGAATGCTCGCCTGGAGGCTGAAATCTGGACGAAGGACTCAGTCAGGACCAACCCCCATAACTACGCCACTTATGTGTGCCCATTCATGCACCCTCAGGAACTCCGGGAGCTTCGGCGAGCCCGTGGTGAAGAAACTTTCGCGCTGAGAAAGCGCGATCCTTACAAGGCAGGGGTCGGCGGTTCGAGTCCGTCAACGCCCACAACGCGTCTGGACGAGTGAGATGACATAAGGCCCCGTACCACGGGCCTCGTTGGCCCCTCACAGTGTCCTTCGAGACCAATATCCTGATAGGCAGTCCGAACGTCGTCAGTGATCAACGAGTAAAGAGGAGATCCGGCGCCCGACCGGTGGGCTCCACCTGAGCATCATCGCTCCCAGCCGGTTATGGAGTGGTGGCATGGGGTCGTTCGGCCCATGTCGCGAGGAGCGCTGCGAGGATGCTAGAGAGCAGGAAGCCGGTGGCTAGTGGCGTGATTGTGCCGTTGTAGAGCCTGTCGATACTCCCTCCGATGATGGCTCCAACGACCCCGGTGATCGAACTGATCACGGCTGATGCGGTTCCGGCGATGGTCCCCATCGGATCCATCGCGCGGCTGTTGGCGTTAGGGACGAGCATGGCATGCATAGCCAGGACGAAACCGACCGATATCAGAAACGGCCAGAGACTTGGTCGCCCGTCAGTTGCCAGCGCAAGTGATAGGAATGCCACAGCGCCTGCGACGTATGCAATCAGTGTTGCTCGCAGAACCCTCAAGGTGCCAAAGCGCTCGACGATGGTCCCGTTTAAAAGGACGGCAGCGGCGAAGACCGCCGACAGCCCCCCGAAGATGAGCGGAAACTGTTCCGGGCGGCCGAGTACGTCGTCGACTATGAGCTGAGAGCTAGCCAGATAGGAAATGAACGCACCGAAGGACACCGCGAAGACGAGCATGTGGCCCAAAGTCTGGCGTGTCATGAACACTTGCTTCACGGCAAGTAAGAGATCATTCGGCCGCAGGAGGAGCCGGTTTGCGGCGTCGAGCGTTTCGGGAAGGCGAGTCGACCAAATACTCATGACCAGTACCACAAGCGCAGCAGCCCAAAAGACAGACTGCCAAGGTGTGACCTCCACAATCGCGGCTCCGATACTTGGTGCGACGATTGGCACCAGCAGGAACACAGACAGTACGAATGACATCGTTCGTGCCATGCGATCCCCGTCGTATACGTCTCGAATGATCGCCAATGCGATAGTTCGCGCCGAAGAAGCCCCGAAACCCCAGAACACACGGGCCGCGAGTAGAACCCCGAGCGTGGGAGCAAGCGCCGACGCTATGGCACCCACCGCGTAGACGCCAAAACCCCAATAGAGAGCCGGCTTCCTCCCGAGCCGGTCGGACAATGGTCCAAAAAAGAGGGAACCCAACGCAACTCCAAAGACGTAAGACGTGACCGTCGCCGCAATCGCGTTGGAATCATCAGCCAGCCCAAAGGCGACCCGCATCTCGCCAAAAGCGGGAAGCATCAAGTCCACACCGAGCGCCGCTAGGGCCATCAACATCGAAAGCATGGCCACGAACTCTGAGCGCGGGAGGGACAGCCTTCTTCTGGCGGGTGAATCTCTCACACACCCCAAAATAGATACTTCAGCATCTCCAGTGATCCCCCACGGTCGAAGAGACTGGGAGAACACTTCCTGGCCCCCGATGCGGAGAACTTTCGGCACTGACCCACGAACCCAGTTGGCACACGAACGACTTGTTTACGCCAGTTGGGCGAGGTGCGTAGGCTCGAGCCATGGATCGCCTTCGTAGAGTTGTCTTCCAGCGTTCGTTTCGCTCTCGCTCCTGTGATCATCTCGGTCTAGCGGACGTCACTGATCCGGCGACGCCCGAGTGTCCGGCATGTCTTGAGGCCGGCGCGAAGTGGGTTCACGTTCGGATGTGCATGGTGTGTGGAAGGGCAGGGTGCTGTGACAGCTCAGAGCTGCAACACGCTCAGAAGCACCATGTCGAGACCGGGCATCCGTTGATCAGGTCAGTTGAGCCTGGCGAGTCCTGGGGTTGGTGCTACTTGGACGAGGCCTATCTGACGCAGGATCAATACCTCTAAGAACCTGCTGGAAGCACTGTCGCGTTGGCGGCCCTCGTTCAACCGGCGATGGCTTCGAGTTGCGGCCTCACTTCGGATAGCAGCCGCTCCACAGTCCCCTGATCGAACGGTGGAGGAACAGAAAGATGAGATGCCGCTAGCCCATCTCAGCAAACGGGGCGCCATCTTCAACGAGATCGTGCGGGCCCCCAACCATGTCCCCCGCCTGGGGCTCAGAGCGGGGGCCGGCGAAGCACTTGCCTCCGGCTCTTTCAGGGTTGACGGCAATCGCGAGAACCTCCGTCAGTCAGTGCCCTAGCCGAGTACGAACTTGCTAATCGCTCTCGATCCCTAAGGCTTCGAAGATCTCATTGCGGCGTTCTTCGAACTGCTGGGTGTTGATCTGCCCCGAAGCATGGCGCTCCGAAAGTTGCGCAAAGCGTTCCCAGAGTGCTTGTTCGTCAACAACGTCCGCTTCTTCGTCGGCGGCCTTGCGCGCCGCTCGTCTCTGCTCCTTGGCCTCACGCTTATCGAGCCTCGCCTTCTCGCGTGCCCTTTTGAGGGCGGCCTCGCGGTTCTTAGCCACGAGTGACGTGATCCGGTCGAATCCGAAAAGAGATCAGCGAGACCGGGGTTTGGCGACGTTGACTGTGAGAGAGCGTCCCTGATGGTCTTGACCATCGAGGGCGGCGATTGCACTTTCGGCATCTTCTTTCGATGGCATCTCTACAAAGCCGAAGCCTCGAGAACGACCCGTCTCGCGGTCAGTGATGACTTTCGCTGAGGCGACTTCGCCATAGGTAGCGAAAAGAGATTCGAGTTCACTGTTGGTAACCCCAAAGGTGAGGTTTCCAACGTAGATGTTGGTGGTCATTTCATGCTCCTTGAGCTAGCCGTCGGTTATCTATCACCATGCCGACAATCTCGACGGAACGTCAAGTTACAGACGTGTCAACTCGAGTTGCCGCGACATCCGACGGGCGAAGAAGCAAAGCAAGGCGTTAGCGCACAAAGCGCTGGTCACAGATGTTACCCAGGGCTGCATCCGTATCCGTACTAATTGGGATTCCGCTGGTTGCCCTGCCACTTGTTCGCACTGCAGCGCGTCAGGATCAAACTGACTGTTTGCAGCCCAGTCGAGAAAAAGGGGCCTCCCTTTCTGACAGCCTGGGCGCCGACCCGGACATAACCTCGGTATCGCCATCGATACCGACGGGCCTAACACAGTCTCACCGGAGAGCACTTTCCGAAGGCTCTACCAAAGCCACAGCTCCGAGCTGCTCGGCTTCTGTGTTCGACGCGTGGGGAGAGCATCAGCCGACGACGTGCTGAGCGATGTCTTCACCGTGGTTTGGCGCCGCATCGGTGAAGCCGGATCAACCACCGAACGAGCCTGGATATACGGAATCGCTCGAAACGTGATCCGCAACCACCGCCGCACCCTCGCTCGTCAGGGCCGACTGACGAGCCGCGTCGGGTCCCTCAGACACGTGGGAGCGGCTGACCCGTCATCGCTCGCGATTCAGGGCGAGACGAGCGACGCCGTTCTGTCCGCCCTACAAACCCTCCGTCCCCGAGACCAGGAGATCCTGATCCTGAGTGCATGGGATGAGCTCTCCGGACCTGAGATGGCCGAGATCCTCGGAGTATCAACCAACGCGGTCCAGCAACGATTGCATCGCGCAAAGGCACGACTGGCCAAAGCGCTTCCAGACACGATGAGCGGAAGGGATCAAGGATGAGACCCGACCAGGCCTTCAACCTCTTGCAAAGAGCCGACCCCGCCTCGAGCGGTGTTTCGCCGACCCTGACCGCGCAGGCCCAACTCGATCGAGCGAAAGGGCTTGACGAGGTGAAACTAAGACCACAACCCGTCACTCCGCGCTGGCGCCCGATCCTCGTCGGAGTTGCCGCTTTCGTCGGGGTGCTGCTTGTGGGGGTCCTGTCGGCGATCTTGAGGCAACCATCCGATGACGTGGCGGCTACAACCTCCACAACAAGTGCCTCAGCCCCTACAACAACATCCGACATCGACTCTGCCCTTCAACAAGCGATCGACCGGTTCGTCGCCGGCTACAACTCAGGCGACCTACCAACTCTCCTTGCGCAAACAACAGACGACTTCGTGTGGACGAGTCAGCGGCTCTCAGACGGCGCAGCCGGGTTCGTAGAGTGGACAGCGGAAGACATCAGGGTTCGATTCGCCATCGACGCAGCACTCAACACCCGGATAGAGCTGTTCGACTGCGCCCCTCTCGATGACCGAAGGGTCACATGCCTGGAGCGTCGAATCGACGACCTGCTTCGCGCCGTCGATCAGGAGGCAGCAGACGACGTTCGAGTGCAGGTCTCGGTGGAGGACGGACGAGTGTCAGCCTGGAGAACGGTGCGACCTGACTGTGGGGAGTACACCGATGCCCGGGGGGCATTCGTCAACTGGATCGTCGAGAACCATCCCGAGGTCCCAAACCCCACTTCATTCGGCTGCTCAGCCGACTGGCACACCGATGAGGGGTTCGAGCTGGTCGTCGCCGATCTGCTGGCCGAGTTTGCTGATCGTTGACTCAGCCGGCTTCAACGAGGCAACGACCTGGTCGGCGAAGGCGGTCACGGCCGCTATTGCTGATTGGCTAGTTGTCCCGGCAGGCCGTTGCTTGTGCACCAAGGAGCGTTTTCCGCACCCTGTTGCTATAGCAACGCTGCGAAAAAGGTGAGACCCCGTCGATGTTTCCACCTCCGGGGTCTCTTACCGCTTGGCGAGAAGCGGTGTTTTCGCCTTCGTGATCCGACCCGAGGGTCTACGTCTCAGGCGACCCCTCAACCTTAGGGCGACTCGTCCACCAACGCCAGAGGAACCAGCCGGCCACCGGTAGCCAGACGAATGGAATCAGCAGGCCGAGCAGAAGCACGGCGCCCTGAGCCACGCGGACCAAAAGGTCCCAACTGGCGGCGATGCCTTCGGTGAACGAAGGGATGCCACCCGGGTCGACCGCGGTGATAACTGTGCCCACCGTGCGCGACTCTGTGCGAGCCGACAGCGGAGAGCCGTCCTCTGAGACGGGCTCAGCGGTGATGGTGGTACGTGTTCTCAGTGTCCGCTCCGGGGTCACTTCATAAGCGAGGAGAATCGAGGCACCCGGCTCCAGTGCGGTGTCCAGGTCGCCGAACACCACTGTCATGTCGGCAAGGTCAATGTCGAGAACCGGATCGCGCAGCTCGAAGTCGGTCAGCCAGGTGTCACCCTGGTTCATGATCTCGAAGCACACGGTCGCTTCAGTATCCGACTCGACAGAAACGCTGCTGTCTCCCGGGCATGAAACACCTTCGTCGTGACCGGGATAGACAGAAGTGGTCACCTCGAGGTGAGGGTTGCTCTCTGCCTGGGTCAGGGTCATCACGATCGTGGCGAGCGAGACTTGGTCCTGAAGGGTCCGCAAGCTGCCGCGCAGCGTTTCGAGTTCGGTCTCCCGAGCCAGAAGCTCCGACTCGAGTTCAACAATGGCCTTTATGTCAGAAGCCTCAGCCAACAGACCACGAAGCCGATCGACGCTAGCCGTGGCAGTGGCGATGCGACTCTCGAGATCGACGATCCGCTCTGTCACATCATTCGCTGAAACGTGCTGCGACCGCAGTTCGCCCAACTCACCGAGACGGGCCAGAGCCTCCTGGAAGTCTCCAGGCTGGACCTTGAAGGTCAGAACACTGGTCGGCTGTGGCGATCCTGACGTGCTCTGACCAAATAGGAAGCCACCAAGGCCCTGAATGGCGCGAGTAGCGGTTTCACCCGCCGAGGCAACGTCCTCGACCGCCACGACGAGGTCTGCGGTGAAAATGATGTCACGACCGATATTCGTGGGCAGTGCTACCGGCGTGGAGCCGCTCCGCCCAAATGCCTGGCCATCGTCGACCGGTTCCTCGCTGGTGGCCGACTGATTCTCCGAACCCCTATCAAGGGTGGCCTCGCCACCGTCCGCTTCGAAAAACGTGGCCTCGGTGGATTCGCCGCCAAGCCCAGACGCTATCTCTTGAAACGCTTCGCTGGCATCCCCACCGGAACAGGCGGCGAGCACCATCGACAACGCCAACAACAAGCCTAGAAATGATCTCAATCGAAATGTGATTCTTCTCATTGACCCTCCTGAGTCGCGAGCTTGGACGTTGGAGGGAGCGGCTGCGGTTCCCCGGGAGGGTCACCAAGAGGTCAGCAGTTGGGTTCAGCCGGTGGATATAAGGGTGTAGTCCTGTTCGTTCACCCTGATGCGACGCCACCACAAAATCAGGGCGCCGAGGATCATGACCCCGATCGACACCCAACCGTTCCGAGAGAGTCCGAAAAGCCGGAAACTCGTGTCAGTTCGAATGAGTTCAGTCAGGAATCGTACGAAGGCGTAGCCGAGGAAGTAGATCCCAATCAAGCGGCCTCGAAGGTCAGGGCGACGGTTTCCGATCCAGATGATGAAGAATGCAAGACCGATGTTCCAGAGCGACTCGTAGAGGAACGTCGGGTGAAACGTCTCCGCCGCCTGATACTCGGCGGGCCGCCGACCAGGATCGATCTCTAAACCCCAAGGCAGATCAGTCGGCGTACCGAACAGTTCTTGATTGAAGTAGTTCCCGTAGCGCCCAATCGCCTGAGCAAGAGGGACACCCGGAGCCACCGAGTCGAGGAAGTCAGGCAGGCTCACTCCCCACTTCTTGGCGTAGACGTAGAGGGCGATCGCTCCGGCCGTCAACCCGCCGAATAGAGCCAGGCCTCCCTCCCACACGGCAATGACCTTCCACCACTCTCCCTGAAACCTGTCGAGATGGGTCGATACGTAGGCCAGGCGCGCCCCGGCGAAGCCGAACCCGACCATGCGTATGACGATCTTCTCCGCCACCTCGGCGTCGCCACCGCGAGCGACGTATCGACTGCGGATGACAAGCCAGGCGACGACCACCCCGCTCATGATCAGGATGCCGTAGAACGTGACCCGCAACGGGCCTATGTGGAAATCGTTGAACGGAGGTGAAGGAATGGAAGCGAGCAGAGTCATCATGCGGTTCGTGCCTCCTGGGATGTCCAGCGAAACCAAAGCACAGCGATCGTGGACCAAATGACCGGAATGGTGGCGATCTTCATGATGATGCCCGCCAACTGCTGGTCCTCGACCGCCGTCATCGAAAAGACCCGCGGTGCCAATTCGTAAATGGCGTAGATCGGCTGCTGGGTAAAGGTAAGGAAGCTCGCTGGGACGACCGCAACAACGCTGGTCGTGATGAACAGATAGGCCATCTTGGCCCAGTTCGACCGAGATTTCGCCTCCGGTAATGGTGAGAGGACCGGCATCCAGAGAATGAACCCTGCAAGCAGCCAAATCACGTCCATTGCGAAGGACCCCAACTGATTGGTCCGCAGGGCTTGGACTGTCCCCGGTGCATGGGTGGACACGAGAACCAGGTTGTAGAGCAGACCGGCGAGGAACAACGAGGAGCCGATCCGAACCACCAGACGATCGATACCCAGCCGTTCAGAGATACGTCGGGCAAGCCACTCTGGTGTCCCCATGAGCAGCAGGGGAGCCGCCACCAGGGTGTAAATGAGGAACTGAGTCATATGGGCGGAGGCGAGGTACCCGGCTCCCAAAGTGCCCAAGGGCCAGTCGGTGGCACCCCAGAAAGCCACCATCCCGCCGGTGAACAGTGCGGCCTTCTTGCCGTCAATCGGTCGTTCCGAGGAGACAACAGCGCGGAAGTACATGGCCAGGGGGATCAGGGTCGCCAACCAGATTCCTGGGTAGGGCACCCATTCCCAAGTCCAGGGGCGGGTGAGCGCGGTACACCACCAGGTGATCATCGATCTCTCGTCATTGGGGACACCAGAGTAAATCGTGGCGCGAAACACTCACCTTCGCGTCCGTTGTGCAGATCCGTGCCTCTTGGGACCGCCGTTGCACAACAGAACTGGTGTGCAGTGGCCTCGCGAACCGTTGTGCAGATCCGTGCCTCCTGGGACCGCCGTTGCACAACAGAACTGGTGTGCAGTGGCCCCGCAATCCGTTGTGCAGATCCGTACCTCCTGGGACCGCCCTTGCACAACAGAATCTGGGTCGGCTAGGCATCGGTGAGCTCCTTTAGAAGCGGCAGGTCGTTGAGCCAGTCGCTCTGTCTGGTGCCGAAGGGATAGGTGGCGCGATTGAGCCCGTCGGGCGAGTACGCAATCACCCAACCGGCGTGGTCCACCGTGTAATCGGTCCCGTCCCCCACGAAGACGGCTTCCGGCACTCCAGCGGCGGCCTGGGCAGCCTGAACCTCCGCCAGCGAACCGGTCAGCCCCACGAACCGATGATCGAAACCTTCGAGATAATCCCGGATGGATTGCCGGTCGTCACGGTCGGGATCAACACTCACGAACACAACCTCTGTCTGGCGGGCGAGGTCGGGTTTCTGGTCGAACACCTCCGCAATCTGGGCGAGGTGAACAGGGCAGATATCGGGGCAGTTGAGATATCCGAAGTACAGCAGCGTCAGCTTTCCTTCGGTCTCGCCAGCAAAGTCGTACGTGTTGCCTGACGTGTCGAACAGAGTGAAATCTGGTTTTGGAACTGGGGGATCAACCTGGACGCCCTGCATCTCTCCTGTTGCCAGATTGGGACCGCAGCTCGCTATGACCACTGCGGTTAACGCGAGGATCGTCATCCGAATTCGAACTGCTCTCAAACGCATCGAAAGCATCGTGGCTTCGTTGGGTCCCTATTCACAAAACACCGTCGGCACCCCGACTGGTCAGGCCAGAGAACGGACCCCGAGATCTTCCAGCGACTCGATGGGTTGATCGGACTCGAGCACCACCTCAACTCCCCGGGGTCCCCGGGAGGCGACGATCTCCGGTGCACCTTGCACCCAGTCCAGCAGACGCCCGTCCTCGCAAGACAAGTGAACCGAACTGATTCGGACGTCGCCTGCTGGATGAACCAGAGGCTCTGCCGATGGATGTTGATCGTCTGGCACCAGCCAATCGATGAAGAAGGGAAGACCAGTCGAGAGCATATCCTTTAGACCGGCAAGGCGCCACCTGAGGAGGTGCCCCTCAGGGGTTGCTCTCTCCATCTCAGTGGCGGAAAGCCCGAATCGGCTCGTCTGATGGTCGAAGTCACCCAAACGCAGACAGACCGCGTCAGCGCCCGGGCGGGCAGACCGATGGGTCACCCAGTTTCCCAATCCACTGGTCTTGGCTTCACGTGGATCCACCACTGCAATCAACTCGAGATAGTTCCCCTCCAGAGGAATCAACCGATTGGCGGTCCCTTGGCCGAGGTGCCGTCCCCCATCAACAGTCGCGAATCCCTGTCGCTCGAACCTTGCTGACGCCTCATCGAGGTCGCCCACACAGATCACGACGTGATCGATACCCGCTCGCATGTGACCATCTTTACACGAGTTCGTACACTCTCACAGGTGAAACGCATCACGCCACTCTTGATAGCGGCTGTCGCAGTTGCTGCTGCCGTCGCCATGAGAAAGAGCGAACCAGCAGCACCTGAGACCTGGAAGCCGGTCGAACCAACGTGAACATCGGGCTTCTGGCGACCGGCGACATCTCAGTCCGCGCAGCGCACAGCCTCGCTGCTCACCCCTCGGTGGATTTGTTGGTTGTTGTTGGTCCGGCCAAATCCAAGAGTTTTCCGGTCGTCGACTCCGTTGACAACATCGACTTGCTCATGGGGTCCGGTCCGCAAGCCGTCAAACATGCCAAACGGCTTGGTAAACCACTCGTCTGGGACGGTAACGAACCTCAGGAAGGGGTGGTCGTCTGGGGCGGATCGTTGCTCGGGCTCACCATGGCCCTGGCTTCTCGCGAGTCGGACATCCAACTCGCGGCAGCGGCCAGCCCGGACTTTGATCAGGGAGGTAGTCGGGCGGTCCGGTTCCCCGATCCGATTGGTCGCACCTCCACAGACGAGGTTTTCGTCGATCAGCGGCCCGTGGCGATCGGCAGGTCTTCGAGCGAGTTTGCCGCGGCTCTCGTCGAGTCGAACTCACGACGGGTGACCTTGGTCGATCAGTTCGCGTTCATGTCCGGCATAGCCTTGGCCGCAGCCGCCTGCGTCGCCCAGGACGGTTTCGCGGGACCGGTTTGGGGCGCAGCGCTCCCCTATCTCGAGGCCGCCACGAGCATGGGCCTCGTAATGGCCGAGTCAGCCTGAAACGGCCCGGATTTCCACCACCTCGACCAAATCGAAATGCGCCTCGGCGGGGCCACCGCCTTCAGCACGAACTCCCAGGTAGAGCATCGCGGCGTTAGTTGTTCTGTTCCCAACAGGCGAGAAAAGAACACCCGGAAGGTCCAAGACCGAGTCGTGCCACTCGCCATCCGCCGGCACATCCAGGTCTAGCTCCACCCGACGAACCAGGTCCGACACCGGATCCACATTCGGGTCGCTGTCGTCGAAGTGGTAGACGTCGAACCGAACCATCGGAACACCATCGGCAGCCCGCACCTTGAGACGGACCTGATAGACAGGGGCACCGTCGACGGGCTCTCCCTTCGGCGTGAAGACGTTGTGGTCCGCTCGGGTTAAGCGGGCCACGGGCCGCGCCCACGTGATGTCGTCGCTCCGCGGCCCTGACCTGACAGCAAGAACAAAGGACCCAGAGGGGGCGTCGTCAACACGCAGAGATCGACGATTGGCATCTGCAAGGTCCCAAATGGTTCCTCCATCTGGGGCTCCATCTGCCGTCGCGTCCTCGAAGTCACCCCAGGCAAACAGCTGTCTGGGCTCATCGCCGACAGAACTCTCGTCTTGCTCGGCGTCGACAACTATCAATCCGCTGTTGTTGTCGGGAAAGACGCGGGTCACTCCCACACCCTCGACAACCTCCGGCTCGGTGACAGTGCGGACCGATCCCTCAACCCGGCGTGTCGTGTAGGCAGAGGTGGTCCGCGCGTCAACTTGCTCGACCAGCTCATGTGCCGCATCCCCAGCCAGCGGAACGGGTCGATAACCGTCCAGCACCAGTGGGTATATTCGCGCCTCGATCAATTCGTTTCCCTCAAACACCGTCCGTAGGAACACCGACGGAAACGTCGAGAGGAAGTTCTGATCAAAGACGAAGTTTCCCAGGCTGTATGCGATCAGCTTGCCGCGATACGTTTCGAAACCTTGGAGGACATGAGGGTGATGTCCGATCACCAGGTCTGCTCCTGCGTCGACGCTTGCCCGCGCCGCCGATCGAACGAAGCTGCTCGGCACCACAGAGAATTGAAACCCGGCATGTAGTTGCACCACGACCAGATCGGCGCCTTGCTCACGGAGATCGGCAACCCCCTTCTCCATGACTGACCGGCGATACCAGGCCGCACCTCCGTGCCCACGGCGAGCCACCCAATCCTGCAACTCGGGATACACGGCGCGCACAGCAGCCCAGAGTTCCGCCTCCCGATCCTCGTCCAGCCCCTCTGCGACACTCTCGTACACGCTCCACATCTCACCGATACGTCTCTCACCTGAGCTGATGAGCTCCCCGTATTCGAACGATCGCTCCTCGTATTGCCAGGCTTCGCCCGGATCCAGTTCGTCGGGAACCGGGTCGTCCTTCTCCGGAAGAGAGTCGTTGACGAAGTCTCCGGTCACAGTCGTGTACGAGAGCATGCCGACTGTGACCGACCCCACCTGAACGAGCCGACCTTCTTCGGCTTCGCCTCGCGTCAGGCCACCCCCTACTCGCTCAATTCCAGCACCGTCGAGATAACCGAGAGTCTGCTCTATGCCCGATTGCTCCCAATCGTTCAGATGGTTGTTACCCAACGTCACAACATCCACGGATAGTTCATCAAGCAGGTCGAGAACTACCGGATGTGAGGACAGGAGAAATCTTTTGCCCGGGTAAGCCTGGTCAACTGGCAGGTCACCCACAACGGTTTCCAGATTCACCACTGAGAGGTCCGCTGCACCGAAAAGCGCACCCACCGACCGAACGACATCTCGAGCTGTCTCGGGATCATCTGGGTCCACGACAGCCGTGTCGGACCGGGTTGGCTCGAAGTACCTGCGGCCAAGCATCACGTCGCCTGCGTAGTGGTGGACCGCTCGCTCAGACCCGTCGGGTGCCTCGCGCGAAAGCAAGGTCACCACGAAATCTGCTTGCGTCGGGTCTACGACATACGGCTCGGGAAGAAATCCAGATTTGGTCAACACCCCTGCGACCGGTTGATCGATGGCGAACCTGATTACCCCTGATTCGTCTGACTCGAAAGCTTCGGATTGCGTGGTGAACGTCACATCGCCAATTGCTAGACCCGATTCGTCGAGAACCGTCACCGAGACTTCGGAACTGCGAGCAGCCGCCTCCGATATTCCGAGCGCCGATTCAGGAGTGGCGAACAGGCCCTCCACCGCAGTGCACGACGAGAGAGCAGCAGCGAGGGCAAAAAGAACGATTAACCGGCCAGAGCCCGGCCTCAATCCGGCCATAGAGACTTATCGGCCCAGTTCGGGGCGTCTTGATTGAGCCGGATCTCAGGTGACCTGTTCGACCTCTTCGGTTGGCAGGTCGGCGTGCTCGGTCTGGACGGATCCGTTGGTGGTTCGATAGTCGCCAGGCGGGTGAATCACTTGCTGGGGGGAAACGACCGGGTTGAGGGTCTCCTCGAGGACAACAACCTCGACACCCCCAACGACATCGGACACCAGGTTGTAAACCACGGCACCAGCGACTGAAGCGCCGGTGAGCACAATCCAACCGACCATCGACGAGAAGATGAGGAATCGCAGGAACTGTTCGGTGTTACCGAACGGGTTGGATCCCTCCTCGATGAGTGTGATCTCAACCATGAAGTTGACCAGCCGATCGGGGAGACCGGCGCGATCTACCACCGACCAGAAGATGACCATCCCGAGCACGAATGCAAGCCCGAGTACGGCCCAGACGAGAGCGGACACCTTCAAGACGGTCCAAGGATCGATCTTGCGAATGATGCGTCTAACGCGGCGAACGGTTGCCATCTGGCTCCTGTCGGGGTGTTGTCATGAGTCTAAGACCGGACCTGAGTTGTCCACGGTTTCCAAGTGTTCATGCCCAGTCGCGGCTGAGTGTCAGGGTGCAATCTCGTCGGAGATCTTGGCCACAGCGGACAGCTCATTGCCGTCACCGACATCAATGACCTTGACTCCTGTGGAATCGCGCTTCTGTCGACTGATCTTGCCAACGGCCTGTCTCGTACCTACGCCAGCTGACGAGATGAGAAACACCTCATCTTCCTTTCGCACCGCCCGAGCTTCGATCAGACGGCCCCTCACCCGGGTGAGTTTGAAGGCCTTCACCCCGATGCCCCCGCGAGCTTGCTTGCGGAACTGATCCATCACAGTCCGCTTGCCGTATCCACCGGAGGTGAGCAACAAGACTTCTTCGCCTTCGGTGTTCGACACAGCCCCAATCACGGCATCGCCGTCCCGGAGCTTTATCCCGCGTACACCCTGTGTTGCACGGCCCATGCTTCTCAGGTCTTCCTCAGCAAACCTGATTCCCATGCCATCTCGGGTAAATATCAGAATGTCATTGGTCCCATTCGTCGTTCGTACTGTCACCAACTCGTCATCGTCGGCCAGCTTGATTGCGACCAATGTCTGATTCCTGGAGTCATACTCCTTGAACTCAGTCTTCTTGGCTTGGCCATTCTTCGTGACCATCACCAGGTAGCGCCCGGTCTCATAATCCCGAGTGTCAATGATCGCCTGGATCTTCTCTTCGGGTTCGAGCGGCAGCACCGACTGGGCCATCACACCCTTGGCAGTACGCGACTGTCGGGGAATGGCGTGAGCCTTCAGCCTGTGAACTACGCCCTTGTTGGTGAAGAACAACAGGTAGGCGTGGGCTGTGGTGTGAACCAAATGGTTGACGACGTCGTCGTCCTTCACTTCGGCTGCCTTGACTCCTCGACCCCCTCGACCCTGGGTCCGATAGGTGGACGCCGGCACCGACTTGACGTATCCGGTCGCCGAAACGGTGATGATGAGTTCGTCGTCGGCAATCAGGTCCTCGAGACTGAGATCGCCGTCGTCGGGGATGATCCGACTCCTTCGGTCCTCGCCGTAGGTCTCCTTGATGCCCTCGAGATCTTCCTTGATCATCGTCCAGCGCCGCTTCGGATCGGCCAAGATCGCCTCGAGATCGGCAATCAGGTCCTGGAGTTCGGCCAACTCGGCACGGAGTTTGTCAACCTCGAGCGCCGTGAGTCGACGCAGTGGCATGTCGAGAATGGCATTGGCCTGGATCTCGCTGAGCTCGAAAGCCTCGATCAGATTGGCCCTCGCCTCTGCGGTATCAGCCGAACCTCGGATGATTCGGATGACCTCGTCGATGTTGTCGACAGCAATGATGAGGCCTTCGAGAATGTGTGCCCGAGCCAACGCCTGGTCCAGCCGGAACTGGGTCCTTCGCTCGATGACTTCCATCTGGTGGTCGAGGTAGTACCCCACCATCTCGGCGACGTTGAGTGTCCTGGGAACCCCGTCGACCAACGACACCATGTTGTATCCAAAGCTGTCTTGGAGAGGCGTGTTCTTGTAGAGCTGGTTGAGAACCACTTGTGGCACCGCGTTGTTCTTGAGTTCGATGACGAGCCGGGTGCCGACTCGGTCGGACGTTTCGTTACGCGTGTCTGCGATCCCCGTGATCTTCTTCGAATCGACCAGATCTTTGATCTTGGCCATCACCCGTTCGATCGAGACCTGGTACGGAAGCTCGGTGACAACAATGCCGGTGCGACCCTTTCGGATCTCCTGAACGTCGCACACCGCACGGATCTTGACCGACCCTCGCCCGGTGGTCAGGGCATCTCGAATTCCCGCTGTACCAACTAGAAAGCCACCTGTTGGGAAGTCAGGACCCTTTACGAACTGAAGCAACTCTTCGACGGTGGCATCCGGGTTGTCGATCATGTGGATCGCCGCATCCACAACCTCGGTGAGATTGTGAGGTGGGATGTTCGTGGCCATGCCGACCGCGATTCCCTGTGATCCGTTGACCAAGAGGTTCGGGTAGCGGGCAGGCAACACCGAAGGCTGTTGGAGCTCACCGGAGTAGTTCGGCTCAAAATCGACGGTGTCCTCGTTGATCCCCTCGAGAAGCCGTGTCGAGAGCTTGGTGAGGCGACACTCGGTGTACCGCGCCGCTCCAGGTGGATCGTCGATAGACCCGAAGTTCCCCTGCGGGTCGATGAGTAGGTGTCGCATCGAAAAGTCCTGGCCCATGCGAACGAGAGCGTCGTAGATGGCGGAGTCGCCATGTGGGTGATAATTACCCATCACGTCACCCACAACCTTCGAACACTTGCGGTGTGCCGACGTGGGACCAATGTTGTTCTCGAACATTGAGTAGATGATTCTGCGCTGGACTGGCTTGAGTCCGTCACGCACGTCCGGGAGGGCTCGAGAAACGATCACCGACATGGCGTAGTCGATGAAGGAGGCCTCCATCTCGTTGGTTATCTCGACTTCGGGCGCGTTGCCCATAGCTCTCTGTTCTTCAGTCATTTCGGCGCTCCGTTAGATGTCGAGGAAGCGAACGTCATTGGCGTTCTGCTGGATGAAGGATTTCCGGGATGCGACGTCATCGCCCATCAGTGTCTCGAAGACCTCTTCGGCGCGAGCAGCATCAGCCATCTCGACCCGAAGGAGGGTTCTCGTCTCTGGGTTCATGGTGGTCTCCCAAAGCTCCTTGGCGTTCATCTCACCAAGACCCTTGAACCTCGTCGGCTTGACCTTCGGATGCTTTTCCTGGAACTCAGCCAGCTCGGCATCGTCTTTCAGATAGTGGATCTTTGCTCCGACCTTCACTCTGTAGAGCGGCGGCTGGGCGACGTACACATAACCGACCTCAATGAGTGGTCGGAAGTGCCGGAACAGAAGCGTGAGGAGAAGGGTGCGGATGTGAGCCCCGTCGACATCGGCATCGGCAAGAAGGACAACCTTGTGATAGCGAGCCTTCTCGATGTCGAAGTCGTCACCGATTCCGGTACCGACTGCGGTGATGATGTCCTGGACCTCGGTGTTCTGGAGGGCCTTGGCGAGTCTCGCCTTCTCCACATTGAGGATCTTTCCTCGTATAGGGAGGATGGCCTGAGTGGCCGAGTTGCGACCGAGTTTTGCGGGGCCAGCAGCTGACTTGCCCTCGACGATGAACAGCTCCGACTCTTCCGGATCGCGACTCGAACAGTCGGCCAGCTTGTCGGGAAGACCACCTGACTCCAGTCCTGACTTCCGTCGTGTTAGCTCTCGGGCCGATCGCGCCGCCTCGCGAGCCTTTGCAGCATTGATGCACTTCTCGACGATCCGTCGCGCCTCTGGTGAGTACTTCTCGAGCCACTCTGGAAGCTTGCGGTTGAGGGTCTTCTCCACGTAGGAACGGATCTCGGTGTTGCCTAGCTTGGTCTTGGTCTGACCTTCGAACTGTGGATCCTTGACGCGAACCGACACGACTGCGGTCAATCCTTCACGGACATCCTCACCGGTGAGGTTCGAGTCCTTCTCCTTCAGAAGATTCTTGGCTCGGGCGAAATCGTTGATCGACTTGGTCAGAGCCTTGCGGAATCCCTCTTCGTGAGTACCGCCTTCGTGGGTGTTGATGTTGTTGGCGAAAGTCAGGACCGACTCGGTATACGAGCTCGTCCATTGCATCGCCACCTCGACTTCGGCGTCTTCGGACTCGTCGCCAACGTCGATCACATGCGGATGTAGCGGGTCGCGCTTGGTGTTCAGATGATTGACGAAGTCGACCAGACCTCCCTTGTAGTGGAAGGTGGCCTCGATGGTCTCTTCCTCGCGCTCATCCCTCAGCGTGATGTGCAGACCGCGATTGAGAAAAGCCGTCTCTCGAAGCCTCGAGGCGACGACGTCGTACTCGAACTCAACTGTTTCGGTGAAGATCTCCGGGTCGGGCCAGAACCTGATCGTGGTTCCGGTTCGCTTGATCGCCTTGCCCTTCTTGGGATCCTTGGTTTTGGGACGCCCGGTTCGGAACTCTTGGGCGAAAAGGTGTCCATCGCGGCGAACTTCGGCCTGAAGTTTTGTTGACAAAGCATTGACTACCGAGACACCGACTCCGTGGAGACCACCGGACACCGTGTATGCACCCTGTTCGAACTTTCCGCCGGCGTGCAATGTGGTTAGGACAGTGGTCAGAGCTGACTGTTTGGTCTTGGCATGTCGGTCCACAGGAATACCGCGTCCATCATCGACCACCTCGACGCTTCCGTCCGGATACAACGTCACCGTGATCTTGTCGCAGTACCCGGCCATCGCCTCGTCGACCGCGTTGTCAACGACCTCCCAAATGAGGTGATGCAAACCCCTGGGACCGGTCGAACCGATATACATTCCAGGCCGCCGCCGAACCGCCTCGAGACCTTCGAGAACGGTGATGTCTTTCGCCTGATAGTTGTCGCGCGTAGCCGTCACGACCCTCCTAGAGATTGAAAATGGTGGACCTGGAACTCTGAGAACAAGTAGCGCAAACGGCGCCTACTTTCACATATGTGATTTTACCCGCAGACGCCGACAAAACCCAATTCTTTACTGGCTTTTTTGGCATTGTCATCGGCCGGGTAGCACCACCTCAACCGAGGTGATCACGTCCTTGCCGAGACGTTCCGCGATGCGGCCGAGAAGAGCTTGCTGGTCGTAGCGAAGGAAGGCGACTGAAGAGGCAGAAGATGCCGTGACGACGAGGGTTGAGCCCCGAATCATGGACGGTTGGGATCGTCCGACCCAGGGCGTACCGGCCAGTGTGTCCCACTCGCCCGATATGACCGCCATCACCTCGGGGTTGGGCAGCCCCCACCTCGCGAACAGAGAGTCGACCGAATCGCCAAAGTGCTCTAGATCGCGACTCATCGGACACCCCCGTCGCCCACCATCCAGGTGCGTCCTTCCACTGGAACGTCTTCGGGGCGGGCTGAAGTAATCATTGTCTGCGTGCTCTCCGGCAAGGACTCGGCCAGGGCCGCTGCACGTTCCGGATCCAGCTCGCTGAAAACGTCATCCAGGAGGAGGAGCGGGCTCTGGCCAGACGCATCTTGAATTGCACGATGCGCGGCCAGCTTGACGGCCAGCGCCATGGTCCTCTGCTCGCCCTGGCTTCCATGGGTGCGGGTGTCGTGTCCGTCGAGTGCGAACCCCGGCTCGTCGCGGTGAGGGCCCGTGGTAGTCACACGTCTTTCGTAATCGGCGTTTCGCCGCTGTTCAAGGGATCCGATGAGGAGATCCGAATACTCACCGGCCGACATCCTCTCGAGATTGTCGGCCCACGACGGTTGATAGGTGATCTCTGCGGCCGAATCTGACCTCGCAACATCGCGATAAGCCTCCGTCAAGAAGGGTCCGATTGCCTCAATCACCCGCTGACGACGCGCGATCACTCTTCCACCAGACAAAGACACTCGGGCATCCCAAACTGAGAGAGTGGCGTCGTCGCGCTGGCCCATCTTGAGAAACGCGTTTCGCTGCCGGACCGACCTGTCGAACTCCTGAAGATCTGCGTGGGTTGCTGGCCACAATTGGACCGCTATCTCGTCGAGGAGTTCCCGGCGATAGGCCGGACCTCGCTTGATTGTGTCCAAGTCTTCGGGAAGGAATGCCACCAAACGAAGCACACCCAACAGGTCTGTTGTCCGGGCCAACCTCGTCTTATCCACCTGCGTCCGACGCTGTCCAGAACGGGGAATCTCGATCTCGATGAGCCGTTCCCGCTGGGTTGTCGACAAGCCCGCACGAATGACAGCACTGTCACTGTCATCACCAATCAACATGGCCTCGGGAGCGCCACGAAACGATCGCAACGTTCCCAGAAAGGCGACGGCCTCGAGCACGTTGGTTTTGCCGGCTCCGTTGGGACCCACCAACAGATTTACTCCCGGGTCAGGAGACCACTCGAGTGAGCTATACGACCGAAAGCCGACCAGGCTCACCCAGTCGACGCGCATTCAGACGCGAACGGGCATCAACAGGTAGAGGAAGTGACTGTCGTCGCCCGAATCCAGCACGCCGGGCTTGAAACCGTCGATGACTCGAATGCGGACCTTATCGCCCTCGATCGCGGTCACGCCGTCCTGGAGGTATCTCGGATTGAACGCAATCGAAACCTCTTCCTCAGAGCCCGTGAACTCGCCGTCGAGATGCTCGACTTCGCCTCCGACGTCTTGACGGCTCACTGCTACTTCCACCCCACCATCATGAAGGTTGAGCCTGACAGGAATGTGATCCTCGGCCACGAGCGTCACGCGGCCCAGAGCTTCGAGCAGCTCGTCCTTATCGAGCACGATCTGATTTGGGTAGGTATCAGGAAGTAGCGACTGATACTTCGGGAAGTTTCCATCGATCAAACGCAGCCGCAGGCTTCCGCGCTCCGAACTGAAGACTGCCTCCCGATCGCGTAGCTGAGCAGTCACTTTGGCCGCTCCAATGGTTCGCGGAAGCTCACGTAGTCCTCGAGCCGGCACCAGCCCGGAGCCTTCGAGTCCAACCCCAGGCATTTCACGCTTGGCCAGGCGATAGGAGTCCGTAGCCACCATGCGGAGACCGTCCTCGGAGGTCTCGAACAACACCCCGGTCAAGATCGGCCGTGCGCCATCGCCCGAAGCCGCCACTGTCACCTGGCCAATGGCTTCACTGAATGCTTCACCATCGACCTCGACACCGTCGTGCACGATGTCCTCTTGCACCGGGAAGTCATCAACTGAGAGTGGACGAAGATTGAATCGGGGCCCATTGCCTTGGATCTCGATCTCAGAGTCGGTGACCCCGATGGTCACTTGCCCGGCAGGCATCTTGCGAACGGCTTCGGAGAGGAGTCGACCCGGAATGACCGCTCGCCCTTCCTCGATCACTTCGACTTCTGCTTGGGTCCGCACCGTCAGATCGAGATCGGTCCCGGTCACCTTCAATGTGTTTCCTGAAACCTCACACAAGAGACCTTGCAGAACAGGAAGAGCGGTCCGGGTGCCTACTGCCCTATTGGCCCGGGTCAAGACATCGGCGAGATCATCCCGCTGTGCTCGGATTCTCACAGGAAGTTATCCCTTCTTTTTCTATTACAAAGATTCATTTGAACGTTATTAGTTGTAGTAGGGGGTTGTGGAATTGTGGACAAGGTTGTTTTTGACTGGTGGGTGTTGAGGAATCGGCTGTGTATTTCGTTGTGGGAGAAAACCGGCTTTCTGGGGACGACCGGTGGATAACTCACGAGCCTGTGGAATGGTCACCACCTTTCCTCAGCTCCTGTGTGAGTTGATTGACACGATCGAACACGGCCCGATCGGAGCGAATAATCCGACGAACCTTCTCGACCGAATGGAGAACAGTGGTGTGGTCGCGGTTGAAAGCAGCTCCGATCTTGGGGAGCGAAAGGTCGGTCAACTCGCGGCATAGGTACATGGCGATTTGCCGGCAAAGGACGAGAGGCTGACGCCGGCTCGAGCTGAGAACGTCCTCGACGGAGAAGCCGTAAGCCGTGGCGGTTGCCTTGATGATCGTGTCGGTGCCTAGAGGAACAGGATCCTCTGGGGTCACCATGTCTTTCAAGACGGCCTCGGCGGTATGAAGGTCGATATCGCGTCGATTGAGAGCAGACCAGGCGGTAACACGGGTCAGGGCGCCTTCCAACTCTCTGATGTTGTCTGAGACAAGACCTGCAATGTGCTCTAGAACATCCACTGGGACCGGACGAGGTGCGAACTCGGCGTTACGGCGCAAGATGGCCAGGCGGGTTTCGACGTCAGGTGGCTGGATGTCAGTGAGGAGGCCCCACTCAAACCGGCTGCGCAACCGATCTTCCAGTGAAGAGAGGTTCCGAGGATGTCGATCGGAGCTGATGACCATCTGCTTACCCGATTCGTACAGCGAGTTGAAGGTGTGGAAGAACTCCTCGAGGATCTGTTCCTTGCCTTCGAAGAACTGAACGTCGTCGAGGAGAAGGATGTCGACGTTTCGGTAGCGAGCCTTGAAATCGTCCGGCCGCTTTCTACGAATGGACTCGATGAAATCGTTGAGGAAGTTCTCTGACGATACGTACCGGACGACTGATTCCGGATACATCTCCAGAGCCTGGTGCCCGACGGCATTGAGGAGGTGGGTCTTTCCCAGACCCGCTCCCCCGTAGATGAACAGTGGGTTGTAGTGGGCTCCGGGTTGCTCGGCGACGGCCATGGCGGCTGCCCAAGCAAAACGGTTCGACTGTCCGACAACAAAACTCTCGAAGCGATACCGACTTATGAGGTTCGTAACGCGGGTAGGCGGTGTGCTTTGAGTCGAACTTGCACCATTTTGACTCGAGGTCGTGGGAGCAGGTGGCTCGGCCGTGGGTTCGGCGGGAAGGACCTCGCTGAACCGGAAACGTGGCTGAAGGTCAGCTCCGAATACGGACTGGTAACTGTCGGTGATCAGGTCGCCGTGCTTGTCCTGAATCCACCGAAGATGAAACTCCGACGGAGCGACGATGACGGTTTGCTCTCCGTCGAACTCAGGTTGGAGTCTCGATAGCCAGGCCTCCCAATTCGACTCCGAGACCCCGGATCGCAGGATGGAGCGAAACTCTCCCCAGAGGTCATTCACCTGTTCACGTTGTGTCAACGTCCTTGTCCTCCTCCTACCGAAGTTGTCCACAACGGTTCCACACCTGTGGAAACTGCGGCAGATCCTCCGGTCAGCATTGATTTCAAATCTTTCCGGCTCCGATGGCAGCCCGATTCGGGGGCGCCGAGAAACCGAAATCTGTAACGAGTCGAGCGAGTATTGGATTGTCGTTCTGACCAGTCAAGAGCGCGAGAATCGACACTGTGGACAGTTTCGAGCCCAGTCTTCCACAGCAAAATCCCAGGAAAACAAAGGGATTTCCAGATTGTGCCTGAACGTCAAATGGTCGGAACTACGACCAGTCCCCGCTTGACGAATTTTCGCGACCTCGACTTTTCTTCGCGATCTCCGCTCGAGAGCTCTCACCCAGGAGCTGTCTATACCCGGTTTCACATTGCGAAACCGCTAGCTAGTCAATATTCTTTTGGGTCAATCCCCCTACACCACCTGGTTTTGCCATGAAAAGGACTTATCAACCCAAAGTACGCCGTCGTAAGCGCCGTCACGGGTTTCGCAATCGGATGCGAACTCGGGCCGGTCGCGAGACGCTGAAGAACCGTCGCCAGAAGGGCCGCAAGCGTCTCGCAGCCTGACTTGGAATCCATTCGTAGCGCGGATGACTTCCGTAAGATCCTCCGCAACGGCCGCCGCACCAAAAGCAACAGTGTCGTGGTCGTAAGCCTGCCAGGTTCTTCCAGGTCTTCTCGTTATGGACTGGTTGTCTCAAAACGCTGCGGCAACGCAGTGAGACGCAATCGGATCAAGAGACGTCTGAGGGCAGCGATTCGGGAAGCACAATTACAGATTGGGACTGACTACGTGATTATCGCCTCGGCCGAAACGGCCACTGTCGGCTACACCGACCTTGTCGGTGAGTTAGACCGCGTCGCAAAGAAACATGCCGATGCCTGAGCTGTTGAGACCTCGCTCCTGGTTGGTCGGCATCATTAGGATTTACCAAAAACTGGTAAGCCCTACCCTTGGTGCGAATTGCCGGTTCCAGCCGACATGTTCTTCTTATGCGGCTGCTTCGATCGAGAGATTCGGAGTGGTTCGCGGAACCTGGCTGGCCATCAAGCGTATTGGCCGTTGTCATCCGCTTCATTCGGGTGGATTCGACCCTGTTCCCGAGACATGGGGCTCTGAGTAATGGGTGCCTTGTTCAACTCGCTGATAGCGGCCCTCGGAGCGGTCTTGGCTTTCCTCTACGACTTGCTCAACGGTCTCTTCTCCTCGGGCGTGGCGTACGGCCTGGCCATCATCGCTCTCACCATTGTGATCAATGTGGTGGTCTTCCCGCTGACGTTGAAGCAAACCAGGGCGACCCGGGCGTTCAGTGCCCTGCAACCCAAGATCAAGAAACTGCAGGCGGAGTACAAGGACGATCCGCAGGAGATGCAGCGCCAGATGATGGCGGCGCAGAAGGAAGCCGGTGCCACACCTGGCGGTTGTCTCCTCCCCCTTCTGGTTCAGATGCCGATCTGGTTTGCGTTGTTCCGACTTCTTCAGGACCCTCTCCGTGAAGACTATGGCTTGGTCGGCACGTCGTTGGGCGCGGCTATCGACAGCGGTGCCAGCAAGTTTCTGGGCATGTTCCTCGGCACTTCGCCAGGTGAGGCGATGACCGATCCCGGTCTTCCCGGTGCCATCCCGTACCTGATAATGATCGTTCTCATGGTCGCCACCCAGTACATCCAGCAGTGGCATTCGACCTACGGTCAGGTTCGCGACAGCTCACAGCCCGGCGCCGGCGCCCAACAGGCGGTGACCAAGATCATGCCGCTGTTCATCGGTTTCATCTCATGGAGTTTTCCTGCTGGTTTGGTGCTCTACTGGGCCACATCCAACCTGTTCAGGCTTGGTCAGCAGGTTTTGATCTTCAAGATAGACGGACGCCCACCCTCGCCCGGATCGACGGACTCCGACAAGCCGGTGAAACCCGATCCTTCCGATCCCTCCGAGCCATCGGAGCGACGGCCACAGCAGGGCTCCGCTGACAAACGCCGCCGGCGGAGGAGAAGGTAACGATGAACCAGAATGTAGAGATCGAGGTCAAGGCCAAAACGGTGGACCTTGCCGTTGAGGTCGCGATGCAAGAGTTAGGGGTGCAAGACCGCGACCAGGTCGCTGTCGATATCCTGACCGAGCCAGTCAAAGGCTTTCTGGGTATGGGTGGCCAGGACGCGGTGGTCAGAGTAAAGAGAAAGCCTGCGAAGAGACGACGAAACCGCAAGCAGCAGGGCAAAGACCGTAACCAACGATCCGGAAACAAGAGTAAGCATCCCGAAAAGCGTCAAAACAAGCAGAGCCGACAGAACAAGGGCAAGCAATCTCAGCCCAAGAGGTCAAAACCGGTGGACAAACCGGCCAAAGTCGGCAAACATCAGAAGACGGAGAACAACGTGAGCGACGACAGGCCCAACCTTACAATTGAGAAGCAGGCAGAGGTCACCCGTGAGTTCCTCGAGGGATTGGTTGAGGCATACGGCCTCGAGGGTGACGTGACGACGTCAGTCGATGGAGACTTCATCGTGGCCGACGTATCAGGGGACCAGACAGAGGCTCTCGTTGGTATCCGAGGGTCGGTGCGGTCGGCTATCCACGAGCTGACACGGACGGTTCTGCAGCGATACAGCTCGGATACCGCCCGTCTGAGACTGGATATTGCTGGATACGGCGAGAGGCGAAGGAAGGCTCTGTCGATTTACGCAGACCAGCTCATCGAGCAGGTTGTCAGTGAAGGCGGCGAGATCATGCTCGAGCCAATGAGTCCGGCGGACCGCAAAGTCATTCACGATGCCGCTGCGGCCAGTGATCTGGTTACCTCTTACTCCGAAGGTGAACCACCTAGGAGATACGTGGTCCTGTCCAAGGTGGAGGGCTCCGAAGAGGAGTAATCTCGGTGTTCCACGTGGAACATCTTTGGCGCCGAGTCGCTCAGTACGCCTCAGTTGATCTGAACACGGACCAGATTGGTCAACTCGAGCGCTACCGAAATTGGTTGGCCACCGAAGCGTTGGCTGCTGGCGGAATTGGGCCTGAGGAAGTCGACCGTCTTCACGATCGCCACATCGCGGATGCCCTTCTGTTCATGTCCCAAATACGTCCGTCCCATAAGGAGATTTGGGATATGGGGTCCGGGGTGGGTTTGCCGGGAATCCCACTGGCAATAGCTCTGGCTGACCGAAAAGTCACCCTCATCGACAGGTCTGGTCGTCGGGTCCGACTGGCAAAAAGGGCTCTGCGAGTTCTGGGTTTGAGCAACTGCTCCGTGGTTCAGGCTGATATCCGCCAGGTGAGTGGCACAGTCGACGTCCTAGTGGCTCGCGCCAGTCTGCCTCCCCGCGAGTTGGCGCCAATCGCCGTTAGGCACCTGACACCTGACGGGCTGGCGGTTGTGGCCGGGTCGTGGGTAAGCGAACCCACGGTTGAAGGATGGACCACTGTCGAAATTCCGCGACAACTCCTTGATCAGCCGGTGTGGCTACTTAAGATGCCGGCACCATGACCAAACCCCTGGTTATCGCCCTCGCCAACCAGAAGGGCGGTGTCGGAAAATCCACCACAGCCATCAATCTCGCCGCTGCACTGGCCTTTCAGGACCAGCGGGTGCTTCTAATCGACCTCGATCCCCAAGGCAATGCCTCTTCGGGTCTGGGTGTGGACAGAAGCGGTATCAGCATTTCGATTTACGACGTGCTTCTCAAGGAGACCCCGATGGAGGACGCCATTGAGCCAACCTCGGTGCGAAACCTCTTCGTGGTTCCTGCGACCATCGATCTTGCTGGCGCTGAAATCGAGTTGGTCTCGATGTTTTCACGTGAAACACGGCTACGGGCCGCCATTGAGGGTGTTGGCGATGAGTTTGACGTTGTGCTTATTGACTGCCCGCCATCGCTTGGTCTTCTGACCGTCAACGCTCTGAGTGCAGCGGCAGAGGTGATGATCCCGATTCAGTGTGAGTACTACGCGTTGGAGGGTCTGAGCCAACTGCTACGCAATGTCGAACTGGTCAAGTCCAACCTCAACCCATCTCTCGAGATAGGTGGAGTAGTGCTCACCATGTTTGACGGACGAACCAAACTCTCTAAGGAAGTAGCTCAGCAGGTTCGTGACTACTTCGGTGATGTCGCCTACCGCACAGTTATCCCGCGTTCCGTCAGGCTGTCCGAGGCGCCTTCATACGGCGAGCCCATCGAGGCATTCGACCCAATGAGTCGGGGGGCGATTGCCTATCGCCACCTGGGCAAAGAGTTCATCAGACGTCACGAAGGAGAAGGAGAATGACCACCAAACGAAAGGCTGGGCTGGGCCGAGGTCTGGAGTCTTTGATCCCCACCGGTGACAGTGCAAACCAGACGACCTACCGGGATCTCCCGGTCGATACCGTCAAACCCAATCCGGAACAACCCAGATCGAGATTCGACGATGACGCCCTTGCCGAACTAGCCAACTCGATCAAGGAGTGGGGGGTTCTCCAACCCGTAGTGGTTCAAGAGTCTGATCAGGGATCCTATGTGTTGATCGCTGGCGAGCGACGCTGGCGTGCCGCACAGCTTGCGGGATTAACCACCGTGCCGGCTGTGGTACGCGGCGTTGAGTCTGACTCGACCCTGGTCGAGGCGCTGGTCGAGAATGTGCAGCGTGAAGACCTGACACCTCTCGAGGAAGCCCACGCCTATCGTCAGATCCTGGAAAATACTGGAATGAAGCAGGAAGCCCTGGCTAAGCGAGTGGGTAAGTCGAGGTCGACTGTCTCCAACTCGATCCGTCTTCTTCAGCTGCCGGGACCCATTCAGACGATGATTGACGCCGGAGCACTTTCGGCCGGCCACGCCCGGGCACTACTCGGTCTCGAAGATGAGAAGCACGCCACATATCTGGCCGACCGGGCAGTTCGCGAAGGCTGGAGTGTCCGACAGATCGAAGATGCTGTGCGAGTGCGTCGGGAGATGGAGCATCCACCGGCCCAAACCTCGGTCAAGCAAGTAAGACCCGTCGAGATCATCGAGCTCGAGAAGCGGTTGGGCGAACAGTTGGAATCGGACGTGAAGATCAGATATCGAAACAAGAAGGGCAAGGTCGAGATCAAGTTCCGATCCCTGGAGGATTTGGAGCGGATTTACCGCCGGCTCAACTGATCTCGGCGACTACCTAGTCGAAGCGAAGAAGCGGTTCAGTCCCTCGGCCACGGCCATACCCACCTTCTCGTCAAGGCTCTTCATCGCCACCACTGCGGCTGGCGCCCGGGTCTCCTTCAGCATTGCTGACGCTCTGCCCTCTACGGCGGCCCCAATGTGAGGGGCCAGGGTGCGGGCAAGTGCCTCACCGGCCTTGGATGAGCTGAGTTCTGAGGCAAAGTAGAAGACAGAGTCTGCCTCGGCGTTCACCCGGAAAGCGACGATGATGTCTGAGCCCATTCGATTGGCTCGACGCGCCCGAACGCGTTCCGGAAGCACAGTGTCACTGCTCCGCGACATCATCGGAATGCCGCCAGCATCTTGGATAGCAAGAGCGGCGGCCGAAGCGGCTTCCCACGACTCTGCCGCTTCCAAGGTGTCTCGGCATTCGGCGTCTAGGAAGATGCGTGCTCCGGCGATGGTGGGGGGCAGCATTCGCAACCACTCGGTCTCCCGTATCGCATGGCGCCCCGCCTTCATCTCGCCTCGAGTGACCAGCTTGATCTCGGTGACGACTTCTGGCCCGACCTTTCCATCCTCGGCCAGGTGTCGGTTGTGCTGAAAGTCGATGACTGCACGTTCGGTTTCGGGACCGAAGATCCCATCTGCTTTGCCGGAATCGAATCCCAAAGAGTTCAACCTCGATTGAAGTTCAGATACGTCTTCGCCTCGGATCATCGGCCGTCTCATGTAGATGAGGCGATCCCCAAGTCGGTATCCAGCCTCGTAGAGCGAACGCCAGGTGTGCGGGCCAACAATGCCGTCGGCGTCCAACCCCCGCGCCCGTTGGAACCCCCGGACCGCATCTTGAGTCTCGTCCCCGAAGTGATCGACTCTGTCCGCAGGCGCTGGGAATCCAAGAGCGGCTAGGCGGTCCTTGATGTCACGGACAGCCGGGCCTTCGTCACCCAAGCGATAGAGACGCATCAATCAGGACTCTATACCCGGATCGGGGTTTCTCTGGGTTGGGATGGGTTGCCGTCATTCCGGACGGCAACTCTCAAAGGAGCGCCCTAACTCAGGAGACGAATTCGGCGAGATCGCTCATCAAGCGGTGCTTTGGTGCCGCTCCGACAATCCGCTTCTTTTCGACACCATCCTTGAAGAGAATCAGTGTCGGGATACTCATCACGTCGTGCGCCGCAGCGGTCTGTGGGTTGTGGTCCACGTTGAGCTTGCCGATATCAATTGCATCTTGCTCACCGGCGATCTCCTCGAGAACTGGTGCGATCACTCGGCACGGTCCACACCATTCGGCCCAGAAGTCAACGAGGATTGGTTTGTCTCCAGTGATGGCATCGTTGAATACGCCGTCGTTGAGTTCTTTGATCTGACCCAATTTGCACTCCTTTGTTGAGTAGTTGAACGGAAGCCGAGCAGGGTTATTCCTGAGCGGTCAGCCACCGTTCCGCATCGATTGCAGCCTTGCACCCCGAGCCGGCTGCGGTAACAGCTTGCCGGTAAGTTTGGTCGGCAACGTCGCCTGCAGCAAAGACCCCCTCCACTGAAGTTGTTGATCCGCCGTGAGAGTCGATGACCAGGTAGCCCGAATCATCTAGCTCCAACTGCCCTTCGAACAGTTCCGTGGTCGGCTTGTGGCCAATAGCCACGAAGACACCCTCAGTCGGGAACTCCCGCTTTTCGCCGGTAACGGTGTCTTCCAGCGTCACGCCAGTCACGGTGTCTTCGCCAAGGACTTCGGTGACAACAGCGTTCCAGATGACATCCACATTCGGATGGTCGATTGCCCTTGCGGCCATGATCTTTGAGGCGCGGAACTCGTCGCGGCGGTGCACGATTGTGACTTTGGAAGCGAACTTGGTGAGGAAGAGAGCTTCCTCCATCGCCGTGTCGCCGCCTCCCACAACCACGAGTTCCTGGTCGCGGAAGAAGAATCCGTCACATGTAGCACAGGCCGACACGCCTTTTCCTGTGAGTTGCTGCTCTCCGGGGACTCCCAGCCACTTTGCCTGGGCACCAGTCGCCACGATCACGGCGTCGGCCGTGTACTCGTCGGCTCCGACAGACAACTTGAAGGGGCGCTCACTGAAGTCCACCTGCGTCACGTCGACCTGGCGGAGGCGCGCCCCAAATCGTTCTGCCTGCTTGCGGAACTGATCCATCAACTCGGGTCCCATGACTCCGTCGGGGAATCCCGGGTAGTTCTCGACCTCCGTGGTGATCATCAACTGACCACCCGCAGTGAGGCCCTCGAAGACGAGGGGCTGTAGGTCGGCTCGGGCCGCATACAGCGCGGCGGTCAGGCCGGCAGGACCTGAGCCAATGATGATGACTTTCTCGTGATTCATATTCTCGATCTCTTGAACCAAAGCATTGCGCCGCCACCGAGCAGCGCACCTGCGAATACTGCAAAGGCGCCCGCAGTCGTGAGTGGTATCTCCAGCGCACCGAAGATGGCCCAAACGAGGAACGCCAATCCAGTCAACGCCAGGGCGAGCGCGACGATTCCCAATCCAGTAAGGCGGATCCCACGTGCCATTCGGTCAACTGTCATTGACCTGACTTTTCCGGCTACTTCTTCGAGCAGGTCGGCAAACTTGGCGGCGTATTCCTCCATCGACCGGAGGTTAGTTCCTGTTTGGTTGAATCCTCATCCGGATGGCTCATCGACCAGAAGGATCTCGCACACGTCCAGCACGATGACGCTGATTGGCGAGATAGCACGATTGGCATCGGCCGGAGCGGCGGTGAACAGCTGAGCTCGCACCGACTCGTCGGTGTCTTCGAGAGCGTCGATCACGACGTAGCCGTCCAAGCCCAGTGTATGGAGACAAGACTCCAGATCCTCTCGTGTGCTCTGCGGTGTGCCGGCTCCTTCCTCATCGGCGGCCAGCCGGTACTGGGCGATTGCAGACTTGAGGGTTGCCTCATCCGGGAGGCTGTCACGAGCGAAATCATCCGACGATTCGCCAGCTGCAGCACTTGTCGTCTCGACCGCGTGGTCAGCGTTCACTGTTGCGCTCTCACCCATCGCGCCCCCGTCCAGCGATGAGGCGATCTCGGTGAATGTTTCAGCGGTGTCTTCACCTCCACTGGTGCTGATCAGGACACTGCCAACGCCCAGGAGCAGGGCCGCGGCGGCACCCACAGGGATCCAGCGGTAATACCACGGGTTGGCTTTACGTTCGGGTTGCGACCGAAGCTCGGACCAAAGGTCGCGATGCAGAGCCGCCCGCTCGGAATCTGTCATTAGCGCGGGTTTGACCGAACGGAGCTCTTGCAGAGCCTGGAGTTGAGCTTCGTATTTCCGACGCATCTCGTCGGAGGAGTTCACGAGCAGGAGTGCCTCTGACGGATCTTCTAGCTCGCCCGAGGCGAGGCCATAGATCAGCTCCAGTTCGTGATCACGCATAACAACTCTTTGATGTCCTGATCATGCCGTTTGGTTCCCCAACTTCTCGGCCAGAATCTTCCTTCCCCGAAAGACCCGGCTCTTGACGGTTCCGGCTGGCACACCGAGGGCCTCAGCGGCCTGTGCAATCGAGAGTCCCTCGATATCAACCAGAACCACTGCCGCACGAAAGTCGTGGCGAACCGACGCCAGAGCCGCTGCAAGCTCAGGTCGTAGCGCCGCCGACTCGACTTGCTCCGTGGCGGTCAAATCGGCCGGGTCGTGATCCTCGGGGAGTGGTGCCGAGCGACGTCGCTTCTGTTTGCGCAGTAGGTCATAACAAGTGTTCACCGCGATGCGGTAGACCCAAGTTCCGAAAGCAGCGTCACCCTTGAACTGGCCCGCCTTGCGAAACACGGTGAGAAAGGTCTCCTGGGTGGCGTCCAAAGCGTTTTCGCGGTCACCCATGATTCTTAAGCAGACCGAGAAGACCCGATCTTCATGGCTGCCCATGAGTTGGGTGAATGCAGAATGGTCCCCTGAATGCACTCGCTTGAGGAGTTCGAGGTCCTTCGCCCGGTTCACGATGAAAATCGTAATTCCGACACTCGTGCCAGATAGGTTCCGTCTTCTTGGATTGGTAGTTCAGTGATCCAGATGAGCCAGAACCCATTCTGGCGCGGAGGAAGGTCGACACTGGTCGACGACGGGCCGGCAGTGAGACTTGCGACTCGATCCCACGAGAACGGATCCTCGAAGCGTGTTTCGGACCAGGACACCGTGAAGTTGGTCCCTTCGTCGAGTCCGACGATCTGAAGACTCGATGGCGTGCCGTCCATCTGAACAGTGATTCCCACTCCTGGTTTGAGTAATGAGAGGGGATCTCGGTAGCGCTCTGTCCTCCACTGAGTCGAAACATCGTTGTCCAATAGTGCGCCCAGAAGCTGGTCATTCTCACCCCCCTCGCCAAACGGATCGAGGGTTAGCGGAGCGCTCGCTTGGACTGATCCAGGCAGGACTGTGGATGTGGTCGCCGGTGTCGTCGTCGATGTGGACCTCTCAGGCACAGTGGGCAGAGGTATCGCTGGAGCTGAGCCACCGGCAAGAAAGAACCCTAAAGCGACAAGGCCGATGGCAAGGACGACCAATCCCACCGCAGCCAGCAACAGCCCTTTGGACTCTGCCGCCGACTGGGGTGCCGGTGCTCTGGGTGATGGTGCAGCGGATAGTGACTGGGCCAGTTGCCGAGCGTTCATCTGACCAGATTGAGCTGCCCGGAGGATTCGATCGATAGCTCTGGGTACTCCATCGACTCGTTCGGAGGGAGGTGGTCCCCCAGGTGCCGATCCGGTGAGGCCGGTTTCGAGTGCAGCCGCCAGAGATCGCACATCGTCATCAGGATCCGCGGGGGCATCGCGGCCAAACGAGCCCAGCTTGGCGGCGTGCGCACCGGAATAGCTGATTGCCGAGGAGTCGATTCGACCGTGATGACCGCCTACGTCATGCAGAGCCGCCAATGCAGAAGCAAGTCCGGTGGCATTCGGTAAGAAGTCCAACAGCTCGACCGGATGACTCGCATCGATACGGTCGGCGAGGCTCGCCCCACCGCTCCATTCCGACACCGAGTAGGCGCCACCTTCCACCTCGGCCGCATTGAACACCCGACTGAGGTGAGGGTGACTGACGGCTGCTGCGACAGACACCGATTCAACGAACTGCCGTCTTCGTTCCGGTGACGACTCCGGTCCGAGAGCCCTGATCAGCACCGGTCTGTCCAGGGAAGTGTCCGTTGCCAGCCACTCCTCGAGATCGCCGTCGCGACCAAGCCGAAGTTCGAGTCGATATCGATCAGGTATAGGAGGTGGCATTCGGCCCTTAGTTCAGCAGGGAGATGGGTCCGTGACGAAGTACCTGCAGCTTGGTGCGGGTGTCAGCAAATCCCCTCCGCACGTAGAGGCGTTGAGCATCATCGTTGGACTGCCTCACATTCAGGACGAGGCTGCGGGCTCCGGCGTTCCTTGCCCAGTTCTCCGATGCCGATAGCAGTCTCGATCCGAGTCCGGAACGCTGCCGGCTCGACCTGACGGCGATTCGATGCAGGTATGCCGTTTTCCACTGGACGCCAACCAAGGCATATCCGATTGCTTCCTGATTCTCAGCCAGAGTCAAGACCGTAGAAAGAGGCATCGAGCCGAGAGCCTCCTGGAGTCCCTGGGTGCTCATTCGCCAAAAGCCGTCAAACGCCGATCGATCGATCTCGTCGATCAGGTTCCAGGCCGGGCTGCTGTTGGTGGAAACGTGAGGGTCCTCTGGTCTACTCGCCCCAGAGAGGGACTTCTCCATGACTGTCAGCTGGGTGTGGGTCTCATAGCCAGCGTTGCGCCACGGTCGGGTGGATGAGCCGTACAAAGCGGGCGATAGAACACCCCCGCCTGTGATTTCCTCCAGGCGTGCGGTTGCAGTTTGCAGAAAGTCAGATCCACCGCGCAGCAGGCGAATCATTGGCACCGAGATCTCGTCGTTCCACGGTCTGGCGGTTGCACGAAACCATCCCTGGGTGAGTTCCATCGAACCGGGCCACTCGCCCTCGACTCTCAGCAGTGGTGCCACTTGTGCGAGAGTAGGCATTGTGGATCTGATCGTCGCTCGTCACCAGGGTGCCCTGCTTCATGACACCGGACCAATGCATCCCGAGAGGGCGGACAGAGTAAATGCAGTCCAGACGGGTCTCGAAGCTTCAGGGCTTTCCATTAGATACCTCGATGCTCCTCCGGTCTCGACCGAACTACTCGAGAGGGTGCACGATCCCGACTACGTGCGGTTCATTGAGAGCTTCTGCTCTTCGGGAGGTGGTTTCCTCGATAGCGACACGGTGGCTTCTCCCGCATCCTGGTCTGCCGCTCTCGGAGCGGCAGGTGGTCTGGTCGCGCTGATCGAAGAACTAGATGGCCGGGCCGACGCGACCGGTTTTGGTCTCACCCGACCACCGGGTCATCACGCTCTTTACGACAAGGCGATGGGTTTCTGCTTGTTCAACAACGTGGCGATTGCGGCGTTCCACCTTCGCTCCAGAGGGTTCCGAGTAGCGATTGTCGATTGGGACGTTCACCATGGGAACGGGACTCAGCGTTTGGTGAGAGATGACGCTGGAATCCTCTATGTATCCCTCCACCAGGCAGATTTCTATCCCCATGAGGGCGTCGCGGGAGACATCCACCGGGGCAAAGCTCCCGGAACTGTGGTGAATGTTCCGCTTCCGGCAGGAACTCGCAGTTGGGTCTATCGAAGGGCCTTCGAGTCGGTGGTGTTACCTGTTGTTTCGAGGTTTGCTCCCGATTGGATTCTCGTCAGTGCGGGTTATGACGCCGATGCCCGAGACCCGCTGGCCGATCTGTTTCTTGCAGAGGGTGACTACGGCTGGATGGCCTCGCGTTTGGCCAAGATCCACCCGATGCAACGAATTGTGGTCACGTTGGAGGGCGGCTACGACCTGGCGGCCCTCCGTGAGGGGGCTCGCGATACGGTTTTGGGCCTCTCGGGAGTTGAGTTTGGCGAGGCTCCAGAGCATCTCGGCCTGATGGGCATGACAGCCGTCAACGTCGCCCGCGACATCGTCTCGGAGTATTGGGACCTGGAGGCAGAAACCGCCTAAATCCCGTTGTGATCTCGGTCGATAAGTCCATTGACGAGATTGACCAGAGGATTTCATGGAGAACATCGACCAGCTTTTGCGCGAGGCAGTAAATCGTGGTGCGTCAGATATCCACCTGAAGGTGGGTTCGCCACCCGTGATCCGAGTGGATGGAGATCTTCGCCATCTCGACGGGCGCGAACGCCTCCGACCAGCTGATACCCAGGCCTTCGCTGAGGCCATGTTCACTCCCAAAGCGGCCAACGACTTCCGCGAGCGTGGATCGACCGATTTTGCGTATGGACGACATGAGTTGGGTCGCTTCCGCGCCACAGCCTTCAAGCAACGGGGCTCCACTTCGTTGGTACTCCGTCGAGTGGTACCGGGATCAAAATCCCTGACGGAGCTCGGTCTGCCCAAGTCGATCGAGAAGCTAGCTGACGCTACATCCGGCCTTCTCCTGGTCACCGGACCCTCCGGGTCGGGTAAGACCACCACCGTCGCCTCACTTCTGGATTGGATCAACACCAACAAGGCGAGCGCCATAATCACTATTGAGGATCCGATTGAGGTTCTTCACCCTGATAAGCGCTCCGTTGTGGTTCAGCGCGAGGTTGGCGTGGACACACCGGACATGGCTCATGCGGCTCGCGCTTCGATGCGCCACGACGCGGACGTGATCATGATTTCTGAGATATCCACTCCGGAGGTCGCAGCTGCTGCCATCGACGCAGCCGAAACAGGCCATCTCGTTATCTCTTCCATGCGCACCAACGATCCTGCCGACACGATCAACCGGATCATTTCGATGTATCCAGAATCCAATCACAGCGTCGTGAGGAATCAGCTCGCCAGCGTTCTCGTCGGCGTGGTCAGTCAGTTGTTGGTGGACGCGGGCGAAGTGGGACAAGTTCTGGCTTGCGAGATTCTCACCAACAACGAGCGATCCCAGGAGTGGGTCCTCGGGGGCAGTGAGCCATCGTTCCTCGTGGAGGTTCTCAAGGAAAGCGGGTTCCACGGAATGCAGACATTCGACCAGGCCCTCCTCGATCACGTTGTCGGGGGTTCGGTCAATCTCGACTCCGTGTTGCCACACGTACGTAATCCCCATGAGGTACGCGCCAAGGCCCTTGCTGCCGGCATTTCGATCTGACAGCCGGGTCCGCTGAGCAGGCTTATCCTGAACCTCAGTGATCCCAACACGTCTCGAATTCCTATCTGATCCGTCGCTGCCACCCGATCAGCTGGGTCGCGCCTTCGCCCAAGCGGGCGAACAGTTATATCTCGTGGGAGGATCTGTACGCGACACCTTGTTGGGCAAGCCTGTGGAGGACTTCGATTTCGCCACTTCGGCCCGACCCGACAAGACCAGATCGATTCTCAGCGGTTGGGCTGACACCACGTACGACACGGGAGCCGCCTTCGGGACCATCTCGGCCCGTCGTCATGGGCGTCTTGTCGAAGTCACCACATTTCGCAGCGAGGTCTACCGGTCAGATTCGAGAAAGCCACGGGTCAGTTACTCCGACAACATCGAAACCGACCTCAGCCGGCGAGACTTCACGGTCAACGCAATAGCGGTGTCGTTGCCCGACATGACGGCGGTCGACCCCCTCGGCGGTCTGAGCGACCTGGGTGCCAAGCTTCTTCGGACTCCGAGCGATCCAAGCATTTCTTTCGGTGACGATCCGTTGAGGATGCTTCGGCTGTTTCGGTTTCAGGCCACGCTCGGTTTTGAGCCGCACCAGGACACACGAGCGGCAGTGGATCGGATGGCCGATCGACTGTCGGTGATCTCGAAGGAACGGATTCGTGACGAGCTATCCAAGCTGCTGATGGCTCCTCAACCCGGTACTTCCTTGGAAGGCCTCGTGGCTTCTGGCTTGACTGCCGAGTTCCTACCGGAGTTATCACGATTGGCCATGGAGCAAGATCCGCACCACCGGCACAAGGACGTCCTTGCCCACACGTTCGCCGTGGTTGATAAAACGCAGCCCGACCTCGTGCTGAGGCTGGCAGCTCTGCTCCACGATGTCGGCAAGCCGGATACACGCGCGTTCGGTCCCGGAGGAGTGTCGTTCCACCATCACGAGGTAGTGGGAGCGCGGATGGCGCGGGCTCGCCTGCGAGACCTGAGATATCCAAAAGAGATCGTTAGGGATGTGGGCCAGCTGGTCTTTCTGCATCTGAGGCCCCACACCTTGAAGATGGGCTGGACCGACTCGGCCGTCCGTCGCTATGTGAGAGATGCGGGACCGCTGCTCGACCGACTGAACGAGCTGGTGCGTTGTGACGTGACCACAGCGAACAAGAAAAGAGAGCGTGCGATTCAGAATCGAATCGACGAGCTGGAGAGGCGGATTGCTGAACTCGCCGCCAAGGAGGAGTTGGCGAAACTTCGCCCTCCGGTCGACGGGCACCGGGTGATGACCTATTTGGGAATCGATCCCGGACCGAAAGTCGGCGAGATAATGCGAATCCTCCTCGACAAGAGGATCGAGGACGGTCCCTATTCCGAGGTCGAGGCTCTGGAAGCCGCCCGGGCTTGGGCAGTCGAACAGGGTTTTGATGATCCGGGCCCTCCGGAGAGCGAAGAAGAGTGATCAATCGCCATAATGGGGGTCGTGGCGCGGCGATTTGATCCCCTGAAGAAGAAGAAACTCAAGGTTCTCGGCGTGGACATGGCGTACGTCGAACACGGAACCGGTGACCCGATCGTTCTGCAGCATGGGAACCCGACCAGCTCTTACCTGTGGCGGAAGGTGATTCCCGAGTTGGCCGGGTCCGGAAGATGTATTGCCCCAGATCTGATCGGGATGGGTGATTCCGACCAGATCGCGGCAGGTCGAGATGCCTACCGCTTCGACATGCACGCGGAGTATCTCGAGGCGTTCCTGGAGGTTCTCGGTATCGAGTCGAACGTGACTCTGGTCGGCCATGATTGGGGCGGGGCGCTGCTTTTCGACTGGGCGCGAAAGAATTCCGAAGCCGTGAAAGCAGTTGCCCTCATGGAAACAATCGTCACGCCCGTCTTCTGGTCTGACTGGCCAGAGGCGGCCCGCTCGATCTTTGAAGGCATGCGATCGGCTGCAGGGGAGGAGATGGTCCTGACCAAGAACGTTTTCGTGGAGCGGATTCTCCCGGCGTCGGTGCTCAACCCGATCAGCGATGCGGACATGGAGGTCTATCGCCGTCCCTACCGCTCGACCGGCGAATCGAGACGCCCCACCCTGTCGTGGCCCCGAGAAATCCCAATTGAGGGAACACCTGCCGATGTCCACGATGTCGTTGCCAAGAACGAGGAGTGGCTGTCGACCAGTCCGGTGCCAAAGCTATTTGTCAATGCTGAGCCGGGCTCCATCATCAGTGACCGTATTCGGGAGCGAATCAGGTCTTGGCCCAACCTGTCTGAAGTGACTGTTCCGGGGTTGCATTTCATCCAGGAGGACTCAGGCCCTGAGATTGGCCGGGCAATTGCTTCCTGGATGAGCGACTTCTAGAGGTACGTCTTGATCCTCGTGGTCATCCCGGCCCTCGCTCTGGCAGCCCTGTCGCTGGCCGGCTTCCTTGGGGGTTCGATCTGGTGGCTCGACGTCATTGCGAACTTTCGCGCTCAGTTCGTGATCGTTTTGGCTCTGCTCGGTCTACTCGTTGCGGTCACGAAATGGAAGCGATGGAGCTATCCGATCTTTGCCGCGGCCGTGGTCAATGGCCTAGTGGTGTTGCCACTGTTCGTTGGTGCTCCGCCCGACCCGGTTGCTGGCCTTCCGGACCTGCGCGTGCTGTCGTTCAACCTCCTTTCAACCAACGAGAGCTATTCCGAGGTCGGCGAGTACATCGCAAGTGTTGATCCCGATGTGGTCTTGCTTCACGAGGCCAGCCGGCCGTGGGAAGTGGCGATGTCCACCGGACCCAGCGACTACGAAGTGGTCGTCGCTCGTTCCGATGATCTGATATTTGGGACGCTGGTCATGGTCAAAGGCGAGGACGTAGAGGTGGTGTCCCATGGTTTCTCCACATCCAGCCCACGCGCCGTGTCCGTGTCCTTCGTTCCCGAAGGCTGGCCGACTCCGGTGACGGTGTTGGGTTCCCATCCGCTGGCGCCAACCAACGAAGAGCGGGCGGATTTGCGTGACGCTCAGATCGGCTTCATCAGTGAATGGGTGAATGACCAAAACGGCCCACACGTCGTCGCGGGAGACCTGAACGCGACCCCTTGGTCATGGCCATACCGGCTGCTGTTGGCGGAAACCGAACTGGAGAGCTCGCAGCGTGGTTTCGGATTGCAGCCGACGTTTCCGGCAGACTCGAACCTGTTTCTGAGAGTGCCCATCGACCACGTCTTGGTTTCGAGCGACCTCTCGGTGGTTGAAAGGAGTCTTGGTCCCGACCTTGGGTCTGATCACTTCCCCTTGCTCGTGGATCTCCAGCTCAAAGCTCCCTGATACACGTTGTTCCCCGCGGTTAGCGTATCGGCTGATGACTGATCGATTCCTTCGTGCGCGTACCGAGTTGGCCAAACGAGTTGGCTCGGACGGAATGGCCATTGTCCCTGCCGCCAGAGAGGTGGTCCGCAACTACGACGTAATGCACGAGTTTCGCCAGGACACGTTCTTCTGGTACTTGACGGGGTTCAGAGAGCCCGAAGCAGTAGCGGTGATCACACCGGGTCATCCAGACGGCGACTACACGCTTTTCGTGAGACCCAGAAACCGTGACGAGGAGATCTGGACTGGTATTCGGTCGGGAGTGGATGGAGCCAAGGAGAGTTTCGGAGCCGATCAGGCATTTCCGCTGGCCGAGATGGACGAGGTCATCGAGCGTTTGATGCATGGCCGCGAGGTCCTTTGGTACACGATCGGCGATGAGGGGTTCGATACCAAGATCCATCGAGTTGTGTCCCGGGCCAGGGTCCATCGGGAGCGAATGGGCGGCACTGTTCCCTCGACGATTCGTGACGTGTCGGTGGTTCTGGGCGAGATGATGCTGTTCAAGAGCGAAGAAGAATCCGAAGTTCTTCGGGAGGCGTGTGAGCTGTCCGCGCGAGGTCACTCCGAGGCCATGCGATTTACGCGTCCCGGAATGTACGAATACGAGGTCCAGGCCGCACTGGAGTATTTCTGGCGTCTCGAGGGCTCACGTCGCAATGGTTACCCGTCGATCGTGGCTTCGGGAGATAACGCCTGCATCCTGCACTACGACACCAACTTGGACCGCGTAGAAGATGGGGCCCTGGTACTCATCGATGCCGCTGCCGAGGTTGGTGGGTTCTCCTCTGACATCACGAGGACCTACCCGGCCAATGGAGTTTTCACCCCGGAGCAAAGGGCGATCTACGAGGTGGTGCTGGAGGCTGAGAAGAGGGGAATGGCACTGGCTGTTCCCGGCTCGAATCTTCGAGCGATCCACGAGGAATGCTCGCTGGTTCTGGCGGAAGGGATGGTCGACTTGGGTCTGCTACCCGGACCGGTCGATGACGTCCTCGCAATGCATCACTACTCGAGCTTCTTCATGCACGGAACATCACACTGGCTAGGACTTGATGTCCACGATCGAGGCGCGTACCGAATCGACGGTGTTTCTCGAGAACTGCAGGCCGGCATGGCGTTCACCGTCGAGCCGGGACTCTACGTCGCTCCCGACAAGTCCGAGGTGGAGTTGACCATGCTGCCTTACGACCCCGAAGAGAGAGCTCAGCTACAGATCGAGCTTGGTCCCAAGGCGGCGGCAGCAAAGATCGCCGAGCAGAAAGAAGAGGCACCAAAGATCACGCACCAGGTCCCCGAGCAGTTCAGGGGGATTGGCGTCCGTATCGAGGACGATGTCTTGATCACTGGTTCGGGATCCGAAAATCTCACCTCTTCGGTCCCAAAGGAGATCGATGAAGTCGAGGCTATGTGCGCCGAGGAGTCTGTTCTCCCGACCCGCTAGACCGTGGCAGGGATGGCGTAGAACGCCACGGCAGCGAAATGCAGTGCGCTGGCGATGACGACCATCACATGGAACAGCTCGTGATACGAGAAGGACCGCGCGAATAGCTTCGGTCTTTTGGTGGCCCAGAAGATCAAGCCAACTGTGTAGAACAGACCCCCAGCTGCAATCAGCAGAATTGCTCCGGGACCCAGACGGTCCCAGATTTCGTGGATCCAGAAGACCACAGTCCAGCCCATGACCATCTGGAGAGTCACTGAAAGTTTGGTCGAACCTCCGGGGGCGAACAGCTTGATGAGAATCCCACACAAGGCGATGCCCCATACGACGAACAGCGAGACCACCAACCACCGACCTGTCAACGTGGCGAGAGCGATAGGTGTGTAGGTGCCGGCGACGACCAGGTAGATCGTCGAGTGGTCGTACCTCTGAAATCGACTCTTCCAGCGAGGGCCCCAAGGGACGCTGTGGTACAGAGTCGACACGGTGAACATCACGAGGAGGGCCACCCCGAAGATGGCAGCACCGGTCAGCGCTGCCGTGCTGCCCCAAGCTTTGTTGATCAAGTAGATCGTGCCGATCAGGGCAGCCAGCGCTGCCGATCCGTGCAGAAAGCCTCTGATGGGATTCTGCATCTTCCCCAATGTCATTCGCTCCATCCCACTCAAAGGCTATTCGCTGGCGGCCGGTACTGGCGGCGTCCGGTGCCGAATGCGGCGGTGCTCAGCCAAAGAGACGCATTGATTACGATGTTCACTGCCATGGCGCTCGGTCTTCTGTACCGCCTGTACGAGCGGAAACTCGCCTCCGGTCTCGATCCGGATCGGCTTCCTCGTCATATCGGCGTGGTTCTCGATGGGCATCGCCGTCATGCCCGGGCTGCAGGGATGACTTCATATACCGACTCCTACCGAGACGGTATGAAGCGGTTCGAGGAGTTTCTCGGTTGGGCCGACGAGTTGAGCATTCCAGCAGTGACTGCCTGGGTGCTGTCACCCGACAATCTCACCAGACCCGCGGACGAACTCGAGCCGTACTTCGATGTGCTGGTCGACCTGTTTAGGAGGCTTCCCGAGCAGTGCCAGCGCTATGACATGGCTCTCCGTTTCATCGGCAGCTTGGACCTACTCCCGCAGAGACTCGTGTCAGCAGCCAAGGCAGCAGAGGAGAAGCGACCTGTGGGATCTCGGACCCTGAATATCGCTATGGGCTACGGCGGTCGTCAGGAGATAGTCGATGCCGCCAAGGAACTAGTGGCCGACTTGGCAGATCAGGGGCTTGGTCCGGCTGAGATTGCTGAGAGGATCGATGCTGATGGTCTCGCTCGAAATATGTACTCGGCAGACCTGCCTGATGCTGACCTCATAATCAGGACGTCGGGCGAATCTCGACTCTCCGGGTTCCTGTTGTGGCAGTCGGCCTACTCGGAGTTCGTATTCGTCGACGTCAACTGGCCGGCGTTCCGGCGGGTTGATTTCCTCAGAGCTTTGCGTGACTTCTCAGGTCGCGCGCGTCGGTACGGCCGCTAAGCCGTGATCATTCCGGGATGAAGGTGATGGACATCACCCAGTTGGCGTAACGAGAACGCCCAGCCGGTACTGACTCGGACCATGGTCACCCTGCTGATGCCGGTGTGAGGTTGACGAAACCGATCCCATTCCCACGGGACGGGACTTGCGCCAAGGAGATGACCCAGAATCACTGCGTTGGTACCAGCGTGAGCAACGATCATCACGCGCTTGTCGGGGTCGTCCACTGTCCAGAGGTGGCCGTTTCCCTCAGGCATGGGATGAACTCCGTGTGAGTCGAGCGTCTCTACCAAACCGTCGACCACCCGTTGATGGAAGTCATGGAATGATTCCCCTCCGACCAGGCCTTCCCACATCTCGTCCATGGCCCTGAGGTTCGCCCCCTCGAGGGCGCGTTCGACCAGCTCGACTGGCTTGCCTTCCCAAGAATCTGGGTTCTGGATCTCTCGCAACCAGTCGAAGATTTCGGCTTCGATGGCCAACTCGGCCGAGACGGGTTCCGCTGTCTCTCGCGCCCGGTTCATTGATGACACCCACAGCTCATCGAGACGATCGAGCGCGTTAAGCCTGCTCGCCACCCGCGATGCTTGCTCGTGGCCAAGCTCTGTCAGGTGAGGGTCGTTGCGCGCCTTGCTGTCGGGTGCCCAGTTTGGTTGCCCGTGTCGGACCAAGAAGATGTCCACCCCATCAAGCTAGCGGACTGTTGACACACCTTTGGTGGGATCAAGACTCGGCGGCGGATACGATGGGTTTGTGGCAGCAGCGTCTCTTGTCGACCACCTGAAGGAGCATGCCCTTCGCACGGACGGTCCTTTCCGGCTCCGCAGTGGGGCAGAGTCTTCGTGGTACCTCGATGCGAGGATGACGACGTTCTCCGGCAGCGGAGCCCGTTTGGTTGCTGATGCTGTGTTGGACCTGCTCGACCCGGCCGTGGAGGCCGTAGGTGGAATGACGATGGGCGCCGATCCCATCGCCGTCGCCACCGCCATGCAGGGCCAGTCCCGCGGCCGGAACTTGATCGCATTCTCAATAAGAAAAGAAGGAAAGGACCACGGCGTCGGGGGACGCCTTGTCGGGCCGCTCGCTACAGGAATGAAGATCGCCATCTTGGAAGACACCACGACCACTGGTAGCGCTGCAGTGGAGGCTGCTGAATACCTGATCGAATTGGGGCATGACATCGTCCAGGCCATCGCGTTGGTTGATCGGTCGGGCGGTGCAGCGGCGGCCAACTTCGGTCGGTTGGGTATCCCGCACCGTTCCGCTGTGACACCGTCGGACCTGGGAGTTACCTCATGAAGGTCGTTGCGCAGCGCTCGTCTCTGAGGATGTGGCTGATGGCTATGGCGGGCATTCCTCTGTTGGTTATCTCGCTTGACGTTCTGACACAGCGAAAACTAACGAGACGACTGACAGAGATTCTCTTCCGCCCCGACGACATTCAGATCTACGAGCCGAGAGATGTCATCTACGCCTGGGTCATGTTCCTCTTTGCGCTGTTTCTGGTGGGGTTCGGCCTCAAAGAATTGTTCTGGCCTACCAAGGTGGTCGAATGCCGACCCGAAGGTCTGGCCTTGAGGCTGAATGCGCCCTACCGCCCAGCGTCGGTTATCCCCTGGGCCAACATCCAGGAGCTGGGGGCTGCCCAGGTCTACGACGATGGCGATGCGGTCGACCTCCTGGTGATCAGCGTTGTGGGGAGGGGTGACCTTCCAGACAACCCATGGGGGGCTCGCTGGTTGGATGAACGTGAACTTGGTGTGATGGCCCTAGATTGGCTGCAAGACCCCCAGGAGGTGGCCGAGGAAATCGCCGCATACGCCGTCGAGGCCGAGCACCGGCGGGCGCGGGGTGCTACGGCGAATCTTTGGAAGGAAGACTGATGCTGGTGGGGGCGCATGTCCCTTCGGGTGATCCCCTGGGCGAAGCCGCTGCCCGTGGCGCCGATTTGGTCCAAGTATTCCTCTCCAATCCTCAGTCGTGGAAGAAGCCGAACCCACGCGACGACGCCGAAGATCTCAGGAGTAGCTCTCTGCCGGTGTATGTGCACGCTCCGTATCTGATCAACGTCTGTGCTGACAACAACAGAGTGCGAATTCCGTCGAGGAAGATTCTCCAGGAGACGTGTGACGCCGCAAGCGACATTGGAGCAACCGCCGTCGTGGTTCACGGTGGCCATGTGACCGGTGACGGACCTCAGGACGAGGGCATCGTCAGGTGGCGAAAGGCCCTCGATGTATTGGACACAGATATGCAAGTGCTCATCGAGAACACCGCCGGTGGGGACAAAGCGGTGGCTCGTCGAGTCGACTGGATTGAGCGGCTCTGGTCCGAGATAGGCGAGTACGGGGTGGGGTTCGTCCTCGACACCTGTCATTCGTGGGCGGGAGGAGAACCGTTCGACGAGTTGGTTGAGCGGATCATGGAGGCGACTGGACGTATCGATCTGGTACACGCCAACGACTCAAAGGATCCCTTCGATTCGCGTCGAGATCGCCATCAGAATTTGGGCGTGGGGGAGATCCCCACCGACGCGCTGGGTGCTGCGATCAAGGGCGCCGATGCCCCAGTCGTGGTCGAGACGCCGGGGGACGTCGCAGCTCACCGAGACGACATCGAATGGGTTCGCAGCTTGGTCGCGGGCTAACTCCTGATGAACCAATGAGGCTCAGCTGGCGAGCAATATCCCGGGTCCTGCCAGTCGCGCTGGTCGCTGCGGCCTGCTCCACACCGTTGGCTGAAGAACCGATCTCGATCGAGGTAGGCAGCGAGAGCCTGTCGGTTGTGGTTGCCGACTCCTATGACGAGAGACGTCAGGGCCTTCGGGGGGTGGAGTCGCTTCCGCGAGGTGTAGACGGAATGCTGTTTGAGTTTGACGCCCTCGCGTCTCGGACCTTCAACATGGTCGGAGTGTCTATTCCGCTCGATATCTGGTGGTTCGACGAGGACGGGCACTTGATCGGGTCGGCGAGGATGGAGCCATGCACCGTGGCCTGCACCGATTATGGGTCGCCCGGGCCTGTGGGGTGGGCCCTCGAAACGGTCGCCGACGAGTTCGATCTCGTGGGAAACCTGTCTATCAGTTCCTCAGGCTGAGTGCTTCTGGCGTCACGCCAACTATCGGAAAACCGTGAAGCTGCCTACCATTCACCCCGATCCGGCGACACCGCGCCGCCGGCCCCTGCTCCGCTGAGTTGGCGGGGCCTTCCAAATGGATGTCCACAGGAGGTGTAATGCGCGACTACGAACTGATGACGATTCATCGGCCTGATCTGGCCGAGAACGATGTCGAGACCATGGTCACCGAGTTGGAGGCTTTCCTCTCCCATTCCGATGCAGAGGTCACGAAGAAGGACATGTGGGGCAAGCGTCGCTTCGCCTACGAGATCGACCACCTGAGTGAGGGCTATTACTCCGTGGTCTCCTTCAAGTCAGAGACCGAAGCAATCGACCGCGTCGATCGCATGCTGTCGCTTTCCGACGATGTGATTCGCCACAAGATCGTCCGTCTAGACGACTGACTGGAATTCTGTCCTTCGTCGGCGGCATAGTCGTCGGGAGGGACGCAAAGAGGAGAACTCGATGTCAAGCAACGTAACTTTGATAGGAAACCTGGTCGACGATCCGGAGCTTCGTTTCACCCCATCTGGCGTGGCGATGGCAAAGGTCCGTATGGCTGTGAACCGCCGCTGGCGGGGTCAGGACGGCGAATGGCAGGAGAACACCAGCTTCTTCAGCGGAACCGTCTGGCGCGAGCAGGCTGAGCAAGTAGCCGAGTCCCTTCAGAAGGGGATGCGTGTGATCGTGTCTGGGCGCCTCGAACAGCGCAGCTGGGAGACCGAACAGGGAGACCGCCGTTCGGTTGTCGAGGTCCAAATCGATGAGATCGGCCCGTCCCTTCGGTGGGCGACGGCGAGCGTGAACCGCACTCAACGTCAGGACAATTGGGGCGACGGAGGTCAGGGCGGCGGAGCCTCGGCTCCTGCTCCCCGGGACAACTACGGCCCGGACGAGGCCCCGTTCTAGGAGATTTCGATATGCCACGTAGAAACAGAAGAAACCCCAAGACCACGGCCCCTCGGGGCAGGCGCCAAGACTATCGACGCGGCAAGCCACGTCCGTGTCAGATCTGCCCGGAAGGCAAGGTCGATTGGAAGGACACCGCCGTCCTACGCAAGTACGTATCGGACCGCGGAAAGATCCGCGGACGCCGGGTCACCGGTCTGTGCCCGCAGTGCCAGCGCAAGGTCGCCACGGCCGTCAAGAACGCTCGTGAGATGGCGCTGCTGCCTTACATAGGTGGACGATGAAGCTCATTCTCACCGCCGACGTAACGGATCTCGGCAAGCGCGGAGACGTTGTGGATGTTGCAGACGGTTACGCCCGCAACTTCCTACTCCCAAAGAAGAAGGCCATCAAGGCAAACGACGGCGCTCTCGCTCAAGCTGAAGCCATCCGCGAGGCGCGAATCGTGGCCGAAGCAAAAGCCAAAGAGGCCGCCGAGGCCATTGCTACCCAATTGGTGGGCAGCAGGGTCGTCATCGCGGCTCAGGCTGGCGACGAAGGCCAGCTGTACGGCTCGGTGGGAGCCTCCGACGTAGTCGAAGGCATCCAGCGTTTCACCGGTATCGAGCTCGAGCGCGGCCAGGTCGTTTTGGAGGAGCCGATCAAAGCCATTGGCCTCCACGAGATCCAGGTGATGGTGCACCCCGAGGTCGAGTTCCCACTCACCTTGGACATCATTCCTGCCTAATCCATTCCGTTGTGCAGTTCCGTGCCTCACGGGTACGAATCTGCACAACAGATGGTTTCAGCCCCGAATTTTCGCGACCTCACCCCAGATCCTTCCATCGCGAAAACCAATAAGCAGGTCGGGAAAAACAGACAGCTCCCTGGCTTGGTTCGACTCCTCATGGTGTCGTAAGTTGTTCCAACTTCCCCGCTGAAGGCGGAACCAACTTCCCCGCTCTCGGCGGGGTTTAACGCGTCCTGACCACCAAATCTGTCAGTGGCGTGTGCGAGATTGACTTCTAAGAGGACGTAGATGACAACGATCGAGAACCAGACTGCCATGCGCCCCAGCTACCGGCAGCCGCCCCACTCTCGGGAGGCTGAGGAGTCGGTGATAGGGGCACTGCTCCTCTCCGAGGACGCGGTCAACGAAGTGATGGACCGTCTGGATCCTGACGATTTCTACGTTCCCGCCCACCAGGCCATCTATGAGTCGATGCGTGGATTGTTCGATACAGGCCAAGCGATCGATGCAGTCACCGTCTCTGAAGCGCTACGCAAGGCTGGCGAGTTGGAGAAGGTCGGGGGGATCCAATACCTCACGCGGTTGGTGGACATCGTTCCTTCAACCAGCAACATCATTTACTACTCAGGGATCGTTGAGGAGAACGCAAAACGGCGCGCCTTGATCAGGGCTGGAGCGTCGGTCACCGAACTGGCCTTCAGCATCGACGACGAGATCGCCGGCGTCCTCGACCGAGCAGAACAAGCCGTTTTGAGTGTCGCGGAAAAGCGTTCTTCCCAAACCCTCCTCGAGGTCGGGCCGATGTTTCAGGACGTACTCGAACACATCGAGCGTCTGGAACAGTCGGGCAGCGACATCACCGGATTGGCCACAGGATTTGTTGACCTCGACAAGAAGCTGGCAGGGCTTCAGCCCGCCAACCTGGTGATCATCGCCGGGAGGCCGGCCATGGGAAAAAGCTCGCTTGCGCTCAACATCGCCACTCACGCCGCCTCTGAAGGCGAGCCCGTCGCCATCTTCTCTCTTGAGATGTCGAAGGAGGAGATCGTCCAAAGGATCTTGTCCTCCGTGGGGAAAGTCGACTCCATGAAGCTTCGTTCAGGACAGCTCGGTCCCCTCTGGCAAAAGGTGGTCGATGCCGCTGGCCGCATGTACAAGGCACCGATCTATATCGATGACTCGCCTGTGGTGACAGTGACCGATATTCGAGCCAAGTGTCGTCGTCTCAAACGAAAGAGCGGTCTCAGTCTGATCGTTGTGGACTACCTCCAGTTGATGGAGTCTCACGGTTCGGAGAACCGCCAACAGGAAATTGCGCAGATCTCGAGAAACCTCAAGAACCTCGCACGCGAGTTGGACGTGCCGATCATCGCTGCCAGCCAGCTCAACCGCTCGTTGGAGTCAAGAGAAGACAAGCGACCACGACTGTCCGACCTTCGTGAAAGCGGTTCGTTGGAGCAGGACGCTGATGTCGTGATGTTCGTCTACCGGCATGAGTACTACCACCCCGAGGATCAGGACAAGAAGGGGATTGCCGAGGTCATCGTCTCGAAACATCGAGCTGGTTCGACTGGACCCGTGGAGATGACCTTCCAGCCGGAGTTCACCCGATTCGCCAATCTCGGGAGAGACGTGATCTGACCTCTTGACATAACTAATACCCTTAGTTAAGGTAACTAATACCTTTAGTCAAGAGAGGTCAATATGTTGTCATTTCCCAAACACACCCAGTCTCGGGGTTTACGTCAAGTGGTGCGTTCCAATGGGCTCTTCAGCACCGTGGCGGGTTTGCTCACTGCCGGGCTGTCGTCATGGCTCGCCAGCTGGATGGAGGTTCCGAGAGGCATTGTGATCATCGTCGGAGTCGGGACACTCCTCTTCGGTCTGGCGCTCATCAGCGCTACGCGCACGGCTGAGCTGAGCCGCGCCGGGGTGGCGCTGACGATGCTGGCCGACTTCGGTTGGGTCTTCTCAGCACTTGCGCTGATTGTCATCCCGGGCTCGATGACCGTACCCGGCAAGGTTCTTCTTGCGGCCGTCTCCGCCGTGGTCGGGGTGTTCGCTGTTCTCCAGTACCGGGGCCTCGCTCAAGACACTCTTGTCAGACCGGCTGAGGTCTTCACTGAGAAGCTGATCGACGCTCCGATCGACAGGGTGTGGGAAGTCCTCACCGACCTAGGGGAGTACGAGGCCTGGAACCCGTTTGTCGTCGAAGCTGCCGGGGAGTTGGATGAAGGCAACAAGATGAATGTCAAGACGAAGCTCCCGACGGGTAAGACCTTTTCCTTCAGTCCTACGGTGACTCGCGTGGAACCTGGTCGATCCTTCGAATGGCTGGGCAACACATTGGCGCCGGGCGTGTTCGACGGTCGGCACGTCTTCCGTCTCGAAACTGACGGCGATCAGACCAAGCTCATTCAGAGTGAGCAGTTCAGCGGAGTTCTGGTGCCCTTCACATACAAGGTGCTCGACCTGACGGCGCAAGGCTTCGAGGCATCCAACGAGGCCTTGGCTGGTCGGGTCGGTGGGTAGGAAGGCAGGTCTGTCGCTGGCGGACGTGGTGTCCACCGCGGCCCAGATAGCGGATACGCAGGGTCTGGAATCGGCCACGCTGTCCGAGGTCGCACGGCATTTGGGCATCAAGACCCCGTCGCTTTACAACCATGTTTCGGGCTTGGACGACCTGAGGCGGAAGCTGGCGATCCACGGATCCAATCTTCTGTTGCAGTCTTTTCAGGAGGTGATCGCTGATCGGAGTGGCATCGATGCACTCCGCGGCATCGCTGAGGCGGACCGAGCCTTCGCTGCGAACCATCCTGGGTTGTATGAGTCGTTTCTTCCGGCTCCGACTGAGGAAGACGATCCCGAGTTGTACGGGATCATGGCGGCGCCGGTCTTTGTCGTAGCGGGGGTGATGCTGGACATGGGTATCCCCCAGGAGAGAGCGCTGCATCTGGTGCGGGCGCTACGGGCACTGCTGCACGGGTTCCTGGATCTCGAGGCCAAGGCAGGATTTGGGATGCCGATAGATCTGGAGACGAGCTTCGACGTGGCGGTGGATGCAATGCTCGAGGCGATCAGAACCGAAGCCGGAAAATAGGGCGTGCGGCAACCATCTTGGTTGCCGCGGAGGGGTGTCACTTGCCCTGTGAAGCAGTTCAAAGCTTCAGAGTGGGGACTCAGTAGGGCAGACCCTATAAGTATCCCCATCCAGCCAGCGCGCTCAACAGGAATCGGTGAACTATTCCGAATATACGCAAACGCACTAGGCAGATGCGTCGGAAAAGTCCTGGTGTGATCTGGAGGCCGTGGGACCCGACTGCCCCTGGTATTTGGAGCCAAGAGCGGGAGAGCCGTAGGGATTGTCTGCTGCGGTCGTCATCCGGTAGAAGCTGATCTGTCCGATCTTCATCTCGGGATAGATAGCAATCGGGAGCGTGGCCACGTTGGACAACTCCAGGGTGATATGACCCTCGAATCCAGGGTCGATAAAGCCGGCCGTCGAATGAATGAGGAGACCGAGTCGACCCAAAGACGATTTGCCCTCGAGTCGTGCCACCACATCGTCGCCCAGGCGGACTCTCTCGAAGGTGGAACCAAGCACGAACTCACCGGGATGCAGCATGAATGGGCCCTCACCAACCTCGACGAGCTGGGTGAGGTCGTCCTGGGGAGCCCGGGGGTCAATTTCGGAGTACTTGTGATTGGCGAAGATTCGGAATCCGTCTCCCACCCTCAGATCAACCGAGGACGGCTGGACGTATGAGGGTTCGTGGGGATCGATGGCTATGGAGCCGTCGGCGATCGCTTCCTTGATCGATCGGTCTGAGAAGATCATGCGGCGGGCATGGTAGAACGCCCATGCCGCTGATCACATCTCGGTCGAGCTTCTGCGCCGGGAGGCGACGAACGCCGCGGCAGCAACTCCAACTCCAGCTCCAAGGACCCAGCGTGCTGTATTGGAAGCCGATGCGGTTTCATCAGAAGGGGAGGGTCCATCCACAATGGCGATAGGCTCGTATCCCGCCTCGGCCAGCGCGCCGCTGGACATGGTCGAGCACAGGTCACCGTTCCAGTCTCCTCCGGAGTCATATACAAAAAGGGCAGCGCTGCCGCCTTCAGTCATGCTCAACCCACAGGCCGCACTGTTGTCGGCGGTACGCACGATCACCTCTTCGGTCAGGTCGCCTTTGTATGCCTCGTCGACAGCGAAAACGTACTCCACCATCTCACCGCCGAATCCCTCTTGTTCGGGTGCCCTGAGAACGGTCCCTTCGAACGCAGCATCGGCGTTCTCAAAAAGGAGGCCCGCCTCCGGCATCATGCACGAGCAGGCGTGTGCGGTTTGCGGGGCGACCCAGATCGTGGCGAGGGCGAGGGTTGAGATGAGGATGAGTCTTGAAATCACGAGTCTTTGACGTGGCGTCGGCACGGTTGGTTCCAGAAATTCACAGCTGTCCTTGCGATCGCATGGCAACAATATGGCGGTGGATCGACTCCCTGCATACCTCGAAACTCCTCGATTGACAGTTCGTCATTGGCGGCATGAGGACATCCCTCGACTGAACAGGGCGATCGCTGAGAGTATCGACCACCTGAGACCTTGGATGCCGTGGGTGGAGCACGAACCTTTGACTGATGTCGACCGAGCTTCGCTCATCGACGGATGGAACCAGGAGTGGGAAGCCGGGCGTGACAGTTATCTCGGCATCTTTCGTGGGGAGGAGGTCATCGGGGGAACCGGGCTTCATCTTCGAGGCGAAGATGATCAGCTCGATATCGGATATTGGATTCACGTGGATCACCAGGGCCAGGGATATGTAACCGAAGCGGCTCGGGCTCTGACTGTCGCTGCACTAAGACACCCAGGGGTTCGTCGAGTGGTGATAACTCACGACAAGGCAAACGTTGCCAGCAGTCGGGTCCCTGAGCGGTTGTTGTTCACCCGTGTAGGGGAGTCGCCGCGGGAGATCGGTGCGGCAGGCGACAGCGGGATTCAGGTCGAGTGGGAGGTGACGAGTCAGCTAACTCTCAGTGTCGGATTGGATGACCTGATCGTGGGCCCTAACGATGGTGCGGGTCAGGTCACCGTTGATTCGATCCCGGCGCGTGTGTTGGGGAAGCTCTACTTCGATTCGTATCCACCGGGCTCGGCCGATGCGACTCTGGAAGAAGCCGTTAACGACATCGAAGCCACCTTCGCTGGCGCCTATGGAGAACTGTGGCCCGAAGCGTCTCCGGTGATCGTCGTAGGAGGCCAGCCTGCGGCTGTGCTGTTGACTGTCCATCAGGCACCGTGGGAGGACACACCCGACGGTCCGTTTGTGATTGAGGTGTTCACCCATCCTGACCACCGACGCCGTGGGTTTGCCAGTTCGCTTCTCGGCCGCGCCGCTGAAGTCATCATGGAAGCTGGAGGCGATGGGTTGGCTTTGCGGTGCGAAACCGCCAACACCCCGGCGTTTGAGATGTACCGATCGCTCGGGTTCCGACCGGTGAGATAGACCGTCGCTTGTTCCGTTGTGCAAATACGTGCCTCACGGGTACATAACTACACAACCGATGGTCAGAAGGGAGCGGGTGAGGGGAATCGAACCCCCGTCTACAGCCGTTGGGTAGGGCCTGTCGCTGTTCCGTTGTGCAAATACGTGCCTCGCGGGTCCATAACTGCACAGCAGACGGAAAACAGGGGAGCGGGTGAGGGGAATCGAACCCCCGTCTACAGCTTGGGAAGCTGTCGTTCTACCATTGAACTACACCCGCCTGCGACCCTCTGAAGGCTAGCTGTCCCCGACCACTTGCTCATCTCGTAGGATCCCGTGTCATGAATTGGCGTGATCGTTTCCGGGCCCCTGTTGTCATTGCAGCCAAAGTGGCACGGGACAACCCGACCCGGGGGGTCGTCATCACTGACGTCACCGGCAGTTTTCAGGCGATGGCCTGGGACCGCACCACGGACGAGCTTCACCAAGTCTCTGCAAGCGAAGGTGCTGTTCTGTCGGCGGCGATCTCCCACGATGGAGGCGAGATCTTCACTCTCGTCGAGGAGACTCGCGGTACGGAAATGGGACATATCCATGCATTCCCATTCGACGGAAGCGACAGCGTCGACCTGACTCCTGGCCTGGAACCATTTCCGGTCTACGACTATCACGCCATCGATGGCGGTGTCTTAGCCGTCGGTGCGGCTGATGGAGCACCGGCATTAGTCGTCGCCCGGGACGGCGAATTCCATGCGGTGCCTACTCCTGGGATTCCTTTCGGGCTGGCGGTGTCCGAGGATGCGGCCCAAGTGGCCGTGGCCACTCCGACCCCAGGTCGCGGGTTGGTGCAAACTCTCACGATCATGGCCATTCAATCAGGGGAGGTCTTGGGGACCTACGAGGAGATGAGTCCTGGCGTCTACAAAGGAAGCGATCTGGCTGTCTCCCATCTCACGGGTGACTGGATGCGTCCCGGTGTTGTTCGTAACGGCACTTTCCAAGCGATCGAGGTGGATATCCCCGGTGATGTGATGCCGGTGGACTGGTCAAAGGACGGTTCGACAATTCTGCTGAATCAGTCGTACCGGTCAAAGGGCGGTCTGTGGTTATACCTCGTGGCCACCGGCGAGACTGTCCAACTGGATGGGCCTGAGGGTGCTTTCCACCCCTTTGCGTCAGTCTCGTTGATCGACGATCGAACTGCTCTGACGGTCTGGTCGAGTGCTAACCAACCTTGGCGCGCCGTCGAAATCTCAACCGATGGCTGGAAGACGGCGGTCGCCGTCGGCGACGCAGTCGAGTTTGACGGTCCTTTATGGGAGGAGTTCGAGTTCCCCACGACTGATGGCGTGATTGCCCAAGGTTGGCTTCTCAGGCCAGCAGGCGACGGACCCTTCCCAACTGTGATCTACACCCACGGGGGCCCGACCGCGGTGGCGAGCCCATCCTTCAGCACGATGACCTCGGCTTGGTTCGACCACGGATACGCCGTGGCCAGTGTCAACTACCGAGGATCGATGACTTTCGGGAGCTCCTATCAAGAGGCCTTGAGCGGCAGTATTGGCGGTCCCGACGTCGATGATGTGATCGCTGCCCGGAGCTATCTGATTGAGGCTGGCATCGCCGATCCGGGGCGGATAGTGAAGAACGGATATTCCTATGGTGGCTACCTAACCCTCCAATGTTTGGGTGTTCATCCTGAGGGTTGGCTGGCCGGTGTGGCCGGTGCGCCGATAGCCGACTGGGCGGTCATGTTTGACGAGCAGAACGCCTTCACCAAGGCATATGCCTTGAGCCTTTTTGGTGGCACTCCGGACGATCTTCCTGAGCTCTATCAGTCATCATCACCACGTAGTCATGTAGCCAACTACTCAGCGCCGCTTCACATCAGCCAACCCGAAAACGACTCGAGGACGCCCTTTAAACCAGTCCGGATGTTCGTCGACGACATGCAGGCAGCCGACAAAGAGGTTGATCTGTTCGTGATGGCAGGGGGACACGCCGGAGTCGGTAAAACACAGACGATCGAGATGGTTGAACGCTGGCTTTCGTTTGTCGACGACGTGATCAGCCGAGCAGAGTGACCAAACCCCAAACCGTGAGCACCAACCCCACCGCGACCAGGAATCGAACCCGCCCGGGGCGGTATGCAGCCTCCTCCACGCCCTCTGGAGCACGGCCTTGCCGGTGGCGCAGCCACGCCAGGCCATTTCCCAGGATCAGCGCCAACCCCAGGGCGACGATCAGTTCGGGTAGAAGGTTTTCGAAGTCGAAGAATTCACCCACGACCAGCACGCTAACTCATCCATGAGATCGACGGCCTCTGCCCCCGCGACCACAGCCAACCTCGGACCGCTGTTCGACGTCATCGGTTTGGCCCTGTCACCCCGATGCACCGCTACCGCAGAGTTGGCCGACGACTGGAGTGTGACCCACATCGGACCCCATCGGCCACCACCGGGCTCCGATGGAGTGCTGGTGGCAGCAAAGAAGGCAGTAGGTGAACGACCCCTGGCGTTGAGCGTCGACAACGACGTGCCGATCGGACGTGGCTTGGGTTCGTCAGCGGCGGCCTTCGTGGCTGGAGCCGCAGCGGCGCTGCGGGCGGTCGGAGACGATCCCGACCCAGATCGGATCTTCCGAATCGCGGCCGAACTGGAGGGCCATGCCGACCAGGCTGCTGCGGCTGTCTACGGAGGTTTGGTGCTGATCCCGGCCGAGGGGCCACCCCTGCGACTTCCTCTCCACCCATCTCTGCGTCCAGTCGTGGCGGTGCCGGACACCGTGCTACCGACACACCAGGCACGTGCTGTGCTTCCGTCTGAATATGAGCGTGCTGCGGTGATCCGGAGTGGTGCCCGGGCGGCGGCACTCACTGCCGGACTGCTCACCGGGGACGCCACCTACCTCGCCGCTGCTCACGGTGATGAGATTCACGAAGCTCCACGGGCAGATCTCAGCCCCGAGGTGGGAGAGTTGATTTCCCTCGCTCGGAAGGCTGGGGCACTCCACGCTGCCCGCTCGGGGGCCGGACCCTCAGTGGTTGCGATTGTCGACTCGGACTCAGCAGACCGCGTAGTGGCCGGGTTTCGTTCCTGGGGTGCTCTCGTTATCGACGACCCAGTCGAGACGCGAGGACTTATCTAGTTCAAGGAACGTACTGCTCGACGAGTTCGGTCACCACCCCGTCGTTGATGTAGAGCCAAACACCACAGTGTTCGCCTGGGCATGACAGATAGGCAGGATCCACTGGCCACTCGGTGAAGAGCAAGCTTGGGAGGTGGCCCTGGGTCGGGTTTGGGCCGAGAGTCCACACGGTGGTACCAGCTGGGTACTCGAGAATCCGAATTCGGTTTGACTCGTTGACGATCCAGAAGTCGTTGTTCGCCTCTTCGCCTTCCTCGGCCGCTACGTCCCAGGCGATATCACCGAAATAGAAGCAAGCCAGGTCGAACTCGACGGTGAACTCGGAGACACCCAAGACAAATCCAAACCACAACCCGTCAGGCAGCTCCTCGGTGCCCGGCTCGCACCCCGATCCGGCAGCTCCAGTTGGGGTGAACGAAGGTGGTGGGAAGAGGGACAGCTCTTCGGGTACGACCTCGAACGGCCCTTCTGGCACCGTCGGAGTTGGCGCCACCGTGGTCGTGGTGTCGGGTGATGAGACGGTGGTCGTGACCGCAACGCTGGTCGAAGTCGTGGCGGCGGCTGGTGCAGTTGTCGATGTGGCGTCGGTTGAAGCCGGTGTGCAGGCGGTTGCAAGTAGAGCAACGCTGACCCAAACCCTCGCGAAGGTGCCCATTGCCTCGATGCTAGGAAGGGGGACTGAGCATTACGAATGCGTGGAGGTTCGCCTCGGTCAACCCTTCGATGTCCTCGTAGCCGACCGATCGGTAGAGGCGGTGTTGGCGCTCTTCGTCGTCGGTGAGCAGGACTTTCTGGCGTACGTGGCTGAACCGTTCCAGGCAGATTCTCAGTAGTCGTTTCCCCACTCCGCGTTGTTGGTGAGTGGGTCTGACCAGGATGTCTTGGAGGTAGAAGATCGACACGTCGTCACTTAGGCCGCGAGCTAGACCGACCAGATCCTCTCCATCCCGAGCGGTCACTACGAACGTTGAGTTCGCCACTCCGTCGTGCAGTGCCTGTGGAGTTGGTGCATACCGGTCCCAACCAACCGATTCGTACAGATCTCGAAGTTCTATTGCCGACGGCACGTCGTTTTCGATGTAATCGATCATCGAATCAGACCCGTCGACAGACCAGTTCACCGGTGCCGATCGGTACCACGAGAGCGTCGAGTCTCGGGTCGGTGATTGCCAAGTCGATGGTGGGCTGAAGTGTCTCCTGATGACTGATCGCATTGTCGGCTACCAAGAGTCCGCCCTTCACCAGGCTTGGCACCACGAGGTCGTAGCACTCTGCGTAGACCTCTTTCTCAGCGTCGAGGAAGCAGAAGGCTATGTCTTTGATCTCTGCCAGATGGTCCAGGGCGTCACCCTCGACGAAGTCGACGTATTCGGCCACGCCGGCTTGGTCGAATGTCTCTCGTGCCAGTGCGGCCTTTTCGGGGAGGATCTCGAAGGTCGTGATTCTGCGGCCGGTGGCGTTAGCGGCCAGAGAGAGCCAGAGAGTCGAGTATCCGGCGCTGGTGCCGATCTCGACGAGCCTGCCCCGGGGTGAAGATGCCGCCAGAAGGGCGATGAACCGTCCGGTGTCAGGGGGAACTTGGCGGAGCCGTTCCATTCTGGGCGTCCCGTCGGCGCGGTCGGCTGAGTCCATCGACTCCAACTCACTCATCCGATTGAGGATCGACTCGGGGATGTCATCAAACATCGATGACGTCTCCTCTCATATCGCTCAGATGCTCGTGTTGCGCGGTATGGCTAGAAACCCTAATGCCAGGTGACGTCAGGTCATGCACGTCGGTTGAGCGTAGCGACGGGTGGGGTGTCGTTGGCGGCTCCCTCACTGGGCCCGGCAGAAGGACCGCCCAATTCGCTCATCGGGTTGGTACCTTCCATATGGTGCCTGGTGAGTTCTTTTTGATGGCCTTGGGTGGTCTTGGAGTGTCGCTTGCGGGCTTCGTCGGCATCATCACCGCTTTGGACCGAAGCGAGGATGCTCGGTCCGAGGTTTCGCTGTGGCGGGTGAGGAACATCGTGCGTGCGGGTTTCACTCTCACGCTGATCGGTTTCGGAACGGTCGCCGTCTATCCGCTAACCGGAGATGACACCGAATTGACGATCGGCCTTGCCTCGGTGTTTGCCGTCTTGGCATCCCTGGTTCGTCTGAGAGCGGAGTTCCGCCCGGGTCCGGCATGGCCAGACGAGGGCCGGAGGAGAACGGCAGTGTTGATCGAGTTCGTCGGGATCATCGGGTTCCTGATATCGGCAGTCGTCGGAAGTGTGGGGCTCTTCCAGGTTCTGTTGGTGTATCAGCTCGGTTTTCCGCTGTCGATCTTCTTCTTCACCATCCGGGACGCTGCCGGAGGTGGGGCAAAAGCCTGACCGATTGTGGGTGGTACCGCACTGGGCATTCCCTTAATCTCTGACGATGGATGAGGTTGTATATGCCTGGCGCGGCGGGTTCACCGATCCGGAGTTCATCAAGGTTCATGACGCCGCCTTTGGGTTTGATCGTCCACCGGACCAGGAGTGGAAGTACCAGAGTGCCGTCGAGCAGCACAGCCTTGGCTGGGTTACCGCTCAAGTTGGGCATTATTTGGTCGGCTTCGCCAACGTTCCCTGGGATGGCGGCTCACATGCCTGGCTCCAGGATGTGGTTGTAGACCCGGACCGCCAGGGCCAAGGAATCGGTGCTCAGCTAGTTGCCCTCGCTGCCAGTGCAGCTCGAGATGCAGACTGCGAATGGCTGCATGTCGACTTCGATGACGATGTGGCCGGCTTCTATTATGAGGGTTGTGGTTTCACTCCCACTAACGGGGGTCTTCTGGCGCTTTGAGTTGGTGAGATATGGGCCTCTGGTTCTCGCGATCTGCGTATTGGTCCTGAGGCGCACTAGCTCCCGGTGCGAACCTCCCGTTTGACGTAGTTCGGCCGTCACGCGACCATATAGAGCCTTCTCCCCCTGAATTCGAGAGGTTTTTGCATGGGTTCGCTCGTTAAGAAGCGTCGAAAGAAGATGTCAAAGCACAAGTACAGAAAGCGCATCAAGGCCAACCGCCACAAGCGCAAGAAGTAGTCAGAAGAGGGCCAGACAATTGTCTGGCCCTTTCTCTTCTTTGCTGACTCCGACCAAGAAGGAGATCCCATGACCGACATCGGTGCGAAGTTCAGGGCTCTGCATGTCCCGGGCAAACCCTTTGTCCTGGCCAACGCCTGGGATGTCGGTTCGGCCAAGATGCTGGCCGCTCTGGGTGCCCAGGCGATAGGTACGTCGTCGGCCGCCCACGCTTTCACGTTGGGCCGGCCTGATCTGGGAGGACTGACCAGAGATGAGGCCATGGTTCATGCCCTCCAACTTGTGGAAGCCACCCCGCTCCCGGTCTCAGGCGACTTCGAAGACGGATACAGCCCGGATCCTGAAGGGGTAGCGGTCACGGTTCGGATGGCCGCTGACACCGGCTTGGCCGGAATCTCAATCGAGGACACGAGGTTCCCGGGTACCGACGCATACGAGTATCACGCGGCGGTAGAACGCGTCGAGGCCGCAGTTGCCGCAGCAAGGTCGCTCCCGTCGGATTTCGTGCTGCTTGCCCGAGCCGACGGTGTTATGCACGGGAGCTATGACTTGGCCGAGGGAATAAGACGGATCCAGGCGTTTGAGGCCGTTGGCGCTGACGCCGTCTACATCCCGATGCCACCTGACATGGAATCTCTACGCGAGATCTGTCGATCGGTTTCGGTTCCTGTGAACGCCCTTGCCGCTGGACCATTCACACAAGTGTCCCGCCAGGAGTTTGCCGCCGCCGGAGTTGCACGGATCTCTCTTGGATCCGCCCTTGCTCGAGTGACGCACAAGGCGATTGTGGACGCGGCCCGGCCGATCTTCGACGATGGAGATTTCAGTGGGCTTGCGGACGGACTCTCGTCGTCCGACGTCGACCCGATGCTGATCGACTAGCGATCCTTCAGAAAGTCTTCGATCTCGCTGACCAGGCGATCGGCCTGATCGTCCTGCTCCTGGGCTTCCTGCTCGAGGCGCTCGACGTACAACTGCAACTCCTCGTTGGACTCGAGGGCCTCGTCGACGGTCGACTTGAACTGTCGGGTCTTCGAGGCCAGGTCACTGATGTCGACACCCACTCCCGTTAGCTCGGAGAGCTTCAGGACCAAGGCTTCGACCGCAGGCGGGTAGTCCTGGTTGGACAGGTAGTGAGGCACCGCGGCCCAAACCGACATCACGTCGATTCCGGCACTTTCCAGAGCTGTGTTCAACACCCCGATGATTCCTGTCGGTCCCTGATAGGACGACTGCATGACGCCGTGAAGGCTCAGCGAATCTGGCTTCGTTGAAGATCCGATCAGGGGAACCGGGAGCGTGTGGGCTACCTGACCCACAAATGCGCCGACGGTCACCGCCTGTTTGACGCCGAGGACCTTGAAGGCTTCCACCAGCTCGTTGGTGAACACCTTCCACCGGTAGTTCGGCTCTTCTCCGAGCATCACCACGAGATCACGTTCGGCGTTGTTGATCACATGGATCTCGTTTTCCGGCCACTGGATATACCGGGAGCCGGCCTCGTTGAAAAAGACGAGGGGTCGCCGGACCTGGAAGTCGTAGTGCTCGTCAGGCTCGAGCTGAGCGATCACTTCGCTGTCGAGAGTTTCGACGAATCGCTCGGCGGCCAGACTTGCCGAGTCGCCGGCGTCTCCCCACCCGTCGAAAGCGATCACCGCGATCGGATCATTGAGAACCGGTCGGCGGAGCCACTGGAGGGACGTCATACGGCCAACCTACTCCGGGGTCACGCGTAGAAGGGAGAGAACCGCTTGAGCCGAAGAGCGTTTAAAACAACTGACACGGATGAGAACGCCATGGCACCCGCAGCGATGGTCGGGTTGAGCAAGCCCATCGCCGCCACCGGTATGGCGAGGGTGTTGTAGGCGAAAGCCCAAACCAGGTTTCCCTTGATCGTCCGGAGAGTCGCCTCTGCAAGCTCGACAGCTGTGGGCGCCAGACGCGGATCATCTCTGAGCAGAACGATGTCTCCAGCTTCCACCGCCACTCCGGTTCCAGACCCGACCGCGAGTCCGAGGTCCGCCTGGGTGAGCGCAGGTGCGTCGTTGACCCCGTCACCGAAGAAGGCCACGACCTTGCCCTTCTCCTGGAGCCCACCCACGTGCTTCGCCTTCGACTCTGGCGTTGCTTCGGAATAGACGGTTTCGATGCCCACCTTGGTGCCTACGCGTTCGGCGGTGTCTCGGTTGTCACCGGTGACCATCTCCGAGGTGATACCCAGCTCTCTCAACCTGGATACGGCTTCGGCCGACTCCTCACGGACTGTGTCTGAGACCTCGATCACGCCGCGAACCTGGCCGTCCCAGCCAGCCATGAAGGTTGTGTGACCGGCACTCCTGCCCCGAGCCATCGCCGGCTCCCAATCTTCGATGCCGTCCATGCCCTGTTCTTTCATCAACGTGGGCGTACCGGCAACAACGGAGTGACCGTCGACAGTCCCTATGACACCGAGGCCGGGCTGGTTCTGCACATCGGTGGGCTCGACCAACGCGACGTCGGCTTCGTCGGCGGCCAGTCCGACGGCGATACCGATTGGGTGTCCCGAGGTGACCTCGATCGATCCGACGAGTTTCAAGAACTGTTTGAGATGCTCGTTCGTATCGACATTCTGCGTAGCCATCACGCCTGTGGTGAGGGTGCCTGTCTTGTCGAATAGGACCGTGTCAATGTCTCCGGCCCGCTCGAAGACTTCTGCCTGCTTGAGCAAAATGCCCAGCTCTGCGCCACGTCCGGAACCAACCATTACGGCGACTGGCGTAGCAAGACCCAGAGCGCAAGGGCAGGCGATGATCAACACGGAAACGGCGATCTTGACCGCTGTGCCGAGACCGTCGCCGGCAAAGAACCAGAACCCGAAGACGGCGAGCGTTATCAGCAGGACCCCGGCGACGAAGCGGCCCGAGTAGACGTCGGCCAATCTTTGGATCGGCGCCTTGGAACCTTGAGCCTCCTCGACCATCTTGACGATGGACGACAGGGTCGTGTCGGCACCGATCCTCGTCGCCTCGACAACAATCCGGCCCCCGTGGTTGATCGTGGCACCGATCACATCGTCACCTTCCTCCTTACGGACGGGGAGCGGTTCTCCGGTGAGCATTGACTCGTCAACGGTGGTTGAGCCGGTCAGCACGATGCCGTCTGTCGGGATCCTTTCGCCTGGTCGGATTGCCATACGATCACCGACACCGATCTGGTCAACAGGGACCGTTCGTTCGCCTTCGGCGGTGGTGATCGTTGCTTCCTTGGCGCCTAGCTCGAGGAGGCGGTGGACGGCAGAGGATGCTCTTCCTTTGGCTCGAGCCTCGAATGCTTTCCCGAGAGTTATCAACGTGATGATCATCCCGGCCGTTTCAAAGAAGACCGGTTCATGGCTCCAGATGACGACCAGCGAGTAGATGTAGGCCGCTAGAGAGCCCAGCGAGATCAAGGTGTCCATGTTGGCCGCACCCGAGCGGGCCTGCTTCCAGGCTCTGGTGTGATACTGCGCTCCCGCCCAGAACACAACGGGAGTTACCAAGACGGCCTGAGTCAGCGAGTTCCACAGCGCGTGAGGACCAAAGAGGTGGAGCACCATGGCGGGGGCGGTGAATGCCGCTGCCCACCAGAAGCGAGTCCATTGGGTCCGCTCCTCTTCGCTGTACATCTCCGTCACGTCGCGTTCGTTCCCGGCCTGATGAACGTCGAGGCCGTAGCCAATCTTGTCTACGGCGGCTCGGAGCGATTCGACGTCAGTTTCGGGGGCAACCTCGACCGACGCCGAAGCAGCCGCGAGATTGACGGTTGCCGATTCGACACCATCCTGTTTTCCCAGCACGCGCTCGATCCTGACCGCGCAGGTGGCGCAGGTCATGCCGTCGACGTCGAAGACGACGGTGTCGGTGGTGGGGTTACTCGCCAAAGACAGCGTATCCCTGGTCTTCGATGGTCTCTTTGATCACGGAGAGATCAACGGCGTCTGAGTCGAAGCTGATATCGACGGTGGTATCAGGAATCGACACCTCTACCTTTTCAACTCCTTCGAGCTGGGCAACGGCCCCTTCGATGCTCGACTTGCAGTGGTCGCAGTGAACCTCGGGCACCTGGAGCTGCTTCTCAATGGTCATGGGTGTGTCCTTTCGGGATTGTCTGACATCGGTTTGGGTCGGTGCATTTGGTTGGGTCGAGTTCTTTGGCTCTGTGGATCAGTTCTTTGAGTCGTTTCTCGGTCCTCGTGAGGTCGTTGAGTTGGTCCTTTATCGAGTGGAGTTGCATCTCGAGAGTTTCGATTACGTGTCCGCAGGTTTGCGCTCCGCTGTCCCTGAGGTCGAGGACCAGTTGGATCTCGACTAGAGACATCCCGGCCGATTGAGCGTCGCGAATGAAGGCGATGCGGTCTACCGCGGCGTCGTCGTAGATGCGGTAGCCGTTGGCGGCGCGTTCGGGAGAGGGAAGAATCCCAATGTCCTCGTAGTAGCGGATTGCCTTGGTGGAGAGACCCGACTCGCGGGCTAGCTGTCCAATCTTCACCAGGGAATCATAACACAGCAACCTTCTAGCTGGCTAGAAGGTTCTCCGTTTCTCATCCCCTTCTGTGAGGGAAAATGCGGGCCCAGCCCGCGCGAACCCTCACAGAAGGGTGGAAACTTGAAGACCCCCGGCTTTTTGGCCGAGGGTCTGGTGTGCGGGTCGGGCTATTTCGAAAGAATCAGTCTTCTGAATCTACGATTTTGCCGCGTACCCGAGGGAAGCGGATGGGGGCGTGCGCATGGCAATACTCAGCCTTGTTGTACTGAGAAAGCTTGGTGTCACAGCCCTTCTTGGCGCATACGCGCCCGGTGGCAAATCTCTTACTTGGGCGGGTCATCCCCTTGATGGCTGCGCCCTTCACGCTTGTGTCGGTCATTTTGGCCCTCCTGGTCTCTGGGCCGGCACGTTGTTTTATCGGTCAGGTTGGGTATTTTCTTCAACCGCTGCGGCCTTTCGGGCCGCTTTGACCTTCCACTCAAATTGTGGATGCCGGTTCGCTAACTGGAGCTAAAGAATTGGTAATGGAATTGTCGGGATTCGGACGTAGTACAACGTCAATCGGTTCCCGATATTCCCAGCTTCCGGAGAAACGCCTTGTTGTTGGGTTCTCTACCCAGGAAGTTAACAAGCATGTCGTCTGCGTCCAAAGCACCACCACGTCCGATCACCTCTCGGCGGTACGCCATTCCCACCTCAGGATTGGTCACTCCCTCCTCCTCGAAGCGAGAGAACATGTCGTCGCCGAAGACCTCGGACCACATGTAGCCGTAGTAGCTGGCGTCATATCCGCCCATCAGATGTCCGAACGAGGCAAGAGCGAACGTGCCTTCGTGTGGGGGCAATAGCGAGATCTCTGTGCCCTTCTCATAGATGGCATCGAGGTCCCGGTCGGCTCCGCCGTGGATCTCTTGGTCCCACCATCCGTACATCATCTGCCGCAACTGGAAGATGGCCTTGTTGAGATTTCGGGCTGCAACCAGCTGGTCGACCAGTTCGGAGGGAATGGTTTCACCGGTCTCATAGTGACGGGCGAACCGCTTCAAGACGTCTGCTCTCCAGATCCAGTGCTGCATGATCTGGCTTGGTGCCTCGACGAAATCCCGTTCGGTGTTGGTGCCCGCAAAGTGGCCCATCTCCGTCAGTCCGAGGTTCTGATGAAGGACGTGTCCGAACTCGTGGAACAGCGTCTCCACTTCACCGTGCTGGAGAAGTGACGGTGAGTCGGCGGTCGGCTTGGTGAAGTTGGCCACCATCGCGCACATTGGATTCTGATACGACCCGTCTTCGGTGACCCGACTCAGGATCATCGGAAACTCGGCGGCATGTCCGTACTTGCCTTCTCTGGGAAACAGGTCGAGGAAGAACTGAGAGATCTCGTCCCCGGTCGACTTCTCGATGATTCGGAACTTCTGAACGTCGTCGTGCCAGGAGTCGAACTCCTCAATCTCCTCGAACTCGATCCCGAACATCTCCGACGTCAGCTCGAACATCCCGTCCAGAACCTGGGGGAGCGGGAAGTACTTGGCTACTTCGAAGTTGTCTACCCCGTAATCGGTCTTCCGCTGCTGGGTGTCGTAATAGGACCAGTCCCACTGTTGGACTTGGGTTTCTCCTGCGTCGGCTTCGAGAAGTGAGCTGATCACCGCCAACTCCTCCGTGGCTTTCTCCTGAAGTGGTTCCAAGAGCTCGGAGTACATCGCTTTGACCCGCTCTGGGGTCTTTGCCATACGAACCTCGAGTCGGTGATGTGCCCAGGTTGGTTCGCCAAACGCTTCGGCGATCTCCTGACGAAGAGCTACCGCCTCGTCGAGGATCTTCTTGTTGTCCTCAATGGCGACGGTGTTGAACTTGAAACGCAGTTTCTCGCGAAGGTCCCGCCTCGGAGAGTTCTCCAAGAACGGAATCATGTCCGGGTAGGCGATGGTCACTTTGTACTTGCCGGTTTCCTCATCGACGGTCAGACCGTCTATGTAGGCGTCGGGCATACCTTCCAGGTCGTCTCGGGTGACGAGAATCCAGTCTTCCCACTCATCGATGTTCTGTTGGAACCTCACTCCGAGTTCGATTCCCCTCTGGGTCAACTCTTGGACTCGCTTCTGGGCGGCCGGAGCAAGTCCGTGGCCCGACCGACGAAGGTCGCGCTTGACAAAGTCGAGCAGTCGTTTCTTCTCACCAGTCAGATCAGCGGCTTCTTCAGTGGCCGAGTAGTCCTCGACCGCCTGGTTCAGGTCCTCCCGGAACAGAATGTCAGCGCCCCATTTGGTCAGCTTTTCCTCGGCCTCCTTTGCGGCCGCTCGGACGTCTTTGTCGGTATGGACGTATCCCATGAAGGCGTAGTCGGTAAAGGCGTGAGCCAGGATGTCGCCGATTCGATCGAGGGGACGCATCGTGTTCTCGAAGTCACGGTCACCGGTGAGCTGAACGACTTCCTCGAGAACTCCTTCAGCCTGTTTGATGGCGGCATCTGTGCCGCGATGGATTTGGTCGGGAGTGATCGTGGAGTAAGACATGCGACCAGCCAGGGTAGTGGTGGGTAGCGGCTTGGGAATATGGGATTTGCCAGTCAGAGAACTGGTGGGCTGAACAGGGCTTCAGCCTCCTCGTGGGTGAGGGCTTCATCGGGCCCGATCCCGTGACGGTCGACTGCGGCGCCTATGCCGATGTCAGGGTTGGGCAGCTCGACGGGCGAGTCTGAACCGCCTAGGAGGGGTATTCCGGCCTCGAGTAGCGATTTGAACGGGTAGGCGTTTGCCATGCGGTCCGTTCCCAGGCGCTTCTCCAGCCAGGATTCCTCTGAGGCGAGAAAGGCCGGCTGGACAGAGGCAGTGATCCCCAGTGCGGCCATACGCGAGATGGTCCATGGCTGGAGGATTGAGGCGTGTTCGATCCGAAGACTCCCGGGAGCGGCGCCTCCATTGATGAGCTCGTGGTGAATGTCGACAACGGTGTCGTTGGCTCTGTCGCCGATGGCGTGGATCGCGACTTGGCCGCCAAGTTCAAGCGACGTCTGGGCCATGGTCATCAAGTTGTCGTGGTCGAAACGCTCCATCCCTCGGGTATCGGGCCGATCGGAGAACGGCTCATGCATGGCAGCTGTATGACCCCCCAGCGAACCGTCGATGAAGTCTTTGTATCCGAGAAACCTGATCGGGCCCTCCGCTTTGTCGATACGGTCTTTGGCCGCGGCAAAGGCGCCAGGGTCCGAGCCGATCATCAGCACATCGATCGCCAGGGGGAGTTGGGGGGCGAGACGCACCAGCGTTTCGACCTCGTCGTCGACCGCGCACCAGATGGCGTCGGACAATGAGATGATTCCGGTGATCGAAGTGATCCCCATGGCCGGAAGGGTGGCCAGGGACTCGATGATCACCTGGTCGGAGGGCGGCAGGGTGAAAGGTTCCAATGCCGCAGCAACCGGAACGATGGCGGTCTCCCGCAGGATGCCGTTGGGGCGGCCGGAGGAGTCCCGGTCGAAGGAGCCGCCGGGCGGGTCTGTGGTGTCGGAGCCCATCCCCGCAGCGGTCAGCGCAGCAGTGTTGGCAACCGCAATGTGCCCGCAGTATCGGTAGAGGAGCACCGGCCGATCCGGAACCACATCGTCGATATCGCGCGCGGTGGGGAGGCGTTGTTCCTTGAGGCCCTCGTCGTTGAGACGCTGCGCTATCACCGGCCCCTCAGTGGACGCAGCCCGCTCGGCCACCGCGGCGAGCAGTGAGTCGAGGTCGGGCTCGTCCATCACACTCAACCCGCTAACCAACCCCACGTACCCAAACGGGTGCAGGTGATGATCGTGATATCCCGAACCTAAGGTTCGTAGGCCCGTATACGGGTCTAACGGTCTCGAGTTGGTGCTCACAGGAGGTGTTCGGGCATCGTCGTGGCCACGATCGAGCGCAGTTCATCGTGGACCTTGCCGTTGCTGGCGATGTGGGCTCTCGCCTCGAGCCGGTTGGTCTCACCCGCCTCATCGGTATGCATGCCGCCGGCTTCGGTCACCAACAACAACCCGGCAGCGACGTCCCACGGCTGGACACCGTGTCGACCGCCGTGCTCCCAATAGGCGTCGAATCTGCCCTCGGCCACCCACGCCAAGTCAAGCGCCGCCGCACCCAACCGGCGGGTGCCCCGACTCGCTTTCATGGCTTCTTCCATGGTCAGGAGATACGCCTTGGCATGGATCTGTCTGTCGTACGGATAGCCGGTGATCAAGAGGGAGTCACCCAGCGACGCGGTTTCTGAAACTCGGATCTCGTCACCGTTCTTGGTTGCCCCACCACCCGCCACAGCCACGTACTCGTCGTTGCGGGCGACGTCGATAATCACGCCGACTTCCGGCTGGCCGTTGTTCCAAAGGGCGACGGACACCGCAACGTGGGGGATCCGGTGTACGTAGTTCACCGTCCCGTCGAGGGGGTCAACGATCCAGACCCTGCCGTCGGACCAGTCGGCTCCGCCTTCCTCTTCGCCGAGGATGCCATCGTTCGGGAAGTGGGATGTGATCACAGCGCGGACCGCGGTTTCGGCGTCTCGGTCAACCTGGGTGACCGGATTGACCGATCCCTTCATCTCTGTGTTGAGAGGTTCGAAGAATCCGGTCTGCACAATGTCAGCTCCGGCTCTGGCCGCTCGCACGGCTACCCAAACGTCACCTTCCCACATGTGCGGAGACTCTATTGGGTCTTTGGAATACGCTGCAGTCCGTGAAGAACGTCCTTCTGACGGTCGCTGGTGCCGGAATCTCGGTTCTCGCGTTTCCACCTTTCGGTCCCGGTGTTCTGATCTTCCTGGGAGTGGCCCTCTTCCTGCGGGCACTCTTAGAGGTCGAGTCAGCCAAACAAGGGTTCTGGATAGGGGGTCTCTACGGGCTCGTCTTCTTCGGTGGGTTGATGTGGTGGCTGGGTCTGCTGGACCCGCTCGCCTTGATTCTCATCCCAATCCAGGCCGTGTTCTTCGCCGGGTACGGCTGGTGGATGGGGCGATATCGAGACGGCACCCCCATCCACTGGTTTGCCGCGGCCGTCGGAGGATGGGCGGTTATGGAGCTGCTTCGTTATCGAATCCCGGTGGGTGGTCAGGAATGGGGTGCCCTGGGATATGCCCTGAGCGACACTCGTTACACCGCGCTGCCCGGATCGGTCGTCGGCACTTCGGGACTGACTGTGATCGTGGTTCTGCTGGCTGCCTTGGGTGTCCTCGGCCTAACCAAACGATGGGACAGGCGGTTGCGGTGGACGGTATTGATACCGGTGGTGACCGTCGCGGCCTCAGTTCCGTCAATCATGTTTCACATTGATCACGGATCGTTTCCGGTAGCCATTGTTCAGGGATCGACTCCGTGTCCGTTCGAGAAGTGTCCACCCAATGAGCGTTTCCGGACCTACGAGCAACATCTCGAACTGACCCAGACCATCGAGCCCGGCACCGTCAGCCTTGTCGTGTGGCCGGAGAGTTCGACGGGTTCGAGCAACGCCGATGTGGTGGCCACGGAGGGCGTGAGGCAGGCAATCGGAGCGGAGGCTGCGCGTTTAGGAGCCCCCATACTCGTTGGTGGCGACCAGCTTGTCGGAGAAGGCCAGTTCATCAATGCCAACGTCTTTTTTGACGCAAATGGTGAGATAGCTGGCGAGTACCGAAAACAGCACCCTGTCCCCTTCGGCGAATACATCCCACTCCGACCGCTGTTCGATTGGATCCCCACACTCAGCCAGGTTCCGCGTGACATGATCCGCGGTACCGGACCAGTGCTGTTTGACGTCGATGGCATCGATGCCGGATCAGTCATCTCGTGGGAGGGTGGGTTCTCTCGTTACGCGCTGGAGCACCGTCGAGCCGGCGCTGATGTCTTGGTGGTGGCGACCAATAAGGCTTCCTACGGAAAGGATGCACCAACATCTGACCAGTTCATCGGAATGACCCGAATGCGGGCCGTGGAATTAGGAGTGCCTGTCATCCACGCTGCAGTCACCGGGAAGTCCGCGATCTTGGATAATCAGGGGCGGAGTTCGGTCATTTCAGACACAGGCGAGTCGACCATTGTGTTAGCCGACCTTGGTCCCTCAACTAACACCGTTTACACCGTCATTGGTGACGCCCTCATGTACCTGGCTGCGATTGGGGCCGTTCTCCTCTGGCTGGGCCAACGCACACTGTTAGGTTCAAAAGACAGTCCAAACAAAGAGGAGTAAGCAATGTCGCAGGCTCTCGAGAACCTGCTCAGCGAAGACCGCACCTTCCCACCCCCGGAAGGTTTCACGGCCCAAGCCAACGCCAAGCCAGGCATCCACGACGAGGCCGCCGCCGACTACAAAGCCTTCTGGCAGAGTCAGGCACTCGAGCGGATCACCTGGTTCAAAGAGCCAACGGAGATCCTCGACGACTCCAACCCCCCGTTCTTCAAGTGGTTCAAGGACGGTGAGCTGAATGTCGCCTACAACTGCCTCGATCGTCACCTGTCAGATCACGGTGATCAGATCGCCTATCACTGGGTAGGAGAGCCAGGCGACACCCGTACCTTGACTTACGCCCAGTTGGCAGCCGACGTCAATCGCTTTGCCAACGGTCTCAAGAGCCTTGGCTTGAATAAGGGTGACCGGGTGGCCATCTACATGGGCATGGTTCCCGAACTGCCTATCGCCATGCTGGCCTGTGCCCGTCTCGGGTTGGTCCACTCAGTCGTGTTCGGCGGTTTCTCGTCCGATGCCCTCTCCAGCCGCATACTCGATGCCGAAGCCCGCATCGTTATCACTCAGGACGGTGCCTGGCGAGGCGGAAATGTCGTTCCTCTGAAGGAGAACACCGACGAAGCTCTGAAGTCGACACCAAACGTCGAGCACGCCATCGTTCTCAAGCGCACCGACCACGGCGTCAGCATGGAAGACGGTCGTGACATCTGGTGGCACGACCTGGTCGAGGGTCAGTCAGATGAGTGCGAGGCCGTGGTTCTCAACGCTGAGGATCCCCTCTACATCCTCTACACCTCAGGCACCACGGGGAAGCCGAAAGGGATCGTCCACACCCAAGGTGGCTATCTCACCGGCGCCATGACCACTCACTCCTACGTGTTCGACATCAAGCCCGACAGCGACGTTTACTGGTGCGGCGCAGACATCGGCTGGGTAACTGGCCACAGTTATATCGTGTACGGACCACTGGCCAACCGGACCACTGGCGTGATGTATGAGGGGGCTCCGAACTACCCCGACTTCGACCGCCTCTGGCAGATCATCGATGACTATGGAGTGACGATCTTCTACACGGCTCCGACAGCCATCAGGGCATTCATGAAGTGGGGCGATGAGCACGTTGACAAGCACGACCTGTCGACGCTCCGCGTGATCGGCACCGTTGGTGAGCCCATCAACCCTGAAGCCTGGATTTGGTACAACGAGCACGTCGGCCACGGCAGTTGCCCGATCGTTGATACCTGGTGGCAAACCGAAACTGGTGCGATGATGATCACTCCTCTGCCTGGCGTGACCTCCACCAAGCCCGGCTCGGCTACCAAGCCGTTCCCGGGGATCAACGCTGATGTCGTCAACGAAGCCGGGGAGTCGGTTCCTCTTGGAGGTGGTGGGTTCCTCGTTATGACCGAGCCATGGCCGTCCATGGCCCGGACGGTCTATGGAGACGATCAGCGGTACATCGATACTTATTGGTCGAAGTTCCCCGGCAAATACTTCGCAGGTGATGGCTGCAAGCGTGACGAGGACGGCTACTACTGGCTGCTCGGTCGTGTTGACGACATCATGTTGGTGTCGGGTCACAACATCTCGACCACTGAGGTGGAGTCGGCCCTGGTAAGCCACCCAGCGGTGGCTGAGGCGGCCGTGGTTGGTCGGAAAGACCCAGTCACCGGGCAAGCGATTGCGGCTTTCGTCACCCTCAGGGGTTCCTATGAGGCAAGCGACGAGCTACTTGCTGAGCTGCGGAATCACGTTGGGACGACCATTGGGCCAATTGCCAAACCCAAGTCCATCGTGTTTACGGGTGACCTCCCGAAAACGAGGTCGGGCAAGATAATGAGGCGTCTGCTCCAAGACATCGCGGAGGATCGCCAGTTGGGCGACGTGACGACTCTGGCCAATGCGGACATCGTGTCGGAGATCGCGGCCAAAGCGAGTTCATCCTCGGACGACTGAGGTCGGAAGACAGGACAAGTGGCCACTTCCTGCCGCTCGTCGGCGGGAGATCGCAGGCTCAGACGGTGACCTGAGCCTGCAGCCCTGCCTCGTCGAAGACCTCCCACATCTCAACAAGGGCATCGCCCTCGAATCTGAAGAACATCATCTCTTCCACTGAGACTTTGCGTCCGCTCGCGGGCATGCCGCGCCATTCGCCTGAGTGGGTTCCGGTCAAGATGAGAGACACTGCGACGAGATCACCCTCTTCTACAAGGTGGCGAACCTTCATCTTCAGGTCAGGGAAAGCATGGCGCCATCTGCCGATGAGTGCGGGCAGCGATGGCAGGTCCGTCGTCATCGTTGTCCCGTGGTAGTGGAATTTGATCGTGTCAGCGGTGATGGCGTCAAGGACCGAGTAGTCCTCGTTGGACCAAGCCTCCTCGAAGATTCGGCGGATGAGTTCACCCTGCGTCGATGACATTCGAGCGACTCTATTCCTGCTCAGCCGAGCAGAACGCCGCCGACGAATGCGAGGAGAATCAAGAATCCACCAGCCAGTTCGATCCCGATTGCGGTAGCCACTGCCCGCAGGGCTTGCTTGGTCGATGGCCAGGCTCGCTCGCCGCCGTGTCTCACTCGCTCGAAGACATAGATCGTGAGGACAAACGCTATCGGCGCTCCGATGACGGGGATCACGAATAGACCCGCGACAGCGGCAACCAATGCCACCGTCAGAAGCCAGCCGGGGATGCCGCTTTGACGCAACCGCTTGCCAGGGAAAGCAAACTTCAAGACGCTGGCTGCAATGGCGATCGCCACAACGATCGCGAGAACAGTCCATCCGAGAACTGTCGACTCTTCGAACGCCCAGACTGTCACGGCCACCACTTGCAGGACCAGCCCGGGGATCAAGGCAACCAGGATTCCGACCAGTCCAATCAGGATGGCGATACCCGCCAGGATGTCGTGTGCTTCCAACTCGATTGGAACGCTAACCGGTCAGGGTCTCGGCTAGCTGCTGGACCTTTGCCGACCCACCTTCGAGTATCGGCTCTCCGTGCCCTAAGAGAACGACTTCGTAGTCAAAGCCGCCCATCTTGACGATCGATGCGTTGGTTGCCTCCATGTCGGAAGTGAACCTTGGGTTGGCCCCGGTGACGCCTCCCTCGGCGCCGTTCATCGAGTCCCCAGCGAGAAGAATCCCGGCGACCGGGTCGAGGACTGAGATGTGGCCCGGCGTGTGGCCCGGGGTTTCGATGATCTCGAGGTCGAATATGGATTCACCGTCACCGACCGAGCTGCCTCCGACGGCACTGATGGCACTGAGGTCGCCGGCCCCCGCATACCAAGGGGGCTCACTGGCGCGGTCGAGCACTGAGCCGATTGATCCCTGATGGTCGGGATGTGAATGGGTCAAGATGACGCCGCCAACAGCATCCCAAGTCAGTCCGATCTCTCCGAGTGAGGCTTCGATGGAGTCCGCGCTGCCTCCGACACCAGTGTCGACCAAGACGGCCTCTCCTCCCCGATAGAGGACGTACGCGGAGACGAAGTCGAGGTTCGTTCGATGCCAGTTGAAGCCTCCATCCGCCTGAGTGGGTGGTTCCGCACTCGTCGAGGAAGTAGAGGGTGTGACGCCTGTCGTCGAGGTCCCTGCACCAAAGGTCGTCGTGCTAGCGGCACCCGAGGTGGTAGCTGTTGTAGAGCCATCGGAACACGCCGCGGTACCCAGTACCACGACGGCGAGACCCGCTTTGCCCATGTCTCGAAGCAGCATTCGGCGAGTAAGCAGGCGATGGGCGGTCACATCAGAAGCTTAAGTCAGGACGTTTCTTGTACATCGGGGCCACCTGACGCGTAGGGTCGATTCGATGCCGACCAAGATCATGCTCCCCGAGGCCGACCTGCCCTCGCACTGGTACAACATCGTCCCCGATCTGCCAACCCCTCCTCCTCCGGTGCTTCATCCCGGAACTCACGAACCAGTGGGTCCTGACGACCTGGCCCCCCTCTTTCCAATGGATCTGATACTCCAGGAGGTGGCTACCGATCGCTTTGTCGAGATTCCCGAGGAGGTGCGTGAGGTTTACCGGATGTGGCGCCCAACCCCGATGTTCCGAGCTCATGGCCTTGAGAAGCTGATTGGGGGCCCGGCGCGCATCTACTACAAGTACGAAGGTGTCAGTCCGGTCGGGTCACACAAACCCAACACCGCGGTGCCTCAGGCGTACTACAACGCAAAGGCGGGGGTGAAGAAGCTCTCAACCGAGACGGGAGCTGGTCAGTGGGGTTCTGCTCTTGCTTTTGCGTGTTCGGTGTATGGGTTGGAGTGCGAGGTCTATCAAGTGCGGGCCTCCTACGACCAGAAGCCTTATCGCAAAGCGATCATCGAGACTTACGGCGCCTCGATTCATCCATCACCATCAGACAAGACCCAGTACGGGCAAAAGGTGCTGTCAGAAGATCCCGACACCCCCGGAAGTCTTGGTATCGCCATTTCGGAAGCTGTCGAGGTCGCTGCCACCGACGACGACACGAAATACGCCCTCGGATCAGTCCTCAACCATGTTCTCATGCACCAAACGGTGATCGGTGAGGAGGCGCTAAAACAGTTGGCCATGGTCGATGAGGAGCCAGACGTCGTGATCGCTTGTACCGGCGGCGGTTCGAACTTCAGCGGTCTGACCTTTCCTTTCCTGAGAGAGAAGCTGGCTGGGAAGATGGACCCGAAAATCCTGGCCGTAGAACCCGCGGCTGCCCCGTCGTTGACTCAGGGGTCCTACCAGTACGACTTCGGCGACACCGCAGGGATGACTCCGCTGGTGAAGATGCACACCCTTGGCCACGACTTCATACCCGATCCGATCCATGCCGGTGGGTTGCGGTACCACGGCATGGCGCCGCTGGTGTCACATCTCAAAGAAGAGGGGTTGATCGAAGCCGAGGCACTGCACCAGACCGAGACCTTCTCGAGGGCCGTGGATTTCGCACGCGTCGAAGGGATCATCCCCGGACCAGAGCCGTCACACGCGGTGGCGTCGGCCATGTTGCAGGCCGCACAGGCCAGGGAGTCAGGGGAAGAGAAGGTGATCCTTTTCAACCTCTGTGGCCACGGCCACTTCGACATGGCTTCGTACCAGGCTTACTTCCAAGACGGACTGGTCGACTACGCCCATCCTCAAGAACGCATCGACGCGGCCATGGCGCGGGTGCCAGTGGTGTCCGGCTGAGCTCACTTCTGGGTCGCCAATTTGCGTCATAGCGTGGGCTAATCGACCCAGAACGGTCCTGTTCGGGCCGAAAGACCCTATTCCTAAGTAATGCACTAAGGAATTATGGGAGCGTTGAAGACCCACCTAAAGCCAACGATTCAGAATCGTCTGGTGATAGTTCCGTTATGCCTTTTCTGGCGCCCCCAAACGCGTATGCGTTTGAGCGGCGCCGCTCGGTCGGCGGACTGGGTCTAGGTAGGAAACCAAGGAGTAATCACATGAATGACGGGTTCTGGCACAAGGCCTGGCAGTTCGCATTGCTCTTCGCAGCGATTGTTCTTCTCGGAGCGTCAATCGTGGTGCAGAGCAGATATGTATCTGAGGCTGAAGTGGCTCAGATTGTCGCCGATGCTGGTGGCGCAGCCGCGACAGGTGGCGGGTCCGATGTGGGCTGGCCGGTTGATGAGTCGATTCGACCCGAATTGACACCAGTCGCCGATCTCGCTGATGGAAACGGCGAACAGCACCTTTCGTATGCGCCCGACGTACCACCGCCCGCCGATAGGTCAGATCAACGTATCTGGGATGTTCACATTGAGAGCATCGAAGGCGTGTGTCCGCTCGACCCCGACAACGGTGTGTCTACGGACATGTGGGGATTCCGGATCGCCGGTGAGACCGAGGTGACCTGTGGGTCCCCTGGTCCGATCTTGCGCGGCCGCGTTGGCGATGTCGCGCGCATCACGCTGACCAACATGCCGGAGAACACCCATCCTCACAACATCGACTTTCACGCCGTTACCGGCCAGGGTGGTGGCGCTGCGGACCTGACCGTCAATCCTGGCGAGTCGGCAACGGTTGAGGTTCGTCTCCTTTATCCGGGCGCATTCATGTATCACTGTGCGTTTGGTGACGTTCCGTCGCATATAGCGCATGGCATGTACGGCATGTTCATCGTCGATCCAGAGGTACCTCTTCCTGAGGTGGACCATGAGTGGGCCATCATGCAGAGCGAGTGGTACGTCGGTGAGCCGGGAGCTGACGGTGAAGCGCCTTACGACCCCGACGCTCTGTTTGACGAAGAGCCTCGATATGTGACGTTCAACGGTCGAACTGACGCACTGGTGGGCGACAACACGCTCCGTATGAGCGTTGGCGAACGCGGACGGATCTACTTTGTGAACGAGGGGTTGAACCTCGACTCGAATTTCCACCCCATCGGTTCACATTGGGATCTCGTCTACCCCGAGGGGGCTACACATCAATCCAATCGGGCAATTCGCGGCTCGCAGTCGACTCTCGTAGTTGCTGGAGGCGGGACGGTCGTTGAGCTTGATGCAATCGTTCCGTCGACGGTGATTTTGGTTGATCACGCTCTGGTTCGAACCTTCTACAAGGGTGCAATCGGAACGATCGTCATTGACGGTGCCCCTAACCCCGAGGTCATTGGGGTGCCAGGTGGATCAACAGGCGAAGGCGAATCCGGAAGTGAAGGAGGAACCGAGCAAGTGGTCGCCGATGAGGTCATTCTCATCCCAGAGGGTGCGTTTGACCCCAATAACGCTGAGAACGCCTACTCGCCTCGAGACATCACAGTGAAGGTCGGGACCACGATCCAATGGGTGAATGAGGACGCCATCGCTCACACCGTTACCTCAGGGTTCTCGGACGGCAGCGTTGGTGAGGCTGACGGTCTGTTCGATTCTGGCTTCATGAACGAGGGCGACACCTTTACTTACACTTTCGACGAGGTAGGCGAGTTCTCTTACTTCTGCCTGCCCCATCCGTGGATGGTTGGGACCGTCACCGTGGAAGAAGGCTGATCTCGACCCGTTCTGCGTCGCTCGCTTGTGCCATAGCGTGGGCCAAGCGACACAGAACGGTTTCGCCCCCCTTCTGTGAACGATCCCGTGAGCTATGCCTGCGGGTTTCGTTCACAGAAGCGTTAGGGGCAGTCCGGCTCCCCAGGGTGGAGCTGGCGGACCAGGAACGACAAGTCCTGGCCGCTGCCAGGGTGGGTGAACTGCGTGGCCTGGCTTGCGTCGGTCAATCTCGAGAGCACCGAAGAGTCGAAGACTTTGCACGCCCAACCGTTGAACACTTCGTCCCAGGTCTCAATTGCGTCGTCATCCAGTGGCCACTCCCGGACATCTCGAAACTGGGGGTCAGCGAATCCTTCACCGGCCAGGACACGCACGCGATCGGCGTCCCATGGCTGCGCATCGGCCGTGAAGGAGAACTCGTCGAGGGTCACGACCAGATCTTGGAAAGCAGCGTTGCGACCAGACTCCTCTTGGATTCCGAGGGCATACACCGCCAGCCGATGAGATCCTTGGCCGTCCCAATAGGTGACAACCTCGGTTGAGGCATCGGCCACGAACTGGGCCGCGCCGTTATCGAACTCGTCGACAATGTCCGGCAACCCGATCCTGTCTACCAGAGACAGGAGGGCCCTCAGCTGCTGGTCGTTGAGCTGAGCAACCAAGTATCCGTTCACCAATGGGCCGGGGTGAATGGCGGGCTGCGGACCCTGAAACAACACCTGCCCATCGCCGAGGACGGTGAATCTAGGTCCCTGCGCGAGTAGAAACTCGACGGGAACGAATCCGCCCTCTGAGGTGATCTGAATTAGGGGGTCTTCGGCACCTACATCAACTGTTGTTTCTGACGGCGACGAGCAGGAAGCGAGCACCAACGCCAGGAGGGTGCCGAGGAGGATTGTCTTTCTCACAGAGCTTGGACGGTGGTACCGGTCCAAGCGGTTCCTCGGCTAAATGCTCTCCCAGCTCGAAAGGCCCTCGTCGATGAGATCGATGGCCCAATCAAGCTCCTCGAGAGTCGTCACCAAAGGCGGGATGAACCTGAGAACATTCCCGTCAGGTCCGCACTCGATGATGATGAGGTCACGATCAAAAGCGTGGCCCTGTACGTGCTTGAAGGCTTTGGCATCAGGGGTCCGCGACTCGCGGTCGGTGACGAACTCGACACCCACCATCAGGCCGAGTCCACGCACGTCTCCGATGGTCTCGTGCCTTTCGGCCAACTCATTGAACCGCTGGAATGCTCGCGCGGACAGCTCACGGGCGTGGGGAAGCAGGTCGCCCATGTTGTCCATCACGGCCACGGCCGCCGCCGTTGCGACCGGGTTGCCACCGAAAGTGGTGCCGTGAGACCCGACGGGCCAGGAGTCGATCAGCTCTCGAGCTGCTCCATATGCCGATAGGGGCAGACCGTTGGCGATTCCCTTGCCCATGGCCAAGATGTCCGGCTTGGCTTCGTAGTGATCAGCTGCGAACCACTCGGCAGTTCTCCCAAAGCCAGTCTGGACTTCGTCGAATACCAGGAGAATCCCGTGCTCGTCGGCGATCTCGCGGATCGTGTTCAAGAACTTCGCCGGCGCTGGGTAGTAGCCACCCTCACCCTGAACAGGCTCGATCAAGAAGGCAGCAACGTTCTTGGGCAAGATCATGTGCTTCAACATCAGCCGCAGTTCAGTGATCGCATGGTTGGCTGCTTCGTCTTGGTCCATGCCCCAGCTGTACGGATGTGGGAAGGGAGCTACGAACACCGAACTGAGAGCCGCGTGATAACCGTCGCGATACTTGGCATTCGACGTGGTGTAGGCCACCGAACCCATGGTGCGTCCGTGGAACCCGCCTCGGAACGTTATGACTCCTGGGCGTCGGGTTGCGTAGCGAGCAAGCTTGACCGCAGCCTCTACTGCCTCAGCTCCGGAGTTGGCAAAGCCGAACTTCTCGATCGTTGCCGGGGTCACGTCACGTAGATGCTCGGCAGCTTCGACGACGCTGTCATAGCGAACGATGCACCCCGAGTGAACCAAGTGGTTCAGTTGGCCCTGGGCTGCCTCAACCACGGCGAGGAAGTTGTGGCCGAGGTTGGTGACTGCGGTTCCGCAGGCAAAGTCGGCGAACCTGCGGCCGTCGACGTCGGTGACCCACAGGCCTTGGGCGCTCTTGGCGTGCACGTCGGTGTCAAAAGCGATGACCGGTGCAAGAACATCGTTGTGGCGGGCTAGAAGGTCGGACATTGTGGGCTCCAAGGGTCGGCGGGAAAGGACTGCGGGACGAGACGCAGGGCTTCCTATGGCGACGCGTAGAGGCCGCGCCGCTGCTGCATTGGGATTGCCACGGACATTGCGATCAGGATAACCGACGATCCATGCGGGGGTCTTGCCGGTTAACTTCAACCGGATGCTGACGATTCGATCTAACAGGGTTGTCATAGGGCAAGAGCTACGACCGGCGACTCTCACTATGGCGGAGGGTCGCATCGTCGGGATCGGCGAAGGTATCGCGCAGCACGATTACGGCGATTCGGTGGTCTTTCCCGGCCTCGTCGACAGCCACGTTCACGTCAACGAACCAGGTCGAACCCATTGGGAAGGCTTTGCCACGGCCACCCGAGCAGCTGTCGCAGGAGGCACTACCACGATTGTTGATATGCCTCTGAACTCGATACCGCCCACTACGACGCTCGAAGCGCTAGTTGAGAAGCAACATGCCGCTCTAGACTCCATCGTGTGTGATGTCGCGTTCTGGGGTGGAATCGTTCCGGGGAGCGAAGGTTCGGTGGCCGCACTCGAGAATGCGGGCGTCTGTGGTTTCAAGGTGTTCACGACTGACTCAGGTGTTCCAGAGTTCCCACCGATGCCGAACCTGTCCGATCTGAGCCTCGCGACACCTCTGTTGGTTCATGCCGAGTCGGACTCACACCTCAGCGAACACACGGATGGCTCGTATGAGACGTATCTCGCATCTCGGCCTCCCGAGGCTGAGGCGATCGCGATCGAGGCTCTCCACGAGATTGAAGGTCGCGTGCATGTTCTCCATGTCTCCTCCGCAGAGGGGGTGACCGCAATCTCTGAAGGTGGGCCGTCACTTGGAGGAGAGACCTGTCCTCACTACCTCCTTTTCACGGCTGAGGATGTCGGAGGCACGGAGTTCAAGTGCGCCCCGCCGATTAGGGGGCGGCACCACCGCGAGGCCCTTTGGGACGCCTTGCGTGAAGGAGTCCTGACCATGGTGGTCTCCGATCACTCCCCATCACCTCCGGAGATGAAAAGCGGGGACTTCGGCACGGCTTGGGGCGGGATCGCATCGGTTCAACTTCGCCTGGTTGCTACTTGGACGGGGGCCGTTGAGCGTGGGTTCGGGGCGGTCGACATGAGTCGTTGGCTTGCTGGCGCCCCTGCCGAGCTGGCTGGACTCTCGAACCAGAAGGGTTCGATAGAGGTCGGGAAAGATGCCGACCTCGTCGTGTTCGACCCAGATGGTGTGACCATGGTGCGCGGTGCTGACCTGCACCACCGTCACCCACTCACTCCTTATGAGGGCATGACACTTAGGGGTCGTGTTCTCGACACGTTGGTTGGATCCCCTGCGAGGATGCTGAGTCGAAATGACTGATCTCATCTCCGACCTTGTGGGGGGACGCGTTGTGTCATTCAACGACGAGTTCTTTGCCGAAGCAGCCAATCTCATCAAGCACAGCCCACCGGTTTGGAAGGAACACGAGTTCACCGACCGCGGCAAATGGATGGACGGTTGGGAAACACGCCGTCGGCGCGACGTGGGTCATGACTGGTGTGTCGTGGAACTGGGTGTCCCCGGTCGGATCAGAAAGGTCGAAGTCGACACGGCCTTCTTTACAGGGAACTATCCGGAAGAGTTCTCGCTTGATGTGTCGCCTGGTCAAGACATCTGGGTAGAGGCAATTCCCAGGACTCAGCTACAAGGTGACGCCATCACGTCGGTCGACGTCGACCAGGAACAGCGCGTAGTTGCGGTGAGGCTCAACATCTATCCAGATGGCGGTGTGGCACGACTGCGAGTTGAGGGAGACCCCATCCCCGCCATGCAGCTTGTCTGTCCTGATGAACTGACTGACCTGGCTTCTGTTGCCCTGGGAAGCCGTTGGCTCGCCGCATCTGACTTTCACTACGCGCCGCCGTCGAACCTTTTGGCTCCGACGCCTTCGGCCGGGATGTGGGACGGCTGGGAGACCCGACGTCGGCGTGGAGGCGGTTACGACTGGGCGACGTTTGAGCTCGGACTCCAAGGCGAGATAGAGAAGGTTGTTGCCGACAGCAGTCACTTCAAAGGCAACTGTCCTGGCTCAGTCTCTCTCGAGCTGTCGACTGATGGGGAGCAATGGGAGCGTGTGGTAGCCGAAGCTCCAGTCGAGCCAGACTCGGTGAACGAGCTGGTGTTGGACGCTCCGAGAGTCGCCAAGTTCGTGAGGCTTTGCCTGCACCCCGACGGTGGACTGGCGCGGCTTCGGGTGATGGGCCGAGTGATTCCTGAGGCTGCTGGTCCAGCCCGTGTCAACTACCTCAACAGTCTGTTTGAGCAGGCGGCAGAGGGCTTCTTCCGAAGTGCGTGCTCGGCTACGCGCTGGGTTGTGGGCATGCTCACAGCGAGGCCATTCGAAAGCGTCGAGGCAGTGGTGCAAGCCGCGGAGTCCGTTTTCGACTCGCTGAGTGAGGAGGATTGGATGGAGGCGTTCGCCGGTCATCCTCGCATCGGTGAACGCGGTGATGACACGGCGAACCGAGAGCAGGCAGGATCGGCCGGTCACGAGGGTGAGTTGGCCGAGGTGAACGCCGCGTATGAAGAGAAGTTCGGATTCACTTACATCGTTTACGCCTCGGGCAAAAGCGGTGAAGAGATGATTGAGATCGCTCGTCAACGACTGGGTAACAGCCGGGAAGACGAGATTCGCGAGGCGGCTGGTGAGCAGCGGAAGATCACAGCGACCAGACTGATGCGGATGTTGTGTCAGGAGACAACGTGACGACTCTGAGCACCCACGTGTTGGACACCGCCACGGGGGAACCGGCGGCGGGCTTGGGGGTGCACCTGAGCGTAAGACGTGACGGCGGGTGGGAACGTCTGGTCGGCGGCGAGACCGATACTGACGGACGGTTCAGCTTTGGTGAGGTCAGGAAGGGCCGGCACCGCATTGGGTTCGAGACCGGCGACTACGGCAACGAGATGTACCCGTTTGTGCACGTGGTCTTCGTAGTGGACCCTGCTCGGGCTCATTACCACGTTCCTTTACTGCTCAGCCCGTTCGGATATTCCACCTATCGCGGCAGCTAAACCCTTCTGTGAGGGTTTGTGCGTGCCAGGGCCGGAATTGCCCTCACAGAACGGTGGTTAATGGCGTCTGCCTTCGAGGATTCGGAGGAAGGAGCGGGTTCTCAGCTCGTCGATCGTTAGCCTGGTCCTCGACAACGCCTCGTGTTCCGAGATTGCCCCGCAGTTGATGGCGCGAAGGAAGTAGTTCAGGAGCCCTTGCCCGGTGGCGGCATCATCGAAAACGTCGCCGACCAGCGTCGCCTTGGCCGCGGAATCCACGAAATTGGACAACCGTTCACCAGCGGCGTCGAGCCCTTCCATGAAGAACGCGAACACGGCCGCGTACCTGGTCAAAAGCTGAGCCGGATGCAGGTCCCAGCCCTGGTAGTAGGCATGTGACAGAGAATGGCGAACGTGGTCGTAGTGAAGACGCATCGCAGCTTCCACGGTCGCCTGGTCACCTACAGGCATCACGTTGGTGGCGCCATCGGAGATCCAAACACCGGTTCCGGCGAGACTCACCTGGAGGGCGTGTCGGGCGTAGTCACACGCAGGATGATCCATCGCCTGATAGGCGGCTGTGATGTTCATCGATGCGGTGTAGTCGTATGTTCCAAAATGGGCTCCGCGCACTCTCCCTTGGCCAGCATCGACCCACCGACGCACTCCACCACTGCCGTCCCGGGCAAGAACCATCTGAGGCGTTTCGACCATCAGTTCCATCGGGATTGGTCCCACACCCAGGCCAGCGTCGAGAGCGGCCAAGGCTTCGGCAGCCACCTTCACCTGTTCGAGGTCCTGCAACTTGGGCACGGTCACCACGAATCCCTCAGGCAGCCTCCCGGCCTCTTCGATGACATTGCTGACAAAGATGTCCATGGTGCGGAGAGCCCGACGGTGCAGTTCACCGGTCAGCGACTTGATCCTGATCCCGATGAACGGAGGGAGCGTGTTTTCAGCCATGCCTCGCGCCACCTCCGTGGCGGTGGTGGCAGCGTGACTGTCCTCCTCTCCGTCAGATCGGTGGCCGTACCCATCTTCGAAGTCGATTCGGAAATCTTCCACCGGCTCGCGCTCGAGTTTGTCGATGACAGCCGGAAACACCCGCTGTGCAAGGGCGAAGTCCATCCCGACTATCCGTGCCAACGCCTCTCCGTCAGGGCAATGCTCGGCCAAGAAGGCCCGAGCGAGTTCGCCCAACTTCGAGGCCGTATTGGCGGAGAACAGTTGAGCTCCCCCGTAGACGGTGTGAACCGGCTGGCGGTCGGGCCGTTCTCCCGGAAAGTCGTCGGCTATCCCGCTAGATGCACTCGAAAGCCGGTCTTTCCATTGCGCTAATTGTTTCTCGGAGAACGTCATCTGAGGCAGGACTCTATGTCGGGCGCTACTTTGATGCCGTGCCAACGTTGCTAATTCGCAACGCACACGTTCTGGCGACCATGGATGGACAGGAGATTCGGAACGGTGCGCTATTCGCCCGCGATGGGTGGATCACTGAGGTTGGCACCACCGACACCTTGCCCTCCGAGGCCGATGTAGTGGTCGATCTATCGGATCACATCGTGCTCCCGGGCCTGGTGAACACCCACCACCACCTCTATCAGACTCTGACCCGGGCTTGGCCCGGCGCCCAGGACTCGGGGCTGTTCGATTGGCTAACCACGCTCTACCCCGTCTGGGCTCAAATGACACCGCAACATGTCGCTACGGCGACTCGATTGGGCCTGGTGGAGCTTGCGTTGTCTGGCGCCACGACCGTTTTCGACCATCACTACCTCTGGCCCAATGGTTCCGGGCTGTCCGATCAGATCGAGGGGGCCGACGGTTTGAACATCCGCTTTCACGCGTCACGCGGTTCCATGAGCCTCGGTCAGTCCGATGGAGGCCTTCCCCCTGACGCTGTTGTCGAAGACGAGAGCTTCATCCTCGAGGACACCCAGCGGTCAGTGGAGGACTGGCACGACGACGGTAAGGGATCGATGCGCCGTGTGGTGGTTGCTCCCTGTTCGCCCTTCTCAGTGACCGAAACGCTGATGAAGGAGTCGGCTGCCCTCGCCCGCCACCTCGGGGTTCGTCTCCACACACACCTGGCTGAGACTCACGATGAAGAGGAGTTTTGCCTTGGCCGCTTTGGCCGACGGCCCGTCGCTTACATGGAATCTGTTGATTGGGTTGGCCCCGACGTCTGGTACGCCCACGCGGTGCACGTTGCCGATGACGAAGTTGCCCTCATGGGTCAGTCGCAAACGGGAGTGGCCCATTGCCCGACTTCGAACATGCGACTCGCTTCGGGCATTGCTCCCATCTCCCGCTATCTCGAAGCCGCGGTCCCCGTCGGACTCGGAGTAGATGGCTCCGCCTCGAATGACTCGTCGCACATGCTTGCCGAGGTTCGTCAGTCGCTACTTCTCAATCGGCTGGCCGTGTCGCCCGGTGTCGGCAACGGCGAAATCATGACGGCACTCCAAGCGTTGCGCTTGGCCACCGTCGGAGGAGCGGCAGTTCTGGGTCGGGACGACATTGGCGTTCTCGCCCCAGGGAAGGCGGCGGACCTAATCGCCATCGATCTCAATCGGCCCGAGTTCGCTGGCGCACTCCACGACCCGGTTGCAGCGGTGGTGCTGTGTGCTCCCTCAAGGGTCGACCATTCCTGGGTTCAGGGCCAACCGTTGGTCCAGTCGGGACAGGTTGTTGATGTCGATACTGCCGACTTGGTTGGGCGTCACAACCGGCTGAGCGCAGGTCTTTTCGGGTAGGTTCTGCGGTCGTGCATGTTCTCCACCCAACTGATCTGACCGACGCCCTCGATGCCCGGGCGACTGGAGCGACCCCCATTGCCGGCGGCACCGACTTCATGGTCGAAGTGAATTTCGGGCATCGGAAGCCTGACAACATCGTCTCACTTCGCCGCGTTGAAGCCCTCAAAGAGATGGACGGTCACCGAATCGGGTCGGGCGTTACTTGGAAGCGTCTGGAGTCTGAAGGTCCGAGGGCCCTGGCTCAGGCGGCGCGTACGGTCGGTTCTCCTCAGATCCGAGCGGCGGGGACGATTGGTGGGAACCTGGCTACGGCAAGTCCCGCGGGAGACGGTCACCCTTATCTGGCCGCGGTGGATGCGTCCATCGAAGTCGCCTCTTCTCAGGGCAGCCGCATTCTCAAGTGGGACGAATTCTTCATTGGCGTGAAGCGAACGGCGATGACCGAGACAGAGTTGGTGACCAGTGTGCTCCTCCCCGAGCATCAGCCGGAGCGTCAGGAGTTCGCAAAGATCGGAGTTCGCAACGCAATGGTGATTGCCACGGTCTGCGTAGTCGTGACACGCGACACGGCGGGCAATACCCGGGTTGCCCTGGGGTCGGTGGCACCTACCCCAATGCGGGCTTACCGGGCGGAACAGATGATCTCGTCGATTTCACAACCTTCCGAGAGCGACCTGGCCGAGTTCCAACGCCTCGTGGCCGAGGAGGTGAGCCCCATCACTGATCATCGGTCGACTGAAGGCTATCGACGCCACGGAGCGGGTGTTCTCGCACGCAGGCTGCTTGAGAGGTGCTTGCGATGATTGTTTCGTTCAAGCTCAACGACGAACAGGTCACGGCTCGAGTCGTTTCGCCGCGAAGTCTATTGGACGTGTTGCGCGACGATCTGGGTCTGCCTGGCTCCAAGAAGGCCTGCGAGCAGGGTGAATGTGGATCGTGTTCAGTCGTCATGGATGGCGAGATGGTGTGTTCCTGTCTCGTGCTAGCCGGAGATGTTGAAGGTTGCAGCATCCAGACAGTCGAAGGGGTGGCCGACAACGGTGTGCTCAGCGCTGTGCAGCAAGCAATGCACGAAGGGGGAGCGGTTCAGTGCGGCTTCTGCACCCCTGGCATCGTGATCGCCGCCACCGACCTCTTCGAGCGAAACTCGTCGCCATCAGAGGACGAGATCAAAGAGGCCCTAGCTGGCAACATCTGTCGCTGCACGGGTTACGGAGCCATCATTCGGAGCCTGTCTGGCCTGGCTGGGAGCTCCGATGACCACTGACATCCGGTCGCTAGGCGTCACAGCACCGAGTGGCATCGGTGAGTCCGTACTTCGGCCCGACTCAGACGCAAAGCTTCGCGGAACGTTCGCCTACGCCCAGGATCTCGAGGCCGACGGCATGCTGTGGGGAGCAACCGTTCGTAGTCCCCACCCGTTGGCGGAGATCGTCTCGATCGACGTCGCGCCCGCCCTCGCCGTGGGCGGCGTTCACGCCGTGCTCACTGCCGAAGACGTGCCGGGTAGGGCATTGTTCGGCTTGGAGCATCCGGACCAACCGGTACTGGCATCGGAAGTCGTTCGGTATTGGGGTGAACCAGTAGCCATAGTTGCCGCCGAAGACGAAGTCACCGCCCGCATGGCGGCTGACGCCGTTGTCGTTGTTTACAACGAGATGAATCCGCTGGTAGACCCCGAGGAGGCGGAGGATCGGGACGAGGTGTTCAGACGGATGACCATCCGTCGCGGCGACCAGGACGCGTCGGGCGATGTGGTAGTCGAGGGTGTCTACGAGGTCGGAATGCAGGACCAGGCACCCCTCGGGACCGAGGCCGGGCTTGCAGTCCCCGACGGAGTTGGGGGAGTGGATCTTTATGCCACCAGTCAGTTCGTCCACGTTGATCAGGAGCAGGTGGTTGCCAGCCTCGGGCTGCGGTCCGATCAGGTGAGAGCACATCCGACAGGAGTCGGCGGCGCTTTCGGTGCTCGTGAGGACGTGAATCTCCACATCCACTTGTGCCTTCTGGCGCTTCATACGGGACGTCCGGTCAAGATGGTCTACAGCCGTTCTGAGTCCTTCACCGGTCATGTTCATCGGCACCCGGCGAAGATGTGGTACCGGCATGAAGCCACCACCGCCGGCGACTTGGTCCGGGTAGAAGCAAAGCTCCTGTTGGACGGGGGAGCCTATGCCTCTACAACTGCAGCGGTACTGGCGAACGCCTCGTACTTCGCTGTCGGTCCGTATCGCTGTGACTCGGTGGCGGTGGATGGAGTCGGGACGAGAACCAACAACCCACCCTGCGGTGCGATGCGTGGTTTTGGGGCGGTTCAGGTGTGCTTTGCCTACGAGACTCAGATGGACCGCCTCGCAGATGCTCTGGGGATGGACCCGCTAGAACTCAGACGCAGGAATGCTCTGCAAACGGGCGACCCGATGCCTACGACGGGACAGATCATTGAGACGCCGCTGCCGACCGAAGATGTGATCGACTCGTTGGCGGCGATGCCGTTGCCTCCAGAGGGGCAGGCAACCCTTCCGGGCGGGAGCGGACGGACCACTGAGCGATCGGACGTGATCCGTGGAGTCGGGTATGCCTTTGGGATCAAGAACCTTGGATTCTCCGAAGGGTTCGACGACTACGCAGAAGCGAGAGTGAAGTTGGTTCCCGATGGAGCTGTCGTGGAAACAGCGGCGATCGAGGTCGGTCAGGGTCTGGTGACGGTCCTAGCTCAGATTGCTCGATCGGCCCTCGGGGTCTCGAACATCGAAGTGGTGCATGTAGACACCTCGCGTATCGGTTCGGCCGGTTCGACCTCTGCTTCTCGACAGACCCAGATCAGCGGTGGAGCCACGTTGGAGGCTGCGACCAAGCTTCGGGATCGAATCCTGTCCACGCTCGGAGGCGACGCGCTGACGGACCAAGGTGTGGTCAAAGAGGGAGAGGTAGTGGTCTCGTTTGCGGAGTTGGTGTCAGCTGGGTGGGAGGAAACAGTGACGTTCCGGCATCCTCCAACGGTGCCGCCAGACGAGAACGGCCAGGGAGTTGTGCACGCCGATTTCGCAGTAGCCGGTCACCGGGCGGTCGTCGATGTCGACACGGAGCTTGGGTTGGTGACCGTCGTGAAGATCGACACAGTCCAAGACGTCGGCAAGGCGCTGAACCCGGAGTCAGTCCGAGGCCAGATCGAGGGCGGGACTCTCCAGGGAGTCGGCCTAGCCGTGATGGAGGAGCTCATCGTGGACGGGGGTGTCATCCGGAATCCCAATTTCACGGACTATCTCCTTCCCACCATCCTCGACGCCCCAGACGTCGAGGCATTGCTCATAGAGCGCGACGGATCGTGGGGTCCGTTCGGAGCCAAGGGCGTAGGCGAACCGCCCACAATCTCCTCGACGGCAGCGGTAGTAGCGGCGATCCGCGACGCCACCGGTCTCGATCTTGTGCGCACACCGGTACATCCGCAGGACATTGCGCTGTAGCGTTCGTACATGGATGACCTGATTCGACATCTGCCGAAGGCTGAGCTGCACCTCCACATCGAGGGGACGCTCGAACCTGAGCTGATGTTCGCCTTGGCCGCGCGGAATGGGTATGAGCTTCCCTTCGCCGATGTCGAAGCGGTGCGAGCCGCTTACCAATTCACCGACCTTCAGTCCTTTCTCGACATCTACTACCAGGGTGCTGCCGTCCTTCAGACACCCCAGGACTTCTACGAGCTGACCACCGAGTATTTCGGTCGAGTCGCAGGGCAGGGGATCAAACACGTCGAGATGTTTTTTGATCCACAGACCCACACCGAGCGTGGTGTTGGGTTCGACGTGTTTATGGAGGGATTTCGGTCAGCCATGGATGACGCCGAGACCCGGCACGGGATCACGTCTTCGCTAATCCTCTGCTTCTTGCGTCACCTTCCAGGCGAGGATGCATTGCGGACGATCGAGATGGCTGAACCTCATCTCGAGGGTGTTATTGCAGTCGGTCTCGACTCCTCGGAGGTGGGGAACCCGCCCAACTTGTTCGTCGATGCCTATAGGCGTGCCGAGGACCTTGGCCTCAAGGCGGTCGCCCACGCCGGAGAAGAAGGACCACCCGCGTACGTTTGGTCTGCGCTGGATGACCTCGGGGTTGTCAGGATCGATCACGGGGTTCGGAGTCTCGAGGACCGCGCCCTCGTGGATCGCCTGAGTCTCGACCAGATACCTCTTACGGTTTGCCCTCTTTCCAACGTGGCACTGCGCGTCGTTGACGACATCGGCGACCATCCGCTACCGCGAATGATTGAATCCGGGTTGCTTGTCAGCATCAACTCCGACGATCCGTCCTACTTCGGTGGATACGTTGGGGAGAACTACACCGCAGTTGCCAAGGCCTTCCCCGAGCTGGATATGGCTGAGTTGGCCGCCAACAGCATCAACTCATCCTTTGCTGCCGAGGATCGAAAGCAGGAGTTGCTTGATGAGATCGCCGCGTTGTCCGGCATGACAACGGAGGAATGACGGCTGTGATCCAACACCTCCTCGATTGGACTCATCTCGGTCTCCGCTGGCTCCACGTGATCGCCGGCGTGGTTTGGATTGGAACCTCGTTCTACTTCGTCTGGCTCAACAATCACGTTCGTCACGAACAGGGTTCCGAGAGTGATGCCGAGTTGTGGGCCGTCCATGGCGGGGCGTTCTACCGAGTCATGAAGTATGAGAAGCCGCCCGGACTTCCGGAGACGCTCCACTGGTTCAAGTGGGAGGCGTACACCACGTGGCTCAGCGGCTTCTCGCTCCTGATATTGGTCTTCTACATCGATTCACCGGCTCTGCTCACCAATGCGGCCAGGTCGGATATCTCAACAAGCGTGGCGGCGACCATAGGAATCGCGACCTTGGCGGTTGGTTGGCTCGTATATGAGGCGCTGAGCAGAACGGCTCTCATTGAGAACCAGTCCTGGTTCGGCGCTGTCGCCCTCGTGCTCTTCGGCCTGGTGATCATTGGGCTATCCCTGGTGTTGAGCAGCCGGGCTGCCTATATCCACGTTGGGGCACTGATCGGCACTCTGATGGCTGGCAACGTCTTCTTTGTCATCATTCCCGCACAGCGCGAGATGGTGAAGGCGATGGAGGAAGGTCGCGAACCGAACGTGGCGGTGGGCCGCCATGCAGCGCAGCGTTCCCTCCACAACAACTATCTGACTCTCCCTGTCTTGTTCATCATGATCAGCGGACACTTCCCGTTCACGTTTGGCAACGATGTCGCGTGGGCGATCCTGGCTGGCATGATCCTGGTGGGTGCCGCCATTCGTCACTGGTTCAACCTGCGAGCCAAGGGTGACGCCAACGCTTGGCTGCTGCCTCTGGCCGCGCTGGCGATGATCGTTCTCGCAATCGTGACACTGCCCGACGACGGGAACGCCCGGGTCGATCGCGAAGTCACTTTTGATGAGGGTGTCCAGATCATCACCAGTAGGTGCACGGCTTGTCATTCGGCTACTCCGACACAGCCCGGATTCACCGATCCGCCAAAGGGAATCGTCTTCGACGATGGGGGTCAGATGGTGGCCCTCGCCGACCTCATCAAGCAGCAAGCGGTGGATACCGATGTAATGCCGCTCGGCAATCTGACGGGCATGACCGAGGAAGAACGGGCCGTTCTGGGTTCGTGGGTGGAACAGTTCTCCGAGGGTTGAGTTCCATGGCACCGGCGGTTTACTTGAGTTTCACGCCCGCGTCAGTGTCAACGACCCCGATGATGGTTGGGTTGTGGGAGTCGACTAGTCGGCACACCTCATCGGTCCTGTCCGGATCGACGAGAAGACAGAAACCGATTCCCATATTGAACGTCTCCCACATCGTGGGGTCGTCCACTCCAGCCGATGTGAGAAGGCCAAACATCTCCGGGGGAGACCAAGACGAGGTGTTGATCGAGGCACCTAGGTGGGTTGGTAGCGAACGTGACAGATTCTCCGCTAACCCCCCGCCCGTGATGTGAGCGCCGGCGTGAACTGCACCCGTATCAACTGCCGCTAGCACGGCGGGTGCGTAGATGACCGACGGGGTCAGGAGGGTGTCAGCGAGGTCTTCGACTCGGTCTCCGAGAGCGTGACGGATCAACGAAAACCCGTTTGACCTGAAGTTGGGTGAGCGCAAGCCGAGGACGACGTCGCCTTCGCGGACGAGATGGGGGCCCAGCGAGCGCTCTTCGTCAACCACTCCGAGGGCCGCTCCAGCCAGGTCGACGGCCGATTTCTCCATGACTCCGGGATGCTCGGCTGTTTCACCGCCGAGAAGTGGGCAGCCGGCTGCTTGGCAGGCTTCCGCAATCGACTGGACGATTGCTGTGTCGCGTTCGTGGTCGAGCTGCCCGACGGCCATGTAGTCGACAAACCCGATGGGTCTTGCACCGGTGGTGACGAGGTCGTCTACGCACATGGCGACGAGGTCGTGACCAACTCCACCCCAGAGCCCCGACTGGCGGGCAATCTCGAGCTTGGTTCCGACGCCGTCTGTCGACATCATCAGAACCGGTGTTTCGTAACCATCGGGTATACGTACTCCGGCGGCGAATCCACCGAAGACGCCGACTACCTCTGGGCCCCATGTGTTGGTGACAGTATTCGAGATGCTCTCGACGTGGCGGGCGGCGCCTTCGAGGTCGACCCCAGAGTCGAGGTATGAAGTCACTACGACCGCTCGAGTTGGAACTTGTCTGCTGTCACCGAAACATCAGTCGGATATTCCCCGGACAGACAAGCAGTGCAGAATCCGGCGTCGGCTACCCCGGTCGCTTCGAGGAGCCCTTCCAGAGACAAGTAGCCCAGTGAATCAGCGTCCAAGTGCGCACGGATCTCATCGACCTCCATCCGAGCCGCGATCAGTGTCGACCGGTCGGAGGTGTCCATCCCGTAGAAGCACGGCCACTTGTATGGCGGCGACGAAACTCGGAGGTGGACTTCGCTCGCCCCGGCTTCACGGACCATCGAAACGAGCTGCTTCGTGGTCGAGCCTCTGACGATGGAGTCGTCTACCAGGACCACCCTCTTGCCTTCGAGGCTCTGCGGAATGGGATTGAGCTTCATCTTGATGCCCTGGTCGCGCAGCATCTGGGTGGGCTCGATGAACGTTCGCCCGACGTACCTGTTCTTGACCAATCCATCGGTGTAGGGGATACCGCTGACTCTGGAAAAGCCCTGCGCGGCTGGGATTCCCGATTCCGGAACCGGCACCACGATGTCGGCATCGGCCGGGTGTTCGGCTGCGAGCCGCCTACCCATTGAGGACCTTGCCTGGTGGATTGATTGTCCGTACATGTGACTGTCGGGCCGCGCAAAGTAGACGAACTCGAAGAGGCACAGGCCCGGTGAGGTCTCGGCAAATGGATAGTGCGACTTGGGTCCACCTGCGTCGATCACGACCATCTCGCCGGGAGCGATCTCCCTGACGAACCGTGCTCCGAGCAGATCGAGGGCCGAGGTTTCGGACGCCATGACCCATCCTCCGTCCGGCAATGACCCCAGACAGAGTGGGCGGAAGCCGTTGGGGTCTCTCAAACCAACAATTCGACCCTGATCCATGATCACTAGAGAGAAGGCACCTTTCCAAGTCGGGGCCACCTGCATCAGAGCCATCTCCAGCCCGCGTCCGTCGGATCGGTTGTCGTCTATGGCTTGAGCCAGGCCTTCTGCCATCAGGTCCGAGTCTGTGGTCGCATTGTTGACACCCAACGCCTTCGCCAGGTCGGCGGTGTTGGTGAGATTGCCGTTGTGTCCCAATGCGACGCTTGTGGCACCAACTTGGCGGTGGGCAGGTTGGGCATTGGCCCAAGAGGTAGAGCCTGTAGTGGAGTATCTGGTGTGCCCGATACCCAGGTGGCCGTCAAGACCTGCCAACGCCGGCTCGTCGAACACCTGAGCCACGAGGCCCAGATCTTTGAAGACGGTGACAGTCTGGCCATCGGACGTGGCGATGCCCGCAGACTCCTGTCCGCGATGTTGCAGTGCGAATAACCCGAAATACAGGAGATGAGACACTCGCTGTGAGGTGGAATAGACGGCTATGACACCGCAGGCTTCACGGGGTCCGTGGGAGAGCTCGATCTGGTCCGCAACGGCCACGCGGCGATAGTAGATCGCCAAGCCCTAATCAGCACACCTAACCCACCACCAACCTTTCTGGGTCGCTTATTTGCGCCAGAGCGTGGGGTAAAGCGACCCAGAAAGGTTGTGAGGGCGGAGTAGGGGGTCGCCCTCAGGCCGTTAGTTGGCGGCTGGTCTCGTCCATGCGGCCCTTGATCACCTCGGCCGTGGCGAACCCTCGCGACAGAAGGGCCAGCCTGCCGTCATCCAGTTCGCCCACCAGAGTGGGAAATCCGCTGATGCCCCAGTTGCGTGCTTGGGAGAAATCCTTCCAGGCGGCCTGCTTGGCCTCGTCGGTGGCCAGGCGCGCCGCGAAGGAGGTTCGATCCACGCCATGGGAGCCGGCGAGCCGAGCGAGGACTGTGAGATCGGTGACGTCTTCTCCCCGGCCATAGAAGGCCAACTGGATGGAAGTGAAGTAATCCAGGGCGGCAGCCGGCTTTAGGTCTCTCATCGAGGTGACCGCTATGGCCGCGGGCTCGGTGTCGTACAGCCAGCCTTCGTTCTTGTCGAGGAACGTCGTGTCGAACGGCTGTCCGGTTCGTTCAGCTATCTCGACCCAGTGGTGACGCAAGAACTCGGCCATTCGGTCGTCTATCGGCTGAGCCATCGGCCCGGGTCTCAACCCACCGACAACCACCTCGGTCGGGTATTCGTCAGCCAGCTTCTCGATCTCGGGTGCGAACCCCCAGCACCAGGAGCACATAGGGTCGCCTACGTACAGAAGTCGTGAAAACCTGTCGGTCATGTATGGCAATCTCTAGGTCAGCTTTGTCAGTCTCCCAGATCAACGCAGCAATCGAGTCAGCATTCCACGAGTCCTACCCCAAGGTGGTGTCGGCCCTTTCGAGACAGGTCCGCGACATCGATTTGGCCGAGGAGGCGATTCAGGATGCATTCGTGGAGGCCCTGCGGACGTGGGCTGAGAATGGTGTCCCGGCGAATCCAGGAGGTTGGTTGACCACAGTGGCGAGACGGCGAGCCATCGATCGGATCCGTCGAGAGTCGACCTATTCCCGGAAGAAAGAGTTGCTGGCCAGTCTCGAAAAGGTGGAGGCCGAACGACCCAAGGCAATGCCGCTCCCGGTTTCCGGAATATCGGACGACCGTCTCGAGATGATCTTCGCCTGTTGCCACCCTGCCCTAGATACGGGCAAGCAGGTGGCGTTGACGTTGCGAACCCTCGGTGGCCTTACAACGAGGGAGATCGCTGATGCCTTCCTGGTGTCTGAGTCCACCATGGCCCAGCGACTCGTAAGAGCAAAGGCCAAGATTCGCGACGCCGGGATTCCGTTCACAGTGCCTGAGACCGGGTTGGACGACCGGGTAGAGGCGGTGCTGGGAGTCATCTATCTCATCTTCAACGAGGGATACTTTGCGTCCTCCGGCGAGTCTTTGATCCGGGCCGAGCTAGCGGAGTCGGCCATCGAACTGGGCCGCATGGTTCATGAGCTTCTCCCCGATTCTGGTGAGGCGACAGGTTTGCTCGCGTTGATGCTCCTTCAACATGCTCGACGGGAGGCGAGGACGGACATGAACGGCGACCTCGTTCTCCTAGAGGACCAAGACCGTTCGCTGTGGGATAGAGGAAAGATTGCCGAGGGTCTCGAGTTGGTCAATCTGCCAGAAGTGATGGTGGGACCGTACGGAATCCAGGCTGCGATGGCAGCGTGTCATGTGCGCGCGCCGACCTGGGAGGACACTGACTGGACCGAGATAGTGGACCTCTACGACCGGTTGCTTCCTATCACCCGATCGCCGGTAGTCGCGTTGAATCGGGCGGTTGCTGTCGGGTACGCCTCGGACCCCGAGGCCGGTCTTGCTGCTCTAGAGGGCATCGATCTAGATGGGTATCACGCGTTCCACGCCTCAAAAGGAGAACTGTTGCGTCGCGCCGGAAGACATGCCGAGGCGCGGGCAGAGTTGGTCCGGGCGCTCGAGTTCAGTGGAAACGAAGCAGAGCGCAGACTCGTGCGCGACCGATTGGCCGAGTTAGGAGTAGAGGGCTAACCCTCGTTGCAACGCGTTTTCGTCGTCGACGCTGAACCAGGAGCGACCGTCCTCGCCCCAGCCCCGCCATTCGGTCGGAGTGACCGGCTGGAACGAAACCCTGTCGAGAAGGCTTTGGACCGTGCCTCCCTGCTGCGCCTCCTCCTTGGCCTGGCGAGCAATGGCCTTTGGAAAGACCGCGCAGGTGACCTGGCGAACCCCATCGTCATCGACTGGCACAATGGGTAGGTCCGATGCGCCGGTAGCCAGACGTTGAAGGGTATCGGCCCTCACGAACGGCAGATCCACCGACACAACGAGTACATGTGGTGTGTCCACAGTGGCTAAGACCGACGCAATGCCGGCGATTGGCCCGTCCCCGCCAAACCTGTCAGAGATGCTCTGGTACCCGGCCTGAGGTCGTCCGGAGATCACTACTTGGGTGACTATCCCGCTCAGGGCGCCAGACACATGTTCGAGCATCGTCTTGCTCCCGATCCGGACGAGGGCCTTATCGGTTCCCATCCGCCGACTGGTGCCTCCCGCGAGGATGGCTCCGGTAATCCGATTCACCTCAGCGAATCTACGAGATCGTTGACAATGCCGGCAAAAGCGACTGGTTGCTGCATCGCGCAGGCGTGACCTGCATCGGGGATTACTTGGATCTGGGCGGCCGGATTGAGGTCTGCGAATCGTGCCGCGCCTTCGATGTTGGGCCTGTCGCGTTCACCGTTAGCCACCACCACTTCGCCCTGATACTCGGCCACCAGCGCGGCGTAGTCGATGCCCGGCAGTCGTCGAAGGCCTTGTCCGCCGGCTCTGGCGCTCAGCCCAGAGGAAAGGACGGCATCGGCGAGGTCATCGCCAAAATCCTCGCGGAGCTTCTTTGACATTGCCTTGATGGCCGGCCGCGCCAAAACAGGGAATGCATATCCGTAGAGCTTGGTCGAAAGACCGTCCCATCCCGTATAAGTGATAGTTGCGCCTGACAAGACCAGGCCACTCGTCTTGGTAGGAAAGGCAACTGCGTGGGCCTGTGCTACGTATCCACCGAGCGAAAGTCCGACAAGCACAGAGCCTGGTTCGGCAACTTCATCCACAACGGCCACGGATGAATCGACGGTGAATTCCTCGTCACGGCGTGATCCGTGTCCAGGGAGATCGATAGCAAGCGGATCGATGGCGGGACTCAGGTGAGGGAGGACCAGGTCCCACATGTGGCGATTGATGACCCCGCCATGAAGGAAGACCACCTGTCGGCTCATCGCTCGGTATCCGTCGCAAACACTGCACCGACTATCCCGAATGTCGTTTGGGAACTCGCGTCTCGCTGGGTGGTGAACTCGTCGACGAGCTGTCGGAGTCGCAAAGAGAACTCCCTTGCTGTCGCTTCGCTCATAGGGACTGTCACCAGCATCGCGGGAGGGTCGAATGGCTGAGAGTCGGCTGCCTCCAGGCGCGCCTGAGAAAGGGCGAACCCCAGCCTGTCGCCACCCGGTATCGAGAAGCGTAGGCGACCATAGGTGAGGCCATAGAGGCGCTCGGTCATGGCCCGCACCTTCCGCTCCTCGACCACGGCCACGAATCCAGCTTGCTCCAAGACCTTGATGTGATGGCCCACTTTGCCGTGACTCATCTCGAGCATCTCGGACAATCCCTTGGCGCTAGCAGGCTCCGATTCGAGTAGGCGGAGGATTCGGGCACGCGTCGCATCGCCTAGCGCCTTGAGCTGTTCGGGTCGGTCGAGGATCAGTTCGACATCTGTATGCACTGACATGCCAGTATGTTATGGAATCGCAGTGCATAACTCAACTCCGGAACACGTCGGGTGCGATCGGTTCCTGCTCCCGGCGTCTGGCCGCAAGACCAGATAGGTACTGCTTGGGGAATGTGTGGCCCGGATACGCGAGATCGATGGCCGCGTTCATTGTCCAGTACGGGTCGACCAGATGGGGCCGCGCCATCACGCACAGGTCTGCTCGTCCAGCCACCAGAATGTTGTGGATGTCGTCGATTGACGACACAGCACCGACGGTCATTGTGGGGATGCCCGCTTCGTGCCTGATGCGGTCGGCAAAGGGAGTCTGATAGAGCCGTCCGTACTCGGGCTTGGCGAAACGTGAAGTCTGGCCGGTTGAAACATCGACGACGTCGCATCCGTGATCCTTCAAGGCCATCGACAGGGCAACCGCGTCGTCGCCGTCAAACCCGCCGGGTACCCAGTCCGTCGCCGATATGCGCACCGAGAGCGGGCTGTCAGACCAGACCTCACGGACCGCATCGAGAACCTCCAGGGGATACCTCATCCGGTTCTTCAAAGATCCTCCGTACTCGTCAGTTCGTTGATTGGCGAGAGGTGTCAGGAAGCTGGACAGCAAATAGCCATGGGCGAAGTGCAGTTCGAGCCAATCGAATCCGGCGCTTCGAGCAAGTCTCGCCGAGTTGACGAACTGATCTCTCACTTGGTCCATGTCGGTGCGGTCCATGGCACGTGGCACCTGGTTGTCGAGCCGATAGCGGATGGGCGAAGGAGACATGATCTCCCAATTGCTTTCTTCTAAAGGCTCGCTGTCTCCGTCCCACATCAGTTTGGTTGATCCCTTGCGGCCGGAGTGGCCCACCTGCATGGCGATCTTTGCCTCGCTGTGCTCATGCACGAAATCGACCGTCTTTGCCCAAGCCCTGGCCTGGTCTTCATTCCAGATACCGGTGTCACCTGGGCTGATCCGACCTTCCGGGGACACGCAGGTCATTTCGGTCATCACAAGTCCGGCTCCACCGACAGCCCGGCTCCCCAGGTGGACCAAATGCCAGTCGTTCGGCATCCCGTCCTCAGCCGAGTACTGGTCCATGGGCGAAACCACGATGCGGTTGTTGAGGGTCAACCCGGCGATTTCGAAGGGGTGGAACATCGGTGGAATCTCGGGGGAGGTGACGCTCGGAGCTCCATGGGAAGAGGCGGCGTACCACCGGTCCACCGTTTCCATGTATCCGGGGTCTCGGAGCCTCAAGTTGTCGTAGGTGACACGTTGAGATCGAGTTAGCAGGGAGAAGGCAAACTGCTCCGGTTCGAGCGCGCGGTAACGGTCAGCACCTTCGAACCATTCGAGACTGGCTTTGGCAGCTCGCTGGATGGAGTCGACCCCAGGGCGTCGTCCAGTCTCGTATTGCTCGAGACCAGCTGAAAGATGGTCGCACTCCGCAACGGCGTCGGCCAGCTCGATGGCGTCTTCCATCGCCAGCTTGGTTCCGGAGCCGATTGAGAAGTGGGCGGTGTGAGCTGCGTCTCCGATGAGGACGACGTTGCTGTGATGCCATGACTCGCACTTGATCTCCGGGAAGTGCAACCAGCGCGACTTGTTGCCCACCAGCGGGTGCCCGTCGAGGTGCTCGGCAAACAGTTCCTGACATTTGGCAAGGGCGAGCCCGTCACTGTCGCCGGGACCGAACTGCTGGTCTGCGGTCTGGTCGAATCCGTGGGCTTTCCAGGTCGACGGCGCCATCTCGACGATGAACGTGCTTCCACTTGTGTCATACGGATAGATATGTGCCCAGACCATTCCGTGGGGGGTGTCTTCGAAGATGAAGTGGAACCGGTCGAACACCTTTGGGGTTCCGAACCAGATGTACTTGTTGGTCCTCTGGAGGATGCTGGTTCTGAAGTGTTCGTCGAGTTCGTTGCGAATGACCGAATGCGCTCCGTCCGCCGCCACGATGAGATCGGCTTGTGGCACGTCAGCCAGGGAAGCGATGTCGTGCTCAAACCGCAGTTTGACCTCAAGCTCTCGGGCCCGATCGGTGAGCAGCTCAAGCAGAGCCTTTCGTGATGCCGCGGCAAAGCCGTGACCCCCTGAGTTGATCGGACTCTTCTCGGCGAAGTGCCAGATGTCGATGTCACCCCAGTGAATGAACGATTGAGTCAGTGCCTTGTATGTCGGAGCATCTGCTTCGTGGAAGTGGTCCAGGGTCTCGTCTGAGAACACAACGCCGAATCCGTAGGCGTCGCCTGGCCGGTTGCGTTCGAAGACAGTGATCTCAATATCGGGACGGCGCTTCTTCAGCAGAATCGAGAAGTAGAGGCCGCCCGGCCCTCCGCCGACGACGGAAACGGTATTGATCGCTGTCGAACTCACCCGCCCGATGCTATCGGGAACGGACGGTCCCCGTCGCTAGAGACCGAGGGCCGATGACAGTGCGTCGGTCCAAGCCTGGGCGGCCTCGCTCAGGTCGACGGAGCCACCATTGATCCGAATCGCATCGCCCCCCATGACACCGATCTTTCGAGCCAGAGGGGACTCGTCGAGCTTCGCATTTGCTGGCGCCACACAGATGACCCGGTGGGGGTCCTCACTCAGGGGGTGGTCCGAGTCGACGGTCGCTCCTAGCCCAGATGCGATACAGATCTCGGTGAGTGCCACGGCTAACCCGCCGTCGGAGATGTCGTGAAGAACGGGAACCTCGTGAGCCAGTGTTGCCACCACGTCGATCACCTTCACCGCCATCTCGGGATCTGGCGGAGTCGGCGACCCTTCGAGTTGGCCGGCGATCTTCTGAGCTGTAGTGCCAGCCAGGTTGTGGGTTGCCGTGGGGCCAATCTCCCACACAGCCATTCCAGCCTCTGCTCGGCTCAGCCTTGGAGGGTTGGAGGGCATGGGGTCCGCCAAACCGAGGAGACCTACCACCGGCGTCGGGTGGATATCACGCCCCTCGGTCTCGTTGTAGAACGACACGTTGCCGCCAATCACAGGGATCCCGAGGGTTTCGCACGCCTCGGAGATCCCGTTCACGCTTTCGACAAACTGCCACATGATTTCGGGCTTCTCCGGGTTGCCGAAGTTGAGATTGTCGACCACGGCTAAGGGCTTGGCGCCGGTGGTCGCGACGTTCAGAGCGGCTTCATAGACCAGCCTGGCGCTGCCCCCTCGTGGGTCGAGTTGGCACAGTCTTCCGTTGCCGTCGCTAGAAACGGCCAAGCCTTTTTGGGTGCCTTTGATCCTTAGCAGCGAGCCGTCGCCCCCCGGCCCGATGACCGTATTGAGGAAGAGCATGTGGTCGTACTGCTCATGGATCCACTGTGACGAGCCGACACTCGGGTCCGCGAGCATCCGAAGAAGCATCGAGTCGGTGTCGACGTCTGCGTCAGTCGCCTCTCGGCCATTCACCTCTCGGAGCCACTCCGGGGGCGCGAACGGTCGGTCATACATGGGAGCGTCGTCGGCCAACGAGGCGGCGGGGATCTCGGCTACGACCTTGTCCTGGTGCTGGATCGTGAGCGTTCCGCCTGCCTTGACCGTGCCCACGACTGCGGCGTCGATCTCCCATTTGCCGGCCACCGCTAACACTTCGTCAACGAGCTCCGGCGCCACGAAGGCCATCATGCGCTCTTGGGATTCGGACATCAGTAGCTCTGGCGCTGTCATTCCTGACTCACGGGTGTGGACTGCGTCGAGATCGACATCCATGCCGACCCCAGCTCTCCCTGCCGGCTCCGAAGTGGCACATGACAGGCCAGCCGCTCCCAGGTCCTGTACTCCGACCACGAGGTTGCGTTCATACAACTCCAGGCACGCCTCGATCAGCTTCTTCTCCTCGAACGGGTCACCAACCTGGACCGAGGGGCGTAGCTCAGCGGAGGTCTCGTCAAACGAGGCCGAGGCCAGCACGCTTGCCCCTCCGATGCCGTCTCTCCCGGTCGCTTTCCCGAGTAGAACTGCAACGTTCCCCGGTGAGCCTGCCGAGCCCAGGACGAGTTGCTCGCGACGCAACAGACCCAGGCACATGACGTTTACCAGTGGGTTGGCTGAGTAGCAGTCGTCGAACTCCACCTCACCTCCAACGGTGGGCACACCGACGGCGTTGCCGTAACCGGCGATCCCGGAGACGACGCCCTTGAGCAAGTAGCGGTTCTTGGGGTCGCTGAGCGGTCCGAACCGGATTTGGTCCCAGAGAGCAATCGGCCGGGCTCCCATGGTGAAGACGTCGCGCAGGATTCCCCCGACACCGGTGGCGGCTCCCTCGTAAGGCTCGACGAAGGATGGGTGGTTGTGGCTTTCGATGCGGAGAGCCGCCAGCCACCCGTCGCCGATGTCGACGACCCCCGCGTTCTCACCGGGCCCTACCACAACCCAGGGCGCCTCGGTGGGGAAGCGTCCTAGATGCTTTCTGGACGACTTGTAGGAACAGTGCTCGGACCACATGACCGAATACATGGCCAACTCGGCGGGAAGTGGATCCCGGTCCAAGATGTCAACGACAGAGGCGTACTCCTCATCGGTCATTCCGAGCTGGCGGTGAATCGGGTCGGCCTGGGTGGTCATGCCGACACCAACGAGTTGAGAAAGGCGTTGAGCAGGAAGTTTCCGTCTGTGGAGCCGAGTAAGTCGTCTGTGGCCCGTTCCGGGTGGGGCATGATGCCGACGACATTGCCGCGTTCGTTGGAAACAGCTGCGGCTCGACCTTGGGAACCGTTCGGATCGTCGACGTAACGAAGAGCGACCCGGCCGCGATCGGTGGGGTCGACCCAGTTGCCTTGGTAGGAGTTCAATGGAATGGCCAACCGCGTGCCTGGCTCCAACCCAGCCGTGAGAACAGTTGTGTTGTCGACGACTTCGACATCGACGTAGCGGCAGATGAACGCCAGATCGCGGTTGGCAATATGGGCTCCGGGAATCAGCCCTGCCTCGCAAAGAATCTGCCACCCGTTGCAGATCCCAAGAACAGGACTTCCCGACTCGGCGTAGCGGACGACAGATTCCATCACTGGAGAGAAGCGAGCGATCGCTCCGGTTCTCAGCGCATCACCGTGAGCAAAGCCACCAGGCAAGACGATGCCGCTCAGGCCGTCGAGATCGGTGTCCCGGTGCCAGACAAGCTCGGCGTCGGCCCCGAGGGCTTTGAAGGCATGGACGACGTCGTGTTCGCAGTTGACCCCGGGGAACACGACGACGCCGATTGTCATGGAGTGATCTCGATGTCGAAGTCTTCCAGCACCGGGTTGGCGAGCAGCTGGCGACACATGTCCTGGGTTCGCCTCCGCACTTCGTCTACGTCGTCCCCGTCGACTTCGAGATGGATGACACGATCCATCCTTACCTGGGTCACCTCACTGAATCCGAGCTCGTGGAGCGCGCGAGCCACCGTGGTGCCCTCAGGATCGGCGATCTCTGGTCGACGGTCGATCTTGACTGTGACTCTCATGCTGACACCAGGTAGGCGTCGAACGACTTTCCAGTAATCCGCTCATAAGCCTCTACGTAGCGCGCTCTTGTGCCCTCGATGATGTCATCTGGAAGGTCGGGGGCCGGGTGAGTCTTGTCCCATGGTTGGGTCTCGAGCCAGTCACGCACGTACTGCTTGTCGAATGAAGGGATCTCTCTTCCGGGGGAGTATTGATCGGCGGGCCAATAACGGGACGAGTCGGGTGTCAATACCTCATCGATCAGGAGTAGCTCGTCTCCCGCGAACCCGAACTCGAACTTGGTGTCGGCGAGTATCACTCCACGTTCGGCGGCGTACTCGTTGGCCCGGCTGTAGATATCGATCGACGTTGCCTTGAGTCGCTCGTATAGGTCATCGCCCAGGATTTCTCTGGTCTGTGCCTCGGTGATGTTCTCGTCGTGACCCGTGGTCGCCTTGGTCGCCGGGGTGAAGATCGGCTCAGCAAGCTTGTCGGCCATGGTCAAGCCAGCGGGCAGGTGCTCGGTAGTGGGTCCGCCGCCGTCTCGATACTCCCTCCAAGAAGAACCGTAGAGATAGCCGCGGACGACGCATTCCACCGGTACGACTTCGGCTTTACGCACGATCATCGCTCGGCCGGTCAGCTCCTCTATGTGCTCTTGGCTTAGGCCCTCGATGCCGCTCAGGTCGGTCGAAACGAAGTGATTAGGCGTGTCGAGAAGATCGAAGAAGTGGAGGCTCACCCCGGTCAGCACTCTTCCCTTGTCTGGGATTGGCTGGGTGAGGATCACGTCGTAGGCGGAAATTCGATCTGTGGCTACGAACAGCAGGTGGTCTGAATCGATCTCATAGATCTCGCGGACCTTGCCGCTGGCGATGTGGGGCAACGGAATCACGCCGCGGGAGCGTAGCTGCGTGTGCGCGGGACTCCTACTCTGGTGATCGTGAGTGGATTTGAGCGAGAAAGAGTGGCCGGAATGCTGGCCGCCGACCCCTATGCAGCCGGGCTAGGCGTGTCCCTCGAAGAGGTGGCCGAGACCGAGATCGTGGTGTCGATGGTGGTCGAAGAGAGACATACGAACTTCCTAGGAGGAGGCCACGGAGGAATGGTGTTCTCGCTGGCGGATGTGGCGTTTTCGTTGGCGTCAAACGCCGCCGGTGACCGAGCTGTCGCCATCGATACCCATTTGGTTCTGACGGGAGCGACTCGGGTTGGTGACCGACTGGAGGCGCGTGCTATCGAAGCGACCCGTGGCCGGACCCTGGGCACCTATCGGGTCACAGTCACCCGTCCTGACGGCCGTGTGGTGGCACTGTTCACAGGAACGGTCCACATAAGTCCTGCTTCCTCGTCGTAGCATCTTCTCGGTTTGGCGATCTTCGAGTTCTTTGTGTTTCACCCGTGGAAAGCCGCGGCCACGGTGATCCTTGGCGTCCTCTTGGGCCTGACAGGCTTCTACGTCTACCAACTGAATGAGGCGCTGGGAGCCGTTGCAGTGGAAGACTTCGACCCTGGTGCTGCCCGGGCTGCCCTGGCGGCGCCTCACTTCAGGCCGGAGAATCCGCCTGAGACCTTCGACTTCTTCGATGAGCCGGTCTACGACCTCGACGCTGAGTTGGCGGCGATTGACGAACAACTCGCATCGATACCGGAAGAAAAGCCGGTTCCGTTCAACACGGCCGCACGGGGCGTACCCATTGCCGACGCACTGTTCGAGTCCTATCTGTTGGTCGGCACGGACGCATCGGGGCGTCTAGCGGACACCATCATCTTGGCCCTCCAGCCACAGTCCGGGGCTCCGGTCATGGTCAGCCTTCCCCGCGATCTCTTTGTGTGGAATCCCTGCCGCGGTGCTTTCACTCGCCTCAACGCCGGGTTGGGAGGTTGTCGAGGTGTTGCTTCGGGATCGGAGCTGTTGGCTCTGATGGTCGAGGACTACACCGGAGTGCGGGTAGATCACTTCGCCCGAATCAACTTCGGTGGGTTTGCTCAGTTGGTCAATGTGATGGGCGGCATAGAGGTTTGCGTGGAAAAGCCCACCCGCGATGAGAAAGCACACCTCCTGATCGAGGAGCCTGGGTGTCAGACCGTTGATGGCGATACGGCTCTGGCGTGGGTGCGCTCGCGGCGGGCTGAGGAGATGGTCGGTCCCGATGAGTGGGTGCTGGTCGGAGGGTCAGACTTCACCCGCCAGCGCCGCCAGCAGGATGTGCTTTTTCAGCTGGCAAGCAAAGCCGCTGGCTTCTCGTCACCGGGAGCGCTGACCAACAAGCTCGCTGCCGTGGGTTCCTCCGTGCGAGTCGACTCGAGCTGGTCGTTCGCCAACGCAGTGTCCACTGCGTGGAAGTACCGCGGGATCTCGAGAAGTTCGGTCGCCCGGTTCTCAATCAAAGTGAGGAACTACCGCACTTCTTATGGGGCGCAGGTGCTTCTCCCGACCACGCCGTTCATCGATCAGTTGTCGCGGGTGGCCAACGTCGGCTGATTCTGCTGTGCAACCATCCGTTGTGCAGATAAGTGCCTGTGGGGTATGCCGTTGCACAACGGATTAGGGGACCGTTGCACAACGGTTTGCTGTGCAGATATGTACCTCACGGGTATACCGTTGCACAACCGTTCGGGGAACCGTTGTAAACCATCTGTTGTGCAGATAAGTGCCTGTGGGGTATGCCGTTGCACAACGGATTAGGGGACCGTTGCACAACGGTTTGCCGTGCAGATATGTACCTCACGGGTACGCCATTGCACAACGGATTAGGGATGGTCCAGGGCGTCCAGGCGGTCGAAGACGGGAGAGGTCGAGTCAACGAGGCGGTCGAGATTGAAACACGCTGCCAGCTCTTCTGATGAAAGACCCACCTCGGGGTCACCGGAAAGCAGATCGACCAAAGGGGTTCCTTCGTCCCACGCCCTCATAGCGTTTCCCTGAACCACCCGATAGGCCTCGTCACGCGTGAGACCTGACTCCACCAGGGCCAGCAACACGCCCTGGCTGAACACCAACCCTCGGGTCGACTCGAGGTTGGTTGTCATGCGGTCGGTGTCGACCACCAGATTCTCGAGCAGGCCCCGGAACTTGGTCAGCATGTAGTGCAGGGCAATCGAGGCGTCGGGTAGGGCTACCCGCTCGGCAGAGGAGTGCGAGATATCACGCTCGTGCCAAAGAGCCACGTTCTCCAATCCAACTTGGGCGTAGCCGCGGAGCAGGCGAGCCATGCCGGTCATCCGTTCGGAGAGGATCGGGTTGCGTTTGTGAGGCATTGCCGAAGATCCCTTTTGACCTTTGGAGAAGCCCTCGCGCGCCTCGCCTACCTCAGATCTCTGCAGGTGTCGGATCTCGGTCGCCATCCTCTCGATTGAGGCACCAGTGATGGCGATGGCGCTGAGGTATTCGGCGTGACGATCTCGTGCGGTCACCTGGGTCGAAGCGGGTTCTACCGACAGTCCGAGTCGATGGCAGACCTCAGCTTCGATCTCGGCCGAGATGTGGGCGTAGGTTCCGACGGCCCCCGAGATCTTGCCGACGGCAACAGCCTCTTGCGCTCGTCGCAGGCGACTCAGATCACGGTCGAGCTCGAAAGCCCATCCAGCCAGTTTGAGGCCAAAAGTGGTGGGCTCTGCCCAGATTCCATGGGTTCGTCCGATCATGAACGTGTTCCGGTGCTCGCGAGCAAGCCCTACGACGACCTGTTGCAGCTGGGCAAGCGATTCCACGAGTAGAGCCGAAGCCTCCTTGAGCACGACACCGCCCGCGGTGTCGAGGACGTCGGAAGAGGTCAGTCCGTAGTGGATCCAACCAGCGGCCTCAGCTCCTGCGTTTGCCCCCAGGAGGTCGACGAACGCCGCCAGATCGTGGTTGGTGGTCTTCTCTCTTTCGGCCACCTCCTCGGGCGTCGGGCAATCCGCCGCCTCCGCCGCCTCCGCCACCCCTGTGGGAGCGACTCCTCGCACTTCCAGTGCCGCTAACACCGCGACTTCGACTGCCTTCCAGGTCTCCAGACGTCGCTGGTCCGACCAGATGTCACCCATTTCGGGCAAGATGTATCTCTCGATCACGTTCGTGATGATGCCACGCCGGTTAGCGTTCGTCGCCGATGAGGAGGATCAGCAACGATCAAGCGCGTCGTTATGCGCTGGGCGCTCAGGGATTCACTGGCTCTCGTCCGTCTGGGAGGGTCGATGCGCGTCACTTTCGCAGAGTGGTTGATCACGTCCGCCTGGTTCAGCTGGATTCAGTCAATGTGTTCAGCCGCACCCATTACATGCCCTTCTTTTCCAGGCTCGGGCCATATGACCGAGATTCGCTAGATCGCTGGCTATGGCGTTCCGGTGAGATGTTCGAGTACTGGGGTCACGAGGCTTCGTTGATTCCGACCCCGCATCAGCGGTTGTTTCGCTGGCAAATGGCCCGGGGTGCCAACTGGCGAGCCATGAAGCGACTCCAGGAGAAGGAGCCGGAGTACATCGAGGATGTCTATCAGCAGGTGGCGGACCGGGGGCCGATGCAGACCAGCGATCTGATCGACACCGGCAAGCGGCCGGGCAACTCCATGTGGAATTGGAACACGGGAAAGCTCGCACTGGAGGTTCTGTTTCTGGAGGGCCGCGTGACCACCGCCGACCGGCCCAACTTTGTGCGCATGTACGACCTCACAGCGCGAGTCATCGACGCCACCCACCTCCAGGCACCAACCCCCACCGACACGGAGGCTCAGAAGGAGCTGATCGTCGAAGCTGCCAAGGCGATGGGAGTGGCCACGGCAGAAGATCTAGGCGACTACTACCGGATCAAGATGCCCGAAGTCAGACCCTTGCTTCCCGAGCTGGTCTCGGATGGCCAGCTCTTGGAGGTGGATGTCGATGGCTGGGACAAGCCTGGCTTTCTTCACCCCGAAGCCACGCTTCCACGTAAGGCGAGAGGCACGGCTCTGTTGTCGCCGTTCGACAGCTTGGTTTGGTGCCGGCCGCGCATCGAGCGGATCTGGGACTTCCACTATCGAATCGAGATCTATGTCCCTGAGCCGAAGCGCATCTACGGCTATTACGTGCTTCCGTTCCTCCTTGACGGCGACCTGGTTGCGCGGGTTGACCTCAAAACCGACCGTCAGAACCAGACTCTCCGGGTCAAGGGTGCTTTCGCCGAGCCCGGTGTCGATTTGGTTGCCGTTGGGGGTGCGCTGCGAGCCGAGCTGGATCTTCTCGTTCCCTGGCTCGGCATGGACGACATCACCATTCACGACAACGGCGATCTCGCCGCCCATCTCTAGACCTTTTCGGCAGAGCGGAGCCGGCTGGAAGTTAGGCGAATCCGTTAAGCCCGGTTATCGCTTGGCCCATGACCAGGGCATGAATCTCGTTGGTGCCCTCGTAGGTGAAGACCGTTTCGAGGTTCGACATGTGCCGGAAGATCGGATACTCGAGGGTTATACCGTTGGCGCCGAGAATCCCGCGGGCTGTGCGTGCCACCTCGAGAGCGTTACGCACGTTGTCGTACTTCCCGAACGAAATCTGCTGCGGGGTCAGGGTGCCGGCGTCCTTCCGACGGCCCAGGTGAAGCGCAACCAACTGCCCACGTTGGACCGCAACCATCATGTCGACCAGCTTCTTCTGGGTGAGTTGGAACTTGCCGATCCGGGTGTTGAACTGCTCGCGCTCAGTCGAATACGACAGGGCGGTCTCGTAACAGTCGCGTGCTGCGCCGATAGCTCCGAAGGCGATCCCGAACCGAGCTTCATTGAGGCACGACAGGGGTCCTCGCATTGAGGCGACTCCGGGGAGAACGAAATCATCCGGAACTCGCACGCCGTCAAGGATCAGCTCAGATGTCACCGAGGCCCTCAGTGAGGCCTTCTTCTTGATCTCGGGTGCCGAGAATCCCGGAGAGTCGGTGGGAACGATGAAGCCGCGGATGGTTTCATCAACTCTGGCCCAGACGATGGCGATGTCGGCGATCGACCCGTTCGTGATCCACATTTTCGATCCGTCGAGAATCCAGTCCGAACCGTCTCTGGTGGCGTGGGTGCGCATCGAAGCCGGGTCAGAGCCCGAGTCGGCTTCGGTCAGACCGAAACAACCAATGACATCCCCGGCGGCCATTCCGGGTAGCCAGGTCTGCTTCTGCTCCTCGGAGCCGAACTTCCATATGGGAAACATGGCCAGTGACCCTTGGACCGACACGAACGACCGAATACCGGAGTCTCCGGCTTCCAGCTCCAAGCAGGCCAGTCCATATGCGGTGGCGGAGGTGCCAGCGCAGCCGTAACCCTCCAGATGCATTCCGAGCATGCCCAGGTCGCCAAATGTCTTGGCGAGTTCCGCGTGTGGGATGACACCGTCGTCCCACCAGTCACCAACGTGTGGCTTGATCTCCTTGTCGACATAGCTGCGCACGGTGTCTCGGAGGAGGATCTCCTCCTCGTCGAGAAGGGAGTCGAAGTCGAGGAAGTCGAGGGCGTCGGGTGGTTCGAAGGAGATTTCGCTCATGTCACGCGGATGGTATTGGATCAGCCAGCAAGTGTCTTTTCGGCAAGCTCGACTCGGTAGTCGGCGAGCTTCTGGGTGAGGCCATCATCTCCGATCGCGAGCATCGCAACCGCAAGGAGGGCGGCGTTGGCGGCTCCGTCGATGGCCACGGTCGCCACCGGAATCCCGGTGGGCATCTGGACCGTTGCCAGGAGAGAGTCCATCCCGTCGAGTGTCGCGTTGATTGGAACCCCGATCACCGGGAGCAGGGACTTCGCTGCCATGACGCCACCGAGGTGAGCCGCTTTGCCAGCTCCGGCAATGATGACTCCGTATCCGTCGGATGCAGCGTTCTCGGCGAAGTTGATCGCCTGGTCTGGAGTCTTGTGGGCAGAAAGCACCCTGGTGTCGTTCTCGATACCGAAGCGATCGAGCATCGCACCGGCCTTCTCCATTACTGGCCGGTCAGATCCCGAGCCCATGACGATTGCAACCTTCTTCATACTTCCGACGGTAACCACCTGGACCTTTCCTTACGAACCTCCGGTAGTTAGGCCCGTATACGGGCCTAACTACCGGAGGTAAGTGGCGTCAGGCCTAGGACCTTAGGTTCGCTCGAGAGCGATGTCGCGGCGGAAGGTTTTGCCTGGCCAGGAGACGGCGTCGACGGCTCCGTATGCCTTGGCCCTGGCTGCGTCCAGGTCGTCGCCCAACCCGACCACGCTCAACACCCGTCCCCCAGACACCTGCAGACGACCGTTCTCCTGGGTCGTGCCGGCGTGAAACACGACAACGTCTGAGTCGTCTATCGAGCCGAGACCCTTGATGACCGCCCCTCTTTCGGGCGCAGTCGGGTAGCCCTTGGAAGCGAGCACAACGTTGACGCTCGACCGGGCGGACCAAACCGGATCGGCGCCTTCGAGGACGTCGATGAGGTCCGACTCGAGGAGCGGCATGATCGCTTGGGTCTCGGGATCGCCGAGCCGGACATTGAACTCCAGCACCCTTGGGCCGTCTGACGTCAACACCAATCCCACGTAAAGGAAGCCGCCGAACGGGTTGCCGTCGGATTCCATCTGACGAAGGGTGGGCTCAACTACCGAGTTCAGCGTGAAGTCCACCAGATCCGACGGCAGGTCGGGCACAGGGGAGTAGGAACCCATGCCCCCGGTGTTTGGGCCTACATCGCCGTCACCCAACCGTTTGTAGTCGCGGGCTGGTTGCAGTGCTTTGGCTCCAGATTCAGTACAGATGGCGAACACGCTGACTTCTGGCCCGTCGAGGAAATCTTCGATCACAACCGGGCCGCTCTCGATCCATTGGTTCAGCCATCCTTTGGCTTCCGCTCTTGATTCGGTGACCAGTACGCCCTTCCCGGCCGCCAATCCGTCAGCTTTCACGACGTAAGGGCCGTCGCTTTGGTCGAGATGGCGGATGCCCTCGTTGGGCTCGCTGACAGTCAGTGAGCCAGCTGTTGGAACGCCGGCGCGGTCCATGACTTCCTTGGCGAATGATTTCGATGACTCGAGCCGAGCAGCGTCCCGTGTTGGGCCGAAGACCGGAACTCCAAGACGCAACAGGGCGTCTGCGACACCAGCTGCCAGTGGCGCCTCGGGACCTACCACCACCAGGTCAACCCCATGAACTCGCGCCATCGCCGAGACTGCTCCCGGATCGTCGGGTGAAATGCCTTCGACTGTCGGTCCGAGGTCGGCGAGGCCGGGATTGCCCGGCAGTGACACCAACTCGGTGACCCGCGGCGATCGGGCCAGCTTCCATCCGATGGCGTGCTCCCTGCCACCGCCACCGAGAAGGAGGACTCTCATGTCATGTCGATGAGTTGCGATCGTTCCGGACCCACGGAGACCCAGCCGATAGGCACTCCGACTGCCTCCTCGATGTACTCGACGTACCGCCTAGCGGCCGCCGGTAGGTCGCTAGGCTTCCGGGCTCCTGTGACATCCGTCTTCCAACCCTCCATCTCGTGGAGTACCGGTTCGCAGTGATAGAGCACCGACTGCTGGGAAGGGAACTCGTCGTAGTGGTCGCCATGACTTCTGTAGGCAGTTGCCACCTTGATGGTGTCGAATGCCGAAAGGATGTCGAGTTTGGTCAGGAAGATCTTGGTCAGGCTGTTGACCCGTGCTGCGTAGCGGAGGGCCACCAGGTCGAGCCACCCGCAGCGGCGCCGACGACCGGTGACAGTCCCGTATTCGCCTCCGAGTTCGATCATCGTGTCGCCAGTCTCGTCATCGAGCTCAGTGGGAAAGGGGCCCGTTCCGACACGCGAGATGTAGGCCTTGGCCACTCCGACGATCTCGTCGATCGCCTTCGGGCCGATTCCACTTCCGATGATCGCTCCGCCGGCGGTGGGGTTTGATGAAGTCACAAACGGATAGGTGCCGTGGTCGATGTCCAGCAAAGTTCCCTGGGCTCCCTCGAAGAGAACGTTGTCTCCCCGGCTTATGGCCTGGTGAATCATCAGTCCGGTATCGGCGACGTGCGGTTCGAGTTGGGCTGCGTAGTCGAGATACTCCGCGACGATCTCGTCGCTGTCCATGGGAAGAGTGTTGTAGACCCGTGGGAGCACCTTGTTCTTGTCGACGAGAGCGGCTTCCACTTTCTGGCGGAAGATCTTTGGGTCGAATAGGTCCTGAACCCGGATACCTGAGCGGGCGTACTTGTCGGTGTAGGCGGGTCCAATGCCCTTCTTGGTGGTACCGATCTGGTTCTTTCCCAGGTAGCGCTCGATGGCAGCGTCCAACTTGCGGTGGTACGGCATGATGAGATGGGCGTCTGCGGAGATGCGGACCGTCGAGGGGTCGAGGCCGCGATCGCGCGCCATTTCCATCTCAGCTAGGAGCACTGCAGGGTCGATCACGGTGCCTGATCCGATGACCGGTATGCAATCTGGGTAGAGGATCCCGGAGGGAATCAGGGAGAGCGCCAGCTTCTCCTCTCCAACGACGATCGTGTGGCCGGCGTTATTGCCACCCTGGTAGCGAACTACGAGGTCGGCGTGCTCGGCGAAGAAATCGACGACCCTTCCCTTGCCTTCGTCACCCCATTGGGCACCCAGGACGATGGTGGCTGTCATGACGGGAGGCGACGGTAACAGCGAATGTCCCGACCGCCGGAATCAGTCGTCCTGGCCACCGATCTGCTTGATGCCCTCGGCTACCACCCGGATAGGAGCCGTCCCGATTGTGAATATCCCGAGGCCGACGGCTTTGGGCAGGTCACGGAGCCGGGGTGCCCCGATGAACCCTCGACGGGCGAAGTACACCCAAACGCCCAACGCCATCGCGGCCATTATCGCAAGCAGAATCCAGAAGCCATTCTCGCTGTCGGCGCCTGGGATTCGGATGAAGTTCATCCCCCACAGGCCGGCGATGAGCCCTAGTGGCAGCATGATTGCCGAAAAGACCGTTAACACCTGCATGATTTCGTTGGTGCGGTCGGCCACTGCTCCGCGGTACGTCTCGAGAACGCTGCCCAACAGAGCTCTCCCCGCTTCCAGCGATTCGAGAGCCCTGCGGTGATGGGAAGCAACCCGACCGAAGACTCTCTTGGCTTCCTTGTCGATGACGGGGTGGGCCATATCGGTCAGATCGTCATAAACGTCATAGAGGGGCCCGAGGCCTCTACGGAGGTAGATGAGGTCACGTCGCAGGGCCGCCACTTCGACCACGGTCTGCGGGTTGCCGAGAATGGCCAGCTCTTCAAGCGAGTCGAGCTTCTCTTCGAGCTGGTGAATGAGAGGCGCATACTTCCGGCCAGCAGTCAGAGCAATGTGTGCCAGTAGGGAGGCAGGCGAATTGACGACCATGTCGTTGGCGCTCAGCCGCTGGCGGACCTCGTTTATCGCATCGATCGGCTCATGCCGGAGAGTGAGCAGGTAGCCGTCACCGATGAAGACGTTGAGTTCGGCTGCTGACTGGGAAGTCTCACCCTCGATTGAATGGACAACCACGCAGACCGAATCTGGATACTCCTCGACGATCGGCAGTGTCATGCGGTTCATGGCATCGGTCACGACGGCCCGCTCGAGGCCCAGGCGATCAGTGGTCTCGAACACCTCTCCAGACGTTTCGGCCAGAACGTCTACCCATGTCCAGCCGTCGTCCCCGTCGACTGTGTCCACAGGGGTCACTTGGCCGGTTCGGTCCCAGTGAAGGATGGTGATCATCGGGCTTGATTATCCGGTGAGGCAGGCGTTTCGGCCGGTAAATGGGCTACGAAACACAGTGTTCACATTGCAGCAACCGCGTGGCAATCGGTCGGCGATACAAAGTCGAGGTTCAGAGAGGAGTACCGCTTGTCATCTACGCCCACAGACGTTCTCGCCCTCATCGAGAGCGAGCATTACGAGTTCATCGACCTTCGGTTTTGCGATCTACCAGGTCAGGTTCAGCATTTCACCGTCCCGTCACACCAACTGACTGAGGAATCCTTCGAGGAGGGGTTCGGGTTTGATGGGTCCTCTATTCGGGGATTCCAGGACATCCAGGAATCGGACATGCTTCTGATTCCTGATCCGTCGACCGCAGTCGAGGACATCTTCCGTTCGCGCAAGACGCTGATCCTGTACTGCTACGTAAACGACCCAATCACCGGGATTCCTTACGAAAAGGACCCTCGCTACGTGGCCAAGAAGGCCGAGGACTATTTGGTGAGCACCGGTATTGCCGACACCTCCTTCTGGGGGCCCGAAGCAGAGTTCTACATCTTCGACGACGTGCGGTTCGGTCAGAACCAGAACTCGGGGTTCTACTTCCTCGACTCCATCGAAGGTGCTTGGAACTCCGGCGAGTACGAAGAGGGCGGAAACCTCGGCTACAAGCCGCGCTACAAGGAGGGATACTTCCCGGTACCGCCCACCGACCACTTCCAGGATCTTCGTTCCGAGATGACTCACAACCTGGAGGCCGCGGGTATCGAGATCGAGGTCCAGCACCACGAGGTTGGCACCGCCGGTCAGGCCGAGATCGACATGAAGTACGACACGCTGCTGAGCGCTGCCGACAAGGTCACCCTTTACAAGTACATCGTCAAGAACACCGCATGGGAGGTAGGCAAGACGGTGACGTTCATGCCGAAGCCGATCTTCGAGGACAACGGTTCAGGCATGCACACGCACCAGTCGCTTTGGAAGGACGGCGAGACTCTCATGTTTGACGAGGGTGGTTACGCCGGCCTTTCTGACCTGGCTCGCTGGTACATCGGGGGCTTGCTGAAGCACGCTCCTGCGGTGCTGGCGTTTGCGGCACCCACCACTAACTCGTACCACCGCCTGGTGCCGGGCTACGAGGCGCCGGTCAACCTGGTCTACTCGAACCGGAACCGTTCGGCCGCAGTGAGGATCCCGACTTACAGCCAGAGCCCGGCGGCGAAGCGGATTGAGTTCCGGTGTCCCGACCCGGCCGCCAACCCCTATCTGGCATTTGCCGCAATGCTGATGGCCGGCCTCGACGGTGTGCAGAATCGGATCGAGCCACACGAGCCGGTGGACAAGGACATCTACGACCTTCCACCTGCTGAGTTGGCCGGATTGCCGTCGGTCCCAGGCAGTCTCGATGAGGCACTGGATGCGTTGGAGGCAGACCACGACTTCTTGCTGAAGGGTGGCGTCTTCACCCAGGAGCTGATCGACTCTTGGATCACCTACAAGCGCGAGCACGAGGTCGACCCGATCCGTCTCCGCCCTCACCCCTACGAGTTCCACCTGTACTACGACATCTAGTCGTTATCGGATCGTGAAATGCCGGGCCCCATTGCGGGCCCGGCATTTCGTTGCAGTGACGGAGTCCCGTCGATTCGGTGTCATGTGAAACGCTCCGCCGGTGCCTTAATTGACACAATGATGTCTCATGGAGGGCCGGATCGATTCTGCACAGTTTGAGGAGTTCTTCCGCGACCACGAGCGCCCCGTTCGGCTGGCTTTGGTTGCTCGGTTGGGTTTCGACACCGGTCGTGACGCTGCTGCCGAGGCTTTCACCTACGCCTGGGAGCACTGGGATCGGGTGGCCACGATGAGTAACCCGGCCGGTTATGTCTATCGCGTGGGAGAGCGGATCGGGCGCCGAGCACGAAAGCGCTTGCCTGTTGAGTTCCTGGTTCCCGATGGAGAAGAAAGTCCACTACCAGAACCAGGCTTGGCACCTGCCCTGGCCGCACTCTCCGCCCGTCAGAGAACCACCGTCGTTTTGGTCCATGGTCTGGGCTGGACTCACCGTCAAACGGCTGAGTTCCTCTCATTGTCGACCTCGTCGGTGCAGAAGCATGCCGAACGCGCCATAGCCAAGCTGCGTCGATCGTTGGGAGTGTCTGTTGAATTCTGAAAACTTGGGTCGAGCTGTCATTCAACTTCTCGAGCAGGGGGCCCATGCTGTGACCCTCGACGAGATTCAGGAGCCAACCCTGGTGGCTAAGGGTCCCCAACGAACGCGTTGGTTGGGCGGTGCCAGCGCCGCTCTGGCCGCCGGGGTCGTCGTCATGGTGTTGTTTGCTGTTTTCGCAGACTCCGAGATAGGCGCTCCTGGTGTATGCCAGTTCACCATCCCGACCGGAAACGGGCCTTCGGTCAACGACGGTGTTCTGCCACCACCGCAGAGCACGGGTTGGCACGGCGGGCCCGAGTTGACGACCTTCCTGCCGGTGGAGGGAGCGGTTTGGGCCGATCTTCCGGTGACTGGTGAGCGACGCACCCAGAAGATCTTCGTGTGGGCCGACGGCTACGACTGGATCGAGGAGCCAAACCCGAGTCTCGAGATAGACGTAAGGCAGGCAGACGGCGGTACAGATCTGCCGCTTCCTTCAACCGCCGTCAGCAATGGGTCAAGGGCGGATTGGGGCTCGTTCATGGTTGTCGGTCTGGACCTTGCCCCAGGGTGTTGGGAGGTCGAACTCGACTACCGAGGTTCGGTGTTGGAGTTCATTGTCGAAGTCCTCGACTGAGGTTGCCTACCCGTTCGCCACGTTGCGGGCGTTGGTCACTTCGGTGTCGTAGTCGCTGGCCGCAGTGACCAGAGTCTCGACTGCGCTATTGCGAAGCTGGCCCGTGTCAGTCGATCGAAGTCCGTCGAGAGCCTCAGTCACCGATTCGGCCGCTAGATCGATGAATCCCTGGAGAGTTTCGTGATTGGTGGTGAGAGCAGCTGGCGCAGTCAGGGCTCGCTGACGATCGGCCAAGTCCTGTACCGCCCCGAGAATTGTCTCGAACCGATCCTCGGCATCGGCGTACTCGATCTCACGAGGATCCTGATTGAAAGCTGTGTTGACAGTCACCAGGTCGGTCCGCAGTAATTGCAGTGCCGCATTGATCGAGTCAACCTCATCGATGTATGCCTGGGTTTCGGGATCCAATTGGTTCCCCGAAGGCGTGGTGGTCGTCGAACCTCCCGGCAGAGTCGTAGTTGTCGTCGGGCCAGCCACCAATGTGGTCTCGGTGGACGCCTCAGGTAATTCGCGGACGAAGAAATAGGTGAACGCGATCATCCCCAGCACTACGAGGGGAAGGATCCAGCGGCCCGGTTTCGGGTCGGGGTTGACAGCCATGTCCATTAGACGTTAGCCAACCTGACGACAGTTCCCTCAAACCCACGCAAACCCCTTGAACCGGACTTTGCGGAAACGTACGTTCGCATCATGGACCCCCTCGACAACGAGATCATGGAGCGTATCCCCTGGGAGACCCTCGAGACGCCCAAGCGCGACAGAACCTGGCTCATATATGCGGTGTCAGGAGCAATCGTTTTGGCGGCTGTGGCGTACTCGTTTGTTTCGTCGCGACCGATTGCCGCACCAGTGATTGCCACAACCCAGTCAACGTTGCCAGCAGTCATCTCGGCGCCACCGGCTTCCTTAGCTCCCCCAACAACGGTGATGTCTCCCGTGGTCGTTACCGAGGCCGATCTCTTCGCTGTCGACGCAGAAGCACTGGAATTGAGCGTCCTGGCTCATGCGCAATGGACGGCAGTGGAGTGGGTCACCCGAGAATCTTCCCAAGAGACACTGCGTGCCCTACTGCCCGCCGAAGTTCCACTTCCGGAAGTCGAGGATGGAGTCCAGGTCTATGTCGACTTCGCTGCACCCACCAGATTGACTCGAACGGGTCCGGCGAACTTTGAGGTAGCGGTGCTGGTCCGAAGCCTGGTGGCGAATGGAGATGAAAAGTTTGTTCGCCAGGATCCTCAGATCGTGACAGTGGCAATCGAGTTGGGTTCTGATGGCAGTCCGATGGTCATCCGTGCTCCAGAAGTGGGCCTTCATCTCCTGGCAACGCCAAGCCCAATTGGAGTGGTGGTGCCTCCGGTCGATCCCTAGTCAGCCGACTCGAATCTTGCTTCTAGGATCGACGCCGCAGCAGGTGCGATGTCATTCCACGATCCGTTGGGAGTTTTGGTGACAGTCACGAAGTCGGCGGTGAAGAAGATGCTTGAAACGTTCTCGATATCGAGAATCTCGGCAATGAACGTTTCGGATGTCTCGGCACCCTTGACAACTGTGGCAGGGCCACCGACAGGCTGGCCAACGGTGAACTTGAGAGCATTGGGGTTGGGTGTGGGGTCTTGCCTTACCGCCATGGGGCGAGGGTAACCGGTGGGCAGATTCATCGGAGTCGACGTCGGAGGCACTTTCACAGATGTAGTGATTGTTGATGGCGAGACTATCGACAGTCGCAAGGTGCCGACCTCGTCAGATCAGTCGACGGCCGTAGCCGGCTCGGTCGAATGGCGAGCTGATGACACCTTCTATCACGGAACCACTGCGGCCACGAACACGCTTCTCGAGGGCACGGGAGCCCATGTCGGGTTGGTCACCGATCCTGGTTTCGAAGACATGATCGAGATCGCTCGTCAAGATCGCCCTTCTCTATACGACACGTTCGCATCACGCCCTGAACCACTGGTCGATAGAAGCGATCGTGTGAGTCGTCTCGAAGACCTGGAGGACGTGGACATCGTCGCCATATCGCTGATGAACGCCTTTGCGGATCCAACGGTCGAGCGCCGCCTGGCCCAGCTAACCACTAAGCCGACCGTGTTGTCGTCGGAGGTTTCCCCGGAGTTCAGAGAGTACGAGCGGTTGGCGACAACGGTGCTGTCGGCGTACCTGACGCCTTCGGTGGCCGGTTACGTCGGCAATCTCGATGAGCGACTCACGTTGGCCACGAAGCTGATCATGACGTCGTCCGGCGGACTGATTCCATTTGCGGAAGCAAGTCGACTGGCGGCGCGTCTGGTGCTGTCGGGCCCTGCCGGTGGTGTGGTGGCGGCAGCCGCATTGGGGCGGTACCACGGCTACGACTCTGTGCTCACGTTCGACATGGGTGGCACGTCTACAGATGTGTCTCGGATAGTGAATGGAACTCCCCAGGTCGGAACCGGCCACAAGGTCGGAGGGAGAGTCAATCGAGTGCCTTCGGTGCCGGTTCACACGATCGGTGCTGGTGGCGGAAGCGTTGCATGGGCCGACTCCGGTGGAGCCTTGCGCGTGGGGCCCCGAAGCTCGGGAGCGGATCCGGGTCCTGCGGTCTATGGGAAAGGCGGCAAAGAGGTAACCGTCACCGACGCCAACGTGCTGGCTGGCAACCTGCCACCCGATCTGGCACTTGGAGGCTCTCTTCAGTTGGATTTCACCGCCGGGCGACGAGCAGCCGCCACTCTTGCCGAACAGCTGGGCATGAAGCTGAGTGGTGTGGTCGAAGGAGTTCTCGAAGTGGTCGATGCCCATATGGAACGTGCCCTGCGAGCGGTGAGCGTCGAGGAGGGGGCAGACCCTCGTGAGTCCGTTCTGGTTGCGTTTGGTGGGGCCGGCGGACTTCACGCGTCCCGGCTCGCCCGGCGGCTGGGAGTCGCCAGGACACTGATCCCGCCTCACAGCGGTGTCTTCTCCGCCTTGGGTCTCCTGATGGCGACACCCTCCGCTGATGTCGTTCGAACCGTTCTTCTGGATCAGGGCGAATCTCTCGACCTGCTGAAGAACGAGTTGCGAACCGAGGTGACGGGGAGGTACCGGCGGATGTTCTCGAGCAGTCCAAACGCCGTCGACCTCGGAGCTGACGTCAGGTACCCCGGCCAGAGTCACGAAATCAGGGTGGCGCTGCGTGGGGGATGGGATGCGCTGGCTTCGGACTTTCACCAAGCGCATCTGGAGCAGTTTGGTTTTGATCGACAGGACCAAGGAGTGGAGTTGGTGAACATCAGTGCCGTTGCCGAGGGGAGACCGAGGGTCACCTGGGCGGACCTTCCGGACGGTCCGAGTGGTGGCGAGCCGGGTCCGGGCCCGGTTTGGTCACGCAACAGCCTGGCGGTGGGTGCCTCGGTGATCGGCCCGGGCGTAGTGGTGGAGGACAATTCGGCCACCCTCCTCGAAGAGGGTGACATCCTGACAGTGCTCGGTGATGGGACGCTGGAGGTGACGCGATGACGCCGCTCGTGAGGGAGGCTGTTGACTTCGTCCAATCCGAGCTATCGGCACTCTCCGATCCCGATAAGGCCGCCGGGATGCAGGCCTACATGAGGACAGAGATGCCGTTCTATGGAGTGCAGAAGCCGGGTCGCACTTCGGTGATGCGAACACTCAAGAAGGATTTCGTACCGGTTGACCATGAGGTGTACCTGGAACTGGTCACTTCGCTCTGGGAGTTGCCCCACCGCGAGGAGAAGTATCTAGCCCAAGGTGTCGCCACCGCATTCAAGGAGTTCATTAGACCGGAGTCGCTCCCTGTATACAGGCGGTTCATCGTCGAGGGTGCCTGGTGGGATTTCGTGGACGAGACAGCCACCCACCTGATCGGTCCGCTGGTTCTTGATCACCCCGAGCACATGTGGCCGATCGTTGACCAGTGGATCGACGACAAAGACATGTGGCTGCGGCGGACCGCCATCATTTGCCAGCTGGGAGCGAAGGAGCGGACCGATACCGAGCGCCTCTTTCGCTTCTGTCGTGAGCGGTTGCATGAGGCCGAGTTCTTCATCCGCAAGGCCATTGGTTGGGCGTTGCGGGAATTCGCCAAGACCGACCCGGAGGCGGTGGCGGGGTTCGTCCGTGAGCATCGCGACGAAATGTCGGGTTTGAGTTTCCGTGAAGCAACCAAACACATTCGGAGCCTTGTCGAATGATCGACCCGATCGCACTCGAAGTTGCTCGCAATCAGTTTGCCTCGATTGCAGACGAGATGGGGACGGTGCTTCGCCGTACTTCGCTCTCGCCGAACATCAAGGAGCGGGCTGACTGTTCGGCCGCTTTGTTCACGGCCGACGGTGAGATGTTGGCCCAGGCCGAACACATCCCGGTCCATCTCGGGTCAATGCCAGCTTCAGTACAGGCATGTCTCGACCGCTTCGATCCGGTGCCTGGGGTTCAGTACGCAGTGAACGATCCGTTCGCTGGTGGAACCCACCTGAACGACCTGACCGTGCTTGCGCCGGTCTTCGTCCACGGGCGACATGTGGCCTGGGTGGCCAACCGTGCTCACCATGCCGACGTGGGTGGCGAGGCTCCCGGGTCGATGCCGGCTCACGCAGTGAGACTGGACCAGGAGGGTCACGTCGTGTCTCCAAGCGTGGCGATCGAGAACGGTGTGTGGCGGGACGACTTCCTCGAGCCGTTTGTCAACGCTTCTCGGACTCCATGGGAGCGGAGGGGCGACCTCGACGGGCAGATGGGGGCCAACGCAGTTGCCTCACGAAGGTTGACCGAGTTGGTGGAGTCCGAAGGGTTCGACCGGTTTGGGGCGCTGGCCACGGCACTACTCGACTATGGACAGAAGCGGATGATCAGCGCTTTGAGTTCGGTCCCCGATGGGACCTACCAGTTCGAGGATTTCATGGAGTTGGGAGATGCCGACGTTGCGATCCGGGTGGCCGTGACTGTGGAAGGGGGCCACTTGTCAGCCGACTTCACCGCTACTGACTCACAGGTGGAATCCAACTTCAACGCAGTGGAGGCCGTCACCCGTTCTTGCCTCTATTACGCGGTCCGTGTGGCTACCGACCCGACGATCCCGGCCAACGGGGGCTGCTATCGGCCACTCGATCTGGTCACTACTCCAGGAACTCTGGTGAGTGCCCAGCCACCAGCGGCCGTAGCGGCTGGAAACGTCGAGACGAGTCAGAGGATTGCAGACGTGTTACTGGGTGCCCTCGCCCAGGCCGTGCCCGGGCGGGTGCCAGCGGCAGGGCAGGGGACCATGAACAACGTTCTCATCGGAAACGACGACTTCGCGTACTACGAGACGGTGGCCGGTGGGCAGGGAGGTCGCCCGGGGATGCCGGGTGAGTCGGGCATCCAGACCGGGATGACGAACACTCAGAACACGCCGATTGAGTCGCTGCACAACCACTATCCGTTCCGGGTGCGTAGCTACACGCTGCGTCGGGGTAGTGGTGGAACTGGGCAGTTCCCGGGCGGTGACGGCATCCACCGCGAGATTGAGTTTCTCGCGGACGCCACCCTGTCGTTGATGGGTGAGCGACGGCGGAACGCGCCTTGGGGGCTGGCCGGGGGCGGGTCCGGTGCGCCCGGAGAAGACTGGCTGATCCATCGAGGAGGTGAACGTGAGCGTCTCGGCGGGAAGGTGACCACCGAGGTGTCAGCCGGTGATCGTTTGGTGGTCTTAACACCCGGTGGTGGCGGCTGGGGAACCGCCTAAACCCGTCCCCTTTCTCCTTTCTGTGAGGGTTTGTGGGGCCTCAGGCCCCACAAACCCTCACAGAAAGGGAAGGGGTAGCCTTGGGTCGTGGCGCTTGTTGATGATCTGACCCAGGTTCTGGGTCCCGAGAACGTGATGGCGGAACCGCTGGAACTGCACCTCTTCAGTAAGGACGCCTCTCTCATGCGCGGCGAGCCGACTGTGGTGGTCTTCCCCACCAACACAGAGCAAGTTGCCGAGGTGGTCGGGGTTGCGGAGCGTCACTCAGCCCCCATCGTGGCCCGGGGTGCCGGTACCGGCCTTACCGCGGGTGCCAGTCCAACCGAGGGCGGGATCGTGTTGGTTACCACCGCGATCAAAGAGATCGAGATCGATCCGGCAAACCGGGTCGCCTGGGTCGGAGCTGGGGTCATCAATCTCGACCTGACTACGGCGGCCAAGCCACACGGGCTGTATTTCGCCCCCGATCCGTCGTCTCAGTCGGCGTGCACGATCGGCGGCAATGTCGCCAACAACTCCGGCGGTCCGCATTGCCTTTCGGAGGGAAGCACCACCAGTCATGTTCTCGGTCTCGAGGTGGTCCTCGCAGGGGGAGAGGTCGTAACGCTTGGAGGAGCGGCCCCGGATGTTCCCGGTCTCGACCTCGTTGGGATCATGGTTGGGTCCGAAGGAACCCTGGGTGTTGTGACGAGGGCCCTGGTCAGGCTGCTTCCTATCGAGCCTGACGTTCGCACTTTGCTGATGGACTTTCCGTCGGTTGAAGACGCAGCGAGAACCGTTTCCGACATCATCGCGGCCGGTCTTGTCCCTGCCGCCTTGGAGCTCATGGACCAGAGGATGGTTCAAGCTGTTGAGAATTGGCTACAGGCCGGGTTGCCAACCGAATCCGCTGCCGTTCTGTTGGCAGAGGTGGTCGGTGAAACTGAAGGTGTCGTGTCCCAGGCCGAACTGATTGACGGAATTGCTCGACAGAACTCAGCCACTGGAGTCGAAGTGGCCGAAACTGAGGAGCACCGAGCGCTACTTTGGAAGGGTCGCAAGTCCGCCTTTGGTGCCATCGCTCAGTTGGCTCCTGACTACTACCTGCACGATGCAGTGGTGCCGCGTACGAAACTCGTCGAGACGATGACCCGTCTGTACGAGATCGCGGACAACTACGACCTGACGATGCTCAATGTGTTCCACGCCGGCGACGGCAACCTCCACCCCCTCATTGCATTTGACTCCAGTGATGCCGAGGTGGCTCGAAAGGTGCGTGCCGCGGGCGATGAGATTGTGGCCATGTGCCTCTCGGCCGGAGGTGCCCTGACCGGCGAGCACGGTGTGGGTGTCGAGAAGCGCGATCTCATGCGGACGGCGTTCACTGAGCTTGATTTGGACGCCCAGGCCAGGGTGAAGCAAACATTCGATCCCAGAGGCATCTTCAACCCGAACAAAGTGCTGCCTGAAGGCTCTCGGTGCTTCGACTTTGGCGGGGTCAAACGAGAACTTCCGGACGGGGTCTGGGTTTGAGTTATCACTCGCCGCACATCACAAGGTTTGCGGTGGACCTCGAAGGCGCTCCAGACGCTGAATTGCATCTTGCGCCGAAGGCCGAAAGCGATCTGGTCACCATCATCCAGTACGCGGCCGAAAGGCAGATGCCCTGTCAGATATGGGGTGGCGGTACTCACTCCGGGTACGGCTCTCCGGTAGATCCCGCGGTGGTGATCTCGCTCCAGCGGCTCAACGAGATTGAGACCTGGGAGCCAGACGACATGACCATCGTCGTTGGCGCAGGGGCGTTGGTCGCCGAGGTCGAGGAACGGATCCAGACAGCGAATCAAACGCTCGGCATGGAGGAGCACCCGGGCGTTTCGACGATCGGAGGCCAGGTGGCCTCCGGTGCCAACGGGCTTCGAAGGGGACGGCTGTACTCGACCCGTGAACGCCTGCTCGAGTGCACAGTTGTCACTGGTGACGGCCGCATCGTTCGTAGCGGGGGTCGGGTGGTGAAAAATGTCACCGGATACGACTTGCACCGGCTTTCGTTTGGGGCCTTTGGGTCACTTGGGGTGGTCACCAGGGTCTGTCTCAAGCTGTGGCCGACGCCGTCAGCCTCGGCGACGGTGACCGTCTCCGACATTGACCAAGCGCGACTCGTGACCCGCCCATTGGCTGTCCTCGAACACGGTGGGTCGGTTGAGGTGTTCCTTTGGGGCACCGAAGAAGAAGTTGGGGCGCAAGCCGATCGGCTGGGTGGAACGGTTAGGACTGGTCACGACTGGCCGGTCGATCCCGAAGGTGATTGGCGCTGGTCGCTGCGAGTTCCGCCGTCGGACATCTCAAGCGCTGCGGGGGTGCTTCCCGAAGGCTGGGACTATCTGGCGATTCACGGAGTGGGCGAAGTCAGGCTCAGCTCGGATTCAGATGAAGCTGCTCCTCAACTCCGACAGTGGGCCGAGGCGCAGGGGGGTTCGCTAGTGAAAGTGAGAGGAGGAGGCGACGTCGACCCGTGGGGCGCCGTGCCCCCGGCGGTCGAGATGCAGAGACGTCTGGTTTCAGAGTTCGATCCACGGAGAATCATCAATCCAGGTCGTCTTCCAGGGGGAGTCTGATGGGTTGGGTAACAGCTCATCATCCGGCCCAGGAAGCTCTGGACGCTTGTGTGCAATGCGGACTGTGTCTGCCCACGTGTCCGACGTTCAGGATGACAGGACGGGAGACGGCATCCCCGCGAGGCCGCCTTCACGCCATGATGGCCGTCGCTGACGGGGAGGCGGCCGTGGACGAGGTGTTCGCCGGAGTTCTCGACTTCTGTCTTGGCTGTCGAGCTTGTGAACCGGTTTGCCCCGGTCTTGTCCCCTACGGAAAGGTCCTCGAGGGTGCGAGGGCCGAGATTGATGCCCAGGTCGAGGGTCGGGGTCAGCGTCGCTGGCTCCTCGGCAGGGCTCTTGGGCAACGGTCCCTGATGCGTTTGGGTGGGTTGGCAGCGAGCGTCGGCCAGCGCCTCGGGCTAACCCGTCTGTTGCCGGTTCGATATCACAGGCTGGTTTCAGGGATGAGGCCTTTGGCGGGTAGAGGTGCCGGTGTTGTCGGATACGCGAGTAGCGATGGGGACGCTGGGCTCGTTGGCTTGCTGGCTGGGTGCATTCAGGACGAGTGGTTTCGACCGGTCAACCGAATTGCGATTGATCTTCTGGAGAGCGCCGGATACGAGGTCGTCTCACCGAAGACCCAGACCTGTTGCGGCGCCCTCGCCGCACACGATGGAAAGGTGGAAGAGGCCCATCGACTGGAGCAGCGGAACTACGACACCTTCGGTGGTTGTGACTTCGTCGTTGCCACGGCTGCTGGTTGTTCGGCTCATATGCAGGACTACGAGTGGATGCCAGAGGTAAACGACATCACGGTGGCGATCGCGCGGGCCATTTCCGATGGCCGTCTGCCGACTTCGAATGCGAATGGACGCAAGATCGCGATTCAAGACCCCTGCCACCTGCGACACGCCCAGCGAGTGACCACTGAGCCTCGGTTGATTCTGGAAGCGGCGGGGTATGAGGTGATCGAATCGGATCCTTCCGGGTTCTGTTGTGGAGCAGCTGGGATGTACACAGTTCTCCAGCCTGAGAATTCGGAATATCTGGGGAGACAGAAAGCGGATCAGGTCAGGTCGACGGGCACCACGCTTGTTGCTTCGGCGAATCCGGGGTGTGAGATGCAGTTGCGAGCGTTCCTGGGCGATGATTACGAGATCAGACACCCGATTGAGTGGTATTACGACGCATTGCGCACCACGGCCGTCGAGTGAAGTAAGGTTCCCTTGGTGGCAGACCGTTCAACGCCGCTGGTGTCACTCGCCACGGCTAAACGTTACGGGGTACTCGCCTATGGGGCGTTTGGGACCATGGCAGACGTGGGGCTCATGGTTTTGGGGAGCCTGCTCGTCGGCCTATCGATCGCTGTTCTTCTGGGTGGATTCGGCCTTGCCGACATAACTATCGAGGAACTCTCAACTGGGGAAATGCTCATTTCAGCGATAGTTCTCGCAGTTATTGGGCTGTTTTGTCTCGGGCTGGCTTCGGAGGGTCCGCTGGGTAGGGGTCGTCGCTTGGTTGGGTTCGAGGTCTGGGAGATCGCTGTGGGCCGAGTCATCTCGGTCTTCGCCGTCGGCCTGATCGGACTCTTCCTATACGGTCTCGTTGGAGGCTTGCTCGAAGGTGTGCCGTCACCGCTGTTCAAGGGAGCAGAGGGAATAAGAGCAGTATCGATCTCCGGGCTGACAGTGATGCCCTTGCTGGGAGTGCCGGCGGCCATCGCCCTTCGCTTCCTGCCGGATCGCTACGCATGGGGACGTCACGCCGAGATGCCGCTCATGTTTGTGATCTGGGCTGTGGCCGCCATGGTCATCCTCACCTGACCACTCAGAAGATGGGTTTGGCGTAGACCTCCACCCCAAACGGTCGTCCTCCGGCCCGCCGCAGGGCTTCCACTGTCCAAGGTGTCTCCGGCAGCTTGACTGATAGCTCGGTGGCTTCCAAGCGACGAGCCAGGTCGATGGCACCTTCGAGAAGCCCAGGGAGGTCTTCTGCGCTGGTTGCGATCCAGCGGCTTCGAATCCAACCGGGCTCAGGGTGATCGGCGAGCACCCAGCCGGAGCCTGACTGAAACAGCCTGTTGTCGAGACTGTTGTCGAACAGGTCTTCGGGAGCGGCCGTCCGCCACTGCCAGCCAATTGCGAGCATGTCGCGTCCGGCTCGAGCCAGGTCACCAGCAGCCCATGACAACCAGGCCCCCTCGGCGTCGGCGGCATTCGCGGGCCGGAAGCGATGATGGTTGGCCACCTCGGTGGTCCGCGTCGGCTTCAGGTTCGCGGCTACCCAGGCAGACACCGGGCGGTATCCCAGCTTTTCGACCTGGGATCTGGCAGCGGTGTTGTCGCTTTCTGTGGCGAGCCTGATCACTCGTGCTCCGTGCTGGCCGGCCCATTCGAGACCACTGTGGTTGAGAAGGGTTCCAAGCCCCTTTCGCTGATGCTCGGGGTGTACCCGTGCCCCTTCGATCCACGCTTCCGTCGGCGATAGAAGGGTGGTGTGAGCAAGGGCGATCGGGATGTCCTCTTGGTCGACACAGACCTGCACAACAGAGTCTTCGCCGCTGATCCAGCCTGGCAGTCGTTCAGGCACGTAGTCGCCCCATGAGAAGGTGTCAGTAGTCCAGGGGACGATGAGGTCGACGTCCTCCATCCGGGCCTCGCGAATGGCCGCAGTCATCGCTACATCCGCTCAGGTACCGGTATGCCGAGGAGGTCGAGCTGGAGCTCCAAAGTCGCCCGGGTCAGTTCGGCGAGGGTCAGCCAGGATGCCTGCAGGTCAGGGTCTTGCTCGCTGAGAATGTGGCACTGGTCGTAGAAGCGGTTCCATTGGCCTGAGAGCTCGTGGGCGTACTCTGCGATGTGGTTGGGAGCACGCAGCTCTGTCGCCCGGTCGATGACCTCTGGCGCACGAAGCAGATCGAGAAGGAGGCTTCGCTCAACATCTCGTGATGGCGCCAGCACTGGACCCGGCGCAATCTCACGCTCTCCCGCTTTCCGCAAGATCGATTTGATGCGAACGCAGGCGTACTGGAGATATGGACCTGTCTTTCCTTCGAATGAACTGAACCGGTCAAGGTCGAACTTGTAGTCCGATGTTCGGTTGTTGATGAGGTCACCGAACTTGAGGGCGCCGACTCCGACCTGGGCTGCGATCTGGTCCCGTTCCTCAGCCGGGTATTCCTCCGCCAGTTGGGCTTCGTCGAGCCGCTCGCGCGCACTCGTCTGGATCATCTCTATGACGTCAGCCAATCTGACGACCCCACCCTCTCGGGTCTTGAAAGGTTTTCCGTCCGGCCCATTCATTGTTCCGAAGCCGATGTGCTCCATGCGTGTGTCTTCGCTCACAAGGCCCGCCTTCTGAGCTGCCCGGAACACCTGGGTGAAGTGGTCACCCTGGCGGTGGTCGACGACGTAGAGCATGAGGTCTGCGCCCAGGTCGTTGGCCCGCATGTCGACTGTGGCCAGATCCGTGGTCGAATAGAGAAACCCGCCAACGGATGACTTGAGAATCAGAGGCGGCCACTCCCGGTTGTCGTTCTCCTCTTGAACCTCAATCACCAGAGCGCCCTCCGATTCGACGGCTACGCCCGCCGAGACCAGCCGATCAACCAATGAGTTGAGGCGGGAGGCAACGTCGGATTCCCCGTACCAAAGGTCGAACTCGACTCCAAGAGCGCCGAAGTCTTTTCGCTGTGAGCCCTCGGAGACAGACTTCATCTGTCGCCATATAGATCGGGCTCCTTCATCACCCTGCTGTAGATCCACGGTTCTGGCGCGGGCCTTGGCAGCGAAGACGTCGTCGTTCTGGGCACGTTGGGAGGCCTCGGGGTAGATCCGTTGCAGGTCCTCCAGCGTGATTGTCGAAGGATCGATCCCCTGTTCCTCGACTGTTGCGATGAGGAGGCCCATCTGGAACCCCCAATCTCCGAAGTGGGGATCCCGGATCACATCGTGACCTACGAACGAGAAGAGCCGAGCAAGGCTGTCGCCGATGATCGTCGCCCGTAGATGGCCCACATGCATCGCCTTCGCCACGTTGGGACCCGCGTAGTCCACGAGTACCCGGAGAGGGTTGTCGGTGACCGTGTGTCCCAGACGGGGATCTGATGCGGCGGCCGAGGCCCACTCAGCCAAGGCGATGTCTGTGACCCTGACGTTGATGAAACCGGGCCCGGCGACCTCGGCGCTGGCGATAGTCGGGTGCTCCTCGATTCTGGAAACCACTGCCTCGGCGATTTCTCGGGGGGGACGTCCTGCTTGCCGGGCGGCCGCCATGGCTCCGTTGCATTGGTATTGGGCAAGATCGGGACGCTGACTGGGGAGGGTTTCGCCGAGGCCTGCGTCCAGGCCCTCATCGGCGAAGGCCTTTCCCATTAGTTCTGATAGGTGTGCTTGAAGAGACACGGCTCTTCAGGTTAGGCCTCACTGGACCCGCATCTGAGGTCGCATAGCGACCTCAGATCACATTGGGTTGTGGACTACCAGCTCGGTACGTAGGAGTTGAGGGTGCGCATGTACCCGGTGCGCTCGAAGACGCTTGGGTCGGGCACAGACTCGTAGCTGATGCTTCCTCGGGCCTGAGCCACAGAGTCATAGTCGTTGTCGACCAACCATGCCTCTAGGCCGTCGCGTGTGGTGGTCAGCGCCTGGGGTCCGTACTTGAGCAAAGCCGAAGCCATCATGGCCACATCAGCACCGGCGAGGATCGCTTTGACTGCCCCTTCGCCCGAGTGAATGCCGGTGGTGGCGGCCAGATCACAGTCCACCTTGCCGAACAGCACGGCTAGCCAACGAATGACCAGCGTCTGTTCACCCGGTGTAGACAGATGCAGGCCGGGCTCCACGCTGAGGTCTTCGAGGTTGATGTCCGGCTGATAGAACCTGTTGAACATGACGATCGCGTCGGCTCCAGCGTCTACCAGTCTGCGTGTCATGTCTCCCATCGACGAGAAATAGGGTCCTACTTTGATTGCGAGGGGAATCTCGATCCGAGCACGAACGGTCTCGACGAGGCGCAGGTAGCTCTCCTCGACGTCGGCGGTCGACTCAGTCACATCGGCTGCCACGCGATAGGTGTTCAGTTCGAGTCCGTCGGCTCCCTGGTCGGCCAGGATCTCGGCGAATCTCGTCCATCCGCCCAACGAGACTCCGTTGAGACTGGCAATGATGGGAATGTCGAACTCGTCCTTCGCGGATCGGATGAGTCCGAGGTAATCCTCTGGTCCCGTGTTGTAGTCACCCAACTCGGGGAAGAATCCGCCGGTTGCTTCGCCGAAGCCGTCAGCGCCTAGCTCGAGGCTGTAGTGCACAGCCATGGCGTCGTGCTCGATTTGCTCCTCGAAGAGACTCGGCAGAACCACTGCTGGGGCACCGGCATCAACCAAAGCCGCGATGTGCTCCACGTCGCCGGTAAGCGGGGACGGCGATGGCATCACCGGGTGCGCCAACTCCAGCCCCATGTATCGAGTGGTGAGGTCTACACCGCTCATTCGTCTACCTCCGTGTACTCGGCAGTTCTGTGGATGGTGACCATCTGCTCATACAAATGCCATCGGTCGTCGATGTCTTGCTGGGCGGCGGCGAACAGTTCCTCAGCGTGTTCGGGATCGGCTCGCCGCAACATCGCAAAGCGTGCTTCCTTGGCCGCGAAGTCCTTGAAGGCAATGGTCGGTTTGCGGCTGTCCAACCGAAGGCCGGGTTGGCCTTCGGCTTCCCGGGACGGGTCGTATCGGTACAGAGGCCAATAGCCGGAGTCCGTCGCTTCCTTCTGATGGCTCATCTGGGTCGACATATCGATGCCATGGGCAATGCAGGGGCTGTAAGCGACGACCAGAGAGACTCCCTTGTGTGCCTCGGCTTCGACGAGGGTTCTCACCGTCTGTGTCGGATTGGCTCCCATCGCTATCTGGCCCACGTAGACGTTGCCATACGACATGGCGATCTGGCCCAGATCCTTCTTTCCGGTGGGCTTGCCGCCCGCGGCAAACTTGGCGATCGCTGCTCGGGGCGTCGCCTTGGAGGCCTGCCCTCCAGTGTTTGAGTAGACCTCGGTGTCGAGGACGAGAATGTTGATGTCGCGTCCCGTGGCCAGAACGTGGTCCAGGCCGCCGAAGCCAATGTCGTAAGCCCAGCCGTCTCCACCGACTATCCACACGCTGGTCTCAACCAAGGCGTCGGCTACACCTTCGAGCCGGCGAGGAAGGGGTCCGTCCAGTTCAGCGAGTCGTTCTTTGAGTCTGTCGACCAGGTTCCGCTGTGTCTCGATCACGGGCTCGGGGTCGCTCAGATCCGGACTTTCCACGGCGTCGAGAATCTCAACAGCCAACTCGCCCAACTCGGGGGCCAAGGCTGTGACAAGAAGGATCGCGTCCTGGCGTTTGGCTTCGAAGGCAAGTCTGAGACCAAGGCCGAACTCAGCATTGTCCTCGAAGAGACTGTTGGACCAGGCGGGCCCTCGGCCGTTGTTGTCGACTGACCAAGGGGTGGTCGGAAGGTTTCCTCCGTAAATCGAAGAGCAGCCCGTCGCATTGGCGATGACCATGCGGTCACCAAGCTGTTGGGTCAGCAGCTTGAGGTATGGAGTCTCACCACATCCAGCACATGCGCCGGACGCTTCGAATAGCGGCTTGAGAAGCTGAGAACCTTTGACAGTTCCGTACTTCACTTCGGTCCTCTTGGCGTCCGGAATCTCGAGGAAGAACTGATAGTTGGCTCGTTCCCTCTCCAGGTGGGGGGTCTTGAGCTCCATGTTGATGGCCTTGTGCTTCACCTGCTCCTTGGATTTGGCGGGACAGACATCGACACAGACCGCGCATCCTGTGCACTCGTCAGGTGCCACCTGGATACTGATTCGTTTGCCTCTGAGGTCGGCTCCGGTCGACTCCTTCCAGAGGAATCCTTCGGGGACTTCGATTTCGGGATCGAAGGCTTTGAACCGGATGGCTGCGTGGGGGCAAACCAGGGCACAACGGGCACAATCGATGCAGATGTCAGGGTCCCAGATGGGGATCTCGTGAGCGATTGAACGTTTCTCCCAGATCGAGGTCGCTGTCGGGAAGGTGCCGTCAACTGGGAGGGCTGACACCGGGAGCAGGTCTCCCTTGCCTTCCATGATCATGGAAGTGACCCTTTGTACGAACTCGGGCGCCTCAGCCGGGACAGTGGCCGGGATTGTGCGTTTCGAGTCGGCTTCGCCGACTTCGACGCGGTAGAGGCCGGCAACGGCATCGTCGACGGCCTTGTGGTTGCGCTCGATGACAACCACGCCGCGCTTTCCATACATCTTTGCGATCTGAGCCTTGATCTCGGTCAACGCTGAGTCGCCGGGCAAGAAATCGGTGAGATGGAAGAAGCAGGTCTGAAGAACGGTGTTGACTCGATTCCCCAAGCCAGCTTCTCGAGCGATTCGGGCGGCATCCACGGCCCAGACCGTGAGGTCCTTTGCCACCACTTGTCTCTGGGCTTCAATCGGTAGGCGTGCCCAAGTGTGCTCCGGTCCGTAGGGACTGTTGATCAGCACCGTGGCCCCTTGACCCGCTACGTCGAGGACGTCTCCCTTCTCGAGGAAGTCGAACTGGTGGACGGCCACGAAGTCGGCCTCGCCTATCAGGTAGGTCGACTCGATCGGGTCGGGGGAGACCCTGATGTGCGAAACGGTTCTCGATCCCGACTTCTTGGAGTCGTAGACGAAGTAGCCCTGCGCGTAGTTGTCCGTGTTGTCTCCGATGATCTTCACCGAGCTCTTGTTGGCGCCGACGGTGCCGTCTGACCCCAGCCCGTAGAACACCGCTCGGGTCACGGAATCCGGCTCGTGCCACCAGGCCGGGTCGTAGTCGATAGACAGCTGGGTCACGTCGTCGTTGATACCGACCGTGAAGTGTCGCCTGGGGTTGTCGCCGGTGACCTCATCGAATACTCCGGCGACCATCGCCGGGGTGAATTCCTTGGACGAGAGCCCGTATCTACCGCCGAAAGTCATTACCTCGACGCCAGACTCGTGGACTGCGGCCACGACGTCCTGATAGAGGGGTTCTCCGACGGCTCCTGGCTCCTTGGTGCGATCAAGCACCACCAACGTGCTGACCGTGTCGGGGAGTGCTTCGACGAAGTGCGAGACACTGAACGGCCGGAACAGTTTCACGACAAGCACGCCCACCGGGACACCTTGCTCGTTCAGCTTGCCTACTGCCTCCTTGGCAGCACCCGCTCCGGAGCCCATGATGACCGCCACGGTCTCTGCCGACGGATCTCCGTAGTACTCGAACAATCGGTGCTGGCGGCCGGTATGGCTCGCCACCGCGTCCATCGCGGTCTGGACTGCCTCAGGAGTAGAGAGGTGGAAAGGGTTTGACGCTTCTCTTGCCTGGAAAAAAACATCGGGGTTTTGAGCGGTTCCCTTGATGGTGGGCCGCGACGGCTCGAGGGCGTTGAGCCGATGTTGAGCGATGAGGTCTTCGTCTACGAGATCACGGACTGTTTCCTCGTCGATCATTTCGATCTTGGCGACCTCGTGGCTCGTGCGGAATCCATCGAAGAAGTGAAGGAAGGGCACCCTGGTCGACAGGGTGGCAAGGTGAGAAACGAGGGCCAGGTCTTGGGCTTCCTGCACTGAGGCGGAGGACAACATGGCGAAGCCTGTCTGACGCGCGGCCATGACATCTGAGTGATCGCCGAAGATCGATAGGGCGTGTGTGGCCACAGTTCGAGCTGCCACGTGGATGACGGTGGGAGTCAACTCGCCAGCGATCTTGAACATGTTCGGAATCATGAGAAGGAGGCCTTGCGACGCGGTGAAGGTGGTGGCAAGTGCCCCAGCGGTGAGCGCGCCGTGGAGGGTGCCAGCGGCACCGGCTTCGCTTTGCATCTCGACGACGTCAGGGGTGACTCCCCAGAGATTGGGTCGGTCCAAATGGGACCAGGAATCGGCGAGTTCGCCCATCGGGGATGCGGGAGTGATCGGGTAGATGGCGATGACCTCGCTGAGGAGATGGGCTATCCGGGCAGCGGCCTCGTTGCCATCCACCGTTGCTGTGACGGCTGGCATTGACTTGAGACTGGTCGGATGGCCGGCCAAATGCCAGGGGCAAAAGACCTTGGGGTTACTGACCTTCGCCCCTGGCCGGCTCCAAACGCGATAAGTTGCATGTTGCTATGACTTCTTCACAACCCAGCGCAGTCGATCGGGCACGAGCGGTTCGGGCTCACATGGAGCACGCCATCGCCCAGCTCGATGAGTCCCTTCATGACCCGTCCGGGACCCCCGGATGGATGGAAAGCATGAAGGAGGGGCTCGAAGAACTGCGGTCGGCCCTTGTCGCCCACGTCGAAGAAGTGGAGAGCGGCGACGGAATTCTCGAAGACGTTCTAGACCTTGCCCCTCACCTCCAAGGTCGCGTTCACGAGATTCGAGGTGAGCACGGTCACCTGGTCGACCTGGCGGACTTCGCAATTCAGACCCTCCAAGGCATAGAGAACGTTGACGGAGCGTCGGCACGTTCCTTGCGGCTCAGAGTCAACGCCCTTCTCTCGGGACTTGCACTGCACCGTCAGAATGGAGCTGAGCTGGTCTATGACGCCTACAACTACGACATCACCGAAGGCGACTGAGGCGACCTAGTACTTGGCCAGCTCCTGGGCCCGCTCGACGATGTCCTGCGGAGTGGGGTAGAGGGCGTTTTCCAGTGAGCCAGCGTACGGCATGATCGGCACGTCAGGGAGTCCGTACCGTTTCACGGGAGCGTCGAGCCATTCGAAGGTCTTGTCGGCTATCTGAGCAGCAATCTCGGCGCCGAAGCCACCGAACTCGTTGTCCTCGTGGACGATCAGCGCTCGGGATGTCTTCTTCACCGACTCCTCGATCGTCGGCCAGTCGAGAGGTTTGATGCTTCGGAGGTCGATCACCTCGGGGCTTATCCCAAGGTCCTCCAACATCGCAGCCGCCTCGACGGCAAAGTGGGCCATGGCACCGTAGGCAATGATGGTGAGATCGGTGCCGGGATGTCGGATCGCAGCTCTTCCGAGCGGAATCTTGTGGGTGCCTTCGGGGAAGGGGCCCCTCGCCAGGCGATAGAGCTTCTTCGGCTCCAGGAACATGACCGGGTCCGGGTCCTCGAACGCAGTGTGCAGAAGACCCTTCACGTCCGCCGGCGTAGAAGGGATCACGACCTTCAGCCCAGGAACGTGGGCATAGAAGGCTTCAACAGACTGGGAGTGATACTGGGCGCCGTGGATCCCGGCCCCAAAAGGCGTCCGGATCACGATTGGGACGTTCCAGGTTCCATCCGACCGATAGCTGGTGCGGGCGGCCTCCGACACAATCTGGTTGAAGGAAGGATGGATGTAGTCGGCGAACTGGATCTCGGGGAGCACCCGGTAGCCGGTGGCCGACATGCCGATCGCACACCCGATGATCGACGATTCTGCGATGGGCGTGTTGAAGCAGCGGTCGGCTCCAAAGGTGTCGGTTAGGCCCTCGGTAGCTTTGAACACCCCTCCCTTGCGACGGGCAACGTCCTCACCGAAGAGAACCGCGTCGTCATGGTCCTCAAAGATCTCGTGAAGCGTTCGGTTCACAGCCGTTATCAGATTGACCCGCTCTCCTTCGACCGTTGGTTCGGGTTTGGTGGCACCGGGACCGGGCTCGATGACCTTGGCATAGACCCGGGAGGTCGGCTCGTCAGGGTTCGCTGATGCCTCGGCCTGCTCGACAGCGTCCATGAGAGTCTTGGTGACTTCCTGGTCAATCTCCTGTTCCTCTGCCTCGGTCAACAGACGGTTTTCGATCAAGTACACCTTCAACCGGGCAAGCGGGTCTTTCTTGCGCCACGTCTCCACTTCTTCCCTGGTCCGGTACAGGGTGTCGTTGTCGTCGGAGGTGTGGGCGTAGTACCTGTAGGTCTGGGCCTCGATGAGGCTGGGGCCGTCTCCTGCCCGTGCTCTCGCAACGGCCTTCTGCATGGTGGCCACTACCTCGAAGGGGTCGTTGCCGTCGATCAGATGACCGGGGAACCCGTAGCCAGCCGCACGATCAGCAATCTGACCCGCAACCTCTTCCTCGTTGGGGACCGAAATGGCGTACTGGTTGTTCTCGACGACGCAGATCAGAGGCAGTTTGTGGATGCCCGCCCAGTTCATCGCCTCGTGCCAGTCGCCTTCTGACGTTGCGCCTTCGCCGCCGTAGACGACAGTTACAGCACTATTGCCCTGCACCTTGAGGCCGTGAGCGATGCCAGCGGCATGGGGGAATTGAGTTCCGATCACTGACGATTGTGTGAAGACATTGCGCTCGGGCGAAGACCAATGGCTCGGCAGCTGGCGACCTCCTGAGGAGGGATCGTCCTTCTTCGCGAACACTCCCAAGAACACTTCCAACGGAGTAAACCCCCATGCGAGGGCGACTCCCATGTCCCGGTAGTAGGGGAGGATCCAGTCGCGCTCGTTGTCCAGAGCAAATACCGACCCGACCTGGATCGCTTCATGCCCTGAGGACCCGAGCACGAATGCTGCACGGCCCTGCCTCTGAAGAGCCCACATCCGATCGTCTACTCGGCGAGTGAGCAGCATCAGCCGATACATCGAGATGACGTCGGCGTCGGTGAGTCCGAGCGATTTGTGGACCGGTTCGGTGGTCATCTCAGTTCCTGTCGTCTCCACTGCGGCGGAATCGTCGAAGGTCTCCGATGTCGCGGATTCTGTCGTCTGCGACCTTCTGCGCCGCCTCGTTGGGGTTGATGCCGTGTTCTTCGGCTTCGTTGAGAATCTTCATGGTGGCGTCGTAGATCGCATCGACTCGGTGAAGAGCACGGGTCTTGGAGTAGCCATGCAACTCGTCGTAGACGTTGATCAAGCCACCGGCGTTGACGACGAAGTCAGGTGCGTACAAGATGTCACGCTTCATCAGACGATCGGCGTCTGCCTCGGTCGCAAGTTGATTGTTTGCGCTGCCCACAACGGCACGGCAGTTGAGTTGGGGAATTGTGTCCTCGTTCAGACTGGCACCCAGAGCGCAGGGCGAGAAGACATCGCAATCGACAGTGTGAATGTCGTCGAGCTCGACAGTTTTGACTCCGTAGTTGTCTACGGCCGCCTGAATCGCCGGTTCGTAGGCGTCTGTGACGATTACCTCGGCACGGTTCTCCACCAGTAGCTGCACATATGCGGATCCGACCTTGCCGACACCTTGTACGGCGAAGCGTCTGCCCGCTACCTCGGGATTCCCAGTCACCTTCTGAAGGGCCGCTCTGGTCGCTTGATACAAGCCTCTTGCCGTGACGGGAGAAGGGTCGCCGCTGCCTCCCAGGGCAACTGAATTCCCCAGAGCCCATCGGGTTTCGGCACGGATGGTGTCCATGTCTGTCGTGGTCGTCCCGACGTCTTCTGCCGTTATGTATCGGCCCTGAAGGGAGTCGACAATTCGACCGTAGGCCCGAAAAAGCCTTTCGGACTTGTCTTCCCGCGGATCGCCAATGATCACCGCCTTGCCACCGCCGAGATCCAGTCCCGCAGCAGCAGCTTTGTAAGTCATGCCCTTGGATAGACGAAGGACATCCTCGATGGCATCGGCCTCAGATTCGTATGGAAAAAAACGAGTCCCGCCTAAAGCGGGACCCAACGCCGTGCTGTGTATGGCGATAATCGCCTCGAGACCAGATACCTTGTCGTAGCCATAGAGGATCTGCTCGTGGCCTTCTACGGCGACAGCATCAAAAACGCCCAAGACTTTGACCTCCTAGATTTCCAAGGGGCGGGTGTCTCGATCTTACTTCGCTGATGAGGCTTGCGCCCCAGCGTCTTGTGGTGCTCCTGTGCCAGGATGGTGCCATGACCAAGACGTCGCATCTGAGGGTCTACTCGCCCGAGGCGACCGGTTCGAGAGATCCGGTGCCGGGCTTCGTGCGTACGTTTGGTCTTTTGTCGGAAACTCCTGGTGACGACACGTGGCTGGCTGAGTGGGAGGGAGTGCCAGTGGCATGCCCGCGCAACCTCAGGTTGCGGGTTCTTGAATCCACCGTGGCCTTCGCCAACGCCTTCGGCGGAGTCGGGGGAGGTCTGATTCCGGAAGGTGCCGCAGACGCTGCTCATGATGAGTTGAAGGCCTATCGGCGATCAAACCCGGGCCATCGGTCCCACGTGCTGACGTCCGCCTGGCATGTTCCGGTACGTTGGTTTGCCCTTTTCGATCCTTCGGAGAAGGAGATATACACCCACGAGGACACGCCACGGATCAGGTTCCGAACAGGACTCGCCGACGCCATCGCTCGCATCCGGCGCACACAGGAGATTTTGGTGGCGGTCGGAATGTTCGCCGGTCCGGCCGAAGAAGTGGGTCAGTTGCTCGAATGGCTCGAGCCGTTTCCGGAGGGTTCGATGGTCGAGTTGGACTATGACCAAGTGTCTGAGCTGTTCGACCCTCACGATTTGGTCTTCGACGACTCCTGCGAGCAGATAAGTGAGTCGTTGGGTGCGCTCGAGGCCGGCGACCTGATGAAAGCTGGCGAGTGTTACGGACGGGTCGTTACCCGCTGGGCTCCCGCTTTCGCAGTCACCTTCTCCAATTAAGCCGGGAACCTGGCAATAGGCTCCCCGCATGGGTCTTCTGGATGTCTTGGTCTGGGTCGGAACGATCACCTTTGCCATCACCGGTGCGCTGACGGCCGTCCGCAAAGGCTTCGACCTGGTGGGTGTTCTGGTGCTCGGTGCCGTGACCGCCATTGGTGGTGGGTCGATACGCGATCTCCTGGCAGGCGTCATACCTCCGCCCGCTTTGACTAACGAACCACTCCTGTGGGCGATCGCCGTGACCTGCGTGGTGGTGTTCTTTGCCCATCGGTTGGTCCCGGATGGAGCGACTCTGTACTTCTTTGACACTTTGGGGCTGGCTGTCTTTGCGGCACTCGGTGCGGCCACGGCTATGGGCCTGTCCTTCGGGTTCTGGGGGACCGTCTTTGCTGCTGCCGTCAGCGGTGTTGGAGGCGGAGTCATCCGCGATCTACTTGCAGGCGAGGTTCCCGGCATCCTCTATCGGTCAGGAGACTTCTATGCCAGCGCCGCAGCGACGGCTGGGGCCATCGCGTACCTGACGTCGGGTTTTGGTTCTGTCTTTCTCGTACTGGCCGCGGTCTCGGCAATCGTGCTCAGGGTCGGTAGCCGTTTGGCCAAACTCTCGCTTCCAGTTCCGCGCTCGCCGGCCTAGGTTCTCGTAATGCCATGGATTGACGCTCCGCACGAGGCCGACTGGCCACCTGAGATGGCCGAACTGAAAAAGGACTCCCTCGATCCGGAGTACGACCGAGTTGACTGGGTGATCAGGATTCATGCCCTGGACCCTGGCAGCATGAGGGCCCACCTAGATCTCTACCGCCAGGCCATGAAGGGTACGGCCACGCTCCGGAAGGTCGAAAGGGAGATCGTTGCTGTTGTCGTCTCAAAGACGAACGACTGTCACTACTGACTGACTCATCACCGGCGCGGTCTGCGTCGGTTGCTCAGAGACGACGACCTCGCTGCCGCCATCGAGAATGACTTCGAGACGGCGGACCTCTCGGATAAGAGGAAGGCCATGCTGAGGTACGCCGTCAAGCTCACCAGAACACCCGGGGAGATGAAGAGGGCTGATGTAGAGGACCTTCGACGCCACGGGTTCTCTGACCTGGACGTTCTCCACATCGCCGAAGTGGTTGCGTACTACGCGTACGTCAACCGTATCTCCGACGGGCTGGGCATTCCTCTCGAGGACTGGATCGAGGATTGACCTTCCTCTACTTCGCCTACGGCTCCAACACATGGTTGCCAAGGCTGATAAGTAGGTGCCCGAGCGCGCGTCTTATCGGACAAGCTCACCTCGACGGCTATCAGGCGCTTTACGACAAGCCGTCGATTGATGGCTCCTCAAAGTTGAACATCCGGCCAGCAGCTTCAGAGCGCGTCCACGGAGTCGTATTCGAGATCGACGCTGACGAGCAGACGTTGCTCGATAACGCGGAGCCGCTCTACAGGCCCATCGAAGTTGAGACGTCCTTGGGTTCTTGCCGGACTTACTCGTACGAAGGTGAACCCTTCAATCAGCTCCCCTACGACTGGTATGTCGCCACGGTGACCCTCGGGTTGGGTAGTCACGGTGCGCCGAGTGCTGCGGCCGAATCGGCATCCAACCCCGACCCGCGTGTTGGTCCGTTGCGACTGGCCGGGGTGGCCGATCACGATCTCATCCGGTCGATTCTCAGCGAAGGCCTGACCTCCGACAGCGATCGGTACTACGCCCACCCTGGGGATTTCTCGTGGTGGGTTCATCATCCAGACCCTCGATACGAGGATCAACTGTCGACCTGGTTGTGGGCGGACAAGGGGTTCGCCTTTCTCAACTCGAGGGAGCCACGCGAGATAAATCTGTTCACTAGACCCGGGGTGGACCGCCAACCGTTTGTCGAATGGTGTCGGCAATGGCTCGGCGGTGTCGCCGAGTTGGGTTGGATCGACGACGCAGATCCGTTAGCCGATGAGTTGGCCGCCGCCGGTGCCTCGGTGGAGTCAACGTTCACTCAGTTTGAGTGGGACCTCACCACCGACATTTCGAATCCGGAGTTGCCCCCCGGCTGGTCTCTGCGCCATCTGGCAGGTGAGGACGAGGCCAACAGCAGGCGGGAGGCATCCCATAGAGCTTTTCAGAGCACGATGCCCGACGACCTGCATCTGAACCGCTATCTCCGTTTCATGCGTTCGGTTGCCTACGTGCCGGAGAACGACCTAGTAGCCGTGGACGAGAACGGCAGAGTTGGTGCCTTCATGGTTTGGTGGGCAGATCCATCGGGTGTCGCCGAGATCGAACCTTTTGGCACCCACCCCGAGTTCCAGCGGATGGGGTTGGGACGGGCGTTGCTTCGTTTTGGCGCACAGCGTGCCCGTGAGGCCGGGATGCACACCCTGCGGGTGGGCACCTACGAGGACTGGCCGGCCGCTGAGTTCTATTCGCAGTCAGGGTTTGATCGGGTCGGGTCTCTGCGATGGTGGAAGATAGGTTCATGACGATGGAACGACCCCTCGAAGGCACGACAGCTCTGATAACTGGTGGCAGTAGGGGGTTGGGTGCTGCCACGGCCCAGCATCTCGCGAGGTGGGGGTGCCAGGTGACGATCACCTATCGCAAGGAGGCCGAGGCGGCCGCCAAGATTGTTGAGGCGTGCAGTTTGCTGACTCCCGGTGCCACTTCGATCCAGATGGATCTAGTAGACGAGGCGAGTGTCGAGGCTGGGATGCAAACCGTCCTTGACACCCACGACGCCCTCGATTTCCTAATAGCCAATGCTGCTGCCACGGCCCTTGTTCCGCTTCTGGCCCTGAAGATGCATCAGATCGATAAGACCTTCGCCATCTCCGTTCGCCATTTCCTCTTGATGGTTCAGAGGTTGTTCCCTCTGCTCGAAAAGCGCGGAGGTCGGATTATTGGGATCTCTGGAGCAGATACGGTCGGGTACATACCAACGCACGGTTTGCTGGGAGCGGCCAAGTCGTCGCTCGAGACGCTCATCAAATACCTGGCTGCCGAGCTGGGTCCGGCGGGGGTCACCGCGGTGGGGGTGCTGCCCGGATATGTGGACACCGACTCGATCGCGATGATGACCGGGTCCCTGTATGAGCCGTTGAAGGGAGCCGAAGAAGACACGCACCCACTCCGGACGGCTGCAAGTGCCGAAGATGCTGCTGAAGCAGTGGCCTTGATGTGTCTCCCCGAGGCGCGCTGGCTGAACGGGCAGATAGTTCAGAACGACGGCGGAGGGCTGTTCGCGATGCAGGCGAGGTTCTTCCAGGCCGCGGTCGAGGCTCGCGGTCGCCAGGGCAGCTCGGATTCACCGATCATCGGCTCCTGACCGACCTTCTGTGTCGCTTGTTTGTGTCATAGCTTTGGTTTAGCGACACAGAGACGGAAAGCCGCCCCACCACGGCTGCGGTGAGGCGGCCTCCTTGGATTGCCTAGCCGGTGTATTTGACGAAGAACGGGTTGAGCTTGATCAGCTCAGGTCCGTTGAACCAGGCGCTGGCGTGCGTCGTCACCTGGGCTATCTCGCCCTCGGTTGTCGTCACCTTGCCGACGATGCCGTTCTCGACGTGCACTGTCCCGTCCGGAGCGATGGTGTCTTTGACCCTGATGCGCAGGTTGTCGCCAGTTGCTACGAGGTCGTAGTCGGCGCCCAGCCCGCAGACTTCATCCAAGAACAAGAACCCGATGAACGGGTCTGACGAGTCAAACCGCGGATCGGCAAACACCATCACTGGAACCTCGCCTCTCTGCCGGAACTGACCGCCGCCATTGCCGGTATGAATACCCATGGCATCTGCTGGCGTTCCGACGTCCGCGCACACGTGTTCGACGCTGTCGCCGACGATTACCAGGATGCCATCACCCCAGTAGAAGAAGTTGGCATGGCCTTCGAAACGCTCAACCGGGCCAGATTGGTCCGGTGGCGCGGCGACCGCCGACATGGCTGTGGTCATCACAAGCGCGAGCGCGGCGCCAAGCACCAGGATTCGATGTGAACCCTTCATTTCTCTCCCCTTTGTTCTGGAAGCGGATGATCCGCTTCACAGCGCCTCTTTCGAGGCACGGTTCAAGCTAGCAAACCACGCTTACGTCGTGCTTTCAGCGGTGGCAGCCACTTCCTTGGCTTGGTCTATGCGGGCCGAGTTCAGGCGGGGTAATGCGTAAACGAACAAGCCGAATGTGAGGGCCGCCGCTACGAGGAATGGCGCTCGTAGTGCCCATTCCCGACCAAAGGTCGGCTCTACCACGGCGACGATCAGGCCACCAAGGGCCGAGCCAATCGGCATCATGCCCCAACCTATGAACCGGTACACGGAGTTGACCCGCCCGAGTAGGCGATCGGGGATCAGGGCCTGTCGCAGGGAGACTGTGATGACGTTCCAAAGCACGGCTGTCAGTGATGACAGCAGCCCCGCAGCCCAGAAGATCCAGAACGAAGAGGTCAGACCGCTGACCACCAGCGTCACGCCACCGAGCAAGATCGTGGAGAACAGAGAGGCTCCTTGACCCATGGCCTTGACGATTCGGTCCGCGACTAGGGATCCGATGACACCACCGACCGCAGCCCCGGTAGTCAGCAGGCCGAACCGAGTCGCGTCCAACTCGAGGATCTCCTGAGCGAAGAGAACGAAAGTGGCGAAGGAGATCATGAATGTTCCGTTCAGGACCCCAAGAGCGATGGCCATCGGTTTGAACAGCGGGTGTTGCCACAACCAACGGACTCCCTCTTTGAGTTCCTCTTTGAAGGACCGTCGGGCCGCCGGCTCGTCGGAGCCCTTAGGAGAGAATTGTCCGCCGATGGCAAACACCAAGGCGGCTGCAGCTGCGAATGTTCCCGCGTCCACGAAGAAGGGCAGCGCCATTGCTGCTGCGATCAAGAAGCCGGCCAATGGGGGTCCAATGAAGGAGTTCATAACCATCTCGGCGCCCCACATCCGCCCGTTGGCCTTTTCGAGGTTGTCCTTGTCGACGATCGCTGGCATCAGGGTTTGTGCCGAGTTGTCCCTGAACACCTCGGCGGTCCCAAGGAGAAGCGCTGCCACATAGACCACTACCAGAAGTGCACCTGCTGAGGCTGGAGGTTGGGCGATTCCCGAGGCGACGTCGTCCGGGTTGGCGAGATCGCCCTGGACAACGAACACGGCTATCGCCACTCCCACAGTCAGAATGAAGCGGAAGACGTCCATCCAGGCCGTGAGCTTCCGGCGGTCGACGCGATCGGTCACCACCCCAGCCGGGAGGGAAAAGAGGAGCCATGGGAGGCGGGTCATGGCGGCTATGGCGGCAATGTGCACGGGGTTTCGGGTCAGAGAGGACGCCAGCCATGGATATGCGATGGTGGCAATTCCATCTCCGAGGTTTGATACCACCGAGGCGGACCAGAGTTTCCAATAGTTGGCGCCCAGGGGCTTGCTCATTCGGTCTCCTTGTCAGGTAGATGAGGTCGATCGGTGGGATACATGGCCACGAGCAGTCCGTAAGTCGTCTGACCACCACGGGGAGAGGCCGTGAACTCCTCCGCCAGATCGAACAGCCGTTGAGCCCATTCCGTTGCTCGTTCAGTGGGGATGCGCGCATAACGGAGAGTGCTGCCCGGGAGCCCCGACTCCTCGTCGACGGTTTGCCCGTACTCGCTGGCGGCAGTGGTGAGAAAGTGGGCTCGTGCCACGTCGATCCCCGGATCGTCTTTGTCTCCGAGGAGGTAGGTACGAGCCGTTCTTCCGTAGTACTTCGCCTCAATCGCTCGGACCTTCTTGGTGCGAACTATCCGGATCAGCCCCGCGTCCTCGAGCACTCCCACGTGGTGGCCGACGGTTCCTTTTGGTTTGCCCAACGCTTCCGCCAGTTCGGAGGTGGTTGCGGCACGCTCGAGGAGCAAGTCGACGATTCGTAGACGGGTCTCCTCGAACAAAGCCCGGTAGTGCTCCGGCTCAGAGAACTGCAGCGTCGCGTCTAGTTCGTAGTCGGGAGCTCGGTTCTCGGTTGGCTCTTTATGGTCGGCCATTCCCGTATGGTCGGCCATTCCCGACCATTTGTCAACCCGTCTCCAACCTTTCTGTGTCGCTTGACCACGCTATAGGACGGTTTTCCGACAGAGAAGGGTGGTCACATGGGTTCGATGGTGCGGATGACCATGCCGGAGGGGAGCTTTGGGCCGAACAATGTGGACTTCGGTGGCATCACCTGACCGTGGTCGGCGATCGTCAATACGTCCTCGATTGCCTCAGGGTGAGGGAGGAACCAGGCGTCGTACTCCGGTCGGGTGTAATCGGCATCCGATTCCACATATTCCACTCGGGTGTCGGTGCGTGGTTCGTTGATCCCGAGAAACGGTTGGAGGATCAGGTCGTGGAGTCTCGATGCGTTGAGGGCGGTGACTGTTCCGGCTCGAGATCGCGGCGTTCCAAGGTCGATGAGCAGATGTCTGTCTCCTATGCGCGCTGCCACCTGATCCTTACGGGTTGGCCAGCAGTCGGCGGGATCGACATAATTCACTCGAAGGTCTGACTTGACCGCCGTGAGCAGCGCCTCAGTGTCGAGGTCTGGCATCGTGATGCACCTAGCGAACGCACCGAGAAGGAGCTCATCGGGAGCGAAGATCCCGGCTGGCAGATAGCCAGTCCGCCCTTCAGCTGCCGCCAGGGTCGCTGCTGCGGCCAGGCGATGATGCCCGTCGGTGATGTAGAGGTCGTCGGTGAAGCCAGAGCACAAATCCTGGCTTACTCGCCGGTCGAGAATCCACAGGTCGTGAACCGAGCCTTCGACTCCGTGGAGGCGAATCTCCGGTTCGCGATGGCGATAGCTGGCCAACGGGCTGGGTTGGTCCGAGCTGCGATAAGTCAGCGTCACGGGCTTTCCGAATACTCGGGTCTGAGCCATGTATCGAACCATTCGGCTTTCTGACCGCTCGAGGGTGTTCTCGTGCTTCTTGATGTGTCCTTGCCGATAGGCACTCAGCGAAACGTCGACTATCACCCCAACCGATGTCTTGTCGCCGATTCTCCGTCGGTAGACGATGGCAGATGGCCCAACACGTTGGAAGATCCCTTCATCGGTCCGTCCCTGGATCCAGTCCCGAGCCTCGTTGGCGCTCCTGTCTCCCCGGCGCCCGAGGTGGAATCGGTAACTCAGCGGATCGTTCCTCTCCGCCTTCCTGTGGGCGGAATCCAACGACGGCGAGGGCATCCCCATCACGCGAGATGCCGTTGGCGGGGTAGCTAGAAACCCTGTGAACGGGCGGAGCAGAGGAACTCTGGGTTCGGTCACGGGTGGCGACGGTAGCCCGTCTTCGGTTCAGCCGAGACTCAGGTGCCGCTCAGGCCTCGATCTCCCAAACGCGGGCGGTCCATTGGAACCGGCTCCCGCGTTGGGTCAGCGAGATAACTCGATCTTTCAGCATCCGGATCACGGCTGGATCCTCGGCAAGTGATGAAGGGAGCGGGATGTTTCGTTCGGTGAGCTGACGCATCGAGCTGAAGACCGCCCGCGCCCTGTTGAGGATCGATGTCTCGTCTTGGAGCGACCCGGTGGGCAGAAAGAGCTTTCCTCCCTTGCGGAGGATTCGTTTCGATTCCTCGATCATCCGCATCGGCAGCTCAGCGCCGGTCGGACCGCCTGACAGACCTGATGGGAACCATCCCGACGCTCGGGCGATCTCGTCTGGGATCCCGGATACGTCGCCGATAACCACGTCGGCTTCGATGTCCTGATCCAAAGCGTCGAACATGTCTCCTTCGACAAAGGTGATCTTGTCGTTGACGCCGTGGCTGGCAGCATTGGCAACACCCACTTCAACCGTCTCGGGTGCCGCGTCTACTGCGTATACCTTGCCGGCTCCGAGCTTGGCGGCGATTATCGCCAGAATTCCGGATCCGCACCCGACGTCGACCACGACGCTGCCTGGCTTGAAGTCGATGGCCTCGGCAAGCAGATTCGAAATCGTGCTTGGTCGAAAGGTGGCATCACCCACGACGAGATCCATCGGCCCGAAGCGGCCCTTCCAGGTGATCGTTTCAGCGCCCATGACAGGAAGCGTAGCTAGGTTCGCTTCCCCACGGCTCGACGTTCGGGTTTGCCTACATCGGGTGATCAGGAAGTGGCGATGGCGTCCCTGGTCATCTCGAGGGCGGTTCGCACCTCGTCTGCGATTTCGTGGACGCGTCTTTCGCCGACGAGGTCCACGATGACGGCTGGGTCCATGAAGTCGACCATCACGCCGTCTCCGTCCATTTGCCTCACAACAACGTTGCATGGCAGCAGCGTTCCAATAGCGGGCTCGACTGAAACTGCGGCCCGGGCTGCGTTGGGACGACATGCTCCGAGGATGACGTAGGGAGGCATCTCGTGTCCCAGCTTTTCCTTGAGTGTCGCCGCCATGTTGATCTCGCTGACGATGCCGAAGCCATGGTCGGCTAGCGCCGTGCGTGTCTTCTCGACGGCCTCGTCAAAATCACCATGAACGGTGACACTGAAGTGGTAATCGGCCAAGTTCGTACCTTTCTCGTTGGCGACCGTGGTTCGCATTGTGGGCTTGCTCCGGTTCTTAGGCCAGAGGCGAACGCCCCCTTCGTCCTTCGGCGTAGGGTGAACGGATGATTGAGCCGCATCTTTGGGTCAGCAACGTGAAGCAGTCTGTGGCCTGGTATTCAGACGTTCTCGGATTCGAGCCTGCGCAGTGGTTTCCTGATGAGGCGTCAGCGACGTGGTGCCAGCTTGAGCGCGGCGACGTGCAACTCATGGTTGCCATTGTCCCCGAGGCCGATGAGTTGGCAGCCAACCAGCAATACATGTCTGCAGTTGGTCCACGAGCCGCCGGCCCGGGAGGAGCCATGTCGCTTTATCTCCATGTTGATGACGCCACTGCGGCCCACGAGGCAGCGGTCGCTGCCGGGGCGAACATCATCGAAGACCTATGGGACCCGTGGTGGGGCGGACGTCAGTTCAGCGTCGTAGATCCAGACTCCAACTGGTGGAGCGTCTATCAACGTCTGTCTGACTGAGTTCTTGGTGCCGCTAGCGGCATCAGCTTGTCAGTCAGGGCTCATGTAGGGAAGGCGGCTGGCAGTCGGACGGGGTCCGACCATTACGGGGATCTCGGAGTCCTTGACGACTGCGTTGGCAACGCTCCCGAAAACCTGCTTCGACGCCCCCTTGCCCCGCGCACCCAGAACGATGAGGTCCACGGCGGTGCTGTCGGCGTATTCAACGAGGGTGCGGGCTGGCCTGCCAAACAGCACTTCCGTGGAAACCCGGTGGTCGGGGAGAGCCTTGGCTGCATCCTCTAAGAACGCCTTGGCGCGCTCAGGCTCTCCGCGCTGTCGTGCCGTGTCGTAGTCGAGGACAGTGGCAAACGTGAACGACGTGGGCGTCGACATCATCATTGGCAGGGCGCTTTTCAGCGCCGCCATCGACTCGTCGGACCCGTCCAGGGCTACGAGAACGTCAAAGTCCCCGTCCTTCCTCACGGACTCCGTGTGGCCAACTGACCTCTCCTTTGCGATCCGCTGAAAGGCGAGTGGGATCGCCAGCGGCCCAAGGATCGATCCGAGAAGAAGCCACACATAGAAGTCATGGCCCCTGAGCTTCATCATGATCCCGAGTAAGAGGCCGGTGGCCAACCAGGCCGTCCCGAGGACTACCAAAGGGTTGGTGAAGTTCATGACGCAACTCCCTTCGGTTACATCAGAGTTGGTTGGGTGCACTACCGCAAGGGTCGAATGTCACTTGTTCTTAGCCAGTATTTCCTGGACCTCCTGGTCGGAAACTTCGCTGAAATCGTCGTAGAAGTACCCGACAGCGCCGAACGGCGATGGTGTTGACGCACCGATTACCCGATCGGCTGCCTGCCTCAAGGCTGCCACCGTGTCAGGTGGTGCAACAGGCGTTGCGACAACGACGCGGTCGGCACCGAGTCCTCGAGCCACCTGGCATGCCGCTCGTGCGGTAGCGCCGGTCGCTATGCCGTCGTCGACAATCAAAGCGGTCTTGTCTTGGAGGGACATCGGGGGACGGCCGTGTCTCCAAAGCTCCGCTCGATGTTCGATGGCCAACCTCTCGCGGGCCGCTATCTGACTGACGATCTCGTTGTCGAGTCTGAGGTGGGTTCGAAGCGACTCGTCGACATACATGACCTCGCCCTCACCAACTGCCCCGAAGGCAAGCTCGGGCTGCCAGGGAACCCCGAGCTTTCGGACGATGATGATGTCGAGGGGGAGTTCCAAGGCCTCGGCTACCTGCATGGCGACGACCACACCGCCGCGTGGCAGACCGAGCACGACGGTGTCAGGGTCCACGACTGCGGCTTCGGCAAGGGCTCCCGCCAGGATCCGGCCAGCTTCTCGTCTGTCTTTGAACCGAGCCTTCACCCCAACAGACTGCCACGGTGGCAGCGGTTGGTGCCCGAGCAGCTGTGTCTTCAGGGCTGGTAGTCGATGTCGGGCGGCTCCCAACCAGGATTCTCACAGTTGAGTTGGTCGATCATCTCGTCGAAGCGGCCCATCTGTTTGCCCAGGACGTCTCCGAGCCGCCCTCGCGCCACTCCGTCGAAGACCGACTGGTACTTGCGGACGAGAGCCTTGGCGTCGTCGGTGATGACGGCATAGATGACGCGTCGGTCCTCGGTCGATGGCACCCGTTGGACGAATCCGTTGTCGACAAGGCGGTCGACGATCTTGGTGGCGCCTCCCCTGGTGACGACGAGCGCATCAGCTAGGTCTGCCATCTTGAATCGTCCCCCGGCGAGCATGAGTTGGACCAAGACCAGCATTTCGGAAAGCCCCATACCTGCTGTGGATTGAAGCTCGCGGTCCAACTCGTCGGCGAGCAGTGAGGAGACGCGTAGCAGCCCGAAAGCCGCGCTGGTGTGTTCGGTAATCGAATCAAACCCAAGGTCGTGTTCGGTGATCTGACCGGTGGATTCAGGTGCCATGGCTGTCACGATATCACAGAATACTTGCACAAGAAATAATTAACTAGTTGACAAACTGTCTTCAGTATGGTTATCTACTCAACTATTGAGGCGTCGTACTACTTAGGAGTTGATTATGAAGACGCAACTAGAGCCAACACCGGTGGCTACCGGCACGGCGGTGTCGATTGAGAACCTGGTCAAGTATTACCCCGACCCTGAGGGGGGAACCCTCGCGGCGGTGGACGGGCTCTCTCTGAGCGTTGAGTCGGGTGAAGTGTTCGCCATTCTCGGACCCAATGGGGCAGGAAAGACCACGACGCTCGAGATAGTGGAAGGGCTGACCACCGCCGATGGTGGCCGTGTTCGGGTGTTGGGGCTCGATCCGCTAGCCAACCCGAAGGAAGTGCAGAAGCGCATCGGGGTACAGCTGCAAAGTTCGGCATATTTTGAGTTTCTGAAGCTCGGAGAGTTGCTCGACCTTTTTGGAAGGCTCTATCCCCAGCGTCTCGACCCGGCCGATCTTCTGGCGAAAGTCGGACTATCCGAGAAGCGTGACGCGCTGGTCGGCGAGTTGTCCGGGGGACAGGCTCAACGTTTCGCCATCGTCGCCGCGCTCGTGAACGATCCGGAGGTGGTGTTCTTGGACGAGCCCACGACAGGGCTCGACCCTCAGGCGAGACGCAACCTGTGGGATGTCATTCGGGCGTTGGCTACCGAGGGCCGGACGGTGATTCTGACCACTCACTACATGGAAGAAGCAGAGACCCTCGCAGACCGTGTAGCCGTGATCGATCACGGGCGTATCGCAGCAATCGACACTCCAACTCGGCTCAAGGAGCAGTTCGGATCGGAGACCACTGTCCGCTTCAGCACCGGTTCCCAGATTCCAACTGATGACCTCGGTCGACTTGGGCACCTCGGCCAGCTCAGCTCACACGTGAATGGACGAAGCTCCTTCACTCTGACCGTCGAGGCGGCCGACCGCGCAGTTCCAGAGCTGTTCGCCTGGTCGTCGGGGCTTGGAATCGAGCTGGAGGACGTATCGATCCACCGCTCAACTCTCGAAGACGTATTTCTCAACCTCACCGGCAACCGCCTGCGTGACTGACCAAAGGACCTACCAATGACCTCAACAATCGCGATGTTCAAGGCCTCCTTGCTTTCCATCGTTCGGGACAAGCAGCTGATGGGGGGAGCGATCGCTTTCCCGGTGATCTTCTTGCTGGCTTTCGCCGCATTCGACATGAATATCAGTGGAACCGACTTCGGAGCCGGTGGAAGTGGAGGCATCGACTATTACAACTTCGTGGTCCCCGGTCTGCTCGGGATGACTGCCATGGAGTTCTCGGTTTCGTGGACGGCTGCCTCCTATGCCCGGTTCAAGGAAGCGAAGGTCTTACGGCGGCTCGACGCAACCCCCATCCGGCGTAGCTCGTTCATGGTGGGACAGGTGGGTGCGCGTCTGCTCGTAGCCACGGTGCAGGCTGTGGCGGTCCTCGCCATTGCTGTGCTCCTCGGTGCCGACTTCGCTGGAAACCCGGCTCTGTTGGTGATGTTGACCCTGCTGGCCGGGATCACGTTCATGGCCCTCGGCTTCGCCATCGGCGGACGATCTTCAGGCGTGGAGGCTGCGAGTGTCCTCTCGGGCATGGTTGTGCTTCCGGTGATCTTCCTCAGTGGTGCGTTCTTCCCAGTTGCCGGTTTGCCCGACTGGCTTCAGCCGGTTGTCGAGTGGCTTCCCATGGCACCACTGCTCGAGGCGATGAGGACAGTGGCCATCGACGGTGGCGGCATTGGCGATATCGGCACGGAGATCCTGAAGGTCGTGGCGTGGGTGCCGGTCATGTTTGCGCTGGCTGTGTGGGCCATGCGCCGACGCAAGACTGCGGCGTAAGCTTCGGCTGTGGACGAAATCGTGACGATTGATCGAGACGAGCTGAAAGCGAAGCTCGACCGCGGCGACGACTTCAAGCTGGTCATGGCCATGCACGAGTGGGGGTTCCGGGCGGCTCACATCCCCGGTTCCCTCCACTTCGCCACGGTCGAAGAAGCTGGCGAGGCGCTGAACGAAGATGACGAAATCGTTGTCTATTGCAGCGACCCGGCTTGTGTCGCCAGCCAGTTCGCCAATCGATGGCTGGTCGAGCGGGGCTACAAGGATGTGCGCCGCTACGCCGGGGGAGTCTCCGACTGGATAGCCGCCGGCTACGAGATCGAAAGCGACGCCCAACCCGGAGCGGCCACCAATCCCTTTTTCATTTCGGATTCGGCCAACCCACCCCGAAGCGTGTCAGCGAACAACTGATTCCCGGGCGCCCGGCCTATGGGTTGGTGACCAAGGGGCGCGCTGATCTAATCCACCATTGATCTCTACCCACATGGGGTTGACGCTAGTGGCCCACTTTCAGACGTCGATGATCGACATACAAGTAAGACCACCGTCGGCGGCAAGGATTTCCGAGACGTCGATTGGATCTATCACAACTCCGGCCCTTTCGACTTCGGCGCTTGTCTTCGGTGCGCTCGATGTCACCAGCACTCGATCGGGCAGCCGGACCGCACTGAACTGATGACGTTCGTCAGGATGCTCGTGGATGATGTTGAAGTCACCAAAGATGGATTCGTTTACTGTGCCCGGAGTCACGACCACGATGTCGTCACTCACCGCCAATACGCCCGACTTGAGATGGAGGACGTCGTCAATCTGAACGGGCTGAAACTCCATCTCGGCGGCATGGGCGAATGCCATCATCAGGGCAACACCTGCAAGGTTGGTCCTCGAAGACAGTCCCACGAACATGCTGTTTCTCACGATAAGTACGTCTCCTCCGTCGAGAGTCGCCGGGGGGTCCATCACCAGATGGGGAAAGTGGTGTGGGAAGAGTTGTTTGATCGCTTCGATCTCACCTCGCCGCTCCGGCGCTCCAGGCCTGGTGATGACACCAAATCGGCTCACTAGAACTGCCGTGTCTTCGATGAACACACAGTCCGGATATGCCTCATCAGAGTCCAGAACGTCTGTCTTGAGCCCACTCGCCTCGAGGCGTTCCCTGTACTCGGCGTGTTGCTCACGAGCCAGCCCTACGTCTGGTGACCGTCCCCGCGGCCCGGTTAGGGCGTTGGCGAAACTGTCGGGGATTCCGCGCAGCCATGCTCGTGCCATGGGGAAACTCTATTGGCACCATCGGTTTGCGCTGGCATGGCCTTACTCGATGTCAAGCTTGCAGTTGAAGGGAGCCTCCCGCTCGCCCTCCGCCTGTGAAAGAAGTCGACAGGCCGGGATCGGTTCCCATAACGGAGAATTCGAGAAGTCGGGAATGACCACGAACGGTTCGGCAACGGTGGTGACTGAGTAGGAAGGGTCAGCACCTGTTGTATCCGATCGGTTGGGTGCGCCAGGGGTGCAGCTGGACACGATCAGGGCTGTCATAGCAACCGCAATCAGACATCGGGGCCGGCTGACGTATCTCATTGCCGCCAAGGCTCGCGCCTAGCTCTTGCAGTCTCCTTGCACTGCTCAAGAGTTCGACAATCGGTGTCACCCGAAGTCAGCACTTATGCGAGTTGCCTTCATGAGTCACGGGTCATACGGAGATCAGAACGGAATCCCCTAGTCGTTCGGATGAAGATCGGGCCTCTCGGGAAGGCTTTGAGAGCTTCTATCGACGGGAGCTCTCTTCCGTCGTTGGCTTGGCGGTGATCTTGTCCGGCAGCCGTCAGTTCGCCGCACCGTCATATGCTCTCGAAATGCGGTCGGATGCAGAGCGGTTCCTGGCAGAACTCGAGCTTCCGTGGCGTCGCTGCCTTGAGTTGGCTTGGGACGCCTTTGTTGCCGGGAGTATTCCTGTCGGGGGCGTCCTCACTGATCCATCAGACACCATCGTGAGCGAGGGTCGCAATCGGACGTTCGAGACAGATGCCCCGCTTGGTGAACTGGCAGGAACCAGTGTCGCACACGCGGAGATCAATGTTCTCGCGTCGCTGCCACCGGGCGACTACCCGAATCATGTGTTGTGGTCGTCGCTGGAGCCGTGTGCGCTCTGCAGTGGAGCGATTGTCCACGCTCACGTGGGGCAGGTTCTGTTTGCCGCGGCTGATCCCGTGATGTCAGGGGTTGCTGATTTGCCGAAGATCAACGCCTACGTGAAATCTCGGTGGCCTGACCGAACAGGCCCGGTGTCCGGTCCGTTGGGAGACTTCGCCGGTTTGGTTCACCTTGTCTGGAACATGGAAGGAAACGCCAATGGAGTGGTGGCCCGTGCTACCAAGCAAGCCGATTTCGAGTTATTCGACCTCGGGCGGCGATGCGTGGACTCCGGGGTGTTACGAGCTGCAGGCGTGAACAGCTTCGAGGACGCTCTGGATGCCGTTTGGGACGAACTGGTTGCGATCAGCGAGCGATAGTTCTCGGTCCCGGAGTCTGTTTGAACTGGAGCGCACTTGCTCAAACTCCTCCGCGCTGCAATCCGTCAGCCTCACACTGACGCTTTGTGGCGCAGACAAGGGACGGAGACAGGTTGAGAAGTGGTGATGGTGGTCAGGGACGGCGTCGATCCGTCGACCTCCGGTTTTTCAGACCGGCGCTCTACCGACTGAGCTACCTGACCTTGCAGCCTTAACCCCTCGAGGTTGGCTGGCGGGCACGACGGGATTTGAACCCGCGACCTCCGGCTTGACAGGCCGGCGAACACTCCAGACTGTTCTACGCGCCCTGGAGCTGCCCGGATGGGCAGGATGGAAGTATATCCGGAGAGTTCAAGTGCTCAATTCGTGCAGAGAGCCTTCCGCTGGCTCAGGTGGGCTGAGGTCCCTTTTCTGCCGGCGTTCGCTCAGCCAGGACGTCCTCGATTTGGGAAATGCGCTGGTTGAAGCGGTCAAGTCCGGCTGCACCGAGGGACTTCTTGCTGAGTTCGACCCAGGCACCGCTAGTCGGTGCGGCGCTGCTTCCCCCTTTTGCAGTGATGAAACCTGTGTGGGAACTCACCAATGAATCGCGAGTCTGTCGTAGCGATTCCAACTCCGTCTCGAGCTCCTCGGTCGACCGGGACGCAAGCTGATCCGCACCGAACTGGCCGGCTTGGTCTCGCAGCTCATCCCTCTCGACGAGCAGCTGAAACCGTTCAGGCGACGGGCCTGGAGGCAGCCGATCTAGCTCAACCAGAATCTCCGCGAGACGCTTGCTCACTTGACCGGGATCAGTCATCGGTGCCCACTTCAACTGCTGCCACACACTACCGAGGTCGCTACCTGGGTGTTGCAGCGTCAAGGCTCCAGGACTCCGTACTCAAAGTGCATGGGGTCCGGGACGGCCCAGTCGCCTCCCCAGATGAATCCCCATTCCTCCATGATCTCCACCAGACGAGGATCTTGGTCCCCCTCGACCCCAAGCCCATTCGAGCCGGCGTTGATGTCTAGCGCGGCACCCCAGGAGTGACGGGAGACGCCCGCCGGGTCCCCAGTCACGGTCCTAATCAGCCTGGCGTTGAAGCACCCGGCGAAGTCTCTTGGGTTGATCAGGTGCGACAACCCCTCAGACGCAAGTTGCTCCATTGCGCCGGTGAGCATCTCGACAATGACTCGGTGGCATGTGACCGTCCCAAGGACAGGCACCCGAGCAGTGACAATGTTCTCCGAAAGAAATTCTTGGTCGGGTCGGATCGATGATCCTGGCCCTGGTCGGTAGGAGAACTCTCCGAGCGCCAGCTTGATGAAGATTTGTGGCAATACGGCATCACCGTGCCGCATCCATAGCGCCTCGCCGTCGGCTCGGATCCGAAGTGGAGCCTCACCGTCATGCATCCCTCTTGCCAGCGTTTCGAACTCCGAACGTGGGAGGTCGGTCTGGACAAGAGCAAACCGGGGGACCGTGACCGGCGATGATGGATCGTCTTTGAGGAACACCACCTCAGCCCATGCCACGGCTTCGTCCGGCGCCACACCGATGACCTCGAAGAATTCACCGTCGACTGCCAGTTGGTCGCCCACACCCAGCCCGCGGAAGACGGCCGAGGTCTCACTCAACAGCACCTTGCCTGGTGCCAACAAGTCGGTCGCCCCTCCGGGGTCAAACGGCTGATGAGCTGAGGGATCGATCCCCAGTGCGTCAAGCGGCACCACTCTTGGACCGTCGACGTCGAGTGGGGCGAGGTCGCCAAGAACAATCGAGACCTGGTCAAACCGCTGCTCCAGCCCTTCGACCAAGCTGTCGGTCAGACCTCCCGACGACCAGACCAGATATGTCGTGCCTGCGGCCACGGTCGTGGAGGGCCCGTGGTTCGTCGAGGTTGTTGTGGTGGGAAGGGTCGTTGTGGATGCGGGTGCTGCAATGATCGCCCCCGGCCGTGGGGTCGGGGAGGGGTCCACAACGGTCGGCGCTGAGTAGGCGACAGCTAACCCGTACCCGACGATCACAGAGATCACCAGCACCGTTAGGCGGGCCAAGCGGTTCATCCGGTGCTCATCGATTCGGCGATCTCGAGAAGAGTCTTCCGGGAGACTGTGTCGCTGCTCAGGGTCACCACCAGGCCATCTTCGATCCATTCGAGAGTGCCCGCCGCGGCATCGAATCTTCCGTCTGCACCACGTACCTCCACCGCTGAAACGTCGGCCCCGATTGGGAGACTGAGAAGATCGCCTTTGCCTTGGCTGATCACGACTGAGCGATCACCAGCCCCGACTAGGAGAATGGTCGTCTCGCCCTCTTCGTGGCTGGCGAGAACCGACCAGCCTTCGACTTCGGGCATCAGAGCCCCAGGCGGCAGGTCGTCGACGGCAACGATCGAAGCCTCCACCCAGTTGCCTGGCACCGGCCGACCCGTCACGGACAACGACCTGGCAACTTCGATCATTGTGTCCCTTGACGTTGAACCGCGAATCACCAGGTCGACCCCGTCGGAGTGGATAGCCAAGCTGTCGCCCTGAGGAGACAGGTAGCCGACCGAGTTGGCACGAAGCGCAACCTGCTCGACAAACCGCGTGGTCATACCGAAGAGATGATCGCCGCTCCAGTCAGGGGCTGATTCCAACACCAGCCAGGCCCGACCGTCACTCCACGAGGCAACCTCGACATTCAGGCCATCTGGTGTGGAGAGGCTGCCAACCCGATGGGGCAGAAATCCTTCTGGAAGGACGACGGAGTCCAGATCGACCGCTCCTTCATTGAATCCACCCGACTGTGCGTCTTGGCCGAAAGTCATCGATAAGGGTTCAGGCTGAAAGATCAGGTCCGACATAGCCATGATGAATATCGGTTCCGACCCCCCAAGTAGGTCTTCATAGCCGCGACGAATCTGCCACAAGTCACGTTCAGGAGTGTCGGCGGCAAACACTTCGATTCGAAGCGGGATGAGGGTCTCGAGGTCGAGCCACATCAGAACCAGGTCGGTGGGATGCAGTTCTCGCCAGGCGCCGTGTTCGGTGACGGCTGCGAGAAGTTCAATCGCAGCCACCGTGCTCCGAACCTGGATCGCAGCCCGGCCCTCAAAATAGGGATGTCCCGCAACCTCAGTGCCGCTGGGCGGAATGAACGAACGTCCCGGCCCGATCAGCTCCAGCGGACGCAATGTTCCCTCGCTGAACGGCGGCTGGTTGATGATGCTTGTCGTCACCGGAGCGGTCAGACATCCGGGCATCGCCGGTACGGGACAAGACTGGATGGCCGTGACCGAGAAGTCTCCGTCCTCGAACATGATCGACATGTTGTTGGGAATCCAGCCTTGGCCCGGGTAATCGGTGGTGTCGAACAGCTCTAAAGCCAGAGTTTCAGGTGCGAAATAGGTCAGGGACCCGGAGTAGACCCGTTCGGATACCTCCGGGTGGACGCCTCTCTCCACCACCACAATGTCAGCGCCGATCGCTTCGACGGCTGGCCCGGTCCGGTGAAACAGTTCGGACAGATCACTGGCGAGCCCCAAGTCCGTCCTACTTGAAATCAGCCCGAGAACGCTGCCCACCGTCAAGCCGACGAGAGCCACGGCGGCCACGGATAGCCACCGTCGTCGAGGCACCGCCAGTCGTTTGATGACAGCCTCGGAGACGTCCGGGTGTTGGTCGAACTGGCCTGTAGCTAGGAGAGAACCAAGCTCGTCGATCTGTCGAGCGAACGCAGCACAGGTTTCACAGGTGGCGAGGTGTTCTAGCGCCGAAGCATCTCGTTGACGGACCTCGTCGTGGGCAATGGAGATCTCGAGCCTTGTCTGTTCACAACGAGGATCAAGAGACATCGGTGACCCCCTCTTCCAGAATGGCCATCATCTTGCTACGGGCCCGAAAAACCCGGCTCTTCATGGTGCCCTCGGGGATCCCGAGGCTCTCTGCCGCCTCGGCGTAGGTCAGACCCATCACACCCACCAGAACCAGGGCTTCCTTGAGGTCGAGATCCAGGCGATCCAAGGCATCGTGTATCTCCATCGAGAGATGAGGATCATGATCCACCGCTCGGTCCAGGATCTCCTCCTCGCCGACCAGTTTCAACGGCCTTCGTTTGCGGGCACGGCCGGAGTCGTAGGCGGCGTTGCGAGCAATGGTCATGACCCATGGAACGAACCGGTTGGGGTCGGCCAGGGTGTCGAGCTTGCGGAAGACGCGCAGGAACACATCTTGGGAGATGTCTTCGGCCAAAGAGGTGTCGCGCACAAGCAGCATCAGATACCTCCACACTCGGCCCTGCATGACTTCGACGACGCGTCGAAAGGCCTGCACATCGCCCTTCTGGGCCGCCACCACGTCGGCGGCATGTGGTCCATCCAACAGTGCACTCCCTGGGTTCGATGCCAATCATTGCGCATCGAGATCACGGGTCACCGTCGAATCGACAACAAAGACCTGACCTCATACCCAGAGTGACGTATCGGGAGTCGGAACAGTTCACGAAAAGCCGTGAACGATTGCTCGGTGTCGGGCGTCTTCAAGGACGAGACCATGAGAAGACGATTCTTGATCACAATGACATCGGTGACCTTGGTCGGTCTGCTGGGTTCGGTGGCGATGGCTGGCGGTGCGACGTGGAGTTTCGACGGCTACTACCGCCCGGGTGAAGTGGTTCGGTCGAGCACGACGGCCGAGTGGGGCCACAACCCGGACCTAGGGACTCCGGAGGACGGCCCCTTCTTCGTCTATCTCTCTAATGACGAGGATGTTTCCTCTTGGCCCGGCGTGAACACGGACTGGATGTTGGTCGGCTTTGTGGAAGTCAACTGGACCCGTCTGGCATCGAGGGCCATCGCCACTGCCCGGTTCGAAATTCCCGATATCGAGCCCGGCGAGTATCACGTCTTCCACTGCAACGACCCGTGTACGACGACCCTTGGCGATGTCGTAGGGGGTTGGGGACTTCGGGTGGTTTCAGGTGACGGTGGGCCAGCTCCCGAGGTGATCGCCGCCGAGGTGGCCGCCAAATTCGGTCTCGACCTGCCCGACCTGGCGACTGAGGAGACCGAGTTGGTGCGACGCGCGTTCGATGTCGGCTGGTTGGTTGCAACCTCGTTCATCGGGCTCTATCTCGCAGTCGACCTGTACCGAACGGCCTCCGGGTGGGCACCGGAGTAGTGGAACCGAGTTGCCCTCCGAAACGTAAGAACCAGCGAATGTATTGATTGGAGAAGGTATGAGACGGGTACTTCTGATAGTGACGATTCTGATGGGTCTAACTGGTGTTGCCTACGCCGGGGGCGGTGGCCACTTCTCGCTGTGCCCTGGCTTCTCTGAGGGGAGCAACATCTCGATGCTCGACTCGTGCTTTTCGGGTACGGCTCACTTTGCCCCGGCGGGGACTGCGATCCGGATCAGCAATGACGGTCAGTTTCCTCACGATCTGACGGCAGTGGATGGATCCTTTGCCACGGGTCTGCTGGAGGGCGGACAGTCAACGGATCTCACGTTTGATCAGACCGGTATCTACAAGATCTACTGCACCATCCACGGGACGGCTTCTGGCGAGGGCATGGCCGGAATCTTGGTGGTCGGCGAGCCGGCACCCGGTGTGGTGGCGGCCTCGATGGACCTTGGGCCAGTTGAGTCGATGGTGACCGACCAAGGTGAGCGGATTCTCTCCGCCATGGACAACCAGGGTCGAGCCATGGGCAAGCTCACCGCTGCACAGGACGAGATCGTTGCCGGGTTGGCAGAGCTTTCGACGAAAGGCTTCGAGAGTCCTTCTGAAGCTCCTCAGGTAGTGATTCAGAACCCCGGGCAAGGTCTCAACATGGCCGTGGGCTTGGCTGTTGGTCTCGCTCTGGCGGCGCTAGTCGGTCTGGCGCAGGTGAAGCGGCGAGAAGGATCTTCAGTCGATCTTCAGAAACCTGTCCGGGAGATTTGACGCAGGAGGTCTGATCCAAGAGGTCTGATCGGTAGTCGTCGTGTTGGCGCAAATGGCGCTTTAGCCGTCGGCCCAGAGAACCTGAGCCTCGGCTGCTCGCTCCCGAAGCTCCGCTGCGTCGACGTCAGCCCGGGTCTCTTTGACGCCTTCGCTGGGCCACTCGACGATGAAGGCCATCACGTCTCCGGGCGGCAGCGGCCACAGCCAAAGTGACTGTCTCCATTTGCCGTCACCACCTCCGCCACCCTGACGTGCGACATGGGGCGGGTCGGGAGGTCCCCAACCATCGGGCCATGGGTCGAGGTTGCTCCATGCGCTCCCGTCAGCGAGTTCGACTCCGATGAGCAGGAGATCATCAGGGATCTCTTCAACATCCTGTCTGAACGGCGTCTCCAGTTCCCATGGGAAATGCTGGATTCGGGTGGGTTCGCGACTTTGAAACAGTAGGTCGAAGGTCAAGCCTGTCGGATACGCGGCAAACCGATGGGCAACCAAGAAGAGCGAATCGGTGTGGACGAGTAGCGCTTGTTGCTGCGAGTACCCGGGAACCACCGCTCGGGGCGGCTCGGACCACTCCGGTCGATGTCTCGCTTCGCTTGGCTGCGGTTGTGGGCGAAACCGTCCCTCGAAGAACCCCATGTCGTCGACTCTACTGCCGAACCAGGTCCCTCAAACCAAAGCGCTAGCTATCTGGCGTACCGTTTGGGCTGCAGTACGTCAGTCTCTGGCTGACGGATCGCAGCGCAATCGTTGGGTTCCTGATGTTGGTGGCCTACTACATCCTCTTCATGCCGATGGGATGCGATGATGTCGGCGGTGTGCCGAGTTGGGAGCGATGCACATCGATGGCTGGTCTACCTGCCTTTTCGTTGAAAGACTTCCAGTTGAACGCCGCCTGGGACATTCTTTTGCCCTTGGCAGCCGGATTCTTCGCAGCAGGATTGGTCTGGTTCCTCACTGGTCTCGCCTCTCAGGAACCAAACGACGACTCCCTAACGTCCAAGAGCATGTGAAGTTGAGGTTTGCTGTCCTGTTGGCTCTAGTGGTCGCCGCGTGCGGTGCGCCTGAGGATGGGAGCCGCACCTCATCGCCAGTTGAGCCATCGAGCACTTCTATCTGCCAGGCGTTCATCGATGCCACCGAGGATCTTCATCCCGAGATGGACACCGAGGCGTTCGCCGCCGTGGTCAACCCGGTGTCGGTCCCGATCTTCGAATACCTGCTTGATGAGGGCCTCGAGCTGCCGAACGAGGTGATTCTGGGATGGGAGAACCTTGCCTACGGGCAGCCGAACAACAACGACCTCGAAGCCGTCCATTACACCGGGGGCGAGCTGGCCCGCCACATTGGTGTGGAATGTGAGGAACTCGGGCGGAACATCGGAGAGGCTCCAGTGTCGGTCGTGGCCGAACCAGCGCCCGAGGTCTCAGTGACCCCGATCTATCCAGTAGGAACAGTCGACTACTTCTGTGACGTGTTTATTCAGACCATGGCCGGCTGGTCAGAGGCCAGATCGAGCGGCGGGCAGATCGGCCTGGACATTGCACAGCTGTCGAGAGGTCTCGCCGCCGACCTCGAGGGTTTGGGGATCACCGCGGGTGTTGCCGACCTTCGGGGCTATGCGTCGCTGTATGAAACCAGGCCAATCATCGAGGCACACGAGTCCGCAGAACATCATCTCTGGGATGCCAGCGATGCTCTGTCGGAGCATTCGGTGGTGTGTGCTCATCTCAGCCCCCACCTGCACGATCACCCCGACGACCTCGCCTACCACCAGTTCCGCTGGGAGGCACTTGGCTACGACGACTACGTGATGCGGCTACGACTGGTCGACAACCTCGATGCGCGGCGCGAGAGCGATTTCCTTGTTGTCGTGGAGCGCGGGCAGCCAAATGCGGTTTTCGACATCCGGACTGGCGAGGAAGTCGAGCCTCCTCTGCTGCTTCCGCTGACAATCGACGAGATGTTCTCAAGGGTGCACCCATCCGATCACTTTGACCCCGTCTTTGGCTACCCGACCGGAGCGGGTCCCGTGGGGTTGCTTGCCCTGACCGAAGGAACGGAATTCGATTCAGCGATCTTGGGCTCGGCGGCCGACCCCAAGGTCACCGTGGTGGCCGTTCCCGAGTTCGTTCCCGGCAAGAGATGTGGCCCGGCCACCATCGCTGGCGGTCAGGAGATCCCTGAAACATTCCAGCCTTTGGATGACGATGCTCTTGCTGCCCTCGAGATCCTCGCGGCGAACGCCGAGGGAAGCCGTTTCGTTGAGTCTTACGAGTACGGGATGTTTGCCCGAACCGATGACACGTTGACCCTTCTTGGAGATGACGGAGCAGGCAACCTGGCCTACGCCTACTTCGAGATGCGAGACGGGGAGTGGGCTCCCCACAACTTTGGGACCTGTCATTGGGAGGACGACGGCTATCGGATGGCTTCGTGGACTCCCGATCCGGAAGCGCAGGTCGAGGGGGCATCAGACACGGTCCACATTCTTGCGGCCGACGAGTGCCAGTCCCACGCCCGATTTGGTAACGAATACCTGGTGGTTGCCCACCACACCAGCGAGTCCGTCGAGCTGACAGTGTGGAGAGCGATCAACCCTCCGCCCCCACCCGAAGGTCCCGAAATCTGGACCAGTGACTGCCCATACGGTGGACCCGTTCAGATCACGGTGATTCTCGACCAACCGATAGGCGATCGCGAACTGATTGGTGATACGCCACCGTCGGAATGGCCCGACTTTTGAGACTTCCCAGGCTGGTCGTTCTTGGAATGCTTGTGGCCGCCTGTGGTGGTCCTGGTGTGAACTCTGGTGCGGAACCGACGACCGCTCCGCCCGCTCCACCTACTACTCAACCATCGGGTGTCGCCGTCGATTGGCCATTTCTCGCCTGTGACGACATCTCCGACGTCATCGCCCCCGACGAGTTGTTCGGAGACTCACCGGTCTATGTCGGCAACGAGATGCCCACCGAGGAGGTTCAGGCGTGGGCCCAGGGCCAACCCGGCTACCAGACTTTGTGGATCGACCGAGACCACAACGGGTGGATCGTCGTTGGCTTTAGCCAGGATGTGGCCGACCGGCAGGCTGACCTCGCCGCTGAGTTCCCCCTAGTTGGTGTGGTGGCGGTAGAGATCCCCCATGATCTCGAGGCCTTGCGAGCGCTTCAAGACGAGGTGGCACAAGGTCTCCGTGAGGCCTTCAACTCCTACGGTGTCGGCGTCTACGAGAGCAAAGGGGTGGTCGCAATCGACATCTCGGTTCCGGACGATGCCCAACGAGCATTTCTGGTCGACAAGTACGCAGGGCAGCCGATCTGCATCAACATGCCAGACCCTTCAACAGTGGTGGCACCCGGCCCACAGCCCGACGGTGGCGATGGATGGCGTTTGCTGGCCAGCGAGAAGGTGGGTTTCCCCTATCGCACCGGAATCGCCACGGACGGCAGCTCGGTCGCCGACTTGTGGCTTGAGATTGGTCTCAACAGCACCATTCCGGAGATCGACTTCCGCCAAGAGGTCGTCATCTGGTTCGGAGCGGTGTATGGCAGCAGCTGTCCCAACCTGAGGCTGGACGACGTCGTGGTCGACGGCGCCATGATCTACGCAGAAATCGTCAATCCTGACAACCCGATCGCATGCACCGACGACGCCAATCCTCATGCCTTCGTCGTAGCGGTCGATCGGGCAAAGCTCCCGTCTGGGCCTTTTGCGATTCAGCTCGATGGCGACGGTCCACCTCGGGGTGCTCCGGAGGAGAGGACCGTGGTGTCGGTCGACCTCAGCATTCCTGGAGCGGTCGCAGAGGCAGGCGAAACCGGGCCTGATCCGGGACTGCCGGGCCCACCTCCCAATCCGACGTTCCTGGAACCGGGATTCCCCAGTCAGTTCCGTTACGACACTCACTGCGGCATCGACTGGTTTGCTGACCTCAACGGATACACGTGGAGAGCAAGTCAGGAGATGCCTTTGGCCTGGGCTGAGTTGATAGATGAGTCCGAGATCATCCAGCTCGAGCTTCTCCTCGAGACCGGCGACCCTCCGACGCTCACCGCCACCGCAGGCGGTGCCTCAGTTCTCTACGAGATCACCGACGAGGAGCCTCCTGGCTGCGATTGAATATCTCGACACGGCGTCGAATCCATTTCGACTCGCTGTCGGGTTCGCGAGATTCTTTGATGCCCCTCCGTGCAACGAAACCTGATTCACTATCTGCCCATCCTGACCACGATCGTGGCCGCCGTCTTTGCGGTGATCCTCTACCGGCATTGGAAGCGCAAACCCGACGCGCGCTACCTCCTGTGGTGGATGATCGGTGTCGTGTTCTATGGCGTTGGGACGCTGACTGAGTCGCTGACGACGGTCTTCGGGTGGAGCGAGGCTGTCTTTCGTGCCTGGTACATCTCGGGTGCTTTGTTGGGTGCAGCCCCGTTGGCTCAGGGCACTGCCTACCTTCTCATGCCCAAGCAGCGGGCCGACCGTTTCGCGATCGCGATCGGTACGTACATCGCCCTGGCGTCGATTTTTGTTCTTGCGACTCCCATCGTGACCGACCTGGTCGAAGACCACCGGTTGTCTGGTGAGGTCATGGCGTGGCAATGGGTGAGGCTGTTCTCGCCGGTTGTCAACCTATATGCGGTCGTCTTCCTTATCGGCGGTGCCATCTGGTCCGCATTGAAGTATCGCAAGCAGGCTGGCTCCAAGGCCCGGGTTCGTGGCAACTGGTTGATTGCAATTGGTGCGATTCTTCCCGGGATCGGTGGCTCCTACGCTCGGGCTGGAGTGGTGGAAGTGCTTTATGTGACCGAGCTAGTCGGGTTGTTGCTCATCTACGCCGGCTATCGAATGATGGTGGGCGACTCGGCTCGCTCGATTCACAGGGTTCAGGATCGAGAATCTGCCGGGTTGGCTCCTGAGGCTTGACCTCAACCAAAGTTGAGGTTGTAGGTTTCGGAATTATGTACCCATTCTCCGTGTTGACCTTGCCTCATGGCTGAAATCAAGATTCTCGGAATCTCGGGTTCGCTTCGCCGCGACTCCTACAACACGGCATTGCTGCGCGTAGCTCGTGAGTTGGTCCCACCACATGTGGAGATGGAGTTGGCTGACATCAGTCAGTTCCCGATCTACAACTCCGACCTCGAGAAGATGCACGGCTTCCCCGAGCCGGTCGAGGTGTTTCGAAACCAGATCGAGTCTGCCGATGCCCTCCTGTTTGCCACACCCGAATACAACTGGTCGGTCACCGGAGCGCTCAAGAACGCCATCGATTGGGCGTCACGGAGCCCATCTCCGATGAACGAGATGCCCGCAGCAATCATGGGAGCCGGCGGCCGGTCGGGTACGGCTCGCTCGCAGGGCCACCTTCGCGACATCCTCGCTCACAACCGGTTGAGGCTGGTTGCTGATCCTGAGGTCATGGTGGCCGGTGTCTGGGACAAGTTCGTCGATGGGACGTTGATTGACGAGGACACCAGAGCGTCAGTTTCCAAGCTTGTCCACGCGCTGGCGGATCTGATCTAGCGAGATCAGCTCGGGTTGGTTCCCACCAAGAACAGTCTGCTGAAGGGCAGGATCGTTACGCCGGATCGGTCGGGATAAGCCTCTCGATACCGAGCTCGACACTCCGTTTCGAAGCGTTTGCGATCGTCACCGTTTAGATGCGCCAGCACCGGACGCAGAACCGAACCTGTTACCCAGTTCCAGACTGGGTCGTCACCGGTGAGCTGTTGGTAATAGGTGGTGCGCCACATGTCGACCTCGAGAGGCAGCATCCACTCTCGGTATTCCAACGGTGGGGCTACACGGTCTCTCATCAGCGCGTTCGATGCGGATTCTGGATAGTCACCCGAGTCCAAGATTTCGGCAGGAATGCGATGGGTCGGTTCGCCCCAGTTGTCGGGCATTTGGATGGCGATCACGCCGCCGCTCGATAGCTGGGAGACCAGACGCGGGAACAGCGTCTCGTGGTCACCGAGCCAGTGGAGAGCAGCGTTGGAGAAGATCAGGTCAACAGGGTCTTGTGTGCGCCAACGGTCGACGTCGGCAACGATCCAGTCGATTTCGGGGTGATCGTTGTGCGCTCGGTCGATCATCTCTTGCGAACTGTCCACACCAATCGTTGCCGCATGGGGCCAGCGTCGGCGTAGGAGCTCGGTCAGGTGACCCGTGCCGCAACCCAGGTCGACGATGGTCTTCGGGTCGAAGTCCGGAATCCTCGCGATGAGTTCGATTCCGGGTCGCGTTCGATGGTCGGCGAAACGGAGATAGTGTCCGGGATCCCAGTCGGCCATCTCGACTAGATCGTCTTCAGAGCCCCGATTGCCTGTTCCAAGGCTTCTTTCGCGTCAGCAAAGAACATGAGCGTCTTGTCGTCATAGAACAGGGGGTTGTCGATGCCAGCGAAACCTGGCGACAGGCTTCGCTTGACCACAACAACCGTTCCGGCTCGGTCCACGTTGAGGATGGGCATCCCGTAGATGGGAGAGCCGGGGTCGTCGCGTGCCGACGGATTGACAACGTCGTTGGCGCCGAGGATCAGTACAACATCGGTCTCAGGGAACTGAGGGTCTGCTTGCTCCAGGTCGAGGAGCAACTCATAGGGGACATCGGCCTCGGCCAGGAGAACGTTCATGTGCCCTGGCATCCGACCGGCGACGGGATGGATTGCGTAGTGCACCTCGACTCCACGTTCTTCGAGAGCATCGGCAAGCTTTCTGACAGCGTGTTGCGCCTGGGCCACGGCCAGTCCATAGCCGGGGACAATCATGACCGAGTCGGCGTACCCGAGGCTGATGGCCACGTCCTCCGGCGTTGCACGTTTGACCGGCTTGTCGGACACACCGGCGAGGGCCGACGAGCTGTCGGTCCCGAACCCAGAAAACAGCACGTTCGCCAACGAGCGGTTCATGGCCTCGGTCATCTGGAAGGTGAGAATCAAGCCCGCCGCACCGACGAGGGCGCCACCGATGATCAATGGGTTCGACTCGATGACGAAGCCGGCAGCGGCGGCAGCAAGTCCGGAGAAAGAGTTGAGAAGAGATATGACGACAGGCATGTCGGCTCCACCGATAGGAACCACGCCGATCACTCCCAGGACCAGCGCCCAAAGAGCAAGGATCCAATAGGCATTCGTGCTGCCGTTGGCCCACGCAATTACCCCCGCCACGATGATCATCACAACGACTGCAGCGTTGACGACCTGCTGACCCGGGAAGGTCAAGGGCCTGCCCGGTATCAGCCCCTGAAGCTTGCCGAACGCGACGAGGCTTCCGGTGAAAGTCACGGCTCCGATGAGTAGGGACACCAGGATCGAAACCGCCGTCTCAGGAGCGAGGGAGCCGAGGTCGACCTCAACAACTTCTACTGCTGCAACCAGGGCGGAAGCGGCGCCCCCGAGACCGTTGAAGATCGCAACCATCTGTGGCATCTCGGTCATCTGAACGCGTGTCGCGGCCCAGGCCCCGAGCACGGCTCCCACGATCAATCCGGCCATGACGACGCCCCAGTTCAGGATCCCCTGTGTCACCAACGTGATGGCGATTGCACCCAACATGCCGATGGCTGCCAGGCGATTGCCGGATCTAGCCGTCCCCGGTGCCCCCAGACGCCGAAGCCCAACAATGAAGCTGACCGCCGCGGCCAGGTAGAGGATGGCGGTCATTTCGACTTCCGTTCGGTCTTGCTTCTGAACATCTCGAGCATCCGGTCGGTGACCAGGAAGCCGCCAACCACGTTCACGGTCGCAGTGACAACAGCCAGAAATCCGAGAACTTGGGCCAGGCCAGTGCTGCCGAGCCCGGCAGCTGTCAGCGCACCGATGATGGTGATGCCGGAAATGGCGTTGGCTCCCGACATCAGCGGGGTGTGGAGGGTGGGCGGAACCTTGGAGATGACCTCGAAGCCGACAAACGCCGCAAGCACGAAAACCGTCACCCCGACAATCAATGGACTCATGGCTTGGTCTCCAATCCCATCCGTCTTCGGACCACAGGGTGGGTGACGTGCCCGTCGTGTGTGATGCAAGCACCTGACACGATGTCGTCCTCGAAGTCGAACACGGCGGACCCATCCTCGTCGGTCAGTCTTCCCAGGAAAGAGGCGACGTTGCGTGCGTACATCTGGGAGGCGTCGTGGGTCACCCTTCCGGGGAGGTCAACAGGTCCGAGAATGTTGACGCCTTGGTGTTGAACCGAGGTTCCCGGTTTGGTCAGCTCGCAGTTTCCTCCCGAGGGAGCAGCGACGTCCACAATCACCGAGCCAGGCTTCATCCCTTCGACCATCTCGCGAGAAATCAGCAAGGGGGCTGGCGAGCCTGGGATCTGGGCTGTTGTGACCACCACATCGGTCTCGGCGACCACTTTGGCCAGGGCGCTTTGCTGACGGCGTTGGGTCTCGTCTGAGACCTCTTTGGCATAGCCGGTGGCGGCAGCCGCCGATTCGTCCACTGGTGCGGCCACGAACTTGGCGCCGAGGCTCTCGATCTGCTCCTGGACTTCCGGCCTTATGTCGTATGCCGAGACGGCCGCCCCCAGCCGGCGGGCAGTTGCGATCGCCTGGAGACCGGCCACCCCGGCACCAAGGACAAGAACCTTGGCCGGGGGGATGGTTCCAGCGGCGGTGGTGAGCATCGGGAAGAACCTGGGACAGGCGGCTGCACCCAGAAGAACTGCGTGGTACCCGGCGGCCGTTGCCTGCGACGACAGAGCGTCCATCGACTGAGCCAGAGTGGTTCGGGGTATTGCCTCCATAGCGAAAGACGAGATCTTGCGTTTGGTCAGAGCCTCAATCAGAGGCTTCGAGTTGAACGGATCGAGCATGCCGACCAGGGCGGCTCCCTCGGGTACTCGCATGACCTGTTCCGGTGGGGGCGAGCCGACCACCACCACCAGCTCGGCGTTGGGGTAGGGGTCGGGCACGATTTCGGCACCGGCTTCGGTGTAGTCGTGATCGGCGAACGCGGCAGCGGTTCCGGCGCCGGACTGAACCGCAACGGTGTGTCCGGCTTCGACGAGCTTGGCAACCACAGAGGGGGTCAAAGCCACCCGGCGCTCACCGGTGTTCTCTTTGGGAACTGCTATCCGCACAGCAGGCGACGGTAACCCGGAGCGCGGCCGTTGGCTAAGTGAGCCCTTCTCTTGCCTCACAGAACGGTCGGAAGGGGGGTTTGAGTGGAACCAAAATCGGCCCGGATGCGTAGATGAGGTGACAGAACCTGTGGAGGGTCGTCCACTGGATGAACAAGAACTGATCAAGAGATCACAAGACGGAGATCTAGATGCTTTTGGGCAACTCGTACGGATCCATCAGGGTCTCGCGCTGCGTGTGGCCTACCTCGTGGTGCGTGACCACGCGGAGGCTGAGGACGTGACTCAGGAAGCATTTGTCCGGGCTTTTGGGGCACTACCGCGGTTTGATGCGACCCGGGAGTTGCGGCCGTGGCTGTTACGCATTGTGCGCAATCGCGCCATCACTCATCTGCGGGGGCGGACTCGACGGAGGGCGTTGGATCTCCGACTGGAGGCGGCGGCTTTGGGGGATGCGACCCCATCTCCCGAGACCGCCGTTCAGATTCGAGCCGAGTATGAGATGGCGATTGCGGCCCTCAATCGACTTCCAGGTCGTCAGCGAGTGGTTCTCGAGCACCGGTTTTTGCTTGACCTTTCCGAAGCCGAGACTTCTCAGATTCTCGGATTGCCCAAGGGCACGGTGAAGTCCCGAACCTCGAGGGGACTCGCCTCAATCCGTGCGCTTTTGGCCGAGGAGAATGCTGATGGCTGAGCGTGTCGACATGTTGCTGCGAGACGCCGGATCAAGAATCGACTGGCCACGTTCGCCTTCGCTGAATGCTCGGGTGCTCGCTCAAATCGAGGAGAGAGGTAGGCGGCCTCGCGGTCTTCGGCTGGGGTGGGCGGTCGCCGCCCTCGCGCTGATTGCCGTTGTGTTTGTGCCGACAGCCCGGCACGCCGTGGGCCACGTCTTGTCGTTCGCCGGGGTCGACATTGAGTTCTTCGACGATGGTTCAGTGCAAACGGACGAACTCGGATTTGGCGATCCCGTGAGCCTCGCGTCCCTGGATGAGAGGGTGAGGGTGCCGTCGCTGCTTGGCCGGCCAGGAGCCGTCTACCGGACTGACGCTTTGGTTCACATGGTTTGGGAAACCGACGGTGTGGCCGAAGTCATCTTCACTCAGGGACCAGGCGGGGACACCTATGCCATCAAGGGATTGGGCGGCGAAACGGCTGTCGAACACGTGGAAGTCGATGGGGTCTTCGGTCTATGGGTGAGTGGCGCTCCACATGCTTTCCGATTGACGCACACCGAGGGTTCCTTGTCCGAGACGACACGGCTTGCAGCCAATGTCCTTCTGTGGAGTAAGGGTCAGTTCGATTACCGACTCGAGACGATCGGTGATCTACAGGCCGCGCTCGAGATTGTTGACTCGTTGGAGGTGGTCGACTGAGGACAAGCCCGTTTTCGGCTTCTCCCGACCACAGAACGGGTTAAAGGGAGGGGTTAGAAGGTGAGGGCTACGTTGCCCATCTGCTCGCCACGCTCCAGATAGCGGAGGGCTTCGGGAAGTTGGTCAAACGGGAACTCCCGAGCGATCAGCGACTTGGCCTTTCCGAGCCTGATCCAGTTGAGCGTTCTCTGAAACTGAGCGTGGTTGCCCATCGATGAGCCGATCAGTTCGATCTGGCGGAAGAAGAGCACCGGGATGTTCAGCTCCAGTTTTGGTCCGCTGGTGCTTCCACAGATAGCGATCTTTCCGCCGGGACGCACCGCACGCATCGACTGCTTCAAGGTGGCTGGCCCCACATTGTCGATAACGACGTCGACACCCCCCATCGCCGCGATCTCATTTCCGAACTCGCTGGCAGAATCAAACCCGGCCTGTGCGCCGAGCTCTATTGCCTGATTGATCTTCTCCTCCGACCGGGAGGTCACAAAGATGTCGGCTCCGAGAGCCTTGGAGAGACTCATGGCCATTGACGAGACGCCGCCACCGACACCCACGATCAAGACTCGGTCGTGTCGTCTGACTCCGGCCCGCTCCAGCATGCGAAGGGCCGTAACGCCGGCGAGACCGAACGAACCGGCCACGCTCCAGTCGACTTGAGCTGGTTTACGGATTGCGTTGATAGTTGGAATGACAACTTTCTCGGCGAAGGTCCCCGGGAAGTGCTCTCCGAGGATGCCGAACTCCGCGCAATAGACGATTCGATCGCCTCGGCAGTTGTCGCACTCCCCGCACGACATCGACGGGTCAATGATGATCTCGTCTCCGATCTCAAACCCAGAAACCCCCTCGCCAATCTTGTCGACCACACCAGCACCGTCGGCTCCGGTGGTGTGGGGAAGGGATTTTGGCGCCGGCAACCCTTTCGAAACCCATATGTCCAAATGGTTCAGCCCCGAGGTCTTCATTGCGATCCGCACCTCACCGGGCCCCGGCTCAGGCTCGGGCACCTCGTTGAGCTGGTACGAATCGATTCCCTGTGTGTCGACGAGTTGCCAGGCCTTCATTCGTCCGAGAGTAGCGTTGACACTTCCACACCCGAGGAGCTTGATGGCAGTCGAACTGCCCACCGACCGCGAGATTCACACCACAACCCTCAAGGTTCGCTTCTACGAGCTCGACCCGTACGACCACGTGAATCACACCAACTACTTCTCCTATTTCGAAACAGCACGTATCGAGTACTTGCAGGAGATGGGTTGGGGCCTCGATGTCCTCAAGTCATCGGGGATGCAGCTCGTCGTGGTCGAGATCGAGGCCCGTTTCCTGGCGGCCGCACGGTATGGAGAAGAACTCACTGTCCACACTTGGGTTGAGGATGTGGGTCGAGTGAAGTCAGTGTGGCGACAGACGATGACCAGAGGCAGCGAGGAGGTAGCTCGCGCTCGAATCACCGCGGCTTTCACAGATCTCGACGGGAAGCCTCGGCGGATCCCAACCGAATTCGCCGCTGGGAACCCCGGCTGATCTCTCACAGGGTCTTCACGATCTCCTAACACTCGCCTCCGATGCTTGAGGCATGCCAGGAAAGGAATGCAAAAGAAATCGAGAATCACTGCCGCTCTCGTGGCGAGTTCTCTCTTAGTCGGGGCTGCCTTCGTCGCCTCGGCGGTCTCGATCCCCTCAACGGCTGTGGCTCAGGAGTCGACCGGCGACGCCCGACACGGCAGGGCTTTCGACTTGTTGAGTGAAGTGCTGGGTGAGTTGGTTTCGGACGGCACGCTGAACCAAACCCAGGCTGACGCCGTGGCGGCGGCCGTAGAAGACAAGGTCGACGATCTCCGGGCCGAACGAGCGGAGTTGCGGGAGCTGACCAAGACACTGCTCGAGGATGGCGTCCTCACGTCGGAAGAAGCCGAGCAACTTCCGGAGGATCACCCTCTTCTCAGTGAGAAGCTTGATGAAGCCTGGGAAGACGGAGAGCTGACGGTCGAGGAGATCCGGTCGGAGCGAGATCACCCTCGTCGGACGGCGTTTCGTCACGGAGCACGTTTAGGCGCGCTGCTCGACGATGGTGGAATCGACCAGGCCGAGTATGACTCCCTGGGAGACGATCACCCTCTGAAGTCGATCGACGTTTCCGAGTATCTCGATGACGGTCTGATAACGATTGATGAGCTGAGGGAGATTCGCTCGGAGTTCCGCTCCTCCGACGACGCCTAACAGCAGGCCAGACTGTGTAGACCCCGGTGTCCTCCGCCGGGGTTGCACTTTGGGAAGATCAGCCGACGAACTCATCCACCCAGCTGTCGACGGGCGACGCTCGGATTTCATCGAGTGTCCCCGTCTGAACGATTCGCCCTTCCTTCATGATGGCGAGCCGATCTGATACAGCATCTGCTTCGTCTCGGTCGTGAGTGACGATCAGGGCCGTGACGTCGGTGTCGGCCAGGAGGTCCGTGATCTCTGAGATCAGGTCGTCGCGGAGGTTGCGGTCGAGAGCGCCGAGAGGTTCGTCCAACATGACGAGCTGTGGCCCTGGTGCGAGTGTTCGAGCCAGAGCGACTCGTTGACGTTCGCCGCCCGAGAGCGTCGCGACGTCACGGTCGCCAAAACCGGGCAGACCCACGAGATCGAGCATCTCATCTACTCGGGAGACCGACAGGCCCTGCATCTCCAGCCCAAAAGCCACATTCTTCGCCACCGAGAGATGGGGGAACAGGGCATATCCCTGAAACATGAACCCGAAGCCACGCTGATGAGTCGGCACTGCCTCCAGGTCGTTCCCCTGCCAGATGATGGATCCTGACTCGATTGGCACCAGACCAGCGACGGCTCGGAGAAGGGTCGACTTCCCGGAGCCGGAGGGTCCGAGAATCCCTACAACCTCACCGCCCGAAACACTCAGCGACACCTGGTTCAGGACGCGAGCTTCTTCGAGCACAACATCGACATCACGAACCTCGAGCATCAGAAGCTTCCAACCTCACCGACTCGGGACCTGTCGAGAGCAAGGACGATTGCTGCGGTCAACCCGGCCAAGACGACAGAGAGTGCCATTGCCATTCCCAACGACAACTCGCCCGGCCTCGAGAGGAGGCGGAAGATCATCGTCGGGATTGTGGCGGTATTGGGGCGAGCGATGAAGGACGTTGCACCGAACTCTCCCAAGGAGATGGCCAAAGCGAAGCCCGTACCGACGGCGAGCGCTCGAGCGACTATCGGAAGGTCGATCGAGCGCCAAACGTTGAAGGGGGATGCTCCAAGAACCGATGCAGATTCGCGCAGGTCCGGATGGATGGCACGCAGTGTCGGGACAATTGCGCGCACGACAAACGGAATTGCCACCAGAGCGTGTGCCACCGGTACCAACGCCGCCGTTGCCCGCAGATCGACGGGCCAGTCGAGGGCGACCAAGAATCCGAACCCAATCGTGACCGCTGATGTCCCAAGGGGGAGCATGAGGACGAGATCGAACCAGCGTGACACACCTCGGTTGCCCCGGGTGATGACAGTTGATGCAATAAGGCCGATCACTGTTGCTAGCAGGGCAGCAGCAACCGCGATCCAAGCGCTATTGGTCACGGCGGTCAGTGGGTCACCGACGACCCGGTCAGCCTCGAAGAGGGCGACATAGAACCCGCCTCCCAGAGAGCGCCCGACAAGGACGACCAGCGGGACGGCAAGTGCCGTGAGCGTGAGGCAAACGGCCGCCGCCACTGCCCATCGTTGACTGCCCACCGCTCTACGCCGCGACGCCTCGCCGGCGACTTCCCAACGAGTAGCCGTCCTCTGCTGGTATGCCGAGTAGGCATAGAGGGCGGCAGATACACCCAGCAGCTGGATCAGGGCGAGCGTGGCGGCGAGAGGGAGGTCGAAGAGCGTGACCGCCTGGCGGTATATCTCGACTTCGAGAGTGGCGAACTCGAATCCACCGAGAATGAGCACCGTCCCAAACGAAGTGAATGTGAACAGGAACACGATCGAGGCGGCGGCCGCGATTGCGGGGCGGATCAGTGGGAGGGTGACCCGGGTGAACACGTTCCACGGCGATGCTCCGAGAGCAGCTGCCGCTTCTTCCAAGGAAGGGTCGAGCCTCGACCAGAGGTTGGAGACCGTGCGGATAACAACTGCCACGTTGAAGAACACGTGGGCGCCAAGGATCGCCCCGATCGATCCCTTCCACCCCAGAGCGACAAACGCGGTTCCCACAACGACGGTAGGCAGAACGAATGGCACGGTGACCAGCGCTACCGACAGTCGCCTTCCCACGAACTCGAACCGCGAGACAGCCCAGGTCATGGGCGCTGCAAGGAGCAGGGTGAGGGCGGTGGAGGCGGTGGCTTGCCAGATGGTGAACCATCCGACCTTGGAGAGGCGTGCGGCCACTCCGTCACCCCCGATGGACAACTCCGTCAAACCGAGGGCGAGCATTCGCACCACCGGATACACGAAGAAGTAGCCGAGGAAGAGCGTGGGTACGGCCGCGAGGGCGACCCAGCCCCAACGGATGCGACCCATCAGCCTTCCATCACCTCGATCCACTCGTTGATCCACCGATCTCGGTTGTCAGCAACCACTTGGGGATCGAGTCTCGCTGGGTCTTCGGGTATCACGGTGTTGTCTGCGAAGACCTCTGGCAGAGTCGCCTCATTGTTCACCGGGAATACGAACCAGTTGAGTGGAACCGTTTCCTGGAAGTCCACCGAGAGCATGAAGTCGATCAGCTGTCCCGCGGTCTCGGGATACTCGGTCCCTTTGAGGATGCCCGCGTACTCGACTTGTCGGTAACAACCCGCCTGGATCACTCCGGTCGGAGCCTCTTCAGGGATCTCTGTGGCGAAGATCACTTCGGCAGGGGGCGAGCTCGCGTAGGACATGACAATCGGGCTGGATCCCCCGTACCGGGTGAACTCGCCGTAGTAGGCGGTGTCCCAGTCGGCTACGACGTTGATCCCCGCAGCCTTCATATCGCGCCACCAGTCGAGCCATCCGTCTTCTCCGAAGTGGTCGATGGTCGCCAGCATGAACGCCAGACCCGGAGACGAGGTCGCCGGGTGTTCGACCGTCACCAGTCGTGCGTAGATGTCTACAACGAGGTTCTCGAGAGTCGGTGGAATCACGAGCGAGGCGTTGTCGAAGAACTCCTTGTCGTAGTTGAAGCAGACGTCTCCGAAGCTGATCGGGGTGACGGTGTCGTCAGGGTGCTGGAAATCGTCGCTGACCGAGTCAATGTGGGCCGAGCGATGCGCGGTGAAAACATCGTTGTCGATAGCGCGGGATAGGAAGGTGTCGTCAACCCCGAACAGGACATCGCCGAGAGGGTTGTCCTTGGTCAAAACGGCCTGGGTGACCATCGCTCCGGCGTCGCCAGCGGCTATCACTTCGACTTCGACCCCTGTCTCGCCCGTGAACGCTGCGAACGTCTCCTCAGTCACCGCCGAGGCAAACGAGTCGTGAGTGACGAGGGTGATCGTCTCGGGTCGGGTTGTTCCACTGCAGGCCGCCAGGATCATCAGCGCTGCAAGAGTCGCTCTTGGTTTCATGCTTGCTCCCTTCTGTCTGGGAGCGATGAGCGTCCGAGTCCCTGCGCCGGCATTACCCGTATCAGGTTCTAGCGGTCGGAGTCTTCAGACTCCCTCTCAGCCCGGTGTCACCGAGCTCCCGTAAATCGAAGTCTAACGCTCCTCCCCGGCTCGACCGAACGTGGGTTCAAGCAGGCGGAGGACCGATGACCACAACAGTGTTGTGACCACCGAAGCCGAACGAGTTGGAGATGGCCGGGCCTGGGTCCCAGTCGCGGACTTCTGTCACGATATCGGTCAGGGGGATCTCTGGGTCCTGATTGGTGAGTCCTACGTTGGCCGGCAGTTGGCTTCGCCTAATCGCCTCAACCACCACGGCGGCCTCTATCGACCCCGAGGCACCAAGTCCGTGCCCGGTGGACCCCTTAATGGAGCTCACGGCAGGCTGGTTTTGCCCGAACACGCGCTCGATCAAATGGCCCTCGGTGCGGTCGTTCAGGTCAGTCCCAGTGCCATGAGCATTCACGTATTTGATGTCACCAGGTTCCAGGCCAGCATCTTCGATCGCTAAACGTACCGCCCGCTCGGCTCCCTCGCCCTCAGGGTGCGGTGCCGTGATGTGGTGGGCATCAGCCGTCGAAGCACCCCCCAAAACCTCAGCGATCATCGTGGCACCTCGTGCCTTGGCGTGCTCGTACGACTCGATGATGAGGGTGGCCGCTCCTTCGCCCATCACGAAACCGTCGCGGTCGACATCGAAAGGACGGGCGTAACCCGACTGCGACAGTGCCCGGGCGGCCTTGAAACCCTCGCGTGCCGACTTTCTGGCAGCGGCCTCAGTGCCCCCGACCACACCGACGTCGGCATAGCCCCACTGGATCTGACGCAGACCTTCGACAATCGACTGGCTACCTGCGGCGCAGGCAACGACCGGGGTGGTTACGGGACCCCCGAACCCGTACTTGATCGAAATTGCAGCAGCAGCGGCGTTCGCCATCATCATTGGGACCTGGAACGGCGACACTCGCGGCCGTTCCTTGTCGGACTCATTGACCAGTTGTTCCAACGATTCGAGACCACCGATCCCTGTCGCCATCGAGACCGTCACCCGATTCGGATCAGAAGAGATCTCGCCTGCCTGGGCGAACGCTTCGTCGGTTGCCACGAGGGCAAATTGCGTGAACTTGTCGAGACGGCGGCTGTCTCTTCTCGGGATCCACGGTTCCGGATCCCAGTCATCAATCAGTCGAGGGGCAGGACCGGGCGGGTTCGGCAGTCCCTTCCAGATGTCATCCATCCCAATGCCGGGGGCTGCCACTGCTCCGACACCAGTAACCACGACTCGTCGCTTCTCCATGGTGTGATTGTGCCACGCCGGGCCACTCGTGAGGCAGAGTTCCCGACCGATCCGTTCAAAGCGCTTCTTTGCGTAGCTTCCTTTGGATCGAAATGACGTGGCGCAGTGTGAACATTGCCAGCCGCTTGGAATGGAGCGCCGAAACAGCCGCCATCACTATGTGTCGCAGTCCGGCTTCAACCATGGCTCTTAGCTCTCGATAAACATCGTCGGGCGTGCCCGCCAGAATCATGTCTCGGACTACTCCGACTGGGACCCTCTTCATGGCCGACTCCAACTCGGCTCGGGTGTAGTTCTCCGGGACCATGTCGATGTATCCCCGGAACCGCTCACCCAGGGGATGGACAGAATCGTTTTGGGTCCACAGGTCAGCCGGGGCCAGGAGAGCGAGATAGCGGATCAGCGGACTGTCGAGTATTTGATCGACTTCGGAATCCGATCGTCCGAGCACGGTGAACGGTTGCCACGCCGGGATGATCTGGTGAGGATCCCGACCGGCCTCAACCGCGGCGTCTCTCACGGTTGCCAGTGATGCGGCGTAGCTGGCGGGCGTATAGGGAAGCGTCGGATACCAGCCGTCGCCGTAGGTTCCAGTCAGCCGCAACATGCGTGGTCCATGGGCAGCGACCCAGATTTGAGGTGTCCTTCCGGGAGGAGAAGTCAGGTCCATCATCGCCCGGTCAAGGTTGAAGAACTGTCCGCTGAAGTCGAAAGGACCCTGAGAATCCAAAGCGAGCCGAAGGACTTGAATGGCCTCCTCGAATCGGCTGACGGGTGCTTTGAAGGGGAGTCCGTAGGGGGTGATGTTCTCCGCTTCCCCGGCACCTACCCCGAGAATCAACTGCCGCTTGGTCATGGCGGCGACAGTCATCGCCGTTTGGGCCAGCAGGACGGGGTGGCGTCGAACCGGCTCGGTCACTCCGACAGCGAGATGGAGATTCCCGGAGCGAGGGCCCAAATAGCCGAGCAACGCCTGGAAGTCGTAGTACTGATGGGGCGAGTGGTCCGGGTTGGCGGCGAAGGAAAGGTCGCGATCCCAAAGTGTCCGTGGGAAGAACCCCTGGAAGTGGTCGATGGTCCAGGCGGCATCGAATCCGAGCAGTCGGGCGGCTCGAAGCATGAGCCGAATTCGGGAAAGAGGGGGTTGGGACCCGACTGACAGTCCGATCGAAACCCTGTCCGGGGTGATCAAATGCGTTTACTCACTCGTCCGGAAACAACTTCCGCTGGAGTTTTCGCATTCCGCCTAGCCAACGGTCGTAGTTGCCAGCCTTGGCTTGGAAGTAGGCCTCAACCTCAGGATGAGGAAGGATCAGGAAGTTCTCCGCACTCAATCCTGAGACGACGGCGTCGGCGACCTCGCTTGGCTCGAGAGCGCGCCCTCCGTCGATGGCCTTGAACTCCTCGGCACCGTCGAGCAGGGGAGTGTTTACAAACTGAGGGCAGAGGCAACTGACCTTGACCCCCGCGTCGCCGTAGGTCACAGAGAGCCATTCGGCGAAAGCGACCACAGCATGTTTGGTCACCGAGTACTGGGCAGCCTTGAGGTTGGTCAGCAGTCCTGCGGCGGAGGCCGTAGATAGAAAGTATCCCTCCCCACGCGCCACCCAAGAAGGGACCAGATGCTTGGCCGCATGTACATGGGACATCAGGTTGACCTGCCACATGCGGTCCCAGTCGACTGCCGGTGACTGTTCCGAACCAACCACGGCGTATCCGGCGTTGGCGCAGAACAGATCGATTGGGCCGTGCTGTTCCTCGGTCGTCTCAATCAGCCGTCGATTGGCTTCCTCGGAGGAGACATCGACATGACGAGCGATGCCACCCATCGTTGCCGCCAACGCCTCCACAGCTTCTAAGTCGATGTCGGCTAGAACCAACGCTCGAGGAGACTCTGCCGCGAACCGTTGAGCCATGGCCGCACCGATACCGCTCCCGGCCCCGGTGACGATGATGACCTTGTCGGTCAGCTCCACGTCAGAACTTCGCCGCAGCGAGGATGTCGTTGGTGCCTTTGATCGTCGGGACGAGGCCATCAGCGCGCGGCAGGAGGTGTTCTCCGTAGAACCTTGCTGTGATGACCTTCTCGTCGAGGAACTCCTTGGAGAACTCAGCCCCCGCTCCGTTTTTCGCGGCGAGTGCAGCCTTGGCCATCATCCAGCCCCCAAGGACCGTCCCAAACTGGGTCAAATATGGCGTGGCACCGGCGAGGGCGTCTTGGATGTTTCCCGATGCAAGACGTTCTCCCAGCCAGGCGGAGGTGTCCGCCAAGCCCTGGATCGAAGACGTGAGCTGGTCGCGGAAGCCACCCAACTCTTCATGGCTGCTCATCTCGTCCAGCGTCGTCGTCATCTCGGTGATTAGTTCCTCAACCACCTTGCCGCCATCTACGGGAAGTTTGCGGAGCACCAGATCGATTGCCTGAATTCCGTTGGTTCCCTCATAGATCGGCGCGATTCGTGCGTCGCGGAAGTACTGAGCTGCCCGTGTCTCCTCGACATATCCCATTCCCCCGTGGACCTGGATGCCAAGCGATGCCATCTCCACCCCGAGGTCGGTCATCCACGCTTTCACGATGGGTGTCAGCAGTGCGAGTCGCTTGGCGTGGCGATCCTGTGTCTCGGCATCGCCGTGGCTGGCGAGGTCACCGGACATTGCGGTGAGATACAGAAGTCCTCGCATGGCTTCGTTGTTGGCCCGCATGGTCAGAAGCATCCGACGCACATCTGGGTGCTCGACAATTGCGACGCTCTCCTTGGAGTCGGATCCCACGGCACGACCTTGGACGCGTTCCTTGGCGAAAGTCGCAGCCGTCTGATAGGCGCGTTCAGCCATGGCCAGACCCTCCATGCCCACTCCTACCCGGGCGGCATTCATCATGGTGAACATGTTGCGCATCCCTGACATCTCTTCGCCGACGACGTAGCCCAATGCACCTTCGCCGGCATCCCCAAACGAGATCACGCATGTGGGTGAAGCGTGGATTCCGAGCTTGTGCTCGATTGAGACGATTTTGATGTCGTTGGCCTCGCCAATGTCACCGCTGTCCGTCAAGGCGTACTTCGGGACCAAGAACATCGAAATACCGCGGGTTCCTGGTGGAGCATCGTCGGTGCGTGCCAGAACCAGGTGGACGATGTTGTCCGTCAGGTCGTGATCGCCCCAAGTGATGAAGATCTTTGTGCCGAAGATGCGATAGGAGCCGTCTTCCTGGCGGACGGCCTTGGCCCTCAAGGCTCCCAAGTCAGACCCAGCTTCGGGCTCAGTCAGGTTCATTGTCCCGGTCCACTCGCCAGAGACGAGCTTCTCGAGGTAGGTGGCTTTCAACTCGTCCGATCCGTGACTGACTAAAGCTTCTACAGCACCCTGGGTGAGCATGCCGCACAGGGAAAAGGCGATGTTGGCGGTCTTGAACATCTCCTGAATCACCACACCGACCGTGTATGGGAGGCCTCCTCCTCCGTGCTCTTCTGGGAGGTGTGCGCCAGACCAGCCGGCCTGGACGAACTTGTCGTAGGCGTCTTTGAATCCAGAGGGCGTTTTGACGGTCCCGGCATCAGTGAGCTGGGAGCCCTCGGTATCACCGACGCGGTTGAGCGGCGCCATCACTTCGGCGAAGAACCGGCCTGCTTCGTCCAGGATCGCTCCAACCGTTTCAGAGTCGATGTGCTGGAAGCCGTTGAGTTTGGCGACAGCCGACAAGTCGGCAACATGGTTCAGCGCGAAGAGGTGCTCTTCGAGGGGTGGTGAGTACGAGGACATCGAGTCAGATCGTAGTCCAATGATGCTTCGGTTCCTTCAGAGAGAGACTGTCGCACTGGCGACCGTCTGTGATCGATATGTCGGCGTACGGGCTGCAATGTGCAAATGGCTGGAAGCAAGCGAACGAGGGCGGCCGAGCGGCAACGTAAAGCCCAGCGACGGAGGCTCATCAACAGATCGGCATGGGTCGGAGGCGGTCTGGCACTCGTCCTGTTGATGGTTCTCATCTGGCCGTCAACACCTGCTGGAGTAGGGGTCACCGACACCGATTCCTGGGACTTGCCGGCTCTGGATGGGGACGATCGGATCACCCTGGAGGACTTTGCGGGTAGGCCCACCGTGGCGGCCTTCTTCGCTTCGTGGTGTGACATTTGCCAGCGAGAACTTCCTGGGTTTGCTGATCTGGCCCTACAACTCGACCACGAAGTCGACTTCGTGGGAATCAACACCATGAACCACGGTTCTGGCCTTTCGTTTGCACGTCAGAGTGGAATCGGAGACTGGCCCCTGGCGAGAGACATTGGTCTCCATGATGGTCGGCAGCTTGCAACCAACTTTGGGGCAAGAGGCTCGCCCACGACTGTCATCTATGACGAAAGCGGGACGGTCGTAGATGTGACCCTGGGTGCGCTAACGGCTCAGCAGTTGGCGGCCAAGCTCAATCAGCTGTTCGGGATAGCTCCCTAGCCGAGAATTTCATCGACGAGCTGATCGATGACGTCGCCGATGCCAGCGTCGATCTTCACGGCCGCGAGGTGGTCGGCCTCGGTGGCACCCTTATTGATGATGACTAGTGGCTTGGCCTGTGAGGCTGCACGCATCACTACGTCGGCAGCCGGCCACACGGACACGGTTGATCCCATCACAAGCACGGCGTCGGAGACGGCCAGGAGCATGCCCGCGAGGGTGATCTGATCCTCGGGCAACATCTCTCCGAACATGATGGTGTCGGATTTCACAATTCCGCCGCAGTCAGGGCAGCGGGGATCGTCTTGCCCCGTCTCGACCCAACCAAGAACGGTCTCCGTCGGCCACGTTGCGGCGCAACTGAGGCAATGACTGTTGCGAACGTTTCCATGGAGCTCGGCAACCTGTCGGTCTCCGAGTCCTGACTTGTGGTGCAGTCCGTCGACGTTCTGGGTCACCACGCCTACGAGCCGTCCGGCGTCCGCAAGTCGGACCAGCCCCATGTGTCCCTTGGTCGGTTGCGCGCTGGATCTTGCTCCCCACATCTCACCGTCGACGTGCATCTTCCAGCCGCGGACCCTCAGATCCCTGTTCGTCACGTACTTCTGAATCGTGAAGTCGTCGGGGTCGACCTTGGTCCACAGCCCGTCCGGGCCGCGGAAGTCGGGGATCCCTGACTCGGTGCTCAGGCCTGCGCCGGTGAAGGCAAGGATGTTCTGGCACGGTCGAAGGATCGACACCGCCTCGGCTATCAGGGGGTTCACTTGGCTTGGTCGAGACGAATCGGGCCTTCGAAGAACGTCCTGACTGTGGGGTATGCCAACTCCACCCTCGGAGTTGCTGCGAAGCCCTCCAAGATGCCGCGCCAGATCCGATCCTCACGGCCCCTTCTGGTTCTGGCTTCGACCAGGTATCGAGCTGTCAACAGGACTCCGCTGTCGCGGACGGTGAGATATACGGTCGGTGTCAAGGTCCCGATACGGATTGAGTAACGCAGAGCAGTCGTGCGGATCTTTGACCCGGCCGAGCCCTCAACATCAGGCGCCTGTGTTGAAAGGACTTCCCTGATGATCTCTTCCGCCTCTTTCCAGTCTGATTCGAAAGTGACCAAAACAGGAAGCTCGTCCCAAATGTATGGAAAGCCTTCTGTGTAGTTGGCCACCTCACGGTTGAACACCGTTCCGTTGGGGACGTGTACGAGACGTCCGGTCGACTGTTCGGCGTCGACCCAGCCGTCCACCTCCATCAGGCTGAAACGGAACAGGCGGATGTCGATGACGTCGCCCTTGATGTTGTTGACCTCAATGCGGTCACCGACCTGGAAGGGTTTGCGAGCCAGGATGAATGCCCAGCCAGCCATGTTCTTCAGGACGTCCGAAAGCGCGATCGCTATACCGGCAGAAACCAGACCCAAATAGGTTGGAAGGTCGTCGAATGCGTCGACCCAGATCACCGCGAGGGTCACCAAGAACAGGCCAGTGACGAGGTAGTTGACGATCTTGTGGGCGCGGTAGGTCTTTTCGGGATCTTCCACATTCGCGGCCACAACTCGACGCACGAGACGCCGCACGATGAGCAAGATCACGAGAACCCCAATCGTCAGCGTGACGTTGGTGAGTGTCCCGGGATCAATGCCAAGATTTTCGGCGAGCTGTTGCACGTGTCGATTATCGGGTTTAGGCCCGTTCAGACGGGGGATATCCCAAGTTATCCTCGCTCGATGCCCCGAGATCACGAAGCTGACACCGATTCTGTTCGTGCAGGCCACGAGCCTGCAGACCATATCGGGTCGCTAAAGCCGCCGATTTACGAGAGCACAACCTTTGCCTTCGAGACCGCCGAGGAGATGGAGCGAGCCTTTGGTTCGGTTTACGGACTCGAAGGTGCCGAAGTGCTCGAACCGGAACCTCTGATCTATGCCCGTCTTGACAGCCCTAGCATTCGAGCCGCCGAGGCCAGGGTCTCTGCGTGGGAAGGCGCCGAGGAGAGCCTTCTCTTCAATAGCGGGATGTCGGCAATCACGACCCTGCTGCTGACGCTCGCTTCGCCAGGACGGGCAGTTCTCCACTCCACACCGCTCTACGGCGGGACGACTGTCGTGATCAAGGGACTCCTCAAGAGGATGGGGATTTCGGCCGTGGCCTTCTCCTCATCTGATAGCGCCGAGGATCTCCTCGCCCGGGTTGAGGGTCTCGATGTGGCTTTGGTTTACGCCGAGACCCCCGCCAATCCGACGAACGATCTTGTCGATCTCGACATCTGCCGACGGGTGGCAGAAGAGATGGATGCACCCCTAGTTGTTGACAACACGTTCCTGTCGCCGGTGTTTCAGAGACCCCTTGAGCTTGGCGCGACCTTCTCCCTCAACTCGGCGACCAAGTATCTCGGTGGTCATTCCGATCTCACCGCCGGAGTCGTTTCTGGGGCGGCGGACTCAATGCGAGCGCTTCGCCACAACCGATATCGGTGGGGTTCGACGGCAGCCCCCGCCACCGGCTGGCTGTTGGCGAGGAGCCTCGAAACGCTTCGGCTTCGGGTGACACGCCAGGCCGAGAACGCGTCCATGCTTGCCTCGTTCTTGAGCTCTCACGACAAGGTCGAGTCGGTGACCCATTTGAGTCTGCTCAGCCCTGGGGGCGATGGCTATGAGGTCTACAAGCGGCAATGTCTGGGCCCCGGCGCAATGATTTCGTTCGAAGTAGCTGGTGGGAAGCAGGGAGCATTCCGATTGCTCAACTCGATCAGATTGGTGAGCCTTGCTACTTCGCTCGGCGGGTCCGAGTCTCTGGCTTCTCATCCGGGTTCGACGAGCCATTCGACGATGTCCGACCGGGAGAGGTCGGCAGTCGGGGTGTCTCCGGGTCTGATTCGCCTTTCGGTGGGTCTCGAAGATCCCTCGGACCTAGTAGCGGACTTCGCACGGGCTCTCTCCCACGTTTAAGCCTGTTTGGGTCACAGAACCCATAAAGCCACTACGCTCCGTGACCGAAAGACGACTTAACGTGACCGCGAAAGGTCGACGAAGGTTTCCAGATCGCCCGGTTCCCCGGGAAATGGGGGAGGACACAGTGGTGGCTCTGGAGAACGGTGCTCCCTACCCGGAGCTGAGGGGGTGATCCGAGAGGGTCGCCCCCTCCCTTATTGGCTACATCTCGGGTGCGAGGTCGACCGTCTCCCGTCGACTCGATCGAATCCGCTCTCCGAAGTGGAGACCACCGGCGGATGTGATCAACAGAAAGATCGGCAGAATCATTTGGCGTCCGTCCTCGGCAGTCGTGGTCAGCAGCCGCTTGACCACAGTCCACGGGCTGTTGACGAGCTGGGCGATAGCCGGGGTCAGGTTTAGGTCGGAACCAGGGACGAAAATTGATTGCGATGAGTCCCCGAGGGCGGGTGTTTGAGCCGATATCGAACCGAAGAGTGTGTCTGTGTTGATGTCGAGGTAGACGGTGCGCTCGTTGCTTCGGCGCCCCGGGTTGTTCGTCAACTCGTCAACAGCCTTGGTGGCCGGAGCAAGAGTCGAGTCCGTGGTTGTGGTTGCAGTCGGATTCTGAGTGGCGTCGGTTCCCGGGTTGGCAGTACCTGCGCCTTGTGGGTTGCTGTTGCCCGACCCACCACCCGAGCCACCATTCGAGTTCGAGGACGGGGAGGTCTTTGCTGGCTTCGTGGTCGCGGTAGTGCTGATCGTAGTTGTAGTGGTCGGCGGTGGTGGCGGCGTGTAGGAGTTCTCAGCCTGGGTTACTGCGCTGAGGCTCGAGGATTCCGCTGATCTGACCTGAGCCTTGGCGGCGTCAATCTCGTTTCTCAGCGATGCATGCTGGGCGGCTAGGGCGTCGATCTCCGTTATGGCCGCCGCTGCAGTGTTGCTGATTGACTGCCGGGCGCGTTCGGCTGCCGCTTCAACCTCTGCCTCGGTTCCGTACCTTGTCGGGTCGAACGAAGAAGCAATTGAATCCATCGCTGCGATTGCGTCAGCGACTACGGAATCGAGTTCCGCCGATGCGGTTGAGGCGTTGTCCGAACCGCCGCTGCCTTTCCCTGTGTTGGAGGTGCCAGGGTCCGCCGGCTGTGCCTCGGTTGTGATGGTCTCCGGCTGGGCCATGGTGGGCTGGGTTGTGGAACCAGAGTTGCCGGTTTCGCCCTTGGCCCCGAGGGCCACAGGCATGGCCCAAAGCACAATGGCCAGCGCCGATAGAAGTACTCCCGCCCTCCGCATGGCACGTATATCGGCATCTTCAGCCCGAAACTTCAGTGAAAACTCAAGGCCTTTCAGGTGTTTGCCGATGGAAGAACGTGGAGAAGCGCCTTGCCGGATGGGCATCGCCGCTGATCGCTGTGGGAGGCATCGTTTTGCTGCTGGTCCTGGCGGTCTTTCTGGTGAACCGAGAGGACGCGTCGTCTGTGGCGGCTGCGGCCGAGACTGCCATGGTCGCAGACAATGCCCTCGGTGTCGCCACGGCTGTACGCAGTGCGTCTGGATATGCGCTGGGTTTCGCCGCTGCCACGGAGTTCGGTCCCGGTACCAACGAGCTTTTGGACAACGTCCGGGCATCTGCACAGGAGCTGGGCATCAGGGTTTCTCGGCTGGCATCGCGGCTCGATCCCGAGATCGCCACGGAGATTGAAGGTGCTTCTGCACTGGTAAGTGATTCGGCGACTCAGCTGATGGTCGACCTGAGAACGAGAAACGGCAACGCAGCCGAAACTCATACGGCCCTCACCGAAGGGCTCGACTCGCTCTCTGACGCTCTGATCGAGATTCGGGATGACAATGTGGCCGAGGTCTTGATCGCTGGTGAAGGCGTGGGTCGCGTGGCGACCGCGGTTCGATTCCTCGTCTTGTTTGTGATCCCGCTGGCCATCGTTGTGAGCCTGTGGAGAATTCAGCGTCGGTCCTCGGAGCGAAAGGTCCTGGCGGCAGAGGTTGAGAAGCAGCGTCACATTGTCGAGAGCAAGGATGAGTTCGTTGCTGACGTATCTCATGAGTTGCGCACCCCGCTGACAGGCATCTACGGGTTTGCCGTGGCTCTCGAAGAGAACTCCGACGGTATGGATGAGTTTCAGAAGGAGATGGTCGACTTGATCATCACCGAGTCGGCCGAACTCTCCCGAATGGTGGACGACTTGGTTGCTCTTGGTCGGATTGATGCCGGCGCCGTGACCTACGTGATGGGCGAGGTCGATGTCCAGGAGGCTATTGAGCAGGTGATTACGCCTTTCAGAAGGCTGGGCATCTCGTTCGAGCATGACTCCGAAGGTCTGGCCGTTCACGCCGACGGGGCTCGCTTTCGCCAGATTCTCCGCAACCTGCTGTCCAACGCGGTGAAGTACGGGAACGGAGATGTTGCGGTGGCCGCATTCGACAATGGCCCGACGACCGTGGTTGAGGTGCTCGACGACGGCCCGGGAGTGCCCGACGAGGTCGTCGATCGTTTGTTTGAGCGCTATATCCACACCGACGGAACCGCGGTCTTGGAAGGCAGTGTGGGTCTCGGGCTCGCCATCGCAAGATCGCTCGCCGAAGGTATGGGTGGCCATTTGAGCTACTCCCGCGTTGGGGACCTAACCGTGTTCAGTCTGGAGCTGCGCACCTTCGCCTATGGCGAGACCCCTGATGACGAGGGCGTCATCGAAGTCTCGGGCACTGAAGAGCCGGTGTTAGAGATCGAGAGCCGGGCGGTCTAAGCCCCTATCTGTTGTGCAGTTTCGGTCCCTGGAGGCACGTATTTGCACAAGGGACGGTTGTGCAAGCGTCCATCAGACTGTTGTGCAGTTTCGGTCCCTGGAGGTACCTATTTGCACAATCGAGTGGTGGTGAGTCTTCAGCCGCTGATGAAGCTGAGTCGTACCTTCCTCGTCTGGTTGTCCACGTTGGTGTCGACGAGAACGACTGACTGCCAGGTTCCGAGAGCCATGCGTCCGTCTACGACCGGAACGCTGATCGACGGTGAGATGAACGCAGGCAGAACGTGATCGCGTCCGTGGCCCGGGGTTCCGTGCTCGTGACGCCACCTTTGGGGGTCCTGGGGGAGCAGTTCATCGATTGCCGAGAGAACATCGAGATCGCTGCCGGCCCCGGTTTCGAAGATGGCAACCCCGGCTGTCGCGTGAGGCACGAACACATTGATCAAGCCGTCACCCTTGTCGCGGACAAACCCGGATATGTCGGCGGTGAGGTCCGTGACTCGAGTCGTTGAACCGGTGGTGATGGTTAGTTCGGTGGTTTCCACTCTGATGAGTTTGCCACGACAGGCGCGTGGGGCTGTTGTTGCCACGGCCCCTCGGGTCTGGTGTGCAGTTTCGGTCCCCAGAGGTACGGATTTGCACAACAGACGGTTGTGCAGGCGTCCATCAGATGATTGTGCAGTTTCGGTCCCCACGTGCACGTATCTGCACAACAGATCGGATCTAGCTCGGCTGGGTCTCCATCTGGTCTTCCACGATCACCTCACCCCGGAAGCCATCCACGACCACGGTGCGACCGTCGAGGAACCGGGCTTTGGAAACTGAGGCCACGCAGGGGATTCCCATTTCCCGCGCCGTGATTGAAGAGTGAGCGAGCAGCCCGCCGGCGGATGTCACGACGGCTCCGGCCCGGGTGAACAGGGGCGTCCAGGCGACATCGGAGTAGTCGACCACAAGGATCTCGCCGTCTTCCAGGTCGTCAGCGTGGTTGAGAGACTCGATGTAGCGGGCCCGCCCCCGGTAACGACCATGGGAGGCCCCTACGCCTGCCAGCCGGTCCGCGACGGTGGCCGGCTCTGAAACCCAGCGGTCGCCGACAATGAGGTCGGGCATCACAACTTCGCGAGCAGCCGCCATTGCTTCCTTCTCAGCGTCGACTCGCCTACGAATGTCGACCGGCTCGGTCTCGAGGGCGTTGACCACTTCAGTCTTCGTCAGATAGAAGACGTCGTCAGGACTGTCGATCAGGTCGACCTGTGTCATCCGCCTTCCAAGTTCGAGGTATCGCGGTCTGAGGAGGCCGTATCCCTGAGCGAAGGTCGCGCCAGCCGCGTCGCGCAGCGCCGCCTGTTTCCGAAATCTGGCCAGAGAGCGTTGGGCCCGAGCGCGACGAACGACATTTAGGGACGCGATCGCAGTGTTGATTGGCTGGCCTCTGGGCTTTGATGTCTCCCTGGTCACGGCCGCGAGTCGGAGAACAGCCGACGGGTCGTCGATCCAGCGAGGTGAGGAGATGTCGTTGGTGTTCTCAGACAAATGGCCGAATTGCGAGATCAACTGCTCGAAGACCTCCTTGGAGCGTCGATTCACCTCCTGTGTCCCCTCTGCCATTCCCGCCAGCTCTCGCAACAGAGGCGTCGGGTCGTGGGTTGAATCGAGGTCCAGGGCGTAGTCCTCGAGGTCCAAGTGAAATCTCGCCAGCTTCCTCTTCAGCCAGCGGGCCCGAAGGTTGGCGAGGAGAGGTTGAACGATGTTGATGTAAGCGGTCTCTATCCCGATCGACTCGAGTTCCTCGATCTCACCAAGGATCTCCTCGGTCGACTTTCTTGAGACGTCAACTGGGTCAAATGCCGAAATGTCGACTGCGAGCAGCTCGCGTTGGAGTTCAAGGCTTTTCGACGAACTCAAGAATCTCAAGCCAAAAGCCACAAGTCGGGGAAGTTTCAGAAGCGATCCGATTGACGGACGCATATGAGCTTTGTCTCCGGACAAACCCAGAAGGTTTTCGAGCGAGTCTCGCGGCATGCCAGTTAGCTCGAAGATGTCACCGATCGCTCGCATGTCGAAGTATGAGCGGTAGGCGAACGATCTAGCCAAGGCCTCCGGCTTCAGATCATTCGGTCCGATGGCCTGAGTGAAAAGCCTGATCCACGCAGTGTTGACCATGGGGACGTTGACGCTCCAGACCAACGGCTTGATCATGCCCGGCATCACATCCCTCGCTATGCGTCGGGAGTAGATCGGAACGTCTCGAATGGTGGTGATTGGCCGGACCTGAACCCAGTAGATGTCCTGACCGTCCCATACCCATTCGAGATCAGCTGGGCCGTATCTCGACCCAAGTCGAGCCGTCTCAGCAATCACATCATGGATGACTTCGTCTGGTGGACCTCCCTCGCTGGCTTCCACAAAGCTGTTGTTTCTCCACACCCAACGTAGGGGATCGGCGCCCTCTTGGAGTAGGGCGTCGCCCCTACCTTGGATCGCCTCGATGACTATGTCTGAGAGTCCAGTCACCGGGTGACGGGAGAAGGCGACGCCCGAGACGACGGGCCGAACCATCGGTTGGATGATCGCGGCCATCGTCGTCGATCTTCCCGAGTTGGCCAGGACCCGGTCGACGGCATTTCCTACTCCGTCGGCGGGCACATCCAATTCGGTGTGGAACTTTCCTGCGTTGGCTGTTTCGGCCCCGTCCTCGTCCGAGGACGACGACCTGACGGCGTAAGTGCCGTGAAGCAGCCCAAGGCTGGCAACCTGATCGGGATGTTGAACCACCCAGGTTCGAGGGACCAGGGCACCGTTGCGATCCAACCAAGCCAGATTCTCTGCTTTCGCTCCTGGCGTACCAGCGAGACGGGTGTTGACCTTACGGCTCACGACCGGGCCCCAACTCACCGACCCTCGAACACGAGGTAGTCGGTGTAGTCCTCGAGGACTCCGAACTGGCCGGTGTACTCGTAGCCGAAGAAGTCTTCGTAGAGGAAGAACTCGGGTGTGATCCACGCCGAGGTTGCCATCAGAACAAGCAACACGCCGATGATCGCGAATCCGATCTTCCGAAGTTTCGGCGACTTAGGGGCTGCTGTCAGCTGTCGGTATGCAGCAAACCCTCCGACCGCGACCCCGAATACTCCGGTGCCTATGTCAAAGACCAGGGTGCCCTTGCCGGTAATCGGCAGCACGATGCCGAGGTAAAAGTAGAACGCGAAGATGATCGTGAGCGGTGTGACGAGCAGTGCTAACCCACGACCCCACCAGAAGTTGTTGACTTCGTCACGCATGTACGCGTGCTGGATCAGTGTGAATATGAGCCCTGGCCAGAAGTACAGCTTGAGATGCTCAAACGTGCTCTCGTTGACTGAACCGAACACGGCGACCGGCTCCGAGAAGTTCGATAGCTCGAAGACGAAATGGAGGAACCCCGCGACGACGTTGATCGCCACGAATCCGATGAGCTCCCAGCGCAGAACCTTGCGCTTGTTCGGCACAGCGGAGGCTTGGCGTGGCTCTGTCTTCGTGGCCGTCATAGGACACCCGCTACGAATAGGAGACCAACGACCACGAAAGATGCCCCGATGACTCTGAGAGCGGTGCGGCCCCGTGGGTACCTTCGTGCGATGTCTCCAATTAGGACGCCAAGCAGGTGGATCAGGGTGGTGCCGAGTAGGAAGCCAGCGGCGTAGACCAGGGGTCTGGCAATGTCAGGGATCTCCATGCCGTGGGCGTATCCGTGAAAGAACCCGAAGAAGGCCACGGCTGCCATTGCTTTGCTCGCTCCGACTTTGCGGTCGAGGGCGATGACGAGACCGAGAGCGATCACCGATGCGGCGATAGCTAGCTCGACAGCCCCACTGCCGATGCCGAGATCGGCGGCCCCCGCCACCCCTCCGATCGCCATGGCGATGACGAACGTCGCTGGAACGGCCCAAATCGCCCGGCCCCCGATGAATGCACTGACGATGCCAACCGACACCATGGCGAGGAAGTGGTCCAGCCCGAGGACCGGGTGGAGCAGACCTCCTAGGAAAGACCCGAACTGGATCACCTGGTTCTCGTGGGCAAGGGCCACTGGAGCTGTTGCCAGCATGATTACGAAAGTGAGTACGGCGACGAGCGCCAATCTTTGGACTCTCATTGCTAGGTGTTCGGAGCCCTCATCCGATTTGGATGTCTGTTCCGAAGAAAGAATCAGTGAGAGAAGATGGGACGGTTGACGGTGCCTGCTGAGGTCGTCGTGCTGCTGGTGGGCTATGTCGTCGGTTCGATTTCCTTCGCCCGAGTTCTGGCTCGGCTATTCATCCCCAACATTGAGATGGCGGGGACGAGCCTCTCGTGGAACGACCACGAAGGCTTTGAGTCGTCCAACGTCAGTGCAACCACTCTGCGCCAAGTCGCGCCACGGTTGGGTCCGCTCGCCGGCATACTCGACATTCTGAAATCCGCCGGCCCGGTGTTGTTTCTGCGCCTGTGGATGCCCGAGGAGCCCTACGCGGTGTTGTTCGCGATCGCGGTGACCGTGGGGCACATTTTTCCGGTGTTCAACCGCTTCCGCGGGGGTCGAGGCACCTCAACAATTCTCGGCGCGACGATGGTTCTCGACCCCTTGGCCTTTCCTGTCACTCTTGTCGTGGGATACATGGTTGGGCTCTATGTCTTTCGTGACGTACTGCTGGCTCACCACGCAGGGTGGATCGTGCTGCTGCCCGTCTGGTTCGCAATCACCGGGCAATGGGAGCTTTTTGCGTTCGCTCTTGTGGTGAACGTCGCCCGATGGAGTGTGTCGGGACCCGAGTTGCGTGAGTGGTGGGGTTATCGCAAAGCGGGGGTCATGCAGACCGAAGCCTTTCACGAAGAGATCGAGAAGACCCACATCGGATATATCCATGGGTTTCTCCGCCGGAAAGGCTGGATTCGCTACCCCTATATGAACGAGTCGTAGCGAACCCCCGAGCCCTGGGTCTGCTGTGCAGTTTCGGTCCCCACGGGCACGGATCTGCACAACATCGGCGTCTCTCTTGTTCTGAACCGTTGCGTTAATTAACAATCACGTTAATATCAGTCCCCTGATGGATCAGTTCAGTGCCCTGGCCGACCCCACTAGAAGGGAAATCGTCGAGCTGTTGTCAGATGGCGAAAAGGACGCCGGCACTATCGCGTCCCACTTTGCGATTTCGAAACCCGCAATCTCTCGTCACCTCGGGGTTCTCCGAGATGGCGGGATCGTTCAGTACCGCCGTGACGCCCAACGGAGGGTCTACTCGCTCGATGCCAATGGCTTGAGGCAGGTGGACCTATGGCTTGCTCGATACCGTGACTTCTGGCAGGACCGCCTCACGGCGCTGGAACACGAGTTGGAGGCAGGAGATGAGTGAAACGTTCTATGGCCAGCTGGATTGGGACGCCCAAAGACCGTCCGTGAGTTTCGAGCGGGTGTTTGGCCATCCGGTCGAGCGGATCTGGGAGATGATCTCGACTCCTGACGGCCTCGAGAGATGGCTCGCTCCGGCGAATGTGGACCTTCGTGTTGGTGGTCTTGTCGACATCGACTTCGGCGAGGGTGGCGTTGTCGGTGGGGAGATCCTGAGTCTGGTGCCCGGTGAGGTTTTGGAGTATGTCTGGCGTTTCGTAGGAGAGCCTGACTCGGTCATCCGATTCGAACTGGAGCCCGCCATTGGGGGGACCCGACTGAAGTTGACGCACAGACTCCTGCCGAGCGACCAAGGTGTCGGCTACGGGGCCGGATGGCATGCGCATCTCGATCAACTCGCCAGCGCCCTCGATGGAGATGACGACTTCGACTGGGACGGGAGATTCGGGGAACTGCTGCCGGAGTACCAGAACCTGTAGCGAACGAAACGAGCCGCGTTCTGGCTCTCCAGCGTGCTTTATTGGGTATGACCGCCTGGAAGGTCACAGTGAGTGTCAGTGCCGGAGAGCAGGCCTTCACCTCGTTCGTGACGAACGCTGGCAAGCCTTTAAGACAGGCCCTCATCGCTGCTTATGGCCCAGACATCGGGGCCGAAGTGACGGCTGAGGCCTTCGCTTACGCCTGGGAAAACTGGGAACGGCTTAGCCAGATGTCCAACCCTGCTGGCTACCTCTATCGAGTGGGTCAAAGCCGCGCCCGACGAGGGATCTTCCGTAAGCCACCACCGGTAGAGCTCCCGCGGGTCGAGAGCGACTCTCCGTGGTTCGAGCCCGGCCTCGCCGACGCCATCGCTTCGCTTTCTGACAAACAGCGAGCAGCCGTGGTCTTGGTACACGGCTACGGATGGACCACAACAGAGGTGGCCGAGATGTGGGGCGTCACATTCTCGACAGTGAGGGCTCACATCGATCGAGCGATGGCCAAATTGCGCAAGAAGCTAGGGGTGAACGAATGACAGTCAGACTCGAAGAGCAGATCAGTCGGTACGCAGCGGCCATCGATGACATGGCACCAGACTTAGAAGCACTGTTTCCACATGATTTAGCCGCAGAGATTGATGGCGAGGATTCGGTTGTCGAGATCACGGTTCCGCTGAGGGCCGAGCGGCCAAGAAGTCGTATCCCCGGATGGGTAGCTGGAGTGGCAGCGGCAGCTGCTGTCCTGATACTCGCTCTGCCGCTCTGGCTGTCTCTGTTCATGGAAGATGACGAGGTCGCTACAACCGCACCGCCAAAGTCGGTGACTACAGCTCCGGACATCGGAATCCCAGGGCTTGTGCGAAACCCAGAAAACGGCCATTTCTATCAAGCGGTGGTCAACGAAACAGACAGCATCAGCTGGGACGCGGCACGGGAGAGAGCGTCAGCGATGACCCTGCAAGGAGTCCCCGGTCACCTGGCCACCATCACATCTGAAGAGGAGGGACTGTTCATCAAAGATAACTTCGCCGACGTCCTCGACGCCGGCCCCTTCATCGGTGGTTTTCAGCCGCTGGGATCCTCCGAGCCCGATGGCGGGTGGCGGTGGGTCACCGGAGAGCCGTTCGACTACACGAGTTGGGGACAGGTGGAACCCAACAACGACGGGGGAGATGAGGCTTGTATCCAGGTCTTTGATGGGTCGCCACCGATCTGGAACGACTTCCCCTGCCGTGCTGGGTCGGGAGCAGTATTCCTGGTCGAGTACGACGTCGCCGGCGGATAGCTGGTCGACGGGTGTCGCGAGAGGTGACCCTCCGGTGCTCTAAAGGGTGAGATGGTGAATAGGGGAAGGTTGATGATGAGATTTCGCATCCTGAGAACGCTCGTGGCGACTGGCGTGATCTTTGCAGCGCTACCGGTCGGCCTCGCACATGCCGATAGCACGATGTCAGTTACGACGGACACAGTGTTGTCCGCCGATCACTACGGCAGCATCGTGATCGAGAGTCCGGGTGTGACCCTCGACTGTGCCGGACATTCAGTAGTGGGGCCGGGTCAATGGGCAGGAATCCAGGTGGCGGGCGTTGACGAGGTGACTATCCGGAACTGCTCCGTGTCCGGGTTTGGCGTGGGGATCGAGATCCTCGAGAGCAACGGGAACACGGTGTACGAAAATGAGCTGTCCGGAAACGGCGACGGGATCGGTCTTGCATTCTCCGACGGCAATGTCGTCCGTGGGAATGTCATCTCAGACAGCAACGGATTTGGAGTGAACCTCAACACAGCGTCGTTCAACCTCATCTTGGACAACTCGACGACCGGTTCAGGTCACTCCGGATTCATTCTCAACGAAGGTTCGACCGGGAACGAGCTCCTCGGGAACAGCGCCGAGGCAAATGGCTTCTACGGCTTCGATTTGGAGAGTGCCGACGACAACCGACTTGAGGGGAACACTGCGTCAAACACGCGTGGTGCGTGGTACGCCTCTGGGTTCAAGATGGCGGTCAACGCAGATCGCAATCTTCTTATCGATAACACCGCGACGGGGAGTGCTTTGGCCGGATTCTTGGTCGAGTTCGACTCTCACGAAAACGTGCTCTCCGGCAATGAAGCGTCTGACAACGATCTGTTCGGGTTCATCGTGCAGGCGGGGTCGACGGCGAACGCTCTGTTCGAAAATGTTGCTGATTCCAACGGTCGGGATGGGATTGCCTTGTTCGGAGCAGGGCCGAGTACCCAACTCATAGGCAATAGCGCCGACTTCAACCTTCACTACGGGATCCGAGTAGTGGCGACGTCGAATTCAGAAGTCCGCAACAACGAGGCGACCGGCAACCACGCCGGCGGGTTCGAGATACGGGACTCACATTCGAGCGTCTTTGCCGGCAACGAAGCGCATGACAACCTGGTTCACGGCTTCAACGTGTGGGATGGGTCGTCTGACAACGTCGTATCGGCGAACGCCGCCATAGGCAACGCACTCAATGGGATTCAGTTGTTCGAGGTGGCGAACAACGAATTCAGAGGAAACGAAGTCAGTGGCAACGGCAACGACGGTGTGAGTGTTGTCGATTCCGTAGATAACTGGCTGGTCGCCAATTCGTCTGCCGGCAACGCCGCCGTCGGTTACAGGGTGCTTCGTGGCTCTGGAAACACTCTCGAGTCAAACAGCGCGTCCGACAACACGTTCTTCGGGATCGGTCTGCTGGATACGAGTGCGGCTGAGGCTCGAGGAAATGAGGCCGATGACAACGGAACACACGGGTTCGTCATCAACACGTCGAGCGCGTCTCTTGTCTCGGATAACGAGGCCAGAGGCAATGGCGACGCCGGGTTTGTGATCGCGGACGGACATGACAACGACGTCATCTCCAACGAGGCTTCCCAGAATGGCTTTGGTTTCCGCATAGACGGCAGCTCAACCGGCAACCTGCTGAGCCTCAACGAAGGCTGTGACAATTTGGCCCTCGATGCGTTCGACGGGAACCCGGGTGCCAACACGTGGCTTGACGACAACGAGTTTTGTGTGGCCGGTGGGTTCTAGCTGGCGAGGGCGCAGCTGAGTTCTACCCTCTGAAGGTGACGAGAGTCAGATACGAGATTGACCTGAGTGGGGCTTCCGATGAGCCGACTTTGGTGTCGTTTCAGACCAGAACTATCGAACGAGATGATCTGAAAGACCTGGCCCAACTGATGCTGGACGCCTACATGGGCACGATCGACTACGAAGGTGAGAACCTGCAGGACGCGGTTGATGAGATCAGATCGTTCCTCGACGGCGATCCCATGCTGGAGCATTCCATCGTTGTCGAAGTCGAAGGGAGGATCGTTTCGGGGATTCTCATAGACAATCACCATGAGGGGCCGCTCGTTCGATCCGTAGTGACTCTGCCCGACTTCAAGGGGAAAGGGCTGGCCAAAGCTGTCGCATCCAGGACGCTGGTAAGCCTCGCCGAACAGGGCTACGCCAAGCTCGTCCTGTACATCACCGAGGGCAACCTCGCTTCGGAAGCCCTCTTCCGATCACTCGGAGCAGTACCCGTCCCCACTAGATAGCTGCGCAGTGAAGAGAGCGGTGGGTCCCCGGGGAATCGAACCCCGAACCTTCGGGTTAAAAGCCCGCTGCTCTGCCAATTGAGCTAGAGACCCGGTCGGCGCAAGAGTAATTGCATCTCCGAGTTCACCACAGCCGAGCGCTGCAGGAGCACACGGTTACCCCGGACCTACAATCCTCCGTCTCAGCCCTTTCGCCATATCGAGGTCGCAGTGATCAAAGAAGAACTTCTCCGCACTCAAGGTTTTATCGACGGGAAGTGGGTCGACTCCGAAAGCGGTGAGACTTTCGACGTCACTGATCCCGCCACCGGCGATGTTGTGGCGACGGTGGCCAACCTTGGTGTTGCCGAGACCAGGATGGCCATTGAGGCAGCCGCCCGGGCGCAGGCTGAATGGAAGACTCGCACCGCCAAGGACCGGGGGAAGGTCCTCCGCCGTTGGTACGACCTGTTCTTGGAGGAGACGGAGTCACTTGCTGAGTTGATGACGCTCGAGATGGGCAAGCCCATAGCCGAGTCTCGGGGCGAAGTGGCCTACGCCGCCGGGTTCATCGACTGGTTCGCCGAAGAGGGCAAGAGAGCTTACGGAGACGTAATTCCCACCTACGACTCCTCCAAGCGACTCGTAGTGATGAAACAGCCAGTGGGTGTGGTTGCCGCCATCACGCCATGGAACTTCCCTCAGGCCATGATCGCTCGCAAGTCGGCTCCGGCACTTGCTGCGGGTTGCTCGATCGTGATCAAGCCACCTCAGGAGGCACCGCTCAGTGCCCTGGCCGCGGCCGAACTAGCCCGTCAGGCAGGCCTGCCTGACGGTCTCATCAACGTCATACCCACCACCAACTCCCGTGAGGTCGGCCTCGAACTGACCACCAATCCGACTGTTCGCAAGCTGTCCTTCACCGGGTCTACCGAAGTGGGCAAGAAGCTTTTGGAACAGGCTGCCGGCACCGTCAAGAACGTCTCGATGGAACTCGGCGGTAATGCTCCTTTCATCGTGTTCGATGACGCCGATGTTGATGCCGCCGTTCAGGGTGCGATCGATTCGAAGCTGCGTAACGGCGGGCAGACCTGTGTCTGCGCCAATCGCATCTATGTACAGGATGGTGTCTACGACGAGTTCGCCAAGAAGTTGTCTAACGCGGTAGCGGACCTGAAGGTGGGCCCCGGGATCGAGGAAGGAAACCAGATCGGGCCACTGGTGAGTCAGTCGGCGGTCGAGAAGGTCGATGAGCTGGTCTCCGAAGCCGTCCGTCAAGGTGCCAACGCTCTCACCGGGGGCCGGCGCCACAGCTTGGGACGGACCTACTACGAGGTCACAGTGATGACCGATGTGACTCCCGACATGAGGATCTACCATGAAGAGATCTTCGGCCCAGTAGCCCCTCTATACCGGTTCACCGATGAGGACGAGGTGATCGAGTTGGCCAACGACACCCCCTATGGCCTGGCCGCCTACTTTTACGCTAGTGACGTGGCCCGTGTGTGGAGGGTCAGCGAAGGTCTGGAGTACGGGCTGATTGGTGCCAACACCGGGTTGATGTCCACCGAAGTAGCGCCGTTCGGCGGCTTCAAAGAGTCCGGAATCGGCAGGGAGGGCTCACACCAGGGCCTCGACGAGTTCATGGAGACCAAGTACGTCGCCATGGGAGGCATCACCTAGCCAGATAACCTCGATCTCATGACTGCGATCAGGTTCGGGATATCGCATCTTCCCGATGAGGGGGAGAGTGATGAGGAGTTTCTCGATGGTCTGGTCGCTCGTGGTCACCGGGCACTTGAACTGCCTTTCACCAAAGGGTTTCCGTGGAAAGAGAAGAGGTGTGAACAGTTCGGTGTCCTGGCTGCCGAACGCAGCATCCGGCTTTCTGTCCACGCCCCTTACTTCGCTGGGCTGACCGTCCAAGACGAGGACCGGGGTAAGCAGTCCGCTTTCGCCATTGAGCACACGATGAAGCTGGGACGCTGGCTCGGAGCTCCGACCATTGTTGCCCACCCCGGCGCCACCCACGACGAAGATCCAGGCGTCCTCCTGGACCGCATTCGGGAGAGGCTCGATCTCATCGGCCCCAAGGTGCAGGACCTGGGAGTTGGACTCGGGTTGGAGACCGCCGGGAAGGCCAGTGCCTTCGGTTCGCTCGGCGATATTGCTGTGTTGGCTGCCGAGTACTCCTTCGTCCGGCCGGTTGTCGACTGGGCCCATGTTCATGCCATGACCCAGGGTGCGCTCACCAGCCCCGAGGCGTTCGTCTCGGTTCTGGAGTTCGTCCGATCGAACTTCCCAGGATGGATGACCACGCCGCTCCACGTTCAATTCTCCGACAACGAGTTCGGTGCCGCCGGCGAAATCCGTCACGTGCCTTACGGTGAAGGGACGCTGCGGGTCGGGCCGCTTATCGAAGCGGTGTCCAGAGTGGGGATGTCGATGGTGATGATCTCAGAGGCTCGGGACATGGCGAGCCACGATCTGATCTGGGAGGAAGTGAAGGAGACGCTCGGCTCGGTGGACGTCGCCTCGGTTGGTCGAACACTCGCTTCAGCCGATGTGGAGTTCCCATCTCAGGTTCGGGTGACTGCGGACGGAGATCGCTTCGTGCCGGCTGACGTCGACCGAGCGCTGAGTCTTTCCAATATCGACAAGGTGTACTTCCCCGAGTCCGGGATCACCAAAGGTGATCTCATTCAGTACTACACCTCGGTCGCCCCGATGTTGCTTCCCCACCTGGCCGGGAGGCCGATCTCGATGTCTCGGTATCCCGAGGGGGTCGGTGGGCAGTCCTTCTATGAGAAGCGGGCCCCGGGTCATCAGCCCGACTGGATGCGCACCGTGCCGGTGGTCTCCGACTCCCAAGGCGGTGTGATCGATTTCTTGTTGGCAGACAGCACCGAGGCACTTATGTGGTTCGCCAACATGGGGTGCATCGAGGTCCACCCGTTCCACTCCCGTCACGATCATCTCGAGTTTCCCGATTACGCCATCTTTGATTTCGACCCGGCGGAGGGATCGACGTGGGACCAAGTCGTCGCCGGGGCTCAGTTGCTCAATGTCGCTCTCGGTCAGTTGGGCCTGAAGGGGTATCCCAAGCTGTCCGGATCGAAGGGCCTGCATGTCTACGTCCCACTCGACCCGGCGCACGATTACGCCAGGGTGCGCCGCTTTGTTGGAGAGGTGGGTGATTACCTGGCGGCGGCTAACCCAGAGGACTTCACCATGGAATGGGAGAAGCCCAAGCGGAAGGGCAAGGTGTTCGTCGATCACAACCGAAACGCTGCGGGTCAAACAGTCGCCGGGGTCTACTCGGTGCGCCCCCTCGAGGGCGCCCCTGTTTCGGCACCGCTCACTTGGGAGGAAGTCGGGGAACTGAAGAATGGTGACGTGACCATTGTGAACCTTTGGGATCGGCTGCAGCGATACGGAGACCTGTTTGCGCCTGTGATTCAGGGCGGCCAAACCCTCGACGCCGCCGAGTCGGCGCTGGGGTTGGAGTAGGGCGTGGATAGCCCAGCATTCCGGTCTTTGGTCTTTGAAGACATTCCGGCACCCGACTTCGCCGACGTTCAACTGGTGGTGTTGCCTGAGGGAGCGACTACTGATCCCGTGACTTGGGCGAAGTCGATCTTCTCGGTCCGCTCTGCACCCTTGGTCGTTCGTGCCCTTCTTGGGTTGCGTCAGCTTTTGGTGCCGATCATCGGTGTCAACAAGGCAGAGTCCGATGTCTTTGATGTCAGTCGGGCCGTTGGTGAGGAAGCTCTCATTGCTGCCAACGATGATCACCTCGACTTCCGGGTGGGTGTCGGCGTCGACGCCGCCGATTCTCTGGTCAGGGTTACCACTGCAGTGCGTTTCAAAGGATGGCGGGGGCGGGTCTACTTCATTCCGGTCCGGCCGCTCCACGGCCCTGTCATCAGGGCGATGATGAACCGAGCCGCCCGCACCCTTCGTCCCTGAACCACTCGCCTGTGCATCCGGATAGGGTTTGCTGATGGACTACGCCCTTCAGGTAATCGGTGACTACGACCATGTTTTGGCTGTCGCTCGCATATGCGAAGAACGAGGCGCCGCTGCCGTGTCGTTGGCGGATCACTACCTCTACGGCAATCGAGATGAAAGATACGTCGACCCGGCGTACGACAGCCTCATTCAGGCTGCAGCATTGGGCAGAGACACCGAAGGCATCGAGATCGTGATGCTGGTTTCACCCATCACGTTCAGGCACCCAGCCGTTTACGCCAAGAGCGCAATCACCGTCGACGAGTTGTCGGGCGGTCGCTTTGTGCTGGGCCTGGGTACGGGTTGGCACGACGATGAACATGGCTATTTCGATATCCCCTATCCGGAGAGGAACGAACGGTTCGGGATGCTCGAAGACGCCCTCGGCTATGTCTATCAACTGTTCACCGACCCCAGGGCAGGGTTTGAGTCAGAGCGCTACAGCTTCAAGGGCCTCGATTATCACCCGAAGGCTCGAGACGAAATGCGGCTGCTGGTCGGTGGTTCTGGCCCCAAGAGGACGCCTCGTTTGGCAGGCACTTATGCGGGGGAGTACTCGATCGCTGGCACCGAGCCGGAAGCCATCGGGGAGAAGATCGAAGCGATGCGTTCGGCTGCCGAGGATGCCAGACGTGACCCGAGCCAGATCTTGATCTCTATCTCGTCGGTGGTCGTGAGTGGGCAGACCGACGCCGAAATCACTGACAACCTTGCTCGGATGGATGGCACCGGACGGCCGGGGACTGAGGTCCGGGCGCAGTGGGAGAAGAGGGGTCTGGTGTTCCGCACCTGGGAGGAGCACCGAGATCGTTTCGGGCGGTACGCCGAAGCGGGTGTCGACCGGACCTATCTGCAGCTGGTCACCAGGGTTCCCGAAATGGCGAGCGAAACCCTCGAGATGCTCGGCTGATCGGTTGTGCAGATCTGTGCCTGTGGGGTACGTATTTGCACAGCAGGGGTTGGGCGGGTTGCACACGGGATCGGTTGTGCAGATCCGTGCGTGTGGGGTACGTATTTGCACAGCAGATTGGTTGGGGACCCTTAAATGCCCGTTTCCCCAACGTTCACTTGCAGTCTGTAGGGTTGGGGGATGGATCTATATGCCCGCATAAACATTCTCGGCGGCCTCTCCGTCCGGCTGCCTCACGGCGGGCTCGACGAGGCGATCGCTCTCGACAACGATCCGATCGGCCGGGCCAAGGGGTGGGCCAAACAGGGTGTCGACTACCTGCACGTCGTCGATCTCGATGCAGCTGCGTTCGGCGACTACCGCAACCGGGACTTGATCAAAGAGCTTGTTGAGGAGCTCAGAATCCCGGTCCAGGTTGCCGGCGGTATCAGGTCAGAAGCTGAGGTGGAAAGGCTGATGGCAGACGGCGCCTGGCGGATCGTGATGGGGACTGCGGCCATCGAGAATCAGAACATGGTGTGGGAAATGTGCCGCGAGTATCCCGACAAGATCGTGGTCGCACTCGACGTGAGCGAAGACGACGAGCTTGCCACACGGGGATGGACGCAAAACAGCGGCCGATTTCTGGAAGAGGTTCTCATCGAGATGTCCTCAGCCGGGGCGATAGGCTTTCTCGTTGCCGAGGCCGGACGAGACGCACTTACCGAGCCGCCGAATTATCAAATCCTGGCTGAGGCGCTGGCCATCGTAGAAGATCCGGTTGTGGCTTCCGCAGGCGTCCGGGATCTCGACGATCTTCGCCGGCTGACCCAACTCGAAGTGTCAGGCCGGACATTGGGAGGGGTCATTGTTGGCCGAGAGGTCACGGCGGGTCGTTTCACCGTCGAAGAGGCGAGGCGGGTAATTGCGGGTGGTGGCCCGGTCAGAGCCCCCGGGGGAGTACGAGCAACGAAGACTCCGCTTGGTGTGGCTTCTCTGGAGAAGAGTCTCCAGTTCTACCGCGACCTGCTCGGTTTCAACCAGGTGCGATCACCCGCCGGTGGCGTCAGCGCCGCAGTGGTGGCTGCCGGCCCCGGCCAACACATTGAGTTGGTCGAAGGTGGTTCCGATCGGCCCCAAGAGCTGTCATTTCAGGTCGAAGAGCTCAACAGATGGAAAGAGCACCTTTCCAACAGCGGCGTCGACGCACAAGAAGACGGCGTGAGGTTGGTTTTGAGCGACCCCGACGGCCTGCGGATTGTCCTCGAGTAACTAGAGGATCAGGGTTCGCGACTGCTCGCGCAGGAACCCACGGAGGTACCACGGTCCGCCGCCTCCTGAGCCAGAGGTGCCAGAGCCTTTCCAACCTCCGAACGACTGGATGTCCGGCCATGCGCCAGTAGTAGCGCCGGCCGCGCGGTTGACGTAGGTGACACCGGCTTCGATCCGATCAAACCATTCGTTGATCTCATCTCGGTCGGTACTGAACAAGCCAGCCGTCAATCCGTACTCGCTGTCGTTCGACTTTTCAATGGCTTCGTCGAGCGATTCCACGGAAGTTACCGCTACGAACGGTAGAAACAGCTCTTTGTTCCAGACCCAAGAGTCATCAGGTGCTGTGACCACGGTGGGCTCCACATAATGACCTTTGGTCAGGTCACCCTCGGTCAAGCGTGACCCTCCTGCCAAAACCTTGCCTCCGGCGTCGTTGACTTCGGCAACAGCGCTCTCGAAGCGATTGACAGCCCCACCGTCGATCACAGGACCGAGGAACGTCGATAGTTCGGTCGGGTCGCCAACGGTCAGCTCGGCGGTTTGGTCCACGAGCCGGTCGACGAACTCGTCGTAGACGTCGCTTTGGACATACACCCGTGAAGTGGCCGAGCACTTCTGCCCGCTAAGGCCGAAGGCCCCGCGAACCACACCACTCACCGCAGTGTCGAGGTCGGCAGAGGACATCACGATGGCGGTGTTCTTGCCACCCATCTCGGCGTTGACGGGCTTGGGACGCTTCTCGTTCACGGTCCGGTAGAGGTGCATACCGACTTCGTAGGAACCGGTGAAGGTGAGACCGTCGAGATCCTCGTGGTGGGCCATGTAATCGCCGGCTACTGAACCAGCACCCAGCACCAGCTGAAGGGCTTCGGACGGCAACCCTGCATCGCGCATGATCTTGTAGAACTCGACGCCCATCAAGGCGCCGGCGTTGGAGGGTTTCAGAACGACCGTGTTGCCGGTGAGCAGTGCGCCGATCGACGGGCCCGCTGCAAGAGCAAGCGGGAAGTTGAACGGGGAAACGACACCCCACACACCCCAAGGTCTGAGCACCGAGGTGTTGGTTTCGTTCTCCCCTAGAGAGCTCAGCTCTCGAACAAACCCGTTGTTCTCCGTGATCTGGCGGGCGTAGTAGCGGTAGAACTCCACGGTCTCGGCCGCGTCGCCGAGTCCTTCCAGCCGGTTCTTGCCGATTTCGAAGCTCATCAAAGCGGCGAGGTCGAACTGGCGCTCTTCCATGACGTCCGCGGCCGCCAGCATGATGTCCCGGCGAGCCTCCCACCCCATGACCTCCCACTCGGGTTGGTACGCCTTAGCCACAGCGATGGCATCGTCGACGTCATCGGTGGTGGCCTGGGCGTAATGCCCGATGACGATGTCGTTGTCGACAGGGGACACTTCGGTATAGAGAGGTCGGTCCGTCCGTTCCTCGCCGTCGATCACGCTGCCGTGGGTCATGCCCAACTCGCCTCGAACTTTGGCAACCGAAGCCTCGTACGCCTCGTTCAACTCCGCATTGTCCGCCGACATCGTGGAGTAGGTGATCTTCAGTGTCATCGATGACGTCCTCTCAGGCTCTTTTCTGGCTTCGAGCGACGATAACTGACAAAGGGGTTTGGGTCTAGAGACCGATGTTCGCCCGCAACCTCGGGCCGATAACTCCATTGATGGGAACCCCTCAACTGGAGTCCTTCTATGTTTCGCGTGCCGATCGGCGACGCCTTGACCGCGTCGTGGTGTTGGTCGGGGCCACTGTCTCTTGGGTCGTCGCCGCGGTCTATCTGAGCGTTGCGTGGATCACTCGTGACCCCGAGGTTCTTGGTATCGGCTTGGGTCCGGTTTGCGCCGCCGTGTTGATGACAGCTCAGATCGCCACCCGGAAAGAAGATGCCTCGGTCGCCCTTGTCGGATCGACTCTGATAATCGTGGCCTGGTACGCCTTGTTCCCGGGCGAGATCGCACTGGTGGCAGCCTCCGTGGCTCTGGTGCTGGTGACAACTCTCTCGGTTCTCTTCATCGGCGACCGTGCGGTGCTCAAGATTGGCTTGTGGGTGGTTGCCCTATTCGCAGCGCCCTGGCTGTGGCAGCTGAGCACGTCCGACCGTCTGCTCTTGGGAGCCACCCTCTCCGGGATCTTTCTGGCCATGGCATCGATCATCCGTGTTGCCGTCGAAGGTTCGCGACGTCTTGGAGATCGTTATCAGCGATTGTTCGAAGAGAGCCCGAGTCCACTGATTGAAGAGGACTGGGCCGACTCCCTTGCCTATCTGCAGGGCGAGTACAGCGGGAGGCCGGAGCGCATTGGTGATTTCCTTCGGTCCTATCCAGTCGTTGTGAAAGAGGCCATCGTGCGGGCCCGAGTTCTCCGGGTGAACGGCGCTGCCCTCAGGTTGCTCGGGATTGAGGACGGGGGACGGTTTGTGGGTAGCCGCCGACCGGGAGTCATGGGCCAGGAGATGTTGACCGCATATGTGGGGGCGCTGGCTGCGATGTATGCAGGCGAATCCACCTGGGAGGACGAGGTACTCACGCGTTCGGCAGACGGGTCAGAGATGTGGCTGCATATTCACGCTGCGGAGGCCTCGATTCGGGGCGACTTCACTTCGGTGATGGTCGGCCTGTCCGACATCACCCACATCAAGCAGCGAAACCTGGCGATGGCAGATCTGATGAAGTCGAAGGACGAGTTCATCGCCACGGTTAGTCACGAACTGAGAACCCCGTTGACCGCAGTCATCGGCTTGACATCCGAGATGGTCAATATGGATGCCGACTTGGGTCAAGACGACCGCGCTGAGTTACTCCATCTGGTAGCCGGGCAGGCTTCTGAGATGTCGAACATCGTTGAGGATCTGCTCGTAGCTGTGCGGGCTGACGCCGGCACTGTGGTGGTTGAGATGTCGCCTGTAGATCTGGTCGATGAGGCGGCGGCCACTCTCGACGGGCTCGCCGCATCCGCCACGCTCCCGTCGCGGCGACCCCCTCCGGTGCTGGCCGATTCACGACGTGTGAGGCAAATACTCCGCAATCTCATCACCAATGCCACTCGCTACGGCGGACCGCGGATCTCGATCAGTGCCGCCCACGCCAGCGATCGTGCTTGGATCGAAGTCCGAGACAACGGTGCCGGTATCACAGCAGATCGACTCGAGTCGATTTTTGATCCCTATGTCACCGGATCGACTGCGGTGCACGGATCTGTGGGGCTGGGTCTGGCTGTGGCTCGCCGTTTGGCCGAAGCCATGAACGGGACCCTTGAATATGAGCGAGTTGGTGGCGAGTCGGTGTTTCGTCTCGAACTGGAACTGGCCCCCGACCCTGTTGCTCTTTCACCTGGCGCTGATACTTAGGTAGCTTGTACCGGCAATGCCGGTCGTCTCCATACCGTTTCTCTATTGGCCGCTGCTTCTACTCGGCTCCTACCTTTTGGGGTCGGTCCCGTTTGCCCAGGTGTTGGCTCGACTCAACGGGGTCGACCTGAGAGAGTCGGGGACGGGCAACGTGGGTGCCGGCAACTTGGCCAGGACGGTTGGCTGGGCATGGGCTGTGGTCGCCGCTGTGCTCGATGGGCTGAAGGGCCTTGTTCCTGTTTGGCTCGCGTCATCGAGCGGACTGGGCCCTGGAGCGTCTGGCCTCGCCGGGATCGCGGCTGTGGTGGGCCACAACTGGTCGATTTGGATGCGGGGGCGATCGGGGCGTGGCCTGGCGACGGCTGCGGGTCTGATTGTGGCGCTCGACCTACCTCTGGTCATATGGGTAGGTGGCTGGGCCGTGGCCGGGTGGAGGTTCGGTGGGGGGATAGCGGGATTCCTGGGTTGGGGCTTGCTCCCGTTGGTCACCGTTGCAATGGGTCGCCCAGCGTCGGAAAGCTTGGCCGTGCTTCTTCTGAGTGTGATACTGATTGGGCGAAGGATGCAGGGGAACATTGGGGATGCCCGTGACAGACAATCGATGATGAGCCGAGCTCTCTACGACGTGGACGATCGGGCCCAGCCTCCTCCGGAGTCAGCTGAGAAGCCAGCCCTTCCATGAGTGCTCGTCGAGTCTTGTGGATAGCGGCGATCGCCGCTGTGCTCTACGCCGGCTTCGCCTACTGGGTACTCACGAATTTCGAGATCCCTCCACTGCGCGGCGAGGCTCTCATGCTGGTTGTCCTTGCCGCGGTGGCGCAGATCGCTGCCAAATGGTTCTTTGGGGCGCTGTTCCGCGAGTCCATCGAAGAAACCGGCGTCACGGTCAAACCTTTCAGCGCTTTCAAGGCAGCGCTGGTAGGAGCCGGTGTGGCCCGCCTGATTCCGGCCGGGGGAGCGATCACCCCGGTTGCGATGTCGTGGACTGTTCGTGAAGAGGTTGAGGCCGGTACCGCGGGCCCGGCAATCCGCACAGTTCTCCTGAACTACGCGGGCCTACTGATGTTGGCTGGGGGAGGAGTCATTCTGCGTCCACCACGGCAGACCATTGCCATATTCAGTACGAGCCTGGCCGTCCTGGGTCCGGTAGTTCTGATCATCGGAATCGGTCTCATGTTTGGCTCCGGCCGTCTTGGCTCAGTGTCCAAGTATTTGCCGAAGTTCATCCGGTCCAAAATCGAATCTTCCATGGTCAACCATTTGCCCGGTGTGCAGTCGCAGTTGTTCATCTGGTTGCGGCTAGCCATGGAAGCCGCTGCCTTCTGGTTGGTTCTTCAGGCTTTCGGGCTGGAAATCGGAGTCGTTGAGGCGGTGGCTACCTATGCAATCTCCCAACTCGTCGGCGGTCTGCCGGGCCTGCCTGGGGGCCTGGGCATCACCGAGGGTGCGCTGGCGGCGATTCTTGCTGCATATGGGTTCGCCACGTCGGCCACCGTGGCGCCGATCCTTGTCTTCAGGACGGTTTCCTACTGGTTGCCGGCAGGTCTTGGCTTCTTGGCCGGAGGCTCCACATTTCTCAGCTCAGACGAGGCCAAAGCAGCCGCCGACTGACCAGTTGAGCTTGGCGATCCGGCGAGGTTGCCGACCCTGCTCGACGTCAGTTTCCGAAACGCCTCAAAGACACTTGCACCGGTTCGTGTCTCTTCAATATGATGAATTCTGGAGTCCTGGACTACAGAATTCCAACTGTCCCCTGAGACAGACATCGCAGAAGGAGCTGAACTATGGAAAACGGACCGGATCCGGGCAGTGAGCCTGAGGTCGCCGTCGAGCAAGAGGAGCCTCTTCCGATTGGTCAGGTGATCTTCGACAACATCTTCCTCTGGTTCTTGTTATCCGTTGTGGTGTCCGTTGTCTTCTACAACGTTTGGGGTCTGTTCGACCTACTTCGTCTTCCGGTGGCGCCATGAGCGATCGTCGACTTTCTGCCCGAATGACTAGGAAATAGGAGGAGCGATGTTTGCACCTGAAAGAGTTTGGTGGGCTCCCCTCGACCGCCTCGAGAAGAGCTGGGTCCTGATTGCGTTTGTCTGGTGTCTCTTTCTGACCGCGATGATGCCGATTTGGCTCGTGATCGGAAAGCAAAACGTGCCAGCCGAGACGATCAGGGTCAACGTCGACACCTACCGCGAACAGGTGGTTGCCTTTGCTGAACAGCATGAGACGACGACCGCCGACGGCGAAACGGTCGTTGCTCCACCCCCCGGCGATGTGTACGCCTTCGCCCAGCGGTTCTCGTTCTTCCCTGTTCTACAGCTGGAGAAAGGTGAGGAGTATCGACTTCACATCTCCTCGCTCGACGTACAACACGGACTGTCAATCCAACCGGTGAATCTCAACTTCCAGGTGCTACCTGGATACGACTACGTGATCACCCTGACTCCAACCGAGTCGGGTGAGTTCACCATCGTTTGCAACGAGTACTGCGGGCTTGGCCACCACGGCATGTTCGGCAAGATCTTGGTGACGGGCTAGGAGGCTCTGATGGCGACAACTGTTGAAAAGATCGCAGGAAGGTTCCGGACTTGTCCCGCCACCGGCCTGGAGGTCGATAAGAACGCAGAAGCTCTAATCAAAGCCAATGCCTTCGTCTCCGTGGTGTTTCTCACCATCGGCGGAATCATTGCACTGCTCCTTGCGCTGACTCGCTGGCAGGCCATTCACCTGCTTCCACCAGACTGGTTCTACAAGCTGCTCACCGCACACGGGTTGGACATGCTTGTGGTCTGGGTCGTCTTTTTCGAGATGGCCGGGCTCTACTTCGGCGGGGTTCTACTGAATGCCCGTCAGGTAACGCCAAGGCTCGGATGGGGAGCGTTCTGGCTGATGCTGACCGGAGCGCTCATCACCAATGTGATGGTGCTCGCCGATGAGGCGACGGTCATGTTCACCGCATATGAGCCGCTCGGCTCGGAGACAGCGAATCCGCTGTTCTATCTGGGAATAATCTTGTTCGCGGTAGGAGCGCTGATCGTTGTCGGGATGTTCTTCGCGACGGTCATCATGGCCAAATACGAGAAGAAGCACGAAGGGTCTCTCCCTCTCGTCGTCTTCGGTCTCGTGGCCGCGGCGATCATTGCGGTTTACACGCTTCTATCCGGTGCGATTGCGTTCATTCCGTCATTCCTCAAGTCGATGGGATGGCTCAGCACTTACGATCCGGCCTTCTACCGGAACTTGTTCTGGAGCTTCGGTCACCCAGCACAGCAGCTCAACCTCGCGGCCATGGTTTCTATCTGGTACGCCCTGGCTCACATAACGGTTGGAGCCAAGCCGGTGAGCGAAAAGCTGTCACGTGGAGCCTTCATCCTCTACCTGTTGTTCATCAACCTCGGTTCGGCGCACCATCTTCTGGTGGACCCCGGACTCGGCTTCGGATTCAAGGTGTTCAACACCTCGTACGGGATGTACCTGGCCGTGTTGGGAAGCCTCATCCATGCCTTCTCGATTCCGGCAGCCATCGAAACCGCTCAACGCAAGAGGGGCTTTACACATGGCCTCTTCGAGTGGTTCCGGAAGTTGCCGTGGAAAGAACCCGGGTTTGGCGCGTTGTTCATGTCGATGATCATCTTCGGCTGGATCGGGGGAGTGACCGGAGTGACGCTGGGTACCGAACAGATCAACATGGTGGCCCACAACACGCTGAGACTTCCGGGACACTTCCACGCCACTGTCGTTGGCGGCACGACCCTCGCCTTCATGGGCTTTACTTACTACGTGATCACGCTCATCTTCAGGCGTGAGGTGAAGCTCCTCAAATGGGCGCGGTGGCAGCCATACGTGTTCGGGATCGGAACGTCGATCATGGCGATCGGCATGATCACCGGTGGTATCCAGGGTGTGTCGAGAAGAAGTGCCGACATCACTGGATCAGGAGTGGTCTCGGGAACCGTTGATCTCAGCCTCGCTGTTCTCGGTATCGGAGCGATCATCTCGGTGATCGGTGGAGCGATGTTCGTGGCGATCGTGTTGTCCTCGCTCATTTGGGGCCGCAAGCAGGAGGCTTCCGGTCTCGTACTCATCCAGCAGATGGAGCCGGTGACCTATGCACCTGGCGACGAGCACATCCCGACTCGGGGTGCCTTCACGTTGGTGCTCATCTTCTTGGTGTTCTTCGCTGCGTTCTATCTGGCCAACTGGTGGATGCTCGGCAACACTTGGTGGGTCAGCTGACCGACCCTCTAGGAATCGGCTGATGGCTGCCGCTTTGGTCGCCTCATTGGTATTGGGGCTCAGCGGCAGTCTCGGCCATTGCTTTGGGATGTGCGGCGGCATAAGCCTCATGCTGGGCTCGGCCGGGTCTTCTGAACGCCGGATAAGCCCCCAGGTGGTGATTGCCTCATTTGGCCGTGTCACCACCTACACCTTTCTCGGGGTGGGTGCCGGAATTGTTGGAGAAGCTCTCGTTCGGGCAACTCCAGGCATGAGGGCCCTGCAGGGAATATTCGCCCTGATCGCAGCGGGGTTTGCCTTGTACACCGCGTTCGCCCTCGTAGGGAAAGCTCCATCACCCGACCTCCTCTTGACCGGCCTGACCAAGCGGTGGGGGCTGCTGATGGAGGGAGTGATGAGGGCTGCCGCGGAGAATCCGTTCATGACCGGACTTCTGTGGGGCTTTCTTCCGTGCGGGCTGGTTCTGGTCGCCCTGGTCGGTGCGGCGTCTACGGTCTCTCCGCTGTGGGGTGGCCTTGTCATGTTGATCTTCGGGCTCGGCACTCTTCCAGCCGTCATCAGTGCTGGCGCCGTCGGCAAGCTTGTCAAGCGTCGATCACAGCGTGGAGGTCCCGGGACTTGGCAGCTGGTGGCAGCCGGATTTGTGGTGTTGCTCGGCGTTCAGATAGCGATGCGCGGCCTGGCTGCTTGGGGTGTGGTCGACCACTTCGCTCCCGGAGGCATTGTCCTGTGGTGAGAGCGACCGTGGTCGTATGCGAATTGTGTGGGCTTGACGTCCGGTCTCCGGTTGAGGGTGAGGAAGGTCGCTTCTTTTGCTGCTCCGCCTGCCAAGAGGTCGATCGACTGCTGAGGACTCAACCGATAGTTGCCAGCGAGGATGACGTCCCGATCGAGAACACCACAACTGTTGGTCTGGAACTCAGCGGCATGTGGTGTGCTTCTTGCAGTTGGGCGATCGAAGAGACGTTGTTGAGAACTCCAGGTGTTCAGTCGGCAGACGTCAGCTTTGTCAGTGGTGAGGCTCGGGTCGATTTCGACGATCGGGTCACCTCTCCAGCGCGGCTCAAGAGAAGGGTGAGGCGACTTGGCTATCGAGCTTCCCTCCCCGAGGACAAGAGTCGCGATGAAGAGAACTCCGTCTACTACCGGCTGTTGATCGGCGCCGTGTTCACGATGAACGTGATGATGATCAGCCTCTCGCTCTATGCGGCAAGGTGGCTCAATTGGTGGGCTGCGTCAGGACGGGAGCACATTCAGGGCTTTCTCGAGATCATTCTCTTGGTCGGCTCTATCCCCGTCCTGGTTATTCTTGGAATCCCGATCCTCAAGGCAGGGATGGTGAGCCTGGCTCGCGGGAGGCCGAACATTCACACCTTGATAGCGATCGGATCCTTGTCGGCGTTTGGGCTCTCGGTTCGAAACCTGATCGTTGGTTCCGACCGGCTCTACTTTGACACTGCCACAGTTCTGCTGTTGTTGGTTACGTTCGGGCACTGGCTGGAACTTCGTGCCCGCAAGAAGGGAACTGAGGCCGTTGACAAGTTGTGGCGGCAGATTCCCGAGCAAGCCACTCTCGTTACCCGCGATGGGCTGGTCGAGGTCGCCGTTGAGGACGTCTCTCCGGGCGACCGAGTGCTGGTCAAAGCCGGTGACCGGTTCCCTGTCGATGGAGTTGTGGCGACTGGTTCTGGTGATGTCGACAAGAGCCTGCTTACGGGTGAGTCGTTGCCCGAGAAGACTGTGCCCGGGGACGAAGCCTTCGCTGGAACGGTGAGCATCGACGGCGGTTTCGAGTTGATTGCCTCGGCGGTGGGGGCCGACACCGCAGCCGGTGAGATTGGCAGGCTTCTGCACGATGCACTGTGGCAACGGTCTCCCACAAGTCGGCTTGCCGACAAGGTCGCCGGGTATGTGGTTCCGGCGGCGGTGGCGCTGGCGCTGCTGACTTTCTTGTTTTGGGCCAACCGAAGCGGTACCGAGGATGCCCTCCTCAACGGACTGGCAGTTCTTCTCATCGCTTGCCCATGCGCGTTGGGCATTGCCACTCCGCTGACGACCTGGCTGGCGGTCGGCAAAGCGGCAGACAACGGAGTCATTCCACGAAGCTTTTCGGCGGTCGAGAATGCGGCACAGGTTGATCATGTGGCATTCGACAAGACTGGGACCCTCACCAGTCGCACATTTGAGATTCGGGCCTTCGAGTGTGAGGGCGCGCCAGAGGACGAGCTTTTGAGACTGGCGGCGTCAGTCGAGCAGAGGTCAGAGCATCCCGTTGGAGTCGCAATCGTGGAGGCCGCCGGGTCTGACATCGAACTCTGCGACGACTTCCAGGTCTATCCAGCCTCTGGAGTTGGGGGCGTGGTTGAGGGCCTGCAGGTCCACGTCGGCAACGAGACGCTCATGCGCGACGAATCAATAGTGATTTCGGGTCACCTCCTCGAAGTCGCCAGTGAGTGGCGTCGTCAGGGTGACCTGCCGGTGTTCGTGGCTCGAGACGGCACCGCATTGGGTCTCATCGGTCTTGGAGAGAACGTTCGACTAGACATTGCCGAAACGTTCACACGGTTGGTCGATCAGGGAGTCGAGGTGTCGATCCTCACCGGTGACAGCGTCGAAGCTGGTGATCGCTGGCGTGAGGCGCTCGGCGTCGCAGTCACAGCCGACCTTGCCCCAGCCGAGAAGTCGGAGTCAGTAAATCGTTCGGGTCCTTCGGTGGCGATGGTCGGAGACGGGATCAACGACGCTCCCTCGATGGCTTCGGCGTTGGTCGGGATCTCGGTGAGCGACGCTAGTGACGTGGCACGGTCGGCCGCTGATGTAGTGATCGTCTCGGACAGTCTCGAGTCGGTGCCGTGGTTCCTGGGCCTCTCGCGCGCCACGATGCGAAAGGTCCGTCAGAACCTGACGTGGGCCTTTGGCTACAACATCGTTGGCATGGCTCTGGCCGCCCTGGGCTATCTGCCACCTGTGGTGGCTGCCGCATTGATGGTCACCAGCAGTGTGGTTGTGACAGCCAACTCCTCCCGGTTGCGGAAATACCCTCCGGTAGCTCCGAAAGGATCCGGACCGTGAGTAGACCCCTTCCATACACAGCACAGCGCACCCGGCGTCTGCTCGAGCGTCAGTGGACCCGGATCGAAGCCCTGATCGACCGAATCTCGGGTGCCCTATGGAATCCGCTCTATCACGTAGGCACTCTTCAGATCGCCCTGCTCGTGATCATCACCGTCACCGGCATCTACCTCACCATCTTCTACCGGCCGGGTGTCGATCGGGCTTTCGAATCAGTAGCCGGGATGACCTCTACCTGGCTTGGGTCTCTCATGCGCGGTGTTCACCGGTATGCGTCCGCCGCCCTGATTGTGACCGCCCTCGTGCACGCTCTCAAGAGCTTCCTTCGTGATCAGGCTCGGGGCAGTCGATGGCTTCCGTGGCTGAGTGGCTGGTTGCTTTTCGTTCTCTTCTGGGTCATCGGTGTCCTCGGCTACTGGTTGGTGTGGGACAGGAGCGCCCAATGGATTACCGAATGGGCCATCGACTTCGGTCCCGGCGCTTCGGTCATCACCTTCTTCGAGGGTGCACTGACCAGTCGCACCTACATGTTCTTCGTAATCGTCTTGTTCTTACACATCTTCTTGGCAGTGCTGTACCTGTTCTGGGTGCTCATCCATGTGATCCGCATCTCAAACGTCACTATCTGGGGGCCGCGGTGGATGCTGGTCGCCTCCAGCGTGTTCTTGGCCGCGCTGGCTCTCATTCGACCGGTGCCCAAAGGAGCTGAAGCCGATCTGAGTCAGTTTGTTGGAGTGATCGAACTCGACCACTGGTACCTCGGATATCTGCCCTTCGTCGGGCACTTCGGCAATAGCTGGATCTGGACAGTCACCGTGCTGCTGTTGGCCTTGATGCTGGCGATCCCCTGGCTGGTGAGGGGGCGCCGGGACATCGCAGCGGTCGTTGACACCGACTTGTGTAACGGCAACGGCAGATGTGCTGATGTCTGTCCCTACGGGGCGATCGAGATGGTTGGGCGAAACGACGACTCGGGCCACGACAAGCTTGCGATTGTCGATCCGAAGCTCTGCACGTCATGCGGACTTTGCGTTGGAGTTTGCCCCACTAGCGCCATCGAGCTTCCGGATCTGCCCACTGCTGAGGCCAGGGATGCCTTCGTTTCAGCGGTCCGAGATATCTCTGCGGACGAGCCAGTTGCTGCGGTGTTCTCTTGTGCCCGTCACACCGCGATGGGGGGAATCGGCACCCAGATCGACAGTCCGATAGATGTTCTCGATTGGCCAGCAGTCAACGGTGAGGCCGACACCAAAGTGGCCATATGCACCGTGGCTTGCTCGGGCATGGTGAACACTCGCTGGATTCGAGAGCTCACTGATGCCGGGGCCGAACGCGTGATTGCTCTGTCGTGCTCGAAGGACGACTGTCGCTTCGAGCAGGGTCCCAGCCGCTTGGCCGAGCGGATGGACCGAGGTTGGATGGCCAGAACGTCGTCGATAACCAGGGTCGAGATCGCACCTTCCGATCCGAGCGGCTTGAAAGCGGGTCTCGATTCGGGCCTGAATGCTCCCTCTACTCGGTCGAAATGGGTGCGCCCGCTGCTCGGGTTAGCGGTTCTGGCCTTGATGGTGATAGGCCCGATAGTCGGATTTCGCACGACCGAGAAGGACTACCCGGCCGATGCCGGACTGCTCGTCGGCTTTGTGCACGGTGGCGATTTCCTCCCCGTGGATCTGACAACCGAGATCGGTGGGGAGTTCAACGACTCGGTCTCACCTGAGCAGCTCCTTGGATCAGCCCGACATCCGGTGGTTCTTCGGGTCACTGTCGATGATGCTCCAGTTGTCGAAGAGAAGTTCGAGCCTGCTGGTCTGCGCGACGAAGGGCAGTCCTCGAATGTCGAAGTCCTCTGGCTCGGTGCTGGCAGCCACAGCGTGATGATCGAAATGAATGACAACGGGGAGTCGTTCCGGGTTGTCTTCGACGGTGTCATAGAACTTCCGTCTCAGAGGATTGTGTCGCTGCTCTGGGACGAGGACGCGAACGCCTTTGTCGAAACGCCACTTAATTCGGCGGCTCCTGTTGACTAGGTCACGTCATGCGGCTCGAGGTCACCAAGAAGACTGATCTTGTTTTGCGGGCCTTCTGCTGTCTTGGACGGCAGGAGACCCGACTAACGGGATCAGACATTGCTGATCGGATCGATGTCAGTCGACAGACACTGCCCAAATTGATGGAGCCTCTCGTCAAGGCCGGTTGGGTCGAGTCAACTCCTGGCCCTACCGGTGGTTACCAACTCATCGTTGAATTGAGCGAAGTGTCGTTGCTCGATGTCATCGAGGCGGTCGAGGGACCAACTGAGGAAGGGCGATGCGTGTTGCGAGGAACTCCGTGCCCTGCGGAGGAGCGGTGTGCGATGCATGACGCCTGGCAGACGGCAAAGGGCGCCCTGTTGACCAAGCTCGATGCGATGTCAGTCGAGGAGGTCAGCGGGTCTGCCTCCATGTGTGGCGTCTTGGGCTAGATCAGCAAACTATTCCGCGAGCGGTTTCCCAGATAGGAATTCGTGGGCTTTGACCAAGGCATGGTTTCCCTCGGATCCGAGTCCACGACTCTGTAACGCCTTGTAAAGCTGATAGACGAGAGCCGTTCCGGGCATCGGTGCTCCTAGCTCGTCCGCCGTTTCGAGTACGAGTCGTAGGTCCTTCAGCTGAAGGTCGATCGTGAATCCAGGCCTCCAGTCGCGCTCGATCATCTGAGGTCCGCGATTTGAGAGCATCCATGAACCGGCGGCCCCGCCTTCGACAGCGGCGATCGCCTTTTCGAGGTCCAGTCCCGCTGAGTCGGCCAACATCAAAGCCTCCGATACCGCTAGTTGGTTCAGGACCACGAGAGTTTGGTTCACCGTTTTGACCATCTGGCCGGACCCGGGTTCCTCGCCGACATGGACGATGGTCTTCGAGAACGACTCGAGATAGGGCCGGACACGCTCGAGCGCTGACGCAGGGCCTCCCGCCATCACCGCCAGTGTTCCGTTGACCGCTCCCTCCGAGCCGCCGGAGACCGGCGCATCGATCCAGGTGACGCCCAGTTCCCTTGCGCGTTCTGCGAACTCCTTCGTGGCCACGGGCGAGATGGTGGAGTGATCCACCAGGACGTCTCCGTCGGTCAACCCGTGGATGACACCGGTCGATCCGAAAACGACCTCTTCGACGTCCGGAGTGTCGGACACGCAGACGAAGACAACGTCCGATGCCGACCCTACGTCGGCGGCCGTGGCGGCGACATCTGCTTCGAGGCCTCCCGCACGAGCCGGCGTGCGATTCCAGACGGTGAGGTGATGGCCATCTCGCAGCAAGTTTGCGGCCATGCCTCTCCCCATGATTCCGAGACCAATAAACCCAAGTCGATCCATGTACTGCCACGTTAGAGACCTGCTAAACCGTGGTGCATGCCTCACGATCGTCTTGTTGAAGCCCTCGTCTCCGATATCGAAGCGCTTTCGAGCGCGGGAACAGCCAAGGGAAACGAAATGATCATCACCGAGGCCCTTCCGGCCCGGCAGGGAATGGGGCCTCGGTACCGGCTTGAGGGCCAGTCCCAGGGCTTCATTCGGATGAACTCGAACTCCTACCTGGGTCTATCTCGCCATCCGGCCGTGGTGGCGGCTGAGGAGTCGGCCACCAGCCGCTTCGGAGCGGGCCCCGGCGCGGTGCGCTTCATCTCGGGCACATACAAGACCCACATCGACCTGGAGGAACGGCTGGCAAGCTTCCACGGCCGGGAGAGCGCGACCATCTTTTCCTCCGCCTACGCGGCCGTCCTGTCGACCCTCAACTCCCTGATCGACTCAGAGACCGTCGTCGTTTCGGATGAGCTGAACCACAACTGCATCATCAACGCCATCCGCATGTCACGTCCGGCGGCGAGATCGGTCTACCCGCACCTCGACATGGAGGCTCTGGCTGATGCCTTGGCCTCGGGAGTAGGCAAAGGGAAGCGGGCCGTGGTGGTCACAGACGGAGTCTTCTCCATGCGGGGTGACTACGCCGACCTCGCGGCCGTCGCCGAGGTAGCGGCGACGTATGACGAGTCCTACCCCGAAAATGTGATCGTGGTTGTCGACGACTCCCACGGTGTCGGAGCGTACGGCGAGACCGGAAGAGGCACCGAAGAGGTGACCGACGGGCAGGCTGACGTGCTGATCGGAACTCTGGGTAAGGCGTTTGGGGTCAACGGTGGCTACGTCACCGCGGCCCGCGCAGTGACGACGTACCTGAGGGAGAAGGGTCCCATGTACATCTACTCGAATCCGATAACGGCGGGCGAGGCGGCCGCAGCCGAGATGGCGGTGTCGATTGTCGACACACCTGAAGGTGCTGACCTATTGAGAGGGCTCAGGTCGATGACGACTCAGTTCGAGGAGGGGCTCGTTGACGCCGGTTACGAAACCATCCCGGGACCGCATCCGATCGTTCCGTTGATGGTGCGCGACACCGACAAGACAGCCGCGTTGGTGGCCCGGCTGTTCGAAGGAGGCGTGCTCGCCACGGGACTCAACTTCCCGGTCGTGCCACGGGGAGATGAGGAGATCAGATTCCAGGTCAACGCAGACCACACTCCGGCTGACATCGACGCGGTTCTGGAGGTTCTCGCCTGAATGCAACGAGAGGGGGCCCAGTCTGGGCCCCCTCTCGTTTTGGAGGAGGGTTCAGCCGATGGTGGCGGTCCCAGTCGGTAGCGGGTCCGTGTTCAGATTGAGCGGGTAGCTCTCGTGGTCTGTGGCCTCTTCGGCAGCGGTACCGAGCAGCGGCTTCAGGGCGAACGGGGAAGGGTCGTCGTCGGGGGACGGTTCAACGGAGATGACGACGGTCGCTCCGCTGAGGTCAGTCGGAAAGGTCACGCCCTCGGGAGCGTTGGCCACGAAATCCTCACCAGGAAAGGCAGGCCCGGGCTCTGATCCACTGAATGGGGCAGCATCGTCAGCCGCGGCCGAGTCGGTGAAGGTTCCCGAAGTCACGGGAGTCCCGTCAATCACGGCCCAACCCTCGTACTTCCAGCCGACCGGCAGGTTTGGGAGTTCGAGGCTGGCGACTGGCCCCGGAAGGGCGAGGAACCAGATGCCTGACAGTTCGTTGCCTTCGGGGTCATCGGTCGGTGTAGCCAATAGGAACGAGCCCGCGGCGTCGGCAAAGTCGGTGCCGAGGGCGGCGGAATGACCGATGGTGAGTTCGGCGACGCCGTCAACGACGTCGCCGGCCACGAAGTGGGTGTCTGCCGGTATGGCGTCCTCGTCTCCATCGGGCTCAATTGTCACCACGATTGTTGTGGCGGCCTCGATCCCCTCGGAGGCGAAGGTCGCCATCTCTTTGCCGTCGAGGTCGACGACTTCTCCGTCGGCAACATTGAACTTCCCGGTGGAGATTGGTGTGCCGTCGACGATGGCCCAGCCCTCGTAGTGAAAGCCGTTGGCCAGAGTGGGCCATCCCTCTGTCTCAAAGGTGATGCCGGGCGCCATGGCTTCGGTGGTGGGTGGTGCCCCGGTCGTGGTTGTCGTGGTCGGAGCTTGGGTTGTGGTGACCGAATCCTGTGTCGTGGTGGTGCTGCTGGCAGCATTGTCGCCGCCACAAGCAGCCACAACGAGGGCAAGTCCGGCCAACAGGCCTGAGTATTTGAATCGCATGTGCCTCACTCTGGTCGCACTCCTCTAAAGCACCACGAAAGGGTTTATGACAAATCCCTTAAGAGGAGTGGTCCTCGACAACGGCGAGCACGGCACCGGATTCCACCTGGTCCCCGGCACTACAGTTGAGTCGAGCCACTTTGCCTGACACGGGTGAGCGCAAGGTGTGCTCCATCTTCATAGCCTCGAGGACGATGACTGCCTGACCTTCAGTCACGTCTTGACCCAACTCGATGTCAACCCGGATGATCTTGCCGGGCATCGGAGCGTGAAGTGAGCCCTCATCTTCTTCGGATTCCGGTTCGGCGAAGCGAGGTCTGGTCTCGAGCTTGACTAGGCCTTCGGGGCCGGCGACGAATCGAATCGATCCATACCTCGTGATCTCATGGGAGTGGGCCGTCCCGTCGATGGCCAACTCGACCCGACCCGACCCCACCTCGAGCGGTGTGACGATGCCCAACCCTTCGACGGTGAACGGTTCTGAAGCGGAGTAGCTGATGTCGTGTGGTCCGTGCGGTCCGATGAATCCGCGCTGCGGCAGGGCCGACGGCGAGTTCCTCCAGCCCGAAGGGATTGTCTTGTGGACTGCTGAGTTCTGTCGCGTTATGGCCTGATCAGCGAGAGAAGCGGCGACGGCGGCCAGGGTTTCGCCTCGTGCTCCAACGAGAGGGCGCCCCAGTTCTGTTGGGTCGTGGCGCAACAGGAAGTGGGTATCAGTTTGACCTTCGAGGAATTCGGGATGCTCCAAAACCCGGACTAGGAGGGCGAGGTTGGTGGTCGATCCGTGGATCACAGCCTGGCGCAAGGATGCCGCCAGGTGTCCCGCTGCCTCTTGGCGGGTCGGGCCGTGGGCAATCACCTTGGCGATCATTGGGTCGTACTCAGTGCCCACCGTGGACCCAGACTCGATGCCGCTATCAACTCGCAGGCCAGCGGTTGAGGCAAACTCGAATCGGTGAAATGTTCCGGTCGCCGGCAGGAAGTCCCTTTGAGGGTCTTCGGCATACAACCTGGCTTCAATGGCGTGCCCTTGGGGTTCAGGAACCGAATCGGGGACGCTCCCTCCGTCAGCTACTTCAATCTGGAGTCTCACGAGGTCGAGCCCGGTGACGAACTCTGTGACTGGGTGCTCCACTTGGAGTCGGGTATTCATCTCGAGGAAGAAGAAGCGCCCATCCTTGAACAGGAACTCGACCGTTCCCGCACCTTCGTAGTCGACCGCCCTGGCAGCGTTGACCGCAGCAGCGCCCATCTCGCTTCTCAGTTCTGAGCTTATGGCCGGTGACGGCGCTTCTTCGATGATCTTTTGGTGACGGCGCTGGATGCTGCATTCGCGTTCGTGGAGTGAGACGACACCCCCATGGCTGTCGGCCATGATCTGGATTTCGATATGGCGAGGCTCTGGTAGATATCTCTCAACAAAGAGGGTGCCGTCACCGAAGGCGGCCTCCGCTTCACGACCTGCCGACTCGATGGCCTCCGGTAGCCCTTCGGGATTGTCGACAATCCGCATCCCCTTGCCGCCTCCACCGGCTGACGCCTTGACCAGCACGGGGTACCAGTCGGCCGGGATCGATTTGGGGTCGAACCCCTTGGAGATCGTGACTCCGTCGAGGATGGGAACACCTGCCTCGGCCATCACCTGTTTCGATTCGACCTTCGAACCCATCGACCTGATGGCTGAAGGTGGCGGGCCGATCCAGGTGAGTCCAGCTGCAGCTACCGCTTCGGCGAAGGAAGCGTTTTCCGACAAGAAGCCATATCCGGGGTGCACGGCATCGGCGTCGTAGCTGATCGCAGCATCGATGACCGCAGTCGGGTTGAGGTAGGTCTCTGCCGACGTCTGACCGGGTAGGAGGACTGCCTCATCCGCCTCGACGACGTGTGGTGATTCGGCATCAGCCGTCGAGTAGACGGCAACTGTGGCAATGCCCATTTCCCTGCATGTACGGAAGACACGTCGGGCGATTTCGCCGCGGTTTGCCACAAGAATCTTCGAGATCATCGGTGGGGCAGGCTACCGCCCTCGTGCGGTCTGTGAGCCGGGTGGGGATAGACTCTGCGGCATGGATTCAGAGACTCCGGTGGTCGATGAGCAGGCGGGGGAGTCGCAATCCCCTGAGGTTGAGCCACCAAAGCGCCGTATCTCGGTTCCTATAGCGGTCATCCTGGCGTCCCTTCTGGGTCTGGCGATCCTGACCGTATGGGGGGTGCGGACGGTGCTTGACGCCATCCCATCACCGGGGGAAATCGCTGATGTCTTCGAGCCTGAGCCTTATGAGGAGATCGGTCCCGTAACCATCACTGCGATTCGAGACTTGGCCCAGCTCACGACGGTCGAATCGGTGCAGTACACCATCGTGGAGAAGGGCACTGACGCTGGCTGGCTCCAATGGGCGAGAGGGGACTCGCTTCGGATGTTCGTGGTGGCCCGGATCGGTGCCGGTGTAGATCTGGGTCAGTTGACCACCCGAGACATCTCGGTGGACGAGAACGGTGTCGTTGAGATCACACTGCCTGGTGCCATCATCCAGTTCGTGGATCCTGATGAAGGCGCCACCCAAGTTCTGTCTCGAGAAACGGGGATCTTCACTTCGGGTGACCCAGGGCTCGAGTCGGACGTGCGGCGGATCGCGGACGAAGTGCTTCAGGAGAACGCCGTCGACGAGGGAATTCTTGATAGGGCCGAGACCAATGCCCGTGACGTCCTCACCGACTTCCTTATAAGCCTCGGCTACTCCGATGTGATTGTCGAGTTCACCGAGCGCGGTTCTACATCCTGAAGACGCCGAAGCGGTCGGTGCCTTCGACCGGCGCTGAATGGATTGCGGAAAGGGCTATGCCGAGCACCGTTCGTGTATCGCGTGGGTCGATCAACCCGTCGTCTCTGACGCGAGCGGTTGAGAAGTAGGCCAACTCTGAAGCTTCCATTTCTTCGGTGAGCGCGGCGTTTCGCTCGGCGTCGGCTTCCTCGTCGAACTCCACCCCCTTGGAGTCGGCCGATGCGCGGGCCACGATCGACATCACGCCAGCCAGCTGTTTGGCACCCATGACGGCAACCTTGTGGTTGGGGTAACCGAATACGAAGCGAGGGTCGTAGGCACGGCCCGACATCCCGTAGTTGCCGGCTCCGTAAGAAACGCCGGCCATGAGACTTATGTGAGGGACCTCCGAGTTGGCTACGGCGTTGATCATCTTCGCCCCGTCCTTGATGATCCCGCCCTGCTCATACTCCTTGCCAACCATGTAACCGGTGGTGTTGTGGATGAAGATGATGGGTGTGTCGTAGCGGTTGCAGAGCTGAATGAACTCAGTCGACTTCTTCGCCTCCTCCGAGAAGATCACCCCTTGTTGGTTGGCAATGATTCCCACGGGGTACCCGTGGACGGAGCCCCAGCCGTTGAGAATCGACGTTCCGTAGACAGCCTTGTATTCCTCGAACTCAGAGCCGTCCAGGGTCCGGGCCAGGATTTCCCGCATGTCGAACGGTCGCCGCAGGTCGTCGGGGATCACGCCCAAGATCTCATCGGGATCATGGATGGGGTCGGTGGGCGCCTTGGTTGGTCCATAGCCCTGTTTTCGCCAGTTGAAATGGGCCACGATGTCACGGCCAATGCGAATCGCTTCGTGTTCGTCATCGGCGAAATAGTCAGATAGACCCGAAATGCGAGAGTGCATGTCGGCTCCGCCCAACTCCTCGTCGGTTGATTCTTCACCGGTTGCCATCTTGACCAGGGGCGGTCCGCCGAGGAACACCTTGGCTTGCTCCCTGACCATTACCGCGTAGTCGCACATCGCCGGGAAGTAGGCACCCCCTGCCGTCGAGCTTCCAAAGACCAGAGAAACGGTTGGAATACCCGCTTTCGAGAGTCGAGTCAGATTGCGAAACCACTTCCCGCCCACGAGGAACACTTCTGCCTGGTCGGGAAGATCGGCTCCACCTGATTCGACCAGGTTGATGAGCGGGAGCCGGTTTTCCATCGCGATGTCCATGATTCGGAGCGACTTGGCCAGCGTGTAACGGTTGAAAACGCCAGCCTGGCTGGTCGGATCGTTGGCCAGGATGGCGCACTCCACACCGGAAACGACTCCGATGCCGGTGACGATGTTGGCTCCGAGGGGTTTGTCGGTGCCCCAGGCGGCGAGGGTCGACAGTTCGAGAAAAGGGCTGTCCCGGTCAACCAGCAGTTCGATCCGTTCGCGCGCCAGCAGCTTCCCGCGGTCTCGGTGACGCTGGACGTACTTCTCTCCTCCGCCAAGTCGGGCCCGAGCCTGCAGGGTTTGGAACTCGTCGAGCTTGGTCAGGAGAGCTGCTCGGTTGTTCTGGTATTCGTCAGAAGATGTGTCCAGGCGCGACTTCAGAACAGGCATGAACGAGAGCGTAGGCGACAAGAAGCGTTGCTATAGCAACAGGGTGCGGAATCCGCCCCTTGTTGCACGTGCAAAGCTGTTCGGCGTTGCGGAGGTTTAGCCTGAGTGTACGGCCGACTCCTGGTAGGGCTCGAGCATGATGCACTCACCCGGGCACTCCTCGGCAGATTCGATCACGTCCTCAATGAGAGCGTCAGGTACTCGGGCGAGGCCTCGGGACCCATCGGGTGCCTGCTCACCGTCGAACACCACCGTATTACCGAAGTGCTTCGCCTCTTCCTTGACTACCCAAAGCCCGTCGTCACGGCCCACGAAGACATCAGGAGAGATCTCTTCGCATATCCCGTCACCGGTACATAGGTCTTGATCGATCCAAACCATTAGCTTGGTTGCGTCGGCCATGGGCACAAGTTAGATGGTCGCGAGCGACTACCCAACTCAAACGAAGGAACAGCATGCAGGACGTACTCGAAAGGCTCCAGGGAATGATCGGCACCGAGATCGGTGTGAGCAAGTGGCACGAGATCTCTCAGGACCGAGTCAATGCCTTTGCCGAGGCCACAGACGACCATCAATTCATACATGTGAATCCAGAGTTGGCCGCACAGACTCCGTTTGGCGGAACCATCGCCCACGGTTTCCTCACCCTGTCTATGACCGTGCTCATGGGGATGGAAGTTGAACTCGACGTCGGCAACCCACTGATGGGGGTCAACTACGGACTCGACAAGGTTCGCTTTCCGGCTCCGGTCCCGGTTGGGTCCCGGATCAGGTCGAGAGTGGTTCTCGACGAGGTGTCAGAGGTCCCAGGAGGGATTCACATGAAGCAGACCTTCACCATCGAGATCGAGGGTGAAGAGAGGCCGGGCATGGTGGCCGAGCGGTTGACTCGCCTCTACTACTGACCTAATCCGTTGTGTGTGCAGAAATGTGCCCGTGAGGGCCATTTCTGCACAACGGACGGTTGCACAACAGTTCAGGCTGACAGGCTGCGGCCACCCCCTACCACCACCACGTGGCCCGTCAGGTAGGACGAGAGTGGCGTGAGCAGAAACCAGACGACGTTGGCGATCTCGTCCGGAGACCCCATCCGACCCAGTGGAATCGCCGAGACCATCTTGTCGAGGACATCTTCCGGGATCGCCATGGCCATCTCGGTCCCTATCAAGCCCGGTGCGATCGCATTGACCCTCACCGACGGGGCCAACGAAAGAGCCATTGCTCTGGTGAGTCCAACGACGCCGCCCTTCGACATCGAGTAGTTGAACTGGCCGAAGTTGCCCAGATAGGCGCGGGAAGCAATGTTCACGATCGAGGCGCCCTCGGTGAACCGGTCACTCAGAGCAACGCTCAGCCGATAGGCGGCACCCAGATTCACGTTGAGGACTGCGGAGAAGTCGCCGTCAGTCATGTTGATCAAGCGAGCGTCCCTGGTGATCCCAGCATTGTTGACCAACCCGAGCAGAGGGACGCCGGCTCGCTCCACCGCATCGACGACCGACGCCACACCGTCGTCGGTAGTGAGATCGACTTGCACCGGGATGATGGTCTCCGAAAGGGCGAGCTCAGGACTCAGGTCCACACCGATCACCGTGAAAGCAGGGTTGGCGGCGAGTCGTTCAGCAATCGACCTCCCTATGCCGCGCGCCGCTCCGGTAACAACGATTGCGCCGTTCATGGAAGAGCCTTCCCGAGGTGAGTCGATCCCACCCGTATCAGCTCGCCGGTCACTCCGTCCGACTCCAGGAGGCGGTCGGCCCACCGGGCAGCGGCATCTGAACCCGCTGCATCGTCATATGCCACGACGTTGGCTGTCCATCCCTTGCGGCTTCCTTCGATGGCGGCCGTCCGTGCCGCGGAGAGGAGTCCAGTTGCCACCATGGCATTCCCGGCACCTCGACGGCCCAACAGGTCATCGTGATGAACGACGAACACGAAAGACTCCTCGGCCTGCGCGGCCGCCCGGCTCAACTCAAAGAGGCGTTGGAGTTCGGCGTGGATGTCTTCCCACGTGTCGGAGACCTCATGGGCGTTGAACACGTTCATGGGCTGACTGCCCTTCCCTCCTCGATCATCGAGTCAATGGTGGCAGAGTCGACCCCCATCTCCTTGAGGATTGGGCGCGTGTGTTCACCAAGACGAGGTGGAGTCAGCTGAGCTCGAGCCTGTTCGAGGTCGACTCGAATGGGTGACCCGGTACCTCGAACCGATCCGGCAGTTGGATGGTCGTACTCCCACAACATCCCGTGGTGCTGAGATTGGGGATCGTTGAAAGCCTCGTCGATGCCCAAAACGCGACCAACCGGCAGCCCGGCCTCGCCCAAGAGGTTCACCCACTGCTCGGCCGGCGCCGTATGGAAAACCCGAGTCAGCTTTCGGCTGAGCGAGTCTCGATCGTTCATGCGGTCTTCGTTGGTGGGATAGGCGGCTGCCAAGTCCGGCCTCTGCAATGTGTCACACAAGATCTCGAAGTGACGATCGGAGACGATGGCCAGGGTGAACGGCCCGTCTGAAGCTTGGAACACCTGATTTGGTGCAAGGAAAGGGCTGGCCGTGCCGGTGCGCTCGGGCTGCTCTTCGGAAGCAAATGCAATGGCATTCCAGCCCGACTGGATCGCCATCACGCTGTCACGCAACGCAACATCGATCCGGCGTCCACGGCGTGGCCTTTCGGCCAAAGCGGCTGTGATCGCCAGGGCTGTGTTCGTGGCAGCGACGTAGTCCCCGATTGTGGTCGCCGTCTTGCGTGCGCCGTCTTTGGGGTCACCTGTTATCGAAATCATCCCGGACTCACCCTGGAAAATGATGTCGATGCCCGGCCTGGAGGCATACGGGCCGGTGGATCCGAATGCGGACACCACTGCGTAGATCAATTTCGGGTTGAGTTGTAGGCAACGCTCCTCGTCGAGACCCAGACGTTCCATGGCGCCGAGCCTCAGGTTGTGCAAGACCACATCGGCCTTGCGGATGAGGTTGTCTAGCACCCTCTTGGACACCCAATCCTTGGTGTCGAGGGCGATCGACTCCTTGCCACGATTAACTGCCATGAAGAAGGCCGACTCGTCTCGAACGTATGGCCCGAACTGCCGACCGAGATCTCCCGAGCGCGGCTCCACCTTGATGACCCTTGCTCCGAGATCGGCGAGAAGCATTCCCGCATAGGGAGCGGCTATGAGATTTCCAAACTCGACGACGACGACGCCGGCGAGAGGTTTATCAGACACGTTCTACGACTGTAGAGATCCCTTGCCCCACACCGATGCACATGGTGGCCAGTCCGTAACGCCCTCCGGACCTCGCCAGCTCGTGAACCAGGGTGGTGAGGATCCGGGCGCCTGATGCTCCGAGTGGGTGCCCTAGGGCTATGGCCCCGCCATTGACGTTGACCTTCTCTGGGTCGAGGCCGAGACCGCGAAGGCTGGCAACACTTTGGGAGGCGAAAGCCTCGTTGAGTTCGACCCTATCCAGCTGATCGACCGAGATGCCGGCTCTATCGAGCGCCTTGAAGGAGGCCGGAATCGGCCCGACTCCCATTTCGTCGGGGTGAACGCCCGCAACGGCAGTTGCGGCGATTCTCGCCAATGGAGTCAGGTCGTGGTGTCGTAATCCCTCCTCGGTGGCGAGGAGCAGAGCGGCCGCACCGTCGTTCATTGGCGAGGAGTTGCCAGCGGTCACGGTCCCGTCCTTCTTGAAGACGGGCGGCAGCTTGGCGAGCTTTTCCAGGCTCGTATCCGGTCGAGGGCCCTCGTCCGCCGTGATCTCAATCACGTTTCGACGACGAGGGTCCGTCGGGGCCTCGATTGATGCGATCTCGGCGTCGAACCGCCCACCGTTGACGGCAGCCACGGCCTTTTGATGACTAGAGAGAGCGAAGGCGTCCTGGTCCTCGCGAGTCACGCCGTACTTCTCAGCCACAACTTCGGCCGTCATCCCCAGGCTGATGGGCGGGTATCGGCGTTCCATCTCGGGGTTGATCAGCCGCCAGCCGAGAACTGTGTCGGCCGATTGGGGAGTTCCGGTGGCGAATCCTCGCTCGGACTTGAGGGTCACGTATGGGGCGCGGCTCATGGATTCCGAGCCGCCGGCGACCATCACATCACCCCAACCGGCCTTGAGAGCATGGGAGGCGGAGACCACTGCCTGCATTCCTGAGCCGCAAAGCCGATTGACCGTTGAGCCCGTCACTTCGATGGGCAGGCCCGCCAGCAGTGCGGCCATCCGGGCAACGTTGCGGTTGTCCTCGCCAGCTTGGTTAGCGGCCCCCCATTGGATGTCTTCGATGGCCGCCGGATCGAGAAGAGGAGTTCTGTCGAGAAGTGCCCTTATTGCATGAGTCGCTAGATCGTCCGGCCGCACCAGTGCGAGTTGCCCACCGAGTTTGCCCATGGGGGTGCGTACGGCGTTGACGATGTACGTGTCGGTCATGGTCGTCCAAGTTTGGTCGATGAGAACGCCTAGCGTGGGACCATGCCCGGGTCATATCAAATCAATTTCACCGAGTCGGAGGAGGCCAATCAGCTTCTGGCGTCCGATCCGCTCGCCTTGCTCATCGGAATGCTGCTGGATCAGCAGTTCCCGATGGAGCGGGCCTTCTACGGACCGCAGCTCCTCAAGGAGCGGCTTGGGTCGGACCTGGATGCCGCCTCGATCGCGGCCCACGACCCGGATGACCTTGCAGGGATCTTTCGGGGTCCGCCAGCGATTCATCGCTATTGGGGCTCCATGGCAAAGCGCACCCAGGCGCTATGCCACGCCATCGTCGAGGAATACGAGGGCGACGCTGCCCGCATCTGGGAGACCGCCGATACCGGGGCAGAGTTGTTTAAGCGTTTGAAGGCATTACCTGGATTCGGGGACGGCAAATCGCGGGTGTTTGTGGGTGTCCTCGGCAAGAGACTCGGTGTCACTCCAGAAGGTTGGGAGTCAAAGGCTGCCGACTGGGCATCGATCGCCGATGTTGCGACATTCGACGATGTAGCCATCCTGCGTGAGAAGAAGCGGGCCATGAAAGCCGCCAAAAAGGGCTGAAGAACCCAACTTGAAGTGTCGATTCTCTGGATACCCACCAGAGAAGGATTACGTGGACGGACAAAAGAACCTCGCGGGTCAGCTCACTGATTGGAGCATTGACGACCTGCTTCGCATCATGGAGGTGACCAACAAGACCGGGACCCTGGCTCTCACCGGAGACAAGGCTGGTCGAATCCACTTCCGGGACGGCAAAGTAACCGGCGCCGATCTAGGCGACGTCCGCTACAAGAGCGAAGAGCCGAGCAAGGAAGTGATCGCCGACGCGATCTATGTCATGTCGACGTCTGAGCGGGGAGCCTTCTCTCTCGGTGAGGACAAAGGTCCTGACACCACGGGTCTTGCTGTCGAGGATGTTTTGGCCGAGGTCGGTGAACTGGCCGGACTCGAGTCCGCTGTCGCCGCTTCTGGAATGATCGAAGCGCCAACCATCCGTCTCAGTGAAGAGATCAAAAAGGACCTGACACTGGATCCGGAGCAGTGGAAGGCTCTGGTGAGCCTGGTTCAGCCCTTCTCCTTCTCGAACCTCGAAGGCAGACTGGGCCGCGGTGGAGCAGTGAGAGTGCTGCACGCTCTGAAGGCACTAGGTGTGGCCGAGGCGGTTTCGGTCGAGGACGAAACTGAATGGTTAGACCGCGTCGCTGACAGCGTGTCTGCGGCGTCGAGTGAGCCGACGTGGCTCGAAACCCAGGCCAAGGCCCAGGAGCAGGTGGCCGAGTCGACGTCGTCAACCACGGAATCGAAGGCTCCATCCAAGGCTGAGCCATCCGAGCCGGCCGAGACCACGGCAAGTGCTGATGAGGCCGAGACATCCGACGAGGCTCCAGCGCGGAAGGACCCCGAGGTGATCAAGGGTGTCTCCGCCCCGGCGTCGACGACTCTGACCGATGGGGTTTACGACGAGATCAGGCGCCTCCGCAGCAAGGCGGCAGAGAAATAGAGTGTCTAGCCTGACGGGCGATGCCGGTCAGGACGCCTTGGACACCCAGCCGACCTCTGTTCATCGGGCTTGCCGGTGGCTCAGGCTCGGGTAAGACCACGATTGCCGAAGAGGTGGTCGATCGATTCGGGGGTGAAGTCGCTCTTTTATCCCACGACGCGTATTACCGCGATCGCCGCGATCTCACTTTTGAGGAACGCACCAGGGTCAATTACGACCACCCTGACTCTTTGGAGACGGAGCTCCTAGTCGAGCATCTGTCAAAACTCCGGTTGGGAGAAGTCATCGAGCATCCGGTGTACGACTTCTCAGAGCACCTGAGGAGTTCGGAAACGATACGGATCGAGCCGGCACCGGTGGTGGTTGTCGAAGGGATCCTCGTGCTGGCCGAAGCTTCAGTCCGTTCCGAACTGGATCTGAAGATCTTCGTGGATACCGACCCTGATCTGCGTCTGGCTCGAAGGCTGGAGAGAGATATCGCCGAGAGAGGCCGCTCGGTCGAATCGGTCATCGGCCAGTACTTCAAGACGGTGCGTCCCATGCACCTCGAGTTTGTCGAGGCGTCACGCAGGTACGCCGACCTCATCATTCCAGAGGGCTTCAATCCGGCGGCTGTGGCGACCTTGGTCGAGCTGATTCGGTCTCGACTCACTTGAGGTCCCCGGCCGATTGGCGAATCTCTTTTCGGTCGACTCGCTGCCGACCGTAAACTCGCCGCCGTGGATCACACATCAGACGTAGCCGTGTTGGGTGTCGGGGCCATGGGCGCAGCCCTGGTATCTGGGTTGCTCAGCGCCGGATGGGCTCCGGAAAGGATTTCCTTGGGGGTGCGGCGGGCCGAGCATGGCGAAGAGCTAGCCGAGACGACCGGTTGCACTTTCCACCTCGATCTGGCTGCGGCGGCTGCCGGGCGATCAGTCGTAGTAGTGGCCGTCAAGCCACGGGATGTGGCTCGAGTGCTCGACGAGCTCTCCGGAAAGGTTGACTCCTCCCAGGTCGTGCTTTCGCTGGCCGCAGGCGTGACAACATCGACGTTTGAGGAATCTTTGGGAGAGGTTCCAGTTATGAGGGCGATGCCCAACACTCCGGCGTTGGTACGCCAGGGTGTCACTGGTCTTGCCCCTGGTTCGTTTGCGGGTCCGGAGCACATCGAGAGGGCTCGCGGTGTGCTCGACGCCGTCGGCACAGTCAGAGTTATGGAAGAGCGTCTGATGGACGCAGTAACTGCGGTCTCTGGCACCGGCCCCGCATACGTCTTTCTTCTCGCTGAGGCATTGACCGAGGCGGCGATGCGTGAGGGACTACCGAGAGATGTCGCCGAGAACTTCGTGCATCAGACGATCCGCGGGGCAGGACATCTCCTGACTGATACCTCCAAGAGCCCCGCCCGGCTCAGGTACGAGGTCACGTCTCCTGGGGGCACAACCGCCGCGGCGATGCATGTTCTCGAAGAGAAAGGTTTCCGTGCGGTGGTCGAGGATGCCGTGAGGGCGGCCGCCATTCGCGCCAGGGAACTTGGAGGTGAGTCGTGAGCCTGTTTTCGAAGGCCACGATGGCCGTCACATCGGCCCGTCCCGTCGAAAAGCTGATTACGGGTACGCGACCCGGCAAGGCGGTGGCCGGCAAGTTTGTGGCGGGTGACACCCTGGATGAGGCGGTGGGGATTGCTCATCAGCTCAATCGAGACGGTTTCTCGGTATCTCTCGACCTTCTCGGCGAAGCCGTGGTTGATAGAGAATCGGCGCGGCTGGCACTGGACGAGTATCTCGAGTCACTAGACAGGATTGCCGCCGAGGGTCTCGACGCCAATGTCTCGGTCAAACCGACTCAACTTGGTCTGTCTATCGACGAGAGCCTGGCTCTCGACGCCATCGACGAACTCGGAAGGAAAGCTTCGGAGGTGGGCACCACGGTGACCATCGACATGGAGGACTCCCACTACACCGATGCCACGATCCGGTTGTTCGAGGCCGGTCAGGCGCAACATCAGAACATGGGAATCGCGGTGCAGGCTTACTTGCATCGCACGCCAGATGACCTGGCCCGCTGTCTCCGATCGGGAGGTCACATCAGGCTTTGTAAGGGCGCTTACGTTGAGGATGAAGATGTCGCCATCCAGGAGTTCGACGCAATCAACGAGGCGTACAGGAAGCTTTTGGAGACCTTGATGGCAGACGACGACGTGAAGCCGGCCATCGCCACTCACAATGAAGGTTTGCTGGCACAAGCTCGCCGATTGGCCGATGATCGAGATGGTGAGTTTGAGTTCCAGATGCTGTTCGGAGTCCGCTCCGACCTTCAGAGGGAACTGATCAGTGACGGGTTCCCGGTTCGTATCTATCTGCCGTTTGGTTCGCAGTGGTATCCATATCTGACGCGGCGTCTCGCCGAGCGACCGGCGAATGCCCTCTTCTTCTTGAAAGCGCTCGTCCGCGGTTGACCCTTGACCTCAACCAAGGTTGAAGCTGTAGTTTCATTGTCTGTGAACCTCCAAGACCTCGCCCGGCACCGAACAATCGATCTAACAACCATTGGCGCCAGAACGGGAAGAGAGCATCGCATCGAGATCTGGTGGTTCTTCTTCGAGGGCAGGTTCATCGTGACCGGCACGCCCGGGAGAAGGGACTGGCTTGCCAACGTTCGTGCCGACTCGAGAGTCACCGTGCACGCGGGGCCGACCGATGCACCGGGCGTTGCCCGAGAGGTCGCGGATCCGGAGTTCCGGAGACGGTTCTTCAACGACGGCCAGGCCAGCTGGTACTCGACTCAGGCTGAACTGGACCGTCTGGTCCTAGAAGCACCGATGATCGAGATACTGCTGAATGAGGCCCCGGATTCGTAGCATCAGAAGGTGTCTGACGATTTCGAAAGATTCAGGGGCCCGGATCGCCGTCGGCTGCCGCGTCCCACCGGGCTTTCTGCCTTAGTTCTCGCCATCGGTGTCCTGTTGGTGGGTGTGGTCTTGGTCATGTGGCCCTCGGATGCCCCCGATGTCGACGGCGCCGCGCTGGGACTCGCTGAAGAGGTCGTCGACGCTTCAGTCTCGGTGGTGGTGAACGCCCCATGCTCCTACGCGCAGGACCTGAGCTGCCGGGTTCATCAGTTCTCTCTCGACGACAGCTCCGAGAGTGTTGTACTCGAGTTCCCCGATGAGGTCGGTCAGCCGGATCTGAGTGAGGGAGATCGGGTCTATCTCGCCGTTGTTAGATCGGAAGAGGGCGAGGTGAGCTATCAGTACGCCGGACGGAACCGCGTGCTTGTCCTCGGTCTGGTCGCCGCACTCTTTGGCGTCGCCGTCGTGGTTTTGGGACGTGTTCGCGGGGTAGCTGCCCTTGCTGCGCTGGTGCTCAGTGTGCTGATCCTTATCTACTTCATCCTTCCCAGCATTCTGGCGGGACGCAACGCGGTCCTAGTGGCGGTAGTTGGCGGCGGATTGATTGCGCTGGTTTCGTTGTATTTGGCTCATGGGTACACACCCCTTACTCACGTGTCTGCTGTTGGGGTTTTCGGCGCCCTGGTTCTTACGGCACTCTTGTCGTGGGGCACGGTTGGGTTGGCGGGCTTTTCGGGGCTTATCAGCGAAGAAGCGTTCCTCTTGCTTTCGCTGCCTGGAGTGGACCCGAGCGGGTTGCTTCTGGCCGGGATAGTCCTGGGTGCGCTGGGTGCCCTCGACGATGTAACGGTCACTCAGGCTTCGGCGGTATGGGAGATCTCCAGAGCAAATCCGAACCTGTCGTCAGATGAGTTGTACAGGTCAGGGATCAGAGTGGGCCGTGATCACATCGTATCCACGGTGAACACACTGCTTCTCGCATACGCCGGGGCAAGTCTGCCGTTGCTCCTGTTGTTCACGGTGTCGGGTCAATCGATGGGCTTTATCGCCAGTTCCGAGGTCGTAGCAGTAGAGATTGTGAGAACCCTTGTTGGTTCGGTTGGCCTGGTGGCGGCCGTACCGCTGACTACATGGTTGGCGTCCAAGTTGGCAGGGCGAGCCTCACTGAGTTCGTAGTGAGGTCGCCTTCAGGTCTTCCCTAGGAGTTCGGAAGACCTGAAGGCACCCGATGGTGACCCTGTTCGGAGCGGGATCAGGCTGCTCTTTCCATCGGGAGGTCTGGTTCGCGAGCGATTCGCTCGCCAAGGCGTATCAGGGTGCGACCAATGGCTGCCCTGAACCGTGGTTGGTCAACCGGAGCCGCTCTGGGGACGTGTCGGCGCCGGTATTCGGCGTGGAAGGCCTTACTTGAGTGGACTGTTTCACGAAACATTTTCTTCGCTTTCGTTAGGGCCGAGGTAGCTCTCGAGGATCGACATTGCGTTGACGAATCCGGGAGTCCGGATCGTGTACTTCTTGGCCGACCCGGAATGGGCGTCGGCTCCGACCTTGACTCGGACAAGGCCAGCGCCTCGGAGTTGGGTTACGTGGTGATGGACGGTCGATTTCGACATGCCGAGCATTTCTGTGAGGTCGTCAAGGGAAGTTGGGCCAGCCATCAGGCGCCGCAAGATGCGTAGCCGGCGTTCGTCTCCGAGGGCTTTGAAGGTGTTAACGAGCCAAGACGGCGGTGCATCGGGATCAGAATCGATGAATTCTTCGGCGACGGCGTAGTAGACGACAAGGGTCTCTCGGTGTCCGACGAGTAGGGACAGGGGTCGGGTGACCACGGACGGCACCAGGACGACCCGGGTGACACCTATGGGAATGTCGAACTCAATGCCGGCAGTCACTTCTTCGACAACCTCGCGAGCGCTTCCGGTGGCCGGTGTCGCTCTTCGCGCCGCCGCCGCACGAGCTATTGCTCCGCCGAACTCTTTCTCGAACTTGGCAAACGCCGTAGCGCGGAACTCTCGCAACGCCCGGGCGTATCGCTGGGGGAGGCCCTCATTGGTTGCCAACCATTGAAGGAACTCTGCGAACTCTGGCTTCGGGTGATCGAGTGTTGCCATGATCGCCGGAATGGCGTCGGTGTCACCGCCCGCTAGTTGCTCGATGACGGCGGGGTCGGCGCTTTCAGTGGTGTATCCAACAACATGGCGTCGCAGACGGTTGTCCCCAATACCTTCGAGCCACTCGAAGAGATGATCTGGATCGTGAGGGTGTGGGGCTGTGGTCAGCAGCGCTGAGATGGCCAGCCATGCCATGCACCAGGGGCCGCCGATTTCCGCCAGTTCCTGTCCCAGGTCCTCAGGGATGGACTCCTTTACGTCCTCGGCCCACTTGTGGCCAAGCGAAAACGTGGTGTTGGTCTCTTTTGGGTTGAGGACCGACCATATTGTGAGAATTATCTCGAACGCGACAGTTCCCTCGATATCAATTGGGATTTGGCGTGGTGCGGTGGTCAAGTTTCGCACTGTGTTGATCGGTGATTCGAAAGTCATCGAATGAGACTGTACATCAGCAAGGTCGAATATGTCAAGAAGGATTCGAAAAGTTTCGAATAACTCGAAGAGGTTGCCGAGCCGTGATGATTCGGTCCTACACTCGCCATCTGTGAAAGACCGCAAATTATCCGCCGACAGACTGCTCGAGACGATTGGTTGGTTAGCTGCGATTGGAACCCTGGTCCTGGGAGTGGTCGGCACACTTCCGGAGCACCCGCACTTTGAGGTGGGACGTGAGGTATTCGGGAACATCCCGGATGCGATGGTGGTGGTCTTCTACGTGGCGCTGGCGGCCTTCCTGTGGTTGACATTCCATCTCTTCGCCCAGCGGGCGCGAAGCTGGCAGCAGGGTGCTCCAGAGTCCAGGACGGGCGATTGGTCGCGGCGGCTAACGCGGTTCTTCGAGGGAGTTTCGATGCGCACCCTGATGCGTGACCCACGTGCCGGTGTCATGCACTCGCTCATCTACTACGGGTTCATTGTTCTGTTCCTGGGCACTGTGACACTGGAAATCGATCACCTGCTTCCGGCTGATTTCAAATTCCTGCACGGCAATTTCTATTTGGGCTATTCGGCCGTACTTGACGCCGCCGCTCTCGCCTATCTCGCTGGGTTGGCCCTTGCGGTCCTTGGCCGGTATGGGGTGAGACGTGCTCGTTTGGCGACAAAGACCAGGCCCGAGGATGCCCTGATCCTGACAGTCTTGGTCTTGATCGGAGTGACCGGATTGTTGGTGGAGGCTGCTCGGATCTCATTGGAGGGTCGGCCCGATTTCGAGACTTGGTCGTTCGTCGGTTATCCGTTGTCTCTTCTGTTCGAGGCGACGTCAGCCGGTGACTGGCACCGGTTCTTCTGGGTCATTCATGTTCTGACCTTTGTTGCGTTCCTCGCGGTTCTCCCACTCACCAAGCTGCGACATGCGGTTACCTCTCCGGCGAATCTCGCTCTGGCCCCCCGTGGCCGGCCCAAGGGTGCCATGCGAGAGATGCCGAACCTCATGGAAGCCGAGGACATCGAAACTATCGGTGCGAGCGTCGCGGCGGACCTCACCTGGAAGCAGATCTTCGACACAGACGCATGCACAGTTTGTGGGCGTTGCACGTCGGTGTGTCCAGCCAACTTGACCGGCAAGCCACTCGACCCGCGTGAGATGGTGCTCAAGACCGGCGAGGTTGCCGCAGCCACTGCCGGGGTTGGGTCGCCGGCATCAACCGTCACCCCATTGGTCGCGGCCGGCACCTTGTTCGACCGAATTGGTACCGATGAGGTGTTTGCTTGCACGACCTGTCGTGCTTGTGACGAGATCTGCCCAGTCGGCATTGAGATCGTTGATCGGATCCTCGACATGAGGCGCTATCTGACTCTGATGGAATCGGAGTTCCCGACCGAACTAGGCAAGGCCTTCGTCGCGATGGAGAACCAGTCCAACCCGTGGGGTCTGAGCCAAGCCGCCCGGGCCGATTGGACCTCGGAGCTCGACTTCGAGGTGCCGATCTTTGGCGAGAACGGCAAGACGACGGCCGAGTATCTGTGGTTTGTCGGTTGCGCAGGTTCGTTCGATGATCGCAATACAGCCGTGTCGGTCTCGCTGGCCCGTCTTTTGCATGCCGCTGAGATCGACTTCGCCATCTTGGGTCAGCGTGAGCTGTGCAACGGAGACCCGGCTCGCCGCTCCGGCAACGAGTTTGTGTTTCAACAGCTTGCTCTGCAGAACATCGAGACGTTTGGCGAGTTGGGAGTCGAGAAGATCATCACCCAGTGCGCCCACTGTTTCAACACCCTGGCTAATGAGTACTCCCAGTTTGGGGGCAACTATGACGTTGTGCATCACAGCCAGCTTCTTGCCGAGTTGCTCAGTCAAGGTCGCATAGATGAGCCAAGAAAGGCCGACGGCACCAAGAAGAAGGTCGTCTATCACGATGCGTGTTATCTAGGACGTCACAACGATGTCTACCTCGCTCCGCGTGATGTCATCGGAGCCGGTGGTAACGATGTTGTCGAGATGCCTCGTCACGGCACCAGAGCTCTCTGCTGTGGAGCTGGCGGAGCTCGCTTCTGGATGGAGGAGAAGACGGGTAAGAAGGTCAACAACGAGCGTGCAGAAGAAGCGTTGGCGACGGATGCAGACGAGATAGCGACGGCGTGCCCGTTCTGCTTTGTGATGATGGACGACGGTGTGAAGGAACTCGGCAGGGACGATGTGCCGGTGCGAGATATCGCGATGATCCTGGCTGAGGATCTATGACAGAAAACCCGCTGTCCGCGTTCGCCCGGTGACGTCCTACGTCCTTCGGCGTCTGGGCTCTGGGGTTGTCACACTCCTGCTCTTCGCCACCGCCCTCTTCTTCCTCGCCAATCTGGTGCTGCCGGGAGATTTCGTCACCAGTCTCGGTCCCCTGACGGGTGAGGCAGCCGCGGCCCGCCGAACCGAACTCGGTCTCGATCGACCGCTTGTCGTGCAGTACTTCGATTGGATCGGGGGAGTGGTTCGCGGCGACCTAGGCGATTCCTTTGAGGGGGGCTCGGTCTTCGGCAACCTGGTCGACTCGATGGCCTCGACGATGTTGGTTCTGACCATTGGTCTCGGGATCGCAATTCTCGTCGGATTCACCCTCGGGCGTTACTCCGGTTTCAAAGGCAGGAGTTTCTCGACATCTCTCCTGACCGTCGCGGCCATCCTTTGTCTCACGGTTTTCCCCCCCGCACTAGGGGTATTCATGGAGAAGGGCGTCATCTCAGCGGTCCGCTGGAAAGGACTCGGAGAGTTGGCCCATCTCAGTGAGGCCGTGTGGGCAGGGACCAATCTCAGCCTCAATCAGGTGATTTGGAGAATGATCGTCGTGGCAATTGCGACAGCGGTCCTGCTTTGGCTCGCCAACAGGGTCCTGTGGAGGTTGGCCGCCAAGCGAATGCCGGCCTGGTTGGTTTTCGTCCTCATGGCTGTGATCCCTATCGCCACCTGGACCGTGCTCGGCCTGCGGGGAAGAGTCTTCGACACCCTGGGTGTGTTCTCCTTGCTCCTGATCGCCGTGGTGATACTCACCTACGGCGAGGTGCTGCTGGTGGCTCGCGCAGCTATGGACGACGTGATGATGGAGGACTACGTCGCAGTCGCTCGCGCCAAAGGTCTGCCGGATCCTGTGGTTCGGGATCGTCATGCGGCCCGGACGGCCCTGCTGCCGGTTCTGAGTCGACTGACGGTCGCCATCCCATACTTCCTCACCGGCCTGGTGATACTGGAGATCATCTTTGCGGGGACGCAAAGGTCTGGGGGAGTCGCTGTCACCGGTGTGGTCAGGAGGTTCGTGTCGCCTCCCGGACTGGGCACCGAGTTGTTCGATGCGTTGTCAACTCAGGATTCACCAATGTTGCTTGGTGGCCTGTTGGCAGTCGGCGTCCTGACCCTCCTGGTCCGGATCGTCCTCGATGTTCTGCAAGCTCTGCTCGATCCGAGGGTTGGTTTTGCTGAGGTCAGTCATGGGAGCTGATCGACTGGCTGCCAATGAGAGTGGATGGAGGATCTTCTTCCGAAATCGGCTGGCGGTGCTCGGCTTTCTCGTGATCGTCGCCTTCGCGCTGATGGTCGTGATGCACCCCCTGTTGATGGGCACACTCTGGGGTGGCCAGGGAGACGTTTATGACCCAGTCCGCGGTCACGACGCGCCTGTCGTCACCAGAACGGTCGTCGAGACCGTAGTTGACCCAGAAACCGAGGTTTCGTTGCTCGACGCTCGTCTCGCAGACATCACTTCGCGTTTGGGAGATACTGTCGACCTGCTGATTCAGCCGGCACCACCCTCGGGGACACACTGGCTGGGTACCGATGCGTTTGGCCGAGATGTCTTCTCGATGCTTCTGGCAGGGGCATGGCCCACCTTCATCGTGGGTTTCACGGCTGCCGTGGTGTCCGCACTGGTCGCCGTATTGGTCGCCGTTGCTTCTGCGACCTTTAGGGGAAGGACGGACCGCGTTCTGTCGCGCGTTTCCGACGTGCTCCTGCTCCTCCCTGCCCCGCTGGCCATGATCATCTTGGCGGGTGGCAGCACGGGCGAGTTCCTGACACCGCTCAATTTCGGATGGGTCTATGGCGTTCTCGCCGGAGCGAGCACATCGGCAATCGTCCTTCGCTCGCATGCCTTGTCAACGGTCGAGCGTCCATTCATGGATTCAGCCCGAGTCTCGGGGGCGAGCGGGTGGTATTTGGCTCGCAAGCACCTCGTACCTCATATGATTCCGTTAGCCGCGGTAACGATGGTTTCTTCAGTAGTGGGGGCCGTGGTAGCCCATGGTTTCGCCTCGTGGCTGGCTTACAGCGATGACATCACCAATTGGGGAGCGATGATGTTCATAGCGATAGGATTTGGCAGTATTCAGGGTCAGTTCGCCTGGAACGTGCTTCTTGCCGGTGCTGGGGCCATCTCTCTCTTCTGTGCCGGCTTCTATCTGGTTTCGCTTGGGCTCAAAGACGTGGCGTTCCGAGGCGGCGACTCGAGTCGCCGCCCGGGTTGGTATGTGGGCAAGCGCCGACAGAGACTGATATGACGACTGCCCCAGCCCCAGTCATTCGACCGGGGACCGACGAGGACATTGAGATCGATGAGAGTTGGAAAGTCGTGGTCTGGGATGATCCGGTCAACACCATGACATATGTGGTCTACGTGTTTCGCAAGCTGTTCGGGTTCTCAGAATCGAAAGCCACCCGCCTGATGCTCCAGGTTCACAACGAGGGTCGAGCGATCGTCAGTGACGGACCCCAGGAACAGGCCGAGTTGGACTGCATGCGACTCCACAGCCATGGACTCTGGGCCACGATCGAGCAATGATCCATTTCACCCGCACCGGTTCTCGCATCCTGGTCGACCTGGCAGAGCCGGAACGAGTTCTGCTCGGTCAAGTGATTCCGCTCCTCGAGTCTGTGGGCGAGACCGAGGATGATCCAGGAAAACGTCGACTCGACTTCCCCGTATATCTCGATTCTCCCGTCGACGACCTGGAATGGAAGGATCACATGGGAGCGGGGCTGGCCGCTGGCCGAATGGCCGATCGTCATGTTTTTTCGACGGTGGTCGATGACGACGGGCCCGTGGAGGTCTCATTCGAGGGAGCGGACTCACTCGTACGCGTTCTCAACGAAGCTCGACTGGTCTACGCAGCTCGCCAGGGAATCGATGTTGCTTCTGATTTCGACAATCTCGACGAAGGGGCTCGCATTGTTCTCGACTACCTGGGTGCACTTCAGGAGGAGTTGACCTTGCTTCTCATGTCGTCACTTGATGAGACCGAGTAGGTTCGAAGCCAGTGCCGAGCAAGCCGGAGGTTGAGTGACTGGTGACCGAATCGCGGGACTGAGGAGCCCAGGTGGATCTCTCATCACCGTCTACGCGCCTCGCCCTGGACCGGGTGGCTTTGCAGCCTTGTTGTCCGAACTGATCAGGCCAGTGCGGGATAGAGCCGGAGAGTTCTCCCGACCCCAGGAGAAGGCGATCCGATCTGACTGCCAAAGGATCCATGAGCTAGCCGACGAGATGGAGTTCGACTCAGCGCCCGCTTATGCGGTGTTTGCGTCCGAGGTCGACGAGATTTTCCTGATGGAGCCGTTGAGCGCACCCACAAACGCGTCGACGACCCTGGGTCCGCGTCCGTATATGAGGCCGTTGCGAGCTACTCCTCGTGTCTTGCGTTCGGGGGTTCTCGTCGGCGATCGGGCAACGGCGCGGACCTTCGTGTCGATGGAGGGTCATATCGACGAGGTCGGTGAGACCATCGACTCCGACCTTGGAAGTCGAAACTGGGGAGGCTTTTCAGGCTATGACGAGCATGGGGTTCATTCGAGAGCGGCAGAGTTGTCGACTCGGGTCTGGAAGGCGGCTGGAGAGCGACTATTGGACCATCACCTTCGTTCGCCCCTGGACTACCTGGTAATAAGCTCGAGACCGGAGTTGAGGGAGTCAATTAGCGATTCGCTCCATCCGTACCTGGCCAACCTGCCGCAAGCCTCCATGTCCGTCGCTCCCCAACTGGTGACGCAGAACCTGCTCCGGAAAGAGCTGAACGAAACCGACGAACAGGTGCGCCGGCAGCGACAAGAAGCACTTGCGGGACGTGTTTGTGACACTGCTTGGGGTGGGGGTACGGCAGTCCTGGGGCTCAGCAATGTTCTCAAGGCAGCGAACGCGCGAGCCGTCGAGACTCTCGTTGTAGCGGGCCCGTTCTCTCGATCTGGAGTCCTCTGCGATCAGTGTGGACACCTCGATCGGCAGGGAGAAGAGTGCCGAGTCTGTGGTGCGAAGCTCTTTGAGGTCGACGATGTCGTCTCAGCTGCAATGGACAGTGTCATCGAGGCAGGTGGAGCCGCTTATCAGATCTCTGTGGCGTCCACGTTGGATCGCGATGGGGTTGGTGCGTTGACCCGTTTTCCGGTGTCCTTGTAGGAACCTCGATCTGTGAAGATACCCGGCGTTCATGATGGAGATTGAGTAGATGCCGATTGCAGCCATCGTGCTCGCCGCCGGGGGATCGCGTCGACTCGGACGCCCTAAACAACTTGAACAGTGGGGGTCCACCAATCTTCTGGGCCACGTGGTGGCGAGCGTCCGATCATTTGGCTTGGAGGAAATCTGGGTGGTGCTGGGTCACGAGATGGAGGCGATCCTCTCGACCACCGACCTTGGTGATGCATACGTGATTGAGAACCCTGAGTGGTCGGAGGGCATATCAAGTTCGATACGTGTAGCCCTAGACGCTTTGACCCGTTTGTCGCGGTGTGACACGGCCATGATCTTCATCGGCGACCAACCGAGCATCTCGGGCGATCTTGTTGCTGAGCTTCTCGAATCGCATCGAAAGGCCGGACGACCTGTGACCGTGCCCAAATACCGTTACACGTGGGGCAACCCCGTGGTGGTTGACCGTTCGCTTTGGCCAAGGTTGATGTCACTAGGCGGCGACGAGGGAGCAATGCGACTGTGGCAGGCACATCCTGAATGGGTGAATGAGGTCTGGAGCTCGAAGATGCCACCGCGCGATGTCGACACGGAGACCGATCTCGCTGAGATGAGACCGAGGCCTCAGCAGTGACCGGGGATGCCGCGACCGGGTATATTCGAGGGACCGGTATGACTGAGGAAGAGGACTGATGGCTCGTATCGACGAGGTCGCCGGCATCGGACATCGTGATGCGACACGTCTGCGCAAGGCAGGAGTACGGACCAGCAAGTCACTGATCGATTTGGCTTCGAGCCGGCGGGGTCGCACCGAGCTTGGAAGGTTGACGGGCATCGCTCCGCGAGACCTTCAAATCTGGGTTCACCACGCTGATCTCTTGAGAGTTCGCGGTGTGGGCGCTGAATATGCCGCTCTACTGGTGGCCGCCGGAGTCGGCACGCTTCGTGATCTTCGACGCAGGAATCCCACCGCTTTGGTGGCAAAGATCATCGGCATGAATGGATCGCACAAGGTTGTCGATCGATTACCGACCGAGGCGATGGTCGAATCGTGGATCAGTTCGGCGGCAAGTCTCGAACCGTCGATTCAGGGATGAAGAAGAAGGGGGGCCGGTAGTCGGCCCCCCTTCTCTCCATGAGGAGGAGAAGCTCAGGAAGCCTTTGCCTTAGCGGCGCTGGTCTTCGCTGTGCTTTTCTTCGCCGTTGTGGACGACTTGGTCGTCTTGGCGGCAGAAGTCTTGGCGGCTGGCTTCTTGGAAGCCGTGGTCTTGGCGGCTGGCTTCTTGGCAGCCGTGGTCTTAGCGGCAGGCTTCTTGGCAGCCGTGGTCTTGGCGGCAGGCTTCTTGGCAGCCGTGGTCTTGGCGGCAGGCTTCTTCGCAGCCGGCTTGGTGGCTGGCTTGGCGGCCGGGGTTACGTCCTTTTCGGGACGGAACGATGAACGCCACGTGTCAAGCATGTCCTCGAGCTGATCACGAAGTTTCTCAACCTGCTCTTTTGCCTGGTCGAGATCGACCTTCTGGCTGATTTCCTCGACTACCGATCCATCGCTGATGCGAGAAACGACTTTCTCGCCTTCGTTGGCCCATGTGTCGAGAGCCTTCTCGGCGGTCTTGGTGTAGTTGGTGGTCTCCTTGGACACGCGGTCCTTGATGGTGGCCACCCTGTCGGCGACTTTGCGACCGGCAACTACCGGTGCGCCGACTGCGGCGTAGAGAACGCTCTTGGCTTCCATTGTGTCTCCTGTTCCTTACTCCGACCCAGTGGATCGGGTCAATGTTCTGTACATGTCGAGCAAGACCTTCTTCTGCTCTGCGTCGAGGCGATCGTCGTGTTCGATAGCGTCGAACACGGACACAGGGGGAAGGTCCTCATCAATCAGCCCAGCCCTCTTGTAGAGGGTGTTGGACGAGATCTCGAGTGCCCGGGACAAGTTCTTGAGAATCTCAGCCGACGGCTTCCTGATTCCCCGCTCAATCTGGCTCAGGTAGGGATTTGAGATCCCAGCCTTCTCTGCCAGTCGACGTAGGGAGAGGTTGGCGCGTTCTCGCTGAGTTCTGATGAACTCTCCTAGATCACCCTGCTTGCTCTCATTCATCTGTCGTTAGCATATAGCAAGCTGCTAACTATTGCAAGCGAAAGCTAGCAATAATTTCGGAGAGGTGTTTTCTGCCGTCGGGACTTGGGGATCTAGGCCACTGTGGCGCCGAAGATCTTTCCGATGCCCCAAGCGATTGCGCCGCCAACCCCGGCCACGATCAGATTTTCCATGCCGGCGATCAGCCACGACGATTTGGTGACACGAGCCTTGACTACACCGACAGCGAACAGGCCAACCACGGACAGGACGGTCGCGACGCCGAGTGCGGCGTGGACCGAATCGATGAAGACGAACGGCAGCACTGACGGCATCGAACCGGCTAGGAAGAGCGCGCCTGATGCGAACATGGCCAGGAAAGGCGATCGCCGTTCTGAGTCCACTACGCCGAACTCCAGAGCGGCCATGGCATTCAACAGCGCCTCGTCGTTTCCATCGAACCCAGCCACTACTTGATCGATAGCGGACTCTTTGACGCCCATGTCGAGAAAGAATCCTCGGAGCTGCTCGACTTCCTGATCGTGGAAGTGCTCTATGTGTATCCGTTCCAGATTCAGCTCGGCCTCGAACACCTCGTCCTGTGACTTTGTGGCGAGGTATTCGCCGGCCGCCATCGATATAGCTCCGGCAATGGATCCGGCAAGCGCGGTCAATAGCACTTGTTGGGTGCTCAGCCCACCGCTCACAACCCCGACCACCAACAGAAACACCGACACCAAGCCGTCGTTTACTCCCAAGATGATGTCGCGCCAGTACTGACGGGACTCCCCTATGTGGGGTTCGTAGGAGACAGTGGTCGGCTGAGATGCCATGGGTCTGATGGTAGCGGTGCACGGAAGGGGTGATTCCGCGGACGCTGGCTACCCTGAGTGGAGTCAATGATCATCGTCATGCATCCCGACGCGACCCCCGAAGAGGTCAATGGTGTTGTCGAGCGCCTGGAGGCCCTTGGAGCCGATGTGAGTGTTTCTTCCGAGGGCTCCCGCACGGTGGTCAAGGGTTCGATCGAAGAGAAGCTCGCATCCAGCGCCCCATGGGATTCGTTCCCGGGAGTCGAGACGGTGGTTCCCGTCGTGGAAGGTGGTCGCCAGGTGGGTCGAGACCACAAATCAACCGACACAGTGGTCGAGGTCGGACGGGTTCAGATTGGGTCGGATCGATTAATAGTGGTGGCTGGCCCCTGTGCGGTGGAGTCACGCGAGCAACTAATCGGGACAGCTCGGAGTGTCGGTGACCTGGGAGCCAGCATCCTGCGTGGAGACTCCTTCAAACCGCGAACTTCCCCGTACTCGTTTCAAGGCTTGGGCAAGGCCGGTTTGGAGATCATGGCCGAGGCGAGAGCCCTGACAGGGCTCCCGTTTGTTTCTGAGGTCACCGACCCCAGAGATGTAGATCTGGTTTCGTCCTATGCAGACATGCTGCGAATAGGCACCAGGAACATGTCGAACCATGCCCTGCTTCGCGAGGTAGGTCGCCAGTCGAAGCCAGTAATGCTCAAGCGCGGTCGTGCTGCAACCGTGGGTGAGTGGATTGACGCTGCCGAGTACGTGTTTGCTGCCGGTAACAGCCAGATCGTCCTGGTGGAGAGAGGCATTCGGGGCTTTGGCGATATTGCACGTAACACCCTCGACATCACTGCCGTGCCCGTCGCCAAACAGCTAACTCACCTGCCTGTGATGGTTGATCCGTCGCATGCTGCGGGGCGCAAGGATGTGGTGGGACCTCTGGCCAGAGCCGCGGTGGCGGTCGGCGCTGACGGTGTGATGATCGATGTTCACCCTTCACCACAGGAAGCCCTGGTAGACGGCCCACAGGCACTTGTGGATGCCGAGTTCGCCGCGATGATGGATGAACTGAGAGCTGTGGCTGCGGCCGTCGGCCGCTCGATCGACTAACGGCCCGCCTGCTCCTCGGCGAGTCCCAGCAGGGCGGCTACTCCTGCTTTGATTCCAAATCCGATTGCAGCCTCGTTGACTTTGAAGGATGCCGAATGAAGGTCGCCGCCACCAGACGATGCACCGAGTCTGAGCAGGGCACCGGGTGTCACCGACAGGTAGTTGGAGAAATCCTCTCCTCCCATAGAGGTTTCAGTTCCGACCACGGTGTCGGGATCGATCATCGTGTTGAGCGCCGTCGACGTGGTGGCGATGATCCTTCCATCATTGACTACCGGCGGAATGCCTTGTCGATATTCCATCGTATGACTTGCTCCGGTGATGGCCAGTATCGACCCCAGTGCCTTGTCGATGAGGCCGGGAAGGACATCCCATAGATTGGGATCCAGCGTTCGAACCGTGCCCTTGAGAACTACTTCAGTCGGGATGACGTTGGACACGTCACCTCCATGGATCGAGCCGAACGCCATGACGACTGGGGATCGGGCGTCGATTGAACGTCTGATCGCACCCGGCAGGTCTGTGACCACTCGGGCGGCGGACTCGATGAGGTCAACTGTCCGATGAGGACGGGAGGTATGGCCGCCTGGTCCGTTGATCGTTATCGATATGCCGTCCGCACTCCCAGTGATAGGGCCGACACGAGATCCGACCGAACCGACCGGAATCGACGGGTCAACATGGAAGGCAATCAGTCCCTTCAATCCGTCAACGAGACCTTCAGAGACCAGCTCTATGGCACCGCCTGGATTGGCCTCCTCTCCCGGTTGGAAGAGAATACGGATGCCAGTCGGTACTGAGTCGAGTCGGTGGAGGGTCAGGGCAATGCCGACAGCAATCGCAGCGTGAGCGTCGTGACCGCAGGCGTGCATCCAACCTTCCCGAGTCGACCGGGGAACGTTGTCAGCCGGCTCGCGGATCGGGAGGGCGTCTAGATCGGCTCTGAATCCGATGCGAGGTTGTGATCCGATGTCGACCCAGCCGCCGGTCTTGGGTTCGCGTCCCTTGAAAGGCATACCACCGCCCTCAATCGCAGCGCGAATCAGATCTGTCGTTTCGTGTTCCTCATGTGCGGGCTCCGGGTGACGATGGAGAAGACGGCGCAGCTCAACCACCTGGGGGGTTATCTCGTCGACCAGGTCCGCCAGCTCCTGGGGGCTGACCATGTCGTCACAATAACAACTCGATAGGTCAGGTCTACTCGTAGAACAGCTTCTCGAAAGATCGCCGTGCCCGGCGTGTATACCGTCGATACTCCTCCCGAAGGTCGGCCGTACGGGCCATCCCCAGAGATGCCGCAAGCCGTGACGCAGCCGCAGGGTCCGTGGGCAGTGAGTCGCTTGGTTGGCCGCTCTGAAGGTGCAATCGGAGCCGGACCCTCGTGCAGAAGAGGTATGCCTCCGTCAGTGCTGCGTAATCGGCGTTTCCGATTACCGACTGCGCATGCAACATCGAGAGCGCTTCGAGAGTCCCAGTTACCCGCAGGTCGGGGCTTTCAGGTCCGTGGATGAGTTGAAGTGTCTGGGTCGCAAACTCGATATCGCTGAGAGATCCCGGTCCGAGTTTCAAATGGAAATCCGGGTCTTCGTCGACGGGGATCCTTTCTGACTCAACCCTCGCCTTGACGGTTCTAATGCCTGTCAAGGCGGCCGCGCTGAGGGGTCGACTCCAGATCACTTCCTCAACAAGTGCGAAGAACTGGTCGAGGATCACCTGACTGCCCGCTACCGGCCTCGCTTTCACCAGGGCCAGCAGTTCCCAGGGCTCTACCCACTTCTCGTAGTAGGTGCGGAACGACTTCAGGCTCCTGCTCAACGGCCCTTTCCTCCCTTCGGGCCGCAAATCTGCATCGAGGCTGTACGCCTCACCGTGCCGACTCGGTTCCGCCAAGACAGCTTGGAGTCCGCCGGCTATTTCGAGAGAGCGGTCGCGGGTCCCGCCTCCGTGGACGTACATCAGGTCTATGTCGGAACCGTACGAGAGTTCGTGCCCGCCCCACTTGCCCATGGCCACCACACCAAATAGGTCGTCTTGGCCCGATACCGTTCTAAGGGCGCCTTTGATTGCTGCGTCAGCCGAGTCGGAAAGGCTGCGGAGTGTGGCCTCCGGCGTGGCGTCTCCGAGTATGTCGCGCGCTGCGATACGCAACTTTCTTCGTCTGACGAACCTTCTGATGGTTCCGATCCGCTCGTCTGGTGTCGGGCGGCTGTCGAGTAGGCCGGACAAGCGGTTCCAGGCGCCGTCCCCGTCTCGGACAGCGGCGATTGTTGTGTCGTCGGCCAGACGAGGCACGAATTCGGGTATTCGGTCGATTAGTTCGCCGAGCAGGGCCCCGGTACCGAGCAAAGTGCACAGGCGTTCACCAGCCAGAGGGTTGTGCTGGAGGAGGGTTATGAGGGCCGAATGATCGTTCTTTCTGGCAAGGAGGAGGCCCAGTTGGTGCAGGCCGATATCAGGGTCGGGGGAGCGTGAAAGCCAGTCGAGCATCAGGGGGAGGGTCTGGTGCATGACCCTCGATCTGCGACTCAATCCTTTTGTGAGCTGGACGACCGTGTCGGTCGCTTGGGCAACGTTTTGGAATCCGAGTGCTTCCATTCGGATCTCGACATCGGCCGGTTCGAGTCGGTCGCTGACTCCAACGAGAGAGTCGAGGATCGGTCGGAAGTAGAGCCGCTCATGCAGGTCGCGTGCCTCGTTGCGAACTCTTGCCAAATGGTCCTGGAACTCCTTTGCCGGATCTACTTCGAATCCCAGCAGCCGTCCAAGTCGCTCCTTGTCGGCCTGATCGGTTGGGAGGATATGGCTTTGCCGCAGGTCGTATACCTGGAGGAGGTGCTCCACGCGCCTCATGAATCGGTAGGCATCGCCCAGCGAACTCGCCTCCTCTGCGTCGATGTAGCCGTGCTTGGCCAGTGCGTCCAAAGCGTCGAGAGTCGAGGGGACTCTCAGGTCCGCGTCGAACCGTCCGTGAACGAGTTGGAGCAGCTGGACTGAGAACTCGATATCGCGGATACCGCCCCTTCCGCGTTTCAGGTCTGACGGAGAAGCGGCTGACTCGGCCATGGCCTTCAATTGGCGGATCCCGCGGAGCGCCTCCTGGGTCAGACCGACCTCCCAGACCACCTGATTGGCCATGTTCGCGAACTCGTCAGCGAGACCCTGGTCTCCGGCGACGGGACGAGATTTGAGGAGAGCCTGTAACTCCCAGGGCTCCGCCCAGCGCTCGTAGTAGGTCCGATAAGAGTCGAGGCTTCTACTCAACGGGCCCATCGCGCCCTCGGGCCGGAGATCTGCGTCTACGTTGAAGGCCTTTCCGTCAAAAGTGGGCGCCGACAGGCGACTGATCAGCGTGCTGGCGATAGCCAGTGCCGCTTTGCGGTATCCGGGTTCATCGCTCGGCGCTCTGTGAACGAACACGAGATCGATGTCTGAGTAGTAGTTGATCTCACGTGCTCCCCATTTGCCCATGGCTATCACGGCAAAAGCGATGTCGGCGGCCTCCGGGTGCTGATCGGCCACCGTCACCCTCACGGATTTGAGTTCGGCGGCCACGATGTGGTCAAAGCCGTCAGACAGGGTGGCGGTCGCCTCCTTCAGGTCGAGACTTCCCGATAGCTCGCCGACGAGCGTCCGGGCCAGGAGTCCTTGGAGCCTTAAACTGACGGATCCGTTCTCGCTGTCATCCATCAGTCCCGGGTGACGAGCTACGGCGTCGGCCAGGGTCGGGCTGGCAAGCGCCAAGTTCGTCAGTTCAGATCGTTCGACCACTTGCCCAGGGTATGTCACCGGGCAGAGGCTTGCTCGGCGTAACGTTGGGGTCATGCCTTTGCGTGTGGCCGGTGCCCAATTGAACCTCACAGTGGGCGATCTGGCAGCCAATGAGAAAGCCGTCATGAAGTCGATAGCCAAAGCGACTGCTGCCGGAGCCGAGGTCCTACTGCTCCCAGAGTTGGCGCTGACCGGTTACCCCCCGGAGGATCTGGTTCTTCGCCGAGACTTTGTCGATGTCAACCTCGATGCCCTCCACAGGATTGCCCGCTCGGTCGGTGACCTCACGGTTGTTGTTGGCTTCGTTGATCCGGCTGTCGGGCAATCGAGCGGTGCCGCCGATTCGGAGCCTCGAGAGGTGGCCAATGCTGCCGCCGTGCTTTCGAGAGGCGAGGTCCAGGGGGTTTATCACAAGGTTCTGCTCCCCAACTATGGCGTGTTCGACGAGGACCGATACTTCGTACCAGGCAAGCTTCCGGCGACGCTGTGGGAGGTAGCCGGCATCCCGGTGGGTGTGTCGGTGTGTGAGGACATTTGGCGACCCGACGGCCCGCCGTCGGCTCAGGCGTCGGCCGGTGGTCAGGTGCTTCTCAATATCAACGCCTCCCCGTTTCACATGGGCAAAGCCTCCAGTCGAGAAGACATGCTTGCGGCTCGGGCTAGGGCTGGTGGAGCTTCTGTCGTCTATCTGAACCTCGTGGGCGGCCAGGATGAATTGGTCTTCGATGGTGCCTCAGTAGTGGTGGCGTACGACGGCACGGTGATTCATCGATCGCCCCAATTCGAGGAAGACTTCTTCATCGTTGACGTTCCGCTGCCTGGTGAAGATGTGATGGAAGGCCAGTTGGCCGACCTCCTCGACCCGGTCGAGGAGGTTTACCGCGCGCTTGTGGTCGGACTTGCGGACTACTGCGGCAAGAACGGGTTCTCGAATGTTTTGGTCGGCCTTTCCGGTGGTATCGACTCAGCCCTCACAGCCGCGGTGGCCGCCGATGCTCTTGGGCCGAACGCTGTCTGGGGAGTTTCCATGCCATCGAGGTTCTCCTCGCAGCATTCGATAGACGACGCCAGGGCACTTGCTAACAACCTCGGCATTCGATTCGATCTGATTCCTATCGACGGTGTCTACTCATCGCTCCTCACAACCCTCGAGCCGACCTTCGAGGGAACCGAGTTCGGTGTTGCGGAGGAGAATCTCCAGGCTCGAACCAGGGGGACGATTCTGATGGCGCTCTCCAACAAGTTCGGTTCGATGGTGGTGGCGACCGGCAACAAGTCGGAGATGGCCGTGGGCTACGCCACGCTCTATGGCGACATGGTGGGGGGCTATGCGGTGCTGAAGGATGTGTTCAAGGGCCTGGTCTACGACCTGGCGAAGTGGCGCAATCAGGCGGGTGAGGTGATACCTGAGAGCACAATCACGAAGCCTCCGTCGGCCGAGCTCCGACCCGACCAGAAGGATTCGGACTCGCTGCCTGATTACGACCTCCTAGACCGCGTTCTCGAGATGTACGTCGAGGATGACATGGGGGTTCCCGAGATCGTGGCCACCGGTCTCGATCCCGAGACCGTGATGGGCGTGGCTCGGTTGGTCGATAGGAGTGAGTACAAGAGAAGGCAGTCGGCTCCGGGAGTGAAGATCACGACCAAAGCATTTGGCAAGGATCGCCGGTTGCCGATCACCAATCGCTACCGGCCGGAGACGCCGTGATTGGGCCGGTAACGATCAATGGGCAGCCATCCGACGGACGAATCCCCGTCACGGACTCGTCGGTGCTGAGGGGCGATGGATGCTTTGAAGTGATCAAGGTCTATGGAGGTCGTCCGTTCGAGCTTGCGGCTCACCTCGATCGTTTGGAGCGGAGCGCAACCGCCGTCGACATCGAGCTACCAGAACGTTCCGAGTTGGCCGAATGGATTTCCGAATCGGCTGAGAAGGCGGGTGAGGGGGCGACTCGCGTCGTCGTTACACGGGGTTCGTCGGTCCCCGGGATAGAGCACGGACCCCGTGTGATCGTCTTCACGCACGAGTGGGCTCCACCGGCTGATGAGACTGTGTTGGCCCCGGTGGCTGCACCATGGCATGCCGCAGGAGCGCCGTGGGCACTAGCCGGCGCCAAGATCCTTTCCTACGCCCCGAACATGTCATCGACCAGGGAGGCGGTTGCTGCCGGGTTTGACGACGCACTTCTGGTCGCGACGACTGGCGCAATCCTGGAAGGACCGACGTTCAGTCTTGCGTGGATGGTTGAAGGACGCCTGGAGACGCCGAGTCTTTCGCTTGGGATTCTCGATTCCATTACCCGTCGAGCCGCAATTGGGCTGGCCCTCGACGAGGGCATCGAGGTGATTGAGGGGGAGTGGCCACTCGAGAGGCTGGACGTTGCCTCGGAGGTGATGGCCTGGTCGACGATTCGTGAGGTGCAGTCCGTCGTCGGCATCGGAGAGCGGCGTTGGTCGAGGGGACAGGTGACAGCTGTTCTTTCCTCGGCCTTTCAGCGGATGACCACCCTGGGAACCGACGACAGCTAGGTTTCGTTGACTACATGATGAGATCGAGAGTTGCTGTCCTACTGATCGCGGTCGCTGTATCTGCCGTTGCCTGCAATAGCGACGAGCCAGAGCTGACCACACAGTCGAGTCTGATAACCGGAGCCACGAATCCGCCGGTGACGACCACGACCACGGTCTCACACGATGGTGGAACGACTGCATCTCCGTCGACGACGTTGGTTGGTGAAGCAGTGGCCAGCTTCACTGTCTACTCAGAAGCCCCCAACGATGACGGTGTCGCACAGGTGATCGTCGTCGCTCCGGGTGCGTACACCGATGTTGACCTCGAGAACTTCGTAAATGAACTGCTCGAATCCAATCCGGACCTCTACGGCGCCGAGATCCTCGACTCAGAGGAAGCCGCTGCGGTCCTCGAGGTTGATGAAGCCGAACGTACTGAAGAACAGGTTGGGCTACTGGAGCGACACCACTTCGTCACTCTGATCGGTCGAGACCGTTTTGAGTTTCGGGGACCCTTCAGCGACTTCGGCGGGGGAGCCATCGGGAGCTAGGGAGCTGGCTCAAAGGAGCCAGGCTGCCAGCAGCAGGAAGCCTCCGAACCCGACCACGTCGGTGATCAGTGTCAGGAAGATCGACGACGCCAGGGCAGGGTCTTGTCCAAGCCGCCGAAGGACGACGGGGATGGCAGATCCGGCCAGCGAGCCAACCACGAGCACAGCGAACGAAGCAAAGCCCACAACCACTGCCACGCTCACGGCGCTCGAGTCGGTGTTGAACAACCCCACTGTCAGAAGACCCCAGGTAACACCCCCCGCCAGGAGTCCCAGAACAATTCCGCTCAGCAGACCGACGCCAGCCTGACGGGAGAGGATCCCGGGCACCTGAGTCGAAGGCACGTCGTCCGATGCCAGCGACCGGATCATCACTGCAAGGCTCTGGTTGCCTCCGTTGCCCCCAAGAAGGGCAATGATCGGCATCAGCGCGGCAAGGACGGGTTCGTTTCGAATGATTCCGGTCTGTTGCTCGATCACGTACGCAACGATCAGGGCGAGCACGAGATTCAGACCGAGCCAGGGGACCCGCATTCGGAAAGAGTCCGTTACATCGGTGTAGACGGTCTCAGCAACGCCAGCGCCGACCGCGGCGGCGAAGTCCTCGGTTGCTTCGTCCTGGATGGCCTCGATGACAGCGTCCGTCGTGACGACTCCGATGAGTCGGCCGTGTCCGTCTTTGACCGGAACTCCGAACAAGTGATACCTCTGGGCGATATCGGCAACCTCTTCGCGATCGGTGAACGGTGTGACCGCGGCGGGGTCCGGAATCATGACGTCGGCCAGGGGTGCTCCCGGTCGGCTGAACACCAGGTCACGAAATGAAATGACACCATGGAGGTGGTCTGCCTCGTCGATCACGTACACGTAGGCGAGGTCTTCGTATTCTTCGTTCAGCTGGCGAATCCGCTCGATTGCCTCGCCCGTGGTGAGCCCCATCGGTAGAGCGGCGAACTCGGTTGTCATCAAGCCACCGGCACTGTCGCTCGGGTACCTCAGGAGGTGACGGACTTCTTCCTCCGCCTCGTCACTCATCGCGGCGAGGACGTCCTCGGTGATGTCGTCGTCCAGCTCACCGATCAGGTCGGCGGCGGCCTCTCCCGTCATCTCGTTGAGAGCCTGTGCCAGGTCGGTCAAGGGAAGGTGTTCGACCAACTCCACTGCTAGCTCGGGTGCAATCTCTTCGAGAATGTCGGCTGCTTCGGCGGCCGGTAGGTCGGAGAGGAGCTCTGCAGCGGACTCCTCCTCCAGTTGCTCGAGTACGTCAGCAGCATCTCCAGGTGCGGCCTCGACGAGGGCCTCCCACTCTTCGGGGTTGGCTTCGAGGTAGTCGGCGACCTGTTCGTGATCGCGTCTTGCATTTGCCAGCAGTTGCCTGGCGAGTTGGCGAGGGCTTCTTAGTCGAAAGCGCATTTGGACCCCGGAGCGGATGGGCGGGGGTCAGGCTAACAACGAATCAACCGTCGTACGGTCGCACTCCTTTGACAGTCACTGTCAGAGTCCCGGCGGGAGCGTCATACGACACTGTGTCCCCAACGCTGGCGCCTAAGAGGGCGCCGCCGAGAGGGCTGGCGGGAGAGGCCAAGAACAAACCTGGGACCTTGTTCTCCTGCGGAGCTACGAAGTATTCCATCTCGTCGCCGTCGGAGTCGACAACCGTCACGACCGAACCGACCTCCACCTTGCCGGTGTCCTGGACTTGGCGCACCTCGCTCGTGTTGATCAAGTGCTCCAGCTTCCGGATGCGAGCCTCCATCAGTCCCTGATCGTTCTTGGCAGCGTCGTAGTCGGCGTTCTCGCGGAGGTCGCCGTGCGAACGCGCTTCAGCGATCCGATCTTCGATTTCGGAGCGTCCCTCGGTTTTGAGGTGCTCCAACTCGGCCAGCAGCTTCTCGTGGGCCGCTGGGGTCAGGAACGTGGTCTGGTCGTCGGTCATTTGAGCGATAGAGATTATTAGGCCGGTCGGCCTTTGTGGACTCGGCGCATCCTCACCGACCTTGATCGATTTCCCGGATAGGGTCTTGGCGTGAACGATCTTCGCCTAACCAGATACAGCCACGGGGCTGGCTGAGCCTGCAAACTCGGCCCTGCCGAGTTGGCTCAGGTTCTGGGTCCAGTGACAAATCATCCCGCCTCGGTTCACCCAGACTTGATCGTCGGGTTGGCTACGAGCGACGATGCCGGCGTCTACTCGCTGGGGGATGGTCGCGCCCTCATCCAAAGCGTGGACATCTTCACTCCGGTGGTGGATTCTCCTGCTGACTGGGGCCGAATTGCGGCGGCAAATGCGCTCTCTGACATCTATGCAATGGGAGGTGTTCCCATGACGGCCATGCAGTATCTCGGCTGGCCGCGCGGCGAGCTCCCCTTCGAGGTGGCATCTGATGTGATATCGGCTGGGATGTCGGTCATGGGGACGGCCGGGTGCACGGTGGTGGGGGGTCATTCCATCGATAGTCCTGAGCCCACCTACGGGTTCGCCGTCACAGGCATTGCACAACTCGACCAGGTGGTGACCAACGGGTCGGGGCAGCCCGACGACGTTCTACTCCTCACCAAACCGGTCGGCACCGGGATTGTGACGACAGCCATCAAGCGAGGCGCGTGTGGAGACGACGTGGCGAGCGAGGCGATCGATGTGATGGCGACCTTGAACCGCGAGGCAGGTGAAGCCCTGCACGACCATGAGGTTCATGCGGCCACGGACATAACGGGGTTCGGGTTGGTCGGACATCTCCTTGAGATGTGCCGGGCCTCCGGCGTGGGCGCCGTCATCGATGTGGACTCAGTTCCGCTGCTGCCTGGTGTGAACGATCTGGTGGCTCGCGGAATGTGGCCGGGTGGGTCGAAGCGAAACATGGCGGCCTTTCGGTCAGAAACGGTGAGCGACCTAGACGACGCGACCTTGAAGCCACTGTTTGATGCTCAGACGTCTGGCGGTTTGCTGGTAGCCCTTCCCGCGTCAAGGGTGGCCGCCTATGTCGAATTGGTGCCGGCTGCCAGACCAATTGGAAAGCTGACTTCGAACAAGGGAATCGTCCTGACTTAACTGGGCTCGTGATCCACGCAGGTAGTAAGTGCGGGCGCTGAAAGCAGTAATTGCGCTGGCGGCGCTGTTCCGATTTCTGGGACCGAGACTTCAACCCGTCTTCGAGTCTCCTCAACGTCATCCGCTCCGCGTCCCAGGACGAACCGTCTATGTGGGCGATGAGGAGTTCTTGGTTCGCGAATTGGGCCCGCCGGATGGCAAGCCACTGCTACTGATCCACGGGCTGGCCGGATCATCTTTGTCTGAGTGGTATCAGGTTGCGCCAACGTTGGCCGAGCAGCGCCGATTGATTCTGATTGACCACCGAGGACACGGCCTGTCAGCGCGAGGTGACAGTCGCTTCGAAATCGAGGATGTAGCTGACGAGATCGCAGCCGTGTTGGACCAGATCGGTGTCAACTCACTCGACGTTGTGGGCTATTCGATGGGCGGTGTCATAGCTCAGGCTCTGGCTGCCCGAAATCCGGGCCGGATAGAAGATCTCGTCCTCATGGCCACCTTTGCAACACATCCCGAGCCGGATCGAACCTTGCGTCGCATCGGAACCGCAGTGGCTCGAGCTTGGGAGAGGTTGACCGGCATCGGCACACCAGAGGTACGCGGTGGTTTTCTGATCGCGCGGGGAGCAGTCAGGCCGGAACATGCGCGGTGGGTCTGGCGCGACAACTTGCGTCGTGACATTGAAAGCGGCGCCCAGGCCACATTCGCTTTGCTCCGGTTCGACTCAACTGGATGGGTCGGGAAGCTCGATCAGCCAACCCTGGTCATCGTTCCCAAGAAGGACTTCCTCGTACCGCCTAGCTGGCAGTACGAGCTCGCTGCTCTGTTGCCCAACGCCACCATCGTCGAGGTGGAAGACGCGGGCCACGAGTTGGTCTGGACCCATCCCGACCGGGTGGCAGCAGAGATAGGGCAGTTCCTCGACCGAAGTTGAGCGAGTTAGTCAGCGGGCGTTAGGAGCAACCGTTGCGTCGCTGTCTCATCAACCGCATCTCGGCTCCAGGGCATGGGACCGTGGGTGCCCAGGGCCCACATCTCGATCATCGAGTCATAGTTGGGGTGGAACGCGTGTCCGGACTGCCCGGTGGTGTGAGAGAAGGTCGAACCGTCGAAATCGGCGAGGTCGATCGCCATTCGCTGGGAGGGCAGCCAGTCGACGGCAAATGATGCGTCGGTGTCCCAGCCGACTGCATTGACGACTGATGAGCTACCACCGACTATCGGTGGGGCGGTTCGGTTGAAGAGCCATTCGATGGGTCCGATCCCGGATTGGCCGAACGTCTGGTTCTCGAATGTGCTGCGGTGGAGATCTCCCCAGGTCGCGTTGTCACCATGGCCGAGGCTGTCGAGTTCTGCGGCTGCCTCGCGGAGCGACTCAGCAATGACGTCGTCCCGATCCTCGACCTTTTCAGTGGAAATGTCGTCCCAGAACGGGTCATCCGGTGTCGCCATTAGTTCCTTCATAACCTCGAACCACCTGCTCCCGCCGTCGGGCCAGTAGTCCTCTGGCAAATCGTCAGCGAAGGTATTGAGTAGCAAATGTCGCCACGTCGCCATGTACAAAGCTGCTCCACGGGACTCAGCTGAGACCTGGAACCGGTCTGGACCCTCGGACCAAGTCTCCAAAGCAGCAAAGTCAGGCTCGAAGTCAGGTGACAGTGCCACCGGAAGCAGAAACGGCATGACTATCTCGGCTCCACTGTCGTAGGAGTCCATTTGCATCCTGGCAAGGCTCGCTACGTCATGGTCCGACCGCTCGAGGATCATCTGCTCGATCCGCAGCCCTCGGTAGCCGTAGGCGGCATCGGTTCCGATCAAAGGAGTTGACCCGTCGACCAGCACCGGTTGGTTCGCCGTTTCGATGAAACCGGAGGGCGGATTGACCACCACCGGTTTCTGGTCGGTCGTCACAGTTCCGATCCAGTCGAATTCGCCGGTCCAGCCTGGGACTGGCCACCGACCGTCGCCCGCGGCACGAAGGGGCACCTCACCGGTGGCGTGGTAGGCAATGGTTCCTTCGATATCCGCATATACGAGGTTCTGCGGGGCAATGTCCCAGAGGAGGGCGGCCTCGGCGAACTCCTCATGGTTCTTGGCCCGGCTCAAACCGAGGATCGACTCAACGACAGTCGACGGTTGCAACGCTTGCCACGCGAAAGCAACTACGTAGTCTTCCGGCTCCTCGATAGCCGCCGATCCGGCGAACACATCGGTATCGAAGTAGGTGCCGGTGATGATCGGCCCATGCCGGGACGATCGGATCTCCAACTCGACGTCCTCTCCGCCCGCGACCCGAATCACTTCGGTGCGTGTCTCAAAGTCCACCCACTCCCCATCGGCCTCATACTGGTTGGGGTCGTCCGGATTCACCCTTTCGATGAAAAGGTCTTGGGTGTCAGCTGCCTGATTGGTGACTCCCCAGGCGTGATGTGCATTGTGACCGATGATCACACCGGGCGTGCCAGCGAAGGAGAACCCAACGGCATCGAAATGGCACTCGCCGGTGCAGTGGAGCCCATTTCCGTACCAAATGGATGGCATCTGAATCGCCAGGTGGGTGTCGTTTGCCAACAGAGGCAGTCCAGACTCCGTGTGCTCTCCACCAATTACCCAGTTGTTCGACCCGATCCCTTCGAAGCCTCCACCCGTGAAGGCCAAGATCTCCCGGATCCTGGCACCAGCCTCTTGGATCTCGGCAAGGGCGGCATCAGACAACAGATGTCCTGTGCGCTCCGCTTCAACTGGCACACCGTCGACGATCACTGGATTGGACTCTGGTACGGGCGGGTAGAGCTGTTCGACACGGTCGACCGGCAGGGTCCTAGCTAGTGCCGCTCTTTGTGTTTCCTGCAGGAGATTTCCACCCAAATCCCAGGCCATCACCTTCGCCCAGGCCAGGGTGTGAATCGGCTCCCAGTCTGCAATCTCATATTCGGAGTTGAGAAGAGGCAGCAGGGTGTATTCGAGGCTGAGCTCGGCGGGGTTCCTCGACTCAACATAGGCATTGACCCCAGCGGCGTATGCCTCGAGTGCCGATACCGCATCGGGGGACAGGATCTCGAGCTCCTCGCGGGCGAGTCGTTCCCACCCGAGGCTTCTGAGGAAGCGGTCGGTGTCGATTTGGTCAGAACCAAACATCTCAGATAGGCGAGCGGTGCCTATGTGCCGCCAGAAGTCCATTTGCCAGAAGCGGTCCTGGGCATGGACGAATCCTTGGGCGAAGAAAAGGTCGTGTTCGTTGCTGGCGTAGATATGGGGAACCCCAAGTTGGTCGCGTAGGACTTCCACCGATCCCCGAAGGCCGGAGACTTCGAGATCGCCCGAGGTCTGAGGAAAGCTCCGCCGAACAGTCCAGAACCCGAATCCGGCGAGAATCACGAGAAGCACCAGGAGAGAACCAAAGACTCGGCGTACCCAACGCATGGGCGGAGACTAGAACGACCGCGGCCAATGAGGGTTGCCCAACGCGACACTGATGTGCGATCCTTGCAGCCAATGTCAGACTTGCTTCCACCGGTATGACGTCGCCGACCGTCGAGACCGAGATCCCAACTCCCCGGTCGAGGGTTGCGGCCTACTTCGCTCTGACGAAACCTCGAATCATCGAGCTGCTGCTGATCACGACTGTCCCGGCGATGGTTTTGGCTGCTGGGTCATGGCCCGGAACCTGGTTGGTGGTGGCGACGCTGGTTGGCGGCTCTCTTTCGGCAGGCGGGGCCAACGCACTGAACAGCTTCTACGACCGCGACATTGACGAGGTGATGCGTCGGACCAGCTCGCGACCTATGGCCAAGCACGAGGTCTCGCCGACAAACGCCGCGATATTCGGTGCAATCCTGGGGGCCCTCGGGTTCGGAGTGTTGTGGGCGACCTCCAACTTGTTGGCCGCTTTGATCTCGACCGCCGCTCTCCTCTTCTATGTGTTGGTCTACACGATGTGGCTGAAGCGGTCCACGGTGCAAAATATCGTGATCGGTGGGGCTGCTGGCGCTGCGCCGGCCCTTGTCGGTTGGGCTGCGGTGGCCGATTCGCTAGCCCCGGCGGCGTGGGTTCTTTTCCTGGTTGTCTTCTACTGGACTCCGCCCCATTTTTGGGCGTTGGCCATTCGTTACAAGGACGATTACGCCCGTGCTGGTGTTCCGATGATGCCGGTTGTGGCCGGCGTGGAAGCCACCACACGTCGCATGCTTCTGTACGCGGTGCTCATGGTTGCGATGTCCTTGTTGCTGGTCCCGTTAGCTCCGATGTCATGGGTCTATCTGGTGGCGGCGATCGGGCTTGGAGCTTGGTTCCTGAGGAGTACGTGGAGAGTCGTCCAGGATCCTTCAACCGCCATGGGGCTGTTCGGGGCTTCAACCATCTACCTAGCTGCGCTGTTCGGCTCGATAGTCGTTGACGTTTTGGTATGAGCCGAGCCCTTCTGGCTGGGTTCTTACTGGTTCTTGCCGGGTGTTCTGGCGCTGCCGGTTCGGTGCAGGGTTTCATCGCCTCTAGTCCTGGCGTCATCGGATCCGGAGAGGAGCGGGTGCTAATCGGGGTTCGCAGCCTCGACACCGGTGAGATTCTCGGCGGACCTGATCAAGGACTCGAAGTGGTGCTCAGAGACGAGAACGGGTCACCAATTGCTGAACTGTCGGGTGAGTTCGTTTGGGTAGTGCCCGAGTCCTCGGGGCTGTATGTAGTGACGGTCGACACGCCGGGGTCCGGGACCTATCAGCTCGATCTCGAATTGGCTGGAATTGATTCAATCCCACCGGTTGGTCTCCTGGCTTTGGACGAACCCGTTGGTTTGGAGGTGGGTGACAGGGCCCCAATGTCTGAGACTCCAACGCTGGATGACCGATCGCTTAGTGCCTTGACCTCAGATCCCGAGCCCCTCGCCGAGTTCTATGAGTTGTCCCTCGATGAAGCTCTTTCCGCAGGTCCGACTGTCGTCATCTTTGCGACGCCGGCATGGTGCAGCTCCGGAGCATGCGGGCCGATGCTGGAGCAGGTGAAAGGGTTTGTCCCCGCGTATCCGACTGTCAGCTTTGTCCACGTGGAGGTGTACGAGGACGTCAATGTCTCGGACCCCGAAGATCTCATCTTCTCTTCAGCTGTTCTCGAGTGGCAGCTTCCGTCCGAGCCCTGGATCTTTGTCGTGAATAGTGCCGGAACCATCGCGGCATCGTTTGAGGGAGCAGTGGCAGACGCCGAACTCACAGAGGCCATCGAGGCCGTTTTGCGATGATCCCGTCGGCCCGCGACGGATGAAGTTGGTTGGTATTGCGGAGACTCCGTATGATGCCGACTCGATGGTCCCAAATCGTCAACGTCTCTCCCGTGTGGCGGCCCTCATGGGCGCAGCATTGTTCATTACATCTTGTGCCGGAGTCGACGAACAACCACTGACCACGTTCGATCCACTCGGTCCTTTCGCTAGACAGATCGACGACCTGTTCTGGCTCGTCTTCATCATCGCCACCGTCATCTTCGTGTTGGTGATGGGAGCACTTCTTTTCATCGTGTTTCGGTTCCGAGACAAGGGGACCGATGTCGAGCCGAAGCAAACTCACGGGAGCCCCAAACTCGAGGTTCTTTGGACAGTCATCCCTGCCCTGATTCTCGCCGGGATCTCCGTCCCCACGGTGTCGTCCGTTTTCGAACTGACCGAGTGCGGACCCGACGCTTTGGAGATCGAGATCATTGGTCATCAGTGGTGGTTCGAGTACCAGTATCCAGATGCTGGGATCGAGAGCGCCAACGTCATGGTCATCCCAGCCGGTCAGGAAGTCTGCGCCCGGATGACCTCCGACGACGTCTTGCACAACTTCTGGATTCCTGCTCTGAACGGAAAGCGGTACCTGGTTCCAGGGCAAACTACCTCACTGCGATTGCAGGCTGACGAGCCGGGTGAGTACTGGGGCCACTGTGCCGAGTTCTGCGGTCTGTCTCACTCGTTGATGCGGGCGAGGGTGCTGGCGGTCACTGACGCCGAGTACGACCAATGGATTGCCGATCAGCAGACCCCGGCTGTCTGGCCCCAAGAGGGTGAGCCTGGTTATGAAGGCGCCCAGGTGTTCCTCAACAAGGGCTGCGTTCAGTGTCACACCGTCAGAGCCGAAGGCGAGGGGGCTCCGGCTCCGCTGCCTCGTGAGGCTTTCAATGGCCCGGATCTGACTCACTTCGCCTCCCGATCCACGTTCGCGGGTGCGATTCTTCCCGAGGGCGACGAGAGCCGCGAAGAGGCGCTCAAGCGTTGGTTGGCTGATCCCCCCAATGTGAAGCCGGGCAGCTTCATGCCCAACCTGGCGCTCACCGAGGCCGAGATTGACGCTCTTATCGAATGGCTGGAGATGAACTCATGACGGCTACTGCCGAGCGACCCGCCACCACGATCTTCCGTCGCCCCAAGTCCACTTCGGGCTTCTGGGGCTGGGTGACCACGGTCGACCACAAGAAGATCGGGATCATGTACGGCTACGCGGCCTTCTTCTTCTTCATCGTGGGCGGCATCGAAGCACTTCTGCTGCGGGTGCAGTTGATGCAGGCCAACGGCGAGTTCCTCACCGCAGGCGCGTACAACGCCCTATTCACAATGCACGGCACCACCATGGTGTTCCTGTTCGTGATGCCGGTCTCTGCAGCCTTCATGAACTACCTCCTGCCGTTGATGATCGGTGCGCGAGACGTGGCATTCCCTCGGTTGAACGCCCTTTCTTGGTGGATCTTCTTCTTCGGTGGAATCTTCCTCTACTCGACCTTCATCTTCGGGACTTCTGTCCCTCCGGTGGGACCCGAGGGAATACCAGGAAACCTCGCCGCCGGCGGCGGACCCGGTTCGTTCAACTTCTTGGCTGATTCTCCAGATGGAGGATGGTTCGGATACCAACCCAACGCCGGGCCTCTGTACTCACCTGGCACGGCCATGGACTACTGGGCGCTGGGTTTGCAACTTCTGGGTCTGGCCTCGCTGGTGTCTTCGGTCAACTTCATCGTCACTGTGTTCAACATGAGGGCCAAAGGCATGCGACTTCTCCGGATGCCGGTGTTCGTCTGGATGTCGACGGTGGTGGCGTTCCTGCTTCTGTTCTCGCTGCCAATCATTGCGATTGCCCTCTTCATGGTCACGTTCGACCGGCAGTTCGGAACGTTGTTCTTCGCTCCTGTTGGGGGCGGCGACCCGATTCTTTGGCAGCACCTTTTCTGGCTATTCGGCCATCCCGAGGTCTACATCTTGATTCTTCCCGCCATGGGAATCGTCTCCGAAGTGCTTCCGGTCTTCAGCCGCAAGCCGCTGTTCGGATACTCAGCTGTCGTCTTTGCCGGTGCCGCTATCGCATTCTTGGGCTTCGGTGTCTGGGCGCACCACATGTTTGCTTCAGGCATTACTCCAGTCGCCCAGGCGGCCTTCGGTTTGGCGACGATGACCATCGCAATTCCCACGGGGATCAAGATCTTCAACTGGATGGGGACCATGTGGGGAGGACGACTCCGCTTCACCACGCCGATGCTCTTCGCCACGGGTTTCGTTGCCATGTTCACAATTGGTGGACTGTCGGGCGTCACCCACGCCATCGTGCCATCCGACTGGCAGCAGACTGACACCTACTACATCGTGGCCCATTTTCACTATGTCTTGTTTGGCGGTGCGGTCTTCGGCATCTTCGCCGGCCTTTACTACTGGTTCCCCAAACTGACCGGACGGCTGATGAACCCCAGACTTGGCAAGGCTCATTTCTGGCTTCAGTTTCTTGGCTTCAACCTGACCTTTGCTCCCATGCATTGGCTGGGACTACAAGGAATGGTGAGAAGAACCTGGAAGTACGCACCAGAGACCGGCCTGGCGTCATGGAACGTGGCGGCCACTGTGGGGGCGTTCATCATTGCTCTTTCGTTGCTCATCTTCATGTACAACTGGTACACCTCGAAGCGGCGTGGTGAACCGTCGGGCCTCGACCCCTGGGACGCTCGCACCATCGAGTGGACGATTCCGAACCCGACGCCCGAATACAACTTCGCCACATCGCCTACCGTGACGCGTCTCGATCACTTCTGGCACATGAAGTATGACGAGGACGACGAAGGTCGAGCCGTCCGAAAGGCCGAGGCAGACGAGATGTTGACCCAGCTCGAATATGACGGTCTCAACCCTGCGGCGCCCATTCATCTTCCAGCGCCGTCGTACTTCCCGATCCTGGTAGCGCTGGGTCTGCCCTTTGTCTTCTACGGGATCATCTACCACACCACGCTGTGGGGAAAGCTGTTGATTCTGATCGGTGCAGTGGTGACTCTGTCCTCGCTCATCGGGTGGGCCATCGAGCCTCTCGAAGAACCGGCTGACCACCACGACGAGGACGATTCTCAAGACGCCGATGAAGATGAAAGCAAGGAGGGAGGTGAGGACGATGAGTGATGTAGCTCACGACACCGCTGTCTCGCATCACGACGAGCACGAGTCGACCGGCATCGAGAATCGCAAGCTCGCCATGTGGGCTTTCCTCAGCTCGGAGTTCCTCTTCTTCGGCGCCCTGATCACCAACTACCTGCTGTACAGCAACAGGGCGGGTTTCGATGGGATCTACCCCGCGGAGATCTACGACATTCCGTTCACTTCGGTGTCATCGTTCGTGCTGTTGATGAGTTCGCTCACAATGGTGCTGGCCCACAACGCTTTGTCTCGAGGAGATCAGAACGGAACACGGACTTGGCTCTTCGCCACGGCCGCGTTGGGTGCGGTTTTCCTCGGTGGTCAGGTCTTCGAGTTCACCGAGTTCATCGTCGAATACGACATGACGCTCACCACCAACCCGGCAGCATCAGCGTTCTATGTACTCACCGGTTTCCACGGAACTCACGTTGCAGTCGGTGTGATCATGCTGCTGTCACTCTGGGGTATTTCGAGGCGGCAGGGTGGCCTGAGCGAAAAGCAAGGCCTCAACCTCGAGCTGGTCGGTTTGTACTGGCACTTCGTCGACATCATCTGGATCGTGATCTTCACCGTCGTCTATCTACTCTCGGCTGCACCATGAGCGAAGCGCACAACCACCCGACTCCAGCGATGTATTGGAAGATCGCCGGTGCGCTGGCGGTCATTACGGCCATCGAGGTTGCGATGTTCTACATCGACCAGAGCTTCGAGCTGGGCTTCTTCAACGCGGCGATTCTCCTTTTCCTGTCCACTATCAAGTTCGTTGTCGTGGTGGGATGGTTCATGCACATGCGTTATGAGAAGTCCCTCATCAGTCGTTTCTTCACGGTTGGGTTTCTCCTCGCCATTGGCGTGTACCTGGTAGTGCTCGCTGCCATGGGCATAGTGGCCATTCGGGGCTGACCTGTTACAAAGGCCCGGATGAGCAACCAACTCGAACCCGGGCACTTCTTTCTCCCGGGACCTACTGAAGTTCACCCCGACGTCCTGGCAGCCCAAACCGGCCCGATGATTGGCCACCGGGGCCAGGCAATCAAAGATCTCTTCGGAAGTATCGAAGAGGGATTGCAGCATGTTTTCCAGACGCAACGGCCGGTGATTGTCTCGACTTCATCGGCAACCGGTCTCATGGAAGCTGCGGTGCGAAATGGTGTGGGGAGCGGAAAAATCCTGGCCCTGGTGACAGGTGCCTTCTCCAAACGATTTGCCGCGATCGCCCAGCAGTGCGGTAAGGATGTCGACGTCTGGGAGGTCGAATGGGGAACTGCCCACGATCCGCTCAAAGTCGCTCAGCGTCTGAATGAGACCTCATATGAGGCTGTGACATTGTCCCAGTCCGAAACCTCGACGGGGGTCCTACAGGATCTCGAGGCGATCGCCGCCGCAACCGGTGAACATCCAGAAACCATGCTGCTTGTCGACTCGGTCACAGGTATCGGAGGGGTCGAGACCTACACGGATGAATGGGGCATCGACTTCATACTGACGGGTTCTCAGAAGGCTCTGGCGCTACCGCCGGGCCTTGCGTTCGGAGTAGCCAGTGAGGCCATGCTCGAACGGGCATCGACCATCGAAGATCGAGGCTGGTACTTCGATCTCGTGGATCTTCACAATCAAATCGAAGGATTCCAGACGCCTGCCACCCCGGCCGTCTCGCTTCTCTACGCCCTGGATCTCCAGATGAATCGGATCGTTGAGGAAACCATGCCAAGGCGTTGGCAGCGGCATCTCGACATGCAGGCCCGAACCTTCGATTGGACGCGTGAGGTCAAGGCTCAGGGTGTCGACGTCGACATCTACGCGCAGGAGGGCCATAGGTCACCGACGGTGACTTGCCTCGCCACCGATAGAGCCGTCGAAGTGACCGCTGAGATGCGGCGGCGTGGATGGGTCATCGGTGGTGGGTACGGCAAGATCAAGGCCGAGACGATCAGGATCGGTCACATGGGCGATCACACGGTCGAAGAGCTGAATGCGCTCCTGGCTGTCCTGGCCGACGTTCTCGCATGAGTGTCAGTGTTCTAGCCACCGACAAGGTCAATGTTCCGGCCCTCGCTCCGCTCCACGAGGCAGCAGGCATCGACGTGGTGGTCGTGGAAGATTCGTCGACTCCTGAGTTCGCCGAGGCTCTAAGAGCTGCCTCTGGCCTCATTGTCCGATCGGCCACGAGGGTGACGGCTGACATGCTTGCTACTGCCCCTGCGCTGAAGGTCATCGGAAGGGCCGGGGTCGGTGTAGACAACATCGACATCGCTGCCGCGACCGAGCGGGGTGTGGCTGTTTTCAACGCACCCGGCGGTAACACGGTTGCGGCCGCCGAGTTGACAGTCGGGCTCATGTTGGCTCTCACACGTCATATCCCTGCAGCGGACGCGTCGATGCGACGAGGTGAGTGGAACCGTGCGATGTACAAGGGCTCCGAATTGAAGGGAAAGACGCTCGGACTTGTTGGTTCTGGGCGGATCGGCACCGAAGTGGCCAAGCGGTGTCGTGCGTTTGAGATGGACGTCATCGTGCACGACCCCTACCTGACCGACATGCAGGTTTCGCAGTTTGGTGGCAGGTTGGTTGACCTTGACGACGTGTTGACCACGTCCGATTTCATAAGCCTCCACGTGCCAGTCAACGAAGAGACCCGGCGAATGATCGACGGTGAGGCTCTTGCCAAGATGAAGCTGTCGGCCGTCTTGATAAACGCATCACGCGGTCCTGTTCTGGACCAAGACGCTCTGGCCCACGCGTTGGAGGCGGGGGTCATTGCGGGAGCCGCTCTGGATGTTTACGACTCAGAGCCCCTCGCTGATGACAGTCCTCTGAGAGACGCCCCCAACGTTGTGTTGACTCCGCATCTCGGTGCCTCGACCGTGGAAGCCCAGGTCGGGGTGGCCACTGAAGTCGCCGAGAGGATTCGGGACTTGTTGACGGACGGCACCACGGACGGTGCCATCAACAGCTCAGATCTCTAGATCAGCTTCACGATTGCAGTGGACTCGCCGTGGTCTTCTTCACCATGGTCGTCTTCACCGGTCGCCAGCAATGTGGCGATCACGATCAGAAGCACCACGCCAATCCCGGCGAGCGCCCAAACGAAGTCGCCCATCGTGATCTTCATTTCCGGGCGGGTACCTGCGAGGGCGGCAAACCCAAGAATGCCGGAAGCGGCGATGATCGCAACAATTGCACCGCCCGTACCGGGGGCCAGGTGATTGGACTGGATAAGCGCCCAAGCAAAGGGCAATACGAGTATCAGGAGTAGAAGGAGACCGGCCAACGGGATACCCATCGCATTTCCCAAGCGAGCCCTGACAGCCGTCACCTCTTCCCGGTCCTCGTCGGCGATGGCCACTGGAACACCCAGCGCTTGTGGGATCAACGCGGTGGCCGCTCCCAGAATGGCGCCGCCGATCACGAACACAATGAATGTCGGAAGCACCGGCAGTTGAGTGATGGCTGGTTCGGCGCCTTCCACTGCAGTTCCGATTCCTGACAGGATCGCCGCGGCGACCAGTCCGAGAACAAGTCCGAGGCCGCCACCCAGCCAAGCCGTGGAAGTCTTTGATGCGGAGAGTTCCATCGCCGGGTTGGCCCACGCGGCCGCCGACCGCGATACCCCGGCCACCACTGCCCCGAAGACGACGCTCAGAAGAGCCAGCGTGATCATCAGTGAGTTTGGATTCACCTGGATTGCGGGTCCGACGTCGGCAAGCGCCGTGGCGTCCTTGGCCCAAAACGCGGTGCCAACGAGAAATCCGACGATCCCCAGGGCGGCTCCAGTCCATCCTCCGACACGCAAAGCCAAACGCAGGCGGTCGGCCAACGGGGCAGGGTCAAGCGGCTCGTCTTCCACTTCTTCGACTTCGAATGGCGGTGCTTCCACCGCAACCGGCGCCAGAACGGCTGCTGGCGCGGCTGGGGCCGGTGTTGGTTCGGAAACAGCGGCCTCGACTTCCGGAGCCGCAACTGACGGTGGTGGTGCCGATGAGGCCACAGGCTGTCCTCCAGACCACGCTGAAAGCACGTCGTCTACGGAAGAGCCGTTCGCCTCAGCTCGCGCGGCCGCCGAGCGTCTGACCAGCTCGGCCGGTGTCGATAAGGCTTCGCTTACTGCCTGGACAAGATCACTCACGGCCCGTGACTTTAGCTACTGATTTCGCTCATCCCGCCACGCCAGCCATTCGGCTAGTGGAGCGAGGTCATATTGCGAATCTCCGTCGAATCCGATGGTGATGAGAGTTGCTCCAGCGTCATATAGCGCGTCGGCCTCTTCGATCTTGTCCGGTGCTCCTCCACACGAGCGCTCGATCTCTCCGGGGTCGCGACCGATGTCCGCACAATGTGCATCGAGGACCGCGTTCTTGTGACGAATGACGTCTGGTTTGCCGAATCCGTGCCAGATGTCGGCGAACTCAGCCGTGTAGCGCAGTGTCTTCTTTTCCCCGCCACCGCCGATCAAGACTGGAATGTCTCTGGTCGGCGCCGGGTTCAGGTTCGCCAACCGATTCTTGATGCGAGGGAGCGCCTGCTTCAGGTCGGCCAGCCGGTAGCCGGGGGTGCCGAACTCGTACCCATACTCCTCGTAGTCCTTTTCGAACCAACCCGCTCCGATGCCGAGAATTAGGCGACCATCGGACATGTGGTCGACGGTGCGAGCCATATCGGCCAGCAGCTCCGGGTTGCGGTAGCTGTTGCAGGTGACGAGGGCGCCGATCTCTGCCCGCTCGGTCACCTCGGCGAACGAGGCGAGCATGGTCCAGCACTCGAAGTGCTTCCCGTTGGGGTCGCCGTAAAGGGGGTAGAAGTGGTCCCAGTTGAAGATGATGTCGACGCCCATCTCGTCGGCTTCGACGGCTGCATTGCGTATCTGGTGATAGTCGGCATGTTGGGGGTGTAGTTGCACACCAATTCGAACCTTGTGGGTCACGTGGTCCTTTCGTTGTGGGTTGCCTTCGACCCTAAACGTCGATCCCGTGAAGTGTGTCGACTATCAGTGCGTCCACCACGGCCTGTAGAGCCTCGTGTTCGTTGGCGCCGCCCTCGAGCGCGGCTTCGAAAGCTTTGATCTGGCGATGAGCCGACGTTCCTTCGCTGACGATTTTTCTGGCGTTTCGAACCTCGTCTCGAACGTCAAACTCGATGGCATCTTGTGCCACCAGCTCGATGATCTCTTCGATGAGTTCGGAGTACGGCACGAGGGCTCCTTTGCCCAGGTCGACGAGCGAACCGTCGACTCCGTAACGCTGAGCGCGCCACACGTTCTCCTCGATGATGCTCGGGGAGTAGATGCGCCACTTCTTGTTGTCTCGTCTCAATCGATAGAGGAAACCCAAGAGACTCTGATAGAGAGCGGCCACCGTCATGGCATCGTCCAGCCGGGTGCAGACCTCTGAAATCCTCATCTCGAGAGTCGGGTACCGAGCAGAGGGGCGGATGTCCCACCACAGTTTGGTGGCGTCCTCGATCAGCCCGGCTTCGACGAGGATCTCAACGTGGCGTTGGTACTCGCCCCAGGAGATGAACTCCTCGGGAATCCCGGTTCGAGGCAAGTTCTGGAAGATCACAAGCCGATAGCCGAGAAGGCCTGTCAGCTTGCCGTCCCAGAATGGCGATGATGTGGAGAGGGCCAAGAGGTGAGGCAGGAAGTATCGAACCTGGTTCATCAGATCCATGCGCACGTGTGGGTCTTCGATCCCGACGTGGACGTGCATCCCGCAGATGACCAACTGCCGAGCCACCTGTTGGTAGTCAGCCTGGAGACGGGTGTACCGGGGGTCCTCGGTGGTCTGCTGGTTGTCCCAGTTGGCAAAGGGGTGAGTCGAAGCGGCGATGATGGCTGCTCCATATTCGGACACCACCTTGGTCAGGTCGCGCCGAAGACGGGTCAGATCCTCTCGGGCCTCGGCCAGGTTCGCCGACACCTTGGTCCCGACCTCTATCTGGGCTTGGAGGAACTCGTGGGTGACCTGGCCTCCAAGGACTTCGCTCAACTCGTCCCACATCTTCTGTGGGGGTGACTCGAACAGGTTTCTTGTCTCTTTGTCGACGACGAGGTATTCCTCCTCGATGCCAATGGTGAACTCAGGTCGTTCCATCGGTGAGGAGCCTAGATACTCAGGCGTAGGATTGTCTTGTGGTTGACCTGGCAGCCTTCCATCGAACGTGCATGACGGTGCGGAATCCGCTACTTGGTGCACGCTCGACGAGGCTCGAATAGCCTTTCGTGATGACCACTTACGATGCCTGGCCCCCTGAACTCGACGGAGTGAAGGCTGCACCCGACCACCACAAAGTTCTGTTCGAGAACGATCGAGTGCGTGTAATACGGACCGTCGTCAAGGTTGGCGACCGCACACCGGTCCACACCCACCCGCGTACTGTGATGTATGTCGTCTCGGGTGACCACTTTGTCCGCCGGGATGACATTGGCAAAGTGTTGGTTGACACCCGTGATGAAGGCGATGACTTCGAGATGCCACCTGTCATTTGGTCGGACGGAACGCCTCCGCACTTCATCGAGAACTCAGGAGTTCAGGACCTCGTCGTGATTGGGGTCGAACTCAAAGACTGAGTCGGCCACCTGGTGCACGCTCGTCGGGGAACGGTTACCTCCGGCAGGCCTCACGGGCATCGCATCCGGCGAGATGATCGTTCACCAACCCCATGGCCTGCATAAAGGCATAGATGGTCGTCGGCCCTACGAAGCTCCATCCACACTTCTTCAAGTCCTTCGACAGGGCCACCGACGTAGGGGTGGTGGCTGGGATCTCGGTCGGTGCTGGCCGCTCATCTTCCGCCCACGACCAGAAGTAGTTCGAGAGTGAGCCGTGCTCCTCAATGAGGTCAAGTGCTCGTTGGGCGTTGTTGATGGTGCTTCGGATCTTGCCCTGGTGTCGCACGATCCCGGCGTCGCTCAACAGGCGGGCGACATCGGGCTCGTCGAACTCCGCAACCCTGGTCGGATCGAATCCGGCGAAGGCTTCACGGAAGTTCTCCCGCTTGCGAAGAATCGTGAGCCACGAAAGACCTGCTTGGAATCCCTCTAGACAGACTTTCTCAAACAGCCGGTGATCGTCTGTGGTGGGTCGTCCCCACTCCTCATCGTGGTAGATCTGATAGATCTCTGGCTCGGCGCCCCACCAACACCGGGCGACACCGTCATCTCCGACAACGACCTCCATCATGAGAGTGCTGGAATCACCTCTGCCGCAAACAACTCAAGACTCGATCGGTCGTAGGCAACGTCAGCGAAGTTGACGATTGCGTAGGTCATTCCTGCGGCCTCGTACTCCTTGAGCCAGGCCACGATTTGCTCCGGAGTCCCAGAACGCTCGGAGTAGAGCTGGCCATACCGCTCAGCCTTGTCCTTAGCCACGTACTTGCTCATGTGGTCGACCAGCCAGTTGACCTTGTCTCTCACCCCGGCCTCGCTCTCGGCGCAGAACACGTTGAAGTTGGCCGAACGGGTGATTGCGGCGTAGTCGGTCCCCAGGTCTTCACAGTGGCCTTTCAGGACCGAGGACTTGTGTTTGAACGTCTCCAGGGAGTCCCCACCGAAGTTGGTGTACTGCCCATACTTGGCAGCGATGTTGAGGGTGACCTTCTCGCCTCCACCTGCAACCCAGATAGGGATGTGTGGGTGCTGCACAGGCTTTGGCTGGGAGATCGCGCCCTCGAGCTTGTAGAACTTGCCCTCGTAGTCGACGGTGTCTTCGGTCCACATGGCCCGCATGATCTCCACACCTTCTCGGAGCATTCCGAGTCTCCCGCCCGGCGACAGGAACGGGTAGCCGTACCCGTCGTGCTCGTGTTCGTACCACCCGGCGCCGATGCCCATTTCCAGCCGTCCGTTGGAAATGACATCGATCGAGGCTGCCACCTTGGCGAGATACGCCGGTGGACGGTAGCTATTGCACGTGCACATCTGACCCAGTCGGACCGTGCTGGTCGTGGCGGCCAGGGCAGCCATGAGAGTCCATGCCTCATAAGTCACCTCTTGGGTAGGTTGCGGCACGGTATGGAAATGGTCGTAGACCCACAGCGAGTCGTAGCCCGCACTCTCGATGTCGTGGGCGACGTTGTTCATCGTGTCCCAGTGGTTCGAAACGGGGATGCCGGCGAGGTCGATTCGCCAGCCTTGCGGTACAAAGGCTCCGAATTGCATGTACTGGAGCGTAGGACGTGAAGACGGCAACAGTGACGGTTGGCCTCCTTCTGCTGGTTCTCTCCGGATTGTTCGTTGGCGGCTCGTTCCGGGTGACGGTGCAGGCGTGAAGGAGTCTCCTATAGCGCCAAGACGCCCTGAATCGCCTCCATCCGGGCGACGCGGTCGAGCGAAACGGGGGAGCTTCCGTCGAGCAGCGCTTCGGTTTCTTCCAGGACGTCAGCAATGCTGAACAGTCTGATCCAGTCGTCGGTTGTGGCTTCGCCGCTTTCGACGCCGATGTTCCATCCAGCCATCACGTCTGACCTGCCGGCGAGAAGGGCTTCGACGGCAACTCGACCGAACCGCCCGGCGAGCAGCCGATCTCTGAATGAAGCATCACCCCCACGCACGACGTGTCCTAACACCGCACTCCGTATCTCGAACTTGTCCCCGTTGATCGACGTCCGCTTGGTCGCTTCCTCGACCAACTCGTGAGTAGGCACCGGAACCCCTTCAGCCTTGATGATCAAAACTCGCGTCTTGTCCCGTGCCGCGTCAAAGCTCTTTTGGATGCAGGTGACGACCGAGTCGATCACCTGGTCTCGTGTGTGGGGCTTTTCAGGAAGAAGCACGGCATCGGCCGCAGTGGCCACGGCTGCGGCCATGGCGAGGTAGCCGGACTGACGTCCCATCACCTCGACAATGAATGCCCTGTGATGCGATCGGGCCGTATCCGAGATGTTGTCGCACGCCTCGACGATGGTGTTGAGGGCGCTATCGACGCCCAAAGCCTCACGAGTCAATCCGATGTCGTTGTCGATCGACGCTGGGATCCCGACGACTGGAATGTTGGTCTCTTGACTGAGGGCGTGGGCTCCAGCCATCGACCCGTTTCCCCCAATCACGATCACTCCGGTGATCGAGTAGCGCTCGAGGTGGCCGATCGCCGTAGCTCTCGATTCCATCTCAAAGAAGCGTTCGCTCCGGCTCGAACCGAGGATGGTTCCTCCCTCGCCGCCTTCAGCTTCGACCTCGGGAAGGGGAGCGGGTTTGCCGTCCCGATTGGTTCTCACCAGCGGTCGGAACTCGCCGTCGATCAGCCCGTCGTAACCACCTTCGACACCCCAGGTTGGAATTCCCCGGGACGCGGCCACCTTGGTGACTGCCCGAATGGCAGCGTTCATTCCAGGCGCGTCTCCTCCGGAAGTGAGTACGGCGATGGCTGTCATTGCAGGGACAGTACCTACACCAATGCCTGAGAGGAGATTTGTGAACGATCCCTTAACAACCCATTCCTTTATCACTCGTTAGCTCCCCAGGATCTACCGTTCTGGGCCGTGGAGTCTTCTCGGAAACGTGACGCACTAGCCGGCGCCCTCTCGGCCGGTCTCGGACTTGGTTTGTCTGAGCTGTTCGCAGGCCTCGTATCAGCCGTGCCGTCGCTGGTGGAAGGTCTGGGAAAGTGGGTCATCAATGGGGTGCCGCCAGCGATCAAGGATCTGGCCATCTCTCTCTTCGGCACGGCAGACAAGATTGCGCTGATCGTCGGGATCGCCCTGATCACGTTGCTGGTCGGGGCCGTTGTCGGAGTCCTCGCGCGACAAAGGTTCTGGTTGGCCGCCTTGGTTTTCGCTGCATTTGGAGTGTTCGCCGTCGTAGCCACCGTCTCGACCGACAGTCGGATATCGGCATCGGTCGCGGCCCTTCCGGCAGGCCTGGCAACCCTTGTCGGTCTCGCCACGTTGAGGATGCTCTACGACGCAGACAAGATCGACTCCTCAACTGATGGAGGGCGAAGAGGGTTCCTGGTCGGCGCTGGAGCGGTTCTCGGTGTTGCCGCCTTGTCGTCTGGGTTTGGTCGGGTGCTGATAGAGCGCGCCAAACGTGCTGTTGCCGGGCGGGAAGAAGTGGTGTTGCCCCAGGCCGCAGAGGTTTTGGCTCCGGTACCTGCAGCCGCTGATTTCGGCATTGAGGGAGTCGAGCCGATCTTGGTGCCCAATACCGACTTCTATCGGATTGACACTGCCCTTTCCATTCCCAGGGTGGACTTGCAGGAATGGACCCTGACTGTCGACGGGTTGGTGGATCGCCCCTACACGATCGACTACTCCGATTTGTTTGACATGCGGATGGTCGAGCGAGATGTGACTCTCTCGTGTGTTTCCAATGAGGTTGGTGGCGGTCTAGTGGGAAATGCACGGTGGACGGGTGTGCCCCTCAGCGAGATCCTGGATCGAGCGGGCGTCCAACCGTCAGCTCAGCAAGTGGTTGGCCGCTCCGTTGACGACTTCACTGTCGGGTTTCCGGTGGAAGCTGCATTTGACGGTCGGGAGGCCCTGGTGGCGGTGGGGATGAACGGCGAGCCGCTGCCGTTCGAACATGGATTCCCGGCGCGATTAGTGGTCGCGGGTCTCTACGGGTATGTGTCGGCGACGAAGTGGCTGTCCAACATCGAACTGACCACCTGGGACGGGTTTGATGGTTACTGGATCCCACGGGGCTGGGCCAAGGAGGCCCCCATCAAGACGCAGTCGCGTATCGACACGCCGAAGCATGGAGCCCAGCTGGGTGCTGGCAAAGTGGTGGTGGCTGGCGTTGCCTGGGCCCCAACCCGAGGGATATCGAAGGTGGAGGTCCAATTGGGCGAGGAAGCCGAATGGATCGAAGCCGAGTTGTCCGAGCCTCTTTCGGAGAACGCCTGGGTGCAGTGGAGGGTTGAATGGGACGCTACGCCTGGCCGGCACGTAGTCACTTGCCGCGCCACCGATGGGACCGGCGAAACTCAGACTTCAGAGGTAGTGCGCCCTGCGCCCGACGGTGCAACCGGGTGGCACTGGCGACCGTTCTTCGTGGACGAGGCCTAGTCCGAGAGGTCGATCGCTGAGATGGCCCAAGCCAAGTTCTCGGCTCGGTGCTCGATCGCCATTCGAAGCACCCAGCCGGTGGCCGGGGCTCCGTCGTCGAACCAGAAGAAGTCGAGGTCGGCCAAAGCTTGACCCGCTTCCTCGCTGGTCATCGGCCAGTCGAGGTCGCACAATGTCATGATCAGCCACCACACCAGGTGGCGCCCGGCACCAGATCCGCGACGATCTCCGTGAGCGCCTCCCGAAGCCGCTGCCCACCCAAGCCAGGCCAGAGCCTCTCGGGTCTCGAACTTGCCCACTCGTGCGTTGGTCAATCCAAGCGCTCGAATCGCCCCCAGAGCCCCGCCTTCGACAGCACTTACTTGTGCTCGTCCGTTGGACTGGGCGACCCAGGGCTCGACCAGGTCGCTGAGCACACCGATCGATTGGGGGTCGTCGATGGCGTCGTAGTCGGATGGCAACTCAACGTGGAGCAGCTCGGGTAAAGCTGGAGTCGGTGTTTCCACCTTGTCTGGTCGGTAAGTCGCAACCGGATACCTCGGTTCCCAGTCAGCAAGCTCTCCTGGCAGATCGTTGACGGGTCCAAGTCCACGCTCGCCGCGGACTATTCGTTCTGATCGAACCACGTCGACCCAAGGCCCGGCAGTTAGGTGTGGAGCGAGCTTGCTCCACGTGTTTGCCGAGGCGGCGACCTCAGGCAACGGCCCTAACCCAAAGCGAAGAGGTCCCTCGCTCACGGCCATCCCGGCGAAGGGGGCCGGAGCCTCCAATGCGAGCCGGTACCGGATGTGTTCTTCGACTCCCCACAGTTGCTTCCCTCGTGACACGGCCTCCCGGCAGCGACCTTTGAGACTGATCAATGCGTCCCATTCTCGAGCCTCGCAGTGGCCGTCGACGATGCGGAGCAACTCGTCGGTATCGGAGGCCTCGATGGCATCAATGGCCCTCTGTGAAATCATGGGTTGGGACCACGGTTGACCGGCAGGCCCAGGCCAGACCATTCGGAGTACGAGCCGACATATATGTCCGGCATGTCTCGTCCCGCCAAGACCATGGCCAGTGCGTCGTGGCATGCGGTGACACCGCTACCGCAGGCGACCACAGGTGGGTTCTCGAACCTCGGATAGATCCGGTCGAGGGCCTCTGGTCCAAGAAAACGGTCGTTCCTGTCCAGGTTCGCGTCGGTCGGAATGTTGATCGAACCAGGGATGTGTCCAGGTGCCGAGTCCACGGGCTCGAGATCTCCCCGATAGCGCTCTGGCGCTCGAGCGTCGATCAGTTCCCGGTCGGCAATGTTGTCGTGGGTCACCACACCCTCGAAGACGATCGGCCTGTCATAAGAGGCCAGCTCCGACGTCACCTCACCAGACTCGACAGGATGGCCTACCCGCGTCCAGGCTTGAAGGCCTCCGTCCAATAGGGCGACTGCATCGTGCCCGATAGACACCAGCATCCACCAAAGGCGTGCGGCATAGCGCCCACCCACATCGTCATAGACGACGACCTTGGAGGAGGGTGCAATGCCGAGACGTGCCAGGGTCGACTTGAAGGCCTCGGGTTCCGGCAACGGATGACGACCCCCGAGCCCGGGTGGGCCGGCGAGATCGCGATCTAGGTCGACGAACACCGCACCGGGAATATGAGCTTCTGCGTACCGACGGCGGGCTGAGGCCGGGTCGGTCAGATCCCAGCGGATGTCACAGATCACGACCCCGGTCAGGGAGGTGAGCTCGTCGGCCGAGATGAGGGGACCGAACTTCACTCCTCTTCCTGGCCGACCGCGTTACGCAACTCCGTTCCGAGATCCGAGATAGTTGCTCCGACAGCCTGGGCGAATGAGCTGGCCGCGTCCTTCAGTTTGTCTTTGACCTCCGGATCGGAAAGCGCCTTGCCCACGGAACTGGCGACCTGGTCCCAGGCACCAGCAAGGGTTCCGAGTGCGGCCTTGACCTCTTCGCTGGTCGGGCCGTCACCCTCGGCCGCCTTGGCGTACGTGTCGGCGATGCGATCTCTCAGCCCGTCGAATCGGTCCTGGAAGGCTGTCCAGGGATCACCGGTCTCATTCGTCGTAGGATCCTGTTTGTGCGACTCCACCTACTCGATGGTACCTATGAGTTGTTCCGGGCTCACTTCGGCCAGCCGGATCCTGTGCTGTCCGTCGACGGGGAGGACATCAGAGGTACTTACGGCATCATCCAATCGACCTTGTCCCTGCTGCGTGAGCCCGGTGTGACCCACCTTGGCGCCAGCTTCGACACGGTGATCGAAAGCTTCAGAAACGACATGTTCGCCGGTTACAAGACATCGGCAGGTGTCGACGAAAACCTGCTGCGTCAGTTCCCTCTCGCCGAGGACGCCCTCGAATCCATTGGAGTTGTGGTCTGGCGGAACATCGAGTTCGAGGCTGACGACATGCTGGCGGCGGCCGCCGTGAGATGGGTAGAAGATGTCAGCCAGGTGGTAATTGCCAGTCCGGACAAGGACTTGACGCAGGTGGTCGTCGGCGATCGGATAGTCACTTACAACAGACGGGCGCGGTTGATCCTCGACGAGGAAGCAGTCGTGGAGAAGTTCGGTGTTCGTCCCGAGTCGATTGCCGATTACCTGGCGCTGGTCGGCGACACCGCCGACGGGGTTCCCGGGTTGCCCGGATGGGGAGCCAAGTCGAGTTCCACCGTGCTCAGTCGTTACCCGCGCCTCGAGCTGATTCCTCCCGAATCTGACGATTGGGAAGTCTCGGTGAGAGGGGCGGCAAAACTAGCGGCCACCCTTCAGGACAACCTTGAGTTGGCCTACCTCTATCGCGAGCTCACAACTCTCCGGCTCGATGTTCCCATTGAGCAGACACTCGAGGATCTGGAATGGAAGGGCGTGCCAGAGGCCCTATTCGCCGACTTCTGCGCGACTGTTGGTTTCGATCCAGCAGACTTCAACGTTCCGCGCTGGGCGGAGTGAACTCGTCGGCTAGAGCGAGCTAGGCGGTTTCGCCCTGCGCAACAGGATTGACCCGATGATTCCCGCGGTGATCGAACCGGTGAATATTCCGACCTTGGCCAAATCGGTTGTTGCCGGGTCCTTGAAGGCCAGTCCAGCGACAAACAGAGAAACCGTGAATCCGATTCCTGCCACTGCAGCCAGACCAACCACGTGACCCCACCCGGTTCCGGGAGGAAGCTTGCCCAGGTTGAGCCGTACCGCCGCAAAGCTCGCAAGCGAGATGCCGACGATCTTGCCGAAAACCAGGCCGAGAGCGACACCCATCGCCACTGCTGACGTGACTGCGTCCCCAATGTCGATCGTCTTGAAGCTGACGCCTGCGTTAGCCAAAGCAAAGAGGGGGACGACAACGAACGAGCTCCAACCGACCAACTTGTGCTCATACCGATTGAGGGGGGCCACGGCTTCGTTGGCTATCTCAGAGAGAAGCAGGGCTTCGTGGTCTGCATGCTCCTGTGCGTGTTTTTCTGAAATGTCGTCGACTGGGAACTGGTCCAGGATCTGCCTAGCTCTGACGTCGAACTCTGCTCGGGAGTAGAAAGGTCGGGCGGGTGTCAGGAATCCGAGGGCAACTCCCGCCAGCGTCGCGTGGACTCCCGATTCGAGAGTGAAGTACCAAACGGCGAAGCCGAGGGGGATGTAGACCCACATGGCGCGGACGCCGACCCTGGCCGCCAACCACACTGCGAAGAGGCCGATTAGGGCTGCTGCCAGGAACCCGGAGTTCAGGTCGTCGGTATAGAAGATGGCGATGACCGCAATGGCGCCGATGTCGTCAGCGATTGCCACGGCCAACAAGAACAGCTTGGCGCCGGATGGCACCCGAGATCCCAACAGCGCTACCACCCCAATCGCAAAGGCGATATCGGTGGCCATCGGGATTCCCCAGCCACGGACGGCTTCGCCGCCTTGGCCAGCGACAACTGACAGATAGACCAGGGCTGGAAGGACCATGCCACCGAGGGCAGCCATGACCGGGAGTGCCGCGGCTTTGGGATCTCGAAGGTCACCAACCACCAACTCGCGTTTGATCTCAAGACCAACCACGAAGAAGAAGATGGCCATGAGACCATCGTTGATCAGGTGGAGTACCGATTCGTCCAGGTGGAACGAACCGAACGAGATGTCCAGGTGTTGGTCCAGGATCGAGAAGTAGGTCTCAGACCACGGACTGTTCGCCCAGACCATTGCGATAACGGCCGCGGCCAACAGGACGATGCCAGACGAAGCCTCGATTTGGCTGAACCGCACGAAGGGGCGGATGAAGCGTTTCGGTATGGGTCTCTCTGATGAGGCCCACGTCTGGTGCCTTGAGTCCATGGTCATGCGATCGTATTGCCTGCGGACTTCAACATGTCGGCCGCCTGAGCCACACGATTGGCCATCCCCGTCTCTGCTTTGCGCATGTAAGACCTCGGGTCGTACACCTTCTTGTTGCCAACTTCCCCATCGATCATCAGGACACCGTCGTAATTGGCGAACATGTGGTCGACGATCGGGCGGGTGTATGCGTACTGGCAGTCGGTGTCGATGTTCATCTTGATCACTCCGTACTCGAGCGTTTCGTGGATCTCGTCGAGACTCGATCCGCTGCCTCCGTGGAAGACGAGGTAGTGGCGGGCATCGTCTCCGAATCTGGCGGCCACCGCCTTTTGCCCTTCGTCCAGGATTGAAGGACGCAACTGGACCGACCCCGGCTTGTACACCCCGTGGACATTCCCAAAGACAGCAGCCAGCAGGTAGTGGCCGCGATCGAAGGCACCCAGTACCTCGGTGACTCTGACCATGTCATCAGGGGACGTGTAGAGCTTTGACTTGTCGACGTCGGAATGATCAGTCGCGTCTTCGACACCACCGACGATGCCGATCTCGAGTTCGAGGACGATGTCGAGGGCGGCGCATCTCTCCAGGAGTTCGTCGGCTAGGGCGAGGTTCTCTTCCATAGGCAGAACTGACGCGTCCAACATGTGGCTTTGGAAGATCGGTCCTGCCCCAAGTTGAACTGTTTCGGCACTCATTTCGAGAAGGGGGCGGATGAACCCGTCGACGCGATCTGGCGGGCAGTGGTCGGTGTGAAGCGCAACGTGGGCGGGATACTGGTCGGCGACCGCATAGACGAACTCGGCCAGTGCCCGAGCTCCGACAGCCATGTCCTTGTTGGACTGCCCGGATGCGAACTCGCCAGCCCCGTAGGAGAACTGGATGATCCCGTCGGACTCGGCTTCGGAGAATCCTTCGAGCGCGGCCAGGATTGACGACGACGAGGTGGTGTTGATCGCCGGTAGGGCATACCGGTTCTCTCTCGCCTTGTTGAGCATTGCTCGGTATTCGTCGGGCGTCACTACTGGCACTGCGTCTCCTGTTCGTTTCGCGACAAGGTAGTCGGTCCCGTTTGCCGACTCGCCGTCGGAAACGGCTGGCTATACCTTTGCGTCGTGATGGTCAAGCCTGCCGAGCCCAAGGCTCGCAGAAAAGCACGTAGTCCGCTCGTTCGAGGCATCCTTTTCGTGCTCGGTTTGATATGCCTGGTCCTTATCCCTCTGAGCTATCTGCCGCTGATCCCGACCTTCGATCTGATCCTGCTTGCAGCGTTCTTTTTCTCGATGTCGTCCGATCGGATGTACGGCTGGATGACCGAGCACCCCTACTTCGGCAAGGTGATCCGCGGCTATCGCGACCACGGTCTGACAATGCGGATGAAGTGGACGGCAGCGATTTCCATCACTTCGTCCTTGCTGGTGTCGGCCGTGTTCCTCACCGACAACCAGTGGGTTCGTGGGATATTGGCCGCCGTGGGGGTCTATGCGCTTTGGTTCGTGTTCAGCCGACCCACCAGGGAGCTTGCAACCAGCTAGCTTCCGCTGATGCGGTCGTTCACAAAGGTTCCCCTTGGCGTGATCACCGCCATAGTCATGGCGACCTCGACTTTCCCGATCATCGTGGCCAGCGTGTTGGCGCCACAGCTAATCGATCAGTTTGGGATCACCAGGGCGCAGGTTGGGCTGCTCGCGACCGCGTCGGGCATGGTCGGAGCACTCTCTTCACCCTTTCTTGGACGTTTGACCGACCGCATTGGTGCTCTCAAGTCCGTTGGTCTGACGCTTCTCATGGGGGTGGTGGCTCTGGCGCTGCTGGCTATCAGTCCCAGCTATCCGCTGCTTTTTGCCGCTGCCTTATTGACCGGAATACCAAATGGTTGGGGCAATCCGTCGACCAATGCCCTGATCGTCGAGAACTTGGAGCCGGGTTCTCGAGGGGTGATCACTGGGGTCAAGCAATCCGGGGTCCAAATGGGCACGTTTCTGGCTGGCTTGCTTCTGCCGCTATTCGCCGTGACCTGGGGATGGCGGGTTGCGATCGCTGCCTTCATCTTCATGCCAGCCGCTGGTCTAGCCGGACTCTGGGGGAGAGATTCAGCGGGGTCAGGCCGGAGCGGGTCGACCGAGCCAATCGGCGGCGGGTCCCTTCCCAGCGTTGTGCGCAGGATTGCTGTGTACGGCTTCATTTCGGGCATGGCCACGTCGGCAATCATTCAGTTCATCCCTCTCTTTGCCAACGAGGACCAGGGCTGGTCCACCACGGCTGCAGGCGGGATCATTGCGGCCCTCGGATTTGCCGGGATTGTCTCGAGAATCTTCTGGTCCCGGTGGTCAGAGCGCAGGGGCAGTCACGGATCGACACTCCGCTTGCTGTCTCTCCTGACTGCCGTGTCAGGGTTACTCCTAGCGTTAGCCGCCGCGGACATGGCGCCGCCTGCAGTTCTGATTCCCGCTGCGGCCCTGACCGGGTTGGGAGCGGTGGCGTGGAACGCCGTGGGGATGTTGGCGGTGATGGAGCTGGCTCCGCCTCGATTGGTGGGTCAGGGCACTGGTGTTGTGCTCTTTGGCTTCTTGTTTGGCCTGGCGCTGGGTGCTCCTCTGATGGGATGGTCAGTGGATGTGACCGGGGGATATGTACCCGGCTGGTCGGTCACTATGGCCCTACTCTTCGTGTCTGCCCTGATTGCCAGTGGAATACCCGACAGGGGTAGCCTCGCAAACCCGTGAGACTCGTCATCGCCCGCTGCACCGTCGATTACTCGGGGAGACTCGATGCCCACCTACCTGAGGCGACGCGCTTGATCATGATCAAGGCTGACGGAACGTTGGCCATCCATTCGGATGGCAATGCCAGCAAGCCACTGAACTGGATGATCGCTCCGAACACAGTCGAGTATCACGAGGACCGATGGCTAGTCACGAACCCCAAGGGCGAAGCCCTGACGATCTGGGTCCACGAGATTCTCGAGGATGTGACCCACGACCTTGGCGAAGATCCTGGTCTCATAAAGGACGGCGTCGAGGCTCATCTTCAGAAGTTGCTTGCCGCCAGTCCGGAGTTCGTTGAGGAAGGTTTGACCCTCATTAGGCGGGAGTACCCGACAGACATCGGGCCCGTTGATCTTCTCTGTGCCGACTCAGAGGGTCGAACTGTCGCGATCGAAGTCAAACGACGCGGAGAGATCGACGGGGTCGAACAGCTCTCTCGCTACATCGAACGGCTGAACAACGATCCGAGGCTTGCGCCGGTACGCGGTCTGTTCGTGGCCCAGTCGATAGCGCCTCAGGCGCGGGTCATGGCCGAAGCACGTGGGGTGCAAGCAATTGAGGTCGACTACGACGGACTGCGGGAGGTCGAAGACACCGAGCTCAGGTTGTTCGACATCCGCTGATGTTCAGCATCGTCTTCTACCAACCCGAGATCCCGCCAAACACGGGAAATGCCATGAGGCTGGCTGCCGTGACCGGCTGTCAACTACACATGATCGAACCCCTCGGCTTTGACATGGATGATGCCAAGCTCCGACGGGCCGGGATGGACTATCGAGACAAGATGACCTACACGGTCCACCCGGACATCGATTCCTGGCAGGCCTCATCTGCCGCCCAACGGATATGGGCCTTCACCGTTGACGGAGAACAGATCTACACAGAGGTCGAGTATCAACCAGGGGATGCCTTCGTCTTTGGTCCCGAGTCGGTCGGGTTGCCAGACGCGGTGAAGACCGCTCCGTGGGTGACGGGGCGCGTCCGACTGCCGATGGTTTCCGGCGTGCGCTCGATCAACCTTTCTAATACCGCCGCTGTGGCGGTCTACGAAGCTTGGCGCCAATCGGGATTCGCGGGTAGCGGGACCTAGGTCAGGTTTCTGAACGCGATCGCTTCGGCGACGGTGGCTCGCTCCAGTTGCTCAACCCCGACGTTTTCGTTGGGTGCGTGGTAGGCACTTGTCGGGTCGCTGACGCCGGTCACGAGAATCGGCGCATCGGGGTACAACTCGTTGAACGTCGCAATGAACGGGATCGAACCGCCGGCACCCATGGCCACCATCTCGTTGTCGAACGCCTCGGCAAAGGCCGCCCGCCATGCGTCCACGGCGAAGTTCTCGGCTCCGAGGACTGTTGCGTCCCCGGTCTCCTCGTAGAGGAACTCGAGACTGGCGCCCCAGGGCAGGTTGTCTTCCAGGTGGGTCTTGAGTGCCTTGAGTGCCGCTTGCGTGTCCTGGCCAGGGGGAATGCGCATCGATACCTTGGCCCTCGATACCGGAACAAGTTGATTGATGGCTTCGGCCACTCGTGGTGCATCGATGGCAAGTACCGAAAGCGCCGGCCTGGTCCAGAGTCGAGAAGGAATCGAGCCGGTTCCGATCAATTCCACTCCATCGATTGCGTTCGTCTCCCTGCGAACCATGTCTTCAGGGACGTCGATCGCCTCGGTGATCTCTTCAGAGACCAGCCCTTCGATGGCAACGTTGCCATCGTCATCGTGGAGACTTGCCAGTAGACGGCTCATGGTCATCAGAGCATCAGGCACGACGCCGCCAGCCTGTCCAGAATGCACTGCCGAGTGCAGAGTCCGAACTTCGAACTTGACGGCGACGAGGCCACGCAGACTGGTGATGATGGCGGGTGTTTGCCGGTCCCATAGGCCACCGTCGCCGATGATGATCACGTCGGGGTTGATCTTGTCGGAGTGTTTGTGGAGGATTTCATCCAGACCTCCAGATCCGGCTTCCTCTTCACCTTCGAAGAACAGCTGCACGTTCACCGGGAGATCGGCTCCGTGGGCTGCGATGGCTCCGAGGTGCATGACCACACCCGCCTTGTCATCTGCGGAACCGCGGCCGAAGATTCTGCCGTCGGTCTCGTGGGGTTCGAAGGGGTCGCTGGCCCACTCTTCCGAAGGTCCGGGTGGTTGGACGTCGTAGTGGGCGTAAAGCAGGACGGTAGGAGCGTCTGGCGAGACGATTCTCTCCGCAAACACGGCGGGATGGCCTTCAGTCGATTCCAGGAGTTGGGCATTGCTGAATCCCAGGCCGTCAACAAGCTCAACAATCGCTTGCCCAGTAGCCCTGACCTTGGCGGGGTCGAAACCGTCTGCGCTAACCGAAGGAAGACGTATGAGGTCGCTGAGCAATTGCTTGAGCCGTGGCATATCGGCTGCCACCGCGGTCTTTAGGTCGTCATGCATGCTTCGGAGCGTACCGGTGCCAAGATGGTGTTCGTGCTGAAGTTCAAGTTGTTTGGCATGCCGGTGACAGTGAGACCCAGTTTTCTGCTGATTGCTGCTCTGATCGGCTTGGGGGGAGCCCCCGAAGTGTCGAGGACGGTGGCATGGGTTGCCATCGCCTTCTTTTCGATCCTCATTCACGAACTTGGGCATGCCGTTACGGCACGGAGATATGGCGCGCCGGTGGCTATCGAGCTGAATGGGTTGGGTGGCTTGACCCGATGGGCACTCCCCCCGGACGAGGTGACTCCGGGCCGAAGGGCTCTGATTGCGGCCGCTGGTTCGGCCGTGGGCGTCCTGTTCGGCGGGATGGTATGGCTCGTCGGAAGTCAGACGGGGCCGCATGTCGGACTCACCGCCTTTGTCCTGCGCAATCTTGTCTTTGTGAACCTGTTCTGGGGCTTGCTGAACTGGTTGCCGATAAGGCCGCTCGATGGGGGGCACCTGCTCGAGTCGTTGTTGGCGAAGATCGCCCCAGACCGGGCAGACGGCATCGCGAAGGTGGTTTTCGCCATTACGGCGGGGGTGGCTGCCGGTCTGGCCCTGTACTTCAACTTGATCTTTGTGGCGATCCTTGCTGGCTGGTTATTCATCTCAGAAGTCACGGCTGGACGATCCGATCGGCCTCAACCTGCGCCGGGTCCACCAGCCCCATCAGCCCTCGACTATGACTGGACGGGCGATGACGATCCAGCCGCCGAGAACCTGGACGGGTAGGTTCTCACCGTGGACTTCGCCTATTCACCACGAGTCGAGGAGCTCCGAGCCGAACTGAGCGAGTTCATGGATACTCATGTGTACCCGGCTGAGCCTGTGTACTCACAGCAGATGACGTCTTCGGGAGACCCACATCATCACCCTCAGATAGTTGAAGATCTGAAGGCCGAGGCTCGGGGGAGGGGCCTGTGGAACCTGTTCCTGCCAGACGATGAGCTGGGCGCCGGGCTCTCGGTTCTGGAATATGCGCCCCTGGCCGAGATCACGGGGAGATCGCCGGCGATCGCCCCCGAGGCGCTCAACTGCTCTGCTCCGGACACCGGCAACATGGAGATCCTCCATATGTTCGGAACCCCCGAGCAGAAGGAGAGGTGGCTTTATCCCCTGCTCGAAGGGGAGATTCGAAGCTGCTTCTCCATGACCGAGCCGGATGTGGCGAGTTCTGACGCGACCAACATCCGAACTCGCATCGAGCGCGACGGTGATCATTATGTGATTTCGGGTCGCAAGTGGTTCAGTTCTGGCGCCGCATCCGAACGCTGCAGATTGACGATCGTTATGGGTGTCACCAATCCCGACGCCGAACGACATCGCATGCAATCGATGGTCGTAGTTCCGATGGCTGCACCTGGAGTAACGGTGGAACGAGAGCCGCAGGTCTTCGGCTATCAGGATCGCGGCGGACATCCCCAGATCGAGTTCGACTCAGTCCGCGTGCCCTCGAGCAATCTTCTCGGAGAAGAGGGTGGAGGCTTTGCGATCGCCCAAGCCCGGCTGGGGCCGGGACGAATTCACCATTGCATGCGCGCGATCGGAGCGGCGGAGCGATGTGTAGATCTGATGGTGCAGCGTTCGCAGGCGCGCACGGCGTTCCGACGTCCACTCTCGGAACAAGGTGTGGTCCGGGAATGGATAGCCAACGCCCGCATCGAGATCGAGCAGGTCCGACTGCTGGTCCTGAAAACAGCATGGTTGATCGACAACGTGGGCACCAAGGGTGCGCGCACCGAGATCGCCGCCATCAAAGTGGCAGCGCCCAATCTGCTGACTCGTGTGGCCGACAACGCCATCCAGCTCTTCGGGGCAGCGGGGTTCACCGAAGATTGGCCGCTGGCAGAGCTGTACGCCATGGGTCGTTGGCTGCGAATTGCCGATGGGCCCGACGAGGTGCACCGCCGCTCAGTGGCCAGGGCCGAGTTGGGTCGGCTGGAACCGGGGGCCGTGCCCGATCCGTATCAGTTCGATTGACGGGATCTCGGGACTCGTGTCGCTGAAGCGAGCTGGCGATTTCGCTCTGACTGCTCTTGACCTGCGGCGTATCGGCCAGCGTTTTGGGATTGAGCATCTGGAACCAATTGGTGGATTCGAGAACGCTCTGTTCCGATCGGATGACACCCGAGTCGTTCGAGTAACCCACGTTTCGAGACGAACACAGGAGATGATTCGAGCTGAGCTCGACTTCATCGCCGGCCTCGCTGCTGACGGTGTAGATGTGGTGAGACCCTCGCCGACCGTGGAAGGCGATCTGGTGCTGGAGTACCTGACGGAGGGCGAGGAATCGGTCCTGGTGATGGCAATGTCCGAGGCACCAGGCAAGTTCAAACACCCTGACGACTGGGAAGAGGACGAGATAGCTGCTTATGGCCGGCTAATTGGGTCGATGCACGAGTCGGCAAGTCGCTTTGGTCCCGCAACTGGGCCGCGGCGTCCCCCGTGGCATGACCCGATCTTTGACCCGGGGGTTCTCGATGACTCTGGCCTGGACCAGCGATTCTTGAATCGATACAAGGAAATCCTGACCGACGCCAAGGCCTCTCCAGGCGGTGGCGCCGATCTGCTGATCCATCAGGACGCTCACCTCGGAAATCTGTTCATCGACGATCGAGGTGCGATCACCGTCTTCGACTTCGATGACTGCGCCTACGGGACGGCTGTCCACGACGTTGCCATTGTGCTGTTCTATTGGACTTTCATCTCAGGGGCGAGCCCCCAGGAAGCAGCTCAACGCTTCATTCCGCCGTTCCTGTCGGGCTACAAGGATCGGGCCACGTTGCCCGACGCCTGGGCAGTCCATGCCGAATACTTCCTCAGCTTGCGTGAGATCGAGATCTTTTGGCTGTTGAGCCAGGAGGCGGCGGATGGGTGGCGATCGGATGAAGAGAGATTCATGGACCGCCGAAAAGAGCGAGTGCTCAGTGGCACCCCTTATCTGGGGACACCTCTGGCCGAACTGGTCGGCTGACCACACCTCATCCGTAATCCCAATCGGGAACGAAACCCATTGATTCTGCGTTTACAGGGTTTCAAACATGATTGGGGCTCCCCGTGATTGATTTTTCAATAACACCATGGAGGGAGGCGGCGGCCTGTCTCGAAGTAGAGAACGAGGTCAACTTCTTCCCCAACAAGGAAGACCTGAGGTCGATCCTCAAGGCAAAGAGTATCTGTGCCACCTGTCCGGTTTCCGACGAGTGTCTCACCTGGGCTCTCGAGACAAAGCAGTCCGAGGGCATCTGGGGAGGCCACACCGCCAAGGAGCGTAGGAAGCTACGTCGGGGTTGGATGGAGGAGACTCGGCGCGCCAGCTGAGGTCATCTCTTCTTTTCGGCAGGTTCGTCCCTGTCGGGTCCGGACTCGGCCGCTATGTGAATGAGTGCATCGCCTGAGTTGACGAGCGGTCGTAGTGAACGCGCAATCACCCAACCCTGCTCGGTGGCTTTCACCTGGGTGGGTCTGACCCCGAATGCATCCGAGATGTGAGCCAGGGGTTGTCCAATCTCGACATAGTCTCCAAGGTGAGCCTCTATCTCGACGATGCCGCCGCGTCGAGCCCGAACCCATCGGGTTCGCCGTATCAATTGGGTCTTTGCAGCCCGCGGCAACCGAGCATCGATCATCCCCATGGCTCGTAGGGAGCGCATAACGCCCGCAACTCCTGCCTCGATTGCCTCGTCGTCAAAACGATGAGCTTGGCCGGCCTCGTACAGAAGAATCTTCTTGCCTCGCTCAACGGCGGCCTGTCTCAGCGATCCGTCGCGGACCTTGGCGTGGATGCTGAAGGGAGCTCCGAACGCTTTGGCGAGTTTGAGGGTATGAGGGTCGTCCAAGTCGGCTCGGATCTGCGGGATGTTGATGCGGTGGTTGGTGGCTGTGTGCAGATCTATCCCCATTGAACATTGATCGACGATCTGAGTCATGAAGAGATGCGCCAGACGGGATGCTGATGAACCGCGATCGGACCCAGGGAACGACCGGTTCAAGTCTCGTCGGTCGGGCAGGTATCGCGATTGGATGATAAAGCCGAGCGGGTTGACGATTGGCACGGCTATCAAAGCACCGCGCAGCGTTTTGGCGTCGAGTTCTCGAAGGACCCGTCTGATTATCTGAAGGCCGTTGAGTTCGTCTCCATGAATCGCAGCTGACAGCCATATGTGAGGCCCCTGTGCCCGGCCGTTGATGACCTTGACTGGCAGGGATTCGGTTGCCCCGGTGACAACTTTGGCGAATGGCAGTTCGAACTGAACTTTGCGGCCGGGCTGTACCGTCACGCCCCCGACCGTTATGGGAACGTTCGGGCGCGGTTCAATCACGGTTTGCTTCTATGAACTCGATTATTCGGCCAGCGATGTCGACACCGCTGGCGCCTTCGATTCCCTCCAACCCCGGTGACGAGTTGACTTCGAGGACGAGTGGACCGTCTTTCGCCTGCAGTAGATCCACCCCGGCCACGCTTAGCCCCATTGCTTCGGCGGCTCGGACCGCGGTCGATCGCTCGGCAGGGGTCAAGTCGATCACCTCGGCGTGGCCTCCTCGATGCAGGTTGGATCGGAACTCGCCCGGAGCTCCCTGACGTCTCATCGATGCGACGACCTCGCCGCCCACGACGAAGGCTCTCACGTCAGCACCTCCGGCCTCCGCAATGAACTCCTGTACCAAGATGTTGGCGTCGAGCTGGCGGAAGGCTCCGATGACCGACTCGGCTGCCTTCTTCGTTTCGGCGAGAACCACTCCGATTCCTTGGGTTCCCTCGAGGAGCTTGACCACGACGGGTGCTCCACCAACAACGTCGAGCAGTCCGTTGATGTCTTGAATCGAGTGTGCGTATGAGGTCGTAGGTAGGTCAACGCCAGATCTCGAGAGAATCTGGAGTGAGCGAAGCTTGTCGCGAGAACGGCTGATGCCGTCGCTGCTGTTGAGAGTGAATACGTCAGCCATCTCGAACTGTCGGACGACTGCGGCCCCATAGAAGGTATACGAGGCACCGATACGTGGAATAACCGCATGAGGTCGAACTTCCTCTCCTCGGAAGAGGACTTTGGGACGACGGGCTGTGATGTCCATGTAGCACCGGAGGTAGTCGACGACGGCGACCTCGTGCCCGCGTTCGATGGCTGCCTCCTTGAGGCGACTCGTGGAGTAGAGAGAGGCACTTCGGGACAGGATCGCGATCTTCATTTGTCCTCCATTCTGGTTGGGCGGGGGCCGAGATAGCTGCGACCAGGGTCGACTACGAATCTGTTGCGGAGAGTACGTCGTCCGAGAAGCATGCGAAATGTCATCTCATCCCGGGTCGTGAGATTGACCACCGCAGGGAATCGGATTCCACCAACTTGCAAAGTGGTCTCGATGACCGGTCTGGTCTCGGTGCGCCCCCCAGGGTTCTTGACTCGCTTCTCACCCACGATGTCGGCAATGCACGAAATGCTTGGTTTGCGCTTTCTCTGGTGGGGGTGGATGACAAACCGCACTCGTTCGATCCCGTCCTCGGTGAACCGTTCCATATCGAAGGCGTGGAGTGAGGCGTTGTCGGCTCCAGTATCGACTTTGGCTTTGATCTCAGGGACGGACAGGTCGGGGAGAGCTACCCATTCTCGCCATCCGATGGTCTTGCGTTTCGGTCGGGGCACGCCGAGAGGATAGGGGACGGGCGACCGTCAGGTGGCTCAACCTGTTGAGTGGTAGGGACTATGAAACCTGACACTTGACATATCAGATTTATGTCATATAATCCGATCATCTTTACACCACCAAGGAGGAGACACACCAATGCTGATGCGTTTCGACCCCTTCAATGAGATGGATCGTCTGACCCGTCAGGCGTGGGGCGCCAAGCCCTCTGCCATGCCTGCCGATGGATATCGGAAAGGCGACCGCTTCTATCTTCATATCGATCTACCAGGAGTCGATGTCGACTCGATCGACCTCACCGTCGAGAAGAACACGCTCTCGGTGACTGCTGAACGGCAGTGGCAACATGATCAGGACGATCAGATCCTGCTTCGTGAGCGTCCGATCGGACAGTTCAATCGTCAGTTCTTCCTAGGCGACAGTCTCGATTCAGATGCCATCGAAGCCGGTTACGACCATGGCGTGCTCACGATCGTGATTCCCATCGCCGAGACCGCCAAGAGCCGTCGGATCGCAATCAACTCCGGTGTGGAGGCCATCACCGCCTGATCGGTGCCCCCCACCAATCGAAGGCCCCCGGTGACGACCGGGGGCCTTTTCAATTGACCAGATGCCGACAAGCAAATATTGGGACGGTTGAGGTCACAAGACCAGAATGAAGACATGGCCAAGAAATCTTCTCGACTCCCGGCATGGGCCCTCGGCCTGATCTTGGCGGTGGTGATCTTCGTGGCCGTGATGATCGCCTTCTCTCTGCTGGGTTACGGCGATGACCCGGTGATCGAAACTTCGATTCAGACCTTGATGTGAGGTCTACAACTCAGCGTCGGGCGCTGGTGGTGATCGCGACCGGCCAGCTGCTGGCATTGAGCCTCTGGTTCTCAGCCTCTGCAGTGGCACCCCAGCTACGCGAGCTATGGCAACTCAGTTCGGGCGAGGAGGCGGGTCTGACCCTGGCCGTACAGCTTGGTTTTGTGGCCGGCGCACTTCTATCGGCGGTACTGAACGTCGCTGACGTCATCCCAAGCAGGCGTCTCTTCTTCGTTAGTGCCCTGGGCGGAGCGATCGCCAATCTTGGGTTACTCGCCGCTACAGCGGACTCCACAGGCGCGATGTTGATACTGCGATTCGCGACGGGCGCATTCCTGGCGGGTGTGTATCCGGCCGGACTCAAGGTAATGGCGGGCTGGTTTCGCGAGGGAAGGGGTATGGCGCTGGGTGTCTTGGTGGGAGCCTTGAGCGTCGGGTCGGCTTCACCCCACCTGATCAGAGGTATTGGCCTGGATTGGACCGGGGTGGTTGTGGCGTCGAGCGGTTTGACGCTGGTAGCCGCGGTGCTGATGCTTGCCGTCGGGGACGGTCCATACGAGGTCCCGTCTCAGAGGTTTCGGTGGCGTCAGGTTGTCGATGTTGTCGCCAATCGCGGTATCCGTCTTTCTACCTACGGGTATCTCGGCCATATGTGGGAGCTGTATGCGATGTGGACCTGGATGGCGGCCTTCCTAGCTGCTTCTGCGGCGGCAGGGGCGGGTGTGGGATCGGTGCCTCTCCTCACGTTCGGTGTCATTGCGATGGGTGGGCCCGGTAGCTGGCTAGCCGGAGTCATGGCGGACAGATTTGGGAGGACAAAAGTGGCCGGGGGAGCAATGATCATCTCCGGCATTTGCTCCCTCCTCACCATCGCTGCTTTCGGAGCCACGGCTTGGATTGTGGTGCCGCTGGTTCTCGTTTGGGGCACTACGGTGGTGGCCGATAGTGCTCAATTCTCTGCGATGGTCACTGAGACTGCACAACCCGAGATCCGGGGCACGGCTCTCACCTTGCAGACCGCTCTTGGCTTTCTTCTCACCCTTGTGACGATTCGAGGGGTTCCCCTGCTGGCCGAATCGATCGGGTGGAGGTTCGCCTTCTCTTTTCTGTTTGTTGGCCCGCTGCTCGGTGTGCTCGCGATGATCCGCCTGCGGAACAGCGAGTATGCGACTTCTCTGGCTGGCGGTCGAGGGTGACCGGTCCTGCTGACATGCCTGCAGCCGAGGTCGACCTCAACGCAGATCAGGTTCGGGCCCTACTCAGCGAGCAATATCCGGCGCTCGCCAAGCAGCCCATAGTCGAGGCGGGATTCGGATGGGACAATTTCATGTTCCGGGTGGGCGAACGGTTCGTGGCGAGGTTTCCTCGTCGGGCGGTATCTGCCCCAATGGTCGAGGCCGAGGCTCGCTGGCTGCCTGTCTTGGCGCCGCGACTGCCTATCCCAATTCCGGCACCGATTCATCTGGGGGAACCGGGCCACGGCTTTCCCTGGTCCTGGACCATCGCGCCGTGGATTTCTGGACGAACGGCGGTGGATCTCGCCGAGTCGGATCAAGCGGGGTGCGGCAGGCAGATCGGCTCGTTTCTCGCAAGCCTTCATGGGCCGTCGCCCAGCGATGCCCCCTCGAATCCGTTTCGGGGAGGACCCCTGGCAGAGAAGCATCGCATCACGTCGGATCGCCTCGACGGGCTAGGCGATGCTGTCGATGTAGGGCGGCTTCGTCACTTATGGGACCAGGCCTGTTCGGTCCCTCACTACACCGGCCCTCCCCTGTGGCTTCACGGTGACCTGCACCCGCACAACGTCGTCACCGAGGCTGGAGTTGTGGTGGGCATCATCGATTTCACCGACCTCACCGGGGGTGATCCCGCATGCGATCTGATGATTGGCTGGACCATGTTTGATCCGCTTGGTCGCGAGAAGCTCATTGACGCCTACGGCGCGGCTCCTTCGGCCTTGTCGGAACGAGCCCGTGGGTGGGCCATCCACCATGGCGCAGCGTGCATCGCCAACGGTGCTGACAATCCGATTATGACAATGCTGGGCCTGCGGACATTGTCCCGAGTGTTGGACTCGGCCGACGGTTCTTAGGGCTCGGGGATCGGGTTGCCGTTGCAGTCGATCCCGTCGCCTGGCCGGTAATTGGCGATGATGACGTCGACCTCGACCCGCCCGTCAGAGAAGGTCCGCTGTCTTTCGGTCTGAACGTGGCGGCACTGGTTGCGACGGAACACCTTCTGACCCAGCTCTTCGACCTCGACGTTCTTGGTCGAGTAGAGCGTGACGGTGATCGATGTCGAGGTGTATGTCGGCCAGATCAATACGGGATGGTCGGTTGCGTTGGTGAGTACCAGGTCTGGCCCGGGGATTGACATCGTCGCCTCGCGGCCAAAGGGATAACGGGGGAAGTAGACGCTGTGTGTCTGGTACTCGTCCAGGTCCAATCCACCAAAGTAGGCAGCATTGAACATCGTGGTGATGAACTGGCTGATGCCTCCGCCGACTTCGTCTGTGAGATGGCCGCTCCTGATTGCTCCGGCCGGTAGATATCCCTTGGCTCTGGTTCGCGGTCCGACGTATTCATTGAAAGACAGGGTTTCGCCAGGGAGCATGTAATAGCCCGTCATCCGATCAGCGATGGTCTGAATGTTTACCACTCGGTTCTCGCAGCAGCTGTGGAAGGTCGTAAACGTCGCTACTTCCTCCACAATGAGCGATCCGTCGGCCCAGGCGAGCAACGTTTCATCCTCAGCCGGACGGGTGAGAAGACGGAACGTTCGGCTGTCCTCGGCCAAGATTCGCTCGGCGATCTCCTCGGTCGCCTCCGAGTTGCAGCAAACGTCGGGCGCCGATCCGGTTCGAACGACGCTGATCCCTCCGTCCACCACCTCCAACACCGGTCGAACGAATTCGCCGATGGGGTTGGGGAAGGCTGCTTCTATCCCACTGTGGAGGCTCTCGACGTCGATAGATGTGTTCACCGATCCGTCTTTCACGACCACATCGAAGTGCGACCGAAGCTGTGCGGGTGTGAGCTTGCCTGTTTCCGCCCCGGCTAGGGCAACAAGGCCCGTAGCAGTGATCTCATTGAGCCTATCCGCGGCCTGGCGAGCGGCGTCGGCTGTGACGCTGGGCTCGAGAACCAGGTGATCCGGCTCCAGAGTCAAAGGTCCGGCCGCCACGTCAGAAGCACCTAGGAGAGCCAACGCGTCATTGACGTCAATGCCCTCTCCAGCTACCCCCGGTATCACCGCAAAAGAGCCACCAGCCACGATGGAAGGCTCCTGGGTGGGTTGGAGCACAAAGTCTTCACCCTCGAGCACCGCTCTCGCTTGGTCCTCGTCGAACTGGACTAGCTCTTTGACGTTCACCGTGGAGAATGGTGTTGTGATCCAGCCTTTGAACTGGGACCAGATGGTTGCTCCGTGCCGGGCAGCGAGTAGATCATCCAGAGTCCCGGCGGTGTCGTAGCTGAACCCGAGATCAGCGGCGTTCAGCACGATCTCTTCAGTGCCGAGGTCGACCGTCACCGGTGTCGCGTGCAGTTCAGCAGCCCTGGTCTTGACCACGTCCTCGATCTGGTCGAAGGAGTAGCCGGATACGTCGCCGTCGAGGAACTCCACTCCGTGCGCCACTTGGACGGTTTCACTGGCGAGGTGGTTGTTCCAGGTGAAGGCAGCGACAGCCAGAGGCAGCAGTAGGGGAGTTGCCCAGAGCCAGCGACTTCGCCCGATGGTCGAAAAGGCCATGAACGAAACATGGTACGCCGCGGACGGGTTGTTTCGGTAGACCGGAAGAATGTTGGGTTGCCGACGGTTGGACTCTCATACATGAAAGCTGCCGAACAACAACACCTCGACTGGTTGGCTCGGTCGTTTGGTCGACCCGACTACGCGCCCCTCAACCGAGCAGACATCGAACTCATCCGGAGTGTCGGAGAGATCGTGTCGAAATATCCGGGGACCCACCTGTTTCGAGAAGGTGAGTCCGCCGCTGCTGCCTTCCTGGTCGAGAAGGGCGAGGTCGAGGTCTATCGAGGCGGGAAAGACAATCGAAGGGTGGTGGCCCGAGTCGGGCCCGGCTCGGTGCTTGGCGATATCGCCATGTTCGGAGACCGTCCATACATTTCTTCGGCGCGCGCCGTTGGCCCGGTTCGTGCCTTCCGGTTTGACCGCGACCGTCTTTTGCCCGAGTTGGCGCGTCACCCGGCGATCTGTCTCCGATGGTTAGTCGCTGGTCTTCGGCAACTCGAAGACACCCAGCGTCGAGTGATCCGACTGATGCACAAGACGGTCCTCGCCCAGGTGGCTGATTTGTTGTTGGAGGAGTCCGAACGACGGGATCATGTCAACCTCTCCCAAGCCACGATCGCCGCACTCCTAGGCGTGAGCCGACAGTCGGTCAACGAGGCGCTTGGCAAACTACGCGAACGGGGATCGGTGGAGACCGGATACCGCAGCATCAGAATCGTGGACACCGCGGCGCTGCGCGAAATCGCAGAGACATAGGTCGAACAACCCTTGACGCATTTCTACCTTCTGCGATAGAGTGAGCGACGAGCCATGGGCTCCGGACAGACCTTGTCGACCCGGTTGACAAAAGGTCTGTTTAAATGACGAAACTTCTTTTGAGGATTTGCTATCGCGCGTGTTAGCATGCCTCTTCTTGCGTCACACCCTGTCTACCCACCACCTCGAGGAGGATGCCCTTGGTTTCGCGCGTGGCTAAGCGTTTCTCATTCGGGAAAATTCCCGAAGTACTGCCCCTACCCAACCTTCTAGCGGTTCAGCACGAGTCGTTTCAATGGTTCCTCGACGAGGGACTGCGGGAGATCTTTGACGAGATCAGCCCGATTGAGGACTTCACTGGTTCGCTGGCCTTAGAACTGACAGATCATCGTTTCGGCGATCCCCAGCTGACACTGGAGGAGGCCCAGGAGCGGGATGCGAACTATGCCCAGCCGTTGTTTGTGACGGCACGGTTCATGAACCGAGGCACTGGTGAGATCAAGGAGCAGCAGGTCTTCTTGGGCGATTTCCCGATCATGACCGACAAGGGAGTGTTCGTGATCAACGGCACCGAGCGGGTAATTGTCTCCCAGCTCGTCCGTTCGCCTGGCATCTATTACGACGTCACCAAGGACAAGACGTCCGACAAGATGATCTACTCCGGAAAGATCATCCCTGGGCGTGGAGCATGGCTCGAGTTCGACACGGACAAGAAGGACACGATCGGTGTCAGGGTCGACCGGAAGCGTCGCCAGTACATCACGGCCTTCTTGAAGGCCCTGGGCATTGCCGAGACTGACGAGGAGATCCTCGAGATGTTCGGTGGTGCGGAGTCGATCAGGAACACGATCGAGAAGGACACAAACGCCGACAAAGAAGAGGCGCTTCTCGACCTTTACCGCAAGCTGCGACCAGGTGAGCCCACCACGGTCGAGTCAGCTCGCGGTCTGATTCAGACGCTCTTCCGCAACCCCAAGCGGTACGACCTGACTCGTGTTGGGCGCTACAAGATCGCACAGAAGTTCGGTGAGGAAGCCCCCAAGGACTACCGGGCCGAGGGCCTGCAGATGCTCCGTGATGAGGACATCGTCGACGCCATCCGTTACCTGGTGGCTCTCCACGCTGGAGAAGCAACGATGGCGACTCACCAGGACAACGAAATCTCGATCTCGACCGATGACATCGACCACTTCGGCAACCGGCGGATTCGTACGGTTGGTGAACTGGTGCAGAATCAGGTTCGAGTCGGCTTGACGCGCCTGGAACGTGTGGTGAGAGAGCGGATGACCACTCAGGATCCTGATGCCATCACGCCTCAGAGCCTCATCAACATTCGCCCTGTTACGGCGTCGATCAAAGAATTCTTCGGGACATCGCAGCTGAGCCAGTTCATGGACCAGCCGAACCCGCTGGCCGGGTTGACTCATCGTCGGCGTTTGTCGGCACTGGGTCCCGGTGGACTGAGTCGTGAGCGCGCCGGGTTCGAGGTCCGAGACGTTCACCCGTCTCACTACGGGCGTATGTGCCCGATCGAGACTCCTGAGGGTCCGAACATCGGTCTCATCGGTTCGCTGGCCTCCTACGCCCGGGTCAACGACTTCGGATTCATCGAAACTCCGTACCGAAAGGTCGAAAAGGGTGTTGTCACCTCCAAGGTCGACTATCTGACGGCTACCGAGGAAGAGCGATATGTCATTGCTCAGGCCAATGCTCCACTGAAGGACAACGGTGCGTTCGCGAACAAGAGGGTTCTCGTAAGGACCGCCGGCGGCGAGGTGGACCAAGTCGATGCCAAAAGCGTTGACTACATGGACGTGTCGCCGAAGCAGATCGTCTCGGTGTCCACATCCCTGATTCCGTTCCTTGAGCACGATGACGCCAACCGGGCACTGATGGGCTCCAACATGCAGCGCCAAGCCGTCCCGCTTCTCACCGCTGAGTCCCCACTCGTGGGCACCGGAGTGGAAGCGCGGGCCGCCGCCGACTCGGGAGACATGATCGTCTCCACAGTTGCCGGCGAGGTAGTCGAAGTCACTGGTGACGAGATCGTGGTCAAAGAGAAGGGTGCCAACAAGAAGCACACCTTCCCGTTGGACAAGTTCAAGCGTTCCAACCAAGGCACCTGCATGAACCACAAGCCAGTGGTCCGAGAGGGTGACAAGGTCAAGAGTGGCGATGTTCTCGCCGATGGTCCGTCGACCGAAGCTGGCGAGCTGGCGCTTGGGCGCAACCTGCTGGTCGCGTTCATGCCGTGGCAGGGCCACAACTTCGAGGACGCCATCATCATCTCCGAGCGTCTCGTCAAAGACGATGTTCTTACTTCGATCCACATAGAGGAACACGAGATCGATGCCCGAGACACCAAGCTCGGTGCTGAGGAAATCACTCGAGACATCCCCAACGTTCCGGAAGAAGTTCTTGCGAATCTCGACGACGAAGGGATCATCCGAGTCGGCGCCGAGGTCGGCCCTGGCGACTACCTGGTCGGCAAGGTCACACCCAAGGGTGAAACTGAGCTGACTCCGGAAGAGCGGTTGCTGCGTGCGATCTTCGGTGAGAAGGCGCGCGAGGTCCGAGACACCTCTCTCAAGGTGCCTCACGGTGAAACCGGCAAGGTGATCGCAGTCAAAGTGTTTAAGCGAGACGACGGTTTCGAGCTCAGCCCGGGTGTCAACGAGCTGGTCCGGATCTACGTCGCCACCCAGCGCAAGATCTCCGAAGGCGACAAGCTCGCTGGACGTCACGGCAACAAAGGCGTGATTTCCAAGGTGCTGCCCGAAGAGGAAATGCCATTCCTGGCAGACGGAACTCCGGTCGACATCATCCTTTCGCCGCTTGGAGTGCCGAGCCGCATGAACCTGGGTCAGGTACTCGAGACCCATCTCGGATGGGCTGCCGCCCAAGGTTGGGAGCCCTTCAAGGGCAACTCCCCGGCAGCGGTAGGTACCGATCCGTGGACCAAGACTGCCACCCCGGTGTTCGACGGCGCCCGAGAAGACGAGATCATGCAGGTGATTTCCAGCGCGCTTCCAAACCGCGATGGTGACCAACTCGTTCAAGAGGACGGCAAGGCCGTGCTCTATGACGGTCGGTCGGGTGAACCCTTCGATACGGCTGTAACTGTCGGATACATCTACATGTTGAAGCTGGTCCACCTCGTGGACGAGAAGATTCACGCTCGCTCGACTGGGCCGTACAGCATGATCACCCAGCAGCCGCTGGGCGGTAAGGCGCAGTTCGGTGGACAGCGGTTCGGTGAGATGGAGGTCTGGGCGCTCGAGGCATACGGTGCGGCATACGCTCTCCAGGAGCTGCTCACCATCAAGTCCGACGACGTCCAGGGTCGCGTCAAGGTCTACGAGGCCATCGTCAAGGGCGATAACATCCCCGAGCCAGGTATTCCTGAGTCATTCAGAGTCCTGGTCAAGGAGATGCAAAGCCTCGGACTCAACGTCGAAATGCTGTCTGCCGGTGAGGAGGTCGAGCTTCGTGAACTCGAAGAAGAGACCTACCGCTCGGTGGAGAGTCTTGGAATCGACTTGAGCCGGCCTGAGCGTCCTGACTCGGAATAGCTAACTGTTGCAAGTAGTGCCCGTCCCAAATAACACGAGGTAATCAATTTGGCTCAGCAAATCTTTGATGAACTGAAGATCGGCCTGGCCTCGAACGATCAGGTTCGCGCTTGGTCGTACGGTGAGGTCAAGAAGCCCGAAACCATCAACTACCGAACCCTCCGCCCGGAGAAGGAGGGTCTCTTCGACGAACGCATTTTCGGCCCGCAAAGGGACTGGGAGTGCTACTGCGGTAAGTACAAGAGGATCCGCTACAAGGGGATCATCTGCGAACGCTGCGGTGTCGAAGTCACCCGATCCAAGGTTCGCCGCGAGCGCATGGGCCACATCGAGCTGGCTGCGCCGGTCACTCACATCTGGTTCTTCAAGGGTGTTCCCAGCCGTCTCGGGTATCTGCTGGACATGTCGCCAAAGGAACTCGAAAAGGTCATCTACTTCGCTAGCTACATCGTCACCTCGGTCGACGATGAGAAGCGCCAGAAGGATCTCCCCGAACTAGAAGCAGCCCTCGGCGACGAGATCGAAGTCGTCAAGAGCGAATTCCAGGAGTGGCATGAGGTCCGTCTCGAAGCGCTTGAGGACGAACTCGAGCGTATGGAAGAGGGCGGTGCCAAGACCCAGGAGATCAACGCTCGGCGCAAGGAAGTCGAGAAGGAGATCAAAGAACGTTCGGAGAGATCCGAGCGGGAGATCGAACTGATCGAAGAGGCTTTCTCCACCTTCCGCACCATGGGTCGCAAGCAGCTGGTCGAGTCTGAGCAGCTGTGGCGTGAAATCTACTTCCGTTACGCCGACTACTTCGAGGGCGGCATGGGAGCCGAAGCAGTCAAGACTCTGTTGCTCAGCCTGGACCTCGACGCCGAGATGGAACGGCTGGACGAGAACCTCAACGGCAACTCACAGCAGCGTCGTCAGCGCGCCACTCAGCGTATGAAGGTCGTCAAGCCGTTCTGGGAGGGTCAGAACCGTCCTGAGGACATGATCCTCGAGACGGTCCCGGTGATTCCTCCGGACTTGCGCCCGATGGTTCAGCTCGACGGAGGACGTTTCGCTACTTCCGACCTGAACGACTTGTACCGCCGTGTCATCAATCGCAACAACCGTCTCAAGAGGTTGCTTGATCTCGGAGCGCCCGAAATCATCGTCAACAACGAGAAGCGAATGCTTCAAGAAGCTGTTGATGCGTTGTTCGACAACGGTCGGCGTGGCCGTGCGGTCACCGGACCGGGCAATCGAGCTCTGAAGTCCCTCTCTGACATGTTGAAGGGCAAGCAAGGACGGTTCCGTCAGAACCTTCTTGGTAAGCGCGTGGACTACTCGGGTCGATCTGTGATCGTTGTCGGACCACAGCTGAAACTGCACCAGTGCGGCCTACCCAAGATCATGGCTCTGGAGCTGTTCAAGCCGTTCGTGATGAAGCGTCTCGTTGACTTGGACCTCGCTCAGAACATCAAGGCTGCCAAGCGGATGGTTGAGCGCCAGCGTCCTCAGGTTTGGGACGTCCTCAGCGATGTGATTCAGGAACACCCGGTGTTGCTCAACCGCGCACCGACCTTGCACCGTCTCGGCATCCAGGCCTTCGAGCCAGTGTTGGTCGAGGGCAAGGCGATTCAGATTCATCCGCTGGTTTGTGAGGCATTCAACGCCGACTTCGACGGCGACCAGATGGCAGTCCACCTGCCCCTTTCAGCTGAGGCCCAGGCTGAGGCTCGTGTTCTGATGCTCTCATCGAACAACGTTCTTTCGCCTGCCTCGGGTCGTCCGATCGTGACGCCTTCTCAGGACATGGTCATCGGCATCTACTACCTCTCTGAATTCGTTGAGGACGGTAAGGGTGCCGGTCGGGTCTTTGCCGATGTCGACGAGGCTGTCATGGCCTACGAGATTGGTGAGTTGTCGCTCCACGCTCCCATCAAGATGCGTGTTGGCGAGCTTGCCGGCGAATCGGACATGCATACCGACCTCAAGCAAACGTTGGGCAAACTCATCAATGATGAGCCGGTCGACGGTTCTGCCCTGACTGAGACGACCCTCGGTCGTGCGATCTTGAACTCGGTCTTCCCGGATGGCTTCCCCTATATCGAGTCTGTCGTCATCAAGAGCGACATCAAGCTCCTGATCGAGACGCTGATCGAGCGGTACCCCCGCTCCGCGGTCGCCTCGACTCTCGACGGCATCAAGGAACTCGGTTTCAGGTTTGCCACCAGAGCTGGTCTGACAATCGGTCTCGATGACGTTCGTACGCCTGACAACAAGGCTGACATTCTCTCCGACTATGAGGATCGGGCAGAGAAAGTCCAGAACCTGTTCTCCAAGGGAGTGGTCACCGACGATGAGCGGCGTCAGGAACTGATCGAAATCTGGACCGAGGCCACCGAGAAGGTGACCGACGCCATGAAGGCAAGCCTCAAGACCGAGCAGTTCAACTCACTCGACATGATGGTGGGGTCCGGTGCTCGTGGAAACATGATGCAGGTTCGCCAGATCGCAGGTATGCGTGGGCTGGTAGCCAACCCCAAGGGTGACATCATTCCGCGTCCGATCATCTCGAACTTCCGAGAGGGCTTGTCGGTTCTCGAGTACTTCATCTCGACTCACGGTGCCAGGAAGGGTCTTGCTGACACTGCCCTCCGTACCGCCGACTCCGGATACCTGACCCGCCGGCTCGTCGACGTCTCTCAGGAGATGATCGTCATCGCCGAGGATTGTGAGACCGATCGAGGGATCGTCATCAATGTTCTCGACGGTCGCGGAAACAAGATCCGCAACCTGCGCTCTCGTATCTACGGCCGATCCCTGGCGGACGACCTGAAAGAAGGCCGTTCGTTGGTGGCTACAGAAGATGACAAGAAGCTGCGCGCTGGCACAATCATCGGCACCAAAGAGCTCCACGCAATTGAGGATGCCGATGTCGAGACCGTCAGAGTGCGTTCACCGCTCACGTGTGACACCCGAGGCGGTGTATGCCAGGCGTGTTACGGACTCTCACTGGCCACCGGTCGCACCGTTGAGTTGGCTGAAGCCGTGGGAATCATGGCAGCCCAGTCGATTGGTGAACCGGGTACCCAGCTAACGATGCGTACCTTCCACACCGGTGGTGTCGCTGGTGAGGACATCACCCACGGTCTGCCCCGCGTGGTTGAGCTGTTCGAGGCTCGGACCCCCAAGGGGAAGGCGGTGCTTTCCGAGGTTGGAGGCACGGCCCGCGTCTTCGACGACGAAGAGGGTCGGCGGATCGTGGTCACCAAGGGTGACGACGAAGTCATCTACCCGATCTCGCGTTTTGCGAAGCTCCGTATGAACGACGGAGACGAGGTTGACGCCGGAACACAGCTGACCGAGGGTCCCCTGGATCCCAAAGAGGTGCTAGAGATTCGGGGCGTTCGCGCTGCCCAGCAATACCTCGTGGATCAGGTTCAGGAGGTGTACCGCTCTCAGGGTGTCGAGATCCATGACAAGCACATTGAAATGATCGTGCGTCAGATGCTTCGCCGTGTACGCGTTGTTGCTCCTAACGATTCCGACTTCCTGCCCGCTGCCCTGATCGACGATCAGACGTTCCGGGACACAAACCGGGAGCTCGTCGGTGACGGTAAGCGGCCGGCTGAGGGACGCCCGGAGCTGATGGGTATCACCAAGGCTTCGCTGGCGACAGACTCATGGCTGTCCGCGGCCTCGTTCCAGGAGACCACCCGTGTCCTCACCGATGCGGCCATTCAGAGTCGCTCCGACTTCATGCGAGGTCTCAAGGAGAACGTCATCATCGGTAAGTTGATCCCGGCCGGTACCGGTGCGGATCAATATCAGGCCCTGCAGCCGTCCTTGCCGGGAGCCACGACTGTGGCAAGCCTCGGCATTCTCGGTGATGGGACCACGATCGCGGCTGAGGATGAGGGTTTGCCCGAGGATCCGGCTGAGTGGTTGGCCTCTCTGGGCGGCAACAGCTCAGACGAAGAAGAGTAAACCCTGGCCCAAGGGCCGGTCAGAAACTGAAGAGGGGAGCCAGCGGGCGCTGGCTCCCCTCGTTTCATTGGACGGTCGGGATAGTTAACCGTCCAAACCTTCCTCTTCACGCCTCGTCGAGAGAACGACCAGGGATCCGAAGATCATCATCATCAAGGCCACGAGTGCCATCTCCCCGCTGTTCGCTCCCGTGAAGGGGAGGATCTCGAGGTCGAGGACCTCATCGGGGATGTCGTTGTTGGTGATGGTGCAGGTAGCCGACTGACCGTTGGTCAAAGTCACCGGATGGGCCAGAGCCTCGTCGGTGGCGTTATCGACACACTCGACCACACCTTCCTGGGTGTACCCCTGGAGCTGCTCTTCGCCCACGGTGTAGACAGTGTTCGCATCCACCTCGATCGCCACACCCTGCCCGGCATTCTCGCCGTTCAAGGTCAACTGGAAGTCGGCTGGCACTGCTTCGCCGGCGTCGTCGTTGATGACCACCTTGTTGAGGATGAGCTGTGCTGGATCGTCATCATTGGTGATCGTGCAGGTCACCGACTCTCCTTCAGCGAGGCTCACCGGATGGGCGACCTCGTCAGCGGTTCCGCTGAACACACATTCCAGGTTGGTCTGCGTGTATCCCGGCAGTTGATCCTCGGTCACCGTGTATTCGGTATTGGCATCGACGTCGAGGGCGATCCCTTGTTCGACGGCGTCACCGTTGACACGCAGTTGGAAGTCACCGGACTCCGCATTACCGCCGTCATCGTTGATCACTTCTTTGATCACGATCAGGCCGGGCGCAGCGTCGTCGTTGGTGATGGTGCAGGTGACGGACTGTCCCTCGTTCAGGGTGACCGCGTGGGCCACAGCGTCTTGGGTGTCGTCATCGACACAAACCACTTCACCCAGCTGTAGATAACCGGCGAACAAGTTCTCGCCGACCGTGTACTCGGTGTTGGCGAGGATCCCGCTCTGGGCTCCCTGGTTGGTGTCGCCACCGTTCAAGGTGAGTTGGAAGTCACCGGGGGTCGCGTCGCCACCGTCATCGTTGATGACCACCTTGACCAGGGTCAGCGCTGGAGCCTCATCATCGTTGGTGATGGTGCAGGTCACGGACTGTCCCTCGTTCAGGGTGACCGGGTGGGCCACAGCCTCTTGGGTGTCGTCATCGACACAGACCACGTCACCAACCTGGATGTACCCAGGCAACTGATCTTCAGTCACGGTGTATTCGGTGTTGGCGTCGACATCGAGCACGACGGCTTGTTCGGCCGCTTCGCCATTGAATCTCAGCTGGAAATCAGCAGGGACGGCGTCGCCACCGTCATCGTTGATGACCTCTTTGAGAAGCGTCAGTCCGGGTGCATCGTCGTCGTTGGTGATGGTGCAGGTGACGGACTGTCCCTCGTTCAGGGTGACCGGGTGGGCCACAGCCTCTTGGGTGTCGTCATCGACACAAACCACTTCACCGACCTGGGTGTAACCGTCGAGAGCGTTCTCGCCGACCGTGTATTCGGTGTTGGCGAGGATTCCGCTCTGGGCTCCCTGGTTGGTGTCGCCACCGTTGAGGGTGAGCACGAAGTCACCGGGGGTCGCGTCGCCACCGTCATCGTTGATGACCACCTTGACGAGGCTCAGGCTTGGCGCCAGATCCTCATTGGTGATCGTGCAGGTAACTGCCTGTCCAGGATCCAGCGTCACAGGATGCGCCACGGCTCCGTTGGAGTCTTCGCAGACCACGTCACCGACCTGGATGTATCCAGGAAGCTGATCTTCAGTCACCGTGTACTCAACTCCTGCGACCACATCGAGCGGCTCGCCCTGGTTGGCGGCCGAACCGTTGACGTACAGCTGGAAGTCAGCAGGCACGGCGTCGCCACCGAAGTTGTTCTGTACTTCCTTGATCACGATCAAGCCTGGCGGCTGGTCGTTGTTGGTGATGGTGCAGGTGACGGACTGTCCCTCGTTCAGGGTGACCGGGTGGGCCACTGCCTGCTGGGTGTCGTCATCGACACAGACCACGTCGCCAACCTGGAAATACCCTGGCAACTGGTTCTCAGTCACCGTGTACTCGGTGTTGGCTTCGATGCCAGGATGGCTGACACCTGAAGTCGCAGGATCTCCGTTCACGAAAAGGTCGAAGTCAGCAACCTCGGCGTCTCCGCCGTTGTCATTGATGACGACCTTCACAACGGTCAGATCAGGTGCGATGTCGGTGTTGGTGATGGTGCAGGTGACGGACTGTCCCTCGTTCAGGGTGACCGGGTGGGCCACTGCCTGCTGGGTGTCGTCATCGACACAGACCACGTCACCGACCTGGGTGTAGCCGTCGATTTGGATCTCGCCGACCTCGTAGGAGGTGTTCGACTCGATACGGGTCTGGGCTCCCTGGTTGGTGTTCCCACCGTTCAAGGTGAGTTGGAAGTCACCGGCGACGGCATCGCCACCATTGTCGTTCTGTACTTCTTTGACCAGAGTCAAAGCAGGTGCAATGTCGGTGTTGGTGATGGTGCAGGTGACGGACTGTCCCTCGTTCAGGGTGACCGGGTGGGCCACTGCCTGCTGGGTGTCGTCATCGACACAGACCACGTCACCGACCTGGGTGTAGCCGTCGATCTGGATCTCGCCGACCTCGTAGGAGGTGTTCGACTCGATACCGGTCTGGGCTCCCTGGTTGGTGTTCCCACCGTTCAAGGTGAGTTGGAAGTCACCGGCGACGGCATCGCCACCATTGTCGTTCTGTACTTCTTTGACCAGAGTCAAAGCAGGTGCAATGTCGGTGTTGGTGATGGTGCAGGTGACGGACTGTCCCTCGTTCAGGGTGACCGGGTGGGCCACTGCCTGCTGGGTGTCGTCATCGACACAGACCACGTCACCAACCTGGGTGTAGCCAGCCAGTTGATCTTCGGTAACCGTGTATTCGGTGTTGGCGACAACGCCCGGAACCGGGGTGTCCTGGTCTACTGCTGACCCGTTGACTCGCAACTGGAAGTCGGCTGCCACGGCATCCCCGCCGTTGCTGTTATTGACGACCTTGGTCACCGTGAGGCCAGGTGCGACATCCTGGTTGGTGACCGTGCAGGTTGCTACGTCACCCGGACCCAGATCAACAGTGTCTCCGTCGGTCTGATTGCCACCGACACAGACCCAGTCGCCCACCTGGACGTATCCGAGAGGTCCTTCCTCGCTCAAGTCATAGGAACCCGAGAGGACCTCGGCGTTCGTGACATTGGTATGACCGGTCACACCGGAGATCGTCACCGGTCCGTCGGCTGTGAGCGTGAAGTCGTTGGTGTCGGCGTTTCCGCCATTGTTGTTCTGAACATCCTTGACCAGCGTGAGCTGAGGTGCAATGTCCGTGTTGGTCACCTCACAGGTGACGTCCTCGCCTAGCCCGACGTTGACGGTGTCGCCGTCACTCATGTCGGCTCCGAAGCAGTTCCAGTCTCCGGACTGGATCCAGCCAGATGGTCCGCCAGTCTCAGAAAGGTCGTAGGAACCGGCTGGAACCACGAACGACGTCACTGAGGCGTCGCCCTCCGAGCCAGAGGTGGATACTGGACCGTCCGCGTGGAGTGTCCACGCGGTGTCGGCCGCCTGGCCACCATTCTGCGAGTCGACGTTTTTCAGCAGTGTCAGAGTGCCGGGATCGTCGTTGTTTGTGATCGTGCAGGTCACGGACTGACCGTGTCCGAGATCGAACGGATGCCCCACGTTGGCCCCAGTGTCATCGTCCAGACATACGGGGCCGCTGGCCGTGTAACCCGCTTGGTTGGTCTCAGAAGCCGTGTAGTTGCCAGTTGGAACATAGTTCGGCGTTCCTGAGGTGACCGGGTCACCGTTCAAGAAGAGGGGGAAGTCGCCCACCTCGAGGTCACCCCCATGGTCATTCACGACTTCTTTGACCACAGTGACCGTGCCGTCTTGCGTATTGGTGAAGACGCATGTCACCAGCTCGCCGGCGATGGTGTCCACACTGATAGATGCATTGTCTGACGTCGCCAGCTCGGTGCCCTCACTGTCGGTGCAGACTGCACCCTCGGAGCTCCAAGCGGGGTTGCCGGCAGGTAGTGCCTCGCTCACATTGACTGTGGTTCCCGGGGTATAGATGAAGGTCTCTGAGGACTCGCCGAGGCTCAGATCGAAGTCTGATTGACCGGTAGCGCTGAACGTGAAGTCAGCAGCAGAGTCGCCTTCGCCGACTTTGGTCACGACCAGGCTGGATGCCTGGTTGTAGATCGTGCAGGTGACGGAGGTGGATGTGTCGATGTTGATGTTCGAGGGGTCGACGCCTCCAGAGCATTCGATGCGATCGAACTGATACGGGGCGGGGACAATCGACTCGACCAGGTTGTAAGAGCCAGCAACCAGTTCCATGGTGATGCTCTCTCCGTCCTGGATGTCTCCAGTCAGAGTGTCGAAAGTTCCAGAGTTATCGGAAAGCTCCCAGCCGAACTCGAGTGTTCCGGAGGCCGGGGTGGCGTCCTTGATGATTGTCAATTCGCCACAGCGGGGGATTGTGACGGCCGCGGGATCGAGAGCGTCGCCAACCTGTGACTGATCGGAGTCGCCACGGAAACCGTAGGGGAAGACCGTGGAGAAGGAGTCACAGTCGTCAGCGGTGCCAGGGGGTGGCAGCAGGTCGCTGTCGCTGAGGTTGACCCAGATCTCTCCGAAGTGCTCCCATGAACTTCCATCGGAGGAGACTCCGTTCACGAGCTGCCACGCGGATCCGGTCCACCGACGGACGTTGATCTCGGCGATTGGTCCGCTTCCGTCGAACTCGAAGGAGACGAGAAGGTCGTCGACTGAACGGCTGTCGGCCACCTTGTTGAGTTCCAGCGCGACGGCCACGGTTCCGGTGGCCTCGCGTCGCAGGGCACCCATGTAGAGAATGGTGTCGCCATTGGCGTCAACGCCGTAGGAGACATAGACCTGACAGAGGTCGACCTTGCCGGGTACTGAACCCTCGACGATCACGAACGGGTAGTCGTCGATCTTGGTCCCACCCTTGATGATGTCGTCGTTGTTGATGTTCGGACAGTTGGCGTCCAGAGTTGCGACATCGGCCGGGCTGAGGACAGTCATCGGTCCGGTGTATCCGGTGTCATTGATGATGAGCACCTCGCCTGGGTCGAGCGTCCCCGTTGTGAAGACACTCAGGTCGTCCCAGTCGTTGGCACCGTTGATAAGTGCATCCAGACTGCCCGAACCTGGCTCTTGGCTGCCAACCTCGAAGGTGGCGGTGTTGGTGACCGCGTGTGCAGTCGGTGTTCCGGCGATTGCGAATGTCCCGAAGATCATTCCCACACTTACCGCAAGTGTCAGGAACTGGTCAACGAGCCGTAGCCGTTTGACGTTGCCTCCCAGCATGTCTTTCCCCTTTGGTTTGCACCGGCTCCTCTATCCCCTTTGGATAGCCGGTGTCACCACTCACAGTAGGCGCAATTTCAGGGAGCGCTAGAGGAAAATCCCTAATCTTGATAGGTCTGTCGACCCATATCACCATTGTCGCAAATACCACGGAGAGTGGTCGGCATGGAAGAATTGAGCAGGAAATCAGCTGTTTTCTCCGCTGACTGCTCGATTATTTGCGTCTTCAATCTGTGTCACCCCGTAACCGTCCCCTTGATCCTGATCAGCTGAGTCAGGTGGTCGCCGAGAAGCTGGCGACAGAACCGGCGCCCAAGCGGCGCTGGTTGCGTGGCAGTGTCCTGCTGGGTCGTGTCATCAACGGTGCAGGTTTGGCCTTACTCATACTGGCGCTGTCCTTTCCCGTCTTCGCTGCCGTCTCTTGGATGCGGGATCTGCTTGGTCAGGATTTGGTGACTACCAGTTCCCCCCTTGGCGCAGAGGATCAAGCCGAGGTGAATGACCTGACGGGATTTCTGTCTTCGGCGCTTCAACTGGGCGACGGTGCCGGCCCTCAGCTCACGCTGCCTGGTGTCGAGGTGCTGACAAGCACGACGACAACCCTGGTCGGTTCCGACGATTCATCCACGTCGACCTCTGGCGGACCCACCACGTCGACCATTCCAGGTGAGACCACGACTACAGCTGCCGCTTCAACCACCTCTTCATCGTCGGCCAACACCACCACGACGACCGTTGGCGCTACGACCACCACCTCCCAAGCAACAACGACCACCACGATGGCCACGACGTCAACCTCGTGTGGCAATCAGAGCGGCAATGGCAACGGCAAGGGCAGAGGGGGCGGCAACTGCTAGCCAGGACGATTTGGTAACAAAACGCCTGGAGACTTAGAATCCCATCTGCTCTGTCGACCGGCCCGCCCGGATGACTCAAGAGCCCCCCGAGCCCTTGCGGTTCGGGACGAAAGATTTCACCCACGGAAACGACACCGAACCGCTGTTCGCTGTCGCTTTCGCCCGTTAGGAGAAACATGCCGACAATTGAGCAGCTTGTCCGCGAGGGCAGGAAGCCGAAGAAGAAGAAGTCCAAGACCGCGGGTCTTGCTGGCGCCCCCCAGCGTCGCGGCGTCTGCACCCGTGTGTACACGGTCACACCCAAGAAGCCGAACTCAGCGCTTCGCAAAGTGTGTCGTGTCCGCCTGTCGTCAGGGGTCGAGGTCACGGCATACATCCCTGGGGAAGGCCATAACCTCCAGGAACACAGCATGGTTCTGGTCAGGGGAGGACGCGTGCGCGACCTTCCAGGCGTTCGCTACAAGGTCGTTCGCGGTGCGCTCGATGCAGCAGGCGTCGGTGATCGCAAGCAGGCCCGGTCTCGTTACGGATCGAAGAAGGGTTAGCGAATGAGAAGAGCTCCCGCACAGAAGCGCAAGGTCGAACCGGATCCAGTATTCCGTTCGGTCCTGGTCAGCCAGGTAATCAACAAGGTTCTACTCAAAGGCAAAAAGGACCTCGCCCGCTCCATCGTCTACGACGCCCTGGAGACGATCGAGCAGAGGACCAGCCAGGATCCGACAGTCGTACTCAAGAGGGCCGTCGACAACATCAAGCCCGTTGTCGAAGTGCGGTCGCGAAGGGTCGGCGGTAGCTCCTATCAGGTTCCTGTTGAGGTTTCCCAGCGGCGGCAGAGCAGTCTTGCTATCCGCTGGCTCGTCGGATTCGCACGCAAGCGTCGCGAGCCGACGATGTCGATGAGGCTTGCCAATGAGATTCTCGACGCGTCCAACAACACCGGCGCGGCCGTGAAGAGAAAAGAAGACGTTCACAAGATGGCGGAGTCCAACAAGGCCTTTGCCCACTACCGCTGGTAGTACCCACAACCGATTAACCCGAACGTTCCGTTAGGCGGGCCCAAATTCCAGCGGCCCGAACCACCGGACGAGGGACGTTCACAACTGCATAACGAGCTGGAGTAATAGAAAGACAATGAGCAACGATAACGCGCTGCATCATCTGAGACAGGTGCCACTGAGCCGAACCCGAAACATCGGGATCATGGCCCATATCGACGCGGGCAAGACCACTTTGACCGAGCGGATCCTCTATTACACCGGCCGTAACTACAAGATCGGTGAGGTCCATGAGGGCGCCGCCACCATGGACTGGATGGAGCAGGAGCAGGAGCGCGGAATCACCATCACGTCCGCAGCCACTACCTGTGTCTGGCACGACCACTGGATCAACATCATCGACACCCCTGGTCACGTGGACTTCACAGTCGAAGTCGAGCGTGCCCTGCGAGTTCTCGACGGTGCCGTCGCCGTCTTCGACGGTGTGGCCGGCGTGGAGCCGCAATCCGAGACGGTGTGGCGACAGGCGGACCGCTACGGCGTTCCCCGAATCTGCTTCATCAACAAACTCGACCGCACTGGTGCTGATTTCTACTTCGACGTCGACTCGATCGTTGATCGCTTGGGTGCAACACCTCTTGTCATGCAGCTCCCCATCGGTGCCGAGGCCGATTTCAGCGGTGTAATCGACCTTGTCGAAATGCGCGCCCACGTTTGGAAGGGTGATGACGGCAAGCAGTGGGAGACTACCGAGATCCCGACCGACTTGGCCGACAAGGCAGCCGAATACCGTGAGGCGCTTGTCGAGGCTGTCGCCGAGACGTCGGAAGAGCTACTCGAGTCTTATCTCGAGAACGGCGATCTGACTGCCAAAGAGATCCAGGAAGGCGTCCGACATGGGACGTTGGAGAACCTCTTCACCCCTGTGTTCTGTGGTTCGGCATTCAAGAACAAGGGTGTCCAGCTCCTCCTCGACGCCGTCGTTGCCTATCTGCCCAGCCCTAGCGACCTGCCCGTCACTACCGGATTCAAGCCGGGGGACGAAGAAGTGGAACTGGCGCGCGAGAACAGCGACGCCGACCCATTTTCGGCTCTGGCGTTCAAGATCATGAGCGACCCTCATGTCGGCAAGTTGACCTACTTCCGGGTCTACTCGGGCCACATGTCGAAGGGCGACACGGTTCTCAACACCACAACGGGCAAGAAGGAGAGGATTGGTCGAATCCTCAGGATGCATGCCAACCATCGTGAAGACGTCGACGATGTGTTTGCCGGAGACATCGTTGCCGGTATTGGTTTCAAGAACACCACCACCGGGGACACTCTTTCGGCGACCGACGCCCCCATTCAGCTCGAGTCGATGGAGTTCCCGGCCCCAGTCATCTCGGTGGCGATCGAACCCAAGACCAAGTCCGACGAAGAGAAGCTCTCCAGCTCGCTGCACCGTCTCTCAGAAGAGGACCCCACCTTCCTGGTCCGCTCCGATGATGAGACTGGCCAGACGATTATTTCGGGCATGGGCGAGCTTCACCTGGAAATCCTCGTGGACCGCCTGCTTCGGGAGTTCAAGGTCGACGCGACTGTCGGCAAGCCGCAGGTTGCCTATCGAGAGACCATCAGGCGTGGCATCGAGAAGGTCCAGTACAAGCACGTCAAGCAGTCTGGCGGTAAGGGCCAGTACGCCGACGTTGTGATCCATCTCGAACCAACAGGCCCTGGTGGAGGATACGAATTCATCGACAAGATCAAGGGTGGTTCGGTTCCCAGGGAGTACATCCCATCGGTCGACGCCGGAATCGAAGACGCCCTCGATCAAGGAATTCTGGCGGGCTACCCATTGGTGGACGTCCGGGCGATCCTCATCGACGGCTCGTCCCACGACGTCGACTCATCGGAGATGGCTTTCAAGATCGCCGGGTCGATGGTGCTCCAGGAGGCCGCCCGCAAGGCCGGCGTGAAGCTCTTGGAGCCGGTGATGGACGTGGAAGTAACCACGCCCGAGGAGTACATGGGTGATGTCATCGGTGACCTCAACTCGAGACGAGGCAAGGTCGAGGGGATGAATCAACGGGGCAACAGCCAGGTGATCAAAGCCCAGGTGCCCATGTCAGAGATGTTCGGCTACGCCACCGATCTGCGTTCCAAGACGCAGGGGCGTGCCACCTACTCAATGCAGTTCAACTCGTATCAGGACGTTCCTGACTCGATCGCAGAAGAAATCGTGGCCCATCGTCGTGGTGAGGCCTGAGGAAAATAGGAGAAAAGACGATGGCCAAGGCAAAGTTTGAGCGGACGAAGCCGCATGTGAATGTGGGGACGATGGGTCATATTGATCATGGGAAGACGACGTTGACGGCGGCTATTACTAAGACGCTTGCTGAGCGTGTTGGTGGTGAGAATCAGTTCACTGAGTTTGAGAATATTGATAAGGCTCCTGAGGAGCGGGAGCGTGGTATCACGATTTCGATTTCTCATGTGGAGTATGAGACGGAGGCTCGTCATTATGCGCATGTGGATATGCCGGGTCATGCTGATTACATCAAGAACATGATTACGGGTGCTGCTCAGGTTGATGGGGCGATTTTGGTGGTTGGTGGCGATGATGGTCCTATGCCTCAGACTCGTGAGCATGTGTTGTTGGCTCGTCAGGTTGGGGTTCCTTCGATTGTGGTTTTCATTAATAAGGCTGATCTTGTTGATGATGAGGAGTTGTTGGATTTGGTTGAGTTGGAGGTTCGGGATCTTCTGACTGAGTATGAGTTTCCTGGGGATGATGTTCCTGTGGTTCGTGGTTCTGCTTTGGCTGCGTTGGAGGGCGATTCTGATGCTCAGGACAGGGTGATGGAGTTGATGGAGTCGGTTGATTCGTTTATTCCGGATCCTGAGCGTGACACGGAGAAGGATTTTCTGATGTCGATCGAGGATGTGTTCTCGATTACTGGTCGTGGGACTGTGGTTACGGGTCGTATTGAGCAGGGGATTTTGAATGTCAACGAGGAAGTTGAGATTGTGGGGATCCGTGACACTCAGAAGACGGTGGCTACTGGGATTGAGATGTTCCGGAAGTTGTTGGATGAGGGTCGTGCTGGTGACAACGTAGGGGTTCTTCTTCGGGGTATTGGTAAGGAAGAGGTTGAGCGTGGCCAGGTTTTGGCCAAGCCCGGGAGTATTACTCCTCATACTGATTTCGAAGCTCAGGTTTATGTGTTGACTAAGGAAGAGGGCGGTCGTCATAACCCGTTTTTCCCTGGTTATCGGCCTCAGTTTTATTTCCGGACTACTGATGTGACCGGGTCGATCCAGTTGCCTGAGGGGACTCAGATGGTGATGCCTGGTGATAACACCGAGATGACTGTCGAGTTGATCGCTCCGATCGCTATGGACGAGGGTCTCCGGTTCGCTATCCGTGAGGGTGGCCGCACCGTAGGCGCCGGACGAGTCACCAAAATCAACAAGTAGGTATTACGAATGGCAGACCAGAAAATTCGGATCCGTCTCAAGGCTTACGACCACAACGTGGTTGATGAGTCTTCGAAGAAGATCACTGAGACGGTGCTCCGAACCCAGGCCAAGATCAAAGGCCCGGTACCACTGCCCACCGAGATCCATCGGTACTGCGTGGTTCGTGGCCCTCACGTTCACAAGGACTCTCGCGAGCACTTCGAGATGCGGATTCACAAGCGTCTCATCGACATCCTCGAACCGACCCCCAAGACGGTCGACTCGCTGATGCGGCTGGAGTTGCCAGCGGGCGTGGAAGTAGAGATCAAGCTATGACGAACTCCAACATCGAATCTTTGAGCCCAGCCGCCGTCGGGGGGTTTGAGGGGGGTCGTCCCCCCTCGGGCGAGGCCGTGGAAGTAGAGATCAAGCTATGACGAACTCCAACATCGAATCTTTGAGCCCAGCCGCCGTCGGGGGGTTTGAGGGGGGTCGTCCCCCCTCGGGCGAGGCCGTGGAAGTAGAGATCAAGCTATGACGACCAAGGCAATTATCGGTCAGAAGCTGGGCATGACCCAGATCTTCGATGACGAGGCGCGTTCGATTCCGGTGACCGTCGTCAAGGCCGGCCCGATCAAGGTCGTCCAGGTCAAGACCATCGAGCGGGACGGCTACAACGCCATTCAGGTCTCGTACGGTGAGGCAAAGGCCGGGTCTACCAACAAGCCGACTGCTGGGCACTATGCCAAGGCAGGCGTCGCCCCCGGCAATCACCTTGTCGAGTTGAGAGTCCAGGATCCGACCGAATACAAGGTTGGCCAGGAGATCAAGGTCGAAGAAGTGTTCGAAGCAGGTGTCAAAGCCGATGTTTCAGGCGTTTCCAAAGGTAAGGGTTTTGCCGGTGTCATGAAGCGTCACAACTTCTCCGGTCAGGGAGCTTCTCACGGAAACCACAAGAAGCACCGTGCTCCTGGATCCATCGGTGCCTGTGCCACGCCAGCACGAGTATTCAAAGGCATGAAGATGGCCGGACGGATGGGCGGAGAGAAGACCACAACCCTCAACCTCGAGGTCGCCGGTGTGGACGCCGAGCGCGGTTTGCTCTTGCTCAATGGTGCCGTGCCTGGTCCAAAGGGCTCGGTCGTTCTAGTCAGAGAGGCGGTAAAGGCTCGTGGCTGATATCAAGGCTCCCCTCTACAACGCCGACGGCAAGGCAAGCGGGGACATCAAGTTGGAGAGTTCCGTCTTCGGCATCGAGCCGAACATGGCAGTCCTCCACCAGGTAGTGACTGCTCAGTTAGCCGCTGCCCGTGGCGGCAACGCTTCGACCAAGACGCGTGGCCAGGTCCGCGGCGGTGGCCGCAAGCCGTGGCGTCAAAAGGGTTTGGGCCGTGCTCGACACGGTTCGATCCGTTCACCGCAATGGGTCGGTGGTGGTGTGGCTCATGGTCCACAGCCTCGCGACTACAGCCAACGGACACCCAAGAAGATGAAGAAGCTGGCTCTCAACAGTGCGCTCTCCGCTCGGGCCTCGGAGGCCGCGGTCAAAGTGATCGATGACCTCGACTGGTCAGCGCCAAAGACCAAGCAGGCCGTTTCACTGCTCGAAGCAATGGATGCTGGCGGCAAGACACTGCTGGTGCTCAGTCAGCTCGACGGTGCAGCCGGCAAGTCCTTCCGCAATCTGCCCGAGGTTCGCATGGTTGAGCCCGGACATCTGACGGCATATGACGTGCTGTGGTCCGACAACGTGGTCTTCACGTCACACACTGTCGGTTCGGTCGGACGGTCGAGTTCCTATGAAGTCTCTGAGAGTGACTTCGTCAAGGATGAAGCCAAGGAGGAAGAAGAGTGAGAACCGCTCACGACATAATTCTCGCTCCGGTCGTCTCCGAGAAGTCTTACGACCTGATCGAGCACAGCAATACCTACACCTTCGAGGTAGACCCCCGCTCCAACAAAGAGCAGATTCGGGATGCCATCGAGTCGATCTTCGATGTGAAGGTCCTCCGGGTGAACACGATGAACCGCAAAGGCAAGACCAAGCGCACCGGCTACAAGTTGGGCAAGCGCAAGGACGTCAAGCGCGCCGTTGTCACACTCGCCGAAGGCGACGCAATCGACCTGTTTGGAGTCTGAGATGGCAGTCAAAAAGCGCAAACCAACATCACCGGGTCGTCGATTCCAGACCGTCTCGGACTTTGCCGACATCACGGACTCGAAGCCCGAGAAGTCGTTGATCGCCAAGAAGTCCAAGACCGGAGGTCGCAACACCAACGGGCGTATCACGTCGCGTCACCGTGGCGGAGGACACAAGCAGCGTTACCGCATTGTGGACTTCAAGCGGGACAAGGACGGGATCCCGGCGAGAGTGGCCTCTATTCAGTACGACCCCAATCGCAACGCTCGAATCGCTTTGCTCCACTATGTGGACGGTGAGAAGCGTTACATCCTCGCTCCGGTAGGAGTGAAGGTGGACGATCGGCTCGAGTCAGGCTCCAAGGCCGACATCAGGCCGGGCAACGCTCTGCCGCTGCGCAACATCCCGGCGGGTACCCTGGTTCATGCCATCGAGATGCGTCCCGGCGGGGGAGCCAAGATGGCTCGCTCAGCCGGCTCCTCCGTTCAGTTGATGTCGAAAGAGGGCGATTTGGCCCTGCTGCGTTTGCCTTCGGGTGAGATGCGTCAGGTCCCACTCGACTGTCGCGCAACCGTCGGCCAGGTCGGCAACACCGAGGCCGAACTGATCAAGCTGGGCAAGGCCGGCCGAAATCGCTGGAAAGGCGTGCGTCCTCAGACTCGTGGCGTGGCCATGAACCCTGTTGATCACCCCCTCGGCGGTGGTGAGGGCAAGGCAGCCGGTGGCCGTCACCCGACCTCGCCGTGGGGTAAGCCCGAAGGCCGTACCCGTTCCAAGAAGAAGGCTTCCAACCAGTACATCGTGCGTCGTCGCACGAAGAAAGGCAGGCGCTGATGAGCCGCTCCCTGAAGAAAGGGCCCTTCGTCGACGACCATCTTGCAAACAAGGTCGACGAGCTCAACAACTCCGGACAGAAGCGAGTGATCAGAACTTGGTCACGTCGCTCCACCATCATTCCCGAGATGATCGGCCACACCATTGCGGTGCACGACGGGCGCAAGCACGTTCCCGTCTATATCACCGAGTCGATGGTCGGCCACAAGCTGGGCGAGTTCGCCCCGACGCGGACATTCCGTGGTCATGCCGACAAGGCGGCTAAGCGATGAAGGTTCAGGCAAAGACCAAATACGTGAGGCAGTCCCCGTTCAAAGTTCGGCGGGTTCTCGACCTGGTACGCGGTCTTCCGGTGGAGGAGGCGGAGCACGTTCTACGTCTCACTAATCGGGCGGCTTCGACCCCGATCGCCAAGACTCTCAAGTCGGCGGTCGCCAACGCTGAGCACAACCATGCTCTCGACGCCGAGGAACTCTTCGTGGCCGAAGCTTTCGCCGACGAGGGTCCAACGCTCCGTCGGTTCAAGCCCCGGGCGCGCGGACGAGCAACCCGTATCGACAAGCGAACCAGCCACATCACGATCGTCGTATCAGAGAAGGAAGATTTGGACATGAATGAGGAGGTGAACTGATGGGTCAGAAGACGCACCCCTATTCATTCCGTTTGGGAGTCGCCACTGACTGGAAGTCGAAGTGGTTCTCCACAAAGGACTATGTCGACTTCGTCAACGAGGACTGGCAGATCAGGGATTACTTGCGCAACGAACTCAAGCGTGGTGCCGTTTCGAGGATTGACATCGAACGCACCCGTGATCGCTTGATCGTGGACATCCACACTGCACGACCAGGTGTCGTGATCGGTCGGAAAGGATCCGAGGCGGAGCGGCTTCGCACGGGTCTGGAAAAGATGACCGAGGGCCGGGTGAAGCTCAACATCAATGAAGTCAAAGACCCCGATCTGGACGCCGCACTGTTGGCCCGAGGGATCGCAGATCAGCTCGAAAACCGGATTGCCTTCCGACGCGCCATGAAGAGAGCGGTTGCCTCCGCCCTCAAAGCCGGTGCCGAGGGAGTCAGGGTCGAATGCAAGGGTCGTCTTGGCGGTGCCGATATGGGTCGACGGGAGTGGTATCGCGAAGGACGGGTTCCTTTGCACACGCTTCGCGCCGACATCGACTTCGGTACAGCTACGGCTCGCACCACGGTTGGCGCGATCGGAATCAAGGTCTGGGTATATCGGGGAGAAGTCATGGACTCGGCTCCTGTATCGGGAGACCGAATTGCCGTCGAGGCCGATCTGGCAACCGGTGGACCCGCTCGTCGCACACAGAAGAGCCTTCGCTCCCGTGCCGAAGAGGCCGCTGGGGTTGAGACCCGCAAACCACGTCTGATCGAAGCCGGGGGCGGCAAGCGTCCGGTGGAGGAGATCGGCAAGGAGACCGGCAAGCCCCGCCTTATCGAGGCTGGCGGTGGACGTCGCCCGACGGCGGCCGAGGCCCAGGTCCAATACGAAAGCGCCCAAGAGGACGTTCGTCCCGAGGACGCTAAGAGTGAAGAGGAGTAACCGGTCATGTTGATGCCCAAGAGAACGAAGCACCGCAAGGTGCATCGGGGGCGCATGTCTGGCGTCGCCAAGGGTGGCACTTCAGTCAACTTCGGTGAGTACGGCCTTCAGGCTGTCGAACCAGGTTGGATCACGGCCCGGCAAATCGAGTCGGCCCGTGTCGCCATCACCCGAGCCGTCAAGCGTGGTGGAAAGGTGTGGATCACCATCTTCCCCGACAAGCCAGTGACTCAGAAGCCAGCCGAAACCCGGATGGGATCCGGCAAAGGCAACCCTGAGTTCTGGGTAGCCGTCGTCAAGCCCGGACGTGTCATGTTCGAGCTGGCCGGCGTGCCCGAGGATCTGGCTCGAGAAGCCATGCGCAAAGCGGGACATAAGCTTCCGATCAGAACGCGATTCGTCAGTAGGGAGGACTCATGAGCCTGGCCGAGATTCGCGAAATGACGAGTGAAGAGCTGACCGAAGCGCTGTTGGAAGCCAAGGAAGAAAGGTTCAATCTGCGTTTCCAGGTTGCGACCAATCAGCTCGACAACACAGCCCGTCTCAGGACGGTCAAGAAGGAAATTGCCCAGATCCTCACGGTCCTCCGTGAGCGTGAACTCGCCGAGGAGAGTGCCTGATGTCGGATAGAAATCGCCGCAAGGTTCGTGTTGGTGTGGTCGTGTCTGATGCTCGCGACAAGACGGTAACCGTCGAGGTGCCCAGCTCCTCGAAGCATCCCCGATACGACAAGATCGTTCGAACCGCCAAGAAGTTCCATGCCCACGATGAGGCCAACGACGCCAATGTTGGTGACACCGTGCGAATCATGGAGACCCGCCCTGTCTCGAAGCAGAAGAGGTGGCGCGTGGTAGAAGTCGTGGAGCGTGCCCGATGATCCAGCAGGAGTCTCGACTCAAGGTCGCCGACAACACAGGAGCCCGCGAGCTGCTTTGCATTCGTGTGCTCGGTGGGTCGTCGCGCCGTTACGCAGGAGTCGGCGATGTCATCGTCGGCGCTGTGAAGGAGGCGACGCCCGGTGGATCGGTGAAAAAGGGCGAGGTTGTGCGTGCCGTGGTTGTGCGCACCAAGAAGGAGTCCCGTCGCCAGGACGGTACCTACATCCGCTTCGACGACAACGCATGCGTCATCATCGACACCAACCGACAGCCACGTGGCACTCGAATCTTCGGCCCCGTTGCCCGAGAGCTGCGTGACGAGCGGTTCATGCGCATCGTCTCTCTAGCCCCTGAGGTGCTGTAGTGCTGCGTTTTTTGGCCGCTGACTTCGCCCGTCGGGCGAACAGACGCCGGTCAGCGGCAGCTGCCGCTCCGGCCGGAGGTGAATACCAATGAAACTCAAGAAAGGCGACACCGTGATGGTTGTCACGGGCAAGGACGCCGGAAAAGAATCAAAGATTGCCAAGGTCCTGCCCCGCAAGGGCAAGGTTCTGGTCGAAGGGGTCAATACCGCCAAGCGGCACACCAAGCCGACCGGCGCCACCATGCAGGGCGGCATCATCGACAAGGACATGCCAATCGACGCGTCGAACGTCATGATCATGTGTGACAAATGCGGTCCCACCCGCATTGGACATCGAATCGACGACGACGGTTCGAAGCATCGGGTGTGCGCCAAGTGTGGAGGTGAGCTGTGAGCGAGCAACCACGTCTCAAGGTGCGCTACCAGGAAGAGATCGCCAAGTCCTTGAAGGACCAATTGGGTCTCGAGAACGTGATGCAGGTGCCCAAGTTGGAGAAGATCGTTCTCAACATGGGGTTGGCCGAGGCAGTCCAAAACAAGAAGGCCATCGACGAAGCAATGGACGAGTTGGGATTGATCGCAGGGCAGAAGCCTCGGATCAACAAGGCTCGCAAGTCGATAGCGAACTTCAAGGTGAGAGAAGGCATGCCGATCGGTGTGTCGGTGACCTTGAGGGGTCGAAGAATGTGGGAGTTCTTTGACCGTCTTCTGTCGGTCGCCATCCCTCGTGTTCGCGACTTCCGTGGTTTGAATCCCCGGGCTTTCGACGGACGCGGTAACTACAGCGTTGGCGCATCCGAGCAGTTGATCTTTCCGGAGATCGACTTCGACTCGGTGACCACGACCCGTGGAATGAACATCACGATCGTGACGACCGCCGACAACGACGAGCACGGCAAGGCGCTACTCGACGCCTTTGGGTTCCCGTTCCGCAAGATCGAGACAACGGTTTAAGGAAGCGTCATGGCAAAGAAATCAATGATCGCGAAGGCAAACAGAAAGCCGAAGTTCAAGAGCCGGGCGTACAACCGGTGCAAGCGTTGCGGTCGTCCGCGCGCCTATCTGCGTGACTTTGGAATGTGCCGTATTTGTGTGCGGGAGCTGGCCAGTAAGGGCGAGCTTCCGGGAGTTAGAAAGGCCTCATGGTGAGCGTTGTAACTGATCCAATAGCCGACATGCTCACCCGCATCCGCAATGCGGTTGCCGTGGGCCACGAGAGAGTGAACATGCCGGCCTCCAAGCTCAAGGCAAACATCGCCCAGATTCTGGTCGACGAGGGCTTCATCGACCGCTTCGAGCTGAATCAGAACGGTCACCTTTCGGAGTTGACGCTCGTTCTCCGCTATGCGGAGCGTCGTCGTCCGGTCATCGAAGGGCTCAAGCGAGTATCCCGACCCGGACACCGGGTCTACGCCGGTGCCGCCGAACTGCCCAAGGTTCAGGGCGGACTTGGTGTCGCTGTGGTTTCGACGAGTCAGGGAGTTATGCCCGACCGCGAGGCCCGTCGCCGCCGACTCGGTGGTGAGATCGTCTGCGAGGTCTGGTAATGAGTCGTATCGGTAAGAAGCCGGTCGAGGTACCCAGCGGTGTCGATGTGGCCATCGACGGTTCGGACGTCGTGGTCAAGGGCACCAAGGGAGAGCTGAGCCGAACCTTCAACGATCGAATTGGGTTCGACGTCGACGAGGGGGTCATCACCCTCACCCGACCAGACGACAGCCGCGAATCACGAGCACTGCACGGTCTCAGCCGTGCCCTGCTCAACAACATGGTTGTCGGTGTCTCCGAAGGTTTCCGCAAGGAACTAGAGATCCAAGGTGTGGGTTACCGCGCCAATCTCAAGGGTCGTGACATCGAACTGCAGGTTGGATTCAGCCATCCGGTGAACATCAGCGCCCCCGAGGGGATTACGTTCGAGGTTCCGGAGCAGACAAAGATCATCGTGTCGGGGATCGACAAGGAGTTGGTTGGCCAGGTGGCCGCCAACATCCGCAAAGTGCGACCCCCCGAGCCGTACAAGGGCAAGGGGATTCGCTATTCCGGCGAGTACGTCCGGCGTAAGGCCGGAAAGGCAGGTAAGTGATGAAGGGCTCACGCAAGGATGCCCGGGCTCGACGTCACGTACGCGTGCGCAAGGGTGTCAAGGGCACCTCGGAGCGTCCGCGTCTGGCTGTCTTCCGGAGCAACAAGTACATCTACGCCCAGGTGGTAGACGACCTCGCCGGCCACACGCTGGCGGCTGCCTCGTCGCGGGAGGACGATCTCAAGTCGGATCGACTCAGTGTTGATACCGCGGCGAAGGTTGGGACGCTCGTTGCCGACCGGGCCAAGGAGGCCGGAGTCAGCAGCGTCGTTTTCGACCGTGGCGGATTCAAGTATCACGGCCGTATCAAGGCATTGGCCGACGCTGCCCGTGAAGGCGGATTGGAGTTCTAATGGCACGTCAACAGCGTCCAGGCTCGGACAGTCAATATGACGAGAGGGTCATCCAGATCAATCGTGTTGCCAAAGTGGTCAAAGGTGGCCGCCGGTTCAGCTTCACGGCACTAGTCGTCGTGGGCGACGGCAAAGGCAAGGTCGGGATCGGATATGGAAAGGCCAAGGAAGTTCCAGCGGCCATTCAGAAGGGTATCGAGACGGCCAAGCGCGGCATGCAGGTGGTGCCGATGGCAGGTCAGACTGTCATCCACACGGTTACCGGCAATCACGATGCAGCCAAGGTGCTTATCAAGCCTGCTGCACCAGGTACCGGTGTCATCGCCGGAGGCGCGGTCCGTCAGATTCTCGAGGCGGCTGGCATCAAAGATGCTCTGGCCAAGTCACTCGGATCACCCACCCACCTCAATGTGGCGAAGGCGACGATGAATGGTCTGATGGGCCAACGTCGTCCCGACGAAGTCGCCCGGCTGCGTGGCAAGAAGGCCGAGGACATCACCCCTCCGGCACTGCTCGCGGCTTACAACACAACTGAGACCCTCCGGGCGACCCCCGAAGGTAAGTAGGTAAGAAATGGCAAAGACCAAAGAGAAGACTCTGACCATCACGTTGCGTCGCAGCGTCATCGGCGAGAAGCCGAAGACACGAGCAACGGTGGAAGGTCTTGGTCTTCGCAAGATCAATCAGAGTGTCTCCCAGGCTGACAACGCAGTCATTCGAGGCATGTTGGCCAAGGTGGCCCATTTGGTGGAAGTTGAGGAGAACTGATGGCTGACAAAGAGCAGTTGAAGCTGCACCATCTCTCCCCGGCCCCCGGTTCCAAGAAGAAGAAGATCCGGGTTGGCCGTGGTGAGAGTGGTCGACGAGGCAAGACCGCTGGTCGTGGTACCAAGGGCCTCAAGGCTCGCAACACACTGCGTCCTGGTTTCGAGGGCGGGCAGACCCCACTCGCCATGCGTCTGCCGAAGCTCAGGGGATTCACCAATCCCAACAAGGAAGAGTTCGCTGTGATCAACGTTGTGACTCTTTCCGAGAACTTCGACAAAGGCGCCGAGGTCTCTCCCGAAGCGTTGCGCGACAAGGGACTGATTCGTCATCGTGGTCGTGTCAAGGTGCTCGCCGAAGGCGACATCGACAAGGCTCTGACGGTGAAGGCTCACGCTTTCAGTGCTTCGGCCAAGGAGAAGATCGAGTCTGCTGGCGGAACCACCGAGGTTCTTTAACCTCTTTCTGAACGCATGCTTTCCATCTTTCGCAACATGTTCAAGATCCCGGACCTCCGGGCGAAGATTCTCTTCACCCTGGCGATGTTCGGGGTCTACCGCCTGGGTGCCACCATCCCGGTGCCCGGAATCGACCTCGATGCTGTTCGGCTCTTTCAGAGCCAGCAGCAGGCCGGTGGTATCTACGGACTGATCAACCTGTTCTCTGGAGGAGCGCTCGAGCAGTTCTCGGTGTTCGCTCTCGGCATCATTCCCTACATCACGGCCTCCATCATCATGCAGTTGCTGACGGTGGTGATTCCCAGGCTCCAGACTCTCCAGGAGGAGGGTGAGTCGGGACGCAAGGTGATAACCCAGTGGACCCGCTACATGACCGTGATTCTGGCGCTGATTCAGTCGACTGGTTTCACTTTCCTGTTCCACTCGGGCAGGTTCACCGGCGGAATCGACCTAATCCCGCAGTACTCCCCTCAGAGGGTGATACTCATCGTGCTGACGATGACGGCCGGCACGGCGATGGTCATGTGGCTCGGTGAGCTGATAACCCAGCGTGGAGTCGGAAACGGAATGTCGCTGATCATCTTCATTTCGATTTTGAGTCAGTTCCCGTTCGTGTTCTCTCAGATCTGGGGCCAGACCTGGGCAGTGGGATTGCCGACACGTTTCATAGTGATCATGGCCATTTTCTTGCTGATGATCGTCGCGATCATTTACGTGGACCAGGGTCAGCGTCGGATCCCGATTCAGTTCGCCAAGAGGGTTCGTGGCCGTCGTGTGATGGGTGGCCAGTCCACTTATATCCCGTTGAAGGTCAACACCGCAGGAGTTATCCCGGTGATCTTCGCCACGTCAGTGCTGTTGATCCCGTCATTGTTGATCACCGCTATCCCTTCGGATGCGGCCTGGATCCAGACTGTTTTCCGTTGGGTTGACACCAACCTCGGTGTGGGCGGTGTCGGGACGAGCTGGTGGTACATCCTCATCCTGTTCGCCCTGATCGTCTTCTTCACGTACTTCTACACGGCGATCCAGTTCGATCCCGAGCAGCAGGCCGAGATGATTCAGCGTCAGGGTGGTTTCATTCCTGGTGTGCGTCCTGGTCGTCAGACCTCGAAGCACCTGGCATTCATCCTCAACAGGATCACCCTTCCGGGTTCGATCTTCCTGGCTGTGATCTCCGTGCTCCCGGCAATTGCCGGAGCGATCTGGAACATCCAGATAGCGTTCTCGGGCGTTTCCATCCTCATTGTCGTGGGTGTTGCTCTCGAGACCATGAAGCAGATCGAGTCACAGCTGACAATGCGTAACTACGAGGGGATCCTCACCTAGTGAAGCTGCTGTTCATCGGTCCACCGGGTGCCGGCAAGGGAACCCAAGCAGGTCAGGTCGCTGACCGACTGGGGATTCCTCACGTGTCGACCGGGGAGATGTTTCGCGATCACGTTGCCCGAGGAACTGATCTAGGCCATCAGGTCGAAGCGATCATGGCCGCTGGTGACTACGTGCCGGACGAGGTCACGGTGGCGATGCTCGAACAGAGGATTGCCGAGCCTGACGCTGCCAGCGGATACATCCTCGACGGCTTCCCCCGCACTGAGGCCCAAGTGGAAGCACTCGACGCGCTGCTCGGTTCCAATGGTCTCGACCGGGTGGTCGTGTTCCTTGTCGATGAGGATGAGCTGACCGAACGCATGATGGCCCGGGGTCGCGATGACGACACCGAGGAAACCATTCGCAATCGGTTCAAGGTCTATCACGAACAGACCCAGCCACTACTTGACATATACGACGACAGAGGTCTCACCATTTCGGTAGACGGGATGGGCGAGATCGACGAGGTTACGGAGCGTATCCTCGAAGTTCTGTCGTGATCTCAATCAAGAGCCGCCGCGAGTTCGCCAAGATGCAAAAGGCGGGCGCCTGTGTCGCGGCGGTGCACGCCGCCGTGAAAGAAGTCGCGGCCCCAGGAGTCACCTTGGCCGAGATCGAGGACGTTGGTGCACAGACCATTGCGGCTCACGGTTGCACTTCTTCGTTCTTCAACTACCTCGGCTCCTACCCGGCCACGCTTTGCCTTTCACCCAATGACGTCATCGTCCACGGGATTCCCAACGACTACCGACTTCATGAGGGCGACATCCTTTCTGTGGATGCCGGGGCAATCTATGAAGGGTTTCATGGAGACGCCGCATTCACCATGGGCATCGGAGAGATCAGCGCCGAGGCACGGCGCCTCATCGATGCGACCGAACGTGGCATGTGGGCGGGGATCGCCCATGTGCGAAAGGGTGCTCGACTCGGCGACATCGGGGCGGCCATCTACGAGCTTGGCGAATCCCACGGCTACGGGATTGTTGAGGAGTATGTGGGGCACGGAATCGGCCGCCAGATGCACGAAGAGCCTCAGGTTCCGAACTACGGAACCTCCGGAAGCGGCATGAGACTCAAAACCGGCATGGCCCTTTGCATTGAACCGATGTTCAACACCGGGCGACGTCACACCAAGGTCGACGCTGACGGATGGACCGTTCGCACCGAGGATGGTTCGCTTTCAGCCCACTGGGAACACACCGTCGCTATCACTCCTGACGGCCCGATGGTTTTCACGGCAGGTCCTGAGGCCGTTCCGGTCAACGAGGTGCTGGCGACGCAATGAGTGGCGCGATCTACGAGATCCGCGACTACCACTTCGACCCCGATCGATTCGACGAGTACCGAGCATGGTCTGTCGATGCCGTGCGCGTCTTGGGCGAACTCATCGATGTTGTCGGGTGGTGGCTGGACAGTGGGGAGGAGGCCATGATCATGGGTTCGGATCCGATGGAGCTTCCGCATGGTCAAGCCAATGTCACCTGGATGATTCGATGGGAGTCGATGTCTCAGCGCAGCGTCGTGTGGGAGTCGCTTTGGGATGAACCGACCTGGAAGGAATGTTGGGACCGACATCCAGGATTCGACGGATACAGACACATGTCGGTCCGCTTCATGGAGAAGGTTGAAACCGACTAGCTCGGCATCGCGGCTTCAGGATCTTCCAACTGCATCCACCGGTAGGCGGCGGTAAACCACGCCGCCGAGAGAACCACCAGTAGGGCTACGAGCATCAACCAGGGCGCTGGCTGCCACCACCCAATAAAGATCACAAGGCTTGCTGCAGCGATCAGAGTGCCTGCGATCGGGGAATACAGCTCGGGCAGCCGGTGGTAGTCAGCGAGGGTTCTCATTATCAAGACGAGCCACACGAGGCCGAATGCCACTGCCCCGCTCATAAGCCATGCCGTGGACGCTGGAACATGGTCGTCCGCAGCATGCTCGATCATGCTGACCATTGCTGCACCGGCTGCAGCGATAGCAAGTGTGACGGGCAGATGGCCGAACATCCAACGGGTGCGATCCGACGCCCGCTGTCTTGGGTGTCGTCGTCCTACGAAATCGAAGTAGGACCACCAGAAGGAGAAGCCGATCATCAGTCCCAGCATGCCGGTGATGACCACCCGCGGAGTGAGGTCGGTGGATGACAAGCCGTCCACCACCCCAACAACCACTTCTCCGAGAACAATGATCGTGAACAGCCCGAACCGCTCGACGAGGCTGTCAGTCGTTTCGAAGCTGATGTTGGCCCGGCGTTCTTCGGATCTGGTGATGACAACCCCTGCCACAGCGTTAAGTACGACAAAGGCACCCCACACCCAAACTCGCACCGAAGGATTCATCCAGATGGATGCGAACATCACGATGGTGAACACGATCGAGTTGGTGATGTATTGCGCAGTGATCCGGCTGTATTCCTCAGAGTCCTGACGACGAACTCCGATCCACAGCAGCGTCATGAGAGCGAGGAAGATCGAGTAAACGAGTGCGAATTCCTCCCCTGACTCGGACGGCGCCCCCTCGGTGTAGACGGCGAGCCAAACGAGCAGAAGCATCTGAGTGAATACCATCGTGCGGGTCCGTCCGTCTTCCCGGCCGTGAAGGTCGTAGTAGAGCGTGCCGTTCAGCCATCCGATCCAGATGAGTCCGAAGACGGCTGCGAAGTCGACTACGCCCTGCCAACTGACGTTGTGGGCGAGCCCGTGCGCCGCCTGGGCAACCACCACCACGTACACCAGGTCATAGAAGAGTTCGAGAAAGCTGACCGATCGGTCTTCGATGACGTCGCCGTGTGCTCTCGGGGGTTGCCAGAAGATGCGTTTGAATTGGGATGCCACGGATATTGGAGTGTAGGAGAGGCCCACCCTCCTTAGGATCAGGATATGAGGTTCACCTTCTACGCGGAGCTGCCGGCGACCGATATCAACCGGGCCCGTCGCTGGTATTCGGAGAAGCTCGGTCTGGAGCCCTACAGCCATGGAGGCGAGCCGGTTGCGGACCCAGGTGCTCTGACGGATGTCGAGTTCGATCTCTACTACGACACCGGCACCTCTCGGTTCGGGATCTACGAGTCGTGGACAGCGGGTCGCAACGAGGCGACGGCTGCGCGGCTGGTGGTTTCGGACTTCGAAGCTGTCTTCGCCGAGCTGAAGAGTCGTGGTGTGGAGTTCGAGGACTACGACTATGGAGACGACTTTCGAACGGCGGATGGTGTTTTGGTTTCGCCTGATGGGGAGAAGACAGCGTGGTTCAAGGACTCCGAAGGCAACATCTTGGCCCTTGGGTCTAGCTGACGTCTGACAGTGGTCCGTTTTGCCACCGTCGCAATCATTTACGGCTTCGGGATGCTGCTACTTGCACTGCCCCTCCGGTATATCGCGCTGCGACACGGGAGGGAGGACAGCTGGCGCAAGGCAATCATCACGGCGACCGTGATAGCGATCACGCTGGCCGTGGTCGACGCAACCTCGCGGCGAGCTGTTGCCCAGTGTTGGGCAGCCGGGAACCCGACGTGTGTCGACTCCGGGTCGGCGGGAATCCAGCTGCTGTTTGCCGGAGGGTTCGTTGCCTGGAGTTGGATCATTGCCTATCTGATCTACAACGACTGACAGCTTCTTGGTTGGGTTAAAGGATTCTTGTCGGGTGCGATACCCTCGGCGTCAGCTAATCGAAAGGTGAAAATGTCAACGATCGTTGTCGGGTTCATTGACAATCCCGAAGGTCGCAACGCCCTCGACCTGGCGGTCGCAGAAGCCGGAATTCGTGAGGCGAAGCTCGTTGTGGTCCATTCGTTCGAAGGCGGCTCCAAGACCGAAGAGCAGGAGTACTACCACTACCAGGAGGCTCTAACCGGACTCACCACTGAGCTCGCGGCCAAGGGTGTGGATCACGAAGTCAAGGAGTACGTGCGTGGTCAGACTCCAGCCGAGGATTTGGTTCAGGCCTGTAAGGACTTCGACGCCGATTTGGTGGTGATTGGCTACCGACGCCGCACTGCTACCGGGAAAGCCCTACTGGGTAGCCACGCGCATGATGTGCTGATGACCGCACCGGTACCGGTGCTGGCGGTGATGGCCCCAGAGTAGGCCCCTCGTCTGGGGTCTAGTAGATGACGCCGAGCGCACAGCGCGGCGATCGGACGCGTTCGGCACGCGCTCCTGGATCTAACCTCTAGGGATCTCATGTCGAGTCAGCTGATCCGCGTATTGCGCGCAATAGCAACGAGTGTCTTAGCTCTCTGTGCTGCTTGTAGCGCCCCCGCTGCTTCCTTCAGCAGCGCTGAGTTGGACCAAGCGGAGCAGAGAATCCGGCCGCAGGCGACCAATGCCGAATGGAACGATTTCATCGAGAACTGTTTGGCTGAGAAGGGTGCCACAAGTTGGGTTAGGCGAGTCGATGGGGGTTTCGAAGCTGATAATGCACTTCCATCGGAAGAGCTTGCAATGGATGAGTGCCAGGCCGAGGTGAAGAGTCGATTTCCGATAGCTCGTGTGCCGGCTTCCCCCGCCGAGTTTGCCGTCCCAGCCTGGATGCGTATATCGATGCCCGCGGAGACTGGGTGCCGTACGACGAATTGCCTGCTATGCCCGATCCCGCAGAGTGGCGAGCTGCCAACTCTGCTTGCCCCCAGGATCCGTGGGACTTGAGATACTCCGAGTGATGTCGCGGGCGTGTGAGGAACGCCTGAGTAGGCCTAGGGCGACTGGCCACTGCTCGCAAAGCGGTGGCCGAGCGGGCTGGTCCAAGTTGTGACTCCGTCGACCACCTGGCGTTTCCAGCCGCCTTCGTCGTTCAATCGATGATCGTGGCGGCAGGCCGGAAGGCTTTCGCCTTCTGCAAGCCCCACATCAGGGTCTACAGATTTCAGGTCACTTGTCGAGCGAATCCAAACTTCCTCGGTTTGATCGCCGGCTTACGAACTTCAGTGCTAGGGCCACAATCGCAACCACAACAACGACGAACGACGTTGTGGTGACCGCGTTTCGTTCGCCTCCCAAGAACGCTGCCGTGCTGAAGAGAGCGAAGATCGCCACTGCAATCAGAGCGATGATGACCACCGACCGGACCAGGTGTAGAGAACGTCCTCCACCCTTGAGGCGGCCTTTGTCGTAGCGAGGGTCTGCGCCGGAACCCTTGCTCTGAGATCCCATGGGTTGCATATGACCAGTCTATTCGTGCCGGTTGTTGTCGGTGCCTGGGCAGATTGGGAAAGGACCCGTGGTGCCGGATCGAGTGACGAAACCTTTTCCGACACCACAGACCGTTGTCAAGTGTAGCGGTGCTGGGTTTCGGGACGCCCGTCGAGCTAGTCCTACGTTGACCCGACTCGGTCGAAAGTTGTCCTCCCAGAGGTCACCTGCATGGCGTACTTTTGGGATAGGAGGTCGATCAAACTGATCGAACAGGACCCGTGGTGTCGGTTCGAGTGACGAAGGCTTTGCCGAGACCGCTGATCGAAAGGAAGTCTGGTGAAGCAAGCAATGAGAAGAGCTAGGTACCTAGTCGTCGGCTTGACCGTGGCGCTCTCTGTCCTGGTAGCGGTGCCCCTGGCGATGGCACACAACCAGTCGGGGGACCATGTCGGATGCGTTTCAGCCTCGTCAGGACACTGGAAGCAATTCTCGAGCGGTACTGTTACGTACGCGATTGAGGGAGGCGGTAGTGACAGCGCATGGGAAGCCGCCGGAACTAGCGCTTGGATAAACATTCCTGGATTCTGGGGAGGCGGCTGGTGGAGCATTGGCGGAGTCCATCCGCAGTCAGGCACCGCGTACATGCATTGCCACTAGACAGTGATGGCCTCGGTCAGATGCGGATCGCGAGATTACTGATCGTCAGTCTCGCGATAGGCCTCTCCGTGGCCTCGTGCTCGAGTCAGCCGCCCGCTGTTGAGGCCGACCAGCCCGTGACACCGGATGAAATGCCTGACCGTGACCTAGTCAATGGTCTGTTGGCGGAGTGTCTGGTGGCGAAAGGGTGGCCTGTCACTTACACGCCCGGCCCCGGCAACGGCATTCACTTCTCTGACAACGATCCGACGTCACAGGCGGCAATGCGAGCCGATCTTGACAGGTGCTTGAATCGACTTGTAGCAGAAGGAATCGTGCCTGATCCGGAGCGTCCGCTGTCGGATGAGTATTGGCGTCAGATATATGACCAGGATGTCGCTATTCGCGAGTGTCTCGTTTCCAACGACTTCCCGGCTCCAACACTGATCTCGTTCGATACCTACCTGGAAGAACGAGACCGTGACCAAGTCATTTGGGACCCGTTCTCGGAGCTTTACGTCTTGGCCGGCACAGAAGGAGAGGAAGTCCTGGTTGACGCTTTCGAGACCTGCGTCGAGAACTCCTAGACCCTAGGGCACTCTCAACACTGAGACAGGGTCGCGATAGGCGGCTCCCAGTGCTGGCGGCAGTGAGGCAAGCAAAGCGCCGATGACGGTCAGAACTCCGGTAGCTACGGAGAACCTCAGGTCGGGAGCGACTCCGGTGGTGGCAGTGAGGATGGGCCAGGAGACGACGGTTCCCAATAGAGCCCCGGTGATGGCCGCGAGGGCAGTCTGGGCAGATACCAGGGTGAGGATGTCACCGCGGCTGGCACCAAGAGCTCTCCTTCGCCCAAAGTCACGTCTTCGGGCGGTCACGGCTGCGTAGACAGCGAGGCTGATCAGCACGATCCCGGCGGCGAGGACCAGACCGACGATTGATCGCCCAAATCGACCCAGTTCGCCTTGAACCGCGGCCCGGACGTCAGCCAGGGTCTCGGAAGTCTCGATCCCGACCGAAGTAATGTCCTCTGGGCCGACCAGGGGAAGGGCTGCGTCCCGCACCGCTCCGACTTTCGATGGCTCGGCGGCCAGAAGGTGGATCGATCGGACTTGTTCGATGGTGTCCGTCAACCGAAGCAGGCCACGGTTGAGGAAGGACAATGGATCCTGAGCAGTGAACCCTCCGATCACGGCCATATCGGTTTCGCCAGCAACACCGCCATACGGTGTGAGCATTCCGAGGGTTTCCTGTGCCTGTGGCCCGACGAGCACGGCGTCCGGTTGCGGTGAGGCAGCGAGATCGACCTGAGGCGGAATGGCTCCATAGATCGATCGAATAGCTGCCGGGCTACCACCGGGGTTGCCCACAGTGCGCACGTCTCGGGCCGGGCCGAGACCGATGGCCCATTCGACCCCTTCGAGGTTGTTCAGCCGATCAACTGCGGCAGATGTCAGCCCCGCCGTTCCGTTGATGTCGGATATCACGATTGATCGTGTCCCCGCATCGTCGATTCGTGCCAGGACGTCCTGTTCGGCCCTGACAGTCTGCCCGGTAGTGGCGAGGATGGCACCACACGCTCCGGCGACGAGCAGCGCGATGACTGCCGAGGCAACCGGTTGGGCCACGGCCGATCTGGCGGCTTCGCCGAGCAGCTTCACAACTCGAGCACCTGGTCGCAGATCTCGACCACGTTCTGATCGTGTGTTGCTATCACCACTGTCCTGCCGTCAGCTGCAGCGGTCCGCATCTTGTCGATCACCACGTCTGCTGTTGCGCTATCGAGGTTGCCGGTCGGTTCGTCACCGAGGAGAACCGATGGGTCGGAGACGAGGGCTCGGCACATGGCGATCCGTTGGGCTTGCCCTCCCGAAACTTGTCCAGGCTTCCGAGTCGCCGGAACGTCGACACCGAGTTCGTCCATGAGGTCGAGTCCCGAACTCACCGCGGTCCGGCGGTCCATCGGTCCATACACCGACGTCTCAACGATGTTGTCGATGACTGACCGGGTGGCGTCGAGGGCGGCGTCTTGGAAGACGAAGCCGATCTCTTTGCCGCGCCACGCTGAGCGACGTGCGTCGGACCACTCAGACACGGGCTCATTGTCGATTCTGACTTCTCCGCTTGATGGGGTGAGGAGCAGTCCCAGTAGGTAGAGAAGTGTCGATTTACCTTTGCCAGAAGGCCCGGTGACTGCGGTCGTCGAGCCGGGGTGAAACGTCCAGTCGAGGCCAGTGATGATCGGCTCGCCACCGGGGTAGGAGAAGGTGAGGTTTGTGCATTCGATCATTGGTCGGGTGGGATGAGGATGGTGGTTCCGGGTTCGATTCCGTCGATGACTGCTAGCCCGTTGGCTGATTCGACCACGGTGACTTCTTGAAGGGAGCCGTTGGAGAGGGTCACGAACGCCCGGTTGCCGGCGTCGGTGGAGATGGCAGCAACTGGTACGGCTGGGCCGGTGGTTTCGGGTATGACCACGATGTTTGCTCGGAAGCTCGTGGGTCCGTTCAGGTCGACCCATTCTGGACATTCGTTGCCGCAGATTGATGTCCCCGTACTCGGTGCCAGTACGAGGTCTAGCTGGCCGAATTCTGTTTCGACCGCCCGGTCGATGATCGCCTGCCATTCACCGGCAGCGAACACGATGCTCACGTCAGCGGTTAGGGGCACCAGTGACGCTTGTTCGGGTGCCAAGGGAATGCGGAACGTCGGGTCCTCAGGCACCAACAGAACAACCTCCTCACCGCCGCTCAACCTTGCACCGACCTTGACATCGTCCGACAAGACAACCGTGGCGGGGAGTTCGGGCACGAACACGATATCCCCATCTGACACGGTGCCTGTGTCGTCGACCCCGAGAGAATCCTGCCAGTCACGAACCGCATTGCGAGTGCTCGAACCGAACGAACCATCGGCCTCACCGCCATAGAACCCAAGTGACGTCAGCAAGGTCTGTAGCTGGGCCACGTCCGGGCCTTTGGCTCTTAACCCAAGGTTCCGGAACATCGGCACAGAACCCTCAGCGACGACCACCGGCCTGAGGTCCACCGAATACAAGACATCACCCGCCGAGACCTGGTCAGTAGGGGAGGTTTCGACGGTGGTTACGACACCCTGTGCGCTGTTCCTGCCCAGCGGGGTCAATTCCCACTCACCGATAGCAGTGAAACTCAAAGTTCTACCCACCGTGTCGGTAGACACCACATACTCCAACGGCTCCGCGGTATCCAACGTCGGATCCTCCGGCGGTTGAGTCACAACCCGGCCCGCCCAGAAACCAGCCGCAGCAATGCCCGCCAAAACCAACAAGCCGAAGAGGATCCGGATGATTGGTGACCGACGAAGTCGCCCTTGCGGCATCTTGACCTAGCGTTTCGAGGTCATTGGATCGACGTGCAGTAGCCGTGAGTTCCGATATCGTACAGGTCGCCCCAAAAGACCTCGGCAATCCACTCGATGCTTTGGTGGTTGGCGACCGATCTACGTACCTTAATTGATGCTCCGTTGTTCCAGTATCCGGTTCCATAGAAGCCTGGGCTGTCGACCCAATGATATGTGTGGCCAGTCGATTTGGACTGGATTCCGGCGAGATTGGGGGAACAACTGACGCTTCCGACCTCGTATACGTTCGCGAGAGCAGGCGTTGCGACTAGCAATGCCAATACGCAGCTCACCACTCCGGTGGCTATACGTCTCATGAGTCAAGCCTCCTTTGGTGCAATGACTCGCTTGGAGCCAATTCTTGGTTCGGCTTTGGGCGGCGGCATAGGGCCATTAGGCATATTCGCACCGCGCTCGCTCACGCGAGTGAATCGACAACGTAGGCGAGCCCTCGGGAACATCTGATGTCAGCAGGTCCTATGGTTGAGGGCAGTCCTGGTTGAGACGTTGCCACTCCTCCGCGTCGAGTGGGGGGATCTCTCGATATGGATGCCAGCCAGCTCCGCTGTAGTAGGACTCAATGAACGTCTCAACGGTGGGGGGGTCGGTGATCTCGAACCCTTTGGCTTCCAGGCACGCCTGGGCCGCCTTTAGTTCAAGGAAGAGGGCGCCGAGCTGCTCTTCATTGAGCTGTTCATACTCAGGGAGGTTTAGTCCCTCAGTACACGCTCTCAGGACAGACCGCGCTTGATCCTGCTGGTGGATTGGGACGGCTGCGAAGCTGATGCCGTCGCCGGGTGGAATGACGGCCAGGGGAACACCGTGTTCGTTGGCGCAGCGTACCTGTAAGTCGGTGACCTCGAACCAGTCAATATCTGCATACAAAAGGTGCTGGAAGTCGCCGTAACCGTATATCGGATCCAAAGGTGGCGTCGAGTCAATCGGCGACGGCTTTCGTTCCTCTTCGGTGGGCGCTTCGACCGATTCCGTTTGAGACGGTTCGGTGCCGAATGCTGCATTCTGAGAAGTCACCGTGGTAGTGGACTCGTATGTCTCTGCCTGGGCGCAGCCTGACAGGAGAGCAAGGCAGATAAGGGTGCGATACAACGATCTCATGGGTTTGTACATCAGTTCCAAAGAGATCGGTCACTCGATATCTGGATAGCAGTAGCCATATGTCCCAGGATCGCTGATGGCCCCGTTTTCTACCCAAACCATCCAGGTTGTGTCTTCCCGGTCGGTATTCGAGTACCTGATGCGCCACGTTGATCCGTTGTTCCAGAAGCCTGTTGTTCTACTGGGATAGAGCACGAGATGCTCAGTAGAACCAGTTGAATCAGATCTTATTCTGACCTGCTCGAAAGCTCCGCAATACTTGGTTTCGGTATCAAACACGGCGGCTCCCGCCGGAAGGGCGCTCCCAACCACTAGCCCCAAAGCGAGGGCGATTCGAACAGAAATCCTCATCTCTCGTCTCCTCAATTCGGTCTCTGCCGCAAGGCGCGGATGTTTTTGAGCTTTAGGTGTGTGGTTCCATGTGGCTAGGGCCTTTCGTCCCAAATGCTCTGCTAGCTACGTTGAACCCGAGGTCAGACGTTGTGTGGTAGGAGAAGGTGAGGTTTGTGCATTCGATCATTGGTCGGGCGGGATGAGAATGGTGGTTCCGGGTTCGATTCCGTCGATGACTGCTAGCCCGTTGGCTGATTCGACCACGGTGACTTCTTGAAGGGAGCCGTTGGAGAGGGTCACGAACGCCCGGTTGCCGGCGTCGGTGGAGATGGCAGCAACTGGTACGGCTGGGCCGGTGGTTTCGGGTATGACCACGATGTTTGCTCGGAAGCTCGTGGGTCCGTTCAGGTCGACCCATTCTGGACATTCGTTGCCGCAGATTGATGTCCCCGTACTCGGTGCCAGTACGAGGTCTAGCTGGCCGAATTCTGTTTCGACCGCCCGGTCGATGATCGCCTGCCATTCACCGGCAGCGAACACGATGCTCACGTCAGCGGTTAGGGGCACCAGTGACGCTTGTTCGGGTGCCAAGGGAATGCGGAACGTCGGGTCCTCAGGCACCAACAGAACAACCTCCTCACCGCCGCTCAACCTTGCACCGACCTTGACATCGTCCGACAAGACAACCGTGGCGGGGAGTTCGGGCACGAACACGATATCCCCATCTGACACGGTGCCTGTGTCGTCGACCCCGAGAGAATCCTGCCAGTCACGAACCGCATTGCGAGTGCTCGAACCGAACGAACCATCGGCCTCACCGCCATAGAACCCAAGTGACGTCAGCAAGGTCTGTAGCTGGGCCACGTCCGGGCCTTTGGCTCTTAACCCAAGGTTCCGGAACATCGGCACAGAACCCTCAGCGACGACCACCGGCCTGAGGTCCACCGAATACAAGACATCACCCGCCGAGACCTGGTCAGTAGGGGAGGTTTCGACGGTGGTTACGACACCCTGTGCGCTGTTCCTGCCCAGCGGGGTCAATTCCCACTCACCGATAGCAGTGAAACTCAAAGTTCTACCCACCGTGTCGGTAGACACCACATACTCCAACGGCTCCGCGGTATCCAACGTCGGATCCTCCGGCGGTTGAGTCACAACCCGGCCCGCCCAGAAACCAGCCGCAGCAATGCCCGCCAAAACCAACAAGCCGAAGAGGATTCGGCCGGGTCTCATGGCGGGAAGATCGGAGACAACATGGGCCAAGGGTACCGGCCTGAGAATCCTGCTTCCCTCACGATGCTGCGAGCCAATCGTCGGGCGTGTCGGTCGCTATAGCCGGCAAGTTCTGCGGCGTCTGGCTGGGTAATTCCCCGCGATCGGGCTGCGATGTATATAAATAGGGGCTCGGGGATGCCGAAGTCTTCGGCTGTGAAGTGGGAATGGACCGATATCTCGTCTGCGAGCGTGGATACATGTTCAAAGCTGATGTCTAGGGGTTTTAGGACGCCGAGGGGTGTGTGCTCCTTCATGAAACGCAAGATCGTGGGTAGCGATTTCGTCACGAGGACAGTGGGAACGGCGCTCGATGAGGTGGAGCGGAATGTGTCAACGAACCTGAGCTTCACGGTCGGTTCGATGCGGGACAGGACATGATCGAGTTGGGATCGACTCGCACCGTCATGCAAATGATTCGCAATCATGCAGTCTGCCCTCGTTCAGCATTCCGACTTGCCCAATGCGGAGGGTACCAGTGGGGGGGATCCCATCAAGCAGCTCAGTGCGGGGGCGGCAGCCGAGACATGCGAGCCCAGGAATATGTCCTGTTTGCGGCCATGATTGTCTTGTACGTTCGAGGCGTGAGAAGTCGATCGGATTGATCGATAGGACCCGTGGTGTCGGGTCGAGTCACGAAACCTTTCCCGACACCACAGACCGAAAGGAACCGAAATGAAGCGGTTTGTAACTGCAATCGCCCTTGGCCTGTGTTTGGCAATGAGCGTGTCGTCCGTCGCATATGCCGGCATACCGAAGATGCTTCCTGAACGCGATTGCGTCAACTATCTGGTTGGCCAGAGATCGACGACAACAGGTACCACCAAGCACTATGCATACAAGACCCCGATTTCTGATCTGGTAGCACAGTGGAATAACGGGACGAGCAACTTGGTGCGCACGTCGGTGTCCAACTGGACCCACGTTTACGACAGCCAGGGGTTTGGCGGCCACATTGTTAACGGTACGCTGACCTACGGATACAACTATTGCACCCCGTATCAGTAGTGCTATGCCTGGGACCTTGGCGATACGAAACATGAGGGCGATGTCAGTCGCCCTCATGTTCTTGATTTGCGGTTGTGGCTCGTCGTTTTCGGCAGCGACCTCATCAACTCCAAGCATTGCGGAGGCGACACCCAGTACCGTTAAACCAATTTCTGGCTACGGTGACTTTTCAGGGGAGGATTACTTCAACGTCGATTGGTATGAGGTCACGCGCCTTCAGGTCGCATGCCTGAACGACCATGGCTTCCCAGTAACTCTCATTCCCCCAGGAGACGGCATCTCGTTCGCTTCGATTCCCCCTGAGCAGAGCCAGGCGGCTGATGCCACCTTGGAAGCCTGTCGGACTGGCATGAATCTGCCAGCGCCGCGACCTCCGGATGCCGATGAGCTTGAGAAGATCTATGAATGGATGCTCGTTGTAGCTTCATGCCTTGAGACGGAAGGATTCACTATTCCAGAGCCTCCGACATTGGAAGTGTTTACCGATAGGTACTTGTTCGACGGTTGGAACCCATACGAGTTTGTTGATCCATCCAACGAGATGTCTGTGAGCGAGTGGAACGCTCTCAATGTGGCTTGCCCGCAGCAGGAGCCGAGCGACTAGGCGTCCATCCACAATCCCTTGGACTGTGACGGCGAGTAAGGCGGGTCGGGTCCTCCTAGTGTTCGCTGGCGCCATCCTCGGGGCTTGTGCTGGAGTGCCCGACACGCTCGACTCGGTTAGCGGCGAGTCTGTCATCCCAGAGCCGCGAGTGGCTTTTACGGCTGACGGGTGCCCAGCGGGGTCAACTCCCACTCACCGATAGCAGTGAAACTCAAAGTTCTACCCACCGTGTCGGTAGACACCACGTACTCCAACGGCCCTGTGGTTTCCAACGTCGGATCTTCAGGCGGTTGAGTCGCAACCCGGCCCGCCCAAAATCCAGCCGCCGCTATGCCCGCCAAAACCAACAAGCCGAAGAGGATCCGGCCGGGTCTCATCGCGGGAAGATTGGAGACAACATGGGCCAAGGGTACGGCGGGTCAACGCGTGCTGCTTTGGTAAGGCGTGTCAGATGTCGGCGAAGTGTGCGAACGCTCAAACCGACCTCCAGTGACGCCTCTTCTTGAGACGCGCCGTGGACTAGCAACCTAAGAGCGTCGAATAGCCATCGCTTCAGATCGAGGTCAGCGGCGGTATAGACGGTGAACGAATGAAGGCCAGCCGCTAGGGATGAGAGGTGCTCCCGATTCAAATCTCTCGGGTGCAAGACGCCGTGGGGATAACAATCCTTCATAACTCGCATGATCGTTGGGAAGTCGGTGCTGATCAGGATGTGGCCGCACCGCGCTGATTGTGCAGAGGAGAAAGAGTCGACGACGACTAGATCCTCGGAGGGTTCGAGTCCGTCGCAGGCAGAATCTAGGAGAACCGCAAGTTGACTATCCCGAAGGCGGTTGATTATCCGCGGTGCCAAGAGTCCCCTCTCTTCGCCGAAGCTCTACCTTACAAGGGGGGGGGGCTCGTCCGGTCAACGGTTGGCCAAAGTTGTCCTCCCAGAGGTCAACATCGTCCGATAGGTTCGTGGGTAACAAGTCGATCCAAGTGATCGAGAAGGACCCGTGGCGTCGAGTCGAGTGACGAAAGAACCATTCCGGCTCCACTGACCGAAAGGAAGTGATTATGAGGAACGGACTAAAGAAGCGCCGCTCAACTCTGATGGTCAGCGCGGCGATCCTCGTTTCGACGTTTCCGGTGGTCGCTAGTGCGCACTCTGGCTACATCAGCTGCTCTTCGAGCTACGACGTGGTACTGACGACGATCGGATACGAGGATGCAGGTACTCACAGTCAGGGCTTTCGTGGCGGATACCTCTCCGCGTGGAAACCAGCAGGTGTTTATTGGGCAAATATCTGGACGAGCAGCCAATCAGGTTTCTGGAACGCCTCGGCGCCGAACCCTCACAACGGCTGGGCAGAATGTCTGTGAGCTGACCGGAATTGACTTCGGACGTAACTCTTTCCCTGGGCCTTCGCGTTAAGCGGAGTCGGTTGCTTGTTCCTGCAGTTTTCGTAGCAAGTGGGGTCTTGTTGGCGGCTTGCGTTGATCTGGGGCAAGCCAGACCTTCAGGCTCGCCCATCCACGATTACTTTGAGTCAGTGCGGGACAGCGAAGAGGGCGACCCGACCGTTGAGGAAGCTGCTCGCCATATTGCAGGTTCGATTGCTCGCCCAGAAAGCCCATACCTTCCGGGAAGCGCCAAAGATAACGAGATTGTCGGCCTCTGCCTGAGCAGTTTCGGCGTGGCAGTTACGTACGCGGGAGCAGGTGGGGTGCTTCGTCAGTCAACTTCTGAGCAATCGGACAGAGATGAGAGGCTCGTAGACGCATGCATGGTCGCTGCCCAGCAGCTGGGCTACGTGAGTTATGACACCAGTGATCCCGAGTTGCTTGCTCGGCTGTACGACGCGAACCTGAAGGTGCGAGATTGCCTTTTGAGCTTGGGTATTGAACTTGAGGAGCCAGTCTCGTTGGATGCCTACATGGATGGCGAGACTTGGGACCCTCTGAGCGGGGTGCCGAGTTACGTCGACTCAGACACAGGAACCTTGTATGGGCCGGGTATCGAGTGTGGGGTCGAGGAGTGACGTCGAGCGAAGAGGTTTGCGAAAGCGCTCAGCCGGCGCTATTTGGGATCTCGCCTTTAGGACACCTGCTGATGGAGCGATGGGAGAGCTTCTGGTCTGCCGAATCTGGCATGCTCACCTCCATATCAAATACCTCAGGGCACAGCGTATGCTGAGTTCGAGCGATTCACCGGGGTATGCCCGTCCCATAGCTCGACTACGAAGCCGGAGTGACTGATACTGGCCTTTCATTGCACCGGTAGCAATGTGAGACGCACTATTCGGGAGCGACAAGGGCGGCTTTGTTTAAGTCCGAAAGTTGTCCGCCCACCGGCCAGGTTCTTGCTGTACGTTCAAGGGTACGAAGTCGATCGAGAGATCGAACAGGACCCGTGGTGTCGAGTCGAGTGACGAAGTCTTTCCCGACACCACAGACCGAAAGTAAAAGTCCAATGAGGAAGAATCTGAGCGTGGCGATCGCCTTGGTTCTGGCTGTGTTGCTGGTCACGCCTGCTTATGCTCACGCAGTTGGGTACACCTAGCGTGAAGGTGGGACCCTTGATTGCGGCAACCCCAATCCTCAACCAGCCGAGACGTATGTATGGGCGGACGGCCACTACCGACACAAGTTTGGTTCAACCAACGCTTACGCTCATTTGGCGGCGAAGGGCGTCAAGTCTGGCTCATTGGTGGTCTGGTCAGTGTGGGTTTCAGGTTTTTCGCTCTACAACCAGAGCGGAAGCTCGTACAGTCCGGCCAACTCCTGGGGAGTATGCACGTAGAGTCGGCAGGAAGGCGCTCACGTGGGTTCCCGGCGGGTGGGCTTCTACTTCTGGCGCTGGTTGCTGCGTGTGGTCCATCAACGGGAAGGCTCACAACCTCTAGCGAAGCTCCGACCCCACCGATTTCTGACAACGAGCGAGCCGAACTTGAAGCCGAGTGCGCGCGAGATCAAGGCTTCGAGGCATGGACTCAGGGTCCGGTCCTGTTCATTGACGACGGAGGTCAAGTTCAGGCCAGTGAACAGGCTGTTGAAACGTGCATGGCTGAAGTCGAGCAGAGGTTTCCCTCCGATATCGCGTTTGACCTAACTTTTGAGGCGAACCGCCGCATGTTGTATGAGGAACTGCTCAAATCGAAGAACTGTCTTGAAGGGCTGGGGTACTCCATCAGCAAGCCTCCCACCTTCGACCGATTCAGTGAGGGCCTCGAGTCTGACCCTTGGCACCCTCATCTGGAGTTGCTGGCTCACACGGGCCAGGCGGAGTGGGAGCGACTAAATGAAGCCTGCCCTCAGCCATTTGTAACTGTTGCATTGCGGGCAGTTAACGATCGATGACTGGATGCTGCAGACGCACATTCTCAGTGCCAGCATGTACTGCCGCGATCCCAGGATCTCCTAGAGTTAGTGTGGTGAGCCGAGTACAGGTTCTAGGTGTTTTGGTGCTGGTACTCGGTGCCTGCTCTGGGAATCCGACCGGAGTTTTTCCCTCTTCCTCTACCACGACTAGCCCCGACGCCTTCGAAAGGGCGTTGAAGGCGTGTATGGAAGAGCGCGGACATGTCTTGGGCGAGAGCGGTGACTTTCTCACAGTCGCGGGGGGCCTGACGCTCAGGTCGAAGCGCGGGCAGACGTTCAAGAATGCTACAGCCTTCTAGTGGGTCCTCCTCGGGAAATGACGCGCGAACAGATGATTGAGAGATTCGAACGCGAGATTGTCGCCATGAAGTGTTTGGAGGCGGAGGGACATGATGTCCCCAGTCCACCTTCTCTCGAGGTGTATCTCGAGACCTTTCCAACCGCTGGGCCGCGAACATTCAGCGAGGGTGAAAGTTTCGCATTCTGGACCGCATACGGGACGGTCGTTGGCAATGTTTCTCAATCAGAGTACGAGCGTTTGATGGAGGTATGCCCACCTCCCGGGTGAGGTGTGTAGGAGCGTTGGGCTTCAAAACGGATCTGCAAGACCGCACAAAAGGATGCACTGCTACGGCTACTACCTGCCTGATCTCGTAGTAATAGGTGAGTGCCCCAAAATCCGTGGCTCTACGAGGATCCGGACGTCTTTCGCTGGGTCGATGCGCGCCCGACCCGTATACTCCCGAGACTCCCCAGGCTTTTCCTCAAGTTTCTGTAGCGCCATTACCTGGCTGACAAGTAGAGAATGCCCGCCAGGGAAACGAGAAGGCCCGCCCGCGCAAACGTCCCTCGATCGCCCGTAAGAATGGCAATCATGCCCAGCACAGCGGCACGTGCGTAGGCGCTTTGGGGGAGTGACTGGGGCGGCGAGATGTGAGTCCGAAGTTGTCCGCCCACCGGCCACGGTCTTGCTGTACGTTCAAGGGTAAGAAGTCGATCGAGAGATCGATAGGACCCGTGGTGTCGGGCTCGAGTGACGAAAGACGAATCCCGGTACCACAGACCGAAAGGAAGAACGATGAAGCGTTTTGTGCTCGTTTTGGCCCTAATGTCAATGTTCGTCACTGTCCTGGCCGGACCGGCGCTCGCAGTGTCATGGACGTACCGAGAAGGTGGGACTTTGGAGTGTTGGCCGGCGTCAACTGCTGGCCGGACCCACATATATGCCAAAGGCGACCACAGGCACGACGTTGCTGGTGAGAGCGATTGGGTTGGATACCCTGCTGACGGAATGTGGCGTCCATCCACAATCCCTTGGACTGTCACGGTGGCGGGGTTCTCCCTTTTCAACCAGACAGGACAGTCCTATAGCTACCCAAACTCATATGGGTATTGCCTTTGAGTAAGGCGGGTCGGGTCCTCCTAGTGTTCGCTGGCGCCATCCTCGCGGCTTGTGCTGGAGTGCCCGACACGCTCCACTCGGTTAGCGGCGAGTCTGTCAACCCAGAGCCGCGGGTGGCTTTTACGGCTGAGGGGTGGGCATTGGCTATGGCCGACTGTTTGAGGGGTCAGGGGTTTGAGCCTGTGGTCGAAGGAGCGGGCGTTTCGGTTGGGAAATTCCCTACCTCTCAAGCGCTGGCGGTTGAAGCTGCATACGAAACGTGCGAGGGCGAGATGGAGTCGATCTTCATCGATCTGCCCGATGGGGAACCGATTCCTGAAGCCGAACTCGAGGACATGTACAGATTGCAGACCGGGGTGGCCGAATGCCTCGAACTTCACGGCTATGCAGTTCCAGCACCACCCTCGATGGAGGCCTGGGTCGACTCATACAATGAAGAGGCTCCCTGGGACCCCTACCTCGGTATCCCCGCCGCGGTTTCGACTGAGGAGGAGTGGCGATCGATCAACGATGCGTGTCCCCAGGCGTTAGCCACTGTTTCCGTCTTCTGGGACGAGTAGGGCGAGTCAGGACATTTAGGGCCAATCTCTCTCCGATATCGGTGCAGCGCGCCGAGATGTGGTATCACGGCGCCGTGAGTTTCGGCGCAACCTCCCTAACCCGGGTACGTGCGTAGGCGCGTTCGGGGAGTGACAAGGGGCGGCGAGATGTCAGTCCGGAAGTTGTCCGCCCACCGGCCACGGTCTTGCTGTACGTTCAAGGGTAAGAAGTCGATCGAGAGATCGATAGGACCCGTGGTGTCGGGCTCGAGTGACGAAAGACGAATCCCGGTACCACAGACCGAAAGGAACCGAAATGAAACGGTTTGTGACTGCAATCGCCCTCGGCCTCTGCTTGGCGATGAGCGTATCGTCAGTCGCATATGCCGGCATACCGAAGATGCTTCCTGACCGCGACTGCGTCAACTATCTAGTGGGCCAGAAGTCTGTCACGACGGGTGTGACTGAACAATGGGCCTACAGGACCCCCATATCGGACAAAGTCAATAGCTGGAACATCGGGGCCGATCCGAAGTTCAAGAGTTCGGTGTCAAACTGGACCCATGTTTATGACAGTCAGGGGTTCGGCGGCCACATTGTGAACGGGACTTTGGTCTCTGGGTCGAACTATTGCGCCCCGTATCAGTAGTGCTATGCCTGGCAGATCAATAATGCGAACTGTGAGGGCGACCGTTGTGGTCGCCCTCACAGTCGTACTGGTCGGTTGCGGGCAGGGGTATGTCGTTAGTTCGTCTACGTCGACTTCTGTGGGGTCGCTCGCGTCGGCCATTCCTCCAATAGGCGGATATGGAGACTTCTCGGATGTCGAGTATTGGAATGTTGACTGGTACGAGGTGACCAGATTGGAAGTGGCGTGTCTGAACGACAATGGCTATCCGGTCACCTTGATTCCACCAGGAGACGGTATCTCGTATTCGGCGGTGCCTCCGGAACAGAGCCTGGAGGCGAACGAGGTGTCGAAGGCGTGCAGAGAGGGGTTGCGGTTACCTCAACCGGTACCTCCGACGCATGAGCAGATCTCCGAAGCATACGACTGGGCGTTGGAGACTGCTTCATGCCTTGAGAAGGAGGGCTTTTCGATCCCGGCCCCCCCAACGCGCGAAGTCTTCATCGACAGCTACTTCGTCGATCCTTGGGTCCCATTTGCGTACGCCGACCCAGCAAACACGTTGTCTCCGATTGAATGGAGCGTTCTCAACGCCAAGTGCCCCCAAGGAAGACCGCCGGACTGAGCCAGGCGGCGGATGCCACCTTGGAGGCCTGTCGGGCCGGAAGCCACTGGACTAGGCGGAGAGGTGGCGTCTCGAGGGACGGTGGCGTGCTTTCAAACCTGGAGTTCGTGGCCAGGACGCATCGCCAATTGGCGACTCAAGGCTGGGGACCGTTGGGCGCGCGACGGCTCCCCGATGTTGCTCTTCTGGTGTCATGTGAAAAATCACGTTCGGAGGCAACAGCAGTGACCCCGTCGTAGGCCCCAGTTCATCGAATTGCAGCGTTGGAAACAAGTACAGACCTCAAACTTGAGTGTCATACGACCGCCGGCCCTACGACGACGTGCCACTGCTCAGCCCGGTAGACGACAGAACGGGCTGGACAGAGGCACCAACCGATCGGATACTGAAGATCCAGCGTCGAGATTTGCCCTCACGACACCCTTCGGTAGAATCACACCTGTCTTTGCCGCTCCTTCTTTGGCCGAAGGACGGTTTGTAGCCAGGGCACCGTCGCCCACAACCACCGAAGCTCCGGTTGTGACTGATTGTGGCCTGGCATCGCACGCGTCCATACGTGCGGATCGAGACTTTGGAGATGAGTAATGAAGGTAAGACCTTCCACAAAGAAGATGTGCGAGAAGTGTCGCATCATCCGCAGGCGTGGCCGCGTCTGGGTGATTTGTGAGAACCCCCGTCACAAGCAGAGGCAGGGCTGATCAATGGCACGTATCGCAGGAGTAGACATTCCCCGTGACAAGAGACTTGTGATCTCGCTCACATACATATATGGAATCGGTCAAACCACGGCCGAGAACATCTGTGAGGAGACCAAGATCGACGGGTCCACCCGTGTTCGGTCGTTGACCGACGACGAGGTGGCCCGGATCCGACGTCACATCGAGTCCAATCTCAAGGTCGAAGGTGATCTTCGCCGTGAGACCCAGCAGAACATCAAGCGCAAGATCGAGATCGGCAGCTACCAAGGCATCCGCCATCGTCGTGGCCTCCCGGTCCGTGGTCAGCGCACCCACACCAACGCCCGCTCCCGCAAGGGTCGCCGGGTTGCTATCGCCGGCAAGAAGAAGGTGACCAAGTGACCCAGCGTCCACAGGGTTCCAAGAGGGTTCGTCGTCGTGAGCGCAAGAACATCAGCCACGGCCAGGCCCACATCAAGGCAACGTTCAACAACACCATCATCAACATCACCGACCAGACCGGCGCCAGCGTCGCCTGGACTTCTGGTGGGTCGGTGGGGTTCAAGGGCTCTCGCAAGTCCACTCCCTACGCCGCCCAGGTGGCAGCCGAAGAGGCCGCCCGTCGGGCAGGTGAGCACGGCATCCGCAAGCTCGACGTGATCGTCAGCGGCACCGGCTCGGGACGTGACACTGCAGTCCGCACCCTTCAGAACATGGGCATGGAAGTGACGTGGGTCAAAGACGTCACCCCGATGCCGCACAACGGTGTTCGACCCAAGAAAAGGCGGAGAGGCTGATGGCTCGTAACACAGGACCCAAGTGCAAGGCTTGTCGTAGGGCCCGCACTCAGCTTTGTCAGTCGAAGCGTTGCGCCACCGAGCGTCGTCCTTACCCTCCGGGGGAGCACGGTCGCGGTCGCATTCGCGAGTCCGACTATCAGATCCAGCTCCGTGAGAAGCAGAAGCTGCGCACGATGTACGGAGTGCTCGAGAAGCAGTTCCGTCGTTACTACGAAGAGGCAGCACGTCGTCCGGGGATCACCGGCGAAAACCTGCTTCAAATGCTCGAACAGCGTCTCGACAACGTCGTTTGGCGCTCCGGCATGGCGGCTACCAGGCCCCAGGCGCGCCAGTTGGTCAACCATGGCCACTTCCGCGTCAACGGAAAGAAGGTCGACATCCCGTCGTACCAGGTGAAGCCCGGCGACCGGGTAACCGTGAAAGACCGCAGCCGCGAATTGATCGTGATTCAGCATTCTGTCGACACCCAGGACCGTCTGGTGCCCGATTGGCTCCAGGTGGACACCGGCGATCGTCAGATCACCATCAGTGACAGTCCGCGACGTGACCAGATAGACACAGACATCAACGAGCAGTTGATCGTCGAGCTCTACTCGAAGTGAGGTAAGCCGAGTTGTTGATCGTTCAACGCCCCCAAATCGAATCAGAAGAAGTAGCCGAGAACCGTTCGCGGTTCCTTGTTGAGCCGTTGGAGCCCGGGTTCGGGTACACGCTGGGCAACACCATGCGGCGCACTCTTCTCTCGCGTATCCCCGGTGCAGCCATCACGGCCATCCAGATCGAGGGTATCGAGCATGAGTTCTCAACCATCAACGGTGTGGTCGAGGACGTCGTGGACATCATCCTGAACATCAAGAGGATCGTCATCCGCATGGAAGGCATCGACGAGCACACCCTTTACCTTTCGGCCAAGGGTGCTGGCGCTGTCACCGCTGCGGATCTGAAGCTTCCTGCTGGTGTCGAGGTTGTCAACCCTGATGCCCACATTGCCACCCTTAGCGCGTCGGCCCGTCTCGAGATGGAGATGATCGTCTCCCCAGGAGTCGGCTACCGCACCGCAGACAGCAACAAGGGAGGGTCGACAACCATCGGAGTGATTCCGGTCGACTCGATCTTCTCGCCTGTTCGCAAGGTCGCCTACCGCGTCGAGAACACTCAGGTCGGTCAGATGACCAACTATGACCGTCTGGTTCTGGATGTCGAGACCAACGGTGCCATCGAGCCCAAGGACGCAGTTTCGTCAGCCGGCAAGACCCTCGGCGAACTGATGGACATCTTCAGCGATGTCGGTCAGGGAGAAGGTCTCGAGCTGGTCGACATCGTCCCTGAGGCCAGTGGTTCGCCTGACCTCGAGCTGCCCATTGAGGCGCTCGATCTCTCCGAGCGTCCCCGCAACTGCCTGCGCCGTGCCCAGATCAAGACCGTTGGCGAGCTCGTGGAGCGCACATCCGACGATCTCCTCAACATCACCAATTTTGGCCAGAAGAGCCTCGACGAGGTCATTGCCAAGCTGGACGAACTGGGATTGAGCCTCGCTGACTCGCCGTCGGCGGGTGGTATGTGATGCCACGCCCTCGTAAAGGTCCGCGTTTTGGAGGGTCGCCAGCCCATGATCGGCTGATGATGGCCAATCTGGCTACCGACCTGTTCCTACACGAGAAGGTGACGACGACGGCTGCAAAGGCCAAGGCGGTTCGGCCTCTGGCCGAGAAGCTGATCACCAAGGCACGCCGTGGTGACTTGCACGCGCGTCGCACCGTGATGCGAACCATCACCGACAAGGGCGCAGTGGCCAAGCTCTTCGAAGAGGTCGCACCCCGGTATGAAGATCGGCCCGGTGGTTACACCAGGATCACCAAACTTGGTCCCCGTCGTGGCGACGGAGCCGAAGAAGCAATAATCGAACTCGTTTGAGTCAAGAAGAAGGGGCCCGCCAAACGGCGGGCCCCTTCTTTGTTTGACGTCTTCGTTCTTTAGGCGATAACCCCAAAAACGATCGAGACCAGTATCAAACCGACACCTGTAACCAGGAGGTGCGTCGCATTCATTCGGCCAGGCAGCCATTTCGAGGCCACCACGTCGTCCATGTAGGCGACACCACCCACCATCAGTCCCGCGAGACCTGCCACTAGCAACAGCGTGGACACGACACCTGGGAAAAGCAGGGCGACCAGGATCAAGCCGACGATCCCGAGGAAGGCTCCTCTGGAGAACACCCAGCGGGGGAGCAGGTTGCCCCATCGTCTCTCGGCTCGATCAAGAGTTCCATCCATGAACTTCACGAAGGCGTTTGGGCCTTCTTTGGCTGCCTCAGGCTCAGCAACCGGGGCCAGAGTGGGCACCGTGGCTGCGGGCTCCGCTGGAGCCGCGGCTACCGGCGAAGGGTTAAGGTCTATCGGCTTCGGCTCAGCGTCTTGCTTGCGGCCCCGTGGTCTACGGCGTGACTCTTTGTGTTTTGGCTCTTTGGTCTTCTTGGCCCGAGGCTCTTTGGCCGGCTTCGGATCCTTCGTTGCCTTCGGTTCTTTGCCTTTACGTCTGGAGCCTCGTCGCTTTGGTCTGGCCGCCTCCAAAGTTGCGCTGAAACGTTCGAGATCCTGGAACTCCAGGAGGATCTGGTCGCCCTCAGCGGACATTCGATAACCGGTGGACATCTCCTCGAGTTCGATGTCGCTAATCGACCAATCACCGATGGTGGTGTCGCCGGCGGCGATCGAAAGCCGACCGTCATTGACCTCAACGGTGGCGTCGAGCCCTTTACGGTCTCCGACCACCCTCAATGAAGCTGAAAATGTGCCCATGAGGGAACGTTATCGGCAGGAGTCGGTGGGTCCTTTTGCGTTTTTAGAGGTCACTCATTGCGGCAAAACTGCCCAGCCCGAACACGAAGATCACCAACAGAATCGCCACGCCCAGGAGCACCGTTCCGACGATCCCAAGAATGCGCCCTGCGTTTGCGGTGGATCGCTGTTCCGGGGGCCGTCTACCCGAGTCGATGGCAGCGAGTTCCTTGTTGCCCATTGACCAGGCGAACGGTGCCAGGATGCCGCAGACCACTATGCCGAGTATTCCGAGCACGAGGATAGTTGTCGCCTGGCTGGCCTCGGGATAGGCGCCTGTCCCTGAAGGAAATTGTGGTTCGGTCATAGGGGGAGTATCGCAGGTTGATGCTTCGTGGGGCGGGTTAGCCTGGTGCCGAAGTGACCACGCCGTTGTACATCGATTTCACCCGTGAGGAGTGGGCCGACCTCCGGGGCCACACCCCTCTAACTCTCAGCAGCACCGAAGTGGAGAAGCTGCGAGGCATCTCGGTGAGCCTCGACATCGAAATGGTGGAAGAAACGTTCCTTCCGTTGTCTCGACTTCTGAACCTCCACGTTCAGAGCAGCCAGCTCCTGGCTTCGGTAACTGACACCTTTCTGGCGACACCCCCAGTGCCGAGACCATTCGTGATCGGTGTCGCCGGATCAGTGGCGGTGGGGAAGTCGACGATCGCTCGTGTACTCGAGGCCCTTCTTGCGCGATGGCCGCACCACCCCAAGGTTGAGCTGGTGACCACCGATGGATTTCTGTATCCCAACGCCGTGCTTGAAGAACGAGGTCTCATGCGACGCAAGGGGTTCCCAGAGACTTACGATCGCGCCGCCCTGCTGCACTTCGTCGCCGCGGCCAAGGCAGGCGCCGAGCACCTGGAGATACCTCGCTATTCCCATCTCAAGTACGACATCGTGCCCGATGAGACTCGTCACGTTCCCCGCCCCGACATCCTCATCGTTGAAGGGCTCAACGTCCTTCAGGCCGGCACTGGTGGACCATTTGTTTCTGACTACTTCGACTTCTCGGTCTTCGTTGATGCCGAAGTCGAACACATCATGGAGTGGTACAAGGAACGCTTCCTAGAACTAAAGGCAACGGCATTCACCCAGGAGGATTCCTTCTTCCGTCGGTATGCGGAGCTGTCCGATCATGAGGCGAGAGAGTTGGCCGAGTCGATTTGGCTGGAGACCAACCAACCAAACCTCGTCGAGAACATCCTGCCGACTCGTGAAAGGGCTTCCTTGATCCTCGAAAAGGCACCCGACCACTCTGTGCGCCGGGTTCGCTTGCGACGCTAGGTAGCCTCGCCCCGTGGGAATGTTCATAAGAGCGGGACGAGCAGCAATGTTCGACCGTAAAGCCTTCACGGAAGCCTTTTTTGACGACGATGCGACGGCCGATGGTGCCCTCGTGGTGGCAGCTGTCGGAGCCGTTACATATCTCGGGTTGTTGGTGCGTTTTGGTGCCCTGGATCGGTTCGATGTCGCAGGGTTGTTTCAGGTCCTGATCGCTTCGGTGGTCTCGTGGTTGATTCTGGGGTTCGCGACTTGGTTCGCGGCCACGAGGTTGTTCTCGGCTTCCTTGAGACCGCAAACGCTGATCGCCATGCACGGTTTGGCCGCACTACCCCTTCTCCTTGACATCTTGGGGCATCCCATTGCCTGGGCGGGACTGCTTTGGTATCTGGCCGTCCTGGTGGTGGCTACCAGAGAGGCGACGGAGATTCCTTTCAAGCATGCGGCTGTGGCGGTGCTGATCGGTTTCGCCCTGGCCGCCATTGTGCGGGCGCTACTCGGCGTCCCGTTTGCCCTGCTGGCAGGGGCATTTGGATAGGTGACCACCTATCGGATCGACCTCGCCTACGACGGTGCAGGCTTTCGGGGGTATGCGACTCAGCCCGGATTGAGGACTGTCCAGGGCGTTCTCGAGGATGCCTTGGCCACGGTGCTCGGCCACGAAGTCGCTACCTCGGTCGCCGGCCGCACCGATGCCGGTGTGCACGCGCGCGGTCAGGTGGTTTCGTTCTCGACGTCGGCGGAATTGGACGAGAACCGGTTTCCCCGCTCGGTGTCGGGGTTGGTGGGTTCTGAACTAACCATCAAGGCCTTCTCCAAGGTCACCGACGACTTCAGTGCAAGGCATTCCGCACTGTGGCGCCGATACCGATATCTGGTGGGTCTGGGCCCGCCCGACCCTTTGCGGCGCGGTTTCGTCTGGACCCCCGGTCGCGATGTTGATGTCGGGGAAATGGCTACTGCGGCAGCTCATCTGATAGGTGAGCACGACTTTTCTTCCTTCTGTCGCTCCGTGCCGGGACGAAGCAACCACCGGCGTATCGAGGAGCTGGAGTTCGAGGAAGGCGAGGAGCTGGGGATTTGGGTACGGGCCAACGCCTTCTGTCATCAGATGGTGCGCTCGATGGTTGGTCACCTCTACGACGTCGGCCGAGGTTTCGTGACGGCAGAGTCGACCGCTGCGGTCCTGGCTGCACGCGACCGCTCGGCAGTGGCCACGGTGGCTCCTCCTCACGGCCTTACTCTCTGGGAAGTGGGCTACTAAGCGTTGCACGTGCATAGGGGGGCGGAATCCGCACCCTGTTGCTATAGCAACGCTTCGAATTGGCTAACGGTGGGTTGGTTCGATACCATGTCGCTGCTTCCGATCGGAAGCCGTTTCCCCAAAACGCTCCCCGTGCTTTTGACGTGCGAGGAAACCCACTGCAATGACTATCAACAAGACTTACAGCCCGAAGCCGGGCGACATAGAACGTGCCTGGCACCTGGTAGATGCCACCAACCTGCCTCTGGGCAGACTGGCGTCTGAGGTTGCTCAGATCCTGCGAGGAAAGCACAAGCCGACCTACGCACCCCACATGGATACTGGTGATTTCGTGGTCGTGGTGAACGCCGAGAAGGTTGCCGTCACGTCCGACAAGAGCCAGAGCAAGATCTACTACCGCCACTCGGGTTACCCGGGCGGCATCAAGGCCGAGACCTTCGCTTCGCTCATGGAGCGTCGGCCCGAGGCAATCATCGAGCGTGCAGTCAAGGGCATGCTTCCCAAGAACAAGCTGGGCCGCCAGATGGCGCGCAAGCTCAAGGTATACGCCGGTCCCGATCATCCACATCAGGCTCAGGGACCGACCGATATCGACTTGAAGATTCGAAAGGTGGAACTCTGATGGCCAAACCTCTCATTCAGGCCACTGGTCGACGCAAGGAGTCGGTGGCGAGGGTCCGGTTCGTAGAAGGCTCCGGCCAGGTGACTCTCAACGGGAAGCCGCTCGAGGCCTATTTCCCGACCATGGCAACGCGGATGAGGGTCATGGAACCTCTGACGCTGACTCAGACTCAAGGGCTCTACGACATCGAGGCCAGTCTTTCCGGTGGTGGGACTACCGGCCAGGCGGATGCACTTCGTCTTGGCATTTCTCGCGGTCTCATTGAGCTCGATCCCGAGCTGCGCCCCGCCTTGAAGAAGGCCGGGATGCTCACCAGGGACTCTCGTATCGTGGAGAGCAAGAAGTACGGGCTCAAGAAGGCCCGTCGCGCTCCGCAGTACACCAAGCGCTAAACACGAAAGCTGCCGCACAAGACGGCCATGATTGACCTGCGCAAGCTCCTCGACGAGGGGCAATCGATATTTGGCACCGACGGGATTCGTGGTGCTGCCGGTTCAGAACTGACTGCCGAGTTGGCAATGGATGTCGGGCGCGCCGCTGGAGCCGGCCTCGAAAACGGGCCAGTTCTGGTTGGTCGCGACACCCGGCGGTCCGGGTCGATGTTGTCCAACGCCCTCCAAGCGGGTTTTCACACAGTCGGAATAGACACGATCGATGTTGGCGTGTTGCCCACTGGTGGCATCGCACGCATGACTGCCAATGGCCCGGCAACGATGGGCGCCATCATCTCGGCCTCACATAATCCGGCCGAGGACAACGGGATCAAGCTTCTCAACCAGCGCGGCCACAAGCTGGCTGACGAGAGAGAACGTCAGATCGAAGATCGGATGCGGGCGTCGGGTAGCTCGAGAGTCGTGGGACAAGCCATCGGCTATCGGTCGGAGCAGTTGGACGCCAAGCACGAGTATGTGACAGCTCTAGCTAAGACCGCTCGCTACAGCCTCAACGGTATCGAAGTGACTCTCGACTGCGCCAACGGCGCCGCCTACGAGGTGGCACCCTTGCTGTTCGATCGGCTCGGTGCCAGCTATCGGGCCTTCCACGCCGAGCCAAACGGTATGAACATCAACGACGGGTGTGGTGCTACTCACCCGGAGTTTCTGGCGAAGTGGGCGAAGGGTTCGATTGGCCTTGCCTTTGACGGTGACGCCGACCGCCTGATCGCCATTGACGAAGACGGGGTGGTTGCCAATGGCGACGTGATCATGGCCATCCTCGCCCATCAGATGAAGGCTGCCGGAACGCTTCGCAACGACCTCGTCGTGGCCACCGTCATGTCGAATCTTGGGTTTCGCCGATCCATGGAGTCCGCTGACATCGAGATGATCGAGACGCCTGTTGGGGATCGGTACGTAATGGAGGCACTAATCGAGCACAAAGGTTCGATGGGTGGGGAGCAGTCGGGCCACATCATCTTCCCCAAACTCGCCACCACGGGAGACGGGCTTCTGACGGCTATTCAGCTTCTCGACGTCGTGGCCGGAACTGGCAAGGAGTTGCGCCAGCTTCGAGCCGAATGCATTACCGAGTATCCGCAGGTTTTGGTGAATGTTCCGATTCCCCGGTCGATCGAGGTTGATTCGATCGATGCCATGTGGGACGAAGTGAGACTGGTCGAGGCCGAACTTGGAGACGATGGTCGAGTACTCGTTCGCCCTTCGGGAACGGAGCCGTTGGTGAGGATCATGGTGGAAGCTGCTTCCGAAAACGCCTCACGGGGCTACGCTGACAGAATCGCAAGTGTCACAAAGGATGCGATAGACAACAAGTAGAGCGGACGACACAGCACCAAACCCAAGCGCCTGGCCTCATTTGATGAGGTGACGAGGAGGAAGGTCATCGAAACATTCGGCGGATGCCTTCCCGGCCGGTCACGGTCGTATGGATGGGACCAAAACCCGGGAGTGATTCCGGAACAGAAGCCCACCAAGTGACAGTTTCGACACCGCGTGCCGCGTCTCCACTCCTGGGAAGGAACAGTTATGTGTGGAATTGTTGGTTACGTGGGACCCAAGCCAGTCCTTGATGTCTTGGTACCCGGCCTGGCCCATCTCGAGTATCGGGGGTACGACTCGGCAGGAGTTGCGCTCAATCGTGGTGATGCCCTCGATGTCATCAAGACCGCAGGACGAATCGCTGATCTCGAAAGTCTGATTGGGGACGTCTCTCCTGAGGCGCACTCCGGTATCGGGCATACGCGTTGGGCGACGCATGGACCACCCACCACCATCAACGCCCACCCCCACCGAGACGTCGCTGGAGACGTGGTGGTGGTACACAACGGGATTGTTGAGAACTGGCTCGATCTCAAGAACAAGTTGGTCGAGGAAGGCCATACGTTCGAGTCGGCAACCGACACCGAGATCGTGGCTCATATGATCGGCAAGCTGGCTCACCTCCCGCTGGTGGAGGCAGTGCGCCAGGTGATGAACGAGGCTGACGGCGCCCTCGCACTCGCGGTGATGAGACGCTCCGAGCCGGACGTCATTGTCGGCGCTCGGCGCGGTTCTCCGCTTGTTGTGGGTCGTGGTGACGGAGAGAACTACCTAGCTTCGGACATACCGGCGTTTTTGGAGCACACCCGCGAGATGGTGATCATTGACGACGAGCGGGTGGTCGAGGTGAAGCCGACCTCGGTTCGGATCTTCGATCTCGAAGGCAACGAGTTGGAGCCTGAGCATCGCAAGATCGAGTGGGACCTGGACGCAGCGGAGAAGGGTGGGTATCCGACCTTCATGCTCAAGGAGATCCATGAGCAACCCAAGGCCATCGTCGACACTCTGGCGGGCCGGATCTCTGACACGAAGCGGATAGTTCTCAACGAGTTGGAGATGGACCCGGCGTTGCTCAGGGCGATCGACAAGGTCTTTGTTGTGGCGTGTGGCACCTCCTACCACGCCGCAATGATGGCCAAGTACGCCATTGAGCGGTGGACTCGCGTTCCAGTGGAAATCGACATTGCCTCGGAGTTCCGTTACCGGGATCCGGTCCTCGATCCGAAAACCCTGGTGATTGGCATCAGTCAGTCGGGTGAGACCATCGACACTCTGGCGGCCGTTCGCTACGCGAAGGCCCAGGGGGCCAACCTGATTGGGGTCTCCAACGTTCTCGACTCCGCGTTGGCTCGAGAGTCGGATGCGGTCTTGTACACCCGAGCCGGTCTTGAGATCGGCGTGGCGGCCACGAAGACATTCACCACCCAGCTCGTGGCGATGCAGCTTCTGGGTCTGTACCTGGCGCAGGTCAGGGGGTCGATGGATCCAGGAAAGATCGAACTGTTGGTTCAAGACCTCGAGCGACTTCCGGGCCAGGTGGCCGAGGTGCTGGAGACATCTGACTCCATCCAGACGATGGCTGAGTCTTGGAGCGAGGTTCGTGACTACTTCTTCCTGGGCCGTTCGGGCGACTTCCCGGTGGCCATGGAGGGTGCGCTCAAGCTGAAGGAGATCGCCTACGTGCGTGCCGAGGGCTACGCCGCCGGCGAGATGAAGCACGGCCCGATCGCCCTCATCGAGGACGGTGTCGTGGTCGTGGGAGTGGCTTCGGACAGCCATGTGATGGCGAAGACGCTTTCCAACATGGAGGAGATGAAGGCACGTGGGGCCACCATTGTGCTCGTGGCCGAAGAAGGCGACCAGGTCGGCGAGGTAGCCGACCATGTCATTCGGATTCCGTCAGGACCCGATCTTCTTTGCACGGTGACCGCGGTTATCCCGTTGCAGCTGCTGGCCTACCACGTTGCTACGGCGCGGGGTCTCGATGTGGACAAGCCCCGAAACCTGGCCAAGACAGTGACGGTCGAGTAAGGGGCTAGAAGCCTGTCCGGCGGATCATCGCTCCGGGGGTCTTTAGAAGGATCGCGAGGTCCCTGGCAAAGTTGACGTTGTCGACGTATTCGATGTCGAGTTCGGTGCACTCGTGCATCAACTTGTCGCTCTGCGCCGATACCTGCCATAAGCCGGTTAGCCCCGGTCGAACGGTATGGCGATCGTGCTGCCACTCCTCGTAGTCTGCCACGATGGTCGGTAGCTCCGGGCGAGGTCCGACCAGGCTCATGTCGCCTTTGATGACGTTGACAAACTGTGGGAGTTCATCAAGACGTAATGCCCTGAGGATTGCAGCCGTGGACGTCACTCTTGGGTCGCTGTCTGACTTGTGGGTCTTCCGGCGCTCCGGTCCTTCATAGCCTGCGCTCGACTTCCTCCGGTCGTGGATCATGGTTCGCAACTTGTAAAGTTCGAACGTCGAGCCGTCGAGTCCGACACGCTGCTGACGGAAGAGAACGGGTGAGCCGACGCTCGTTAGAACCAAGATGACGGCCATCAGGAGCAAGGGCAGAGAGAGCAGAAGGAGAAACGCGCCGCCTATCACATCCATGACGCGCTTAAACCGGCGCTCATACGCCGTTCTCTTTCGATCTGCCTCAAGGGTTGCTTGCCTATCCCAGCCAAGCCCCGCTTTTGAAGTCGTATGAGTAAATGACTCCAAGCCCATGTGCCCTCCCAATAATGCCCACGGTGTGCTCTCCAGCGATCGGGATGCTACACCACTGAGAGTGGTGGATCAACAGGATTTCGAGGATGCATAGTTCCCTAGTGACACACGCCGTGATCTGGGATACAGTGTTTGGAGTAACAATCGGGAGGGCAAAAATTGAAGAGGGTTTTAGTGACCGGCGCCGGTGGCTTTATCGGCCACCATCTGGTTACGTTCCTGAAGCATCGCGGGTATTGGGTTAGGGGCGTCGACCTCAAAGAACCGGAGTACACCGACATCGATGCCGATGAGTTCATCGTCGGTGATCTGCGAGATCGCGAGATCGCAGAATCGACCACCGAGGGAGTCGAGCAGGTTTATGCATTGGCGGCTGACATGGGCGGCATGGGTTTCATCTCGTCACACCACGCTGAGATCCTTTACAACAACTCCCTGATCAATCTGAACACCATCGAGGCGGCCCGTCGCAACGGGATTCAGCGGTACTTGTACTCCTCATCGGCATGCATCTATCCCGAGCATCTGCAAACTGACGCTGATGTCGTTCCACTCAAAGAGGCCGACGCCTATCCGGCAGCTCCGCAAGATGCGTACGGCTGGGAGAAGCTGGTTTCGGAGTTGTTGGCTGAGTACTACATGTCGGATTACGGCTTCGAGACTCGAATCGTCAGATTCCACAACGTCTTCGGTCCGTTTGGGACTTACGACGGAGGACGGGAGAAGGCTCCCGCAGCTATCTGCCGAAAGGTCGCCATGGCCGAGGACGGCGGAGAAGTCGAGATCTGGGGAGACGGTGAGCAAACCAGGTCGTTCTGCTACATCGATGATTGTGTTGAGGGAATCTATCGACTCATGCAGTCGGATCACGCAGCGCCGATCAACCTAGGCACCGATCGCATGATCTCGATCAACGAGTTGGCACAAATCGTCGTCGACATCTCCGGTAAGACCGGGTTGTCACTGAAGCATGTTGATGGTCCACAAGGTGTTCGTGGGCGGAACTCGGACAACACCACGTTGCGTGACGTGCTCGGATGGGAACCCTCAGTGTCGCTCGAGGACGGATTGGCGGAGACTTATCGGTGGATCGAGAAGCAGGTCTCGGCACAAATCTGAACCGACGAGTCGACATCTTGGGGGTGCATGTCAGCGCCATCAACATGGAGATGGCTTTGGCGACCTTCGCGGGGTGGATATCCAAAGGCGATCGGCAGTACGTCTGTGTTTCTGGAGTCCACGGAGTGATGGAATCACAGTCAGATGCGGAGCTGATGCAAATTCACAATGAGTCCGGGCTAACGACGCCAGATGGGATGCCCCTGGTCTGGTGTGGTCGATTTGCCGGAGCTGATTGGATGGACCGGGTGTATGGCCCCGATCTGATGCTTGAGGTTTGCAGGGCATCACTCGATGAAGGGTGGTCCCACTTCTTCTACGGAGCTGGGCCGGGAGTGGCTGACAGACTCTCGGAACAGCTCAAAGTGAGGTTTCCCGGGTTGAACGTGGTCGGTACCCACACCCCTCCGTTTCGCCCTCTTACACCGGACGAGGAACTCGAGGTTGTCCGAATGATCGATTCGGCAGGCCCCGATTTCGTCTGGGTCGGGCTTTCGACACCCAAGCAGGAGCGTTGGATGAATGTAATGCGCCCGAGGCTCTCAGCTCCCGTAATCGTCGGAGTGGGCGCTGCCTTCGACATGCATGCCGGTCACCTCAGACAAGCTCCGAGATGGATGCAGCGCTCAGGCCTGGAATGGCTGTTTCGTCTGGTCATGGAGCCCAAGAGGCTCTGGCGAAGATATCTCAAGGCTAATCCCGTGTTTGTCGCGTCTATCTTCCGGCGGCGGCCGAGACTGCTGCCCTAACGTTCGAGTCGAATAGCACCTATCGCTGATAGTGCTTCACTCACAGCAGCCTCCAGAGGCTGTTCCATCGTGATAATCACAGTGTCGGCCGTCGCTTCGAAGAACTCCCGATAGCGCGAACGGTGATCTGTGAGGACTGGTATCGATCGATCGGCTTTTCGGGCGTAGATTGTCTCGGGCTCCGCGTCGAGCAGGATCACGAGATCGGGCCACGGTGCCAGGCGCGCAAGTGTTCGCTCAATCCACGCGTCGAACCTCGACAAGTACTCGAAGCTGAAGACTCGTGCATCGAGAATATGCCGGTCGCAAAGGACGATCGTTCCTCGCATCGCCGTGAAGTATGCGGATGCCAGCTTTGCAAGTTTCGACAGTGACTTTCGGATCACGTATAGCGTGATCAAGGGTCGAGTTGGCAGGAATCTCCGACCAATCGCCCGCACCCGCCCCCATCCTGAGACCAGCCCGCCAGGGTCTGTTGCCGCTTTGTATTCGCGCCGGCTCTCGCCGAGTCCGAAATACACGGGCCGGACCGGACCGTTGAGAGTTTCCAAGAGCGCGCTGATCATCGTTCCCTTGCCAACTCCGTCAGGTCCGAGCACTGCGATTACGGGCTCTCGCTTGATCCATTTCCTCCCCATCGGTTTTGATTATCGCTGTGTACTCACCGTGCAGCAATTGGCAGATTGGCTTCTTGATGTCGTACCGAGTCACGGTAGGGTGACCGGGCTGTCCGTCGGGAGGAGGGGTGAGTTCTGAGACGTCAATTAAACATTCTCGTAGCAAGCTCGATTGACTCGTTGGCGATTGAGGAACTTCGCAAGGAGCATGAAGTCGTTTGTGAGTTTGACAAGTCGGAACAGGAACTGATCGATCTAATCGCCGATAAGCACGTCTTGATATTCCGCAGTGGCGTGCAAATCTCAGCCGAAGTCATGGCTGCCGCGCCTGACTTGCAGCTAATCATCCGCGCGGGTTCCGGCTATGACAACATCGATCTTGACTATGTACACAAGAAGAACATCCGGCTGATCCGGATTCCAGGCCCGGGGGCACAGGCCGTCGCTGAGATGGCCTTTGCGTTGATGCTTGCTCTTGCCCGCAACCTTTTCGAGGCCGACCGCCAGTGGCGGCAGGGCAACTGGGTTAAGCACCAAGTCGAAGGTCGTATCCTCGCCGGGAAGGTTCTGGGCATTGTAGGTGCCGGCAACATAGGGCTGCGCGCAGCTTCTCTTGGCGTGTCCTGGGGCATGGATGTTCTCGGATGCGTCGAAGTGCCTCGTCCAGAGGCGCACTCGGCTCTCCGTGAGCGTGGCGTGCATCCGGCTTCCCTCGAGGAGCTTCTCAAAACGTCAGACTTCGTCAGTGTTCACGTTCCCCTCCATGAGTCGACAGCCAGCTTGATCGGGCGTGAAGAACTCAGCTCCATGAAGCGTGGCTCATTTCTCATCAATCTTTCACGAGGTGGGGTGGTCGACGAGGCGGCGTTGTATGACGCGCTTCAGAGCGGGCACCTTGCCGGTGCCGGGCTGGATGTTCACGAGAATGAGGGCCACGGGAAGATCTCACCGTTTGCTGAGCTCGACAACGTGATCCTTACCCCTCATATCGGGGCGAGCACTGTGGACTCGCAGCGTCAGATAGGCCAGATCATCGTGTCTTATGTACAAGAGGCGATGAATCAGACTCCGGAGGAAGCATTGGCGGCAGAGCGAGTCGTCGTAGTTTGAGGTTCAGCGTCAGGCTGATACAACCGAGGAAGGTTTGATGACACAAATAAGCAAGGCAGCGCAGTTCCGCCGGATGCTCCAATCGGATCATCTCGAGTTCATCTTGGAAGCTCACGATGGTTTGAGCGCAAAGATCGTCGAGGAGGCTGGGTTTAGTGGGATCTGGGCGAGCGGATTGGCCATCTCCGCTTCCTTGGGCGTTCGGGACAACAACGAGGCAAGCTGGACGCAGGTGGTAGACGTGCTCGAGTTCATGAGCGACGCGTCATCCATTCCGATTCTTCTCGATGCCGACACTGGATACGGCAACTTCAACAACGCTCGGAGATTGGTGCACAAGTTGGAGCAAAGGGATGTCGCCGCGTTGTGTATCGAAGACAAGCTTTTTCCCAAGACGAACTCGTTTATTGATGGCGAGAAGCAACCCCTTGCCGACATCGACGAGTTCGCAGGGAAGATCCGTGCGATCAAGGATGCTCAGACCGATCCTGATTTCTCAGTGGTGGCCCGAGTGGAGGCCTTCATCGCGGGCTGGGGGCTCGATGAGGCAGTGCGGCGAGCTGAGGCATATCACGAGGCTGGCGCTGATGCGATCCTCATGCACAGCAAGATCGATACTCCTGATCAGATCCTGTCTTTCATGGAGGTATGGAACGCGAGGTCGCCAGTTGTGGTGGTTCCGACGATGTATCCGCGAACCCCGACGAAAGTGTTCGAGGATGCCGGGGTGAGTCTGGTGATCTGGGCCAACCACCTGTTGCGCAGCAGTATCACCGCCATGCAGAAGACCGCGGCTGCCATATTCGAGGAGCGAACCTTGATGGCTGTTGAAGAAGACATCGTTCCGGTTAAGGAGATATTCCGACTCCAGGGAGCTGCTGAACTCAAGGAAGCCGAGAACCGTTATCTGCCTTGACGGACCGACAGGCCAATCCTCAAGTCGCTCTTGACCGGCCTTTCCGAAAGATTCGTAGCCAAGCGCCTTTGAGGGCGTCTAGGGCTGTCTCGAGCAGATCGAGAACGAAGGGCAATGGGTCCCGTGTGCTGAAGACTGCATAGCTGTCAATTCCTCGAAGGGATTTCAGCCAAGTGACCACGCCAAGTTCGCCGGACGACATTTGGGTCAGCGCCGATTGAAGGTCCCAGCGGATGTAGATCCACTTGGAGCTTCCATCGTCCTGCGTACGTTGAGACGGGAGGTCGAGGCCCACCGCGTCGCAGTAAGCGGTCATGGTCAATTCGACGCCGCTCGCTTCGGCCATGCCGCTATGCCCGGTCGGTCTGCCAAGGTTGGGCTCGATGATGTAGAACTGTCCGTCCCTGTCGTCACGCTTCATTTCGAGATAGGCGAGACCCACAAACCCAGCATTCTGGAACAACGCAATCGTTGTGTCTCGCACGTCTGGCTGATTCCAAGCCTCAGCGAAGGCGCCACGGCCCGTCCGTGGCGGCCACTGACGAATCTTTCTCGAAACAAACGCGGCAAGAGGTTGGGAATCCCTATCGAAGTACGCATTGCAGGCGACCAGGTTCGTCTCGTCACCAACGATCCAATCCTGCACGACGAAGCGATCAGACCATGAGGCGACTTCTTGGTAAAGATCGAGTAGCTCTCTGGAGTTTTCGACCTTGAATGCCTTCTCCTTCGTGTGAGCTACCCATCGGGCGTCGCGAAAGTCGGGCTTCAGCACAGCCGGGAACCGAAGCCCCTCTATTGCGTCGTGCAAGTCTGTCTCGTTTGACACCGGATGTGAGGCAGGTATTGGTAGACCGTGCTGTTCGGCGTATGCGGCGAAGGTGTCCTTGTTGGAAAGGGTGTCGATTGTCTCCTTGTCCGGTAGACGCACCTCGTAGAACTCCTCTAGTGCCGATCGTTCATTGACTATGTCCCTCACTTCGGTGTCGGCTGACGGAAACAAGGCGGCTTTCTGGGGGAGTGTGTTTCCGATTTTGATGAGCGTGTCGACCAGACTTCCGTCGTCGGAACTTCCGACCTCGATCCGGTCACATAACCTTGTCCGAGACAAAGGGGCCTTGCGGCTGGCGGTCACCCCGATGACCGGAATCCCGCGAGCCGTCAGGATCCTTGTCGTCTGAAGACCAACGAGGTTGTCAATGCCGAGGACGACGGCGGGCGTCTGGTCTGTCACGACTTTCCTGGGAAGACTCGCATAGGAGACATCCGAGACAAGATAATTTCTGTGTCGGTGGACGTCGACTGAAACAGCAGCCTTCGAGATTAGGATCCACATGATGGACGTGCATTTGCTGGGTGGGCGCGGCACGTTGGCTTGTTCGTCGGTTGACGTCGGCCGGGTGCGCTAGTTGTTTGGAGTCCGCGTCTTCGACGAGTCGACTCTTCCTGATCGCTTGGTCGATGAGTGGTCTCAGCTGGCGGAATCGCTGCAGAAACCCTTGGCAGACCCCAGCTGGCTGCTCTCAGTTTGGCGCCATACACGCCGATCGAAGGACACGCTGCTCCGAATCGTATGTGTTCTGGGGGGCGACGGGAGTCTGCTCGCACTTTTGCCGCTGTCGGGTGATCCCTCACCGCTTGGATATCGGTATCGCCTTCTGGGTTCAGGCGTCGCAACTGACTGCGACCTCCTTGTGCGACGCCCCGCAACGGAACCGATATTGGAGGCAGCCGCCAGGGGATTGGCTGGGCTGACGCCCGCTCCCTCGGTGGTCCTGTTCGAGGAGACAGATGCAGATTCTCCATATGTCGGTGACCTGAGCAGATTGTGGCCGGGGCGGGGTGCCAGATTGTTCACCGATTACACGCAGCCCGTCCCGCACGTAGTGGTGGAGGAGGGTGGATTTGACGAGTGGTTTGCGTCTAAGAGTCGCAACTTCAGGTCAACGATTAGAAGACAGACTCGCAAGCTCGAGGATATTGGAGCCACTTTCCACACCGTTAGTGACCCTCACGACTGGGTCGAAGAGATTGGTAACTTCGCTGATCTGCACAGATCGAACTGGGCCGCGCGGGGTGGGTCCGGAGTCGTGACTGAGGGGGTGCCAGAAGCTCTTGTCTCGGCTGCTACTGACTTGGGTCCTCGCGGCAAGCTGTTTCTTCATAAGATCGTTGTAGATGGCGCCTCAATTGCCTCGTCTATCTTCTTCGCGTCCGGCCAGAACCACATCTATTGGCTTGGTGGCTATGACGAGCGCTTCTCTCAGTTCAAACCGGGATTCCTTGCCGTGTTTGCTGGCATTCGGCACGCCATCGAGGCTGGCGGCCAAGTGATCAGCCTTGGAATTGGCGGGCAGGATTACAAATACCGTTTCGCCAACGAAACCCAGTTTGCGAACTGGTACTCGCTCGTGCCAGCGTCCCCAATTGCTCAACTGCAGAGGCTTCCTCACGCGAAGGCGGCGGCCAAACTGAAGCTGATCTCCACGCTCCCTCCGTCGATTCGCAACCGTTTGAAGTCGGCCGTTCGGGCTGTTCGGCACTCGACAACGAGCGTTCGATCGTGAGTCGTCAGGACGGTCTCGACGCATTCGAGAAGTCGCCCATATGGGATGAATGGGTAGTGCTTGCGGATAGGTTCGCGTCGAACCCCTTTCAGAGACCCGAATGGGTCGCGATGTGGCTCCGATCCTTCGGTGGCTCTGGGTTAGTTCTCTCCGAACAGCGAGACGGTGAATTGGTTGGTGTTATGCCCCTCATCCAGAATCGGCTGTCGACTGCAACCCCAACCAATGGCGACTCTTATCATTTCGGTTCCTTGACAGCGGACGATGCTGCGGCGATGGGCCTCGCCAGGTCGATTGTCGATCAAGGAAGACCAAAAACTTCGCTGCTGTTTCCCCAGGGAGATCCGGTTCTCAATGCGATCCTGGATTCCGAGAAGTCGGGGCTTGGTGCGGTCGTCAGCCGAGTTGAGTTGACTTCCCCCAGGATTGATCTAACCGGAAGCTGGGACACCTTCCTTGAGCGTGTGCCATCGCGCCGCCGAAGCGAGATCCGTCGGCGCGAGCGACGGCTTTCTGAAACGGGAAGCTTGGGTCTGGTTGTCTTCGAGGGCGAGGGAGATCTCAATGAGCACCTCTCGGAATTTCTTCGGATCGAATCATCTGGTTGGAAGGCAGATCAGGGGACGGCCATAGCCTCAAGAGGCGAGTCGCTTCGGTTCTATCAATCGCTCGCAGAGTGGGCTCGCGACCAGGGTTGGCTTCGCATTGCCACCCTGCGCCTGGACGGAACGACAATCGCAGCGGACTTGTCTCTCGAGACGGACGACAGTCACTACCTCCTCAAGACCGGCTTTGCTCCTGAATTCCGACGGTTCGGTCCGGGGCAGCTTCTTCGTATGAAGATGATTGAGCGCTGCTTCAACTCCGGCATATCGTCCTACGAGTTCATGGGCACAGATGAAGGAGGGCACAACGATTGGAAATCTGATTGGGCCGATGATGCGTTGGAGTTGATACGGCTCGTGTTATATGACGCCAGCATCTCCGGGTGGATCTACCAACGAGTGGACCGACTTCATATGGACCTTAGGTCCAAGGCTGTGGCGTGGGCCCGTGACAAGCTGAACAGCAACACTCGGAGGCGCCTCCGGACCGCTCTAGCACGAGTTCGGGGGCCACTCCGTTGAAAACCTTTCACGCTGGGGTTTGGCCCTCGCTTGACCCTCGCCGATACCTGGCGCCAAAAGCTCGGGAAGTCCCGTTCCCGTTGGGCGATCCTTCGTGCACCCTTTTCAGCCTGGGGCGCCACGCCCTGTGGAATGGAGTCCGCTCGATTGACGGACTGGCGGGCAAGTCGGTATTGGTTCCGTCTCTGCACCACGGCTCGGAGGTTGAGGCGCTCATCCAGGCGGGGATGAGATGTGTTTATTACCCATTGACTCCTGGTCTTGAACCCGATTTGGGCGCTCTTGACGACCTGGTGGATGGTGATGTCGCCGCGCTCCACTTGATTCACTATTTGGGGTTCCCCCAAGACGTCAAGAGGTGGCGGAAGTGGTGTGACCAACGAGGTATCGCATTGATCGAAGATGCGGCTCAGGCGTTCATGGCTGAAAGTGCGGGCGTCCCCGTCGGATCGATGGGTGACTTAGCGATATTCTGCCTCTACAAATCGTTTGGCCTTCCCGATGGAGCAGCTCTTGTTTCTTCGCACGGGTCGGTGTCGGTGCGCAGCACAGGTGGGCTCGGGTTTCGCAAGGCTGCACTGAGACACGGAGCTTGGCTCGGTCAGTTCTCGAGGTCGGTGTCAGGACTTCAGCGAGCTGTTAGGCGTAAGCGCATGCTTACCGGTGACACACAAGACGACGAAAAGGAGTTCGCTCTTGGCGATCCGTCTACCCCTCCCTCGACCATAACTTCGTTCTTGCTGCATCGAACGCTTGATGAACGAGCAACGGGCAGGCGTCGAGACAACTATCGATCGCTCTTGGCGGGGTTGGCCCATTTGGTCCCTCGACCATTTGAGCAGCTGCCTGAAGGCGCATCGCCTTTTGCTTTCCCAATTACCGCCCCCCGCGTGGACGAATGGGTGACACGGCTACGCGAGAAGGACGTCAATTGCATCCGGTTTTGGACCTTTCCTCACCCAACGTTTCCAGTTGACCAATATCCGGTGGCTGACTCTTTCCGCGGCTCGACAGTCATTCTCCCGGTCCATCAAGAACTTCGCCCCGAGACCATCGATAGGATTGTGGCTGAAGTCTTGAAGCTCGCTGGTTAGAGCCTGATCATCAGTGTGACTGCCGGTCAGCCGTCCACCGTCTAATGCGTTTCAATCTGTTCTTCAAGTCCTCCGGCAGGGTGTCGGCGAGGGCCATCCTTGCCCGAGAGTTGGCGAGGTGAAGGCGTTGAGTTTGGTGGCCAAAACCGTGTTGGCTCGTCGTATGCCACGTTGCTCTGGTTTCGTTGTCTGACAGCCGGTATTTGTAGGACTGGGCTCCAGGTCCGAGGTCGAGCAGCTCGTAGTCACCGTCGTAGGCGTGTTCGATGGCACGTATCAACGTCATCAGGCCTGGTTGAAATCGAGCCCATTCTGGGTCGTAGCCGCCGAGCCAATAGCTGAGCACCTGACCGGCAGCGAAAAAGATCGCGCTCGAGACGGCCCGCTCACCAAACACCAATTTCCAGACAAAGAACCGCCCATGGGGGGCGAGGGCTTCCGCAGCATCGACAAGGGCCGCCTCCATGCCGGGGCGAAGGACACTCGACCCGCCCTTCCGGTCCCACACAGCTCGGTGAAGTTGAGCGAACGTCTGTATCTCATCAGCCCAACTGGCTGGGCGTTCGAGGAGTTCGAACCTGGCGTCGGACTGGCTGAGTCGTTTGCTCTGCTGTTTTGTCTTCTGTCTAAAGTTGCGGCTCTTCGACTGGTACCAGTCATCAAAACTCGGGTAACTGAGCGTGAGCCGGGGGATTCTCATTCCGAACTCATCGGATAGCGCGCCGCCCCCCTCCCACTGGTGTTTCATCTGGTCTGGCCACGGAGATGCCTCAGGCGTCCCATCCCAAATCACAGCTCGGGGCGAGGGCTGAAGAGCTGCCATGGCCTTCCTTAGCCACGTGGTGTCGTTGATTGCATGTTCGTTTGCGACAATGTCGACCGTTGGCGACGCCCCAGACCCCAAGAATCGATAGCGCTGCCCCAGAGCGGTCTTCTCCACGAACAAAGGTAGCACTGCAGCCAATTGATCCTGGTCGCTGACAGTAACGATGCGAAGCCCAGCGGATCTCGGACTCGCATGCTTCCACCAAGGCAACAGCCAGTGAGGGCTAGCGAATGGCTGGTCGGAGTGTATTGCCAATCGATCCCACTGTTGGATGGTCTCGTTGCGGAGATGGTGCGTTGATGTGGCAACCGCTACTTGCAAGCTTCTTCCTTCGGGTCGGTTCTGTCAGTTATCGGGCATGCCTCCGCCGTTATTGCGAGGTTTCTTCGTTTCCCCGGATTTGAGGGTCCGGAGGACGAATCCAGCGAGACTTCGTTCCGGAGGATTGGACTCCTCGAGCCGATCGATCCAGAACAGCACTACTTCCTCGGTTGGGGGGGTGGCTGGCGTTGCCACTCGGAGTCCCTTGATGGCAGAGGTTGTCGTATACCAAAGGAGGTCGGCGTTCGGGGGTCCCCACCCTGAATCCTCCCAGTCGAACAGGATCGCCCGGTTGGGTTTGATGGTTCGCAAATTCCACGCGGTTAGGTCTCCGTGGAGGGGAGCCCAAGAAGAGGGAACGCCTTCTGGGCGTTTCCAGCTCTTGGCCAGGCGCGCTGAGTAGTCCGCCACGACCTCGTCCGGTCGGCCACGATGTATCCGGTGAATTTCTGGCGGCAGTGGCGAAATCGCTAGATACTTCCATTCTTCTGCCTTGCCCGCCCCGAGCACAGAAGGCGTCTCCACCTTGCCATTCTCAGCGGCTAGGGCATCCAATGCTTGCTGTTCACGGGCAAGGGAGTTGTCGTCACCGGGGCGTAGCTTTATGAACGCCTTGGGTTTGCCTCGGTCAAGAAGGAGCAGGGAGATGCCAGATCGATCAATCGGACGTCGCATATGAACAGCGAAATCGTCGAAATCGCCGACCAAATCGTGCCACTGATACAGCAAGTCGCTCCATCCGGTGAACTCCGAAGAAAAGTCCAGATTCGTTGATTTGCCCGGAAGGATCTTGCCTCCCATGACCTGAACTCCGAGAGATGCGAGTTGCTGCGCAATTAGAGCGGGCCGCGTACAGGCTGCATAAAGGGTCAGCCCGGCTTTGGAGGCTGCCCTTGAGCTTAGAGGGATCGAGAGGTGGTGATCAGGTGGAAGGCTCTTGTGCGAGTTCATCGAGTGCTTCGAATGTAGCTCTAGGCCTCGCAAGATCAACAACGAACGCAGTTCGACTAGAGCCGTACGGTGAATACGCTTACGATGCGTACAGAAGTTGTGGGTTTGGGGGGTGCATGATTTACGACCCTTAGCCTTCATATCACTTCCTGAGAGGATGGGGATGGATGGATAACGAAGCCCTCCAAATGTCGGTCTTTGCTGCCGCCAAGAGATATTGGTGGCTCGTGGCAGTGTGCGCACTCGTGACCACGGTAGGATTCGTTGCGTTTAGAGAGACGTTTCTCGACGAGTCGGTGGCCTCTGCAGAGGTTCTTCTCGACGATCCTGGGAACAACCGTGTTTTCGACACAGGTGGCCTGATTCTTACCGATCGGTTTCTGAACGCGCAGGCTTCCCTGATCGAGTCTCCAGATCTTATTGAAGATGCGCGGGCCATTGCCGGCAGCCAGGCTCCCTCTGCTGCTGAAGTGGCGAGCCGGGCAGATGTGAAGGTAGCGGCGGAGTCGGGTCTGCTCACCATCAACTTCAAACACCCAGATGGTGACACAGCCATCCTGTTGGCCAACTCGCTGGCAAGAGCCTATGAAGGCTACAGAGAGACCCAAACGCTTCAGTCATTCACGCAGGCGTTGGAGGGCCTCGACAAGTCGATTGGTGAAGTTGAGGCGGAAATCGCCGCTATCGATGTCGATATTGATGCCTTGCGTGCAGATCTCGCAAGCTCAGAGCTGGAGGGCCAGTTGGAGGCTGCCGTCGCCGACTTCCTACGGGCGACGAACGGTGAACCCACCGCTGCAGAACTGGCACAGGTGTTGCAGCAGCTGCAGACTCTGCAAACCCTCCGTGTGCTGGAGATTCAGGACCCCAATCTCGCTCTCCTACTCGACCTCAGGCGTGAGATAATCGATCGGCGATCACAGCTCGTGATCAGACGCGACCAATTACGAGTCGAAGCCGGACTCGCTAGTACCGGAATAGCTGCAATAGCGGAGGCCACGACGGCCTCGGCCGGAGCAAGTTCGGTTCGCTTGGGCCTAGTGGGGTTGATCATGGGATCAATTCTGGGAGCAGTTGCCGCCTACTTCGTTGCCAGCTTCAATCGACGTTTCGGCCATCGGCTCGAGCCGTCGGCAGCTTTGGGCGTTCCCCTCCTTTCTGAGGTCCCCGAATACTCCGTCAGCACAGACGTCGATCGGTTGGTGGTCTTGAACCATCCAACTTCTCCTCCTGCCGAGGCCTTTCGTTTTGTAGGAAATGCGGTTCTTGCCCGGATTGCAGAGCTTGAGGGCACCGGCAAGATGAGGAGAAATTGCCTTGCTGTGACTTCTGCCTATCTCGGGGCGGGGAAGACGGCAGTGGCCGCGAACACGGCCTTGGCGTTGACGGGCCAGGGAAAGAAGATTCTCCTGATCGACGGTGATTTCGGTGACCTGGCGCTCTCACGACTGCTGCTCGATAACCCGAATGGTCATCTCGGGCTGACAGATGTGAACTCAGGCTCCGGAAACTTTCGAAGTGTTGTTAGTCCCGTCGAGGTCGAAGAGGGTCGCTCACTCGACCTGATTACACGAGGCACAGCCTCGCTTCGGGCCGGTGACTTCTTTGGGACTTCAGCTGCGAAGGAACTGCTGCAGTGGGGACGAAAGAATTACGACGCCGTGATAGTCGACACACCGCCTGCTCTCCAGGTGTCCTACGCCTCTTCTCTTTTGGGATTGACCGATGGAGCGGTACCGGTTGTTCCGCATAACAGCAAAGTATCCCCCCAATCGGAGTTGGCCGATCGGTTCGAGTTGCTCGGCGTCCCACTTGTCGGGTACGTGTACAACATGGCGCCGAAGCGCTCTGAGCTAACCGAGCGCTCCGGGTCGATGAGAAACATTCTGGGAAAGGCTGATGAGGCCTGAATTGCCTCTTGGAAAAAAGTCCTTAAGACCTATAAATACCGACCGACTTAGTCGTATGTCCCCTTTCGGACCTTTGATCTGCCCCTAACTCGCGAGGTTCCTGACATGCTGATCCGCTTCTTGGCCGGTGCCGTGGTTTCCGCCTCAACGTTTGCTGCCGTTTCTGTCGGTGTTGAGCCTGAGCCCCCGGAGAAGGACATCGTCTATCTGTCGGCTGAGCAAACCGAGGTTGATGAAAGTGAACTGATCCGGAACTCAACGAAGAAGCCAAAGAGCAAGGGCAAGTCAGGCGATAGCAACGGGGCTACGGCATCGGGACGAGCAGGTACGTCAACATCGACAATTCCCGAGACAACAACGACGGTTCCAGACTCATCGACTACCACCACAATCGCGTTGTCAACCACAACGATTGCCGAGACGACCACCACAACTGCGCCCCAAACCACAACAACGACCGAAGCCACTACGACCACTTCGACCGCTCCGCCGTCTACCGGCGAGTGTGACGGCGTTCTTGTGTCGTCCAGTGACAACATCCAGGCGGTAGTCGATGGAGCAGGCGCCGGCATAACATTCTGTTTCACAGCCGGCACGTATTCTCTCGATGCCCCGATCCGACCGCATGAAGGCCAGGTATTCCGAGCTGTGTCTAGTCGTTCAGCTGTCATTAGTGGCGGTGGTAGCTTGCCGATGGCGTTTGACTCCGGTGGCCATGTGAAGAACGTCACGGTGGATGGGTTGGTCGTGAGGGATTTCAAAGTGCCAAACGAGGGTGGCATGGGAGCAATCAAGGCAGCGAGCGGTTGGGTAATCCGAAACTCGGAGATTCACTCCAATCAGGGCGTAGGCCTTTATCACGGAAGCTCCACCACAATTTCAGGTAACAGCATTCATCACAACTCCAATGTTGGGATCGTGGGCTATAAAGCGCATGGCTCTGTTATCACCGGGAATGAGGTGTGGAGCAACGGGGCAGCACAAATGTCGGGAAACTCGGCCGGCGCGAAGTGGGTGGGTGGAAAGAACCTGACCATCAAATCGAACCATTTCCACAGCAACTACAACAATGGCCTTTGGCTCGATGGCGACAATATCAACGCTGTGGTTGAGAACAACACAGTGTCAGATAACCGCCACAAGGGTCTCCACTTTGAGGTCAGCTGCTCGAGTTCGATTCGCAATAACAAAATCGAACGAAACGGTGAAGCTGGCCTGATGATCGTGGCTTCACAGGGAGCAACCTTCAGCGGTAACGTGATCAGGGGAAACGCCACAGCCATTGAGGTTTGGCACCAAAACAGGGGCTCGGGTAGCAACTGTTCCTGGACCCTTTCGAACATCCGACTAGAGGCCAACACAGTCTCGGGTGGCTCTGTTGGGGTCTATGAGCACAACGTGAGTGATCCTGGGGCAATCTACGACCCGGCCGACACCAGGGTTGTGTTCGACCGAAACCAATACTCCGGAACGACTTTCAAGTTCCCGTCGACGATGTCGTGGTCGGAGTGGCAGGAGGCGGGTAACGATCCAAACGGATCGTTCAAGTAGGCCTAAGTTCGACGATTGGTTGGCGCGAGGCCGTAGAGCAGGCCCGCCGGTAGGCTCCGGTCGCGATGGAAGTTGACACGTGGGAGCGGCGGGATAGCCGAACTTGTCCTGGGGGTTTCGTGGTTGTCGTGGGCCCAGATGGAGTGGGTAAGACCACGTTGGCGACTTCGCTGATGAGGGCGTGGGACGGCCCGGTCAGCTACTTTCACTTCCTCCCAACTTCTGAGAACTCGATGATCTCTGACCCTGGGGTGGTGCACGAGACGCAGGTGCCCCAACCAAAACCTTCTAGGAACGGCAACCCAGTCATGGGTGTGGCTCGGATTCTGCGCAATGTCATCCGCTCTTGGTTCGCCTATTGGAAGCACATCAGGCCGCGGGTGCGAAGGGGGGCAATCGTCGTGGGTGACCGATGGGTGTACGGCTATGTAGGCCAGCCATACAGTCTTCGGTTTTACGGACCGTCCTGGCTTGCCAAGGTAGGAGTCAGGTTCGCGCCGAAGCCAGATCTCTTGATTCGTCTATCAGCAGGTCCGGAACTGATTGCTCATCGCAAAGCTGAGTTGAGCATCTCCGAGATCAGAACGGAGATTGGGCTCTGGAAGACTCTTGATTTCTTACCGCAGTTGGATCTCGATACTGGTGCTGAGCCTGACCGTCTCGCCCTTCAGGCAGTTGAGAAGCTCCGAGAGCGGCTCGGGTGTTGATTAGCAAGCCGATGGCAACGAGGCGCGCGTTAGAAAAGGGCGCTCGCCTGCCTGCAGTTTGGGTGACCTTGTTTTTCGTGTCGTCATTTCGATTGACCGGATCGCGCGACCCGTCTCTAGCCTCGGCTGGCGTCGCGTCAATCGAAAACCTGATCGAGCTCGCTTTCTACGGGTTCGTGGGACTGCTGGTTGTTCCTTACCTGCCGAAGATCCGGCGTCAAATCAGCGTGCCTACTGTGAATCTATTGGTGGTGTATGGCACCTTCGCAATGATTTCAGCCGCTTGGTCGAAGATTCCCCTGTTCTCTCTCGTGAGAGGTGGTCAAGTCCTCATTTTGGCGTTGGTCGTGTACGCGACTGTTCAGATTTGGTACAAAGATCAAGAACGCGCCTTTACCGATTGGCGTCGGATATGGATCTGGTATGTCATTGTCAGCGCGGCTGTGACTCTTATTGGGCTGGCGGTTGGGACAGGTGATCGATTTGCGTGGCCTGGGCAACATCCCATCAGCTCGGCTGCATTTCTCACGGTGGCCAGCCTCGTCTCGGCTGCGTTGGCCCTTGATGCCAAGGGAAGACAGCTGAGAGCGAGGAGTCGATACTTCGCTGCTGGGTCCATCTTTTTTGGAGTGGCCGTGTTCCTGACCGTCACGCGTTCGGCGATGTTCTCGTTCCTTGTGGCGTTGCTCGTTCTAATTCTGTTGACGCGGAAGCTACGAGGCAGCGATCGTGTCTTTCTTACTCTCTGCTTGGTCGGAATGCTTGTAAGTATCATCCTCATTTGGCCTGGCGAGACACTTGGGTTTGTCCTGCGGGGTGGGGATGTGGAGACGCTGACCACTCTGACCGGCAGAACGTTCTTGTGGGGCCACGCGATCGATGCGATCTCGGAGAGTCCGATAGTCGGCTTCGGGTTTGGTGCCAGTCGTTTGGTGCTGCTCCAACGCGTCCCTTGGGCTGGTGAAGGCCACAATCTCTGGATAGAAGCAGGCGTCGGATTAGGTCTGGTCGGAGTCGTTGCAATTACTTGGATTCTGGCGCGGTTGTTGTCGATGGCGTGGCGGTCGAGAACTCGTAATGATCCCGACGCCGACCTGGTAGGGGCTTTCGGGGTACTTATGGTCATCTATGGTGTGGCCGCTAGCTCGATTGCACGTCCAGGATTGCTACTGACCATCGCATCTCTGGTCATTGCCTGGTTGTCAGTGGCTGAGACTGGGGCATTTGGTCTGGTTGCCTCATCAGTCGATCTATCCAATCCGCCGGAGTCGAAGTGAAGATCTTGATATCCGCCTACGGTTGCGCTCCAAACCGAGGGTCCGAGGGTGGAGCCGGTTACAGCATTGTTCGCGCTGCAGCGTCAATAGCTGAATGCTGGGTGCTGACGAGGGCTAACAACGTACCCGATTTGCGGGCGTCACTAGCAAGAAACCCAACTGCTCATCCCGTTCATCTCGTACCTCTTGAGGCGCATTCCTGGGCGCTCCGAATGAAGAAGCGGTTCGGAATCGTGACGTTCTACAACTTCGTTTGGCAACGCGAAGCCCTGCGAAGGGCGCGCGAACTCTCGATATCTGATGGGCCCTTTGATGTCGTCCACCACGCCACGATGAGCGGGTTTTGGATGCCCATGGGTGTGAGCCGGTTGAAAGGACCTGCGCAAGTGATCGGCCCCATCTCTGGGGGCACTTTCACACCACCCTCCTTGACGCGATACCTAGGGACGGCTGGCCGACTCAAGGATTTGCTGAGGAAAGTTTCCGCTGCTCTGGCGATTCGATTAACGAGACGGCGCTGGCGGACTGCAACACGGGTTCTCTGTCAGAACAGAGAGATGGAGTCTTTCGCCCGCCGAAACCTTGGATTGGGTGCTGCCCCCCTTGTTGTCCACCCTCATGCTTCTGAACCACCTGTCGACTCCACGGCTCTGGGTGAGACCAGCCGACGCGACAAGATCGCTCTCTTTGCGGGTCGGATCGTGACTTGGAAGGGGATCCTCCTAGCGATCGAGGCATTTGAGTTGGTGGCCGACCCTCATGCTCGCCTGGTTTTTGTAGGAGGCGGTCGGGATATCGGCCGTCTCCGTCGCGCGGCGACGCGGTCCAAAGTTGCGAACCGTATCGATGTCAAGGGTCCAATACCACGTGAGGAGCTGTTGAGGATGATGCGGTCAGCCTCATGTTTGCTCTTCCCGTCATTTCACGACTCTGCAGGGTTTGTCGTTTCTGAGTCGTTGAGTTTGGGGCTGCCAGTGGTCTGTCTCGACCATGGTGGTCCAGGTGCAATTACGGCTCTTTGGTCAACTGTTCCCAGTGTTGCGGTCAACGTTGCAGCCCGTGATGAAGTTGTGCTCGCTCTGGCTAAGGCAGTCGGTTCGTTCATCGAGAACCCGGCACCTATCCCGTCAAGTCTTGTCCCGGCGGATCGGAAGCTAACTGAGGTAATGGTGGATGTATATCGCGACGCAGTTGGATCGCAACCCGATGGCTGAAACTGGAGCTTCACTGCGGGCCGCAACCACAATGGCTTCTCTCGCGGCCCTGGAATCAGCGGGTATCGAACATTGCGTCCTCCGCAATCATGATCGGCTCCACGAAGAGCCGGGCCGCGATGTTGACATGGCTGCCCACGACGCTGACATATCCCGGATCGCGGATGTATTGGGGCAAGTCCGGTTGAGTTTCGGGTGGGATCACCTCGTTCGTTGCACTGGTCACCATGAGGGAACCAGTTTCTATTTCCTGAACCAGAGCGGATGTGTCATCGAGCAACTCGAGCTGCACTTCACCCGAGTTCGTTGGGCTGGGTTGTCCCTTGTCTCTACCGAGAATCTTCTGCGTGACCGAACTCTGGCAGCGAATGGAGTTTGGGTCGCTTCAGAATCTCATATGGCGGCCCAACGCGTGCTCCAGTTTGGGTTCTCTGGGCAGATATCAGAGATGAAGAAGGAGTACTGGGATGAGACATTCGCCTACGTTTCGGCTCACCAGCAGTCATTCACGCTTGATCTCGCCGAAGCTCTGGGAGACGAGAAGGTCGCGGATCGAGTCGTGAATAGTCTGCTGGCTAACGACAGAGGATCGGTTGCCGAGTTGATGCGGAAACAGAGGGCTGCTTTCGGTCTGACCCATGTTTTGCGTTCGCGTGAGTCGGCAATAGGAGTGCTGCGGCGCCTGTGGGATCGGGTTGGTGCGGCCTCGGCGAGGTGTGGGGTCGTCGCCATAACCACTGAACCCGAGTTCGCGGCAAGAGTCAGCTCCGCCATCGACACGATGTTTCTTACTGTTGGCGTGGTCTACGGTCCCGTAGAACGCTCTCTAAGGAAGCACACGGCCAGGCGAGTGAGTAAGGCGGGTGCCGCCATCATCGTGACGCCTCATCCTGAGTTTGAGTTCAGTAATCGGGAGTGGGGGGGATCCTCTGTCGTTCTGGAGTCGGACCTAAACGAGGCGTGTGGACAGGTTGTCGGCCGTTTCATCGACAATCACTGACGCAGTTTGTGGCTCAATCATCGTGATCGAACTGACTTCCGGTGAGGGCGCTTTCGTACGCCGCGACCATGCGTGTGGCAGCCCGCTGAATCGAATGTCGCTCCTCAACCAGGCGCCGCGCCGCTTGTCCGTGAGAGATCCGGTCGTCATCGGAGAGCTCGGACACTCTGAGGATGGCCTCGGCCGCTTGCTCAGCGCCCAGTGCCACTTCCCATCCGGCGCCATACCTTTCAGCCACGCCCGACAAATTGGTGTCGGCGGATAAGAGGACAGGAAGCCGGCAAGCCATGGCTTCTTGAATCGAGTAAGGCGTTGTTTCATAACGAGAAAGCTGGATGAAGATGTCGCTACCAGTTAGAGCCGTGTACTTATCGACGCCGAACAACGGTCCACTGAAGTGAACGGAGTCTGAGATCTGGTGCTCGTCTACTAGAGACTGAAGGGGCTCTCGACTGCCCCGCCAATACGGACCCATTAGGACGAGTTTTGCGTCCAAGCCCCTCGATCTTGATCGTCCCCATGCGTCGAGCAGAATGTCTAGCCCCTTCTGATATGGGTCGAGACGACCCATGAATGTGTAGATGAGTGTTTCGTCGCTTGTTTTGATGTGAGCCCAATAACGCTCGGCATTCTGTAGGTCGACGACCGTCGACTCAATGTCTATCGCGTTGCGAATTGCGAACGCCCTCGTGTCCGGGGCGTACCTCGCGATCGAAGCGATTTCGCTGCGAGCGGTCGCCATGACCCCATGTGCTCCACGCACCATCCGATCGTCTATCAGCGTCTTGTAGGCCCTCTTCTTGACAGCGTTCCTGGCCAATGCGGTGGGCTCCCACATGGCGTGTGGGGCTATCACATAGGGAACATTGAGTCGTTTCAGTAGGCGCGATACGGCGTAACCAGCCGGATCGTGAGGCATGTGAAAATGCACTATTTCGGTATCGAGGTCGAGCTCAGCAAGGTGGGTTGCCAGCGCAGGGTGTGGCGAGAATGGCCAGCGTGTCTTGGGAAAGGCGTGCACTGTCAGTCCATCACGGTCGATCTTTTCAGGCACCTCGGAGTTGCTCTCAACGCCGTAGACTGCAACGTCATGGCCGGACTGGAGTTGTGCGTGGGCGATCTGGTAGCAGTGCCTGATGATCCCATCGGCATTGTCTGGGTTGCAGCGCCCTCTGAGGACATGGCGAATCTTCAAGGTGTCAAACCCGGCCCGGCTTCACTGCTTGAAGGCTCGGCAAGGCTCCTGAGTTGATGCGGCCGCCGGCGGGGCCTGAGAAGGAGTCTGATCGCCTAGCGGGCGGCGGGAACGACCTGGGTGGGTTGGGTGTCGAGGCCCGGAGGTTCAGCCCTGCAATCATTGATCAAGCCCTCGTTTCTCTAACTTCCTTCATTGCCGCGGCTCTCGTCGCCCGCTATCTCGGTGCCATCGGACTCGGTGTCTTCACTGTGGGGACGGCGACACTATACGGCGTGGGGAGTTTGGTTAACAGCCTGGTGCTCGAGCCAGCAGGAGTGATTGGTCCGAGGGATCACGACGATGAGATGCCTGGCTACGCAGGGGGTCTCTTGGTGGCGACGGTTCTTCTTGGTGGTGTTGCGGCTGTTGGTGGTCTGTTACTGGTCCAGCACGGTGCAGCTGATGTGGCACGGACAGTGGGACTCGGGCTCTTGGTCGCGCCACCTGTTTTCGCAGGTTGGGCGACTAGGCGAATTGCATATATCGCCGAGCGACAGGGCGTTGCGCTGGCAGGAACGTTCGTCTACTCGGCGGTTGTCATATCCTCGCTTCTGCTCTTGGAGGGGTCTGGACGCATGACTGCGGGACTCGCAATCGCCTCGCTCGGCGTCGGTGGAGCGATTCAGGCATTTGTCATGACCTATCTACTCCGCCTCGACTTCAGTTGGGTTAACAGGAAGGGCGGCAAATGGCCGACCGTCCGGAACCATTGGAAGTTCGGCCGGTGGCTGTTGGCCGGCGAGGGTTCCGCTTGGATCGTCAACTACGGACTTGCCGCCGTGTCGGCCCTGTTCATTAGTCTGGCTGCCGCCGGCGCCTTTCGGGCTGGCCAGGTTCTATTGAGGCCCTACGGGGTCCTGTTTGTGGGTATTTCGGTCGCCTATATCCCGATTGTCACCCGTGTCCTTGGGGAGCACGAGACGGACGGAATGCATCGTTATGTGAGAGTCATAGGCTGGGCTCTGACTTTCGTTTCAGTGGCTTTCGCTGCGGTGTTGACCGTTACCGGAGACCGGATCATGGGCCTAGCTTTTGGTCCAGAGTTTGTTCAGTACGGATGGCTGGCCGCCGGTCTTTCGATTGGGTCTATTCCGCATGCATGGATATCCGCCTACACCATCGGCTTGAAAGCCATGGACCAACCTCGGGACGCTTTTATCTCGCAGGCGGCCGGAGCTATAGTGGCTCTTGCACTGTCGGCGTTGTTGGGACCCATCATTGGACTTGTCGGGTTTGTGATGGCTTTTGTTCTCGCCAACTCTGTCCGCTGGTATGTCGCTTGGCGTCAATATCGGGCAGCCGTAGAGCAGTTGGTCGAGTCCTAGCCGGCCCGAACCTTGTTGTAAACCGATACCAGACTGGGGATTGCAGTCCGGGGAGAGTATCTCTCTCGATATGTCGCGCGATTTCTGGTTCCTGCCTCATCTACGAGTGCGTCGTCCTTCAGGAGTTCGATCGCCGACACCCATCCTGCCGTATCGTCAGCACCGACGTTCCATTGGGGGCCTTGACCAGCGAGGATCTCTGGCAGTGCTCCAATGTCCGATGCGACGACAGGCAGTGAGGCAGCGAAGGCCTCGAGGGCCGTAAGTCCCATTGTTTCTGGGACCTGCGATGGGATCACGAGCGCCCGCGCCGTCATCATTCTCCTGACTACTTCGGCCTGGGGGACGGTTCCGCTAAAGGTGACGTCTGGGTACCGATGTTCTAGTTCCCTTCTCAAGGGACCATCCCCGAGAAGCTCCAATTGGAGGTGACCGGTATCAGCGTCGTCCCAGGCTTCGAGCAGAAGACAAACGCCTTTTGCCTCTTCGATTCTTCCGGCAAAGAGCACGGTGTTGGATTGCGACGATGGCGCAGTCCGCTGGCCCGGATCGTGTACGAAATGAGGTCGTACCGTCATACGGTCTTGCTCGATTCCGCCCTGTGCGAGCACGCCGCGCACAAACTGACTTGGCACGATGAACTTCGAGACGTTGTCCCACAACCGCATTTTGCGACCAACCGATAGTGCGCCTGCCGCTATTGCCGAACTCGCCCGGGAACCTCGGTAACAGCTGTATCGAACCCCGCGCCATGGGCTACCGCCAACACAGGCAGTGCATGGCTGGCTATCTCTGGTTAGTTGCGAGTTGATGCAAACCAGTCGGAAGTTGTGAACCGTCATGACGATTGGAATGCCTTGTCTCTCAATAGCGTCGATTACCGACGGAGTGATAGAGAACCAAGTGTTGTGTACGTGGGCTATGTCGAAATCGTTATCGATTACCTGTCTCTTAATCGCCTGGAACTGTCGCGGGTTCCACGGCGAGGCGAGCAGCTTTGCTGCGGTCGAGACCGGCCTCGTCGGATTGGTCGCAGCGAACTGGAACACCTCATGACCAGCTTCTCGTAATCCTGCTGCCTCGTTGTCGACGACTGAGTCTTCACCGCCCGACAGCCGATATCGGTTGTGGATTTGAAGGACCTTCATGTTGTCAGCGGTCGCGGGTGCTGGCCCGACTCTGCCAGCCTCGGCGGACCAAGCCTACGGCCGTACCGATGAGGCTGGACACCGAAAACCGGGTCTGCTTCCCGTCAACCAGTGTCCGGTTGCCCCACTCGCTGACCGTGTGCAGTCCATGACGGTAGGGGCCATTGGGCGGGGAGAGCGTGGCTACAGACTGTTCGACGAATTCGTGGTCGGTGAGTGTCAATATCTCGTTGAAGACGATGCCGCTCCCGTACCCGCGCCGGTGCTGCTGCGCTGGGCGGATCAGGCGATTGCCGACACGGAATGGCGTACCTCCAGAGCGGGATGAGTTTACATCAACCTTCACAGGGTTGAGAACGTGTGGAACCCATGGTCCGGCAAGGTCGTCAGCATGGAAAACGAAGAGGTGGCTGTTCTCGCCTGCGAGAGCATCCGTGCAGAACAGCCACCACCGATTGTCATGGTGGATCATTGTCGGATCGACTGCCTTGACGTCGATCTCAATATCGGCCCATGCGACCCATTGAGATTGGGAAGTTTCCCAGTTGAAGAGGGCAAGCCTTCGTTGATCAATCATTTCGGGAAGGCAGTAGAGCGAACCTTCCGATTGGAACAGAAAGGGATACGAGAGGTGACCGTTCGTTGACAGCTCCTGTCGGAATGTCAGCTCGGGGTTTTGCAGATCAGTGGCAGCGATATCACCGCGACTCGAAATCATGTCGAACCTTTCGACCAGCAACGTGCTGCTGTTAGGGACGCCAAACGGGTCAGCGAGATACTGGCGAGGTGGATTTGCGATCCAGGTCACATCCTCGACAGTCCCTGCTCGGAAGACCTCCTCAATTGGCTGGTTGACTATCCCGACATGCCATTCCTCCTGTAGTGCGAGTCGGGTCGCAAACCACTTCAATCGGTTTGCCGCGAAGCGAGGAAGCACACCTAGCTGAGCTGTCGAAGTCAAGGGCTCGGATACTCGGTCGAGCGCGTCTCCTTCTAGTGGTGCCTCGGTTTGTGATCCGTTGAAGGTGCAGTCAAGCCAGGGTCGCATGGAGTTGTACGCTCGATCGACGGTTTGGGCGAAAGACTTCGGAACGCAATTGACTGTTCCGGCTCTCTTGACCACTTTGCCGGTAGCGGTGGAGTGCACCAGCCTGAGTTGGACTTGCGCGACTTCCGGTCCTGACACGCTCCACTCCGGGGCAACCAGTGCCTCAAACTCCCAGATCCCCTGGGTCGGGACCCCAGTTCTTGGCATTGAAAGCTTCCGGCTGGTGAGGTTTAGGAGACGTGAACACCCGGCCCTTTCCAGGAAATCAAGGGCATGATCGTCGAGGCTGAAGTCGTTCGTCGAGACGCCGACTGTGACGGTTCTGACTGTCCTCAAGCTTTCGAGGCGAACCGGCTCGAGTGCTTGCCCGCCTGATTGGATGAAGAACCTCTTGTAGAGATGCCACAGTAGTTGGGCAACGCCGCGCTTTTGCGCTTTAGGTGCGAGGTCCAAAACTGCCACCGGCACCGACCCAGAAGCAATGCAACCCTCAAGCCAGTCGGCTTGCCAACGCTGAATGCGGCCTCGCTCTGTGATAATTGCGAACTCTGGGCGTGATTGCACGGTGCGATCGTAACTGTCATCTGAAAGGTCCCTCGGGTCGGGTCCGACGAGATGCGGTCCTTGAGGTCAGGGCTAGGCTCAACAGCCAGATGACTTTTCTGGCCGCGGGCGTTCTTTTGTTGACGCCGAAACTTTCGGGCATCCAACCATTGTGACCCCTACCGCGAGTGTGGAAGCGAGCGAGAAGGCCGGCCACGTCGGGTGGAATGGCATAGACGCAATGGACCGGCTTCGCTGTGTTGGCTTTGCGGTCGCGATGGAGGACGCAACCGGCCTCGACGATCTGGCGGTTGCAATGCACGGGCTGAAACGAGACGAACACATACCTATCTGTCGCAAGCCTTCGACCCCGGAAGCTCTAGATTCTCCCGAGCACCGGATTGAAATTAGTCGGACCAATTCAAAGTGAACTCATGAACATCCTCGGACTTGGCGTGGACCTCGCAGACATCGACCGCGTTGGGCGAGTCTTGGAGAAATACCCCCGGTTCGCTGAGCGATGCTTCACCGAGCACGAACGTGAGTATGCCTTCAGGTTCACCAAGCCGGAGCGCCGATTGGCGGCTCGTTTTGCGGGCAAGGAAGCCGTAATGAAATCCATGGGAACCGGCTGGCGGCGTATCCGGTGGAAAGACATCGAGATCACCGGTGGGGGGAAACCCACAGTCAGAATGTCTGGCCGGGCGGCGCAGCGGGCGGAGATGCTTGGTGTCACCGAGATTCTCGTAACTATCACCCACACTGACACCTCAGCCTTGGTGATGGCGGTTGCGGTGGGAGAGCACGATTAGTGAAGCCGATCCTCACCGGCTCTGAGTATCGGCGCGTGGACAAGGCGTACCAGGGTGACCTAGCGGCCGCCATGGAGAAAGCTGGTCATGCCGTGGCGCTGGCAGCGACTCGAATGGGCTACGGCTACGGCCACCGGGTGTCGGTTTTGGCTGGTCCCGGAAACAACGGCGGTGACGGCTACGTCGCTGCACGATTCCTGAAGCAGCGTGGATGCCAGGTGACTGTCCACGCCTTAGGTCACCCGAAGACCGAACTCAGCCGAGCAGCCCGAGAGCACGCAGTTCGAGTTGGAGTTTCGGTAGTCGAGATGGGATCGCCGGTACCCACCGATTTGGTCATCGATTCCGTGTTTGGGGGAGGAGCGCGCGGTGGACTTCCCGAGGTGATCCTCGATTGGATGGCGACTAAGGCCCCCGTGATTTCGGTCGACTTCCCAACAGGACTCGATCACGACACGGGCGCAGCCGACGAGCGAGCATTCGTAGCCGTGGAGACGATCACTTTCTCGACCATCAATACTGGCCACGTAATGGGACGTGGTCCTGAGCATTGTGGAAGTGTCACCGTCGCCGACATCGGTATTCATGGAGGCAACCCCAGCCTCATCTTGGCTGAGGAGTCCGATGCCCAGCTGCCCAGTCGGGATCGATTGGCTCACAAATGGTCAGCAGGCTCGGTGCTCGTCGTGGGTGGGTCTCAGGGCATGGTCGGGGCGGCTGTCCTTGCCGGAGAGAGTGCCCTTCGGTTTGGCGCCGGATCGGTGGTCGTGGCCTCTAGTCAGCCGGATGCGATCCATCAGATTTCTCATGCACTCCCGACTGTCTCGCTCGAGGATGATCCAGCGGTCGACCGGTTCGACGTCGTTGTCGCCGGCCCCGGCCTGGCCGAGGCTGACATTGAGGGCGCGCTACCTCTGGTGGAGAAGGCTGATCGGCTGGTTCTCGACGCCGGGGGTCTCGTACCCGAGTTGGTTGCAGCAGCTCGGACCAATGACGCTGAAGTCGTGGTCACACCCCATCACGCCGAGTTCCGGCGGATCGCCGGTTCGGGTATGGGCACCTTTGCCATTCGGGCCTATGCGAGGAGCGCTGGCGTCATTGGGCTTCGAAAGGGCAACCCGACGATGGTCACTGACGGCGGGGTGCCGGTGGTGGTGGGTACCGGCGGTCCAGAACTCGCGACCATCGGTACCGGTGACGTCCTGGCAGGGATGATTGGTGCCTTGATGGCTCGTGGTCTCGACGGTATGGATGCTGCGGTATCGGGTGCCTACTGGCATGGAATTGCCGGATCGAGGCTTCGAGAAAGCGGGACGGTCACCGCACCGGAGTTGAGTCACGCGATAGCGTCCCTGGCGTGGTGAGGCCTACCTACGCCGAGATCAACCTGGGCGCCATCGGGAACAACGTTTCCCGGTTGGCCGAACTGATCAAGCCAGCTGCATTCTGCGCCGTCGTCAAGGCCGATGGATACGGCCACGGCGATGTGCCTGTCGCTTCGGCGGCGTTGGCTCACGGCGCAACTCATCTCGCTGTTGCGCTTGTGGAGGAAGGTGTTCGTCTTCGAGAGGCCGGGATCCAAGCCCCGATTCTCCTTCTGTCCGAACCTGGTCCGGAGAGTCTTCCCGTGCTGGAAAAGTGGGACCTCAAGCCAACTGTCTACACGCTTGGCTTCGTCGAGGCTTTGATCGATTCCGGCATCCGCGCCGACGCACATTTGAAGGTGGACACAGGAATGCACCGAGTTGGGGCAACTCCCGACGTTGCACGCGATCTGGCCCGCCAGATTGAGAAGTCCGAACTGGTCACTCTGGAGGCTGTCTGGACTCACTTTTCGGTTGCTGATGAAGACCCCGACTTCACGAGGCTTCAACTAGAGCTATTCGACGCCCTCGGAGTGGCGGCACCACTCAGTCACACAGCGAACACCGCCGGCGCCATCCTGTTCCCCGAAGCCCGGCGAGATATGTGCCGGATTGGCCTCGGAACCTACGGTTTGCACCCGTGCGAGGAAACTCGGTCAGTAGTCGATCTCGAACCGGCAATGCGGGTGATCACCCATGTTTCGCACGTTCAGCGATTGTCGGCGGGAGCGCGCCCCAGCTATGGACGTGTCCGCGAGTTGGACAGCGACTCCAATATGGCCACGGCTCCTGTGGGCTACGCGGATGGGTTCGCACGCGGCTTGACGAGCGGAGGCGTTGCGCTGATAGGCGGCAACAAGTACCCGTTGGCCGGAACCGTCACGATGGATCAAATCGTGATTGATGTTGGTGATGATGATGTCCAACCCGGTGATGAGGTCGTGTTACTCGGTAGCCAAGGTTCTGCGGAGGTCACCGCCGACGACTGGGCTGGCGCGCTCAATACAATCTCCTACGAGGTGGTTTGCTCGATCGGTCCGCGGGTGCCACGGCGATATCAATCGGTCGTGGATCACCTCTGATTGAAGAATGTCCAGGCTTGCTAATCACCTCAAGCGCCTGCTAGCTGGTATCGAAAGCCGGACCGGCTTAGACCTGGCTGACTCCTTCTTGTTTCTCAGGGCCGTCTTCTTCGTAGGCCGTCGGTACGAGTGCCCGTGTTGTGGGTGGAGGGTGAGACAGTTTGTCGCCGCCGGAGGCTCGATGAAGGCCCGGGAGAAGGGGCATTGCCCAAGATGCAACTCCAAGGCTCGTCATCGTCGTGATTGGCTGTTCCTCCAACAACGCGCTGACCTCCTTGGCGGCCAGGATCTGCGACTGCTTCACCTGTCACCGCGAAGGTGCATCGAAAGGCGACTCAGGTCGAAGCGAAACATCCAGTACGTAGCTAGCGACATCGAAAAGCATCCATTGGTTGACGTCATCTTTGACCTCGCGTCGGCACCCTTTACTTCGGAGACCTTCGATGCTCTGGTGTGCATACATGTGCTTGAACATGTCGAGAACGATCGTGAGGCAATGTCTGAGATGTACCGAGTCCTGAGGTCCGGAGGGTGGGCGCTGATAACGGTTCCCTTGAGGCTTGGATCTTTGACATATGAGGATCCCGGGGTCGTCGACCCGGAGGAGCGAAGGTTGGCTTTTGGTGAAACCAGTCATGTTCGGTGGTATGGGTCTGATGTCGTGGATCGGATTGAAGCCGCCGGATTCACCGTTGACCTCGACCTTGCGGAGGATCTCTCTGACGAAGTTGTTGACCGCTATGGGCTGCTGCGCGATGAAAACGTTCTCTTTTGCACTAAGCCTTAGGTGCCTGTGATATTGCTGCGGGTAGGCCCGGCACTTGCCACAATGGGATTGGTTTGACGTCCAACCCCCTGCCACTCGCCAACCTGAGAGACGCTGCTCTCGCCTGTGTCCAATGCGGTCTGGCCGAGACACGCACGAATGTCGTTTTTGGCGCCGGTAACCCCGATGCCGACTTGATGCTGGTCGGTGAGGCGCCGGGAAGGAACGAGGATCTTCAGGGCGAGCCATTCGTTGGGGCGGCCGGCAAGCTCCTGGATCAACTCCTTGAAGAAATCGGAGTCGAGCGCCGAGACGTTTACATTGCGAACGTCCTCAAGTGCAGGCCACCGGGCAACCGAGATCCGAAGCCTGAGGAGATCGATTCTTGCAAGGGGTATTTGCGTGAGCAGATTCGCACAATTCAGCCGGCTGTCGTGATGACTCTCGGCAACTTCGCCACCAAACTGCTGATGCCCACCGACATCGGCATCACCCGAGTGCGCGGCCAGCGGTACAGCTGGTGGCTCGGCGCCACGTTGGTTCCCACGTTCCATCCAGCCGCGGCTTTGCGAGGCAGGCCGTCGGTCAAAGACGACATGTCAAAGGACTTTCACCTGGCCAAAGCTGCCCTTGACGAAAAGGCGGACGAGGGATGATGGAGGTTCGTTGTCCGGCGGAGGCCGACACCGAAGCCCTCGGCGGTCGGCTTGCTGCCAGTCTGCGTCCAGGCGACGTAGTAGTGCTCGCCGGAGGTCTTGGCGTCGGAAAGACAGTCTTCACCAGAGGTCTCGCCATTGGACTCGGTGTCGAAGAACCGGTCCTCAGCCCGTCCTTTGTGCTCATGCGTCAGTACCGCACCGGATTCATGCCGGTGGTCCATCTCGACGTCTACCGGCTCGGGTCACTCAATGAGTTCGAGGATCTTGAGGTCTTTGACGCCGGCGTTGAAGGGGTGGTTGTCATCGAATGGGGCGAGGCCGTGGATGCAATGGTCCCCCAAGACCATCTGCGGGTGGAGCTAGAAGTCAGCGAGGACGGTTCTCGTCTTGTCTCCTTCGTCCCGTCCGGGGACTGGTGCCGACGTTCTCTCGAGGATTTGTTGTGAAGCTGCTGGCGATAGAGACCGCGACTCCTGGCTCTTCGGTTGCCGTGGTTGAGGACGGCCGCACCCTGGCTGCAGCGTCTCGGATCGATCGCCGGGGCCATGCCAGCTTTCTGGTCCCAGCAATTGACTTCAGCTTCCACCAGGTTGGTTGGAATCCAGAGGACCTTGATGCGGTGGTAGTCGACATCGGCCCCGGTCTCTACACCGGCATCAGAGTTGGGCTCGCCACAGCTCAGGGTCTGGCCGCAGCATTCGGCATCCCAATAATTCCAGCGACGTCACTGGACGCGCTAGCGCTCGAAGCCAAGACTGGTCACCGAATGATCTGGTCGGTGGTCGACGTCCGACGCGGTGATGTTGCTGTTGCTCGCTATCGGCCGGTTCCAGGTGGAGTGGTCAAAGAGTCTTCGGCTGAGCTGATGACCCCCGAACGGTTCAGGGCCGTTCTCGAAGCCACCGTCGAGCACAGCCTGGTTGTGGGTGAAGTGGCTGCTCTGGGCGAAGGCTTCTTTCGAGGCATCGCTCGCGCCAAGTCTGCTCGTCCCCGGTACCCCTACGCAGTCGCCCTCGCCGAAATCGGCGCTGGCAAGTATCAGCGGGACGAGTACCCGGCTCCCGACGACATTCGACCTATGTATCTGCGCGATGCGGATGTCACCATCAATTGGGACAAGATCCGAAAGGCTGGTCCTTGGGGATGAAGACCTTGGTTGTCAGAACGATGCAGAGAGATGACCTTGATCTCGTGGCTCAACTCGAGTCGGCCGAACAGCAACGCCCATGGTCAAGAGACGTCTTCGAGAACGAGTTGGGCCGGGACGACCGAATCTATCTCGCCGCCATCGACGAGGCTCTCGCTGGGTTTGGTGGTGTGATGCTTGTGGATGACGAGGCGCATGTCACCAATCTCCTGGTGGCACCAGGACGTCGCCGGAAAGGGGTGGCCTCGAAGCTGCTGGAGTCTCTGATATCTGAATCAGTGCGATCCGGTGCCAAACATCTCACCCTCGAGGTGCGAAGCAAGAACGAAGCGGCGCGTCGCTTATACGCCTCATTTGGGCTTGCTCCAGTCGGGATGCGTCCTAGCTACTACGGAGATGACGACGCCCTGATCATGTGGAAACACGACATCGATCAAAGCGTGGGGGTCCGGCGATGAAGCCAACCGTTTTGGCGTTCGAGACAAGTTGCGACGAAACCGCTGTCGCTGTGGTGCGCGGCACCGAGGCGCTTTCCAACGTCCTTTCTTCGCAGGTGGAGCTGCACGCACGGTTTGGTGGCGTTGTTCCCGAAGTCGCCGCCAGGGCCCATGTAGAGGCCATTCGACATCTCACCCACCAGGCTCTGACAGAAGCCAGAGTGCATCCCTTTGATCTAGACGGCGTGGCAGCGACGGCGGGTCCCGGCCTAATAGGCGCACTTCTCGTTGGTCATTCCTTTGCCAAAGCGACCGCGTGGGCACGTCAGATTCCGTTCGTGGGAGTCGATCACATGGAGGGCCACCTGATGGCGCCCCGCCTTCAGTTCGAAGAGTTCGCCCCACCAGCGGTGGTGCTCTTGGCTTCAGGGGGTCATTCGCAGATCGTCCATGTGTCGGATTGGGGCGAGTACGAGACTCTGGGGCACACTATCGACGATGCCGCTGGCGAGGCTTTCGACAAGCTGGCTCGGGTGATGGGTCTTGGTTTCCCCGGTGGCCCGGCGATCGATAAGGAATCCGAAGGCGGCGATCCGCTTGCTGTCCGTTTCCCAAGGGCTCTGCCTGACAAGCCCTACCACTTCTCCTTCTCGGGCCTAAAGACGTCGGTTATTCGCTATCTTGAGAAGGCCCATGCCGCCGGAGACCTCGCGCCTCGCGCTGACGTTGCAGCCTCGATCCAAGAGGCGATTGTCGATGTGCTGGTCGATAAGACTTTCGCCGCCGTCGATGCCACCGACGCCCGAGTCGTGGGTGGTGGAGGAGGGGTTCTGGCAAACCGTCGAATTCGATATCGGTTTGCCGAAGAGGCCGACAAAAGAGGAGTGCAGTTGGCTCTTCCCGACCCCGTGCTGTGTACCGACAACGCCGCCATGATTGGCGTGGCTGGAGCTCACTGGCTATCGCAGGGCCGACTCTCAGACTGGGCCGAGTCCGTTGACCCCTCGATGATGCTGTGATCGAAGCACTCGCTGGCCTGGCGGCCGGGGCCTTGCATGTGGTGGCTGGTGTCGACCATCTGGCTGCTCTTGCGCCCCTGGCGGTCGAGGACCCCAAGCGGGCCGGATTCACCGGGGCGAAATGGGGCCTCGGGCACGGCATCGGAACCGGGATCGTGGCGGGGGTGGGGCTGGCTCTTCGCGGCTTGATCGACATGGAATCCATCTCGGAATGGGCGGAGTTCACTGTCGGATTTCTTCTGATCGGTGTTGGGCTTTGGGCCATCTGGCGTGCCCGAACGCTGCAGATTCATACCCACACCCATGACCACGATGGTGATGTCCACGCCCACGTCCACGCCCACGGTGGTTCTCATCGCCACGCTCCCCTCGGCGTCGGTGTTCTTCACGGTATGGCGGGCACAGGGCACCTGTTTGGTGTTCTTCCAGCGTTGGGGCTCCCTACCGGGCAGGCGGTGGCGTATTTGGCGTTCTACCTGATAGCTGCGGTGGCTGCGATGGCTGGTTTTGCCTGGATTCTCGGCAAACTCGTGGCTGATCGTGGCGACCGGGTCCTCAGGGCGGTCATGACGGTGTTTGGCTTGGGAGCCATTGCGGTAGGGGTGTTCTGGCTGATTCAGTCTTGGCCGGCTTGAAGGTGTTCACCTAACCATTTGATGTTTGTTGAGTCGTCTTGACTCAGGTCCAAGGGGTCTTGGCTAGCACTCTCTTCCGGAGAGTGCTACATTTGCCTGGCACTCAAAACAAGAGAGTGCTAACCGTCGTCAAGCAACGACGGGTAAGGCACGAACGTAGATGCTCAAGGAGGAGCTACGTATGAAGCTTCAACCTCTCGGCGATCGTGTTGTGGTCTCGCCAACCGAGGATGCGGAGTCCCGCACCCCCTCAGGTCTGGTCATTCCCGACACCGCCAAGGAGAAGCCCCAAGTAGGAGAAGTCATCGCTGTTGGACCGGGCGCCCGGGACGACGACGGCGATCGTATCGCTATGGACGTTTCGGTAGGGGACAAGGTTCTCTACTCGAAGTTCGCCGGCACCGAGGTAAAGCTCGACACCGGTGAATACCTGGTCCTCAGCGAGCGCGACATTCTGGCAATCGTCAACTGAGGAGCTGAATAGATATGGCTGCGAAGGATCTTCGCTTCAACGAAGAGGCCCGTAAGGGTCTCCAGGCGGGTGTAGACAAGCTCGCCGACACGGTCAAGGTGACCCTCGGTCCCAAAGGCCGCAACGTCGTCCTCGAGAAGAAGTGGGGAGCTCCCACGATCACCAACGATGGTGTGACCATCGCCAAGGAGATCGAACTCGAGGATCCGTACGAGAACATGGGCGCCAAGCTCGCCTATGAGGTTGCCAACAAGACCGACAACGTCGCTGGTGACGGCACCACGACTGCCACGGTGCTCGCCCAGGCGATGGTCAAAGAGGGTCTCCGTCAGGTGGCCGCCGGCGCCAACCCGATGGAACTCAAGCGTGGCATCGAGTCTGCGGTTGATGCGGCCGTCAAGGCTATTGGTGAGCAGGCCCGTGACATCGAGACCACCGAAGAGATTGCACACATTGCGTCGATCTCGGCCAACAACGACTCGTCAATCGGCAAGGTCATCGCTGACGCGATGGACCGGGTTGGTAAGGACGGCGTGATCACGGTCGAAGAGGGCCAGACCTTTGGTCTCGAGCTGGAGTTCACAGAGGGCATGCAGTTCGACAAGGGCTACATCTCGCCTTACTTCATCACCGATCCGGATCGCCAAGAGGCCGTTCTCGACGACCCGTACATCCTGATCGCCAACCAAAAGATCAGCTCGGTCAACGACCTGGTCCCCGTCCTTGAGAAGGTCATGCAGACCGGCAAGGGCGTTCTGGTGATCGCCGAGGATGTCGAGGGTGAGGCTCTCGCCACACTTGTGGTCAACAAGATCCGTGGGACCTTCTCGTCCGTCGCTGTCAAGGCTCCTGGCTTTGGTGAGCGTCGCAAGGCAATGCTTCAGGACATCGCCATCCTCACTGGTGGCACTGTTATCTCCGAAGAGGTAGGCCTCAAGCTGGAGAACGTCAGCACTGAGCTGCTGGGTCGTGCACGCAAGGTGGTTATCTCCAAGGACGACACCACGATCGTCGATGGTGACGGCAACGAAGCCGACGTGAAGGCTCGGATCGTGCAGATCGAGCGTGAGATCGACAACACAGACTCCGACTGGGATCGTGAGAAGCTCCAGGAGCGTCTCGCCAAGCTGTCCGGTGGCGTTGTTGTCATCAAGGCTGGCGCTGCGACCGAGGTCGAGCTCAAGGAGAAGAAGCACCGCATCGAGGATGCCGTTCAGGCCGCTCGTGCTGCTGTCGAAGAGGGCGCAGTCCCCGGTGGTGGTGTTGCTTTGCTTCGGGCCCAAGCTGCTGTGGAGAAGATCCGTGGCGGTTCAGATGATGAAAAGGCCGGCCGCAGCATCGTCCGCAAGGCGATGGAAGAGCCACTTCGTCAGATCGCAGTCAACGCTGGGTTCGAAGGCGGCGTGGTTGTTGAGCACGTTCGTGGTTCCGAAGGCAGTCACGGATTCAACGCTGCTACAGGCGAGTACCAGGATCTCCTTGGTGCTGGAGTCATCGACCCGGCCAAGGTCACCCGGTCAACTCTGCAGAATGCTGCCTCCATTGCAGCCCTGCTGCTGACGACCGAGGCCCTGGTTGCCGAGCAGCCCGAAGAGGCTCCGGCCATGCCGGGCGGTCACGATCATGGCGGGGGCATGGACTTCTAGTCCTGTCGCACAAGACATTGAAGGAGGGGGTCCTACGGGGCCCCCTTCTTTGTTGCTCGAAGAGTGAGTCAGCTGCTCAGTAGAGCACCTATGGCCTCAACCGAACGGAGTGCGGCGTCTCCTGTGCCGTATGGAGAGGGCATGCGTGCTAAATCATCTAGAGAATATGGGTCGCCGATAAGCCGCCTCTCGGCCGTTTCGGCGATTGGATCAGTCACTGAAAGCAAGCTGCAGAAGGTATCCAGGACCTCCGGTCTCTCCGTCGAGTTCCGAACCACGATCATCGGCTTCTTGAGGACGGATACCTCCTCTTGAAGTCCACCAGAGTCCGCGACGACCAGCGAAGAACCCTCAACCAATGACAAGAAATCAAGGTATCCGAGTGGATCGATCGCTCTGACCTGACCCTGGCTCAGATCGATCTTGTTACGCGTCGCTACGGCACGAGTTCTGGGATGAAGTGGGAGCACGACCGGCACACTTATGCGTCCAAGCTCTTCGAGGATACGTTGAAGGTTCTTCGGCGAGTCCACGTTCTCGGGCCTGTGGAATGTCGCCACGACATAGGTTTCGTCCTCGATCAGACGTCTCCGGATTGCGGCCATTTGATCGGATGATCTCGTGAGCTCCCGGACCGCATCTACAATCGTGTTGCCGGTAATCACGATTCTGGCATCGCTGATGGACTCGTTGAGCAGGTTGTTCTGCGATACCTCGGTTGGGGCGAGGCAAAGATCTGAGAGGTGATCAGCCAGGACCCTGTTGTGCTCCTCTGGCATTGCCCGGTCGAACGACCGGAGACCTGCTTCAACATGGACCAAGGGAATCTCGCGTGCGTTGGCAGTGAGGGCTCCCGCCAGAGCTGTGTTGGTGTCGCCTTGAACAATGACCGCTGAAGGGTTTCCAATCTGGTCGAAGTAGTCGTCAAGTCCTGCGACCACGCGACCGATCTGCTGGCCGCGGCTTTCACCACCCACCTTCAGCTCAGCAGCAAAGTCGCTGATGCCGAAGGCTTCGAAGAACACGCCGGCCATCTCTGGGTCATAGTGCTGGCCCGTGTGGATGATGTCGACGTCACCGCCCATGGCAGACACGATGGGACCCAGCTTGATGATCTCTGGGCGCGTGCCCAAGACGATTGAAGGGCGGTGTTGCTTCAATTCAGGCCAACCTTGTCGGCCCACTCGGTCAGTTTGGGCAGGATTACGTCTTCACCCATCGGAGGCAATGAGAACACGGCGTGGTCGACGCCAGCCGCGGCCAGTTCATCTACGCGATCCGTCTTGGCGCCGTACGCGATCACCTGAAACGCTCCGGGGTCGCGACCGGCGTCTTCGACCGCCTGGCGGACGCGGGCTACCTGGCTTCCGATGTCGTGGCGCGTGGCAAGCGGAAGCCAACCGTCGCAATACTCGACAATGTCGGCCAGCGTCTTGGGCCCTGGGGCCGCACCCATGATGATCGGAGGGTGAGGCTGTTGCTTGGGCTTGGGCCAAGCCCAAGAGGGCTCGAGAGTCAGCAGATCGCCGGCGAACGCAGACTCGTCTTCGGTCCACAACGCCTTCATCATCAGGATCTTCTCGCGCATCACCGCCCTCCTTTCGAGGTAGGCGGTGCCGTGTTGAGCCATCTCTTCTTTGTTCCACCCATATCCAACGCCGAACATGACCCGGCCCCCGGACAACACATCGAGAGATGCCACTTCTTTGGCGGTCCAGATTGGGTCACGCTGTGCCACAAGGGAGATACCAGTCCCCAGTAAAAGGTTCTCGGTGGCTGCTGCGGCGAAAGCGAGAGCTACGAATTGGTCGTGGGTGCGCCAATAGTGGTCGGGCAACGGCGGTGCTCCCTCCTGGCCGCCCCATGGAGTGGCGCGACTCGCCGGAATGTGGGAGTGCTCGGGAAACCAGAGGGAGTCGAACCCGAGGCGCTCTACCTCAGCTGCGAGGGTGTCGGGACGAATTGAGGAATCCGTGGGAAAGATGAACACTCCGTACTTCATGGTTGGCAACGGTATCTGATGTCTGTGCTTCAACACTTGATCCAAGAGATCGAGTCGAACGGCCCGATGCCGTTCGAGCGCTTCATGGAGAAGGCTCTTTACGGGCCTGATGGCTTCTTCGGTAGCGGGAAGCTCCGGTCCACCGGGGCTGGCGATTTCCTGACCTCGCCAGAGGTCAGCCCCCATTTCGGGCGCACGCTGGGCCGTTTGGTGCAAGCCGAGTACGAAAGACTTGGAGACCCGTTCACGGTTGTGGAGGCCGGGGCGGGTTCCGGCTCGTTGCTCAGGCAACTACTCGAACTGTGCGATGTGGAAGCTCTTGCGGTCGAGAGATCTCCAGCGGCTCGCGAATCTCTGAGCGGCTTCGTCGAAGTGGCTGACCAAGTGCCTGAGTCGTTTCGAGGGGTGCTTATCGCGAATGAGCTATTGGACAACCTCCCCATGGGTCTAGCCCAGATGGTCGACGGCGAATGGCGTGAGCGTTGGGTTGGCCGCGAAGGTGACGGCCTGGTGCTTGTCGACGCGGATCCAAGACCGGACGCAGCGGCTTGGCTGGACACCTTCTCAGGACCCGTGCCCGACGGCGGATGGGTCGAGGTTCAGTTGGTGGCCCGCGCTTGGGTGTCCGCCGCAGTTGCAGCCGTGACTGAAGGTTCGGTGGTCCTGATCGACTACGGAGACACGGCGGAGGGGCTGGCCAATCGCCGGGCGTCGGGGACCCTTCGTACCTATCGCTCCCATCATCTCGGCCCTGACCCGTTGGCAGAACCGGGCCAAACCGACATCACGGCTGACGTCAATTTCTCGGCCTTGATGGATCTCGACGACTGGTGGTTCGGTCGTCAGGACGACTTCTTGGTCAATCTGGGATTGGGCGAAACCCTCGACCAACTGCGGCGGACCGAGAGAGAAAGAAGCGTGAATGGCGATCACCTTGAGTCCCTGCGGATTCGATCGGAAATCGTTGGCATCGAGACCGTGTTGCATCCTCGTGGCCTCGGCGATTTCAGGGTGCTCCACTCATCACACTGAGCGGTTGAGGGTCACTCGACGCGTTTGCTAGAAGTCCGCTATGGTTCCCAACGGTTTCAAGGCGATCTTCATCGCCAACCACTAGGAGAGAGAATACGGAGGATCAGGGGTGAGAAAACTCCTCATCATTGCAGTGTCCATTGCGACGCTGTTTGCTACAGCTCTGCCCGTATTCGGAAACACCGCCCGTACGCCTGAGCGTGTCTCGGGCGAAGCGGTAAGAGGGCCGGTCGATCTCGATGAGGTTGTCCGGCTCTTTGTGCGTTTGGACGTACCGGCGGTTTCCGAATTCGTGGCTGAGTCCAACAACACGCCTAACCGCGGCCAGCAGCAAGCTCAGGCCAACAAGGTCAAGGCACAGCAGAACGCCAAGAAGGGCGACATCGAGGCTGCCGGCGGAACCATCGTCGATAGCCTCGTAGTGGGTGCCAACGGCTTCCACATTGACGCTGCGCTGCGGGCGATTCCCGACCTGGCTTCGATCGACGGAGTTCTTTCGGTGGCGCGAGTCACTGAATTCGAGGTGTCCAACGAATCGAGCGTGCCGTGGATCGGCGCACCAGCTGTTTGGGAACTCGGATACACAGGTGAAGGAGTGTCAGTCGGAATCATCGATACCGGCATCGACTACTACCACGCCAACTTCGGTGGGTCTGGAGACGTCAACGACTATCTGAATGACGACCCCACCATCATCGAGGCGGGAACCTTCCCCACGGCCAAGGTTGCCGGTGGTTGGGACTTCGCTGGCGACAACTACGACGCGTCTGGCGACGACGGACCGACAACGCCAAGCCCTGATGCTGACCCATTGGACTGTCACGGTCACGGTTCCCACGTCGGCGGCTCAGCCGCTGGTGTAGGCGTGCCCGGGATCATCGGCAAGGGTGTTGCCCCCGACGCCACCGTTTATGCCCTGAAGGTCTTCGGTTGCTCTGGTTCGACCAACGTGACCTCGCAGGCCATCGAGTGGGCCATGGACCCCAACGGCGACGGATCGATGGATGATCACCTCGATGTGATCAACATGAGCCTTGGCTCACCCTTCGGTTCACACGACGATCCGAGCACCATCTCCAGCAACAACGCTGCTGCGGCCGGTGTGATCGTGGTTGCCTCTGCTGGTAACGAGGGCGATAGCCCCTACGTGACTGGTTCACCTGGTGTTGCCGACGGAGCAATCAACGTTGCCGCTTCGGTTGATGGCGGGTATGCCGTGCTTGCGCTGGAGTACGCCGTAGACGGTGGCGCGCCGGTTCAAGTCGAAGCTGCTGAAGGCGGATTCACGCCACCTCTGGCTCTTGTAGGACCGGTTTCTGGTGTTGTCGTCGAAGCTCAGGATGCGGTTGGTGACTCAAACGACGGTTGTACCGCGCTCACCAACGGGGCCGACATTGCCGGCAACATCGCTCTGATCGAGCGTGGTGCCTGTGCGTTCGTAGACAAGGTCGCCAACGCTGAGGCAGCCGGCGCTATTGGTGTCATCGTGTTCAACGATGCTGCTCGTGGCGACGCCGTCCTGGTGATGGGTGGCAGCGGAACGTTCACGATTCCATCCATGTTCGTAGGTCACAGCGATGGGCAAGCTATGGCTGATGCCTACAACGCCGGATCGACGGTGACAGCGACTCTGTCGTCGGACATTCGGATTCCGAAGCCTGAGTTGGCTGACACATTGGCCGACTTCACTTCGCGTGGACCCGGCTTCGGGACGACGTTCAAGCCTGACGTGGCAGCACCCGGTTTCGGGATTCTGTCGACCAACGTGGGTACCGGAGTGCTCGGCTCGGTCTCGAGCGGTACCTCAATGGCGGCGCCCCACGTTGCGGGTCTGGCTGCTTTGCTTGTTGACAAGCACGGAGACCTCGATCCTGTAGTTGCGAAGGCCCTGATCCAGAACTCGACGACCCCAGCCGCTGTCAACTACCCGTTGGCACGTCAGGGTGTCGGAATCGTTCAGGCTGATGCTGCAATCGGGTTGACCAGCTATGCGTCGCCAGGCGGCGTGAGCTTTGGTCGGATCGATTCGACCAACCCGACGTCGATCATGATGGACGTAACAGTCACCAACATGAGCAGCACCTCTAGGACTTTCTCGATCAGCACCGTTCCCTTGCACACGCTGCCGGGTGTGACTGTCGAGACGACTGAGGACACTGTGACGGTTGGTGCCAACTCGAGTGCCACATTCAAGGCCCATCTCTCGGCCAACCCGAACGAAATGGCTGCAGACAACAACTTCTTCAGCCAGTCTGAGGTCGATGGTTGGTTCATCCTCAACGATGGAACGGATGAGCTGCACGTCGGTTACATGGCTGCTGCCGACCCCGCTTCGAACATCGAAGTGTCGGTGAAGAAGAACGGTGTCACAGCCAAGAACAATGCGTCCGTGCCTGGTGTCGCCGAAGGCTTCGCCTATCTCGGCACGGGATTGCTTGGTGACGGCGAGCCATACAACTTCGACTCGCTCGGAGTGAGGGCACACGATGCCTACGGCTTCAATGCCATCGAGTTCGGTGTTGCGACGGATGCCGCTTGGCAGTCGTTCTCGCCATACGAGATCGACATCTACATCGATGACGACCCGGATACTGCCTGTGGTCCGTTCGGTGCGGAGACCGTGATCGTGGCTGCCGACCTCGGCTTGTTGCTTGGCAACGACCCGACCGGCACGATCGTGACGGGTGTCTTCAACCTGTGCACGGGTGCGTTCCCGCTCGACTTCTTCTCGGGCATGGATTACAACGACGAAGTCGGTGTACTGCTCGATGAGTGGGAGCTGGTGTTCCCGTACGACGGCGACGGCGTGTTCAACATGACCGCCTACAGCTTCGACTACTACTCGTCGAACTTCGACGTCATGCAGGCCTCGGTTGACACCAACACGGCACCTAGCGCCGATCCATTCTCCTTCGCTTTGGAGAACGGAGTCCTGAACCTGAGTACCTCTGGTTCGGGCGACATGCTCTGGCTGTACCCAGCCAACGAGCGCGGCGATCAGAGCCAGGTGGTAACCCTGCCGTAGCAAGCGTTACGGTATGAGCTTGAAGAGGGGGCCCTGCGGGGCCCCTCTTCCTTTTGCTCTAAGACGTGACGGTGGGAATGCCTTCCAAGGGGCGGGCCAGATCACACACCTTCCAATTGGCGCGCATGTCGGTGTGGACTCTTATCAGGCCGTCGGGGTGCTCGAAGAGGATCAGGTAGCCGGGGGTGATGACCTGAAGGGTGGTCCCGTCGGTGCATCCGATGCCGGAGTTGTTCCAGTCCACCTGCATTGACCCCAGGTACTGCGCGTCGATCTCGGTGGCAATTGCCGCGATCAGTTCTTTGGGAGCAGCGTCCTCGTTGGAGAACCAGTTCGGTGGTTGAGCGTTGACTGGTTTGACCCGCTCGGGGACCGAGCCGGCGTTGGTCGTGGGTGGGTTCTGAGTCGAAGGTGTGGTGTCGTCACCGTCTGCCGCCGCTCCGCAGCCGACGAGGACCAAGGCGAGAATTCCAAATCTGACAAACCTCATATCAACATTCTCCCAATAAAATGGTCTCTATGAACAACTTCAAGACAGTCGGCCTCCTTGCCTTCATGGCGGTGTTGCTGTTCACCATCACTTTTACGCTGGTGGGCGAGCAAGGTCTCTGGCTAGCCGTCGGCGTCGCCGTCCTTTTCAACTTCGCTGCCTACTTCTTCTCCGACAAGATGGCGTTAGCCGCCAGCCGGGCGCGTCCGGTTACAGAGGCTGAGCTTCCACACGTTTACGGGACTGTCAGACGTCTCAGCACCCAGATGGATATCCCGATGCCTCGGGTCTATGTCATCGACTCGCCCCAGCCGAATGCGTTTGCGACAGGTAGAAACCCCAAGAAGGCAGCCGTTGCGGTGACCACCGGGATCATGGAGATCCTCGACCACGAGGAGCTCGAAGGAGTCTTGGGGCACGAGCTTGGCCACGTGGTCAACCGAGACATCTTGATCTCGTCGATCGCGGCGATGATCGGTTCGGCCATCGCCATCCTGGTCCGAATGGCCTTCTGGTTCGGTGGTGGTGACAACCGCAACAACCCACTCGGGATTGTCGGTGTGTTGCTCTCGCTCATCATCGCACCGATGGCAGCCATGTTGCTGAGATTCGCCATCTCCCGTACCCGCGAGTTTCAGGCCGACCGCACCGGCGCCGAGATCACAGGGCAGCCCTTGAAGCTGGCTTCGGCCCTGGACAAGATCTCTCGAGGTACCGCCCGTATCCCGATGCGCGTGAACGAGTCGACGGCTCAGCTATTCATTGACAACCCGCTGAAGGCTTTCAAGGGTCGCGGGGTGAGCAAGTGGTTCAGTACCCATCCGCCGACGGAGGAGCGCATCGAGCGCCTCACCAACATGGCGATGGGCATCTCCTAGAACTTCCGATTACCTCCGGTAGTTAGGCCCGGATACGGGCCTAACTACCGGAGGTAATCAGTGTCGGGGCTCCATTGGGCACACCAGTTGGTGGTGGCTATCATTTTGCAGCCCGCGTCACGGTGATTTGCTGTGACCAGGTGTGCGCCGGGATGTCCGAGCGGCCAAAGGAAGCAGACTGTAAATCTGCCGGCATACGCCTACGGAGGTTCGAATCCTTCTCCCGGCACGGACGCCTAGCGTCACCACAATCCAGCCCCGTTAGCTCAGTTGGTAGAGCGCTTCCATGGTAAGGAAGAGGTCTTCGGTTCAAATCCGGAACGGGGCTCTGCAGATGGGAATACCCTTCTGCACTGAGGCGGCGTAGCTCAGTTGGTGAGAGCGCTCGACTCATAATCGAGAGGTCGGCAGTTCGAGTCTGCCCGCCGCTACATATCGAGCCGGCAGGGGCCGGCAAGGACAGGAAGGCAAGGAAGGAACCGAGAATGGCCAAGGCCAAGTTTGAGCGGACGAAGCCGCATGTGAATGTGGGGACGATGGGTCATATTGATCATGGGAAGACGACGTTGACGGCGGCTATTACTAAGACGCTTGCTGAGCGTGTTGGTGGTGAGAATCAGTTCACTGAGTTTGAGAATATTGATAAGGCTCCTGAGGAGCGGGAGCGTGGTATCACGATTTCGATTTCTCATGTGGAGTATGAGACGGAGGCTCGTCATTATGCGCATGTGGATATGCCGGGTCATGCTGATTACATCAAGAACATGATTACGGGTGCTGCTCAGGTTGATGGGGCGATTTTGGTGGTTGGTGGCGATGATGGTCCTATGCCTCAGACTCGTGAGCATGTGTTGTTGGCTCGTCAGGTTGGGGTTCCTTCGATTGTGGTTTTCATTAATAAGGCTGATCTTGTTGATGATGAGGAGTTGTTGGATTTGGTTGAGTTGGAGGTTCGGGATCTTCTGACTGAGTATGAGTTTCCTGGGGATGATGTTCCTGTGGTTCGTGGTTCTGCTTTGGCTGCGTTGGAGGGCGATTCTGATGCTCAGGACAGGGTGATGGAGTTGATGGAGTCGGTTGATTCGTTTATTCCGGATCCTGAGCGTGACACGGAGAAGGATTTTCTGATGTCGATCGAGGATGTGTTCTCGATTACTGGTCGTGGGACTGTGGTTACGGGTCGTATTGAGCAGGGGATTTTGAATGTCAACGAGGAAGTTGAGATTGTGGGGATCCGTGACACTCAGAAGACGGTGGCTACTGGGATTGAGATGTTCCGGAAGTTGTTGGATGAGGGTCGTGCTGGTGACAACGTAGGGGTTCTTCTTCGGGGTATTGGTAAGGAAGAGGTTGAGCGTGGCCAGGTTTTGGCCAAGCCCGGGAGTATTACTCCTCATACTGATTTCGAAGCTCAGGTTTATGTGTTGACTAAGGAAGAGGGCGGTCGTCATAACCCGTTTTTCCCTGGTTATCGGCCTCAGTTTTATTTCCGGACTACTGATGTGACCGGGTCGATCCAGTTGCCTGAGGGGACTCAGATGGTGATGCCTGGTGATAACACCGAGATGACTGTCGAGTTGATCGCTCCGATCGCTATGGACGAGGGTCTCCGGTTCGCTATCCGTGAGGGTGGCCGCACCGTAGGCGCCGGACGAGTCACCAAAATCAACAAGTAGGAGACATGGCTTCAGATAAGAGACCGCCGTTGACGATGGCCTGCACCGAGTGCAAGCGTCGCAACTACGTCACAACCAAAAACAAGTCGAATACGCAGGACCGGCTTGAGCTGAAGAAGTATTGCCGGTTCTGTCGCAGCCATACGGTGCATCGGGAGACCCGCTAGCACCCCAACGGTTCAAGAACTGAGAGTGGGCGCCTGTGAAGGTGCCCACTCTCTTTTGCTCAAACGATGCGACGTTCCGTCGATCTCACCGCCAGACCCAGCGGGTGGCGCGCGTGCCGAATTCGTCGGGTCGTTCGATGATCCCAAACGCCTTTGACGGCTTGATGCGAAACGCGCACGTATCGGCAAGGAAAGCAACGAGGTCCGCTTCGCTAGGGCCGTCGTCGCGATTCTCCGAGTGGTACTTCCTCGCGTACGTCCGCACAACGTCTGGGATCGCGGTGGTCCGAGTTTCGGTGGCAATGCCTTCCACAACGACCACCTCGACGGTGTCATCCACCGTGACGACAGCGTGAGGGTTCTCGCGAAGGTTCCGGGCCTTCTTTGCATTTGGATCGCAGCAGAAGATGAACTCGTCGGGATCAGCCAGCCAAACACCCCATACGGGCATGGCGTGTGGCTGACCGGTGGGGGTTACGGTGGCCAGCCAATAGTTGCGGGTTGTCTCGAGTCGGCTGGCCGCCCATGTCCAGTCCAGGAGTCCGCGTGCATCATCGCTGACTCCGTATCCGTCCATGATCGGTCGACTGCCCTCTGGCACCCAGTCAGTGTATTGCCTCGGGTTTACCGATTACCGTGGACTCGATGGATCTGTCCGACCTGGCCGGTCGAACCTTTGGCCCGGAGCCTCTTTACGTATCCCCAGATGGTGTCAGGGATTTTTTGGTGGCGACTGGCGATGATCGCGGTCGATGGGTGAACGCAGCGCCTCCGGGGTTCCTTTCGGTGGCGTTGTTTGCTGTTGCGCCAGAACTGTTGGGACTGCTCTACGAGCATTCGGTGATCCATGGCGACCAATCGTTTCAGTGGACTGAACCGTTGCTCGTTGGTTCGGAGCTGGCCGTGTCGGGCGAAGTAACACGTGCCCGTGAGCGAGGAGGCGTCTACTTCATCACATTCGAGATGGAGGTGCATTGCGAGGGGCGGTTGGTCGCTTCTGGCTCCGCCGGGTTCCTCGCCGCTGGTGCCGAGACCGCAACCAAATCTGACGCTGAGAGGGAAGAACCGCCGGCGACTGATGATGGTGACCCTGCGACAGGCCAACTGTCTGCTTCGAGGGCAGACCTGGTCCGTTACGCGGCGGCGACTCGTGACTGGAACCCAATCCACTGGGATCACACCGCCGCCGTCGAAGCAGGGCTTCCGGGGGTGGTGGCCCACGGGCTACTTCAGGCGAGTTGGGCTCTCAGGTTGGCCGCTGAAAGGCGCCCTGGAGACGCTCCGCTGACTAGTGCCAAGATACGATTTCGAGCGCCTCTGCTGCCAGCCGTTCCGGTTGACGTGGTGCAGGCGCAATCAGAAGGTCAGGTGACCGTCACGCTGGCAGCTGGTGAGGTCGAGTGTCTCACGGCCAGAGTCGAGCTTGCCGATGAGTAACCCAGGCGACAAGAAGCGGGTCGAACCTGACAGAGAGGCCCGCCTCATTGAGAGGGCCCAACAGGGTGACCGTGCCGCTTTCGCAGCACTGGTCCGGGAGCATCAGGACGAGGTCTATACGTTGGCTCGACGATTGGTCAGAGATCCGCATCTAGCGGCAGATATCGCACAGGAGTCCCTGATACGCGCCTGGAAGGCCCTACCCAAGTTCCGGGGAGATGCGAAGTTGTCGACGTGGCTTTATCGGATAACGGTCAATACGGCGTGGACCCATAAACAGCGGGCCAAGCGACATAGTGCGGTCCCAATTGATGACCACTTTGAGTTGCCCGCTCCAGAGGACACGACGAGTCCCGAGTTCGCCGGTGAAATCATGGAACTTCGGGGCCGCCTTCGGTCGGCATTGGATCGGCTACCCGAGGCTCAGCGGCAGGTTGTCGTCATGAAGGACGTCTACGGCTGGTCACACGCAGAGATCGCAGAGGTGACTGGGATATCGGTCACGGCGGCAAAGGTGAGGCTCCATCGTGCCCGTGCCCGCTTGGCCAGAGATCTCGAGGCGTCAGCGTGAGCGTTGTTTGCGAAGTGGCAGTGCCGTTCGTAGCGACGGCTGCGGTGGAAGGGTCAGCGGTAGGTGGCGTGCTTGGGGGTCATTCGGCCACTTGTTTGAAGTGTCAGGCCCGCTACGCCGCTATGAGCCGGGCTGCCAAAGAGATGGCAGTCATGAAAGAGGGCCACTTCGAGGCCCCCAGAGATCTCGAATGGAAGGTCATGTCTTCGCTCGAAGGAGACCTGGCGATCAGCCGTTCTTGGAAGAAGCCAATCACCTACGTCGCGGCGGGTGTCTCAATGGCGATCGCCCTCGTGGTGTGGCGGGCCAGACCACGGACCTCCTAGAGAGTTCGGGCCCTAGTCGACGACCAGGACCCGAACAGTGAGTGGTTGTTCGTTAGGGCAGAAGTACTCCGGCCGTGAGCACGTGGATGATTCCGTTGCTAGCCGAGATGTCGGCAGGAACCACTCCAGCCGCCACTAGTTCGGCCTTGGTGAGCGTGTCACCGTTCAGCATTTCGTAGCTTGACGCTGCCAGAACCGAGGTTGAGATCCGTCGACCCTCTGTGACGTGGTACCCAAGGATGTCTCCCAATGCACCGTCGAGAGCGCCGGCGTTGATCAGTCCCTTGATGGTTTCTTCGTCGGCTCCGAAGGTCGCCTCGAATGCAGCATCAGTCGGGGCAAAGACGGTGAACTGGCCTTTCCCATTGAGCAGGTCGACCAAGTCGGCGCGTACCACCGCAGTCACCAACACCTCGAAGTTCGAGTTGCCCGAAGCGATCTCCACGATCGTCTGGTTGCCGGGTTTGGCCGCCTCGGCGGCAGCAGGCTTGCCTGCAAGGGCTGGTAGGGCCATGGTCGCGGTCATTGCGACAGCCACCATTGACACGAGCAGTTTCCTCATCAGCATCTCTCCTTTGTCGCTGTGTATTGGGACTTCGGAGCGACGCCAGGTTTGGATCAAAAAAAGAAGAGGCGCCCAAAGGGCGCCCCTTCTGTCGAGTTCAGGCTGGGTTAGGAACCCAGGAACGAGTTGATGAACGCAAGGTCGTCTGCCTGGTCGATTCGGTAGGCGCCTCCGACTCCGGCGCAGTTGCCGTTGAGTCCGAAGGAGTTGACCCCGACGAGGACATCGGTGTCACCGATGAGCATCGGTCCTCCCGAGTCGCCGAAGCAGGTTCCACCGTGGGCTGCGTCGCCGCTGACCATGAAGGAGCCGCTGCCCTCAAAGAACTTGGCGAGTCTCCCGAGACCGGCAACACCGATGGTGTCGACGACCATGAGGTCAGCCTTCATCCGAACGCGGTTAGCGACGGTGTGGTTCTTGTTGGCATTCTGCAAGCCGTAGCCGACTGCTTCGACAACAGCGTCGTTGCGACCATTGCCCAAATCGTCCAAGGCACCCTCGCTAGCGAGAGTTGCATATGACGACAGATAGACCGGCTCGTCCAGGACGACCACTCCCATGTCGTATAGGAAGAAGGCGTTGTCGTCATAGTTGGGATGTGGATGTGCCGTTCCGGTGACCGTGGTCGGTCCGCCGTTCGGGTACATGTTGGGATCTGCGATATCGAAGCCGAGCGACTGCACGTCCTCCTCGAACCAGATCGTTGCCGTCGCTGCCGGCTGTGAAACGCAGTGACCTGCGGTTACGTACACCGTCGGCGAGATCATCGATCCCGAACAACGCCAAAGCGGGTTGCCATCGGCGTCCTTGGCGACCATAAGGCCCACGTACGGGTGCTCACCATTGTCGGGCGCTCCGCCCTTGGTGATAGCTCCGACTGGGATGGCCATCGCCATGATCGTGAAGACCGCAATGGCGGTCATCCATACTTTCCTCAAGTTCTCTCTCCTTGATTTTGTTTCTGCCCCTCCGCCACGCACTGTAATGGGGGTGCGCGTACTGTGGTCGCTGAGAGGGCTTTTTGGTCGGCTCGAAGTCGATCGGCCCTCCTTGTTTGTGAAGAGTGTTTAAGGAGGACCCTGGCTGCTAGCCGTCGCCGTACTTGGTGACGCCTTCCCCATACTTCTCCGCGAAAAGCTGGGCCACTTCGCCTTCGTCGGCGTGACGACCTGTCTCGTGCTTGGAGTAGAGGAGCTCGCCATCGACCACTACGTCGAACACTCCTTTGGAGCCGGTGGTGAAGGTCAGAGACTCAACGACGTGTTGATAGTCGGCGAGGATTCCGTTGGCCGCGCTCACGGCGCGGGGGAGATAGTTTCAAGGAACGCAGTAGGTGATATCGATCTTGTGCACGGCCGAACAATACCGCATTGAAAGGATCCTCTGGATGGCGGTATCCCAAGGGGTCTCCCTGTCGATTACCTAGATGCTGGCTGAGAGGCGTGAAGGAGAGAGACATGTCCTCATTTGATGCCAGGCTTCGCATCCCCGGCCAGACCCGCCTTCCTGTTGGCGTCGTCGTCGACATTTCCGATGAAGGGCTGTGCCTCATGTCGGGAGAACGCACCATTGCCGAGTGGCCGCTCGAAGAATTGGTCGCCCGCGCTGAGGACGGCGAGTTCTACATCAAGGTGGACGGTGAGGAGATGATTCTCAAAGTGGATGACGCGTCCCGCTTCGCTCTCGAACTCGGTGTCGCCGACGCCCAACCTGCCGCCTCTCCTGCATCCAACGGTGTGGCGGCGGCAACCGGTTCAACACTCAACCGCTCAGCTATCGAAGAAGAGCGGTTCGAAGAGCTGAAGTCCAAGGTCAAAGAAGTGGAGGAGGGCCTCAATGCCGAGGGCGTTGATCCTTCCCTAGCTTTCCGTCGGTGGTTGCGGATGCTCAAGGACATCAACCGTCGTCACGGGCAAGGTTCGCTGACCACACACCAGTTCTACCTGCTCAATTCTCAGCTGTTGGAACTCATTCCCGAGCCCGCGAGCACCCATCAGCCTGCCGAGGTAGTCGCTCCCCACTGAGCGGTGTGAACCAGTAGGTCGAGGTCTTCGAGGCGGTCGGTCGCGACCGCTGCGTCGAAGGTTCTCGCTAGGCAGCCGTGGTCTAGCCCCGGGTCAGCACGATGTTCGTGGTCGTGGCTTCGCATTTCATCGAGTGCGTCCCGCCAGCAGCCGACGGAACCACGTGGGTGTTCCCTTGTCGGAAAGTGACGTAGTAGTTCCATTCAACCTGATAGTCATTGGAGGCTACGACCGACACCGTGGGCGACCCTTCCTGTCCACAGTATTCCGCCCCTGTCGCCTGCTCCATGAGGCAGACGACAATGGTGGTTTCCTCGTCGACCCACGCTGAGGCGTCGACATGGACCGTTTCGGGGCCTACCTCGCCAGAGCAGATCGAGGTACTGCTGCACGCGGCCAGCAGCGCGACCATGGCTGCGCAGACGGCAAAGCTATGACCCCGGATATTCAAGTCCAGTCGAGGAGCCGGACTTCATTCCCCAAATGATCAGTGACCCCCAAATTGGTTCATGGCTTGCATTATGTCCCCCGATCCAGGCCCGACCAAACAAGATTCATAAGTCTTGCCTCGCCTTCGTTTGGATCGCTGTGAACCCTGTAAGCCTTTTCAACGTCTTAATCGACGTACTGCTTTTTCAGCCCCCTCACCCTGGGGCAGTTAGGAAGAACGGAGACCGTGGAGGGAAAGGTCCTTTGAGGAGTTGCACGTCGGTGAACGCCTGGCCCACGCGGTTAACAGGTCTTCGATGAGAGGCCCTCGGGTCGCAGCGGCCGTGGCAGCGCTGGCTCTGATTCTTGTGGTTCTCTTTGCCCTGACCGACGGTCAGGATCCGGGCGCGCCGACGGCACCGGAGAGCACGGCTACGGCGCCGATCGAGTCGGCAGACGGGATCGACCATTTGCAGTACTTGATCGACGTCTCGCCTCTTCCGTCGGATGTCACGCGTTCACTGCCGTTCCCGATCGACGATGTTGCACAGCGAAGGCCCGTTCCAGATGAGTTCCTCGTTTCTGAGGACTGGACTCAGTTGGACCCCGGCCCGCTGTCGGCTCGGTGGGTGGGCGTCAAGGCTTGGACCGGACAGGAGTTGGTCTACTGGGGTGGCGAGCGCCTTGGTGGAGGCGCTCCGGTGGGTGGAGGTGCCGCCTACAACCCGGAAACGGGAAGGTGGCGCGAGCTGACGGACAGCCCGGTGCGCCTGAGCAGTAAATACGGGTCCGTCTGGACGGGCGAGGAGCTGATCATTTGGACCCGAGCCCCTGACGCCGCGGCTTGGGATCCGGCAACGAACACTTGGCGAGTGATTGACGATTGGCCGCTCGACGGAGGGTTCTACCCTTTGTCGGATTGGACCGGCTCCGAGGTGATTGACGCAGAGAAGGGGCTCTTGGTTGACCCCCTTAATGGAGACCCCACCCCAATTGCCGAGCCGCCCAGCCTGCATGACAGAGCTACAGCGGTATGGGCCGATGAGCACCTGGTGGTGGTCACAGGAGAGGGCGCATATGACGTCAGCATCGATGAGTGGACACTGATGCCGTCGAGCGGCTTGACGTCGCTGGCTACATCGGGCGTGGCTCTGGGAGGCGATGTGATCGCTGTTGACTACCAGATGGGTGCGTCGCGATATGACCCCGAATCCAACCGGTGGAACCCATATCCCGATGTTCCGCTGCGGTTCTACGAGTGTTCGCCAACAGCTCACACCTATGGCAGGCAACCTCTGGCACAGCATTGCTCTGGTCTGGCGATTTGGGACGAGGATCGGGCCTCTTGGGTGCCACTGGCTTACCCGGCAGATGCCCTTCATTCTTTTGAGGTCATCTCAACTGGCGAGCGGCTTTTTGCTTGGTCCCGATCGCATTTAGCCCGAGCGATATGTGCCGTTATGTGCGTGTGCAGGGAGCTGATGATGAGGTGGCAGGGCACGGTTGGTGGTGTGCTGCGATGGAGCGGTCTGCTCGCCGTGGTCGGGGCGGTGATGTGGTCTTACAAGAGCATCGCCATTCTGGCTACTGGCGATCAGCCCGACTATTGGTTTGAACTTGCTCTGGTGTTCTTCGGAGTTTCGATTCTGCTGCTGGTCTACGGTATCAGAGACCGGATCGACAGGTTTCCTCGGCTGGTCACGATTCTTGCGTGGGTTGCGGCGGTGGGAGGTGCTGTCGCCGGTGTGGCTTACATCATCGACGGGGACGACGGTCTGTTTGGTCCCGCTGCCCTAGCAACCATGCTGTCGATAGTCGTCACTCTCTTCCTGATAGGCGGCCAGGTGCTCCGGAATCAACTCCTTCCGAGATACAGCTTCGCTCCTCGACTGCTCGCCTGGCTCTTCGTCGCCTCACTACCGATGGGAGCTGTCCTTTCGGGGATCGACGAACGACTACTGGAAGTCGCCTTGATGGGAACCGTTGTTGGCTGGACCATCCTCGCATTGGCGATTCTCAGCCCGACCACCGCCTGACCTCACATAAGTGCCGATATGCGTTGGTTCTTCCTGGAAAGGAGGCGGTGCGACTTATCCCAGCCCGCCAGCGATCTTGGCTGCCTCCGGAAGACGTTTTAGGCGAAGCATTGCCCATATGCCTAGAAGGGGCCCTAGGGCGAGGACCGCGAATGCCCATCTCCATGTTGTGAGTTCTTCCACGAGGGGGATGATCCAGATAGTTGCTGCGGAGATGGTGAACCCTATGGCGATCTGCATGGTCAGGGCCGTCCCCACATAGGACTGGTCACCCACCTCGGTGACCATGGCGGAGAACTGTGCTGAGTCGGCCACGACCGTGAACCCCCATACGAGACCGACAACTACGATTGGCCACGTTGGTCCATCGAACAGAAGGCCAATGCCGAGTGAGCACAGTCCTGAGATCGTGAGCATGAGCGCGGTGAAGTTGGTCCGTCCCCATCGGTCGGCGATGAACCCACCAGCCCACGAGCCTGCGGCTCCCATAGCGATGACGACGAAAGTCACGAATGCTGCGTGCGGCAGTGCCGGCTGACCCAAGGCAACGAGGTGGTCGCCGAAGAAGATCAAGAACCAGGCTGCCATGGCGAACAACTCCCACATATGACCGAAGTAGCCGATCGAAGCCAGCCTCACACCCCGGTTGGCGAATACCAGACCGACCTGGCGGGGATCGAATACCGATCGTGGGAACTCGAAAGGCCCATCCCTAACCACGAACGCCACCACACCCCCACCTATGGACATGACCGTCGTGGCGTAGATGACGCTCTGCCAGTCGATGCCACCTAGACCGTTAGCCAAGTGAGGAGTCGAGTTACCGAAGACGATCCCCGCAGCCAGGACACCCAAGGCCATACCCCGGCCCTTCCGATACCACGTCGAGATCAGCTTGAACGAAGGCGGGTAGATGCCGGCAATGAAGAAGCCGGTTACGAAGCGGAGCACCACGCCGATCTCTGCCCCTCCAGCCCAGATCAACCCTAGATTCGCGATCCCGGCACCTACCCCACCCACCAGCATCACCAACTGAGGGCGCACTCGATCAGCGATATTCAAGGCAGCCGAAAAGACAGCCCCAACAACAAAGCCGAGAATCACCGCAATTGTGAGCCAAGCCCTACCTGTATTGGACAGGGACCAGGCATCCGTGAGTTGGGGCACCACTGCCGTGGCTGAGAACCAGGTCGACATGCCCAAGACAAGGGCAGTCGTCAGAAGGAGGAGCGGAAGCAAACGGCCATCGGGATCAGAGATGACTGCGCCGGCCCGACGTGGAACATCCGACTGCGACATCTCACGACCATATCGGACCACGGTCCCGCAGCCTGGAGCGAATGCGGCACGCCGCCCGAGAACCGGCAGTATGCACGCATCCGCCAGGCGGCATAAGTGCCGTTATGGGCGGGTTGTGGCTGGTCGTCGAAGCGCTCCGAGGTACACGCCCGCTAGTACTAATGCTCCTCCAAAGGCCAGTCCAATGCTGATCGGCTCGTCGAGTAGCCAGGCCGACACCAAGACGGTGACGATGGGGATGATCACGAACCCGTAGTTGGCTCTTGAGGCTTCCCAGCGTTCAAGGAGTGCCACGTAAATACTGAAGACCGCGATCGAGCCGATTAGCACCATGTATACGATCGCCCACCAAGTGTCGGATTGTTGTGGCAGGGCGATGTCATCGCCGGCAACCAAGGTCACAAGGCCGAGGAACACGGCACCGGCGGCCATGCCGACTGCGTTGACGACGATGGGATGAGATTCGGGGAAACGTTTGATCGTAAGAGACGCTTGAGCAAAGCAAACGGCTGAACCGATTCCGGCAAGGATCGACGGGAGCGGAAGCGAACCTTGAAAGCCCAGGCCTGACATCACGACGACTCCTGCAAGCGAGATGAGTGCGCCCGCAACAGCAGACCCTTTCAGCCGTTCGAGTTTCTGAGCTGATGCAAGCAGAAGGGTGACCAGCGGCACGACCGAGAGCAGGATCTGGCCGAAACCAGCTTCGAGTTCGACCAAGGCGTAGAACGCGAAAGCGAACGCACCCCCAAAAGCCAACAGGCCATACAACGCTGCACCGGCCAGAGCTCGACCTCGCGGAATCCGATGACCCAGCACTGCCATCAAAACAAGCATCAAGACCGCAGCAGTCCCGAACCGGAAAGTCGCACCCCAAAAAGGGTCCAACTCGCGATTAGAAAACCGGACCCCCACTGCGTTCCCACCAGCCAGCACCGAATAGGCAAGAAACAACCTCAGACCGGCGCGGTCCAGCCTCCCATCCATCGCAAGGACCCTACGCCACGCTCATATGTGCCGTTATGCGCTCGCCTCCGCCGGGTCGTGGAGATCGCCGATCGCTCTGATGAAGGTGCCGATCGGGCCCCCGATTGCCAAGAAGAACAGCAGTTCCAGTAAGGCTACTGATGCAGCAAATACGTTGATTACGGCCACGACCCCAAGCGCAACTCCGATGCCTAGGAAGACCTTGCGGCGGGTGTCGTTGGGCCAGGCCGGTCCCGGCCTCGCATCCACAGCGAACTGACGGATTAGTCCTAAGACGAAGTAGGCCGAGACGATCCGCACAGTCGTATCCACATCCTGAGTGAACCCGTACACCGGCCACGTGAGCAGCCCGGCCAGAGCCACGGTGAACCCACCCATGACAATGTTGCGGATACGCCACTTGGTCTCAGGGTTGTCTGCGCTATCGCTGCGGTCCAGGGCATGAATCAGTCCAGCGAACCCAGCCAGGGAAACACCAAGACCACCAAATGTAAGGAAGAAGAATTCGTCTGGCATGCGTCGAAGCTACCCAGCCAACCACGACATATGTGCCGTTATGTGCAGCTAGGTGCATGGACACCAGTACCTCGGCTGCGTCTGCGCGCTAGGTTCCGATGCCCCGATCCGAAGGAACAACGTCCGCTGATGGAACTCGGCGTTGTGCCTGAAGGCGCACATGTGCCGTTATGTAGGCCAATCCGACTCCAAGTGTGATCGGACGATAGGTTGAGCTGTGGTGCAGCCCACAACCGCCGTTGTGTTAGGGATCATTGTTTTGGTTCCGTCTGTGCTTGCTTTGGTTTACCGGCTGGCTCTGTTTCGCCGAGCGGCTGCTGAGGTCAAAGCAAAGCGTCATGACCTAGGTGGAAGAGAAGGAGGGGAGTCCTTCTTGTTGACTGTTGAACTACCTGATGGATCCGAGCATGTGGTAGAAGTCTGGCAGCACCTTTACAGCAGCCATGAAGCTGGGGACTCGATTGATATCTCGTACTTCCAAGGCCCAGCGTGGTGGGGAACATCCGTCGACTACGGGCGTGGACTCATGAGCTCACCGTTGCTGCTAGTCGTTCCTTTGCTTGTGGCACTAGGGCTTGGTCTCTTGATTTGGGGTCTCGCAGGTCTGGCGTGAACAGCCACCAACCAGCCTGATCCGTGCGCAAAGCCGCTCATATCTGCCGCTATTTGCTCCTTGTGTTTGAGCAGCAGCCCCGCGTTGGTTGGGTCCGTAATGCGAGAATGCAGCCTGGCTTGGGACGGAAACTAGATCTAAAGAGATGGTGGACTTGGATCGGCGCAGTCGCGTTAACGATCCTCGTCCTCGCATGGTTCGGCTACAACGTCGCAGAAACGTGGACCGACATCCGCCTGCTTACAAGCGGGGAGACAACTTCAGGCACTCTCCTCTCGGATGCTTCCGGGAGTTCCCAGACCGGCTTCGAGGCAACCGTGGCCTTCACGACTTCAGACGGACAACAAGTGGAGACCTGGATTGCCACGTCGGCGTTCGATGCCGAAGGTGATGTACTAGACGTCCGCTACGACCCGGCTGACCCCACCAACGTCACTACCGCAGGCATCGGGTCAATCATTCTTGGATCACTCCTACTCCTCTTTCCCCTGGGTTTTTCCGTAGCAGGCCTCTGGTTCGTCGTGGAAGAACGGCCATGGGCTCGCAACCCGTAACCGCATGGGTGATCAACCCTGAACTCAAGTCACGAAACAGCTTTGAGAGGGCCTGTCCATCCACCCCCACCAACCCATAACCGGCAATATGCGCTAGCCGACTCGTTGGACGAGTGCTGCTAGAGCTTGCCAGTGTCTCGGATGTGGTGTCTTGATGCCACGCCGGATGAATGAGCAGTAGCCGAGGGAGAGGCCGGTTGCTTGGGCGATAGCTTCGAGTTTGATATCCGTGAGAATTGGGAGAATTTCATTCAGGTAGCGCTGTCGTTTCCCAAACGTCCGCGACCTCTCGCTCTCGTGGCGTCAAATGCACTCCGGACCAGTCGACATCCGGAAGCGCACCCCCAAAAGCTGCAAGCAGGTCGTCTGAAGCCCTCAATCGGTGCGTAGCCATTGTTAACGAGCGCCAGCAGACGACCCCCAGGCTCAGCACCACCGCCGCCTGAACGTAAGCATAGGTCTCGAGTATTGGGTCTAGAGCGTCGTCGTTTACAAGTCCCAATGGGACACCTTGGAGGATTATGCGCTGCAGTCCCCCGACAAAGACGGCACCGTAGGCTGCCAACGCCGCTCTGCGCATCAACCGAACTCCGGGACCTCGGTTAGCCGACCGCTCTCTGAGTCCAGTGAGTATCAGGTACCCGAACAGGCTCGTGTTTGCTACGACCAGACTGACGCGCACGATGTCCACGATGTCCACCACGTCGACCCCCTAAGAATTCAGTCGACACCACCCTAGCCATACCATCAGCAGCGTTGGAAGAAGACACTTGCCCGGTTTTGGGTACGCAAATCACTCAATCTGGCTACAGATTTACCCGCAACTGGGGATAGACGCCTGCGTAGCCCTCCCGCAAGCTCACCAACGCATCAAGGCACGATCTAAAGGAGAAGACAAGATGAGCCTTGCACTTGTGAATGGACGCAGAATGCTGGTCGTTGGAATAGCGCTGGCTGCGCTATTCATCGCTAACACGCTACCTGCGCAGGCCGCCGATGGGCAGGTCGTGGGAGGAGACAACAACATGGCTGGTCATGTGACAGATAACGGATCCACAGCACGCGTCACCTTCGACTCGGGCTCGATCTTGAACGACTGTCCGGTCGGATTGTCATCGTGTGTCCTGGAATACAAATGGCGCAGCAAGAAAGACTGCGTTCTCTGCTGGTGGAGCGATGATACGGGCTGGATAGTTCTGCCAGCTGGCACGACTTCGAGGACTCACTGCAAAGCGGATGGGAACTTCCAATTCGAGATGCAGGTCCGACTTCGATGGAATGCGCCGTCAACCAAAACCGTTGAGACGTGGGGCAAATACGAGTCTCGATACGACGTTGGAGCCAGTGTTCTGGTCAGCCGATTAATCCCCTCGGCCGTATTCAACGTCACGAACAACGCCGGATACAAGGCCACAGTCAAGATTGAGACCAATACGGCTACGTCGGACTACAGCGCGCCCTATACGATCGCGACTAGTGGAGCTACCTATATCTCAACCGACTGTTGAGACTACGTTCGTCCTGGGTCGGAGGCAGCTCCTCCGACCCAAGGCGGTTGGATTGTTCGAAAGGTTGAAGGCTTGAAACGGATTCTGATCGTTGCCAGCTTTTTGGCGGTGGGTGCCGTCGTTGTTGGCTTGTTAGCGCTTCGTCCCGACTCTTGCGACGGCCTACCCCGGTCGATCGGCGCCTGCGACAGCGACCGGCCTGAATTCACCGGAACGACGTGTCAGGAAGTTGCCTTGGAGTGGGGGACAGAGATGAATGAGAGGGTACTCACTGTCATCGGCAGCCCTGAGACAGTTCGGGGTCAGTCCTGGAGCTCCCGCCTATATGATGTTGAAACCCTTGTTAGCCAGCTCGCGAACCTGCACATGAGAGAGACCGGCCTGACGCCAGATTGCGACGCTGGCGATTTCTTGACCCGCGGTGCAATGATGTTCTCTGATGAGGTCCGCGAGGACGTCGGCGACTTCATGTACGACGGAAATCCCGTTGTCGAATACGAAGAGTGGAAATCTCGCCTAGTGGGCTGGGTAGACCTAATGCTCGATCTTGAACTCGAAGCACCCCTTCCATAACGAACATCCAAAGATTGCAGCACCCGTCTAGGTGAGCCGCACCGAGTTCGTTCGCTCCAGTCGTCACTGTCCGATTGAGGGTGACCAATTCCTCCTTCAGATACGAGCTAACTGCTCGTCACTGGGCTCAGCTCACGCAACACCACGGTTCAGTTAAATATGGAATGGTGACGAGATCTCGGACACCTGCACGCTGATCACGATCAGACAGGGAGGATCTAGAAGGAACAGCGAGAACTTGTTCCGGGTTCGGGCGTCCCCTAATCCACTACAACAATCCGGGGACGGCACGAACGCTTCCGCGTTCGGGCGTCCCCTATATCCCGCTCAACTTTCCACAGGGAGCCGACCGGTCTTATACTTTGACGACCCGCGAACCCCCTAGGGGTGTAGCTCTAATTGGCTAGAGCGCCGGTCTCCAAAACCGGAGGTTGGGGGTTCGAGTCCCTCCACCCCTGCCACACTGGTAAAGAAATAGTGGTTAACAGAGTTAGTTAGGCATGAGCAACAGACAGATACGACGACTTCAGGAAGCCGAAGAACGTCGTCGCAAGAAGGAACAAGAAGGTTCGAGCAGAGCGCAACGCAAGGCTCAGGCTTTGCAGAGTCGCAGCGGCGAACCCAAGGAGCGCAAGTCCATCTTCGCTCGCATTCGCGATTACCTGCACGAGGTTCGCGTCGAGCTGCGCAAGGTCACATGGCCCACTCGTGAGCAGATGATCGCCTTCACCACTGTGACGCTCATCACCACGGTTGTTCTCACTGGTGTCGTATTCGGATTCGACGTGGCCGCCAAGCGCTTCGTCCTGTGGCTCGTTGAATTGAGAGGCTGATGACAGTGACCACCCAACCCGCCGAGAACCACGAGCCGGAGGCTGTCGAAGAAGCCACCGAGGAGGTCGTCGAAGCTCCGAAGCCGGTCAGCCCGTACGACCTGCCGGGCGACTGGTACGTCATTCACTCCTACTCGGGCTACGAGAACAAGGTGAAGGCCAACCTCTCCACTCGGATCCAATCGATGCACATGGAGGATCGGATCTTCGAGATCCACATACCTATGGAAGACGTTGTCGAGTTCAAGAACGGCAAGAAGGTCACCGTTCCCAAGAAGGTCTTTCCCGGCTACATCCTGGTCCGGATGACTCTCGACGACGACTCCTGGTACGCGGTGCGAAACACGCCGGGGGTCACAGGATTCGTTGCAGGGAACGCCCAGAAGCCCACCCCGCTGTCTCGTCGAGAAGTCGAGCGGTTCTTGGGTGTGCAAGGCGAAGAAGAAGGCGAGCAGACCAAGCCACGCTTCAAGCCCGACTGGGACGTGGGCGAACAGGTTCGGGTCACCACCGGCCCCTTCGCCGATTTCAATGGTGTTATCGAAGAGCTCAACATCGACCAGCAGAAGGTCGTCGTGCTCGTCAACATCTTCGGTCGGGATACCCCGGTCGAACTTGGTTTCGAAGATATTCAGAAGAGTTAGGACTGAAAATGGGTAGGAAGAGACTGGTAACCACAGTCAAGATCCAGCTTCCGGCTGGACAGGCGACACCGGCACCGCCGGTGGGTACGGTGCTGGGTCCACACGGTGTGAACCTGATGGACTTCGTCAAGGCGTACAACGACGCCACCGGTAGCCAGCGCGGCCAGATCATCCCGGTCGAGATTTCAATCTTCGAAGATCGGTCGTTCTCCTTCATCACCAAGACGCCTCCGGCAGCCGCCCTGCTTCGTCAGGCCGCACGAGTCGACAAGGGGTCTGGGGAGCCGAACAAGGAGAAGGTTGGTTCGGTGACCAAAGCTCAGGTCAAAGAGATCGCTGAGATCAAAATGCCCGACCTCAACGCCATCGACATCGAAGGCGCCATGAAGGTCGTTGAGGGCACGGCTCGCTCAATGGGCATCGTCGTCGACGGCTAACAACCCTCACAGAACCAAAGAGACATCTAGGTGGGAGGTCGTTTAGCGGCCGCCTGGACCACAAGGAGAAACATGGGACACGGAAAGAAATACCGCGAGGCGACGTCTCGCTACGACCGCGAGCACCGCTACGAGGCCCAGGAGGCCATCGAGCTGGTCAAGTCACTCGCACCTGCAAAGTTCGACGAGACCGTCGAAGTCGTATACAGCCTTGGGATCGACTCCCGCAAAGCGGACCAGTTGGTGCGAGGAACGGTCTCACTTCCCAACGGCACTGGCAAGAACGTCAAGGTGGCTGTGTTCTGCCCGCCCGACAAAGAAGCCGAGGCGACCGAGGCAGGCGCTGACATCGTTGGTGGCAAAGAGCTGGTTGAAGCGCTGCAAGGCGGTCAGGAACTGGATGCAGACGTTGCGATCGCCACTCCTGACATGATGTCGGAAGTCGGCAAGCTCGGTCGAGTGCTCGGACCCCGCGGCCTCATGCCCAACCCCAAGTCAGGCACTGTCACCCAGGACGTCGGCAAGACCGTCACCGAGTTCAAGGCCGGGAAGATCGAGTACCGCAACGACCGGTACGGAAACGTCCACGTGCCCGTGGGCAAGGTCTCATTCGAGCTCGATCAGTTGGTCGGCAATCTCGCCGCACTTACTTTGGAGATCGAGCGGGCCAAGCCAGCCGGCGCTAAGGGTCGCTATCTCAAGTCGATGACTGTTTCTTCGACGATGGGTCCAGGGATCAAGGTCGATACCGGCCATCTCGAAGACTTGACGGATCAGGTCAGCTAGCTGAAACCGAATCCAAGAATCAAAGAAGCCCCCGACTACCGGGGGCTTCTTTTTTGAAAGCGGGGGTCCCCGATTCCGGGGTCCACTTCTTCGGAGGGCTTGGCTGCCAGGTCCACCTACTGCACGCCGCCGACACCTTCGTCTGTGGACCAGGGTAGGGGCTGGTCTCTAATGGTCGGCCACGTGGCCCTCTTCTATTTGGGTCCCGGGATGACGGGGCGGGGGCGGTCAGGGAACCCGCCCTGGTCATACGGAGACCCCCTGTTTTCAACTGCTTCAAGTGTCGCGCGCAGAGCAGACCCTGTCCAGGGAAAATATGGAAGGCCGTTCAGACGGTCGACAGGAAGCCCAACAGTGCCTGGTTGAAGACGTCTGGCTCTTCGAGGCTAGGCAAATGGGCTGCCCTTGGAATGACGACCGGAGGGATGTCGCTCAGCTTCTCAGCCAAGTAGTGGGTCGATTCAATGAGGTCGGGCACGTCGAACTCACCGACCACTGCCAATGTGGGGACGGAGATTGAGTCGAGTCGATCGTTGGTGGGTGGCTCGAACCGCTCTACGAACTCTCTTCGCCTTTCCTCTGTGCCCATGGCGATGCGATCCATGTCCCGGAACAGCGAGATCAGGCCAGGGTCGATGTCGCCGAGCGATCGGCGTGGCCCGGCCAACCAGAGTTGAGCATCAATGTCGATCACCTTTGTCAGGTTTCCCTCTTTGAATGCAGTCATGGCTTCGTCCCAGAGGGGATCCTCGGGCCAGCCGCCGATCGGTTCCCAACCCCCGGCCGCGGCACCGATGAGGACCAGGGAGTTGACTCTCTCAGGAGCCGCGATCGCCAGATGAAGCGCGATGCTCCCACCGAGAGAACATCCCACGATGTTGGCCTTATCGATGCCCAGCTCGTCGAGGACGGCCACGGCGTCCTTCCAGTCGGCATATGGCTCCTCAACCATCGCCGTCTTGCCGAATCCACGCTGGTCGAAAGCTACGGAGCGCACCCCCCCCAAATCCATCTGGTGTTTCCACATGCGGGAGTCGGCCACACCGGCATGGATGAATAGAGCGGGGCTTCCGTCCCCCTCGTCTTCGTAATACAGCTCCGCTGCTCCACTGCTTGCGTGGCCGCTGATCATGTCGACATTATGGCCCGAATTGCCCTTCAGCGCCCGCCAAGTACAATCTCCATCGCAACTCCAATACCTCGGCCGAAGACCGCCGGTGCTCGTCTTAAAGGGTTCACCCGCCTGCGTAGGTTCGCTTTTCGAAGCTCCTCTGTCTTTGGCGAGGGGCTTTATTGATGTCTAGGGAGACGCAATGGCAAGACCAGAAAAGGTCCAAGCTGTAAAAGACATTCGAGAAGGGCTGGAAGGTGCCGAGGCGGTGTTTGTCACCGAGTATCGGGGTCTTTCGGTGCAGGCGATTCAGGACCTGAGGAACGCTCTACGTAACAGTGGAGCCGACTACAAGGTCGTGAAGATGACGCTGGCCCGCCTGGCTGCAGGTGACGCGGGAATCGAAGGGCTCGATGAGTTCTTCGCCGGACCGACAGCACTTGCTTTTGCCAAGGACGATCCAGTGGCAACGGCTAAGGCCCTCAAGGATTTCTCGAAAGACAACGAGGTCTTTGTGCTCAAGGCCGGTTACCTGTCGGGTGAGGTTCTCTCACCAGAAGAGGTTTCCAAGCTCGCTGAGATCGAGCCGCGAGAAGTGCTTCTCGCCAAGATCGCCGGTGGCGCCAAAGCGCCACTGTTCAAAGCGGCGGGCATGTTTGCGTCGTTCAACCGCAACGCCGCCTCAATGTTTTCACAGCTACTGGACAAAAAAGAGTCGGGTGAGTTTGTAGGTGGAGGAAGTGCCGATGAGGCCACTCTTCCCGCCGACGAGCCCAGCGATGCCGCGGCCGGCAAGGCCGAGGAGGAATAGAAATGGCAAAGATGACCACTGAGGAGCTTCTCAGCACGTTCGAAGAGATGACCGTGCTCGAGCTCAAGGACTTCCTCGATGCCTTCGAGGAGAAGTTCGATGTGACGGCTGCCGCTCCGGTCGCCGTTGCCGCAGCCCCCGGTGCTGGTGGCGGAGATGCCGCTGCCGCTGATGAGGCCAAGGACGAGTTCGACGTCATGTTGACCTCAGCCGGGTCTTCCAAGATCCAGGTGATCAAGGAAGTCCGTGGCCTGACGAGCCTCGGTCTCAAAGAGGCCAAGGATCTCGTCGAGAGTGCCCCGGTCGCCGTCCTCGAAGGTGTGGACGAAGAGACCGCCAACAAGGCCAAGGAAACCTTGGAGGGTGCCGGTGCGGAGATCGAGCTGAAGTAGCTCAGCACAACTATCCAATTGAAAAGGGCCGGTGCAACGCACCGGCCCTTTTCTTATCTTGGCTGGCAGAGTCAGCGGGTGAAGTAGGCCGTGACTCGATCGGTCTCGCGTTCCCGGAGCTTGACGTTGGCGGTGAGCATCTCCAGCTTCTGCTCCAACACACGCGCCGCCTCATGTAGTGGGTGCTCGGCGAAGAATCCCTTCACGTCGGCCGCCACTTCTGGTTGAGAAAGTGCTGGTATTCCCTCGACCACTCTGGTGCGAGTCATCCCCGGCATGGAGTTGAGAACATCGTCCCACTTTGTTCGGGCGTCGGCCCAAACGTCGGGCCCTGAATCACCGGCGAGAAGTCGCGCGAAGACCCAGAAGGAGTCCTGACTCCGGACATCTCCGGCAAGCACCTTTTCGAGTGTTGACAACGCCTCTGGCTCTGTGGCCACTGCTGCTACTGACCTGAGATAGCGCGCCTGGTCCAGCGGAGTTGTCGCGTCCTTATAGGCCTGCCACAAAATCGCGTACTCCTCGGGACCGCCGTTGCGGGCAAACACCGCCAGTGAGGCGTTCGAAACCTCGGGATCGGTTGGTTCTCCTGCGATCAGTCGCTGAGCGATCTCGCCACACTTGGCGATGGTGTCCGCGTCCCGGGCGAGGTTCCCCATCGTTGAGATGAGGTCACCGCGCAATTTGCGCTGGAGGTCGGTCTCTCCCTCTTTGGTGTCCCACCCGAGGTGACCGAGAGCTGGACCAACGAGCGACGAGACGAAGGCTTGGAATCCGGGTCGAGCCGCTTCGTCCAGGGCATGGTGCTCGATATTTCCCAGACCACCGATTATGACTGACCAGATCGCCTGCTCTTCCTCGTTCTCGAATTGGGATACAAGGTCGAGGAACGCCTCCGCTGGAACTTGGCTGCTCCGAACGAAGCCGAGAGTGTCCGAAACCAAGGCGTATCGCTCGTTTTCATTGAGGTCGCCTACATTGTCGAGGAGCCTGGCAAAAGTCCCCTCGTCGTATCTCGTTCGATAGAACCCATGACCACCGGCATTGGCGGTGACCCACTCGACGTTGTCACCGAGCGCAACGATTCCCTCGTCGTCTTCGAGAAGGAAGCGTGTCGAGAACGCCTTGCCATCAGCCACGCCTCGTAGCTGGATCGGTACCTTCCAGATGGTGGTGTCGGTCTCGTCTGGGATAACCAGATACCGACGTTGGCTGAGCTTGACTCCTCCGTCGACTCGCGACACGTCAATCTGGGGGAACCCGCGCTGATACACCCATGTGTTCATGATCTCGGACACCGGGTATTCAGACGCACCGTCCAGTCCCTCCCACAGGTGATTCGTCACGGTGTTCGAGTAAGAGTGTTTGCGCAGATAGTTGCCCACTCCCTGCCTGAAGTTCTCGACTCCGATGAACTCGTCGAGCATGTGGAGCACGGCAGATCCCTTGCCATAGGTGATGGCGTCGAACATCTGCTCGACCTCTTCGGGTGCAGTTACCGCGAACTCAATGGGTCGGGTGGACGCCAACTGGTCGGTTCCCATTGCCCAGGGGACCTCGAGATTGGCAAAGGCCAACCAGCGTTTCCATTCAGGACGCATGGCATCGGTCGCCTTCAACTCCATGAAGCTTGCAAAGGCCTCGTTGAGCCAGGCTCCCTCCCACCATTCCATCGTGACCAAGTTGCCGAACCACTGGTGGGCGATCTCGTGTCCGATTACGTCGAGGCTGTTCTGTTTCTCTCCCTGGCTTGCCGTTTCTGGGTCGATGACCAAGTAGGTGTCGCGGTAGGTGATCAGTCCAACGTTTTCCATCGCTCCGGCAGCAAAGTCAGGTATGGCGATGTGATCCAACTTGTCGCCGGGGTACGGGATGTCGTAGTAGTCGGATAGGTATTCCAGGCAGAAGACCGCGTTTTCCATTGCAATATCAGTGAGATGGAGGTTTCCGCGGGGGACGATGATGCGGGTGGGGGTGCCCTTGACGATTTGCGGCTCGGTTGCCTCGAAGGGCCCTGCAATGAATGCCAGCAGGTATGTCGACATCTTCATCGTCTTGGCGAACCTGACCTCCATACGACCGTTGCCCAGGTCACTTCGGCCGATCTCGGAGGTATTCGAGTACGCCTCGAGGCTCGCATCGACCACCATGGTCGTTTGGTAGGTCGCCTTGAAATCCGGCTCGTCCCAGCACGGAATGACTCGTCGGGCATCAGTGGCCTGACATTGCGACGTTGCCAACACGTGCTCGACACCATCACGGTCGGTGTACGTCGATCGATAGAGCCCCCTGAGCTGATCGTTGATCGTTCCGGTGTGCTCGATCTCCAGCCGATAGTTGCCCGGAGCGGCTGGCTCTGCGAGCTTCAAAGTCACCATCTCGAGGTCGGAGTCATAGGTGATCTCTGAGATGACGGGGCCGTCTGCGAAGGCTGCCGACTTCAAGTCGATCTCGGCGGCGTTCATGACGATGTGATCAGTCTGCTTGTCGAGGACGAGGTCGACCCCGACCGCGCCGTTGAAGGTGAAGTGGTCGAGATCGAGATCTAGTCGAATGTCGTAGTGGCTCGGCCGAGCGAACCTCGGCAGTCGAAACGGGTTTTCGGACAAGGCTGATTCCTTACGTTGTTGCGGCTGGCCGATGGTACCCGTAAACGTTGAGAAAGACCCTTGCGATATGGGTTTTCGGGCCCTCGCGACCTAGCCTTGCGGTGTGTCTGAGCACTCAACGATCCTGGTTTCGGTCCACGGGCCGGATAAGCCTGGAATCTCCGCTGGTCTCATGGAGGTACTCGCCTTAACCGGAGCCGAGGTCTACGACGTCGAGCAGATCGTTGTCAGGGGGCGGCTCACCCTGAACGTATTGATTGGAGTCGAGGGAGAGAAGGCGACGATTCGCGACCTGCTGATGTTCGGTTGGGAGCGCGGACTTCACATCGATTTCGAGGTCGTTGAGCCGGTTCCCTCGCCGGTCAAGAACATAAGTGCCGTGACCATCTTGGCTCCACGTATCGGGCCCGAGGATTTCGGTGCAGTGGCGACGGCCATCGCCCAGGGCGAAGGCAACATCGAGAGGATCTTTCGGCTTTCCCGATACCCGGTCGTGTCATACGAACTGGCGGTGTCGGGTGGCGACATCGAAAAGATCCGTAAGGCATTGATCGACGTGGCCTCGGCCAACCCGATGGACATTGCCATCCAGGCGGAAGGTCTCGGTAGGTGGTCTAAGCGACTCGTGATCATGGACGTCGACTCGACGCTGATCGAGAACGAGGTCATCAATCTGCTGGCCGATGAGGCCGGTGTTGGGGAGAAGGTCGCCTCGATCACCACGGCGGCGATGCGAGGGGAGATCGACTTCGAGCAGTCGTTGCGTCAGAGGGTCTCACTACTGCAGGGTTTGGGCGAGGATGCCTTGATAAAGGTTCGCCGTCGGATCAACCCCTCGCCTGGAGCGAGAACCTTCATCAGGACACTCAGGCGAATGGGCCTGACTACGGCCATAGTGTCGGCTGGCTTCACCCAGTTTGCTGACGAGCTGGCTGAGAACCTCGGGATTGATCACTCCCTGTCGAACACGCTTGAGGTTGTAGAGGGGAAGCTGACGGGGAGACTGACCGGTGAGCTGGTTGACGGCCCCCGCAAGGCGAAATTTCTCCGAGATCTTGCAGCGAAGGAAGGCATCACTACTGACCAGGTGGTTGCCGTGGGGGATGGCGCCAACGACCTCGACATGTTGGCGGCCGCTGGCCTTGGTATCGCTTTCAACGCCAAGCCGATTGTCCGTGAGAATGCCGATACATCGGTCTCGGTGCCCTATTTGGACGCGGTGCTGTTCTTGATGGGCGTGAAACGCGATTTCGTCGAAGCGGCCGACGCCGGCGACCCGAAATTCGTGTCGGGACCACCCATCGAGATTCCTGGCACACCTCCAGCTTGAGAGGCCGGGCTCACTGGTCCTGAATCGGGCCTTCAAGCGAGGCTTTGCCTCCAGCGTTATCCTGCGATTCCGTGCAAACACTCACCCAGACTGAAAGTGGCTGTCTGCTGCTCGCCGACATCTCGGGATATACGCGCTACCTCCAGGCGACGGAGCTTGAGCACGCTCAGGACGTTTTGGCTGACCTCTTAGAGACACTCGTAGCCACCCTGGCTCCGACGTTTACTCTCTCGAAGCTCGAAGGAGACGCCGCATTTGCCTACGCCCGTGACGGATCCGTCAGTCCAACGATCATCCTCGACACAGTCGAAGCCGGCTACTTCGCCTTCAAGCGACGGTTGCGTGATATCGACAACGCAACGAGCTGTGAATGCGACGCGTGTGTTCTGATCCCCCAACTCGACCTCAAGTACTTTGTCCACCACGGGGAGTTCGGTGTGCGCCGGATTGCGGGCACTGAGGAGCTCACCGGAACAGACGTGATCCTGGTTCATCGCCTGATGAAGGGGGATGCTGGCTCGGCTTTCGGGCAACCGGCTTATGCGGTGTACACCGCGCGCACCTTCGAGGAGTTCGGGATGAATGCCGAGATTCTGGGCTTCGTAAAGTTCACCGAGAACGTTTCAGATGTGGGTGAGGTCGAGGTCTACGTGGCCGACCTCGCCAACAGATGGGCCTTCGAACTAGAGCGAAACCGGGTCTATATCACTGAGACAGACGCGGATCTGAGTGAGACCAGGCAGTTCGCTGCCCCAAAAGAAGCGGTGTGGGAGTACATCACGAATCCGGCGAAGCGCGCTTTGTGGAACGCCTCGATCGACAGTTTCGAGCAACAGACGCCGGGAAGAATCCAGGTTGGGACAGTCAATCATTGCATGCACGGACCTGACCTGATTATCGAGCACATTGCCGATTGGCAGCCCTTTTCGTACCTGACCACCGAGTACTCATTCCCTCACTTGGGTGAAGGCAGTTTCCATCGTCACACCTACGAGTTCACTGATCTGGGCCAGAAGGGGAGCGAATTGCGGATTCGGATCCAAATCAATGGGGACGCAGCCAAGGCTGAATGGACTGATGAGGTGGCCGAGGGCTTCAGGCAACAGCTCAAGGCCAACGGAGCGACCTTGGCAACTCTCCTGGAAGAAGATGTAGCCAATCAGACAGGACCAACCGAAGGTCCAGCCTGATCAGTCGTCCGGAGACCAGTCGTGGTGGAAGAACTCACCTCGGGGACGATCAATCCGTTCGAAGGTGTGGGCGCCGAAGTAGTCCCGCTGTGCCTGGATGAGATCGGCCGGAACCCGCTTCGACCGCATTCCGTCGAAGTAGGCGAGGGCCGTTGCGTAGGCGGGAGCTGGGATTCCCGCTGAAACGGCGGAGGCTACGACTCGGCGCCATGCCGGCTCCGCATCCTTCAACGCGTCGGCGAAGAACTCGGCCTCCATCAGGTCAGCCAAATCAGGGTTGGCCAGGTAGGCAGCGGTGATGTCTTCGAGGAATACGGCCCGGATGATGCAACCAGCCCGCCACAGGCCAGCGATCGACCCCAGATCGAGATTCCAGTTGTGCTCCTCGCTGGCTGAGGCCAGAAGCCTGAATCCCTGGGCATACGACACGATCTTCGACGCGTAGAGCGCGGACTCTATGTCTTCGACCGAGGCATCTATGGATCCGATTGGCGAGGGAAACAGATCGGCGGCTCGTGCTCTCCGGTCGGGGTCCGAGCTTACGATACGGGCGTAGACCGCCTCGGCAACCAGGGTTGTTGGTTGACCAGCTTCCATTGAGGCGATAACCGTCCATTTGCCGGTTCCCTTCTGGCCGGCGGCGTCGAGGATCTTGTCGATAAGAGCTTCACCGTCGACCTTGGTGGCAAGGATGTCGGCACTGATCTCGATGAGATACGACTCCAGCCGGTCACGATTCCAATCAGCGAATACATCGGCTAGCGAATCGGTGTCGAGCCCCATTCCCCTTCTCATCAGGTCGTAAGCCTCGGCGATCACCTGCATGTCGCCATATTCGATGCCGTTGTGGACCATCTTGACGAAGTGGCCTGCACCACCAGGCCCTACCCATTCGCAGCACGGGCTGCCATCGGAGGCAACGGCAGCGATCCCCTTAAGCATCTGTTCGACGTGGGGCCACGCTTCGGGGTCGCCCCCCGGCATTATCGACGGTCCGCGACGGGCTCCCTCTTCGCCTCCTGAAACGCCTACACCGAGAAAACTGATGCCCTGTTCGGATAGCTCTCGATAACGCCTGTCGGTGTCTGTGAAAAGTGAGTTTCCGGCGTCGATGATTATGTCGCCCTTGTCGAGCAACGGAACGAGATCGGAGATCACATAGTCGACCGGGTCGCCTGCTTTGACCATGAGGAGAACTCTGCGCGGACGTTCCAGGCTGTTGACCAGGTCCGCCAGGCTCTCAGTCGCCACCATGTCGAACTCCGAGGCCTCGCCAGCCATGAACTCATGGGTGACAGACGTCGTGCGGTTGTAGACACTCACGCGATTTCCGGATTCGGCGACGTTGAGCGCGAGGTTTGCTCCCATCACCGCCAGGCCAATGACCCCTATGTCAGATCGAGGTTTCACAGTCTTGAGGCTATTACTTCTGGTGGCTTCCGCTTAGCCTTGCGCACTTGACTCAGGTTTTAGGCATAGATATTGGTGGGTCAGGGATCAAGGCAGCTTTGGTCGACCCGACGACCGGCGAGTTGGTAACCGATCGCTATCGCGTTGACACAATCCAACCGGCGACTCCCGAAACGGTTCTGACTCAGCTGGGGGAGCTGAGAGATTTCTTCGGTCATCACGGCCCGACCGGGGTGGGCTTCCCAGCGGTTGTGCGCCGTGGCGTGGTTGAGACGGCCATGAACATCGATCGCACATGGATCGATGTGAACCTCGCGAAGCGACTCGAGAAGTTGTTTGGGCGCACTGTTCCGGTCCTCAACGACGCCGACGCAGCGGCAATTGCCGAGGTGAGCTTTGGGGCTGCCTGCGGCACTAGCGGACTGGTAGTCGTGATCACGTTTGGCACAGGGATTGGAAGTGGCTTGGTGATCGACGGGGTGCTCGCTCCGAACGTTGAGCTGGGTGTCATCGAGCTCGACGGGCATGTACCGGCCGAAAACCATTTCGCCGCCAGCGCCCGCAAGCGAGAGAACCTCTCTTGGGATGAGTGGGGACTTCGCGCCAACCGCTATCTCAGTCACATCGACCGTGTGTTCAGTCCCCGTCGAATCGTGGTCGGGGGTGGAGCCGCCAAACGCTGGGAGCTATTCAGCCATCATCTCGACGCTGCCCTGCCTGTGGTTCGAGCGACCATGGGCAACAACGCTGGGATAGTCGGAGCGGCTATTCGGGCAGCGAGTCGGTGAAGTCCGCGAACCGCGCCACCAGTCGTTCAGGCACTCTTATGTGGAGTCTCGTCCCGTTCTCGTCGTGGGCCGTTTCGAACACCTCTCCCAGGCGGTGTGCCGCCGCTACAACGTCCCCGTTCTGATAGGGGACCAACAGACTCATCTCGACGAGGCCTTTGGCGAGACCATCTGACAAGCTTTCCAAGAGGGAGTCGAGGCCCTCCCCGGTGTGAGCGGAGATGAAAACCGCCTCCGGCCACAGGTTGGACAGCCGGGTCCGCTGCGTTTCATCGACCAAGTCGATCTTGTTGAACACCAGCAGTTGTTCGATCTCTGCAGCTCCGATCTCAGCCAGAACCTCAGTAACGGCTGAGATTTGACCGGCCGGGTCGGAGTCACTTGCGTCGACGATATGTAACAGCAGGTCGGCTTCAGTTGTCTCGGTCAGAGTGGAGCGGAACGCCTCGACTAGATGGTGTGGAAGTCGTCTGACGAAGCCGACAGTGTCGGCCAGAACCACGTCGGGCCCATCGGGTATCTCGAGACGACGAACAGTGGAGTCCAGAGTGGCGAACAGTTGGTCCTCAACGAGGGCTTCGGCATCGGTAAGAGCGTTGAGCAGGGTGGACTTACCGGCATTGGTGTACCCGACAATGGCTACCTGCGGAGTGTCCGAACGTTTCCGCTGCTTGCGTTGAGTTTCTCTGTGACGGGTGGACTCAGCGAGCTGTCGCTCGAGTTTCGAGATGCGTTGGAGAACACGGCGGCGGTCGGTTTCGAGCTTGGTTTCACCTGGACCGCGAGTGGCCATCCCGCCTCCTGCCCCGCGGCCACCTCCCTGCTGGGACAGGAGAACGCCCTTGCCGCGCAATCTGGGCAAGTTGTACCGAAGGAGAGCGAGCTCGACTTGGATGGCTCCGATCTTCGATGTGGCGTGCTGAGCGAAGATGTCGAGGATCACAGCTTCCCTGTCGACCACGTCACATTGGAACTTCTTTTGAAGATTGCGTTGCTGTGCCGGTGTCAGGCTCTGGTCGAACACGACGACGTCGATGTCGAGAGCGGTCGTCAGGTTGGCCAACTCGTCGGCCTTGCCGGATCCAATGTATGTCGCCGGGTCGACTGTGTTTCGTTTCACCAACTCGCGATCGACTGGGTCGGAGCCTGCAGTGTCTGTGAGGAGTTCAAGCTCGTCGAGCGAACGCTCTTCCTCGTCGGTAGTCATGCCCGGTAGCTGGACACCGATGAGGAAAGCCTTTTGGACTTGTACCTCGAGGTCGGTGACCGTTGCTGTCAGGCGTCGGCGGGAGCGGGATTGATGTTCAGCAGTCATAGATCGAAGTGGTGGGCACATCGTTGCCGCTGATTCGAGACAATGTCGGAGGATTTCAGAGGTACTGACCCTCGTCGCCGACGTGCTCGAGTTCCTCTTCAGCGATGATTTGCGATTCGCGGACGGCGATCACGGGTTGCCCCGTTGGTGGCCAGATGAATCTCCACGCTCCGGTGGGCACCGCCCAGAATCGCTGGCCAGTTTCTACATCGACAAGTGCCAGCGCGTCGTTTCCATCCTTGGTGCCGATGGGCACTAGCAAACCGGATCGAGTTGTCGTGTCCTCGGGGGACTGGCCTACCCGCCAGCCGTTGAGGACCTTGTATCCATTGGTGGAGAGAATGGGTAGGTCTGTCTCGAGCACGCCCCAATTGTCGCACCAAGCTGTCTGTTCCGCACCTTGACCTGTGATTGAGGTCCGTGCTCTGAAGTGGGGTTGGGAACTCGGGAGGGTTCGATAAGGTCAATGGTATGACAACCAAACCTCGGTTCTCCGAGGCCCTCGACTATCACGAAAAACCGCGTCCCGGCAAGCTCGAAATCCGTTCCACGAAGCCGACCGCGACCCAACACGACCTGACGTTGGCCTACTCGCCAGGGGTGGCAGAACCTTGCCTGGTCATAGCTGACGACCCAGATGCTGCTTTCAAATACACCAATCGAGGCAACTTGGTTGCGGTCGTATCAAACGGTTCGGCGGTACTGGGCCTCGGCAACATCGGAGCCTTGGCTAGTAAGCCGGTGATGGAAGGCAAGGCAGTCCTTTTCAAGCGATTCGCCGACATCGATGTTTACGACTTGGAGGTCGACGCCACCGACCCTGAAGATGTCATCCGATTCTGCGAGATGCTGGCCCCGACTGTGGGTGGTATCAACCTCGAGGACATCAAGGCGCCGGAGTGCTTCTACATCGAGTCAGTGCTGCGCGAACGGTTGGACGTGCCGGTGTTCCACGACGACCAACACGGGACAGCGATCATCTCGGGAGCAGCGTTTCTCAACGCTTTGGAGTTGACCGGTCGCGAGATATCCGACACCACCGTCGTGGTGGCTGGTGCTGGTGCCGCCGGTGTGGCTACGGCGAGGTTCTTCATCGGGCTTGGCGTGGACCCTCAGAAGCTGATGATGACCGACAGTCGTGGCGTCATCCACACAAATCGTGACGATCTGACTGGTGTGAAGCAGGAGTTTGCGGTCGACACAGACGCTCGGACCCTGGCCGACGCACTGGCTGGCGCCGATGCCTTTGTTGGTGTCTCGGTTGCTGGAACTGTCACCCAGGATATGGTTCGGTCGATGGCAGACGATCCGATCGTCTTTGCCCTGGCCAACCCTGACCCCGAGATCACATATCCCGACGCGGTGAGTGCTCGCAGCGACGTGATCATGGCGACGGGCCGCTCGGACTTTCCCAACCAGGTGAACAATGTCCTCGGATTCCCTTTCATCTTCCGGGGCGCCCTCGACGTGAGGTCGACCGGCGTCTCTGAGGGGATGAAGATCGCTGCGGCTCGCTCGCTTGCTGCCCTAGCTAAGGAGCCGGTTTTGGACGCAGTGCTTCGGGCCTACGACCTCGATCAGCTCGAGTTCGGTCGTGAGTACCTCATTCCCAAACCCTTCGATCCAAGAGTGCTCTGGACAGTGGCCCCCGCTGTCGCCGAGGCATCGGTAAACGAGGGCCTAGCGAGGGCCCCTATCGACGACTTCGACGAGTACCGCGACGCACTGCAGGCCCGTTTCAGCGCCAGTCACGGCATCATCAGCGCACTTCGCACCAGGGCCCAAAAGGAACCCAAGCGTGTTGTGTACCCCCACGCCGAGGACATCAGGATTCTCCGGGCGGCTCGTCGTGCCACTGACAACGGTATAGGTCGGGCAGTTCTCGTCGGTTCGGCCAGGTCGATCGAGGAACTCGCCGAGGCCGGAAACATTTCGTTGGACGGCCTCACGGTGATTGATCCATCTGAAGCCACTCCCGAGCGAGCCAGGTACGCGTCGGTTCTGGAAGAGTTGCGTAGGCATCGTGGCATGTCGTTGAAGCGAGCCACCCGCGAGGTGGCCGACCCCAACATGTACGCCTGTCTGATGCTTCGTGAGGGTGCAGCCGATGCGGTGCTTGGGGGCCTCAACACCCTGTACCCCGAAACCATTCGTCCTGCCCTTCAGGTCCTGAAAATGCAAGAGGGTCGGACCATCGTGTCTTCGGTGTACGTGGTAATTGTGGACGGACGTCATTTCGTATTCACCGACTGTGCGGTGAACATCCAACCCACAGCTGAGCAACTGGCCGAAATTGCCGGCGCAGCTGTCCAGACGGCGAGACGAGACTTTGGGCGTCGCCCCAGGGTTGCCTTCCTGAGTTACTCGGACTTCGGTTCCGCCGGGGGAGAGGAGCCTGCTCGAGTTCGCCGCGCTTTAGAGCTGTTTCGGGAGCAGATGCCCGATGTGCCGGCGGACGGCGAAATGCAGGCTGACTCGGCCGTTGTGTCGGACTTGCTGAGGTCCCGAAGGCCGGATGGCGATCTGGGCAGGGCAGCCAACGTTCTGGTGTTCCCGAATCTGACAGCGGCGAACGCGTCCTACAAGCTGCTGAACCGTCTTGCCGGTGCCGAAGTCATTGGTCCCATTTTGAGCGGCCTCTCGAAGACCGTTCATGTCCTGCAGCGAGATGCCTCGGTTTCAGATGTGGTCAACATGACTGCCATCGCGGTCACCGAGGCACAGAAGCGAAGCAAGGCCCTGTGGTAGACATCCGAGCTTGGGCGGGGTCACCGGTGTCCCGAGGCGGGGCCATGAGCCACCTGAGACCCGTCGCCTAGCTTGTTCGGTTACCGACGTCCTTCATTCCGAGGCCAAGCAGCAGGAAGATCAGTCCGACTGCGATTCCGATGGCTGCGACTCCGAATGCGACGATCGAAGTGAACAGCGATGTTTGGAGATACGCCGCGGTCGCCGCTACCTGACGTAGTGGATCCTCACGGTCTAGCTCGGCGTAGTACTTGCCGCCGGTGGCATCGAGAGCGTGCTTCTCGATGATGGTCGCTTCGCAGTAGGCGCTGAACGGACCGTTCACCTCGTCGCCCGCAAGACAGGAGGCGTCGCCGGAAACCGTGATGTTCTGGTCGGCGAGTGTGGTGCTCACCAGGACCCAGGTGCCAATGCCCGCCAGGATCATGATGACCCCGATGAGCATCGATGCGATGTATGCCGTTCTCCTCATGGCAAACCTTTCGGTTGGTTTACTCGAGCGTATTGACCCGGACCGATCGGTGGAACGGCCGAAAGTCCTGAATGATGGGTTGCGTGATACCTATGTTCGCCGGAGCTTTTTGGCTCAGGCGGACGGGAATCGAATTCGGCTGGGGAGCTGCGGAGCGGCGGCAGGCGGGGAGATGGCGTTTGGGTTCGGCAGTGTTCGCCGGAGCCTGGTGGCGGAGGCGGACGGGAATCGAACCCGCCAGAGACAGAATCTGCCTCTCACCGGTTTTGAAGACCGGGGGACCCACCAGGCGTCCGGACGCCTCCGTGTCGAGCAGGGTAGGTGCGTCAGGTCCTTTCTTGTTTTCTCAAGAAGTTGGGAACCGTTCCGTGTCTCGATACGCTCTAACTGACATATGCCGGAACGGTCCTTTGGGCGAACCATTAGATACCGGCGAACGAAGCTGGGGCTCAGTCAAGCGAAACTGGGGGAACTGGTCGGCCGTGCCGCCACGACCATCCGATCGTGGGAACGCGACCAATCGCATCCTACGGATCCCAACGTGATCTCAGCTTTGGCCGCCGTGTTGGCTGTCGATGAGCAAATGCTCTTCGAACGGGCCGGCGTTGCCATGCCCGAGGTCGAGACCTCCCCCACGATGGAAGAGTCATTGGCCACCTTGAACCCTGAGCCGGAGGCGGAATCCTCTGCGATCTCGCTGGCGTTCGAGGAAGACGACGACATCCAAGACTTCGAAGGTGGTGTTTCCGAGTCACCGGCGGTATCAGAGCCCGACGCTGGGTCCGTCGAGTCATCTCCCGATTCAGCCGCTACATCCGAAGAATCGGCCGTGCCCGAGGTGGTCGGTTACGTGGCCCCACCCGAGGCGTACGCCATAACGGCTCCGACACCCACGGTGGGTGAGTTGTCCTATATCGAGGATGCGTCTCAACGACAGCTCTATCGCATGCGGACGATGGCGACAGTTATCGGCGTCGCCGCGCTAGCTATCGCCTTCATTTGGGCGCTTGGTGAGGGCTTCGGTGCCCTTGGCGCGTGGTGGGATGCCTTCGTGGGCAATCTCCGTCTCTGAAAAACTGCTTCCTCTCATCTCAGGTTGTGGCAGAATCTCCTCACCAGAGAAAGGAGGTGGTCCGAACTTGCATTTATCTTTTAGGACTCTGGAGGTGGCCGAGCGCTGAGTGGCGCTGACCACAGGGCCACTCGCCCTTAGGGGCATGGTGGCGACTACAACCTCGGACCACCCGGCTCTGGATACCGCAGCCTTCGTCCAGCTGCGGCCCTAGCGGAGCAAACACAGAGCTGACAAACGTGCAGGCACCGGCATCACGCCAGTGTCTGCACGTTTCTTTATTGGTAGCCGTGCTCGGTCAGCCAGTCGTCGTTGAAGGCTTTCGACAGGTATCCCCTTCCCGAATCGGGGATGATCACCACCACCATGCGACTTGGGTCCTCCTGTGCGACTTGCATCGCAGCGTGGACGGCCATTCCGCCCGACCCTCCCGTAAGGATGGCCTCCGTCTCCGCCAACCGCTTGGTCATCGCAAATGACTCGGCATCGGAGACTTCGATGAATCGGTCGATCAGTTGTAGGTCGACAGTCTCGGGGTAGAAGTCTTCACCAACACCCTCGACGTGATACTGGTGAATATCACCGTCGGGACCGGCGGTGTAGATCGATCCGCTGGGGTCGGCACCGACAATCAGCACGTTGGGGTTCTGAAGCTTCAGATAGCGTCCGGTCCCGGTGATTGTTCCGCCGGTTCCGACTCCGGCGACCAGAACGTCGATCCCTCCTTCTGTTTGCTGCCAAACCTCGGGCCCTGTCGTCTGAAAGTGAGCGTGGGGATTGGCCATGTTGGCGTACTGGTCAGGTCGAAAGGCACCCTCGATCTCGTCAGCAAGTTTCCTCGCTATCCCGTAGTAGGAGTCGGGATGTTCGGGGAGCAACTCTGTTGGTGTAACGATCACCTCTGCGCCGTAGGCACGCAGGAGGTCCCGCTTTTCCTGGGAGACCTTGTCGGGCACGGTGCATATCACCCGGTAGCCACGCACGGTGCCCACAAGGGCAAGACCCACGCCGGTGTTCCCTGACGTAGGTTCGACGATCGTCCCCCCGGGCGCAAGCAGGCCTTCTCGCTCCGCTTTGTCGATCATTGCTACCGCGATGCGTTCCTTCACGGAACCGCCCGGATTCATGTACTCGATCTTGGCTATGAGGTTTCCAGCGGAATGAAGTCTCGAGAGACGGACAAGGGGGGTGTTGCCGATCGACTCAGCAATGCTGTCGAGAATCTCCATGAGCGGAGCGTAGGCCCGTAGACAGGCTTGGGCGTGCCCGCCCATCCAGCTTGGCTACGAAGGTTCTCCAGGATCCTTCTCGGGACGATCGTCACCCAGTAGATAGCGCGGTCCTGAACCCAGCTGTGATGCGGCGTCTCCCGGGTTGAAGATCGCACACGACTTCAAGGACAGACAGCCACACCCAATGCAATCGGTCAACTCATCGCGGAGAGCGATCATCTCAGCTATCTGGCTGTCGAGGCGATCTCTCCACCCACGTGACAGTCGGTGCCAGTCGGACTTGGTCGGCGTCGAGTCGTGGGGAAGGTGCTGCAGGGCTTCAGCGAGTTCGGCGAGGGTGAGCCCTACCTCCTGGCCCGCCCTAATTAGGGCAACCCTTCTCAGGGTGGCTCTCGGATATCGCCTCTGGTTGCCATCTGTGCGTTCCGACCGAATCAGTCCCTTGGTCTCATAGAACCTGAGCGCCGACGTAGCCATACCTGATCGCTCGGCTACCTCACCTATCGATAACCACTCCATAGCCCTTGCGCTTTCGTTTGCATCATCTAACTTCGAGTATGGAGGAAGGTGTTGCTTGTTTGATGAAATGGCCGACGGAGTTTTTCGAAGGCACTACGAATCTTTGTCTTTCAACGTGGGAGTCATTCTCGGTGAGGGCGGCGTCCTGATCATTGATACGAGAGCCTCTCACGTCGAAGCCCGAGAGCTTGTCGCTGACCTCGCTCACATTACGACCCTTCCGGTGCGGTGGGTCGTGAATACCCACTTCCACTGGGATCACACATTCGGCAATGCCGTGTTTCCCGACGCAGAGATTTGGGGCCACACCAAGACACGTGAAGCCCTGTTGGAGATCGGCACGAAAATGAAGGCAGGCGTGCAGGAGTGGTTGGGCGAAGAGCGCGCGGCTGAGATCGAAGAAGTCGAGATCACTCCTCCAGAGAGGGTCTTCAGCGATCGTGCATCGCTTCTCATCGGGCGTGAGGTGAGACTGTCTCATCACGGTAAGGCGCACACCGATTCGGACGTTGTTGTCCGGGTTGATGATGTTCTTTTCGCCGGTGACATCGTCGAGGAGGGCGCTCCACCTGGATTCGATGACAGCTTCCCTGTCGCTTGGCCAGAGACCTTGGGAATGGTCCTCTCTGAGCCAGCAAGGGTGATCGTCCCTGGGCACGGCTCCGTTGTTGATTCTGAGTTCGCCGACACGCAACTCGAAGAACTCGCACGAGTGGCCGAACTCGCTCGGGCTGTGCTGGATGACCCGGATTCGATCACCGACCGGGCCGGGGAAGGCCCCTATCCGGCCGAGATCATGGAAGAGGCGTTCAAGCGCGCCCTACAAGTCGCCGGCGGCTAACCCGCCCACCTTTCAATCTCGGACTCCAAGTCCAGGGGCATTACGACACCCCGCTCTGCATATTCGCCCCAGGCATCCTTGGGGAGCATCCACATGACTTCGAACTCGTTGCGGTCAGGGTCTGCTCCATAGATCGAGATCGTCGCTCCATGATGAGACTGTCCCGTCAGATGCCCCGAGGTGGACAGAGCTTGTCGAATATCGGCCAAATCGGAGACCTCTTCGACCTCCCAGGCCAGGTGATAGAGACCAGTCGATCCTCGCGGAGGTTGTTGGCCCTTCGTCTCGAACAGTCCGAGGTCGTGGTGGTTGTCCGACCCAGCTGCCCGTAGGAATGCTGCGTTGAATCTGGCTTCGTTCGACATAACGGTGAAACCGAGTATCCGCGTGTAGAAGTCGACCGACCGTTGAAGATCCGAAACGAACAGAACAGCGTGATTCAGCTTCATCGAGACCATCGACATCACGAACGCTCAGTCCGGATCAAACATTCCTGCCAGTTGGGTCGAGAAGTCAGCGATGTCGGTAGTCGGTAGGTCGCAAACAAAGCCTCTGCAGACATATGCCGTTGTGCCGGTGCCTGGCCTTCTATCTGCCAAGAGAGGTATCTCCGGCTCGCCTTCCTCGGAACCGGCGAACACCGATCCTGGGCGGTGCCGCGACCAGAACACTGCAGCGAAGTCGCCCCATTTGGGGCCGACAACGGCTACCTCGCGGGCCACGGACCAGCCGTAAAAGACCGTCAGATGGTGAGCCACCATGGACGGGTGATTCGACAGTGCGACTTCGACCGCCGCGAGCGCACGCTCGGCTCGTTCGAGGTACCGACTCTCACCTGTGAAGCGGGTGGCGAGGGTCAACGCCTCGACAGCTAGGCCCGAGCCAGAGGGATGTGGGTTGTCCGTGAAGTGGCTCGCCCGCTTGAACAGGTCGTCCTGAGAACCGAGATAGAAACCGCCGTTTTCGGCATCGAAGTCGCTCAGGTTGTCAACCAAGGTCATCGCCCTTGAAAACCATCGCCGCGCTCCGGTAGCCGAATAGAGAGCGAAATAGGCGATCGCCAATGCTGCGTGGTCGTCGAGGAATGCGGGTGCCGAGACACGGCCGCGTCTCCAGGAGCGATACAAAGTTCCCTCGACCCTCAAGTTGTCCCAAATGAACTCGGCCGACTGTTCGGCAGCTGTGATGAGGGCCGGATCCTTCAAGACGGCACCCGCCTCGACGAGGGTCTGAATGGTGAGACCGTTCCACGCCGTGACGATCTTGTCGTCTAGGGCCGGCCGAACCCGTTGGTTTCGATACTCGAGGAGTCGCTGTCGTGTGTTCTCCCAGTTCGTCGGTGCCTCTAACGATTGCGCCGTGAGGATGTAGGAGCCTTCGAAGTTGGGTGTTCCTTCAACTCCCAGGTATTCGATGAGGTCAGGCTCTACGACGAGGGACTCGAGTTCTTCACGGCTCCACACGTAGAACTTGCCCTCGACGCCTTCGGAGTCGGCATCTTCGGCCGAGTAGAAGCCGCCGCCCTCGTGGGCCAGGTCGGTGAGCATGTAGCTGATGGTTGTTCGGGCCACCTCGGTGAAGTCGGGGCGTTTGAACTCGACCCCCGCCCATAAGTAGAGCCTCGCCAGCTGAGCGTTGTCGTAGAGCATCTTCTCGAAATGCGGAACGAGCCACTCATCGTCCACCGAATACCGAGCGAATCCGCCGCCGACGTGGTCTCTGATGCCGCCACGCGCCATCGTGTTCAGGGTGTGCTCAACGATGGATGCACCGTTCGGCGCCCAGGGTTCATGGTGGGTTGCCAGGAGAAAGGCCAACACCGGTTGTTGGGGGAATTTTGGCGCTTGGCCAAACCCGCCGTTCACGGCGTCGTGAATCGAAGCCAGGGACCCGTACGCTGACCGCAGGTGGCTGTTGCCTGGTGTGCTTCCTGGTGGCAGACCGCGGTCGATAGCGCTGGTAAGCCGACTCGCCTGATCGTGTATCTCGTCTCGTCGTTCATCCCAAGCTTGAGCGATCGACTGGAGAACCTGGGTGAAACTGGCCATACCCCCGACCGGACGCTTGGGGTAGTACGTGCCGGCATAGAAGGGACGGCCGTCGTGATCCATCCACACGGTCATGGGCCAGCCGCCGCGCCCTGTCATCGCTTGGACCGCTTCCATGTAGACCGTGTCAACGTCCGGGCGTTCCTCACGGTCGACCTTGATGTTGACGAAGTGCTCGTTCATGAGCCTGGCCGTGGCTGGATCTTCGAAGGATTCATGGGCCATCACATGGCACCAGTGGCACGCCGCGTAGCCAACGCTGAGGAGCACTGGAACGTCTCTCCGCCTCGCCTCGGCGAACGCCTCGGATTGCCACTCCCACCAGTGGACGGGGTTGTCCTGGTGTTGAAGAAGATAGGGCGAGGTGGCCCGGCTCAACCTGTTCGACATGAGGCAAGCTACCGCGAACCGTGGTCAACTTTGTGATGTAAGTTGGTGTGATGGCCACTCTTGCCGTGCTCCGACACGCCAAATCGGACTGGGATGCTGCCTACGGCAGCGATCGTGATCGCCCCCTCAACTCCCGTGGGATGAGGTCGGCTCGGTTGATGGGCCGGATGCTGAAGGCTGAAGAACTGGTTCCGGATCTCATTCTGTCGTCTCCCGCCGTTCGAGCTCGAACTACTGCTGCGGTGGCGATGGAATCGGGTACCTGGCATTCGCAGCTTCTGATCGACGAGCGTCTCTACAGCGGCGGGGTAGAGGGCACGGTGTCAGCAGTCAGAGAGCTTGGCGAGGTTGGTTCCTTGATGGTTGTTGGGCACCAGCCAACGTGGTCCCAGCTGGTCGCGACACTCACCGGCCAGCACGCCGATATGAAGACGGCGACGGTGGCTCTCATCGCCCTTGACGGCCCGTGGAGCGCACTGGGGCCTGGAACCGGGGCACTTGTGAACGTGATTCAACCGAGGGCACATTTCGGAGGGCCGTGGGACGACAACGAAACATGAGCTGGATGGCTCAGCAATACCGGAGAGAGAGAAGTCGATTGTGACCTGGAAACTGGACTGTGGTTCCTATCAGCTGTTCGTTATCGAGGACGGCTATTACTGGCGAGAAATCGACGGTTACGACGAACGAGCTCAAATCCATGATTGGCGGTTTCATCCTCAGGACTCGGAAGGTCGGGCGCGCCTCAATTTCGGTTGTTATCTCATTACGGACGGCGACCGGACTCTGATGATCGACTCGGGAATCGGCCAGATAGAACAGGAAGGCATGGTCGCTGGCCTGATGCCATCAGCGGTCGACGCTCTCGGTATCGCTCGCGAATCCGTTGAAACCGTGATCTACACCCACATGCACTACGACCACATTGGCGGGAGCCAAAGGGACGGGCGCATTGTGTTCCCCAACGCGCGGCACCTGTTTCACGAACTCGAATGGGATCACTGGAAAGAGGTTCCTGGCGACTTCGGTGAAGCCGCTCGCCGCATCATGGAGCCATTGCTCAACGCCGATGTAGTCGATTTCGTCGACCGTGATACCGAGGTCCTGCCAGGGATCACGGCCGTGGAGTCGTTTGGTCACACGCCCGGCCACCTGACAGTCTCGGTCATGTCAGACGGGACTCGAACGCTGATCGGTGGAGATCTGAGCAACCACCCCTTTCAGGTTGAGCATCCCCACTGGAGTTTGCCTGTCGACAACGATCCCGTGGAGGCGGGGCAAACCCGAGACCGGGTCTTCGAGACTCTGAAAGACACCGACACCAGGTTTCTTGCGAACCATTATCCGATGCCCGGTGTAGGCAAGATCGTGACCGAAGACGGGACCCGGGTTTACCAGCCAGGCTCGGTCCCCAAAGCCGTATGATCTGTCGCCAAAGGCAAAACCACCACCCCCGGAATAACCCGGTTGGCGAGTTTGTTGTCTTGGCTGTCACAACACGGCTTTTTTGGGGGGTTCACAACTGGCGCTTTATGCGTATAGTTGTGGTTTCAGGTCGACTTCCCCCACGACCTAATCTGCTGCCCGGAGGACACTGACTTTTATGGCTGCCACTGATACGCGCAAAGGCAAGGCTGAGAAGCCTCGTCGGTCGCGACTGCAATCGAAACTCACCGACGAGAGAGGCCGGCTCACCACCGACCTCGTCTCGCAGTATCTCACCGCAATAGGTGAGTATGACCTGCTCACCGCTGAGCAGGAGGTTGAGCTTGCACAGAAGATCGAGGCGGGAGAGGACGCAGCCGAACGCCTCGAAGAGGGCGAGTTCTCCGGCAAACGCGAGGAGATGGAGCTCAAGCGACTGGCTCGCCGTGGTGCCCAGGCGAAGGACGATTTCCTCACAGCCAACCTTCGACTCGTGGTCGCTAACGCCAGGCGTTATGCGAACACATCGGGTATCGATTTCCTCGACCTGATCCAAGAAGGGAACCTCGGTCTGATCAGGGCAGTCGAGAAATTCGACTGGAGGAAGGGCTTCAAGTTTTCGACCTATGCCACTTGGTGGATCCGTCAGGCGATCACTCGAGCCATCGCCGACAAGTCGCGAACAGTCAGAATTCCAGTCCATCTTCACGACACGCTTGCCGCGGTGCGTGCCGCTCAGGCTTCGTTGAAGGCGGAGTTGGGTCGCGATCCGCGTCCCGACGAGATCGCAGAAGAAGCCGGCGTCACAGTCGACAAGGTCGAACTGGCTTTGTCGGTAGCCGACACCGTTTCCCTCGAGCAGCCCATCGGCGAGGATGGTGCACAGCTCGGTGACTTCATTGAGGATGAGGACGCTGCGGACCCGGTCGCGATGACCGAGGAGATGGATGTAGCCAACTCGCTACGAAAGTCGATCGACCGGCTGCCCGAACGCGAGGGTCGGATCCTGGCGCTGCGCTATGGGTTCTACGACGGAGTTCCAAGGACTCTCGAGGAGATCGGCGACGAGTTCAATCTCACCAGAGAGCGTATTCGTCAGCTGGAGAAGCTTGCTCTATGCCGTCTTCGTCATCCGTCGTTTGGTATTCGAGAGGCCGATCTCGTCTGATCCCCGTCGGGTGCCGGCATTGAGTCCCCAAATCCTTGTTAGGTTGGCCGAGTAATGCGGCTACGTGAACTGCTTGGTTCCGCCCCCTATGTCTGTGGTCCTGCCACAACGCTCCGCGAGGCAGCGGAGGCGATGGAGGGAACAGACCTTGGCTCGCTTGCGGTCGTGGAGGGTCACGACTTGATGGGACTCATTACAGAGCGCGACATCAGGCGTGCGGTGGCTTCGGACACTGGCGTTGACACCCCCGTCTCGTCGGTCATGAGTCCGGAGCCAGACACCTTCGATCCCGATCTTGATATCTGGGACGCCGCCGCCTGGATCGCCGAGTCGGGTTATCGGCACCTTCCGGTGGTCGATGACTCAGGCGAGCTGCTCGGAGTGGTTTCGATGCGAGATCTCTTAAAGGCTCTCGTCGACTCGGTCTGACTTCTCAGACCGGGACCCACACCAGCTTCATCTCGACGACTTCGGTGTCGCGTTTCTCCAGTGGGATTTCTAGAGATTCGATCTGAAGCGCAGCCATTTCCCACTTGTCTGCGATCTCTTCGATCTCAACGGCAAGCTCGTCCTCGAGCTCGGCCAGCTCCATTTCCTTGGCGTCTGCTTTGGTCGCCTCAGCAGCGGCCTTGGCCTTGGCCCTTTTGGATGCCGAGTGACGGGTCGCCGCTTGCTTGATGGGGTTCGATCGCGACCTGCCTCCGAGGAGTGCGCCCAGCACATCGCCTGCGGTCCCGAGGAAGCTCTCCTGTTGGCGTGCGGAAGCGACGGCTTCGGCTTCGGCCACCCGCGTCCTCGCTGCGGCTAACCGATCGCCGACACGGTCGATGCGCGTTTCGTATTTGTCGCGCAGCTTCGCCATTTCTTCATCTGACCGGTCCTCCGCCGTCTCGCGGCATCGCAGCTCAAATGCAGTCCGCTCTTCGCCGACCCTGGAGTACAAGCTCAACTCGGTGTTCTTGAAGATCTCGATTTGGCGGGTGGCTACCAGGGTGTCACGGAGTGACCCTTCGAGAGTGCGCCAGTAGGTTTTGTTTTCCACCTTGACGGAAGGCAGTTCGTACTCGGCGCCACCAGGAGCGGTGTGCCCGAAGTCACGAACATCGTGGTCGACGGCGATGAGGTCAGATGCGTCGACCCTGTCTCCCAACGGAAAGATCACCGCTTCGTATATCTCCCGGTGGGTCAGCTTGGCGGGTGCGTCGTCGTACACCAGTGAAACCGTCGCGGCCGCAGCGGGTGCCAGGACGGTTCCTGCCGGGTTCGCCTTCAGTTTCGATGCCCAGGGTGCAGCCGGATCGAGGTATGCAACCGTGACACCATCTGCGACCTCGGGCGCCACCGGCACCGTGTCAGCCCTGTCACTCGGTGGTTGGGCAACGGTGGGAGGAGTTGTCGTGGACTCTGCCGGCATCTTCAGGCCCTCGGAGACGACCGGTTCTTCAGGGGCTGCCGGCTCTTGCACCGGGGCGGGTTCGTCGGCGGGCGTCAGCTTGGTGACTTGGCTTCGGGTGAGAGGCCCGGCGAGGTAGGACATGGCCCACCGTGTTCCGAAAAGCACTGGTGATTTCAGCTTTGTCGAGTGGAGAATGAACTGACGCTTTTCGAGGTTTGAGATCTGCTTGTCGAAGGCATTGATGTCCACGTCCCCAGCAGCATCAGCCAGCCCGTCGAGGATCCGTCGCTTGTCGTTGTCGGTCTGCAATCGGCCCACCATCCAAGTGCCGGCGTTGGACATGGCCTTGTAGTCGAGATCGACGGGATTCTGTGTCGACAGAACCATCCCAACACCGTGGGCCCGGGCCTGCTTGAGGATCGTCAGAATCGGGGTCTTTGACGGTGGTTGCCTGGTTGGCGGCACGAACCCGAACACTTCATCCATGTAGATCATTGCTCGAAGCTCCGAAGTGCCTGGTTGTGACCGAATCCAGGTGACGGTCTTGCCCAGAAGGAGAGTGACAAGAAACTGTCGTTCTTCATCTGACAGGTGTGACATGTAGACCACTGCGGCTTTGGTCTTGTCTCCGCCGATCATCTTCTCGATGTCGAGAGGCTCGCCTTCAAGCCAAGCCGCGAATGAGGGTGAGGCCAAGAGGCCGTTCAGTTGCAGAGCCAGGTCCATGCGGTCTTTCTCGGGGAAGAAGGTGTCAATGTCGAATACGCCCATCTTCCTGAAAGGCGGATTCGGAACCTGTCCGACGAGTGTCGCCAAATCCAGGTCTCGTCCTTCCTTCCAGAAGTGTTCGACGATCGTGGACAGCAGGATGTGTTCCTGTCCTGAAAGAGGGTCCGAGTCGATACTCGCCAACACCAGGAGCGAGGAGACGAATGACCCAATCTCGTCACGGATCACCTCAGTGTTGGTGTCCCAGTCGAGTGTCGGCGCCTTCATGGATCCGAGGACGTTGAGTCCAACGCCGGCCGAGGATCCGGGTGTGTAGATCGTGATATCGGCTGCTTCTTTGAGGCGATGCATACGCTCGGGGCCGATCTGGTGTCGGTCCAGGCCCGCCTTCCACATGTCAGCGGTTGCCTGCGCCAACTCTTGGGTGGTCTTGCCTTCCTTCGCCGCAGTGCCGTCGTCCATCCAAGGTTCGAAGGCGTCGGCGGTGAACTCGGGAAAGTTCAACGCCAGATTCCCCATGTCTCCCTTGGGGTCGATGATCAAACACGAGATCCCGTTGAGAAGTGCTTCTTCGACGAGGTCGATACCGAGGCCGGTCTTGCCAGACCCGGTCATGCCGACGATCACCCCGTGAGTGGTGAGGTTGTCGGCCTCGTAGATGACAGGCTCATCGGTGTCTGTGGTCCTGCCTAGATAGAGTTCGCCCTGCTTCAAATCCATGACGAGGAAGGTAGCAAGTTGGGTTCTGAGTTCGGTTGCCACGCTGATGAATGAGACCGACCGCCTGGTGCGGGCCGGCGCGTACGACCTGTTCATTTCGGGATCGAACCTGGTGGATGCATCTCGACTGGCTGGTCACTTGGCACTCGGTGCTTCAGAAGTCCGCGCCGCTCTCGAACGACTCTCTGCTCAAAAGCGGCTTGTCGTCGACGGTGACAGAGTGATGATGGCGCACCCGTTTGCGGGCGTCGAAACAGGCTACGTCGCCGTAATCGACGACCAGAGATGGAACGCGAACTGTGCGTGGGATGCTCTCGGGATCCTGGCGATGCTTGGCGAGGGTCAGGCTCGGTGTCCTGGTGGTCCCGTCTGGAAGGTGTATGACGGAACGGTAGATCCGGAGGGACTTGTTCACTTCTTAGTTCCTGCCAGGCATTTTTGGGATGACGTTGCATTCACCTGAAGTCATATCCGAGGCTTCCGGTCGGAGGCGTCGATTCGGAGAGACTTGGGGAACGAGGTAGCCGAATCGGGTTACACCGTCTCCGCCCAGACGATCTACGACTTGTCCAAGGATTGGTATCGAGGGCGAGCAAGCCGGGCCTGGAATCCGATGTCGCCTTCCGTAGCCCAGGCAACCTTTGCGGCCCATGGCCTTGTTGGGCCTTTCTGGGAACTCGTTGATACCTAATCACCTTGCAATGGGTTTTTTGCAGTCAATAGGGTGCCTCTGTTCAAGCGAACCGCTTGACATCAACCAACCTTGAAGTTCTAGCTTGATCGATTGTGTCTGAGAAACCCTTGACTCCGTGGGCCGTCGTGACCGATGGTGGTCGACTGATAGGCCGGTTCATCAAAGGTCATCCTGCGGCCTTTGGCTTAGCCGTGCTCGGTGCTGCCATTTACGCCGGAGCGATCATTGCCGCCTCGTTCGTTATCGGCTGGGTCACCGATCGAGTGATCGTTCCTGTGCTCGATCAAGGCGAGTCACCTGACCTCGTCTGGTTGGCTGTCGGAATTGTTGTGGCGACCTCGCTCGTCAAGGGAGCGGGAATAGTGTTGCGGCGATCGGCTGCGGCCTACCTGACTGGCGCAACCCGTCGTGATCTCCGGAATCAGCTTCTTGCACATCAGCTGGACCTGAAAATGTCTTGGTTCGACCGACAGTCGATCGGGGATCTTCTGGCCGTTGCCGATGCCGACACGAATCAGGGAACCGATGTGCTGGGTCCTTTGCCTTTTGCAACCGGGGTGTCATTGCTTCTGGTGGGAACGTCGGTCTTGATCTTTTCGATTGATCCCTGGCTCGGTCTCGGTGCGGTGGCCGGTCTCGTCGTGTCCGTGGCTATCGACATCAAGGGGGCTTGGACCACCTTCTCGATGTGGGAGGCGGTCCAGGCTGGACGGGGTCTCGTCTCATCGATCGCTCACGAGAGTTTTGACGGCGCTTTGACGGTCAAGGCATTGGGCCGCGAAACCGAGATCTCCGAACGTTTTGCTGACTCGAGCGACGTGCTGCGAGATCGGCTGATCGCAGTTAACTCGACCTGGACCAAATATCAGGTCATCATTCGTGCCCTCCCACAGCTGCTGATCATTGTTCTTCTGGTGGTGGGGGCGCAGCGGGTCGTCTCCGGTGCGGTCACTCCCGGGGAAATAGTTTCGGTCGCCTACCTGCTCACTCTTCTTGCCTTCCCGATCCAACTGATCGGCTTTCTCCTGTGGGACTTAGCTGGATCTTTGGCTGCATGGAGACGTGTAGACCGTGTGCTGTCCGAAGATGACTACGTGGATTGGGGGGAGATGACAGCGCAGGATTCGACTTCACCGGCTCCCGTCGTCGGCCGGTCGGTTGGGTTCGGCTACGACTCGGAGACGGTAATTGAGGACCTCCACCTGGACCTCCAAGCAGGGACGACCCTCGCCGTGGTGGGCCCGACCGCATCAGGAAAATCCACGCTCTGTTTGCTCCTCGCCCGGTTGTGGGACCCGGACACTGGGGAGATCCATCTCCAGGGCCGGGACCTTCGCCGTTTCGGAAGGTCGGAGCTTCCCAAGGAGATCTCCTATGTGGCTCAAAACACGTTCCTCTTCGATGGGACGGTCGCAGACAACATCACCCTTGGGTCGACTTTCAGCGCGGCTGAGATCGAGAAAGCGATCCATCTCGCGGGTGCCACCGAGTTCGTCTCCGAACTTTCCCAGGGTCTGGCCACCGAGTTGGGAGAAAGAGGGACGACGCTTTCGGGTGGCCAACGTCAACGCTTGGCACTTGCTCGGGCGCTCATTCGTAGACCCCGGTTGATGATTCTCGACGACGCCACCTCCGCCGTGGATCCGTCGGTGGAGGCCGAGATATTGAAGGCTCTGCGCGATGCAGAATTGCCGTCAACCCTGGTGGTGGTTGCCTACCGGCCCTCCTCTATCAGACTTGCAGACGAGGTTGTGTTCGTGGACAACAAGCGCATCGCTGCCCATGGGACACACGATGAGTTGATTGCCAGTGAGCCGGGATATGCCCGCCTGGTGAGCGCTTATGAAGAAGAGGCGCAGCGGTTGAGGGACGCATCGTGAACAACGAACTCACAACCATCGCCGCGATTCGACGCGCCTTTGTCGAAGCCCCTTCGCTGGCGGCTGGGCTCAGGCCGACGATCCTTCTTGCGATGATCGGGCAGGTGGTGTCAGTCATCACGCCGATCGTGCTTCAGGTGATCATCGATCGTGAGATTCTCTCGGCTGACGGCGCTGACCTCGCGAATGTTCTTCGGTTGGGAGGATTGGCTTTGCTTGCCCTTGTTGTGGGGTTTGTGGTGGGGCGGATCTCGCTTCTCCGCCTGGTCAAGACCGCGGCAACGGGTCTCTCTGAACTTCGAGCCAAAACGTTTGCACACATCGTGAACCGGTCGGTGTTGCACGTTCAGGCAGATCGCCGTGGGAATCTGTTGTCCCGCGTTACCTCTGACATCACGACGCTCCAACAGTTCATGGAATGGGGCGGTGTCGGGATGATCATCGCCGGCTCCCAGGTGATGCTGGCGATGGCTGTGATGCTCTTCTACGAGTGGCGGTTAGCCCTTGTCGCCTTGGGCGGCGTGGTCACCTACTTGTGGCTCATGAGATTCTTTCAGCGAATCCTGGCTCGACGGTTCGATGAGGTGAGGGTCGAAACCGGGAAGTCGCTGGGTGTCCTGAGCGAGTCAATCACCGCCATCCCAGTGGTGAGGGCATATGGAATCGAGCAGTCGACCAAGGCCAAAGTGGCCGAAGCCCTCGAGCGTCGTTTCAGGGTGGAGTTCACCACCTTCCGATTCTCCAATGTCCTGTTCTCGACGGCTGAGATGTTTGCTGGCCTGCTGACGGCCGTGCTTATAGCGATCGGCATCTTCGTTGGAATCCGCGTTGGAACTTCGGCCGGCACTCTCATAGCTTTCCTGTTTCTCGCCAATTTGCTCATTGAGCCGCTCCAGATCCTCGTGGAGACGCTCGAGTTCGCTCAGTCCGCGGCTTCGGGCCTGCGGCGGGTGGTTGAGGTGCTGGACGAAGATGTCGACATCGAAGATCCGGAGCGTCCGAGACCGCTGCCAGCTGGAGGGCTCGGGGTGGCGTTCGATGACGTCGCGTACTCGTATCCGGGTGGATCTGAGGTCTTGTCGAGAGTCTCTGTTGACATTCCCGACGGAGCTCGTATTGCCGTCGTGGGTGAGACTGGATCTGGAAAGACGACCTTCGCCAAGCTGGCCGTTCGACTGATGGATCCTCAGGCGGGGACGGTCCGGCTTGGGAACGTAGATGTGCGAGATGTCGCGTTCGGGGAGCTCCGTGAACGTGTGGCGTTTGTGCCTCAGGAGGGCTTCTTGTTTGACGACACGGTGGGCAACAACGTCCGGTACGGTCGCCCTGGCGCCACGGACGACCAGGTCCGGCAGGCTTTTAGCCAGCTCGGCCTTGACGCATGGGTTGGCAAGTTGCCTGAGGGGTTGGCCACGCCGGTGGGAGAACGAGGCTCAAGTCTCTCTGCTGGCGAGAGGCAATTGGTGGCCCTGGTTCGAGCTTGGATTGCTGATCCTGACCTGCTTGTGCTCGACGAGGCCACATCGGCTGTAGACCCGGTGCTCGATGTTTCGTTGAGGAAGGCAATGGACACGCTCATCGAAGGAAGAACTTCGATAACCGTGGCCCACCGTCTGTCGACAGCAGAAGCTTCCAGTCAGGTGCTCGTCTTCGATCAGGGGCGTCTCGTGGAGATTGGACATCACCGCGAGTTGGTCAACTCGGACGGCGTCTATGCCGGCCTCTACAAGGATTGGTCCACGGGAACAGCCGTTGCCTGACCTTCACGCTCGCTGGTAGTCGATAGTCCAGACGTCCGACCACGACTCGCCGGAGTCGGTGCTCGTTTGCCACTCCCAGCGAAGCGAATCCGGCTCGATGTCCTTGAAGACCATTCGGTTGACCCTGGTAACTCCTTCGTACTCGAATGGCTCGGTTCGTAGTTCCATTGTTTGGCCGTCGAATTTCCCTGTGAAAGACAAATAGGCGCCAGAGCTGTCGACCCATGTCTGCCTCCAGGTTTCCGCCCGGGCGTCGTATACGGAAAGGCTGTGTCCCTGATAACCGCCTGCGGCGAACTCGAAGTTCTCCGCGACGACGCAATTGCCGAACATCTTCTCGATACTGTTCCGGCCTTCACCGCGCTCACCTGGATTCCCGCCTGTTTGCTCCGCCGGCCAAGTCAGTTTCCAGTCCCCAAGCCAGAAATCGAATTGGTTACTTTCGGGAGACGAACATGGTGGCTGGGGCTGGCTCATGGAATGAAACTAGCGGTCGCCGCTGGTCGATGGCTGTGAGTTAGACCTTGGGTGCTCGGTGATAGTGGCCGTCGCCAAAACGTCCGGCCGCTACTTCGATCTCCCAAACCGACCCCTTGGAACAGTAGAACCGGGAGTCGAGGGTCAGGCCAGCCCACATCATCCGGTTGATCACGGCTGGTATCACGTCGCCGTGCGAAATGACGAGTGTGTTGGCTCCGACGACACTGTCGATTGCCTCGTATGCGCCATCAACGTCAGGGCCCTCCGCGAGTCGGGAGTCGACTTCGACTTTGGTGCCAACCGCTGCGGCCAGAGGCTCACCCGTCTGGATACACCGCAGTGCCGGGCTGGACACAACCCGTTCTATGCCGGTCGACTTCAGACGGTCAGCGATCGCTTGAGCTTGTCGATGGCCCTTCTTGGTCAGGGGACGCTTGTTGTCGTCTCCCTTCCACTTGTTTCGATCCCCGGCCGCACCGTGCCGAGCCAGGTGAATCGTTCCGGTCCGACTTATCCCTCGGAGCCCCTCGTTGCCGATCAAGTCCCGGTCGTTCTCGTAGTCGACCAGGGATTTGGCTCTCTTGCGACTCAGCCAGCGAATCTCGTCGATCTCTTTGTTTCTCTTGAATCCTGGGCTGTCAGGCAGGGGGCGCATCGCATACCAACGAACTTCTTTGATGCCCGTATTGATGCGATAGCGGGTGATGCCGAGGGGAGCGACAATGCGGCAGTTGTACCCCGTCTCTTCGAGTACTTCGCGGATCGCAGTCTCCTCAGGGGTCTCGCCACGATCGGCCTTGCCCTTAGGCAGGCCCCAGTCGTTGTACTTCGGTCGATGGGCGACAAGGACTCGTAGCTGGCCCTTCTTGTTTTCCTTGAAGAGGAGGCCACCTGCGGCCCTAACCATCTTGGTCACGGCGACGATCCTAGGGTTATCTCACTCGTCAGACGGATTTGACTGCCTAACTCTTGGTCGCCGGTGCTCCGGAAGTGGCTTGGTAACGGCATCGGTTCCTGTCAGATCGATAGTCACTTCTCCGCACGCTTCGCACACTTGCCGGAGGATTCCGCCGCCGATGCTCGTTGCCTCCCCGTAGGCGTGTCGGCCTCTTCGGCAGTTGGCCCGCGAAGGTTTGGCAGCTGGATCGTCGGGGCGGAGGTGACTCATCGAGCCATCAAAGCTAAAGGACTGTGCTCGCGTTGCAACGGTCTTTCGAAGAAATTGCGATCGAGCCTCAGCCAGCCATCACCTGATTGATACCGGCGAGCACGCGCTCTTTGTCGACAAGTGCATGGTCTTCGATCGCAAACTGCGGCCATGGCACGTCAAAGCCGGTGATACGGACGATGGGCGCCTGCAAGTCGTATAGGGCCTCAGAGGCGACAACTGCAGCGACATCAGAACCGACGCCGGCGCTTCCTTGGGGCTCCTGTACGACCAGCAATCGTCCCGTTTTCGCTACAGACTCGAGGACGGTCGTTCTATCCCATGGGAACAAAGTGCGCAGGTCGATCACCTCTGCCGACACACCTGAGGCTTCGGCCGCGGCGAGTGCGACGGGAACCATCGCTCCATAGGTCACGATTGTCAGATCCGAGCCCTCCCTCCGAACTCGAGCGCGACCGATAGGGATCGTGTAGGGCTCGTTGGGGACGTCTTCGCGTCCGGCGCGATACAAGACCTTTGGCTCCAGGAAGATGACAGGGTCTTCGCCTTGGAGGGCGGCCGTCAGCAACCCTTTGGCATCGATTGCCGTCGAGGGGCAGATCACCACTAGTCCCGGTGCGTGTACGAAGTAGGCCTCAGGTGAATCGCAGTGGTGTTCGTGGGCGCCGATACCAGCACCGCTGGGGAATCGGACGACGACTGGCACCGAACTCGTACCTCGTGTCCGGAAGCGCATTCGCCCCAAGTGGCTGACAATCTGGTCGAAGGCCGGATAAACGAAGCCATCGAATTGGATTTCAGCCACTGGCCTCGCTCCGGCCAGGGCCATCCCGACCGCGGTGCCGACGATTCCAGACTCGTTGAGAGGGGTGTCGATTACGCGGTCCTCGCCGAACTGAGACTGCAGTCCTTCGGTGATGCGGAATACACCGCCGGCCAATCCGACGTCCTCGCCCATGACGACCACACTCGGGTCCGAATCCAGTGCCTGACGTAGGGCACTGTTGATCGCCCCGGCCATTGTCATTGAGGTGGTCGATCCCGTCGGAATCTCGTCGTCGGCGATGGACCAAACCTCGTGGCTCTCGAACTCTGTTTCGGGTTCGCCGTGAGCTCGCTGCATGGCGTGAAGCTGGTCAACGACGTGGCCCGGGATTCGATGAAAGCCATGGCGGACCGCATCGTCACGGCCGGGCAAGGGCTCTGCCTCCAGGGATGCCACGGCAGCATCGACCGCGTCAGTGATTTCCATTGCCACCTTTTCACCCACTCGCTCGTCCCACTCGCCTCGATTCTCCAAGAAGCGTCGGAGGCGTTCGATGGCGTCCTTTTGCTTCCATGCCTCCACTTCCAGGTCCGATCGGTAAAGGGTCGGGTCGTCTGCAGTGGCGTGGGGCCCATATCGATAGGTGAGGGCCTCGATGAGCGTTGGTCCGTTTCCTGCCCGCGCTCGGTCGGCTGCAAGTTTGGTGGCGAGATAGACGGCGATTGGATCCATGCCGTCCACCCGAATGCCTTCGAACCCGTAGGCGAGGGCCTTCTGAGCGATTGTTTCAGAGGCGGTCTGCTTGTGATAGGGCACGGAGATCGCATAGAGATTGTTGGCGCATATGAAGACAGTCGGTGTCTTCCACACGCCAGCGAAGTTCATGCCTGAGTGAAAGTCGACCTCGGAAGTCGCACCGTCTCCGAAGTATGTGACCGCCACTGTGTCCTCTCCACGGTGTTTGGTCATGTAGGAGTAGCCGACCGCGTGGGGGAGTTGGCTGGCGATGGGCACTGTGACGATGCCGGTCCGATACTTCTCGATGTCCCAGCGAGCGTTTGGCAGGCCCTTCCAGTACGCGAGAAGGACCTCCATCGGGAGGCCCCTGGTTATCTGGACGCCGTGTTCTCTGTAGCTCGGAAAGACGAAATCTTGCGGTCGCAGCGCTAGCGCCGAGCCGATTTGAACGGCCTCCTGTCCTTCGAGCATGGCGTAGGTTCCGAGCCGCCCCTGGCGCTGGAGCGCCAGCATTCTTCTATCCAATGTTCTGGCCAGGACCATGTTGCGATACATCGTTTGGTACAGCTCGGGGTCCAACCCAGGGTCTTCACCGACCAGTTCGCCGTGGGGGTCGATGACCCGCAAAGTCTCGTGATAGCCCATGACTCTGAGTGTGCCACAAACCCAAACTCCGTGAGTCGGGCTAACTTTCCGCTGTGCCGATGTTTCGACCTGAGATCAGTGCTCTCCGGCCCTACCAAGTGGGGCGCCAGTTGGAGGAGGTGGCTCGGGAGAACGGAATTGACCCCTCGGAGATGGTCAAGCTCACAGCTAACGAGGGGCCGGAAGGTCCTTTTCCCGGAGTGGTCGAGGCCGTCAGCGGTGTTCTTTCTCAGTCAAACCGGTATCCGGACAACTCTTGTTGGGAGCTTGGTCACCGGCTGGCTGAGGAACTGGGCGTCACTTATGACAACGTTCATTTTGGTGCCGGAAGTGTGGCGTTGCTCGACGAACTGGCCCTGGCGGTCGGTGGGTCTGGCACCAACATCGTCTATGGCTGGCCGAGTTTCGTCATGTACCGGTTCGCGGCCATTTGGGCGGGTTCCGACCGTATTGAGGTGCCTCTGGACGACGATCACAGACTCCACTTAGAGGCGATGGCCACGGCTGTGGACGGGAACACCCGTGCTGTGATCGTCTGCAACCCCAATAACCCAACGGGGACGATCCAGCCCGCGACGGAGATTCGTCGCTTTATCGACGAGGTCCCAGGGGACGTCCTAGTGGTGGTCGACGAGGCGTATCACGAGTTCGTCGACGACCCACGATATGAGTCCTTCATCCCTGAAGCAGTGGAGCGGGAGAACGTCCTCGTGCTCAGAACGTTCTCAAAGATCTACGGTCTGGCGGCGTTTCGAGTCGGCTACGCCGTGGGACACGCCAATACGCTGGTCGAACTCCGCAAGGTTCAGTCGCCGTTGACGGTGAGTTCTGCTGCCCAGGCGGCAGCCCTGGCTTCGCTTGGCCAACCTGACGAACTGGCCCGTCGAAGAGAGACGAATGCTGCCCACCGGCACCATTTGGTGGGGGCCTTGGTGGAGAGGGAGATTCCATTTGCGGAGTCGCACACCAACTTCATCTACTTCTTCCTTGGCGAAAGATCCTACGAGATCGTCGAGACGATGACATCGCTAGGCGTCGTAATCCGACCGATGTCGGGCGGCTGGGTTCGAGTGACTATTGGAACTTCGGAGGAAAACCGCAGGTTTCTCCAATCCCTAGACCAGGCTTGTTCCGAACTCTGACTGTTTTGGTGTTGTCGCTGCGAACGACAAACCTTGTCAGACCTTCTCGGATTGTCAGGAGTCCTCTGTGAAACGAATTGTCTCGGCTCTCGCCGCCTGGTCCGACCGGGCGCCATGGCTGATCATCGCAACTTCTCTGGTAGTTGCGGGTGTCCTCGGCTACTTCGCGGGGCAAATCGAAATCGCCAGCGGCAACGAAGGCTTTGCTCCGGAGAGCGCCGAAATATCTGCGCAGGAAGAGATCGGCTCTCTGTTTGGTGAGGAGTCGAGCGAGTCCACGGTTCAAGTCATACTCCGCAACGAGGGTGGAGACGTCATCACAGCCGAGGGCCTGCGCACCGTTCGCGAGGCCGTCGCCGCGATCGAGAGTTCCGATCTGGGAGACAACATTTCCCAGAGAGCCGACCGACCCGGGATCTTTCACTACCTCTCTGGCGTCGATCAGGCCATCGCCGCCGAGGGGATCCCCGAAGAGGCGATCAACGATCAACTCGTGAAGGAGTTTTTTGCGGCCTCGCTCGACCCGCAGTTCTCATCCCCAGAGCAGGTCTCCTTCCTTTCCAGGCTCGTCTCGGGAGACTTCGACGAGTCGTCGATGTCGGCCTCCGGAGGAATGGTCCTCGCTTTTGTGTCAGGTTTTGATGGAGCGGACGGCGAAGAAGCATTCTTGAACCAGTCGGCGGCTGAAGTGAACATGGCCGATGCTCTTTCGACCCTGGAGAGCGAACTCGATGTTCTTCCGTTTTCGTTCGGTTTGCTGGTTTCGGGAACCGACGATTTCAACCAAGAAGTCGGTCAGCTCTTCGGGTTGGCCTTTTTAGTGATCCTGATCATTCTCTTGTTCGTCTATTGGCTATGGCCCGGCAAGGGAGGCAGCGCACTGGGTTCGGTTCGCCGCACGGTCGCCGACATGCTGTTGACCCTGGTGACCATCCTCATCGCGATCGGAATGATGCAGGGACTGGGCTATCTCTTGGAACAGGCAGGAATAATCGATGCCTTTTCGCCGCCGACGCAGATCGTTCCCATCTTGATGATCGGGTTGGGAGTCGACTACGCCATCCACCTGACATCGCGTTATCGAGAGGAAGTTGGCGAAGGACTTGGCGTTGACGGAGCCATGAGCGGTGCCGTGAAGTCTGTCGGCGTCGCCCTGTTCCTTGCCACGATCACGACCGTCATTGGGTTCTTGACCAACGTCTTCAACCCGGTGCCGGCTCTGAAGGACTTCGGCATCCTGGCTGCGGTTGGAATCGTCGTTGCCTTCATCCTCATGCTCACCTTTGTTCCAGCGGTACGTCGTGTCCTCGATAGGCGAGCCGAAGCCAAGGGTGCACTTCCGGTGTCGTCGCTAGAAAGCCATGGGGACAGGCTTTTGCCTCGGCTCATGGAGCGTCTGTCGATCCTTGCGGAACACGCAGCAACTCCGACAATCATCATCGCCCTCCTCTTGGGTGTTGCCGGCTTCTGGGGTTTCACCCAGCTCGAGACTCGCTTTTCATTCACCGATTTCCTGCCTGATGATTCGCCTTATGTAGAGACGCTGAATGTCCTGGCAGACGATTTTGGGGGTGGTTTCGGTGAGCAGACCCAAGTTCTCATCAAACCCGGCGACGGCAAGGCAATAGACGGAGAGATCCATAACGCACTGGTCGACGCCAACAACTCGCTCACCTCGTTGGACGATGTCAGCACCATCGACACCCCCGGAGGTTCGTTCCCTAACGCCGCCTCGATTGTTGGCGTCCTCGGACAGGCACTTCAGGGTGGACCGACTGCGACGCCTCCAGAGATACTCGCAGCCGCCCAGGCAGCCGGGCTGGGTCAAGATCTCAAAGTTTCCCCTGACGCCAACGTTGCGGAGTTGTATCAGGCTGTCGCAGACAGCCTTCCCGAACAGGCCGCTCGAGTGGCGGTTCTCGATGGCGGAGAGATCAAAGCGCTTTTGTGGGATATCACCACCACTGCAGGTGAGGAAGTATCAGATCTGATTGTTGGCCTCGATGAGGCGTTCGAGCCGGTCAATGCCGCTGGTGCGACCGCAATCGATACGTCTGACAACATCATTGGCGATGTCGTTGTTCGGTCGCTGACGGAGTCGCAGAGCGCCTCGCTGTTCATCACGATCGCCGTAGCGGCCCTGGTGTTGATGATCTCGTTCTATCTGGAGTCGAGACGCTGGGCCCTAGGGCTCATCACGATCGCACCGGTCGCGCTTGTTGTCCTGTGGACGTACGGGTTGATGTATGCGAGTGGTATTCCATTTGGGCCAGTCACCGCGACTATCGCAGCGCTAGCGATCGGGATCGGTGTGCCGTTCACCATTCACATTGCACGCCGGTTTCAGGACGATCGCAAGAACTTCGCCGATATGGACGATGCAATGAGGTCGACGATGCGCCACACCGGTGGAGCACTTGCTGGGTCTGCGTTCACGACCATGGCGGGATTTGGGGTGTTGATGACCTCGAGCCTCACACCATTCCGTCAGATGGGTCAGGTCACGGTCTACGCAATCGGTCTCTCTCTTGCCGCGGCGGTGCTGGTTCTGCCGTCCCTGTTAGCGCTCTGGGATGGATGGCACCGGAAGCGTGGTGACGCCGTGGTGAACTCGGAGGCGACCCAGGGCGCCTGACTCATTCGCTTAAAGACCGGGGCACACCCCGACCGATGGTGACAATGGGGTTGTCTCGGGAGAGTGAGTTGTCGTGTCTCGCCCAACTGTTGTCGAATCAGAGTCGTTGCTGCCTCTGGTTGATCGCGTCCTAGAGCGCTACTCGTTCGAGACGAGGCGGGTCACCCATCTCGCAAGTCATTCCAATGTGTTGTTCAAGGTGGAGTCCCAACAAGGTGCCCAAATGGTTCTGCGGGTTGGTCAACCCCACGCCAACTCTCGGTCCAACATCGAGGTGGAAATCGCGTGGCTTCTAGCGCTCAACGCTGAAACAGACCTCGAACTTGTTGCACCCATAGCGACTACCGCAGGGGATTTCATCGTTGAGGCTGGGGACGAATCGCTGAGAGGTCATCGGACCTGCGTCCTGTTCAGTTGGGTGCCAGGTGAAGCCATGGGCGACGGTGCCGGAACCTTCGCCTATCGCCAGTTCGGTCAGACTTGTGCTGCGCTCCAGGAACATGGGGCTCAATGGGAACCGCCCTCTTCGATCTCTCCGAGAAGGTGGAACCGTGTCTTCTACTACGACCCGGTCGAGGAGCCGGTCATCCTTCACGACGCAAAGTACGACCATTTGTTCGACGTGGCCCGCCTGGCGGTAATCAACAAAGCAGGAGTCCTGGCCGAGAAAGTTATTGCCGAAGCTTGGGCCTCTTCGACGCCTCAGATTGTTCACGGTGATCTCCACGAGTGGAATGTCCACCTCGTGGGAAGTCGAATGTATGTGTTCGACTTCGAGGACGTGATGCTGGCCACACCCGAACAGGACGTCGCTACGGCCCTCTACTCGTCGCGCCAGTCGCATACTCGTTCCGACAAGTGGGAAGCCTTTCGGGCCGGCTACGAGTCGATTCGTCCCTGGCCAATTCACGACCAGCGGCAGTTGGACTCATTTCACGCGGCTAGACAAGTGATGCTCATGAACTATGCCGCACGGACGCTGCCCGAACGTGAAGCCGCCTCCTACCTCGATTCCGTGATGGGATGGCTGAAGACTTATGTCGCCAACTACACCTGACCGGGATCTGGCTACTGTCTGAAGGTCTATCAAGGAAAAGGATCAAATGCCTTCACTCGAGCCCTTCTGCACAATCTCGGCCGACCTCGGCATGAACGTGATCGGCAAGACGCCTGCCGGAATGCGTATCGACTTCCCCTTCAAAGGAGTCGCCACCGGACCGCACTGGGAGGGTGAGCGGCCGGTCAGAGGAGTGGATTACGTCACGGTGCGCGCCGACGGGAATATGAGTCTCGACATTCACGGCACGATCGGAGAGAAGCGGGAAGCTGTTTCATATCAGGCGACCGGGATCTCGATCGCAAACGACGACCAGTCGGCAAGCCCAAGAGAACTACTGGTGTTTTCTACCGGAAACGAAGATCTTGCATGGCTAAACAACGAGATCGGGGTTGCCCTAGGGCACGGTGCCGGCGGCAAGCTGAGCCTCGAGGTCTACGTAGTTCGGGACTGACCTCCTTATGTCGGGTTGCGGAAATCCGCCTGGCGTTTCTCGAGAAATGCGGCAACACCTTCGGCGTGTTCGGCTGTCATCCCCAGACGACCCTGCTCGAACTTCTCCCGGTCGAGCGCAGCGGCAAACGAAAGAGATCCCGAACCTCTGATCAATCGTCGGGTGGTTACAAGTGCGTCGGTAGACAGGTCGGAGAGGTTGGCGGCATATCCAAGGGCTAACTGCAATGTGTCACCATCGGGCGCAACCTCCACACATAGTCCCCATTCTTTTGCTTCGGGTCCGTACATCCGCCGGTTGGTGAGTGCCAGTTCCATGGCAAGTGACACGCCCAAATGCTGCGGGAGCAACCATGTAGACCCTGAGTCGGGAGCGAGTCCGATAGCTGTGAAAGCCGACGTGAAGTAAGCCGACTCGGCCACGACTCTGAGATCACATCCCAACGCGAGCCCCATGCCGGCTCCAGCCGCCACTCCGTTGACGGCTGCCACCGTCGGGATAGGCGACTCGGAGATGGCAGCCACCATGGGGTGGAACTTCTGCTCCAGGTGAGCGGCGAGGTCCGGACCGCCGGAGTCGTACTCATCAACGAAGCCGCTGAGGTCCGCCCCAGAGCAGAATGCCTTTCCTGCTCCCGTTAGGACCACGCATCGGGCCTCGGTGCCGGCTAAGGCCAACGACTCGACGGTCTGTGCAGCTAGAGACTCGTCGATTGCGTTGTAACGGTCGGGCCGGTCGAGTGTCACCACCGCAATGTCGTCGATCAACTCATATTTCACACTCATCGGGACCTCCTCATGCACAGATCGTAAAGCACGGAAAACGTAGGTAGCGCTTGGTGAATCGCCTAACGTGGATTCCTACTGTCGCAGCAAAACGCCGCGAAAAGCATTTTCGACCCACAAGGAGGCGTCGTGAACAAGACCGAGATGGCAGAAAAGCTCGCCAAGAAGGCGGACATCTCGAAAGCCCAGGCCGCGGAGATCATCGATCACATCTTCTCCACCAAGTCTGGCGAGGGGATCATCGCTGTCGAGCTGGATGCTGGCCGTAAGGTCAACATCACGGGGTTCGGCTCCTTTGCTCTGAAGCGCAGGTCTGAGCGTCAAGGCCGCAATCCGGCCACCGGGGAACCGCTCACCATTCCGGCTCGTAACTACGCGCACTTCAGCGCTGCCAAGGGCCTGAAGGATCGAGTAGCCGAATAGTCGGCAGATATCTCTATGAAAGACGGCGGGCACGGCCCGCCGTCTTTCATTTTGGGGCACCGGTCCGCAGCTACTCTGTGTGTCAATGGGGATCAGAACAGAGCGATGGCCATCTCCCGTCGTTATAGCGCATCGGGGGAGCCGGGTCTTGTGGCCCGAGAACACGAAGTTGTCCTTCGCCGGCGCATACGAGATCGGCGTCAGACACTTCGAGACGGATCTGCGAGTTACGAGCGATCGCCAGATTGTTTGCTTCCACGACTCGACTCTCGATCGGACCACGGATGGTTCGGGGCCGATCGTTGAAACGAGCCTCGCCGAACTCCAGAGCTTGGATGCGGGCGCTCGACATCGAGTCGGCGATTCATTTCCTTTCCGAGGCCAGGGTGTTGTAGTCCCGACACTTGCTGACATCCTCACCGAGTTTCCCGATGTTTCACTGGTGGTCGACCTCAAGGCAGATGGCGTCGCTGGGCCTTTGGCTGAGCTTCTGGCTGAAACTGGGGCAGAGGATCGGGTGATAGTGGGTTCGTTCTCAGATCAGCGGCTTACGTCATTCCTGCTGGCCAGTGGGGGTCGTGTCGCAACGTCGGCCGGACCCAGGGGCGTTCTCGATTGGACTTTGGCCAAACTGAAGGGGAATCCGGGCCCAGCCACTGACGCTATTCAGATACCCGTCCAGTATTCCGGGCTTCGATTGGTCGATGACACCCTCGTGGGCCTGGCCCACTCGCGCGGCACCTTGATCCATGTCTGGACCGTAAATCGGCGGCATGACATGGAGAGCCTTCTTGATATCGGTGTCGATGGCATCATTACGGATCGGCCCGACATCGCCATGGACGTTTTGGTGTCGCGGGGACGATGAATCGATGAAAAGCCTGATGGCAGCGCTCGTCCTCGGTGGAGTGTTCGGATCTGCCGCGGCTGACGTGGTCTCTATCGACGGTGACACCATGGTCATCGAACTGGAGGTCGAGATCGAGGCCAGTGCCGATGCCGTTGTTGCCCACCTGTCTTTTGACAATGAACCGGAACTCGTGCTGCCTCTCCTCAATCGTGGCGGTGGGGCGTTTGGGGTGGTCACCGAACTGGAGGCGAGGAATTACGTAGTCGTTTTCGAAATCCTGGGCAGCGAGAGTCATCTCTCCGACCCGGCATCGCTCACTTCGCTGGGTGCCGACCTGACAGGAGAAGGGAACTCATCGAACCCAAACCAGTCCGATGACGACATCAGCAAGCAAAGTCGCCAATGGCTCTGGCTGGCGCTCGCTCTAGGTGCAGGATCACTTTCAGCCCTCGCCTTTTGGGTTCTTGGAGGAGACGACCGAAACGACGATGTCTCCGAACCAAGTGGTGAGGGCTCACCGGGTTACTCGGAGGAAGAGTGAAGGTTCGCCGGGCCAGGCCAGGAGATGAGGCCCGGCTCGCGGCAGTCCACATCAAGTCTTGGCAGGTTGCCTATTCGCACGTGTTTTCGGAGCCATTTCTCATGGGCCTCGATGTCGAAGCTCGCCAGAGTTGGTTCGAAAGAATGGTCAGACAGAAACGAGACATCCTGGTGACCGACCGCGATGAGCTGACAGGTTTCTGCTTCGTGGGAGAGAGCCGCGGCGACGTACAGAGCCTCGGAGAGGTGTACGCCATCTACGTCCACCCCGATCATTGGGGAAACGGCGATGGTTTCGCCTTGCTTCGAGCTGGTGAAGCGGCCCTGGCTGAGAACGGCTACGAATCAGCGGTCCTTTGGGTTCTCGAAGCGAATACACGCGCAAGGAACTTCTACGAGCGTTGTGGATGGAACCTCGGGAAGCCGGTGCGTCTCGAGGAAATCGGTGGAACTCAGGTCACCGAAGTGATGTATCAGAAGGATCTGACACCGATCGTCTGAAGCGTTCCAGGTCATCCTCAAACGTCACTTTCAGGTTGGCTCGATCGCCGTCGACGACCGAAATTTGAGAATCTGTGTATCTCTGGACCACTTCGGCGGTGTCTTTGCCTTCGAATCCGTCCTGGGCAGCCCTGACATAGGCGGTCATCAAGATGTCTGACCGAAAGACCTGGGGGGTCTGGGCGTGCACCAATCCGTGGACCACTCGAAGTGTCCTGCGGTCGACGATCAATTGATCGGAAGACACAACGGGGATCGCACTTCCGTCCTTGCCCGCCTTCTCAAAGAGAACCTCCGTCAGTTCTTTGGTGATCGCCGGCCGAGCGCCGTCGTGAATCCCTATTAGATCAGCAGTGTCCCCAATGGCCGCCAGGCCAGCTAGCTCGCTTGCCGTTCTGGTACTGCCGCCTAGTACGGGTTCGGCCCCGGCTGTCTCAACCAGGTCGAAAAGTGGCTCTCTGGTGGCTACGACACACCGGTCCACTGTGGGTTGAACCGCGGCGAGGGTCCATTCGAGAAGGGTCCGCCCGGCTACGTCGGCTACCAGTTTGTCGCTCCCGAAGCGTTCACTGGTGCCACCGGCTACCACGATCATGGCCCTGCTGGACATCGAAGGAGGCTACCTTGAGCGGGGTGATTTCGGTTTCGCAGCTCGAAAGCGGTCTGGTCGATAACTGGGTTGCCTGCGATGTCGACGGCAACCTCGATCCGAGTGCCGTGGTCACCAACCACGGACCAGCGGTGATATTGGTCCGAGAGGTCACTGATGCGATGAAGATCGTCTCCGACGACGTAGTTGCTGACGCGGTCGATCGCAGTCGGATGGGCTCTGTCGCCGGCTTCGTCTTGAACCGGGCGATCCTCAAGCATCTCTCGGGATCCTTGACCGCACAGTCTCTTATTGCCGCCGTGCGCGAAGCGGGATTCGTTTGGGACCTAGCGGAGTACGGCTGATTAGCTGGACTTGCGGCCCTTGAGAGCCCAGTAGGTCAGAATCGCTGCCAGGCCGGTGGCGACCGCTCCTGAAGCAGCCGCAATCGCCGGCAGCTTGTCTCGCAGCGTCACCGGTGACTCGAATTTCCTGACTTCCCAACCGCGCTCGGCTGCCACCTCGGCAAGCTGGGCATCGGGATTTACCACGACGGGATGCCCAACGGCCTCGAGCATCGGCAGATCGGTCATTGAATCTGAGTAGGCGTAGCTGGCTGAAAGATCGAGTCCGTCTTCTTCTGCCATGGCCCGCATCGCTTCGGCCTTGCCTTCTGCGTATGCGTACAACTCGATCTCTCCGGTGTACATCCCGTCTTCGTCGACTTCGGACCTCGTGGCAATCACGTCTTCGATCCCTAGATAGCGACACAAAGGTCGAACGATTTCTTCGGGACTCGCAGATATGACCACCACCCTCCGGCCCTCCCCGCGGTGTTCCTCCATCGTGGCCAAGGCTTCGGCATAGACGAGTGGAGTGATGACTTCGTCCACGGTTTCCTCGACCACGGCCTCCACCTCGTCGCGACTCCACCCTTTCGTCAGGCTGGACAATTCGTCTTTGACCTTTTCTAACTGGTCGTGGTCGGCGCCGAACGCCTGGTAGTAGGCCTGCGCAATCCCGGCTTTGGCCAAGGTCGTGCCTGACAGAAGCCCGGCGCGGAACATGGGCCGCGTGAAGGCGAGGGTCGACGATTTGGCAATGATGGTCTTGTCGAGATCAAAAAAGGCAGCTTCGCGCACGCTCACAAGATAATCCCGCTGTGATCGAAGGTCTTGAACCGGTGCGTTCCGGGCCATAGGTTCGAAGCAGTGGAAGGGAGAGGAAGGCACTCGGTGCTTGCTGTTCACTCACCGGATCCGTTGCTGTCATTGCTGGGTTCGCTGGGGCTTGGAGGCTCGGTTGGAACGGCGCTTGTGCTGGATTTCGTCGTGAGGAGAGCTGAACATCGCAACCTGGAGGAATGGCTTGTGGACGGCCCGAGCTTGTCAGAGATCTCGCCGGGTCGAACCGGTATCGCGATCGTCGGATCCGGTGGTGTCCAACTCGACGAGGCCTCCGAGTTGATCGAGCTGATGGCGGTGCGGTGGCCGGCCGTGGTCTTGCGAACAGCCGGACCGGCCGCCGGGTGGGGGACCGTTCCCGTGATGCCTCTCTTCTCAGCCAAACTGTCGCCGCTCGAGATTCCAGTGGGTGCCGCCGTGTGGCAGCCGGTGGCGGGCTACGAAACCCCTCCCGGTCCCGGTCCCGTCATGCCCCGGCTGTCATCGCGCGTGGCTCGGGGCCTTCTCGCCGGGCATCTGCCGAAACGCAGTAGATGGATATCCGCCTGGCGCTCGGTTTGGGGACTGCCGTGGAGCTAGCCGCCCGTCTTGCCCGCGAGATCGCCCGTGGCTCAACTCCGTTGCGACAAACTGCTCTGGAGGCCGAGGCTGGCAGGCTTCTTCGCAGAGAGGCTCCACTATCAAAGACGGACCAAACGAGCCGCTTGCTCGCCGATGTAGTCGGCATGGGTCCACTTCAGGAACTGATGGAAGACGACGCTGTCAGCGATGTGTTGGTCAACGGGTTGAACCCGGTGTGGGTGGATAGAGGGTCAGGGCTGGAAGAGACGTCGATTCGCTTCAGGGCGGCGGCACAGCTGGAGGCCACAATTGAACGCGTGTTGGCGCCTCTTGGTTTGAGGCTGGATCGCGCATCACCGATGGTCGACGCTCGGCTTCCGGATGGTTCACGTTTCCATGCTGTAATCCCACCGGCGTCAGTGGAGGGGTCGTTGCTGGCTATCAGACGGTTCACGCAGCGGGTCAGCAGCCTCGAAGGACTTATCGCCGCGGGTACAGCCTCAAGGGACCAGGTTGCACTTCTATCCGAAGCCGTCAGATCACGCCGCACAATCGTGGTGTCGGGCGGTACCGGAGCGGGGAAGACCACCCTTCTCAATCTCCTGGCCGCGGTGATACCGCCCAGTGAACGGATCGTGACTATCGAGGATGCCGCAGAGTTGAGCTTTCCGGGGCACGTTGTTCGGTTGGAGGCTCGGCCGGCCAACGCGGAAGGGACGGGGGAGATAACGGTTCGAAACCTTCTCAGATCAGCACTGAGGCTCCGGCCTGATCGGGTCATCGTTGGTGAGGTTCGAGGCGCCGAAGCCATCGACCTGATTTCTGCTCTGAACACTGGACACGCCGGTTCGATGACGACCGTTCATGCCAATTCGCCTCGACAGGCCCTGCTTCGTTTGGAAACGCTGGCGATGATGGCCGGCGAGGTCTCGGAGCTTGCGGTCTCTCGTCAGCTCCGGGCGGCGGTGGATGTGATTGTCCAGATTGAGAGGTCGGAGACAGGACGACGCATCACCGAGATCGCCGCAATCGAGGATTTCGCAGAGGATGAGAGATGATTACGAGCCTTCTGCTCAGTGCCCTGGTGGTGTCTGGTTTGGCCTGGTGGCGGATGCTGATTCTCGTGCTGGTCTTTGTGGCACCGGTTCCGCTCCTTACCGTGGTGGTGTCCTGTTCGCTTCTCCAGCGTCGCAAGGTCGACCATGCAATGCCCGTTGCCCGGTTCGCCGACGCTGTGTCGGGCGATCTGAGAGCTGGCAGTTCGCTGCGACAAGCCTTGGTGAATGCGTGTCAGTCTGTCCCTCCACCGTCAGGCGACGTTGCCAACGTGGAAGAGCTGTCCGTCCTTGAATTGGCCGACGTTATTGGTCACAGGTTTCGGGCGCTGGGAGATGAGCTGCGCCTGACAATCAATGTGGCACACCGGTCCGGAGCTTCTGCTGCTGAGATCTTTGACGAGATTGGTTCTCTGGCGCTGGCTCAATCAGAGACCCAACATGAAGTCCGCATTGCCGTGGCGCCTGGTCGTGCGACTGGGCTGATTCTTCTAGCGGCGCCGATGGTGTTTCTAGCTGGCCAATTCGCGACTGGTGGCCTGTCTTCGCTTCTGACGACACCGGTCCAGAGGTGGTCGATGCTCATCGGCGCATGCCTGGTCGGGTTGGGCGCCGCCGGTGCCGGCTTGATACTCGTCAAGGCCGGCGAGTGAGCTGGTTGGTCATGTCTGCGGCTGGGATTGTGGTGGCTGGTCTCCCAGGTGCCGTCGGGGGAGTTATTGCTGCGTGGCAGTTTGAGCACAGGAAGGTCCGATATCCCGTCCCGCCACTTCGCGTGGTCCTGATGTTGCTGATCGTTGAGCTGAAGTCCGGGCGTTCTGCATTGGGAGCCCTTCAGGGGGTATCTGATGCCTTGCCCGCTCATCGAAACCTCGAAGCTGTGACCCGTATGGCTCGGGTAGCGGGGTTGTCGGAGGCTGTAGCACTCGCTGAGCCGTCACTCACGCCACTGATGCTCACGCTTCTTCGGGCTCAGAGGACAGGCGCCTCCTTGACCGGGTCGGTGCGTCGGCTCCTGGAATCGGACATCGCAGCCGACCGTGCCCGCAGGATCGCGCGAGCTAGGGCTCTCCCGGCCAAGCTCATGTTGCCGGTCACTCTGCTGATGTTGCCCGGGATGCTCATTCTTCTCTATGCCCCTTCGATGGTTCGACTGTTCGACGACGTGGTCGGAGCCTTCACATGACGTCCGCACTTCCTCCCGCGACCGGTCGGCAACCGGATCAAAGGAGTGTCTATGACACGTGCAATGACATGGCTGTTAGCCAACGTTGGCCGCTCGGAGAAGGGTCAAGCCACGGTGGAGTACTTCCTCGTCATCCTGGCGGCGACCGCGCTTGCGATCATCGCCTTGAAGTGGATTCAGTCGAGCAGTGGTAGTGGCCTGATTGGCGGGCTGTTCGGGAAGGTGATCTCCTGGGTGGTGGGCCAATTCTGAGATCTGACAAGGGGAGTGCCACCGTCGAGATGGTTCTCGTGGTTCCCGTTCTCCTCGTGTTCTTGGCGGCTGGGGTCATGGTGATCTCGGCCGCCAGGGCTCGGATCGAGTTAACCGGTGCTGCGAGGGAGGGAGCCCGAGTGGCAGCCACTTCACCGGACCCTGCCCGTGCCATCGAGGCAGTCAAGGGGGCGTTGGAACCTGGAGTTCGCGACCGGGTGCGGATACGAGTTTCCCGGCCGGAAATCGTGGGAAAGCCAGCCGAGGTTGTGGTCATGGCGCAGCATTCCGTGGCTATCCCTCTGCTTCGTTCTTTCGCGTTCACAATCACTGCCCGGGCCGTGATGTTGGTTGAGAGGTGAGGGCGGATCACGGTTCGGCCTCGGTGATGATCATCGGTCTCGTGGGTCTGTTGGGTGTCCTTGCGGTGGCGACAGCTGCGCTCGGAGGGCTTTTTGCCGCCAGGGCGCAGTCTGACACCGCTGCTGATGCTGCTGCTCTGGCTGCAGCTGTTGCCACCTACCCGCCAGCCTCGTCGGCTCGCCCAGCGGACGCCGCTCGCAGGGTGGCAGGGATGAACTCTGCACAGCTGGTGTCGTGCGAATGCGCCACTGACGCCAGCGTTGGTGCGAGGACTGTCACTGTGGTGGTCGGGGTCCCAGTCGACGTGCCGATCCTCGGATCATTCATCGTCAAGGCGGTGGCGCGAGCAGAGTTCGATCCCAGGAGATGGCTCGGATGGTGAGCGCGAGCTAGCCGTACAATCCCAGCCGATGACAAGTCGATCCGAAGCGATCCGGATGCTGGCCGAGTTAGCCAAGCTCACGGCTCTGGACGAGGGTTCACCGCAGGCCTTCAAGGCTCGAGCTTATGAGAACGCCATCGCGGGCATTGAGTCAAACGATGGCCCAATCGATGGGCTTTCCAAGACCGAGCTGATGAAGATCCCCGGGGTGGGGGCTGCCACCGCTGACAAGATCCTCGAGCTTGGTTCGACTGGAAAGGTGGCCAAGTTGGAGGGTCTCAGAGGCAAGTATCCGCCTGCGTTTGTTGAGTTGACCAAGATCCCTGGACTTGGTCCCAAGACCCTCAAGATGATCAGGGCCGAGCTTGGCGTAGAAGATCTCGACGGGCTCAAGGATGCTCTCGACCGTGAGGCCCTTCGCGATCTTCCGGGGATGGGGGAGAAGTCCGAAACCAAGATCCGCAAGTCCATAGACAGGCTCGGACTGCACGGAAAAGATCGCCGAACACCATTGGTAGAGGTCTTGGGGTTTGCGGTTTCGTTGGCAAGGCGTATCGAAGCCATCGAAGGAGTGGTTCAGGCGGTGCCATGTGGGTCTCTTCGGCGGTTCTCAGAGACGGTCGGAGACATCGACATCGTCGTGGCGACAGAAGCTCCCCAGGAGGTACACGACTTTGTGGCGTCAATTGATGAGGTAGCGGATCTCATCGTCTCCGGGGAAACCAAAACATCATTCCTAACTCGCGAGAGCCTCCAGGTTGACGTGAGAACGGTCATGCCCAAACAACTCGGGTCGGCGACGATGTACTTCACTGGATCAAAGGCGCACAACATCCAGCTGCGGCAGCGAGCTATCGACTTGGGCTACCTGTTGAGTGAGTACGGGCTGTTTCATGACGACAAGGTCGTGGCGTCTGAGACTGAGGCTGGGGTGTACGAGGCCCTCGGCCTGGAGTTCGTACCGGCCCCGATGAGAGAGGGTGGAGGCGAGGTTCAGCTGGCGCTCGAAGGTGAGCTGCCGACGGTGGTTCAGCGAGCTGACATCCGGGGCGATCTGCATTATCACAGTGAACGAAGCGGGGATGGGCGCTCGAGTCTGGAGGAGATGGTGGGGGCGGCCGTCGAAGCTGGTTTCGAGTACGTTGCGTTCACCGACCACGGTGAAGACCTGGCGATCAATGGGTCGAGTCGCGACGAGATGTTGGCTCACAGGGAACGCATTCGGGAGATCAACAGCCTGCAAAGCCAGATCGAGGTCCTCTACGGCTGTGAACTCAACATTGGCCCCGACGGGTCACTCGATTACGACGAGGATTTCCGCGCCATGTTCGACTACTGCGTGGCCTCGGTTCACTCGCACTTCGACCTTTCAGCCGATCGCCAGACAGCCAGGATCCTCACAGCACTCGCGGATCCGAGCGTCAATGCCATCGGGCACCTTTCCGGAAGATACGTTGGCCGTCGACCTGGCATCGAACTGGACATCGAGGCTGTTATCGAAGGCCTTCAGATCACAGGTGTCGCTCTCGAGATCAACGGTGCCCTGGACCGCTTGGACGCGACTACCGAGGTGACGAGGTTGGCCAAGGCAGCTGGGGTGAAGTTGGTCATCGACACGGATTCCCATCACACCAAGGATCTGAGGAGGATGGATTACGGAGTTCTCTATGCCCAGCGTGCGTGGGTCACTCCGGGTGACGTTGTCAACACGCTGCGACGTGACGACTTTCTCGAGTGGTTGAGTGGCCAGCGGAAGGGCAACAACTAAAACCACATCCTTGTAATTCGCTCTTGTTCGAGCGAAGCTGTCCCTCTTGGGAAAGGCAACGAAGGAGAACCGCCTGGTGGGATCGACGTACGTACTCGACACTTGTGTGTTGCTCGCCGACCCCCACTCTCCCCTTCGATTCGACGAACACAACGTTGTGTTGCCTCTCGTAGTCGTCGAAGAACTCGATCGAAAGAAGACGCGCCTCGACGAGGTGGGGGCTAACGCTCGTCAGGCAATCAGGCTTCTGGAGGACCTCGGAGCCTCCGACCGAGGCGGTATGGCCGAAGCCGTCGGGCTTCCGGGCGGCGGGACACTTCGGATCGAGTTGAACGGGGTCACGTCTGACCGGCTGCCCTCGGCTCTGGATCCGGCCACCCCCGACCATCGCATACTGGCAACCTGCCTGAACCTCGACACCGAGCTGTCTCCGGTACTGGTGACGAAAGATGCTGCGCTTCGAATCAAGGGTGCCCAGCTAGGAGTTGAAGTCCAGGACTACCGCGGTGACACGGTGCCGGTTGATGAATTGCACTCCGGGGTCATTGAGCATCTCGTTGACGGATCCGTGATTGACAGGCTTTTCGACGAGGGCAAGCTGGAACTTGCCGGGGTCGATGCTCCGCTGAACGAGTTCGTCGTGCTCCGGTCTGGAAAGTCTCGTTCAGCTCTAGCTCGAATTATCCAATCCGAGCCTGTCACGGTGGTCGAGCGAATGCCACCCCACGTGCGAGCCTTTGGGGTCGAGCCCAAGAATCTTCGCCAAGCTGTAGCGCTGCATCAGCTGCTGGACCCCGACATCCCTGCGGTTTCATTGATGGGAATGGCGGGGACGGGCAAGACTTTCCTGTCCTTGGCAGCCGCTCTGGAACAGGTTTTGGAACAGGGACGCTACCGGCGGGTCTCGGTGTATCGCCCTCTCGTGGCTGTGGGGCGTCAAGAGGTTGGCTTCCTGCCGGGAGACCTGAATGAGAAGCTGACGCCATGGATGGCGGCGGTCCACGACAATCTCTACGCCCTCTTCTCTGATGCCGGTGTTGACGGCGCTCGGGCTGCGGTGGACGAATTGATGGATCGCGGCGAACTCGAGATGGCTGCGGTCACGTATTTGAGGGGCCGGTCGATAACCGGTGAGTTCGTGATTATCGATGAGGCTCAGAACCTGGAGCTGTCGACCCTCAAAGTGATTCTGACTCGTATGGCGAGCGACTCGAAGGTGGTGTTCTGCGGAGACCTGTCACAAGTCGACAATCCGTATATCTCGCCTTTCGGCGGCATGGCTGCACTCATCGAGAAGTTCAAGGGGAGTCCGCTGTTCGCCCACGTGACGTTGGAGCGCACGGTCAGGTCACCGCTCGCCGAGATGGCGACTCGGGTTCTGTAGCTACTTACCCAGTCGGTCGCGTCGCGCTTGAAGTAGTTCGGCCGCTCGTTCGAGTGTCAGTGTTTCTAGCGAGTCGCCCTGTCTCAATGAAGCGTTGACCTCCCCGTCGGTTACGTAGGGTCCGTACCTGCCCGTCTTCACTACTACCTGCTTCTTTGAGACGGGATCTTCTCCTAGCTCGGCGAGATTGGTTGGCCGTCGTTGTCCTCTGCGTCGTGGTGGTTCTGCCAAGATCTTCAACGCCTCCTCGACCGAGATCGTGAACAACTGCTCCTCGGTCTCGAGGCTCCGACGATCGTCGCCTCTCTGCAGATAGGGGCCATAGCGTCCGTTCAGGGCCAGAATCTCCACCCCGTCGTCGTCTTTCCCGATCTCCCTGGGTAGAGAGAGCAGTTTGATGGCGTCATCTAGAGACAGGGCGTCCAGATCCATGCTCTTGAACAGCGAAGCTCTCTTGGGCTTCGTCTTCGAGCCCTCTTCCTGTTCGCCGAGCTGAACGTAAGGCCCAAACCGGCCCGTCTTTCCATAGACGGTTTCTCCACTCTCGGGATCGGTTCCAAGAATCTTGTCGCCCTTGTTTTGCGTCTCGATGTACTCGATTGCCGATTCGACCGTGACTTCGTCGGGGGCCACTCCTTCGGGGATGGAGCCGCGTTCGTCACCACGCTCCACATAGGGTCCGTAGCGGCCAACGCGGGCGACTATCTCTGTTCCGTCTTCGTCCTGACCGACCGGTATCGAGTTGACCAACCGCGGATCGATTTCGTCGAGCCGCGAAGCGATCTTGTCCTTGAGGCCGTCGTCGCCGAAGTAGAACGCCTCGAGCCACGGGACGCGGTCCTGGTCGCCGTCCGCAATCCGGTCGAGGTCGGACTCCATTGCGGCCGTGAACTCGTAATCGATCAGCTTGGGGAAGTGCTTCTCCATGAGGCCTACGACACCGAACGCCGTGAAGGTGGGTACGAGTGCGCTTCCGCGCTTGAACACATATCCCCGGTCCTGGATAGTGGTCATGATGGAGGCGTACGTTGAGGGACGACCTACCCCCAACTCTTCCAGCTTCTGGACAAGAGACGCTTCGGTATATCGGGCAGGGGGTCTCGTCTCATGGCCCGTAGGCTCGAGCCTCTCGACAGCCAGCGAGTCACCTTCGTCCATGGCGGGAAGAATCTTCTCGCGGTCGTCCAGTTCTGACTCCGGGTCGTCCGCGCCCTCGACGTAGGCCCTCAGAAATCCAGGGAAGGTGATAGTCCGACCGGAAGCGCCGAACAGCGTCTTCTCGCCGGCTGACGACTCAGCTGCGATCTTGACCGATACGGTCACTCCCTTGGCGTCAGCCATCTGTGAGGCGACAGTCCGCTTCCAGATGAGGTCGTACAGGGCGGCCTCATCACGACCGACATCCTTGCCGATCTGTTGAGGTGTGAGGAACTCACCAGAGGGACGAATCGCTTCGTGTGCCTCCTGGGCGCCCTTTGCCTGCTTGCCAGCGAAGTTCTTCGGCTTAGGGGAGAGGTAGTCCTCGCCATAGAGCTTCTTCACCTGAGACCGCGCTGCAGAGACCGCAGTGGCGGAAAGCTGAACCGAATCAGTTCGCATGTAGGTGATATATCCCTGCTCATACAACCGCTGGGCCACTGACATCGTCCGCGAGGATGAGAATCTGAGCTTTCGTCCAGCTTCCTGCTGGAGGGTGGACGTCCTGAAGGGCGGGTACGGCCTGCGGGTATACGGTTTTGATTCGACGGAATCGACAGCGAACGCCGCATCTCGCAGATTTTCCCCCAGCGTGGTGGCGGCCTCTTGGCTCAGTACGACAACCTTGGCGCCCGCCTGACCAGAACTGTCGAAGTCTCGGCCTGAGGCGACCCGTTTGCCGTCGATGCTTTGCAACGTGGCCGAGAATGTGGAGCCCAGGTTGTCCGACGGCGCCAGGGACGCCTCGATCGACCAATAGGAGGCTGTGACATAGGCCATTCGCTCTCGTTCGCGCTCCACCACGATCCTGATGGCCACGCTCTGCACACGTCCCGCTGAGAGTCGAGGCTGAACCTTCTTCCAGAGGACGGGTGAGACCTCGTAGCCATAGAGCCGGTCGAGGATTCGGCGTGCCTCCTGGGCTGCAACGAGCCTGTCGTCGAGTTCTCTTGGACTGGCGAAGGCTGCCTCAATCGCCGGTTTTGTGATCTCGTGAAAGACCATACGTTTGACCGGTACTTTGGGTTTGAGTACCTCGACGAGATGCCACGCGATGGCTTCGCCTTCGCGATCCTCATCGGTCGCCAGGTAGACCTCGTCAGCGCCTTTGAGAAGTTCGCGCAGCTTTTTGACCTGGCTCTTCCGTTCCTTGGGCACGACATAGAGCGGTTCGAAGTCGGCCTCGACGTTGACACCCAGTCTCGCCCAGTCCTCTCCCTTTACCTTCGCCGGGATCTCGGCAGCGCTGCGCGGCAAGTCACGAATATGTCCCATCGACGATTCGACGACGGCGTCGGGGCCGAGGAATGCACTGATGGTGCGGGCCTTGGTAGGCGACTCAACTATCACGAGGTTCTTGGGCATTGCGGGGCAGTTGACACCAACTCGGCCGCCTATGTCAACCTTTCGCTCCTCGTCGGTCCCAGTCGTTACCGTGTTGGGGGTGAGTCTCTACCTGGCCTTGGAAGGCGTGGACGGCAGCGGAAAGAGCACCGTTGCCAGCGGTCTGTTGCGTCGGTTCGAAGCGGTCGGCCGCGACGTGATGATCGTCAGAGAGCCGGGTGGAACAGACCTGGGTGAGTCCATCAGAGAGCTCCTGCTGGACTCTGATGATATGGGTGACTGGGCTGAGGTGTTTCTCTTCGCCGCCCAGCGGGCCGAGCTGGTGAGGTCCGTCGTCGGCCCTGCTTTGAATGCGGGCCATGTCGTCATCTCAGATCGCACCTACTACTCATCAATTGCTTACCAGGGCAATGCCCGAGGTCTCGGGATGGAGAGGGTACGAGACATCAACGAGGCAGGCCTGGAAGGAATTCTGCCTGACCACGTCTTTGTTCTGTCGGTGGATCCGCAGACTGCTCACGACCGGGAAGACGGACGAGATCGGATTGGTCGTGAAGGCGTAACCTTTCAAGAACTGGTGGCCGAGGGATACCGCAAGTTGGCGCACTCCGACTCGAGGGTGAGTCTTGTCGACGGCGAGAGATCCGTGTCAGAAGTGGTCGCCGACATCTGGGGGCGTATCCATGAGTCATGACCTGTTCGCCGATGTGATCGGACACGGTGAGGTCATCGAGTTGCTCCTAAAGGAACTCGATCGGCCAGCCCAGGCTTACCTGTTCACCGGACCAACGTCCATCGGGAAGGAGCTGGTGGCCCGTCGTTTCGCCGCAGGACTCCTGGGGGGGAGCGAAGACGAACGCGCCCGCCGGCTGGTGAAAGAGGGGACTCACCCGGACTTGTGGATTGTTGAACCAGAAGGGGCCGCCAGTGTTGGCGTGGAACAAGCGCGTCAGGTGGTCGGACGCGCGTCGCTGACTCCGGTCGAAGCTGGCCGTTCGGTGTTTCTGTTCCCAGACGCGGGTGCGATGACCGACTCAGCCGCCAACGCTTTGCTCAAGACTCTGGAAGAGCCCCTGGCCCCAGTCGTGTTTCTTCTTGTTTCTGAGTCCGAGGATGACTTCCCGCCGACCGTTGCGTCGAGGTGCCGATCGGTGCATATGGGCCGGGTACAGGTTGATGAGCTGGTTGAGACCTTGCGCGGCCAGGGTCTCTCAGAGGAGGCGGCTACAGGCGTGGCGAGAGTGGCCGGGGGGCGTCCAGGCCTGGCTCTGTCGCTGATGCGTCGTCCTGAGGTGGCTCGATTTCGTCAGATGTGGCTGTCAATACCTGGAGAAGTGTCGCCTCACCCTGGGGATGCGCAACGACTAGCCACTGAGGTGATCTCGGAGTTGGCGCCGCTGGTCGATGATGCAGTCGACCCTGAGCTGCCAAAGGACAAGGCTCAGCGAGCTCGACGTCGAATCGAGATGTCTTTGCTAGTGAGCGGACTGGAGATCCTTGCTTCTTGGTACTCAGACTCCGCTTCGCTGCAGTTCGGTGGGCCGGTCAAGAATCTAGACCTCGAACTGGCTGCGTTCACCGACGTTGCGCCGCGACGAGCAGTTGCATCGGCGGAGGTAGTTCTCGATGCGGTGGTGGACATCCAGGCAAACCTGAGGCGGGAGTTGGTTTTGGCCAACCTCTTCGCCGAACTCGGATCAGAGCCTTCCTAGGGTCGAGGAATGGAGCCGGAGAGGGGAGTCGAACCCCTGGCCTATTCATTACGAGTGAATTGCTCTACCACTGAGCTACTCCGGCGGAGGTTCAATCGTATATCGGCACAGACCGTTGGGCCAGCGGAGGCGGACTACCAACGTCTCGCCACCGGCGCTACCGTCGGCGTTTGATGGCAGACCAGGCCAACTTCGAAAAGGACGCCCTGCAGTACTCCCGACAGCTCTATTCGGCGGCGCTGCGTATGGCGCGGAATCCGGCTGATGCGGAGGACCTCGTTCAGGAAACCTACCTCAAGGCGTACCGGGCCTATCACACGTTTCAGGAAGGGACCAATCTCAAGGCCTGGCTCTACAGGATCCTCACCAACACTTATATCAACAAATATCGCAAGGATTCCCGTCGGCCTAGTGAGGTCGATCTGGGTGATGTGGAGGATCTCTATCTGTACCACCGCATTGGCTCTGAGGAATCGGCGGAAGTCGCGCGGACCACGGAGGATCGTGTCCTCGACGGTTTGGTCGAGTCAGATATCAAGACTGCAGTAGAGGAGCTACCGGAGACGTTTCGTCTTCCGGTCTTGCTTGCCGATCTAGAAGGTTTTTCCTACAAGGAGATCGCCGAGATTCTCGATATACCGATCGGTACCGTCATGTCTCGGCTTCATCGGGGAAGAAAAGCGATGCAGAAGAGGTTGTGGGAGTTCGCAAGGGACCGAGGACTTCTCCCAGAAGGCGCAGAGAGACCATGAGCGATTACTGCAAAGAAGCCGTAGACAAGCTCTATCAGTACATCGACTCCGAACTGGACCCGAAGACGGCGTCGGAGATTAGAACTCATCTCGACGATTGCGGTCCTTGCTGCGACAGCTTCGAATTTGAGGCCCGCCTCAAGGGCGTCATTCGTGAGCACTTGTCGGAATCGGTGCCGACGGGTCTAGTCGATCGGGTCAAGCAGCTCATCCATGACGAGACTGCCAACCCGTCTTCGTAAGTGGCACCTGGCGGGGGTAGGCTGGCCGTTATGAAGTCGAACGGTTCAAGAGTCATCTTGTTGGGGTTGGTCGTTGCCCTTGTGGCGATCCCCCTGGTCGGGCTTGCCGCGGACGATGGAGGCGAATCCACGACCGACTCGACCCAAGCTGTGGAGGACAGCGGCATCGTTCCCGCAGTGGAGCTGGTCGAGGAACCTGCCCCTGAGGCTCAGGCCGACTGGACCTATCGTTATCTCATCCCCACCGGCCTGGCACTCGCCGCGTTGGTGATCGTCGCCACGTCGGTCAAATACTTCACCGATGTCGTTAGGCGTCGGTACCGAATCGTCGAGGAGTGACCTCAGGCGCATCCCGCGAAACGATGTCCGGCCGTATCGCCGGCACATATCCGCTGGCCGAGACCTACCACTGGGAGCAGCTGACCGAAGAGATGATTTCGGTCACCAATAGGGTGGCGGAAGTAGTTCCTGAGGAGATCGGCATCCCATTGAAGGGGGTCTCCGAAACCGCTGTTATCGGCCGCCCTGAGTGGATCGACCGCAATGCTGCGGCCTTTGCCCACATGACCGAACCGGCCAGGCGCAAGATCGCCGAGCGTATGGAGGAGTCCGGCGCTGACGGCGCTGCTGCGATGGCTGGTCGGGTTGTCGACGTTCAAACCCGAGCCGTCTTGAGCTTGCTGGCTCGCCGGGTTCTGGGTCAGTACGAGTTGGTGCTGCCGTCAGGCGACGCCGGAGATGTCGTGAGCTACGTCGGACCAAACATCCTCCAAATCGAACGAACCCATCAGTTTCGTCCGGCTGAGTTTCGTTACTGGGTCGCCCTTCACGAGATGACCCATCGGGCACAGTTCGTCGGTATCCCTTGGATGAGGGAGTACTTCATGGGCTTGGTCGAAGAACTGGTTGAGGCCTCGGAACCGGGAGGAGGCTCGCTGGCGCGTGCCGTCGAAGAACTGGTTGAGCGTCGGTCATCAGGACGTCCGCTCATCGACGATCGTGGCCTCATGGGCCTTCTCGGATCACCGGAGCAGAATGAGATGGTCGACAAGGTGCAGGCGCTCATGTGCGTCCTCGAGGGCCACGGTCATGTGGTCATGGACCGGATTGGGGAGAAGGTACTCAAGTCCCAGGCCCGCATGAGTCGTGTGCTCAAAGGAAGGCGGAGTGATCGAAGGACTGCCGCAATCTTTCGGCTTTTGGGACTCGAGATGAAGATGAACCAGTACAAGCTTGGCGAGAAGTTCGTCAAAGGCGTCGAGCGTGCTGCAGGGTGGGATGCCGTGAATCTTGCCTTCCGCGGTGCCGGGAGCCTGCCCACTCTGGCCGAGATCAGCGACCCCGAACGATGGTTGGAACGCGTCGCCTGAACGAACTCGTAGCGAGCTGCTCTGCTCGTCTCGACCTTCCACCGGGGCGACTCTTCGTGGGTCTCTCCGGTGGTGCCGACTCTGCTTCGCTGGCTTTCCTGCTCGCTTCGGCAGGAGTGGATGTCGAGGCAATCCACGTCGACCATGGGTTCCCTGCATCTGATCGACTGAGGGCTGCAGCCGAATCGATTGCCCAGCAGTTGGGGATCGGTATCTCGGTGGAAACTGTGAATGTCAGCGAGGGGCCCTCGCCTGAGGCCATGGCACGCGACGCCCGATACGAGGTACTGACGAGCGCTGGATCTCCTGTGATGACAGGCCACACGATCGACGATCTAGCCGAGACGTTCCTGGTGAATCTGGTCCGGGGAACTGGGCCAGGAGGGCTCAAGGGGATTCCATATCACCGACCGCCCAACGTCTACCGCCCGATGCTTCGTATCACCCGCCCGGAAACACGGGAGCTCGCTGAGTTGGCGGGGCTCGGATACCTCGATGACCCGATGAACACCGATGTCTCGCTGTTGCGCGCCCGCCTCCGGATGTCAGTGTTGCCGGAACTAGTCGCGATGAACCCATCGGTGGTCGAGTCACTAGCCAAGGCGGCCTCGATCATTGATCGCGACAATGAGTTCTTGGCTCAGCAGGCGAGGAGTCACGACCTCGACGGTGGAATCGCGGTGTCGCTCTTGGCAGTTCTCGATAAGCCGGTGGCGGATCGAGTTGTGCTCCAAATGCTCACAGCCTCTGGAGCTCAGATTTCGTCTCGCAACGTGGCCAAGGTTTGGTCGGTGGCCCTTGGTGAGGCATTGGTCCAGGAGTTGGGTGGGGGTCTCACCGTTCGCCGCGAGGGCGCCGTGGTGGTTGTCGACTGACCCATTTCCCAAGCCACACCTCGATTCGCTAGTTTCGCATTTCACCGAAAGGAGCCCGGTTGGATATCACACCCCTGATTACTGCTGATGAGATAGAGGCCAAGCTCGCCGAGCTGGGTCAGCAGATCTCGAAGGACTACGCAGGTCAGGAGCTGCTGTTGGTGGGAGTTCTCCGCGGCGCCTTCATGGTGATGGCCGATCTGGCCCGCCACATCGATCTCGCTTGCGAGTTCGACTTCATGGCCGTTTCCTCATACGGAGCCTCGACTCAGACGTCGGGTGTGGTGCGGATTCTCAAGGACCTCGATGAGGAAATCGAGGGACGCCACGTCGTGATCGTCGAAGACATCATCGATTCGGGTCTGACCCTCAGCTATCTGATCAAGAGTCTCAAAGTGAGAAAGCCTGCTTCTCTCGAGATTGCCGCTCTGTTGCTGAAGGAGGGCATCCAGCGGGTTCCGATTGATGTCAAGTACGTGGCTTTTCCAATTGGTCCCGAGTTCGTGGTCGGTTACGGCCTCGACTATGCCGGCAAGTACCGCAATCTTCCTTATGTCGGCGTGATGAGCGGATTTGAGGAGTCCGAAGACGTTTAGGGGGTTCTTCTAGAGGGCAATCCGGCGTAGCATCTAGAGCCACATCCCCTGCCGAAGAGACTTTTTGTGAACCGCACCCTCAGATCCATGATCCTTTACGGGATGTCAATCATCCTGGTTGCCATCCTGTTTTCGTGGTGGTTCGACCAGGTGGCCGGCCCGGAAGAGATCACGATTTCGCAGTTCGTTGAGAACGCCCAGGCAGGTGAGTACGAGGAGGTCGTTCTCCTCAAGCGTTCGCAGCGGGCTCAGGGTCGGCTGAGCGGAAGCTCCGCAGAAGAAGGCTCCTTCGATCAGGTCGCCAACTACGTCGAGGGTTTCGAGACCACTCTGACCGACGCCCTGACAGCCGCCAACGTCAATTGGGATGTGAACAGCGAGCCAGCCGGATTCTGGGAGATTTTCATCGGGTTCCTCCCTTGGTTGTTCCTCCTGGGCTTCATGGTTTTCATCTTCATGCAGATGCAAGGTGGCGGAAACCGTGTCATGCAGTTCGGAAAGTCTCGAGCCAAATTGGTGGGCAAAGAACAGCCGAAGGTCACCTTTGACGACGTGGCCGGTCTGCTGGAGGCCAAGGAAGAGCTCGAGGAAATCAAGGACTTCTTGGCCAACCCTGATCGATACCGCCAAATGGGGGCCAAGATTCCAAAGGGTGTGCTTCTCTTCGGTCCTCCGGGAACCGGCAAAACTCTTCTTGCCCGTGCTGTGGCCGGCGAGGCCGGTGTTCCGTTCATGTCGATTTCTGGCTCTGACTTCGTCGAGATGTTCGTCGGGGTAGGTGCTGCCCGGGTGAGGGACCTGTTCGAACAGGCCAAGCAGAGCGCTCCTGCCATCGTGTTCATTGATGAGATCGATGCCGTCGGTCGCCATCGTGGCGCCGGACTCGGTGGTGGCCATGATGAGCGTGAGCAAACTCTCAACCAGTTGCTCGTCGAGCTCGACGGCTTTGAGGGCAACACAGGAGTGATCGTGATGGCGGCCACCAACCGGCCAGACATTCTCGATCCGGCATTGCTGAGACCCGGACGTTTCGACCGTCAGATCACCGTCGACGCGCCCGATGTTGAAGGCCGTGAGGCCATCCTGGGTGTCCATTCTCGTGGCAAGCCACTTGGTGATGACATCGATCTCGCCGTTCTGGCCCGACGAACTCCTGGTTTCACCGGTGCTGACCTGGCCAACCTCATCAACGAAGCCGCCCTTCTCGCGGCCCGGAAACGTGCGAAGCAGATCACGATGGTGGAGCTGGAAGAGGCCATTGACCGGGTTATCGCCGGACCCGAGCGCAAGACCCGGGTGCTGACAGACGACGAGCGGAAGGTGATTGCGTATCACGAGACGGGCCACGCGCTGGTCGGCTATGCCTTGCCCAACTCAGATCCAGTCCACAAGATCACAATCGTTTCTCGTGGGAGGTCTCTGGGTCACACCCTGTCTCTGCCAACCCACGACAAGTACCTATCGCGGCGTAGTGAGTTGGTGGATCGTTTGGCCATGCTGTTGGGTGGCAGGACCGCCGAGGAGCTGATATTTGCCGACCCGTCCACCGGTGCTGCTGACGACATCGAGAAGGCGACTCAGATCGCTCGTCGAATGGTCATGGAGTACGGGATGAGCGACAAACTCGGACCGATGCAGTACGGCAAGCCAAATGGCGAAGTATTCCTGGGTCGTGACTACCAACGTCAGCAGGACTACTCCGATGAGGTGGCTGCGTTCATTGACTCGGAGGTGCGGAAGCTCATCACCGCAGCTCATGACGAAGCCAGGGAGATTCTCGGTCATCATTCCGATGCAATGGAGCGCATGGTGGCGGCCCTGCTCGAGAAAGAGACTGTGGGTCGCAGTGAGGTGGCTGAGATCTTCCAAGACGTTCCCAAATGGGAGCACGACCATGCTGGGTCGCTCCGGATCAAGTATCCCGACAGTCCGGTGATTCCGCAGCAGCGGGATGACATCGCGGCGGCTGTCGAATCCGATGACGAGGCCGAAGAGGTCACCGAGTCGCTTCAATTGGATCGAACGATGCCACGTCGCCAGGGGAGACCCGCCGAGGCGTAGGGTCAGTCGACCTTGTTGATGTGGAGGTCTCCCGAGACGAGTTTTGCTCGGATCGTCATTTCCCTCTCCGGTGGGCGGTAGTCAGTCCGATCCGTTTTTGGGAGTTCGAGCGAGCCTGAGAGCAGGTTCACGTCGAGGTCGACCGTCGTGGCGCGGGGGAGTCCGAGATGTACGTCGCCGGACATGGCCTTGAAGTTGGCGTTCTTGCCTGAAAAACGGGCGACTCTCACATCGCCGGACACAGTGTTCACGTCGATGTTTCCGGTTGCGTCGTGAACGTCGACATCCCCCGATGCGGTGGCGATTGACGCCGACCCGTTCAGTGAATCAGAGATGTCGAGGTCGCCCGACGCCGATGCGAAACGAAGCGATCGGCCAACGCGCTGAATAAAAGTGTCACCGCTGGCGGACTTGATCTCGATGTTTTGCGCCCGGTCTATGTCAATGTCTCCAGATGCAGACTTGATCTCGAGCTTGCCCAATGGGACGGTGACAGATACCGCAGCTGAGGCCACGCCAACGCTCAAGTCTGAACCTTCCGGGGCCTCGATGTAAACGAAGGCCGAGCCACGCGACAGCCACGATGATGACTTGTCGGAGGAAACCACGACGGAACTGCCGCGTTGCTCGACGATGAAGTTGGGATCCTTGGTCTGGACATTCACCGTGACCTCGCCTTTGGTGCCCGAATGAACCTCTACGCGTCCCGACTCGATACGGACCTCGATGTCGGGTGATCCTTTGATCTTGAAGTTGCGCTTGATCACAGTTCGATCGTGGTTCGCTTATGGGTTCCGACATTTCCACCGCGTCGTGCCTTGCGATTCAGGATGTCGACGACGTAGGAGTTGATGGAGTCACCAGCGGTGTCAGCTTCAGCCGTGATCAATTCCTTCAGGTATCCCGGAAGCCGCAGCGTGATCCGGGCGTCGTCGTCTCCGTCGTGACCACCTGCGCTTGGCGGCGGGGGTGGGGTGGGTATCGAAGAACTGTTCTCAGTGACAACCAACTCCGGCTCGCCGTCAACAAGTTTGATTTCGACGTCCTGGCCATCGAGTTGGGACGAAATCTCTTCTACTGCCATGGCAACGACGTCGTTCATGGCCTGCTTGATCGCTGGCTTGAGGGCTGCCATCAGCTGAGCGCCGACCTCATTGAGTTCAGGGCCGGCGATTCTCAGCTGGTTCTCGACAGCGGTCTCTAGCGAGTTGAGTGCAACCGAAAGCTGCATCTAGAGGCTCTTTCTGACTCGGCGGACTCGCTCATCGAGAAGCGCCTCGAGTTCGTTGGTTGTGAATGTGTAGAACATCATTTTCTTCTCCTCTGCGACATCAGTGTGATGTCAATATGATGTCACCATAATGTCAAGTCGACATCATTGTCAATAGGGAATCCGAAAAATCTTCGAAATATTCGACGGAGGACCTGGTTCACTTCGAGGGATGGCACAGATCGACCAGGCAAGAATCGAGAAAGCGGTACGTGAGATCATCGAGGCCCTCGGTGAGGACGCTGATCGTGAAGGACTATCGGAGACCCCGGCGCGGGTCGCCCGTTTCTATGCCGAAGCCTTCGGAGGGATCCATATCGATCCGGGGGACGAGGTCGACGCCTTCTTCGGGGACGAGCATTACCAGGAGATCGTCATGGTTCGTGAGATCCCCTTCTATTCGATGTGTGAGCATCACTTCGCTCCCTTCCACGGAAAGGCACATGTGGCTTACATGCCATCTGGCCGTGTCACTGGACTATCCAAACTTGCTCGTTTGGTCGACGGTTATGCCCGTCGACCGCAGATGCAGGAGAGGCTCACCGCCCAAGTGGCTGACTGCCTGACCCAACGGCTGGACCCGCTTGGTGTTCTAGTCGTGATTGAAGCTGAGCACCTGTGCATGTCGATGCGAGGGGTCAAAAAGCCCGGTGCGAAGACTGTTACCTCGGCTGTTCGCGGGGTCATGAAGGACGATCCCGCTACCAGAGCAGAGGCGATGTCTCTCCTGTTCGGAACTCGCTAAGTAAGCCCGATTCTGCGATTCGCGGTGCCACCAGGTGCCGCTATCGTGCGTCGCAGAATGGGACGAATGGTTGCCGGTCTGAAACCGAGGGGATTCACCTGGGTCATCAACGACAAGCTCGCCGTTTCCGATCGTGTTGGGGGATCAGGCTTTCAGCACCGCAGAGTGCGGCGCGAAGAGGAAATCACCTGGCTGGTCGAAGAGGCAGAGATCAACACGATTGTTTCGATGCTCCCTGCAAACCAGAACCTGGCCGCCTATCGGCAGGCCGGGATCGCCACCTACTCGGTGCCACTCAACAATCCGATAGATCGTCGCGACGTCGCTCGGTTCTTTGCCACTCTCGACCAGGCCCTGGCACGTAATCACGCCCGGGTTCTGATTCATCGGGAAACGATTGATGACACCGTTGGTGGCCTACTCGGTGGCTATCTGGTCGACTCCGGTTTGGTGGAGAATCCGATCCTTGCGTTGGCCATCATTCAACAGATCCTGGGTCGGGCTCTCGGTCCCGAGGGTCGGTCTCTGATCCCTGACAACGAGATCAATTGAACGACCGCATTTCGATCAAAGGCATCGAAGTCCTCGCCCGCCACGGGGTGCTGGCTGAAGAGCAGGAGATTGCCCAGGTATTCGTTGTCGATGTCGAGCTTTATGCAGATCTCTCAACTGCCGGCAACTCTGACCAACTCGACGACACGATTGACTACGGCGAGATCGCGCTGCAAGTCAGAGAAGTCGTAGGCGCCGAATCGCATCAACTCATCGAGAAGGTGGCGTCGCGCGTGGCTGACGTTGTCATGAGCGATGGCCGAGTGGAGAAGGCGATCGTGACGATTCACAAACCGCAAGCGCCCATCGACCTCGTTTTCGACGATGTTTCGGTCACCGTGGAACGGAGCCGGTGACAAGGTACGCGGTTTCCCTGGGATCGAATCAGGGCGACCGGCACCAACTGATGGCCGACGCCGTGGAGGCGTTGGCCGCGGCATCGACCGACTGGACTGTGTCGTCTATCTATGAGACAGAACCGGTCGGCGGCCCCGAACAGGACCCCTTTCTCAACGCGGTGTTTGTCGGGGAGTTTGACCTGGATCCGCTGTCCATGCTCGACCTGGCTCAGAGCGTCGAGAACAGGCTGGGTCGGGTTCGCTCGGTCCGGTGGGGGCCTCGAACGATGGATTGTGACCTGGTGGTTTCTGATGGTCAGCCGTATTCCGACGACCGTCTCCAGATTCCACACCCCCGAGCTGCCGAGCGAGCGTTCGTGCTGGCCCCTTTGGCGGAGGTGTGGCCAGAAGCTCTGATCGGCGCCAAGCGAGCCGAAGAGCTGCGGGCTGTCGTGGACAGATCGGGAGTCGATTTGCTGATCCGAGATTGGTTACCGCCCATTTCCAAGACGGGTCCGATGCTTTGGGTAACCGGGCAGTTCGCGTTGTTCCTACTCGCCGCAGTCCTGTTGTCGATTGACGGCACGTTGCCCGAAGGCGAGGTCACTGTGCTTCGAGTGCTTGGTGCCGCCATCGCTATCACCGGGGCCGTGATGGCATTTGTTAGCGTACGAAGAATTGGTCCTGAGATGACGGCTAGTCCGGTACCCAACAAGTCTGCCCCTCTAGTCGACACCGGACCCTTCCGTTTGGTCCGGCATCCGATCTACGGAGGGGTTTCGATGCTGCTCATGGGGACATCGCTGGTTCTCGACAGTCTTGCGGGGTTTGGAGCGTCGCTGCTATTGGTCGGCTACTTCATTTTCAAAAGCCGATACGAGGAAAAGAGGCTCCGCCTCGAGATGCCCGAATATCGCGCTTATATGGAGAGAGTCCGACTGCGTCTCATTCCGTTCATCCTCTGAGTGCACGCCGGGTAGAGCCTGCTAGGTTCAGGACATAGTGCCCGGGCGCAGTCCACCTCGCGGCTCCAGTTGGTGAACGATTGACATCACTGAAGGAGGTTTTCATGGCAAAGCGGTCACGCCAGCACAAAAAGGACATCCCCGGCTACGACGAGAACCGGCCCAGCCGAGACGAGCGCAAGAAGCAGCACCGGGCAACACGGCATGCAGCAAATCAGATGCTCCACTCTCTAGACGACCCCGAGGATGTGGTCCTCCCTCGCGAACGTCGCTCGCGCAAGCAGGAGAGTTACAGCCCAGCTGATACCGACCCAGGAAAGAAGCGGTATCGAGTCTGGAAGACGAAGTTTTGGAAGCGTAGAGACAGCTACAAGGACACCAAGGCCGAGTTGGATGCTGCTTGGCCGGTTATCACTCCAAACCAGCTCGAGGACGAGTGATTTGTAGGAGGCCTCGGTCCGCGGCACCGCGTTGGTGTACTTGGGGATAGCAGGTCGCCAAGGACCGATTCGCACTGAGTTGGCCTGGAACGCGAATATCTAGCCCTCGAATGACAGAGCACACCACTGAGGACAGTCGCGCGGACCGGCATCAAGAGGTGCTGGCTGCCGGTGGCTACCCATATCGATTCGAACGCTCCGACCTTGCGGCCGACCTTCAGGAGCGGCATGGCCACCTGGAACCCGAGACGGTAACCGAAACCAGGGCATCGGTCGCCGGCCGTCTCATGCTGCAGCGGTCTTTCGGGAAACTCCAGTTTGGGACAATGATGGACGTGTCGGGTTCAATCCAGCTCTTCGTTGATGAGTCTGTGGCGGGATCCGAGATCGCTTCGGAGTTTGGAGCGATGGACCTCGGCGACTGGGTGGGAGCGGAAGGCCAGGTGATGACCACCCGCAAAGGCGAACTGAGTATTCGCGTGGACGGACTCACGCTTCTCCAACGCTCGCTTCACCCGCTACCCGATAAGTGGCATGGCCTAGCGGACATCGAGACAAGGTCCCGCCAGCGTTATCTGGACTTGATGGTCAACGAAGAGGCCCGGAACGTGGCGCTTTCGCGGGCAAGGATCGTTGGAGAGCTACGCAAGCAGTTCGGAGATCGCGGGTTCGTGGAAGTGGAGACTCCAGTTCTCCTCACCGAGGCCACCGGTGCCCTAGCCCGGCCATTTCTCACCCATCACAACGCCCTCGATGTAGACCTTCAGATGCGTATCGCCACCGAGCTGTATCTGAAACGTCTGGTCGTCGGAGGGATCGAGCGAGTGTTCGAGGTAGGCCGGATTTTCCGCAACGAGGGAATCGACGCCACTCACAACCCAGAGTTCACGATGCTCGAGGCCTACCAAGCGTTCGCCGACTACAAGGACGTCATGGTACTTATCGAGGAGATCTTCTCGGCTGTTGCCGAAGCGGCCAACGGATCGACCGATGTGTCTTACCAGGGTCGTGGGATCTCGCTGAGCCCGCCCTATCGGAGAGTCACCATGATCGACCTGGTGTCGGAGTTCGTAGGTAACGAGGTCGGTCTCGGCTCCGATCCCGAGGACCTGCGCACCTTGTTGGAGCAGCGTGGAGGGAGCGCGCCCGATGGTGCTACTGCCGCCAAGTTGCTGTTCGAGCTCTATGAGCTTGCGTATCGGGAGATTTTAGAACCGACGTTTGTGATCGACTTCCCGCGCGAAGTCTCGCCGCTGGCTCGAACCCACAGGGAAGACGACCGATTGACAGAGCGATTCGAACTCGTGATTGCTGGGGCCGAGTACTGCAATGCGTTCTCGGAGCTGAACGACCCCGCCGACCAGTTGGCGCGATTCGAGGCTCAGGCGGCGGCCCGCGCAGGTGGGGACGATGAGGCTCATGTCGTCGACTACGACTACGTCAAGGCCCTCGAATATGGGATGCCACCGACCGGCGGCCTGGGCATCGGGGTCGATCGTCTGGTGATGCTCTTGACCAATCAAACCCATATTCGCGATGTGATTCTGTTTCCATTGATGAGACCACTGAGAGAAGGAGACCAGGAGTGAGAGATCTGTTGATCAAGATCGGAGCGACCGCCGCCGCCTTGTGGGTGGCCGTGGGCGTCATTGGGGGGCTGGACTTCCAGGGAGACTTCTGGGGGTTCCTCATCGTGTCAGTGCTGATCGTTGCGGCCAACGCCATAGTCAAGCCTGTCCTCAACTTCTTCAGCTTGCCCTTGGTGATCGTGACGCTCGGTCTCTTCCTGCTGGTGACCAACGCCCTGGCTCTTCAGCTGGTCGTTTGGCTTTCCGGGGCGGACAGGCTCGATCTCGGCTTCACGTCGACCGGGTTCTTTTGGGCGACTTTCCTCGGCGCACTGGTGATCAGCATCGTGCGATCGATCATCGACGCTATCGTCGACTAGGTACGGGCTGCGTCGACTCGTTTCAGGAGATAGCCGCCGAGTTCTTCGAGAACTCGCCGAGGCTCTGAGTCCGGCAACGTCGCCAGGGCCGACTCGGCGATGGTCAGTCGGGTCGTGGCACGATCGAGGGCAGCTTCGACATACCCTCCCGAGCGAACCAGGCCGATGACCTCTTCGACGATTTCGTCGGAGTAGGGACGCTCCGACGAAAGAAGCTCAACTACCCGAGAGCCATCGGCTCCTGCTACGGCAAGCAACACCGGCCCTGTGAAGGTGCCTTCGCGGATATCCGAACCAGCCGGTTTGCCGATGGTTTCTTCGTCGGCGACCAGGTCAAGGGCATCGTCTGCGATTTGGAAGACCATGCCCACCTCCCACGCCCAGGTCGACAGGGCCTCCACGACGGCCTTTTCCGCATCGGCAGCCATGGCCCCGAGGCGCGCCGACGTTCGAATCAACGAGGCGGTCTTGCCACCGATCACTTGGTTGTAGTCGTCGAGCGAGTGAGTCAGATCGCCGGTGAGTTGCAGTTCCCTGGTCTGGCCCTGAACCAACTCCGCATAGGTCGACGCCAGCAATCGAACGGACTCCTGGCTCAAATGCGTCGCCGCAACCTCGGAGGCCCGAGCCATTAGAAAGTCACCGGCAAGAATCGCCACCGTGTTGGTCCAGTTTGCGTTGGCGGAGCTAGCGCCCCGGCGGGTATCCGCCTCGTCGATAACGTCGTCGTGGTAAAGCGAGCCGACATGGATCAGCTCAACCGCCACGCCGGCTTCGATGGGACGGTGATCGTTGGCAGGCCCAAACTCAGCGGCCAGCAACGACAGCAGTGGGCGGAATCGCTTGCCACCAGCGAGAAGTAGATGTTGTGCGATCTTGGTCAGATAGGCATCGTCGGCGGTCGAAGCCTCGAGCAGACGCTCTTCAGTTGTCTTCAAGTTTTCCCATATTCGGGGAATAGCAACGATGCTTTGGAGGTCTTCCATTAGTGACGATGCTATTACGAAACCGATTGCTTTAGGCGAGGTGAGGTTGACAACGCTGCCAGTGGTAAAATTGCGTACGCCAGGTTTAGGAGAAGCGAGTGTTTGAGCGCTTTACGGACCGGGCTCGGCGGGTCGTAGTTCTGGCCCAAGAAGAGGCCCGGTACCTGAATCACAACTACATAGGAACCGAGCACATCCTTCTCGGATTGCTGAACGAGGGTGAGGGCATTGCTGCCCAAGCCCTGGAAAGTCTTGATATCGATCTCGCCTCGGTCAGGGACGAGGTCGTCAAGATCATCGGTCAGGGACAGCAGTCCCCGTCCGGCCATATCCCATTTACCCCTCGAGCCAAGAAGGTTCTCGAGTTGAGTCTCCGCGAGGCTCTTCAACTGGGACACAACTACATAGGAACCGAGCACATCCTCCTCGGACTCATCCGTGAGGGTGAGGGGGTTGCCGCCCAGGTGCTCCAACAGCTCGGAGCCGAGCTTCAGAGAGTCCGTCAGACAGTGATTCAACTGCTTTCGGGCCCCGGAGGCTCCGAAGAGGCTCAGCAATCCGGCAAAGCCAGCTCAGGCGGCGGAGGACGCGAGTCGGGCTCGTCGGGCAGCACCGTGCTCGACCAATTCGGTAGGAATCTCACTCAGACCGCCAAGGATGGGGAACTCGATCCTGTCATCGGTAGGTCTCGCGAAATCGAACGAGTGATGCAGATTCTTTCCCGGAGGACAAAGAACAACCCGGTGCTGATTGGAGAGCCGGGCGTCGGCAAGACCGCCATCGTCGAGGGCTTGGCCCAGAGGATCGTTGCTCAGGATGTGCCTGAGAACCTCAAGGGGAAGAGTCTCTACACGCTTGATCTCGGAGCGTTGGTTGCAGGTTCCCGCTATCGCGGTGATTTCGAAGAGCGTCTGAAGAAGGTTCTCAAGGAGATCAAGAGCCGTGGGGACATCATCATCTTCATCGACGAGATTCACACGTTGGTGGGTGCCGGAGCAGCCGAAGGTGCGATTGATGCCGCATCGATCCTCAAGCCCATGTTGGCTCGGGGTGAGCTGCAGACCATCGGTGCCACCACTCTCGAGGAGTACCGCAAGTACCTGGAGAAAGACTCGGCGCTCGAGCGTCGGTTCCAGCCAGTTCAGGTGGACGAGCCTTCGCTCACCGACACCATCGACATTCTGATGGGTCTCAAAGACCGGTACGAAGAGCACCATTCAGTGCGGTTCACAGATCAGGCGATCGTGTCGGCGGCCAACCTGGCCGACCGGTATCTCGCCGATCGGTTCTTGCCTGACAAGGCCATCGACCTGATCGACGAGGCTGGCTCCCGGATGCGTATCTACCGCAAGTCGGACGTGCCGGAGATCGTCGAGATCGACGGCAAACTTGCCGGGGTCCGCAAGGACAAGAGCGACGCCGTCACCGACGAGAACTATGAGCGGGCCATCAACCTGCGCGATGAAGAGCGGGCTCTGATCGCTGAGCGCGTCTCGCACGAAGAAGCGTCGGACGAGTCTTCATGGGTGATCGATGAAGACGAGATCGCCGAAGTGTTGGCGCAGTGGACCGGAATTCCGGTCCATCGGTTGACCGAGGAAGAGACCGCGCGGCTGGTTCACATGGAGGACGAGCTGCACAAGCGGATCATCGGCCAACACGACGCCATTTCAGCGGTTTCCAAGGCGATTCGCCGCACGAGGGCCGGTCTCAAGGACCCACGGAGGCCTTCCGGGTCGTTCATATTCCTCGGCCCCTCCGGCGTGGGAAAGACGGAAACAGCCAAGGCGCTCACCGAGTTCCTGTTTGGTCAAGAAGACGCACTGATCCAGCTCGACATGTCGGAGTACATGGAGAAGCACACAGTGAGTCGATTGGTCGGGTCGCCTCCGGGCTACGTCGGCTACGACGAAGGTGGTCAGTTGACCGAGGCAGTGCGTCGCAAGCCGTTCTCGGTGGTCCTGTTCGACGAGATCGAAAAGGCCCATCCAGATGTGTTCAACACACTGCTCCAGATTCTGGAGGAAGGGCGTCTCACCGATGCGCAGGGTCGAACAGTCGACTTCAAGAACACGGTCATCATCATGACCTCCAACCTCGGAACCCGTGACCTTCACAAGAAGGCCGTTGGGTTCCACATGGAAGACGCAGAGGTCAATTACGAGCACATGAAGGAAAAGGTGACCGAGGAGTTGAAGAAGCACTTCAGGCCCGAGTTCATCAACCGGCTCGATGAGATCATCGTCTTCCACGAGTTGGAGATGGAAGAGCTCAAGGAGATCGTTGATCTCATGCTGGCCCGGGTGAAGGAACAGCTCGAGTCTCAGCATCTCGACTTGGTGCTCACCGACGACGCCAAGGCATACCTCGGTACCCAGGGTTACGACCCAGAGTTGGGAGCCAGGCCACTACGACGGGCTATCCAGCGGTTGCTGGAGGACCCGTTGTCAGAGCGAGTGCTGTTGGGTGAGTTCAAGGCTGGTACCACGATCTTCGTGGGTCATGACGCCGACAACGACGAGCTGACATTCGAAGGCCTGTCGTCGCCCAACTCGCCGCCTGTAGAGATGGCCGGGTCTGAGTAGCCGGCACGCTCCAAACCGTTAAAGGGCAAAAGGGATTCTTCCGATTCTGGGGGAGTCCCTTTTGTTATGCCCAAGGTTTTTGCACTGATAGTTGTTCTGGTGGCGGGTCTCGGTCCCTCCGAGGAGGCCGAGTACGCGCCTGCCGGTGATGAGGCCTATACCCACGACCTCGAGCTCGATGGTTATGTCAACGGGCGAATGGATCCTGATCGAATGATGACGGTTCGTGGCTGCAAACTCGAGCGTGACGCCGCCTATCTGTACTCCCTGATGCTCGACGCCGCAGAGGAAGACGGCATCTATCTCCGTCATGAGGACTGCTACCGGAGTTACAACCGTCAGGCCAGCGCATACGAACGACGTTGCCCGGTGACCGAGACCCCGGTCTATGGAACCGATCCGGTCTCCGGCGAGAAGGTGCAGACCGGGACCAAGAAAGAGCGGGTGTGCACGGGTCCGCCCACCGCCCGCGCCGGCAAGTCGAATCATGGCTGGGGCCGTGCTGTCGACTTCTCTGATGGCAGGGGTGTCCTGACTTGCTATGACCGTGAGTACCACTGGTTGAAGAACAACGCTCACCGTTTTGGATGGGTGAATCCGCCATGGGCCAGTTGTGGCTTGGCCACCGCAGAGCCCTGGCACTGGGAGTACGCTGGCGTGACCGACCCCACTCTCGTCGACTACGTCACCATCGACCCCGAACTCCTCCCCGTCCTCGAGTAAGCAAACCTAAGGGGCTTACCTCCGGTAGTTAGGCCCGTATACGGGCCTAACTACCTCGAGAAGGCAGCGCGTGCGATGTCGTTCCGCAGCTCAAGGGTTTCGCGAACGGTCTGGATCACATAGGCAGGATCGTTTGTGATCATGTTCCAAGTGAATCGAAGGACGATCCAGCCGGCCAACTGGGCGGCCATGTCCCGGCGTCGATCTGTTTCGAAAGCCTGGAAGGTCCCATGCCAACGACGGCTGTCGGCTTCGATCAAAATCCGCCGGTCGACGTACGCGAAGTCAACTCGACCGTCGATGGGTTCTAACCACGGAGCAGTGAATTGCGTGACTGGGAGGGCCAGCCCGCCACGAGTCAAGAGGCTCACCATTCTTGTCTCCAATACCGACTCTGGAATACGGTCGCGTTCGGAGCGTTCGAGGAGCATTCGGCGCAGGCCCTTCATTCCCTTCTTGCCTTGTCGTGAAATCGATTCATGAAACGTGATCAGATCGTCAAGGTGTACGGATCCGGTGACGAGGCTTTGATCGAGGATCGTTTCGAGTCGCCGTGGACGAGCGACCGCGGCTAGGTCGAGAATCGTCCGCGGCGCCGAGGTGATTGTGATCCCCTGGTGAACGATGGTGTGCTCGGGTCGCAGGTCCGTTGATTGGCGGACCACCAATCCCGGAAATGTGTGTGTACCTCGATGGTGAACAGTGACGGTTGGCGGATATTCCTTTGGCAGTGGAGACATCCCGTGAAGGGCCGCTGCGGAGTAGTGGGATGTCACTGCCCCGAGAATCCTCCCGGCGGCTCGCAAGAGTGCATCGGGTCGTGTTGAGGCTCCGGGAAGCGCAAGGAGTCCGCGTTTGAGCCGGGCAAAAATTCCATCCTCAACCCGTCGGGCGATGGTCGACGATGACATGCCGATGCTCAATGCTTCGGCGGTCGTGATGATGCCTCCGTGTTTCTTGGCCTGCTCAATCACCGAGTTCGTCTTGTTCATAAGACGAGGATGCAAAATCTAAGCTCTCAGCGGAACCCCCAACCTCTACCCTCCGGGCCGTGGATGTGGTTGTTGTTGGGTCTGTGAACCGGGATGTTTCTGTGGTGGTGCCACGGCTTCCGGTTCCCGGCGAGACCGTCATAGGAACCACCCACTTCTCGTCGCCGGGCGGCAAAGGAGCCAATCAAGCGGTTGCAGCGGCTCGTCTCGGCGCCACCGTTGCTCTGCTCGGCGCCGTTGGCGACGACGATGCCGGAGCCGAACTCCTGGCAGGCCTCGAGGCCGAGGGTGTGGACCTGCAAGGCATGAAGACCGATGCCACGCTGCCCAGCGGAGCAGCGTTCATCACAGTTGACTCCGAGGCCGAAAACACGATCGTGGTCAGCCCTGGAGCCAACAGCGGGGTCGACGCTTCAGGTGTTGAGTCTCACCGATCTCTCATTGAGACTGCGCGTGTTGTCCTTGCGCAACTCGAAGTTCCTCTGGAGGCGGTAGTCAAGGCGGCGCAGCTAGCTCGAGGCATGTTCATCCTCAATGCAGCCCCGGCTCGGGATCTCCCTGCCTCGCTCCTCGAGATGGTGGACGTTCTGATCGTCAACGAGTCGGAGCTCGCCTTTCTGGCGAAGCAGTCACGGGAGTCCCAAGAGGATCTGGTCCAACGCGCCTCAGAGCTGCATCCGCGTGTTGTCGTTACCCAAGGGGCGGCCGGCGCAGCCCTTGTCCAAGACGGTCGTCTCAGCCATGTATCGACGGCCGCGGTCACGGCGGTGGACCCGACGGGAGCAGGAGACACGTTCTGTGGGGCTCTGGCGACTCGGCTTGCCGCCGGACAGCCAATGCTGGACAGCATGCGTTTCGCCGCCGCGGCAGGAGCTGCTGCCGTGACCAATCACGGTGCCCAAACTGCGATGCCGTCCGTGGCTCAGGTCGAGGCACTGCTAGCTGGTTGATACGATCGCCCCGTGTCACGCCCGATAATCATCGACACCGATCCGGGTCAGGACGATGCCGTAGCCATACTGGCCGCCCTTGCCTCCCCGGACGAGCTCGACGTTCTCGCAATCACCGCCGTCGCTGGCAACGTTCCTCTCGACCTCACGGTCAAGAATTCCCTCGCCTTGGTTGAGCTAGCCAAGCGACCTGAGATCCCGGTCTTCCGAGGATCGGCCCGACCCATGGTCAAGGAGCTTGTCACGGCCGAATACGTGCACGGACCTACCGGGCTTGACGGAGCGAATCTTCCAGAACCGTCCCTCAGCGAGGCTCCGGGTCACGCCATAGACGCCATTATCGAAACTGTCAGCCAACACTCTGAGCCGGTGACTATCTGCACGCTCGGTCCGATGACAAACGTCGCAATGGCCTTGGTGAAGAACCCGGCGGTGGCCGAAAACATCCGAGAGGTGGTCTCTATGGGAGGCGGCTTCTTTGAGGGCGGTAACACGACCCCGGCAGCGGAGTTCAACATCTTCGTCGACCCCCACGCCGCTCATGTCGTCTTCACTAGCGGCCTGCCGATCACCCTTATGCCTCTGGACGTGACCCACAAGGCGATCACCACGCCCGACCGTCTGGCCGCTTTCAAACATCTAGAAACAAAGGCCGGCGACGCCACCCACGGGATGCTCGACTTCTATGACAGGTGGGACATGGAGAAGTACGGCATGCCGGGTGGCCCGCTTCACGATCCGACCGTTATCGCCTACCTGCTTCAGTCCGATATGTTCGAAGGGCGAAACACCCATGTCGAGATCGACATCGCTCCCGGACCTACGTTGGGCATGACGGTCGTCGACTGGTGGGGCGTAACGGACCACGAGCCAAACGCGACGGTCATGAACGAAATCGATGCCGACGCTTATTTCGCCCTGCTTCTCGAACTGATCGGTCGGCTGTAGCCAGGTGGACCGAGCAGTCCGAAACCTGCTGACGGTCGGCGGTGCCTACGTGGCCGCCCAGATGATGGCCGACATCGCGAGCCTCAGGGTCGTAACCATCGCCGGGCACGCAGTCGATGCAGGGACCTTGATTTACCCCTTCACGTTCACTTTGAGGGACCTGGTCCACAAGATCGGCGGCAAGTCCGTGGCGAGGCTTCTGATCGGTCTGGCCGCGGTCATCAATGTCGTGATGGCGCTCTTGTTTGCGGTCGTGTCGAAACTGAACCCCGATCTAACCGTAGGTCCCCAGACCGAGTTCGGCGCCGTGTTGGCGCCAGTGTGGGGAATCGTCGTGGCGTCGATCGTGGCGGAAGTGGTTTCGGAGTTGGTCGACACCGAGGCCTACTCGCGCTGGGTAGCCCGGTTCGGGTCGAGACTTCAGTGGGGTCGCGTCCTCGTCTCCAACGCGATAGCTGTGCCGATTGACTCGGCGCTGTTCGTCGGACTGGCGACTGCGTTTGGTGTGTTTCCACCAGAAGTCGCATGGTCGATCCTTTGGGTCAACATCATATTCAAGGGTCTGATCACGGTGATTTCGATCCCGTGGATCTACCTCATAAAGCCGTCGGAGACGCTTCCCGCATCGCACTAGGCGGGGTTGTTCCGCTAACGTATTGCGCCGTGCGGGCATCCCGCTCTTTTCCAATCCCAACTACGGAGGATCAACGCGTGAAGCGCTACTTGCGGCTCGTTGCTGTTCTCAGTGTCATGGCTCTCGTCCTTGCGGCGTGTGGCGATGGCGAAGGCGACGCAACGACCACCACAGAGGCCGAGCCGGCCGCCACCACCACGGAGGCGGCGACTTCGACCACTGAACAAATGGATGATGCAACCACCACCAGCGAGGCGATGGCCATGGACGCCGTCGTCACCTGCCTGGTGACCGACGACGCCGGTGTCGACGACCGGAGCTTCAACGCTTCGGCTTGGCAGGGTGTTCTCGATGCGGAGGCCTCGGGTGCAGCCGCACCGGACCCAATCCTGCTCGAGTCTGGCTCGGATGCTGACTACCAGCCGAACATCGACCAGTGCCTTTCCCAGGGTGCCACTCACATCGTGACTGTTGGCTTCAAGCTTGGTGAGGCGACGGCTACCAACGCCGCAGCCAACCCGGACGTGAAGTTCACCATCGTCGACTTCGCATACGATCCGGCCATCGACAACGTTCGTGGCCTGGTCTACGACACAGACGAGGCTGCCTTCGGAGCTGGCTATCTGGCTGCAGGCATGAGCGAGACCGGAATCGTTGGAACCTACGGTGGTATCAACATCCCGACCGTGTCCATCTTCATGGACGGGTTCACCAAGGGTGTCAACCACTACAACGACACTAAGGGCACTTCCGTACGCGTCATCGGCTGGGATGTCGATGCACAAGACGGTCTGTTCACCGGAACCTTCGATGAGGGTGACCCAACCGTTCTGGCGACATGTGAGAGCATTCTCGACGAGGGTGCCGACATCGTGCTGCCTGTCGGTGGCGCCATCAACCTTCCTTGTGGTACTGCCATTCAGAACCGTGGGCTCGACGCCTCACTGATCGGCGTCGACCAGGATGCGTTCGCTGCGGCACCGGCCGAGTATCAGGACCTGTGGCTGACCACGATTGAGAAGGGCATCACCATCCAGGTGAGCCGTTCCATCGAGGAGGATGCTGCCGGAGCCTGGAGCAACGGTGTTGCCGTGGGAACTCTGGCCAATGAGGGTGTCGGACTGTCCGACTACCACAGCTGGGCAGACAAGGTTCCTGCTGAACTGGCTGCAGAGGTCGAGCAGATTCTCGCCGACATTGCGTCGGGTGCTCTCGACATCAGCGGCTAAAACCACACAACTCGAAACAAACAGGGCCCCGGCGGAAGCGCCGGGGCCCTGTTGCGTTCTAAGGTGTCGGACACATGTCTGAGATCCGGTGTCGCCTTGTCTCTTGAACTACGAGGCATAACCAAGCGTTTTCCCGGCGTCCTTGCCAATGACGATGTTTCGTTGTCAGTTGGTCCTGGCGAGGTGGTCGCCCTCCTTGGAGAGAACGGCGCCGGCAAGAGCACCTTGATGAACGTCCTATATGGCTTGTACACCCCCGACGAGGGGACCGTTGCGGTTGACGGACAGCCGGTTGTCTTTGACTCCTCAGCGGATGCGATCGACGCTGGTGTCGGCATGGTCCACCAGCACTTCATGCTGGTTCCCGTGTTCACGGTGGCTGAGAACGTCGTGCTGGGCCAAGAGCCGACCGGTGCCGGGGGAGTCATCAATCGGGAGGACGCTCGAGAGATCGTCACTGACATTTCACGGCGGTACAACCTGGCGGTAGATCCAGATGCTCTAGTCGAGAACATCCCGGTTGGGGTTCAGCAGCGAGTCGAGATCATCAAGGTTCTCAACCGTGAAGCTCGGTTCGTTATCTTTGACGAACCAACAGCGGTTCTAACGCCTCAAGAAGTCGACGAGTTCTTCAAGATCGTCGCGGGGCTCCAAGCCGACGGAAAAGGCATCATCTTCATAACCCACAAGCTCGGTGAGGCGATCGAGGTGGCTGACCGGATCGTGGTGATGCGCGGCGGCAAGATGGTCGCCGAGGTTGAGCCGAAGGATGTGACCGAACAGGACCTGGCAGATCTGATGGTGGGAAGACCTGTTGATCTATCGGTGTCCAAGAGTGTGGCTGAGCCCGGCGAGACTGTGCTCGTAGTCGACGAGTTGTCTGTACTAGACGACCGCAATGTGAAAGCCGTTGACGGCGTGTCGTTCGAGGTCCGCGCTGGCGAGATAGTCGGCATTGCCGGGGTTCAGGGAAATGGACAGACCGAGCTGATCGAGGCGGTCACCGGGCTTCGCGAGGTGATCTCAGGCGAAGTCACCATCCTTGGAAAGACGGTGACCAACGCGTCCCCACGGGCGATGCACCAGGGGGGCGTTTCCCACATTCCCGAGGACCGCCAGGCGAGTGGCTTGGTCCTCGACTTCTCGGTTGCTGAAAACATGATTCTGGACTCGTATTACGAGCCCCCTTACTCAAAGGGAATCGTGATGGACTGGGGATACACCCGTGACGCTGCGGAGCGACTCGTGAAGCAGTACGACGTTCGAACCCCCGGCATTGACGTTGCCGTCTCGACTCTGTCCGGCGGTAATCAACAGAAGGTCATTGTGGCCCGGGAGTTCGAGCGCGAGGTAGAACTCGTTATCGCGGCACAGCCGACCCGTGGCATTGATGTCGGGTCGATTGAGTACATCCACAGTCAGATTGTGGCCAAGCGTGACGCTGGGGCGGCAGTCCTCGTCGTGTCTTCCGAACTGGAAGAGGTGCGCGGCTTGTCCGATCGGATTCTCGTGATGTTCCACGGTCAGATCGCCGGGGAGTTCGCTCCGGACGCCGATGTCACCGACATCGGACTTGCAATGCTGGGATCGGGCACATGACGGACCAGACGAACACTCCGCCTGAGGCTCCCACACCGATCGAACCTTCGCCCATGGACCGGTTCACGGGTGCCGGGACTTCAGCCCGTAAGGCGTTGCTCATGCCGACGCTGGCCCTCGTTACCGCCCTCATCATCGGTGCGCTCATCATCGCATTCAGTGACATCGAAAACCTTCGCCTTCTAGGTAGCGATCCCGGTGCCGCGTTCGGTGCCATGTGGGAGCAGGTCTCGGAGGCCTACCGAGCGTTGTTCCGTGGTGCCGTTGGCTCGGTGGCAGCCATTTCCGAAACATTGTTTGCAGCGACTCCGCTGTTGCTAGCGGGTCTGGGTATTGCCCTCGGCTTCAGAGCGGGTTTGTTCAACATCGGAGCCCAAGGCCAGATGATGGTTGGTGGAATCCTGGCTGCGCTGGTTGGGATACATCTCTCACTGCCAGGTCCGCTCCACATCCTTCTGGCTCTGATCGCCGGGCTTGTGGGCGGCATGCTGTGGGGTGGCCTCACCGGGTTGCTCAAGGCGAGGACCGGAGCCCACGAAGTCATCACCACGATCATGTTCAACTTCATCGCAGGTTTCTTCTTGTTGTGGGTGCTCAAAACACCGCTTCTTCAAGAACCTGGCCGCAACGACCCAATCTCGGCGTCAATGGCCGAATCGGCACGACTCCCGCGTCTCTTCGGGATGGACTACCGCGTGACCATCGGGTTCCTGGTGGCTCTCCTGGCCGTTTGGGGTGTGCATTGGCTGCTCTATCGATCGTCCTACGGCTTCGAGTTCCGAGCCGTCGGCAGCAATCCCAAGGCTGGCAGCTACGCCGGCATGAACGTTGCGTTTGTCGTCACCCTTGCCATGGCCGTTGCTGGTGGCCTCGCCGGGGTGGCCGGTGCGAACCAGGTGATGGGTCTTGCTCCCTTCAAGCTCACTTCTTCGATGGCGGGAACAATCGGGTTTGACGCCATCACGGTGGCACTTCTCGGTCGGTCCAATCCGGTGGGAGTGATGTGGGCGGCCTTGTTGTTCGGTGCTCTGACGGCCGGTGGCCGTGAGATGCAGGGTGCCGCGCAGATGCCTCTCGATTTGGTCGTGGTTCTCCAGGCATTGATTGTGATGTTCGTTGCCGCACCCGGTCTGATTCGGGCGCTGTGGCGGGTCAAGACCAAGGAAGAACAGACGACGCAAGTAACGACGAGTTGGGGCTCATGACAGACCTCTTGGCAGAGCAGTTGGTTGAAGTGCCCGAGGTTGTCGAGACCTCGGCTGACGAGCGCCGATCCAAGATCATCGGCTGGGTACTTATTGTCCTGGCTGCCGTGATCGCAGGAGTGTTCGCCTTCGGTGTCGAGAACGGGTCTACTTCGACGTTCAACCTGAGCCTCCCGACCGACACCATCAAGGATCTCGCCATCACGGTCCCGTCCCGGATCACCTCGCTGGTGCTGGCGGTCGTTGTCTTCCTCCTCGGTGTGGACCGAATTCGGTTGCGCAATCTCAAGTTCACCAACATCGCGCTTGGGATCGGCCTTGGCCTATTCGTGCTGGCATTCCTGACCTGGGCCGCTGCTGACAGCTCGTTCAGCCTCGTCGGGATGCTCCGGTCGACGGTGATCTCGTCCATCGTGATCACGCTTGGCGCCCTGTGTGGTCTCACCTGCGAACGTGCCGGTGTCATCAACATCGGGATCGAGGGCCAGCTGCTAACTGCTGCCTTCGTAGCGGTGATTCTCTCAAGCACCCTGGGGACATTGGTGGGAGTCACCGGGGCCATGGTCATCGGTGGCCTTCTTGGAGCTTTGCTGGCGTGGTTGGCGATCAGATTCAGGGTCGACCAGATCATTGCCGGTGTCGTGATCAACATCTTGGCCCTCGGACTGACTTCGTTCCTGTCGAGCCGATTGCTCGACGACGTGCCCGATCTCAACGTCCCGGAGCGAGTCACCAGCATCCGGATCCCAGTTTTGGCCGACATCCCAGTTATCGGGCCGATGTTCTTCGACCATACGTTCTTCGTTTACGGAACGTTCCTGCTGGTATTCGCCCTTCACTTCGGGTTCTTCAGAACCCGGTGGGGGCTCCGTGCCCGCTCGGTCGGAGAGCACCCCAAAGCCGCAGACACTCTCGGGATCGACGTTTACAAGACGAGGTACCGCAACGTGATCCTTGGCGGCCTGATCGCTGGGTTCGGTGGAGCCTTCTTGTCGCTGGCTCAGGTCTCTCGGTTCCAGGAGGACATGACCGGTGGAATCGGATTCATCGGGCTTGCGGCCATGATCTTCGGCCGATGGATGCCCAGGGGCGCACTGGCAGCCGGCCTGGTGTTTGGTTTCGCCGGGGCCTTGGCTCAGAAGGTGGCGATCCTAGGGACCGGGATCCCCTCAGAGTTCATGCTGATGCTTCCGTACGTGGCCACGGTTGTTGTAGTGGCCGGCTTGGTTGGCAAGGCTCGTCCGCCAGCGGCTGACGGCCAGCCTTACATCAAGCAATAGGCGGCTTCGCCGCGGTCAGCGAGACAGCCTCGGGCGAGAAGGAGTGGCCTATCCGCCGGAGGTCGGTGTCACCACGGGTCGACCGATGATGACGATTTCGTCGATCGCCAGCTCCCCGAAGATGTTCTCTTCGACCACCTGGGCGTCATAAGCCGACACGATTGTTATCTGAAGCTTGGTTGTGCTGATTGAAGCGTAAGGCAGGGCCTGGGTACCACGCTGGTCAGCCAGTTCGAGGGGAGCGTCGATAGCTGAATCGTCGGCGCGAACCCGAAGTCCGCGTGCCCGAAAGTTCTGGAGGAACCTGGTTTCGTCGTCGAGATTCGTCCATTCGATACGACTGATCGCCATTGGCTCGATAAACGTGAACTCGATGACTATCTCGCCCGTGTCATTGACAATCTCTTCCCATCGCACCTGATACTCCGCATCAGTTCCACTGGTGAGGTTTGAGCAGACCAAGGCACCGATGCCCTCGGGTGTGCAGGTCTCGTCTAGGACATCGATCGGCCCGGGGTCGGCCACATTGATGGGCTGGGTGGTGTCGGTGACGGTTGTTGAAGTCGAACTGTCAGCGTTTGGGTCACCCGAAAAGACGTTGAAGAGGACGGCAAAGAGAATGATGCCAAGAAGTAACCCGCTGATTGCCAGAGCAGCTCTCACCCCTGCGGTTGCTTGCACCGCAGGCCGTGGCGCCGTTGGAAGGGGACCTTGCTGAAGGCGTGCTCCACACTCCTGACAGTGCCGATTGTTAGCCGGGTTGACCGCGCTGCACGAAGGGCACTCGATGGCAGGCGAAGATGTCTGGTGGGGCGCCTCAGGGCCAATCTCAGGAGGCGGTTCGTCCAGTGAAAACTCCTCATAAGGCCCGTCCGACGAGACAGAAATGACATTCCCTGGTGTGGTGGGACGATTCGGCGATGGGCGTCGGACGGGTCGGCCCTCCGCCTTCATCGGATCGTTGAAGGCACCACAATTGGGGCAGAACTGCTCGTCTGCTGCGACGGTTGAACCGCACTGCTCACATGTGTGTGAAGCCACATCGCTCCTTCGGGGTTATTGTGCCACGCGATGGTGATCGCAGCCGTGAGGACTTTCGAGCCTTGGAACCTGGCAAATGTGTTCGGAGGGCTATTTCTCTTAGCTCTGGTGGCAGGTGGGTTGATTTTCGCACTGAGACGTCTTAATCGATAACTCTAAATGCCAGCTTCTACCTTGTTCGGTTGCGATTCATGCGGATATGCCTCTCCCAAGTGGATGGGTTTCTGTCCTCAGTGCGGGCAAGAATCGGCCCTAGTCGAGCGGTCGGCCCCACCCACTCGGTCATCCCGACGGAGTAGGTCGGCTCAAGTGGTTTCGCTTACAGAGGCGGGTGAGGAGGGCTTTGAGCGATTCGCCACGGGTTGGGGCGAGATCGACCGGGTTCTCGGTGGAGGTTTGGTGTCGGGTTCTGCTGTCCTGCTGGGCGGCGAACCGGGGGTGGGCAAATCGACTTTGCTCCTTCAGGTCGCTGCCGGAATTGCGTCCTCGGAGGGGTCGGTAGTCGTGGCGACCGCTGAGGAGTCGGTTGAGCAGGTCGCTCTGAGGGCCAAGCGTCTCGGGATCTCATCATCAGAGGTCCACCTCGTGGCCGATGACGACACAGATGCCATTGTGGCGGCGGCCGAAGATCTGAAACCGCGGGTTCTGGTGGTGGACTCGATACAAACGGTTGGCGTTCCCGAGATCACGTCCGCGCCCGGTGGCGTAGCCCAGGTCAGGGAGAGCGCAGCAAGGCTCATCAGATTTGCCAAGGGCAGCGGTGTCACCCTGGTGATCGTCGGTCATGTGACCAAGGATGGGTCGCTTGCCGGCCCGAAGATTCTGGAGCATATGGTCGACGTCGTCTTGCATCTCGAGGGTGACCCCGACCGGGGCTTTCGTGTGCTGCACTCCATCAAGAATCGATTCGGGGCCACCCACGTCGCCGGGATGTTCGACATGAAGTCCGACGGACTCGAAGAAGTGCCGGACCCTTCGAAGCTATTCCTCGATGGGTGGGACACCGACGTGCCAGGGACAATCGTCTTCCCCGCGGTTGAGGGGAAGCGATCAGTCCTTGTTGAAGTCCAAGCGTTGGTCGCCCCCACGAACCACCCACAACCCCGGCGATCGGTTCGTGGGCTCAGCCCAGCAAGGGTCAACCAAGTGATCGCAGTTCTGGAAAAGCACTGCTCTGTCTCCCTTGGCGACAAGGAGACATACGTGAACGTCGTGGGTGGCTGGAGGCTCGACGAACCTGGAACCGATCTGGCGGTCGCGCTGGCTCTTGCGTCGTCGGCCAAGGATCGACCCTTGGGCCGGATAGCCGCTTGGGGAGAGGTCGGCCTCGCCGGAGAAGTTCGCGCTGTCCCGTTCGAAGCCCGGAGAATCGATGAGCTGGTGAGAATGGGCCTGACGGGCCACGTTGCGCCCGAAGGCGGCAAACATCTTCGCTTGGTGGACGCCCTTACCGCCGCTGGTCTGTGATCGTTTGGTGATACTCTGACGGCTGTGGGTGGCCCGCCGATAAAAGAGATTCTCGAACGCCTTGCCCCTGGTACGACCATGCGAATCGCATTGGATCGAATCGTCCAGCAGGGAAAAGGTGGCCTCATCGTTCTCGGTGGCAACAAGAAGGTCTCAGCCGCTAGCACCGGTGGTTTCTCGCTCAGCGGAGCTCACTTCACACCGGCCCGTCTCGCCGAACTGTCGAAGATGGACGGCGGGATAATTCTCGACGACGGATGGTCGACCATTCTCAGCGCCAACGTCCACTTCTCGCCAGACGGATCGATCGAAACCGACGAAACCGGCGCTCGCCACCGCACAGCCGAGAGGTTGGCGAAAGAGACCGGCACCCCTGTGGTTGCTGTCAGCGAAGGGCGGCGGGTTGCCACCTTGTTTTATGGTGAGCAGAAAATCGAACTGGCGTCGCCGACGGAGGTCGCCGCTCACATCAATCAAGAGCTGCAGAGTCTCGAACGACTCCGTTCGCGTTTGGACGAGTCGGAGCGGATCTTGAGCCGACTCGAGATCACCGCTCTGGCCACCTACCGACCTGCAGTGACTCTGATTCAGCGAGCCGAGCTTGTTCAGCGACTGGCTGCCGTCATTCTCGATCGGACCTTGACTCTGGGCGAGGAAGGCCGGATCGCCACGGTCCAGCTCAACGACCTCGTTGGGGGAGTGGAAGAAACCAAGCGGCTCGTAGTGCAAGACTATTTGAGGCCGCTGCGCGCTGGGTCGGTGGGTCGGGCTCTCAGTCGCGTTTCCGATCTGACAACGCCGGAGTTGGAGGACACCAGCCGTGTCGGGAAGGAACTTGGTTTCTCAGATCTCGATGACCCAGCCGACCCGAGGGGCCATCGGGTGCTGGTGAAGATGGCCCGACTTCCAGACACAGTGCGTGAAGATCTGGTGAGGCATTTCGGTTCGGTCGCCAAGATGCTGGACGCCAACCTCGACAAGTTGACGAGGGTCGAGGGTGTCGGCGATACCAGGGCGCGCCAGTTGCGGGAGTACTTCGATCGACTGCAGGCTGCGGCCCATCTTCCCGACCCAGTGTTCGATTGATCTGTTCGGTCTGTACAATCCGGCACCGTCTATGGCTCAAGCTCCCAAATACTCGGTAGGTGACAAGGTGGTGCACCCTCAACACGGTGCGGCCACGATTCTGAAGAAGGTCAAGCAGACCTTTGACGGGAAGCGCCTTGACTACTTGATCCTGGAGATCGCCACCGAACAGCTAACTGTGATGGTCCCTTTGGACAAGGCCGATGATTTGATTCGGCCGGTCATTTCCAAGACGAAGTCTCGAGAGGTCCTCCGATCGTTGAAGGGCGAGCCAGAAGAAGCTGGCTCCAACTGGAGCCGTTGGTACAAGGTGTTGACCGAAAAGATGACCTCGGGAGACATCTTTCAGGTTGCAGAGGTCGTGAGAGATCTCTCTTACGCCCAGCAAACCAAGGGCATCTCTCCCGCCCTGAAGAGGATGCTGTCCAAGGCGAGGCTCACGCTCAGCTCGGAGCTGGCGTTCAGCCTCCAGGTTGATGACGAAGAGGCGATCAAGAAGCTCGATCGAGCTCTTCCCAAGGTCGACCCAATAGAGGAATGAGCTCCGCCGGGTCCGCTATCAGGACCGGATGGGGCTTCGACGTCCATCGCTTGGGTGGGGAACCACCGATGATCCTCGGTGGAGTGGTGGTGTCTCACGACGATGGCGTGATGGCCACCTCAGACGGAGACGTTCTTTCTCATGCTGTGACCGACGCGGTGTTGGGTGCCGCGGCTCTCGGTGACATCGGTACCTTCTTTCCATCCAGTGACCCAGAGATGCAAGGGGCCGACTCCATCGAGTTGCTCCGACGGGCAGTCGCGATGGTGGAACAGACCGGATATGCGGTGAGTCACGTCGATGTGACGGTCGTTACCGAAAACGTTCGAATAGCTCCCCACAGGGAGGCGATAATCGCTTCTCTGTCGGCGGTGCTTGGTACCGAGCCTGAGGCGACCTCGGTGAAGGCCACCACCACTGATCAACTCGGATTCATCGGGCGCGGTGAGGGTCTTGCCGCCATGGCAGTGGCCACGCTTTCTCGATTGACGATCGTCCGATGATCAGAATCTTCAACACCCTCGGCCGACGCCACGAGGACTTCGAGACTCGCGACGAAGGCAAAGTCGGGATCTACGTTTGCGGGCCGACGGTTCAGTCCGAACCGCATGTGGGTCACGGTAGATACGCCGTGGCCTTCGACCTGATCCGGCGGTACCTGAAGTTCCGTGGCTACGACGTGACGTATGTCTCCAATGTCACCGACATCGAGGACAAGATCATTGCCGCGGCGCTGGAGACCGGTCTCCCAGTCGACGAGCTAGCCGTGATCATGGCCAACAAGTTCGCAGCCTCGTTTCGCCGACTCGGAGTGCTGGAACCCGATGTGGAGCCAAAGGCGACCGAGCACATTCCGGAGATGATCGAACTCATCCAGAACCTCATCGACCGAGGGCTCGCCTATGCCGCTGACGGCGATGTGTACTTCTCGGTGCGGACTCTCGAACATTACGGAAAACTTTCCGGACGCAAGCCGGACGAGTTGCGAGCCGGCCATCGCATCGAACCGGGCGAGGCGAAACACGATCTTCTTGACTTTGCTCTTTGGAAAGGGGTCAAGCCGGGAGAGCCCTATTGGGATTCACCCTGGGGTCCTGGCCGGCCGGGATGGCATATCGAGTGCTCCGCTATGGCAGAGCGATACCTTGGACGAGGCTTCGACATCCATGGAGGGGGTCTCGATCTCGTGTTTCCACACCACGAGAACGAGGTAGCCCAGAGCGAGGGAGCCACGGGCGAGGCGTTTGCTCGCTACTGGCTTCACAACGGGATGGTGAACCTCGGTGGGGAGAAGATGGCCAAGTCGGAGGGTCGAGTGGTCGACCTCGAAGGCGTCCTCGACAACAACGGCGGACGTGCTCTGAGGATGCTCTACGCCCGTGCCCACTATCGGTCCCCGATTGAGTACTCGGAGGAGTTGCTCGGGGAAGCTGCCGAGTCGCTTGACCGGATAGAGCGGTTCTTGTCCCGCGTAGAGCCGGGAGTCCCTGACGAGGGATGGCTCGACCGTTTCAGGGAGGTCATGGACGACGACTTCAACACCGCACAGGGTGTGTCTGTCATGTTCGATCTCGTTCGGGAGGGCAACCGCCGTCTCGATGCTGGCGAGGAGGCTGCGCATCTGGCTGGAGCGCTCAATTCGATGGTCGAAGTGTTTGGGCTTCGGGATGCCGAGGAGAAGCAGGTCTCGTCTGAGCTGAGCGAAGAGGAGATCGAGACTCTGATTGCAGAAAGAGATGAGGCTCGCGCAGGTCGGCGCTTCGACGTGGCCGACGAGATTCGGGATCGTCTTGGTGAGGCAGGCGTCACTATCGAGGATGGTCCGGATGGCACCAGCTGGGTACGGAAGTAGGGTCGAAGGGGTCCACGCCGTCGAAGCTGCGATAGCGGCTGGACGAGTGCGGCGGGTGTTTGTTGAGCGGCAGCGAGCATCTCGTCTCTCGGGCCTTCTCGAGAGCCTGCCACGGAACGCTGTCTCCCATGTGGACGATGTCCGCCAAATTGCTGAGACCAGGGCTCCCCAGGGGATAGTTGCGGATTGCGAGCCCTTGCTGCCAGCCGACCTCGATTCTCTCGCAACCGACGATGCCGCGATTGTGGTCCTGGATCATGTGGAGGACCCTCAGAATGTTGGTGCCGTAGCTCGCAGTCTGATGGCTGCGGGAGCCACCGCGATGGTCGTGTCGTCGAATCGTGCAGCTCCATTGTCGGCGGCAGCTTTCAAGGCTGCGGCGGGAGCCCTGGAGCACCTGAGCATTGCTGTTGTCAGCTCGATCCCTGAGGCGCTCCGACGCCTCAAGGGTCAGGGAGTTTGGGTCGTCGGCCTCGACGCTGGTGGTGACTCTGATCTCTTCGGATTGGATCTCCTGACAGAGCCGGTCGCGGTTGTGATTGGTGCCGAGGGAGCGGGCCTGGCAACACTGAGCCGGAAGCGCTGCGACATCGTGGCGTCGATTCCCATGGCCGGAGGATTCGAAAGTCTCAACGCCTCGGTTTCCGCTGCCCTCGCCGCGTTTGAGATAATGAGGGTGCGCCGAACGCCGCGTTAGCTCAGTTGGTAGAGCAGCTGATTTGTAATCAGCAGGTCATCGGTTCGACTCCGGTACGCGGCTCCAACCATCTGTTGTGCAGATTCGTACCTCACAGGTACGTCATTGCACAACCGTTGGGATCGCCACCCCACATTCCGTTGTGTGTGCAGATATGTGCCCCACAGGCACGAATCTGCACAACAGGGTGCAATGGTCGGGCCAAATCCCCTTTAACTACCGGGCACCGTCTTACTCTTCCGTCGATGTTCACCGCTGAGGACAGGGCGATCCTCGACTTCGAACGTACCTGGTGGCACCAATCGGGGGCCAAGGACGTTCTTATCGAGATGGAGCTGGGAATCACCGCTGCCCACTATTACCGAAGACTGCTCGCCCTGGTGCAGAGCCCTGACGCCATGCGTCAAGATCCGTTGACGGTGCGACGTGTCATCTCACAGATCGAAACACCCATTGAGGCGGTCGCGGGATGACCAGCAAGGGACGGCACGCATCGCGGGGTCCGGGTACCTTCTACCGCGACCTGGCGATCATGATTCTTGGAATTCTGGTCATTGGGGCCTTGGTCTTCTTGGGTCTCTATTGGTGGGCTGATAGTCCGGACACTGGACCAAGCCTCACCACGACAACCATGGCCGTGACCACCTCGAGCAGCGAGGCGACGGTCTCGACGGAGGGCCAAACCACTACCACCGAGGGGACAACAACTACGACGTCTACGACGATCCCGGTCCGCGCTCCGGCGGAGGTAACCGTGATCGTGCTCAACTCGATAGGTCTCGACGGCGCTGCGGGCAGGCTCACTTCCGATCTGGGTGCCGCGGGGTACCAGACGATCACTCCAGACAACTATGAGCCCGAAGTGTCACCATCCAAGATCTGGTATCGAGACGGTTTTGCTGCCGAAGCGACCGAACTGCTGACGTTCATGCCAGGAGCTGACGTGGAAGCCCTACCCGACTCGACCGTTGGAGAAGGTGCGGACATCGTCATGGTCCTAGGGACCGGATACGAGGAATGATGTCGGGTGGCTCGGTCGGGTTCGGCCGCAGCTTCCCGCGAATCTGGCTTCTTCCGATACTCGGGATGGTGGCGCTCCTGGGGATGGCCGTCGCAGGTTCTCTCAGTAGGGCTCTACTCGCCGATCTCGTTGCATGGTGGCCCGCATGGTTCGTTTTGATCCTGGCCGCTGTTCTGCTCCGTCACGCCCGACTGGGACCGATTCGCGTAGCTGGCTTGGTTCCTCTGGTGGCCACCGTGGCTGTGGCATTGTTCGCCTTGGGCCACACCGCCGGGTGGGCTCTGATGCCTTCGGCTGTCCAGGGTGTGGACGGGCCGCCGTTGGGCGAAGTGGTCGAGTCTCGACTGACTGTCGCTGTCGACGGAGAGATCCGAATAGTGCCCACTACCGATGAGCTCTACTGGGTCGACCCCATCGTCAAGGGTGGCAAGGTTGGCGTACCCGTTGTCACCGAATCGACAGCCGGCCAGGAAGCAACGGTCCAGGTAGCCGAGGATCCGGCATCCGGTGTGTTCCAGTATGCGGGGTGGACCATTGGGTTGAACAGCACGTCAGTGTGGAGTTTCGAATTGAATGCAGCCGTGGATGCCGACCTGTCAGGCTTTGCCGTCAAGGAAGCCGAGTTTGGCGGCTCGGGGCGTGTCGTTCTTGGGGTCCCTGATGGTCCTTCGACGATCGCCGTCAACGGCGTGTTCACGGTTGTAGTCCCAGAAAGCGTGCCCGCCCGTGTGATCGGGGCGGCTTCGGTTCCTGCAGCGTGGCGTCTGGTCGAGGAAGGGGCGGTGGCGCCGGTAGAGGGTGAGGGATGGAGGATCGTCTCGCAAGGCGATTCGGTGTTGACAGTGGTCAACGGGTAATTGGATCGACCGCTCACGGTATAGACTTCCGCTGTGTCCACCGATCGCCTGAGAAGAACGGCGCTAACTGTCTGGACAGGGGTAGGCCTCGTTGCTCTGATCTGGGTCTTCCTCCGCGTCGCAGACTCCATACGAGTTATCTGGCTGCCGATGGCCTTCGCTGCTGGCTTGGTCTTTCTTCTAGACCCAGTGGTGAGCGCGTTCGAGCGAATCCGAATTTCGAGGGTGGTGGGGGCTCTCATTGCGTTCCTCGGGTTACTAGGGATCGTCGTCGCTGTCGGGGCTCTCGTGTGGCCGACTCTTCAGTCACAGGCAGTCGAGTTTGTCGACCGGCTCCCGGAGCTTTCTGCCTCGGTGAACACCTGGATCCAGGATGCAGCTCGTCGCATTGGTCTCGACATAGATGAGATCTTCAGTCAGCAGGCGGTGGAAGATTGGCTGAGTGACCCGGCCAACCAGGAGACGATTCAGAACTTGCTTTCCGGATTTGGCGCCGGCGCGGGATTCGTTCTGCGTGGGGTGACGGAGCTTGTCGCTGTGGTGGGTCTCGCACCCGTCCTGGCCATATACATCCTCATGGACTTGAACCGTTTCAAGCGTCAGTCGCTCGACCTGACTCCTCCCCGATATCGTGAAGAAGCCAGTCATCTCACTGGCGAGGTATCGACGGCACTGGGATCGTTTGTCAGAGGTCAGCTGCTTGTGTCAGTGATCGTCGGGGTCGCGTCCAGCATCGGCATGTGGGCGATTGATCTTCCGTTCTGGCTCCTCATCGGGATCGTTGCCGGGTTCCTGAATCTGATCCCGTTCCTGGGCCCCGTCGTGGGCGGGGCGCTGGCGGCGTTGGTTGCCTTGCTGAATGGAGATCCGTGGCAGGCGTTCTGGGCGGTGGTGATCATGATTGCGGTCCAGCAACTCGACAATCACCTCATCACCCCGATGATTCAGCGAGCCCGCGTCCATCTTTCCCCGCTGGTGATCGTGCTGGCTCTGATTATCGGTGGATCACTCGCCGGGCTGCTCGGGGTTCTGATCGCCGTACCTCTTACCGCCGCCATCCGCATCGTCATGGGTCACCTGTGGCGGACGAGAGTTCTTGGCCAGTCTTGGGAAGAGGCCAGCCAAGCGATGATTGAGATGACCGATCCGCCGGAGAGACTGACCCGGCGGGTTCGCCGACCGGCCAATCAGTCTCGGCTTTTCGACACTCAGGAGATGGAAGAGATTTCTGAGTCGAACGAAGGTGTCGAGGAAGTCCGCAACTAGGTCAGCGGGTGGGTCGACCGCAGCCGTTCAGACCTCGCCCAGATAAGCCTGACGCATTTGAGGGTTGGCCAGCAGAGCCTTGGCGGTGTCTGCCAAGACGATTTTTCCGGTCTGGAGCACATAGCCACGGTCGGCGATTGAGAGAGCCATGTTGGCGTTCTGCTCCACCACAAAGACCGTCGTCCCAGCCTTGTTGATCTTCTCGATGATGTCGAAGTTCTGGGCAACGAGCACCGGGGCCAAGCCCATCGACGGTTCGTCCATCAACAGCACTTTCGGTTGCGCCATGAGTGCCCGACCCATGGCCACCATCTGCTGCTCGCCTCCAGAGAGAGTCCCCGCCTTTTGGTTGAGCCTTTCCTTGACTCGAGGGAACAGTTCGAAGATGCGGTCGTAGTCGTCGCTCAAATCGTCGCCAGTCCGGAGATAGGCACCGATCTCGAGATTCTCTTTGACCGTCATGCGTTTGAACAGCCGCCGGTTCTCGGGGACCATCGTCACGCCCTTGGCAACACGCTCGGCGGTAGACCACTGCGATACATCCTCGCCATCAAGCAGAACCTGCCCCGTAGTTGGGTTGACGTATCCGAGAATCGTTTTGAGAGTCGTTGTCTTGCCGGATGCGTTGCCTCCGAGGAGACTCACCATCTCACCGGGGTAGATATCGATGTCAACGTCCTTCAGGATGTGAACCGCCCCGTAGTGGGTGTTGACTCCGCGGAAGGACAAGATGGGTTGACGTTCGCTCATTCATCTTCTCCTGCAGGACGTCCGAGATAGGCCTCGATTACATCGGGATTGGTAGACACGGTGTCGTAGTCTCCCTCGGCGATCTTCACGCCATGGTCCAACACGACAACACGGTCTGAGATCTGTTCCACCACTTTCATCTCGTGGGAGATCACCACCACGGTCAGGCCTAGCTCGTCACGCATCTTTCCGATCTGCTCAGTGAGCTCGGCTGTTTCCCTCGGGTTCATGCCTGCGGTGGGCTCGTCCAAGAGCAGGAGCCTCGGATCGGTCGCCATGGCGCGAGCAATCTCTAGCCGGCGACGGTTGGCGTACGACAAGACGAAGGCCGGCTGTTCCCACCGGTACCCAGAAAGCCTTGTTCCGAAGAACGAGAGGACTTCCTTGGCTCTCGTCTCGATCTTTTCCTCTTCAGCGCGCTGAGCCTTGGTTTGCAGAATGGTTCCCCAGAGCCCTTCCTTGGTGCGGCAATGCTGGCCGACCATCACGTTCTCTAGGACCGTGAGGTTGGGAAAGAGGCGAACATTTTGGAAGGTTCTCGCGATCCCGCGTCGGGTGATCTCGTTTGGCTCATGGTGCGCCAGATTGTCGCCCTCGAAGATGATCTCGCCGGAGTCAGGTGAGAACAGTCCCGAAATGACATTGAAGAACGATGTCTTGCCAGCGCCGTTGGGGCCTATCACCGAGACGATGGTTCCCTCGTCGATGTGGAAATCAACTCCGCCGAGGGCCTGAACTCCACCGAACGCCTTCTTGAGCTGGTTGATCTGAAGGAGGGCCATCAGGCAGTTGCCCCTTCTGCCTCGTCGCCGGTGAAGTTGCCACCCTTGTCGAGCCACGCGTCTTGCGACATCTCTTCTTGGTGGAGCTCGCGCGTCCTTCTAACTGACGGCAGCAGGCCTTCAGGTCGCTTCAACATCATGATGACTAGCAGTGCTCCGTAGATGAGGAGCTTGAACTCAGAGAACTCGGCCAGCAGACCCGGTGTCTTGGGACCTCCAAGGACACCGATGAGGACGAGGGCGCCGACCATCACTCCACGGATACTTCCCATGCCACCCACGATCACCACGACGAGGATGATTAGCGAGACCACCACGTCGAATGAGTTCGTGAACACGGTTCCGACCTTTGCCGAGAACAGGGCACCGGCAAACGACGCGATTACCGCACCGGTAACGAAGGCGAGGAGCTTGGCCTGGACGGTGCTGATCCCAATGGCTTCTGCCACGTCTTCATCTTCTCGCATCGCAGCCCACGCACGACCGATCCTCGACGTCTGAGCACGATAAGAAATGTATGCGGCGAGCAGCACGAAGATGGCGGTGAAGTAGATGAAGAACTGGGGATCCGTCCCGCTGATGGTTTCTCCGGGTATTGGGATCCCCGGGATCCGCGTCATGCCTTGTGCCCCGCCAAAGTACGGCGTCAGCCAGTCGGACAGCAGGAGAATCCTGACGATTTCACCGAAACCGAGTGTCACGATGGCCAGGTAGTCCCCTCGCATACGTATGACGGGCGTTCCAACGAGGAGTCCTGCGATGGCGGCGAGAACCATCACGATTGGCAAGGCCACCCACCAGTTGAGCCCCGGAGCGAAGGTCGGACTCGAGGGCGAGGTCAGGATGGCGGTCCCATAGGCCCCGACCGCGAAGAAGGCGACATAACCCAGGTCGAGAAGCCCGGCGAGGCCGACAACGATGTTCAGGCCAAGACCCATCAGGATGAAGAGACCGGAGGTGATCAACAGCTCGTTGACGATCCCGCCGACGAGAAGAGGGAGTATCAGGACGGCGGCGATTCCAAATAGGATCACTGATCTCCGAAGGCGGCTGTTGGCATCTGACTGCTTGACGGTCTCCACGAATTCTTTCCCCCGACCCTTGTAGCGTTCCGAGAGCCACCAGGCGAGACCGCCGATGACGAGAGCCGACCAGGGTTGGAGCCCACCTCTGCGTGCATAGATCACGTCAACGACGGGATCGGCGAACTCGAGGATCTCGGTTACCACCAGCTCCAGGAAGGCGAAACCCAGCACCCACCCGATTGCTCTCGATAGACCGGCTCTCAGCTCGTCTGACGAGCCGTAGAAGGCACCGCCAGCTGCGCCCGCTGCCGTCGTCAGGGCTATCAACATGATGATCCCAACGGGCACACCTTGGTCGAAGGTCATGGCGTCCACCATTGACGGTCGCATGTTGGGGAAGAATTCGGTCAGGTCGGCAGAGTTGACGAGGGCCACGAAGAGACTTCCCACGGCACCAGCAATCAGTCCCGCCAGGGCCCCGAACTTGGCGCCTTGACTGACATCTCTGACGGGCTCCAGCAGCGGGTTCGGAACTCCCCGGGCGGCGAGCACCCCGACTGTTGCCGGTATGCCGATGAGGAGGAGCAGACCCATCGTGATTCCGGGATTGATAAGGGTGCGCTCGTTGAAGCTCTCGGCCATGCCGATTGCGGCCACGAAGGCCAAAGCCAATCCGCCAATAAGCCCGAGATTCCTCGTGTGGCGAGTGCTCGTCATGCCCGGTCCTCCGAACCCAGCTGCTCGCCGAGAAGTCCGTTGGGTTTGAACACGAGGACAAGCACCAGGGCCGCAAAGGCCACGGCGTCCTTCAATTGTGAGACCGCGGGAATCCCCAGGCCGTCGAGCACTAGCAGGGGGCCGACACCCTCAAAAAGGCCCAGCAGTACGCCTCCGAGCATGGCCCCCGGAAGATTGCCGATACCCCCGAGGACGGCGGCGGTGAAAGCCTTGATGCCCGGCAGGAATCCGGTAAGGAAGTCGACTGCACGGAAAAGAAGGGCCCACAACAAGCCAGCGACGCCCGCCATTGCTCCACCAACGGCGAATGTGGTGACGATGGTTCGGTCTACGTCGATGCCCATCAAACCGGCGATCTCTTTGTCCTCGGCCACCGCCCGCATTGCTCGCCCTGTCTTTGTGCGGGTCACGAACAACCAGAGGCCGATCATCGAGACAATCGCTACGAGTATCACCAGGATTCGAGTTCCTTGGATGGAGATCCCGAGGAAGGTGACGTCCTCGCCCAAGTTTCCGGGGGCTGGTGGATAGCTCCGTGTTGCGACGCCGAACAGACCTGCGAAGGCGTACTGAAGGAAGAAGGAGACGCCGATCGATGTGATCAGCGGAATGAGACGCGGGGCACCGCGTAGAGGTCGATAGGCGACGCGTTCCGCCAGCACGGCCACGATTGTCGACACCAACATCGAGATGATGAGGACGACCAGAAGAGAGACCACTGGGTTGGCGTCCCAGAACCCGTTCTCGAAGAGCATGGTTGCTGCGATGAGGCTCACCATCAACCCGCTCATGAAGACTTCACCGTGGGCGAAGTTGATGAAACCCAGGACTCCATAGACCATCGAGTAGCCGAGGGCGATGAGCCCGTACATGAAACCGGTGCTCAACGATGAGATGACTAGATCACGCCACTGCTCGGCGTTCGGTCCCTCACCCGCAGCGAGGTTCTGAATTGAACCGACCAGCCCAACGAGGATTGCGATCAGGGCCGTGATCCTGAGGAACCAGAGAAAGCCGTCGACCCAGTTGAATCTGAATCGTCGGGTGGAGGCGCCGTTGGTGGTCGTGGATGTCACGGGGTTGGGGCAGCATAGAAGAAGCCCCGGCGGTTTTCACCGCCGGGGCCACTTTTTCTGAGTACTTCAGCTGAGCGTCAGCCGGAGTAGGTGTACAGGATGTTGGCCTTCGATGCCTGGTGATCCTCGAGGTTCACGTGCTGGAAGATCGAGATGACGTTGGCTCCACAGTCGCCAAAGTCGTCACAGTTGATCTCACCAATCAGGCCGTTGAAGCCACTCGTTGCGGTGAGGGCATCGCGGAGTGCCGCACGGTCGATGAACAGTGAGCCACCGTCCTCAACCGACACTTCCTCGATGGCAGTCAGCAGCATGGTGGTCGCGTCGTAGGCGTGGCCCCAGAAGTCTGCTGACGGTGCCGAACCAAACTCAGCCTCGTAGTCGTCGAGGAACTGAGAGCCGGTGACGCCGGTTGCCTCGTTGGCGTTGGTGGCGAACTGAGTGTCCGGGCCCGAGAAATACATGTTCTCTGACTCGGGCAGGTTGAGGAAGTTCTCAACCGACAGTCCGTCTGCGGCCATGAGAACGACGTTCTCCAGGCCCGCCACATCACTGATCTGCTGAACGATCGCCGTGCCTTCGGCCGGGAAGATCGGGAAGAAGATCAGCTCTGGCTCGCCAGCTGCCACTTCGGTGAGGACCGGGACCATGTCGGTCTGGCCAACTGACACCGCGGTGTGCTCCACGATCTCTCCACCGAGCTCGGTGAAGGCGTTCTCGAACGCCGTCGTGAGACCGTTGGTATAGGGGTCGCCGTCGTGAATCAGAGCAACCTTGGTGAGGCCAAGATTGTCAAACACGAAGTTGGCGGCCGCCTGACCCTGGAACAGGTCGTTGTGAGCGGTCCGGTAGTAGCCGGGGTAGTAGTTCTCTGCCTGGTTGCCAACGAGGTCCGATGTGAGCGACGGCGAGGTGTTCGACGCCGAGATCATGGACAGGCCGGCTTCGCTGAGCAGCGGTGAGGCGGCAGCAGCAGCACCCGAACAGGACGTGCCGATCACGCCTACGACGGCTTCATCGGCGACGATGGCCTGAGCAGCGGACTGCCCGCCGTCAGCGGAGCAGAGGTCGTCGAGACCGGTTCCGACTTCGACATCAAAGCCCTTGATCTGGCCGTAGTCGTCGACTGCCATCCTGACAGCGTTCTCGTTCGGGATGCCAAGGAAAGCTACCTCGCCGGTGATGGCATTGAGGGAGCGAATCTGAATCGCTTCACCCTCAGCCACCTCAACGGCGCCGAGCTCGCCTGCCTCGAAACTGCTGCCACCACAGGCGGCAACCACGAGGGCGAGGGCTCCCAGAGTTGCGACAAGACGCAATCTCTTAGTTTCTTTCATGGATTCCTTCCTCCGAATTGAAGTCGACTGGCCACCGTGGGCCGGTCGTGGCGGACAACTCTATACCTGGTTTGAGAACATCGTCACCTCTCCGACAGCTTTTGGCCCCGTTACGACGTAGCGTGAGAGCGTGAACGACAGGGTCCGAGTATCGATTGATGATGTGGAACCGGAGACGACGCGTGAAAAGAGGTCGTCGCTCCCGTTGATGCTGGCTGTCGCGTTTGGCGTGGGTTTTGCTTTGGGCGTGACCTTTGTTGGTGAACCGCCGGGGGAGCCTGTGGCGGACTCACAGCCGCTGACCTCTCCTACTGTCACTGTGCCTCCGCTGCCCACCGACGTAGGTCTCTCCGAGTTGGTTGACGGGTTCACCGACACGGTGGTCGTTGTGACGTCGCCCGATGTCGGACTCATGAGTGTGCTCAGCTGGCCATGGGACAGTGCGATGTCGGCGCGGCCTCTGGCGTTGGGACAGAATCCCAAGTTCGACAGTTCGGGCCAGATCGTGGCCTTCTCACAAAGTGTGAGGGGGGCCCCTGGGGACATCCTTACGGTGGGAAGAGTCAGCAATCCGTCCGTTGTTGCCAGCGATGTCTTGGGGTTTGGCTGGCACGATCGCCGAAGTGGCTTTGTCGCCTTCTCAAGATCCGACGGGTCACTGTGGACCTTGTTCAGTGAGTTGGAGCCAGACTTGGTCGCCACCGAGCTGAGTCCAGGCGCCAGGATCGTCGCGTGGGGCGACTGGGGGTTCGCCCTCGAGACCGACGACGGTGTTGGCCAGGTTCTGGATCAATCGGGCCAACCGGTCGCTCTGTATGACGGCAACTTGTTGACGTCTGACCCGAGAGGATTGCTGGTGATTCAAAACGACGGGGTTCGCCTGCTGTCCGTCGACGGACCGTCACCATCCCTGTCCGGACCCGCCGCGGGAGTTGAGGGAGTTCGGGCCGCTGCGTTCTCACCAGACGGGAGCCAGCTGGCGTTGGCGGGCGATGAAGGAGTGATCACTGTGCCGGTCGGCGGAGACGGGCCGGTAACTCAATACGAAGTCTCGGGTTCTGACGATTTGGCGTGGTCGTCGGACGGTCGTTTTCTGCTGATGTCGGGAACCCGTGGTCTTTGGATCTTCGACGTTCAGCGTGGCCTGAGATCAGTCGTGTTGAACCAGTTCAAGGTTGTTGAGGTGGTGTCCATCCCGTCCGCTGCGACATAGGATGCGCCGGTGACATCTGCGAAACCCACCGTCGAACTTGCTCCCCAGGACTCGTATCTCAGTTCAGCCGAAGGAAATGTGCTGGCGGTCGGCGACGGTGGCCTGTTCCTCGATCGAACAGTCTTCTACGCCAGGGGTGGCGGCCAGCCCGGGGATGTGGGGACGATCTCTTGGGACGGCGGATCCGTCGAGGTTATCGACACAGTCAGGCGAGACGGTATGCCGTTTCATCTTGTTGCCGACGAAACCGAGCTTCCCGATCCGGGAACGGCGGTTGAGGGGGCCATTGACTGGGATCGTCGCTATCTGACGATGCGGACCCACACGGCTCTGCATGCTCTTTCCGGAGTGGTCTTCAGAGACTTTGGCGCCAAAGTTACAGGCGGAAACATGACGCCGGGCGAAGCTCGCATGGACTTCGAACTCGATGGCATCACCGCGGAATTCGGACGGGAGATGGAGCGAATTCTCAACGAGGAACTTGTGAAGGGCTATCCCACCGAGATCGTGACTATGGCTCGGGAGGTAGCGCTGCAGGACCCCGATCTGATCCGCACCAAGGTGAACCTCATCCCGGAGTTCGTCACCGAGATCCGTGTGGTTGATATCAAAGGCCTCGACCGCCAGGCCGATGGTGGAACCCACGTCCGTTCGACGCTAGAGGTCGGTCGGATTGAGGTGGTGAAGACCGAGTCAAAAGGTCGCTCCAACAAACGCATGCGCATCCGCGTCACCGGCTGACGCCGCCGTTTACCTCCGGTTGTTACGCCCGTATACGGGCGTAACAACCGGAGGTAAAGGGGTATTGCGTGCTACCTTGAGCCGCGAAGGAGTCAGGGCGGCGCGTAACCCGCGTCGCCCTTTGTTGTGTCCTGAGGAGCGAGTGAATTGGTCGACCTGATAATCGGAGCAGCTCTCGCCGCGATGGTCTTTCGCGGCTGGTTGCGCGGCATGGTGCGAGAGGTGCTCGACCTCGCGGGTCTCGTGGTTGGAATCTGGATTGCCTTTCGCCTCTCCGCCCCGATGGCCACCTTCTTGGTGGAAGGCTTCGGAGTCTCTCCGGAGTTCGCTCGGATCGGCGGCGGCATCCTGCTATTCGTCTTGTTTGGCGCAACGATGAGTGTCGCTGCCCACTACCTCTCCAAGATCATGAACCTCCCGGGTCTGACTCTCATCAACCGAGTTGGGGGAGCGCTAGTAGCGGTCGCCTGGGGCGTTCTGCTGGCGTTCGTGGTGTTGAGCCTGGTGAAACTGCTCCCGATTCCCGATGGATTCAAACAAGAAGTCGAGGCCTCGCGAGCCGCCGAGCAGATAATTGGTCCCGACGCCATTCCAGCTCAGGTGTTCACCAGAGTGGCCGGGGACAATGTGATGGCGGCGGTCGCCGCCATTGAGGACCTCTTTGGGGCACCACGCGCTGTGCCTGAGGGTGGTGAGAGCCTGTCGATTCCGGCCGCCACCCCTGATGAGATTCGCCAATCCCGAGATGACGCAGACTTCGTCGTCGACAAGATCAACGAATACCGATTGAGCAAGGACCTACGGGTCTTGGCGACAGTTGGCCCGCTTACCGACCTTGCGGAGACCCTCGCCTCTGATATGTACGTGTCGGGCGCGCTAGCCAGGCTGAACGATTGTCGCCTGACGTTGGCAGGTATCGGCTATCAGGTTGCTTCGTGTGACAGTGCGGTGGCTCTCGCCGGTACCGCCAGAGCAGCCTTTGATGGGATTCTTGATTCGCCCGACGGAGCGGTCGCCCTAAGCGCCCGTGATACCGACAGAGTCGGGGTCTCCGTGGTTGATGGTCCCACCGGTCGGCTGGTGGTGATCGTCGTCTCCTCTTGAGATGGTCGCTCGGGTCCACGAAACGATGCCGACCCCGGTGAGTACCACCAATACTCCGAGGATCTGGAGAGGTGAAGGCTGTTCGGCAAAGATGATGAAGGCCCATAACAGGGTCACCGCCGGCTGAACCAAGATGATGGTCGCGGTTTCCACCGCAGGCAGCCTCGGAAGGGCGTAGCCGATGAGGAGCCAACCAACCACCTGAGCCCCAAGAGCCAGAGCGATCAGCCATCCGTGAGCTGGCCATGAGAATGAGAGATCCAAGTCACCGCGGAGCACACCCACGACCGCGGGAGCTATCAAAGCCCCAATCGAGGCCTCGAGTAACGGACCGGCTCCAGGAGCTTGCGACTCGTTTGAGTGGCGATAGCCGAGAAGGAATGTGGCGTAGAAGACGGCGGCCACTAGCGCCAACACCGTTCCGGCCAACGGGTTGCGGCCAAATGCATCGCCCTGACCCAGCCCCGAAACCATTGCCACTCCGCTCAGAATCACCGGAATCATCAGGAGGGTGGTCCGGCGTGGACGCTCACCAAGGATAAGCCACGCCCCCAGGGCCACAAAGACCACCGAGGTGTTGGCGATGAGCGTTGCTAACCCCGCTCCAATTGCCTCAATGGCCGAGTGCCAGGCGACAAAGTCGGCGCCGAGTGCCAACCCGGCGCCCAAAGCCAGTGCGCGTCGCGACCGAGGCCGCTGATCGCTTCGTCTGCGAATGAACCAAATCAGTCCGAGCACGGGAATGGCGTACGCGACCCGAAATAAGGCTCCGGTCACCGGACTCACCTCTGACAGGGCGAACCAGATTGCAGAGAATGAGATGATCAAGGCGCCGCTGAGTGCAGCCGCCAAGATTCTGAAGTGGTGGCTCACCCAGCCGCTAGGTCCTTGAGCTCGTCGAATGCGTCGTGGATGCAGTCGATGAATGCATCTGAGTCGGGCAGGGTGTCATAGTCAGCCTGGACTCCCCATCCGAGGTTCCCGTTGTAGGAGAACAGGGCGATTCCCATCCCGTGTTGTGCCCACAGCGGCACCATTGGGTAGTTGGCGACCATCCTGGCCTCGAGTAGGTACATCGGAAACTGCGGGCCAGGAATGTTGGTCACCGTCATATTGAACGGGCGCATGCGTGAACCGACGATCCGGTTTGCCATCGAGAGCAGGGTGATAGGTGTCCCTGAACTCAGTTCGACGATGGTGGCGGCTCCCAGCGCCTGGTTGGTTGTCTTCAGGTTGGTCGTCGACTTCTTGATCTGCTCGTACCGTTTTGCGGCGTCAGGCTGGTCGATCGGTAGATCCACAAGCCACATGGCCACCTGGTTCCCGAGTTTGCCGGCCTGAGAGTCGGAACGGGTGGAAACCGGATTCATCACGCGAAACTCTGAATCGCTGGTGTTGTGATCCCGGTGTGCGGTCAAGAACTTCCTGATGGCTCCGGTAACCGTGGCCAGCACGACGTCGTTTACCGACCCGCCGAGCACGTTCTTCACCGCTTTCACTTCTTCGAGGGGAATCTGAGTCCAGTTGAACCGTCTATTCGGACCAATGTCGGGATTGAGTGGTGTCCGGTCGGCGGGAGTGAGCCAACCTGACTTCAGTGAGTTGAGAGCTGCGGCCCCCTTACCAATTGCTCGCTCGCTCGCCTCACGGCCGCCTTTGACCATCTCTCCAACATTGGTCAAACCGTCGATCACCTTGCGTGTCGTACGGGCCGCCTCGGCCACTGCAAGCTGCGATGGAGTGGGTGCCGGTCGCGGAGTCCACTCTGGAGCCTCCTCGATGTTTGAGTCGGGGATGATGTTGAGCAGGATCGTCGTGAGATCAACGCCAGAGATGCCGTCGATCATGCAGTGGTGGATCTTTGCGATGACCGCGAACCGATCATCAGAAACACCTTCTGCGATCCAGAGCTCCCATAGAGGTTTGCTGCGGTCGAGCTTGGTAGAGACGATTCGGCCAGCGAGTGCCTTCAGCTGCTGGTCACTACCTGGCTGAGGCAGTGATGTATGACGAACGTGGTAGTCAAAGTTGAAGTGTTCGTCATCAACCCAAACCGGCCGTCGATCGTATGGGACGTAGTCGAGGCGCTGGCGATATCGAGGTATGTATTGCAGCTTCGACTCGATGTGGGAGCGGATTCTCTCCATATCGATGCCGCCATCGTCTTTCTTGAGTGGACCGGCCTCGAAGATGGCCACGCCAGCAACGTGCATGTGGGCGTTGGGGCTCTCCAAGGCGAGAAAGGAAGAGTCGAGGTATGAGAGGGCTTCGTAATGAAAATCAGTCACGTGTCGGGGAGACGCTATCAGGCTCCTCCAACCTGCGGAGGGCTGGGTTGTTCTCACCAAGCGGGCGCTCGTTCATCGCCATCAAATAGCCGGTGGCACGTTCGGTCAACGGGTATCGATCGGTTAGGGCTTTGAAGGAGGATCCGTGGCCCGCCTCAACCAGATGCGCCAACTCGTGGACGATGACCGAATCCAAAACCCACTCTGGAGCGTCGGCCAGCCGATTCGAGATCCGAATCCGTCCCTCCGACGGTGTGCAAGACCCCCAGCGCTTGTTTTGACGTTGGGACCACTCGATCGATTCGGGAGAGGGGAGTCGATACTTCCGGGCCAAAGCATCGGCTCGTGAAGCGAGGTCGATCTTGCGGCTGGTTGCCTTGGCCCGAACCTTGGCGACTAGCTCACTGACCATGCGTTGTTCCTGGCGCGGGTCGAGCCCGGCAGGTACACGTACGGTGATTCGGCCATCAGTCAGGCTGGCCTGGAGTGTTCGCTTGCGTCTCTCACTCCTGATGATGTCCACGGGCAGATCCATGGCACAACCGTAAACAGCGGCGCCGACAGGATTCAGCCAAGCCGTTCCAAGACGGTGGGGATCTCGCCCTGCCAAGCCGACATCTCGAGCACAGTGCGATATCCCATTTCCGTATTGATCTTGAGCATCGGCGCATTCGAACCTGCATTGCCGGTTTCGACGACCTCGACCGACGGGAACTCCTCGAGGAATCGCCTGAGCATTGCGGCCTTGATAATGCGTCCGAGATTCTGTCCGCGATGGCTGTGTGCCACCGCCGTGTCGTCCTGTACTGCCAACTCTGGGAAGAGTGATTGCGCCCAGATGGTGGTCATCCCCGCGAAGTCCCCCGTGGTTTTGTGAACGGCGATGCAGGCCCGATATTCGGCCCGTTGGCTGGCGTAACCCTGCTCGACTGCTCTCCACTTCTCGGCAGTCATCTTGGGGAGTTCGAGATCGAGGTCTTCCATCGGCATGGTGTTCATCACGTCCGATATCTGGCACCAGCGATCTAGATACTCCTCAGGAAAAGGAGTCTTCAGAAACAAGAGCTCATACTCCGGTGCACGCTCGGAGATGGAGGCCTCCCAATGGGCCATCAGCTCCCAGTCGACCTCGGAGACCCTGAGGCGGTTGACCTTCTCGTCCAGAGCCTTTTTCAATCCATAGCGAGCGACCACCGGCTCGATGCTCGATCCCGAAGGCAGGTCGACGATGACCTTGGAGCGCGTCTCGCTGGCCAGGTGTTCGAGGGCGGGAACCGCCAAAGCCTTGGCGACGCCCTTCCCCCGCCACGCTGTTCTGACCGCTGGTGTCACCAGACCTACCTCTGGTTGGTCACGCCAGATGACAGCCAGCATGACTCCGGCCAGATCATCGTTGTCGAAGGCAGCGAATCGGGTGCTGGTCCAATATCCCGACTGGGCCCTCCACATCAATAGCCGATGTTCGTAGGGCGTCTCGGGACCATCTGGGTGGAGATCGGCCTCACGATCGACAAACGCCTGGTGCGCCATTTGCAGCACGGAGTCAGGTGCTGTGTGGGCATCGAGGATCTCAATGCGATAGGTCATGAGGGTTCATTTTGGCCTCCCGGCGGTCCGTCTGCTCTCGCTCCCGTGTTCTGCGCTGCAATCCGTCAGCGACAGACTGACGCGTTGCATCCCAGTCGAGAGCGGTCCGGTTGTTCGTGCTTTGCGCTGCAATCCGTCAGCCACAGACTGACGCTTTGCAGCCCAGTCGAGGAGGGGGCGGGTTGTTTGTGCCCTCGGCAGGATTCGAACCTGCGACACCCGGTTTAGGAAACCGGTGCTCTATCCCCTGAGCTACGAGGGCGGCAGGGTGATGGTAGGCAACAGCTCAACGCTCCCAACAGTCGGACATGGTCTCGAACGGAGGGGGTTCCAAGTCGGCGTTTCCGAGCCGGGACCGGACGGTGCAGAACTCGCCGGTCAACTCGTACCGGAAGTGGCCTCGCCCCGACTGCACTTCCCAGTTGCGGCTGCCCAGTGAGTCGATCGGTTGCCCACCAATCGGGTCGCTGGGCCGCCATAGATTCACCCATCGTTCGTTGAGCTGACCGTCGACGGTGGCCACCAGGTTGTCGAGGCCGACCGACGGGAACAATGCCGGGTAGAGCTCGCCCAATTGTGATCCGTAGGTGATGAACAGCTCGGGTCGAGTGTCCCCAGTTCGCAAACTCAGTGCCACAGCTGACACGAGGGTGCCCTGAGAGTGTGCTGATAGGACATCCGGTTTGACCTCATCGATGGCTTTTTGCAAGCGTGTAACTGCATAGGGCCCGTATGCCGGTGGGGCGAGCGGATGGAACCACCGCGGCCAGAACGACCCGAGATCCCAGAGGATGCCCACCTGGCGTCGAGAGCCCTGGCCGTTCAGCAGCCCACCGACAATCGAACGGACTATCAGGTAGGCCGGTGCGGCCACCATGAATACTTTGGCCCAGCCGAGCACAGAAGTCGGATCGAAAGGAAGCCCGAACAGGACCGCTAGATCGGAATCTCGCTCGCCCATCCAGGAGGGGATAGCGAGTCCGTCCTGGGAGCAGCCGTCACGGCACGAAAGGAAGGCTGCCAGTCCTCCCACGACTAGGCCGTAAACCCCAGCCACCGTTAGTAGCCCGCGTGCTCTGAGTGCTCCACGTCTGATGAATGAGTCGTCGGTCGGCTGCCGGGGAAATGCCGCCGCGAACAGAAATGCGAATGCCAAGGTCACAACCATCACGAACGATCCAACCATCACGAACTCGGCCCCTCCTTCGAATGTTGAAGTCGTCGTGCTTCCGCCCAGCAGATAAGTCTCTGCAAGCATGGATGCGGTCAGGCCGAAAGCGCCACCGATGAGGGTGGCGATGGCTAGCAGCCCCACGGCAACCCACCCCGGAAAACCGATGAGCGCTGCCAGACCAAGGACCAAAGCCAGTTGGTAGGTCAGTTCGTCAGCAACGCTCACGTCGGTCGGTACCACGCCATTCGCCAACTCAACGCCACCCCAGATCAGAACGATGACACCGATCACGGGTGCCAGAGCCGTGAACCTCAGCAAGAGGCGGTTAGTCGCTGTCGGTCCCGAACTCATGGCCATGGCGACGAGAATGACTCCGGCAACTGACATGCTTGCCAATTCGGGTGCAGCAGCCGACACGCTTCGTACAGCCACCAGTGCCAGAACACATGCTCCGAACCCGAGGTGGAGTCTTCGGAGTCGATGGAGGTAGCTATGAACCGCCCACATCCGGTGCCCGACGACCGTTGCATCAGTGGCCGGATCCGACCAATCGGTTGGAGCGTCGGCGGGCGACATGGCCGCCACTGTGGGGACGAGCAGATACCCGAGGCGGCGACGAATGCTCAGTTTCTCGAATGATGACTGGGTCGAAATCAGACCCAGCAGAACGACCATCGTCAGGCTCAGCCCGGCGAACGCAGCCACGATGCCCTGGTGGGACATCCCAGATGATTTGGGAATGTCGATCGCGACGTTGGCGCCCTGAGCAAACAGGATTCCGGTGAGAGCAAGACTGGCGACGCGCAGCCACGAACGGGTCCACGAGTTGGGTCTAACGTTCATCCAGCCCGCAACGTTGGCCATGGCGAACGGTGCCAGGAGAATCCAGAAAGCAGTGATCGATCGGCCAGACGTGAGGCTGCCCCAGTGAAAGGCCCGAACATCCCAGTCGTCCCGGTGAGGCCGATAGACCTTGGCCAGGTCTGGCCCTTGGTCGTAGGTGATGGGTTCGGTGTACAGCATCCGTGCCGGGGGCGACCCGGAGACACCGTGGACCCGTAGTTCTACAGGCTTGCTCACTCTGTACAAGCTATTCGAATTGACAGTCACCGAGCGGCGCGACCAGAAGCAACTACATTTCGTCGAATGGAAGAAGAACGGATTGCCCTCTTTGTCGACTTCGAGAACCTGGCCATCGGCGCCAGGGACGCTCTGGGAGGTATGGAATTCGACTTCGAACCGATCGCCGACGCTCTTGCCGAAAGAGGACGTGTGGTCTCTCGCAAGGCATATGCCGACTGGTCGATGTTCTCAGACGCTCGACAGAGGCTGACACGAAGCCATGTTGAGCTCGTCGAGATTCCCCAGCGGATGGGCGCCACCAGAAAGAACGCCGCCGACATCAAGATGGCGGTGGATGCCATCGAGGTGGCCTTTGAACGTGAGTACATAACGACATTTGTCGTCTGCACCGGCGACTCCGACTTCACACCGTTGGTTCACAAGCTGCGTGAGCTCAACAAGAAGGTCATCGGAGTAGGGGTCAAGGGTTCGACGTCGAGTCTGCTGCCACCCGCCTGCGACGAGTTCCTTTTCTACGACAATCTCGCCGGAGTTGACGCAAGGGCCCGCGACAAGAGCGAACCGAACGGTGAGACCAACTCGTCTCAGGCCTTGGTGACGACAACCTTGGGAGGTCTTCTCCGATCGGGTCAAGGGGAAGTTCTAGCATCGGGCCTAAAGCGGGCCATTCTTCGTAAGGATCCGACCTTTACTGAGGCAGATTTCGGTTATCGCGCTTTTGGCGAGATGTTGCGCGATCTCGAATCAGACGGTGTGCTGGAGTTGAGCGAAGGTCCGGGACGGGGAGACCCGGTGGTTCAGTTCGCGTCGGGCGGGTCGAGCGAAAAGACGGCCTTTGACCTGTTGATCAAGGTGATTTCTGATCTCGAGTCGTCTGGAGGATCACCGATTGTCCTTTCCGGGCTGAAGAACCAGCTTCGTAAGGAGAAAGCCGACTTCAGTGAGAAGAAGCTTGGCTACGGAGGATTCCTTCAGTTCTGCAAAGCTGCCGCCACCCGGAACCTGATCGATCTGACTTGGGACGACGATCTCGGCGACTACACGGTGAGTGTGAAGTAGCCATGAGAGTGGTTATCGCTGGCGCCGGCATCGTCGGTTCCTCGATTGGCTACCAACTTGCGCGTCGAGGCATCGACACGGTGATTCTCGACAAGGGTCTGGGTCCGTCTGAAGGTTCGACTGGTGCATCTTCTTCGATTTGCCGCTGTCGTTACACCCACCCCGAGGTCGTTCGGCTTGCCCTCGATGGCCGTGAGACGTATAGAAATTGGGCTGATTTCACTGGTCTCGAGGCGCCGCGTGCGGGCCTTGTTGAAACAGGTGTGCTTTGGATGATGGGGGAGTCTCGGGAGATTGTGAGCGAGACAGTGAGCCGGCTGCGGAGCCAAGGCGTCGGCGCCGAAAATCTGAGTCCAAGTGACGTCGCTGAGAGATTTCCTGCTCTTTCGACTTGTGTCTCGCCTCTTGACTGGTCTGGTGAGACCGAACACGAGTGCGTCGATGGAGAAGCCTTTCTGTTCGAGCCGGAAGGTGGATATGCCGACCCGGTGGGTGCCAACCAGGACTTGATCGAGGCAACCCGGCGCCTCGGAGGCGAGGTGCGCTTCGGTGCAGCGGTGACAAGCGTTGTAAAACAAGGTGGTCGAGTCACCGGCGTCACACTCGCTGACGGTTCTTCGGTCGAAGGCGATCTCGTTATCAACGCACTTGGCCCGTGGTGCAACGACCTGAATCGCGACGCCGGAGTCGACCGGCGTTGGAGCTTGACTCCGACTCGCATACAGACCGTCTATCTCGAGTGGCCGCAGGACCTAGGTCGGATTCCCATCGGGGCAGATGCCAACTCGGGCATCTACTTCAGACCCGAGTCCAACTGGTCACAGGTGCTCGTCGGTTCGGTTTTGGCAGAAGACGAAGAAGAAGAGGTCGACGATCCGGACGACTTCAAGCGTTCTCCCGACGGAGAGTTCGTTCAGAACAAGCTCGCTGCCTTCGGTCATCGGGTTCCAGAACTCCAGGCGAAAGGTACGCCCTCTGGAACTGCGGGCCTCTACACGATCAATCGTGAGGACGTTCATCCTGTGGTCGGTCCATGCGGTGTCGACGGCTTTTGGTTGGCCAACGGGTTCAGCGGACATGGTTTCAAGCTGGCACCGGCTGTGGGTTCGATGGTCGCGCGTGCGGTTTCTGGCGAGACCATGGAGTACGACACTGAGGTGCCGATGGATTTCTTTGCCTTCGATCGGTCGCCGATCGATGTCGAAGTCAAGAACGTTCTCGCCTGATGCGCTACCTCGACGCCGAAGCCACCCGAGCCGCTTTGCCCATGGATGATGCAATCGAGGCTATGGAGCATGCTTTCACCGGGGAAGTCGAAGCACCGTTGCGTTCGTTAGTGGGCTCCTCGCTGGTGATGCCGGGTCGACTCGGCAACCTGACCGCTGTGAAGGTGGTTTCGATTGTTCCTGGAAACCCAGCCGGTTTGGTGGTCGTCTTTGGGGAGGATGGGAGCCCGGTTGGAATGGTCGACGGTCCGACTTTGACAGCGATTCGAACCGGAGCGGTGGCGGGTCTCGCCACAAGGTTGTTGGCTCGTGAAGATTCGTCGACCTTGGCGATGC